>NZ_JAGYPD010000003.1:78115-679991 GCF_018343515.1 Bacillus sp. FJAT-50079 | reverse complement strand
TTTTTGTTGGCCTAGCTGCCAACAATATTCCTTAGAAAGGAGGTGATCCAGCCGCACCTTCCGATACGGCTACCTTGTTACGACTTCACCCCAATCATCTGTCCCACCTTCGGCGGCTGGCTCCCAAAAGGGTTACCCCACCGACTTCGGGTGTTACAAACTCTCGTGGTGTGACGGGCGGTGTGTACAAGACCCGGGAACGTATTCACCGTGGCATGCTGATCCACGATTACTAGCGATTCCGGCTTCATGCAGGCGAGTTGCAGCCTGCAATCCGAACTGAGAATGGTTTTATGGGATTGGCTAAACCTCGCGGTCTTGCAGCCCTTTGTACCATCCATTGTAGCACGTGTGTAGCCCAGGTCATAAGGGGCATGATGATTTGACGTCATCCCCACCTTCCTCCGGTTTGTCACCGGCAGTCACCTTAGAGTGCCCAACTAAATGCTGGCAACTAAGATCAAGGGTTGCGCTCGTTGCGGGACTTAACCCAACATCTCACGACACGAGCTGACGACAACCATGCACCACCTGTCACTCTGTCCCCCGAAGGGGAACGCCTTATCTCTAAGGTTGTCAGAGGATGTCAAGACCTGGTAAGGTTCTTCGCGTTGCTTCGAATTAAACCACATGCTCCACCGCTTGTGCGGGTCCCCGTCAATTCCTTTGAGTTTCAGCCTTGCGGCCGTACTCCCCAGGCGGAGTGCTTAATGCGTTTGCTGCAGCACTAAAGGGCGGAAACCCTCTAACACTTAGCACTCATCGTTTACGGCGTGGACTACCAGGGTATCTAATCCTGTTCGCTCCCCACGCTTTCGCGCCTCAGCGTCAGTTACAGACCAAAGAGCCGCCTTCGCCACTGGTGTTCCTCCACATCTCTACGCATTTCACCGCTACACGTGGAATTCCGCTCTTCTCTTCTGCACTCAAGTCTCCCAGTTTCCAATGACCCTCCACGGTTGAGCCGTGGGCTTTCACATCAGACTTAAGAGACCGCCTGCGCGCGCTTTACGCCCAATAATTCCGGACAACGCTTGCCACCTACGTATTACCGCGGCTGCTGGCACGTAGTTAGCCGTGGCTTTCTGGTCAGGTACCGTCAAGGTACCGGCAGTTACTCCGATACTTGTTCTTCCCTGATAACAGAGTTTTACGATCCGAAGACCTTCATCACTCACGCGGCGTTGCTCCGTCAGACTTTCGTCCATTGCGGAAGATTCCCTACTGCTGCCTCCCGTAGGAGTCTGGGCCGTGTCTCAGTCCCAGTGTGGCCGATCACCCTCTCAGGTCGGCTACGCATCGTTGCCTTGGTGAGCCGTTACCTCACCAACTAGCTAATGCGCCGCGGGCCCATCTGTAAGTGACAGCCGAAGCCGCCTTTCAACCTTTCCCCATGCGAGGAAAGAAATTATCCGGTATTAGCTCCGGTTTCCCGAAGTTATCCCAGTCTTACAGGCAGGTTGCCCACGTGTTACTCACCCGTCCGCCGCTAACTTCAGGGAGCAAGCTCCCATCCATTCGCTCGACTTGCATGTATTAGGCACGCCGCCAGCGTTCGTCCTGAGCCAGGATCAAACTCTCATAAAAGAAGTTTAGGCTCGCACGATGCGAGTCACAACGACATTGTCACAGGATGTGACGTTCTTAGTCGTTGATCCTTACTCTTGCTGGCAATGGTTAAAACCATTGTTTAAAAAATAATTTGACGTTCGTTTCGTTCAGTTTTCAAAGATCAAACTTGTCTACCGTTGTTTGCGACGACTTTTCAATCTTAACATTTATACTTTTCAGAGTCAAGCATTTTTTCGTTTAATTAATGATTAACTACTGTATGTAAGTAACTGCGTCTTCTCTAACGGACGATTTATAATATATCACGTTCTCAAAAAGAACGCAAGCACTTTTTTACTTTTTCTAAAAACATATTTTAGTGTACAAGTACATATATAATAACAAATCATATTTCGTATTGGAAGGTGTTATTTAACTTGCTAACAACGATTGCTTTTTACGTTGCTTTAATTATGGCTGTTTACTTATTTTCTTACTCTTATATAGAGGGAATTCGCATCTCCAATACAGAAGGGCAAGTATATGGAGGAACTTTTATTTTTTCATCGATTATGGCTTTTGTATTTTCAGGACTTACTTATTTGTTTATATAAAACCGGCTATCCAAACGGATGCCGGTTTTATTTCATCATTCATTTGTGGCTTTTCTTTTAGCTGCGCTTTTCTTTTCATCATATAAAAATAACGTAACACTTATAATGACGATGAGCCCACCTGTTATTTGAGTCCAGACAATTTTTTCCGCTAAAATATAATAGGCAAGGATCGCTGCGCCAACTGGTTCAAATAGGATAGCCATCGATATTGTAGAAGTACTTAACCATTTTATCGTCCAGTTAAAAAGGGTATGACCTAGTAAAGTCGGTACAATCGCCAGCAATAAAAAGTACATCCAGTCCATCGGGGGATATGGGTAAAAGGAAGAACCAGAAAGCAGTACATATATAAACAGAACAATGGTGCTAATCAAATAAACAACAAAGGTATACGTAACGAGTGACAATCGTTGCCTTACTTCTTGCCCAAATAATAGATAGGCAGTAATTAGCGCACAAGCAACAAGCGCCAATAAATCGCCAATTAAAGCAGAACCGCTAATTCGAAAATCGCCCCAACTTATAATTACACTACCGATAATAGCCGCTAACGCACAGCCAACCGCTTTTATCGAAAACTTCTCTTTAAAAAATAGAAATGTACCAACAAAGGCAAACATTGGCTGAAGTGTTACAAGGACGGTTGAGCTTGCGACTGAGGTGTAATTCAGTGATTCAAACCATAGAATAAAATGGAGGGCTAAAAAAACTCCTGCGATAACTGAAAATAACCAATCTCTTTTTCGAATGGCTGCAAGTTCATGGACATACTTCGGAAAAAATAACGGGACCATAATGATTACACTAAACAGTAATCGATAAAAAGCGACCACACCCGCATCTGCGGATGATAATTTTACAAAAATAGCCGAAGTAGAAACGGCAATTACTCCAATCATTAATACGATATAAGGATTTGTTTTTCGTGCCTTCATCTATTTCTCCTCTTCCAAATTAAGTTATGATGTATACTGAAACAAATAATAAATTTTCCTTCCAAGTATAAGAAATAAATAAGCGGAAAGGAAGTAGATTTAATTGGAACTATTGGATGTAGACCTCTTATTAAAATTAGGTATATCGGCTTTACTCGGTTTAATTATCGGAGTTGAGCGGGAATTAAAGAGAAAACCACTAGGATTAAAAACAAGCTTAGTTATTTCAATCATCAGTTGCTTATTAACAATTGTATCGATTGAATCAGCTTATATTTTTCCAGGAAACGATCTTATTCGCATTCAAATGGATCCGCTTAGATTGGCGGCTCAAATCGTTTCTGGAATTGGATTTCTTGGCGCCGGCGTTATATTAAGACGAGGCAATGATCATATTTCCGGTTTAACAACAGCTGCTATGATTTGGGGAGCTGCCGGGATTGGAATTACAGTCGGGGCCGGATTTTTCATCGAAGCTGCCGCTGGAGTCGTCCTTCTCATCATTAGTGTAGAATTTATTCCATTTGCACTAACGAAAATTGGCCCAAAAAAATTATTAAAGCGAGATTTGATTCTTAAAATCATCGTTAATGAACAAGAAAGTTTAGATTTCGTGTTGCAAAAGCTAAAAGAGGAGAAAATTATTATTACCCATACTCGTATAAAAGATTTAAAGGAGCGCACAGCCTATTTACTCGAACTTAAAGCACGAGCAAGTATTAAGCGTTCGATCACAAATATATATTATACGATTTCAAATATCGACGATGTTCACGAAATCGAGATAATCAGTTAAAGAATCTCCTTGCACTTTTTATAAATCTTATTATAATAAGAGTTGTGCTTTAAAATTTGGAGCACAACTTATTTAACTCGGGGCCTTAGTATAATGGGATTACGCTTGCCTGGCAGGCAAATAATACGAGTTCGATTCTCGTAGGCTCCATAATAAAAAAACACTCTTGTCATCCTTAATGATGATAAGAGTGTTTTTTATTGCATATTGGTCCGTCAGAATCATTTATTAAAGCGTTTTCCTGTGGTACAATTTACCTAAAATATTGTCGCTTCTTGACACTTTCTGCCTAATAATAGCCTTTTCAATGGGGGGAGCCGATTGCTTTCTAAACTCAGTAAAACAAAAAAATTACAGGAATATTTAGAGAAAGAAAAACATTCCTACCCGCATATTTTTGAACAATCTCCCAACATTCTTCTCTTCGTTATCGATGTGAATGGGATGATTGTAAAATTGCGAGCTGGACTGAATCACTTAGCTGGGTTACAAATAAATGACTTTGTCGGAAAGCCATATGAAGAATTCATTTATAAAGACGACTTAAAAATAGTTGAAGATTGTTTTCAGAAAGTACTTGGAGGAAAATCCCAATATGCAACATACCGAATTAAACATGATGAAATTATTATCCACATCGATGTTACACTTGTACCAATTCAATTAGACGACGGTGAAGTAATTGGATTTTATGGATTAACTCACAACATCACTGATTTACATAAATTAGAAAACAAAATTCAAGAGAAAAATGAAAGATACGAATCGTTAATGAATTTATCACATGAAATGATCGGGATACTTAGTCCGGATGGAACGATTATATTTGAAAATCCATCCGTTGAAACCATTCTTGGCTACAAAGTAAATGAGATTTCCGGAAAAAGTTTATTCCAGTTTATTCATCCAGACGATCTTCCATATATGACAAACAAACTCAAGGACCTTCTAAACCACCCTAAAACGACGATTCGTTCAGAATTACGTTTAGTAAGGAAAGATGGAACATGGCGAGACTTCGAAATCATGTGCACAAATCTATTATCGCATTCAAGCATTAACGGGATTATTTGCAACTTCCATGACATTACAGAAAAGAAAAGGCAACAGCGGAAAATTCATTATTTAGCTTACCATGATTATTTAACAAAATTACCTAATCGCCGGGCATTTGAGGATAGAGTTGATTTAGAAATCCAACTTGCAAACGGGGATCAACGTAAATTTGCTGTCATGTTTCTTGATTTAGATGGCTTTAAATTTTTGAATGACTCTCTTGGACACGACATTGGCGATCTTTTAATTATTGAAATCGCAAATACATTACATGATTTGTTTAAAAAGAACATTGAAATGATTGCTCGATTAGGCGGGGATGAATTCGCGATATTAGCCTCAAACATTGATGAACTAGCAGCGATTGAACATTTAGCAGAGAACATATTAAAGCGATTCAAACTGCCTTTTAATGTGAAAAATTTCAACCTTTTTATTACTGCTAGTATTGGAATTAGTACGTATCCTGAGTCCGGTACTCACACTCATTCATTAATGAAAAATGCAGACTTAGCACTCTATCTTGCTGAAAAAGAAGGTAGAAATAGATTTCACCTTTTTTCACCAACGGCAAATATAGCGACATATAAAGTCTTTTCTTTAAGAAACGAGATTCGCCAAGCTTTGCATAATAATCAATTTATCATTTATTATCAGCCAATCGTTCATACCGAATCAAACCAAATCGTCAATGCGGAAGCACTTCTCCGATGGAACCATCCGGATTGGGGAATTGTCTCGCCACGTGAATTCATCCCCCTTGCCGAGGAATCAGGATTAATCGTCCCGCTTGGTGATTGGATTTTAAAAAACGTTTGTAAGCAGGTTCGCTTATGGCATGAACAAGGATATTTTATAAAAGCATCAGTCAATTTATCGATCATCCAGTTTTTCAAAGCAAACTTTATAGAGAATGTGAAAGAAATATTACTAGAAAGCAAGCTTGAAGCGAAATGGCTTGAGCTGGAAATTACCGAGAGTACGATGTTAGAACAAGAAGATGATGTACTTGAAAAAATTAGACAATTACGTGAGATGGGAATTCAAATTGCCCTTGACGACTTCGGAACGGGCTATTCTTCCCTAGAAAGCTTAAGAAAAATTAAGCCCGATACGTTAAAGCTTGACCGTTCTTTTATAAAAGAAGTAACGACAAATAAAGATTCTGAAAACATCGTTACATTTATGATAAATCTCGCTAAAAGTCTGGATATAAGTATCGTTGCTGAAGGCGTGGAAACGAGTGAACAACAACAATTATTAGCGGACCTTCAGTGCCATCGTTTACAAGGCTATCTGTTTAGCAAACCAGTCCCAGAGGCGGAATTTAAAAAGTTATTAAAAGAACAGGCTTTCTCATCACCGCTCCCACAAATGCAAAACGAGAGAAGGAGTTACGCTCGTATTCAGCTTGAGCCTCCATTGGAAGCACTGATGACCATCGCTGAAATTAACGGTAAAATTGTACATTTAGGAAACACAAAAGTACTAATTGAAAATATTGGACTAGGTGGACTTTGCTTTCTTTCAAGCATTCACTTACCTGTCAGATCGGATGTTATATTAAAATTCCAAGTGCAATTAGCCAACCAAATGCTCGTACTTTTCGGGATTACCGTATGGGGGGAAGAATATAAAAATAACCATAGATATGGTCTTCAATTTATCATTGACGAAAAACAAAGAAATGAGTTAAGAAAGCTGTTCGATCATTTATAAGTTTTACTTTTTCCTACCGACCCTAGTCAACAGTTCCCCTTCCACATCTTCATTATGTAGAATAAAAAGCCGATCCCTAAAAATCGGCTTTTTTACTAATCTAAATCTCCTTCGATATATTTAAATAAAACCTTTTAATGAGCTTCATCGTGTTATCAGTGAAAGGAGGGAGAGTGATGGAAAAATCTTTGCCACTTGTGAACAATCGTTTCGCCAACGTTCAGACTGTAAAGCGGATGAAGAGCATTACGGAAATATATGATACCCATATTAATACTGTTTATCGAGTATGTTTTTCGCTAATGGGGAATGTTCAAGATGCTGAAGATGCGACCCAATCAGTTTTTATAAAACTAATGGAAAGCGATAAGATATTTGTCGATTCCGAACATGAGAAGGCGTGGCTGATTACTGTAGCCCGAAACCATTGTAGGGATTTGCACCGAAAGTGGTGGAGAAAAAAAGTTGTTGATATCGACCCAAGTTCTATTGAACAAGGGGGTATGGATACGGCTCAAAATATGAATATGATGGACTATTTAGGCAAACTTCCAAAAAAATATAGGTTGGTCATATATCTATACTATTACGAAGGGTATTCCGTAACAGAAATTGCAAACATACTGAAATTGAATATTAATACAGTGAAAACCCAAATGAGAAGTGCAAGAAAGCGACTTAAATTAGAAGTGGGAGATGACTTTCATGAATAAAGACGAACTAAATCAATTATTCAAAAGCATGACGCCCAATGATATACAAAAATCAAAAATGCTGAATAATATTTTGCACAAAACGGATAATAGATTGAAATCACCAGCAAATAGAAAACGTACCTGGCTAGCTATCCCAGCAACATGTCTGGCGTTAATAATGGTTATGTTGATCAGCAATCCTTTTGGTAGTAAAACATCGGCTTATACGATTAATTTAAAACTCAATAAAGAGGGAAGCCTTTTTACATTAGTCGATATCGCCAAAGGTTCCGATGATTTCGGTAAATCTGTTAGCTACGTTGACGCAAGACCTGAGCTGGAATTTTTTATTGAGGGTGATAATATCGCAAAAATCGACATGTCAACAGAAAACGAATATATTTATGCGGTAGACTGGACGGAGACGCAGCACGAAAAATTTTGGAATGTAGAGTATTACCAACATTTCGATGAAGAACGCCAAGTTTCAATAGCCGATTTCGACCTACTTTATGATAAAACACTTACGATGAATTTTGACAATCACTTTAAAGACTACGATCAAATTTGGTATCGCTGGACCGCATGGAATATGTATAATTGGGCAGCGGAGGATAACTTCTCTCACTTTCTTGGCGCGGGAGACGTTTCTGAAGATTTAAGTCTAGAAGAGGAATTGAAGCTGGCAGTAGGCAATAACGGTTCCGGCATTGGTCATATGCAATTGGACGATTATCCAAAAGAACTGATGGAGGATACAATTACGATTACGATCACCGACCGAGATGGCAATCAAACGACGGAAAGGATTAAAGTCAAGATTAGCAACAACGAACTGCAGCAAACTGTTGTTACAGCTTGGCTTGCGGATTAGAAAGAAACTATGGGATAAAAGTGTCTCTACCAATTTAACAAAACTACTCTTTTATTCAATTCCAAATTCAGGTTTTTTTGCCCAATTTAAGCCAAGAAAATGCGATTCACAGATAGAAAAACACAGAACACCGATCTTTCGGCATTCTGTGTTTTTTCATTTCCCCATCATCCATATTGTCTCACGTTTCTTTTAGAGGCGATTCTTTTATTCGTAGCATATCCCCCGAAAAGAACTAAAGCCGTAATAACAATAATGATCCCATATGTTATAAGCTGAGAAGTTAAATTAAAAAAATCAACCAATTGCTTGTCCCGTAAAATCATTTCACCAGCCGTCCACGCAAGAATCCCTGATCCTACATACGCAATCCAATTATATTTATTCATTGCTTTCACAATGAATTTGGATCCGTATATCATAATCGGTATACTGATTGCTACACCAAGTGCGATCATTCCAATATGACCATTCGCAGCACCAGCGACAGCAACAACATTGTCTAAACTCATGACAACATCAGCAAGGATAATCGTTCCAATTGCTTTCATAAAACCGTTATGTGCTGAAACATTCGCTTCTTCTTCGCCACCTACGAGTACTTTATAGGCAATCCATAATAGTAAAAGTCCACCAATGATGTTTACGAATGGGATCTTTAATAACCATACAATAATAATTGCAAATAAAATCCGCAAGCCAACTGCACCGACTGTTCCCCAGATAATAGCTTTGTTTTGTTGTTCCTTCGGTAAATTTTTCGTTGCCATTGCAATGACTATCGCGTTATCACCTGACAGCACAATATCAATCGCAATGATTTTAAGTAAGGCGATAATTGCAGCCGAAGATATCGTAATGCCGAGAATTGTCGTTGCTAATTCCATTCGAATGTCCTTCTTTCCTAAAAGATACTTTAAAAATCTATCATTTCAACCATCCTATTATATCACATCGTAATAGTTTGTTGATCAAATGATTAGAAAATATACTCGTTTTAATTAGATTGTTTGTCCAATCAAACACTGGCCATGTTCAATATGCTAGTAACAAAAGCAATTCGCTTTTTAAATTTACAAAGGAGCGGTCAATTTATGTGGTATGAAGAGGACAATGTTGAGCTAGCGCAAGCTATGGATGGCGGGCGAAAAAGAAGAAGAAAAGAATTAGATTACGAGTACGAAGATATAAGAGGTGAAGATGAAGCTCACTGGCAATATCGAGATCGAATGGGCTGTGGCTGCGAGAGTGAAAGAAATGAGCACAAGGATCATCGCTTCGAGTGTAATGCCTGTTTATGTCATCAATTACGAAAGTTGCGTCCCGGTACGGAATTAATTGTGGCAATAAAAGGAGTTTTGATCCCGTTACCAGTCACTTTTCTTAGCTTAGATAAAAAAACATGTTGTGCTTTCTTTAATATATTTGGGATTACTGCTGTCATCGATTGTCGCGATCTTTTAGCCATTGCCTTTATTCCAGCAGATGGAATACCTGTTCCACTTGCTAATGCAATGGAAAAAATGAATCCATTGAAATAGTAGCAAAAAAAACGCCCACATTCGCAAACACGAACTGGGCAGTTTTTTATCATTATTTTTGTAGTCTTTTTTCCAATTCTGCTTTTTTCTCTTCAAAGCCTGGTTTACCTAGTAAAGCAAACATATTTACTTTGTATGCCTCTACTCCTGGTTGGTCAAATGGATTGACTCCAAGTAGATATCCGCTGATCGCACAAGACTTTTCGAAGAAGTAAACAAGATAACCGAAAGTATATGCATCCATTGCTGGAATTTCAACGACTAAGTTTGGAACGCCTCCATCGATATGTGCAAGCAATGTTCCTTCAAATGCTTTGTCGTTTACAAATTCTACTGTTTTTCCTTCTAGATAGTTCAATCCGTCAAGATCGCCTTCTTCACTCTCGATTACAAGCTCATGACGAGAAGATTTCACTTTTATCACCGTTTCAAATAGATCACGGCGCCCTTCTTGTACATATTGTCCAAGTGAATGCAAGTCAGTAGAGAAGTTTGCAGATGCAGGGAAAATTCCTTTTTGGTCTTTTCCTTCACTTTCTCCGTAAAGCTGTTTCCACCACTCAGAGAAATATTGCAATCCAGGCTCGTAGTTGATTAACATTTCGATTGTTTTGCCTTTGTTATATAAAATATTTCGGATTGCCGCATATTGATAAGCTGCGTTATCTTTCAAGTCAGACGAGCTGAAATCTTCACGCGCCGCTGCCGCACCCTTCATCATTTCTTCAATTTCAACGCCACTAACCGCAATTGGAAGCAGTCCAACCGCTGTCAACACTGAGAAACGTCCACCTACATCATCTGGAATAATAAACGATTCGTAGCCTTCTTCCTTCGCGAGTGTTTTCAGTGCTCCTCTTGCTTGATCCGTAGTCGCATAAATGCGTGATTTTGCTTCTTCTGCCCCGTATTTTTCTTCAAGTGCTTTGCGGAAAATACGAAATGCAAGAGCAGGTTCTGTTGTTGTACCTGATTTCGAAATGACGTTGATTGAAAAATCTCTGCCATCAATCACGTCCATTACATCTCTCATATATGTAGAACTGATGTTATTTCCAACAAAAATAACTTGTGGAGTTTTACGTTGCTCTTTTGAGAGCGCATTGTAAAAACTATGGTTAAGCATTTCAATCGCTGCGCGCGCACCAAGATATGACCCACCGATACCAATGACTAATAGTACGTCACTATCGTTTTTAATTTTTTCAGCTGCTTTTTGAATACGTGAAAACTCTTCTTGATCATAATTGACAGGAAGATCGATCCAACCTAAGAAATCACTTCCCGCACCTGTTTGCTCGTGAAGCTGTTTATGTGCTGTATCAACAGCTGCTTGTAAATATGTAACCTCATGCTCCCCAAAGAAATCTAGGGCCGTAGAGTAATCAAATTTAATATGTCCCATTTCAATTTACCTCCAAAAAAATATGATACGTTAACTTTAGCTGAACAAAGTGTTTTTTTCAAGAATATACGCATTATTCCTTGTTTTCCCTACCATAAAATACCATCAAATTGTCAAACAATAGTCATAATTCAAAAACTGCCGGCTCATGAAAGAACCGGCAGTTCGTTTCGAACCGATTATACCCAGCCTCTAAATCTTGAAGCCTCTGCCACATTCCTTAAACCGACCATATATGCAGCAAGACGCATATTCACTCTGCGACTCTCAGCCGTATTATAGACATTTTCGAAAGCAGCAACGAGCTTTTGATGAAGTTTTTCATTTACTTCTTCCTCTGGCCAGTAATAGCCTTGGTTATTTTGCACCCATTCAAAATAGGAGACCGTTACACCACCAGCGCTTGCTAACACGTCAGGAACGAGCAATACGCCACGCTCAGTTAGGATTCTTGTCGCTTCTTCGGTTGTAGGTCCATTCGCTGCCTCAACAACGATTGAAGCTTTAATGTTTGGTGCATTTTCTGCCGTAATTTGGTTAGAAACGGCTGCCGGGACGATAATATCACAATCTAATTCAAAGAGCTCTTTATTCGTAATTGTATTATCAAATAATGTTGTTACCGTTCCAAAACTATCGCGACGATCGAGTAAATAATCGATATCAAGGCCATCTGGATCATGAAGTGCGCCATAGGCATCAGAAATACCGACAATTTTGGCTCCCGCGTCATAAAGGAATTTCGATAGAAAGCTTCCAGCATTACCAAATCCTTGAATGACAATTCTTGCATCTTTTATATTAATTCCACGTTTTTTTGCAGCTTCTTCAATACAAATTGTTACACCTTGGGCAGTTGCTTTCTCACGACCTTGAGAACCTCCCAATACGATCGGCTTTCCTGTAATAAAGCCAGGTGAATCATTTTCACGAAGAAGGCTATACTCATCCATCATCCAAGCCATGATTTGCGAGTTCGTGTAAACGTCCGGAGCAGGGATGTCTTTCGTTGGACCAACAATTTGGCTAATCGCTCGAACGTATCCGCGGCTAAGTCTTTCAATTTCCCCCATTGACATTGTTCTCGGATCACAAATGATTCCGCCTTTTCCGCCACCATAAGGTAGGTTGACAATTCCGCATTTAATACTCATCCACATCGACATTGCTTTTACTTCTTCCTCTGTTACTTCGGGATGATAACGAACGCCACCTTTTGTAGGTCCTACTGAATCATTATGTTGTGCCCGAAAGCCCGTGTATACATTGACGGACCCATCGTCCATTTTGACAGGAATTCGTACAGTCAACATCCGCATTGGCTCTTTTAAGAGCTCATACATTTCCTCACCAAAACCAAGCTTGTTAAGGCTATCTTTAATAACCTCTTGAGTTGATGTAAATAAGTTTAGATTTTCTGCCATCTTTTTCTTCGCCTCTTTATTGTGTAATCAAATCCATTATAGCATTGATGTGAAAACTTTTTTAATTCGAATGATTGCCCAATCCAACTGTTCTTTTGTAATGATTAGTGGAGGCGCAAATCGAATGACCGTTTCATGTGTTTCTTTGCATAAAAGACCTTCATTCTTTAACGCTTCACAATATTTACGAGCATCGTCATTTAGTTCGACGCCAATCAATAAACCTCTACCCCTTATTTCCTTTATTTTTGGATTTTTTATTTCTTTTAATTTTGACATAAAGTACTGCCCAAGTTCAAGAGAACGCTCCGAAAGTTTTTCTGATTCAATTACTGTTAAAGCAGCAAGAGAAACAGCGCAAGCAAGCGGATTTCCACCAAATGTTGATCCGTGCGACCCGGGATTAAATACACCAAGTACGTCTTTGTTGGCGGCGACACAAGAAATCGGAAAAACTCCTCCGCCTAAAGCCTTGCCAAGTACATACATATCTGGTTCCACGTCTTCCCAATCTGATGCAAACATCTTCCCCGTTCGGCCAAGTCCTACTTGAATTTCATCGGCGACCAACAACACATTATGTTTTTTACAAAGGTCAAACGCTGCCTTTAAATATCCTTCTGGAGGAATAACAATTCCAGCCTCTCCTTGAATTGGCTCTAATAAAAATGCAGCCGTATTTTCAGTGATTGCCTCTTCCAATGCCTTTAGATCCCCATATGGAACAACGGTAATTCCCGGGAGCAATGGACCGAAGCCTCTTTTATATTCTGCTTCAGATGAAAGTGAAACGGCAAGCATCGTTCTTCCATGAAAATTTCCTTCACAGACGATGATTTCCGCCTGATTCTCCTTAACCTGCTTAACATCATAGGCCCAACGTCTTGCTGCTTTGATCGCCGTTTCCACCGCTTCCGCGCCCGTATTCATCGGTAAAACCATTTCCTTGTTCGTCAATGTGCAGATTTTTTCATACCAAGGTCCGAGCTGATTATTATGAAATGCCCGTGATGTTAACGTAACTTTATCCGCTTGGACCTTTAACGCATGAATAATATCTGGATGACAATGTCCTTGATTAACTGCGGAATACGCACTTAACATATCCAAATATCGGTTACCTTCCGGATCTTTCACCCAGACCCCTTCTGCTTCTGAGACCACAACAGGAAGCGGATGATAATTATGTGCACCAAACGTTTCTGTTTGTTTAATGATTTCCTTTGTTTCTCGCACCATCCTAACCATCCCCTTTTAATCAATTACGCTTTGTCGTAATTGCGTCCAGATTTTTTTGAGTTCGCGCGGGTGGCAACCGTTGCCGCAGGGTGCGGCGAACTTAGGCTGCCTTCCTAAACTCCTCTAAAAAGCTGTGACATTTGCCAGAGGCTTGAGTTGAATCAGCACATCTTTTGTACCGAAACCGAAGCGCTACGTACAAGGAGTTTGAATTCCCTCTGCTGCGAAAGGCTGATTTAAGTTAAAACGTTTCCGATGTTGTTTTCGCCTGCATATGCAATAATAGGTAATCTGGTCCACCAGCCTTTGAATCAGTTCCAGACATATCGAAGCCACCAAACGGCTGATAGCCGACGATTGCCCCAGTACACCCGCGATTAAAATAAAGATTTCCAACGTGAAAATCGGTTCGCGCTTGCTCGATGTGCATACGATTATTTGTGATTACCGCTCCAGTCAACCCGTATTCTGTATAATTTGCAAGTTGGATCGCCTCTGTGAAATCCTTTGCCTTTGCAAAAGCAACGACAGGACCGAAAATCTCCTCTTGCATGATTTTTGCATCAGGATCAAGATCCGCAAAAATCGTTGGCTGGATAAAATAGCCTTTGGAATGATCGCCTGTACCACCTGTCATTAACTTCCCTTCTTCTTTTCCAATTTCGATATATGACATGATTTTATGAAAAGCAGACTGATCAATGACCGGTCCCATAAAATGTTCTGGATTTTCCGGATCACCAACAGCTAATTTCCTTGCCAATTCAATCGTTCGCTCCAGCACTTGATCATACACCTCTTGAACGACGATGACACGAGAGCATGCCGAACATTTCTGACCGGCAAAGCCAAAAGCAGATTTTACGATCGACTGGGCAGCTAATTCTAAATCCGCTTCCTTATCAACGATAATCGTATCTTTTCCACCCATTTCTGCGATTACTCGTTTTAACCATATTTGTCCTTCATTCACTTTCGAGGCTCGCTCGTAAATACGTATCCCTACTTCTCTCGATCCCGTAAAACTAATAAACCGAGTTTTCGGATGATCAACTAAATAATCCCCAATAACCGATCCGCTTCCCGGTATGTAATTAACGACACCGGGCGGCAACCCTGCCTCTTCCAATACTTCTACAAATTTAGCAGCAATGACCGGAGTCGTTGATGCCGGCTTTAATAAAACCGTATTCCCTGTAACGATTGCAGCAACCGTTGTTCCAGCCATAATTGCTAACGGGAAATTCCAAGGCGAAATAACAATCGCAACACCAAGTGGAATATAATCGTAGCGGTTGAATTCACCAGGACGGCTTTCTACCCTCTTCCCATTCTTTAGTTCAAGCATTTGTCGCCCGTAATATTCTAAAAAGTCAATTGCCTCCGCTGTATCGGCATCAGCCTCATTCCAAGGCTTTCCTGCTTCCTTCACTAAAA
Source organism: Bacillus sp. FJAT-50079 (assembly GCF_018343515.1). Lineage (GTDB taxonomy): Bacteria > Bacillota > Bacilli > Bacillales > Bacillaceae_C > Lederbergia. Next base: position 664,702 of record NZ_JAGYPD010000003.1, on the reverse strand, counting down.
GTGCTGAAAACTCATGCTTGCGACGCCGAATGATCGCTGCGGCTTTAAATAACACATCTGCACGTATCTCTGGTTTTTCTTTTCTCCAATTATCAAAAGCAGCAAGCGCCATATTCATTGCATGTTCGGCTAATTTTTCATCCGCCTTTGAAACGCTTCCAATCACTTCCGATTTATTTGCCGGATTATATGAAATGATCTTCTCTTCCGTTATTACCCTTTCTCCACCAATTATAAGTGGATAATCATTACCAAGGTATGATTCAACGGTTCGTAGTGCTTGCTCAAATGCTTGTTTATTTCTGTCTTCTGTGAAATCTGTAAACGGTTCGTGTTTATAAGGAATCATCAGCATGTTCCCCCTCGCCATTTAAATTTCCCTTCACATAAATAGTATCATATTTTCGCTTTGGCAAAAATAGATCCTTGCAAAAAAAAGAGGCCTGTCTCTTCAAAAGAAACAGCCTCTTCACTAGCTTATTTTTTAATTAAATCATTTCTTTCAGATTGGTTAATCCATTCTTGTAATTTGTCTTTTAACGTATTGAAACCTTCGTTGCTTACTGCTTCTGTTTTTACAGTTGCTTGACGACGTGGTTTCTTTTGTTCCTCTTGTTTTGGCGCTTCTTCCGTAGCGCGAATTGAAAGGCTAATTTTCCCTTTTTCTTCATCAACAGATAATACTTTTACTTTTACTTCATCGCCCATGTTTATTACTTCGTTAATATCTTTCACAAATCCGTGTTTAATTTCAGAAATATGAACAAGTCCTTGTGTTTCCTCATCAAGAGCAACGAACGCCCCATAAGGCTGAATGCCCGTTACTTTACCTGATACTACTTCACCGATCTCATATTTTGTTGTCATGGTAACACTCCTAATTAATTTAGTATTTCTCCTAATTTACGCAATTGTAAATTATAACATACATGCTAAAGGGTGGCAAAGAGTTTTCTGATCTTACTGTTAAAAATTCCCCCTCATATCGATTTCAAACCTATCATTTCATTGTGTTATTTTTATCCGTAAGGGTAAAATATAAGAAAACTGGAGGGTAAAAAGTGCAAGCAATACGTTCCTCACAACATGTCTTTATTAACGGAAATGAAATCTATTATGAAGAATATAAGCAACCATATTCTGCCCCGACTTTTATACTTATTCATGGATTTTTATCCTCTTCTTTTAGTTTTCGTAAATTGATTCCGTTGTTAGCAAACGATTCTCACGTCATTTCCATTGATCTTCCCCCTTTCGGCAAAAGCGGGAAATCACTCCAATACGAATACAGTTACCGTAATATAGCAAAGTCAATTTTTGAATTATTAGATGGACTCGCCACAAACGAACGATTTGCAGTGGGGCACTCTATGGGCGGACAAATTGTATTAAATATGCTACACCAACGACCTGATTTTATAAAAAAGGCAATCCTTTTATCTAGTTCAGGTTATATTCCTAGAGCAAAACCATTACATATCTTTTTTTCGCACCTTCCATTTTTACATCATTATGTAAAATTTTATCTTCATAAAACAGGGGTACTTGGTAATTTAAAGGTTGTTGTTCACGATCAGACATTGATCGATGATACAATGGTAGCTGGTTACTCTGAACCATTTGATGATCCGCAAATCTTTCGTGCACTCACAAGGTTGCTTCGCCATCGGGAAGGAGATTTATCGTCAGCAATGCTACGAACGATTGAAACCCCGTGCTTGCTAATTTATGGACAGTACGATCGCGTTGTTCCAGTAAAGATTGGCAAAAGACTTGCTCACGATCTCCCAGCTGCACAACTTGTTGCGTTTGAAAATGTTGGGCATTTACTCCCTGAGGAGGCACCTGAAAAAGTATATAGAGAGATCATGCAATTCATTTCAGACAAGTAGGATGGTGATTTTATTCATGATTAATTTTGATGAACTTATTGATCGTAAACAAACAAAATCGGTTAAATGGGACGGGATGAAAGCTGTTTTCGGAGATGACGAGCTATTGCCAATGTGGGTGGCAGATATGGATTTTAGACCTCCAGAAGCAGTACTCGCTGCCATGAAAACAAGGATCGATCATGGTGTTTTTGGATATAGCTTGGCAGGCCAATCAACAGCAAACGCCATTATGAGTTGGACGAAAAAACGCCATCATTGGGAGATTAAACAAGGATGGATTGTGTACAGCTCAGGTGTTGTCCCGGCACTTGCAACTGCTGTTCAAGCATTCACGGAGCCAGGGGATAAAGTTTTAGTACAATCACCCGTTTATACTCCTTTTTTTAGTGTAATTGAAAATAATTTGCGCACAGTCGTCAACTCTCCACTCATTTTAAATAACGGACGTTATGAAATCGATTTTCTTGATTTTGAAGAAAAATTAAAAAGTGGAGTTAAATTGTTTTTGCTCTGTAATCCGCATAATCCAGGTGGAAGAGTGTGGACAAAAGAAGAACTTGAAAGGATTGCACAACTTTGCAAACAATATGGCGTAATCGTTGCCTCTGATGAAATTCACGCTGACCTCGTCGCACAACCATATAAGCATACTCCATTCTCCTCGCTTGGAGAAACGTATGAAAAGATGTCATTAACATTTATGGCTCCAAGTAAGACCTTTAATTTAGCCGGATTGCAAGCAGCATTTATGGTCATTCCAAATCAGGAAATGCGCACTAAAGTAAAAGCAATTCAAGCAAAAGATGGGCACTTCGCTTTAAATACATTTGGAATTATTGCAATGGAAACAGCTTATCTACATGGTGAAGAGTGGCTCGATCAGTTGCTCGATTATATTCGTACGAATATTGAGCTCGTAAAGAATTTTGTTCAAGAACATTTGCCACAGCTCACTGTCATCGCACCCGAGGGATCGTATCTTGTATGGATTGATTGTAGAAAAACGGGGTTCAATGAAGAGGAACTGCGTAAAAGATTATTAGAAAAAGGGAAGCTCGCGGTTAACTTTGGTGAAGCTTATGGGTCTGGTGGAGAGGGTTTCATTCGTTTAAATATTGCCTTCCACCGCAACCTTGTACAAGAAGGGCTACAAAGATTAAAGCGTGCTTTTAATTAAAAATGCGTGTTCAAAAAGGAGGATAAAAAGGACCAAGAAGTTCGAGGCGCTGCAACTTTGAGCAGCGGGCTTGTACAGGAAATACTGACTTCCGTGTTGCCCCACAGGACGTGGGCGGTTTTAACGAAAGCTTCCCTCTCGTCAACGAAGAAATTTACCTGACTTTTTGAACATCCTCTAAAAGAAGAAATAAGCCAGTCTTTTGGTCTGGCTTATTTCTTCTCCTTTAATTTTAAAGGTTTTTCATTGTTATTAGGATTTTCATCACTTGCCGGTTTTCGATTTTTCGTAATCGCTCCACAAGCGATCCGTTCTCCCGCATCTCCCGCAGGCTGCGACATCCCATCATCGGCATCTTCATGAATGACTAGCGAGGTGCCTTCCCTTGTATAGATCGAGTTAAGTCCTTCCTCCAGTGTAATGTTTTTCGCAACGTAATCAATTTTTACCTTGCCAGCACTGTCAACGATTAGATTGGGCAGATCTCCAGCATGCGGGCCTTTTGGATGAAGAAGACCATGTTCTTTTTCATCAGGATTAAAATGTTCGCCAGCAGAGAGAAAATCAGGAGCTTTACAAACCCCTTTATCATGAATATGCATTCCATGTACACCAGTTGGTAGCCCCTCTAATTTTCCGGCTAATTTCACACCATCCGCCTTTTGTTCAAACGTTACTTTTCCGAGCGAATCACCATCTATATTTTTCACATTGACCTCTATTTTTTTCGGAAGCGGATTTGCACAGCCGCCCATAATAAGGATGATAAATGCTATCAACAGCTTTTTCAACATAACCCCACCAGTCATATTTCATTTATCTTTCATTGTTTCCATGTAAAAAATGAAATATGCAAAGTAAGCAGAGCGCTAGGACCGTTTAGCGGGGTTACAAACTGCACCAACAGGATGTTGGTGCGTCGACGGTGCCACAGGACGTGGCGACGTCGACGATCCCTAAAGGAAACACGGCGAAGAAAGAAGTTTTCTAGTCTTTGGGCGCTGAAGCTAGACATTAATACCCTACCTTAAAACTGAAGGCTTAAATAATTTTTATTCTTTCTTAACCAATGAAAAAAGCATCTCCCAGGTTAGAGATGCTTTTGACGTTCGCGATTAACTTTTTCTTCTAATTCTTTCGTTTTTTCTTCTTCCTTTTTTGATACTCGTTTTATAAGCATAAACACAAGTATACAAGCTGCAATGAAAATACTCATCGAAATTGCAGCAGGAATATATTCACGTTTATCATCTGGGAAATATAAAAATGGCATGTATAGAACAAAAGACTGCAATATTGTAAGCAAGGATAACATCCCTTCCATTCATGGATATACCCCAATTATATCAATCCACATTCGTTCTTACCAATTAAAACTCGACAAATATGTGAAAAGTCGCCACTTAAGGGCGACTCATGTTTTATTCCTTAATTACATCGATGCTTTCAATCACTACATCTTCAACTGGTTTATCCATCGCGCCAGTCTTTACGTTGGCAATCTTATCGACAACGTCCATTCCTTCAATTACTTGTCCAAACACAGTATGACGGTGATCAAGATGTGGTGTTCCACCATTTTCCATGTATGCGTCAATAATTTCCTTAGGGAAACCTGCTCCTTCAAGCTGACCTTTCGTACGTGGATCTATATGGCTGTTTTGTACGATGAAAAATTGGCTACCGTTCGTATTTGGTCCAGCGTTCGCCATCGAGAGCGCTCCACGAAGATTGAAAAGTTCCATAGAAAACTCATCTTCGAATGAGTCCCCATAAATGCTTTCTCCGCCTCTTCCTGTACCAGTCGGATCTCCACCTTGGATCATAAAATCTTGAATGACACGATGGAAAATAATGCCGTTATAATAATCATTTTTTGCATGGGTTACAAAGTTTTCAACCGTTTTTGGTGCTTGTTCAGGGAATAGTTTGATTTTAATTGCTCCCATGTTTGTGTTCATTTGTACAAGCATTTCATTTTCTGCAACTTCCGTCGTCAATTGTGGGTAATTTTTTTCTGCCATTTCGCCATCTCCTTCAGATTGATTCGTATTTTCACTTTCAGCTTGACTCGCTTGAATGTCATTTTCATCTTTCTGTTTAGCTGTTCCACATGAGGCTAACAGGAAAACAACAATCAAAACAAATATAGCCATATATTTCTGTTTCATACGCCACGCCCTCCAAAAAATACTTTACAGGATTTCTGAAAAAAAATCATCCTTCTTTCCTTTTCTTCATCTATCTTCCATAATGAAAGTAAGAAAAGCGAAAGCACCCGTTAATCGACGTACAAACTGCGCCAACAGGAAGTTGGTCCGGCAACTGGCCAAAGGACGTGGCGATCTTAGTCGACAATCCTTAAAAGATACACGTCGAAGCCTATAATGTGACTTATCGTACATAGTCGTTGGGTGCTTAGCTAGACACTAGCATTAAAATGTAGTTGTAAAAAATTATATGCTTTCTTATATTTTTTTAATGGGGTGAAGGATGAATGGAAATGGGTCAAATTGTAACAGCTTTTAATAAGACGGGAAAATATATTGGTGAGATAACTGGTATACGTCCACAGACATATACAGTCCGGATTCTCGCTGTATTAACACATCCGCGCCAAGGTGATTTACATAATCCAAATCAAGTGGACGTCCCTTATTTTCATGAACGAAAAGCTTCCGCATTTCGTGAGCAAGTAAATGTTCCGGAAAATATGGTTCGACCTTATGAAGGTGAGGTTCCTGATTATAAAGAGTCTTTGAGGACCGCGGTAAATACATTGGCCACAAAATTAAAGGAAAAAGAAGATGACCCTTATTCAGTTAGAAGTCTTGAAGCACTATACGTATTGTTGAGAGAATACGAGTTAATGTACTCGATCCAATTTGATATTTGATCCCATTTGCTGTTTCCAATCCGTTTGGGAACAGCTTTTTTAAGCGAAAAGCTAGAATATGTGATTTTGTTTCTATATACTTATATTTAGTGTTACGAAATAATTTTCAGGATGGTGTTTTGTATTAAGATTCAAAAACGAAATTTTCTCATCATGTGGGTGTGCAATTTTCTTGTTGCCGCCAGTGCGACCATGGTTCTCCCGTTTATCTCCTTATATATCAATTCTTTTGGTGAGTTCAGCCATGATTATGTTCAACGCTGGGCAGGTTTTATTTTTGGTATTACTTTTTTGGTTGCTTTTATAGTTTCTCCACTTTGGGGACGGATTGGTGATAAATATGGTTTTAAGCCGATTTTAATCATCACTTCATCTGGAATAGCCGTCAGCATTTTTTTCATGGGACTTGTGGATAGTGTGATCGGATTGTTTTTATTGAGAATGCTGATGGGTGTTGTTACCGGATTTATCCCTACTTCCGTTGCCTTCATTTCTAAACAAACACGGCAAGAGGATGCTGGAAAAATACTTGGGACGTTACAGATGGGAAATGTATCTGGCAGTTTATTCGGTCCACTCATCGGAGGATTGATGGCAGATGCATTTGGGTTTCAGTATACATTTCTCATTACTTCCACTACGATTTTCATAGCTAGTTTGGTTGTTTTTATAGGAATTAGAGAATCAAAGCAACTTGCAAGTGGTGTATCGAAAAAAGTATATTCACGCAAAGAGGTACTTTCATATATTCTTAACCGGCGAATGCTTATTATGGTAATGATCATTTCATTAATTATTCAAGTCGGAAATTTTAGCATTCAGCCACTTCTTGCTCTTTATGTAAGTGGATTAACCAAAGCAGGAAGCATCGCTTTTTTATCTGGTCTCGCTTTTTCAGCAACTGGATTTGGTAATTTACTCTTAACAAGACAGTGGGGAAAGCTTGGGGACCAAATAGGGTATGAAAAAGTACTAATGATTTTGCTCGTCCTTGCATCGATCTTAATCGTGCCTCAAGCACTTGTTACAGATTTATCCCAACTCGTCATCCTTCGGTTCCTATACGGGATGGCAATCGGTGGGATGCTCCCATGTGTAACTGCTTATATTCGTACGGAGGCACCGCTTAATATGCAGGGCGAAGTCCTCGGTTACAATCAAAGCTTTCGTTTTCTAGGCAATGTGGTAGGACCAGCACTCGGAGGAATCGTCGCTGGCTTCGCTGGTATCTCTTCCGTTTTTTATATTACAGGTGCTTTGTTTTTACTAGCTTTTGGCTTACTGTGGAAAAATCTAAAATATGATCACGAAAAAGTACAAGGGCATTACAAAATATAGGATATTAGCAGGGATTGTTGCACAACAATCCCTTTTTTATTGAATTAAAAGATAAAACCTCCTAAATAATCATTCAAAGTCACATATGACTAACAAGGATTTGAGCGTTTTTACTGCTCTTTCATCATCCCTCCTTATTCATCCACTCCTTTCCCTAAATCATTTTAATTCTATTTTTCCTTCTAAGGTGAATATCTCCTTCCATCTAGTTTGCCTCATTATCAGCTGGCTTGTTTAGACACGAGCTTATACCTCCTAATCTTTATTGAATACTATAATGACAAGGAGGTGATATATTTGTTCAATAATATAAACAATTCAAGAATTAATAGGTGCTGCTCACCCCCCCGCCTTACAATACCTCACCAAATGCAACCATCCCCCCTCGACCCTATTGGAGCAACTGGGGCGACGGGAGCGACGGGAGCTACTGGGGCAACGGGTGTGACGGGAGCTACCGGCGATACGGGCGCAACGGGTCTGACTGGAGCGACTGGCGATACGGGCGCGACGGGCATAACGGGAGCTACCGGCGACACTGGTGCAACGGGTGCGACGGGTGCGACGGGTGTGACGGGCGCAACAGGTCTGACGGGAGCTACCGGTGATACGGGCGCAACGGGTCTGACTGGGGCTACCGGCGATACGGGCGCAACGGGTCTGACGGGAGCTACTGGTGATACGGGCGCAACGGGCATAACGGGAGCTACTGGTGATACGGGCGCAACGGGTGCGACGGGAGCTACTGGTGATACGGGCGCAACGGGTCTGACGGGAGCTACTGGTGATACGGGCGCAACGGGTGCGACTGGAGCGACCGGCGATACGGGCGCAACGGGTCTGACGGGAGCTACCGGCGATACGGGCGCAACGGGTCTGACTGGGGCTACCGGCGATACGGGCGCAACGGGTCTGACGGGAGCTACTGGTGATACGGGCGCAACGGGCATAACGGGAGCTACTGGCGATACGGGCGCAACGGGCATAACTGGAGCTACTGGCGATACGGGCGCAACGGGTCTGACGGGAGCTACCGGCGATACGGGCGCAACGGGTCTGACGGGAGCGACCGGCGATACGGGCGCAACGGGTCTGACTGGGGCTACCGGCGATACGGGCGCAACGGGTCTGACGGGAGCTACTGGTGATACGGGCGCAACGGGTCTGACGGGAGCTACTGGTGATACGGGCGCAACGGGCATAACGGGAGCTACCGGCGATACGGGCGCAACTGGGGCAACGGGAGCTACTGGTGATACGGGCGCAACTGGGGCAACGGGAGCTACTGGTGATACGGGCGCAACGGGCATAACGGGAGCTACTGGCGATACCGGGGCAACGGGTGCGACGGGAGCTACCGGCGATACAGGCGCAACGGGTCTGACTGGGGCTACCGGCGATACGGGCGCAACGGGTCTGACGGGAGCTACCGGCGATACGGGCGCAACGGGTCTGACGGGAGCTACCGGCGATACGGGCGCAACGGGTCTGACGGGAGCTACTGGTGATACGGGCGCAACTGGTCTGACGGGAGCGACTGGTGATACGGGCGCAACGGGTCTGACGGGAGCTACTGGTGATACGGGCGCAACGGGTCTGACGGGAGCTACTGGTGATACGGGCGCAACTGGGGCAACGGGAGCTACTGGTGATACGGGCGCAACGGGCATAACGGGAGCGACTGGCGATACCGGGGCAACGGGTGCGACGGGAGCTACCGGCGATACGGGCGCAACGGGTCTGACGGGAGCTACCGGTGATACGGGCGCAACTGGTCTGACGGGAGCTACCGGCGATACGGGCGCAACGGGCATAACGGGAGCTACCGGTGATACGGGCGCAACGGGTCTGACGGGAGCTACTGGTGATACGGGCGCAACTGGGGCAACGGGAGCTACTGGTGATACGGGCGCAACGGGTCTGACGGGAGCTACCGGTGATACGGGCGCAACGGGTCTGACGGGAGCTACCGGTGATACCGGCGCAACGGGTCTGACGGGAGCGACTGGTGATACGGGCGCAACTGGGGCAACGGGAGCTACTGGTGATACGGGCGCAACAGGTCTGACAGGAGCTACTGGTGATACGGGCGCAACGGGCATAACGGGAGCTACCGGCGATACGGGCGCAACGGGTCTGACGGGAGCTACCGGTGATACGGGCGCAACGGGTCTGACGGGAGCTACCGGTGATACGGGCGCAACGGGTCTGACGGGAGCTACCGGCGACACTGGCGCAACAGGGGTGACGGGAGCAACTGGAGATACTGGGGCGACGGGCATAACGGGAGCTACCGGAAGTAGCGCAATTATCCCGTTTGCTTCTGGAATACCGGTTTCATTAACCACTCTTCTTGGTGGGGCAGTTGGAATCGGGGGACTTATTGGATTTGGTAGTTCCGCACCTACTCCAAGTGCTCTAGGTGGGAATATTGATCTTACTGGAGCTTTAGCCGGGCCTTTAGTTAACTTCGCATTCTCAGTTCCGCGAGCCGGAACAATCACTGCTATATCGGCTTACTTTAGTGTCACAGCAGGATTAACCGTTGCATTAGGTTCGTTAAGTGTTCAAGCACAATTGTATCAATCAACTACTCCAAATAATATATTTTCTCCAATTCCAGGGGCAATCGTAACATTAAGCCCATCACTTTCCGGGCTCATCTCGCTTGGTGCAATCGCGAACGGCATCACAACAGGACTGAATATTCCTGTGACACCACAAACTCGATTACTACTCGTATTTTCAACTTCTGCTACTGGTTTTACCGTTGCTACTACATTAGCTGGATACGCCAGTGCGGGAATTACAATCAACTAATCACTTTAATTTGGGGCATCCTATCCGTTAAATTTTTTCGGCTGTTGGATGCCCCTTGCATATTCGAAAATCTTTCATTATAGCAGATCAGAGAGTTAAACAGGTGTATGCCTGTACGAGTAGAAGATTCCTCTACCTATATCAAACCCGCTTCTTTATCTATTTTTTCTCCATTTATAAACTCATTTAATGCCTCCTGCCACATCCTCGGCTTCTCAAATCCATTTAAAATCAGTCCTTGATGGTTTAACACAGAGTATATAGGTCTAGGAGCAGGATAAAGCTGTCTGTCTGTTTGACAAGCATGCACATTTACTGTTGATCCGGATAGATCTATAATTGCTTTGGCGAACTCAAACCAAGAACAAAACCCGGAGTTGGACATATGATATGTTCCATATTTCTCCGTTCCTATTAATGCTAGTAAAAACCTACAAAGATCAACTGTATAGGTCGGTGAGCCGATTTGATCAGATACAATCGATATGTTCTCTTTGTCATTTGATAATGCTAAAATTTTCTTCACAAAATTATTGCCATGTTGACCATATAGCCATGAAGTTCGGACGATAAAATGGCGCAAACATAATTCCCGAACGAATGCCTCACCTGCTGCTTTTGATTTCCCGTAAATACTGATTGGAGAAACGGAATCAAACTCATCATAAGCTGCCCCTTTCTCTCCGTTAAAAACATAATCCGTACTTACATATAATAATTTGGCACCAATGTTTTGTGCCAAAACAGCGATGTTTCTTGTTCCATATGCATTCACAGCATATGCTGCCTGCGAATTTTGTTCGGCCATGTCTACTTGCGTATATGCTGCTAAATGAATGATCACATCAGGTTTTATCGTCGAAATTACACGCTTAACTTCACTCATACTCGTTATATCTAGTTCATTTCTACCAACCCCAACATATTCGTGCATTTGTCGGCTTTGAAGCATCTCGATTATTTCCAATCCTAATTGCCCTGTTGCCCCGGTAACAAGCACCTGCAATTTACCCATTCCGCCACCACGCTTCATTTTGTACATACCATTGGATCGTCTCATCAATCCCTTGATCAAATGAATAGATTGGTTTCCAGCCAAGCTCGTTTATAATTTTATCAGGGTTAATCGCATAGCGAAAATCATGACCAGGTCGACCTTTTACATATTTTATTCTACTCTGAGGAATTCCGAGCTTCCCCACAACCATTTCGGCAATTTCTTGATTCGTTCGTTCATTATGGCCACCAATATTGTATACGTCCCCAGCCTTGCCTTGATGGAGAACAAGGTCAATCGCAGAGCAGTGATCCATCACATGTAACCAATCCCGAACATTTAAGCCATCATCATAAATCGGTAAATCCTTACCGGTAATCCCATTTGTAATTAACAATGGTATAAGCTTTTCTGGAAATTGAAATGGTCCATAATTGTTGGAGCATCTTGTAACATTGACATGTAAACCGTATGTTTTAAAATATGCCCTTACAAGCAAATCAGCTGCCGCTTTACTAGCCGAATACGGGCTGTTAGGTTGTAGTGGATGATCTTCAGAAAAAGAATCCGTCTTTCCCAATGAACCATATACCTCATCAGTAGATATTTGAATAAATTTCTTTATATTTGCTGATTTTGCTACGTCTAGCAATGTATGTGTTCCCTCGATATTGCTTTTAATAAATCGCTCAGGCTGATGAATGCTTATATCAACATGTGATTCTGCTGCAAAATTAACAATGATATCGATCATATATTCCTTAACGACATGCTGCAAAAAATCTCGATTGATAATATCCCCTTTAATAAACCGATAGTTTTCGTCCCTTTCTATTGATTTTACATTTTCCAAATTCCCTGCATACGTTAAAGCATCGTAGTTGATCAGTCGATACGCAGGATATTTATTGATCATATATTTAATAAAATGGCTGCCAATAAACCCTGCTCCTCCAGTAATTAATAGATTCATACATCGATCTCCTAAAAATAAAATTTTTCCGCCTTATCAAAGCGAGGAAGCTTTTCGTCTTTATGAGATATAATCGGATTCGTTACCGGCCAATCAATGTTCAGTTTAGACGAGTTCCAGTAAACCCCTCTTTCATGTTCAGGTGAATAATATTCATCAACTTTATATTGAACCTCCGTTTCTTCTACAAGCGTACAAAAACCGTGAGCAAATCCTTTTGGGACAAACAAAAGCCGTTGATTTTTCGCAGTTAATTTATACCCCTCCCACTTGCCATACGTTTGTGAATTCGCACGAATATCTACAATTACATCATAAATCGCTCCTCTTGTTACACGAACTAATTTACTTTGCGCCTTCGGCTGAAGCTGATAATGAAGCCCGCGAATAGTCCCGCTTTGTTTAGAATAAGAATGATTGTCTTGGATGAATTTACAATCAATTCCATATTGCTTAAATAGATGCTCATGATACGATTCTAGAAAATAACCTCGATGATCTTCATATTTCGTAAGCTCTACTAAAATAACCTTATCAAAGCGAGTTGGAATGATTTTCATCCTCTTCACCTCAAATGTTTGATCATTCAATTAAACTAAGTAAATATTGACCATACTCGTAATTTTTGATCGGCTTCGCAATATTGGCTAATTGATCACTCGTAATAAATCCTTTTCGAAAAGCAATTTCTTCAATACAAGAAATTTTTAATCCTTGGCGATGCTCGAGCGTTTCAATAAAAGTAGAAGCTTGTTTTAATGATTCATGTGTCCCAGCATCTAACCAAGCAAATCCTCGTCCTAATAATTCGACATGTAGTTGTTTTTCTTGTAAATAAGCATTGTTGATTGATGTAATCTCTAACTCTCCCCGTTTTGATGGACGAACATGTTTAGCTAAATCGATCACTTGATTATCATAGAAATATAAGCCAGTCACCGCGTAGTTAGACTTGGGAACATTCGGTTTCTCTTGAATTGATAAAGGTTGCTGTTTCTCATTTAATTCGATTACCGCAAATCTTTTTGGATCTTTCACCCGATATCCGAAAATGACCGCTCCTTTTTTCCGTTTTACCGCCCGTTCTAAAACGAGAGGAAAATCATGCCCATAATAAATATTATCGCCTAAAATTAATGCAACGGAATCTTGTTTAATAAAACTTTCACCAATGATAAATGCTTGAGCAATTCCTTTTGGTTCTTTCTGAATCGCATAAGAAAAATGAAGCCCCAGTTGGGAGCCGTCCCCTAATAATTTTTCATAGGCAGGAAGATCATTTGGTGTAGAAATAATTAATATCTCTCTGATTCCCGCTAACATAAGCACAGATAGTGGATAATAAATCATTGGCTTATCATGTACGGGGAGCAATTGTTTTGATAATACCTTTGTCAATGGGTATAATCTCGTGCCGCTCCCTCCGGCTAAAATAATTCCTTTCACAGTAACACATCCTCCGGCTATCTATTTTTAAGAAAATAAACAAACCGATTTTGTTTACGAGCATAAATATATTGTTGGGAGGTGATTATTTTGATTACGATTAGTTTATGTATGATTGTAAAAAATGAGGAAAAGGTGATTGGCAGATGTCTTGATTCTGTATGTGACATCGTTGATGAAATTATTATTGTTGATACAGGTTCAACAGATCGTACGAAGCAAATAGTAAGTACTTATACAAATAAAATATTCGATTTTGTTTGGATCGATGATTTTGCGGCAGCCCGTAATTTTTCATTTGACCAAGCAACGAAAGAATATATTCTTTGGCTAGATGCAGATGATGTTATTGAAGATAAAGAAAAGATAAAATTGCTGCAATTAAAACAAGATCTAAATCAAACAGTCGATGCGGTTTCCATGGACTATCATTTAGCTTTTGATTCCGAAGGGAATGTAACCTCCAGCCTTCGCAGATATCGACTTGTGAAAAAAGACAAATCTTTCCGCTGGGTCGGATATGTGCATGAATATTTACCGATATCAGGAAATTTATTAAATAGTGATGTAGCTGTAACACATCTTCCTTCGCCTGAGGAAAAACCTTCCGAACGTAATTTACAAATTTACGAAAACATGCAATCATCAGGCAAACCATTTACCCCAAGGGATCTCTTTTATTATGCGAATGAATTAATGGATCATCGATTTTATGAAAAAGCAATGACCTACTATTTACGCTTTTTAAACACAAAAAACGGGTGGGTTGAGGACAATATTCGTGCCTGCCATAAATTAGCAGACGGCTATCATCAACTAGGTTTAGAAGATATGAATGTTTATTGGACGTTTCAAGCTCTTTCCTACGCTGTACCTAATCCCGAAACTTGTTGTAGATTAGGTTTCATCTTTTTGCAAAAAGCGGATTATACATCGGCAGCACATTGGTACGAACAAGCAATTGCGGATGAACAGGAAAATAAACCAAGGTTTTTTCACAATTACGCCCATTCTACTTGGTTGCCACATCTCCAATTAGCTGTTTGCTATGACCGACTTGGTCAACATCAACTAGCAAATGAACATAATGAAATCGCCGCTCAATATCACCCTAACCATCCGAGCATTTTATCTAACCGTGACTATTTTAAACGGATTTTAAGCCAGTGAGGTTTATGTTTTTATCACATGAATGAGCATTTGATATTTACTTATTTGATCGGATAATTGCTTCATGGGAAATTGAAATTTTTCTGCCAACTGGCTAATTTCTCTAAAAAATAATGAAACTTTCGGATCGACTGCAATTTCATTTTCTGAATAAGTCTGAATTTCGAACATCGATGGTGGAAACAATGTGTGAATCGTTTGTGGAGTGAAAAATCGTAAATGAGTTCGATCTAATATACCAGCATGTCGATAATTCCACTCCCCTTGTAATAATGGAAATAATGCCTCTGCATGCATAATGTTTGGAATGCTACAAATCACGCTCCCTCCCTTTTTTAACACAGTCGCATATGATTGAATCACTTTCCAAGGATCTTTGAGATGCTCTAAAATATCCGCAAAAAGAATAACATCAAAATACGATTCTGGCCAAGGAAGCTCTAACAATTCGACATCTTCTTCCAACACTTGTTTATAATTCGCCCTAGCAATTGCGGCAGCGAGTGGATGTAGCTCAATCCCGTATAACTGACATGATTGACGATTGATTAACTCTAATCCGCTCGCACCCGCCCCACACCCTACATCTAATATCCGCACCGCTTCGGCTGGCACCATTTGGACAATTTCTGGTCGTGGATGCATAAAATACGTCAAATCAACTTGCCATTTCTCTATAAAACGTTGACGATTTTTCCAATACAACTCATTCATATTTATTTCTTTATTTCCTGTAAACGTTGCATGACCATGATGGTGAACAAAGGAGTCCTCAACGATATGCAATTGATATCCATGTTGCAATGCGCGCAAACATAAATCATCATCCTCAAATGAACCATATTCAAATTGTTCGTCAAATACGCCGATTACATCTAAAACTTCACGTTTCACTAATAGACAAAAACCAACTAACCGGAGCACCTGTCGCGTTTTCCCTCGTTTTTTCTCGCAGTAAGTATTTGCGAAAGCATCTAATTCCGTTAAACTTTCATATAGTACATCCACTTTTTGATGTCCACTAACATAATTGCTGACAGGTCCAACCATTCCAATTTTGTCTGAATGTTCAAGGACATCCAACATGCGATCTAGCCAATTTTTCGTAACGACTGTATCATTATTCAAAAATAAAAACCGTTCTCCCGTCGCCATTTTCACTCCTTGATTACAGCCTTTCGCGAATCCAAGGTTTTTCTCATTAAAAACAGCCGTGATCTCTTTTTGTTCTTTTATATAATCAACTGTCCCATCCGATGAGCCATTGTCGACGACGATAACTTCAATCTTGTTATGATCTGTATGGGTATAAATACTTTCAAGACACTGTTTCGTCAACGCCAACTCATTGTACGTGAGAATAATAATACTCGTAACCACCCAATCCCCACCTTTATAAAAGCCTTATACAATATATGTACGTTTGGGCATTTTATGAAATGGGCAACAAGCTTACTTTTTCGGAACAATCGCAATCGTGCATCGGGACACACAAATGAGCTGATCCTCTTCGTCTGTTATTTTTACTTCCCAGACCATTGTACTTCTCCCTTGATGAAGCACTTCTGCAACCGCTGTAACAACTCCATCTTTTTTGGCACGAATATGGTTCGCATTTATTTCAAGGCCAAAACAAACTTCTTTCTCTAAATCAATTAAGGCTGCTGCCCCTACACTTGCCACCGTTTCCGCTAACGCAACAGATGCTCCACCATGCAAATAGCCATATGGCTGCCGTGTCCGTTCATCAACTGGCATTGTTGCAATAACACGCCCATGACCAATTTCCACCATTTTTATTCCAAGTGACTCCATTAACGTATGTTTTAATTCCATGATTATCCACTCCATTCTTCTACTTTCTTAAACTTCCATATTGGTAGGCAACATTCCTGCAAACAATAAGAAAAGTTCCCCGTTTTCGGAGAACTTCTCTTATTTAGTATACATAAGGAGCGCCATAACCATATGGGACAGGTGGTCTTCCATAATATACTGGCGGACCTGGTGGAACCGGTGGATATGGATATGGGTACGGGTATGGATATGGACGAGGACGTGAAAACGCAGCAGCAACAAGGCCCCCACCAAGTAAACCACCGAAAAATCCACCAATGAGTGGAGCTCCGAATAAAAATGGGAAAAAGCGTTCTTGGTTTGGATTTGGGCCGCGATAATAATACATTATCTATACCTCCTTTATCTCTGAGAAAAAGCCCTTCTCTATTATTTATGCGACAAAGGAGTATATGGCATGGGCAAATTATAAAATCATTGCGGCCAGCCAGCCAAATAAAACGAGCGGAATATTATAATGTATAAATGTTGGCACACATGAATCCCAAATATGATTATGTTGCCCATCCGCATTCAATCCAGCGGTTGGCCCTAATGTACTATCTGATGCCGGCGATCCTGCATCTCCTAATGCTGCTGCCGTACCAACGATACTAATCGTTGCCAATGGACTGAAACCAAGTTGCAAGCAAAGCGGAACAAAAATGGTAGTAATAATTGGAATTGTTGAAAATGAGGAACCAATTCCCATTGTAACGAGTAATCCAACAATCAGCATTAGCAAGGCACCGAGTGATTTATTATCCCCAATCCAATTGGCTGATGCTTGCACAAGGCTTTCTACATCTCCCGTTTGCCCGACAACTTCAGCAAAACCAGATGCAGCGATCATCACAAATCCGATAAATGCCA
This sequence comes from Bacillus sp. FJAT-50079, assembly GCF_018343515.1. Taxonomy (GTDB): domain Bacteria; phylum Bacillota; class Bacilli; order Bacillales; family Bacillaceae_C; genus Lederbergia. Next base: position 647,281 of record NZ_JAGYPD010000003.1, on the reverse strand, counting down.
TCATTTGCATCCCTTGAGTCAATAAGGAATCGGCTTCTTTCCATTTAACCGAACCACTAGCATATAACACGATAATCCCTGTAAGTGCCCCAAAAATCATCGACTTCGATAATACTTGAACAACAACCGTCGCTATGATCGCTATAATCGCAAAAGCAACTCCCCATTTTGTGTACACCTGCCCGGGACTTTCTTCAGCAATCGTTGCAACGTTATATTTTCGTGGTTTACGATACGTAATGAAAATCGCAAATAATAAACCAACGACCATCCCTAGTACCGGAATCAGTAGTGTATGGGGGATGTCTTCAAGCGCTACTTGAAGCCCACTTTTTTCAATGTTTTCAGCTAAAAGCTGGTGGAAGAGCTGTCCAAATCCGACCGGAAGATAAATATACGGTGCGGTAAGTCCAAATGTAAGAACACAAGCAATCAAACGACGATCAATTTGCAATTCATTCATAATATAAAGCAATGGCGGAATAAGAATAGGTATAAATGCAATATGAATCGGAATTAAATTTTGTGAAAAACAGGCAATAAGTAAAATGACAAATACAATGAGTGCTTTTGATAACGCTTTGCCTCTAGAATCTGTTGAATTACTTACAACACGTAAAACATTATCGACAAGCCATTTCGGCAAGCCAGTATATGAGAGCGCAACGGCAAATCCTCCAAGTAACGCATAACTTAAAGCAATATTCGCACCACCGCCAACACCGCTGGAAAAAGCATCAATGATTGTTTTTACATCTAAGCCGCCCGCGAGCCCACCCGCAATCGCTCCGGCTACTAAAGCTAAAACAACATTTATTCTTAATAAACTTAAAATAAGCATTATGCCAACAGCAACAACAACAGCATTCATGAAAATCCTCCTAAAATCCTTTACCTTGGTAGAGTGTTAAAACGACAACTCATAGCATACACTTGAACGACCAGGCTGTCAATGTATTTTATTGGTAAAGGAATACCCTAATGTAATGAAAGACAAAGAAAATCCAGCTCGTGCGAACCCGATTTTCTTTGTTTCCCCAAATTAAGCTGGAAGTGGTGATTATTTCGTTTTTGGCCCAATTTAGCCATTCATTCTTTACTGCTCTTTCCTTTTATTATTCGGCTCAAACCGTTCGGCAAGCAATGCAAGCGTGCGCGTCATCACTCCGGTTGCTCCCGCTGGTCCGAGTTCATGTGCTGCATTTGTTGTCGCTGTTCCTGCAATATCCAAATGAACCCACGGTTTATTTTCTACAAATTCACCAATGAAGGCTCCTCCCATGATTGCATGTCCCTCTCTACCTGGCGAGTTATTTAAATCAGCGATTTTACTTCCTCTTACTCTTTTTTTATCTTTTTCTGTGTACGGGAGCTGCCAAATGAATTCTCCTGCCTCAAAAGAAGCTTCAAGCACTTCTTCGAAGAAATCTTCATTATTTGTTAATGCTCCTGTTTTATCCAGACCTAAAGCGACGATAACACCGCCCGTTAATGTAGCCACATCGACCAAATATTCAGCTCCATGATGCTGTGCATATGTGACTGCATCTGCTAAAACAAGCCGACCTTCCGCGTCTGTATTCAATACTTCGATCGTTTTCCCGTTTAATGATGTAATCACATCGTCCGGTTTGAATGCTTTTCCGCTAATCATATTATCTGTTGCAGGAATGACTGCAACGACATTTTGTTCTGGTTGCAGGCGGCCAATGATTTCCATCGCTCCAAGTACAGCTGCTGCTCCACCCATATCTGCTTTCATTCCAACGATGCCGTCTTTCGGTTTAATCGAATAGCCCCCCGTATCAAACGTAACCCCTTTTCCGACAAACCCAAGAACATCTTCCCAGTTTTCACGTCCTTGATATTTTAAAACAATCATTTTCGGCGGTTCTTCAGATCCTTGATTGACCGCTAAAAAGGCACCCATTCCGAGCCTTTCTATATCCGCTTTTTCCAAAATTTCAAGTTCAAAATCATATCGTTCCGCTACATCCTTCGCATATTCAGCAAGATGTGTCGCTGTCATCAAATTTCCCGGAGTGTTTACAAGTGATCGTGCAAAATTTGTTCCTTTCCCAAGTGCATCCCCAACAAATAAAGCTGCCTTTATTTCACTTTGGTCCGCTTTCGTGAATACTTCAAAAGCTGAAACATCCACATCAGGTTCATTTGATTTTTGCTTATAGATTGCAAATTCATACGTCGCAAGGGCAAATGCTTCACTTAACGCATGAGCGACATCGACTTCTACCAGACGCTCACTACAAAACGAATCAAATGCGACAGAGATAGATTTCACCTTGATCGCTTTCGTCTTTTTAAAAGCAATTCCAAACGCTTCCCTTAATTGATCAAACGTCAACTCTTTTTCCTTGCCAAGTCCAATAAAAATTAACCGCTTCATATTTGCTCTGCCCAAACTATGAACAACCGAAACACTTTTTAGTTTGGCTGAAACATCACCTGATTTAACAAGTTCAGTTAATTCTCCTTGAAAAAGACCATCAAGTGGCTCAAGGATGCCAGTAAACTTTTCTGGCTTATCAAAAAGTCCAATGAGCATGCATTCTTGATGACTTGAAAATGGATCATTATGTATAACTTTAAACATTCTTATCACCTCTCCATCCATTATAACGAATTTGCGATTTCATTTCGAATGCCTGCTTTAATAACGATTTCTTCAAGGTTAATTGTGGTATGATACATAGTAACAGATTAACGTATATGCCAACGAGAGGGTGTTTCCGATGGAGATTTTTACAAACTTCCCATTTTGGGCAGCAGCATCAGCGATCTTTTTTGCCCAGTTCATTAAAGTACCAATTCACTATTTACTCACAAAAGAAACGGATTGGACACTTATTAGTTCGACAGGAGGCATGCCGAGTTCCCATTCCGCGGCTGTCACTTCTCTAGCAACAGGAGTAGCCCTTGAACATGGCACTGGATCGACTTTGTTTGCGATTTCAGCTGTTTTAGCAATGATCGTTATGTACGATGCAAAAGGAATTCGCAGACAGGCAGGAGAACATGCAGCGGTTCTTAATAGACTAACTGCTGATTTCGAGCAAATACGTAAAGAATCGAAGACATGGCGGCAGTCGCAAAGCAAACATGAAATAAAAAAACTGAAGGAACTTCTCGGCCATAAACCGATTGAAGTATTTTTCGGCGGATTAACAGGCGTGATTTGGGCGCTTATATTATATACTCTCTTATTTTAATAATAAGCGATAAGTAAAACCCACCTTCAATGGTGGGTTTTACTGTCAAAACTATTTCCATTTTACTTGATGTATTGTTGGCGAAACACCTGCATCGTTTCATTTTCGTTTAACGCCGTTAACTCTTCCTCGCTAATCTTTCCCTGTCCTTCTTGTATAACGTACACGTCAACCGTCCGCTTACCCCATTCATTGTAAACATCGGCAACCGTCTCGTAATAAAGATCGATAATGTTTCCTTTAATAGCAGATCCTGTATCAGCAACGACTCCGTAACCATATCCAGGGATAAACAAAATCGTTCCAAGTGGAAATACGTTAAGATCCGCTGCAATCGTTGAATATAAATCTCTTTTTACTTTTACACCTGAAAAGGTAATACCATATAATGGATGACCAGGGTCTTTTCCAGTAGATTCTTTTCCGGCCGTATAGCCTGTTGCAGTTACTTGCTTGCTAGGGTATTTTGACCAATCTTCATATTCTTCCAACGTAGGTGGAATATTTTCACCAAACACTTGAGATGCTTTGTTCCTATATAAATCTAAGTCTTTATCTTTCTTCCACCATGAAACAAATGTATAGGCATCGATTCCTGTTACCGCTTCCCATGTCGTAAATAATGCGGTCACGAGTAATGCGGTCATCATGAGGCGTATTCCCAATTTTTTTATGAATAACATGTAATCCACTCCTCTCAACCTAGTGATTTCCTAAGTTGAAAGGAATTATTCATTTCTATAATTGATAACTATGTAATAAGATACAAAAAACGGACCATTTTAAAACATTCGATATCCTTTTGCTCTAAGCACCCTCATTATCACTCCCGAAACGATGGCACCAGCTAATCCACTTAACATAATGGCAATATCTGCGACAGCCAGACTAGTAACTTTTTCACCTAAGCTAGAAAATGAAGTGCCTGGATTAGTGAAATACTCCATGAATTTGACATCATCGATAATTAAAATAGCAATAATCGGATAAATGATGGCCATAATCCAAGTCATGCGCAGTAGCATATTTAATAAAAAACCAATTCCAAAAAATAAAACAAAAAATAAGAGCATCGATATTAGTAAAAGTGGGATGTTCATCATAATATGTGTTCCTCCTTGCTTGACACTATGATTAAGTTTACTGAATGTCAGGAACAGCGTCAATAAAGAGGTAAGGGCGAATTTATGACAAAACAAAAAAAGACAGAACCCCTCCGGATTCTGTCACGCCTAAATCAATGACGGCTCGGCGTCATTGCTCCTACTTTTTCGAGTTCACTCGAAAAATCTGTGAGGAAGCTTGAACTCCCTCTAATTTCATCCCGCCACTAACAGAAGGGAGAATTTCTGCTGATTCGAATTAAAAGAACTTAAATTTTCCTTTTTTCATCGTTAATGGCACTCCACCAACCATGAATAACGCACGATTATCAACCATTTTTTTCATGAAGGATGCTTTTGTGCCTGTCACTTTTTTACCAAAGACAACACCGATCGCATCATCGTGTCCAAGTGAACAAACCGTTCCTTTATTATCAAATGTAAATGATTGAAGGTTCTTATTGCCTTTTACAAGCTTAGCAATATTTGCAGCTACAAGCTCACCTTGTTGCATAGCAATTTGTGCAGTTGGAGGATATGGACGATTGATTTCTTCGTTAATCACAAGTGAACAGTCACCAATAACGAATACATCCTCAAGTCCTGGCGCACGTAGATCAGCTTCTACTTTTACACGTCCACGCATATTTTCAAACTCTGATGTTTCAATAATCGGATTTCCTCTTACACCTGCTGCCCATACAACCGTACCCGCTTTAATTTCTTCGGTTTCATCCTCACCTTTTGCAACAACAATTCCTTCTGGTGTAGCTTCTTTGATCGCTGTACCAATCATGAATTCAATGCCTTTTTTTCCAAGGCTTGCCATTGCATATTCAACCAACTCTGGATCAAATCCAGGTAATGCTGTCGGTGCCGCTTCTACACAAATGACACGGACTTTCTTTTGATCGATATCATACTCTTTGCATAGCTCTGGAATACGGTTTCCTAGCTCACCTAAAAATTCAATACCTGTGAACCCAGCACCACCAACAACAATTGTCAATCTTTCAGGGTTCTTTTCCCCTTCCACTTTGTAAGTAGCAAATTGATATTCAATATGCTCACGAATTTGACGCGCTGAATTTACATTGGAAATGGAAAATGCATATTTATCAAGTCCTGAAATACCAAATGTTTCAGATGCTCCGCCAAGCGCTACAACTAAATAGTCATAAGGAATCTCGCCATTATCAAGGATGACCTTTTTCGCTTGATGGTCTACTCTTTCTGCCACCGCTTGAACAAAATCAACTTTGCCACTGTCAATGACAGATGAAATGTCATAGCGAACTTTGTCATGATGAAGCGTTCCAGCAGAAGCTTCATGTAGCCATGTCGTTTCATAATGATAATCGTTTTTATTTACTAAAACGATGTCAGCTTCATTCGCGTTAAGTTGTTTTTGTAAACGAGTGACCGTCATTAATCCACCATATCCTGCGCCTAGTACAACAATTTTGGGCCTTTTCATAGTTAATACTTCCACCTTTGCTTCGTAGTATGTGAGATTACACGCGTAAGTTTATCACGTTGAATGTTTAATGTGATGCCCTTCACGTACAATGATAAAAAAACGAGAAAAATGTCATAAATTATTAATATTTCGCTCACATACATCATATGGTTTTTACCCATCCTTTTCAAGCAATTTAAAGGAAAAAGAAAATTTGCGAATATTCCGTATTTAATATTCACGCTATTCCTAAAGTTACAGATAGTGATAGATGAAAGCGTATATGGTATGATAGAAAGGATTTTTAGCAAATCAGGAGGGATTTCCTTTGAAAGAAGATAAAAAAATATATGATATAACAATAATAGGAGGAGGCCCAGCAGGACTATTCACTGCATTTTATGGCGGAATGCGAGATGCAAGCGTGAAAATTATTGAAAGCCTTCCACAGCTTGGTGGACAGCTTGCTACTCTCTATCCTGAGAAATATATATATGATGTTGCTGGTTTCCCGAAAATTAAAGCACAAGACCTTGTAAATAATTTGAAAGAGCAACTTACATTATTTTCCCCAACCATTTGTCTAGGACAAACGGTTGAAAATCTAGAAAAGCTTGAAGATGAAAGTTTTAAACTTACAACAACTGAAGAGATTCATTACACTAAAGCGATCATTATTACGGGTGGAATTGGTGCTTTCCAACCGCGACGCCTAGAAATTGAGGAAGCTAATCGTTACGAAGGAAAGAACTTACATTATTTTATCGATGACATGAATAAATTTGCTGGAAAAAAAGTAGCAATTCTTGGTGGCGGAGATTCTGCTGTTGACTGGGCACTTATGCTTGAGCCAATTGCTGAAAAAGTTACGTTGGTTCACCGCCGCGATAAATTCCGTGCACATGAAAGCAGCGTTGTTCAACTGCAAAATTCAGCAGTTGAGATTATTACTCCGTTTACAGCTGAAAATATTGTACATGATGGAGACGCCATTAAAGAAATTATTCTTCAAGAAGTAAGAGGCGATGAACAAAAATCGCTTGAAGTCGATGAAGTTATTTGTAACTATGGGTTCGTTTCTTCCCTTGGTCCAATTAAAAACTGGGGACTCGAAATTGAACGAAATTCAATCGTCGTGAATAGCAAAATGGAAACAAACATCCCTGGCATTTATGCAGCAGGTGACATTACGACATATGAAGGAAAAGTAAAGCTGATTGCAACAGGTTTTGGCGAAGCACCAACAGCCGTTAGCAACGCAAAAGCATATATTGATCCAAAAGCAAGACTGCAACCAATGCACAGCACGTCAATGTTTGAACATTAAGATAAAAGAGGCATACTCTTAATGAGCTATGCCTTTCCTATTTTCATGCAAAAAAAGAACCCGAGCAATCGCCCAGGCTCAAATGTTTAACAATTCTCCGGCGTCCCCGTCACTTTCGCTGTTCGAAACGACGAACCGCAGCCACAGGATACGAGGGCATTCGGGTTATCGATTGTGAAACCGCCGCCCATGAGAGATTGTTTATAATCAATCACAGTATTCACTAAAAGTGGTGCACTTTCCTCATCAATGACAATTTCTATGCCATTTTGCTCAAAGAAATGATCTGTTTCAGACTTTTCCTGGTCCAAGCTCATGCCGTATGATAAACCGCTGCATCCGCCCCCATTAATGGAAAAACGGAAATAAGCGCCTTCTTCTCCATTATGTTTCATCATATCTTTGATTTGCAAAGCAGCTGCTTCTGTCAACGTAATAATTGAACTCATCATCTGCACTCCTCTCATCCCAGCAATTGCTGATATTATTTACAGTATATACCCCATCGTATTCATTCTCAATAGACAGAGGTGCTAAAACATCGGATTTTCTTCAATATATTGATAAATGGCTCGTACGAGATCCTCGGGGGAAGTACCTTTCACGACATCACCATTTACTAATGCGAATAAGCCTTCATCACAAATTCCGCAATGATCTAAGCAGCCATATTCGACGATATCTAAATCTGGGTCTTGCTCTAGAATTTCCATCGCTTCGTATCCACCACTTGAAAGATTGCTCAAGCAAAATTCAATGATCGGATTCATTTCCATCACCCCATTAACACTATTATCCTACTCCTTTCGCTTTTGATAGTCAAAAGAAAAAGCTTGATTCTTTGGGATCGGTTGTATATAAAAGCTGAATCCGCTATACTTTTACATGGGATAAATACATTACAATAGAGCGTAGCAATGTTCATTTTGATTGAGCATCGATCTAAGAAGACGGCAAAAGGGGATATTTGCATGAAAAAATTAGTTTTGCTTGGGGCTGGATACGGGAATATGCGCATTTTACGCGAGTTACTCCCAAATCAACTACCAGATGATATTGAAATTATACTCGTTGATCGTGTGCCTTACCATTGTTTAAAAACCGAATATTATGCGCTTGCCGCTGGAACTGTTTCGGATCAAGATGTGCGCGTAACCTTTCCGGAACATCCACGTTTAAAAAAGAGATATGGTGAAATTGAAACAATCGACCTAAAAGAAAGCGTTATTTATTTTTCTGATGGAGAGCCATTGACATTCGACGAATTGGTCATCGGTCTTGGTTGCGAAGATAAATTCCATAATGTACCAGGTGCAGATGTATTCTCTCATAGCATTCAAACGATCGGAAAATCTCGGGAAACATACCAGACGCTTAATAATCTACCAGCTAGCTCTATCGTTAGCATTGTTGGTGGAGGACTAAGCGGAATCGAACTGGCAAGTGAACTTCGAGAAAGTCGACCTGATTTAACAATAAAATTATTCGACCGCGGAAAAACCATTCTTTCTTCTTTTCCAGAAAGAATCAGCCGCTACGTTCAAAATTGGTTTCATACAAACGGTGTTGAAGTCATTAATGAAGCAAATATTACAAAGGTAGAACAAGGTCTTATTTACAATCATGATCGCCCCGTTTCAACAGATGTTGTCGTCTGGACGGCAGGAATTCAGCCAAATAAAATTGTACGAGATCTTGACGTTGAAAAAGACGGACAAGGAAGGGTTGTCCTAACGAAGCATCATTACATTCCAAAGTATGAGAACGTCTACGTTGTTGGCGACTGTGCAAGCCTTCCGTATGCGCCTAGTGCCCAATTAGCTGAAGGACAAGCAGAACAAATTGTCCAAATCATGCAAAGGCGTTGGGAAGGAAAAGAACTTCCTGAATCACTGCCGACCATTAAACTTAAAGGCGTCCTTGGATCGCTCGGGAAAAAGCAAGGTTTCGGGCTAATGAATGAGCGGGCAATCACGGGAAGAATTGCACGAATTCTTAAATCCGGCGTTCTTTGGATGTATAAGTATCATAAGGGATAAGAAAATATGAAAACGAAGTCTACGCTAGTAGTTAGACTTCCGCTTGAAAACTGTCTTTCAGTTCACATTTGAAGGACAGTTTTTTATTTCTGCTAAGACGGTCTTTCACTTCCGTATGAAAATCAATTTTTTCTTGCCTTAGCGATAACCATATTGCTCCATGACAGTAAAAATATTTTTCAAACGTGGATTCCCTTCCCCGACGATCCGACCCGCAATTTTCACAACAGGATAAAACATATCATCTTCCAATATTTGCAAACAAATTTGTTGATGTTTTTCATTAGGTGGGTTAAAAATGTCAATATAAAAGATGGAGAAAGGCTGGTTAGGATATTTCCGACTAATTGCGGCTTCAAGCCATTCGTACGTTTCACGTGATGACGGTAAGCCGACGCAGCTTGCACAAATTTGTTCAGCACCATAAACGAAAATATCGAGTTTCTTTCTCATCGAGCTTCCCCCTTTTCTTCCATTATAGCCTGTTATCTAGATTTTTTTCTCAATACTGTTTATAATGTTTATAAAGAAAGGAGTCGATATCAATGTATGAAGAAGCGACTATTACCGATAAAGTACAGGAAGTATTAGATAAACTTCGTCCCTTCCTACTTCGTGACGGTGGAGATTGTGAGCTCGTTGATGTAGAAGATGGAGTTGTAAAACTACGCCTGTTAGGTGCTTGCGGAACATGCCCGAGTTCGACGATTACATTAAAAGCGGGAATTGAACGTGCTCTTGTAGAAGAAGTTCCAGGCATTTTAGAAGTTGAACAAGTATTTTAATATCAAAGCGATCCACTAAATGGATCGCTTTTTTTATTTCATAACCAATCTAAAATAGGAAATTTTTTTGCGCCGGCTAATTGATAAAAATGTTTAAGAAATAATTCATAATCAGTGGAGTCACGAATGTATTTACGTAAATTTGTAACTAGCTCTGCTTTTGACCAACGCGAACTCCCAATAAAATATTCTTCTACACAAGAAAAATAATGAAGGGGAAACAGCAATCTGGCATAGGTCAATCGCCAAGACAGATCCGATAATGGCGCAATTGATTGATATCCTTGTAGAAATTGATTCATTGCCGGCTGAAACGAGCGGCTATTTTTAAAATAACAATCTCTAATCCATTCAGCGACATCACGGCTATGATGATCATATACCCAGTCAAAAGGGCTTCTAATTTTGATTGATCCTGCCCATGTTTCCTCGCGATATTGCTCGTGACAAATCGTTCCCCTTTCACCCATGTCCGATCCTACATCCATTTCCGTATCTGTTACATATTGAATCGCATTTTCACATAGCCCTAAATAATATGGAAAAGAGTCGATAAATACTTTTTCAAACTCTTCATCTGGCCGTTCAGCTACGGTCGCTTGCCAAACTTGTTCCAACTGCTCAAGTCTTTTTATCCAATATTCTTTCCATTGTCCCATTCGACTTACAGTGGACGGAGCGCTAGTAAGTGTTTTCCCACGCTCATGAAATTTTGCCAACATTCTCCCTGTATTTTTCCCTCGCGAACTTGTCACATATTTATTTTTTAAAAGTACATAGTCTTGCTCTTTATGTGTAATTAAATATTTATTATCGAGACTAGCTACGAAAACAGACACTCTTCGATCCCCATACTTTGCCATATGCTCAGACATCTCATATAATTCAATTAATGTATCTTCTTCGAAATTCGTAACAGGTACAATTGTATAAAGTAAATCATCCATGACATAGCGCGTCCACATACCATCCTGAATGGTAGAGTGTGGCTTGAGCCCAAAGTATTTTTCAATAATGTCCATAGGCATTCATTTTCCCTCCCCATCATAAAATATATGTACAGTGGAGGGAGATGATGTAATAAAGTTTGTAATCTTAGATAAGATTGTAACCAAAGAAAAAGGGTGAGACAAATGGAAGAGAAAAGAAAAATGAGCACATTGGAAAAAACGGCCCGCCGTTATTTACAAGAGCGAGGGGTAACGGTTGAAGATATTGGTGAACTTGTCATGTATTTACAAGAAAAATATCATCCAGGCCTAAAAATGGAGCAATGTGTTTATAATATCGAACGTGTATTAGAAAAACGTGAAGTTCAAAATGCAATACTGACTGGCATTCAATTAGACATTCTTGCCGAGCAAGGTAAGCTAGAGGAGCCGTTACAATCGATCATCTCCAGTGACGAAGGCTTGTATGGTGTCGATGAAATTCTTGCGTTTTCAATCGTCAATGTATACGGATCAATTGGTTTTACGAACTACGGGTTTATCGACAAGCAAAAGCCCGGTATTTTGAAAAAATTAAATGATCATTCGTCCGGAAATTGCCACACTTTCCTCGATGATATTGTCGGTGCAATTGCGGCTGCCGCATCAAGTAGACTTGCCCACAGTGCAAAAGGAGAAATATAAAAAGTCCAATTTAAAACCCGAGAATGCTGCTAAATCAACATTTTTGGGTTTTAGTTTTTTTACTGTTAACGCTGTGATTTTCCTCATAAAATGGAGGTTGTACAACTATCAGCTAAAGTCGTGTTTAGTGAAAATTTCGGAATCCACTCCAATACTTATTAATTCTTCGAGGTTATACGGTTAACTAATAAGCAGCGGTTGGTATCTGTCTGTTAGCCATGTCTTACTTATGGACAGGTTTCATAAGTAATCAGTGATCTCTGTCCATTAGACGCGATCTTATCGACCTGATTTCTATTAAAGCTGACATTGCTGTCCATTAGACGCTTTCTTATCGACTCAACTTCTATTAAAACAGTCATCGCTGTCCATTAGACGCTTCCTTATCGACTCAACTTCTATTAAAACAGTCATTACTGTCCATTAGACGCTTCCTTATCGACTCAATTTTTATTAAAACAGTCATTGCTGTCCATTAGACCCGGCCTTATCGACTTAACTTCTATTAAAGCGGTCATTACTGTCCATTAGACGCGGCCTTATCGACTCAATTTCTATTAAAGCAGCCATTACTGTCCATTAGACGCGGCCTTATCGACTCAATTTCTATTATAGCAGCCATTGCTGTCCATTAGACGCTTCCTTATCGACTCAATTTCTATTAAAGCAGCCATTGTTGTCCATTAAACGCGGCCTTATCGACTCAACTTCTATTAAAACAGTCATCGCTGTCCATTAGACCCGGCCTTATCGACTCAATTTCTATTAAAGCAGCCATTGCTGTCCATTAGACGCTTCCTTATCGACTCAATTTTTATTAAAGAAGCGATTGCTGTCCATTAGACCCGGCCTTATCGACTCAACTTCTATTAAAACAGTCATCGCTGTCCATTAGACGCTTCCTTATCGACTCAATTTCTATTAAAGCAGCCATTGTTGTCCATTAAACGCGGCCTTATCGACTCAACTTCTATTAAAACAGTCATCGCTGTCCATTAAACGCGGCCTTATCGACTCAACTTCTATTAAAGCAGCCATTGCTGTCCATTAGACGCTTCCTTATCGACTTAACTTCTATTAAAGCAGCCATCGCTGCCCATTAGACGCGGCCTTATCGACTCAATTTCTATTAAAGCAGCCATTGCTGTCCATTAAACGCGGCCTTATCGACTCAACTTCTATTAAAACAGTCATCGCTGTCCATTAGACGCGGCCTTATCGACTCAACTTCTATTAAAGCGGTCATTGCTGTCCATTAAACGCGGCCTTATCGACTCAATTTCTATTATAGCAGCCATTGCTGTCCATTAGACCCGGAAACTTATTGATGGGGTTCCTAATTAAGCGGCGATCATATACGCTCCCCTAGCTTAATAAAAGCACAAAAGCCTTTAACGACGTACTTTCTTTTGCAAGAAAGAGGATAATTCGTCACGTCCTGTGGTAACACCGTTGTGACCTGCTGTCTGCTGACCTAAACACAGTGAGTTCGAGAGGCGCGCCAATGTAGGGCAATTCGTGAAGTTTGTTAGTCGCCGGGCGACTGGAGCTAGAAAGAAATGCCATTACAATTGGGGATAAATTAAGTAATCAAAAAAGTATAATCACGTACGATCAAAAGTAAAATTGACTGGACTGAGTCCGGTCGAATACCGAACTCAATCTAGCCAATCAGCTGCATAATAAAAACTCTAACTTTTAGGGGGTGCCACCTCACTGGATTATACCTTTTTTCGCGTTTATCAAATTTACCAATTCCACTTCTCCAACGAAGCAATCGCATAGGTCGGCTGAATATCCTTCCCTTTTAAATGCTCCTTCGTTGTTACCCCTGTATGAACGAGTAAAGTGTCAAGCCCGGCATTTATTCCCGCCAAAATATCTGTATCATAATTATCTCCAACCATTAAAGTTGCTGCTTTTTCCGTCCCTAAAATCGCAAGTGCTTGCTCCATCATGATCGAATCGGGCTTGCCAATAAAAATTGGTTTAATCCCCGTTGAGATCGTTATAACCGATGTAATTGCACCATTTCCCGGCATAAGTCCTCTTTCCGTCGGAATCGCCACATCGCCATTTGTTGAAAGAAATAGCGCACCATTCCTTACTGCTAACGTTGCGATTGCAAGTTTTTCATAATCAACAGTACGATCAAGTCCAACAACAACTACATCTGGATTATCGTCTGTAAGTGTTAAACCCTTTTCCAGGAGAGCCGTTCGTAGTCCCTCCTCACCAATCATAAATACCTTAGCTGCCGGCTTTGTCTGTTTCAAATATTGAGCGGTTGCCATCGCTGTTGTGATGACATGCTCAGCCGTTGCCTCAATCCCAAATTGTTGTAAATGAAGCGCAACTTGCTCTGGTGTTTTTGACGAGTTATTTGTCACATATAAATGTGGGATTTGTTTTGCATTTAATTGCTCGGCAAATTCGATTGCAGCAGCAATTTTTTCTGTTCCCCGATACATCGTCCCATCGAGATCGATTAAATACCCCTCATACTTTTTTTTCATGCCATTTTCGCCCCCTAAATGAAAAAGCGCCTTCACGATCGAAAGCGCATCTTTTATTTTACAAATGCTGATATTGGTCCAAGTTCATTTGTTAAATACGTTCTCACACGATCTGGAAATTGTTCAATAACTGGCATTTTTTCAGACAGCAATTGCTGCAATGCCAAATGATCTACTTGTACATATTGTTGAACGAGCATTTTCCGATATAAAATAAGCTCTTTCAAAGCGACACTTAACTGATCAGTTATTACTTTTTCATCCAATAAAATGTCAACAATGTCTTCATAACTTCCAGGATCACGCATAATAAAGCCATCAATCATCGCATTGCCTGTATCAAGAATTGCTTCGATCACCGTATGGGCAAGACGCTCAAGCGCTAATTGTTCTAGTTCTGATTCCCATGTACGATGTTTTTTTATGATAGAAAGCTGATTTTCCATAAATGTTAATGTTTCTTCCATTTTTTGTCGATCAACAAAATACATTTCCAAACCTCCAATTAATGAAAAAAATCGCCCTATGAATGACATTTCCCCATCTGGACATGTTAAGAAATAAAAGGGGGCCTGCATCTATGTTTACTGACGAAAACGTCCAATATACCGACGTATCAAATGCCGAAACAAAGAAAAATTATGTCATCCCTGAAGAAATGCCTGAAGGTGCATATGGTGCTCCACGCGGGGAATATACCCAGGTTGAAAATAAATCAACTCCGTGGAAAGAAGGACAACGATCATACAGTGCCTTCAATTATGAATTCAAATCGATGCACGAAAACAAGCCACGCAAAGCCCCGGATGCGCATCCAACCCATGATGATCCGGAAAGAGAAACACAGCAACCGTATGAAAATAGTTAGTTTTCATCGAGCTTGTTCAAAATTGGGCAAGCTCATCTTATTTATCCATTTTCTTCAAAACAAAATAAGCACAGCCAAAATTACAATATTCATACAAATATTCCTTTAGCGTTCCAATCTTTGTATCAAATGATGCCTTTTGATTATGATCGGAGAAAAAGCCTTTCAAACGTAGCTGACCGTATCCCCAGTCACCTACGATGTAATCATATTTCGCAAGAATATCACTATAACGGTCACGGATCGCCTCTTCATTAAATCCATCCCGAAATTCCTCAACGACCTCATAATGTTGATTATTAATCGTGATCATATTTATTTCACCTACTTTTCACCAGTCATTATCAATTATATCCTATCATCCAACTTTTTCTATGAAAAATTATCATTTTCCTGCACAACCTATGCAAAGAAGGAGGTTTTACAATGAAATTGCAGCGAACCATCCCATTTCTTGCTACGATTGCTCTCTTAACTGCCTGTGGCACAGTTGCAGAAAAGAGAAACTTATATGAAAAAGGGGATAACACGATACACCTTGAAAGAGAGAATGAAGTGTATAACCAGGAAATGAACGATGAACAATTTGGTTTTGTTCGCCAAGTAAAAACATCCGTTACAGATAATAAGCCTGAAGCGCGTGAAGTTCAATTAATGAATAGGGAGGAAGTCGCAAATAATATTAGTAAAATTGCGATCACGCTTCCAAATGTTGTCGACGCTAGTGTTCTTGTCACTGATCAAGAGGTGTTAGTCGCATATGAAATTCATAATGAGGAAGAACAGGCACGATTTGAAACCGCAGACCAAGTGAAAAAGATTGCACTGTCTGCCGTTCCACGTTGGTACCATATATATGTCACTGATGACCCATCACTTAGACAAAACATTGCAAATATCGCTTCTTTGAACACAAGATCAACGGATAAAGATGAGACCGTAAAAAAGACGGTGAAACTTATGCTTGAACGTTCACCCCAAGGCAGGCATTTAAATGATGGTGAAAATGCAAATGGAGAAACAAATGACCGTACGAACTTCCATTTAGAAAAGAACGATTATCGAATGGAATTAGAAAAAGGGAAATAATTAAGGCTGATTCATATTAGAAAAGAGGCGAACAATTCCGTGAAACATTTTCTGTTCGGTCTCCTTCTCTTTTTCATTCTCCCTTGGCAGATAAACGCGGCAGAGCTTTCGGATGCTGAAATGTATAAACAACGAATGGAACTTTATAAAAAAACAGAAGCGGCAGCACAGGTTCCTTGGTACTATATTGCAGCAATCGATCAATTTGAAAGAAGCATTCGCTTTGTCCGTAAAGATTTGCCTAAGCCCGATAGCATTACGGGTTATTATTTATCCGAGCAACAATGGATAGGTCCAACAAATCCAAATCAAAATGATCAAAATCCACTAACGATTGGAATATTTGGCGGTATGGGGCTGGACGGAGACGGAGACGGAAAATCTGATAAAAATAATCATGAGGATCTTCTTTATACATTGGCACACTATATTTCCAAATTTGGTGTGAATGATAACGCATTTAGACTTGCTTTATGGGAATATTACCATCGTGATCAATCGGTTAACGCAATTATGACAAACGTAAAATTGTATCGACAATTCGATCGAATTGATTTGAATGAGAAAGCATTTCCTATTTTGAAAGGGCATCATTACTCATACAATAGTACATGGGGAGCGCGCAGAGGCTGGGGAGGTCGAAGAATCCATGAAGGAACGGATATTTTCGCCAATTATGGAGCCCCTGTTCAAGCTGTTGCCTATGGAGTTGTCGAATTAAAAGGCTGGAATAAGTTTGGTGGTTGGCGAATTGGGATTCGTGATGTAAACAATACGTACCACTACTACGCTCATTTAAACGGATTTGCAAAAGACGTAAAAATAGGCGACATTGTTCAGCCAGGAACAATCATTGGAAGCGTTGGTAGCTCAGGATATGGCCCGCCTGGAACAGCAGGTAAATTCCCACCCCATTTACATTTTGGCATGTATAAAGACAATGGAAAAAATGAATTTTCCTTTGATCCATATCCACATTTGAAAAGATGGGAAAGAATGGGGAAAAAGTAGAAGGAGCTTCGGATGAAATCCAAAGCCCCTTTGCTTTATCCCTTTCTTTTACTTTCTTTCGCCTTCAAAATTGCTAATGCTACACTGGCCCCTAAGCCTCCCCAGATGATGAGAACTCCAATAATCATCATTGTGATCGCACTGCCACTCATCATAACCCCTCCTTCTCATCAAGCGTCACTTGTTTCCATGGCTTCATTGTAAGGAGCACTCCGAAGAAGATAGCGGCGAGCGCAACGGTCCAACCATAATTAAAGAGAAATTCACGCGAATAATCGCCGCCACCATAATCGCCCATTAAATTTTGCTTTAAATTATCGTACATCATATACCCAAGTACCGCCGGGGTAATGACGGATAAACTAATTCTCCACCAAGCACCAAGCTTAATATCTGAAACTGCATCTGCATGTGCTTGAAGTGGCTTAAGCTGTTTAGCAAACCAAGCGATAAAAATAACTTCGAATAAGCCTGCCATTGCAACCCCAAAATTATTAATAAAATAATCAGCGACATCAAGTAAATTTAATCCATTTTGTGTTGCAAAAAACAGGGAAATAAGCGCGGTTAGCCCACCACCGATAGAAACAGCCATCGAGCGTGACATATTGAATTTTTCTTGAATTCCTGCTACATAGGTCTCAAGAATGGAGATGAGCGATGTTAGTCCAGCGAGCGTCAATGATACGAAGAAGAGAATTCCAAACGCTTGCTGAAAAGCCGGCAGTTCATTAATAATCGTTGGAAATGCAGCAAAAGCGAGTAAAACCCCACTTTTGACAACCTCATCAACACCTACTCCTTGCTGTGCTGCCATAAATCCTAAAGCTGCGAACACACCGAACCCTGCAAGCAATTCAAAGGAAGAGTTGGCAAACCCTGTAATAAAAGCACTATTGGTAATATCCGCTTTTTTCGGTAAATAACTTGAATAAGTAATCATAATAGCAAATCCAATCGATAAACTGAAGAAAATTTGTCCGTATGCGGCTACCCAAACTTTTCCATTAAAAATACTGCTCCAATCCGGTTTAAAAAATTGATTTAATCCTTCTACTGCTCCATTTAGTGTAAGTGCCTGAATAACAATAATTAAAAATAAGAAGACCAATAAAGGAATCATAATTTTTGTTGCTAATTCAATCCCTTTTCTGACTCCGGCAAATAAAATCCCAAGCACAATTATCCAAACGAGCACGAGTGGAATAAAAACACCAGGAACAAAACTTCCCATCGAAGCCGGGTCTCCAACTTGTAAATAATCCTCAATTAAAAAGCTTGTTGTATCCTTGCCCCAGTCCAGTTTGAATGAAAAGACCGTATACGCCATTGCCCATGCAATAATGACAGAGTAATACGTTGCAATAACGAAAGAGATTCCAATTTGCCACCAACCGATCCATTCTGCTCCCCTACTAATTCTTGCTAAAGACAAAGGTGATGAACCACGATACTTATGTCCAATCGTGAACTCAAGAATTAAAAGAGGAATCCCTGCCGTTAAGAGTGCAAATAAATAAGGTAGAAAAAATGCTCCGCCTCCATTTTCATATGCTACCGCAGGGAATCTCCATATATTCCCGAGTCCAATCGCTGAACCAACCGCAGCAAAAATAAAACCAGCACGAGAAGTAAATTGTGCGCGCTTCTCCATATATCTTCCTCCTCTCTTGTTTTCAGATTATTTACTCAATTTAAAAATTAGTATAACTTTTTGTCACCAATCTGTCAAAAATACACTTTAATAAGTTGCAATCTAATTTCTAACTTCATTTTTATTGAACTCCCCACCATTACGGGTTCAATTAAATATCTTTAGCTACGTCCCAAATAAATGCAACTGAATGAATTTGATTGCCTTTGGCAAGTAGCAATGTGCCCGCGACAATCTCTGCGCCGCACCAGCCACGTTTCATTGACTAATACAGGCAGCAATAATGAAAAGATGGAATTTTCCCTACTTCCTCCTACGCTTCCTATGCGCTAAAATGCTTTTGGAGGTACAGACCAATTTAGACATAAAAAAGAGCCATGACAGAGATTCTATCATTACTCTTATAATGTCGGTTCTCCACCGGGTATGTAGCTCCCGATTGCCAGCAAACCGCTAACAATGAAAGTATTACTCCTATTCAAAGCAATACCAACGAAAATAACTAGACACTCATCTTCGCTTCGGAAAAAGAACCTTTTAACTGGAATTATCGTTGTTACCCTCACTCAGGCTACTCAACTCTTCTGCGCCTCTACCCCCATCCGATTTTGAGAAGGTTTATGAATGAACTAATATTTCTTTCTTAACTTTACGGAATGGTTGGCAACTGGATTGATGGGTTCGTTCCACCATTACCATTGTAAAATTGAGGAACTTGACCTGGATACAGCCCTCCAGCGATCGGAACTTTCTGTTTGACAACGGTTTGTTCCGTGCCGATTGGAATAATAATTTGGACGGTCACTTCCACTTCAATTATGACATCAACAAACATATTATTAATCGGATATTGCTTCACATTCATATCCACATTCGTACTTACACTTCCAATTGGCGTAAAACGAATTGGAATTCGCGGTCCAAGGTTACCGAGCAAGGCATTATTCGTCGCTTGTCCTAATGGGAATGAATAGACAATCCCTTCCCCTTCGTTTGATTTTTCATAATCAATTTCAATCCCTGTCTCTGCCTGGAGTGCCTCTAAGTTGCCAATTTCCGCCTGTTTTAAATTCAATTGGATCGCTCTTGAAAGATCGGCTTGCGTCTGATTAATAATATCTGTTTTATACTTAACGGCTGAACCGCCTGCTCCATTCGGAACAATTTCTAATATTTCATTTATATCTTTCACATTCGGAATCACATCCTTAATGGCTTTGTTAATGACCATCGGCGCTATTTTCTTCGTTTGTGATTCTGCATAGTCCATAAGCATTGGTTTGATTCCTTTATTTACAATCCAAAGTCCAAACATCGTTGAGAAAATAAAAAATACAAAAGAAAGCAATACGACATATCGAAACGGTAAAGGGCCTTGCCGTGTATGGCGAGCTCGAAATACAGCCAAAAAAATCCCCCCTTACAAGCTACTATATGCTTGTATGAGGGGATATAATGCAATATCATGAAATCAGTAACAGCGATTATTCTTTCATTGCGGCAATCAACTTAAATAATTGAATCGTTGTTGATCTTAAATTTTCAAATGTAATACGAGCATCCATTGCCTCTTCCACTAGCATTGGTTCATTCAAAATCGAAAAGTAAGACGTCACTCCCATCTCATTTAATATCGATGCCTGCTGTGTAGCTGCTCCGGCCAAAGCAATGACTGGAACTCCATGCTTT
Source organism: Bacillus sp. FJAT-50079 (assembly GCF_018343515.1). Classification (GTDB taxonomy): domain Bacteria; phylum Bacillota; class Bacilli; order Bacillales; family Bacillaceae_C; genus Lederbergia. Next base: position 626,877 of record NZ_JAGYPD010000003.1, on the reverse strand, counting down.
TCCGCAATTTTAGCTACTCCTAATGGCGCCTTCCCTCTTGAGGTTTGACCATCTAGTCTCCCCTCACCAGTAATAACTAGATCGGCATCTTGCATTTTTTGTTCAATGCCTATCATATCCATAATGATATCAACGCCTGAGTATAGCTGTGCATGTAAGAATCCAATAAACGCAGCTCCAAGTCCACCAGCAGCTCCTGCACCAGGCACATCATGAATATGTATTTTACATTCACGATGTAAAATCGTAGCAAATTGTTTCAGTCCGGAATCCAGCACTTCTACCATTTCCGGTGTCGCTCCTTTTTGCGGTCCATAGACATAAGCAGCTCCATTTTCACCATATAGTGGATTATTAACATCACAAGCAATTTTAAATGTGCAAGTTTTTAAGAGGGGGTGAGCATTACTCGTATCAATCGTTTGGATTTGCTGAAGTACATGACCGCCAAATCCAACCTCTTTATTATTCCCATCCTTAAAAGAGTAACCTAATGCTTGAAGCATTCCGATTCCCGCATCGTTTGTTGCACTTCCCCCAAGTCCAATCACAAATTCACGGCAACCTTTATCAATGGCATCACAAATGAGCTGTCCAACTCCATATGTCGTTGTTACATACGGATTTCGATTATTTTTCGGAACGAGTGGCAATCCACAAGCTGCTGATACTTCTATCACCGCTGCATGGTTTTGCCCTAAAATACCATATTGTGCTTGAATAGGCGTTCCTAGAGGGCCAATTACTTCTTTTTCAACCCATTCACCTTCGGCCGCATGAACAAGCGCTTCAATTGTCCCTTCCCCTCCATCGGCAATTGGGACTGCTACAATTTCTGCCTCTTTATAAACTTCCCGAATCCCTTCACAAATGGCTTTACCGCATTCTAAAGATGATAAACTTTCCTTGAAGGAGTCCATCGCAATCAGTACTTTCATATCATCTATTCCTCTCTATACAAAGTATTGCTAAATATTGGCGACGAATGAATGCCTTCCTGCTCAAGTTGAGTAATGAGTCCTACCTAAGAAAAGACACTTATACAGTGTCTTTTCTTGATCCTTTAAAACATTATGGTCTTTACTTGATTCGTAACAACTTTTACCTCAATTTGACGATCATTCACTTGAAGACTTTGTAATGCTTCTTCATTTAAATTCGCCATCTTCGCTTGACCAATCTCATCGTTAAATCGAAACACCGCTGTTTTTTCTTCATCCATTGGATTGAAGAAACGTAGAACAAATTGATTTTCCTTCTCCGCCTTTTTTAATGTACTTAGTACAACATTTGGCTGAACCTCTTGGAGAAAACTATATTCAAGTGGTGTTTTCACATCCGCAACATTCAGCTTCATAGCATTATAAGGAATTTTATTATATGTTTCCACAGGCGTTAAGTACTCTTTAGCCATTCGAGCGACATTTTCATGAGCGAAATAAGACGTAATCGCAAAATCGATCGAGATCTTGCCGAGCATTTGCGAATCCGGCGTCGGTAATTTAATGCCCGAAGGACGACCTGGACGGCGCTGTAAATTCTCTTTACCGAGAACACCAATGCTTCTAAACAATGTGACCGCAATAGTATCAAATTGTTCACCAACAATTTCATATTCCCTCGTACTATTCGTCAGCACACTTACACCATAATGCTCATTCGCTAAACCTACATAACTTAACATCGGATAAATCGAATCGGGACGCTCGTCCCAATCTTCTTTTTCCCATACTTCGATCGCAGCATCGATTACGTCTCGTTTAATCGCTCCAAATTGATTGTCAGCAATCGAAAATGCGGAGGCGATATTTGTCGGGATAAGCATTCTTAGACGATGATCTTTTGCACGGTTACTCACTTCAACATTTACGTTAATGACTGGCTTATGATGAGGTACATGAATCACCATATGAATATCAATCGAACGATCAAAGACTTGCGCTTTTCGTTTTTCAAGATTAGATGGGACTAGTAATGAATACGTAATATCAATCGTTGCCCCGTAACGATTTTGCTTCACCTCTGTGACTGCATTAACTTGATCACTATAAATTAATTTTTCATTGGCAAGTGGTGAGTAATCATATTCATCGCCATCATCTCCGCCATTTTCTAAGAGAAGAACATTTTCAAAGCTCTCGTTTATTTTTTTATCAAAAATATTCAATGTTCCATTCGGATTTACCGTAATATCATAATAATCCGTTTCTATCTTCTCCACATTTGCGTATGAGTCACCTTTTAGGTGTTCATGTTCAACAACAAAATACGTTTTATAGCCCATAGCTGGGAGTGTATCTTTTAGCTGAATCGTATATTTAATAAAAGGATCATAGTTTCCGTAATGGACAATTTGTCGGTCAATTAATCCTGGATCGGTTATTTCACTACTAACAATCTCAAAATCAAGTTCTTTTTCATGTTGATCAACTAATGTAAAGGATTGTAACTTCGTCATTACAGTAGCTGTTACTACTTCCGTCCGTTCATATGGAAGGAAATTAAACAGTGTTAGCCGATCATGTTGTTTTTCCGTATCCATCGAATCAACAATTTTACGTTTATAAAAATTGATGAGTTGATCGACTTTTTCTTCGGCAAGAAAGAAACGATTGCAAATTTCACGGTGAACCTTATCAGAACAACAGCAGCCAATGCTATCATGCGCATGATTTTTCATGATTTCCTTCCAAATCAGTTCAATTAATCCGTGATGATATTCAAACCCTAGTTTATACGCCATCGAGGCAAGTGGCTCTAAAATGTTTGTAATTTTATTCTCGATTCTTGTATTAGCGGCCTTAATATCCATTCGCGTCGAATAAATACTGCGATGGACGCGCATATATTTTCCGTCTAAAAATTCTCCCTGCAAGATAGCTAGATCGTCTTGTTTTTCCAGCTCTTCAAAAATATTTTCATATTTACTTAGAAAAAACTCTCGATCTGGATAAAGCTTGCGCAGCTTTTCCATAATCGTAAAAATATTTTTTTGAATCGGCATTTGGTCATGCCCATTTGGAATAATGATATGATCTGTTGTTGCACCTCGATCAAGCACAGCAAAATATTTATCGATTCGTTCCTGAAGTTCCTCCTCATCTTCTGGTAAATACTTACCAATCGCATACCCCAAAGGAAACAATTGGACAAGCACCTTTGATCCATCATCCGTTTCCCAATAAAACTCTGTTTTATCTGTGCCATGCCGTTCAGAAGTACCGCGCCAGAAGATCGAATACGTAATATCAAATCCATTTAAAATCATTGGCATTTGCGCTGATTGCCCAAATGAATCTGGCAGATAGCCAATTCTCATATACTCGCCAAATTGTTCGCTATCCTTAATGCCATATAATAAATTTCGGACGATCGATTCCCCGCCGACTACCATCTCATCCGTCTGTGTATACCATGGACCAATAATTAAACGCCCTTCTTGCACAAGCTTTTTTACGCGCTCTTTATTTTCCGGCTTCACAGCGAAATAATCTTCCAAAATGGACGTTTGACCGTCTAACACATAATAAGGATAATCAGGATTATTTTCTAGCATGTCCATAATTTCTTCCATATTATTAACTAGCAAAATTCTTGATTCTTCTGTTGTGAAATACCACTCTCTGTCCCAATGCATATGTGGAACAATATGAACGTTTGTCATGACTTCCTCCTATAAAACTGATTGTCTAGTCTTATGCTGCTTGTTGCTCTATACCACTTTTTCTTTTTAATTTATGTTTACGAGTTAAAATTAATAAGATCATTGAAATGACTGCTCCGATTAATGCAGCGCCTAACCATACACTCGCAGCCACCATTAATGGTTGTCCCTCTACTAATGCTAGTGAAAAAATCCCTGCTCCAGGTACATTGAGACCGATATTGAAATAGGATACGATTGCACCTGTAACAGCAGAACCCGCGATGAGTGATGGAATGACACGCAATGGGTCATTAATCATAAATGGAATGGCTCCTTCTGTGATCCCAGCTAACCCTAGTAACCAAGTTTGCTTTCCAACTTCTCTTTCTTGTTTCGTAAAATACTTTTTACCAATAATTGTTGCTCCTGTTACTGAAAATGCCGATACCATTTTTACTGAAGCAAATGCAGCGTATGGAACGATGTTTCCGCTTGCCATTGCCCCGATACAGAAAGTATATGCCGCTTTATTTACTGGTCCGCCGAGATCAAATGAAACCATCGCTCCCAGAATCGCTCCTAAAATGATTGCATTTGCACCGCTCATACCATCTAACCATTGGATTAATCCGTTATTTAATGCTGCTAACGGTTTACCGATAACAAATAACATGATTGAGCCAACTACAAGTGTTCCGATGACTGGATAGAACCAGAAGCTTATAAAACCTGCGAATGTTCCTTTAGGCTTCACCGTATTTTTCAAATACTTTAAGAAATACCCTGCCAATAAACCACCGAGCATTCCACCTAAGAAGCCGCTACCAATTAAGTTTGCAGCTACCCCTGCGGCAAAACCCGGTCCTAGTGCCGGCTTATCAGCAATCGAGTAAGCCATATAGGCTGCGAGAATCGGAATCATTAATTGCCCTAAAAGTGAGCCACCTAGCTGACGCAATAGCCATAGCCACGAGCCTTCCGTTCCATATAATTCTTGAAGACCGAATGCTTGGGAAATAAATACAGCTGCTGCTAATGTCATACCACCGGCAACGATGACTGGAATGATATGTGAGATACCTGTCAATACCGAATCTTTAATTTCTGTTTTCACTGATTTGCGATCGGTTTCTTCAAAATCTGGAGCATCTTCCGTTATATATTGTCGCTTCGGAGCATTTTCCGCCTTTTTTAATGCTTGTTTTAAAATACTTTGTGCATCGCGTAATGGTGCAGCGACTGTTGTTTTTATTTTTGGAAGATGGTTAAACCGTTCTTCGTCTTTCACCGCTACATCTACCGCAAATACAACAGCATCTGCTTTTTTTAATTGGGCTTGTGTATGGCGATCCTCAATGCCATTGGCTCCTTGCTTTTCAACATATACGTCGATACCTAATTCTCTTCCCGCTTTCACAAGTGCTTCAGCTGCCATATACGTATGGGCAATTCCTGCTGGACATGCTGTGATCGCTAATATCGTTTTATTCAACTTTTCTACATCATTTGTTTCATCCATTTGTTGAATTGCATCAAGTCGTTCATATAGCTCTACATTCGATTGAGCCTGCAATAAATTATCCTTGTATGCTTCATTCGAAAGTCTCGTAACAAATTCTGATAATAAGGAAAGATGAATCGATCCCTCTTCTTCTTTCGGTATAGCCAATAAGATAACCAAATTCACTTTATTATTGATATCAACACTTTCCCATGTTTCTATCGGTTTTTCGAGCGTTGCCACTGCAAATACCGCTTCTTTCACTGCCGATGATTTTCCATGAGGAATAGCTAAACCACCCTCGAACCCAGTAGGTGATAATGCCTCCCTTTCCATTACGGCTTGATAAAAAGCTTCTTCAGAGTGTAATTTACCTTCAGCAGCTAATTGATGAACTAAGTAGCGAATCACTTCCTCTTTAGAGGTAAACGATTGCTTTACACTTATTAAGGATGCTGATGTTAAGCTTTTTAACAACATACTTGTAACCCCTCTCAACTTATCTGTGGACCACTATGGATACATCATAACAAAAAAAAAATAAGAAGCTGGGATCTTCTTATTTTTACACAGTATTCCTTATATAAAGCGTTTCCATGTGTATTTTTACACATCATTTGGACGCATCCCAATAAAATTCAGCTAATGCACGTAACACAAGCATGACTGATGTTTTATCGGTAATATTATAATCATTTAATCTTTTATATGGAGCATAACAATATAAGCGTACATCCGCCTTTTTTTGCAATGAATTATCATCAAAATGGGTCAGCGAAATGATTTGCGTCCCTCTTCGCTTCGCAAGCTCAGCCATCTCTAAAACCTGAGATGTTTCACCTGATAAACTAATGAGAAAAAGAATATCAGTCTCTTCAAGTTGATTAATTCCATAAACAATATCATGTCGGTGAACATAATATTCTGCCTGTTTTCCAACAACCTTTAAATTTTTCACCATAATCTCACAAAATGGCACCGTATCCCCGACAGCAAAAAAAAGAACCCGATGTGCATCTTGTATCATTTTAGTCACAATCGCCAATTTATCTCGATCAATTAGCTCGATTGTTTTATTTATATTATATGTAAAACTATTTTCGGAAGGCATCTGTTCTTGATGAATGTCTTCCTTCAAACTCATCTTCATTTGAGAATACCCATCGTAGCCAAGTTTTTTAGCAAATCTTGTAATTGTGTTCGGCACAGTATATAGCTTCCTGGCTAACGTTTGGATCGACATAGACGCTGCTTCCTGCCTATGTTGTATGATGTACTCTACAATTTGATCCTCGGTATCACTTAGCTTATATTCATATTTATGAACTCGTTCTTCGAATCGCATCATCGGTTTGGACACCTACTAATTTTTTTTCGATCATATTTAGATGAGGGAATTTTTGTCCCTCATCTATATTTTTAATTTACTCTTTTATACCATTTTTAACAATGCATCCTTACCAATCATTCCTTTTGTAATTCCGATTTCTTCGGATGCGGTTGTAACTGATTCAAGTGGTGCTTCTAGCAATTGTTCAATCGTCTTTACACCAACGGCTCTTCCAGCAATAATTTTTCGATCTTTTAAACGATCATTAAGCAGCGCTACATCTAAAGCACCACACATAATATATCCAACATCATTTGATACTGTAAGCAACGTCGTTTTCGGAAGGCTTACAGATGTAGCAATAAACGTATGTCCTTCAATCATAATTGGTGTTACCGAGACCATGACATCACTCCTTTCAATACTCATATGTATGAAAGGTGTGTGCAATAGTTTACTGACCGCCACGATAAAGTTTAAGAAGTTTCCATTCCATCACATCTCGAAGAAATTCCGGCATATAATAATGTTTCTTCTCAGATCGTCTTATTTCCGGAAAAAACTTACCAAATGTAAACATATCGACAGTACCTAAAGTATAATCTTGTGTTGGAATAAGCGGTTGTCCCCCAATTTTTACCTCATGCTTTTCTCGATCGATGCCAATGCCATAATAAACAAACTTCCCCATGACCGTTCCTCTAAAACCAAGTCCTTTCACGGTCAATTCGGGCCATTGCTCATCTTGTGAATGCAGAAGAATCTCCTTTAACTCTGCTCCTGATACTTCCACTGTACATGGATTGATCGGATGCGGTAACATTTGATGAAGATCGTATTTCGTTACACGTCCTTCTTTTAACGCTGTTAAAACTAGACCCGAGTTAATCATTGTACAATCTGCATTACACCACTCATGGATCGCTTCACATAGCATAGTCGGTATATCTGAATCATAATGCCAATCAAATGAAAGAGCTTGTGGGATGACCGTTATTTCCTTATCCAATTTGTCTTTGCCAATTTCACGAAATTCAGCGATCTTTTCATCCTCGTTAACTGACTTTGGTAAATCTGCTGTTTTATAAAGGGTTGCCTCTATTTTTGTCGGTAAATCTTGATCGACATCAAGCGTAACATACCCAACATAACGGCCGTATTTTCCGCCGGCAGCAAGAGTCGTGTTCTTCACTTGTTTTCCTTCATATAAAACATGATGGGTATGACCGCCTAAAACTAAATCGACTTGTGGAAAAAGCTCGGCTATTTTCTCATCATCATAAATACCTAAATGAGAGAGAACAATAATCACATCCACCTTTTCTTTCAATTGATTTAATTGCATTTCTAGCTCAGTAATCGGCTCGGAAAGTTCCCAGCCAAGAATTTCATACAATTTTTGATAATAGGCCGTAACCGCTGTCACACCGATTTTTGTCCCTTTTCTTGTTTCATATATTTGATAAGGTAACGCCCAGTCAGGTCTTACCCTACCTTTATAATATAAATTCGCCACAATTACATCGAAGTTCGCTTTGTCATATAAATCATTTAACTGTTCAAATGGTAACGTGATTCCCTCATTATTACCAATCGTAACCGCCGTGTAGCCACCTTCATTTAGCAAGGAAACATTGCCTTTTCCCATTGCACCTTCTGTAAATGGATGCCAGCGATCCGCAAAATCTCCAATATCGAATAGAAATACCTCTTCCCCGTTTTCTTTGTGGAATGATTGGCGTTCTTTTATAAAATCGAACATCCTCGGCCAATTTTCAAAATGACTATGTAAATCATTTGTATGATAAATATGAATTCTTTCTTTCACATGTACACTTCCTATCGATGCACAATTTTCAAAATAAATCGAGTTGTTTTGCCGCAAGTCCTTGATAATCAATATTTAATAATTGTATGAGCTGCTTAGCGTTATCGGCAGCATCCCCACCGGAATTATTATTAAAGACGACATAAATATCCCTCGTCTCTTGTTGAAGCTTTAGTAAATTATTTTTCCATTCGAGTAATTCTTTTTCGTTATAGCGATATAAATAACGGACTTCACGCCAATTATCTCCACCCGGCTTCATCCATGCCGCGACATTCCGTCCATGCATACGGACAAGTGTTTTTTCCTTACTCGTCGCTTGTAGAATCGTCGGAACGGAGCCGATCCCTGCTTGTGGCTCATCACAAATGCTATGAATCCAGCGCTCCCCTTCCATAAATCGAAGTGTATTTTCAAGATATTGTGGATAAAACCATGTTTGATTACGAAATTCAAGAGCTACTGGAAAATTCCCCATTTTCTCTCGACAATAACGTAAATAACTGACATGCTCCTTCGTACAATCAAACCATGGCGGAAATTGAAATAAAACCATCGCTAATTTATTATATTGTACATATGGCTCCAATGACGCAATGAAAGCCTGAAACATCTCTTCTTTTGTCGCATGCTGTTGTTCGCCGCGTTGATGCCCGGTCATGCCCTGATAAGCCTTTACAATGAAGCGAAATGCTTCTGGCGTATCATTCACCCATTTTAGCACAGTGTTCTTAGACTGAATGGCATAAAAAGAAGCATCTACCTCAACAGTTGGAAAATGTGCAGCATACTCTTGTAATTTATCACGACTCGGAACCCGATTCTGATAAAGTGATTCATGATCACCCCAGCCCGTTACCCCGATATTAATCATGTGATCAACTCCAATAGACAAAAACACCCCCATCATAGGGAGTGTTATTTATAATTTGTTGTAAAACTGAACTTCGGTAAGATCAACGATCTCCAGATGGAAGTATTTCCACCAAAAAATGCACCTACCAACGATCGAATTACTACGATACAGGTTTCCCTATCAAAAACTTTCACTGAACGAATTTACTTACTTTTTATGTTTTTATTGTAACACGGGCATGTTACGCCTGCAAGAAATGGGATATTAGACTAATCACAAATTGATTGTTCATAAATATGATTATATTAGGAATCAAAGCCAATTTTTAACTTTTACTAGAATGTTTAACTCATGTTAACATGGGTAAAGGCTTAAAAGGATATGTACGGGGGTCATTAATAGGGAGGATGTATGAAACAACGTGATTTTTACTTTGATAATGCAAAATTTATTTTAATAAGCTTTGTTGTCTTTGGTCATTTGTTACGCTCCTTTATTAATGATAGCAATACAATTTATACCATTTATAAAGTTATCTATACGTTCCATATGCCAGCATTTATATTAATATCAGGTTATTTTGCCAGGGGATTTAATAAAAAGGGATATATAGCAAAAATCGCAAAAAAGTTAATTTTGCCCTATATTATTTTCCAGCTCGTTTATTCAATTTTTTACTATTTTCTTTATGACAAATCAACATTAACGGTTGATCCGTTTACACCGCATTGGTCATTATGGTTTCTGATCAGCTTATTTTTCTGGAACATCATGCTCATTCTTTTTACAAAATGGAAACCAGCTTATTCAATCTCTATTGCAATATTGATCGGATTACTTGTCGGATATGCCGATTGGATTACACACTATTTAAGCCTGTCAAGAACATTTGTGTTCTTTCCTTTATTTCTAATTGGTTATTATATGAAGAAAGCTCATTTTCAGTTTTTACAAACGCCACAAGTAAAGACAGTTGCTTTGATCATATTTATTTCCGTTTCTATTGGCTTCATTGTTTATCCGGATATTAATTATGAATGGTTATTAGGGTCAAAACCGTATGCAAAATTAGGAGCAGCACAATTCAGTGCGTTATTCACAAGACTTGGCTTTTATGTTTTAAGCTTAATGATGGTTTTCAGCTTTTTTTCACTCGTTCCACGAAAACAATATTTCTTTACAAACCTAGGGAAAAACACACTTTATGTTTACTTGCTACACGGTTTCTTTGTACGTGTATTTAGGGTGAGCGGATTGCAATATTTGTTTACTGAACCAGAAAACTTCTTATTGCTTGCGGGAGTTTCCCTATTATTAACGATCCTATTATCAAGCAAAATCGCCACATTAGTAGCTCAACCATTCATTGAATTGAGATTATCGAAACTGAAGAACCTTAAAATTAGAGCAAGGACCGTTTTCCGGTTTTATAGAGAAAAACTGCTCAGTTAAGAAGTAATGTAATAGTTGCTACACTTTTTATCTTAAGATTATATTGATAAGAACACTCTTTTAAAACGCTACAATAAAACAGTGAACCCCTTGTTTATCAAGGAGGTTCACTGTTTTATTGTTGTCTCTATACTAATCGTTTATTGAATTGGCCTTAATGTATTTTCTATAAGAGATTTCAAAGGAAATTCATCGGTTACCGATTGAATCATCGCTTGCATATAGATTTCTCTATCCATTTCTTCAAAATTCCAATCAAACCCATGATCTTGTGCAATTTCTCGAATCATTATTCGAATCGTTCTACCATTTCCTTCCCGAAAAGGATGGATAATATTCAATTCAGTTTTATAGTAAGCTAATCGTTCAGCAGCGTGCTCGATATTTTTCCATCGTTGTTCTTTTTCAAGCTGTTCACACAATCTAGCCAAATTCATTTCAATGTATTCTGCTCGGCAAAATCGAGTCATCCCTTTCATCAGCTGAACGTCACGTATCTTTCCAGCAAAAGGATACACATCTTGAAATAGATAAAAATGGAGTTGCTTTATTGTTTCAGTTGTTGGTGGAATTAACCAACTAAAACCTTCTATTTCCAATTGTGAAGAACGTATAGAAAAAGCAACTGCCTCCAGTTGCTCTAACTCGTCATATGAAGTTGCACCAAGTAAATTATGTTTTAATAAATAATCGCCTTGATCTTCTGTCCGGTATTTATTCATTTCCTAACAAGCCCTCGTATCAATTCAGGTGTAATTTCTTGTTTATTTTGAACAATTTCAATAATTTTTTGGTGAAGCTCGACAGGGAGTGACATATTTTCTAAATGAAGATTATGCAAAATTTGTTTGAATTCTTTTGATTCAATGGATAACCCACTCATTTAAAGTCCTCCTGACATCGATTCATTATATCTATTATAACATATAAAAACCCCTTGCCACATCATCGTGACAAGGGGAAATAATTTAACCGATCGAACCTTCCATTTCGAACTTAATCAAGCGGTTCATTTCAACCGCATATTCCATTGGAAGTTCTTTCGTAAATGGCTCAATGAAGCCCATAACGATCATTTCAACTGCTTCTAGCTCTGGAATTCCACGGCTCATCAAGTAGAAGAGCTGCTCTTCAGAAACTTTAGAAACCTTTGCTTCATGCTCTAATGAAATATTGTCATTAAAGATTTCGTTGTATGGGATTGTATCGGATGTTGATTTATCATCTAGAATCATCGTGTCACACTCAATGTTCGAGCGTGCTCCGTCTGCTTTACGGCCAAAGTGAACGATTCCGCGATACGTTACTTTTCCACCATGCTGGGACATCGATTTCGATACAATTGTTGAAGACGTATTTGGTGCTAAGTGCATCATTTTCGCTCCTGCATCTTGAACTTGCCCTTTACCAGCTAAAGCGATTGACAATGTCATTCCGCGTGCGCCTTCACCTTTAAGCAAGACTGCTGGATATTTCATTGTTAATTTCGACCCGATGTTTCCGTCAATCCATTCCATTGTTGCGCGCTCTTCACAAACGGCACGTTTTGTAACGAGATTGTAGACGTTATTTGCCCAATTTTGGATCGTCGTATAACGGCAGTACGCATCCTTTTTAATGATGATTTCAACAACCGCACTATGAAGTGAATTTGTTGTGTAGACTGGTGCTGTACACCCTTCAACATAATGTACAGAAGCCCCTTCATCAACAATAATAAGCGTACGCTCAAACTGCCCCATATTTTCCGAGTTAATACGGAAATATGCTTGAAGCGGTGTATCAACCTTTACGCCAGGTGGTACATAAATGAAAGATCCACCAGACCAAACAGCCGAATTCAGTGCAGCAAACTTATTATCCGCAGGAGGAATGACAGTTGCCCAATGCTTACGGAAAATATCTTCGTTTTCCTTCAACGCTGAGTCTGTATCCTTAAAGACAATTCCCATTTCTTCAAGGTCTTCCTTCATATTATGATAAACAACCTCTGATTCGTATTGTGCAGAAACACCTGCAAGATATTTTTGCTCCGCTTCTGGAATCCCTAATTTATCAAATGTTTGTTTGATTTCCTCAGGAACTTCATCCCAGCTGCGCTCTGTTTGCTCAGATGGTTTTACGTAATATCTAATTTCGTCAAAATTGAGTGAGCTTAAATCTCCACCCCATTGTGGCATTGGCATTTTATAAAATTGCTCTAATGATTTTAGACGGAAATCAAGCATCCATTGCGGCTCTTCTTTCATTTTCGAAATTTCTTCAACGATTTCGCGAGTCAATCCGCGCTCGGAACGAAACACCGAAACGTCCTTATCACTAAAGCCATATTTGTAATCTCCAATATCTGGAGCTTTTTTAGCCATATGTTATTCCTCCATTCATTTATTGCTGTTCCTTTAACCCTTTTTCCATCGCCTTCCATGCGAGTGTTGCACATTTAATGCGAGCTGGAAACTTCGAAACACCTTGAAGAGCCTCGATATCCCCCAAATCCATGTCTTCGTCATCAAAGTCTTTACCTTGAATCATTTCGGAAAAAATATGTGATAATTTTAATGCTTCTTCCAATTCTTGACCAATAATCGTTTGCGTCATCATCGACGCCGACGCCATCGAAATGGAACAGCCTTCACCATCAAATTTTGCATCCGTTACCTTTCCGTCCTCGACCTTCATCGTTAGGTGGATTCGGTCTCCACATGTTGGGTTATTCATATCAACGACCAAGTTGCCCTCTTCCAAGCTCCCTTTATTGCGCGGGTTTTTATAATGATCCATGATGACTTGTCGGTAGAGGTTATCTAGGTTATTAAAAGACATTCGTGAAATACTCCTTTGTTTTGATAAGCCCATCAACAAGCCTATCAATGTCTTGTTCCGTGTTGTATAAATAAAAGCTTGCTCTAGCTGTGGCGGAAACATCCAACCATTTCATTAATGGTTGTGCACAATGATGACCCGCTCTGACAGCAATCCCTTCAGCATCAAGCACGGTTGCCACATCATGTGGATGGACTTCTTCTAAATTAAACGTGATCACGCCAGCGCGTTGTTCCGCTCCTCTAGGTCCATAAATTGATAATCCTTCGATCGCAGACATTTTCTCTAAAGCGTAGGCAGCAAGTTTATGCTCATGCTCCAATATGTTCTCTGGACCAATTTCCGTTAAGAAATCAATTGCTGCACCAAGCCCGATTGCCCCAGCGATAATCGGAGTTCCCGCCTCAAATTTCCACGGTAGCTCTTTCCATGTTGATTCTTGCAAGCCGACGAAATCAATCATCTCTCCACCAAATTCGATTGGCTCCATATTTTCTAAAAGCTCCTTCTTGCCATAAAGCACACCAATCCCTGTTGGAGCACACATTTTATGACCAGAGAAAGCATAAAAATCACAATTGAGATCACGCACATCAATTTTCATATGTGGCGCACTTTGAGCACCATCGACAACCATTACAGCACCATGCTCATGAGCAATCGCCGCGATCTCTTTAATCGGGTTTATCACCCCAAGGACGTTTGACACATGCATAATCGAAACAATTTTCGTATTAGCAGTAATCGTTGCACGCGCGTCATCGAGTGAAATCGTCCCATCTGCTTGTAAAGGCAAGTATTTCAGTACAGTACCTGTTTGACGTGCGAGCTGTTGCCACGGAATGATATTACTATGGTGCTCCATATACGTAATAACAATTTCATCACCGGCAGTTAAATTCTCACGGCCATAGCTTGCAGCAACAGTATTTAAAGCCGTTGTTGTTCCTCTAGTGAAAATCACTTCTTCAATCGATGCAGCATTAATAAATTTGCGGACCTTTTCACGAGCGCCTTCATACTTATCGGTCGCCTTCGTACCGAGCGTGTGAACGCCCCTGTGCACGTTCGAATTATATTGACGGTAATAATCATCAATTGCTTCAATCACTTGCACAGGTTTTTGTGAGGTCGCAGCACTGTCTAAATAAACGAGCGGATGTCCGTTCACTTCCTGGTCAAGTATCGGGAATTGTTTGCGAACCTCAGCTACATTCATTAGCGTACTTTCCTTTCGATCACATCAACAAGTTGACGTTTCACTGCTTCGATTGGCAGCTGCTCAACAACTGGTGCAAGGAATCCATGAATAACAAGGCGTTCTGCCTCGTTTTGCGTAATCCCGCGGCTCATCAAATAATAAAGCTGCAGCGGGTCGACACGTCCGACAGAAGCGGCATGTCCAGCCATTACATCGTCTTCATCGATAAGAAGAATTGGGTTTGCATCTCCACGCGCCTTGTCGCTCAACATTAATACTCTTGATTCCTGTTCAGCGTTCGCTCCAGAAGCACCTTTTTCAATTTTTCCGATTCCGTTAAAAATAGAAGAAGCTTGATCTTTCATTACACCATGCTTAAGAATAAAACCTTCTGTATTTTTACCGAAGTGAACGATGCTCGTTGTAAAGTTTTGCGTTTGCTTCCCTCTTCCAACAACAACCGTTTTCGCATTACTGTTTGATCCTTCACCAATTAAGTTTGTGATGTTTTCAGAGATCGTATTTCCGTCATTCATCATGCCTAGTGCCCAGTCCAACTGTGCATCGCGTCCCGTGATTCCACGACGATTAACGTATATAGTCGATCCTTTCGCAATTGTGTCAACTGCCCCAAATGCAACCTTGGCATTGTTTTTAGCAATGACTTCAGCAACGATGTTCACAATTCCGTTAACTTCTTCTTCGGTAGAAATATAGTTTTCTACAAAAGTTACGGCGCTATTATCGTCAGCAACAACGAGCACATGATTAAATGTAGCAGCCTCTTTATTATCCAAAATATATACTGCTTGAATCGGCTCTTTAATTTCTACATTTTTCGGTACATATAAAAATACTCCACCGTTCATTAATGCTGCATGGTAAGCCGTTAATTTATGTTCATCTACTTTTACAGCATCCTTCATAAAGTATTTTTGCACTAAGTCACTATGTTCTTTAGCCGCTGTAAAAATATCCGTAAAGATAACGCCTTGCTCCTTCAATTCGTCAGATAATGACAAATATGCTGGCGCTTGATTATGCTGTATATATAAATTTTGATTTTCTTCATCAATATTTACTGCCGCCTTTGCCGCTTCTGGCAAATCAGCTAGTGATTGGAACGTCAATCCCTTTGCTTGATGCTCGGAGAAATCAGTAAAGTTCCAATTCGTAATTCTCGTTTTATCAGGCTTTGGCATGGATAGCTCATCCATTTTAGCTAGAGCTTGTACTCTTAGCTCAGTAAGCCATGTTGGCTCGCCTTTTCCTGATGAAAAAGAGCGGACGTACTCTTGATCGATCATCATTTTCGTATCAATTGTCATGATTATCCTCCTAACACTTATGCTTCTTGACCAACGGTTTCGTCTTCGATGCCAAGCTCTTCTTTAATCCAGTCATATCCTTCTGCTTCTAGACGTTGTGCCAATTCCGGACCACCAGATTTAACAACACGTCCTTGCATCATGACATGTACATGGTCAGGAGTAATATAATTTAATAGACGTTGATAGTGAGTAATAATCAAGCAGCCAAAGTCGCTTGAACGCATCTCATTAATTCCTTTTGAAACAACTTTCAACGCATCAATATCAAGACCTGAGTCGATTTCGTCTAAAATAGCAATTTTCGGCTCTAGCATCATTAATTGTAAAATTTCGTTACGCTTCTTTTCCCCACCGGAGAATCCTTCATTTAAATAGCGTTGTGCCATATTCGGATCCATTTCAAGCATTTCCATTTTGCTATCCATTTCACGAATAAATTTCATTAATGAAATTTCTTTTCCTTCTTCACGGCGTGCGTTAATAGATGAACGTAGGAATTCAGCGTTTGTTACACCACTAATTTCGCTTGGATATTGCATCGCTAAGAAAAGACCCGCACGAGCGCGCTCGTCAACTTCCATTTCCAACACGTCTTCTCCATCAAGCGTAACCGATCCTTTTGTTACTTCATATTTTGGATGACCCATAATCGCAGCGGACAAAGTCGATTTCCCTGTACCGTTCGGTCCCATTACTGCATGGATTTCTCCACCTTTTATTTCAAGGTTTACACCTTTAAGTATCTCTTTACCATCGATCTCTACATGCAAATCTTTGATCGTTAATGTTGATGCCATGATCATACCTCCGTTAAATAGAAAGTGATTTTCTTATTCTGATGAGTTTATTCTCATTTTATTCTCAATTATTATCTTATACCATATTAAAATTATTATCAACTAGGAATGACTTTGCCTTCCTTTAGCATCAGTTTAATATTTTTGACTAGTAAAAACGAGGTGAAATCGCCCATTTTCTCATAATTAGGCTAATTCGACACTTTATTGGGCTGCTTTTCGTGAACATAAAAAATCCCGGATTTGTTATGATCCGGAATTTTTTTATGTTCTATTTATTCTTTAACTGGAACGACAGAGCCTTCCCATTCTTCAAGAATAAAATCTTGGATTTCTTTAGAGTGAAGAACCTCTACTAAAGTTTTAATTCTTTCATCATCTTGATCGCCGTTACGAACCGTAATAATATTCGCATATGGTGAATCTGACTCTTCGATCGCAATCGAATCTTCAAGTGGATTTAAGTCAATATCAAGCGCATAGTTTGAGTTGATAACAACTGCATCGCCTTCATCATTATTATATACTTGTGGTAGTAACGCAGGCTCATACTCATATTTAAATGTTAAATTTTTTGGATTTTCAACAATGTCATCTACTTCAGCTGTCGTTTTATCAATGCCATCTTTTAGTTTAATTAGACCATTTTTTTCTAACAATGATAATACACGGCCGTGTTCAGCAACAGAGCTACTGAAAATAATTTCTCCGCCTTCAGGAATGTCTTCAATTGACTTATGTTTTTTCGAATAAATTGCCATTGGTTCAATATGAATCGCACCGGCATTAACAAAATCATAGCCAAAGTCATCAATTTGCTTATTTAAGTATGGAATATGCTGGAAGAAGTTCGCATCAAGTTCTTTATCTTCCAACGCTTTGTTTGGCAAAATATAATCTTGGAAAACTGTAATTTCTAGGTCAATTCCTTTTTCCGCCAAAATCGGTTTTGCTTGTTCAAGAATTTCAGCGTGAGGCACATTCGATGCACCAACGACTAGTTTACTATTTTCCTTCTTTTCTGCTTCTTTTGCCCCTTGATCGTCTGCTCCAGATGAGTTTGAGTCATTCGATGATCCACATGCTGCAAGAGCTACAGTTAATAGCACTGCAAATAATACAGTCAACCATTTTTTCATTTCCTTTTCCCCCTTAATGTTTCGCGCCATTTAGCGCTTATCAATTATTTTTGTTATGACATCACCAATAAATTGGATGATAAACACAATGATTAAAATGAGAACAGTCGCAACAAATGTAACATCTTCACGGCTTCGTTGGAACCCGTCTAAATACGCTAAGTTTCCAAGACCTCCAGCGCCAATCGCACCAGCCATCGCTGTATAACCGACAAGTGCAATCGTTGTTACAGTAATTCCAGAAATAAGAGCCGGCATTGATTCAGGTAATAAAACCTTCATTATAATTGTGCTCGATTTTGCTCCCATTGCTTTAGCTGCCTCAATGACTCCTTTATCAATTTCACGCAAACCGATTTCTACCATCCTTGCATAGAATGGGGCAGCACCAATAATTAAAGCAGGCAATGCTGCATTTGGTCCTATCATCGTCCCAACTAAAAATTTTGTAAACGGAATGAGGAGGACGATTAATATAATAAACGGAATCGAGCGGAAAATATTGACAATAGCAGAAACAAATCCATTAATGACTGTATTCTCCCACATATTTCCCCTTGACGTAAGAAACAGGAGTAATCCAAGGAAAATACCGATAATAAATGTAGCTAAAACGGAAATACCAGTCATATAAAGGGTTTGAATGGTTGCCTCCCACATTTTATCCCATTTCACATTTGGAAATAAATTTTCAATCATTGTCGGTCACCACCTCAACCCCGACATTCTGTTGCTGTAAAAAGTCAATTGCTCGTTTCATCTCTGTCTTTTCTCCATTAATCTGAATAAACAATACTCCATAAGATCCATTTTGCGTTTGCTTAATATTCCCCTGAATAATATTGACCGTTAATTCGAATTCTCTGATTAATTTCGAAATAACTGGCTGCTCTGCCGCTTCCCCAATAAAAGTTAACTTGACAATTTTCCCTTCCGGATAAGCCTCAACTAAATGTTCAACAAGTTCCTTTGATTCATCCGGATCTGATATTTGTTGTACGAATCTTTGTGTCACTGGAGCTTGCGGATTTCTAAATACATCCAATACATCTCCCATTTCAACGACTTTTCCGGCTTCCATTACTGCTACTCGATGGCATATTTTTCGGATAACATGCATTTCATGAGTAATTAATACAATTGTTAAACCAAGTTTTTTATTAATATCAACGAGTAAATCAAGAATCGAATCGGTCGTTTCTGGATCTAGCGCCGACGTAGCCTCATCACAAAGCAAGACTTGTGGGTCATTTGCTAACGAACGAGCAATTCCAACTCTTTGTTTTTGACCACCACTTAATTGAGATGGATACGCATGTTCTCGACCTTCCAACCCGACGAGTTTAATTAATTCATCTACTTTTTCCATTCGCTTCTTTTTTGGAACACCTGCGATCTCAAGTGGAAAAGCAATATTTTCTCTTACTGTTCTTGACCAAAGCAAATTGAAATGTTGAAAGATCATCCCAATTCCTTGGCGTGCCTTTCTTAATTCATTCCCTCTGATTTTTGAAATCTCTAGACCATCTATATTAACCGAACCCGATGTTGGTATTTCCAAACCATTTAACATTCGGATCAAAGTACTTTTTCCGGCACCTGAGTATCCAATTACACCGAAGATCTCGCCTTTATTAATTTGAATATTAACATTTTCAACAGCATGAACTGTTCCACTTTTCGTTTTAAACACCTTTTTTGCATCTTTTATGCTGATCAACTCGGTGTACACCTACTTTCTTCATTCAAATAAAAAATACCTCACTGCACAAATGACAGAAAGGTATTAACAATAAACCCTTCTCTCATCTTTCAAAGCATGCTGCTTTGTGTGATTTGGCACCTTTTCAACGCTGTGATGGTTGCCGGGCTTCATCGGGCACATCCCTCCACCACTCTTAATAAGAGTAAAATCTATTCATTTTAAATAGTCAAAATGAACTACAAATGAGATTCTATCATGGAGACTTTTATTCGTCAACGGCATTTAATTTCCATTTTCGACAAAGTTCTGACAGTTTCCCGGGAAATTAATCGTAAATACCATTGATTAATTCATATAAATATGGAACTGATTGAAAAGCATATACTTTTTCAATCGGTTTTCCTTCCTTTATAATGATCAAGCAAGGCACACTTTCAATTGAGAATTGTTCTGCCATTTCTGGCATATAGTTTAAATCAACTTTAGCAAATGAAATCGCTGTAATTAATCGTTCGACAACATTCAACATTTTACTAGCTACTGCGCATGTTCCACATAATGGGGTATAAAAATAAATGACGGAATTCCCACTATTTTCTATCACTTTCGTTATGTCGTTCTTAGACCATTCCTTCATAACCATGATTCATCCTTTATAAAAATTCAACAAATACATCTATATTTGCTCTCAATAAGATCTGTGCCAAATGTTGTTCCGGGGCTGAAGCCACTTCCTTATAAATACTATCTATATAAAGATGCCTGGCAAGTGGAAATTCTCGTTTCAGCTGTTTTCTAAGCTTTTCCCCTGAGAGATCAGCATCTACCAATATATATATTTCTTTTCCTTCAAGCTCCTCAATTAACTGTTCGAGCTTAGAAAAACTAATCGTCCCATTCGTACAAATAATTTCTACTTGTTCTTTGACAATCGTCTTTACTTTTTTCTTATCTGTTAATCCTTCGACGATAATGACCTTTTCTTCGGAAGTATCCATCCAAACATGACCTCCTATGTAGAAAAAACACCTTGCATGTAGTACAAGGTGCTCAACGAATCACTCGCTCGTCACTCTTTCGTATTCTTCCGCTGACATCAGTTTTTCTTTTTCACTTTCGTCCGACGGTTCAATGACGATCATCCACGCTTTTTCATACGGTGATTCGTTTACAAACTCTGGGCTATCTTCAAGTTCTTCGTTTACAGCCACAACTTTTCCGCTAAGTGGAGCATATAGCTCGGAAACTGTTTTTACAGATTCTACACTGCCAAATGGTTCATCCGCTTTAATTTCATCGCCTATTTCAGGAAGCTCGACGTAAACAATATCACCAAGCTCGGATTGAGCAAACTCAGTAATTCCGATTCGTACCGTTTCGCCTTCTTCTTTTACCCATTCATGTTCATCAGAATAACGAAGCTCTTTTGGTATAATCATTTATACATCCCCCCAACATCTTTTCTAGTCTTAATGTACAAAAAGAATCGCTTGAAAGCAAGATAACGTGTTAGTTAACCTTTCCCCAAGTATCCTCATATGTCGACTCATTAAATCCAACCGTTACTCTCTCACCATCCGTTACGATCGGACGTTTTATAAGCATCCCATCGGAAGCGAGCAGTTCATATAATTCTTCATTTGATGCACTGCCAACTTTATCTTTTAAACCAAGCTGACGATATTTTTGTCCGCTTGTATTAAAAAACTTCTTTAATTCTAGTCCACTTATCTCATGCAATTGTTTTACCTCTTCACTTGATGGCGTATGTTCAACAATATGCACTTCCTCAAACGTTAGTCCGTTTTCCTCCAGCCATTTTTTCGCTTTACGGCATGTTCCACATGGAGGATATGAATAAAATGTAAGTGACATTTCCTCACCCCTTCATAATTATCCTCACTATTATAACCGAATGCCGCTAAAAAGAGGAAGTTACGCAATTGCCGGTAAAAGTCACGCAATTATTCCAAAAGTGGCGCAATTACGATCCAAAGTTGCGCAATTAAGCTAGAAATCGTGCAATTCCAGCTAAATGTAGTAAATAAAGCCGTCATAAATGACGGCTTATACGATGAATTTTTCTGCTACGATTAAGCGATCAGCAGCTTCACGTTTTTTTGCAATTACATTCACAGGTGTATGGCGAATAAGCTTTCGGAGGGCGGAATTCATCATGCGGAATGTATCGCCTTCTTCAATAGCTGTCAAGCATTCGCGCGCAAACTGCTCCACTTTCACGATCGAATCTTGACAGAAAATTTGTGTGTAAAGCAGCTTTTGTCTATGTTTCTCAACTCCATCACGTTTGATCGCCTTTTCAGTCCGCAATAAAACGGATTCCATTGCATAGGCGAATGATACGATATCAGCTAGCTTTGCTAAAATTTCTTGTTCTTTCTCCAAGGCATGCCCGTATTTTTGCGCACCAAGTCCCGCAAGCATTAAGGCCACTTTTTTTGTTCCTCGCACTAAATGTCTTTCTTGATCAAGTGGTTCGTCACCCGGCTCTTCTGGCATAAGCATCATTAATTCTTCTTGCAAGCTTTGGGCTTTTTCCAGCAATGGGAGCTCACCTTTAAATGCCTTTCGTAAAAATGTCCCTGGGACGAGCAAACGATTAATTTCATTTGTTCCCTCAAAGATACGGTTTATCCGGGAGTCACGATACGCTCTTTCAATCTCATATTCTTGCATATATCCGTAACCGCCATGAATCTGAACGCCTTCATCAACGACATGATCAAGCACTTCAGAACCAAAAATTTTATTTAACGAGCATTCGATTGCATATTCAGCAATTGATTTCGCTACTTCTGTCCCATCATGTGTTTCCGATAACTGTCCCATCCGCTCTTCAAACAATCCAACGGTCCGATAAACCGAACTTTCCGCAGCATAAATTTGTGCGCCAAGCGTTCCGAATTTTTCCTTTGTCAAATTGAACTGAGAAATCGGAGTTTTAAATTGCTTTCGCTGATTCGCATATTTCAGCGTAATGTCGAATGCACGTTTTGAACCACCAATTGCCCCGACTCCTAACTTATAGCGACCAATATTTAATATGTTAAATGCGATTCGATGACCTTTTCCCGCTTCTCCTAATAAATTTTCAACTGGAACTTGGGCGTTATCTAATAAAAGCGTTCTTGTCGAGGAGCCTTTAATTCCCATTTTCTTTTCCTCTGGTCCTGTTGAAACTCCTGAATAATTGCGCTCAACGATGAAGGCGGAAAATTGTTCCCCATCTATTTTCGCATAGACAATGAAAACGTCCGCAAAAGCAGAGTTTGTAATCCATTGTTTTTCCCCATTTAAAAGATAATGAGTACCCGCTTCATTCAATATAGCCGTTGTTTTGGCACCGAGTGCATCCGAACCTGAACCCGGTTCTGTTAACGCATATGCTGCTAACCATTCCCCTGTCGCTAGCTTCGGCAAATATTTTTTCTTTTGCTCCTCATTGCCAAATAAAACGATCGGAAGGGAGCCAATCCCAACATGCGCCCCATGAGAAATTGAAAATCCACCAGCCTGCGCTAATTTTTCTGAAATTAATGATCCGCTAATTTTATCAAGCCCCAGTCCACCGTATTCCTCCGGAACCTCAGCACCGAGAAGCCCAAGTTCCCCCGCCTGTTTTAATAGTTTTACAGATCGATCAAATTCATGATTTTCAATATGTTCGATTTGAGGCATCACTTCATTAATGACGAAGTCCTCTGTCGTTTTCGCGATCATTTTATGTTCATCTGTATAGTCCTCTGGTGTAAACATTTGCTCCGCCGTAATATCTTCAATTAAAAACGATCCGCCCTTTATTAACTTCTTCGTTTCCTTTGCCATCCTTTCGTTCCCCCTTTTAAATTAATTCGAAGACACCAGCCGCTCCCATTCCCCCACCAATACACATCGTTACAATTCCAAATTGAACATTTCGTCGCTTCATTTCATAAGCAAGCGTCAACGTAAGCTTCGTTCCCGTACATCCGAGTGGATGACCGAGCGCAATCGCCCCACCGTTCACATTTACCAATTCCTCATTTAAGCCAAGCTCGCGAATCACTTGAATTGATTGTGAAGCAAATGCTTCATTTAATTCAAATAAGCCAATATCACTAAGCTCCAGTCCAGCTAATTTCAATGCTTTTGGAATCGCTGCAACAGGGCCGATTCCCATAATTTCCGGTGGAACGCCAGCAACCGCAAACGAACGAAACTTTAATACTGGATTAAGCCCAAGTGACTTAGCTTTTTCACGATCCATTACCATAACCGCTGCAGCCCCATCGCTCGTTTGTGAAGAATTTCCTGCCGTAACAGAACCTGAAATGGAAAAAGCCGGTCTTAATGTTGCAAGCACCCCGATATTCGTATTTGGGCGTACTCCTTCATCTTCCGAAAAAATGAGCTTTTTTTCCGTTAATTTATATTCGGCATTTACCTGTTTATGAGTGACCTCAACGGGAACAATTTCTTCTGTGAATTTTCCATCCGCAATCGCTCTTGCAGCCTTATGATGACTAGAAACGGCGAATGCGTCCTGATCTTCACGTGAAATAGCAAAGCGTTTTGCCACCTCTTCTGCCGTATGCCCCATACTCATATAATACTCGGGAGCTTTTTCTGCAAGTTTGCGATTTGGGCGAGCAACATGGCCCATCATCGGCACAAGACTCATCGACTCCGCCCCACCTGCGATAATCGTATTTGCACTGCCAATCATAATCCGTTCAGCCGCATAGGCAATCGCCTGTAACCCTGAAGAACAGTAGCGATTGATTGTGATTGCCGGAACGGTATTTGGTAGCCCAGCTAAGCCACCAATATTCCTTGCCATATTCAATCCTTGTTCTGCTTCAGGCATCGCACAGCCAAAAATCAAGTCATCAATATCCCCATCATAATTACTTGCACGTCTCAACGTTTCCTTGACAACTGCTGCCCCGAGATCATCTGGTCTTACTGAAGCGAGTGTCCCTTTCTTCGCTTTTCCGACCGGTGTTCTTGCACCCGCAACGATGACTGCCTCACGCATCGGCTTCCCCCTCACTTTCCCTATTTAGTTTCTTAATGGCTTCCCCTTCACCAACATGTGTTGCATTCTCATTTGTGATTTTGGTTCAGCAACGAGACTAATGAACGCTTCCCTTTCAAGATCAAGCAAATATTGTTCATCTACTTCTGTCCCGTATGGCACCATTCCTCCAGCAATAACATAAGCAAGCTTTTTGGCAATCTTCAAATCATGATCAGAAATATAACCAGATAATCGCATGGCCTCGGCACCGAGTAATAAGGTTGCATAGCCGGTTTCGCCAGTGACCGGAACCTTCCTTCGTACAGGTGGTCGATAGCCTTTTTCATATAATGATAGAACGGATTGTTTCGCATCATATAGAAGATGATCTCCATTGACACTAATACCATCGTTATGATTAAGAAAGCCTTTTTCATTCGCTTCATCTGCAGATGTTGATACGTTCGCCATTGCAATCGTTTCAAACACTTTATTTGCGACTTTTTGTAAATCAAAATCAATTCCTTCGGGCATCTCTCGCAATGTCTTCATATATAATTCTTTATTTCCCCCGCCCCCCGGAATAAGACCGACACCTGTTTCAACAAGCCCAATATATGTTTCAGATGACGCTTGAATATGTGCAGCGGGCAGACAAACTTCCGCCCCACCGCCAAGTGTCATCCCAAATGGTGCCGCTACGACTGGCTTTGCGCTATATTTAATTTTCATCATCGCTTGCTGAAATTGTCTTACGACCAAATCGACTTCGAATATATCGTCATCTTGGGCAGCCATTAAAATCATCGCTAAATTGGCTCCAACACAGAAGTTTTTCCCTTGATTGCCAATAACTAAGCCTTTGTAGTTGTCTGCTACTTCATCAATCGCATAATTGATCATTTGGATAATATCAAAGCCAATCGCATTGTTTGGCGAGTGAAATTCAAGCAAGGCAACATCATCGCCAATATCGATTAAGCTCGCGCCAATATTCTTTTTTATGACTTTACCTTGTTTTTTCAAAAGCTGTAAATCAATCACTTTTGAATTGATCGCGACCGCTTTATATTCTCCGTTCATATAATAGGACAGCTTTCCATCTACTTCTTTATAAAAGGAAGTGTGCCCGTTTTCGAGCATCTCTTTTACCCAAAAAGGGACGGAAATTCCGTCTATCTCCATTTTTTCAATCGACTTTTCAAGGCCAATCGCATCCCATATTTCAAATGGCCCATGTTTCCAGCCGAATCCCCATTTCATTGCCTGGTCGATCGCAACAACATCATCCGCAATCGTTCCAAGCAATTCAGCTGAGATCGCAAGCACAGGAGCTGTAATATTCCATAGCAATGTACCAGCATGATCGTCCGAATAGAGCAGCATCTTCAATCTTTCCGCTGTCCCCTTTGCCTGCTTCGCCATTTCAAGCCCTGGTGTTTTTAATTTTTTCCTTGGTTCATATTCCAGTGTTTCAGGATTTAATTCAAGAATGTCCTTTCCTTTTTTCATATAAAATCCTTGACCTGATTTACTGCCAAACCAGCCTTTTTCTCGCATTTGTTGCATAAATTCCGGTATCTCAAATACTTGTTTTTCAGCTCCATCAACTTGCTCATATACATTATTTGCAACATGAATGAACGTATCAAGTCCAACGACATCGAGTGTACGGAAGGTGGCGCTTTTCGGACGCCCAATTAATGTGCCCGTGATCGAATCCACTTCACCGATTCGATACCCGCCCTTTAACATTTCTCTCACGGTTACGAGTAAACCATATGTCCCAATTCGATTGGCAATAAAATTCGGTGTATCCTTGGCAATAACAACGCCTTTCCCAAGCGTATCCTCACCAAAGGTTTGCATAAATTGAATAACATCTCTATCTGTTTTTTCCGTAGGAACAATTTCAAGTAGTTTTAAATAGCGAGGGGGATTAAAAAAATGAGTACCGATAAAATGTTTTTGAAAATCAGCTGAACGTCCTGCCGACATTTTCTCGACTGATATTCCTGATGTATTAGAGCTAACAATACTTCCAAGTTTACGATGCTTGTCAACGCTTTCAAAAACTTTCTTTTTCACGTCCAAATTCTCAACAACGACCTCAATGATCCAATCTACCTCAGATAGAAGCTTGATATCGTCTTCAAGATTGCCCGCTGTAATCATTGCGAGATTTTCCTTTTTTGTAAGTGGCGCGGGTTTTTGTTTTATTAATTTGGTTAATGCGGCATTCGCAAAGCGATTGCGAACAACTCGATCTTCTAATGTAAGTCCTTTCGATTTTTCATCTGCTGAAAGCTCATCTGGAACGATATCGAGTAACAATGATGGGATCCCGATATTGGCAAGATGAGCCGCAATGCCAGACCCCATCACACCTGAGCCGATGACTGCCGCTTTTTTAATATCGTACTTCAACATCTATTCCCCCTCTTTATTGAATGAATGATCATTCATTTTATGATTAAAAAAATATAAATGATATTAGATTACTTTAAATATAGCGGATTTCCCAAATTGTTTCAATCCTAAACTTTCTCTACTATCTGAAAATTCCTTTCAAAACAAAGGCAACATTTGCTGGTCGTTCAGCGAGCCTACGCATAAAATACCCGTACCAATCGGTTCCATACGGTAAATAAATGCGCATTGTATATCCTTCCTGTTGCAATTGCAATTGTCGCTCTGTTCGAATTCCATATAACATTTGATATTCAAATTGATCGGTTGAAATACCATTTTCCTTTACAATCAATGTTGTGAAATCAAGAATCGCATCATCATGCGTGGCTATTGCAGTATAATGCCCACGCAAAAGCTGGTGTTGAATGATTTGCTTAAAGTTTTCGTCCACATCTTTTTTTTCAGGGAAAGCAACTTCTGATGATTCTTTATAAGCTCCTTTCACGAGTCGAAGATGTGGGAAATATTGATGTAGATCTTCCATATCACTCGCTGACCGATATAAATACGCCTGAATAACAGTGCCAACTCGGTCATATTCTGATTTTAACTTTTTAAACAGTTCAAGTGTTTGTTGGCAATGTCCATAATCTTCCATATCGATTGTAACGAACACATCTTCTTGTTTTGCAACATCAAGAATTTCTCTCATATTTTTAAGGACAAGCTCAGACGAAATATCTAACCCAAGCGATGTAAGCTTTAACGATAATTGCGAATTTACCCCTGCACGGCGTATTGCTCGAATCGCTTCAATCGCTTGCTCCGTTCTCTCATAAGCTTCTTTTTCACTTTTAACGAACTCCCCTAAATGATCGAGCGTCACAGCCAAACCTTTTTCATTTAATTGCTTAATGACACTTATTGCTTGCTCAATCGTTTCTCCCGCGACAAATCTTGCCGCACCGAAATGAAGACCGTATTTTTTGGCCACTTTTGTGAGCACTTTACTTTTTGATAAAAATAAAAAGAATTGGCGAATCACATTTTCCATAAAGTTTCCTCCATGCATCAAATTTTGCATAATTTCACCCCATTCAGGCAAGCTAAATCATGAAAATAAAGGAGGGATTGTTTATGCACAATCAACAAATGAACCAGCCCGGTCAACATCAGCAACCGATCATGCAGCAACCACCACATATTATTACGACAAAAGATTTCGCTTATATTAATGATATGCTTTCATGGAACTTGCTTGCAACAAAAAAAGCGCATTTCTTTGCTACTCAATGTCAAGATCCGCAACTCAAACAAGCGCTTAACGCTTGTGGGCAAATGCATCAACGTCACTACGAAAAATTACTATTCCACCTACAAGAAAAACAGCATTCTAATACATTAATGCAATAACGGAGGTGCTTACGATGCAAAATCAAAATCCAAACCAAAACGGAAAAAGTATTCAAAATCCAGCGATGCAAATTCCAAAAACACCGCAAATGAACGAACGTGATTTTGTCAATGACATGCTAGCAACGGAAAAGTATATGACAAGCTCTTACACAACCGCTATACATGAAGCAAGCCACCAACATCTTTATGATGATTTACTCGCTATATATACAGAAACAGAGCAAGCGCAGCGGAATTTATTTAATCTCATGTTCCAAAAAGGCTGGTACAAACTAGAGGCCCAAGACGAACAAAAAATTCAACAATCATATCAACAGCATGTTGGTTATACGAATCAGTTTCCTTATAATGGCGGCATGCAGTAAGGGGAAAAATCTCCCTAGCAAAGCAATTAGATGATTTCTTTTTAAAAAACCTGAAGCATTAGCGCTTCAGGTTTTTTATTGGAAATTGATCGATTGCCTGTTTTATACATAAAAACTCTTTTCATCCACCGCTAAATTACCGGAATACTTTTTTTATTCCTTCACTTGTCAACTATTTACGATATAATTTAAACGTAGGAGGGGGATTTATGCTTACACGACAAATCATTGAGAAGTTAATTGCCATCGTTGGCAAGGAGAATGTTGATGATTCACAAGTTGGTAGATTGGTATATTCGTATGATGCAACACCACAGTTTCAGTCGATGCCTGACGTTGTCGTTGCACCCCGATCGACAAAAGAGATCTCAGAGATTTTGCGGCTTTGCGATAAATTTCAGATTCCGATTGTCCCTCGAGGCTCAGGAACAAATTTATGTGCGGGAACGACTCCGATTGAAGGCGGTATCGTTTTATTGTTCAAGCATATGAACAATATTCTCGAAATTGATGAAGAAAATCTAACAGTTACGGTTCAGCCCGGGGTCATTACTCTCGATCTCATCCGTGCGGTCGAGGCAAAAGGTTTATTCTATCCACCCGATCCAAGTTCGATGAGCATCTCTACAATTGGCGGGAATATAAATGAAAACTCAGGTGGGTTGCGCGGACTAAAATACGGGGTTACCCGCGATTATGTATTGGCACTTGAAATCGTTCTCCCGAATGGCGATATCATTCGCACGGGTGGAAAGTTAGCTAAAGATGTCGCTGGCTATGATTTGACTAGGTTATTCGTTGGATCTGAAGGTACTCTTGGGGTAATTACCGAAGCGACATTAAAGCTCATTCCAATGCCGGAAACAAAAAAAACATTACTCGCTTTATATCAAGATCTCGATGCGGCGGCCCGCTCCGTATCTAAAATCATTGCAAACAAAATCATACCGGCAACACTTGAATTTTTAGATCAGCCAACGCTGGAAGCAGTCGAAGATTTTGCAAAAATTGGCTTACCGACAAATGTAAAAGCCGTCTTATTAATCGAACAAGATGGCCCTGCTGAAATTGTTGATCGTGATATTGAAATGATCGCTACGATCTGTCAAGAACAGGCGGCGGAATCAGTAGAAATTGCAGCTGATGTAGAAACAGCCGCAAAGCTTAGCATGGCCCGACGCTCTGCTTTATCAGCGCTTGCTCGCTTAAAGCCAACGACGATTCTTGAAGATGCAACCGTTCCAAGATCGGAAATTGCAAAAATGGTCAATGCTATTGAAAAAATTGCTCAAAAATACGATGTAATGATTTGTACGTTTGGGCATGCCGGGGATGGCAATTTACATCCAACATGTCCGACAGACATTCGGGACAAGGATGAGATGGAACGAGTTGAAAAAGCGTTTGAAGAAATTTTTGCAGCAGCAATTGAACTTGGCGGTACAATTACAGGTGAGCATGGTGTTGGCATTGTTAAGGCACCCTATCTTGAATGGAAGCTCGCTCCTGAAGGAATCGCAGCAATGAAAGCGATTAAATCGGCATTTGATCCAAATAACATTATGAATCCCGGAAAAGTATTTGCAAAGGAAAGCAGAAAAAGGGTGGTGGTATCACAATGACCACAACCATCCAGCAACAGTTTTCGGAAAAAATGGATATGGATGAATTGCTCAACTGCATGCGCTGCGGCTTCTGCTTGCCTGCCTGTCCTACATATATCGAAACGAATTTTCAAGAAAAACATTCCCCTCGCGGAAGAATTGCTTTAATGAAAGCAGTTGCTGATGGTTTGATTGATTTTGATGATGATGTTGAGGAAGCGCTCGACCTTTGCCTTGGCTGCCGTGCCTGTGAACCAGCCTGTCCGGCTGGTGTGAATTACGGAATGTTACTCGAAGACGCTCGCGATATTATTTGGCAAAATAAAAAGCAAAGCCTCCCTGTGAAAACATTGCGAAATACCGTATTTGAAGGGCTCTTTCCCCATCAAAATCGGATGGTGAATGTAACAGGCTTACTCGGCTTTTATCAACGATCCGGTTTGCAAAAAACCGTTCGTAAAATTGGATTTATGAAGCTCTTTCCAGAAAACTTAGCACAAATGGAGCGAGTATTACCATCTGTCCCTAAAAAGAAAGAAATGAAAGTCCGCCCCGATTTTTTACAAGCAAAAGGCGGAAAAAAAGCGACCGTCGCCTTCTTTTCAGGCTGCCTGATGGACACGATGTTTATGGGAACGAATGACGCAACAATGAAGCTTCTCCAACTCGCTGGCTGCGATGTTATCATTCCGAAAGATCAAGGCTGCTGTGGCGCTTTGCACGGGCATAGTGGTGAAAAGGCAAAAGCGATCGAGCTTGCGAAGAAAAATATTTTAGCTTTTGAGGCAACAGGAGCAGATTATATTGTAACCAATGCGGGAGGCTGTGGCGGCTTTCTTATCGGCTATGATCACTTATTAGCTGACCAATTGGAGTGGAGCGAGCGTGCAAAAGAATTTACGAGTAAGCTCAAGGATATTTCGCAAATTCTCGTTGAGCTTGACTTCCACCGTTTGCATCGTTTGCGTTTGTCCGGAACGATTCTCACTTATCAAGATTCCTGCCATTTGCGTAATGTCATGCATACTGCCTCTGCACCTCGCACATTAATTCAAGCAATTGATGACGCTGAGTACCGAGAATTACCCGAGGCAGATCGCTGTTGCGGATCAGCCGGGATATATAATATCGTTGAACCGGACATGTCGATGCAAATTCTCGATCATAAAATGAAAAAGGTTGAGGCGGTTCAACCAGGCATGATCGTCACAGCTAACCCGGGATGTCTACTGCAAATGAAGCTTGGAATCGAGCGTGCTGGTTTAAGTGAAAAAATTGAAGCTGTACATATTGCCGATGTACTGTTAGCTGCCTTAACACCCGAAGTGTAATTACTTTTCGGGTGTTTTTTGCGTATTACCCAATTCATTACATTCCAACCAAATTGATGTTAAATAGCCTTTACATTTTGTTAATTACAACATACAATACAAATAGAATGTTAAGTCAACTTAACAAGGAGGTTGCATATGTGATCTTGCAAAATCGTGTAAAAGAGCTACGCGCTCGTTTTAATTATTCGCAAACTGACTTGGCAAACTTGGCAGGGGTGACACGCCAAACGATTGCGGCGATTGAAAAAGGTGACTATGTTCCATCGTTATTGCTCGGGCTAGCCATTTGCCAAGCAGTCAAGCTCCCGATGGAAGAAGTGTTTTGGTTAGAAGAAAAGGAGGAATAGTAATGAAAAAACCGTTCGTATCGATGATATTAAGCCTCTTGTCGATCCTTATTATTGGATGGGTGTTAATTTCTCTTTATGATATGCTCAGCCAGTTCGCCCATATATTAAAAAATCCCGAGCCACCATGGGAAATTAACTTTTATTTTTTACCTCTTTTATTGCTGCTCGTGTTTACACTTATTTTGTCTTTTTTTTATTTTGGCAAAAGAAAACACAAAGACAAACGTTCCCTTTGGCTCTATCCTTTCGAATTTACAGAAGAAGATGAGCGTGAACAGCAGATCTCAGGGGAGGCTTGTAGAAAGGCGTTTATTGCAACGTGGATATCAGCGTCAATTGCCGCCACCTTGTTTGTATTTTTCCCCCTTTTTCAAAATCAATTTATTCATTTTCCAATTTACTTGATCTTGTTCATTCCAGTTGTTCAAATTATTACGTACTATATTCACATTCGAAAAATATAAAAATCAGCGGCTTTGTACGCCGCTGATTTTCAGACGTCTTCCTCGTCCATGTGGAATGCATAGCGGAGTGCCAAAAAGCGGATCGACAGTAATTTGACAATGCATATTAAATACATCATAAACTAGCGTGCTGTTAATTACGTCTTCCGGTTTCCCTTGTGCATATACTTGTCGATCACGAATGGCGACGATATTGTGAGCGTATCTACATGCCAAATTCAAATCATGCAATACCATCACAATCGTCCGGCCCTCCCTTTCATTCAATTCGAATAATAAATCTAAAATCTCAATTTGATGTGTCATGTCTAAATAAGTAGTTGGCTCGTCTAACAATAAAATTTCTGTATCTTGTGCAAGCGTCATCGCAATCCAAGCCCTTTGCCGCTGCCCGCCAGAAAGCTCATCGACCAAGCGCTCCTTCATCGTTTCCATTCCTGTTGCTGCCAATGCCCGATTCACTACCATTTCATCTTGATTGGACCATTGTTTAAGCCATGACTGATAAGGATATCTCCCTTGTTTAACAAGTTGTAATACGGACAGTCCTTCAGGCGCAATCGCCGTTTGCGGTAAAATAGCTAGTCTTTTCGCAACTCCCTTCGTTGGAAGTTTGGCAATGTCTTCGCCTGCTAACAGGACAGAGCCACCTTTTGGCTTGAGCAATCTTGCAATGGAGCGAAGAAGTGTCGATTTGCCGCAACCATTTCCACCGATAAAAACAGTGATCTCACCTTTTGGTATCGTTAAATTTAATTCATCAATAATGAGTTGATCACCGTATGATAAAGTTAATTGTTTCGTTTCGATCGTTTCCACGACTTACACCCCTTACACATTCCTCGTTTTAAATAAAAGATAAATAAAATATGGTGCACCAATTGCTGCCGTGAATACTCCCGCAGGTACCTCCAGTGGTAAAAATAATGTCCGCCCAATCAAATCTGCTAATAAAACAAGAACGCTGCCAATGATTGCAGAAGCAGGAAGCAGCGCACCGAAGGTAGAACCAACAAGCCGTCTCGCCATATGTGGTGCCATCAGACCGACAAACCCAATTCCACCAGCGAAAGCGACTGCTGCTCCAACTAATCCTGTCCCAATTAACAATAGAAAAAAGCGCTGTTTTTGCACCTTGCTTCCTATTCCTGTCGCAAGTTCATCACCAAGCTCTTGGACATTGATTTTTCGGGCAGAAATGATCGCGATACATAAAAGAACAATGACGATTGGTAAAAGAACAGCAACATGCTCCCAATTTGCGCCATTTACGGTTCCAGTGATCCATATATTCGCCTGACTCGCCTGATAAATCGGACCTAATATCATCACCATCGTTGTAAAAGCTTGCATAAGCGCGGAAATCCCAATTCCTATAAGAACAAGCCTGATCGGTGAAACACCATTGCGCCAAGCGAGAAAATAAACGAGTAACCCCGTGAATGTAGCACCGATAAATGCAGCGGCAGGAAGCCATTCAATTCCAACCTTTAATGAATTATTCGCATCGCTAAATAACGCTAAAAAGCTTACTACCGCTACACTCGCTCCCCCAGTAATTCCGATAATATCGGGGGAAGCAAGCGGATTTCGAATGATTCCCTGAAGGATTCCCCCTGCAACCGCAAGCGCCATCCCAACAAGTACAGATACGATCATGCGCGGCAAGCGGAATTGTAAAACGACAAGTCTTTCGAAATCATCACCGCCACCAAAAAAGACATGAAGAACGGTGAACGGATTTATTTTCATATCCCCTAGTCCGACTCCAATAATAAATATAGCAACGGAGATTCCCGCTAAAATCCAAATAACGTTTACCGCCCGTCTATCAACAAGAAAAGAAATGTTTCCCTTCCAGATGCGAAAGCTTTTATATTTCCCCATTACTGGCTAAACCCCTTCCTTACGACGTAAATAAAAAATGGTGCGCCAATAACGGCAGTCATTACGCCGACGGGAACTTCCTGCGGCATAATAATGAACCTTGCCCCGATGTCTGCGATGATAAGCAGCATCGCTCCTAATAATCCTGAAAAAGGAATGAGCCAACGATGATCAATCCCAATGATTTTCCGTGATAGATGTGGAACGATGATGCCTACAAAGCCAATCGGCCCAGCGACAGCAACCGCACTGCCAGAAAGGATAATAACGATGAAACCGATAAAAATTTTCACGAAACCTGTATGTAATCCTAAGCCTCTGGCAAGATCCTCCCCCATTGCCAACACATTCATCTTTGTTGCGATCAATAACGCAAAGCCCCATCCGACAACCATATAAGGGAGAACCGAAAGCAAAATATCTATTTTCCGACCAGCAACAGAGCCGGCAAGCCAAAATAGCACTTGTTCAAGCGCTGCTTCGTTTAGGACAAGCAACCCTTGAGTGAATGAAGTAAAAAGCGCAGCCATTGCCGCCCCGGCAAGCGTGAGCTTCATTGGCGTCAGCCCTTCCCTTCCTGCTGATCCGATTACATATACACCGATGGCGACAATAGCTGCACCGGCAAAGGAAATCCAAGAGAACACTTGCAAGCTCGAAACTTGAAAAAGCGTAACCGCCACGACAACAGCAAAGCCTGCTCCAGCATTCACACCAAGTATGCTTGGTGAAGCGAGCGGATTTTTTGTTAATGTTTGCATCATGACGCCTGCAATCGCAAGACAAGCCCCTACCGCCGCAGCAATTAAAGCTCTTGGTAAGCGCACATATTTAATCACGATTTGCTCGTTTGACCCGTTAAAATTAAAAAAAGCATGAATTGCCGTTTTAATTGAAGTATCTGTATACCCTAATACAATACTCATTCCAATCAAAATGAGCAGCATAAAAAGCGCGAACATGAGCAATCCAAGCTTTTGACTATTCTTTTCAAATAACATTCCCCATTACCTTTCAAAGCAGATTCGGAAACTTCCGTATGAATTTCAAACTTATTTTAAGGAATATTCGCCATTTAGTCAATGATCTTGAAAATCATTCTCAATTATTTGTTGACATTCACTTTTCTTCCCATTATGATAAAAAAGTCTTAATTGATAATCATTATCATACATATTTTGGAGGAAATCATACGATGAAAAAATTACACTATCTGCTCGTCACAATCTTGATTATCGCGTTGCTCGCTGCTTGCGGAAATAAGAGTGACGCTAAAAAAGATACGGAAACAAAAACGAACGACAACGATAGTACTGCATACATGGTTGAACATGCAATGGAAAGTACTGAAATACCAAATACACCGAAAAGAATTGTTATTTTAACGAACGAAGGCACAGAAGCATTACTCGCACTTGGAATCAAGCCAGTAGGAGCTGTTCAATCATGGGTAGGTGATCCTTGGTACCCACATATTAGCGACCAAATGACAGATGTCGAAGTCGTTGGAACGGAAAGCCAGATCAATGTTGAGGCGATTGCGAAATTAAAACCGGATTTAATCATTGGCAATAAAATGCGCCAAGAAGAAATTTACCCACAACTTAAAGCAATAGCGCCAACGATTTTTGCAGAAGCATTACGCGGCGACTGGAAGGAAAACTTCCGACTATATGCAAAAGCCGTTAATCTAGAAGAAAAAGGCGAAGAAGTTTTGGATAACTTCGATGGTAGAGTGGCACAATTACAAGAAAAGTTTGCTGACAAGCTAGATAAGAAAATTTCACTCATACGTTTCATAGCTGGTGATGTTCGAATCTATCATAAAGATTCATTCGCGGGCGTGATCCTTGAACAAATTGGGTTTGCCCGACCTGAAAGTCAAAATGTGGATGACTTAGCAGAAACAAACGTTTCAGAGGAAAGAATTCCTGCTATGGACGGAGATATTCTTTTTTACTTCACTTACGAAACAGGCAATGGAGAAGCAAATACATTAGAAAAAGAATGGATTAATAACCCGTTATTTAAAAACTTGGAAGTTGTAAAAGCTGATAATATTCATAAAGTAGATGATTCGATTTGGAATACGGCTGGAGGCGTCATCGCGGCGAACCTTATGCTTGATGACTTAGAAAATAAACTTCAATAATCTTTATACGGTAGCATGCGGCTGCCGTATTTTTTTATGAAAATGGGGCAATCTCTTATTGGAGGGATGATGATGGCATTATTTAAAAATAAGAAGAAGGATCAACCAAACGAAAACAGTTCCCCGGATTCCCTTTCAACATTATTAGCCCAATTGCGTAAATCAAACGATTACGTTCAGTCTAGTGCTACAAATCAGCAAACCGATGTGCATTTTTCAATCGAATACTTTTCCACATTAGTAAATAACGACATTATTGCAGAGGATATTTTGCCCCCTTTACTGCAAGGGAATTTTTATACCCTTTCCGATTGCCTAAATATCATTCCAACTGGCCAGGTGTTCATTACATCTAATTTGAGGGAAATTGAAGAAAAACTGCTCTCAGGAAATGTATTAATCCGCATTAAAGGGGAAGAAAAGACGGTCGCTCTTCTTCCTGCTCCAGCTGAAGTGGGCAGAAATATCGACCAGTTAGATATTGAATATACGGTTGAAGGCCCAAAAGCTGCCTTTGTTGAATCGATTGATCAAAACATTAATCTTATTCGAACCCGGATTCCACTAAAGGAACTAGTTTCAGAAGAACTTACCGTTGGCACGTATACAAGGACACGAATCGCTATTCTTTACATAGATGGTCTAACAAATATTGAAAATGTAGATACGATGAGGCAACGGATCAATGAAATTAATATTGACCAAATTACAGATAGTCATTTTATTGAAGAAACAATATCGGGAAATCATAATTCACCATTCCCACAGTTGATTAGCACTGAAAATCCCGTAAAGGTTGCAAGCGATTTAATAGAGGGGAAGGTAGCCGTCATTGTGAACGGCTCCCCCTTTGTTCTATTAGGTCCGACAACATTTATTTCCTACTTTGTTTCATATGAAGATTATTTAAACAATTGGATTTTATCAACGTTTATCCGTATTTTAAGGATTTTTGGCGTTACATTTTCCATTTTTGCAACCCCTTTATATGTCGCAATCTTGACTTATCATCCCGAAATCGTCCCAAAGGATTTAATGGCTCCACTCATTAGCTCCAGAGAAACTGTCCCGTTTCCACCGATTATGGAAGCTCTATTTCTCGAATTAAGTATTGAGCTGCTTAGAGAAGCCGGGGCGCGTTTGCCTACTAAAATTGGGCAAACAATCGGTATTGTTGGAGGTATTGTGTTAGGAACTGCCGTTGTTGAAGCTGGCTTGACAAGCAATGTTCTGTTGATTTTTGTTTCATTAGGTGCGTTAGCTGCTTTTACGACACCTGTTTATAAAATTACATCGACCATTCGGATCATTCGTTTTCCTTTTTTGCTTTTTGCTCAATTATGGGGATTGCTTGGAATGGTTTATTGCTTTATTTTCTTTTTAGCACATCTTATCCAGCTTAATTCACTCGGTAGACCATTCATGGAGCCAATTTATCCTTTTCGCTTCAACGATATAAAGGATTCTTTTATGAAAGTGCAATTTGCAAGCCGATATAAACGACCAGGTTATTTGCAAACGCAAAAACCGATTCGTTTTCAAGCGAATGATGCTAAACCAAAACGAGACATTGATGAATGATAAAGTTGGAGGCAGCGAGCGATGGTTCCAATTCCTAAAACGAAACAAATTAGCCCCTATCTTGTCTTTTTTGTCATCCATGCGATGCAAATAGGCATTGGCATTCTTGGCTTTCAACGTGACATTGCCAAAACGGCCGGGTATGATTCATGGTTATCGGTTATTATCGGAACCATTTGCGCACTAATCTCTTTATTTATCATGTTCAAAGTACTTGAACTTGGAAAAGATGATTTAGCTGACACCCATTATTTTGTATACGGAAAGATATTTGGACGTCTTTTTAATATGATAACCAGCCTCTATTTCATAGGTGTTGCGATCGCCATCATTCGTACGTATATTGAAATTTTACAAGTATGGTTGTTCGAAGATTTAAGTGTATTTTGGTTCTCTTTTAGCTTTTTACTGTTGGCCATATACATTATAAATGGCGGCTTCAGAACCATCGTCGGCATTGCATTTTTTAGTGTAATCTTACCCTTTTACTTATATTTTATCTTTTTATTTGCCGTTCCCTATTCGGATTACTCTGACTTTCTTCCATTATTGCATCATTCGTTTTCAAAGATTATTAAAGCTTCTTTTCAATTATCCTTGTCCTTTATTGGTTATGAGGCTTTACTCATCTTTTCTCCATTTATCGAAGACCGTCAAAAGGCAAAAAAATGGGCCTATTTAGGCATTTTAATGACAGGATTCATCTATTTATACATTACATTCATCTCTTTCGGATTTTATAGTGAGCCCCAACTTTCCCATATTATTTGGGCGACTCCATCACTTTGGAAAATTGTGAAATTTAGTTTTCTATGGCGCTTTGAGTATATCGGCATTTCCACATGGTTTCTTGTCATATTACCTAATATTTGTATTACATTATGGTGTGCAAGTAGACTAATGAAAAAAACGATTAAAATCACGCAACGAAAAGCATTATTTCTCATTAGTTTCATTGTCTTAATTGCCTCTAGCTTCTTTGAAACAAGACAGCAAATTATTACATTTCTTAATTTGATGGGAAATATAGGGATTATTTTTAATTTTATCTACGTTCCCCTATTATTGCTATTCATTTTTATCGCAAGGAAGGTGAAAAAAGCTGAAAATTAAAATTTCCATCGCCTCTCTATTGATCGTGCCGCTGTTGGTTAGTTGTGTAAACTCAAGAATTATTGATGATTTAGATTTAATTTCGGTAGCAGGAATTGATTTTGTAGGTGATAAAATAGAGATGATAACCATATACAACCATTTCACTCCCGATAAAAAAGTTGAGAACAAACGATTAAAAGTGACGATTCCAAAAAACGAAGATCTACTTGAACATTTGGACCGTGAAGCGAGTAAGCCAGTCGTATTCGGAGACATAGAAGTACTCGTATTAGGAGCCGAGGCCGCTAAAATTGGCTTGTTCCCAATTATTGATACGCTGCAAAGAAGTGCAGATCTCGGTTCAAGAATTTACATCGTCATGACCGAAGATTCAGTGGAGGATTTGCTTGCAGGAGATTATGAATTTAAGGGAAATGGGCAATACATTTCCAGAATGATCGCACACAATATTAAATACCGGGACATTCCAAGAACAAATTTACATCTTTTCACTTCCGATTTTTTTGAAAAAGGGAAGGATGCGTATTTGCCTATTTTAAAAAGACAAGGAGAAGATAAGCTGAAAATTTCTGGACTTGCTATTTTTGACGATGCTCACTTTGTTCATTACATTTCCCCTGATCAAATGTTTTATTTTAAAATATTGGTTGATAAGCACATAAAAAGTAGCATGGAGGTGAAAGTAGACAATCACCATGCAGTCATTGAAAATATAAAAACAAAAACAACAATCAAAACCGATTACGACACATTGACTGTCCAGGTGAATTATAAAATGATAGGTGCGATTAGTAGATACACAGGACATAAAGCCGAGCGCGCCATCATCGATCAAATTACAAAGCAGGTGGAAGAAAAGATTACAAGGGAATGCCTTGCATTATTGGAAGAATTCCAATCAGTGAACATTGATCCAATAGGAATCGAGCGGAAGTTTAGACAACAAAATAGAGACTTCGACCCGAAGAAATGGAAAGATCAATATAAGCATGTCACATTTAAGATTGAACCAAATATTACGATCATCCAATCAGGAACGGTCGAATAAACAACCCCATTCTTCCCTTATAAATAAAAACAACCACAGCTGTGGTTGTTTTTATTTATTTATTCTTCACTAGAGGCAAACATATATTTTTTATAATGGTACTGTATGGATAAAATAATCCCCATTGCAAGCATGTTGCCTAGCAATGAACTTCCCCCATAACTAATAAACGGAAGAGGAATTCCTGTAATAGGTAATAGTCCAATCGTCATCCCAATATTTTGGAAGACGTGAAAAGCAAGCATGCAGATGACGCCGACACAAATATAGGAATAGAACGGATTTTTTGTATTCAACCCTGTTTTTGTAATTTGATAAATTAGCATGAAAAATAAACTGATAACGATGCTGCCGCCAATAAACCCAAACTCCTCACCAATCGTACTAAAGATGAAATCAGAATGGCTCTCTGGCATGTATACTTCTCGATTGCGGAATCCTTTTCCACTCGTTTCCCCCGAACCAATCGCAAGCAATGATTTAACAAGTTGAAATCCTTCATCTGACTGATACGTATACGGATCAAGCCACGAATAAATCCGTTTAAACTGATATTGTTTTACTCCGATATATTTTAGCCATTCAGGTTTATAAATGGCGAAATACATCACCGTACCACCGATAAGGGATACCGTAGAAAAGATCGGCAATAATATTTTCCATGTGATTCCTGAAACGAGTACGATCCCCAAAAAGATCGCTAAAAAGACAAGTGAAGTACCAAGATCAGGCTGTTTCATAATGAATACGATTGGCAAAAAGGTAATGGCAGCAATTTTAATTAATAACCAAAAATCAGTTTTCACCGTTTTATTAATAAACTTTTGATGGTGATCCGCTACAAGCTTTGCCAATGCAACAATCGTAAAAACTTTCATTAATTCTGATGGCTGGATCGCACCAGCTTTTGGAATTACAAACCAGCTTTGTGCCCCATTTCGAACGGGAGTAAACTCTGTATTCGGAGCTACAAACAAAATCAATAATAAAAATAAACCAAACCCATACATATACCACGTAATTTTCTTTAGCTGTTCTGAATCTAACTGCATCACAACAATAATCACAGCAGTACCAATGACATACCACATAATCTGTTGGATTAGAAAATTGGCAACATATTGGCCAGTGGACTGAGAGCTATATATCGATGCAAGACTAATAATTGTAATAAGCATTAAGGTTAATATAATTCCATAATCTATTTTAGGAATCGGCTTTTTCTGTGAAGTCATCACTTCGTCTCCTAATTTTAATAAACTGTTTTAACAAATCTTTAGGACTTAGGTTTCATTTGAAGAAAACATGTATTTTTTATAATGATACCTAATCGATAAAATCATTCCAATCGCCAGCATATTACTCAGTAAGGAGCTACCTCCATAACTAATAAATGGAAGTGGAATTCCCGTAATAGGAAGCAACTGAATGGTCATCCCGATATTTTGAAATACATGGAAAGTAATCATTGCAATCACCCCGACACAAATATAGGAGTAAAATGGATTTTTCGTCTCTAAACCAATCCTCGTTATTTGATAGATGAGCATGAAAAAGAGAATGATAACAATGCTACCGCCAATAAAGCCGAATTCTTCCCCAATCGTACTAAAAATGAAATCCGAGTGGCTTTCTGGCATATACACTTCCCTGTTTCCAAATCCCTTTCCACCCGTTTGCCCTGAACCAATGGCAAGCAAGGATCTCACAAGCTGCAAACCTTCATCAGATCTGTAAGAAAAGGGATCGAGCCAAGAATAAATCCGTTTATATTGATGTGGTTTGAGCACATCCTTCAATAATTCATATTTCCAAATCGCAATATATAAAAGCATACTTCCGACAATTGTTAACACTGAAAACATCGGCACTAAAAGCTTCCACGAAA
The DNA here is from genome assembly GCF_018343515.1 of Bacillus sp. FJAT-50079. GTDB lineage: Bacteria > Bacillota > Bacilli > Bacillales > Bacillaceae_C > Lederbergia. Next base: position 584,631 of record NZ_JAGYPD010000003.1, on the reverse strand, counting down.
TGCCTGACACAAGAATCACAGCAAATAAAATAAAAATAAATACAAGGGTCGTACCCAAATCTGGTTGCTCGTAAATTAATATCGCGGGAGGTCCCGTAACGATTCCAAGCTTAGTCATGAGCCAAAGATCTGTTTTAATCGTTTTATTTATAAACTTTTGATGGTGATCCGCTGCTACTTTGGCAAGTACTACAATTGTAAAAATTTTCATATATTCTGAGGGTTGAATAGAACCAATTGGAGTGAAAAACCAACTTTGTGCCCCATTCACTTCCCTTGCAAACGAGAGATTACCTGGAGCAACAAATAAAACTAATAATAGCAATAGCCCAAATCCATACATATACCATGATATTTTTTTCAGTTGATCTGAGTCAAGCTGAATAACGACAATAATGGCGATTATACTAATAACGTACCAGACCATTTGTTTTTTTATAAAATTATCCTCGTATTGCCCCGTTGTTTGAGCGCTGTAAATAGCAACCAAGCTAATGATTGTCATTAACATGAGCGTCAATATTATTCCATAATCTATTTTAGGAATCGGCTTTTTTTGAGAAGTCATTCCTTCGTCTCCTCTTTCACCGATAAAATGAAGTTTTAATCGGTATTTTGTTCATCTTACTATTATACCGAATATACCCAAACTAAAAAAGGAACAATTCATGGATTTTCTACAAAGGTAAAGAAGTAATTTTTTTATAAAGGCTATTTGTGTCCAGATCAAAGCCCAGAAACTAGAGTCACAATCGGCTTGCCATAGAACCCCGCATGTTGAAAGTTACAAAGGCATTGCCAAGAAAGGCGCTAAATTTGCCTTTGATCCATCCATTGCGCCAAAATTGCTCTAATTTGCACATCGCAAAATGAGGCCTACATTCTCCTTAATGTATCGGTCGGATGTTTTATTCATCGCCCTATGGGTAACATTAATAATAGATCACATTTCAAAAAGAAAGGATTATGCATATGCTTTGGACAATTATTGGGATTTTACTTGTTCTCTGGCTCCTTGGTTTTATTGCGAAAGTTGGAGGAGCTCTAATTCATATTTTACTCGTTGCTGCCGTTATCGTTTTCATTTTTAATCTTATTACCGGTCGTAATCGAGCAAGGTAGAAAGGGCGGTCCTTTTACGGGACCGCTCTTTCCAATACATTTTTGTAGCATAGTTCGCAACCCGATATATTCAAAAATTCGAAATAATATTCGAAAATATGACAATCCTCCCCATTCTTCTAGTATTTCCTTACTATGGTCCTATATATGAAATGATAAAAAGTTATTGTATTCAAAACAGATTTATAATAATATACATAATAAGTAAGTTTTTTTAGAATACTTTAATATATCAAAATAGTAGTTAAGACATATGATTTAAGATTGAGTAGATTGGTAGACTGTTATACAATTTATATATCAACAATTTTTATAATATTCCGTATAAACTAAGGGCGGTGACAATCTTTTGTCTACATTATTAGATGTGAAAAACTTAAAAACACATTTTTTTAATAATGATAAAGTCATCCCAGCTGTGGATGGTGTCGATATTAAAATCAAAAAAGGTGAAACCGTTGCGCTCGTTGGCGAATCTGGGTCTGGGAAAAGTATTACTTCCCTTTCGATTTTGAAGCTGATCCCAAGTCCGCCGGGAAAAATCGTTGATGGTGAAATCGTATTTAATGGAACCGATTTAGTGAAGCTTTCTGAAAACGATATGTGCCATGTCCGTGGCAATGATATTTCAATGATTTTCCAAGAACCGATGACTTCTCTTAACCCCGTTCTAACGATTGGAGAGCAAATTACGGAAGTACTTATTTATCATAAAAAGTTGACGAAAAGAGAAGCGACTCGAAAAGCGATTGATTTATTAAAATTGGTTGGTTTTTCACGAGCAGAGGAAATATTGAATGATTATCCTCATCGTCTTTCAGGTGGAATGAGGCAACGTGTGATGATCGCGATGGCGATGAGCTGCGATCCGAAACTATTAATTGCCGACGAGCCGACAACTGCACTTGATGTTACAATTCAAGCACAAATTTTAGATCTAATGAAAGAACTAAGCGTTAAATTTGGCACCTCTATTTTAATCATTACCCACGACCTTGGCGTTGTATCCGAAATTGCTGACAAGGTGCTTGTCATGTACTGTGGACAGGTAGTTGAAAATGCACCGGTCGATGATTTGTTTACAGAGCCTTTTCACCCATATACAATCGGATTAATGGAATCGATCCCATCTGTTGATGATGATTCCGAGCGACTCGTTCCCATCCATGGAAGTGTTCCCTCACCGGAAAACTTTCCGAAAGGTTGCCGATTTGCACCTCGTTGTCCACATGCGTTTGATCGTTGTTATCATGAAATGCCGAGCCTGACTGCTGTTGATGATCAACGTTCTGTACGCTGCTTTTTATACGATGACAAAGGGGAGGCCAAAACATGAGTACGCTAGTTGAGTCAGCAAATGCTTCATTACCCAAAGATGATTCAGAATTTTTATTAAAGGTTGATAATTTAAAAAAGTACTTCCCAATTAAGGCTGGTATTTTCCAACAAACAGTTGGTCATATTAAAGCGGTCGATGGCATCTCCTTTTACGTAAAAAAAGGTGAGACACTAGGAATTGTCGGAGAATCAGGATGCGGAAAATCGACGGCTGGCAGAACACTGATTCGTCTTTATGAACCAACAGATGGCAAGATTCAATTTAAAGGTCATGATATTACACATATATCAGAACGAGCATTGAGTCGGCATGTAAGGAAAAATATACAAATGATTTTTCAAGATCCTTATGCCTCAATGAATCCGCGCAAAACATTGAAATCGATTTTAAGTGAACCTTTGATTACTCACGGTTTATATGACTATAAACGCCGAGAAGAAAAAATTTCCGAGCTTTTAGAACGAGTGGGGTTTAATCCATCATTTATTAACCGTTATCCGCATGAATTTTCCGGTGGTCAACGACAGCGAATTGGAATTGCCCGAGCCCTTGCACTCAATCCTGAATTAATCATTGCTGATGAGGCCGTTTCCGCATTAGACGTGTCGATTCAAGCGCAAATTATAAATTTAATGGAAGATTTGCAAGCAGAATTTGGACTTACATATATTTTCATTTCCCATGACTTAAGTGTTGTTCGCCATATAAGTGACCGTGTTGGTGTGATGTATCTTGGGAAAATGATGGAATTGGCAAAAAAGAAAGATTTATATGAAGACCCGCTTCACCCTTATACACAAGCATTGCTTTCGGCTGTTCCTGTACCAAAAAGAAGAGGTATGCAAAAACGTGAACGAATTGTACTTACCGGTGAATTGCCAAGTCCGGCAAATCCACCCGCTGGTTGTGTCTTCCATACACGCTGCCCGGCGGCGATGGATATTTGTCGCAAACAAGTGCCGACCTTCCGAGAAGTGAAGCCTGAACATTATGTTGCTTGTCATTTATATCCATCTGAATAAATCAAGCGACTACTTGAAAGGGGTGATTCATGAGAATCTACGCTTACAAGTTTCAAATGATTTAATTAAACGATTTGGGGGGAGTAATATGAGAAAACCAGCTTGGCTTTTATTAAGTATGATGCTCGTCTTATCGATGTTTCTAGCCGCTTGTAGCGGTGGAAACAATGCGAACAATGAACCAGAAAGCAATGAACCACCGGCACAGGAAGAGCCGGAAAAAGAAGAACCACAGGCTAGTAATGAACCAGTTGATGGCGGGGATTTAGTTATTGGTTCAAGTGGGAATCCGACATTATTTAACCCGCTTTATTCTAATGACTCAGTGAGCTCCGATGTTGAAGCTCTAATCTTTGACGGCTTAGTTAGCTCAGAGGTGGATGGGTTCGAGGCAACTACAGAGGATGCAATGGCTGAAAGCATCGAAGAATCAGATGATGGAATGACTTTAACCGTTAAGCTTCGTGAAGGAATTAAATTCCATGATGGCGAGCCTTTAACTGCTGACGACGTTGTATTCACATACAATATTCCATTAAGTGAGGATTATGATGGGATCCGCGGTGATTATTTCGAATCATTGGAAAGCGTTGAAAAAGTCGATGATTTAACGGTGAAATTCCATTTAAATAAAGTTGACGTCCAATTCCCATCCGTTGGATTAAGCTTTGGAATTCTTCCTGAACATATTCTTGGTGATGTTCCGATTGCAGAGCTCGGTGAACATTCATTCAATACGAAAACACCTATTGGATCAGGTCCATTTAAATTTGTCGAGAATAAAGCCGGAGAATATGTGAAGGTAGAAGCATTCGATGATTTTTATTTAGGTCGACCACATTTGGATACCATTACAATGAAAATCATTACGGATGCAAATGCGATGTTAACACAGCTGCAAAATCGTGATATTGACTTCTGGTCCGGTGTCAACTTATCGGATGTAGAAACAGTGGAAGGCTTTGCGGATGAAATTGGTATTAAACTTGAACATGGTCTTGCACTTTCCTACACTTTCTTAGGTTACAACGAAGCAAATGATTTATTTAAAGAAAAGGAAGTACGTCAAGCACTTACACATGCAATCGACCGTCAAACCATTGTAGATGTCATCATGGAAGGAAAAGGGAAAGTCGCTGACGTCCCTGAAAGTCCATTGAGCTGGGCTTATAATGATGATGTTCCAAGATTCGAATATGATCCGGAAAAAGCGAAACAAATGCTTGCTGATGCAGGTTGGGAGCCAGGCTCAGATGGAATTCTTGAGAAGGACGGGAAACGCTTCTCCTTTGAAGTTAAAACAAACCAAGGTAATAAAACTCGTGAAGATATAGCCGTTCTTCTACAAGATCAATTTAAAGAAATTGGCATCGAAGCGAAACCAAAAATCATGGAATTTGGTGCCTTAATTAAAGATATTAACCCACCAAACAGAAATTTTGAAGCGCTTCTCCTTGGCTGGAGCTTAGCGACGGACCCAGATCCAAGCGGGATTTTCCATACGAAAAATATTGAAAACGGGAATAACATGATTGCTTACTCCAACCCCGAGCTTGATAAACTAATGGATGAGCAATTGCAAGAAAGAGATAAAGAAAAACGTAAAGAGCTAATTGGAAAAATCCAACAACAATTAGCTGAAGATCAACCATATACGTTCATTTATTATCCTGAAGAGTATCGTGCTATGCCAGCAGAAATGCAGGGATATGAATTCCATGCAAAAAATTATATTTACAAAGCTCATAAGTGGTGGTTAAAACCAACTGAATAATCGATGAGAGTATAGAAAAGGGGAATGGCTATTCGCCTCCCCTTTTTCTTTTTTATCCAAAACTTCGAAAATTAATATGCGATTGCATATCTTTAGATACAATGATGAATTTGAAAGGAGGATAAAAAATGGTTTCCTATATTATTCGTCGCACACTGATGGCCATCCCATTATTGCTCGGAATTACGATCATATCATTTGCCATCATTCAAGCAGCACCCGGTGACCCAACAACATTAATGATGGATCCAAATTTAAAACCAGAAGATCAAATAAAGTTTAGAGAAAAATACGGCTTAGATGAACCTGTCCATAAACAATATATCGTATGGCTTGGAAAAATGATTCAAGGCGATTTTGGTACTTCAATTATAAATCGTGGTGTTCCAGTCAGTGAAATGATCTTGGCCCGCCTTCCCAATACTTTATTGCTTATGGGGGTTTCTACACTTCTTGCGATTATCATTGCCGTACCACTAGGTATTATATCAGCTATGCGGCCTTATACAATTAAAGATTATTCCGTAACAGTTGGTTCATTTCTCGGAGTCGCCACTCCAAACTTTTGGCTCGGATTAATGATGATTATATTTTTTGGTGTTCAACTTAAATGGTTCCCAACTGGTGGTGTAGCTACACTTAATGCGCCATTTAGCATTTGGGATAGAATTCACCATTTAATTATGCCCGCATTTGTATTGGCTGCTTCCGATATGGCCGCACTCACCCGATACACACGTTCAAGCATGTTGGATGTCCTTCATCAAGATTACATTCGAACGGCAAGGGCTAAAGGCTTTAAAGAACTAAAAGTCGTTTTAAAACATGGACTTAGAAATGGATTAATACCAATCATCACCATTTTCGGACTTATGATTCCTTCTTTTATCAGTGGTGCAGCTATTACGGAGTCAGTTTTCAGTTGGCCAGGCCTCGGTCGATTATTCATTGAATCAGCATTCACACGTGATTATCCGGTAATCATGGCCTTAACAGTTATTTCTTCCGTATTTGTCGTTATTGGAAATTTAATTGCGGATATATTATATGCGGTATTCGATCCACGTATCGAGTATTGAGGAGGGATTGAATTTGGTACAATATAATACAAATACGACGATTGATGGGCCGGAGTTAAATCCCAATATTCAAAAACCCGAAACGTTGACAAGAATATTTGTACGTAAATTTATGAAAAATAAGTTAGCTGTAATAGGTGCGATTATTTTACTGATTATCATCCTTATGGCTATATTTGCACCCTTGATCGCTCCGTATAATCCAGATAAACCAAATCTGGTAGCTAAACTTACTCCCCCCGGAAAGGAATATTGGTTGGGTACAGACCGATTCGGCCGTGATATTTTTTCTCGTCTGCTTTTCGGTGGCAGAATTTCCTTATTAGTCGCATTTTGTTCCGTAGCTGGCGCAATGATAATTGGCACTACGATTGGTGCACTTGCAGGATATTTTGGCGGTATTATCGATGCTATTCTTATGAGATTTGTTGATATTGTCATTTCTATCCCCAGTTTATTTTTACTCATTACGGTTGTTACTATTTTTGAACCTGGTTGGGACAAGCTTATTATTATTTTTGCATTAACTTCATGGACAAGCACAGCTAGGCTAGTTCGAGGGGAATTTCTAACATTAAGATCCCGGGAATTTGTATTAGCATCGAGAACAATAGGGACGAGAGCATCAAAAATTATTTTCAGCCATATATTGCCTAATGCTATGGGGCCTATCATTGTTGCAGCTACTCTATTAGTAGGTGGAGTTATTCTCTCAGAAGCGGCTTTAAGTTACTTAGGGCTTGGAGTTCAACCTCCTACACCGAGCTGGGGCAATATGCTCCAAGATGCACAAAACTTTACCGTTCTCTTAAAAGCGCCTTGGTATCCCGCCTTTCCTGGTTTACTTATTTTAATTACCGTACTATGTTTTAACTTCGTAGGTGACGGACTCCGTGATGCACTGGATCCGAAAAGTGACTAATCAAAAAGGAGCTGCTTCATAGACGAGCAGCTTCTCCTTTATTTATGCACCTTTGTCTACTTTAATAATGCTTCAACATCAACTTCGGAGGGGACTGTCTAAAAGGTAATACTAATTGCTCTTTTGGTAAACATCGTGCACTCGATTGCCCCTATTGGCGAGTTTTTGTTGGAATGGGAAAATCGAGCGGGGTTCGATTGACCGTATTGGGGAGTTTTTCTGGAAATGGGGCAATCGAACGGGGGCCGATTGACCGTTTCGGGAATTTTTTGCTGGAATGGGGCAATCGAACGGGGGGCGATTGACCGTATTCGGGAGTTTTTCTGGAAATGGGGCAATCGAGCGGGGGCCGATTGACCGTTTCGGGAATTTTTCTTCCGGAATAGGGCAATCGAGCGAGGGGCGATTGACCGTTTCGGGAATTTTTTGCTGGAATGGGGAAATCGGGCGGGGGGCGAATAACCGTTTGGGGAATTTTTTGCTGGAATGGGGCAATCGAACGGGGGGGCGATTGACCGTATTCGGGAGTTTTGCTGGAAATGGGGCAATCGAACGGGGTCCGAATGACCGTATTCGGGAGTCTTTGCTGGAATGGGAAAATCGAACGGGGGGCGATTGACCGTATTCGGGAGTTTTGCTGGAAATGGGGCAATCGAGCGGGGGCCGATTGACCGTTTCGGGAATTTTTCTTCCGGTAAGGGAAATGGATACTGCCTGTGTATAAAAGCGGGGCTATTCTAACTACTAGGACAGCCCCACCGTTTTTAGTATCATGTTATCGGTTCACAGGTTTTTTCAGTAAACCGATGAGTAAAGCTGTTGCGATTGATCCTGCAACAATGGCGAGCAAATATAATAAGATGCTTCCTTCGATGATTGGGATTACAAAGATCCCTCCATGTGGAGCGGGTAAGCCAATTTTAAATGCCATTGACAATCCGCCTGCAACCGCTGAGCCGAAAATGATTGAAGGAATGACCCGTAATGGATCTGCTGCTGCAAATGGAATCGCCCCTTCTGTAATAAAGGTCGCGCCCATAATATAATTCGTTTTTCCCGCATCTCTTTCTTGTGCGGTAAATTTATGTTTAAAAAAGGTCGTCGCTAACGCTAAGCCAAGTGGCGGCACCATTCCGCCAGCCATCACCGCCGCATGAGGAGCAAAATTCCCAGCATCAATCATCGCGATACCAAATGTGAATGCGGCTTTATTAATTGGTCCGCCCATATCAATTGCCATCATGCCGCCAAGAATAATTCCCAAAATAATAAGGTTCTCTGTACCGAGGCCATTTAACCAATTTGTTAATCCAGTATTCATTGCTTTTACAGGGTCAATAACGATAAATAACATAATAAGTCCCGTGAACAAAATACTAAAGAGTGGGTAAAGAAGGACAGGTTTGATTCCTTCTAATGAATCAGGCAATCGAGAGAAAATCCTTCTTAATAGTACAACGATATACCCTGCTAAGAAACCAGCAATTAATCCGCCAAGAAAACCAGCTCCGCCTGTTGCAGCCATCAGACCGCCAACCATGCCTGGAGCGAGTCCTGGTCGATCAGCAATACTCATCGCAATGAATCCTGCTAATACTGGAATCATTAAACCAAAAGCATTTCCGCCCCCAATCGTATTAAGAGCTGCTGCAAATGCATTATATGATGGATCATTTGGATCAGCTGATTGAATTCCAAACATAAATGATATCGCTATCAATATTCCCCCGCCGACTACAAATGGAAGCATATTCGATACGCCATTCATTAAGTGCTGATAAAACCCAGCCCGTTTTTTAGACGTTTCAAATTGACGATTTGATTGCTGGCTGCCATCACCTTGATAAATTGGAGCATCTTGTTTCAGCGCATTTTCAATCAATTGCTGCGGCTTGCGAATTCCATCTGCGACGGAGACTTTGATAACATGTTTTCCGCTGAAGCGATCCATTTCTACTTTCGTATCTGCTGCAACAATAACGGCCGTAGCCTTTTCAATGTCTTCAGATGTTAATACGTTTTTAGCTCCACCAGAACCATTTGTTTCAACCTTTATCGAAACACCTAACTCTTTTGCCTTTGCTTTCAAAGCATCTGCGGCCATATACGTATGGGCAATTCCCGTTGGACAGGCTGTGACAGCGACTATGCTCGCGGCTTTTAGCGGTGCTTCTCCTTGTTCTTCCTCAACCTCTTGATCATACCGATTCATTGTCTCAATGATTTCTTCTGCTGTGTTTGCATCCATTAGTTCTTTTCTTGCATCCACGTTCATTAAAATGGAAGATAATTTTGCGAGCGCTTGCAAATGAGTGTTATTGGCTCCTTCAGGTGCTGCAATCATGAAAACTAAATGCGCAGGCTGATTGTCTAGTGAATCATAATCGATCCCATCGATGGACTTTCCAAAGGCGATCGCCGGAACTTTCACAGCATCTGTTTTTGCGTGTGGTATAGCGATGCCTTCTCCAATTCCTGTCGTGCTTTGTTCTTCGCGTTTCATAATGCCCGTTTTAAATTTCTCCTTGTCATTTAGCTTCCCAGCACGATGCAACTGATCGACTAATTCATCAATTGCACCGAGCTTATCACGACTTTTCAGTGATAGATTGATGGTTTCTAAGGTTAACAGTTCTGTTATTTTCATCCTGAATCTCCCCTTTTGCTTACTTTCACTTGCGGAAGGAGTGCCTCAATCTTCTCTTTGGTGCAAAGACCGAAGGAAAAAGCAGTAGCACTTCCTGATGCAACGCCATATTGAAAAGCCTCTTCAACATTGCCTGTTTTCGAGAATTGTGCTAAAAATCCAGCAACAAGCGAATCTCCTGCACCAACTGAACTTTTTACATCTCCAGAAGGGACTGTCGCATGCAAGACCTTCTCTTTATTTATAAAGATAGCTCCCTTTTCTGCCATTGAAACAATTACATTTTGTGCACCCATTTCAAGTAATTGTTTACCATACTTGATCGCTTCTTCTGGTGTATCAATAGTAGTTTGAAATAGGTCTGCTAATTCATGATGATTTGGTTTTATTAGAAAAGGCCGATAGGCTAACACATTCCTTAATAGATTACCTTCTGCATCAACAACGAACGAAGCATCTAACTCGACACATATTTTTACGAGTTCTTTATAAATGGTAGTTGGAAGCGCAGCCGGAATGCTGCCTGAAAGAATTAATTGATCCCCTTTTTTCAAGCTTTTGATTTTCGTTTTTAACTGCTCAATGTTTTCATTTTCAATTTGTGGACCTTGCCCATTAATTTCCGTTTCTTGATCTGTTTTTAGCTTTACATTAATGCGTGTATCACCTTTCACACGAATAAAATCACTTTTGATATTTTCACTATTTAAATAATCTTCTATATATCGGCCTGTAAAGCCACCAATAAAGCCGAGCGCAGTACTTTCTACCCTAAGTTCGTGAAGTACTCTCGATACATTGATCCCTTTCCCACCAGGGAATTTTGTTTCTTTTTGGATTCTATTTAATTGTCCAATCTGAAATGGTTCCACCTCAACCACGTAATCAATCGATGGGTTTAATGTCAATGTATAAATCATTCGCTCACGACCTTTATTGTTGTTTTACCTTTGAAGAGTGATAGAATCTCTTGATCAAGTTGAGTTGTAATGATATCTGCCTTATTTAAATCCATGATTTTCGCAAAAGAAATCTCTCCAAATTTTGTTTCATCGGCAAGTACATAATTTTTATTAGAAAGCGTTGTCGCTTTTTTCTTAACCATCGCCTCTTCTTGATCAGGCGTTGTAAAAGCAAGCTCTGAATGGATGCCATTCACACCGAGAAAACATTTATCGAATCGATATTGTCCGAGACTTACTAACGCTCCTCTACCAATCGTTGCATTTGTTCGATTTTTTGCGTAGCCACCGATTAAATAAGTACGTATCCCTTTTTCAAGTAATGGGGCAATATGCTCCAACCCATTTGTTACAACAACAAGATCATTTTGATTTAAATATGGGATCATCTCCTTCGTTGTTGAGCCGGCATCTAAGTAAATACAGTCACCATCCTCTACAATACTTGCCGCATATTGAGCGATTTTCTGCTTTTGATGAAGGTTTTTGGTTGATTTTTCTACCATGCTCGGTTCAATCAATTTTCCTTGTAATAAGGAAGCCCCTCCATGAATGCGCTTTAAGAAATGATCTTCTTCCAATTGTGTCAAATCCCTGCGGATCGTTGATTCAGAAGACTGCGTTCTCTCTACTAATTCTTGAATTTTAACGGTTCCTTTCTCTTTTAGTATCTGAAGGATGATGGCATGCCTTTCAGGTGTCAACATAAAGATCACTCCTTGAATTGTATATTATAAGATTTTTATTCAACAGTCAATCACTTTCATCCAAAATAATTCAAAATCATTCAAGTTTGTGATTGTTTTTGAGGTTTTAACGACAAATAAAAAGCTCATAAAGAAACTTTTCATTCTTTACGAGCTATTTATTTTAATATTTTCTTAAAAACACTGCTTGTTTTTGAAACCATTGTTCGCGAATATGTTGGTGGATCCTCATAAATTGTTTTTCAATCTCTTGGGTGGAATTGGCAAGCATCCTAACTGTAAACCCTGGTACGGTAAGTTGAGAGATGCCTATTTTATAAGCTTCATCCATATCCCCTAATGTATCATAAAGCTCATCAATAAAAGAAGATGTCATCTTATCACTTACAACAATCATCGAACCAAGATGTGTGTAGTTTTCCATTAATCCGATCGCACCAATCTGCTGGCTACTCGGTTCTAGTTTTAAATGGTCAAAGACGACTAACTCATTGTCTAAATAAATTTCGTTTTTTAGCTGAAGTTTTTCATAGCTAAATAAAGTCCCTTGGGGTGACCAACCCGGAGTAAGGATATCACAGTAAATGAGGGTAGAACCGGATTCCATGTGGACCACATTTCTTTGAATATAACGTGCATCCTCATAGCCGATTAAAGGATCTGGAATGTATTCAAGGAGACTGTCCTTTTTCAAATAAAATTCCATTTCTTGTATGACTGGAATACGCGGTGTTTTATATACTTTTGCTGCTGACTGCGTCGTTAAAAGTAATTCCGCCTTTTCATCCGCTATTACTTGCATACGGTACGTATCCCCATCGACATACCCGCCGCCAGGGTTAATGAGAAAATATGTGACCTGTCCGGAGTTATCTAGATAATGGGGACGCATCACTTTAAATGCTCCTTGAAAGTACACATCTTTTGGGATGGTTTTGCCTCTTTTATATTCAACGGCTAACCGTAGTTCCCCTGTCCATTTCCTCATTTTCCTAAACCATCTAACAATGCATTTTTCTTAATCCAAGCAATGACTTCATCCAAACCAGTATTATCTTTTAGATTTGTGAAAACGAATGGTTTATTGCCGCGGAATACTTTCGTATCTGATTCCATCACTTCTAAACTAGCGCCGACAAATGGAGCAAGATCCGTTTTATTAATGATGAAAAGATCAGATTTGATCATCCCTTGTCCACCTTTGCGCGGAATTTTTTCTCCTTGCGCAACGTCAATAATGTAGATAGAGAAATCAACAAGCTCTGGGCTAAATGTTGCGGCTAAATTATCTCCACCGCTTTCTACAAAAATGATCTCCAAATCTTTATGTGTTTTTTTCAAATCTTCAATTGCAGCCGTATTCATCGAAGTATCTTCACGAATCGCTGTATGTGGGCAACCGCCTGTTTCAACACCGATAATGCGGTCAGATGGCAATACCCCGTTTTTCATTAAGAATTTCGCATCTTCTTTCGTATAAATATCATTCGTAACAACAGCCATGCTAATGTCATCCGCCATTGCTCGTGTTAATTTTTCAATCAACATCGTTTTTCCTGAACCAACAGGTCCTCCAACTCCAATTTTAATTGGCTCCATATAAGCACGTCCTTTCATGACATAAAAATTCGAATCGTAAGTCGTTCGTGTTTCATTTGAGAAATTTCGATTCCCGGTGCTGTCACACCAAAATCATCGATCGTTAATGTTTCTGTTTTCTTCGTTGTTTCCATGATCCATGGTTGAATATCCCTTAACATTTTCTGTCCTGCCGTTTGTCCTAAAGGGATGCCTCTTACAGCATTTTGCACAATGCCAGATATGCAAGAATACAAGTATGCGGAAATGGCACTTTGTTTAGGGACTTCTAAGCAAAAAGCAATCATCGTAAATACGATCGCTGGATGTCCAAATGATTGCTCTTGTTCGATCCGCTGTTTGTACGTGGAAAGGATTGGGAAGTCATAAAGTGATAAAGCTAAGCTTAACATCCGCTCTCCCATTTTGTATGTTCCTTCTCTCACTTCACGCGGCAGATTTTGCACGGTGATTAATCGATCAAGCTTCCATATTTCTTCCGTTGCTTCATGCTCCATCGCCTCATATACGAGACGGCTCACTAGACCGTCCGTATATTTCAACTGTTCATCCAAATAAACATTTAGCCACGCTTTAAACGTTTCCGGATCTTCCACTTTTTCTTCCTGAATATACGTTTCCAAGCCGAATGAATGGCTAAACGCCCCAGTTGGAAGTTGGGAATCCGTAAGTTGAAACAAAGCGAGTAAATAATTATCCATGGCTATGACCAATATGACGGAAAGCTTGCTTTACTTTCCTTTTTTCTCGTTCAAAAGGGATAGCGAGCTCTTGAAGCAATTCCTCTACTAAATAGTCATATTGAACGAACATCTCGTCACCTTCAAACTGGGCAGGTAAATGGCGATTACCGAGCTGATGGGCGATATTTCCCATTTCTTGAATCGAGCGCGGTTTAATAATTAATAAATCATCAGGCATCACATCAACGATGATCATATTATGATCATCCATGTATAAAACATCGCCTGCCACTAAATCACGTGCTTCTTTTAAGCGAATGCCGAGCTCTTTTCCATGGTCTGTTGTCACTCTTTGAATTCTTTTAACGAGATCACTGCTTTCCAAATACACTTTTTCTTTATGATATTTCGCAAGCTCGTTTTGATCGATTTCATCAATATGTGTAATGACATGATCTATAATCAAATATATTCACCTCAAAATAAAAAGTATCGTTGTGCCATTGGAACGACTTCCACTGGCTCGCAAGTTAAATGTTCACCGTTTACTTTTACTTCATATGTTTGTGGATCAACGGTAATTTCCGGGGTTTCAGCATTGAGCTTCATATCTTTTTTCGTTAAATTACGAATGCCGTGCACTGGTAGAATGATCTTTTCAAGACCAAGCTTTTCTTTCACTCCATTGTCATACGCAGCCTTCGAAACGAACGTGATCGAATGTTTAGGCAATGCCTTTCCTGTCGCTGCATACATTGGGCGATAAATATATGGCTGTGGTGTCGGAATTGATGCATTTGGGTCACCCATGATGCTATTAACAACCATTCCACATTTTAAGATCATATCTGGCTTCACGCCAAAAAATTTCGGGCTCCAAATGACGAGGTCCGCATATTTTCCTTCTTCAATTGAACCGATGTAATCGCCAATTCCGTGGGCAATTGCCGGATTAATTGTATATTTTGCCACATATCTTTTTACGCGGTTATTATCACCGACTCCATTGTCGCCTTCTAGTTTTCCACGTTGCTTCTTCATCTTATCTGCCACTTGCCATGTACGAATGGTTACTTCTCCAACCCGTCCCATTGCTTGCGCATCTGAGCTTGTAATACTGAAAATCCCCATATCTTGGAGAATATCTTCAGCAGCAATCGTTTCTTCTCGAATTCTTGAATCGGCGAATGCAACATCTTCTGGAATGTCTGGATTTAAATGGTGACAAACCATTAGCATATCTAAATGTTCATCGATTGTATTAACTGTAAATGGTAGTGTAGGGTTTGTCGAAGCTGGGAGAACATTCAAGTAGCTCGCAACTTTAATAATGTCAGGAGCATGTCCACCCCCAGCACCTTCTGTATGAAATGAGTGAATGACGCGGTCTTTAAATGCGGCTACTGTATTTTCAACGAAGCCACCCTCGTTTAATGTGTCGGCGTGTAAAGCAACTTGAACATCGTACTTATCAGCAACTTTTAATGAGTTATCAATGGAGGAAAAAGTTGCTCCCCAATCCTCATGTACTTTTAAGCCGATAACACCCGCTTCAATTTGCTCAGCAAGTGGCTCCTCTGAAGCTGCATGTCCTTTACCGAGTAAACCAACATTAATTGGTAGCCCTTCTACCGCTTCTAACATGCGATGAATATTCGCTGGCCCTGGTGTAACTGTCGTCGCTTTTGATCCTTCCGCTGGACCGGTTCCACCACCGATTAATGTTGTCGTACCAGCTGTTAAAGCCGTTTCAACTTGGTCCGGATTAATAAAGTGAACGTGTGTATCAATCGCACCAGCCGTCACGATCTTTCCTTCTCCGGCAATCACTTCCGTAGCTGCCCCAATGACGATGTCAACATTGTCTTGGATTAAAGGATTTCCCGCTTTACCAATTTTAAAAATCTTCCCATCCCTAATGGCAAGATCCGCTTTATAAATCCCTGTATAATCTAAAATAATAATGTTTGTAATGACTAAGTCAGGAATATCTTCTCCACGAACCGCTAACGGGTGCTGTCCCATCCCTTCGCGGATAACTTTTCCGCCACCGAACACAACTTCTTCACCATATAACGTACGATCTTCTTCAATTTCAATAAACAAATTTGTATCAGCTAAACGAACGGCATCGCCTTTCGTCGGTCCATACATATCTGTGTACTGCTTTCTTGTCATACGAAAACTCATAAATTGTTCCTCCCGTCAACCGAACCTTCTGTTTTCTCGTTTAATCCATAAACCTTGCGCTCTCCACCTAGGGCGACAAGCTCCACTTCCTTCGGATCACCCGGCTCAAAACGGAAAGCAGCACCTGCTGGAACGTTTAAACGAAAGCCAAATGTTTCGTCTCGATTAAATTCAAGTGCTTCATTTACTTCATAAAAGTGAAAATGGGAGCCAACTTGAATTGGCCGATCTCCTTTATTGACAACTTGAATTTTCTTCGTTTCTTTTCCTTCATTGCAGATAATATCTTCATCTAACAATATATATTCTCCTGGTATCATTCTCATCGTTTCCTCCGTTCTATCTTATTGGGTTATGAACAGTGACAAGCTTTACACCATCTGGAAATGTAGCTTCCACTTGAATATCGTCAATCATTTCAGGGACGCCTTCCATGACATCTTCAGCTGATAAGATCGTCGCCCCGTATTGCATTAATTCTGCAACAGACTTGCCATCTCTTGCACCTTCCAGTAATTCATATGTAATTAATGCAACGGATTCCGGATGATTCAGCTTCAATCCCCTTTCCCTACGCCGCCTTGCTAAATCTGCAGCAACGACGATCATTAATTTCTCTTGCTCACGCGGTAATAGATGCATCCTTCTTTCCTCCTATTCAAAATATGACATTAATGCCATTTTTTCTCAATTCACAAACGTGAAAAGCTAAATGTCTTCTATCCCGACATTTGCATCGTTTGTTTGGGAGAGTTATTTTTTCAAAAAGCGTATTGGAAAGATAAGTATCAGTTTTCCCTCGTTTTTGAAAAATAAACCAATGTTACATCATTTCGGAATTTCAATAATCTATATGGATTATTGAATTAACTATGGTAGAATAATAACTCGTCCTTCTATCTCTATTTTTAATACCGAAAATGCATCCTGTCAAGGTTTAGGCATTGTTTTTTACATGCTTCAATCTTAATATTGTCCTAATGATGAATTAAAGGTAACATAATTAGGGAATAGGAAAAAAATGACGATTAAAGTTGAATTCCAATCTAAGGAGAGGTTTCACTTGCAATATAAATTGGATAAGTTTTTTAACAGCAATCACTATTTATCGCTTATACCCGCAACGCTAAATGGAGTATCTCAAGTTATCCTGCTCGAAAATCCGGTATCAGGACTGATTATTTTACTTGGACTTTCTATTGCTTCACCGTCCCTCGGACTAATCGCTTTTATTGCATCAGCAATTGGTACTTTAGTTGCCGACTTCGGGGGAGCAGATAAGAAACAAGTTCACCAAGGACTATTTGGCTTTAACTCCGTACTCACAGGAATTGCTATAATGATCTTTATGGAAGGAAGCCTTCGCTGGGTGATTGCAATGGCAGGTGCAGCCGTAGCAGCTCTCTTAACCGCTGCTTTCATGCATGCCGCAAAAAAGTTTGCTTATCCTGTACTAACCTTTCCGTTTATAATTCTGACATGGTTTTTATTACTTTCAGCGTATCGTTTTACCGCTTTTCAACTAAGCTCTGATCTCGTCCCACAATCATTGTCACAATGGGTTTTAGATATTGAGGGAACCCCACAATTATTCAGGGGGCTAATCAAAGGAGTAGCAGAAGTTTTTTTAATTGATGTTTTTTGGTCTGGGGTTTTCATATTAATTGCTGTGTTTTGGGCAGGGTGGAAATATGGTGTCTATACATTATTTGCGACCGCCGTTTCTTGGCTCGTTGCCTATTTACTTGGCGCAGATTTTAAGTTGCTCAATTTAGGGCTGTATAGTTATAATGCTGTCCTGACGATGATTGCAATTGGGTCGGTATATAACGTTCGCCAGCGCAAATTTCCATTTGCCGGCACACTTGCTGCAATGGCGAGTGTACTCGTAACAGCAAGTGTCGATACATGGCTGCTGCCTTTTGGACTTCCGCCGCTTACTTTACCATTTGTCTTATGTACTTGGTTATTCATCGGTTCAAGAAAAGTATTGCGTAATTTTTAATACAAATAGCTACTTTGCCGAGCAAGGATTGAACAAAAGAGAAAAGCGGGTGAAGAACAATGATGTTTACTTCACCCGCTTTATTTTATTGAATTGATCAACCTCTAATGAATATGTTTTATAATAATTTCGCGGACTTGCTCCTCGATTTCCTCAATCGGAATTTCGTGATTCTCTTGAAGGGGATGTGGATGAAACCAATTTACATCACCATTTCTATAATGACCTTCATAGCTTTTTCCGTCCAAAGAAATCTCAAAATGAGTCAAACCATGGGGTAAATTTTCAAACACTTCTTTTTTCACTTCAAATTCTTCAATCATAATGGCATTCCCCCATTTGTATTAGTACCATTATGTTTCCCCCTTTATTCGAGTTATAAACCTCACTTTTTCCCGTTAACCTACATCCGCTGCAAATTGACTTTTATACAAATCTGCATAAAATCCGTTTTTAGAGATCAATTCGTCATGTGAGCCTTTTTCAATTATATCCCCCTCATTCATGACCAATATGACATCGGCATCGCGAATAGTCGAAAGTCTATGGGCAATCACAAAGCTTGTTCTCCCTTTCATAAGGCGATTCATCGCACGCTGGATATTCATTTCCGTTCTCGTATCGACACTGCTTGTCGCTTCATCAAGAATTAATATTTTAGGATCAGCTAAAATCGCTCTGGCAATTGTAATAAGCTGTCTTTGACCTTGGGAAATATTTGCTGCATCTTCACCTAATTGTGTATCATACCCGTCAGGCATCGTCCGAATAAACTCATCAGCAAAGGCACTTTTGGAAGCTCTAATGATTTCTTCCTCAGTGGCATCATCGCGTCCATATGCGATATTCTCGCGAATCGTTCCACTAAATAGCCATGTATCCTGAAGAACCATCGCAAACAAAGAGCGAACTTGTTCACGGGATAACTCTGCTAAACTTTTTCCATCAACTTTAATTTGACCGCTGTCTATCTCGTAAAACTTCATTAATAAATTGATAATCGTCGTTTTCCCTGCTCCTGTTGGTCCAACGATCGCGATTGTTTGGCCTGATTTTACATCCAAATTAAAATCTTTAATAATCGGTTTTTCCTGCTCATATCCGAAACGAACATGTTCAAACATAATATTCCCCGTAAGTCGTTGTAAATCAACAGGCGCCGGCGTTTCTTGCCTTTCTTCCTCTTCATCTAAAACAGCAAAGATACGTTCCGCAGATGCAAGAGCTGTTTGAATCATATTTGCAATCCCCGCGGCTTGAGCCATTGGTTGAGAAAGTTGCTGGGAATATTGAATGAAAGCTTGCACATCACCAATTCGAATACTTCCATTTAATACAAGAATACCTCCGCCAATACTGACAAAGACAAAGCCAAGATTTCCGACAAAGGTCATTAACGGCATCATAATCCCCGAAATAAACTGTGCTTTCCAACCAGATTCGTATAAACGCTCGTTCATTTCATCAAAGGATTCAATCGCAGACTCTTCACGACCAAACGCTTTTACAACTTGGTGACCTGAAAATGTTTCTTCAATATGTCCATTTAAATGACCTAGCTCTTTTTGCTGCTTCACAAAGTGCTTTTGTGAAAAAGAAGCAATATAGCGAATGACTAAAGCACTTAATGGAAAAGTAATAAATACGACGAGCGTCAACATTGGACTAATAATAAGCATCATGATGATCGTTCCAATAATCGAAATCACCGATGTGATCATTTGCGAGAGTGCTTGTTGAAGCGAATTATTGATGTTGTCAATATCATTGATGACTCGGCTTAATACATCGCCATGCGGATGCTGGTCATAATAGCGCAATGGCAATTTTGTTAATTTATCATTCACTTCTTTCCGTAGTTCTGCAGTCGTTTTTTGTGATACTCCCGCCATAATGTATTGCTGCAAATAGGAGAATAAGGCTGATAAGACATATAAACCGATTAACAGCAGGACGAGCCTGCCTAAAAAGGTGAAATCAATGCCCGTTCCGCTTTTCACACTCGTAAATATTGATGTTGTCGCATCCCCTAGAAACTTTGGACTAACCACATTAAATAATGTCGAGAAAACAGCTGCAATCGTAACAAAGATGAGTTGGTATTTACGTGGCTTTAAATAGCCTAATAATCTCCATAATGTTTTTTTGAATTCCTTTGGCTTTTCCCCGGGAATCCTTCCTGGATGGCTCATGCCTCCGCCTTTTCCTGCTTGATTCTTACCTTGCTTACTCATGCGCCCTCCTCCTCTTCACCTTGGGATGAAACGATTTCTTGATAAATGCGGTTTTCTTTTAACAGTTCATCATGTGTGCCAATACCAGCTATTTCACCTTCATCAAGCACAATAATTTGATCCGCATCCATGACAGTACTAACTCGTTGAGCAACAATGATAATCGCCGAATGACCGGTTTCTCGCTTTAAAGCCATTCTTAATCGCGCATCAGTCTTATAATCAAGTGCTGAAAAACTATCATCAAATATATACACTTCTGGTTTTCTAATAAGGGCTCGGGCAATCGCAAGCCTTTGCTTTTGCCCACCAGATAAGTTTGCGCCAGCTTGGTCGATATTCGCCTCTATCCCCTCTTCTTTTCCCCTTACAAACTCGCTTGCCTGTGCTGTTTCAAGTGCATTCATCATTTCTTCCTTCGTCGCGCTTTTCCTTCCGTAACGAAGATTTTCGGCGATTGTACCGCTAAAAAGCGTGGCCTTTTGTGGAACATAACCGATTTTTTGTCGAAGCTCTTTTTGCGTCATCTTTCTAACATCGACCCCATCAACTAATATTGCTCCTTCTTCCACATCATAAAATCGTGGAATTAACTTCACGAGCGTTGACTTTCCAGAGCCGGTACTCCCAATGATTGCCGTCGTTTCCCCGCGTTTCGCTTGGAATGTTATGTTTTTTAACACAGGCTTTTCTGCACCTCGATAACGAAATGTAACATTCTCAAACACAACATCAGCTTGCATTTGATCTGCTTGTTTCGGATTTTCCGGATCATTAATATCTCGTTCCATTTGCAATACTTCATTGATTCTTTTCACAGACGCTTGCGCGCGCGGGATCATAATGAACCCCATCGAAAGCATGATTAATGAAAATAAAATCATCATCGCATATTGCAGAAAGGCCATTAAATTTCCTACTTGCATTAATCCTTGATCAATCCGAACCGCCCCAAACCAAACGATCGCGATATTCGTAAAATTCATGACAATGATCATCACTGGAAAAAGCATCGCCATCATTTTATTTACTTTTATCCCCGTGTCGCGAAAATCTTCATTTGCAAAATTAAAACGCTTTTTTTCGTATTCAACGCGATTAAACGCTCGAACAACACGAATCCCCGTTAGGCTTTCACGTACGAGCAGGTTTAAACGGTCTGTCTTTTTTTGTAATGCCCCAAAAAGCGGAATCGCTCTTCTAGAAATGAGAATGATTAATAAAGTAAGTAAAGGCAAGGCACCTAGAAAAACAAGAGATAATTTAGGATCTCTTGAAATAGCAAGAATGATTCCCCCAACTAACATCAGCGGCGCCCTTGTCATCATTCGGAGTACCATATGAAGAACATCTTGAACGATCTTAACATCATTCGTTGAGCGAGTAATCAAAGAAGCCGTTCCAATTTTATCAAAAGCTTGTAACGAAAAATCCTCCACATGCGTAAATAAACTGCGCCTCATATCCCTGCCAAAGCCTAGAGCTACTTTTGATGCAAAATATGAAACAGCAATCGTTACCCCTACTGCTGCTAGAGCACAGACAATCATCCAGCCGCCTGTTTTTAATATGTATGGCATATCCCCATTGATAATCCCAATATCGACTACATTCGCCATTAGCGTTGGCAATAATAGCTCAAGGATAATTCCAGCCAACGTTAAAATAAAAACCATTGAAATTTGAAATGTGTATGGCTTTAATTGTTTTAGCAAAATTGCATCACATCCTCATTAAACTTTTCTTTTCATTTTACCTTATTTGCTTTAATAGAGAAAAAAATTAATCTGTATAGGTTGAAATAAATAACATACATAAAATGTGGGAAGTAAATACTCTCATGACTGCACACCAAACTTTATTAAATAAAAAAACTGGCAAAAACATTGCCAGCTTATGCAAAACGATAATAAATTAATACGAATGTTGAAATGACGAATAAAAAGTTCAGAAAAACAAAGATAAATTGGTCCATCACCCGGTTATGCATTTTAATCGGAGGATTATAGAAAGATACCCCTTCAATAATAAAAATAATTAAAACGATATGAATCATAAAATGGCCAATAATTTCTGTGAAGCCAAATAGCATCGTTGTTAAAATAAAGATAACTGTTACGACAAATCCTAACACTCGATTTAAAATACCAACGACGAGTAAATAACCTACAACAAATTCGATGAATGCTGCCATGACAATAAATACGGCCGGAGCAAATCCAAATGTCGGAACATGATGATGAACGACAATATCTAATGACATGCCCGGATATACCCATTTTTCGACTGCAACCCAACATAATGATAAGCCTGTCCCTAAATATAAAAATGGAAAGCCAATATTTTCCCACTTCGTATTACTTACAAGCAACACACCGATAATCGCTACATAAAAACCGTAGTCAAGCATGTGGAAAATGCCATTTTGCATCGTAATATATACAAATAAACCAAGCAAAATAACCGAACCGATCTTTGTTGCAATCGGATGTGGGATCAATAGACAGCCAATAACACCCCATACGAAAACGATGACGATCGTGCTATGAAGATGAAACTCTGGAGCAAACAAAGTTCCGCTTAAAATTTGAATAATTAATGCGATTGCTGTTCCATACTTCAAGATTGTTTTTGAATACTTTCTTAATCCCGAAAGTTTCTCATCGGCTTTTTGTATGAACGCCCACCCTGTTGTTTTCGGTATTAAAATTGCAAGGAATGCCAATACAATTGCAGCAAGAAAGGTTAATGATATAAATAAAGGGGAAAGTATATTTTCAATTGATTCTTTTACAGGCTCCACCTCTGTGAACCACTTCACATGAGCATTTGTAAAAAAAGGTGTCGCTAATAATCCAAACGATAGTACCGCTAAAAATAGCTTCCTCATCGTGCTTACACTCCTTAATAAAAATAAGATATGTATAATATACACCAATCAAAAAATAAAATACAGCCTTTTCAGCAAAGAAAAGGCTGCTCGATTAATGTGAGAGTATAAGCATTTCGGCTGCTTGGTCCTCACTAATATTTTTAATAATACTTAGTTCACTAATTAACATTTTACGTGCATTATTTAACATTTGTTTTTCACTCGCATTTAAAGCCGATTCCATTTCGCGATGCAAAAGATCCCGAACAACTTCTGCAGCATCTTCCATTTTACCGGTTTTCAACTTATCCGTATTTTGTTTAAACCTAGCTTTCCAGGCAAGCTTGCACGTTGATTCTTCCGTATGAAATTCATGTAAAATTTCACGCACCGTTTCCTTATTCACAACTTGACGAATCCCTGTTTTTTCCATATTTTTTAACGGGATCATCACATCCATATTGCTACCAAATATCGTGAAAAGGCAATATTTATGCGTTTCACCGAGGATCTCCCTTTTTTCAATGGCCTCAATTACACCTGCACCATGCATAGGATAAAAGACTTTGTCGCCAATTTCAAACAATAGATCCACTCCTATAATTGTTATACTTACAGCATAACACAAACAGGGCAAATAGTAAAATATATCACATTTAACTAATTATAGTCAATACATTTATTAAAAATTAATCATCAAAATCTTTATTCAAAATATTACCAGTCGCTGCATCAATTGTTAGCTCAATTTCTTGTTTTTCAGATTGGATTTCGATTTCGTATTCATGATCATCCGAATCAAAATCCACTTCCGTTACAACTCCAGGAGTATCCTTTAAAGCAATTGAGATTGCTTCTTCTTTAGAAATCGTTTTGCTTTGCTTAACAACGGCGCGATCATCGTCACGATCCACTTTTACAACTTCTCCTGTTACCGCATCAATATCCACGTCGAGATCGTCTTCAACAAAATCAACTTCATAAATTAGACGGCCATTCTCCTTATCAAGCTCTACACTTTCTACAATTCCACCGACTTCGTTCTTCGCAATTTCAGCTGCCTTTTCAAGCGATATCTTTGAATTTGCTTCTTTCACCTGTGAGTTTGTATTTGAAATAGCATTAGCTCCAATTGCACCGCCAAAAATTACGCATCCAATTACACTTGCAATCATTATTTTTCTTTTCATCTTATTGTCCTCCTTTTTTTTATCTATTTACATCATAACGAGTCTAAATGAGGACAGGCAGATAATAAGATGAGAATTCGCTGAGAATGTATCAATCATCCCAAGTAATTGTTACTACTTCTCCTGTAATGGCATTAATGTGAACCGTTGCTTCACGGTCATCATCATCCTCCAATTCAATTTCCACGAGATAATAATAAAGCCCATTTGATTCTTCTAAATCAACATCATCGACTTTTCCTTGAACAGTTGCAAGAGCAATTTTAATCGCTTCTGCCTCAGTCAATTTTTTTTCCGATTGATTCGCGTCCTCTTGTTCTTGATCCTTTATACTTAGTACTTCCCCCGTTTGGGAGTTGACGGTAATGCTTGTCTTCTTTCCATCGTTATCAACGATAGCATCATAAGCATCTCCGTTTTTTACAAGTTTCTCTATTTTTCCATTCATTTTCTGAGAGATCTTCTCTTTAATATCATTTACAGATAATTCATGAGTTCCTTCCTCGGACATGATACGAATAATCTCCATCACATCTCCTGAAGAACGATCAATTCGCAAATCATACGTTCCTGTATCTAATTTAAGAATCACACTGTATACATCATTAACGACATTTACTTCTAACACGTTTCCATCATATTTTTCTTGGGCGATTCTTTTCGCATCTTCCTTTGATAGCGGCTCCGCCGAAGTTGAAAAGCTCCACACTTGCCAAACAATGATAGCAAGCAGAATAAAAAGCAATCCAGCAATTGTAGCTCGACGTTTATTTATTTTGTCCATCATTCTCACTCCATTATAAATTCTCTTTTCATCATACTAAATAAAAATGAGAATTTAATGAGTATTGGTTATATCAAGCAATATTTTAGCGGTCGTTCCTTGGCCAACCTTACTTTCAAGACTAAGCTTTGCCCCCATTGCCTCAGCGATTTCACTTGCCAACGATAAACCTAAACCAAAGCCACCTGTTTTTCTCGTTCTTGCTTTATCGACTCGATAAAATCGATCAAACACCTTTGGAAGTTCTTCAGCCGGTATGCCAACACCTTGATCAATGATTCCAATCATTCCTTGATTTTCAGCCTTTCGCACATGAACGATAATCGGAGCTTCACTATATTTATAAGCGTTCTCAATTAAAATATAGAGAAGTTGTTTTAATTTTTGTTCATCTGCGTAAACAATTATGTTTTCCTCTAACTGAACGCTAATTTCCCTTTGAAAAGCCGCCTGGAATGAGCGAATTACTTCTTGAGCAAGCTTCCCTGCATCAACAGTTGTCATTTCCACTTTCCATTGTTCTTCATTCCTAGCCAATAATAGTAATTGTTCTGTCAATTCCCTCATACGAATCGCCTCGGAATGAATTGCATCGACCGATTCTTGAAATAACTCCGGTTGCGTCATCCCTCTACGCTTTAATAGACTGGCATATGATTCAATCACGGTTAGTGGTGTTTTCAATTCATGAGAAGCATTTGAAACAAACTGCTCTTGCTTCTCATAGTTTCGTTCAAGCTGATCGATCATTTTATTAAATGTTTCCCCCATTTGATAAAGCTCATCTTTCGATTGCTTCGGCAATGGTAAGCGTTTATATTCACCGCTTTTTCGAATGTCAACCATCGTACGAATCATCGATGAAATTGGCTTCGTTATAAAATTACTCAAAAGCCGCGATGACAATATAACTGGAATCGATGCAAGCAATGTGACTGCAACTAATACAATTCTTAAAATGCGTAAATTATGGTCGGTTGTTTCCAAGCTTTCTGTCATTTGTAAATTGCCGATCTCTCCCGAGCTTCTAATAATCGGAATCGATACAAATGCATGGTGCCGTCCTTCGAACTCGATCAGCTTTTTTATTTCCTTTTCATAAAATTGAATTGGAATTTTTCTTAGATGCTGTTGAATCGGATCCGTACTTGTTGCATCAGATGTACCGTCGATATTAATCAGTCGCAGCATTCCATTTACAGGCATGTATGCTCTAAGATAAGCATCAACTGAAATCCCTGTCGCCCGCTCCGCTTCGTTCAGCCCATTCACCGCCTTCGCCGCTTCCGCTCCTGCCCGCTCTAAATCGCTATCTAGCATCATGCGACTAAACGTAAAATAAATCGCCCCATTCACTAATACGAGTAAAACAATAAACATGACGATCGTATATAAATTGATTCTGCTTCGAAGTTTCATTTCGCATCCTTTAGCACGTAGCCAACTCCCCGAATTGTATGAATCAGTTGATCCGCATACGGTTTATCAATTTTGTTTCGCAAATAGCGAATATACACATCAACGACATTCGTATCGCCAAAATAATCGTATCCCCATACACTCGTCAAAATTTGTTCCCTATTTAAAACGTGACGAGGATTTTTCATTAAATAAACAAGCAAATCAAACTCTCTTGGTGTCAGTTGAATGAGATCATCCCCTCGATACACTTCTCTCATTTCCTCACTCAATTTTAAATCTGAAAAGCGCAGCCACTCCTGATCATTCGTCGCAGCTTCCGACTGACTTGTCGTTCGTAATGCGGCCCTAATTCTAGCTAGTAATTCTTCAATCTGAAATGGCTTCGTTATATAATCATTTGCCCCTAAATCAAGTCCTGACACTTTGTCTTCGATTGAATCTTTGGCAGTTAATAAAATGATTGGAACATTTGATTCGCTCGATCGAATTCGTCTCAATACCTCAATTCCACTTAAGCCCGGAAGCATTACATCAAGTAGGATTAAGTCCCATTTCTCCTCACGAAACATCGCCAGCCCATCAAGACCATCAAGCGCTTTTCCCGTCTCATACCCTTCATATGTGAGCTCAAGCTCAAGCACTCTCGCAATTTTTTCTTCATCTTCAACAATTAAAATACGCGGTTTATCCATATTAATCCCTCGTTTTATCGTAATTAAAGAAATAGTAACATATTTATCAATCGAAAATAAAAAAAAGCCTTGATTTTTCATCAAAGGCTTGATTCACTAGCTTTGTTGGAATTGTTGATTTTCTTTTCTTAGAATGGTCCGCAAAAAAATGAGCGCAATGATTGTTTTCGTTAAAATACCGATGGACGACCGGGTGATCTTCTTTTTTAGCAGGTAGCTTCTTCACTAAATGACGTCCTTCGATCACACTAACAAGTTGCTCAATAACCATTCCTGCTAGAAAGATATACGCTCCAACATACCCGTGATTAACCAAATCATTTTTTAATAACACAATGGCTAGCAACCCCTTAAACACAAGCCTGAACATCATCCCAATCGTCAGCCACTCATCCGTAAATTAGCGATGATCACTCCATGAAACAAACAGCGAATCCCAGAAAAAATCGTAACAAACATGTGAACGCGATAGGCAGCAAGTGTTGGCTCAAGCATATGCTCCTTTACACCAAGTACGTTTTTAAAAAACAGACTGCCAATCGGCGAATAGCCGATGAACAAGCTAACTACCAAAATTGCTGCTAGTAAAAAGAACACTAGTCTCTGGACAAGTTGAAAGAATGTTTATCGCGGCAAGCGTCGCACATGCTTGCCTCAAAATAAAGGCACATCGTTTAAAAACTTCAAACAAACTCGCAACCGAATAGCTCTCAATCACAACAACAAGGTCTGGTAAGCGCGCCAACGTACTATTGATGATGATGTTACCGAACTTGCAGAAATGCCTAATGGAATAAAAAAGTTGAATAACGTTCGGAAGGGTCCCTTCTTCTCGTTTCTTGTTGAATATTCATTTTTTCCCCTTTTCCGAACTAGATTACTAATTTAATATTATTTATCATTTGCGGGTTTTCCCTAACTAAATTCCAGGGACTTTTTTCCCCGTTGATTTTCTTTTTTCAAAAAAACTTTTAAAAAAATAAAGGCAATGATTGTTTCTGCTAGAATACCGATCGACTGTGCAAGCGAACCAATCATCCCTCCTCCATTCGGAAGGATAAATATGAATGTGAACAAGCCAACAAAGGTCATGAATACATTTCCACCTTGTGAAAATGAAAGTACCTTTGTCTGCCTTTTTAACATAAGGATGCCATTAATATAATCAAGCCATGGGAAGCATAAGGCAAAGAGAATAAAGAACTTTAAAGCTAAAATACTTTGATCAAGTAATTCTCCAGAAACTCCCATCACGTATTGAAACGCCCAAATTCCAATCGGGGAGTAAGCAATAAAAATTAATAAGAGAGCAGGAATAAGACTGAAAATAAAAGTAAATCTTGTTACAGCTTTCGCATCCTTTTCATAAAAATTAATAACCACTTGATGAGTATAAGAAGAAATACTGACAAGTAAAGTTAATATTGAAAAGGCAATGGCATAGGAAGCGATCGCAATTTCTGCCTTGCCACTTGACCCTAATACCGCATTCGTCGCCGGGGAAATGCTAACTGCAATTAATGAGGCAAATAAAAGCGGTAAATAAAATTTCGTCACTTGTGAACGATGAACGACTGGGTGATCTTCTTTTTTAGCAGGTAGCTTCTTCACTAAATGACGCCCTTCGATCACACTAACGAGCGCCTCAATAACCATTCCAGCTAAAAAGATATAAGCTCCAACATATCCGTGATTCACTAAATCATTTTTTAATAAAACAATGGATAAAAGACCCATAAACACAAGCCTGAACACCATCCCAATCGTCAGCCACTTCGTCCGTAAATTAGAAATGATCACTCCATGAAACAGACAGCGAATTCCAGAAAAAATCGTCACAAACATGAGAACGCGATAGGCAGCTAGCGTGGGTCCAAGCATATGCTCCTTCACACCGAGTACATTTGAAAAAAACAGACTGCCAATCGGCGAATAGCCGATGAGCAAGCTCACCCCCAAAATCGATGCTAATAAGACAATCGCAAGCTTCGAAACGAGTTGAAAAGAATGTTTATCGCGGACAAGTGTTGCACACGTTTGCCGTAAAATAACGGCACAGCGCTCAAAAATAGCAAATAAACTCATAGCAACAGAATAACTGGCAATCACTACGACAGGGTCAGATGAACGTGCAAGCGTACTATTAATGATAACGTGCGAAATCGTCACCAAGCTCGCTGAAATACCTAATGGAATAAAGAAATTGAATAACCTACGAAAAGAAACTCCTTCTTTTGCTTGTTTACTCTTCATTTTTTTCACTTCTAACGTTTTTTATTTACTTCCTAATTTTAAAATAAAAACACTCGTTGATTTTAAAAAACCACCAAAATTAATTGGTGGCTTCCCTCTTTTAACGGAATCATTTCTATAAATTATGCAAATGTTTTAGGTGTAATGCTATGTTGGGAGGGCATATCCGGCCAACCATGACCTGCTAATTCTACACCTGGCGTAACACTATGTTGAGAAGGCATATCTGGCCAACCATGGCCCGCTAGTTCTACGCCTGGGGTTACGCTATGTTGGGAAGGCATATCTGGCCAGCCATGGCCTGCTAGTTCTACGCCTGGGGTTACGCTATGTTGGGAAGGCATATCTGGCCAACCATGGCCTGCTAGTTCTACGCCTGGGGTTACGCTATGTTGGGAAGGCATATCTGGCCAGCCATGGCCTGCTAGTTCTACATTATTTGCTCCAATTAGGCTTGCTACACTAAAGATCCCTAGAGTTAGAACAGTTGCTAATAGTATTTTCTTCACTTTTATTTCCTCCCACATTTAGTTTTTTCAATATTTACATTATATCATTGACTAGCTATTTTTTCCAGTTGCCCTTTTACTAACTCAGCCAAGTTAGAGTTCTCTTGAAGATTAAAAATATGTAGTGATTTTGTTAGGTACTCTTTCCCATCCTCGTTACTCCCTAGCATTACATTGTTTAAAGCTGCTTGATATAAAAATTCACCTAATAAAAATAAGCTATCATCATTAATACAATGTTCTATCCCTTTTTCGCAATATATTAGTGATTCCACATATCTTTCAAGATTTGACAGTGATTGTGCTAGTCCAAATAAAGCTCGTAATCTTACTCGAGGGTCACCAAGACTCGGTAGTGTATCTATTTCCTCAAGAATATCTTTGAAAATAATAATCGATTGTTCTAGTTCTTTACTGTCCTTTTCAATAATGGCAATTGCCATTTTAATTTCTATTTCTCTTTCAGTAAGGCTCGTTTTCTTCGGATTTGTAATCTCAATTGCTTCGTTTAGCCTTCTAATTGCTAAGTCTTTCTCTTTATCTTTCGAATCCGATAAATAGTATAGGCAAATCGCTTGATGCCAAAGCAAATATTGCTTACCTAAGGGAAAATTATACAACGGATTGTCCATTTCCCTTTGAACAATTTCATAAATTGCCTGGTAGTTTCTATTTCTTTTATACTTTTTTATTAACTCATTAACAGCTGATACGTAATTAAATGAGTCGGCATTAACGAAGTCAAATAAATCACTTAATTGCACATTTAATTTAATCGCGAGTTCTGATAATTGATCAAGTGTTGGAGATTGCTTGTTTTTTTCAATTAATTCAAGTTCCTCAACGGAACAAATGTCTTCCGCTACTTCCTCAATATCTAGTCCTTTATACACCCTTAGTGATTGAATAATTTCTCCCATATTAATGAAATGCTCATCCATTTATGTTTGCTCCTTTTAGTCAAAATAAGCAATGTATTCTCATCTTTCCAAATATTATTATAGCAAGCTTTTCACTATATTCCTATATTTCCATGCCGCATTTTATAAACTTTCTTTATTAACTTAAAATAAAAGCTCGTACCTTTTTATAGTACGAACTTAAAAACAGTCGACTTACTCCTTTAGACTCAGTTCTCAAAAAACAGCGAATTTATGAGCTACCCAAGCAAACTTCTTACTAAATGGATAGGCCGTTAATGGCATGAGAACTTTTCCACCTTCCGATAGCTTTCCAAATACATGATCAATTTCAACTTCTGAATCACAGTTTATGTACAATGAAATGGATGGAGTAAAAGGAAATTCATGCTTGACATAACTACCAATGCACATGAATTCCTGTCCATTTAATGAGAAGGTGGCATGCATAACTGTCCCGGAAGATGAAAAGCTTTTTCATACGTCACATTCCCTCTTATACAATGGACGCTCGTTATAATAAGAAGGTTTCATTTCATCTTATGATTTTTCCCCATTTTAAAGACCTCAATGATAATAAGTAGATAAACGAATAATGCGAGCGCGAACATAATGAACATCATTACATCCCAATATGTAGCGGCGACCATTTCTCCAAGCATCGCCCCCATCATCCCAGCCATGACCCCCGATAATGCGCCCTCCAAAATGACAATAATAGAATGAAAGGAACCAATGAGGATGCCTGCGCTGGAACCTATACTGATCCCGATAATCGTTGATAAAAATAGATTGCCTTGAAATAATATCCCAACGAGTGTCCCTGCGAATAATCCATTAACCATCGCGATTGCCATTGCAAAGACCATTCCATGCATAACCGATAGATGATTTCTATATATACATAGAGATACCCCGACAAAACAAATTGCTAGTATGCTACATAATGCATATAAACCTAGCGTCATATGATCAACCCCATTGTTTTGTACAAGTATATGATTGAATATATAGAAAATTTCTGATGATTAATCTTATAATATACAAAAAGGAGGATGAACATGGAAAAATATTATGAGCCAAGGCATGTGCTTATGGCGCTTGGAATTTGCCTTATCGTCGCTTCTCCTTTCCTTCTCATCTTTGTTCCTCACACAATCGCAAATATTACTTATCATACAACAATCACGTGGCATGTTTTTGTTCCGATGGAAAATTATTTTGTTTATGGGGTTAGCCTTCTATTTTTAGTTATTGCGATGTTTATTCCATTTTTATTACATCTAAGAAAGTTCTCGATTACTATAAGTGCGGCTTGCTTATTATTTAGTTTTATCGCTTTTTTCCTTACTGCTCGTTCTTATACCTCCTTATCAGAAGAGGCAATTTCATATAGGACGATGCTTTCACGAAAAAATCATACCTATTCTTGGGATGAAGTTGAACGCGTGATTTACAATGAAAACGGAGTGTCTGAATATGAGATTTTGTTTCATGATAGCAATCAGGTAACGTTACCTAACGATGCTTATTTTGACGCCATTCGAATGAGGTTGTATCGAAAATTATGGGAAATGAATGTGAGGATCGAGGGGAGTGAATAAAAAGCAATCAATAGGTTCTTTATTAAAAATGAACCTTATGATTGCCATCTTCTAATATCATCATCTTCAATGATTCCAATTGTTACATCGGCAATATCAGGATCTTGAAGTAAATCATTTTTCACCTGAAATTTAATGTCATCTGCATCTGCGAGTACCATACCTTTTGTTAACTCAATAATGCTGTCAATATGGAACATTCTACCTTCTTGCACAACTCGTAGCTCATAGATATCTACAACCTTTGGATGTCTCATAATCATATTTGCTACTTTCTTTTCAACATCCGCCGGAGCCGCGACTCCAATCAGGCCAACCATATTATCATATCCAACGCGGAAAGCAACAAAAAACATAAGAAGACCAATCAACATCGAAACAACGCCATCCGCTTTCACCAAACCAAAAAATTGCGAAAGGACTATTCCAATAATCGCCAACACAGCACCAGATGTTGCGACTAGATCTTCATAGAAAACCAACCTTGTCGCTGGGGCTGCTTTTCTCGCATAATTAAATGCAGAAATTATGCTCTTTTTCTCAGCACGGGATTCTTTCATAATTTCTTTCATCGCTTTTAAAAGAATAAAACCATCTACAAAAAAAGAGATCACCAATATGGCGAGGTTCAAAAAGAATTTGCTTGACTCAGTTGGGGATTGAAAGAGATGCCACCCTTCTTTTACTGTTTCATACGCCATAATCGTGACAACGATAACTGCGACCATGCAAAATATATTCACTACCCGTCCGAATCCAAGAGGAAATCGTTTGGATGGCTTCATTTCTGATAATGCACTGCCAAGAAAAACAAAGCCTTGATTCACTGCATCTGCTAGTGAATGCATCGCAGAAGCAAACATCGTTCCACTACCGCTAAATAAAAAAGCAACACCTTTAATGACAGCAAGGGCAGTATTTCCGAGCGCCGCTATTCCTGATGAGGTATTGCCTTTTTTAAATAATTGGATCAGCGCCATTATGCTCCCCCTAACAGCATTTCTTTACAATACTTCTTATTCAAAGTATTTGTATGAAGCTGCTTATTGATGCAGGAAAATAACGGGATTAGCCTTTTAGATCATTTTTAATCATTCAATTTGGCTCTACATGTACATGAACTTCAAATACGCCATGTTCATTAATTAATATTTGTTCTACACGTTCAGATATATCATGGGCAGCGCCAATAACCAATGTAGGATTAACAAGGATAACAACATCAACGACTGAATTACTTCCATATTTCCTCGCTCTTATATCCTTTATTCCTTTCACACCTCGAATATCGAGAATGGACTTTCGATAAATGCTTAATTGATCTTCATCATATCCATCCGTTAACTCATGAGAGGCTTTCCTAAATATATCCCAGCCAGTTTTACAAATAAGCAAACCGACAACAACAGCCGTTACTGGGTCAAGCCATGGTAAATGAAATTGAGATCCGATAATAGCAATAACTGTACCAATACTTACCCATGCATCAGATAAATTATCCTTTGCCGCCGCCATAACAGCTTGACTATTAATTTTTCTACCTAATTTCATATTGTATCGATAAACGAGATACATTACGATCGAACAGAAAATCCCTGTCCAAGCGGAAATAAGATCAGGTGATTCATGCTTTTCTTGAAATAATGAAACGATGGCCTCAACTAAAACTTGAATCCCCACGGCCATCATAATGAAAGAAGCAACCATCGATGCGACGGTTTCAGCTTTCCAATGACCATATGGATGATCTTTATCAGGAGGTTTTTGCGATACTTTAAGACCGATCAACACTGCGATTGAAGCGACAATGTCTGTCGCATTATTTAATCCATCTGCCTTTAAGGCTGCTGAGTTTGCCATCGTACCGATAATTAATTTTAATGCCGATAAAAATATATAAGCAATGATGCTGATGATTGCTCCACGCTCACCCATTTTTAATTGATTATATCTTGCTTGTTCCAATCTTTAACCACCACCTTAGCTGTTAAAA
The DNA here is from genome assembly GCF_018343515.1 of Bacillus sp. FJAT-50079. GTDB lineage: Bacteria > Bacillota > Bacilli > Bacillales > Bacillaceae_C > Lederbergia. The sequence continues at coordinate 550,107 of NZ_JAGYPD010000003.1, read as the reverse complement.
CATGATATCAAACAAAACACGAGTGGGTCTACGGCAATCATGTTTCCTCACTCTATATAGATGGGGGTAGCGAAAAAGTGTTGCCTTATCGCAATTTTTCAAGTGTGCTTGATCGAATGAACTTTAATAAGAATCGATAGACATAAATATCAATAAGAAGAAACACGAAACCAGCGCAAGCTCCCGCAACAACATCTGTAAAATAATGCACACCAAGATAGACTCTACTTATTGCGATAAGAATAATCATTGTTACGAATGTACAAAAGTATAGCCTTCGGCGTTTCAGCCCCATTTTTATTATATGTACGAATATATAATATACGATGCCCCAGAAGGCAATAGAATTCATCACATGACCACTAGGAAAACTATAATCACCTGCATGAATGAGTGAATTAAAGGATGGACGTTCTCTTTCAAACCATTCTTTTAATAGATGATTTACTCCCCTCACTCCCCAAAACGTTAGCATGACAAATATAGATTCAATATATCTTTTCTTTATCAACAAAAAAATAGAAATGAGGACCGCTAGCGGAAGTAAAAGTTTTATTGATCCAATCTCAGTGAATAGATAAAATACATGATTGAATAATTCTGTTCGGATCCCTTCAAAAAACAAAAGAATGTTTACATCATACTTTACTATTGCTGGCTGTTTAAAAGTGAGGGCTAAACCAATAAATACGACAAGGCTAATAAAAAAGGAAAGTAACTTCATTCATTTTCCCCTCCGGTCATTGAGTTATTTTTCTATTCATAAGATGTACAATGATCATCATTCAATGCCCCTTCGACAAAATATTTTTAATTACAAATGCAAAAAAGCCACCTTACAAAAAGTAAAGTCGGCTTCTTTTCTCAGTTAACAACAAGCTTAAACGTGTGAAGTAATTAGCTTTGCATTCCCTTCCAGCTCAAAAGTCCCCGCCTGGGCTGGAATAATAAAATGGTCGCCTTTTTTTATTAGATAGTTGTGACCATCTAATGATAAAGTCGCTTCTCCATCTAAGACACTCGCAAGTAAAAATGGCTTGAATTCAAATTGTGCTTTCCCAGCAACTTCCCATTTATATACAGTAAAATACTTCGCTTCCACAAATTTAGTAATTTCAGCACCTGGAATGATCGTTTTTTCAGGCGTTGCACTAGAATTTTGATGTGGGATCATCGCCACGTCAACCGTTTTATCAATATGTAATTCGCGCAATTGTCCATTTTGATCAACACGGTCATAGTCGTATAAACGATACGTTGTATCAGAACTTTGCTGTGTTTCTAACACAACCGTTCCCTCACCTAACGCATGGATTGTACCACTAGGCACATAGAAAAAATCACCAGGTTTAATTTTTACTTTGCTAAGCAGCTCTTGCCATTCGCCTTTTTCAACACGATCAACGAATTCATCCTTCGTTTTTGCCGTATGACCGAAAATAATTTCAGCCCCTTCTTTACAATCAACGATATACCAGCATTCCGTTTTGCCAAGCTCCCCGTTTTCATGAATATTTGCATATTGATCATCTGGATGAACTTGAACGGATAAATTCGCATTTGCGTCTAAGATTTTTGTTAATAACGGAAATACATCCGTTTGATGATGACCAAATAGCTCAGGTTGCTTTTTCCATAGCTCCATTAATGTTTGACCGGCATACTTACCATTTTTAACAACGGATGGTCCATTCGGATGTGCAGAAATGGCCCAACATTCTCCCGTATGCTCGGATGAAATGTTATAACCGAACATCTCTTTTAAAGCTGTGCCACCCCAAATTCGTTCTTGAAAAACTGGCTGTAAAAATAAAGGCTCTGCCATTTTCTTTATCCTCCCGTCTATGAATACGTAAAAGCATGAGTAGGAACCTACCTCTAATAGATAAGTTCCCACTGACATCCTTATTGTATCGTATCTAAAAGTTGATAGGCTTCTTCAGTCGATTTTACTGATAAAAGCTCATTTCTAAATGAATCGTCCATTAATTTTCTTGATAGCATTTGTAGAATTTTCAAATGCTCATCTCCTGCATTTTCTTCCGGTACTGCAATCATAAAGATAATTTTCGCGTCAGTTCCATCGAAACTTTTCCAGTCAACACCATCCTGATGAAGACCAAAAATAACTGTTGGTCGTTTAACGGCCTTTGATTTTCCGTGTGGGATGGCGATATTCGTACCAATTCCCGTTGTACTTTGAGCTTCGCGGTCTAAAATCGCCTGTTTATACGCCTCTTTAGATTCAAGTACACCTTCAGCATACAATTTTTCAATCATTTCGTCGATTACTTCGTCACGAGTTGTACCACTTAAATTAACATCAATTAATTTTTCATTCGTAATATCCGTTAATTTATTGATTTCCTTTTCAACTGATGCTTCCTCTACTCGCTCATTATCTTGCTCAAGAGTAGGTGTATCTCCTGCAAGCACAAGCTCAGGCTCGACATTTTTCTTTAAAAAGTTAACCATGAATGCTGTCACTAATACACCAACAATTGCGGCGATAAAAAACATAACAACATTATCAACAGCACCAAGCACCGCTACGATTGGTCCGCCGTGTGCGACTCGGTCGCCGACATTTCCAATCATCGCAATGACAGATCCGACCATCGAACCGACCATAATACTTGGGATAACGCGAAGTGGATCTTGTGCAGCAAATGGAATTGCTCCTTCGGTAATCCCGAACAAGCCCATTGTAAACGCAGCTTTACCAGCCTCTTGTTCCGCTTTGCGATATTTTCTTTTATTAATAAAAGTAGCAAGCCCCATTCCGATTGGCGGGATACAAATCGCAACCGCAATCGGTCCCATAATTTCATAATTTCCTTCAACGATCATCGCTGATCCAAATAAGAAGGCAACTTTATTAAATGGACCACCCATATCGAAGGCAATCATTGCACCAAGGATGAGCGCAAGTAATATCGAACTTGTTCCTTGCATACCTGCAAGCCAAGACGTTAAAGCTACGAATATTCCAGCGACTGGAGCACCAATAATGTAAATAAAAATTAATCCAACAATCAATGTCGACAGAATAGGAATAATGATAATAGGCATAATTGGCTGAAGCGCCTTTGGAACTTTGATCTTTTTGATGAATAGTGCAACATAACCAGCAAGAAAACCGGCGATAATTCCACCGATAAATCCGGCACCAGCCTCACTTCCATAAAAGCTACCATTTGCCGCGATGAAACCACCAATGACCCCTGGTGCTAAACCAGGACGATCGGCAATACTGACCGCAATAAATCCTGCTAATACAGGAATCATAAATGTGAAGGCCGCACCACCGAGACTTTCAATCATTTTCCAAATTGAATCCTCTGGGATAACAATCCCACCTGGTGTTTTCTCTCCTCCAAGTGTGAGAGCAAGCGCGATCAATAATCCGCCGATTACGATGAATGGAATCATATATGATACACCATTCATTAAATGCCTATATATCGGGTTTTGTTTAGAAGTCCTTTCACGCTTTGCTTCTTCAATTGAACGGTGCTCTAGTTTATAAATCGGTACATCGCCCGTTTTAAATTGGGTGATCAGTTCTTCTGAACGGCGAATCCCGTCCTGCACTCCAGTGATGATCACTCGTTTTCCCGCAAACCGTTCTTTATCAACCGTTTTATCTGCGGCAATAATAATGCCATCTGCTTCTTGAATATCTTTTTCAGTTAGCGCGTTTTCAACCCCCGTCGATCCTTGCGTTTCGACTTTTATGTCAATTCCGAGCTTTTCACCCGCTTTTTGCAAGTTTTCCGCAGCCATATATGTATGTGCGATTCCAACCGGACAAGCGGTTACAGCTAAAATTTTCATACATACGCCCTCCTTTTAGACTAGTATCTTTTGACTACATTCATCATATACCCTAAGAGGTGCGTATATATTTTCCTTTTTACCGTAACTTCCGGTAAAAAAGAGTTATTTCGACAATATTTTTAAAAAGTCTCCCTTCTCACTCACTTTGGACAATTGTTGTACAAGTTCTGTCTGCTCACTAAGAAAGGAAATTTCATTGAATAATTGTTTAATGATTTTTTGATCTTCGTTTACGACCGCCATTAAAAAGACGAGGGAAACCTTTTCCTCTCCCCATTCGATCGGCTGTTTTAATGTCGCCACCGCGATACCAGGGTGCTGGATGGCTGATGGGGTACCATGAGGTATCGCAATTCCATTACCAATCGATGTAGGTGACATTCTTTCACGCATCATCGCACTTTGCACATATTCCTTCTTTACAGAGCCTTGGTCATAAAAAGCGTTCGCTAACATTTCAACTACTTCATATCGATGCTCTTTATCAACATGTAGATAAATCGAGTTTTCATCGATAAAACGCAGTAACGTCGCATATTCAGTTTTATTTTGGTTGTGATTATATTGTAAAAAGACGCGTAAACGCTCTTGATCTTCTAAATGGAATAACGGTGACACAACGATATTCGGTGTGTTAACCTCGGGCAAGTCGACCGTTGAAATAATAAGATCATAGCCGGGAAATTTTGAAATTTCCGATCTGCCAATACAATGTTCAATTTGGATATCTAAAAAATGTCGTTCGATTCTTGATCGTAGCAAATTGGACATGCCAATCCCAAGATGACAAACGATGATCGCACGCTTTTTTTCAGATAGCGAACGTTTTTTTCGCTCAATCGCCGCTTGAAAATGAAGGACAATATAAGCCGCTTCATCTTCAGGAAGCGTAATTGAAAAGTTTTGCTCCAACGATTCCAAAGTTAAAATAACCATGCTGAACATGTAAGGATACATGCTTTTAATTTCTGATAATAGCGGATTGCTAATCGGCAACTTATATGTAATCCGATTTAGAACCGGCTGTAAATGGATCGTAAGTCCCTCATTAAGATCATGGTCATTTATAAAATCAACTTTCGTTAAATCTGTCATATAGGAAGTTAAATGTTTAACAATATTTTGAAGCTCAGGGCTATGCAGATGATGTGCCTCTCGCTTTTTACCACTCATAAAATGCCAAGCTAAATAAATCGTTTCACTTTCCGGAACATGAAAAGCGAATGCTGGCTCAATTTCTTTAATTAAACGTTGAGCTTGTTTATATTCCTCTTCAGTAAAATGATGTTTTTCAGTAGGAATATTAATCGACTTATTTTGTTTAATTCGTTTAATCATAATTAATATATGAATGACTAGACGATCAAAGCTTTCGTCCGTAAATGCAATTTCACTCCGTCTAAGTGCTGACCGTACAAGGTTTACTTCATGTTCAGGAAATAACTTTGTAATCGAATCATGAGTTGGTGCCTCAATTGTAGCAAGTTGGGGTAAATGAGCAAGTGCGCTTCGTTTTTTTGTTTCTTCCCCTTCAATATATACTCCAAGCCTTTGTTTAGAAATGAGTGTAATATGAAACGTTTCAAGCCATGCAGATATTTCCTCCAGATCCTGCTTGACCGTCGCTTTATTTGTAAAATGCTGATCGGCAAAATGCTGAAGTGTAAGTGGTTGATCAGCAATCAGTAGCTGATACGCTGTATCAATCAGACGCTCCTCTCGTGGGCTTTCGCGATGTTTTGGCAAATGTGAAAGTAGCCTTTTCCGCTCCTTAGCAGATCCTTGTAAATAAATGCCATATCCAGGTCTACGATGTAAATGCATACTTGAATGCTTCTTAAGAAAATCATCAATAATTTTTAGATCGTTTCGAACTGTTTTTTCTGAACATTGAACCAGTTCTGCTAAACGATCAACTAAAAAATACTCTCGGTCTTCACTAAGTAAGACATGCATGAGCTCTATTTGCCGTTCGTTCAATCGTGAATCACCTCCTCCTTCTAATGATAGCAAGTGATTGTCATGTAGATTGTGGAGCCTTCATGAATCCTCTTACTTTCCTTTCCGCGCTCACAAAACAGTCGAACTCCAATCTATTTGAGTTCGACTTGGACATCTGCCATGGTAACTAACATATACATCGTTAGCAAATCCATTATATCAGAGATTGATCGGAATCACTTATATCTTTGTAGACTAAACATAAAGCGATCATCCCTAGTTACACTAACATTGTCGTTCAAACGTGAAACAAATAGAAGCTAGTCATTCAATGCCCTTTTAAACGTTCTTTAATTCTTCTTTTCCGATAAAACATCATCCCTGCCTCCGCTAGATCGTTCACTGCGGAGCGATTAATAAAAGCACCGAAAATGAGTCCAGCGATTGGAATCATTTGAAAAAGCTTTTTCCATCCGACTTGATCGCGATATGTAATAACAACTTCTCTCCATCCTTGAAGCTCTGAAATAACCGCCCTTTGCTTCTCTTCTTCAGTAGAATCAATCAGAGATAATTGTTTTACTATTGCCTGTTTCCCAACGATGTCTGAAGAGACAAATTGCAATATTTTCACGATATACATTCTTTCCTTTTTATTATTTGGATTATACCCGTAGCAAATCGCAATATCTTGAAGAGTCTTTAGTTGAATGCCAAGTAGCAATGGTATATCCATTGATAACGTTAGAACGCCTCCAACACCTAGGCTCGCTCCTTGGAAGGTCGCCAGCCGTTTCCGATTATTGGCCAGCCTATTAACAGCAACATCCATTTCTTCGATCGAAAGCAAATCTATATCTTCCAACGTATTGACATGTTTATTCGGATAATAGGACTTGAGTGAGGAAACTGAACTTAAATACCTCCCTCCAGATTGAATGTATTGACCTAACTCATCTAGAATGACACCAATTTTATTGTGTATAAAGGCTGGTGTCACCTTATCCAATAGTTTGAATGGTATTCGACCAATCTTTTCCCAAAACCATAGTTTATTCTGATTTTTTTCCCACTCCTCGCTTTTTTTCAATTCAATTAGCAAATCTTCCTTTGTTTCAATCATTTAGCATGATTCCTCTCATTTTTTATTTGCTTTCTTATATGATGTCGATCATATCCCGGTCTTTGCTCGCTACCCCTTCTTTAAAAATAAGCTTTGTTCTGAAATGATAAGTGACATCTTTACTCGATGGTACGGTGGCAGCCGGTATTTTACGTATATATGATACTTTGTATACTTCTTCCGAATGAATAAGCTTTGATGTTAAAATAGTTGTTGTATCAATTATTTTTTCTTCACCCGTCGTTCGTTCGGTCATAATCAAATCACAATCAATTCGTTTAGCATTTTGTTCAATGATACCGCCTTTGATTATGAAAGAGCCGTTAATATGCTCACCAGCCTTATATGTTTTCTTAGGCAAAGTAAGATCAATTGTTGCGGAACCAATCCCTAAAAGGGACATATATTTCCTCAATATCAATGAAATCCCTCCGATATTATTTATTTTGATTGATATATTTTTCTTCTATACGTTTTTCTATTTCCTCAATCCACTCTTTATCTTTAAGAAGCTCCGCTTTGTTTTCTCTAATTAACTCTTCCATTGATATTTTTCCTTTTTTCATCGTTTCATGCACTCCTTTTAAATTGATCATTGTAAACATAAAGTTTAGTTAAAAACAAAAAAACCTTTACCATTCATCTGGTAAAGGTTTTTTCCCGTATATAAACACCTTTACCAACAGAGGTAAAGGTCTCGCTAACAACATAATATTGCTAACAAAGCCGAGAGTTTTAAACTCTGAAATGACGACTTTGCTATAAAAGCTACTCCCCTTTAGGAGAACTATTCAACTTTATACTGTAATCTTAAATAATGTTTATTGATTTGTCAAATGATTGTGTTGAAGTTTAAATAACTATAACAAATAAGAGCGGTAATCCAATCTGGATCAACTTTTTTGGCTATATTTAACATCTCACATATTTACGTTTAAAACCAATCCTGCCTTTATCTACTTCCTTTTGAATGCTTTCGTAAGCATTTAAGAAACTGCTTTTTTTCTTTTCCCGTTTCACTTCAACTGTTCCCACTGCCTTTGCAATTTCGACTGCCTTTTCATGTAATAGCAAATATGAAGTCCCTACCGTATATATAAAATTATTCATTGCGGATTTCGTTCGTTCCGGCGAATCGTGAATTGTATTTTTCACAGTATCAAGCATATGTGCAATCTTGCTCTCAGTAAATTCAACGTCTGGTCGATTCCCTAAAAGCCAGCAATAACAACTCCAACCTGCCGACATTTTTAGCTCTTTACCGCTTGCGATCCATTTATCAGCAACTTCTTGGGCAATATCCGCTTCCGCTAAAGTGACCGCTACCACATAATCGGACAACATATAAAAATATGCCGATTCCACCCAACGATCATAATCCAACTCAGTCATTGCATTTGGATCTGCAATAACGCCTGCAAAATACATGGCATCGTAATTTCCTGTGGCATAAAGCTCTTCAGCTAACGTTTGATCAATTTTTATTTTTTTAGCGATTGGCTTCATTGCGCCCGTCGCCACACCGAAAAGCGGCTCTTGAGCACCATTGGATATGTATATTTTTTTCGTTCGTTCCTTGCCAAGGGCTTCAAGCTCCTGCATAACCATTTCTACATTCATTATTTAACACTTCCTTTTTGGGATTCCTCAAATATATTACCATTATCCTATGACAGTTGACTATTTGTCAGTCGTTTAGTGTCCGATTCAGATATCTTTGATACAGATCGTTTATTAATTTGGAAAACTTGATGATTGTTTGAAAATTTATTTCTCAGAAAATAAAAAAAGACCGTAGACAAACTCTATTTTTTATCAAAGTTGTCTACAGTCTAAGCACAGAGTAATCTGAGCTTTTTATTATATTCGTTTGTGATTATTGATCCATATCATTATTATCTTGAGGTTTACTATAGTTATACTTAGATCGATCAACTGGTGTAAAGCCCTCTGGTGCATAGAACCGTAATAAGTCTCTATTCACGACTTTATCTGAAAGCATCAATTTATGTTGAACAATTTCTTGATATTTCTTCGCCTGCTCCAATCGATCTTCTTCTAATTCCATTCCTGTTTGCGAGTCATAAAACTTCCCTTCGACAGCTGTAATTGATGAGCTGACATAGTCACCATTTCTGAACGGAATTAAGTCATCATGATCCTTTGATAATAAGTCTGTGCCGAATTGCACATATTCTTTTGTATCAATGCCGAGTAAATGAAGAAGAGTTGGAAGTATATCAATTTGTCCGCCGTATTCGTGATTGACTCCACCTTCCATGCCTGGAACACGAATGAGCAATGGCACACGCTGTAAACCAGCACCTTCAAATGGTGTAATCTCTTTTTCAAGCACTTTTGCCATAGCTTTATTATGATTTTGTGAAATACCATAATGGTCACCATACATAATGATGATCGAATTGTCGTATAATCCAGATTCCTTTAAATATGTGAAGAATTGCTCTAAAGCTTCGTCCGCATATCTTGCTGTTTGGAAGTATCGATCGACTGACTTATCACCTGTTGTATGCGGCCCAATTGTCGCATCTTCTTCATCAATCGGGTACGGATAATGATGTGATACAGTAATAAATTTTGTATAAAAAGGTTGTGGCAATGATTCTAATAGCGGAATCGATTCCTCAAAGAACGGCTTATCTTTTAAGCCGTAAGATGCCATGTCTTCAGGATTTGCTTCATAATAACTCGCATCAAAAAACTTATCAAAGCCTAATGATTTATAAACTTCATTACGATTCCAGAAACTGCCTGAGTTTCCGTGGAATACCGCGGAAGTATAGCCTTGCTGACCTAAAATAGCCGGCGCAGCTTGATATGTGTTTAATCCTTTCGTCGTAAAAGCTGAGCCTTGTGGCAATCCATACAATGAGTTTTCTAACATAAATTCAGCATCAGACGTTTTCCCCTGTGCCGTTTGATGGAAAAAGTTATCAAAATAAAACGTGTTTCCATCTCTTGTTAATGAATTGAGAAATGGCATAACTTCTTCTCCATGCAATTGATAATCGATCAAAAAGTTTTGGACAGATTCCAAATGCAAATAAATGACATTCATTCCTTTTCCAATTCCAAAATAAGCTGGATTTGGTTCGGCATAATTAGATTTCGTATAGTTAATCACTTCTGTGATGTCGTCGCCGTCTGCCATTGCTCTTTGCGCTGACGCCTGTGTGCTTTGAAAAGCATCATAAATCGTGTAATTGTACATCCCTAAATATTTCACAATATAATTTCGGTCAAATCCTCTTGTAAGCAATTGAGGACGGTCCTCTTCTGCTAAAGCAAGATTGACGAGAGAAATCGCAATCGCCACAAAAAATAAAGCGGCAACTTTACGACGTGGCAATTCAATAACTTCTACTTTTCTAAATCGAAAAGCAAGAAGAGCGATAAGTACGATAATATCAATAAAAAATAAAAAATCATAAGGTTTTAACAAAGAAATGACACTGCCACTTACATCACCAAAGTTTTGTGTCTGCGTTAATGTTGGTAGCGTAATAAAATCATTAAAAAAGCGATAGTACAAAACATTTGCATATAAAAGAAAAGATAAAAGGAAATCAATAATGAGTAACCAAATATATTTTTTCCTTCCTTTAAAAAGGAAAGCTAAACTTAAAAATAATATGGAAGACCCTAACGGATTTAAAAACAATAGAAACTGTTGAAGTGAATTCTCAAGTCCCAAATGAAACTGTGTCAATTGTACAATATATGTTTTCATCCAAAGAAAAAAAACAGCCAAAATGAAAAAAGCCATATATTTATTGAGCATACTTTTGGGATTTTGAAATATATGATTCATTGGTTCATCTACCTCCTAGCACATTATTACATAATACTATTCAATTTTAAATAGATTATTAGTAGCAATTAATCTATAATTTCTTCGTTGAAGTAAGCAAAATGGATGAGAAAATAAATATTTTACGCCTTTTTGCTGAAATGTCAAGTCAACGATCTTTAGCTAATGTAAAAAGCAGCCGTATTTCATATATGAAATACGCTGCTTACATTTATTTTTTTTATCCTAAATCTTGCCCGGTCACTATGATATATCCGATTAAGAATATGTTTAGTATTACAATAACAACGGTACAAAGCCATGCAACGATTTTCACCGGCAAACGATTGGCAAATTCCCCCATTTTCTTCTTATCACTAGTAAATAAGACTAATGGTATGACAGCAAATGGTAATGCTAGACTTAATACAACTTGACTCCAAAGCAATAATTCTCCTGTTCCTTTAGATCCTGCCAGCCATGTGACAATAAAGGCGGGAACAACTGCTAATAAACGCGTAATCAAACGACGAAGCCATGGAGATATGCGCAAATGAATAAATCCTTCCATTACAATTTGCCCACTCATCGTTCCAGTGATCGTCGCATTTTGCCCCGAAGCAAGTAGAGCCACCGCAAATAAAGTACTAGCAATCCCGACTCCAAGTGTTGGGCTTAATAATTCGTATGCAGCTTCAATTTCCGATACATGTAAATTCGTTCCATAAAAGGCCGCAGCTCCAAGAATAAGTATAGCAGAATTAATGAGAAAAGCGACCGTTAACGAAAACGTGGAATCAATCAGTGAAAATTTAATGGCTTCTTTTTTTCCGTCCCTTGTTCGTTGATACTGCCTTGTTTGAACAATGGAAGAATGCAAATATAAATTATGAGGCATAACTGTTGCCCCCAATATCCCAAGAGAAATAAACAGCATTTGCGGATTTGTCACAATTTCCTTTTGCGGGACATAGCCGCCAAATAGCGCAGTGATTTCTGGTTTAGATACAATTACTTCAAATACAAAGATAACAAAAATGGTAAACATTAAAACGATGACAATTGATTCAATAAGACGAAAGCTTTTCTTTTGTAAATATAATAAAAGTAACACATCAAGTGTCGTAATAGTGATACCTAGTAATAACGGGATACCAAATAATAAATGTAAAGCGATCGCTGAACCGATCACCTCTGCTAAATCTGTTGCAATAATGGCTAGCTCTGTTAATATCCAAAGGCAAAAAGCCGTTTTCTTCCCAGTTGCATCCCGTGTTGCCTGCGCAAGATCCCTGCCTGTTACAATCCCAAGCTTAGAAGATAAAGACTGTAAAAGGATAGCAACTAAATTAGATAATAAGATGACACTTAACAGCGTATAACCGAAACGTGCCCCTCCTGCGATAGATGTCGCCCAATTTCCTGGATCGACGTATCCAACCGCGACTAAGGATCCCGGACCAGCAAATGCCAAAAGCTTGCGCCAAAATCCAGCTTTATGTGGGACTCTAACTGAGCTATTTACTTCTTCCATGCTTACATTTGAGCTTTGTTTTAACCAGCCACGCTCATCTGCTCCGTGTTCTGATTCAGTGCTCATCATCCATTCCTCCAAAACATGCGTAAGGTTAAATTACTTTCACTCGCACAACTTTATTAGTAAAAAGTTTGCGTAATTATTTTATGAAAATATTTTAACATTGTTTATTGCGTTCGTGAACTTTTTTTGCCTGCGTGCAACTTGAAAATTTTGCTAAAAATAGCTAAGTCAATAAAACATACTTATTGACCTTAAAAGGTTTTACTAATTTTTATGTGTAAAATTATATTACAGTATGACATTAATTCCGCTCGGTCTACGGCTACTAATGATAATAAGTTATCATATCTATTAAATAACTCTTTCATCGCATCAAAAAATTGTGGAAGTATCATTAATAAGAAGGATGATCAACCCAACAGACACAAAATTCCTAAAGCAAAAAAAGAAAGCGCGCAAATTAGTTTTGGTGGATGATGATAAAGTAACGCGACGTAACGAAAATCATAATCCGATATGCTAAAAAAGTTATTATTTGAGGAAGTATTTTTCAATTTGTGATTTTTAACCAAATAAAAAACCACCAAATATGTATTTGGTGGAGACGGTGGGAATCGAACCCACGTCCAAAGATATCGCCACTTAAGCGTCTACGAGTGTAGTCGATATATTGTTATTTCGCGTCTTCTTCCGCCTATCGACGGGCATCCGAAGCGCTAGCCTGATTGGTCTCTTCCATGGTCCCCAGGCGGAGGACTTCCGGCGTAGCCCACTTAAAGTGAGTCCCTTACCCTACCACATGGGCGATGGAGGGAGGAACCGCTATCGACTGTTATTAAGCAGCGAAAGCGAAGTTGTTGTTTTCTTTGCCAGTTATTATTGGCTTTGACGTTTTTACGAGGACGATCCCCTCGACTCGCAACTCAAGCTCAAACTATCCCTGTCGAATCCGTAACGTCCCCATAGGATAATGATAAGCTGCGAATCTCTGCGTCAGCTCACTCGCTACGCTTCCTTGATCTTCTCCTAAAAGGTAAGCAGAAAATCTATTCGCGCTAATCAAAATGGGCGCTCGGAGAACTTGAGCACTTCATGTCTTACATTGATTAGTATAACATAAATCGCTAAAAAATCAATGGCCGTCCATTATTTTACATTTTTTGGCGCTCGCGGAATGCTCGTTCAATATCTCGTTTTGCTTCTTTACGTTTCAAATCATCACGTTTATCGTATTGCTTTTTCCCTTTACCAAGACCGATTAATACTTTGGCAAATCCATTTTTCAAATAGACTTTTATTGGAACGAGCGTGTATCCTTGTTCTTTTGTTTCACCAATTAACTTATTGATTTGCTTTTTATGCAAAAGCAGCTTTCTCGTTCTTAATGGCTCGTGATTGTATCGATTTCCTTGTTCATATGGACTTATATGTGCATTGTGCAAGAACACTTCACCTTGATGAATTCTTGCAAATGAATCTTTTAAGTTAATTCGTCCTGCTCGAATTGATTTTATTTCTGTTCCTTGAAGGACAATCCCAGCTTCATATGTCTCTTCAATAAAATAATCATGATTCGCTTTTCGGTTTTGCGCAATCAGTTTTCCTTCCCCTTTAGGCATTTGTTTCACTCCCGTCAGCATATATTCCTCTCTATATTATACATAAAAAGGGTGAGACCCGCACGTGGCGGGCCTATCGTCTTTTGCCGCTTTTCTTTTTACGGGCAGCAGCCGGTTTATTATCAAATGATTTTTTCTTCTTCTTCTTTCGAGGTGGTCTCGTCGACCATTCTTCGTCATCGGACGGGCCCTGTGGACCTTTTTTGCTATTTTTCTTCAGATTGACGATGCGCGGTTTTTCATCTTCTTCCTTCCGTCTGCGATTGTTCTTCATGCCAACAATTTCAAAGTCAATATCATGCTCATCTTTATTTACTTTAATGACACGAACGGTAATTTCATCGCCAATACGGAACACATTGCCTGTACGCTCTCCGATCATCGCGAAGTGGCGTTCATCATAGCGATAATAATCATCGGTCATATAGCTGACGTGCACAAGTCCCTCAATCGTGTTTGGAAGCTCAACGAACATCCCAAAGTTTGTAACCGAACTAATGATGCCATCGAATTCTTCACCAATCTTATCTTCCATAAACTCAGCTTTTTTCATTTCATCTGTATCACGCTCTGCATCGACAGCACGGCGTTCCCGCTTCGACGTATGGTCAGCAATTTCCGGCAGGCGCGCATTCCACTTTTCACGAGTTGCTTCGTCAAGCTTTCCTTCAATTAAATACGTCCGAATCAATCGATGAACGATCAAATCTGGATATCTTCGGATTGGTGAAGTGAAATGAGTATAGTATTTTGTTGCCAAACCAAAATGTCCTAAACTATCCGGATCATATTTCGCCTGTTGCATCGAGCGCAGCATGACTGTTGAAATGACCATTTCCTCCGGTAAACCATCAACGGCTTCTATGATTTCCTGAAGTGCACGCGGATGAACAGAATTAGCCGTTCCACGTACAATCAAGCCAAAATTCGTAATGAATTCAAAGAAACGTTGTAATTTTTCCTCTTTTGGATCATCGTGAATTCGATAAATGAATGGGACGTCCAGCCAGTGAAAATGTTCTGCGACAGTTTCATTGGCACATAGCATGAATTCCTCAATGATTCTCTCACCGATTGACCGCTCTCTTAAAACAACATCCGTCGGCTTTCCTTCTTCATCAACGAGTACTTTTGCCTCTTTGAAATCGAAGTCAATCGCACCACGTTTCATTCGTTTCTTTTGCAAAATTCCTTGTAGTTCTTCCATCAATTCAAACATCGGAACGAGCGCTTCATATTTCTTCCGTAATTCCTCGTCCTTGTCTTGCAAAATTTTATTTACATCAGAATACGTCATCCGCTCCGTTGTTTTAATAACACTTTGGAAAATTTCGTGTTTAACAACTTCACCTTGATGATTCAATTCCATTTCACAAGATAATGTAAATCGGTCCACCTGCGGATTGAGCGAGCAAATGCCATTCGATAACCGATGTGGAATCATCGGGATGACTCGATCAACTAAATAAACACTCGTTCCCCGATCGTATGCTTCTTGATCGAGTGAAGATCCTTCCTTTACATAATGGCTCACATCGGCAATATGGACGCCAAGTTTAAAGTTTCCATTTTCCAGCTTTGAAACCGTTACGGCATCATCGAGATCCTTAGCATCCGCACCATCAATTGTGACAATTGTTTCTCCACGTAAATCTCTTCGCTTCGGAATTTCTGACTCATCCACCGTATCAGGAATTTGATTTGCCGCCTCCATCACTTCATCTGGAAATGCGAGTGGCAGATCATGTTTATAAATGATCGATAAAATATCAACGCCCGGATCATTTTTATGACCAAGAATTTGGATAATTTCCCCTTCGGCATTCTTTCGATCTTCTGGAAACGAGGTAATTTTTACAACGACTTTATGACCTTCGACCGCTCCCATATCTACACTCTTTGGAATAAAAATATCATCGGCTATTTTTTTATCGTCTGGAATGACGAAGCCAAAGTGTTTACTTTCCGTATATGTACCAACGATTTTTTCGGCTCCACGCTGAATAATGCGCACAACCGCACCTTCCTGCCGTGAGCCTGATCGGTTCGCCGCTACACGGACAAGCACCGTATCACCATGCATTGCACCATTTTTTTCATGCGGTGGAATGAAAACATCATCAAGACCTGGTTCTTCAGGTATTAAGAAGGCAAACCCTTTTGCATGTCCCGATAAGGTTCCGCGTACGAGATTCATTTTTTCCGGAAGTCCATAACGGTTGCTTCTTGTGCGAACAACAAGGCCCTGCTCCTCCATCTGAACAAGCGCCTTTACAAAGTTTTTAAAATCCTCTGCATCTGTAACCTCGAATGCTTCTTCAAGCTCCTTCACCGTTAATGGTTTATAAACTTCCTCTTTCATATACGCTAATACATCATCGATTAAACCCTTTATCTGTTCATCCATGCTATTCCCTCCTTATTCAGACCAGTCAAGCCCTTCAAGAAACTGATAAATATCTTCATGCAGCTGTTCTTTTTCAGGGCCAAGTGTGATCACATGGCTACTATTTTCATACCATTTTATATTTTTATGCGGTGATTCCGCTTGCTCATAAATAATATTCGCGCTATTGGCGTTAATCATTTGATCGTGACGAGCTTGTACGACAAATAGTGGAGCATATGTCATATCAACATCATCACGTACGTTAGCAATGAGCTTTTGTAACGCTTTGAGCGTCTTCATCGGCGTTTTTCCAAACTCATTCATTTCCTTGTTTATTTCGTCTTCGGATTTACCTTCAAACTTCTTATATTCGCGGGCATAATCAAGAATGCCTTGATACATCACTTCTTCACTTTTAATATACATTGGTGCACACATTGGAATAATTCCCTTTACAGGTACATTGTAACCTAGTTTTAAGGAAAATACCCCACCAAGTGATAAGCCGGCAACCGCAATTTCATCGTGACCGTTTTCTTTTAAAAATTGGTAGGCCTCCATCACATCCTGCCACCAATCGTCTGGCCCTGTATGAACGAGCTCCTCAGGTGGAACCCCATGACCTTTATATTGAGGGGCATGACAAGTGTACCCCTTTTTTTCTAAAAATCTTCCTAACATACGTACATCAGCACTGTTACCTGTAAAGCCGTGTAAGAGCAAGACCGCTCTTTTTCCCGCTTTAAATGTAAATGGCTGAGGTGGTCTCATTTTCATTTCATATAACTCCCTTTGTATATAGTCCTACCGTTATTTTTATCAAAGTATGATGAAACAATCCAGAAATACGATTGGATGAGCTAATATCTCTTGGATACACGCTCGATCCAAACTATTATATTGGATTTTCAAGGCACTTTGACAGGTTACAGGCCACTTCACTGGATTTACAAGCCACTCCACTGGATTTACAAGCCACTTCAACAGGTTTACAAGCCACTTCTCCAGATTTACAAGCCACTTCCCAAGATACAAGCCACTTCACTATTGCTGGATCTGTAATCTGACAGCACGCGCCCCAAGTAATTTATCTTCTTGCTAGAAATAGCAAACACGAAAAAAACCTGGCCATTTTTAGACCAGGTTCATACTTATACCTCGAATACGGTTACAAGGATTGTTAATATGAAAAATAAGATTGACAGCACAACGGTAATTCGATGGAGGACGAGGTCTAGCCCACGCGCCTTTTGCTTCCCAAATAATTGTTCCGCTCCACCTGAAATTGCGCCAGATAATCCTGCACTTTTTCCTGATTGTAATAAAACGACAATAATAAGTCCGATCGAAACGATGATTAGTAACGTAATAACTAATGCATGCATTGCGTACACCTCCTGAAACGACATAAAACGATACGTTTACTGTACCATAAAGTCCATAAGTAGACAAGATTAAAATAGAGAGACTCAAGCATGAGCCTCTCTTTTATTTATCAATTATCGGTTAATGTTGTAGAATGTTTTTGCACCTAGATATTGTGCTGTATCAGCAAGTGTATCTTCAATGCGTAGTAATTGATTGTATTTCGCTACACGGTCTGTACGTGATGGTGCACCTGTTTTAATTTGGCCTGCATTTGTTGCAACTGCAATATCAGCGATTGTGTTATCTTCTGTTTCACCAGAACGGTGTGAAATAACAGCTGTGTAGCCTGCACGCTTAGCCATTTCGATTGCATCAAATGTTTCAGTCAATGTACCGATTTGGTTTACTTTAATAAGGATTGAGTTGCCAACGCCTTCTTCGATTCCACGTGAAAGTTTCTCTGTGTTTGTTACGAATAAGTCGTCCCCAACAAGTTGTACGTTTTTACCGATTCTTTCAGTAAGAAGCTTATGTCCAGCCCAGTCGTTCTCATCAAGACCATCTTCGATTGAAACGATCGGGTATTTGCCAGCAAGCTCTTCGTACCAATCAACCATTTCTTCAGATGTACGAACGATTCCTTCACCACTTAAATGGTATTTTCCATCGTCTTTGTTGTAGAACTCAGAAGACGCAACGTCCATTGCTAGCAATACTTCTTCACCAGGTTTATATCCTGCTTTTTCGATTGCAACCATGATTGTTTCAAGCGCTTCTTCGTTTGATTTTAAGTTTGGTGCAAATCCACCTTCGTCTCCAACACTTGTATTTAGACCTTTTTCTTGAAGAACAGATCTTAAGTTATGGAAAATTTCTGCACCCATACGTAATGCTTCTTTGAACGTTGGTGCGCCAACTGGCATAATCATGAATTCTTGGATATCCACGTTGTTATCCGCATGCTCTCCACCGTTTAGAATGTTCATCATCGGAACTGGAAGCTGTTTCGCATTGAATCCACCTAAGTATTGGTAAAGGTCAAGTCCAAGATAGTCTGCTGCTGCATGCGCAACGGCCATTGATACGCCAAGGATCGCGTTTGCACCTAGTTTTCCTTTGTTGTCTGTACCATCAAGTTCGATAAGCATTTTGTCAACGCCGACTTGATCTGTAACATTCAAACCAATGATCTCTTCTGCAATCACGTCATTAACGTTAGCAACTGCTTTTTCAACACCTTTGCCAAGGTAGCGAGTTTTGTCTCCATCTCTTAATTCAACTGCTTCGTATTCACCAGTTGATGCACCACTTGGTACTAAAGCGCGTCCGAATGCGCCTGATTCTGTTACTACTTCTACTTCAACTGTTGGGTTACCACGGGAGTCTAATACTTCACGTGCATATACTTGTGTAATGAATGGCATGAAAAATCTCTCCTTAAATATCATTTATTTTTTCTAGAATAACTGTTGATTTCTGCTTGAGGTGCTTAGTTTCCTGTATTAGCTTAGAAAATCCACGGCGCCTGTGGTAAATCCCTCACCTTAAAGAAATCCTCGCGCCTTCCCCTTCAATCAACATCATTACAATATTATTTGCTGTCAATCAATGTTGAACCGGTCATTTCTTCCGGCTTTTCAATTCCTAATAAATCTAGCATTGTCGGTGCAAGATCAGCAAGGATTCCACCGTCTCTTAATGATACACCATTTTTCGTAACGATGACTGGAACTGGGTTTGTCGTATGTGCTGTCATCGGCTGCCCTTCGATTGTTACAACTTCATCTGAGTTACCATGGTCAGCTGTAATAATCGCTGTCCCGCCTTTTTCAACAATCAAATCAACGACTTTGCCAAGACATTCGTCCACAGCTTCAATTGCTTGAATCGTCGGTTCTAGCATTCCAGAATGTCCAACCATATCTGGGTTAGCAAAGTTTAAAATAATCGCATCGAAGCGATCGTCAGTAATTTGTTCGCAGAGAGCTTCTGTCACTTCATACGCGCTCATTTCTGGCTTCAAATCATACGTCGCAACTTTCGGCGAATTAATTAAAATTCGTTGTTCCCCAGGGAAAGTTTCTTCTCTTCCACCGCTCATGAAAAAGGTAACATGTGGGTACTTTTCCGTTTCTGCGATTCGTAATTGAGATAAGCCGTGATCAGAAATCACTTGACCAATCGTATTATTTAGATTGACCGTTTTAAATGCAACATAGCCATTAACCGTTTCGGAAAAATGTGTCATACATACAAAATATAAGTTTTTCGGACGGTTGTCGCCGCGATCAAACCCTTGGAAATCCTCGTTCGTAAACACATTCGAAATTTGGATCGCACGGTCTGGGCGGAAGTTGTAAAAAATCACTGCATCTTCATCATCAATCGTTGCAACAGGATGACCGTCTTCATCCGTCATCACTGACGGAAGAGCAAATTCGTCGAAAATTCCATGCTTATACGAGTCATGAATCATATCGAATGGATTTGAATATACCGGTCCTTCTCCAAAAGCCATTGCCCGATACGCTTTTTCGACGCGATCCCAGCGTTTATCGCGGTCCATCGAATAGAATCGTCCAGAGATTGTCGCAAACTTTCCTACTCCATATTCGTCCATTTTTTCTTGTGCAGCTTTTAAATAGCCTTCAGCCGTTTGTGGACCAACGTCACGTCCATCAAGGAAAGCATGGACAAACACATCTTTTACACCTTCGTCAGCTGCTAGCTTTAACAAGGCATATAAATGATTAATATGGCTATGCACCCCACCATCAGAAAGAAGTCCGAATAAGTGAAGCTTTTTTCCTGTTTTCTTAACGTGATCAATTGCTAGTTTAAACGTTTCATTCTGTTCGAACTCGCCATTGCGGATCGCAACATTCACTCGTGTCAAACTTTGATAAACGATTCTGCCTGCTCCAATATTTAAATGGCCAACTTCAGAGTTCCCCATTTGTCCTTCTGGAAGACCAACCGCTTCGCCTGAGGCAGTAAGCTGGTTATGTGGATAAGCATTCCAATATTTATCAAAGTTCGGCTTCTTCGCTTGAGCAACTGCATTTCCTTGCGTTTCCTGGCGACAAGCGAATCCGTCTAAGATGATTAAGGCAACTGGTGCTTGTTTACTCATTTACAACCGCCCCCACTAATTGGAGGAATGATTGTGGCTCTAAGCTCGCACCGCCTACAAGCGCACCATCGATATCTGGCTCACTCATATATTCTTTTATGTTTTCCGGCTTTACACTGCCTCCGTATTGGATACGAATCGCATCTGCTGCTGATTTAGAGAAGCTTTGCTCAACAACTTGGCGAATATGCGCACATACTTCATTCGCATCTGCTGCTGTTGACGATTTGCCTGTACCAATTGCCCAAATTGGTTCGTAGGCGATCACCGTTTGTTTTACTTGCTCTTCTGTTAATCCTTGCAACCCTTTTTCAACTTGTTCGCCAACAAGCTTCATTGTTTCATTGTTTTCCCTTTGCTCCAATGTTTCTCCAACACAAACAATTGGCGTTAATCCGTATTTAAACGCTGCATGAGTTTTTTGATTCACTGTTTCATCCGTTTCAGCGAACATTTCTCTGCGCTCTGAATGTCCAAGAATAACGTAAGATACTTCTAAATCTTTGAGTGCTACCGGGCTAATTTCACCTGTGAATGCTCCGTTTTCCTCAAAGTGCATGTTTTGTGCGCCAATTGCTACATCTGTACCAGCTACTTCGTTCACAAGCTGCCCTAGAAATAATGCAGGTGCACAAATCACTGAATCAACTTTATCATTTGCTGGAACTTGTCCCTTTACTTCTGTTGCAAAAGCTAATGATTCACTAAGCGTTTTATTCATTTTCCAGTTTCCCGCAATAATTGGTTTACGCATGCTTCTTCATCCTCCCGCTTATTTATCGTTTAATGCAGCTACGCCTGGAAGTGTCTTACCTTCCATAAATTCAAGTGATGCACCGCCGCCTGTTGAAATATGGCTCATACGATCAGCAAGTCCGAATTTTTCTGCTGCCGCTGCTGAGTCTCCACCACCAACGACGGAGTATGTATCCTTCGCTTCAGCAAGTGTTTCTGCTACCGCTCTTGTTCCGTGTGCGAATGGTTCTAACTCAAATACCCCCATTGGGCCATTCCAAAGGACGAGCTTCGACTCTGCAATCACTTTTGAATAAAGCTCTCTTGTTTTTGGTCCGATATCAAGTGCTTCCCAATCTGATGGGATCTCATTGATCGCTACCGTTCTCGTATTCGCTTGTTCTGAGAAATCATCGGCAATCGTAACATCTAAAGGCATATAAAAATTCACGCCTTTTTCTTTCGCCTTTTCAATAAATGATTTTGCAAGCTCTATTTTATCTTCTTCAAGCAAGGACAATCCAACTTCATGCCCTTGGGATTTTACGAATGTGTAGGCAAGTCCGCCACCAATGATTAAGTTATCTACTTTATCAAGAAGGTTTTCAATCACACCAATTTTATCTTTTACCTTTGCCCCACCAACAATCGCTGTAAATGGACGCTCTGGATTTGATAATGCCTTTCCAAGCACTTCAAGCTCTTTTTCCATTAGGAAGCCAGCTGCTGAAGGCAAATGATGAGCAATTCCTTCTGTTGATGCGTGTGCACGATGCGCAGCCCCAAATGCATCATTCACATATAGATCAGCTAATTCTGCAAATGCTTGTGCTAGCTCTGGATCATTCTTTTCTTCACCAGGGTAAAAGCGAACATTCTCAAGTAAAATAATATCGCCAGCTTGAAGCTGTGAAATTTGTTCTTTTACATTTTCACCGCATGCTTCTTCAGCTTTTGCTACATCTTTACCAAGCAATTCACTTAATCGTTCAGCAACAGGCGTTAAACGTAATTCTTCCACTACTTCCCCTTTTGGTCTGCCTAAATGACTCGCCAAAATGACAACAGCACCTTGTTCTGATAAGTACTGAATTGTAGGCAATGCTGCACGGATTCTCGTGTCATCTGTTACCTTTCCTTCGCTCATTGGAACGTTAAAATCGACACGGCAAAATACTCGTTTCCCTTTTACATCAAAATCTTTGATCGTTTTTTTCTCCATCGTGCACGCCTCCTCTTTTTAAAAGCGGAAGCGCCTGGTCAGCCCCGACAAGTACAAGGCGATTCCCGAGGAGGCAGCTTTTCAGCCACCACAGGGAATTGACTTGTGACCTCGATGGGCTAGGCGCTGAAGCTAGATACTAATCCAACTTCAAATTCCACTTAGTTTAATTAATAAAAATAAAGGGAGGGGGATTGTTCCCCGCTCCCCTTCATTCATCTATTATAGATGTCGGACCTCGAATTATCCAATATTAGGCCACAGGATGTGGGTAATTTCGACAGTGCCACAAGAGACCCACAGAACGTGGTGTTCTTAGGCGAAGCCCCTAATTTGTTTTCGAGATGAAAACATATTATTACATTCCTTGTTTTGCGATATATGCAGCAAGGTCAACAACACGGTTAGAATATGCTGTCTCGTTATCGTACCAAGACAATACTTTTACCATGTTTCCTTCCATAACCATTGTTGACAATCCATCAATGATTGAAGAATGTGTATCGCCGTTGTAATCAGCAGATACAAGTGGCTCATCTGAGTAGCCTAAAATACCTTTAAGATCGCCTTCAGCAGCTGCTTTTAACGCTGCGTTTACTTCTTCAGCTGTTACTTCTTTGTCTAATTCAGCAACAAGGTCAACAACTGAAACGTTTGGAGTTGGTACACGCATTGCCATACCGTTTAATTTACCTTTCAACTCAGGAAGTACAAGTGCTACTGCTTTTGCAGCTCCAGTTGTTGTTGGGATAATGTTTTCTGCTGCTGCACGAGCACGGCGGTAATCGCTATGTGGAAGATCCAAAATTTGTTGATCGTTCGTGTAAGAGTGAACAGTTGTCATCATTCCACGTTTGATACCGAATTTTTCGTTTAATACTTTTGCGAATGGAGCAAGACAGTTTGTCGTACATGATGCGTTTGAAAGTACGTGATGATTTGCAGCTTCGTACTTATCTTCGTTTACACCCATTACGATTGTAATATCTTCACCGTTTGCAGGAGCAGAGATAATTACTTTTTTCGCACCAGCTTCAAGATGTTTTGCTGCATCTTCACGTTTAGTGAAACGTCCTGTTGACTCAACAACGATGTCAACACCAAGGTCTCCCCAACCAAGTTGTGCAGGATCGCGCTCTGCAAGTACTTTCACACGGTGGTCACCAATAACAATTGTGTCCCCATCAACAGATACAGTTTCTTTTAAATTGCCATGAACTGTATCGTGTTTTAATAAATGTGCAAGCATGCTTGCGTCTGTTAAGTCGTTAACTGCTACAATCTCTACCTCTGGATTGTTAAGAGCTGCACGGAATACGTTTCTCCCGATTCTTCCGAAACCATTAATACCAACTTTTACTGCCATTGTAATTTCCTCCTTTATTGTCTTGCATAAAATCTATATTTAAAAGGTACCACCTTAATAAGATGTGCCTTCTAAAAGCATTCTAGCCGCTCCTTCATCAGTAATTAATACCGTATTCTGCGGAGCGCTTTTCATATAGGCTTTAATTGCCTTAGCTTTCGATTTTCCTCCAGCTGCCGCAATCACTTGCCTGCCACTATGAAGGTCGGATATTTGAATCCCAATTGTGGGGACTTTATGTACTATTTCCCCATTTTCATTAAAATAATAGCCAAAGGCTTCGCCAACTGCATTTTCTTCAATTACTTTTTTCATAACTGCTGCTGAAGACCTTCTTCTACCTGCCATCGTGAGCGCATCGCCGATTCCGTGTAAAACAATATTTGCTGACTTGATCGTTTGTAATATTTCTTTAATGGCTGGTTCTTTCAGTAATGATTCGTACACTTCACGTCCCACTTGATCTGGAACGTATAACACTCGATGTGATCCACCACTTTTTTCAGCCATTGTTGCACAAATCACGTTGGCTTGATTTTTCACATCTTCTCCAATCCCGCCTCGTGCTGGAACAAATAATAATCGCTTGCCAGCGCTCATATCAGATGTCAGCATCTCTGCCGCACATGCCATCGTCGTTCCACCCGTTACTGCAATTATATTATCCGTATGAAGGCTTGTTTTCAAGCGTTCAGCACACGCTTTTCCCAGCTCTTCTTTGACGAGTGGTGTTTCATCACTATCACCTGGAACGATAACTACATCTGTGATCGCTAGATATTCGATAAGATTTTGTTCAAGCTGTTTAATGCCAAATATTTCCCTCATCATATCATCCAGATCATGTAGCAATATGGTTCCCTTTTTCGTAATTGTCATTCCGGCTGCCTTAACGTGAATCAGCTGCTGTGTCTTGAAAAATTCCACCTCACTTCGTAAGGTCCTTTCGGTCATTCCAAGCATCTCCGCAAGCGTACGTCTGCCAACAGGCTGAGCAAGAAAAATAGAACGCAAAATTTGATATCGTTTTTGCATAATGACAAGCATATCTGGTACGATTTTCGATTGGATTTTTAAAATGGTATCCATGTAACAACTCCTTTGAACCAACGGGACCTCCAGTGTCCCACCAAGACATATTACGTCCCATCACAGCAAAAAAAAAGTAAGTTGAAACCTCCATTATCATACCATGTGTTAAAAAAAAGATCAATTATGATGTTTTTGTAATTGTTCCTCAATTATCGTAGGATCTATCACACCCGCCTGGACTACCTCTCCATTCATTTCAATAACAGGTATCATCATTCCGTATTTTTCGGTGAGTTCATCACTTTCATCAATATCAATTTCATTGATATGAAATGGAATATCTTCCTGTATTAAGGATAATAAAAGCAGCGCGTCCTTACATAACTGACATTGTTTACGTGTATAAAAATTGATAATCATTTCATTGCTCCTTTTCAAACTCACTAGATTAACCACTCTACACTTTCCTCCATTATAATACAGTATCCTTGCATATTACATTTAAGTACGATTAGATCCTCCACATTTATTACAGCTTGTTTAATTCCGTTTATTCAATTGCCAAAAGGTAATATGCCTAGTGTAGCTATTAAAAAACGTATTTCTGAAAGGACCGATTCAAATGGCAGACAATAATAATAAGCGCGAAAGAATGCCCCTTGAGGAAGCTGGACGAAAAGGCGGAGAAGCCACCACGGAAAATCATGATAAAGAGGTTTATCAGTTAATTGGAAGTAAGAGCGGAAAAGCGCGCCATGATAATGATTAATTTCATTTAATATAGGAAAGTTATCTATTTACAAAATAATTTTTATAAAAAAGAGGTTTCTATGAATTTTCATAGAAACCTCTTTTACTAGACGCCCTCGTCAGGAATCGAACCCGAATCTCAAGAACCGGAATCTTACGTGTTATCCGTTACACCACGAGGGCAAATTTTTACCGTACGATTAATGATTATAAGTGAAATAATTTATCATTGCAAGCACTATTTCGTTTAAAATAGAATGAGATGGTCAATATGTATAGATAAAGATTTAAATTCAATCGTTTGACCTTTACTGACCATCATTGTATGATGAAGTTACACATCACGTGTAGCTTTCAATAAAGGTATTGAAAAAAGGAGGAGAAATTTGTATGAATTTAATTCCAACAGTTATTGAACAAACAAACCGCGGGGAACGAGCATATGATATTTATTCCAGACTACTTAAAGATCGGATTATTATGCTTGGAAGCGCGATCGATGATAATGTAGCGAACTCGATCGTTGCCCAATTACTTTTTCTAGAGGCAGAAAATCCAGAAAAAGATATCTCTATTTATATTAATAGCCCTGGCGGAAGTATTACAGCTGGAATGGCAATTTATGATACGATGCAATTCATTAAGCCAGACATCCAAACGATTTGCATCGGAATGGCTGCATCAATGGGATCTTTCCTACTAGCGGCTGGTACAAAAGGAAAACGTTATGCATTGCCAAATAGTGAAGTGATGATCCATCAACCACTAGGTGGTGCACAAGGTCAAGCAACTGAAATCGAAATTGCAGCAAAACGAATTTTATTCTTGCGTGAAAAGCTGAATAAAATTTTATCTGAGCGTACTGGACAGCCGTTTGAAATCATTGAGCGCGATACAGACCGTGATAATTTCATGACTGCCGAAAAAGCAAAAGAATATGGCCTAATCGACCATATTATTAGCCGCAACGAAGCAATCGAGAAAAAATAAAACAGGAATGGGTGATGAAAGTAATGTTTCATCACCCATTTTTTAATTTAAAAAGCTGTTAAAGGGATTTGTAATCTGTTAATGAGGTTTTACAAGCCACTTAGCAAGATTTACAAGCCACTAACAGGAATTTACAGGCCGCCGGCCGGAGTCATACTTCCTGAAATTGAATGTTGTGTAGCTTGGCGAAAATTCCATTTCGCTTGACGAGCTCGGTGTATGTTCCTTCCTCGGCAATTCCGTCTTCTGTAACGACAACCACTCGATCCGCATCGCGAATTGTTGCTAATCGGTGCGCAATGACAAGGGTTGTTCGATTTTCAGCCAGCTCATTTAAAGCAGTTTGAATAATTTTCTCTGTTTCAGTATCCAATGCTGATGTTGCTTCATCTAAAATTAAGATTGGTGGATTTTTTAAAAACATACGCGCAATCGCAAGACGCTGTTTTTGTCCCCCTGATAATTTTAGTCCTCGTTCACCAATTTGAGTTTCATAGCCATCTGGTAATGAAGCGATAAATTGCTCCAAATGGGCTTTGCGTGCCGCTTCATAAATTTCTTCTTCGGTTGCATCCCTTTTACCATAGGCAATATTTTCCCAAATGGTTCCTGTAAATAAAAATACATCTTGTTGAACAATTCCAATTTGTGATCGGAGAGAATGCTTCGTCATATCGCGAATATCTATCCCATCGATCGTTATTGCTCCTTCATTTACATCATAAAAACGTGGGATTAATGAGCTGATCGTTGTTTTACCTGCACCTGACGGGCCAACGAAAGCAACTGTTTCTCCAGCTTGAATCTTTAGATCAATCCCTTTTAATACAGACTGATGTTCATCATATTGAAAATGCACATCATCAAACGTAATATCACCGAACAGATGCTTCACATCCTCCGCATTCTCACGATCCTGAATCTCAGGTTCCTGATCGATTAATTCGCGGAAACGTTTAAAGCCAGCCATTCCTTTTGGATACAGCTCAAGCAACGCACTGATTTTATCTACCGGCTTTATTAGCACATTTACATATAAAACAAAGCTAACGAGCTCTCCATATGTAAGCTTCCCATTAAAGCTAAACCAAGCACCGACAACAAGAATAATTAGCGTGACGATTCGTGTCATCATATAAATGCTCGAATGCGTCCCAGCCATTACTTTATAAGCGACAAGCTTTGCTAAGCGAAAACGGCCATTATCCTTTTTAAAGCGAGCAATTTCAAACGCTTCATTTGTAAAAGACTGGACAACGCGTGCACCTGCGACACTATCCTCAACACGAGCATTGACATCGGCAATTTTTCCGTACATGTTTTTCCACGCATCATTCATCTTCACATTGCAAAATGTAACGAGCCAAATGAGAAATGGCACCATAATAATTGCAATAATTGCCAGCTGTGGATTAATGTTAAACATGATCGTAAACGCACCGATAAAAGTCATAATCGCAATGAAAAAATCTTCTGGTCCGTGATGGGCAAGCTCACCAATATCAAATAGATCATTCGTGATCCGACTCATCACATGCCCCGTTTTCGTATTATCGAAAAAGCGAAACGATTGGCGTTGAACATGCGTAAATAACTCTTCACGCATATCTGTTTCAATATTGATACCGAGCTTATGTCCTAAATAACTAACGATAAACTGGAGGACTGTGCTAAGCAAATAAACGAGCAGCAATAAAACACCAACCGTCACAATTGTATTCCAATCTCCTTGCGGCAAAAGTTTATCAATAAACCACTGAACAGCGACTGGAAAGGCAAGTTCCAAGATCGCAACGATCACGGCACTTGTAAAGTCAATAATAAAAAGCCGTCGATGTGGTCGGTAATATGAAAAAAATTGTTTTAACATTCCCATTCTCCTTCGATATGTGTCTAATCTTTTTTCTTTTTTGTAGAAATCGAAGAAGCATCTCCAGATCGAAGTTTTTCCGCTATTTCATCAATCTTGCGCAAACGGTGATTAATCCCCGATTTGCTAATTGGGCCGCTCGCAAGCATCTCCCCTAATTCTTTCAACGTTACGTCCTGATGTTCGACACGCAAATTAGCAATTTCCCGCAGTTTATCTGGAAGTATATCAAGGCCAACGGTTGCTTCAATAAAGCGTATATTTTCAACTTGGCGCAGCGATGCTCCAATGGTTTTATTTAAATTCGCTGTTTCGCAGTTAACAAGTCGATTCACCGAATTTCGCATATCGCGAACAATTCTTACATCTTCGAAACGAAGCAATGCATTGTGAGCCCCGATGATGCTTAAAAATTCGGTAATTTTCTCTGCCTCTTTTAAATACGTAATGAAGCCATTTTTTCGCTCCAATGTTTTACTATTTAATTGGAAATGATTCATCAACTCACATAATGAATCATTATGCTCCTTATAAAGCGAGAATACTTCCATATGGTACGATGAAGTTTCCGGGTTATTAACAGAACCACCGGCAAGAAACGCGCCACGCAAATAGGAGCGTTTGCAGCATTTTTTAGTAATGAGCGGCTTGGCGATATCATGAATGAATGTGATTCCTTCACCAAGAATCGACAAATCGCGCAAAATTTTCTCAGCATCCTTTTTTAGTCTCACAATATACACATTGTTTTTCTTCAATCGCATTTTTTTACGTACGAGCAACTCGACATGGGCGTCATATAAATGCTTGAGCAACACATAAATTCTTCGAGCAATTGCCGCATTTTCTGTTTGTACATTAACTACAAGAATTCGATTGGAAAAAGACAAGGAACCATTCATGCGAATGAGAGCTGAAAGTTCGGCGTTTGCACAACAATCCTTCACTTCAAGTGAAGTGAGCTCCTTTTTTGTTTCAGAGGCAAACGACATTTTTCCACCTCCTGACTTCTGTTTCATTTTAACTTTGGGCAATTTGATCATTTCCTCCACCCAATAGCGAATAAAGAATATGTGCAACTTTTTCTGTATCATGACGAATTAAGCCTTGGTCAAAACTAATGATTTGATCGTAGATCACTTTCATACCGAGGGCTACTAATCGATCAACATCGAACATGACAGGTTGTGCACACTCTTCTTTATAACGATTTCTAAATTCAAGCGGCACTTCCTCGTTGTTTACGAGCATCACATCGATAAAAGGCCGTTTCATATGGCGATATAAAGCTTCTAAATGATCACTTGCCGTAAACCCTAATGTTTCTCCTGCTTGCGTCATTAAATTGCAGATGTATACTTTCTTCGCTTTTGCTCGGCACACTTCTTCCCCTAAACTAGGGACGAGCAAATTAGGTAAAATACTTGTATAGAGACTGCCCGGGCCAATCACAATTAAGTCGGCTTCACGAATCGCTCTAATAGTTTCTTGAAGCGGTTGGATGATTTCAGGGGTTAGAAACACCCGTTTGATCTTTTTCCCTGCTTCAGGAATTTTCGACTCGCCTGAGACAATCGTTCCATCTTCCATTTCTGCGTGCAAAACAACACTTTGATTCGCAGCTGGTAGAACCTTTCCCCGTACATTTAACACCCTGCTCATTTCCTGAACGGCGTGAACAAAGTCACCTGTAATCGATGTTAATGCGGCAATAATTAAATTTCCGAGCGAATGTCCAGAAAGCTCGTTGGATGTGTTAAAGCGATGCTGAAACATTTCTTCGACGAGCGGTTCTACATCCGATAGGGCAGCCAATACATTTCGAACGTCACCAGGTGGTGGGATTTCCATTTCATCTCGCAATCTTCCAGAGCTTCCCCCGTCATCCGCAACCGTTACAATGGCAGTTAGATCGACGGGGAATTTTTTCAAACCGCGCAACAAGACAGATAAGCCTGTGCCACCTCCAATGACGACGATTTTTGGCTTCGTTTGATTTTTCATCTGGCCAATTCCTTTCTTTTCTGTATGTCTCGATGTGTCACGCGCACCGGATAATCTTTTTCATAATACTTCCCGAGATATTCGGAAAGTGCAACGGAACGATGTTGACCACCTGTACAACCAATTGCGACGACGAGCTGGCTTTTTCCTTCCCGTTTATAATGAGGCAACATAAACGTTAATAAGTCGATTGTCTTTTCCAGAAACTTTTGTGTATCATTCCATTTCATTACGTAATTCGCAACTTCATCCTCAAGCCCTGTTTTTGGTCTCATATGATCAATATAATGAGGGTTTGGCAAGAAGCGGACATCAAAAACAAGATCCGCATCAATAGGAATGCCATGCTTAAAACCGAATGACATTACATTAAGCGTAAAGATCGCTTGTTTATTCGCTGAAAATTCAACGAGGATTTTTTCCCGCAATTCTTTCGGTTTCATATTTGACGTATTATAAATAAGCTGTGCGCGACCTTTTAATTCATCCAATAATTTTCGCTCTTGGGTAATGCCTTCAAGTGGCAAGCCAAGAGGAGCAAGCGGATGAGAACGTCGTGTTTCTTTATATCTACGAACGAGTGCCGCATCATCGGCATCAAGAAATAAAATTTGTGGAGTTACCCATGTCGATTCAGAAAGCTCGTCAACGACACGCAAAAGCGTATCGAAAAATTCCCTTCCTCGTAAATCCATCACGAGTGCAACCTTATTCATTTTATTATTTGAATCCTTCATCAGTTCAAGAAATTTTGGCATGAGTGCTGGGGGCAAATTATCTACACAAAAAAAGCCCAGATCTTCGAAGCTGTGTACAGCGACCGTTTTACCTGCTCCGGACATTCCCGTAATAATTACTAATTGTACTTCCTCTGTCATCCCTGTATTCATCACGTCTACCCCTTTAACGAATTTTTCAGTTCATCATACTCATTTTTCTATTATACTATTTCTATATCTATTTAGACAGTGCTTCCTTTTTTCACCTTATGAATCGAACACAAAAATAATACAACCCGCATGAAGCGAGTTGTATTATTATTTTACTTTTTATATGGAGTAAGTGTAAATGAATATTGATATGTTTTGTCTGCGTAAAGCGTATATTCTGGATGTGTTTTTTGTCCCCAGCTATCGTCACCGCCAACACCCATTTGTTGATGATTGATACGAACGACGGTGCGCGCGCTGTTTGGAAGTTTATAACGATGACTCGCTTCTTCAAGCTCCCACGGAGTGTATGGAAGGACATTCGTTTCAATTGTTGGCAGGCCGGAAATCTTCACACCGATTCCTTCTTTGTTGGTTACGCTTATCCATCTAACATCAATTTTATTTCCGCATTCTTGCGGTTTTAAATAAGGAACATATTGATCTTCTACCGTTCCAGCATAATGGCCGATTTTTGCGCCCTTTTGCTTATCAATATAATTTTCATGTGGTCCTTTTCCATACCATTCGAGACGGTTATATTGTTGGTCGAGCGTAAATAATAGCCCGACTTCCGGTATTTCCGGTAATTGTTCACCTGGTCTTAATTGATAGTTTACGAAGACTTCCCCATCAAGTTGGATCGCATAATGAATATCGCAGTAAGAATCTTCGGTTGTCGGTAACAGATATTTCACAGAAACATAGACATGTGTATCCGTTGTTTCCATTTCGAAAGCTTGTAACTGTCTGTTTGCTCCTGCCTCTCTCCATGTTGCACTGCGTTCATCGAGCCCGCTGCCTCGATCATTATCTGTCATCGCTCGCCAATAATTTGGAACAATTGGCGAATTAATGAACTCATTCCCTGCAAAAACATACGAATCTAAATCACCTGTTTGCTCATTAAAACCAATTGAAAAATCTTTACCACTAACGACTAATTTTCCAGATTCTTTACTTACTTGAACAGATTCCATCTGATCATTGCCCTTTTCGGAAAACTTTCGTTCACGAACAATAAATTGTTCAAAAGCAATTTCATGCCCAGCATCAGCCCATAATGTCCCATCTTTTAGATGCAGGCTGATTGTAAGAATCAATTCCCCTTCGGCCGTGTTTAATTTATTCATATCGTAATCTAATGATAATGTTGCCGTTGAATGGGGCTCGACATCGATCTCCATGATGCCAGCTTGAATCTCTTTTCCATCCTCATGAACCATCCAGCGGCACTCAAAGTCAGACAAATTTGTAAATAGATGCTTATTGAAAACTTCTACCTTGCCATTTTCTATGTCTATATTTATCCATTCAATATTTTGATAGCATTTTTTCACTTCGTATATTTTCGGTGAAACGGTACCATCTGCAAAAATCAGCCCATCGCCTGAAAAGTTTCCATCATGTGGGGACTCGCCAAAGTCGCCGCCATACGCTAAAAATTCGAGGCCATCTTCTGTCTTTGTCCGAATCGCCTGATCACGCCAGTCCCAAATAAACCCACCTTGCAAAATCGGATATTTATCGAACAACTCCGTATACTTATAAAAATTCCCACACGAATTCCCCATTGCATGACTGAATTCACAAATGATATAAGGTTTTACCGGTTTATCCGATATTGCTGCATTAAGGGCATATTCCTCAACAAGCTTCGGTGGAACATACATCGTGCTTTCCATATCTGATGCTGCTTCTGAAGGTCGATAATGGAATACACCTTCATAATGAACTAAACGGGATGGATCATGTTCTTTAAAAAATTCGTACATTTTCAGGAAGTTATCGCCGCCAAATGATTCATTGCCTAGCGACCAAATCACAATCGATGGGTGGTTTTTATCACGTTGGAACATCGAATTACAACGATCTAATACATTTTCCGTCCATTCAGGTTTACTGCCGGGAACCGTTCTTTCTTCAAGCTCTTTCTGCCCATAATACCATGTCCCATGTGTTTCAAGATTGTTTTCATTAATGACGTATAGACCAAACTCATCACATAATTCATAAAATAAAGGATGATTCGGATAATGGGACGTACGGACCGCATTCATATTATGCTGCTTCATTAGCTTCACATCATGAACCATATCTTCATAATCAATCGCTCGGCCTTTATCTGCTGAAAACTCATGACGATTGACTCCTTTGAAAACGATACGCTCACCATTGATTTTCATTAGCCCATCTTTTGATTCAAACTTCCGAAAGCCGACTTTTGTGCTAATCGTTTCGATTAATTGCCCGTTTTCATCTTTTAATACGAGGACAAGCGTATATAAATTTGGATGTTCAGCACTCCATTTCAATGGATTTTCTACAAATCCAGCGACGCTTAATTCCTGTTTGTTTTTCTTGGAAATCATGACAGGCATCACGATTGGCTGATCGAAAACAGTTTGCTCATTGCGATCATATAGCATTGCCTCAAATGTAATTTCTCCATATTCTTGCTCATAATAGTTCGTAATTTTTGCATCAATTTTTAATTGGGCATCACAATACTCATCATCTAATGCCGTTTTCACGAAGAAGTCTTCGATATGAACCGATGGTGTTGCATATAAATATACATCACGGAAAATTCCACTTAACCGCCAGAAATCTTGGTCCTCTAGCCAGCTTGCGTCACTCCAGCGATACACCTCAACAGCAAGCTTATTTTCGCCAGCGACGATGTAAGGGGTCAAATCAAATTCCGCTGGTGTAAAAGTATCTTCACTATACCCAATAAGCTCACCATTTACCCACAGGTAAAATGCGGATTCTACACCTTGGAAACTAATATATAATGGCAAACCATCCCATTCCTGCGGCACTGTAAACGTTTGTATATATTGCCCGACTGGATTGTACTTTGTTGGTGCGAAAGGCGGTTCAAGCTCCTCGGTATCCTCCCACGGATATCTTTTATTTGTATATTGCGGGTAATCATAGCCTTGTAGCTGCCAATGCGAAGGGACTTCAATCTCATCCCAGTTACTAAAGTCAAAGCCCTTTTTATAGAAATCTCTATTTCGACCTTCTGGATTTTCCGAAAATGAAAATTTCCATTGACCGTTTAACGATTGGTAATATGTTGAAGCGTAGCGATCTCCTTTTATTGCTTCGGCAATCGTTTCGTATGGCATTAATGTTGCATGTGCCTCATGCCGATTTAATTGGAAAATTTCAGGATTATTATTCCACTCCGGGTAGCCGTTTTCTGGCGGTGTATAAACAAATTTCTTCAATTGTTTCAACATCATCCATTCCTCTCCCTATTACTCTTTTTTTATTTGGCCATAGTATAGAATCCTATTGATCTCCGCTTAAAGCGTACGCTTTCCGCTGCAATCAACGGCTTCCATTGCGAATCAACATTCGAGTTTAACAGCCTTATTTCACCGATCCCATCATCCCAGCAACAAAATGTCTTTGCATAAGGAAAAATACAAGTGCAGTCGGCAATGTTGCGATGACGATCGCCGTCATAATTACGCCAAAGTCAGGTGAATAACTAGCACCTAAATTCGATACGAGCAACGGGATGGTTTGCTTTTCCGGCGATTGCAGCACGACTAGCGGCCATAAATAATTGTTCCAGCTATTCATAAACGTAATAATTGCTCCAGCCGCATAAGCTGTTTTCATTGTTGGCATATAAATCCTTACGAAGATTCCTAATTCGCTTAATCCATCAATTCTTCCTGCTTCTACTAATTCTTTTGCAAACATCTTTGTGTTTTGTCGAAAGAAAAAGATTAAAAATGCGGTCGTCATCGTCGGTAGAACGACAGCGGCTAACGTATCAATTCCAATCAATGGCATTGTTTGCGAAATTCCCCCAAACATCCGATAAAGCGGAACCATGAGTGCAGCAAACGGAATCATCATCGATAGTAATAAAATGTTAAAAACGATATCTTTCTTCTTGCTGTGATAAATTTCAAAGCCATAGCCTGCTAATGAGGCAATAAATAATGAAAGAATGGTCGTTGAAAACGAAATTAAAGCAGAATTCGTTAATGCGCCGACCATATCAGCGCTTTGAAATAAATTGTTGATGTTTTCGATCAGATGACTACCAGGGAGTAAGCGCCCTTTCGTTACGTCAATCGATTGATTCGTCATACTCGTCACCATCCATAAAAATGGGAAGATGGATATGAGCGCAATGACACTTAAAAATAAATAGACGAGCGTTCTTCTTACATTTTTCATTTTTTATCACCTGCTACTTTAAACTGGATGACTGTGAAAATGACAATTAAAATAACGATGATGAAGGAAACAGCCGCCGCATAACCAAAGTCCGGGGTATATTTAAAAGAAAGATTGTAAATATACTGGGAAATGGACGTTGTCGCATTGCCAGGTCCGCCTTTTGTAATATTCATAATCTCATCGAATATTTGTAATGTCCCAATCGTCGATGTAATCGAGGTAAATAAAATAATTGGCTTTAAGACCGGTATCGTGATTTTCGTAAATACTTGAAAAGCATTTGCTCCATCTATTTTTGCCGCTTCATAAATCGATTCATCGACATTTTGGAGTGCTGATAAATAAAAGATCATATTATATCCGGTCCATCTCCATGTAATCGCTAAAATAATTGTTACTTTCGCCCAAAACGGATCGGTTAACCATTGAATTGCTTCTGGTATAATAGAAAATTTCAGCAAAAACTGATTGATAATCCCGTCGGTTGCAAATAAATATTTAAAAATGACCGAGTAGGCTACAAGTGACGTTACCGCCGGCAAAAAAATCGCCGTCCTGAATAAACCTTTAAACTTCAATGTTTTGTCATTTAATAAGACGGAAATAATTAGAGCCAATATGATCATCATTGGCACCTGGATAATCAAATAAATAAATGTATTTTTAATAGCGGCAATAAACGTCGGATCGCTAAATAAGCGAATATAATTATCAAGACCGACGAACGTTAAATTATTTCCCATCCCCGACTGAAATGATAAAATCAATGCCTGTGCCATTGGATAAAAATAAAAGATTGTAATCATGATTGTGGCCAATAATACAAATGACCACCCAACCACATTGCTTCTCATTCGATGACTCACTTTGCTGTCCTCCTTACGAAAACAAGGCCTTGGCACATTGTGATCAAGCTTGTCCAAGGCCCCAAAACAAACACTTATTTTAATTGTGCCTCTGCTTGTTTTTGTGCACTTTTCATTACTTCATCAATGTCTTTACCATTCAAATAATTTTGCATCTCTGCAACGATAATGTCCTCAATCGCATACGTATGCATTCCGTAATTGACAGCGATAATTTCATCCATCCATTTAGAAAAATCCTCGATTACTTGTTGATCTCCAAAAAACGCATCCTTACTTTTGTAAGCCTCACTATCGATTGCTGGAATATACGTTCCAAGCGCGCCGACTTCCGTAACAAGTTTCTGATAAAAATCAATATTTGAACCGAAGGTTTTTCCTAAAAATTCAGCTGCCTTTTCCTTCCCTGGTATATTAAGCACATAAAGCGAACTCCCACCAAGGTTTGAAGCATTGACTGCTCCAGCTACTGATAATTTTGGCAGAGGGACAACCGCCCAATTTCCAGCCTGTGACTGTTCCGCCTTAATACTTGGTGTAATCCAATTCCCTAGTGTCTGTGCAGCCACTTCTCCACTATTTAATGCTCCAACCATTTGGCTCCAGTCCGAAGTTACTTTCACAATTTTTGCATCTAAAAGTGATTTATATATACGGAAAGCCTCTTTTAGCGCCTCGTTTCCTTCAAGATCAGGTGTGACTCCATCTTCTTTTAAATACCAAGATCCCGCTGTTTGAATCATCATCCGAATCGTCCCTAAATCATTGGGATCGAGCGTGATCAAATCTTTCCCCGTTTTTTCTTTCAGCACCTTTCCAACCTCAATCAATTGGTCCCAATCAATATTCGTTACATCATCCAATTGATAGCCAGCTTCTTCTAAATAATCGGTGCGGATGTATAAGCCTGCAACACCTGTATCAAATGGCAAACCATATTGCTTACCTTCAAAGCTTGTTGAGGCAATTTTATATTTCGCAAAATCATCTACTTGAAAATAATCCGTCAGCTCATAAAAGGCATCTGGGTAAGCTTGTAAAAAGCTTTGTGCGCGATAATCCTCAATCATGACGATATTTGGCATCCCTTTCATTGTTCCGGAGCTCAGGCCAGTATTTAGCTTTTGAACAATGTCTGTCTGCGCATTTTCAATAATGTTTAATTTGAACTCTTCACCATCATACATTTCCTCAGCAAGCTTGAGAGCGGCGATATTAAATTTCGGATCCCATGCCCATGCAGTCATTTCATCCGTATTTTCTTGCCCTTCCTCGTTATTTTTCGAAGAACAAGCTGCTAAGAGCAATATGCTCGTTAATAATAAAATAAGTAGCCTTTTCACATTTAAATCCTCCCTGTTCGTTGTAAACGTTTACGTTAAATAAATTTTATCACGACAAAAAAAAGACCGTTAGAACGATCTTTAGGTTTTTCTTGCAATATATTTTGGATCTAGGAAATGAAAGCTGTTTCATTTGTCATTTCTTTCGTTTTTTGTATTATTTTCAGATTCCTCGATGAGCGGCAATGTGATTTTCACTTTCGTGCCTTCCCCGATCTGACTGGAAATGTCTACACCATATTGTTCTCCGTACAATAAACCGATCCGCTCATCGACATTGCGAACACCAATACCACTGAATAATTTTCGCTTCGTTCTTCGCTTTGTCGGGCGGTTGCCTTCGACGATCATCCCATCTCCATTATCGACAACTTCGCATACAAGGGTTGTCCCTTCTCGAGCGATAAGAATATGGATATGCCCATCCTGCTTTTTATTAAACGCATGGAAAAATGCATTCTCGATAAATGGCTGGATCATTAATTTTGGTACATAATAATGCAAACAATCAGGTGCAATGAAATAATTCACTTTTATTCGCTCGCCATAACGGACTTGGTTAATATACACATAGCTTTTCATGTTTTCCAATTCTTCTGCAACGGTAATCGTTTCACTTATTTCACCGATCGTATGTTGTAATAATGAGATGAGGGCGTGAATCGTCTCAGCTGATTTTTCCTTTTCACCTTGCTGAACTAATATTTTTATCGATGCTAATGTATTATATAAGAAATGTGGATTAATTTGCTGCTGAAGTGCGGCTAACTCGGCATTTCTTTGCTTTTTTTCCGTTTCGACCAACTTTTCTACATAATCCTGAAGTTCATCGAGCATTCCATTAAATGTACTTGCTAATTCTCTCGTTTCATAGCTACCACTGACAGTGACATATTGACCAAAATTATGCTTTGCTAAATTAGAGATTTGTTGGACAAGCCTCGTTAATGATTTTGTCATCTTCCTCGTTATGAAAAAAATAGTAAATAAGGCAAGGAGTACAATGACGAGACTAATAAGAACGATCGCCTCTTTATTAATCAGGCCATTCATTAATAATTTTTTATCTATTAAATTGATAAAATACAAATCAAACGTTGGTAAATAAGTAGAAATTAGCATATATTTCTTGCCAAATAATTCAACGTCTTCATAATCGGCGGTGTCGTCTTCAGTTGCCCGCAAGATAGTATTTAAGTTCTTATCTGTCGCACCAATTAATTGATTTTGATTGCTTGAGACGATGGTACCCGATGGATCGACAACGATCACATGGTTTTCTTCATTTGTAAAATTCATATACATTTGTTTAAAATCTGTTTCACGAATGGCAATATACAACATCCCATATGCTTTTGATTGATCTTCTAATGACTTTGTCGCCACGATCATCGGCCGATCTGGTTCAACTACCGATTGATATAATAATCGCTGTGGCTGCTTATACGCCCTAGCTGTAATCGAATGGTTCCTAAGATCCTCAGCGGAGATTGGCCAATAATGATGATGGGTTGAAAAACTGCGGTTATTTTCACCCGTAATAACAATGTTCACCGGATATAAGTTGATCGTTGAAGAAATGTTTTCCATTTGTTGATTAATCTCATAGTAAGCCTTCGCTAAGGCAAGCGGATCTGACTCTTCTTCCGTTAAAAATTGTTTAATTGCGTTACTTTGCTGCACCTTATTCGAAACAGTAGCAACGGAATGACTAAATGTTTCTAGATTTCTTTCGATTTGATCGATCACTTTATGGTTCATAATACTAAATGTTTCTACAAATAATTTTTCTGACATCCGGATTGTATTGATTGTGATGAGTAGCGAAACAGTAATAATACTTACAACCATAACAACAAATATTTTAATAACTAAACTGTTTTTCCTAAGCTGTGCCAATCGATTTTTCATGTCTTTCATTCCCTATGTGATGCTACTTTTTCGATAATTGCTCGGTGACATTCCTGCCCGCTTCTTAAAGACTTTGCAAAAATAGCTATGATCTGAATAACCAACCATCCCACTGATTTTAGAAATGGATATATTCTGCTTTTCCAATAGCTCTTTTGCCTTTGTTATTCGAATTTCATTGATGTATTCATTTAGCCCAATCCGATAATTTGCACTAAAATAAGTAGACAAATACGTTGGGTTAAAATGAAAATGATTGGCCAAATCTGTCAGTGTTAAAGGCTCCGCATAATGAGTATCGATATAGTTCAATAGCTTTTGTATATTAGACTGCAGTGGATCATTTTCCTTCTTTTCGATCACTTCATTTACTTTATGTAAAAAGACATCAAGCAGCTCGACTGCTTCCATCGCTGTGTTCGCCTCATTTATTTCGGTAAAATACTGATACTTTTCTTCATCCAACTGTTTATTATCATACTGGAGATTTCCTAAAAGGACGGTTACATTAAATACAATATTACCTAGAAACGCTTTAAATTCATTTTCATCTTTCCAATAATGATGAACGACCTCATTTACGTGCTCTTTTAAATAATTAAAGGCTTTATTAAATTGTTCAGATTTAAATACATCGATAAAACGATTCAAATCAAACAACTTTTCAGAAGTACGCTTGGGCGTTTCATTATAGAAGAGTACCATCTTTTCTGGCAGATAAAAACGTAATCCCTTTAATGGTAATAAACGTTCTTCGTAATTTTGTTTTATTTCTTTCAAATCCTGAAACGGTTCACCCAGTGTCCAACGATACTGATTTAGTTCTCGCGCAGCCTCCTTTAACTTTTGGCTAATGACCGAATGATTATACGGATGGAAATGCGTAAGAAACGTAACTGCAAATGAATTTTGAATAACTGGAACAGGATGGATAAATGGAATGCTCTCCAATGTCCCTTTTACTTGAACAAAGTTAAGCTCGTTATGATTATCACTTTCGATATGAAGCAAGCTAAAATACTCTTCTGGAAAGGCTGCTCTTACGAACGAATCATCATATTCAAATAAATAGCCCGACATAATGTTCTCAATGAACTGATCAATCGTTGCAGGCTCCTCTATAATCTGCTTTGTAAAATCTATACTTGGGAGGGAGAGCGTTGCCCTTTTCAATGCTGCCAAAAGCTCTTCACCGTCTAATTTCGGTTTAAGTATATAGTCTGAAACACCACTTTGAAAAGTCGATCGAACATAGTCAAAATCACTAAAACTGCTTAGTATTATAACCTGAATATGCGGGTAATCTTTTTTGATCATTTTTGTTAATTCTTCCCCATCGATAACTGGCATAACGATGTCCGTCAAGACGATATTAGGCTCTGTTTGTTGAATGATTTCCATTGCTTCCTGCCCATTCGCAGCTTCGCCAACAATTTGAAACCCTTCTTGCTCCCAGTTTACATAATGTTTAATTCCTTGCCTAATTAGAGCTTCATCATCGACAATGAGCACTTTGTATCTTTCTTTCACCAGCATCACCTCCTCTTTTCCCTTCAATACGATTATATCATCTTCGTTTTCGGGAACAAAAAATAGCACAGGCTCTGCCTGTGCTCTAAGAAAGGGATATTGTATAAAAAAGGGGGTCAATATCTCATATATATAATGTACCTGATTTTCATTTCAACACTGTTACAATCAGATTAAGTCATGATTACGTTTTTTCTTTATGGATCAGGGGCAGCATGG
Organism: Bacillus sp. FJAT-50079; assembly: GCF_018343515.1. GTDB lineage: Bacteria > Bacillota > Bacilli > Bacillales > Bacillaceae_C > Lederbergia. Next base: position 508,364 of record NZ_JAGYPD010000003.1, on the reverse strand, counting down.
AGTAGCAAAGTTTCAGGATTTTCAAGTAATCTGTGCCCCTGAAAAAGCAATCGGACTTATGCTTTTTGCAATTGATCCTTTAAGTTCTCAATGTATATTTGCGCACTTTGTGCGGCAATGCTTCCATCACCTGTTGCGGTCGCAATCTGCCTTAATAATTTGTCACGAACATCACCAGCAGCAAAAATACCTGGTACAGTCGTTTCCATATTATCATTCGTCACAATATATCCATCTTCATTTGTAATGCCAAGCTTTGTAAATGGCGCTGTTAATGGATCCATTCCGATATAAACGAAGACACCGTCAGCCGCAAATTCCTGTTCTTCACCGGTCTTCGTAGAGACAAGTGTAACCGAACCAACTTTGCCGTCCTTCTCGTTTATTCGTTTTACATTATGGCTCCAAATGAAATTCACTTTCTCATTTGCAAATGCACGATCTTGAAGAATTTTTTGCGCGCGCAATTCATCTCTTCTATGAACAATCGTTACTTTATCAGCAAATCTCGTTAAGAATACGCCTTCTTCGACTGCTGAATCTCCGCCGCCGATGACAACGAGTTCTTTTTGTTTAAAGAAGGCTCCGTCACAAACAGCACAGTAAGAAACGCCCCGTCCGGTTAATTCATCTTCACCAGGGATACCGATTTTACGATATTCCGCACCTGTTGTAATAATAAGGGCGCGTGCTTTATATTGCTTAGACCCAGCGATGATCGTTTTATATTGTTCCCCATCAACAACATCTTGAATATCCCCGTATGCATATTCCGCACCAAATTTTTTCGCATGCTCGAACATTTTCGTCGATAAATCGGGGCCTAAAATATGGTCAAATCCAGGATAATTTTCTACGTCTGCAGTGTTTGCCATTTGTCCTCCTGGCATCCCACGCTCGATCATTAATGTGGATAAGTTAGCCCTTGATGCATAAACAGCTGCTGTCATTCCCGCTGGCCCTGCACCAACGATTATGACGTCATAAATTTTTTCCTCTGTCATCCTCGCTACACTCCTTTAAAAATAAAGCGGTGTAAATTACACCGCGATCAATCATTTATTTATATATAGTGTATTAAACAAGCGCTAAGACGTCCAAATATATGCTCATTTACGAATGGTTTTGCAATAATTGAATGTATTTTCTAATCGTAGATGCTGAAAGCCCATAATCATTCGCTAATTCTGTTTGGGTTTTACGTTTATTATTCCCACGCAACCAAATATATTCTGTTGCTGCTGCAATTGCTAATACATTAATAAGATCTTCATCCGATTTGATCATACTAATATAAATGGAAAACCATGTTAGTAAAACGTCTCGTGCTTGCCTTTCATCCATTTGAAAACGTTCATGTAGCTTTAGAGCGACTTCATGACTTTTTCCTACGACCTGATGTGGAACATCTTGCTCATCGCTCAAAAGGATATGTTTGATGTACAGCTTCTCCGTTAATGTAAATTCGTCTAATGACTTACAACGCTCATTCGTAAGAAGCTCCTCTTTGCGATCGGAAATACTGATGAGAAAAATACTATATAATCTCTCTTCCATTCGACTGCTTCGCATCATTTTCCAAATGAATCCATCATTATGATTTTTGGGCTCCCCCTCAGACCATGGCTCCACTTCACCCTTTTCAGGATTAATGAATGCTAGCTCTTTCCAAGCACGATCAGCCACTTGCAAATGCCCGGTAAAATAAGCAGCTTTTGCAAGCCAATAATAAAATCCTTCATCGCCTTCATAGCCATTTTTTTGCAATTGACGGAGCCAGTAATAAGCATGCTCGTATCTTTTTGTAAAAGCAAATGTCGCCCCTAATTTATAACGATGCTCAACCAACAGCGGGTGAACTTTTTCAAGAGCCGTCATTAACTTATCGAGCTCCTCACCTTGTCGTTCATAATAAAGAAACACGGCTAAATTACAAAGTGCGTGTAAGTTTCCTGGATTTTCATTAAGAATTTTTTCTAAAATATCTGCCGCTTTTTCCGCTTCGCTCTCATAAAAATAAGCCAGCGCAAGATTATTATATGCGGGCCAAAATTCTGGATAATGCTCAATTGTTTTTTCAAGTAACTCGATTGCTTTCGCGAATTTTCCTGACTCAAGTAACATGCGGGCCGTTTCTTGCTGTGCGGCCATTTCCTCCTGCTCTTCCAATTCTTCAATATTGTCATCTTCTTCGATCCCGATCACTTCAAGCAAATCCTCGACATCCTCAGAAAATTCCCCTGTTTTATCCAAATCAAGGTATAGGCGGGCGTGCTTATACGCTTCTGAAAATAATCCAAGATGCGCAAAATTATTCGCTAAAAAATAATGACATTCCGTCATATGTTTATCTAGATCTTCAAGCACTGTATAGAGCAGCTTATTCGATTCCACGTATTCAGCTGATTCCGTCAAAACAAGCGCTAATTGACAAGCAATCATTGGTTCGAATGGCTCCAATTCCCATGCCCTTGTTAAATATTTTTTAGCCTTTTGTATGTCAAAGCGGTCGTACGCTTTAATTCCTCTATGAAAATAATATTCTCCCGTAGGTACAAACGGAAAAATTTTCGCTCTCTCATATGGAGTTTTAGAGTTTTTATACATCGAATTCCTCCGTCGCTGTCATCCTTTGTCACTTTTTGTAGTATACCATAATCAATAGCTAGTTTGTAGCTTTGAAAACAACTACCAGTATCTTTTGAAGGCAATAAAAATTTCCTTTTAATGCGAGGATTTATTTTAATATTGATTTCCGCTGCAATCAACGGATCCTGCTAAAACGAAATCACCCTCCTATATTCATTTGGACTATAGGAGGGTAGGATTGGTGCACTTTTCCATATTCTTTTATTTTTGTTTTAGATTCATACGATAGTCATTTAATAAACTCGTCCAGTCTGTCTGGATAACATTACATCCTTTTTCAATAATCTTTCCCCATCCATATTCTGGACCTTTTACGATTGATAAATCATCATCTAATTCACCAAACAATATTGTTTCGTCATCTAAGCGAATAGCGTTAGCAAAGACAAATAAGTTTTGCTCCCTTAACTGCTCAATTAAATCGTCTTGAAAAAGGGGAGAATTTTGATTTTCAGCAATAAGCTCAACACCAACAAGATTAATGTTGGAATACGTTTGCACAATCTCTAGTTCCTCCATAGTTTTTACAATTGGGAAATACATATATTTTGTTTCATGCACTTCTAACGCATCTAAATATTCCTTATCCACTGGTGATTTTAAAAGGATTTGTTGCTCTAATTGAAATTGGTCAAGGTATGGAAGTAATGTCTCCCAGTCATCCCATGAACGGTCAATATTAATTAGTTGATTTTTTTCAAGTTTATTTAAAACAGCCTCTAATTTCTCTACCTTATAATTTATCTGTTTATAGTTTGAATTATAATAGTTTAACGCATCTATTTCGTGCGAGCTAAGCTCTTTAATATTTCTCGTTTCATTCAATAAACGTTTCTCATTGCCATCGTGAAAAACATAGAATTGAGAATCTACCGATTTAATGACATCAATTTCAACAATGTCAGAACCAGATTGATAGGCAGCGATTGTAGATGGGATCGTATTTTCAACGATATTTCCATTCGCAGCTCCGCGATGGGATACAATTAAAAATGGTTCATTTGCTAATTTTTGATTTAATACTTCGTTTATTTCAACATATTTCTCTTTATTCATCATTCTGTCTTCTCGCCTTCTATTCATTTCTTATGATCAATTAAATATAAATTATCGTAAGCCTTCTAAAGTCCTGTGTTTATTTTATTACCTCTTCCATATACGAGATAAAGTACTAAGGCATTAATCCCCATTAGAATAACGGAGTAGACCATGCTGATCGCCTTCGCATCAATCGAGGCCGTTTCATCCGCTGCGTTAAAAATTACAACCCCTAACGGTTGGTAAAGTGGGTGATATAAAAATACCGATAAATCATAATCAGACAAATGCCCATTAAAGTTTAAAGCAAATACGGCAAGCGCTGCTGGAAGTACGATTGGTAGGATGACACGAATGTATGTGTATAAACCACCCGCTCCCAAGTTTTTTGCTGCATCCTCCAAGCTTTCATCAAATGCAAAATATGCTGATTTTATGACTCTCATCGTAAAGGGAATATTTACAATTATATAGGCAATCAACATAATGATGGTTGTTCCTGTAAGGACATAATTGAACATATACCAATTCGGCTTATCGTATGTAAGAATTAATCCAAGCGCAAATAATAAGCCCGGTAAAATCCATGGAATATAAAGAGATAATTCCAAGGTTGCTGTAAGTTTATTTCTATATTTTTGAATCACCCTTGCAATAAATAACATTGATACAACAACGATAAAGGATGCTAAACCTGCGTAAATAACACTCGTTAAGAATGGGCGATACGCCTTCGAATCAGTCAAAATAGCAATGTAATGATCTAAAGTAAAACTACTTAATGAAAGTGTTCCTGTACTTATGCTATACGTGTCTGTAAATGAAAAAATTAAGATCAAAATGACTGGTATTGTATAGATGGCGAATAATCCCCACGCCAAAATGTGCATAATTGCGTTCCCGATCGGGTTATTAATTTTTTGTTTTTTAAGTTTTGTTTTTACCTTTGAGCCTGTAATATAATTCGTTTTTCGCTCTACACGCATGATTATCAGGAGAAGAATCAATTGAATAGCCCCTAAAATAATCGATAACAATGCAGCTAGATCCCTGGAACTTGGTCGCTGCGCAAAAGTTAAAATCATCGGACTAATTGTTTGAAAGTCCTTTCCGCCAACCATTAATGGCGCTGATAATGCTCCTAATCCTGTTTGGAATAACAGGATCGTTAATGTAAACAAGACAGGCAGTAAGGATGGGACGATAATCTTGCGAATAATATAAAATTGGGAAGCACCCATATTTTTTGCCGCTTCAATTGTTTGATAATCTAAATTACTTATTGCTCCTCGTAGAAAAATCATATGCAAGGAGGTACAAGCAAAAGTCATCATGAAAAGCACAGCCGGATATCCGACAAACCAACTTTCATTAAAATCAGGAAAAATATTTGTCAATACATTTGTAAGAAACCCGCTTTTCCCATAAAGAAATAAATAACCATTGGCCAAGACGATGCCGCCAAACACCAAGGTTGTAGAATAGCCAAGCCTTAAGATCTTTGCACCTTTAATAGCAAAATAATCCGTGCATAAGACTAAAAATATACCTACTATATTTGAAGTAATAGCGATAGAGAAAGCTAAAATAAAGCTATTTTTCAAACTGCTCATTGCTCTTTTAGAATTCAGTATTTTTTCAATTGCATCAAAGGAAAAACCTTTATCTGTGAAAAAAGTGGTAGTAAGGATGTTTACATTTGGGATGATTAAAAATGAAATAATGAACCATATTACTACGGCAAATGATAATATATAAAGAGGATTAACAGCCTTTATTTTCTTAAAACTATTTTTAACCTTTAACACTACTTGTCCTCCTCATACTGGAGTATATTATTATGATTAATATAAAGTGTTAAATCATCCCCATTTTGATAAACTATACTTCCATCATTTTTTTCAAAATAAATAATTTCTGAGTCAATTACACGAACTCTATATTGTATAAATGTTCCATAAAATTCTTTTCCAATTACTTTTCCTTTTAACTTAGCCAGATGCTTTTCATCATTAGAAATAACCGTTTTTACTTTTTCTGTTCGAATATAGGATTTTAAATTTGAATCTAATTCAGCTCCCGTTTGACGAATTACCTCCTCAATAATTGTTTTTGACAAATGATTGGAATCCCCGATGAAATTACAAACAAATTCTGTTTTGGACTGATTATAAATCTCCTCCGGTGTTCCTACTTGCTCTACATACCCATGATTAAAAACAGCAATTCGATCAGATAATGTTAACGCTTCTTCTTGGTCATGAGTGACATAAATGGACGTAATTCCAAATTCTTTTTGTAATTTCTTTAACTCCTTTCTTAATTGTTTACGCAATTTTGCATCCAGATTAGATAGCGGCTCATCTAAAACTAATATTTTTGGTTTTAATGCTAACGCCCTTGCAATCGCTACCCTTTGTTGCTGTCCACCCGATAACTCCGATACATTCTTATGCAATTGTTCTTGAGTTAAATCGACAATTTCAGCTAATTCCTGTACTCTCTTCTCTATATTTTCTTTACTTTCTTTCTTCACTTTTAATCCAAATGCAATATTTTCATAAACAGACATAGTTGGGAACAATGCATAGCTTTGAAATACCATCCCAATTTGGCGCTTTTCTATGGGGACATGTGTAATATCCTGGTCATCTACAACAATGCTTCCTTTTGAAGGTTGAGCAAATCCAACCAACGATCTTAAAGTGGTCGTTTTTCCGCAACCAGACGGCCCTAATAAAGTAAAAAATTCTCCTTTGCGAATCTCAAGGTTTAAATCATGAATGGCGATAAAATCATTATATTTTATTTGTATATTGTTAAAATGAATCATCATAATGCCTCCTAATAAAAAAACAGACTGTAATCGCCACTTCATTTTATAAAGTGGCGATTACGAAGGAATCTACCGAATTAGAAAATTTCCAACTCGATTTTTTCCATCCACCCATCAATATATTTACTAACAATTTCGTAATCAATTTCTTGAACAGTTGTAAATTCTACAATTTCTTTCATACGATCTGTTGCCTGGTCAATTGCACTTTTATTAACAGGTATAGAACCAAACTCCTGAGCCCATTTACCTTGCACCTCAGCTGACCCGAACCAATCAACGAAGTCCTGAGCTAAAGTATAATCAAAATCATCCCCATGATTCATAATACCAACTTGTTCAATTGTAGAAGGGACACCAATACTTGGTGAAACAATTCCAGCTTCAAAAGAAAACTCCTCCTCTATGCCAGGGATCCCAGAAGAAAAGTAAAATGAAATCGGAACTGTCCCATCAGCTAAGTTCGCATTACGATCTTCACTATCAGGTGTCATATATCCATTTTGAACATATTTTTTTACAGCTTCCCATCCTTCATCAGACACACCTAATTCTCCATTTTCATCCAAATAGCGAGTTAAAATATTATAAATAACTGCACGGTTTGTCCCTCCACCTAAGGAACTAGGAACATGATATTTACCATAGAATTCTTCCTTTTCCCATAAATCCGGCCAATCTTTAGGGGCCGTTGCTTCGGTATACGTGTCTTTGTTATAAAGCATGACAATTCTTTGTTCTACAATTGGATGATAAAAATGTTCTGGGTCAACTAAATTATCTGGCAGTTCATTTAACCACTCTGGCTCATACTCCTTTAAAGCGTTTTCCTTTTTGAGAGAATTCCAATCCATTTGCGACAATCCGAATGAAACATGGGCAATTGGATTATTTTTCTCGGCTAGTAGGCGGTTGTATAAATCCGATCCACCAATATCTACAATTTCTATATTAAAGCCAGCCTCTTTCGCCTGTTCCTTTAGCCAATCTCCTCTACCATCAGTTACAGAATTTGAATATACAATTAATGATTTTTGCTTCTTCGAATCTGAATCCCCATTTGATTCTTTACCACACCCCATTATTACACTCGATACGATTATGCCAATAACAATTAATAACAGTCTTTTTAGATTCATATCATTCACTCCCCGTTTATTGTAATTTTTAAATATCTATCCAATTCACTGTGCATTTGGACTATTTTTCTGCTTAAATTATGATCTATTATTCACCTCTTTTTCGATTTTTGGAACGTGTCATTTTTCTTCTTCATTATATTCAGAGTTAATTTAGCTGTCAACATCTTTTAAAAAATCAAAAAATCCGTAGCTTTATTTTTTTGGCTACGGATTTTTATTAATTTTTCATTAATGATCCTTTTGAAAATGCTAAGCGTTTATTAAGTTGCTCAATTCCCTTTTCAATCTCCACCTGATTAATCAATATTTCTTTAATTGATTTCCCAATGATTTGTTCAATACTTCTTGTATTTAATCTTTTACCGTTTTTATTTTTCGTATCCCTTATCCCATCAATATTTGCTTTGTTCAAACCTTCAAGCCACGGATAAAGCATACGTATCGTTTGATTTTGATAGACCATTTGATTCGGAGAAGTACCGCCTAACAATGTAATTTGTTCTGCTGTTACTGTGTCATTGAACCAATTGATGAAGCTGACTGCCTCTTCTTTTTTGTTACTTTCCTTTGTTATTCCGACAACTCCACCGCCTAAAAGTGGTTTATTTCCTGGTACTGTCGAGAAACCAATCAATGTGCCAATATCACTATGGGCAATTTTTGAAACATGGTTTGCAAAGCCGATAACCATGGCTGTTTCTCCCCTCGCAAAACTATTTACAGCCTCTCCCCACCAGGTAGCGTCTAACTTTTGGGAGATCTCCACCATTTCTAAATAGTTGATAAGTGCTTTTGCTGCCTTTTTAGAATCTAGTTGAATTTCCCCATTTTTATCTATTAACTTACCTTTTTCCGCATAATAACGAGTTAAAAATTCTGAAGCGATTATTTCCGACCTTCCGAGAATAGCGCTTGTACCATACTTAATGGAGTCGTATTCAAGATAGGCACTTGAAAAAAACTTTAATAATTCACTATAATCTTCAAAGTCTTTAGGTGGAGACAATTCCTTTTTGTATTTCTCAAAGTATATTCGTTTAACTTTTTGATCCTCGAATAGATCTTTACGATAAAATAACATTTGAACACTCGGATCAAATGGCATAGCAAAAGTTATTCCATCAATATCAGAATAACTATTCTTAATATAACTCGGATAATTATCTAAAATCTGATCGAGTTTATTATCTAGTTTGTTAAGTGGCTGGTATACATCTTTTCCAAACCAAGATAACCATGCCATATCCATTCGAATGATGTCGTACTGATTATATTTTTTAGTCTCAGATAATATGTGGTAAATTTCCTCATAAGGTTTTATCGTTAGGTTTACCTTGATTCCTGTCTTTTTTTCAAAGTATGGTAATATTCTACTTATTGCATCTGTCGTTGGACTAGGGATTGTTAAGATTTGCAAATAACTTTTTGCCTTTTGCTTAATATCATGATTTAAGTTACTTATTCCATTATTCTTAAAAACAGTCACATCATCTATTGCATCTTTATTTTTAACTTGATTAATTAATAGATCTGCTATTTCACTCCCCATTAAATGATAGTTTAATTGGTAATACGTCATACGATCGTTAGCATCGGATTGCGTTGGACCAATGCAAAGAATTTTCGGCATTTGCTTCGTAGAACCCCATAAATTTGCCTTTTTTAACATATTCGCTTTACTAAGGCTTGTTGCAATAATGATATCAAATGATTCTTCATCAAAAAATTCAAAAGCTTTACTATACGATTGATTTAAATTGGCATGAACATGCTTTACATCCTTCTGATCGAATCCCTTCAATAGACGATCCATAAATTGCTTTATATTTGAAAATCGAATTTCATCTGTAAATACTCCAATTGATTGATAATCTTTTGTGCGCAAATATTGATTCACTTCAGCACCTGCTGCTGAATAATCGAATGATATAAACTTTGCTGCATTTTCGACTTTTCTATTAACAAATAAAATATGTTCTTTCGGGATATTTAATTCTTGATAATAACGATTGGCATTATCCAAACAAGAAATAGTGACAACACCCGTAACTCGTTCGGCAGCAATTTCTTTTAAAATAAGATTTTCATTATGCGCCAAATCGTATGTCGAATATAAGTGGGTGCGATAACCTAGTTTTGTTAATGTTTGATCCAAACCTTCATAGATAAGGGCGTATTCCTCAATTTTTATACTTGGAAGTATAATCGCAACAGAGTTTGTTGAACCAGAGCGCAAAGTCTTCGCTGTATAATTTATCTTATAGCCTAATCTCTTTGCCGCCTCCTCTACCATTTGAATTCTTTTTACACTAACATTTCCTTTACCATTTAAAACATTTGAAACAGTACCATGAGATACACCAGCTTCCCTAGCTATATCTTTAAATGTTGGTTTACTCATACCAACCCTCCTCAAATTTTTCATTTCGATCGTTCGAAAAATTCATTTTGTTCCTAGACTTACTTTCGGCATTTTATGTATGTTGTTTATTTCAACTCATATAGACAAATATGTATAACCTTATTTTAATAAAAAAAAAGATAAATACCATAACCTTTTTTAATATTGTCTTGATACTCTATATGATTCATGATGAATTACCATAATTTTAATGTTCTTTTAAATTATATTTGACACGTTCCAATTTTAAGTGATAATATAATGACCAAAGATTAGATAGCTCAACCAGTGGAATTCAATCGCTTACAAGGATTTGGGAACACTTTATTTTGATCAGGAGGATTATACATGCTTTGGTTAACCTTTATCTATGAAAATTACATTCTGAATTTTGGAGAAATGTATATTCGTATTTGTGTAAGCGCGATTTTAGGATTTTTGATTGGATTAGATAGGGCTTTTAAAAGCAAGCCTGCTGGTATAAAAACATATACATATGTTTGTGTTGCTTGTACACTGATAACATTAATTTCAATACATAGTGCTGAAACTTTAAGCGCTAATGATAGCGGGAAAATGATGGATCCAATGCGATTAGCAGCCCAAATCGTTTCAGGTTTGGGATTTCTTGGCGCTGGAATGATTTTAAAGGACGGTCTAAAGGTGAAGGGTCTAACATCGGCTGCAATGATCCTTTTCGCAGGTGGTGTAGGAATTGGAATTGGAGCAGGATTTTATGCAATAGTAATATGCGCAATACTAGTATCATTATTTACTACCGCCATGGGCCATTTATTAGAAAAAAACAAAGTGATTGAATCTCATCATAAAGAATATGACATTGATATTGATTAAAATGGGGTATGCTTCCCATTGCTTTACTTCTTTTCTTCTTCTATGATTACCTACATTTGTACGCATGAAATTAATATTTACTCCTAAACCCACAAGTGGTTAATGATCGCTAAAAAAATAACCCGATCATTTTTCGATCAGGTTATCTTCCATATATCGGATCGTCTTTCCATCGTTCCGCTAATTCTTCTTTCGTGTAGATGATTTTCATCGGGTTGCCGCCGACGAATGCTCCTTCAGGCACGTCCTTATGTACAAGTGTTCCAGCAGAAACAATCGCATGATTGCCGATCGTTATACCTGGAAGAATGGTTGAGTTTGCTCCGATCATCACTTCATCGCCAATTTCAACGGGACCAAGCCGATATTCTTTAATTAGATACTCATGGGCGAGGATCGTTGTATTATAACCAATGACGGAATTGCGCCCGACTGAAATTTTTTCCGGATACATAATATCAAGCATAACCATTAAGGCAAAAGATGTTTGCTCACCAATGTTCATTCTCAAAAAGGTGCGATACATCCAATTTTTCAAACCTAAAAAGGGTGTGTAGCGCGCCGCTTGGATAACGATAAAATTACGAACAACTTTCCAAAACGGAACCGTTTTATACACGTGCCAAAGGGAGTTCGCCCCTTGTACAGGAAAGCGCTCTGTTTTTCTCATTTTACGTGAACTCCAACGATATCAAGGAGATCAGTCATATGATCGATAATAAAATCGGGCTCATACTTTTTTAAATATTCTCGACCTTTCAATGACCAAGAAACACCACATGTATATGTACCAGCATTTTTACCACCAACAATATCATGATGATTATCACCAATCATGATTGCTTCTTCTGGTGTTGATCCTAGTGCTTTCAATGCTTTTTCCAATGGTTCCGGATCCGGCTTTGCATTTTCTACCTCATCGATGCTAATAACAACGTCGAAAAATTGATCAAGCTTTGTTAACGCAAGCCCCTTTAGTACTGAATCCCTCATTTTCGTTGATACGATTGCAAGTTTATACCCCTGCTCATGTAGTGTGCGGATCGTTTCATACGCACCTTCAAATTCTGTGACAAGTAAATCATGTTGTTCAAGATTGTATTTTCGATATACCCCAACCATCTCTTCTGCTTTGTTCACGTCCATATTTGCGAACACCTCTACAAGTGGTGGCCCCATAAATGGTAATACGTCCTCACGCAAATATTTACCGGGATAATATTTTTCCAATGTGTGTAAGTAAGATGAAATAATCAACTCATTCGTGTCCACAATTGTGCCATCCAGATCAAATAATAAAGTAGTAATCTTCTTTTCCATTATGCTGCCTTCCCTTCTTCTTTTGCTTCAAGCTTTTTCCAGACAGTTGCAACTCCTATCGTCAACGCGATCGCGGTAATCAGGCGAATGATAAGGAGTGGCAGTACCGGTATTCCTAGAGGTAGAAAAATAAGTGTATCTTCAATAACAGCATGGCATGTAACAAGAAAGACAAATGCGAGTGTAATGTCCTTTTTACTTACGCCATCCTCTTTAACTGCTTGGAGCATTACCCCAGCCCCGTACGATAAACCGAATATTAAGCCGGCGGCCATTGTTGTCGATGTATTTTCTTTCATACCAAGCAGTTTTGTAAAAGGAGCCATCATTCGTGAAAAAGCCCCTAGCCATTGATAATCCTTTAATAATTGAATGCCGACCATAAGCGGAATAACGATCATCGCAAGCTGAAAAACCCCAAGCGACGCTTTTTGTAACCCGATAGTTGCGATCGATAAAATATCAGTCGCTTGTTTCGTTTCCATCGTCAGCATGCCATATTGGGCCATTTCTTGCCCACCATTCCAAACTAGATGGATAATGAGTGCTGAAATGAGCGCTAGGCTTAGGCGTATGGTTAACACAATCCAGATTTTAACGCCTACTTTCATCGCCACAGCCGATTCGATAAGCAAGGCATGGGAAAATGACAGCATCATCGCAATGATAAATACTTCTTTTACCGTTAATTCAACTGATAATACCCCAGCAATCGCTGCATATAGATTAAGGAACATGCCAAGAACTAATGGAATTGCCGCATCTCCTGACAGCCCAATGAAGCCCATATACGGTTCAATTCGCGCGATGATCCAAGGTAATATCGGGGTATGCTGAAGCATGACAACAATCAAAGTAACAGGGAAAATAATTTTGCCCAACGTCCATGTTGTTTTTAATCCTGTAATCGCCCCGTTTTTCAATGATGCTTTCCACATAATGCCTAACTCCTCTAAAACAAATTATTCGTCATATTTCTTTGATGCGAGTCCCGTCTTCTTGCGGTAGAACCAAAGAGCTAAAGCGCCGAAGATGAGAATGAGGGAAATAACCTGAGCTATTCGCAAGCTGCTCGTCAACATTAAACTATCGGTTCGTAATCCTTCGATAAAGAAACGACCAATCGAATACCAGATGACATAGCTTAAAAATAACTCTCCGCGTCGCAAGTTCACTTTTCTTAAGAAAATTAATAATATAAAGCCAAGCAGATTCCAAATCGATTCGTATAAAAAGGTCGGATGATAATATGCACCCTCTATGTACATTTGATCGATAATAAAGGTTGGAAGATGCAAATTTTCTAGAAATGCCCTTGATACCTCTCCGCCATGCGCTTCCTGGTTAATGAAATTCCCCCAACGTCCGATCGCCTGGCCAAGAATGATGCTTGGAGCAGCAATATCTGCTAACTTCCAAAAAGAGACTCCTTTTTTTCTTGCAAAAACAATCGCCGTCAATACAGCACCGATTAATGCCCCATGAATGGCAATGCCGCCTTCCCAAATTTGGATAATTTGCCCGGGATTTTGTGAGTAATAATCCCATTGAAAAATGACATAGTAAATACGTGCCGAAATGATGGCGATCGGAATGGCCCAAATCATTAAGTCAGCAAATAAATCCTTTTCCAAGCCAAGTCGATCGCTTTCACGAATCGCGATATAAAGCGATAATGCAATGCCAACACCGATAATAATCCCATACCAATGGACGGGAATCGGCCCTAACCAAATGGCTACGGGGTTAATCGGATCGAATTCGGATTTCATCGTCTTAACAACTCCTTCTTATTACATATCGTTCAGACTTCCGTCTAGGATCACCTGATTCAATCTTTCTGTAAATTGCTCGGCTGCATTGACTCCCATTTTTTTCAAGCGGTAATTCATTGCAGCAACTTCGATGATAACGGCAAGGTTTCTACCTGGACGAACAGGAACCGTTAACCTCGTAATCTCTGTATCGATAATCTTCATTTTTTCCTCGTCAAGTCCGACGCGATCATAATGTTTATTTTGGTCCCATAACTCTAGATTAATGGTCAATGTAATTTTTTTACTCGGTCTTACTGCACCTGCACCAAATAAGGTCATCACATTGATAATGCCTAATCCGCGAATTTCTAATAAATGTTCGAGCAATTCAGGTGCTGTTCCAATAAGCAAGTCATCATCTACTTGACTAATTTCTACGCAATCATCGGCAACAAGTTGATGACCACGTTTAATAAGTGCAAGTGCGGTTTCACTTTTTCCAACACCGCTTTGTCCTGTAATTAACACACCGATTCCGTATATGTCAACGAGAACACCGTGGACAGCCGTCGTTGGAGCGAGTTCACCTTCTAAATAATTCGTTAATCGACTTGAAAAACGGGTTGATTTCATATTCGTACGCATGACCGGTACAGAATGACGCTCAGATGCCTCTATTAATTCATTTGGAACATCAAGGCCTCTTGTAATGACGATGCCAGGCGTCGCCGCATTACATAAAAGCTCCATCCGCTCCGCTCTTTCTTCAGTTGTAAGTTGCTCAATAAAACTCGTTTCTGATCTGCCTAGCAGTTGAACCCGCTCTGCTGGATAATAATTAAAGAAACCAGAGATTTCTAATCCTGGCCGTGAAATATCACTTGTCGTTATCGGTCTATGTATTCCTTCTTCTCCACTTATCAACTCTAAATCGAATTGTTTAATCATATCTTCAGTACGGACTTTCGCCATCATTTCCACTCCTCGTCAAACAGTATTGTACCAGTTTACGCTCGGCAAACTCTCATTTTTCTATTTTAGCACTTAACGGAATAGAAACCTACCTTTCGAATTAATTCTTTTTGCACTTGAAAAAACCCGGACAGTATTTTTCACTGTTCGGGTCATTAATTTTTCTTCTCCATTACAACCTTTTGAATAATGACATTGACAATTGACATAATGATCGCTAATAATAACGCAAGACCGAATCCATCGATTTCAAACATACTTCCCATAATTGAATCGGTCATTAATAAAGTGATCGCATTAATGACAAAGAGGAAGAACCCAAGTGTCAAAAGCGTGGCAGGCAAAGTTAAAATAATGAGAATCGGCCTTACAAGCATATTTAAGATCGATAAAACAAGGCTTGCTGCTAACGCAGCTCCAAAGCTCGAAACGTGAACACCTTCGAAATAACCCGCAAAAGCGATAAATAATAGGGCATTAATTAAAATTCCTAACAACCACTTCATCGCTTACTCTCCAGATGATGGGGCTTGCTTCACATGAATAGAGCCAGTTTTCGTGTCAGCAAGTACATGAATGACACGTTCATCACTGCCAGCTCGCTTAAACTGTACTTGTTTTTGAATCATCTCTTTCTTTTCATGAAGCACATTAATCCCATCAAGCTCTAATTTATAATTACCAAGATTAGAACGGACATCGCCATCTATGGTTGCAACCTCTGGTAAATATAACTGGATATTGCCTGTCACTGCTTTGGCGTGAACGGTCTTCGTTCCCATTTTCGGAAGTGAACATTGAATATTTCCATTGAACGATTGCAGCTCTACATTTTGATAAGCCCCAATCACATCAAGTGATCCGTTTACCGTTTCCGCTTCAAGTTGATCTGCCTTCGATTCCTTCAATGTAATTTGCCCATTCACCGTCTCTAAGTGGAATTTGTCACCGATAAAATGAGTCAGCTCCACTTTCCCATTCGTCGTTTTTACAGTTAAAAAGTCACAATCGATCTTTTCACCTGTAAGTCCCCCATTAAATATTTTTATAGAAATCTTATTATATTGCTTTTTAGGAACGTATATTACTGTCTCTACACGCATCCACTTCGATTGAGTTGCGAAGCAAAGAAGTCCATTATTACTTGAGAAAATCGTATTCTCTAGAAAATATTTGCGCGCGTCTTCACGATCTTCTGAGCGATATACTTTTGCCTGGCATTCAACTCGAACTTCCTCTTGATCCCATGTTGCGATTCGAACAGGCCCATTTGCGATGTCAATATCGATTTGTTCAATATCAGAACCGATTTGTTCAAACGTATGGGGAATATCGACCGATTGATTAAACTGCCAATCAATATGCTTAATTTTATTAAGCGCATTGTTTACAAAATCAAAAATTCGTTCACCTGCATTTTCGAGCTGCGAATAAAAGGAGTCATCATTTTTCGTATCTTCCGTTTGCCCTGTGGATGTCGTTGTTTTTTTATCCGTTTGTTCGCCTTGATCACTTGCAGATTGCTCAAAATGACCTTTACTTTCTTTCTGTGGCTTTTCATCCAATGCCTCAAGCAAGATAATCGCTTCTTGTGCAGATAATTTTCCTTCTTGAACCAAATTTAAAATTTTCTTTCTCTCTTCACTCATTTTCGCATCCTCCTTTTCGTATCTATCTACGTATACGGATGAGAGCTGCCATACGTTTCATTTTTTTAACAATCGCTATGTTAAACATAATTATTACATTGCACTTATAGGCTTGCCTTCCGCAAGCCTACCATTCCAATCAACTGTGGAAAAAAAGCGGAGCTTAACGCTTTACAAGTTCCACTTCTTCCAACCGTTCAAGTTCGGACGTTCGTTCTTTCATCCGCATTCGATCTCTTTCCATAATTGGCTTTAAATATTTCCCAGTAAATGAGTCCGGGCTTTCGGCGATTTTTTCTGGTGTACCTTTTGCAACAATTGTTCCACCTTTATCGCCTCCTTCTGGTCCGATATCGATTAAATAATCGGCAGTTTTAATGACATCGAGATTATGTTCGATAATGAGAACCGTATCGCCATTGTCTACGAGCCTTTGCAAAACAGTAAGCAGTCTCGCGATATCGTCAACATGCAGACCCGTTGTCGGCTCATCCAAAATATAAAGTGAACGGCCATTTGATCTGCGATGTAATTCTGATGCAAGCTTGACACGCTGTGCTTCACCGCCGGACAAGGTTGTTGCCGGCTGGCCGAGTTTCATATATCCGAGTCCGACATCTGCAATCGTTTGGAGCTTACGCTTAATTTTTGGGATGTTTTCAAAAAACTCCAATCCATCTTCAATTGTCATTTCAAGAACATCAGCAATATTTTTTCCTTTATATTTTACTTCAAGTGTTTCCCGGTTATACCTTTTCCCGTGACATACTTCACAAGGTACGTACACATCAGGTAAAAAATGCATTTCAATTTTAATGATCCCATCGCCGCGGCAAGCTTCACAGCGACCGCCTTTGACGTTAAAACTAAAGCGCCCTTTCTTATACCCTCTTACTTTAGCCTCATTCGTAGCCGCATAAACATCACGAATATCATCAAAAACTCCTGTATACGTAGCCGGATTCGATCTAGGTGTTCGGCCGATCGGCGATTGATCAATGTCGATCACTTTCTCCAAATGCTCGATCCCTTTAATTTCTTTATGTGCCCCAGGCTTTGCCTTTGCTTTATGAAGCTTCTGTGCAAGCGTTTTGTGTAAAATTTCATTGATTAACGTACTTTTTCCAGAACCAGAAACACCCGTCACGGCAATAAAGACACCGAGTGGAATTTTCACATTAATGTTTTTTAAATTATTTTCTTTCGCCCCTTTAATTTCAAGATAACGCCCATCAGGCTTACGTCGTTCCAATGGAAGCGGAATGAACTTTTTCCCTGATAAATATTGCCCTGTAAGTGAATGGGGATTATTAGCTACTTCTTCTGGTGTTCCATCAGCAATGATTTCCCCACCGTGCACTCCTGCACCCGGCCCGATATCAATTAAGTGATCGGCGGCAAGCATTGTATCTTCGTCATGCTCAACAACAATCAGTGTATTACCGATATCGCGCATATTTTTCAATGTTCCGATCAGACGATCATTATCACGCTGATGCAGACCGATTGAAGGTTCATCCAAAATGTAAAGCACTCCTGTCAAACGCGAGCCGATTTGTGTTGCCAATCGGATACGCTGTGCTTCACCGCCAGACAATGTTCCCGCCGCACGGCTTAACGTTAAATAATCAAGTCCGACATTGACAAGAAAGCCAAGTCGCTCATCAATCTCACGTAAAATCAATTTTGCAATTTGCATGTCTTTTTCGGATAAATGAAGAGCTGTGAAAAATTGTGCCGCTTCCTTAATGGATAGTTCGGTAATCTGGCTAATATGTCGGTTTTCTATTTTAACTGCTAAACTTTCTTCTTTTAATCGATGACCTTTACAACGTGGACAAGGTTGCTCAGCCATATATTTTTCCATTTGCTCACGAATATAATCTGAGCTCGTTTCATGATAGCGGCGCTCGACATTGCGAACGACTCCTTCAAATTGAATTTTCGTCTCCCGTACTTGCCCAAAATCATTCGTATAACGGAAGCGAATGATTTCGCCGCTCTTTCCATATAAAATTGTTTGTAATTGTTCTTTTGATAGTTTTTCCACTGGGACGTCCATCGGAATACAAAAATGCTTGCAAACCGTTTTTAAAAGCTCCGGATAATATTGCGAACTAACAGGAATCCACGGCACGATCGCATCTTCCGCTAGTGTAAGTGATCGATCAGGAATGACAAGCTCAACATCGACTTCCAACTTGGAACCGAGTCCATCACAATCCGGACAAGCACCAAATGGACTATTAAAGGAAAACATGCGCGGTTCTAATTTTTCAATTGAAAAGCCACATTCAGGACAAGCATGATTTTGACTAAACAATAATTCTTCTTCGCCGATGACATCGATAATGACCTTACCTTCGCCAAGCTTAAGCGCTGTTTCTAATGAATCTGCCAGCCTTGCTTCCCCGCCTGCCTTTACAACAATTCGGTCAACAATCACTTCGATCGAATGTTTTTTATTTTTTTCGAGTTCAATGTCTTCACTAAGATCAAGTGTTTCACCATCGACACGAACCCGAACAAAGCCTTGTTTCTTAATTTCTTCCAATACTTTTACATGTGCGCCCTTTCTTCCAGAAACGATTGGCGCTAGAACTTGAAGCCTCGTTCTTTCCGGGTAAACCATAATCCGATCGACCATTTGTTCAATTGTTTGTGATGTGATTTCAATGCCATGAATCGGGCAAATCGGTTTTCCAACTCGGGCGTATAGTAAGCGTAAATAATCATAAATTTCGGTTACAGTTCCAACAGTTGAGCGCGGGTTTCTACTCGTCGTTTTTTGATCGATAGAAATCGCTGGTGATAAGCCTTCAATCGCATCCACATCAGGCTTATCCATTTGTCCGAGAAATTGGCGGGCATACGCCGACAATGATTCCACATATCTGCGCTGTCCTTCCGCATAAATCGTATCGAATGCTAGTGACGACTTCCCTGACCCTGATAGCCCTGTAATTACGACAAGTTTATCTCTTGGAATCGTCACATCAACGTTTTTTAAATTATGGGCTCTTGCCCCTTGGACAATAATTTTATCTAGTGCCATGTTTCGTTCATCCTTCCGCTTTTAACTCCAAAATTGCATCGCGAAGCTCTGCGGCACGTTCAAAATCAAGCGCTATTGCCGCCTCTTTCATTTCTATCTCCATTGAAGCTATCAGCTTTTCTTTTTCTTTCTTCGTATATGTTTTCGCTTTTTCCATATATGGTGCTGGATCTTCGGCTGCAACGGTTGCACGAATAACATCGCGCACCTCTTTTTGAATCGTCGTTGGCGTAATGCCATGCTTACGATTATATTCTTCTTGGATCGTACGTCGTCGCTGCGTTTCACTAATTGCCTTCTCCATTGAATCGGTCATTTTATCAGCATACATAATGACATGACCGTTTGAGTTCCGCGCTGCCCTTCCAATCGTTTGGATTAAAGAGCGCTCTGAGCGAAGAAAGCCTTCCTTGTCCGCATCCAAGATCGTCACAAGCGATACTTCCGGAATATCGAGCCCTTCTCTAAGCAGGTTTATTCCAACTAATACATCGTATGTCCCTAAACGCAATTCCCGAATAATTTCAATTCGTTCCAATGTCTTTATTTCCGAATGTAAATACTGCACTTTTATTCCGATGTCTTTTAAATAATCCGTTAAATCCTCAGACATTTTTTTCGTTAATGTTGTAATAAGGACCCGTTCATTTTTACTCATTCTGTCGCGAATTTCTGCGAGCAAATCATCGATCTGTCCTTCGATTGGACGAACATCGATCGTTGGATCAAGCAGTCCGGTTGGGCGGATAATTTGCTCGACCATTTTTGGTGTATGTTCAAGCTCGAACGGCCCCGGCGTCGCCGAAACGAAGATTGCCTGCTTCATATGCTGCTGGAATTCCTCAAACTGTAATGGTCGATTGTCAAGTGCTGACGGCAATCGGAAGCCATGATCAACGAGCACTTGTTTTCTCGCTTGGTCCCCATTATACATGCCGCGAATTTGCGGCAATGTGACATGCGACTCATCGATCACAATTTGGAAGTCATCAGGAAAATAATCAAGCAATGTGTATGGAGTCGCACCCGCTGGCCGCAATGTTAAATGACGCGAATAGTTTTCAATCCCTGAACAAAAGCCCATCTCACGCATCATTTCTAAATCATAACGTGTTCTCTGTTCAAGCCGCTGTGCTTCAAGAAGTTTATTATTCTCGTTCAAAAATTGTAATTGTTCTTCCAGCTCTTTTTCGATATTTTCAATCGCAACCTTTAACTTCTCCTCGCGGGTTACGAAGTGGGAGGCTGGGAAAATGGCCGCATGCTCCCTTTCACCAATGATCTCTCCCGTAAGCGCATCAACCACCCGGATTCTATCAATTTCATCACCAAAAAATTCAATACGAATGCATTGTTCCTCGCGTGCAACCGGGAAGATTTCGACAACATCGCCGCGAACGCGAAACGTACCATTCGTAAATTCAATATCATTGCGGGCATATTGAAGATCAACGAGCCGACGCAAAAGCTGATTTCTTTCAATCTCCATTCCTGTTCTAAGCGAAAAAACATGCTCTCGGTATTCCTCCGGGGAACCGAGCCCATAAATACACGACACACTGGCAATGATGACAACATCTTTTCGCTCAAACAAAGCGGATGTGGCCGAATGCCGTAGTCGATTAATTTCATCATTAACGCTCGAATCTTTTTCGATAAATGTATCCGTCGATGGGACGTACGCCTCTGGTTGATAATAATCATAGAAACTAACAAAATATTCAACCGCGTTATTTGGAAAGAAATCTTTAAATTCGCTATATAATTGACCAGCCAATGTTTTATTATGAGCAATAACAAGGGTTGGTTTGTTTACTTCCTGGATTACATTGGAAACCGTAAACGTCTTCCCCGTACCGGTAGCCCCCAAAAGTGTTTGGTACTTTTCCCCGGCCTTCACGCCTTGTACTAAACGCTCGATCGCTTTTGGCTGATCACCCGCAGGTTTATATTTAGATACAATTTCAAATTGATTTATCAAGGCCGATTGCCTCCTATTAATAATTTCGCTCTATCATCGATATAGGTAAGTCTTCACCTTTATTCCCGAACTCAAACAAACTATACTCGTATTTTACCACAATGCCATTGTAAAAAACCACCGAAAAACGAACGTATTTTCGGTGGTTTTTATTACCAACTAAACGATTAGTGTGGCGTTGATGAAATTTCTAGCCTATTGCCTGGATTTTGCAAGCTATTAATGGGATTTCTAAGCTGTCGCGAAGATTTGTAAGCCGTTAACGGGATTTCTAAGCCGTTGCGAAGATTTGTAAGCCGTTAACGGGATTTCTAAGCCATAGCGAAGATTTGTAAGCCATTAACGGGATTTCTAAGCAAAAACAAAATTTCCAAGCTATCATCCATAAAAAAGATTTAATTCGTCATTGTTTCTCCAATGCATATAAATCTTCCTCAAGTGTTTGCATTCTTTGTTCAACTATGTCTCTAGCATCATGAATCGCCATATTATAGAAGACGGGTCCGAGTCGATCTTTTATAAACTCAAAACAAATTTCGGCGGCGATTTCACCGATTTCTTCTCCTCTCTCTTCAAGGAAAAACGTTTGTATTTCCCTGATCATTTCACGTTTTTTCTCAACTGACAAATTTGGCATTAACATTTCGAGATCTCCTTTTATTAAGGCTAAATTTTTTTCTTTCCCTATTCCTCTTACCGCTCAATTGCAATTCAATCAAATACCGAGTGGATAGGATTCTTCATCTTACATTGTTAATTTTTTTATTGCTTATCAATTTTTTGTCGGTACGATCTATTTGCATCACATTCTATCATAATAGTATTGGCAAAATCGTACAAATGATTAGAATGATGGGTGTTAATTGTACGACGATTAATCCCTTGTCACTCGTATTTATTTTCGGTAATGGTGCCTCCGCAAATAACCAATTAGCCATTCGATCGACCTTCGATTTGCTCATAGGAAAGTTCGGGACATCAACATCGAATTCCTGCAATTTTTTATTAAGGTTTTCATCCTTCATTAAAATCCACCTCTAAATCGTGCTTTAATTTTTTTAAAGCGTGATGCAATCGTGACTTTACCGTACCAAGTGGAATACGCAGTATCGCAGCTGCCTCTTTTTGTGTGACATCATGATAATAAATGAGTAGTACAACGGCTCTTTGTTCTTCTGGCAAAGATTGAAGCGCTTGACGAACAACCATTTTTTCTTCCAAGTCAATCGTGGGAACGGACGAAGAAATTAAAAAGGGAAAAAGCGCTTGAAGCGTTTGTCGTCTCTTCATTTTTGTCATCATCGTGTTATAGGCAATTTGAAAAAGATACGTCTTAAAGCTGCCTTTTTCCGGAATGTATTGATGCTTCTTCTTTATGAGCTTCTCAAACGTATCTTGAACAATATCAATGCTGAATTGGCGATCATTTGAGTAGCGGTATACGAATCGATACAATTGCTCCTTGTATAAATCATATAGCTCATCAATCGACTCCTTGCTCCCATCCATATCTACCGTAATGTATGCATGATTATTCTTTGAATTCATGTGGCCACCGCACTTTGATCCCTTTAAATACGTAAACAAGCTTTGAGATAAGCCAGATAAAGGTAATCAAACTAAACACGAATGTTTGATGGATAAAATATTGAATGATCGGGCTTTGAATCGTATCACCACGCAAAAGGAAAACGAGTAAGCCCGTTATGTTAAGAATTGTATAAACAGCTGAAAGAATAATAATCGTGTCCCAGCGTGTCCATTTGAAATACAGATCCGTATTCGCAAAATCGATTTTCCCCCACCGATCACGTACGACTTTTTTATTCATTGGAACGATAATTAAAACAAATATCGAACCAATCACAGCTGCTACAATGCTACTAATCACCCAACCTGTTATCGGCATTCATGCCACCTTCCTTTACACTTCATTACATGTTTATACTATTGGGGAAGGTAAAAGGTTCAATTGGAACGAAAAAAACGCCTCATGTCCACGGATTCCCGCTCATTCGACGCTTTTTTTCTTCTTTTTTCTTTCTATCTGATTGACAATATAAAGCCCAATCGTAAGCGATGCCGCCTCTATGACGACCATCCACCAAAGATGAATATACCCTTTATAAGCTGAAACGATAATTAATGATACGGTCAAAAGGAAACCGACCACTTTACTATATGTGATTCTCGTAAAAAATAGCATGATAAGCGCAGGCATAAATATCGCAGATAGTACTTTATCGATCACATCGGTACACTCCTCAAAATTGCTCCGTTACTATCTACTTTACTCGCCCTTGCGACTTTCCTCAACCATTTTTTCAGTAATGGCGACCAATTCACTTTGTTCAATGAATCGTTCGCGCAGCATATCTGGTAAAATCTGCTCAAGAAAATATGTTACACAGTTCATTTCTTTAAATAGCAAAATCGTGCTTAATGCTTCTTCATATATTTCTTGGAAAAGCGGCTCCGGATTTTCCTTTTGAATTTCCCCAAATGATTCGTAAAGCAAATCAATTTTATCTGCGACCGATAAAATCATTCCTTCAAGCGTTTCGTCTTTTCCTTCTTTAAATCGCTCTAAATAAACCGCCTGAAATTCCTTTGGGAATTCTTTTTCAATAAATTTCTTTGTCATTTCTTCTTCTACTTCATTAAATAGACGTTTTAATTCTTTTGAAGCGTATTTCACTGGCGTTTTAATATCTCCGGTGAAAAGCTCTGCATAATCGTGATTTAATGCTTTTTCATATAGGAGTCGCCAATCGACTGTACTTCCTGCCTGCTCTTCGACTGTTCCAAGAAACTGGGCGATTTTCGTCACCTTAAATGAATGGCTCGCAACGGAATGTTCCTGAAATTTAAACTTGCCTGGACAACGATAAATTTTCTCCAAATCAGATAAGCTCTTAAAATAATGATGAACGCCCATTTTTTTCACCTACCGTTTGTTATTTACGCGATTGTATCACGCTGAGAAAAATAAATCGACTTCCGCCTCCTAAAAGGCGAAAGTCGATATCGAATTAATCATTTAGCTCAATCATTTTACCTGTCGACATATAGACGATGCTTTCACAAATATTCGTGACATAATCGCCGATTCGTTCTAAAAACTGGGCGACAAGCAGCAGATGTGTCGCCTGATTAATCGATGCTTGATCATTTTTCATGAGATCGATTAATTCAGTGAAAATACTTTTATAATAGGCATCGATCACATCGTCTTGTTTCGCCACCATGATTGCCGCTTCCTTATCCATATCGATATACGCACTAAGAACATCGTGCACCATCTTCTTAACAAGTTCGCCCATTTTTGGAATGTCAATAAGCGGTTTTGCATATGTTTCATTTTTTAATTTTAGTGTTGTTTTACCAATACTGACAGCATGATCGGCCATTCTTTCCAGATCAGTGGAAACCTTTAATGTTGTGGCAATTCTACGTAGATCACTGCCAACAGGTTGCTGCAAGGCAATCAAAGTCAAACATCTTTTTTCGATTTCCAACTCCACATCATTGATCGCTTTATCCTTCGCTACGACCGTATTGGCTAGCTCCTCATCTTTATCAACGAGCGATTTCACCGCATGGTGCACAGCTTCTTCAACCAACATTCCCATTGTAAGGAGATGCTGATGTAACTCTTTCAATTGTTCTTCAAATTGCCCTCTTACAATCATCGAACTTCCTCCTTAACCAAATCGACCAGTAATATAATCTTCCGTTCTTTTATCCGTCGGATTGGAAAACATTGTAGACGTTTCATCATATTCAATTAACTCACCACTAAGGAAAAAGGCTGTTTTATCGGAAATACGCGCAGCTTGCTGCATATTATGCGTCACAATAACGATACTATATTTTTCTTTTAACTCTTGAACAAGCTCTTCCACTTTTAATGTAGAAATTGGGTCTAGAGCGGAAGTAGGCTCATCCATTAAAATGACATCCGGCTCAATCGCAAGACATCTTGCAATGCAAAGACGCTGCTGCTGCCCACCTGATAACCCGTATGCATTTTCATGTAATCGATCCTTTACTTCGTCCCAAATTGCTGCCCCTTTTAAGCTCGTTTCCACAATTTGATCAAGCAGCTTTTTATCGCGAATACCATGAATGCGCGGACCATAAACGACGTTTTCATAGATTGATTTTGGAAAAGGATTCGGCTTTTGAAAAACCATTCCCACCTTTGTTCTTAATTCTTCTACACCGTACTTATTATCTAAAATATTTCTTCCTCTATAAAGCAATTCACCTGACATCCTTACAGTCGGAATTAACTCGACCATCCGATTAAGTGACTTAACGAAAGTCGATTTTCCACAGCCCGACGGTCCAATAATTGCGGTAACATGATTTTCTGCAATATCAAAATTAATATTTTTTAATGCATGGTCCTCACCGTACCAAAGATTAAAGTCTTTCGCTTGGAATACGAAGTCCTTTGGAGTTCTCGTCGATTCGTTTTGTTGTTCTTTTACCATTGTTATGCTCAAATTGATCCCTCCATTAATATCGTTTAGAAAATTTATTTCGAATGATGATTGCGATCGAGTTCATGAGAACGAGCATCACTAATAAAACGATGATTCCAGCGGCTGCTACATCATGGAACGCGACTTGCGGACGACTCGTCCAGTTGAATATTTGAATCGGCATGACGGTAAATCCGGACCAAATGCTTTCTGGAATGAAGGCAACAAAAGTTAAGGCACCAATCATAATGAGTGGGGCTGTTTCCCCTACCGCCCTTGATAAAGCAAGAATCCCGCCTGTCAAAATCCCAGGAATCGCTGCCGGTAAAATGACGCGGCGAATCGTTTGCCATTTCGTCGCTCCCATTCCGTACGAAGCTTCTTGAAGATCTTTTGGAACAGCACGAAGCGCCTCTTGGGAAGCAACGACAATGATCGGTAAAATTAACAAGCTCATCGTTAATCCACCTGCAAGCACACTTCTTCCCATTTCCATCATCCGAACAAATACGGTAAGACCTAGTAAACCAAATACAATTGAAGGAACGCCCGCTAGATTGGAAATATTCATTTGAATAAAACGAGTGAATTTATTTTTCTTTGCGTATAGTTCAAGGTAGATCGCACAGCCAACTCCTAATATGATCGATACCGGACCAGTTACAGCCATTAGCCATATCGTCCCGAAGATCGCCGCTTTTATTCCTGCATCTTCAGGTCTGCGCGAAGCAAAATTCGTGAAAAAATCAAGATCCAAATAGCCAAATCCCTGCGTAAAAATTCGATAGATCAAAACCGCTAATACGATTAAACCAAATGAAGTAGCGAGTAAAAACAGCCACTTTAATAGCGTGTTTTTCAAAATTCGTGAACCGATTCTTTTCGTTACATTTTCTTTATTAATTAACTCCATTAATACTCCTCCCTAAATCGTTTAGAGATCCATTGGGCAATGATGTTCATGATAAGTGTAAAAATAAATAACGTCATTCCAACGGCATAAATACTGTAATAAATAGTTGATCCGTATGACGCATCACCTAAACTAACTTGCACAATATAAGCAGTCATCGTTTGAATCGTTTCGGTCGGATCAAAGGTTAAATTCGGTTTGGAACCACCTGCAATCGTCACGATCATCGTTTCACCGATCGCACGGGAAATACCGAGAACAAACGAAGCGATAATTCCTGATAAAGCAGCAGGCAAAACGACTTTTAATGATACTTCTAATTTTGTTGAGCCTAGTGCTAACGCCCCTTCTCTCATTGATCTTGGTACAGCGCTCATCGCATCTTCTGAAAGGGAGGCAATCATTGGAATAATCATAATCCCGACAACAATTCCTGGACTTAATGCATTGAAAAAATTTAAGTCTGGCACAAGCTTTTGTAAAAAAGGAGTAACGAATGTTAATGCAAAGAATCCATATACAATCGTTGGTATACCAGCCAATACTTCTAGAATCGGCTTCACTACTTTTCTAACTCGCTCACTTGCATATTCACTTAAATAAATTGCCGTTGCCAGACCGATTGGGATCGCAACGAGCATCGCAATCAATGCAACGAGCAATGTTCCGCTAATAAGTGGCATGATTCCATATTGAGGATCTGCTTCAAAAAATGGGAACCATTCTTTACTCGTAATAAAATCTATAATATGAACACGTCCAAAGAACGTAATTGTTTCCAATAGTAATGTAACGACAATACCAATTGTCGTTAAAATCGAGATAATTGCCATAATAAAAAGAAAGATAGGAACAGATTTTTCAACTAACCCTTGTTTATACTTGTTTTTTCTTTTATTTTCTTCAATGATCGTTGCAACAGATGTTTTTTCTGTTTTAAAAGCCATATGAAAACTCCTCATCTATTTTCATAGTTAAGGTGAGAGGAAATTTCCTCTCACCTTCGGATATTATTTTGCAGCTTCTTCTAATTTCGTAAGAGCTTCTTTATATTCATCTTCTTGCAAGCTAATGTAGCCTACTTCCTCTGACAATGTACCTGCATTTTCAATTGCAAATTTTACGTAGTCATATACTTCAGGCTTGCCTGACAAAGAATCATTGCGAACGTAGAAATACAATGGACGTGAAAGTGGTTCATATACCCCATTCATAATTGTGTCATGATCTGGAGTAACAGCTTCACCCGCGCCATTCACAATTGGAACAACTGTTAGATTGTCCTTATTTTCGATGTAGTAGGAGAATCCGAAGAAACCAATACCGCCTTTATCTCCCATTACACCTTGTACGAGGACATTATCATCTTCAGATAATGTTGCGTCTTTCCTCATTTGCTCATCTTCAAGAATGACTTCATTCCAATAGTCATATGTTCCTGAATCTGTTCCTGGGCTATAGAATGTGATCGGTTCTTCTGGCCAACCTTCACGTACATCTGCCCACGTTTTCACATTACCATCTTCTACCCACATTTTTTTCAATTCATCGACTGTTAAATTATCTACAAAATCATTATCTTTATTAACGACGACAGATAGACCATCGTAGGCAATTTCAAATTCTGTGTATGGAATACCACCATCTTTTAATAATTGGGCTTCCTCATCTTTAATCGGGCGCGAGGCGTTGCTAATATCTGTTTCACCCGCGATAAACTTTTTAAAACCTCCGCCAGTTCCTGAAACTCCAACAGGTGCCTTCACATCTGGTTGAACCGCAGCATATTCTTCTGAAATAGCTTCAAAAATTGGGAAAACTGTTGATGAACCATCAATTCCTACTGAACCGGTTAATTTGTCATTAGCCGTATCCTCTACTTTTGGTGAATTTGATGGATTTTCATTTGAAGCATTACCATTATTTGTAGTACTTCCATCACCATTGCCACAAGCTGCAAGCATAAATGCTGAAGCCAATGTCAATGTAGCGAATGCGGATTTTAATTTCATTGTAAGATTTCCCCCTGTTTTGTTCGTTTTATTTGTTTGCTACAAGGACTATCTTACTGTTTATTTATCAATTTACGATTAATCAATTGTAAAGATATTGTAAAGATCCTGTTGAAAATATATAAAAACACCCTACATCCTTTACAATGAATGTAGGGTACACTAAATCAATCTTCTGTTTCTTGCTTGATCGGAAGCGTAACGATAAAGATCGTTCCTTCCCCTTCAATACTTTTGACATCAATCATTCCATGATGCGACTCCACAAGATGCTTTACAATCGCAAGTCCAAGCCCGGTACCACCCGAACTGCGTGAGCGGGCTTTATCAACACGGTAAAAGCGTTCAAATATTCTTGGCAACTCTTTTTGAGCAATCCCAATTCCCGTATCCTTCACTTTCAACTTTACGTTTTCTCTCTCAACATCGATTGCAACAGAAATTTCTCCACCAGCAGGTGTATAGGAAATCGCATTGGAAAGTAGATTAAGGACAATTTGCTGAATCCGGTCCCTGTCTCCTTCGATCCAAATCTCTTTCTTTTCAGGTAGGCTCACTTTTAAGTTCTTTTTTGCCGCTTCTTCTAGCACCGTATTTGCAGTACTCGCTACTACATCGGAAAAATTAACATTTTCGCTCGTTAACGGAATCCGGTGATGTTCAATACTTGAAAGATAAAGCAAATCATTGATCAGTCGATGCATCCGGCTGCTTTCCTCATAGATAATCGTAAGAAAACTGCGATGCAGCGCCTCATCTTCCATCGCCCCATCCAGTAATGTTTCGGCGAATCCTTTTACAGAGGTAATTGGTGTTTTTAATTCATGGGAAACATTGGCTACGAATTCACTTCGCATTTTCTCTAGCCTACGCATATTCGTCACATCGTGGAGAACGGCGATAATCCCTTTAATTTTCCCTGTTTCATCAACATATGGGGCAAGATGGGCATCTAATATCCGCTCTCTCGGATAATAGTAGTGGACTTCATCTCTTAATTCCATTCCCGTTGATAGGCATTGGTCAATTAGTCCGCTCAAGTCCGCATTTCTTCCCACTTCCATATGGAGCTTTCCAATAAATTGATCGGGATCTTCCCCTAACATCTGCCCCATTGCCCGGTTAGCTAAAAGGATATGACCGTCAATATCGACAAGGAGAACACCGCTCACCATATTCGTCAATACACCTGAAAGCCGCTGTTCATTTTCTTGGATTTTATCCATTTGGTTTTTCAAGCTAGCGGCAAGAATATTGATCGCATTGGTCAATTGACCTAGTTCACCTTTAGGCGTTGCTTTTACTCGAGCGGTATAGTCTTTTTCCTTTAGTTTCTCAGATACTTGAATCATCTCTTCAATTGGGCCCGAAATTCCTTTTGCCAATCTCATCCCAATAAGACCCGTTAATAAAAAGGCTGTCAACAAGACGAGGGCAATACTTACCCACAGTTTTCGTATCGCCTGTTCAATCTCTTTGAGCGTAAGGGATGTCCGAATTACACCGGTTATTTCCTGATCGATCACGATCGGAACTGCTACATACATCATATTGTATCCGAGTGTATCACTGTATCGGATGGACAGACCCGATTGTTGATTCTCATCGATCACTTGCTGAAATTCAGGACGATTAGCGTGGTTCTCCATTTTGTAGTGATCATCTTCGGAATCTGCAATGACCGCTCCATTACGATCGATGATCGTAACCCGGGCCGTGATCGTTGATGTTAAGGCTCTGATCTTCTCTTCCAATTGGTCTTCTGAAAGAGAGGCTTCATCCATTTCAATAGCTTTCAAAGTCAGATTAGCCGTTTGAATAAGGTGATTTTCTTTCAAATCAAAATATGTATTTTTCATCATTTCCGCAAGAAAAAATCCAGAAATGAGTAGAAGAAAAGACATCAGTAGTAAAAATGAAAATGTGATTCGTAGCCATAATTTATGCATCGTTACGGTTTCTCCAATTTATAACCAAAGCCACGAACCGTCTTAATGTAAAGAGGGCGCTTCGTATCCTCTTCGATTTTCTCACGCAAATGACTAATATGAACATCAACAATGCGGGAGTCACCGGCAAAATCATAATTCCAAACCGCATCTAAGAGCTGATTTCGACTTAATACTTTCCCTTGATTGTTAGCGAGATAAAGCAATAACTCAAATTCTTTTGGCGTGAGATCGAGCTTTGCCCCCGCCAGTTCTGCCTCGTATTTTTCTGGAAAAACAGTCAAGTCGCCAATCTGAATATTCGTCTTCTCTTCTGTATCTTCAATCGATTCTTCATTCATTTTAGAGCGACGCAAAATCGCCTTAACCCTTGCAATCACTTCGCGAGGACTGAACGGCTTCGTTAAGTAATCATCGGCTCCAAGCTCAAGGCCAAGCACTTTATCAAATTCATCGTCACGAGCGGTTAGCATTAAAATGGGCGTTTTGATCTTTTCCTGCCGAAGTGTTTTACATATATCCATCCCGTCCATCCCCGGGAGCATTAAATCAAGAATAATCATCTCTACCTTTTCTTCCATAGCAATTTGCAAACCTGTATTTCCCTCGTTTGCTGTTATGACCGAAAATCCCGCCTTTTCTAAATTGTATTGCAACAACATAGCAATTGAGGGCTCATCCTCAACAACAAGCACTTTTTTCACTTCCCCGCCTCCTACAAAAAACCTCTATGAAGCAAATCATAGAGGTATATTTTCTATCTTAATTTTTACGCTTTTCGATCAGAATTGTCAAACTGATTAATGTGACAAGTACGGTTGCGCCCATATCAGAAAGTATAGCAATCCATAATGTTAATAAGCCTGGGATCGTTAACAGGAGGGCGATTACTTTCAGTCCTAATGCAAGCGAAATATTTAATTTAATGATTGTATTCACGCGTTTAGCGATTTGAATAGCCGTTGGTAATTTCCCTAAATGATCTTGCATTAACACGACATCGGCTGTTTCAATTGCACTATCGGTTCCTTTCCCCATTGCAATGCCCAGATCCGCACTCGCAAGTGCTGGCGCATCATTGATTCCGTCTCCAACCATCGCAGTTTTCCCCGTTTTAATTAACTCTTTTACTTTTTCTACTTTTTTATCAGGTAATAAACGAGCATAATAGTTCGTTAAACCTGTCGCGCTCGCCACTTTTTCAGCACTCTTTTCATGATCTCCTGTCAACATGACAACATTTTTTATCCCTGCTTTATAAAGCTCAGAGACGATTCCTTTACTTTCAGGGCGAATTTCATCCGTGATCCCGAAGATGCCAAGTACATGTTCTTGATCAGAAACTGCCACAATCGTTAGTCCTTCGTCCGCATAAGCTTCTATTTGTTTTTGAATTTCTGATGTTTTGGCAGATGGTGGAATGCTGTCTTCGTTTCCAAGCCAATACGTTGTCCCGAAAACTTCGGCCATTATTCCTTGACCGGCAATCGTTTCAATATGGGCTGGATCTTCAAAGGTAAACTCATACTCATTTACTTTTTTCATCACTGCTTTTGCTAATGGATGCGAGGACGATTTTTCAATTGAGCCGGCCACTTGGAAAAATAATTGCTCATTGAATACGCTCATTTTTTCAACATGCGGCTCACCTTTCGTTAATGTTCCGGTTTTGTCGAAAGCGATTGTTTGAATTGAGCCGAGCTGCTCTAAAAAGACTCCGCCTTTAATTAATATGCCGTTGCGAGCGTTGCGGGCAATTCCAGAAATAATCGCAATCGGCGAAGAGATGATCAATGCGCAAGGACAGCCAACGATCAAGACAGCTAACCCTTGATAAAACCAAGCTCCCCAATCACCGCCAAATAAAGGCGGTAAAATCATAACGATTGCGGCAATCACCATAATAAGCGGGGTATAATATTTCGCGAACTTATTAATAAATTGCTCCGTCGGTGTTTTCGTTTCTTGTGCTTCTTCAACGAGATGCAAAATTTTCGCGAGTGAAGAATCTTCATACCCTTTCGTAATTCGGACTTTTAACACGCCTTCATTATTAATACTGCCGCCAAACACTTGCTCACCTGGCATTTTATTAATCGGCATTGACTCACCTGTTATCGCGGCTTCATTAACGGAGCTATTCCCTTCTTCGATCACGCCGTCTGACGGAATTTTTTCTCCTGATTTTACAAGGACGAGATCACCCACTTGTAATTCGGCAATTTGAATGATCTTTTCACCATGATCTTGAAGAAGAGTCGCCTCCTTTGGTGCCACTTTTAACAATGCTTCCATTGATCTTCGTGCTTTTTCCATCCCGAGTCCTTCGAGATATTCATTAATTCCAAACAAAATGGCGACTAATGTTCCTTCTTTCCATTCGCCAATTCCGAAAGCACCGATTAAAGCAATCGTCATTAATGTATCGATATTAAATTTGAATGCAAATAAGTTTTTCAAACCTTTCATAAAAGTGGAATAACCACTTAATGCAGCTCCTGCCAGGAATAGAAAAATAGCTGCCGTTGCGCTCCATTGACTTTCTACAATGATTGCTGCAATAAATAAAAGTGCAGATATACCAATGAACCATAGAAGCCTTTTTCCATCTCCATGGTGATGCTCATGATCATCATCTGCTGTTTCTTTTACAAGTCTTGCTCCATCTGTTGCTAGTATTTTTTCAACTTTTTCAAGTGCGACCTCGTCAGAAACTATGAGCTTGCTCGAATTAAAAAGGAGTTTTGCATCTTCCCCATGATCAAGCTTCTGAATTTCTTCTTCCATTTCCCGCGCACAGTTCGCACAAGATAGACCTTGAAGCTTATATTCTGCCATGTTACTCATGCCCCTTTCCTAATTGAATCAATGATGTCTGGCATGATCTATTGTCTGTTCAAGCACATTCATGACATGATCATCATCATGAGAATAATATAAAGTCGTCCCTTCTCTGCGATACTTCACTAACCGTAAATTCTTTAAAAAACGCAGTTGATGGGAAACCGTTGATTGTAATAGTCCTAGCTTATCAGCAATTTCATTCACCGAACATTCTCGATCAGATAATAAGTGCAGGATGCGAATTCGCGTCGGCTCTGATAATGCTTTAAATGTTTGCGAGACAATAAATAGTGTTTCCTCATCTAGATCATCCACATCCTGAAGCTGAGGATTTATTTGCTCATTTTTCATTCCATTCACACCTTTCACCAATATTCATATATGAATATGTATTCATCTATTAATGTTAGTGTATGCAATACATGAAAAAATGTCAAACAAAAAAAAACGCCTGATGGCGTTTTTTATTCATTTATTCTTTTGATCATATGTTGAATTAAGTCAATATTATTGTCAATATAATTTAAACGGTGACGGGAAGTAACTGTCCATTCGGACGTCATTAGTCCCATAGCCGCAATGATATGCTGAACATTGAACGTGTATTTTTGATGGAGTTCGGATATTACATAACTAATACGTAAGTCTACTTTTTCTTTCGCAGCAATTTGTTCAAGATCCGTTTTGAGCCAGTCTGGTGCATTTTTAATCGCCTTATCAATCAGTACTTCATATTCTTGATGTGTCATGATTCGAATCTCCTTTTGTGTAAAAAAATAGATTTTTCTTTATTATATAACATATTACAGTAATATCCAATCATTGCGAACGGCTACTCGTCATGTTTCATCAAATGGAATCTATGTTACAATGGATAAAGCGCTAACTTAGTTAACTTTTAATAAAGGTGGTTTTTATATGGCGTATGTAATTACTTCACCATGTGAAGGTGAGAAGTTTGGCGAATGTGTAGAAGTATGTCCAGTTGACTGCATTGAAGAAGGGGAAAATATGTTTTTTATTGACCCAGATATTTGCATCGACTGTGGTGCATGTCAGGCAGTATGTCCTGTTGATGCCATTTTCCACGAGGAAGAACTTCTTCCAGAAGACGAAGTCTATCTAGAAAAAGCACGTGAATTTTTTGGAGCAGCGCAATAATTGTAATGGTTCGACCGCGTTTTTCGGCACTGGAAACTAATACAAAGATTCATCTATACTGTTGATTTACGCTTCAGGCGGATCGGGAGCCTTCTCGGTGCCGAACGCACCTGCGGGGCCTCCCGTTCCCCCTTCTTTAGACCACTTAAAAAGTCCCTTAAATAATTTTACTTTAGAACACCTTTGATTGGAGTGGTCAGCTTCCGCCTGGAGCGAAAATCCATTGACTCACTTCATTCAGATTCCACTTTTATTTTTCCTTACTAAACTTTTTTCCCAATTCGTCTTCAATTGATAAATCGGATAGCTTTACATTGGAGCGATAGGCCGCTCGGATGATGAGATGACCAGCAACGGGTGCAGTTAAAAATACGAAGACAATTCCAAGCAGAAGCCTGACGCTAATGAATGCTTCTGTCGACCAAATATAAATAAACGCACCTGTCAATGTGAGCAAAACAGCCAATGTCGTGCTTTTTGTCGCCGCATGAATTCGTGTATAAACATCGGGAAAACGAATCATTCCAATTGCGCTAATCACGCTAATAATCGCACTTAATAAAATAAGCAAAGCAGCGGAAAACTCAACGATCTCGTTTATGTTCAACGATTACACCCCTCTCAATAAATTTCGAAAGGGCAATTGTACTAATAAATGCCAATATCCCGATAATGAGGATAACTTCGAGGAAAGCCCTCGTTTTTAATAATATTGAGATGACGGCGATTCCCGATATAAGATTTACTCCCAATGTATCCATCGCCACAACCCGATCAGGCATCGATGGTCCCCGAACAATTCGATAAAGTACAATTGCGATGGCCACAATAAATAATATAAGAGAGATATGCAACATCATTTCGATCATTATCGTGTCACCTCCATGATTGCTTTTTCAAATTTTGCAAGAGATTGTAATAAAGAAGTTTTCGATTTCTCTAAGTCCATTCCGTGAATGTAAAATTTATTACCATTTGGTGTTACTTCCATGACGACTGAACCCGGTGTTAACGTGAGGAGCATCGCCAAAGTCGTTACTTCCCAGTCACTTTTCAATTTTGTTTCGTAAGTAAAAATGCCGGGTTTTATCCGAAGCTTTGGACTTAATATTTGTACGAGCACAACATAGCTTGATTGTAAAAGTTCAGAGATAAAAATAAGGATTAACTTCAATATAGAATAGGCTCGCCGTAAATAAAATTGTTTTCCAAAGAAACGCTGCATTAAAAATATAATAAGGATTCCGACGAGAAAGCCAGCAAAAAAAGTGGAAAATCTCGGTACATCCTCATCTCTTAATAACATCCAAAGCGTAGCAATGAATAAGTTCAATATAAATTGGGCTGGCATGCATCTTCACCTCTTCCTTTAAGAAAACTTCTCATTTGCTTTCACCTAAAATCGATTCAATATACACACTTGGATTCATTAACGTATACGCAGCATCACTCACGTAAACAGAGATGGCTTCTGCGCCAAGCCCTAAAATGGCTGTTCCAAAAGCGAGCAGTGAACACGGAATAAGCAGACTACGTTTTAGCGGAACCTCATCTTCTTCACTAATTGTCGTTTCTCCCCAGAAAGATCCCATAAATACACGAAGAAGAGAATAAAGGACAAAAATACTTGAAATAAACGCCAGTGCAAGTAATACATATGAACCAGCTTCAATCGCCCCTTGACCGACTAATATTTTTCCGAGAAAGCCACTGAATGGAGGAATGCCCGCCAATGATAATGTAACGATGAAAAACAGCCAGCCTAATAATGGATAATTTCGAATGAGTCCACTCATCTTATCAATGCTAGCCACTCCCGTTAAAGAAATAATTGTTCCTGCTAGGAGGAAAAGCAACGCCTTTACGATCATGTCATGTACTAAATAATAAATAGATCCTTCAATGGCTACCTCTGTTGAAACAGCTAAACCGACTAAAATAAATCCAACTGCAATGACAACATTATAGGCAACAATTTGGCGAATATCTTTATAAGCAATCGCTCCAATACTCCCCCCTATTAAGGTGAGTGCAGCCATAATTCCGATAATAGTATGCGTGATTGAAGGTTCATGATAAAAGAGCAATGTGAATACACGGAAGAGCGCGTATATTCCCACCTTTGTTAATAACGCTCCAAATAAAGCAGCAACCGCAACCGGCGGCACACTATATGATCCCGGAAGCCAGAAATAAAGCAAGAGTCCTGCTTTTAGGCTAAAGACGAGCAAAAATAAAATACTGATCGTCGTCAATAGCGGCCCTTGTCCTACTTCTGCAATTCTTAATGATAAATGAGCGAGATTTAACGTTCCTACGCTCCCATACACATATGCGATTGCAATAAGGAAAAACCATGAAGACAATACATTGATGGCTACATACGTAATCGATTCTTTTAATTGCCTTTTTTCTCCGCCGAGTGAAATGAGAACATATGAAGCAACGAGCATGACTTCAAAGCAAACGAATAAATTAAATAAATCACCCGTTAAAAATGAACCATTCACTCCTGCGACTAATAATTGAACAAACGAATAAAAAAACATCTTTTCTCGCTTTTGTCCAATTGAAGAAAATGCATATAAAAGACAGATCGCCGTAACGATACTTGTCGTTGAAACGAGCAGCATCGAAAATGAATCAGCGACAAAAATAATCCCATAAGGTGGGGCCCAGCCACCAAATTCAAGATGCAAAATTCCTTCGGCTTGAATTTGATTTAAAATATATAAACTAACTACGGTCGTTCCAATCATGGCAAGTATGCTCATCCATCGTTGTACTTGGATATAAGAGCGAAAGAACACAAGAATAATTGCCGTCAAAATTGGAATGACCATCGGTAATACAATAATATTATTCATCGTCTACCTCTCTTACTTGGGCGACATCGTCTTTTTCTGCTTCTTGGTGGGATCGATACACTAAGACGAGGAGCAATGCAGTCACTCCAAAGCTAATGACAATCGCCGTTAATATGAGCGCCTGTGGCAAAGCATCCACAAATGGCGCTCCCGCCCCTAATAATGGAACATTCCCGTTCTTAAGCCCGCCCATTGTCATAATGAGAAGATGCGCCGCATGTGAAAGAAGGGATGTTCCCAAAATGACGCGAATTAAATTACGTGAAAGAATTAAATACGTAGCAGCAGCTACTAATATCCCAACAAGGATGGTAATTAACGTTTCCATAGGCTACACATCCTCACTTATACTTAAAATAATCGTTACGACTGTACCAACAACGGTTAAAGCAACACCTACTTCAAACAGGACGACCGTTGCTAGTTCTGTTTCCCCAAGAACAGGCAAATGGACATGAGCAAATGTTTGCGTTAAAAAGTGAGAACCAAACAATAAAGAACCAAGACCTGTCGTCACTGAAATAAATACACCGATTGCGGCGACAATTTTAAAATCAAATGGCGTCCCTTTATGAACAGTCTCAATATCAAAGGCAAGATAAAGCAATACGAAGGCTGAAGCAAGAACAAGACCACCGATAAAACCACCACCCGGATTATGATGACCGGATAAAAATAAATATACACCGAGTGTCAAAATAATAAACACAACGATTCTTGTCACAGTTTGTAAAATGACATCATTTATTTTCAATGTTCTGCTCCTCCTTTCCAGCCTTCAGCTTAATTAACGTAAATACACCGAGCCCTGCGATGAAAAGGACAACAATTTCGAGCATTGTATCAAAGGCACGGAAATCCCCTAAAATCGTATTAACAATATTGTTTCCACCTGCAAGCTCATAGGCATTTTCAAAGTAGACTGAAATGCTTTCAAACATTTTATTACTTTGAACAGATAATGCTAGCAAGGTGACAAGCGTGCCAGTCGCAATCGCAATAATGGCATGAAACACTTTCGTCTTCCGCTTGTATGTTTCCTTTTTCCATTCAGGCAAAAAGCGGAAACATAGTAAAAATAATGCCGTCGTTACGGTCTCCACAACGAGCTGAGTAAGTGCTAAGTCTGGGGCACGGAACAATACAAAGAAAATAGCAATTGAATAGCCTAGCACCCCATTTAATAATGTCGCAGTCAATCGGGATTTTGCAAATAGAATTGCAACCCCAGCAATCATCATAACAAATACCAATATCCACTCATATATTCGTATCTGAGCATTGTTAGACATATCGAATGAAAATGCCCCTGTTAAATACAATCCGCCGCCAATCGTTATAAAAAAGAACAAATACACATATAACGCATAGTCACGCAAATTACCGGTCATATACGATCTTGTAATCTTTTCAGAACGCTCCTCAGCTTGGACAAGAGCAAGATTATACAATGCATTTAAACTCCACTCAGGCGGTAAGAGACGATATACCGGTTGCCAGCGGCGGAGAATGCGAAACAGAAGTACGCCCATTGCAATGACTCCGATCGTCATATATAAAGGACCATTGAAACCATGCCAAATCGAAATAGATGGCAACTGCTCACTTACTTGGGCGATGCTAGGAAAAACACTTGTCATTGCGGGACGTAATAATGAATCTCCTAAAACATTCGGGAAAAGGAAAATTCCAATGACAAAACAAGCGAGGATGATCGGTGAGATCAGCATGCCAATTGGCGCCTCTTTCGCATGATGCTCCAGTTTTTCTGGATGATATGCACCAAAAAACGTTTTAAATACAATAATCATACAATAAACGAAAGTGAACACACTGGCGATCCAAGCTATGACTGGAAATAACCAGCCCCATGTTGCTAGTGAGAAGAGATCAACTTGTTGTATATTCAAGGTAGCCGCAAAAAACAGTTCCTTACTTAAAAAACCATTAAATGGAGGTAATCCGGCCATCGAAAAGCTTCCGATCATCGCGATCGTAAAGGTGATTGGCATTAATGCCATTAGTCCACCAAGTTTTCGAATGTCCCTTGTCCCTAGTTCATGGTCGATTATTCCAACGACCATGAAAAGTGCGCCTTTAAATGTTGAATGGTTCACAAGGTGAAAAAGTGCTGCAAATGTTGCTTGCGTATAAATAACTGACTCGGTACTTGAGCCAAAAGAAAGTGCAACAGAGCCAAGACCGAATAAACTTACAATGAGACCAAGTTGACTAACCGTTGAAAAGGCGAGCAATGCCTTTAAATCGATCTGACGAACCGCATTCAATGAACCCCAAAACAGAGTGAATATTCCAACACCGCTAATTAGCCAGAACCAGATCGCATCGCCGCCAAAAATTGGTGTAAACCGGGCAATGAGGTAAATGCCTGCTTTGACCATCGTTGCTGAATGCAAATAAGCACTGACAGGTGTCGGGGCTTCCATTGCATCAGGCAACCATATGTGGAAGGGAAATTGCGCAGATTTTGTAAAAGCACCGAGCAGGATTAAAATCATTGCAGGTAAAAATAACGATTCATTCGATAACGAAGGAAACGTTGCTATTAACTCACGGATACTTGCTGACTCAGCCATTACGAATAACATAATAAAGCCTACGAGCATGGCAATTCCGCCACTCACTGTAATAAGTAATGATTTTTGTGCTCCATATCTTGAATTTTTTCGATGATACCAAAAAGCGATTAGCAAGAACGAAGATATACTCGTTAATTCCCAAAACGCATATAATACGAAAAGATGGTCAGAAAATACGACCCCAAGCATAGCGCCCATAAATAAAAGCAAGTATATGTAAAAATGATGAAGAGATTCCCTTGCAGATAAATAGTAAATGGAGTAAAGTATGACCAAGCTACCTACTCCGGTAATCAGAAGAGCAAAAATCATGCTCAAACCGTCCAAATAGGTTGAGAAACGAATTCCGTAGGATGGAATCCAATCGATTGAATATGAATATGTTTCTCCTTTGGCGATCGCAGGGATGTAGCGGGCAAGGATAATAAATAATGAGACAGGAACAAAAAGGACGAACCAACCAATACGTGTCCGCGGCAATCGCTTGTAAAGAAGTGAAATAAGTACTGCTGCTAAAAAAGGCAACATAATCGCGGTGATGACAGTGTTCAAAGCCAAACCTCCAATTCCATATAATGATGAGTGGGAGTTAACCCAGAGGTGCATAGCTCTTACGTTGGCACAGTGATGGAGCGTTCCTTACCGCGCATTATTTATGAATAACGAACAAATCATAATAAAAATATGAAGAACTCTGGAAAGCCTAATCAAATTAATATATCGTTTGACCTTGGCAATGTATGAAGACTTTTTAGAGGACCCTTCCAATTAAAAGAGCGTATACGTTGAGTTAACAGAACAGTCTACGTATGAGATGACTGCATAGTATATTCAGTATGAATTATACACTAAAGAATCATATTCTGTACAATAAGAAACCTCCACTTGACTAGAAGCTTGCTTCGTTTTAAGATTGACATTGACATTTTTATTTATGTTTTACAATCTAGCCATTATGGTGAGATATTATTTTAAGAGGTGAATACCGCTGTGAAAAAAGCAAATGGTCGTATGGACGAATGCATTCTCGTTTGTGTATATTATGGGCCGAATGGAGAACGTCTGATTAGGCGTGGACATAAATTGGCTAGTATGTTTAACTGTCCTATTTACGTCTTGACAGTAGATCCCCTTCCATACGATGAATTTGATGCAGAAAAATCAGCATACATTGAAAGCTGGAAAGAATTAATCGAAGAATTAAACATCGATGGCTTCATTATGCGTGATAAAGAAAAACGTCCACCAAGTAAAGTCATTGGTGAAATTGCCAGAGCATATAATACAACCCAAATTATTATCGGCCAGACGGCCCAAAGCAGATGGGAAGAAATTACAAAAGGTTCCTTTCTTAATGTCCTATTAAGAGATATTCCATTCGTTGATTTTCACGTCATATCTGTTGACCGCTCAATCAAAGGTGTCGAAGAGGAATACTATGAAAAGGGTGTACGCGGATATTTAGTAAAAGAAGGAGACCAATATCACCTTCGTTTCTCAAGTTCAAAAGATGTACAATACGAGGGAATTTTTTATAAAGAAATTGGTACTGACTTTAATAATGGCGTGTTCAAATTTATCGATAATCATAAAACATGC
Source organism: Bacillus sp. FJAT-50079 (assembly GCF_018343515.1). GTDB lineage: Bacteria > Bacillota > Bacilli > Bacillales > Bacillaceae_C > Lederbergia. The sequence goes on along the minus strand of NZ_JAGYPD010000003.1, from coordinate 466,274 downwards.
CAAGTCCATATTACTGAAGATCAAGTAACAGATCCTTTAAATACTTGTCCGTTTATGAAAGAGGAAGCATTAAAGAAAGGGTGATGAATCATATTTTCATCACCCTCTTTGTTTATTTTTGTATCATTCCGCTTTCCTTAAAGAAGCGAACACTATCTATTTTCCAAACATCTGTTGGGGCAATACGAATAAGATGAACATCGCCTTGATAGATCCTTCTTTCCGATCGGTCATCAATCCATTCAATCTCAACAGGAACTTCAAGAACAGTTTTATTCTCGACCGATACATCATGAACCTGCCGTATTTTTATATTTTCAACAGAGCGAAAAATGTTCTTCCAATCGATTGTTTGAAAAGAAATCAAGGATGTAATGTCAGCATCCTGCTGTTTCATTCCAGCAATAAAGGAAGAAATGACTGTAAATGGATCGGCATTCGCAAGGTAAGCATCAAGCTCGCCTGCTGCCTTTAAGATCATCAACTTATGCGACTCATCCATCGCATTTTTACGATGGGTTTTACTCCCATTAAAATGAATGCAAAAATGCCCGCGAAAATTATTGTCTAACGTACCTGCTCCATGTGGCATCCCATTCATTGAGGCAGCTATCCACTGATCTCCGTGAATGACAATGATTGCCCTACGTTTCCAGCTCCATTCACCACCATAGATTTCTTTCATGATTTCCGTATCTTTTGCGGTCAATGGCTGAACATCAGCATGACTGCTCCCAGCTCTCCTTTGCACCTCAAATCTTTTCCCTGTTTTTACATCAAGCACAGTAAATTTACTATACTTTGGCAAAATCTCATTTACCTCTTCCCAATCAAGCAGGTCGATGTGCAAGCTCACTCCTTCATTTTTCGCGAAAACAGGAACACTTTGGGCGAAAAGGATGCTCATGAATAATGTGAAGATAATAGGTAGGCGCATAGATTTCACCCATTTCTTTATCATTTTTAATCATATAAAAAGTTTTCCTAATTTACTTCACGACTATTCATTAATATAAAATATGAGTGCAGCCAGCAAACCATTGTTTATTGAGCGCTGCGACTATTGGGAAATGGGATATTAGATCATGCCTATTGGACGAGGTTCCTGATTTTAATGGGAAACGAGACATTGGAGCACTTCTATTGGACAGCGGTCAGCACTTTTAACGGAATATGGGACATTAGAGCACTTCTATTGGACGAAGGTCAGCACTTTTAACGGGATATAGGACATTAGAGCACTTCTATTGGACAGCGGTCAGCATTTTTAACGGAATATGGGATATTAAAGCACTTCTATTGGACAGCGATCAGCACTTTTAGCGGGATATGGGATATTAAAGCACTTCTATTGGACAGCGGTCAGCATTTTTAACGGAATATGGGACATTAGAGCACTTCTTTTGGACAGCGGTCAGCACTTTTAACGAAATACGGGATATTAAAGCACTTCTATTGGACAGCGATCAGCACTTTTAACGGGAATTGGGACATTAGAGCACTTCTATTGGACAGCGGTCAGCATTTTTAACGGGAATTGGGACATTAGAGCATTTCTATTGGACAGCGGTCAGCATTTTTAAAGGAATATGGGACATTAGAGCACTTCTTTTGGACAGCGGTCAGCACTTTTAACGGAATATGGGACATTAGAGCACTTCTATTGGACAGCGGTCAGCATTTTTAAAGGAATATGGGACATTAGAGCACTTCTATTGGACAGCGGTCAGCACTTTTAACGAAATACGGGATATTAAAGCACTTCTATTGGACAGCGATCAGCAATTTTAACGGGATATGGGATATTAAGGCACTTCTTTTGGACAGCGATTAGCAATTTTAACGGAATACGGGATATTAACGCACTTCTATTGGACGAAGGTTAGCAATTTTAACGGGAATTGGGACATTAGAGCACTTCTATTGGACAGCGATTAGCATTTTTAACGGAATATGGGATATTAAAGCACTTCTATTGGACAGCGATCAGCAATTTTAACGGGATATGGGATATTAAAGCACTTCTATTGGACAGCGGTCAGCATTTTTAATGGAATATGGGACATTAGAGCACTTCTATTGGACAGCGGTCAGCATTTTTAACGGAATATGGGACATTAGGGCACTTCTATTGGACAGCGATTAGCAATTTTAACGGGATATGGGATATTAGAGCACTTCTATTGGACAGCGGTCAGCATTTTTATTGGTCGGGACATTAAAAACATTTTTCCCCAGTTTTGAACTTTAAAAAAGACGCTCTTCTTTTCAATAAACAACGCATATTGGATAATAGACGAGCGTTAATTCAATTTGGAGATCAAGTAGCAATTCAACATAGTTATTGCACTGTTTGCACTAGTTCACTGTTCCCGAATGAATAATCAAGCATTACCGAGATGAAGTCGCGATTTCCGTCATCAATTTCATAATCGTTCTATTTATCTTCCTCATAAAGTTGTTAACATCTCATTGGAACGCAATCGTTCGATAAATACTTCTAATGCTTTCGTTTGAAATGGAGATTTCGTTACGATCGAAAATTTCCGCATTAGCGGCAACCCCTCTATATGGATTTTTTTCAAATCGCCATTTCGCAATTCCTTTTTAATTGCCCATTCCGATAATAAGCTAATTCCTAATCCTGCTTCCACCGCCTCTTTAATTGGTTGTGTGCTGCTGAAATACATATATTGTGTTGGGGATACATTTAATAATTGAAATACTTTTTCCGTTGCTTCCCTTGTCCCAGATCCATGCTCTCGAACAATCCACATTTCCTTCTCCACTTCTTTTCGATCGATTTCCACACCCTTTAGTACAAGTTCATGCTGTGGTGAAGCAACAATGACCATGGAGTCTTCTGCAATGTCTTCCACAATTAATTGCGCGTCATTAAAATGACCTTCGACAATGCCTATATCGAGTTGATGACTAGCAACTAAGTCAGCAATTTTCGCAGTATTGCCAATCGTAACTGACGGATGAATATCGGGATAATCCTTTTTTAAATTTGCAATAATATGCGGGAGGACATATTCTCCAAACGTATAACTTGCACCAATCGATAATGGTCCACTTACTTTATTCACTAAATCGTCTACTAAATTTTGCATTTTTGTATGAAGACCAAGTATTTCCTTCGCATGATGATAGACAATTTCCCCCGCCTTATTCAGACGGACATATTTATTCGTTCTTTCTAATAATCGTGTGCCGACCCTGTCTTCCAATGCCCGAATATATTGGCTTACAGCCGGCTGTGTCATATGAAGCTCTTCGGCTGCACGTGAAAAGTTTTGCTTGTCTGCAACGATTACAAATACGTGCAAATGTTGATCCACTATTCGTTCATCCTTTTCCGCTTTTCCTTAATTATATCATTTTACTTATTATCATCATTATATTTTCTTACTTCCCTTATAAACGATTTCATACTATTGTATGTATGGAGGTGTTTTGATGGCTTCACAACAAATACAACAAAAGAAAGAGAACCATGAACAGAAACAGCCAAAGCAACGTACATACGTGATGTGGACGGCTGGCGTAGCATTTACTTTTTTTATCGCTTTTCTTGGATTGTTACTTGCGAAAATACCCGGATTTAGTCACGTAGGTCAGCTTGCATGCGCGATTATCGTCGCTGTTGCTTATCGCCAATTTTTTGGTTATCCAGAGGCACTCCGTTCTGGCATTACCTTTTCAACAAAAAAATTACTGCGGTTGGCAATTATTTTATATGGTTTGCGCTTAAATATGGCGATTGTTTTTCAAGATGGTTTAGGATTGCTTGTCCGCGATGCTTTTGTGATCGCTTTTGCGATATTAGCTACGATCTGGCTCGCCAAACTATTAAAAGCAGATAAAATGATATCTCTGTTGGCGGGGGTTGGAACGGGAGTTTGCGGTGCGGCTGCAATTGCAGCGATCGCACCGATCGTAAAAGCAAAAGATGAAGATACTGCAATCGGGGTTGGACTGATTGCATTGATGGGCACAATTTTTGCGATTATTTATACGATATTAAGGCCAATTTTACCGCTTCTTCCGACTGAATATGGCATTTGGTCTGGGATCAGCTTGCACGAACTAGCCCATGTGGCTATTGCGGCCGCGCCAGCTGGAGAGGATGCGCTTGCGATCGGACTGCTAGCGAAATTAGGTCGGGTATTTTTACTCGTGCCACTTTGCTTTATTTTTATCTATATAATGAAAAGGAAAAATAAAGACAGTGGTCAATCAGAAAATAAAGTTGACTTCCCTTGGTTTTTACTCGGATTCATTATATTAAGTGTCTTAGGCAGCTATGTTTTCGGTCACTCCATCCCTATATCAGATAATGTAATGAGTGGCGTTTATACGAGTACAACATGGTTGTTAACCGCTGCGATGGTCGGACTTGGATTAAATGTGAGCTTACAGGATTTGCGAACGAGAGCAATGAAGCCGTTGATCGCGATGACGATTACTTCGGTTTGTCTTTCGATCTTGGCGTATTTTATTATTTAAAATTACATAAAGCCGATGAAGAATTTTCTTCATCGGCTTTATACTTTTAATGAAATAATCGCTTTTTCATTATATCCTTTACATGTTTTTGGAGAATAGTTAATTGATTTTAATATTGGTTTACCCAACATCCCGCGCTTGGGGCGCTGAACGTTGTTCAACAAACAGTAGACCTAATTCATGATGATCACCTTCGTATAGAGCACGTTGCACGAAACGTATTTCCTTATTCTCATCCAACACATCTAATTTGCAGTAGGCACGGTTCATTAATAGGGCCTCATACAATTCCTGCTTGTTTTTCACTGGCTTCCCATTGCATGCCGCAATGACTTCTCCTGTTTTTAATTCCATTTTATCTGCCGGAGAATCGGGAATGATGCCTAAAATCATAACTCCATTATTTCTCGGTGTGAAATAGTAAGGTGTGTTCCCCTCACGCACACGATGACGGTGTGAGATCCATGCCCTGCCTAAGATCGCAAATCCAATTGCAACGATTGGCAATATCGTTGGCAGCCACAGGCCACACGCGGCAAGAATTAGTGTGAGAATCCCCAACATTGAAACATTCTTTCCCATTTGTTGAACTGCTACTTTAGGTAAAACACTTTGAATTTGAATTTGGAATCCGATTAGAAACGGAAGGAGAATCGGTGCGTACTCTCCATTTCCCCAAGCAAACACAGGCCACCATTCAAACGGAGCAGTAATTGGGCCGGCAGGCAGAAAGAATAAAACCGGCACGAACCAGAGACGCTTTGTCTGATAAGCCCCGACCGTTAGGCCTCTGCGGCTTGTCCTTAGTTTCGGCGACAGATCCATTAATCCATTTTTGTAAATGAGCATCCCTTCAGCAAAGAGCATGACCGCAAGTATGACCGCTACTTCCATGTAAAATTGCGGCTTAGCAATAATCGACGAATAATCGATATACGGAATGTTTATCTCAAAATAAATAGCCGCAATCAAACATATTAATGGTATCCCAATTGTGTATGCGGGTGATAAAAGTCGAGCATTTCCGATCACGCCTAAAAAAATAGTAGCTGCGGCAATGGCAATGATTATTTCCTTAGGTAAAATAAATCCAATTCCTGCCGAAATAATCGATAATATCAACCCGGCTAAAATGCCGGCTACGAATAAATGACGAATCTCATAGGTTAAGTGATTCACCCGAACATGAAAATCTCGTCGCTCTCTTTTAACTCTTAAATAGCCTGCGCTTAATGCAAGAATGAACGAAAAATAAAAAACTGGATGTAAGAACATTCTTCCAATTCCTTTGGCAAGTTCTATGCTCCAAATTTCCATAAAGGCCACAACCTTCCCCGGACAAAATCCTTTCCTCTATTCTATCAGAATTCTTGAAGCTTCGCTTATGAAATTGAAAACAAAAAGCCAATCATCTATGTCTTCCAAGATGAATGGCTCATTTTCTTTATTCTAAACCCGTTCCACTAGGGTAGTTCGAGGAAGCCTCCTCGGCACTAAAAGCTAAAACACCTTCCGCACCGCTAATAAATCATAATTATCTTAATAGAGCTTTATTTTAATATAGTTTTCAAGGCAACTTGGAGTTGGATATCATTTTTCTCGTCTTGGATCGCGCGAATCACTGACTCTTCTAGTTTTTGTGCGACATCAACTGTGAGTTCACCCGTTACATCTATTTTTTCAATCGTCTGGAATGCCTTCACCGCACGCTCTGTCTGCTCATCAAAATAACCGTCCGTTCTACCAGGACCATAACCTAATCCCTTAAGCATTTCCTGGGCAATCTTTACTTTTTCGTTATTCATATCTTTACTTAACGTTTCTTCAATTGGGAGAGATTGGGTATAGAAATAGGACGGTTGTTTTACTTCAGTCGTTGGTTCAATTCCTTTCCCATGAATCCAATTCCCATCAGGTGTTAACCACTTGAACACTGTGAGCTTAATATTGCTTCCATCATCTAAAGGAATGGGTTGCTGGACCGTTCCTTTCCCAAACGTTTTTTCTCCGATTAAAGCATATCCTTCGATTTCTTCGAGGGCGCTAGCTAAAATTTCTGAAGCTGATGCGCTTCCTTCATCAATCAATACAGAGATCGGATATGGCTTTCGCTTTTTCAGTCCAGAATAATACGGTTTTTTATTGCCGTTGCGCTCCTCAATTTGGACAATTGGTTTCTTGCCCGTTACGAGCTCACCAAGAATTTCTTCAACGCTAATAAGCATACCACCGGGGTTGCCGCGTACATCAATGATTAAACCAGCAATTTGTTGTTCCTCTAGCTTTTGCAGCTCTGTTTTAAAATCTCTTGCTGTGCCTTTCGCAAAGGAAGTAATTTCAATATAGCCGATTTTCCCCCCCTTTTCTTGCTTCACATCAGAGAAGACCGTTAAAATAGGCACTTCATCTCGAGTGACAGAAAAAGTAATTGGCTCAGCTAATCCTCTTCGAACGACTTCAAGTTTAACAACCGATCCCTTTTCACCGCGAATTTTTAATGAGGCTTCATTTATATCGAGCCCTTCTACGTTTTCTCCATCGATTTTAATAATTTGATCTTTCGCCTTTAGGCCCGCTTTTTCGGCAGGTGCATTTTTTATTGGTGATACGATAATGAGCTTGCCCTCTTCAATGGCAATATGTGCTCCAATTCCATCAAATGACGAATCAAGGCTATCTTCAAAGCTTTCTGCCGTGTCCGCATCCATATATACAGAGTAAGGATCTTTCAACGTACCGATCATCCCTTGAATGGCTCCTTGAATGAGTTGCTTTTCATCGACTTCATTTACGTATGCGTTACGGATTAATTCATATGCTTGTGCAACCTTATCAAGCTCAGCACCAATGCTTAATCCACTCGATTCTTGCGGAGATTCTTTAGCTGTCGTCTGCCAATACGGCACAAGCCAGGTCATTCCTGCATATGTGCCGCCCGCCCCGAGTAGCAAAGAGCAAATCGAAATTACCGCAAGCCACTTCTTTTTCATCATATCCCTCCACCCGCTCATGCAAGATTAAATACTGTGCTCTTTGCGCTGTATCCGTACATGATATGCGTGTGAGGGACAAGTTATGAATAAGCGAATCAGGAGACTTAGGATGAAAAATAAGATTAAAGATGATTAAGTCAACGCAAGAGCAGCCTTTTTATTTTGAAAAATATAGGCAAAGTCCTCAATCATAGCGCTTGCGGTAGGACGACTCCCCGCCCCTGGCCCTTGCACAGCAATCGTACCTGCCAAACTAGACTGAATTACTAGAGCATTGTCTACTCCTTCGACATTGTATAAAGGATGGTCGGAATCTGTGATAACAAGCTGAACAGATGCTTGGATCTTGCCGTCTACATTTGCCACTTCCGCAACATGTTTAAAACGTTGATTGAGTTTGCCGGCCTCCTCAATCTCTTTCAGTGAAAGGGATGATATACCTTCCACCTTTACATCGTTCCAAGCAGGCTGAATGCCGAATGCAAGTCTACTTACGATCATTAGCTTATAAAACGCGTCAAAGCCTTCGATATCATTTGCCGGGTCGGCCTCCGCGTAACCAAGTTTTTGTGCCGTCTCCAAAGCTTCCTCAAAAGATATTTGCTTCTTCCTCATTTCTGACAATATAAAATTTGATGTACCATTTACAATCGCTTGAATACGCTCAATTTTATTCACTTGCAGTTGCTGAGCAATCGTCCTAATGATCGGTACACCCCCAGCCACTGTTGCCTCATAACCGATCTTGACGCGATGCTTCTTCGCTTTTGTCAATAGTTCTTCTCCATGCCGCGCAAACATCACTTTATTCGCAGTAATGACATCACATCCCCGCTCTATGGCCCTGTTTACATATTGATAACTAGGATCTTCTCCAACGATTGCTTCAAATACGACTTGAAGGTCTGGTATACGTAAAATCTCTTCAAAGTCTGTTGTTACTAGCACATTTTCGGCAATATTGCGTTTTTTATATGGATCTTGAATAAGCACACCAGCAACCTGCACCTCAGCGCCTAGCAGGGCTTGCAATTGTTGCTGATGTGTTTGTATCGCCTCGTATAACCCTTCTCCTACTGTTCCAAAACCAAGTAATGCTGCCTTGATGACTGTCATCTGTTTTTCCTCCTTAATTAATCAAATACGCCTCGGTGTAATTCCGCTCAAACTCATTCAAAGATATCTGCGACATTTGCTGGTACTTGAAAATCAACAAATCTTTTTGTACTGAAAGCGAAGCATCACGTACAGGAAGCCTAATTGGCATACGACATTTATCGGCCATAGAGAACTTCTGCCGCTTCGGGTAAAAAACAAAAGGGCCAAAGCGCATCGCGCCTAGCCCTTTTATAAAATACGACATTATTTTGAAGCTGCTACCGCCTCAACTGCTTTTGCGATTGCTTGTTCAAGATCTGCTGTAATATCTTCAATTGCTTCAATTCCAACCGCCAAGCGAATTAATTCTTCTGTAACACCTGTCGATTTCAGCTCTTCACCGCTCAATTGTTGATGCGTTGTTGACGCTGGGTGGATGATTAATGATTTTGCATCACCGACATTCGCAACATGAGAGAATAATTTCACATTGTCAATCGTATTTCTGCCTGCTTCACGTCCACCTTTAATACCAAAGTTGACGATTGCGCCCGCACCTTTCGGGAAATACTTTTGTGCCAATTCATATGATGGATGATTTTCAAGACCTGGGTATGCTACCCACTCAACCGCATCGTTTGTTTGTAAGTATTCCGCAACTGCTTTTGCGTTCTCCACATGCTTTGTAATACGTAAATGCAATGTTTCCAATCCTTGCAAGAAAATAAATGCATTGTCAGGGCTTAAGCATGGGCCGAAGTCACGCAATAGCTGCACGCGTAATTTTGTTGCAAACGCCGCTTGTGGTACATCGATCCCAAAGCGAATGCCATGATACGTATGGTCTGGCTCAGTAAATCCAGGGAATTTTTCATTGTTCCAATCAAATTTCCCGCTATCGACAACAACTCCGCCAATCGCTGTTCCATGACCGCCGATCCATTTTGTAGCAGAATGAACAACAATGTCTGCGCCATGTTCAATTGGTCGATTTAAATAAGGTGTTGCAAATGTGCTATCAACAATTAATGGAATCCCGTTTTCATGGGCAATCGCAGCAACTGCTTCTGTATCTAAAATGTGCAGGCTTGGATTTCCGATTACTTCTGCAAAAATGGCTTTCGTTTTTGGAGTAATTGCTTTACGGAAGTTTTCCGGATCTTTCGGATCAACAAAATTCACTTTAATGCCATATTTCGGAAGTGATACAGCAAATAAATTATATGTTCCGCCATATAAATCTGTTGCAGCTAAAATCTCGTCCCCAGCACTTGCTAAGTTAAAAATAGAGAATGCGATCGCAGCCATTCCAGAAGATAAAGCAACCGCCGCTGTTCCTCCTTCAAGCTCAGCGATGCGCTTTTCAAATACGTCTACCGTCGGGTTCATAATTCGTGTATAAATATTTCCTGATTCTTGCAATGCGAATAATTTTTGTGCATGCTCTGTGTCATTAAATACGTAAGATGTTGTTCTATATACAGGGACTGCTCTTGATCCCGTTGCATCTGGCTCCTGTCCACCGTGAAGTAAAACTGTTTCTGGTCTGTAATTTTGTTCTGACATGTTATTCATCCTCCTAATTATTTTGATGTGAATACTAGGTTATGAGACTGCATGTATCAATTTGCAATCTTATTAGATATACAAAAAACCCTCTTCTTGATAAGAAGAGGGTGTATGTACAATTCCTCCCCTTATCTTTCAGGTTCATCACCTGTAGGAATTAGCACCTTTTCAGAATAAATCTCTGAAGGTTGCCGGGCATCGTAGGGCCTAGTCCCTCCGCCGCTCTAGATAAGAGTAAAGCTTATTCATTTACATTCATTGTTTGAACTGTTAATTATCATTATAGCGCTTCGACAAATAATGTCAACTATATTTTCAAAATAATTTTTCCCTTTATATAAATCAGTTTTTAATTCATCTCTTTTACGTAATTTCTAATTCTTTCATCATCCATTGGTCCAACTACTTTTCTGTGAACCAATCCATCCGTATTAATTAAATACGTTGTTGGAATGGTCAACGGCTTGTATACATCACTAACTTTCCCCTCTTCATCAAGTGGAATTGGAAATGTTAATTCATACTCCTTGATAAAATTACTTACTTTTTCCATCACATTTGTCCCGCGTTCAGCCATCGTTAAATTGACCGCAATGATTTCTACATTTTCATCTTTGGCAGATGTTTTATAATAATTTTCCATATGGGGCATTTCTGCTTTGCACGGTGGACACCATGTCGCCCAAAAATTTAAAATGACCTTTTTCCCTTTATAGTCGGATAATTTAATCGTATTTCCATCAATGGTCTGTAACTCGAAATCAGGTGGTACCTCTCCAGCAGTAAATCCCGTAGCGGTGACCTCTTTCGCCAAACGATCCATTTCCGCCAAATATTCTTCCTGTGCTTTTTCAGCTTCTTTTTTCGCACGAGTTTCTTGTACAATATTGACCGTTACAATACTGACTAAAATAATGATGATGAGCAATCCAAATATATTTTTTTTCAACGGGTAACACCTTTCTTTTTGCTTAATATGAGTAACATCATCGAGGCGACGACATACGTAATAATCGGTGAAGAAAAGATCCGGTCATGAAAAGAATATAAAAGTATTTGCATAATCGGAAATAAGATGATCAGCTGCGACCTCCAGCTGTCTTCCCGCCCTTTCAACATCGTTGCGATGGCAAAGCTTCCATTCACAAGCAGAAAAATGAGTTTCATCGTTATTGAAATTTCCTCGACTATCTTGATCGTAAGCTCATATATGACCATCGTCAATAAAAACGCCTGAAATATGGTCGCCCAATCCATTTGTCTCCTTATTGTCACAAATAGATACGTGCATGCAACGATAATTCCTAGCCAGTATCCTTTTATCCCGCCATCAAAATAGATGATCGTCATTGGATTGGCAACGACAAATGACCACTGAAAGATAATAACACTTAATTTCCACGTCAAAATAAATAAAAGAATGGCATTACTATAATAATCGGCTTCTTTCTTTCTTTTTAAAAGGAACAGCATTCCAGTCGTTAATAAAGAGGCAATGATGATTGCTAACCAAGCCGTTGGGAGAGTGAGCGAGCCAAATGAAAGCCACATGTGAACATTCCTTTCAATCATAATACCGGGGAGAGCAAGCGTGAGATTGATTCTTTAAAGCGAATAAAGAGCGATCGTTTTTGATAGTCCTCAACAGTTAATTCATGTGATTTCTCGATATCTTTTTCAAAGATTTGTACTAATTCCTCGACGAGCACCGGATCATATAAAAAAGCGTTCACTTCAAAATTAAGTCTGAAGCTGCGCACATCCATATTCGCTGTTCCAACTGTTGCAATTTTTCCATCCGCTACAATTGTTTTTGCGTGGATAAAGCCATTTTCATATATATATACTTTTGCACCTGATTTTAAGAGTTCACCGACATTCGATAATGTCGCCCAATAGACGAAAGGATGATCTGGCTTGTTCGGAATCATTAATCGAACATCTACGCCTGATAAAGCGGCAATTTTTATTGCATCAAGCACACTTGCGTCAGGAATAAAATATGGTGTTTGAATATAGATATAATGTTCAGCAGAGCTAATCATTTTTAACATTCCGTACTTGATTTGTTCCCATTCGGAATCAGGGCCGCTTGAAACGATTTGTACATCCGTTTCGCCCTGAGGCTCGATATGTGGAAATAGACGATCCTGATAGCTTATTTTCTTCGTTGATGCTTGATTCCAATCAAGGACAAAGCGGGTTTGCATCGCATATACTGCTTTTCCATAAATCCGCAAATGAGTATCACGCCAATATCCGAACTTTTTATCAAGTCCTAAATACTCATCACCGATATTAAAACCACCAACATACCCCGTCTTCCCGTCAATAATGGCAAGCTTGCGGTGATTTCGATAATTGACTTGTAAATTAAGATGCGGCAAAATCGCCGGGAAGAAGGCACTTGCTTCTCCTCCTGCTTCAATTAAAGGACGGAAAAATTTCCTTGGTAATCTTCTTGATCCCATTGCGTCGAATAAAACCCGAACTTCGACCCCTTCCTTCGCTTTCACAACAAGCATATCAAGCAATTCATTCCCAAGCTGATCGTTGCGCAATATATAGTAAATCAAATGAATATGGTCCTTTGCATCAGCTATATCTTGAAGAAGCGCGCGAAATTTATGATAGCCATCCGTATATATATTTACTTTATTATCTTGGGTGAGCACAGCCCGATCATTGACTAATAACATATAAATAAGATCTTTGTATTGTGCCGTTCGTTCGTCATGAAAAGGAAAGTCACCCTCTTGCAACATTTCGATCTGATATTTCGTAATATCCATAATTCCAATTTTGTTTTTATCTTTCCAACTAAAGATCTTTTTCCGGCTTAAATTTTGTCCGAAAATTAAATAGAGGATAAATCCTGCTATTGGAACAAAAAATAAAACGAGGAGCCATGCCCATGTTGCACCCACATCTCTCCGTTCTAGGAAAACAACAAAAATGGCTAATACAATATTCAATAGAAGAATTAAACCTATTAAGGTCGTCGTAATTCCTGTAAATGTCATAATGAGCCCCCGCATCCTATACAGAACTTTAATCTTATCTCTCACTCAATATATTAACATATGCTTACAATGAAGCGAAAAAAACCGCACCTAAGCAAGATGCGGTTTCGTCATTTTAGAAATTAATATATTTTGTTGGGTTTACAGCGTTTGATTTTGCAGCATTCCATGGTCCTTCATGGATTTCAAAATGTAAATGTTGACCAAATGACTGACCTGTATTTCCCATATAGCCAAGTAATTGTCCTTGGGAAACCGTTGCTCCTGCCGAAACGCTACGACTGCTCATATGAGCGTAAACCGTTGTGTATGTTCTTCCATTCAAGTGATGCGAAACAAATACAACATTTCCGTAACTCGAAGAATAATAAGAACTGCTCACGACACCAGCTGCAGCTGCGACGATTGGAACTGTACCTCCTGCCGCGATATCAACTCCGTAATGCATTCCACCGAAACTAGCACGGTAACCGAACCCGGAAGAAAAACGTCCATTTGCCGGTTTAATGAATAGCCCTCCAGATGAAGCTGGCGGTGGAGCGACTACATTGCTACTACCTGAGCTTTGTGTCTGATTGCTGCTTGCGCCGCTATTTTGAGATGCAGAAGCTGCCGCTTGTCGCTCCGCTTCTTCACGTGCTATTCGCTCTGCTTCTTCTTTCGCTTTACGAGCTTCTTCTGCAAGACGGTTTTGCTCTAACTGGATAGCTGCTTCAATTGCAGCACTTTGTTCTGCTAATACTTGTGCTTCTTCCTCCAGCTCCATCTTTTCGCTCTCAGCATGTAATTTCTCAGCTTCCAATTGTTTCATAACTTCTGCTTTTTTAGCAGTTTGTTGATTTAAATTTTCCTTTAATGCTTCCAATTCTGCAAGCATATCATTTAAGCTTGCAAGCTTGTTTTCTACTTCAACTTTATTCTTTTCAAGCTGTTCTTTGTCGGCCTGCTGCTCTTCCATAATCTTTTGATCTGCCTTCACAAGTGTTGAAACAGCACTTACACGATCGATAAAGTCGCTAAAACTTTCTGCTCCTAGCAATACATCTATGTATTTCACAGATCCGCCATTCATTTGTATGTTTCGAGCACGCTCTTTCAGCAACTCATTTCTTTTTTCGATTTTTAGCTTCAATTCTTCAATTTCTGCACGCAACTTTTCAATTTCTGCTTGCGTTGCAGCAATCTCTGTTTCTTTTGCTTGGATGTTCTGATTCGTTTCAGCAATTTCCATTTCAAGCTTTTTCATCTCAGCCTCTAATGTATTTTGCTGAGTCATAATTTCTGAAATTTGTCCCGATATTTCATTAATGGAACTGTTGACATTCGATTGTTTATTATTAATTGTACTTTTTTCGTTTTGTAAATCAGATAATGATGCTGCATAGGACGTGCTCGTATTCGCAAATAATCCCCCAAACCCCAATGTTACAGCTAAAGAAAACGAAAGTAATGAACGACTCTTCAAAAAAATGTTCCCCTTTCTTACTCTCACATGTTTGTAAAAATGTTTTTTTGTCCCCTATTGGGGTAAACGTAGCTTAAATGCTAGACTAGATTTTTAAGAATTTTCGAACAGACATAAAACTTCCCCAACCACCGATAACAACGCCAATGAGAAGGATTAAAAGACTTACTTGATATACAAACGGACTGTAAACTAAAGGCTTTAATAACTCTCCTGGAATACGTGCTGCAAGAAAATCATAAGCATAATAATAGCCCGAAGCGACTGCTGCAATTGGAATAATCGAACCGATTAATCCTAACCACATTCCTTCTAAAAGAAACGGCCAGCGAATAAACCAATTGGTCGCTCCTACTAGTTTCATAATCTCAATTTCACGACGTCTAGCGAAAATTGTAATTTTAATTGTATTAGAAATTAAAAACATCGCAGTAAATAATAGACCTACAATTAAAACTACACCAACATTCCGACTCGTATGTAAGATGCGAAATAAACTTTCGACCTTTTCTTCACCGTATACGGTCGAGTCAACAAATTCCATTTTCTCGATTTCCTTAGCCACCTTAGGTGTGTCAGTCGGTTTCTTCGTTTTTACAATAAATACATCATGCAATGGATTTTGTTGCTCTAGTAGGGAAAAGGCACTCCCCATCGTTGTAATTAAATGTTCAAGCTCATCTTCTTTGGATGAAAATGTCACAGACTCAACAAGCGGTAATTTTTCAAGCTTTTGCTTTAATTGATCTTGTTCTTCTACTGTTGCCGTTAAGTCAATATGCGTTCTAATTTCAACATCATTTTCAATGTCATGCGCAAATTTATTCATATTCATCATAATGACGATGAAAACACCAACAAGAAGAAGTGTAACCGTTACTGCACTAACAGAAGCAAATGTCATCCATCCGTTGCGGCGTAGGCTTTTGATACTTTCTTTAAAATGTCTTCGAAGCGTTCTAGCTTTCATATCCGTATTCCCCCCGTTGCTCATCACGGACGATTCTTCCAGCTTCAATTGCCACAACACGATGTTTAATTGTATTAACAATCTCTTTATTATGGGTTGCCATAATAATAGTCGTACCTTGCAAATTAATTTCCTCTAACAAACTCATAATTTCCCAAGACGTTTCTGGATCAAGATTTCCAGTAGGTTCATCTGCAATGACAAGTTTAGGCTTGTTTACAATCGATCTTGCAATGGAAACACGTTGCTGTTCTCCCCCCGATAACTCCGTTGGAAGCATTCTGACTTTATGTTTCAACCCAACCAATTCAAGTACTTCCATTACTTTCTTTTTTATTTCCGCCGGACGCTGCTCAATTACTTCTAAAGCAAACGCCACATTTTCAAAGACAGTTAACGTAGGAAGTAACCTGAAATCCTGAAAGACTACTCCGATATTTCTTCTTAAGTATGGTACTTGTTTATTTTTAAGCTTTGCCAAATCGATTCCATTCACAATAATCTTGCCTGAAGTTGGCTTTTCCTCACGATACATCATTTTAATAAATGTAGATTTTCCTGCACCACTTGGCCCAACTACATAGAGAAATTCGCCCTCATCGATGCGAATCGTTAATCCATTGGCTGCAATAATTCCATTGGAATATTTTTTTGTTACATTTTGCATGTCTATCATAATCATCACCTGGCCTATACCAACTTGTGCCATCGAAGTGGTTTTGTTCCTAACATGCAATATTTTTCAGAACAAAAAGATGGTTATTTCGTATGATTGTCCGCTTAGCGGCATTTATTGAGATGATTCGACATGTACTGACGAATCTTAGTCCCAAACTAATTATAACATCAGATTTTGATATGTTAAGAGAAATCTATATTACAATTTCATTTCAATTTTACGTTTCTCTATCAATATTCGAAACATTTCGCTAATCCCTTTTTCATATGACTTTTTACACAATAAAATAAGTCCTTTGGTTCTTGCCTAAAATGAAGTTAGCATGCCCTTTAGCCGGGGGGCTGAATGTTCATTGACTGACTTTGACTAGTTTTAAACTGAATCGGACTTTAGAGGATGGTTCACGGACAGTATGCCCGACTTTATACGAGATTCTGTCCATTAGGGAGCGCCTTTTGGACAGCGTACTTAATTTTATACGGGAAACAGGACTTTAAAGGATACCTTATGAACAATATGCACGATTTTTCACGAGATTCTGTCCATTATAGAATACCTCATGGACAATGTTCACGATACTGAACAAGAAACGGACTTTAGATCACATTTACAATAATATTCTTAAACTCAAACAAAAAAAACGCAATTGCTATCCGTGTAGCAATTGCGTTTTTTATTAACTTACTTTTTTTCTGCTAGCCATTCAGCGATTTTTTCTGCGTCTTCGCCTTTATAAATTCCTTTTGGCATTCCTGGTCTTCCGTTTTCAATTACGTCTAAAATTTCAGCTTCTGTTAACCTTGAGCCTACATCATTCAATGCAGGATAATTGCCACGACCTTCTAAGTTTTCACCATGACAACTAATACAGCTTCTATTTACAAGTTGTTCAGCATCCATCGCTGTGGCTTCACCGCCGTTACCGGCATTTTTATCTCCGCCGCCGCAAGCAGAAAGGATAATTGCCATCGTAACGCCCATTAATACAGTTAGAATTTTTTTCAACTGAATCCAGCTCCTTATAAATGATTGCTCTATTTTAGTATACCAACAATTCTTCTTTTTAAAACAATATTGCTCCAGCGTGTTAATGGGATTTTAAGCAATCAGAGATCATCCAGCCTTGACCTGCTTACGTTCGCTAAATTGTATCTGAAATGTGAAAGATGAGTACACAGAAACTTCATGTACTCATCTTTCGTCGTATTACAGTCTTGATCGTAAATAAGCATTAATAAATGGATCAATGTCACCATCGGCAACCGCATGAACATTTCCGACTTCCGTATTTGTCCGATGATCTTTTACCATTGAATATGGATGGTATACGTAAGAACGGATTTGGCTTCCCCAGCCAATTTCCTTTTGTTCCCCACGAATTTCCGCCATCGCTTTTTCTTGTTCTTCAATTTCGCGTTGATAAAGCTTTGCCTTCAAAAACTTCATCGCTTGCTCACGGTTTTTGATTTGTGAACGTTCGTTTTGACATGTAACAACAATTCCAGTTGGCGTATGTGTGATCCGTACGGCCGAGTCTGTCGTATTTACGTGCTGACCACCTGCACCACTTGCCCGATATGTGTCAATTTTAATATCTTCAGTGCGAATTTCAATCTCGATGTCGCCGGTAAATTCTGGCACCACATCACATGAAACGAAAGAAGTATGGCGACGACCTGAAGAATCAAATGGCGAGATGCGCACAAGGCGATGAACACCTTTTTCTGCTTTTAAATAGCCGTACGCATTATGGCCTTTAATGAGCAGCGTAACACTTTTGATCCCTGCTTCATCCCCCGGTAAATAGTCAATCGTTTCTACTTTAAAGCCTTTCTTCTCTGCCCAGCGCGTATACATGCGCAGAAGAATCGAACCCCAATCTTGCGATTCTGTTCCTCCCGCACCTGGGTGAAGTTCAAGCAATGCATTGTTTTTATCATACGGTTCACTTAGTAAAAGCTGTAACTCGAAGTCATTGAGACGGTGAATTAAATCTTTTAATTCCGCCTCAAGCTCTGCTTCAAGATCAGGATCTGCTTCTTCTTTTACAAGCTCCTGCGTCAGATCTAGATTCTCGTATGTTTCAGCAAGCTCTTTAAATTCGTTTACGACGTCCTTAATTCCATTTGCTTCATTGATAACGGCTTGCGCTGCTTGCTGGTCATCCCAGAATCCAGGTTCAAGCATTTTTTCATCAAGCTCAGCAATTCTTGTCTCTTTTTCATCTAAGTCAAAGAGACCCCCTAAAATCGGCTAACCGTTCTTTTGCTCTTTCCAATTCCGTTCTTACTTCAAATAATTCCATTTCTTCCACCTCGATTTTGAAAATTTCCTACGTTGTAAATCAGCTGTTCTTTTGTCAACTTATGCTAATCGACCGTGACAATGTTTATATTTTTTCCCGCTTCCACATGGACACGGTGTATTACGTCCAATATTTTCTGATTTACGAGCCGGCTGTTTTTTGACTGGACCGCCTTCCTCTTTCGGATTCACCGCTTGTCCTTTAGCGACTTCTTCGCGCTCAAGATTATTGCGAATTTCGGCCTTCATGACGTATTTTGCTGCATCTTCTTCAATTGCCGCTACCATACTTTCAAACATTGCGAAGCCTTCATGCTGATATTCTCTAAGTGGGTCAATTTGACCGTATGCTCGCAAGTGAATACCTTGACGCAATTGCTCCATCGCATCAATATGATCAATCCATTTCGTATCAACAGAACGAAGCAAGATGACCTTCTCAAATTCCCGCATTTGCTCAGGTGTTAATTTCTCTTCTTTTTCATCATAGCGAACTTTTACTTTCTCAAAAATAAGTTCGACCATCTCTTCCGGATCTTTTCTCATCAAATCATTGACGCTTATATCACCTTCAGGAAGTAAATTCGCACTTAAGTAATCAATAATCCCTTGTAAATTCCAATTTTCTTCGTCTTCCGTTTTTGGTGTGTATGCATCAACTGTTCTTTCAATGACAGAACGAATCATTCCTTCTAATATCTCACGAAGATTTTCCGATTCCATTACATCATTACGTTGTTGATACATAATTTCCCGTTGTTGCCTTAACACATCATCATATTGTAAAAGCTGTTTACGAGCATCAAAGTTATTCCCTTCGACTCGTTTTTGGGCGGATTCAACAGCTTTTGACACCATTCTACTTTGTATTGGCTGAGAATCATCCATTCCCATCCGTTCCATCATCGATTTCATGTTGTCAGAGCCAAAGCGACGCATGAGCTCGTCTTCCATTGATAAATAAAATTGGGTTACCCCAGGATCACCTTGACGTCCTGAACGACCACGAAGCTGATTATCGATTCTTCGTGATTCATGACGCTCGGTCCCAACTACCGCAAGGCCACCTAATTCTTTTACCCCTTCACCGAGCTTAATATCTGTTCCGCGTCCCGCCATATTTGTTGCAATTGTGACGGCTCCTTGTTGTCCAGCTTCCATAATGATTTCCGCTTCCCTGCCATGGTTTTTAGCGTTCAATACATTATGTCTAACCCCTTTTTTCGTCAGCATTGATGAGATTAACTCGGATGTTTCAATTGCTACCGTACCAACAAGGACCGGCTGTCCCATTTTATGGCGCTCGGCAATATCTTCAACTACCGCACGAAATTTCCCTTCCATCGAAGCATAAATTAAATCAGGGCGGTCTTCCCTCTCAATTGGTTTATTTGTTGGAATTGCAATAACGCGCATATTGTAGATGTTGCGAAACTCTTCTTCTTCTGTTTTCGCCGTTCCCGTCATCCCAGCAAGCTTTTCATACATTCTGAAAAAGTTTTGGAACGTAATTGTCGCCATTGTCATCGATTCGTTTTGAATATCGACTGCTTCTTTTGCCTCGATCGCTTGATGCAAGCCATCACTAAAGCGTCGCCCTTTCATCAATCGTCCTGTAAACTGATCGACGATGATGATTTCGCCTTCTTGTACGACATAATCAACATCAAGGTGCATGCTGACATGTGCTTTTAACGCTTGATTAATGTGGTGGTTTAAAGTCACATGCGTAATATCAAATAAGTTATCAATTCTAAAGGATCGTTCAGCCTTATTTATCCCTTCCTCTGTTAACTGAACCCCTTTTGTTTTTTCATCATACGTATAGTCTTCTTCTTTTTTCAACATGGTTACGAATGAGTTTGCCAATTTATACAATTGGGTGGATTTTTGTGCCTGTCCCGAAATAATAAGCGGTGTTCTCGCTTCATCAATTAAGATCGAGTCAACCTCGTCAATAACGGCAAAATGCAAAGGTCTTTGCACTCTTTGCTCTGTATAAAGAACCATATTGTCACGTAAATAATCGAAACCAAATTCATTATTTGTTCCATATGTGATATCAGCAGCATAAGCCGCTTGTTTTTCTTCTTTCGACATGCTGTTTAAGTTAATACCAACTGTTAAACCGAGAAACTCATAGAGCTCACCCATTTCCGTGGCGTCACGGCTTGCCAAGTATTCGTTGACTGTCACGACATGCACGCCTTTTCCGGTAAGCGCGTTTAAATAAACAGGCATCGTTGCTGTCAATGTTTTCCCTTCACCTGTTTTCATTTCAGCGATATTGCCTTCATGAAGGGCAGCTCCCCCCATAATTTGCACAGGATATGGATAAAGACCGAGTACTCTTCGCGCACCTTCACGAACAACAGCAAAAGCTTCAACAAGTAAATCATCCAATTGTTCGCCATCTTGATAACGCTTCTTGAACTCTTCCGTTTTTTCACGTAGCTGGTCATCCGTTAAAGCTTCCATTTGAGATGCCAAGTTCAATACTTGTTCAGCAATTTTATCAAGACGTTTTAATTCGCGTTTATTTGGATCAAAAAGTTTATTGAGAATAGCAACCATTCATAACGCTCCCTTTATTATCAATATATGGGCGATACTTATTCATTCTATCTATTTATTGAAAATAACCCATTTGTTATCGTCAATTCATTGATGTTATTTACACAAAAAGAGACTGACCATCTAATTAATTTTAACACTAATGGAAACCATGTTCAATGGTGGCGCGATTTAGCCATTAATCGCGAGTCATCTTTATCTATTGTAAAAATAGAGCCCCATACACAAGGGCCCCTGCAATAACGTAAGCAGGGTGGATTTTCCATTTTTCGAACAGTAGCAAGCTCACAACACCGATTAAAATTGTATGGAAATAGCCTGAACCATCCATTGATATCGAAGTAACAAAAAAATTCACAGTCATCATGCCAAGCAGCACAGCAATCACTGGTCGAACAAGCTGCGTCATTCTTTTCACTTGGGGGGAATTTTTAAAGGTTAATAATAAACTAAGCAAAGCCAGCATCATAATAAGTGAAGGAGCGATTGTAGCAAATAAAGCAACGATAGCTCCGAGAACTCCTGCCTGCTCATAGCCGATGTAACCCGCCATTTTTGTTGCAATCGGACCAGGAAGCGCATTGCCAAGTGCAAGTACTTCACTAAATTCATTCACCGTTAGCCACCCATAGCGTCCAACAACTTCATTTTCGATGAGAGGAATAGACGACGGGCCCCCGCCATAACCGAGAATGCCTGGAATAAAAAACGCCAGAAAGATTTGCCAGTAAATCATGATTGATCTCCTTTTTCACCTTTTTTTCTAAGAGGGAAGAAGGCCATTCCAAGTAAGGCAAGAATTAATATTGCAGGATGAATATTGAAAAATTGCATGAGCACAACACTTAATATGATTATAAATAATACCGGTATCCAGCCAAAGGATGCCCTCGACTTCTTAATAAAATCCCAAGTTAAGATTCCCATCAAAACACCGGCTACTGGGATGACAGCTTTGGACATTCCCGCAACCCACGGCTTATCTTTATGACTTGTAAGTAGTGTTAAAAAAATAATCATAAGTATGACCGTTGGGACGGCGGTGGCAATAAGCGCGTTGATCATGCCAAAAAATCCGCCCACTCTCCATCCGATATATCCAGCCATCTTCGTATTAATTGGACCAGGAAGTGTATTTGCTAGTGCAAGCACATCTGAGAACTCTTCATCATTCATCCATTTGAATGTTGTAACGACCTCGCGATGTACAAGCGGAATAGCAGAAGGTCCACCGCCAAATCCTAGAATGCCCGATCGAAAAAAAGCAATAAAAATGTCTGTTTGTTTCATGTAAAATCAGCTTCCTTCTAAAAAATAGAACAAATGTCTTTCCTAGGAACAGTCGCATGATTTTCTATCCGCTTCAGATAGGTCCTATTATAATCATAAAAATGCGGATATATGATCCCGTTTTACTGATTGATTATAGTTTCCTTCGACAAAAACATAAAAATCCTGAAGAAAAATCCATTTTCTTCAGGATTGATCATATATTTAGTTCGTTTCAATCAAGCCATACTTGCCGTCCCGGCGGCGATACACGATATGTGTTCCGTCTGTTTCAGCATCCGTATATATAAAGAAGCTATGTCCTAATAGGTTCATTTGCAAGACCGCTTCTTCACTATCCATTGGTTTTAAATCAAAGCGTTTCGTTCTGACAATATTTAATTCCTCTTCTTCCTCTTCAAGTGCAACAGCAGTATCATTCACCCTTGTTGAGAAGAACTCATTTACATTTCCTTTTTCACGGAATTTCCGATTCACTTTTGTTTTATGTTTACGAATTTGTCGTTCAAGTTTGTCTACAATTAGATCGACTGCCGCATATAAATCATCATGCGTCTCTTCAGCACGAAGCACAAGTTGCGGAATCGGTATTGTTACTTCGACTTTTGCTTTTTTATCTGGATTCACCTTCAAATTAACGTGAACGTTAGCTTCAGGAGATTCATTAAAATAACGGCCTAACTTGCTTACCTTCTTTTCGATGTGATCTCTTATTGCTTCTGTAACCTCGATGTTTTCTCCACGAATTTGGTAATTTAGCATATATAATTCCTCCTTATTTAAAGGCTATGTATATATACTTCTACATACCACAAGGAAATCCTTCTTAATCATCATAAATTTTTTGTCGAATTTGCAACAATTAGTGGAAAAAAGGCGAAATATGTTACAAGAGGTGCATTACGCCCAATTATTTACGTTTATCATAAAAAGCCCCATCATGCTGTTGTGTTGCCGCATACGGATTTGCGTATTTTCCAGCGGAAATTCTTTTCCTTGAAAGTTCATTGATATCTTTTTGAACCGTCGCTTGGATGTTAACAAGCAATGGCATCAACTCGCGATCTCGTTCCACTAACTTCTCTCCAAGGCTCTTTTCTTCTATCGAAAATGGTCCTTTGATGAGTGGCAGCAATTCTTCTCGCCCGCTTAGTAATTGCTCAATTTGCTCAATTGCCTGATCCCGATCTTGATGATCGATTGATTTTGCTAAAACAACGAGCTGTTCCGTAATGTGCAAACATTTCTTGATTACTTCCATTATACTCCGCCACTAGCCATTGTATGTTGCTGCTGGCGATTCACTTGAATGGCTTGCTTCCACGTATCTCTAAATTCCGTCATAAGCTCTTCTACTTCAATGAGCATCGCCGTATCATTATGAATATTGGCTTCGATTAATTTTCGATGTGCGTAATCATATAAAGCCATCATATTTTTCGAAATCGCCATATCCATATTTAACGTAACCATTAATTCTGAAATAATGTTTTGCGCTTTTTTGATATTTGTATTTTTTTCCTCAATTTGGTTCGCTTCTATTGCTTTTTTGGCCAAGTTAATAAATTTTAAACAACCATTATAGAGCATCAATGTTAGTTCTCCAGGTGATGCTGTCGTAACAGCATTCGTTTTATAAGCTTGGTACGGATTATTCCTTGCCATTTTTTCAACCCCTTATTCATTCACACACTAGCTTTCTTCAATAGCTGCCTTTAATAATTAAAAAACTGCTGCATGAGAAATGCTGACTGTTCATTTGCCCGTTGGATCGCCTTTTCCATCGCGGTAAATTGCTTCCAATAACGTGCTTCCACCATCTTCATCTTGACTTCAAAGCGATCGATTCCATCGCCAACATTTATTAGCTCACGACCAATCGCAAATTGCTGATTCGTGGAAGTCGCTCGGCCCGCTTTTTCTTGAATCTTCTTCATCGATGCATCAACAGTATCATACAATTTATGGATGATACCGCGATCAGCTCCAGTACCATTGCCGCGAAATAAATTCTCGACTGAAGTTGGATCTTCTTCAAGTGCCGCCTTTAACTTCGCTTCATTAATTTCTAGTTTTCCGCCTTCTAAGTAGTTTGCTGTCGTTGTAATTCCAATGCTTGCCAGTTGTTTGAATAGACCTTGTGTTTCAACCGGGTTGGACATATCAAGTCGCATTGCCGATAACACACTGGATAAAATCGGATCACCTTTTAGCAAACCGCTCCGAGCCATTTCTTCCCATTTTTCTTGTTGCTTTTCCGAAAGATCTTCACGCTCATCATCTGTAAGCGGCTTATAGCTGCGATGCTTTTCTTCGTTTAATTTTTTTCCAATTTCCGCAATTAACTCATTATATTGCTCCACAAACCCTTTAATGTTCTCAAACACTTGATTTGAATCATTGGCGACCGCGAGGGAAACCGTCCCATCGCTTTCTGTAAAGGTTTGTTTTAATGTGATCGTAACGCCACTCATATCGAAAGTGTTGGAATTGCGTTGCGTTTCAAGACCATTGATTGTGAATTTGGCGTTTGTACCGCCGGTTTCGTTATTTGCTTCATTATCAAATTTTAAAATTTTTGTAATGAAATCGCCATCGACATTAATTTCATTACCTTCATTAAAATCGCCGGTTTCTTTTCTCGTCAATGTCACTCGATCCGTAAAAGAATCGTAAAACATTGTCACACCAGCATCCGAATCGTTCACCTTGCGGATAACGCTATTTAACGTATCATTGTCAGTAATAAAAAACTGCTCATTTTGCTCACCTTTTGAGGTGTGCGTATTAATATTGAAAGTAGAGTAATTTTGCGTGTAGGTGACTTCAATTTTTACTTCTTGTTCTTTAATTTCTTCATTATCTTGATCAAAAGTAATTGTTCCTGTTTTTAGGTTGATTGTTCCGTATGAACCAAGTTGAGCATTGCCGTTTTCGTCTGCATTCCCAATTTCTATTTCCTGCCCATTGATCTTTATTGTAGCACTAGCAAGTCCCGTCGCCCCAACATTCCACATGGTTAACGGTGTTTCAGCATTTGCTGGATAAGTAAAATTTGCAGTTTTATTTTCGAGTACGTAATCCACTTTCACTACGCTATCCTTTGGTAATTCTTTACTAAAAACAAGTGTACCATCTTCCTCGATAAATACCTCGTTATCACCAATTTGCTCTTTATTAGTAGCAATCTCATATTTCTTACCGTTTACTTTTATGCTTGCCTCAAGGGGCTTGCCTTCAAGTTTCATCGTTTGGGTACTATTAAACGTTTTCGATTGAATGACACCAGACTTCCATTCGAAACTAGCACCTTCCTCAAACGACCCTAACTGACTCGCCAATGTTTTTGTTGGATCTATTTTATTATTTCCTTTAGATATTACACCGCCATTCACCCGTGTCGCCGCCGTAGCCAATTGTTCCACTTGAGAGATAGAATACGAAGCCTGTGCTGCCCCGCTCGTAACCGTTGCTGATACGCGGTCATCATTTGACGATGTTACTGTTCTTGCTCGATAATTTGCTGTTAATTTCAATTGCGAAAGTTTATCGCGAAAATTAAGCATAAGTGTGTTGATTGATCGGAAATCATCACGCTTCCATTCTAATAATTGCTTTTTCTGTTTTAATTTATCTAATGGCATTCGCTCAGCCATCATTAAGTTTTTTACAATCGAATCAATGTCCATGCCGCTTGCTAATCCAGCTATCCGCATGTTCATCACTCCTTTCAACCGTTAAATCTTTTTATCGACCATTAAGCCAAGAAATTCCGTCATGGCTGCAAACATGTCTAGCATTTTTTTCGGAGGTATTTCTTTCACAATCTCTTTCGTCACTTCATCCACGATCGTCACGTAATATTCATTTAATTTGTCATGAAACTCAAACTTTAAATTCGTATGTGTTGTCGCTTTTAAAAAATCGTTCAATCCGTCCACGATTTTTTCAACTTGTTGCTTGGAAGGAATGATATCTGGTTGTAAATGCTCCTTTGATGAGATTGCCTCATTTGTAATATAAGTAGTCTCCATTTTATTTGATGACGTGCCAACTACCGATGTTGATGAAAAATCTCCCACCATTTTCACCATTCAGCTTCTCCCCTTCAGACAAATATGTATATACTTACTCATAATATCGACAGAGGCATGAATTAGTTTAACCTAATAAGGTTTAGTTTTTTGTTAATTCGCTCCTTTTCATGCCACTTATTTCAAGCATCATCAAGGTAAATACCCATTCTCTTCTATTTTACTCTCCTTAGCACCCTTATTGTGAAATTGCGCATATTTACGTACGAGAATTTTCATTCTTATCGCCCAAAGAGACTTCCGTCGGCCGATTTGATCTTGGAAAACTTTTCAGATTTGGTGGGCGTCCATTCGGTTTTGACCGTCCGCTTGGAGTTGGTTTGGGGTTCGGTTTGCCATTTTTGGCGGGCTTGCAACTGGGGACTTACTAGCAGGATCATTTGAATATGCTACCCATATGGTTTTTATTAATTTTTATTGGGGGAGCTTTGGATCTTATCACTAATTCGTAAAAAGAAGGTCCTCACAGGTTGATAGATAGTCAAGACTTGTAAGCCTTTTGCTTTAGAAGTCTTTTTAGTATTTGAGCAACTGAAAGAGAGCTTCGAGATAATTTACTCCCTTTTAGGGAATAACAAAATAGAAGGAAATTTTTCTTAAAGGAGAGAAATCAATGAAAAACAAAGCTCTGCTTACAACAGTTGCACTTGGTGCAGCTTATTTAATGAGAAATGAAAAAGCACGAAACAAGCTCAAAAACCAGGTAAAAGAATTTGCATCTTCAATTAGTTTAAAATAATGACTAGAAGCCGATTTGACATTTTTACTTCAAATCGGCTTTCATCCTTTCATATTTATTTCAACGCTTTGTATTGCTCGTTATATTCCTCAATCACCTTGCTTCCACCTTGTTTTAGCCAGTTTTCAACAGCTGCATCAAATCCAGCTTCATCCGTTTGACCGAGTAAATATTTGTATGTTGCGTCTTCAATGATTTGTGTTAACCTCTCTGAATAAGTGGTAAATGTTTCTGAGTCTAATGGGACTGTTGGGTTATGAACTAAATAGTTGTCGTTATCCTTATAAAGTTCATCTGCTTTTGCTCTTGGTTCGTATTCAAAATATCCATCATATCTTCCATTTGTTTCTGGTTCACCAATTTCAAACGGAGTGTACGGTCGAATTTCCCGATCATAAGCAGTTAAGTTTTCTTGAATAATGGATGCTTTGCCATCAATCACTTCATAATGTTCTCCTTCAATTCCCCAATATAATAAATTAGAGCCTTCTGGAGTCATTAAATAGTCAAAAAATGCAAGAATGCTTTTTAATTCTTCCTCGGTTTTCACAGCAGATTTTGGAAACATGAGCAGGCTACCATATCCGGGGATCGAACGAGTTCGATATTCTCCTTCAGGTCCTTCAATATAGTGATGGACATCAAACTCAATATCAGGATTGATTGTTTTTGCGTCTTCATATAATGTAATGACATCGCCCATCGTACCGATATAAATTCCAGCCGTTCCGTTTTTCAACATTGCTTGCTGATCGGTTTTACTTGTTACCGGCGCATCTGTGTTAATGTACCCGTTATCAAATAATTTTTTAAAATAGGTTAACGTATCTTTATACTCCGGAAACATAAACTCTGGAAGAAGTTGCCCATCCTTTTCTCCCCATTCATTCGGGGCTCCGTGCCACGTCAAAAAGTTATTAAATGTTCCTAAAATCCCGCGGTCTGTTAAACCGATCGTATCTTTCACTCCATTTCCATCTGGGTCATCTTCTGTAAAAGCTCGCATCATTTCATATAACTCATCTAAATTGGTCGGCGCTGAAAGCCCTAATTTATCGGCCCAATCCTTTCGGTAAATAAGCCCTTGACGGGATAAAGGTCTTCCTGCATATAAAGAATAAAGCTTTCCATCAACTAATGTATTATTTAAAATTTCCTGCTTTAACTTGCTTAAGTTTTCAAACTCGTCAAGGTATGGACCGATTTCCCAATATTGTCCATCACGAATCGCCCCTTTTTGCTGTTCAAACGTCACAGTTTTTATAAGAAAAACCTGTGGAAGACTGCCTGTTGCGATTGTTGCATTTAATCTTTCTTCATATGTATTATCTGGAATCCATTGGATATTCAATTTTGTATTCGTCGCTTCTTCAAGCATCGTTTGCAATCTTTTATCTGGTACTTCGGGAACGTGTAAATTAAACATTAATGAAAATTCTGTCGGTTTATTTTCCTGCTTGTCTATTGATTCTTTATTATTTGTTTCTGACGCTCGCTCACCTTGACAAGCACTAAGTAACATCGTAAAAGCAATCAATATACATACAAACCACTTTCCGTTTCTCATATAAAACTCCCCCTTAATTATACACCTTGCGAAAACGCCTTCATTTTCACCTCCAAAAATAACAACGTTGTTAATGAAGTATACAGAATTGGGATTATATTGTAAATAGTGATATAAGACTATTTGGAATTTTACAGAAAAAGCACCTCAAACAAATGAGGCACTCTTTCCTTTATTCATTTTTTTGAATGCATTATATGCTGGTTTCATAACAATCAAAGCAAGGATATTACCACTACAAATAATTAGCAGTGGAGGGGCGAACGATAATAAAAAGAGAATGCCGCCGCTAGCAACAAGCATCATGACCGTAGAAATTGGATTCATGATCATAACGAAAAATGAGTTTTTTATCACATCTCTTAATTTCATTTCGTAATGGACAAACATCGGAAATAGATAAAATAAAGTGCAAATAAACAGCAGCACAAAAATCCAAAAGGGAATAAATAATATTTGGAGCGACATCGTTTTGATAAAATAATAATCAATATACAACACTAGACTAAATGAAGTAATGATGATCCCAAGTATATTGCTTTTGAAAAATTCCTTTTTATATGAGCTGAAAAAAGTTTTAAAAATAGGGGTATCAAGCTCTCCCATCGCCCATTTTCGCACGACAGCAAACATGGCCGTCGTTGCGGGATAAATTCCAAATAGAACGAATCCCGCAAACATCCCACCAATCCATAATAAATTTACGTAGGCAAGTTTTGTCACCCAATCCAACAGGCGATATAATCCGCCCATAAATCCCGAAGCCGTTTCCATCATTCACCCCTCCTTTAATTATCCTTTTAGCCCGCTCGTACTAATTCCTTCCACCACATAACGCTGGAACATGAAAAAGATGATAAAGACAGGAATGAGTGAAACAACAGACATCGCAAACATCGCTCCCCAATTTGATACAGTTTCATTACTAAGAAACATATTTAATGCCATGGAAACCGTATATTTACTTGGGCTGTTTAAATAAAGAACAGGGCCAAGCAAGGAGTCCCATGTCCAGTAAAATGAGAAGATCGCTGCTGTCGCAAGCGCTGGCGTGATTAATGGCAAAATGATTTTATAAAAGATTTTAAATGTTCCACACCCGTCAATCGTTGCTGCTTCATCCAATTCTCTTGGAATCGTACGAATAAACTGAACGAGCAGGAAAATAAAAAATGGATGTCCAAAGTAGGCCGGAATGACAAGTGGTTTGATCGAGTTCAACCAATCAAGCTTTGCAAAGATAATATATTGAGGAATCATCACGACTTCGTAAGGTAACATTAATGTGACCATCATTAACGCAAACCAAAACCCTCTGCCAAAAAATTGCAATCTTGCAAAACCAAAAGCGATTAAGGCGGATGAGACAACTTGGCCAATCATCGTTAAGACGACAAGTACTGCCGTGTTTTTAATAAAGATGCCAAAGCCAATTCCACCAATTCCTTGCCAGCCTTGTGAATAGTTCTCCCAAACCCATGGATCGGGAATAAGCGATTTTGCTGTAATAAAAATCGATGAGCTTGGCTTGAATGAACTCATGATGAGCCAAATGACCGGATATAACATAAGGATCGCAAATGCGCCGACGATGATGTGATAAACCCACCATTTAGCCAACTTGCCCGCTTTAGATGGTTCTCTGGATTCAATTGAATCGACTGATTTTACCGTCTCTGTCTTCATCAATTAGTTACCTCCTTCCGACTCATAATGAACCCAAAACTTAGATGTGGAAAAAACAACTGCTGTTAACACACCGACGATGATGAGCATCACCCAAGCCATCGCAGATGCATAGCCCATATTGAAGAATTCGAAGCCTTGTTTGAACAGATATAGTGAGTAGAGCAATGTCCCGTCAAGCGGACCTCCAGTCCCTTTCGAAATGATAAACGCTGGAACAAACGTCATAAAGGCCGCGATCGTTTGCATAATCGTATTAAATAAAATAACCGGACTGAGCATTGGCAATGTAATTTTAAAGAATTTTTGCCAAAAGTTCGCTCCGTCTACGCTTGCCGCTTCATAATATGTCGACGGAATCCCTTTTAATCCAGCAAGGAAGATAAGCATTGAAGAACCAAATTGCCAAACAGATAAAAAGATTAACATCCATAGTGCCGCAAGTGGGTCCCCGAACCAACGCACACCTGGAAGACCGATAAGTGTAAGCGCAAGATTTACGATCCCTGTATCGCCAAAGATATTTCTCCACATAATCGCTACTGCGACACTTCCTCCAATTAATGAAGGTAAATAAAATAGCGTTCGGTACAATCCTACGGCTCTTGAAGTCGTATTTAAAATCATTGCAATTAACAATGCAAAAGCAAGCCTTAATGGAACCCCACCAAACACATAAATAAGCGTAACCTTTAATGATTGCCAATATCTTGCATCTTCCGTAAACATTTTTTTGAAATTGTCTAAACCAATCCATGACGGTGGTGAAAATAAATTATATTTTGTAAATGAAAAATATAATGAAGTTAATATTGGAATGAGGGTAAATGCTAGAAAACCAATAACAAAGGGGCTAATAAATAGATAGCCTCTGAGATTTTGCTTAAATGCTCGAGTACTCATTTTTCTGTCTCCTTTCTCATGGAAGTAAACGATAGCTAAAAAAACAGGATCCTCCGCCTACTTGCGGACGAAGGAACCTAATAAGACTGAATGATTATTTATTTTGCGACAATATGCTATCTGCTTGCTGCCTAAACTCTTTTGCTGCTTCTTCAGGCTTTAACTGTCCAAAGTTCATTTGCTCAGATAAGTTGTCCAAAAGCTCGATTACTTGTCCTGCTCCAACTGGATCTGGACCGTTAAATGGTGAACTGTTTTGCTCAGCAGCTTCGACAAACTCAAAAACTTGTACTTGTGCTGGAGAAAGCAACGGTTTTAACTCTTCCTTTACGACAGATGAACCAGGAACTCCACGATCACCAAGCATTAATTTATTCGCTTCAATATCATTGACAAGGAAATCTATTAATTTTGCTGCTTCTTCTTTATGCTTTGAATTGCTTGCCATTGACCAGAACATACTCGGTTTCATAAATAGCCCCTCTTTTGTTCCAGGTCCAGGCATTGCATGCATTTCCATCGGTCTATCTGCTACTTGTTGCAATCCAACGAATTGGTTGGACCATTGCCAAATCCCAATTGCTTCCTCTTTTACAACAGGCTCATCTTCAATCCCTTTTAGTTGAGCGATATAATCTGGAGTAGGAGAATATCCTTTTTCAACCATTTCTGATAGCATCGTAAAGAAATCGATGAATAGTTGGTCGTCGTCATAACCAAGTGTTGATCCATCATTACTATAAAGTGATTTTCCTAGCGTCCGTAAATAATAGTTGAAAAACACATCTGGTTGCATACTGCTATCGAGATATAGTCCAGCATCCTTTGCTTTTGCTGCAATTTCTTTAAGATCATCCCAAGTCCAATCGTCTTTAATCGAATCAACGCCAGCTTTTTTCAAAAGTGCCGGATCATAGTGAAAACCAACAACGTTGACACCTGCATTAAATCCGAATAATTGATCACCTAACTTACCGCCAGAAATGATATTATCATTGTAATCACTTGTATCAATTTGATTGCCAATAAAAGGAGTCAAATCTTCTAGTTGATTGTTTTCTGCATATTGAGAGAAGTAGGATAGATCCATCTGAATAATATCCGGCAGTTCATTCGCCGCTGCTGATGGGGCTAATTTTTTCCAATAATCATCCCAGCTAGCATATTCAGATTCAATCTTCACATTTGGATTTTGCTCTTCATAAAGTTTAAGAATTTCTGATGTGTAATTATGCCTTGGCTCTGACCCCCACCAGGCAATGCGTAAAGTAATTTTCTCTTCTTTATCTTTCTCTCCGCTTGTATTCGCTCCAGAAGATGAGCTTTCACTTCCACCGCTGCATGCCGCTAAGGCAAGCACCATCACGGCACATAAAAATAACGTTATCAGTCTTTTCATTTCGTTTCCCCCTTTAAATGAAAGTGCTTTCAAGACAATTATATATGTATTCGGAATAGGATAAGAATTTAAAAAACCGTTCATTTTGTTTAAAAAACAGTTGTTTTCACTTGAATCAGCAAATCTTTAAATGGTGGAATGAATCAGAGGGGGAGTCCAACTCACGGCAAATGTCATGAAAGAGCAAGCTCGAAAAATCTGGACACAATGACGGCGATGCATAATTAAATGAATATAAAAAAGATTGCCCTTACTAGGCAACCTTGCACATATAAATCAATTTACTTATTTGAAAGTATATGATTTGCCTCCTCTCGAAACTGTTTCGCAGCTTCCTCTGGAGTGATTTTTATAAATAAGATTTGCTCGGATATATCTTGTAAAAGGGAAATGACTTGAATAGCTCCAAGCGGATCGGGTTTTTCCACTTGCCTGTTATTTTTCATCACGCTATTTACATAATCAAACACTTTCTTTTGCTCTACATCAAGCTCTGGATAAACGGCTTCTGTTACCTTACTAGAAATCGGTACACCTCGTTCTCCCTTAATTAATTGATTTGCCTCAATATCATTCAGAAAAAAATCAATAAATTTTGCTGCCTCTTCTTTTTGTGTCGAACTTTTAGCAATTGAAAAAAGCATACTTGGCTTCAAGACTAACCCATCATTTTGATTAGGTCCGGGTGGAGGGTATAGCTCCAGCGAGCGATCTGTTGCATGCAAAAAACCATAAATTTGGTTGGAATAGCCCCAACTCATTGCCGCCTGCTGATTGACAAGAAGTTCATCTGCGATTCCTTTTATTTTCTCTGTTACATCTGGCTTTGGAAAAGCTCCTTCTTCCACTAATTGAAGTTGGAATGTAAAATAATCAATAAAGAATTGGTCATCATCATAACCTAATGTATTACCTTCTTCGTTGAAAAAACGTTCCCCTTTCGTTCTTAAATAATAAGGGAAAAATACTTCGGGTGGCTTCATACCATTAGTCCCATAAATTCCCAATTGTTGATTAATATGAATAACGGTATGTTTAAAGTCATCCCACGTCCAGTCAGTTGTAGGAAGTGATCCTTCGGCAGAATAAAGCAATGCCGGATCAACAAAGATCGCCGGTGCATTCATCCCAAGTGGAAATCCATATAACTGTTTATCAATCACCCCACCAATTAAAATGTCCTCATTCATAAATTGGATATCAATGATCCCCTCTTCAATATATGGCTTTAAATCCTCAAGCAATTCGTTAGAAGCGTAAGGGTTTAAATAGAGTAAATCCATTTGGACAATATCAGGTAACTGATTAGCAGCAGCCATCGGAGCTATTCTTTTCCAATAATCGTCCCAGTTTGCATATTCTGGTTCGATATGAATATGAGGGTTCTTTTCCTCATATCGTTCAATTACCTTCATCATATAATCATGTCTTGGCTGCTCTCCCCACCACGCTAATCTTAAAGTGATTGTTTTTTCATTTTGCCTAGTAAGGGATGGTTCAACATCATTACTTGAACAGCCGTTAAGGATAACAAGCATGAGGGATAGAATAGACAAGCCGATTTTCTTAATCTTGTTCAGCCCCTTTTTTGTAAATTACTATATACGTTGAAGTTATGATTTTACTACTCACCAGCTAATTGGAATAGAGCAGCGACTCCAGCAAGAATAGCGCGAGCTGAAAACCCGCCGGAACGCATTTTCGTGACCATAAACATTTTACTGACGCTAGGCTCAACCCAAGCGCCACAGAAAGCGCCCGTCCGGAACCGAAATCAGCGATTAGGTAAATGATATTTCAACTTATATAGATAACGACTCTTTTCTATATTCTGAAGGTGTGAATCCTGTCAGCTTTTTAAAAACCTGGCTAAAATATTGGGGATCACTATATCCAAGTTTTTCAGCGAGCTCAAAAATTTTCACATCATTTCCCTTTTGAATGATGTCCATCGCTTTTTCAATTCTTACTCTGGATACATAATTGGAAAAGCGTTCTCCAGTTTCCTTTTTAAACAATTTCCCAACGTAATCCGCACTCATATACAATTCCTCTTGGGCAATAAAATTGAGAGATAGTTCAGGATTTCCAATTTCTTCTTCGACTGCCTGCATGATTTTCTGAACGATTGACGAATGGGTATGTTTGTTTTGTTCGTAAAATTGCATCGTTATCTCTTTTGCTATGTTGTCAAATAGCTTTTCCATTTGTTGAATTGTTTCCATCTCTAAAAACTGAGAAAGATTAACTAAATACGAATTCATCTGATCTGGCTCACATAGTCGGATCATTGAATTAAAGAGCTGGATAACATATGATTTCGTTAATTGGATATCCAATCTGTTTTCATACAATTGCTCGAAAAATACTGTTAATTGATTTTTGGCATCGTCCCATCGTCCAGATTTAATAAGTAAACAAAATGTCTGTTCATCATAGGAGATATCTGTGTGGGTTTTCACCGTTTGTGTTGAGATATCCGCCTTTGTAATGATCGTTCCTTCCCCGATGTAAAAGCGATGCTGTAAACATTCAAGCGCTTCCTTGTATAATGTTTTTGCTTCATCCAGTTTCCCGGATTGACTCACCGCAATCGTCATATCAAGTTGATAATATGTATAAAAAGTGTGTCGTATTTGGTTCATATACGTTTGAAGTTCTTCATGGCAATCCTTAATAATGATTAATATATAATCTTTGATCGTACAACTCAGAATAATATTTGCCAGAATATGCTCCGAAATATTTTTAATCGCAAACATATGCTCAAAATCAAAATTTCCCTCAATTTGAAAAAGAATAAGCTTGATTGCTGGATTATCCAATTCCAAACGAAAGATTCTTTGGTAATAATTCAGATCTCGCTCCCCATAAATATCCCTCGTGACGAATTCTTTGAATAATTGTTCTTTCGCATATGGCAGAACATGATCAAGTCGCTCTTTCATATCCATGACAAATTTCTCTTGTTGCTTCTTTTGCTCAAAGTCAGCTATGATCTCTTTCATCGCAGCCAAAATCATTTGTTCATTGCATGGCTTAACAAGATAATGCTTCACGCCATATTTCATCGCTTGTTTTGCATAATCAAATTCGCCAAAGCCGGATAACATAATAAATCGTATATTGGGATATGTATGAAATGTTTTGTTTACTAGTTCAAGCCCATTCATGCCGGGCATTTTTATATCTGTAATGACGATGTGTGGCTGATTATTTTCGATCATATTAAACGCTTCTATCCCATTTTTCGCTGTTCCAATTAATGTTGTCCCAACTTCTTCCCACGGAATAAAACTTGATATCCCATCCAAAATAATTCTTTCATCATCCACGAGCAACACTTTATACATGCTTATCCCCTCTCCCCATAAGGCAATGATACGATTACCCGTGTTCCTTTCCCTTGCTCACTTTCAATTTGAACGCCATATTCTTCGCCGAAAGAAAGCTTAATTCGTTCATCAATATTTTGTAATCCAATTCCTTGCCCTTTTGTTTTCACCTCTCCTTTTCTTACCTTCCTTAAATAAGTAGCGTCCATTCCAGGGCCATTATCTTCAACGATTAACTTAAAATGATCCTTCCCTTTTTCAGAAGTAATTTGAATATGACATGGTTCCATCATTTGTTCCAATCCATATTGGATGGCATTTTCAACAAGTGGTTGCAATGTCAATTTCGGTATTTGTGCGTTCTGTAAATTCTCTTCTATTTCAATATGAACATCCAGCCTTTCTTCAAATCGATAAGATTGAATCGTAATATAGCTTGAAACAATTTGAAGCTCTTCGGAAATTGTAACAAGTGGCTCCTTTAAACTGATTGAACTTCGAAGCAAAAAACCAAGTGATTCTACCATTCTCGAAATCTTCTGTTGGCCACTACTTTTCGCCAGCCAATTAATCGACTCAAGCGTGTTATATAAAAAATGTGGATTAATCTGGGCCTGCAATGCTTTAAATTCTGTCTCTTTAATTGTAATTTGTTTGGAGTAATTTTCATGGATAAGTTCATCGATTTGGTCAATCATCGTTAAAAAACTTTGGTGAAGTTTTCCAACCTCATCATCATGAACATTTGGAATATCCAACGTCTCCTCTTTCGCTTCCTTAAAATTCCCTTGTTGAACATGACGCATGCTTGCGGCTAATTTTTCTAGTGGTGAAGTAAGATTCCGAGCAAACCTCATTCCTATAAAAGCGACAATGAAAAACATGCAAATAAAAACAAGCCATAAAAATGTTTTAATCATCGTCGTTTTTTCAAAAATTTGATGAAAAGGAATAACATTTAAATACGTCCAATTTGAATTATTGGATTGCATATGAACGATAAAGTACTTTCTATTATCGATCGTCTGTATATCGTAACCCGATTTCGTCTGAAATGAATAAGCTAATTGTTCGAGAGATTGATTGTATTCATTCGGATACATAATATTTTCACCATTTAAAATAACGAAGTGACCATCAAGCTGCCGTGATCCTTCCATTAATCCACGGACAAGCTTGTCCAAATTCACTCTAATGATTAGCGTGCCTAAATGATCGAAACTTAAATCTTTGTAGCTTCTAATCTCTCGTGACGATACGAGTTCAAACTGTTCCCCTAGTTGATGCAGCCAAATATGACTGCCGGCAGCCTCTGATGATTGAGTTTCAGCGTTAAGTAAGATCGTTTCGGGAATATTCACGGGCCTCGCTCCGACCTTATATTCTTCACCGGTAGCGCTTACTAAATGGACGGAATGAATAACGCTTTCTGAATTAATATATCCTAGCAATGTATCGATGATTTCCGTACGGATTCGATATTTTTCATAATCATTATTTTCATACGCGTCGTACGTTGTTAAGTATTGTTGAATGAGTGGGTCAGAGGCAATGGCAAAAGAAACATCCTCAATGTTTTTCAACCCGTTTTCAATGCTGTTCGAAGATGTGCTTAATACTTGTGAAGATTTACTATACATTTGTTCATCATAAACACCCAATACATGCTGCAATCCTACTAAAGTAAACATAAAGGAAATGACCATGATCAACGAAACTAAAATAAACAGCTTCTTTTTGATCGTTTGATTATAATATGAATCTCTTAACCGATAAAAAGCCCTGATCATTGGCAAAACTCCACATTCCATAATGTATTCGCCTTCATTTTACATGTCGAGTGAATCTTGCGTCAACTTACCGAGGTAGATTGACGATTAGGATGGTCATTTAATGCCTAAAAAAAGAGCGGACGAGTTTATTCGCCCGCCGCTCTTTCAGTAATATAAAATGTCGTTATTAAAAATAATACAAAGCTAATAAGTAGAGTAACTCCTCCAGCAATATAAATGACTAAGGATAGTCCAGCGCTTATCGAAAAAGGTTGGAGAACGTTTAGCCACATACCAAAAGTTAAACCGATTGATCCAATAATTGCAGTCCATGTATGCCAATTGGCGATTTTTTTTACCTTTATCGTAAAAATAGAATAATAAACACCCCAAACGAAGAGTGATAACCAGCCTACGATTAAAATATGTGCATGAATCGGACGAAATGCGTAGGAACCAGCCCCAGCCATATGAGCCCCGAGCACGGTACCGACAACCGCAAAGATAGCCGAAAATCGAATAAGTACAATGTTTTTTCCATTCATCAAAAACTCTCCTCTCTCTTATATTTTCAATATAGAAGAGGATTATGAACGGATGATGAACGATTGATTACAAAAGTGATCTTCGTTGCTGAAAATCTTGTTCAGGATAATACGCATTTTTTACTAATAAATTCGGACCTAGGCAACGAACCGCTGGGCAATGACAATTAAGTGATTTCGCCAACGGTTTATCAATCCAGCGATCAAACATCGTCGTTAAGCTTTCGTTTTCAATATTTCCAAGCGATGGCTCGTCACCAAAATCTGCGACAATGACATCCCCATTAAAAATATTTACATTTAATCGTGATCGTCCATCCGGGTCGTTTCGAACCGATACATTTTTAGACTGATAAAGTCGTTCTAGCAAAGCAAGGTCTTCCTGATTTTGATTACAAGGATAGAACGGTAAAGTGCCAAATAACATCCATACATTTTCATCACGTATATCAAGTAAATGGTGAATAGCTGCTCGCGTTTCCGCTAACGAAAGGATGTCAAGATTAGCCGCAAAATCACTTGGGTACATCGGATGGATTTCATGTCTTGCACATTTCATCTCTTCGACAACTTGTTTATGAATATGCTCCAAATGTGGAAGTGTGCGATGATTCAGCATCGTTTCCGCCGATACGAGCACCCCAGCTTCGGCCAACGCCTGACTATTTTCAATCATACGCTTAAATTGGTCTGCCCGGCGCTCGCGCGGGGGCTTCCTTTCCATATTAGCAAAGCCGCCATCAATAAAATCATCGACTGTTCCCCAATTATGCGATATGTGCAATACATCCAAATAAGGAGCGATTAATAAATAACGATCTAAAGGCATTGTTAGATTGGAATTCATCTGCGTCCGCACGCCACGTTTATGTGCATAGGCTAATAATGGCAAGACGTATTGATCGATCGACTTTTTAGAAAACATCGGTTCTCCACCGGTTATGCTGATCGCCCGCAAATGAGGAATTTCCTCAAGTCGCTTTAATAATAACTCTATAGGCAAAGCATCCGGATCTTTTTGTTGAAGCATAAAGCCAACGGCACAATGTTCACAGCGCATATTACATAAATAAGTCGTTGTGAATTCAATATTTGATAATGTTAATTTTCCATGTTCCTCAATATCTAAATAGGCTTCCCATGGATCACGTTTAGGTGTCATCTTTTCAGATAGATGTAATTGATTGTTCATGAAATAGCTCCTTTGGTTCAAAATGCTATTTCTATTGTATCATGGAAGAAATCAATTCATGATATATTCGTAGTGGATTTTTTCATAAGTCGATGAAAATAAAACGAGTGAAAAGCTGGATTTCGTCTCCTTTTGTCAATGGATGTTTTAATTGAACTTTACCGATACGAAAAAGCAGTAGCACAGACTTACGATCTTTGACTGTGCTACTACTGTCTGATTATTGATTATGCTTGCCCTTCTGCAATGATCTCGCCTTTTGCCTTCGGTTTATTTTTCCGCTCATTCATTTTTGTTTTTACCATTGGGGTTATAAAGCGATCAGCTCCATAATATGTTGCACCTTTCCAAACGAAGAGGAGAACGATTGCTATTAGTAACAGTGTAGGGTTTGTGCTAATTGTTCCCGCCCATAAGAAGTTTAAATTCATAAATCCTGCGGCGATTAATGCTGGAATCGTTAATGCACCAACGATTAAGCCAATTCCGACTAACAGTTCACCCCAAGCGACTAGAACGCTAAACAGCTTCGCATTTGGTAAAGCAACTGTTTCCAAAAATGTTCCATACCATGCGGCAACGACTGGTGCTTCTCCCCCAGCTTTTGCAATTGCTCCTTGTAAATAACCGCTCGCATCAAATCCACCTGTCACCTTTCCCCAACCTGCTTGTAACCACTGAACACCAAGCCACACACGCAACACGGTCCAAACGACTGCAACGATCTTGTTTTCAAACCATTTTCTCATTTGAATCACTCCTTATATTTTATTGTGAATATTTTCACATTCGCATTTAAAAAAATATAATTGCTAGATCTCTTTTTATTTTTGTGAATTTATTCACATTTACTTCTTACTTATAAGATACATTGTTTTTCCATTTTTGGCAAGTTGTTTGTTCAACAATTCACAAATATGCCATTTTTAATATAAACATGGCTATCTTAAGTTCTCTGTTAAAGATAGTAGGCCTATTGTTTGTAGATTGCATATGACTATGAGAGGTAGTCTAAAGCTAATGGACAAGACTGTAATTTTTATCGGATAACGGGACATTAGAGAACTGCTATTGGACAAAGTATATGGTTTTTATCAGATAACAGGATATTAGAGCTATCCTTATCGACGTTGTTTGCAATTTTCAACAGGAAACGGGCGATTAATGAACTCCTATTGGACAAAGTATGGGGTTTTTATTAGATAACGGAATATTAGAGCGGCCCTTATCGACGTTGTTTGCGATCTTCAACGGAAGATGGGCGATTAGAGAACTGCTATTGGACAAAGTATGGGTTTTTTTTCAGATAACGGGATATTAGAGCTATCCTTATCGACGTTGTTTGCGATTTTCAACGGGAAACGGGAGATTAGAGAACTGCTATTGGACAAAGTATGGGGTTTTTATTAGATAACAGGAGATTAGAGCTGTCCTTATCGACTTAGCTTGCGATCTTCAACTGGAAACGGGCGATTAATGAACTGCTATTGGACAAAGTATGGGGTTTTTATTAGATAACAGGATATTAGAGCTATCCTTATCGACGTTGTTTGCGATCTTCAACGGGAAACGGGCGATTAGAGAACTGCTATTGGACAAAGTATGGGGTTTTTTTCAGATAACGGGATATTAGAGCTATCCTTATCGACGTTGTTTGCGATTTTCAACGGGAAACGGACGATTAATGAACTGCTATTGGACAAAGTAGATGGTTTTTAATAGATAACGGGACAATAGAGCGGTCCTTATCGACGTAGTTTGCAATTTTCAACAGGAAACGGGCGATTAATAAACTCCTATTGGACAAAGTATGTGGTTTTTTTCAGATAACAGGATATTAGAGCTATCTTGATCGACGTTGTTTGCGATCTTCAACGGAAGATGGGCGATTAATGAACTCCTATTGGACAAAGTATGGGGTTTTTATTAGATAACGGGATATTAGAGCAATTCTTATCGACGTCGTTTGCGATCTTCAACGAGCAATGGGATATTAGAGGACGCTTAATGAACGAAGGGCGCAATGTTTCAACGCCAAGGTCATATATTTTTTAATCCTACCGCTCTCCAGCCGTAAAAAAATACATCCGAAAAGGATGCATCTTTATTTTGATCGTGATTTCCACTCCGTATGAATGGTTTCCCACTTCCCTTTGTTATAATACCAAATCGTTTCAACCGTACCTAGTCCATCTGCATGATAAGCACCACTGATTTGTCGATAGCTTTTTAATCCAGCCCCACCCTTATTTTTCACTTGTACAATTTCATAAAAAGCAATCGGATCGATCATTAATTCCGTTGGTTCATTTAATGTGCCGTTTTTTTGAAATAATCCTAGACGAATATAATCCTCTTTGCGATCTTGTAAATTCAAATTGATCGGCTTCAAGCCCGGAATCAATATTGTTGCTTTAAAACCATTTTCAAAATAACCTTCAATATGCTGAGTAGGTAATGGAATTTCCTGTACTTTAAAATTTTTCAAAGAATGCAATGCGTAATTGTACAAACCACCACTTCCGCCGGTTGCGCTTGAATAGAGAATATCATCGACACCGTCATGGTTTAAATCGGCGAAATCCAATTTTGGTTCATAGCCACCTTCATATTCAATCTTTATCTGCTTATCGCCATGTTGAATTGTTGCCCATATTTTTTCAAAAAACTTTGTGTCGTTAGAGTAAGGAATACCATGTAATGTGATCATTTCACGTTTTCCATCCCCTGTTACATCATGCTGGTATTCAGCGATAACGACTGAGCCCTTAGCCAATACGAATTCGCCCGAAAATAGGAAGCAACAAATCATAAGCATTGAAATCAATGACCATTTTTTTGCCATCTGAACAACCTCCGAATAAAATGATAATCATTTTATTTTCCACGAGATTGCCTGAATATATGTATGTAAACGCAAAAGTCCATTAAAACGGTTTTAAAATCATTAAAATAATAATAACTAAGAAAATACCATTGCCGATGTTTTCATAGAGATCGAGTTTTTTGGATAACCGGAAGTATTGATCAGGTATTTCATCGCCTTGATGCGTTTTCAGTAATTCTTTAATCGGTTTTGACAAAGGAGCAAATAATAATGGACCCATCGCTAATCCTATTAAAAAGAGTAGCAAACTGACAACGTACCAGCCCATACGAAATAAAATCGGATTGATCGCTCCCATTAGTAACCCAGTTGTGATGAGAAGCAATCCACCGATCATAACAAATAGATGCAAACGATTCTTAATTACATATGCATTACGCAATTCGGTCATTGTTTTGGCCGATTTTGCAATTAAACTTAATATAAATCCAGGTCCCATTCCAAGAATGGCGGAAAGAATATGAATAAATACGAGAATTTTATAAAACAACTGTGAACCTCCATTCATAACAACGCGTAACCAAATCGTTGGTTACGCATCCTCTTCAACATTCACCATGATCGCAGCAACTTGTGTTAATCGTTCATAAAACAATTCTCCGGCTTCAAGCTCATTCAACCCTACGTCTTCGAAAGCTTCTTTCATACAACGCAGCCAGCTTCGAGCACGCTCGGGTGTTATTTCAAACGGAAGATGACGGTATCTCATGGCAGGCGGACCAAATTCTTCACTATAAAGTGGTGGACCACCTAAAAATTGCGTTAAAAACATGCGCTGTTTACGCATAATTTCATGAATATCCCCGTCAAATAGCGGAATTAAATTCGGATCTGCATAGACCTTTGGATAAAACGCCTTAACCAATTGATCGATTTTACTCGGTCCAATTTCATCATATAATGTTTGTAATCGTGGTTTATTCATCGTCTACACCTCTCCATCCATTCTACCTTATTATTTTATCGAGTAAAATAATATCTAACTGTGATGCAGGTCACTGAAATATGTAAAAAGAAAAAAACCTCTTTTCAGAAGTTTTCTCTTATGCCGCACCTTCAGCAATCATTTTATTCGTTTGTTTATTTTTTCGTTCTTGCAGTTTGTTTCTCATGAATGGAAGGAAGAATCTGTCTACTCCGTAATATGTTGTGCCTTTCCAAACGAAGAGAAGAACGACTGCCGCTAACAAGAAAGTAGGGTTTGTGCTTACTGTTCCTGCCCATAAGAAGTTTAAGTTCATAAATGCAGCTGCGATCAAAGCTGGGATTGTTAGAGCTCCAACGATCAACCCGAGCCCAACTAATAACTCTCCCCAAGCAACAACGAAGCTAAACAGCTTTGCGTTCGGCAGGGCAACCGTCTCTAGGAAGTTTCCATACCACGCAGCGACAATCGGTGTCTCACCGCCTGCTTTTGCAATCGCTCCTTGTAAATACCCGCCTGCATCAAATCCACCTGTCACTTTTCCCCAACCAGCTTGCAGCCATTGAATACCAAGCCATACCCTTAGCACTGTCCAAACAACAGCAACGACTTTGTTCTCGAACCATTTTCTCATCTTAACCACT
The DNA here is from genome assembly GCF_018343515.1 of Bacillus sp. FJAT-50079. GTDB lineage: Bacteria > Bacillota > Bacilli > Bacillales > Bacillaceae_C > Lederbergia. The sequence goes on along the minus strand of NZ_JAGYPD010000003.1, from coordinate 422,109 downwards.
CCTTTTATTCAATTGTGAATCTGTTCACATGATAACTCAAAAAAATATAATTGCTCTTTCTCATTGTGAACTAATTCACATTTATTTCTTACTTATAAGATACATCGTTTTTTTATCTTTAGCAAGTAGTTTGTTCAATATTTCACATTTTGTCCATAAACAAAAAAATATCCTGTCCCAAACGATAGTTGCCTAACTATCGTTTGAATTCAGGGATGCAAGCTTATTATGAAAAATCGACCTTTGAATTATATAGTGTTTCTGTCGTCATTGGCTTTTTATACATTTGCATCTCATCTACCGAAAATTTTTTCGAGTTTAGGAATCTTCTAATTTCCGCTGGCTCTAAACCAAGAGATAATGCTTCACGTATTAAGTCTGTCCACTCAGGATCCACTTGCAAATGTGCTTGACGATTATCCACACTCATACTCATATTTCCTCCATCTCTTTATTTTCTCGAGATACAAAATTATGTATCACTTTTGGAGCATATGAAATTTTACCTATTCGTATTTTACTATGCACAATTACTTTTTCATATTAACTAAAGTTAAGGTTTTTGTTATTTTTTTGAAAAAGACCATTACATTATGGGAACTATTTAAATAATCTTCTCTTCCTTTGCTCTCACAATTGCTTGCGTACGATTTTTCACTTGTAATTTTTGAAAAATCGTATGATTGTATACCTTTATCGTTCCTTCTTTTAACTTGAGCTTTTGTGCAATCTCTTTATTTGTGTATCCTTTTTCAATCCATTGTAAAATTAATTTCTCTTGAGAGGTTAATGACTCCATCTGCTCCTCATTTTTTTTCAGTAATCCTTTCCCTCTCGCTCTACGCAAAAGGGCGTTAATCCTTGCAATTAACACATTAGGATCAAACGGTTTCGTTAAATAATCATCACCGCCATATTCAAGTCCTGTAATGATCGTTTCTGATTCTTGTAGACAGCTTAAATAGATAACAGGTATTTCTTTATACTTACGTATATGCTTACATAGATTTAACCCGCTTATATCAGGTAAGATAATATCTAATACAACGATATCTGGATTTTGCTGTTCAATTAGGCTTAATGCTTCCTTTCCATTACCAGCAGTAATGACTTCATATTCATGTTCAAGCAAATATAATGTTAATAAAGAGCGAATTTTATACTCATCATCTACAACTAACACTTTACCCTTGGTCATCCCGATCTCCTCCTCGTTGTTGAACAGGTAGCGAAAAGGAAAAAGTACTGCCTTTTCCTTGCTGGCTTTCCACCCACATAGAACCATGATGCTGTTCGATAATTTCTTTAGCTATCGCTAGTCCAAGACCAGCTCCCCTTTGTTCTCCTTCATCTCGTTGCTTCGACTTGTAAAAACGATCGAATACAAATGGCAAATCTTCTTGAGCGATTCCAGCACCCGTATCATGGACACTTATTTTTATCATTTCCTCGTTCACTCTTGAAAGCAAATCCATTTCAAGCGTGATCGTCCCGCCAACGGGTGTGAATTTCCGGGCATTCGTCATCACATTCATATACACTTGCTTTATTCGAACTGGATCAATTAAACAAATAATCTCCTCATCAGGTAGATATTCCTTTAAGTAAAATTGAAACCCTTTTTCCTCTACAACTGATTGATGTTCCTCGTACAACTGACAAAAAAACGAGGCCATTTCAACTTCTTTAAACTGAAAACGGACTTGTCCCGCTTCCAATTTAGATAATTCCTGAAGGTCCCGAATAATATGGGCCATCATTTTTGTATCACTATAAATTGTCCGTAAATAGGTTGAATCATCTTTGGAAATGACACCATCAATCATCGCTTTTATATATCCTTGAATAAAGGTTAGTGGCGTATTCAGCTCATGTGAAACACTGGCGAGCAAACGGCGGCGTGCTTTTTCAATTTTTTGCATTTTGTCATTTGCGTCACGCAATTCCTCTGTACGCTTTTCTACTTTTTCTTCTAACGAATGGTTTAGCCTTTGGTATTTTTCTGAGAGACTTTCAACTTTTTCAAAGGAAAGTGAAAAGCGCCGTGATAAGTGAATCGACTGAATAAATAGATAAAAGAGGATTCCAAACGAAACAAATTCATTCGTCGTAATCCAATGGCTATAATAAAAAATATCATTTAAAAGTGCAGTAAATAATATGAGCATCGCCATTACATTTAAAGTAGCCCCTTCACGCTTTCGCACCATTCTTACAAAAGATACAATTACGATGCATAACATGATGAGGAAGGCCATGATTTTAAAGAATAGGAAGGCATGTGATAAAATACGTACAGGTGTGACCGCCACAAACATACTGTACAAAATTAAAATAGTAGAAAAGCATTTGGTGATCATTTTTGGCATATCAAAAGATAGTTCACGTCTCGTAAACAATAAGAAAAAGAGTAAAGCCATAATACCGGCCAAATGTTGAAGATGAACGGCAATTTCCCAACTTATTTTCGGAAATAAATAAACCAATAAGGTATCCTTTAATAGCAATGTTCGTAGCACAACAAAAAAGCAAGCAAGCGCCAAAAAGAGCGGTGATAATTCTTTTGGTCGCTGAAAAAATAGCAATAAATGATAGAAACTAATAATAAAAATACAGCCGATAACAAACATCTGCAATAGCAGATTGTTCTCTCTCGTTTCAATGATTTGTTCCACTGTTCCAAATATCATCGGCTCCCACATTCCCGCTTTATGATAATCAAAATTGGAAACGTGAAGAACGAGCTCAATTTGTTGTTCATCAGCGATAAATGTTGCAATTTGGGGATAATTCTTCGGAATCATTTGCGACCGTGATTTGCCAACTTGTCCATTTTCCGCAATTAATTGCCCGTTCGCCCATAACTGATAAGCCGTTGCTATACTTGGAACATAGAGGGAGACTACCTCCCCTTTATCATCCTTATCTAACATAATTGTTAACCGATAAGTCGCAAACCCGTGTTTGGGGAGTGTTTGATCATCAATCATATAATGATTCCATGTATTTGGAACAGATACGAAGTATGGCGAAGAGGCAATCCTATCTTCCGGATAAATGAATTGCCCCCAATAAAACTCCCACGTACCATTCAATTTTAGTGGTCCCACCTCAGTAAGCGATTTCGTTTGTAAATCCATTTGCCCCGTAACCGCCAGCTGTTCTTTCTCTTCATTTGCACGTTGCTTGCCCCCAGCTATATTCCAAAGCGTCACGATAACAAGCACAAAGACAATCAAAAACACGCTCACTTTTATTTTCATTGCTGATCACCTTCACCAAGATGTTTTGTCTGATGTATTTACATAGGATCATTATACTACGTTCGCCTATAACATTTCTAATATTTCAGAAAATTAAACTCGGTCTTTTTAAGATAGGCAAAAAACCTTACTTGAGCAGGAGTAAGGTTGATGGAAAAATATGAGTTTGCTTGCAAAATGATTCATTTCTTTTTTGAATTAGCACTGCCAATTCCCGCTCCAATTGCGATTCCGATCGCAATACCTAGCGTGATATTATCAAGAGCAAGACCTAAAGCGACGCCTAGTGCAATACCGATCGCGAGGCCACTTGCCATCCCATTTTTACTTTTTTTAGACATGACTACCATCTCCATTATGTTATCTTTATTTATGATTACGGATCAACCTCACATTGGTTTCAAAAAACATATTTTACCTGCTAAAGGAATAAAAAATACCGCTATCCCTTGAAATAGCGGTTCAATCATGCATTTTATAAAAACATACTCATATTCATTAGTGTAATCACAGACTGATCTGGAATAATTGTTCGTGCAGCTATTTTCCATTCGCCGTTTACTTTTCTAATCACGTCATTTCGCTCTCCGAATAGCTCCTCCGTTTGATGACCTGATCCGCGGCTTCGTTTAAATAAAAAGTAGCTTCTCACCTCATACTCGTCAGAAAGTGAGCTAGCTTTCACCATAATATTTGAAATGAAATGCCGCTGACGGGTTGCAGGATTTTCCACCCAAGCAGACTTCGTATACAACCGCTTTACTCGGGTTGTCATGGCCGCTTTTGATTCATCAAAAAATGCCATATCCTCCGATATATTATTTGCCCCTACTCCCTCTACCGTTTCTCTTAACGGCATGCGGTATTTTATGTCATCTGTTAATAAATCGAGCCATTCATTGTATTGGCCATGATCCAAATAGTAGGCTTCTAAATAAAGGAAATTTGTAATTTCAAAGTACAATTCCGCTGTAATTTGAACACCTACTTCGGAATTCATTTGATCACCTCCTCTTCAAACATACCTGCTGAAATGAGCTCCAGCCAATTTTCATGCATGCTTCTCGAAATTGCATCCAAATATGTTGTTGGGTAAGCCTTGCCTGGACCAGGGAAATTCTCATCTGGTTCTACACGATTGAAACCCATTAAATAATTGCTTACACTATTATAATTTAAATGCTTATCTCGCATCATTAGACCTTTGCTTACTTCCACTATTCTCGACCAAGTTTCTGTATCATCCTGCTCCAAAGTACCAGAAGGACCGAAAGAACCTAAGTATCCTTTGTACGCCGCTTCCTTATATTCTTCAGGTGCAGCTTTATCGATTAAAAACCAGCTCCATACTTCTACTTGCTCTGGAGATATCGGCCGCCACATCCGAAAATTCAAGTAATTGTGCAAGTCTCCTTCCGTACCATGAATCGGACTAACAAACGAGAGATTCGGGTACACTCCTCCAACAAAAACGGTAACTTTTGATAACACATGTAATTGCTCCGGCGTTAAGTTTTCCTTAAACATTGGCCACATCGATTCCGGCATTCCTTGAAAAGGAACTCTTGCTTCTCCTGTTTTTGAAGTAATCACATTAATCCCGTGACCGTTATCTAATACGATTTGGTGCCCGTATCCCGCATACAACGGATCCGACGGACTTATCCCTAATTCGACTGTCGATCGATGGGTTGTCTGTACATGGTAAGGGTCGGCAGCAAAGTTTTCAGCCGTTGCTTTCCAATTCGCCTTTGCGACCCAACGCTGGGGAAGACCCCTTACTTCCATTCCTCCATCACTTCTGCCTAATAAAATATCAAAATACCATTTCATATCTCCTAAATATTCTTCTAGCGGCATGGCATGATGATCTAAACTAGCAAAAATCATCCCACGATACATTCCAACTTGAGGAATTGGCCTAAGCCCCCACTCAGACTTATCCATTTCTTCACCGTACACTTTATTGCCCGCTACAATGCCAATTAAATCACCATCGAGGTTGTAACTCCAACCATGGTAAGGACATGTAAAAACTTTTTTATTGCCTCGATCCGCAGTGCATAATTGCGTTCCACGGTGTGTGCAGGAATTCAAAAATGCTTTGATTTCTCCATTTCTATTTTTTAATAACAAAACGGGATCATTCGCCATCCAGCGCGTTACGTAACTCCCCGGTCCCTTTAGCTCCGTTTCATGTGCCAAAAACTGCCACGTCCGTCCATATATCTTTTCAATCTCCAAATCAAATATATCAGGATCCGTAAGCACCCATTGGGGCAGCAACCCCTCACTCATTTTCTCTTTTAGAAGATGAAAAGCCTTCTTATCTATCGTTTTTTTTATCATTGCCATCAACCTCCTTCAACTAAGAATTCACTTAATTAAACTTGGTAAAAACGTTACGATCTCAGGAAAAATAACAAGAATAATCGTAAATGCGATCATCGTGAAGATTGCGGGAATAACCCCTTTAAAGATTTTTTCAATCGGAACATCTTTTACCACTCCGCTAATAATGTAAACACTAAGTCCGAGTGGTGGTGTCAGAACACCAACATTCAAGACCATAACCATAATAATTCCAAACCAGAGGCCGTCAAAGCCTAACTGGGTAATGAGCGGATATACAATCGGCAGTGTTAGAACCATGATTGCAATTCCTTCTAAAAACATTCCTAATATAAAGTAAACGATGAGAATAAGCGCCATAATTACATACGGAGAAACATCAAGCGATGCAACCGAACCTGTTAAATACATTGGGATTTTACTCAATGCCAAAAATTTGCCAAAAAGCGAGGCACCAATCAATATTAAAAAGAGCATTACTGTTAATCTTAATGTCTCATCTAATGAAGAAAACAACTTTTTAAAATTAAGTTTTTTAGTAAATAAAGTTAATAAGAAGGCACCTATTGCTCCAATCCCCCCAGCTTCACTAGGCGTGAAAATCCCGAAATAAATACCGCCGATACTTATAATAAAAATAAGTAAAAACGGCCATATGCTTTTTAATGAAAGAAACCTTTCTGATAGGGAAAATACTTCTTTTCTCCTCGGAGCTATTGATGGGTCTAAGCGCACTTGGATATTAATCATCATCATAAAAAGGATTGTCATAATAATCCCAGGTATAAGCCCGCCAATTAATAAAGGACCAATCGGCTCAGATGTTAAAGCACCATATAAAATAAGAATGACGCTCGGTGGAATTAAGATTCCCAAGGTCCCGCCAGCAGCAACGGCCGCTGTTGAAAATGTCGTTTTGTATTTATATTCGTTCATTTCCGGAATCGCGATTTTTGCCAAGGTCGCAGTAGTAGCATTCGTTGATCCTGAAATCGATGCAAAAATCGAGCTGGCTCCAACAGTTGCAATGGCAAGACCTCCACGAAAATGGCCAATCCACTTATCGACCGCATTAAATAAGTCTTTTCCCAAGCCTGTATTAGACATAAACATTCCCATTAAAATAAACAAAGGAATGACACTTAAACCGTAATTATTTGAAGTTCCAAATGCTGAAGTACCTAATTGCGCTAAACCGACATTAATATCGGATAATAAAGCAACTCCAAGAAATCCTACTAAAAATAACGAAAGTCCGACAGATACCTTCAACATAAGTAAGACAAGCAAGAGAATGATTCCGATCACACCGATTATTTCAGGACTCATGCCCATGCACCACCTTGAGAATGAATTTTAATGAATGTAATAAATAGGTGAGTGCAAAAACAAATGCCCCTAATACAGTAGCACCGACAAATATATAAAGGGGTAATCCTAAATCTCCACTTGTCTCATGCCCCATCCAAATTCTTTTCCCAAACTCAAATAATTGCCAAGTCGTTAACGAAACTAAAATAAATAAAAGAAAAGATGTAAATGCATACAGACCGTCTTGGAGTTTTTCAGGAAATTTATTTGTTAGAAAGTCTATCTCGATATGATCTCCCTTTATTTGAGCTGTTCCAAGACTGAAGAAAATAATGATCGCAAGCGCTAAACCAGTCAGTTCATACGTACCGGTAATGGGCTTGTTAAATAGATTCCTGCCAATTACATCAGCTGTAGTCAGCAACATAAGGAAAAATAGGAGACCACTCGAAATTTTATGAAGAATATTGTTTAACATTAACGTAATTTTCTCCAAGCCATTTGTTATTTTGAGCAAAAAGGAGGTTTTGTTGAGAGCTGGAGCCCTCAACAAAACATGATCCTGTTGAACATCTTGAATCTCTTGCTTCATTGGTCATCACCTCTCTTGTGATCTACCTATTTTTCATTAATGAACTTAATCGTTTCATCGTAAATTTTTTGTCCATCAATGCCCTTTTTCTCCATCTCTGAGAGCCAGTTTTCTGCCACTCCAGTAGATACATCTTTAAATTTTTGCAGTTCGGCATCAGGCAATTCAATAAATTCAGTACCGCCATCCTTTGCTTCTTTCTCCGCAAGCTCCTTTTGTCTGTCAAATGCTTCTCCGGATTTTTGAGCCATCGGGACTCCGATTAATTCCTCGATCTTCTTTTGATCGTCCGGAGAAATCTTATCCCAGCTCGATTTATTCATGGCAACATAAAATATACTTGTATTAAAATTCCCTAAGGTAACATAGTCCACTACATCAAACAAGTTAAAATCTTTAATCGCCGCTACCGGAAGAACCCCGCCATCAATAACCCCTTTTTGAATAGAATCATATATTTCTGGTGCTGGCAAGGAAACCGGGGTGGCTCCCCAAGACTTAATCATTTCTCCCGCTTCAACCGATGGAGTTCGTAATTTTAGTCCCTTTACATCATCAAAGCTTCTTACAGCTTTTCCTTTTGTAATAATTGCATAAGGATCAGCAGCATGAATCCACAAAAGTTTTATATCGTCATATTCCTTCTGAATTTCAGGGAAGGTATCGTATAATTTCTGAGCAACAACACTTAGCTCCTCACCCGTCCCGTCCGCTAGAAATGGTAATTGAAGAACAGAATGTATAGGAAATTTCCCTGCATTATAACCTTGCAGCCCCCAGCCAATATCCATGATTCCCGTCATAATATTATCATAAGTATCCTTTGGTCCTCCTAAAGCCCCACCCGGATAGATTTGAAACGTAACACGGCTATCAGTTGCCTTTTCAGCATCATCACTAAACGGTGCTAATGACCATTTATCCTGAACATGGTCAGGCGAGTTCATATGCCCTATTTTAAATTCAATAGAATTTCCGTCTGCTGAATTGTCTTTACTTCCTCCAGCCGAATCATTCGAACATGCACTAAAAAGGAGCAGCAAACAAAGCAACATTCCTGCAAACGATCGATTAATCCATTTTCTGCCCATAAAATACGACCTCCCTCATATTTTTAACCCCCTTTTAAATAAAGCGCTTTCATTTTTTCATAAAAATGGGGCGTTATCATCATCCCTCCTTTCGTTTATTTGCTAAACGATCACTTATACATTATCCCTTATATAATTCAACTACAATATCGCTATTTCACTATCAGCAACAAGGGTAACTATTTTATTTTACATATTCGAAATCGAAGCAAAATCATATTCCTTTTTCTGATGATCATTCCCCCACTGCAAAGGCAAACCAACATAATTTTCTGCAAGGCTTTCTGAAGCTGCGCGAGATGAAGTAACATAATCAAGTTCTGCCAATTGGATGCGGTATTCAAAAGTGCTATGATCAAAATTTCTATGTAGCATGGTCGTCATCCACTTAGAGAATCTTTGGGCTTTCCAAACTCGTCGCAAACAAATATCAGAATATCGATTGATTAGTTCTTCTTTTCCACCTTGATAAAATTCTATAAAAGCCTGCGTTAATACACGTATATCTGAAATAGCCAAATTCAATCCTTTCGCACCCGTTGGTGGTACAATATGAGCTGCATCACCTGCAAGGAACAAGCGGCCATATTGCATCGTTTCACAAACAAAGCTTCTCATCGTGACAATGTTTTTTTGGAAAATTTCCCCTTCTTTTATTTTCCAGCCGTCATCTGTTTGAGTGCGCAAAGTTAATTCACTCCAAATACGATCATCCGACCATTCTTCCATTCGATCATTTGGATTAACTTGTAAGTAGTGGCGTTGAACGGAAGGTGACCTTGTACTTAGTAAAGCAAAGCCGCGTTCATGGGACGCATAAATTAATTCAGGGTGAACTGGAGGTGTTTTCGTTAAAATTCCAAGCCAGCCAAACGGATATTCCTTTATATGCTCTTTACGAATACTTTCTGGAATAGCTTTTCGGCTTGGTCCATGAAACCCATCACATCCTGCAATAAAGTCACACTCAATTTCCTCACGGACACCTTTATGTGAAAATCCTATTTTCGGTGAATTACTATGAATCTCATTCAAACATACATCTGAAACGTCAAATAATATTTTCCCGCCTGCTTTCATTCGAGCCTCTAGTAAATCCTTAACAACTTCATGCTGGGCATAAAGCATAATCTTTTTACCATCTGTCAAATCATGCATATTAATTCTATGTCTTTTCCTATTAAATTGGAGTTCAATGCCATGATGGATTTGCCCTTCTTTCATCATTCGGTTTCCAACACCGGTTGCATTCAATAAATCGACCGTCCCTTGCTCCAAAACACCGGCACGAATTCTCCCTTCAATCTCTTCTCGACTTCGCTTTTCTATAATAATAGATTCGATCCCTTGCAAATGTAGCATATGAGCCAGCATAAGTCCTGCCGGCCCAGCTCCGATGATCCCAACTTGCGTTCGCATCGCCATACCTCCTCGCTGCATTGCATGTCATTTTTCGTTAATTTGCGCATTCTTCTTCCTTTGTTTCATCTACATGAGAAACTGGGTTATTTTCAAATGTGATGAGCGCATTCCAGCTGCCTGACGATTGGCCGTCTGCCAAATATTTAGGCTCAGTACCATCCTCAAGCATGCTAATCAACATAGCTAAATGTCTGCCACCGGATTCCACTCCCGCCAATCTCGCATACTGAGGAAGCATTTCATATGCGGATTGATAATCTTTATTCATAATGAATTCTATAAATTGCTTATCCATCGCATGTTCAGATACAGTAGGCATATTTTCTCGTCCCCGAACTAATCGATGGGATAAGGCGCCACTGGAAAGGAATATGATCTTTTTTTCACTTTCTCGTAACACTTTGGCAATTTTCTGCCCCCATGTATAGGTTTCTTCAAGGGAGGCAGCCAATGTGACAGATAAATTAATAACCGGGATATCTTCTTTTGGAACGAGATAACGCAGAGGCACAACTGTTCCATAATCCCATATATAGTATGGATCATTAACGCCTTGTACTTGAAGCCCTGCATCTTGACCGGCTTTCACAAGCTCCTGTGCCAATTGCTCATCACCAGGATAATAATAAGGTACTTCCTTAATTAAATCAGGTGCTTCGAACGAAGTTAATATCCCTTTGTGAACAGGTGTACCGTCCACATAGTGAAAGAAAGTACTTGGCCAATGGCAAGAAACGATGACAATCACATCCGGTTTAATATGTTCAATTTGTTTAGCCACCTGCTTCATAGCTGTTACAATATCTTGTTGGAAGTCTGGAACTTGATCTTCATGACAAATACTCGGGACATGAGGAACGAGCATACTCAATTCAATAGTCATTGGAATCTGAACCTCCTAATAAAATTTATTTTGTTTTAGCAATTTCAGAAATCGGTGTACCAGCCTTCCCCCAATGCGTTTTCGGAATTTCTGTAACGAGGACTCGTATATTTTCTGCTGGGGCATCCAATGTCTCAGAGACCGTTTTCGTAATATTATGAATCACTTCAGCAACCTTCTCTTTCGGTCTACCTTCTATCAATTGAACATGAATAATCGGCATAAAAAGCCTCCTTTCGTTTGAACATCGCTCCGTTTCACTACCTATTCAGCAACCGTAAATATGACTTCACCCAATCCATCAAATTTCCCACTAACAATATCTCCTTTTTCCAATAAAACCGCACCCGTTAAGGCACCTGATAAAATCACATCTCCCTTGCGAATTTTATCTCCTTTTCTGGCAAGCATATTTGCCAGCATTGCGATCGCATTGGCAGGATGGCCGAGAACCGCAGCTCCCGCTCCTAATTCCTTAATCTTTCCGTTGATAGAAAGAGTCGCACCAACTAAATCGAGCTCAAGCTGGTCAGGTTTCTTAATACTCGTTCCAAATACGACCCTAGAAGTTGAAGCATTGTCTGCAACAACATCTGGAAGGGTGAAATTAAAGTTTTCATAACGGCTATCAATGATTTCTAATGCCGGGAGAACGGATTCGGTTTTCGCTAACACTTGCGCACCCGTTACACCAGGACCCTCAATATCCCCGCCAATGACAAAAGCAATTTCCGCCTCCACCTTCGGATGAATCAGATCTTGTAAAGAAACAATCCCGCCATTTTCAATGAGCATATAATCAAACACATATCCATAGATCGGTTCATTTACATTCATTTGCTTCATTTTTGCGTTACTTGTTAATCCCATTTTCGGCCCGACAATTTTATTACCTTCTACTAGTTTTATAGATACGATTTCTTCTTGAATAAGGTAGCCTTCTTCCACCGATAAATCTGGTTTCAGTTTCGCGGTAACTTTCTCAACCTCTCGCTTTTCAATCTCAGCATCAACCAAATAGCTGGCAATTTCTTTTATTTGTTTTTCATCCACTATCAATTCCCCCTTTACACACCCGATCCTGCCTTTTTCCTAGAAAGCTCAGCGGCGACATCCATAATCATATCTTCCTGGCCACCAACTGCATTTCTTTTCCCTACTTCTATTAAAATTGTTCGCGAATCGATATCAAACATCCGCGCGGCACGCTGAGCGTGTAAAATGAAGCTTGAATATACACCGGCATATCCTAACACGAGTCCATCTCTCGTAATTTCCTGAGGTTTTTCTAAAATGGGGGCAACTAATTCTTCGGCTACATCCATCATTTTAAACACATCAATTCCTGTACGAATGTTTAGTTTATCAAGGACAGCAACCGCTACTTCCGTCTGCGTGTTTCCCGCACCCGCTCCGAGACAGCGAACACTTCCGTCTATTCGAGTAGCCCCCTCTTCAATCGCAGCTAATGTGTTTGCCATCGCTAATGACAAATTATTATGTGCATGAAATCCAACGTGAATGCCGAGATTATCTCGCAGGGCACGTATCCTTTCCTTCACTTCATGTGGAAGCAATGCTCCTGCAGAGTCAACAACATATACTGTATCTGCCCCATAGCTTTCCATTAGTTTTGCCTGTTCAACAAGCTTTTCAGGTGGCGCCATATGAGACATCATTAAAAATCCAACGGTTTCTAAACCGAGTTCTTTTGCCAACGCAATATGTTGCCGCGATACATCGGCCTCAGTCACATGGGTCGCAATTCTTGCCATTTTTGCTCCTAATCGAGCGGCCTCCTTTAACTCCGGCATCGTTCCGATCCCTGGCAATAGAAGGACGGCAATTTTTGCCTGCTTAACGACAGATGCCGCTGCTTCAATAAGTTCTAGCTCATTTGTCAATGACAGGCCATATTGTAAAGAAGAGCCTCCAAGCCCATCGCCATGCGATACTTCAATGTATGGGACATTAGCCTCGTCTAAGCCTTTCGCTATACTTACTACTTGATCAACGGTAAATTGATGGCTAATTGCATGGCTCCCATCTCTTAAAGCGACTTCTGTTATATAAACGTCTCTCGTTTGATCCATCTTTTTCACCCCTTTTTTAAACCATAACTTTGGAAACTTTATGCTTCGCCCACTCCTCAGCCACTTTCACTGCCGCAGCTGTCATAATGTCGAGGTTACCAGAATAGACAGGTAAATAATCACCTGCACCTTCCACTTCAAGAAAAACAGTTACGTTGCTACCATCAATAATTGGATCTTGTCTTAGTCTGTAACCTGGTACATACGCTCGAACCTGCTTTTCCATTTTTTTAATAGAAGCAAAAATTTCTTCTTGCTTCGCTTCCTTGCCTTCAATGATGATATGAATCGTATTTCTCATAAGTATTGGAGGTTCCGCTGGATTTAAAATAATGATCGCTTTCCCTTTTTTCGCTCCGCCAATTTTTTCTATTCCTCGGGCGGTTGTTTGAGTAAATTCATCGATATTCGCTCTCGTGCTAGGTCCCGCACTTTTACTAGAAATCGTTGCAACAATCTCGGCGTATTCCACTTGTTGCACTCGGTTGATTGCATGAACAATCGGGATCGTTGCTTGCCCGCCACATGTAATAAGATTAATATTTTCAGCATCCATATGTGCGCCAAGATTTACGGGTGGCACAACGAGCGGACCAATGGCAGCCGGTGTTAAATCTAGCACCTGTTTCCCAGCTTCCTTTAGTAACTTCGCATGCCTACTATGCGCTTTTGCAGAAGTTGCATCAAAGACAATATCCGCAAGCTCTGGTTTTTCCAAGAAACCATCAATACCTGAATCGATCGTTTCGTATCCTAGTTCCCGAGCTTTTTTTAATCCATCTGATTGTGCATCAATCCCAATCACTGCCGTTAATTCCAAAATGGGAGATCTGCCTAATTTCAACATTAAATCCGTTCCGATGTTCCCTGATCCTAAAATGGCCACTTTTACTTTACTCATCATTTTCCCCCTTTCGTTTTTAGAAGTGAACGCTCACTTGTCCTAAATGTGCAAAACGAGCGGTGAAGGAATCTCCTTCTGCCGCATCCACTGCCGCAGATAGAGCACCAGACAAAATGACTTCCCCGGCACGAAGCGGAATATCAAAATCAGCCAATCGATTGGCAAGCCATGCTACACAATGAACAGGATTACCAAGGGCTGCTGCACCTACGCCAGTATTGACAACCTTGCCATTTTTCATTAACACCATTCCAATTAACTCAAGATCGACATCCTCAATTTTTGTTGGTTTCCCGCCAAGTACATAAAACGCTGAGGAAGCATTGTCAGCAATCGTGTCCGGAAGCTGAATCTTCCAATCCTTTATTCGACTATCTACAATTTCAATTGCAGGCAGAATATAATCGGTAGCTCGAATGACATCAAGTGCTGTCACGTTCGGTCCTCGTAAATCCTTTTTTAAAATAAACGCAATTTCAGCTTCGACCTTCGGCTGAAGCACATTCTGCATCTGGACAGCGCCTCCATTTTCAACAACCATACTATCTAGTAAATGACCGTAATCAGGCTCATCTACCCCAAGCAATGCTTGCATTGCTTTTGATGTTAACCCGATTTTTTTTCCGACAATTTTCTGGCCCTGGGCCACTTTTCTTTCAATATTTTCTAATTGTATATCGTAGGCTTCATGAATAGAGAGCATCGGTTCTATTGAGGTAATAGGCGACATGCCAATCCGACTCTCCTCCGCTTCGGCCAATTGATTTGCAAATTGTATCGTCTTATTTGACAAGCTTCCCCATCCCTTTCCTACAATTTGATTGTTATATTTGATAGTTCCGAATAAAAATCAATGCTATGCATCCCTCCCGTTCTTCCTATTCCACTATTTTTCATGCCTCCAAATGGCGTTCTTAAATCGCGAAGGAACCATGTATTTACCCAAATAATCCCTGCTTCAATTTGATGAGCCACGCGATGAGCCCGCCTTAAATCATTTGTCCAGATCGTTGCACTAAGCCCATAATGTGTATCATTGGCCTGCATAATCACTTCTTCCTCTGTATCAAATGGGATGACCGTTACGACAGGCCCAAAGATTTCTTCACGAACACAGCGGGAATTCCGATCCAATCCAGTTATAATTGTCGGTTCTAAATAATAGCCTTTTTCAAATCCTTCTGGACGTCGCCCACCTGTTAAAATCGTTGCCCCATCCTCACGTGCAATCTCAAGATAGCTGTTCACACGATCATAATGCTCTTTACTTATCAAAGCACCAACATTCGTTTCTGTATCGTATGGATCTCCAACCTTTAGTCCCTTTGTCTTTTTAGTAAATTGCTCTAAAAATTGATTATAGGCAGGTCTTTCCACATAAATTCGCGAGCCGCATAAGCACACTTCTCCTTGATTAATAAAACTAGATCTTACGGTCGTCTCTATCACTTCATCCAGATCCGAGTCTGCAAATATAATATTCGGGTTCTTTCCACCTAGCTCATAAGAAAGCTTTTTCAATGAATCTGCCGCTGATTTCATAATAGCTGACCCAGTCCCCGGCTCACCGATAAAAGAAATGGCATCGATATCCGGATGTTCAGCAATTGCACCGCCAGCGGAATTCGGTCCAAATCCATGGACAAGATTGACAACACCATCCGGAACACCTGCTTCTTTAATAATCTCCATTAGGACAGTTGCAGTCATTGGTGTCCATTCTGCTGGTTTAACGATAGCAGTATTACCCATCCCTAAGCATGGGGCCAATTTCCAAGTTAATAATAAAAGAGGCAAATTCCACGGTTTAATGATGCCCACGACCCCAACCGGCCTGCGATGCGTATAGTGAAGGGCTTGCTGATCTTGCTGGTATGCATCAGTTCCAACAGATGTGATATAATCCGCAAAAAAGTGAAAATTATATGCTGCCCTTGGAATATCGATTGTGTTGGCGAGTGAGAATGGTTTGCCGGTATCTAAACATTCCAAATGAGCAAGCTCCTCTTGCCTCTCAAGAATTAAATCACCAATTCTCCGAAGTATTTTAGAACGTTCCTGGAGTGTCATAGATTTCCATGGTCCATCTAAGGCTCTCCTAGCAGCAGCTACCGCAAAGTCTACTTCTTTTTTTCCTCCCTCAGCCACAGTTCCCAATACTTCTTCAGTTGCCGGATTAATATTTTCAAAGAAAGATTGGTTTTGAGATTCAACAAACTGCCCATTTATAAAATGCAGGCAATCTATTGCTTGTATTTTTGTTTTCGTTTGCATGAAACATCCTCCCTTGATGATTGGTTTTATTTTCTAAATATTAAGTTAACACTTATAAATTGCGTATACAACGTCACTGTTGCTTCAGAAGCAACAAAGGGAAATAATTTTCAAGAAAAAAGAAAACAAGGCGGGACTTCACCTTGTTTTCTACACATATGCTTAAGCAATTGTCTCTTCACCTTGTTTTGCCTCCACATTCTGTTTTGATATTTCTTCAATTAACTCCTCCGTATTCATCACTCTTCCAAAGACTTTTTTTATAATCGTTAATGTTGCTTTTTGTGACTCTTCATCCAGTCCTCCGTTTGCATCGCTAACCATCAACACTTTATAATCTCTCATAAACGCACTGCGCGCAGTAGATTCACAACAAATATTTGTAACTGTACCAATAATAATAACGGTATCGACTGTATTCATACCGCGAATATTGTTAATCACTGTTTCAAGGGAAGTGTTGTGGAAAGCATCATAGCGATGCTTTTCAATGACCGTCTCATTAGGCTGGGGAGCAAGCGCATCTATGATCTGAACACCGTATGTCCCTTTCCGCAAACCCGTCGTTTGCAGCTTCGGATTATAAGCCGTTTCCAATGCAGAAATCTCTGTATGATCCCATAATGTATGTTGAGAATAGATTATCGGTATATTTTCTTCGCGGCAACGTTGCACAATGCGCTGCATATTAGGCAATAACTCCCTCGCCATAGGGACTTCCATAGGAGCTCCTTCATTTACAAAATCATTTTGCATATCAATGACTAACAAAACCGCTTTATTTGCATCAAAAGTCCAAGGCATTCGATTCCATCTCCTCTTCATATTTTTATTTCACTTGCACCATTACTCTGAAATGTAAGACGGCAAATCATTCCTAGCAAAGGAGATGAAAGCATCTTAGCTGTCGTAGCATATCTCCCTATACCAAATATGAATTCAGCGATTCCCTTATTTTTTATTGGATGAGTTCATCTTCTTAGACAAAGTAAATTTTCCTAGCACCCGATCGTAAAAGCGCTTACATCATTCTATTTGTTTTATATTTTGCTCCGCTCCTACGGCGATCACCGGCTGAGGTACTTGAAGTTTTTGCAGTTTGATTGGCGCGGTTTCTTTAATACCAAGTGCAATGAAAGCCGCGATTAAAGCACCCGCAAAAGCAATATAGAGAGGAGCTTCTAATCCCCATGCATCTGCGGCAATTCCTGCGATTATTGGCATAATTGCGCCACCAAATATTTCCCCAACAAGTTGCGTGACAGAAATCGCACTAGCAGCTAAGATTGCTGGCATTGATTCGCCTGGAATAATAGCCATAAATAATGGGAAGCACGCCTGTCCAACAGCAGTTAGGAAACCGAGCAGCATCATAACAGCAAGTGATCCCTGTATTAATGCCAAAACGAGCGGCGAAAGACATGCAATTAAACTAAAAATAATTAACGTTGGTTTTCTTCCAATTTTATCGGAGATGGCTGGACCTCCAAATCCCCATACAAATGAACCAAATCCAAGCGCAGCCATAATCAATCCCATTTCTCCAGCCGTGTATCCTTTGGAAGTAAGATATACCGGAGCAAAAGTTGTAAATACGAATAACCATGTCATGAAAACAATCGAGATCAATGTGCATAATAATGTATTGCGATTTTTATAAATTTCAATATATTCCTGTTTCGTAATCTTTTTTCGTTTTTGCCCTTTCTCTGCTTCCATATTTTTCGGCTCGCGCATGTACTTAGCAAGTAGAAGAAACATGATCAATCCAGGAATACCAGCGATATAAAATGCCCATTGCCAAGATAGCTGGGTTGCAATGGCTACAACAATAATTGGGGTTAACGTTGAGCCAATCAGCCCGACTGAGCTTTGCATGAAGCCAGCATTAAACCCGCGACGTTTTGGAGTTGATTCCGCCAAAACTGTAGCCTGCGCAATCGGCAGCACTGGGCCTTCCGCTAGCCCCATTGCACCGCGAACAAACATCATACTCCAAAGATTGCCTACCATTCCAGATAAAAACGAGCAGAGCGAAAATATTAATGTTGCAGGAAGAAGCACTTTTCTCTTGGACCCAATCACATCGGATAGCGCACTAAACACCCATCCCGATAGCGCCCAAGTAACGGCAAGGACAGATACGATCATTCCTAAATCCGCATTCGTTAAATTTAAATCTGGTCCAATAAACGGGAATAAGAACACGATACTTAATCTTTCCATAAAAACAATCCCAAACGTAAAGAACATCATAAGAACAATAGCATTTTCATACCGAAAAAACGATTGCTTTAGTGGATCCTTCATCAATAATCACTTCCTTTTCTTTTTTTTTGAAAAATTGCACTGCTACATGTATTATTTTTCTACCGCGATAGTCACTTCCCGTGGCGTTCCATAAACCCAATAAGACTCTGTAAATCCTGCTCCAATTCCCCTTGCGGAAACCGTCTCCAAATCATCCCAAACAACCGGTTTCCAAGCGGGATCAAAAATCAAATAGCCCGCATCTCCAAACAATTCCACACGATTTCCTCCTGGCTCATACACATATAAACAGTGCGCTTGGCTGATCGAATGCTTTCTCGGTCCTAATTCTATGAAAATATCATTTTCCTTACATAAATCGGCAATATCATAAAGATGTTGCGGGGTCCCATACCAATAACAAATGTGATGAAATCTTCCCTGTAAACCAGTAGGATCATTCATAAACGCCGTTTCGTGAACAAGATTGGAAACACTGAGCCATGTGCCAAGGATATAGCCAGACTCGTCAACTATTTTCTCAGTCAAACGGAATCCTAATGTGTCCATCATAAATTTCGAATTTTTTTCTGGGTTAGATGCCATCAAGTTAATATGATCAATTCGGCGAACTGGAACACCTCGATTTGGCCGCTTTGAAGCGCGATTCAAAAGCACAGTTTTCTGCTCTTCCGACACCTCGTTATATTCGACATCCCATAATATTTCCATAAGATGTCCATCAGGAGTCGTAAACTGATAGGCTGGACCATGCCCAAGATCACCTTCTATCCATCCAATCCCTAAACCACTTTCCTTTATGGCGTTGACCCTACGTACCAATGCTTGTGGGGAGGTCGCTCGCCAACTAGCATGTCCAAGCCCTGCCTGATGATCTTCCGTTATTTTTAAAGTGTGATGATAATGATCTTCATATGCTCTAAGATAAACCGATTGCCCTGCACGTCCCGTCACTTCCATACCTAGCAGTTGAGTGAAAAAATTTACCGTTTCTTCTGGCTTAGGCGAAAAAATCTCCACATGGGCTAGTTGTGCAACATCAAAAATGGGTTCTTCAAAACGACCAACCATTTCTACTTCTTGGGGCGATTTGTATGAAAAGACTGGTTTATACTTTTGCACGTTTATTTTCCCTCCTACTATTGATTTTGCAACTTCTTACCCAAAAGCCAGTAATCATTCCGGAATAATCGGCAATAAAAGATAGGAATTTCTTTCCCCTCCCGTATAAATTGTGACCCCCCGTCCGTAAATTTCTGGCGGCCGATTGTTCGTGTCGTTATGTAAAAATGGTCCGCATCCTCGGGACGGGTAACGATGAAATTTTCTCGTTTCCTCCTTGATTTCACCTCCATACTCATAATCTTTTCCTCCAATCGTAAGTGCCAACCGATACCCCTTAGGGATTACGATAGATGTTGGCCATATCTCTATATCCAATTCATAGATTTTTCCAGGTTCAAGGAGATTAATCTCCCTATGTGTATAATATGGACGATATGGTAAAGTTTTTTCCTCATCCAGTTTACGATGTGAAGCACGTAACCATCCTTGAGCTACCGGAGTATGTGCGTCCATAGCTCCTCGAAAAATTACTTCCTCATCTGTTGGAGAAAAGAGACGTAAGGTTAAAAAAAGATCAGCGTCCGTTGTTTCTGAGCTTATAAAAAGTTTAGCCGCAAGCGGACCCGTTATTTCAATCTCTTCCTCCATTTTCGGCGCGACGAAGGTAACGCTTTCATTCAATGCCATATAAGTCGCTGATGCAGCAAGTTGTGGAGCATCTTTTTTCAAAACATTCTCGCCTGCATCTAAGAAATACTTCGTCCATTTTGTTCTCGGTATTGGCCACTCAGCTTCAGTACGCTCAACAAATTGATTATTAATATGCCTAACCTGAATACGTACTCTAGGCTCTTTGTCCCAATCGTTTTTTTCATCCTTTAGGAAATAATCAAAAAATCGTTTTTGCAATTCTACTCCATACGGCGTATAAAAATGAGTCCAATGCTCTAATCCGTGAACCTCGAGCCATTTCTGCTCAGACGCCGCTTGCAAATACCCTTCTATATTTCCCCGTAGATGTAAACCTTGTCCACCCCAGTTGGCCGCTGAGAGAAACGGCACTGTTACCTTCGACCAATCAACCTTGGTCTCCTCATAATATTCATCAAAAAGGGGATGGGCTTTTACATCAGCTACAACATCCTTCCGATTTCGATAAAGCTCCTCTTCTGAAAAAGTTGCTGGACCTGCAATTGATTCCCATGTATTCGGGTTTTTCCTAGCTCGACTTCCATATCCATGCTGCATAGGCAATTGTCTAGGAACCCAGCTATCAAGGAATGTACATCTAATGCCTCCATGGTAGAAAAGTTCTCGATACCAATCAGACGTTCCCTCCCACGGAATCATTGCTTTTAAGTGTGGTGGTTGCATTGCAGCTACCAGCCACTGATTTGCCGCGTAATAAGATATACCTAATAATCCAATGTTGCCGTTACTCCAAGACTGAATAGCTGCCCATTCAATACATTCATAAAAATCATGAATTTCCTTTTTTGACCAGAATTCCTGAATCCCTTCAGACCAACCTGCCCCACGAGAATCAACCCGAATGATTGCATATCCATGAGGAACCCACCTCTCTGGGTCAGTCGCTTCCCAGTTTTGGTATTTATTCGTCGTATCTTCCATAATCTCCGGGAAATCCTCGACCATCCGGTTCCATTGACCTTCGTATCCTTCCTGAAAAGATTGCCCTTTTGCATAAGGACCGTAGTTCATAATTGTTGGATAAGCCCCTTTCTCAATTGGAAGAAATACATCCGCTCGCAACACGTTTCCGTCCTTCATCGTAATCGGGACTTGCCACATAATACGCATACCATCAACTACTTCTATCCGCATAAATCGATCTTTCACTTGTTTCAGCACCCTGTCCCTCCTTTTTTTCTATAAAGGTTTAACAATTTAAAGTAGGATTTCAATATGAAACTATCCGTGAGCCACCTCCCGAATTAAATTTACTATCTTTTCGCAATATTAGAATATCAACGAATCTTTTCCCCCACAACCTTATTGTTGCGCTAGGTGAAACGAACTAAAAATAATTTTCCTCCATTAAACTCATAACATTTAAAATATTCAGCATACTACTATTGACAATTTCCACCTTTGCTGTCTAATATAGGGCAACTATGTTTTTCCTAATGAAACACAAATTGAGAGGAGGAGAAGTCGTTTGCCGACAAAAAAGCAAGGAGGAAATCAATTATCGTCAGTAAGAAATGCTCTAAGAATTTTACGGAGTTTTTCAATGGATGAGCCCGAGAAAAAAGTGAGCGATTTATCACAGTCGCTTGGAATCAATAAAAGTACAGTAAGCAGAACAATGGCGACTTTAGCAAATGAAGGCTTTGTATTTAAAGATCCCGAAACACAAAAATATAGACTTGGTTTATCGATCGTTTCATTAGGCGGTGTTGTTAATAGTACGATGGATATATATAAGGAGTCGATGCCTGTCTTAAATAAGCTCGTGGAAACGAGCGGGGAAACGAGCCATATATCCATTTTAGATAATTATGAAGTGATATATTTGCAAAAAGTGGAATGTAACCATCCGGTACGTTTTTTAACACATGTCGGAAAAAGAAATCCAACCTATTGTACTAGCTCAGGGAAAATATTGCTCGCTTACTCTAATGACGATGTAACCGAAACCATCATTCAAAAAGGACTGCAACCATTCACCAAAAACACCATTACCGATCCACAGAAACTTCGTCAACATTTACGACAAATACGAAAAAATGGTTACACTTTCAGTATCGAAGAATTCACCGAAGGAGTAAACTCAGTCGCTGCACCTGTTTATAATTACAAAGGTCAGGTAGTTGCTGCTCTATCCGTCGTCGGTCCTAAACAACGAATATATGGCGATAAACTTCAGAGAATCGCCAAACAAGTTATGCAAGCAAGTGCTGATGTTTCAAGTCGATTAGGCTATTGGAATTAAAAGAAAAGGGGCAAATAATGATGCATGATTTCCATACACATTTCATTCCAAATGATGTGTTAACTTGGCTAAAAGACAATCAGAAAAAAGCAAATGCAAAATGGACGAAGAAAGAGTCAGCAACAAATGAATTTTTAATCGTCAATGAGAAATGGGGATTTGAGCTTAAACAAACGTTTATCGACTTGTCTTTGTACAAAGAAGAACAGGGAAAGGCTGGAATTACGCATTCTTTGATCTCACCAATTCCGCAGCTTTTTATGTATGATGCTGAACTCTCACTTACAAATGAGCTTTCACAAGTATATAATAATGCACTGTCCCAAATCACTGAATCTTCATATGATCTTTTTTCGGCACTTGGCACCGTTCCCCTTCAGCATCCGGAGAAGGCTGCTATGATATTACAAGACGTGATGAAAAGTGGATTAAACGGAGTAGTTATTGGACCGGGATTACCTGGACATATGTTATCAGATGACTTTTTTAAACCGTTTTTTGAGGAAGCAAACAAGTTAAAAGCGATTGTATTTATTCATCCACTTTTAAGCGAAGATCCTCGGCTAAAAAGAAGAATGATGCCCAATTTAATAGGAGTCCCCTGGGAGACGACTGTTTGTGCAACAGATTTATTATTGAGTGGATTCATAGATACATATCCAAATGTAAAACTATTATTTGCCCATGGAGGCGGGTTCCTTCCTTATCAACTAGGAAGGATGGATAAAGGATTTGAACAATGGAAAGCAGTTTCTGCCAATTTACAAGCACCACCAAGCGAGTATGCAAAGCGATTTTGGTATGACAACGTCCTATGGAATGAAGACAGCATCGATTTTTTAGTAAAAACGGTCGGCGCAGAGCGAGTCGTTCCTGGATCTGATTTCCCTTTTGATTTAGCTCAATGGCCGCCAAAAATTGGCGATAAAAAAGCGATTCAAACACTGTTATTCGAATAAAATATTTTTGTTGAAATTGCGTCTAGAGCAACAGTAACCTATACGCTCGGCTGAAAGAACTTTATATTTAAGATACTAGCTACTTAGACAAGCCCAATTAAAATGACAGCGCTACCAATAAATGAAAGGAGTATTTACATGCAAAATTATCAAGAGGTAAAATCCAGTTTACTCTCCCAGTGTAAAAATGTATTAAACAAAAGCTATATTAATGGTATATGGACAGAAGGAAACAGTGATCGGACTTATGACATTGTGAACCCTTATGACCGTTCTGTCATTTCGTCTGTAAAATTGGCGACTGCTGAACAAGTAGAAGATACATTTGAATTAGCAAATAATGCACAAAAAACATGGGGACAAACTTCCGCAGATGAAAGAAAAGCAGTTCTCCGGAAGGCAATGGAGTACTTTACCGTGAATCGTGAAGAAATCATTGAATTACTCGTTCACGAAACAGGCGGCACGATATTAAAATCTAGTGTTGAACTACATCTTGCAATGGAATTTTTGGAGGAATCGATCAAATACGCAGATGAACTCGAAAAAGTACGGGAAGTTTCGGGCACTGCCGAAAAAACTCATCACATTCATCGGCTGCCGCTTGGGGTCATTTCATCGATATCCCCTTTCAACTTTCCGTTAAACTTGTCCATGCGAACGATCGCACCCGCGATTGCTTTAGGAAACAGTGTTGTTCATAAGCCCGACATTCAAGTAGCCTTTTCAGGCGGCTCTATTATTGCAAAAGCGTTCGAATATGCCGGTCTACCTAACGGGGTGCTAAATGTTGTATTGACTGATATTCCAGAGATTGGTGACAGTATGTTAACAAATAAACATACGAAATTAATCGGTTTTACCGGATCTTCAGCAGTTGGCCGCCATATTGGCGCGCTTGCGGGAAGGAATTTAAAGCGGGTTGCGCTTGAGCTAGGAGGAAATAGTCCATTTATTGTATTATCAGACGCTAATGTTGAACAAGCGGTTAATGCGGCGATTTTTGGCAAGTTTATTCATCAAGGGCAAATTTGCATGATTATTAATAGAATCATTGTTAACGAGAATGTATATGACCAATTTATAGAAGCTTTCATTGAACGAGCGAAGTCATTAACATACGGGGACCCAAGTGATCCAAATACAATTATCGGTCCATTAATAAATGAAACACAGATTGAAAAAGCTTTGAGCTATATTGAAAGAGCAAAGCAACAAGGAGCAACTGTTGCCCTTGAAGGACAGCGTATTGGAAATGTACTAACCCCATACGTAATTACGGATGTAGACAACTCCAGTCCATTAGCACAAACCGAATTATTTGCCCCGATCGCAACGATTATTAAAGCAGAATCTGATGAAGAAGCCATTCAAATTGCCAATGACACGGAATATGGTTTAAGTTCCTCCATTTTTACTAGCGATCTGCAACGCGGACAAACTTTAGCATTGCAAATAGAAAGCGGCATGACACATATTAACGACCAAACGGTTAATGATGCTCCAAATATTCCTTTCGGCGGAACAAAAGCTAGCGGCTTAGGACGATTTGGAAATCCGTGGGTCGTGGAGGAATTTACAGAGACAAAATGGGTATCGATTCAAACAGTGGATAGGAAATATCCTTTTTAAAGGGAAGGGAAAAACCGGGGAATATTGCCCGGTTTTTTCTTTGGGCGGTTGATTAATAAATTCATCACTTAGTGGACGTGTTGATATTTAACCACTTTTAAATATTTTGATCTAAGATGATTTTCATGGAAGTGGCTGACACTGCGGGATTTTAACATCATATTGGTTTCAAAACGGCTGTTATAACAAAAACACGCTCACTTTAAAGAAGTGTCGTGCTTTAATTTCATTGTTCATATTAACTAACTATATGTTCTATTTGAGATTCATCTTTTTTAGCCGCATCAATCATAAGAAAAACAGCTGTAAGTATGTGCATAATCATCCCTACAAATGGAATCCATGCGATACAAGACGTAATAATACCTAAGATGCTGCCTATCGATGCACCGCCATCACGTTTCGTTAAAATTAAGGTCACAATATGTAAAATTAACATAATTACTAAAGGAGTCCATAAAAACCCGATGACAATCAGTCCTCCCAGTATCGGGATTCCTAAAAGGGCTTCTAATCCTCCGCTGATCCATTTAAGAATACGAGATACAGACATATTTTCACCACCTTACTTTTTCTTACATTATAAATATACCGTATTCATTGTGTTAATGATAGACTTACATTTTTTAAGTATGGGGCAAATCGAAAAGGGAGAGCCTTAACGCCCTCCCATATCAAATTATATATGAAATTTTTGAACTTCTTTTAATAAAGCATGAGCACTCTCTGTTAATTCATCGGATAGCTCGGTAATTCTTGCAATCGCTTCTGTTTGTTCGATTGTAGATGCAGAAACTTCTTCAGTAGAAGCAGCACTTTCTTCCGCCACTGCTGCAACATCTGAAATGACATCTGAAATACTTGATGCGTCTGTATTTAATTGATCCGCTGATGTAGCTACTCCGTGGATCTGAACGACAATTCCTTCCATAGATTGCTTAATTTTATGGAAAGTGGCTTTCGTTTCGTTGACAGCCGTTTCTTGTTTCGTCGCCACATCGATCGCCGCTTTAACTTCATTCACACTCTTCAAGCTCGCTTGTTGAATTTCTTTAAGTAATTCAATGATATTCTCACTTGAACCCGCTGATTGTTCAGCTAATTTCCTAACTTCTTCTGCCACTACCGCAAACCCTTTTCCATGCTCACCAGCACGGGCGGCTTCAATCGCAGCATTCAAAGCGAGTAGATTCGTTTGCGCCGCAATATTATGGATCACTCCTACGATTTCTTCAATTCTTTGAGATTTTTCTACTAATAATTCAATCGAGTTACTAACTCCAACCGTTGTGTCCTTGCCTTTCATTGACAATACTACTTGATTAGCAACAATTTCTTCTCCATCTTTGACCGCATCATTTGCTTCATCGATCATCTGGACGGTTTCTTCCACACTTTCGGAAATCCGCTGGACAGATTGTGTCATGCTTGCAACCATTTCTGATCCATTATAAACGGATTGGGCTTGATCGGTTGCCCCATTCGCAAGCTCTTCAATGGCCGTCGAGATTTGTTCAGAAATTTTCCCGGTCGTTTCTGCATGGTTGGATACATCCTTTGCCGTTGCTCCGACACTGTCTGCCGAATGAGCGACTTGTTGAATGAGTCCTCTAATATTATCTGCCATTGTGTTAAATGAAGACCCTAGCATTGCCATTTCATCTTTTCCTTTTACATCTACATGGGCGGTTAAATCACCTAGTGACATTTCTTGAGTTGTTTGCTGTAATCTAGCAAGTGGTCTACTCAATCCCGTTGCAATTACATATGCTAAAATGACGATAAGAATGAGAACACCTAAACTGATGTACACATATTGATTCCGTAAATCGCTTAGTTCCTTATAAGCCGCACTCTTCGGTACAGAAGCACCGATAATCCATCCCGTGCTGGAAATCTCTTTAAACATAATCAAACGATCTTCATTCTCGACGTTAAACTCTTTTTGACCAGACTTATTCGTTAACATCGTCGTCGCTACTTCTTTAAAAGTCGCATCAGTTGTTAAATTTGTATTAACCAATTCTTCATTTGGATGGCTAAGAACGGTCCCATGCTTATCAATTAGAAACGCATAGCCCTTCCCATCTAAATTTATTTTTTGAATCGCCTCAGTAATGGTCTCTAACGACACCTCTCCAGCGATTACTCCCTCAAATTTCCCCTGATTATTTAATAAAGGTACACCAATGGAGACGGTATATGTATTATTTACCTTTTCTAAATATGGATCTGAATAATGGAGCTTCCCCGACTTTTCAACCTCTTCATACCACGGTCTTGTCGTTACATCATAATCGCTATCTGGCACCCAACCGGATCCATCAATAAACGTATTGTCTGAAAAGCCTACAAAAAGTGCAGAAATATTCTTTGCATTCGATTCTTTTTGATACGCCCGTAAATGCGATTCCTTTAACTCTTCTTTTGGAACTGCATCCTCGATCACCGTTCCGATCGTCTCTACTACTTTTGTATTCGCATCAATCCAGCCATTTAACTCATTTGCGACTGTATCAACAGTACCCGTTAGCTGTGCATCAATTTTTTGGGTCGCCTGTTTTTCCACACTTCTAAGACCCAAAATTGTGAGCGGAAGCATAGTAACCATCGCTAAAACAATAAACAATACAACAAGTTTTCCTTTCAACTTCACAACCTTCACCCCATGGTTTTCTAAAATAAATGAACACCTTTTATTTATCGACAAAATTCGGCATTTTTTTAGTTTTTATTATAATCTGCTAATCTTTCGAGCAAAGTTTTTGTTTAAGAATTTGAAGTTGAATAAAATTTTGCGAAATACATGATAGAGTAGAATTAGTCGTGGTGTGAAATGGACAAACAAAAAAACAACTTACCGGTTAAAGTAGTTGTTTTTTTTGTTAAAATCATGTATTTTCCTTTGTACTAGAATCAGTTCTTTAGTGATAACACTAATTTTTCCTGAAGTTAAGCGTTTAAGATAGGTCATCAAACAATTTCCGGCACTCTTTTTATTCTCGGATCTGTAAAAATATCCTCCTCATCTGTACTCCGCGTCGAAAATTCTGATACGACCGCTCCCTCACTTCCCGCTTTAAACCAATGAAGTGTATTAGGATTAATCGTATATTGCTCGCCCGGGCGCAATATTACCTCGTGAAAAACGGAATAATATTTTTCATCACCTTGAGGTGGCTCGGTAGATCGAACTTCGGTCGCTTCTCCTTCAACATACAAGTATACTTTTCCATATCGACATCTAAACGTCTCTTCCTTCCCATCATCAAACTCTCTCTTTGGATGTTTATGTTCAGGACAGGTTTGATTAGGGAGCAGTGCAAGCTCCTTTGCACAAACCGCATCTGTGTTTACATATGTGATAAGTTGCAGCCCTGTATCCTCTATTTTTTCTAAACCAAAATCAGCCACTTCTACATTTTCTTTTTCTTCCTCAGTTAAAACAATATTTGCTTTATTGAATAGCCCGATTGCCTGGTCTCTTATTTTTTCAAACTGCTCGCGTTTCACTATTTTCCCTCCTCCTATCTTACAATTTCTCCTTTGTTCAAAAAAATCTCCATTATTTTCTTTACATCTTTTTTCATCGCTTCTTTTGCAACGATTGTAAGATCATGATAAAAAACAGTTGAATGTTCATCTATATATTCCTTTATCGCATCAGCGCCAATTTTTGCACTGTAACTATAATAATTAATTTTTCTAACTCCAGAATTGATGGCTGTTACATATTCCTCTTCGCTTAGTCCCGAACCACCATGCATTACAACTGGCTTTTGAATATTTCGATAAATATCTTTTAGTCTATCAAAATCAAGATTTGGTTTCTTAATGTAGAGTCCATGCACCGTTCCAAATGATGCAGCTAAAGCATCAATATTGGTTCTATTAACGAAATCCTTTGCCATAATAGGATCCGTAAAATAATCCTCTTCATTACCCAAGGCAGGTTCTTCAGCGACCGTTTCATCTCCACCAACTCCAGAAGATGTCATCATTCCAAGCTCAGCTTCTACGGAAACGTGATTCTCATGGGCATACTCAACAACTTCCCTTACCGTTCTTAGATTTTCTTCATAATTCATATGGGATGCATCGATCATAACAGAACTAAAACCGATATCAATGGCCTTTTTTACGATTTCAAGATTCGAACCATGATCAAGATGAACCGTTACAGGCACACTGGCATTTTTAGCAAAATTGACGAGAATAGGACCCATGATTTCAATAGGGATGATTTCATTATGTGCTTCTGCGTGGGACAATATGATTGGAGCTTGCACTTCCTCAGCTGCTTCAACCACAGCCCTAGCCGCTTCTAATGTCGGACAATTAAAAGCACCTACCGCATAATTTCCTTCTTCGGCTTTTGCTAAATTTTCACTTAATGTTACTAACATAATGATCCCCCTTTTAATAAGTTAATAACTTTCCTTTTAGGCATTTCCACATACATTTTCATCAATTGATTGTAACTTTTAACTCCGGACGTACTATCTTCTTCTAAAAGCGAAGATGCTGCTGATGCGGTACCTATTTTCATAGATTCTGGAAGATTCAGCCCTAATAATGTCCCGTATAGTACACCCGAAGCATAGGCATCGCCTGCTCCTACTGTGCCCTTAATATATTGTTTTTCTATTAATAAAGACGGAATACTGTAAAACTCCAGTCCGTCATATCCAAAACTTCCTTCAGGTGTATGAATGACAACCCAATCCTTCACACCGAAGTCTTTTAATTTAACTAAAACCTTCTCTATATTTTCCTCTAAAAGCTTACCTTCCTGATTCCTTAAAGAAATCCCCACCGTTTTTCCTGCTTCAAGTTCATTAATGATGCAGTAGTTTGTATACTTTAAACTAGGTGGCACAATCTTTTCATATCTGTTGCTATTTTCACTTACTATATCTATTGATGTTTTTATCCCTAAATCTTGGGCCGCTTTTAAAACTTTTGCCATCTTTGTACCGTGTTTACTATCTTCTCGATCTAGAGAATCCAATAATAAAATATAGGCAATATGTAAAATTTTTGAATTCAATTTGTCTAACTGAATAAAATCTTCATCGATTAAGTCCGAATTTCCTTTATATGAAAAAAATGTCCTGCTATGATCACCCTCAGCTTGAATCACATCTGTAAACGGTGTATCTCCAATTATTTTAATATGACTTGTATCGATATTTTTATATTCTCCTAATCTATCCTTTAAATACTGTCCTTTTTCATCATTGCCAATCAAAGTGACTGCTTTAATTGGCAAATGCGGATCGATTTTTGCCAATGTAACAGAACAATTCGCTACGGCTCCGCCTATTGATCTTCGAGTACTTTTAATTGTCGTAAGCTCAGATTTATTAGGATATTGTTCAATTCTCTTAATTTCATCGACAGCTATCGTACCTGCTATCGCGATCCCCTCTCTCATTCAATCACCTGCTTCCAAATTATTGAAAACTTATGATTTTCTCCGTTTAATTACATCTGCATAAACAGCAACCAATATGACAATTCCTTTGACAATATATTGCCAAAAAGAACTAACTCCCATTAAATTTAATCCATTGCTTAACACACCGATAATAAGGGCACCAATAACCGTCCCGCCAATCCTCCCGTAACCACCAGTCATGCTCGTTCCGCCGAGTACAACGGCAGCGATGGCGTCAAGCTCCGCTGCATTTCCTGCTGTGGGCTGTCCGGAAAACATCCTTGAAGCAAGAACAATCCCCGCTACGGCTGCCATAAGTCCACTAAATGTATAAGCAAAAAATTTAACACGTTTAATATTAATACCGGAAAACTTTGCGGCTTCTGCATTTCCTCCAACGGCATACATATAGCGGCCAAGTTTTGTTTTATTCATGATTAAATAACATACTATAAGGATGATAATAAAATAGAGTACAGGAGTAGGCAGGACACCGCCAATATAACCAGATCCGATCGAGTTAAACGAATCAGACATCACCCTAACCGGTTTTCCATCGGTTATGACATAAGCGGCTCCCCTCGCTATATTCATCGTAGCAAGTGTAATAATGAATGGAGGAATGATGGTTGTGGCTGCCACATAGCCGTTGATCGCCCCAAATAACATTCCGACTAATAAACCAGCAAGGACTGCAATAAAAACAGGGATATCGAAAATCGCAATTAAAGAAGTTGTCACAACACCCGTCACAGCCATGAGTGATCCAACGGAAAGATCAATGCCTCCTAAAATAATGATCATTGTCATCGCTAAGGCTAAATACAAATTAGTAGATGTTTGCCTCAATACGTTTAATAAATTATCCGATGTTAAAAATTTTGGATTAATAAAAGTAATGACTACACATAAAACGATTAAGCCGATTAAAATGCCAATATTATCTTTAATAAAATTTTTTGTCTCATAGCCTAAGCTTGGTAGCAGGCGATTTTTTCGCGGTTCTAGGTTGAGTTGTGCCATATTAATTCCCCCCAGTAGCGTAATGCATAATCGTTTCTTGACTTAATTGCTCTCTATCTAATATTGTTTGAATCTTTCCTTTGCACATCACTGCGACTCTATCACTCATGTTGATCACTTCCGGCAGTTCAGAAGAAATCATAATGATAGAAACTCCCTCTTTGACCAATCTGTTCATGATTGAATAAATTTCTGCTTTCGCTCCAACATCGACGCCTCTTGTTGGTTCATCGAGCATTAATACCTTTGGATCGGTAGCCAGCCATCTCGAAATTAAAACCTTCTGCTGGTTTCCGCCACTTAAATTTCCGACTAATTGATCGGGGTTCGGGGTCTTAATCGATAATTCCTTTATATATTGATTTGTTTCGTTTTTTTCATAATCTGAATCGACCCGAAAGAACTTCATAAACTTATGTAAAATTTTAAGTGTTGTATTATATTGGACGGACCTTATTAAAAATAAGCCCTCTTCTTTCCGATTTTCTGTGACGTAAGCGATCCGATTTTTGATTGCGTCATTCGGATTTTTAATGCTAACTTTTTCCCCATTCACAAAAACGTCCCCTTCGTCAAACGAATCGAGTCCAAAAATACACTTCATTAGTTCCGATCTTCCCGCACCGACTAATCCAGCGAAACCAAGGATCTCCCCTTTCTTTAGTTCGAAGCTGGCATTTTTCAAAACACCTTTTTTCGATAAATTGCTTACCTTTAGTACATCTTCACCTGTCTTTAAATAATCCCTGACATAGTAATTCGTTAATTCCCGCCCTACCATCATAGCGATTAGCTTTTCATTTGTTGTGTCGGCTGTTTTAACCGTTCCTATATATGTTCCATCTCGCATGACCGTAATTCGATCAGAGATCTCAAATAATTCATTCATTCTATGGGATATATAAATCATTCCAACGCCTTTCCTTTTTAAATTTTTGATCGTTTTAAATAAGAAATCTACCTCTTTCTCACTTAACGATGACGTTGGTTCATCCATCACTACAATCTTCGAATGAAATGATACCGCCTTAATAATTTCAACCATTTGTTGTTGAGCTACCGTCAGTTTATTAACAGGCGTTCTGGCTGATAAACCTAAATCAAAGTCATCTAAGAACGTTTGCGCATTTTCATACATCGTATGAATATCAATAAAACCAGACTTTGTTAAAGGCTCCCTCCCTAAATAAATATTTTCTGCTATCGATAAATAGGGTACTAATACGATTTCTTGATGAATAATACTAATTCCATAATGCTGCGCATCTTTTACGTCATGAATTTGTACCTGATTTCCATCTATAAAAATTTCGCCTTCGTCGATGCTATATATTCCATTTAAGATTTTCATGAGAGTTGATTTACCCGCACCATTCTCACCGAGAAGTGCATGTACCTCTCCACTTTCAAGGTTAAAGTCAACTCCCTTTAATGCATACACTCCAGGAAACTTCTTCGTAACTCCCTTCATTTCCAACAATTTGCTTCCCATTTTCCCACCCCGTTTAATGATAAAAGGTGACCCATCGGTGTCCGCTTCCTTATTTTGTTCGAATCAAATGTATGCGTTTACATTCACTTTTTAGAAAGCAGACACCCAACATATGAGTCACCTATAATCTAACCTATCATCTACTTTTTACTGCCAACCATCTACTCCGTATTCCTCTACGTTATCTTCATTGATTATAAAAGTTTCAACAGGGATTCTTTTCTCAAATTCTTCTTTGTTCAAAATTTTATATGCAACATCAACAGATTGTTGTCCAATCGAAATAGGTGATTGTGCTCCCGAGCCGACAAATGGTCCTCCTTCAGCGATCGCTGCTTTTGCATCTGGTGATCCATCAACCCCATAAACGACAATATCATCACGATTAGCTGCCTTTAAAGCTGCTAACGCCCCTAGACCAGTTGGATCATTTCCACCCATAATCGCAATAAAATCGGAGTGTGCTTGCAAGATGTCCTCTGTAAGCCCCAACGCTATTTCTAAATCTCCTTTAGCATCCTGTTGGGCAACGATCTCAAAATTCTTCCCTTCAATTGCTTCTAAAAACCCATCAATTCGATCATTTACTGAATTCATTGTTGGGCTATCAAGTATGACAATCTTTCCACCATCAGGAAATCTTTCAACTAAATCTTGCCCGACCACTCTACCTGCATTTTTATTATCCGAGCCGACATAAGCGGTGACATAATCGAAATCTTTCACTTCTGTATCATAGTTTATAATTGGGATTCCCGCTTCCTCAAGCATGACCAATGCTGGCCTAATTCCTTCCCAGTCAACTGGATTTAAAAAGATAGCATCGATCCCTTGTGAAATCAAATCTTCAATCTGATTAATTTGGAGCTCGACATCCATGGCTGGGTTCATTGTAATAAGCTTATCGCCATTTGCCTCTACTTTCTCTCGTATTGCCTCTTCAAGCACTTGGAAAAACGGATTGTTTTGTGTCATAGACGTATAACCAAAAACGAGTTGATCCTTCGATCCTTTACCATTTGAACCACTTGCCTCTTCCTTGTTACACGCAACTAACCCTATCGTTAGTAGGGCAACTAGGAACAAAAACGTAAACCTTTTCATTATACTTCCCCCTCTTTTAAATATAAATATATTAAAATCATTTAAATGATTTAATACCAGATAAAGAGATTTTCTAATGAACCCATGTATCATGCGCATTTTTTAAAGCTTTTGGAGAAATCACTTACAAATGATAAGATCTACGCCAAACTCACTCATTAATTTTTGATATTCAATGGAAGGCTCTACCTCAGTAATAATTCGATCTACCTCTTTTAACGTGGAAATTTTATAAAGGAATTGTTGACCAAATTTACTATGATCGATTAAAACAGTAACTTCCTTCGATTGCCTTAATACCCTTTGCTTAATCTGAACCTCAAATGCGTTTGCATTGCTAAACCCTTGGTCTAGAGATAATCCAGAGGCCGATAAAAATGCTTTATCAAATGATAGCCCTTCCAACGTTGATTCTGCGATTGGACCTACGAGCGATGAAGTAGATTCTATAAAAATTCCACCAGGAATGATGACTTCTTTATTTGGCTTCTGTATTTGCGACACAACATTCAACGCATTCGTAACAATCGATAATTCCCATTCTTGTGGTAAATACTTTGCAAAATATGGGGTTGTTGTACCTGAATCTATGTAAATTGCTTCTCCTTCATGAACAAACTCGATTGCCTTTTGGCCAATCGACTCTTTCGCCTTTAAATTTAGACTCGCTCGTTTACTCACACCTATATCCGGATTGGCTGTTAAAATCGCACCTCCAGATATCCTTTTAATTAAACCCATATTCTCCAATTTCTCAAAATCACGTCGAATCGTCATCTCAACGACGCTATAACGTTCTGTAAGATCTTTCGTAAAGACCTCTCCTTTTTTCATTAACTCTTGATAAATTTGATTCTGCCGGTTGTTCAATCGTGTTTTTTGTATCATGTATGCGTCTCCCATTATGTAATCACTTTTATCTGCCTGTTTTAATAAATATTTGTTGCACGATGTTCGTTTCTAACATTTACTGTTTGATATGAACAATATATAACATTAATGCTAGAATGTAAATAGTGAATTTTCAAAATTTAATCATCGTATGTAATCATAAAAATAAACCTTTCTAAGAAATTAGAAAGGTTTTGGGGAAAAATATGAAAATTAAACCACTTCACCCATGTTGGAAAGTGGAAGCCAACTATCGAATCATGATATCCATCACTTCGTGCTTTTCAGATACTCCCCCCAAAAAAATAGCAGGAAAACCAGATTGGGCACTTTATTGGAAATTGTGGGAGCATGTTGTCACTATAATTTATCAGTCCAAAGACCTTTCTCTTCAGTTCAAGAAATTCTTTAGGGGACTGTGTGGCTTACTTTATAAGCAATAACTACATAATAGATTCCAAAATTTTCTTCACGTCATTTTTACACAATTCTACGGGATTATTGTCCATCCTACCACCTGTAAAAGCATTATCTACTATTATCGGGATATCACTTTCTGTTATCCCAAAGGCAGATAACTTCATTTCAACGATACCATCTGAAACCATATCAATCCAATTTTTTATCCCATCATATTCATTAAATAGTGACAATAATTCTTTATCATTCGGGAAGTGCCCTCTATTAATATGTGATACTGCATCTAATGTTAATGATACAGCTAATCCATGGGGAATACCATATAACATCGTTAATGGATACGAAATGGAATGGCATGCAGTTGTTCTCGTTTGTGAAAATGCTAGCCCCGATAAAACTGAAGCTCTACAAAGTTTCTCTCTACTAGCGATGTCATTCGGATTATATAATGATTTTCTTAGATTTTGAATTACTAATTCTACAGCACGATATGCAATATCTTGAACGATTGGATTTGTATGTTTAGACCAATAAGATTCTATTGCCTGACACATGGCATCTAAACCCGTAGCTAAAGTCATTTTTTTAGGTACCGTAAGCGTTAACTCAGGTACAATCATTGCCTTTTTGGGTCTAAGTCCAGGTGCGTCAATAGAAAACTTTTCTAACTTATTCTCATCCCATATAGTAGCCCATTGTGTTAATTCAGAGCCGGTTCCAGCTGTGGATGGTACCGCAATAATATCAATAAACTCATCGTCAACATAACTTTTATTTTTTATATTCATCGTAATTTCTTTTACAGTATAATTATAATTTCTATTGGAATTGTAGAAAGCACTTATCCCTTTGGCTAAATCTATCGCACTGCCTCCACCGAAAGCAATAATCACATCAATCTTTTTATTACCGATTTGTTGTAAGGAACTAATTATACTTCTTTGAGTAGGGTTTGCATCCACCTCTTTTATCCAAGTAAATGACCCGTTAAGTTCATTACAATTCCTCTTGAGTTTTTCATTAAATTCTTCAAATTCCCATCTCATTGATGAGGAATGACTCATAACTAACACAATATTTGATAAACGATAAGATACTAGTAGTTGTTCTAATTCATATTTATTAGTAAATATAATTTCTGTATTACAGAATGGTTTAATATCCATCATTCTCTCCCTCAAAAAACCTGCAGTCTACTCTATACATTTTATAGATTCATAGCAAACCATAGGAATAATTATACTTCTGCTTAATAATCTTCAGGGATTAAAGTAAGTATTTCTTTAATAGACATACACATATCATCTGCCTCTTTTGCCCTGCGATTAGTTAAAATAGTTTCCGCAACTTTCTGCATTGCAGGGAATCCACTACGTGTTAGTTGATTCGCATATATAACAATATTAACACCATGACTTGCAAATTCCTCTTCTGTTACGGTATTGAAAGATGTTGGTACAACAACTAATGGTGTTGAATTATCTTTTTCTCTAAATTTTTCACAGAACTCAAAGATCTCTGCTGGGTCTTTTTTTCTTGAGTGAATCATAATACCATTAGCACCTGCTTCCACATAGGCAAAAGCTCTAGTTAATGCATCCACCATCCCTTTTTCAAGTATCAAACTTTCAATTCTCGCAATCAAGAAAAAGTCATTTGTTTTTAGTGCTGCTCTACCGGCTGAAATCTTAGCACAAAAGTTTTCAACGCTATCCTGGGTTTGTTCCACTTCCGTGCCAAAAAGAGAATTTTTCTTAAGGCCAGTCTTGTCTTCAATAATCATTGCTGAAGCACCCATACGTTCTAAAGTTCGAATATTATATACAAAGTGCTCTGTCAATCCACCAGTATCACCATCAACAATAATTGGCTTTGTAGTGACATCCATAATTTCGTCAATTAATTGGAATCGTTTCGACATATCCAACAACTCAATATCAGGCTTACCCTTAGCAGTTGAATCACATAAACTAGAAGACCACATAGCATCAAATTGATACGATTTTCCATCCTTTAATACAGTCGATTTTTCTGCGATTAATCCAGTAATACCACTGTGAGCCTCGAGTACACTCACTATCGGTTTCGTTTCTAATAATCGCTTCAATCTACCTCTACGAATATCTGGTATAGATAGTTGTTCTCTTTGACTACGCTCTAATTTATCATAATCCTCATTTTCAGTATAAGGATACTCTATAAGTTCCCCACCATATTCCAATAGTACTTGTTCAACTTCATCTCTTATTGGTCTTTGAAATCCTGTTACCCAGTTGTCACCATGAACAACATAGTCAGGTTTAAGTGTACGTAAATTTTCTGCATAGCTTAATGTCTCTTGTGGTATAACCTTGCTAACTCCTTTAATACTTTCAAGAAGTTTTACTCTTTCCCCATATTTCAAAACTGGAAAACGCCGGTAATTAGCTACTACTTCATCTGTTAACATCCCAATCGTTAACTCACCAAGTTGAGCTGCTTTTTGGATAATTGATGTATGACCTCCATGAATTACATCGGTACTAAAGCACATATAAACAGTCTTTTGAGTCATTATTATCTCTTCCTTCATGTTAGTTTTTACTATTGTTTAATCTTTCCTGAATAAATGTTAAATCCTCTGGAGTATCAATTTCTGCACAAAGACGATTGGCAAAATCTTTCGGGTAGATGTAGCACTTATCTGATATTTCATTAAAAGCATTTTCTGCATAACAATTTACTTGTCCTTGTTCACAAAATGTAATGATATGATCCAACCAAATTTCCCAGTCTTTTTTATTGATTTTATAGAGCGGCTGTGCAGCTATCGCACTTTCGGAATAATCAATTCCAACTTTTTCAATGTATCCATTTTTAAGTACCGCTTTAAAGTCTTTATCAGGTAAAGGGATTGTCGTACTTACAGCCATACAACTTTTATCCTCTAGTAATATATCTACTAATACAGAACTGTCAAATACAAGATCGCCATGCATTAGTATAATGTCATCAGCTAGATGATGCTTAGCAAGGTAGATTGAGTAAATATAGTTTGTTACATCGTAAATAGGGTTATTTACAAATGTATATTGTAACTGTAAATTTAGTGAGTGACAGTAATCTCGTATTATTTTGTCAAACAGTCCTGTCGTGATTACGATCTCTCTTATACCTTGCTCTTGTAGTAGTTTTAGTTGGCGGCTAAGTATCGTCTCATCTTTTGCAATCTCTGTCATGCATTTTGGGTTCTCCTTTGTCAGATCCCCCATCCTTTTGCCCATGCCAGAATTAAGAATTAATGCTTTCATTTAATCACATCCCAATAGATATTCCATAAATGCTTTTTTGTTCTCAATTGGTGTTGAAGTCGGGCGCCCTAGATCATCCCGTGAGCCTATGGCAGATTTTATTTCAATAAATATAGGCCCTTGTTTACCTTCTATTTCCGATAAAATTGGCTTAAGCTCGTCAAGGTTTGCTGCATGATATATTTTTTTATACCCACAACCTAAAGCTATTTGACCAAGATTCATATTCATAGAAACAGTAGGTTGTCCACCAACTGATTCATGTGCTCCATTATTAATGATTACATGGATATAATTTTCAGGTGATTTCTCCCCAATAACTGCCATTGCTCCCAAATGCATTAAAGCAGCACCATCTCCATCTAGACACCATACTCTTTTATTTGGTTTATTAAGCGCAACGCCTAAAGCAATTGAAGAACTATGTCCCATTGAACCTACTGTTAAAAAGTCATACTTATGGAACTGCCCTTTTTCTTCCCTTATTTCAAATAGTTCTCGGGACGTTTTTCCGGTAGTAGATATAATAATATCCTCACCTGCTACATCGGTAATAAATCGAATAATATCTTCTCGAGATGTAGGGTGTTCGTTTTTATAACTTACCTTTTCGTTATAAGATAACCCACCTTTCTTTACTATAAAAGCCACACTCTTGCCAGCATTAAGTAATAACTTAAATTCAGTCATCTTTTCGTCAAGCTCATTTTCAGTAGTATCTTTATCAATGACCATATTGTCGATCTCAAGATCTTCTAGCATCTGTAATGTTATTTCTCCTTGGAAACGATGCTGTGGCTCGTCAGGAACACCAGGTTCCCCTCTCCAACCAATGACAAAAACGCATGGAATGCCATATACTTTATCATTTAATAGAGAAGTTACCGGATTAACAATATTCCCAAGACCGCTATTTTGAAGGTAAACACACGGTATTTTACCCGTTGATAAATGATAGCCAGCAGCTAACGCTACTGCATTTCCTTCGTTAGCTGCTATAATATGGTTATCTGATATTCCATACACATTCATTAAATAATTATTAAACGCTTTTAATTGGGAATCAGGAACACCAGTATAAAAGTTAATTTTATTTCTTTGGAGTTGAGATACAAATTTTGTTACGTCCATTTGGAATTTCCCCCATTAATGTATGTATTCTAACAGTGTTAATGTATCAACCTTTTCAAGGTTTGATACTATAGTTCATTACTAATCTGGAAAACTAGGAAAGTATTAAGATCCTTTATTTGATGCCACACTTTGAGCAATATGGAAAAGGGACCCTGTAAAATTAGAGTCCCTTTCAAAGAATTTATAATTAACGAAGCTGGTAGAACTTCATTTGATTATTTGCTTTAGCAGTCTTTTGAGAAACTTGAACAAGGATAGATGCTTTTTATTTGATCTATAATTTTTTAAAATTGGCCACTAAAATTGGCTAAATATAACTAATATATAGTTATATTTTGGGCAAAAGGTTGATTAAGAGAAATTGAAAGTAAATACAAAAAGATACTCAACTACTTATAACAGCAAAATCGAATAAGTAATCATAGAGAAGTAAAAACACTAACAATTTTCTTTATATCTAACTCACTCAAGCCAGGATGTACTGGTAGAGATAAAACCTCATTAGCTAATTTTTCAGAATGTGGTAGTTCTTGAGTGCCATATCCTAATTCTTTATATACAGGCTGTAAGTGTATTGGTGTCGGATAATGAACTCCATATCCTATTTTCGCTTTTTCTAATTCTTTAATTACCTCAGTTCTCCCTTTACCCTCAATTTTAATTGTATATTGATGATAAACATGCTTAAATCCTTCTGGAGCATACGGTGTGCGAAGCCACTTTATGTCTCCTAATCCCTTATTTAACATATTCGCATTACTTATTCTTTTAGAAGTAAAATGTTCAATTTGTTTTAGTTGCCCAATTCCAATTGCTGCACTAATATTTGTCATTCGATAGTTATACCCAATTATTGTATGTACGTACCTCTCAGGTGATCCATGGTTTATTAGCAAACGACTTTTAGCATTGATTTCTTCATTATGAGTTACAATCATGCCACCTTCACTAGTGGTCATATTTTTTGTTGGGTAAAAACTAAAGACTCCAACATCACCAAAGGTACCTACTTTTCTTCCATTTATTTCAGCACCATGAGCTTGTGCGCAATCTTCAATCACTTTTAAATTAAACTCTTTTGCTATATCCATTATTGCCTTCATATTTGCAGGTAATCCGTAAAGATGTACTACTAGAATTGCTTTAATATTTCTATTATTCCTAACTAAGTCCCTTATATAGTCTGGATTCATATTAAAAGTTTCTGGATCTATATCAACAAATATCGGTTGATGTTTACTATATAGAATTGAATTACTACTTGCAATAAACGTAAACGGCGTAGTAATGATCTCTGATCCCTCAGGTAATGATAAAGATTCTATAGCAGCGTGTAAACCGGTTGTACCCGAAGAAGTTGCAATTGCATATGGAACACCTATATAATTTGCAAAATTTTGTTCAAACTTTGTAACATATTCTCCAGTAGCTAGATTACCACTTTCTAGAACTTCATTTACAAGTTCTTTTTCAAGTTTTGTAATTACGGGGCTTGCGATTGGTATCATTAGATTTCCTCCGGTGAAATGCTTATGTTAATCTCCTTATTACATGAAAAACATTCATATACTTCATCATTAATACTTGTCATTTTTGAGCCGCACTCGCAGACATAACCAATAATTGTTGCGGGATTTCCCGCAACTAAAGCGTAGTTAGGTACATCTTTTGTTACTACTGATCCAGCTGCAACCATTGAATACATTCCGATTATATTACCACATACTATAGTGGCATTAGCCCCAATAGAAGCACCTGTTTTAACAACTGTTTCAGTTATTGTCCAAGCTTCATTTGTTGCCCTTGGAAAAAGGTCATTCGTAAAAACCATATGCGGTCCTAAAAAAACTTTATTCTCGATAGAAACTCCTTTATAAATTGAAACCCCATTTTGGATTTTACAAAAATTGCCGATACTTACTCCTTCATCAACATACACATCTTTGGATAAAATACATCCTTCACCAATTGACGTATTTTCCCTTATTTGAACATTATTCCATATTTTTGCCCCTTTACCAATTTTAGAGTTGGGGTTTACTTCTGCTGTTGGATGGCAATAGTATTCATAGGATTGCATAATTTCCTCCATATTTATCTTAAACTTATAACGAAATAAGATTTTTCATATCTTCCTTATTATAAATGTTCCCTCGAATCTTTTCACAAATTTCTAATGACTTTAATCCATCATATGCCGTTACCACTGGCTCTTGTCTATTTCTCACACTTGAAATAAAACTTTTTAATTCATTTAATAAAGGTTCCTCATTTGGAACAAATACTCTACTGACAACACTCTCTTGTTTGTATGTTGCTTCCTTAGAGTTTAAGTTTTCTAGCATATTTGTCCATTGATAAATACTTATTTTTTTATCCATGTAATCTAAATCAATATACGAACTTTCTGTAGTTAAGCCCAGCTTTCTAATTTTCTCCTGAGTTACTCTGCTAGCTGTTAAATTAGCTATTATCCCGTTATTAAATTGTATTGAAGCAACAGCATAATCAATAAGATCTTTGTCCGAAAATACCGATTTACCAAACGCATTTATTTCTTTAATATCGTGACCAAATAAATCCAACACAATATCTATATCATGAATCATCAGATCCTGTACGACATCGACATCAACAATTCTTCCATCGAATGGACTTAGTCTTTTTATATCAATCCCTACTGATTTTTGATCAATAAGCAACTTACGAAGTTCAACTATCGCAGGATTAAACCTTTCAATATGTCCCACTTGCACAATTAACCCTTTAGATTTTGCCAGAGCCATTATGTTTTTAGCTTCAACAATCGAGGAGGCGATTGGCTTTTCAATTAAAATATTCTTACCTAATTCTAATGCTTTCATTGCAACTTCATAATGATATACGGAGGGAACAGCTATTGATATAGCATCACATTCATTTAATAACTCAGTTAAGTTATCGAACGATTTTATATTATAATTTTTAGCTATATCATTAGCTAAATATTTATCAATATCGTAAATACCTACTAACTTGACTTGATAGTGTAAACTATCGTAAATTCTTACATGATGTCTACCCATAGTGCCAGTTCCAACAACCCCAACTTTTAATAGACCCAATGATATTCCTTCTTTCTGCTTGCTATGTATAGAAAAGAATCTGCTTATTAACTTATAAACGAATCTCTAGTGAATTCTCACTGCATATCATCGGCTTAACTCTCAAAACGGTCTCCCATAAAAGAAGACCGTTTGTTGAATCTATGATTAATTACCAAAGATTTGTTTTCTAAGTGATAATAAAAACGTGTTCTCATCGCTTTCTTCATTCTCTAGTAATTGTATTATTTCATCTGCAGCAAGTTTTCCTGAATTTCCGTCCGTCCATTTATAATAATGTCTTACTAGTTCTGATGTAACTTTTCTCTGCTCATCAAACAACTTGCTATTC
This sequence comes from Bacillus sp. FJAT-50079, assembly GCF_018343515.1. GTDB lineage: Bacteria > Bacillota > Bacilli > Bacillales > Bacillaceae_C > Lederbergia. The sequence goes on along the minus strand of NZ_JAGYPD010000003.1, from coordinate 378,812 downwards.
TTTAAATATTCTTTTAAATCTGTTCCTTTATCAATATTTATTAAATTTTCCCTTACAAGTTGTTCAACCCTATTTTTTTCTATACCAGATTGATTTTCAAGATTTAACAACAAAATGTTCTGTTCTGCCAACATAGCATCAAATATCATGCCACTGTTATCTGTAATGACAAAATCAGCTATTGAAAGAAGTGCAAATAAATCATCCGGGTCACCAGTTATATTATGAAAGTTTCGATTTAATAAATCTCTTCTATATTGCTCACTTTCGCGATATGCTGTACCATTGTGTAACTTAATAACAACATTAAAATCATCTTGTATTTTATTTATATCTTCAATCCATTCGTCGATTGAACTTAAGTTTCCATACGTTGGGGCGTATAGAATTGTCTGTTTGCTACTATCTAAAATAAACTTTTCTTTTACTTCATTAATATTTTTTATTTCATTTCGATACCAATAATCGAATTTTGGAATGCCAACAACAGAACAGTTATTATATATATTTAATTTTGCATAGTCATATTCACCATAGCAAAGAATTTTATCATAAAAGACGTTCCACCAAGAATAAGCCCAGTAATCTTTGGCCAGGCTATACATCGCACGAACTTGTTTCTTAGCTATATCTTGCAGCCATGCCGTATAATAACAACTAACCATACAATCATAAATAAAATGATTTTCTCTAATTGTAGATATTGTGTAAGCTTCGATGTCATTACGCTCTAAATTCTGGATGAATTCCAATAAATCATCATACATATAACTCGTTTCAGAATTTTCTTTGTAACTATCATTGATGACAAGATGACATCTGACGCCTTTTTTCACTAATTCATCAATAATGGATTCATACACATAGTAATGAAATGTTGTTTCAACAAAAAAGCCTACAATCAAACTTGATTCACTTTGGCTTCCATTTGCCAATTCTTGTTTTGGAATTTGATTATATAGTTGAATGAGTCTATTACTGTTTGGATACAAGCTGAAAGCAATATTCATTATTTCTTCAACATCTAATGTTGAATCGAACTCGTTCTTTATCAATAAATCTAACGCATATTCGAAAACCTTATAGTTATATTTTTCTAGGGTAATAGCTTCTTCAATCAGCTTGGATGCTAATTTGAATTCCTCTTTTCCATAATAAAACTTAAGTAAATGAACGATCGTTTGTTCATCATAGTATCTAGGCTGAATTTTTTCATAAAGTGCCACAGCTTGATCTTTATAATCATTTTCAAACAATATTTGACCTATTTGTATGTATAAATTATCAAAAGCCTGTGACTTTACAAACAAGCTTTCAAAAAGTTGATATTTATTTTGTTGCAACGCTTTATCAAGTAACGTTAAATACTGCTCTTGAAATTCAGATGTTTCTAATGTAACAGCCTTTTCATTTAATAAAAAGAGAAGTAATTGTTTTTCCTTTTCTTCCTTTATTAAATTCGAAAGCAACTGTAAAAATTGTTCCTCTTCATTAGAAATGCAAAAGATAATTAAATCATAAATATTTAAACAACCAAAGCCGATGATTTCATTTAATTGTTCCACTGTAGCTGTTTTAATAAAATCAGCAAGTAATGTTCCGCCATTTTGAATAAGGTCTACCTTTAGTTCAAAACCTTTTTTCACCATCGGATCATCATTTAGCAACTGAATATATGTATTTGCAAGTTCAAATTGTGAAAGCGAGATAAAGGTTTGAATAAATTTTCGTATATCACGAGTATCTTTAATTAATCCGTTATCTTTAATAAATGAATCAACTTCATCCACTGTACATTTAGATACTAAAATGTTCATTAAATCATATAAAGACCTCATACAATATTGGTTAATATTTAAAGCATTTACTAAGTGAAAAACAGCTTCTTCGTTTTTCACTTGTTCTTTATATAAATGCCCTAACATTTGATGTGGAAGATAATTTTTATAATCTACACTTGCAATACAATTTGAATAGAAGTCCTCGTTTCCTAATACTTCAATTAATGGTTCCATTGCATCATCATAACGATGCTGTAAATAGTAAATATTTGCCTTCAAATATTTAAAGTCTGGAGACTGAACATAAATTTGTTCAGCATCATTTATAACCTGCAAAGCTTCTCGATACCTTTTCAAAGAAATTAAACAATTAATAATTTGGATAATACATAATGAAACCCAGCTATATTTGAAATCAGGCTTCTTATTATAAGCATTCACATAGGCTTCTAATGCCTTTTCTTTCTCCCCAATCCCTAATAGTTCATTTCCTAAATTAAAATAGTCAAAAGCCGTGTTTCCTGATCGTTCCATTTCAACTTCTAGCAAAGCCTTATTTCTTTCCGACTTATTTTTTTCTTGCACTACATGAGATATATAACCTGAATGATATACAATTAAATTTGCTGAATCCGTTGTAAGTGCTGAATCTTTTTTAGTTACTTGCTCATGAATCCCTCTAAAATATCCAATTTTCTCATCATTTCTATAAATCCTTATACTTACATGTTCAACTATCCGTTCCCCATAATTCCCGGTGAAGTTATATACTTTTATCTCATAGCCATCTACTGTTTGCTTACTGTCCTTAATATAATTAATAATCTCTTTAAGATTATTTGTGTCTACATATTCATCTGCATCCAATACTAAAATCCAACTGCCAGTCGCTTTTGACTGTGCAAAGTTACGAGCGTCTGCAAAACTATTCGTCCACTCAAAGAAATAAACCTCATCAACATATTTTGTAGCGATTTCTACCGTATTATCTGTTGAACCTGTATCTACAATGACAATTTCATCTACCGCATCTTTAACGGATTCTAAACATCTTTCTAGAACCTTTTCCTCATTTTTAACTATCATACATAAGGAAATAAAAGGATTCATCCTCAACACCTCATTTTTGTTTCAATAAATTCAAAAAAATATCCTGGCCTATTATTACAGGTATCAGGATATTTTTTTGAATCTCCCTCAATCGAGGGAGAAACTTATAATTTAACGAAGTAGCTGCAATACTCCTTGTGGAGCTTGGTTAGCTTGTGCAAGCATTGCTTGTGATGCTTGTGCAAGAATTGAGTTCTTCGTTTGTTCCATCATTTCTTTCGCCATATCAACGTCTCTAATACGAGATTCTGCAGCTGTTAAGTTTTCAGAAGCTGTGCTTAAATTGTTGATCGTATGCTCAAGACGGTTTTGTAGAGCACCTAAGTTTGCTCTTTGAGTTGAAACTTTTTCAATTGCTGCATCTAAAGTAGAAATTGAAGTACTTGCAGCAGCATTGGAAGAAATACTAATATTTGAACCTAAAGATAAAGCAGATGCACCCATTGCACTGATTCCAAAGTTAATAACTTGGCCAGCATTTGCACCGACTTGAAGTGTAGCGGAGAAGCTACCTTTCAATAAGTTTTGAGTATTAAATTCTGTAGTATTTGCAATACGATCAATTTCGGACATTAATTGGTTTAATTCCGTTTGAATTTGGTTACGATCTGCCTCTGTATTAGTATCGTTTCCGCCTTGTACAGCTAGTTCACGCATACGTTGAAGGATTGCATGTGTTTCGTTTAATGCACCTTCAGCTGTTTGGATAAGAGAAATACCATCTTGTGAGTTTTTAGCCGCCATGTCTAATCCGCGAACTTGACCACGCATTTTCTCAGAAATAGCCAAACCAGCCGCATCGTCACCAGCACGGTTAATGCGAAGACCTGAAGCTAATTTTTCCATTGATTTTGATTGTGCGTTTGTTGCAGAAGCCAATTGACGGTGCGTATTCAACGCCGCGATATTATGATTGATAATCATGTTTATTTTCCTCCCTGAATTTGCGATTCACGTCCTTGTGAATCGTGTTTGATTTTTAGCGATTGCAGAGGTCGGCCGCCCCTTGCTTTCGCTTACACTAGTAATATCGACATGGTTCGGGAAAGTTTAATAGTTTTTGATTATTTTTCACCAAAATAAAATAAAAACTGCCAATTTGCGTGTCAATTGACAGTTTCCACGTACATTTATTTGTTTGCTTTTGACAGAATGGTAAATAGGTTTGTGACTTCTTCGGATGCAGCTGTGTTTTCGTTTCGAATATCAAGCCATACTTCCTTCCGATGGATTTCCACATTTTTCGGTGCGTTAATGCCGATTTTGACTTGGTCGCCTTTAATCCCTGTGATGGTAATTTCGATGTCTTCGCCTATTTGGATTGATTCGCCTTTTTTTCTAGTTAGTACGAGCATCTCATCACCTCGTGGCCATTTCCGCAAATAGCGGTTGCTTTGTTTTGTATTTTTCGTCGTTTAGGATGACTTGTTTTGCTTCGTTTGTTTTTATATTGATGACGATAGGCGCTTGTAGATTCGCAGTGCTCTTTTCGAACGGGTCTTGTACAGTTAAGATCACCAAAGCACTAACGTCATCGGTTCCTTCGATTCCAAGCAGGTCAACGGTATGTTCATCCAAGGAAAATTCATACGATTTGAAAAAACTGTACGGGTCGGCAACGATGAATGCTAGTGTTGGTGTATCGAGTGATTGCATGACGGAAATCGATGTTTGTTCAGGCAGTGGCAGCATTGTAAAGCGTTTTTCATCGGGAAATCCTGGGATGCCTTTGGCAAATGTGATGATTGAGTCTTCGCTAATGTTGACTTCTCCGTGATATTTCGTTTGAATGTTCATCTGTTCACACTCCGTTTTATTTTACAAAATCAATCTTTAGGCTATTGCGTTGCTGTAAAGAAATGTCGACGTCGCCACGATGATAGGAGATGATCGGCTTTCGGATTTGTACGTCAATCTTCGGCTTCTTCGCTTGGAATTGGATGTCTATACTCCCGCGGGTGTAATGTGTTTTTACAGAAAATGGTGACGGAACCCATGCGATGTTTGTTTGAACAGGTCGTGGATTCGCTTTTCGTTTCGCTTGTTCGACGATGATGTTGCGGCCTGAACGAATATCAAGCATTTCATCGCCCTCACGGACAACGCGAGCAATTCCTTCCATCACAGCTTGCTGTGCTCGATACGTGTTCTCTTCAACCCGCTTAAAAATACTCTTTATATCCATATCTTCCCATGCCTGCGATTGATCAATCGTTAATTTTCCCGGAGTCGTGCGAATGTTCATTTCAGCTAACGGCTGTTCAATTTGCAGATTTGCATTTGGCTGTTGAATCGACTGATTAGCTGGTCGTGATTGAATCGCAATTTGTGCGGACTGTGATTGCATTCTAATTTGTGGAATTTGCAATAGTATCACTCCTAAAAAGTGCCAGGCATCCAAGGAGCCAGGCACTTTATATAGCTGTTTATCTTAAGTAATCCATCAATGTTGGCTGGATAATACGTGCCCCCACAGCCATGGCGGCGTTATGAACGGCTTCCTGTGCTTTAAATTCCATGACAACTTTTTCAAATTCAATGTCTTCATTGTCAGACATGATTCGTTTCGCGATAATTTCTTGGTTATCGATCCGCTCTTCCATGAAATCAAGACGATTCGTCCGAGCTCCAATTTCCGAACGCGAAGCTAAAAATCGATTCATGCTTGTATCGATTTCATCGAGGAACCCGCTTAACACTTCTGTATTTCCTTCATTCAATGACGCTTCAAGTTGGTCAAGCATCGAAAAAACATTATCGCCATCTGGAGAACCAAAAACAGAAGCGCCTTGCATATTAACAGGAACGTAAATCCCTTTCGCTAATTCAAATGTAACATCATCGGTATCGAATGTAGGCAAAGCATCATTGATATTTTCAAATGGTGCTTTTAATGTATTTGTTCCGTTGAAAATATATTTATCCCCAACTTTAGCATTAGCAATCGTTTTTAAATGTTCTTTTAATTGACCAATTTCTTTCGCAACGGATTGAAGCTGACCTTCATCATACGTTTCATTACTTGCTTGGGCTGTAAGCTCGCGAATCCGTTGAATCGCCTGGGTTGCTTCATCGATTGCCGAGTCCGTCGTTTCGATCCAATTGCGCGCTTCAGAGTAATTTCGTTTAAACTGTTCGACTTCTATAACATTTGTTCGATAGTACATCCCTTTCATAGCGACGACTGGATCATCAGAAGGACGCGAAATCTTTTTCTGTGTTTGTACTTGTTCAAATAACGAATCGAGTCTTGAGTAACTTTGGTTAATGTTAAACATGACATTTCTTGCAATCATTCCGTCAGTTACACGCATGTATTACACCTCTTACCTTCCGGCAATTCCCATGCCATTAATAATTTTATCAAGCATTTCATCAATGACTGTAATCATCCTTGCTGAGGCTGAGTACGCATGTTGATATTGAATGAGATTGGAAAACTCCTCATCCAATGATACCTCACTCACCGATCTCCGTGCGTTATCAACCGAGTTCAGGAGCACTTCGGTATTATAATAGAGACGATTTGCCTGCTGACCTTCAACCGCCATTTTACCGATCACCCCTTCGAAAAAGGATTGCAATGTCCCTGAATCAATGTCTAAGTCGGAAAGTGTTGCTCCAGATGGTAACGTGACCGTTCCACCTGCAATAACTAAGTCTTTGATCTCAGCTAAATGTAACGCATTTTCACCATTACCTTTATGTGTTGCTTTTAAAGAAGCCGCAATCTCTGATGGATTAGTAATCGCAACTTTGATCATGCCGGCTGCGCCTTTGTACGATTCATCGGAGTCAGGATCACCGATATTAAAAAACAACGCGCCTGATTGTTCGTTTAGATCAAAACCAGATTGATGGACCGCATTAAAGACTTTCGCAAAGGAATGAGCATATTTATCCAAATCAGCAAGCATCGAAGGAAATAAGCCTGTCTCGGCTTCAAGATCGCCATATGCATAAATTAGCGCGGCGAGCCTTCCTTTTCCTTCCGCTCCTTCATCAAATGTAATCCCACTTAATTGATTTCCTTCGATTTCTACCTCTTGTGCGCCCGTTTCATCAACAAGCGTAAGACGTTGATCTCCAAGGACAATCTCGACTTTTCGACCACCTTCAGCAATAGGCAGTGAATTTCCGCCATACGGAATTGTCGTAATTTCGATCGGGACGATATTCGATAATTGGTCTAGTAGTCGATCACGCTCATCGTACAAATCATTCGGCAAATAGCCATGCGGTTCAATTTCGCTAATTTGACGATTAATCGAAGCAAGCTGCGTTGCTAGCGAGTTAATTTCAGTAACCGATGCGTCTAGTTCTTTTTTAATATCATTTCGAACAGTCGTAAGAGACGTATGCAAATATTTAAACGTCTCCGCCACAGCAATCCCACGCTGAAGGACGACTCTTCTTGCTCCTTCATTATCCCCGTTCGTACTTAAATCTTGTAGCGATTGCCAAAATTGCGCCATTGCCTTTGATAACCCGTGATCACTAGGCTCATTCATAATATCTTCCATTTTACTAATTGAACTTGCCAGTGTTTGATAATAGCCAAACTTATTATTTTCCCCACGATATTGTTCATCAATGAACGATTCGCGGATTCTCTGGATCGTACCATCCTTAACACCTGTCCCTAGCTGACCAGGAATTTGCGGGCGGTTCATCGATGCGGCTGGATATGGCTCGGTCGGAACAAAATTAACGCGCTGACGTGTATAGCCGGGTGTGTTTTTATTAGCAATATTATGGCCGGTTACGTAAATTGCGCTTTGCTGTGCGTACATGCCACGCTTGGCCGTTTCAAGTCCCATAAAAGTAGATCGCATATTTTCCCCTCCTATGCTTTGGAATCAAAAAATGAACGACTCTGTTCACTTGCTTCATTCCGTGCTTTTGAATAGTTTGGTAGCTCAGGCTCCGGTGCGAGCAAATCAAGATTCATATGAACGAACTGTAATGAATATGTAAGCAGCTGTTGATTCAATGCATTTTTATTTTTCAATTCGTCAATCACTTGTTCAAGCTGTTTTTGTAAAAAAAGAAGCTGAGGCCGCTCCGGCTCATCGATAATTGATAATACGTCAGATAGCGTAGCCTCTTTGCTTGCTAGCGAAGCTGTAATTTTTTGACAGCGCTGTTCTGCCACCTGAATTGCCGTCACCTGCTTTTGTTCTTCCCGTAAAATATGACTAAGCTTTTGTGTATCATTTTGTGTAATTGCTTCTGCTTTTTCCGCTGCTGATTCAAGCAATGCTTCATGGAAACGAAGCAACTCTTTCATTGTTTCGATGAGCGATTGGGCCGCCATAGTTGGAGCCTCCTCTATCTATCAAGTATATATATTAATTAAAAGTCCTTCGATTTCACCAATTAACCCGAGCAAGTCTAAGCCTTTTTTCTCTTTATCGAGCACCGAATTTGCTAAATCGATTAGTTTTTTATCGACTTCTTTCACAATCTTGTATACTTTCGTGCGTCCGCGCCAGTCAAAGCCGCGTTGCTCCTGCAGCTGCAGACCGTTGTTCACCGCGTCTTCCATGAACGACTTCACAAGCTGCTTATATTTTCGAAAGTCTTCAATCGTCTGTGATTTGGCGAGCTTTTCTCCTTGTTGTTCAATCTCTTGGCGCAGCTTATCCATTCGTTCAAAAATGATGTTTTCCCGTTTTTTTGCCATAACTTCGGTAAAGTGAACCGATTCCGTCGCTTGCTGCGTCTTATTTCGAGCAGCATGCACGCCAGTACTTACAATTCTGCGCACATCCATATTGATCACCCCTGTGTGATGTGACGTGGTAGAAGTTTACTACCGATTATTGGTGATTTACTACCGATTTTAATTAGTTTACTATCGATTGTAGAGCAAATACTACCGATTAGCTGCTAATTACTACCGATCTGTTTATTATTGCAACAATTGCAAGATTCCCTGTGGCAACTGATTTGCTTGAGCGAGCATTGCTTGTCCTGCTTGGTTTAGAATATTATTTCTAGTGAAGTTTGTCATTTCAAGCGCCATATCAAGGTCGCGAATTCGTGATTCAGCAGCGGTTAAGTTTTCGTTTGCTGTTTGTAAATTCGTCACTGTGTGTTCCAAACGGTTTTGGTATGCACCTAGTTTGGATCGTTGTTCGGAAACTTTTTGAATTGCATTTTCAAATATTTGAATTGCCTCATCTGCATCGGCGGCAGTTTTAACACTCGTAGCGATATTAGGTGTCCCTGGTGCCCCTAAAGTCGCAATCCCAAGACTTACTGAATCCAGTTTTGTTATTTCAACAGTCAATGTTTCCCCAGTATTCGCGCCAACCTGGAATTGCAATAGTAAATCACTTCCACCGCTTGCTCCGTCCAACAATTTTTTCTGATTAAATTGAGTTGTGTCTGCGATCCGGTCAATTTCCTCATTCAACTGATTAATTTCCGCTTGGATTGCAACCCTATCTTCGTCTTCAAGCGTTCCATTCGCCGCCTGCACACTTAGCTCACGCATTCTTTGTAAGATCGCATGCGTTTCGTTTAATGCACCTTCGGCCGTTTGGATCAATGAGATTGCATCAAGTGCATTACGCTCAGCCATGCCAAGACCGCGAATTTGCGAACGCATTTTTTCAGAGATTGCTAGGCCAGCTGCATCGTCCGCAGCGCGGTTAATCCGTAAACCTGACGAAAGCTTTTCAAGACTTTTCGATGTGCTTGCCATTGTTTGTGATAAGTTTCTATATGCATTTAATGCTTGAATATTATGGTTGATTCTCATATATTTGTTCCCCTTTCTAGTCGCGATTCAACACCATGACATTTTTGTCATAAGCGCTCGTTTTCTGATAGTGAAGGCGCTGCGCCTCGACATCTCCCATGCTCATCGCTTCATTCCATGAACTTGCCAGTCGGTTGCAAATGTCAAGCACTTCTTTTAGGACGACTGGATCCTTCCTCATATTGCCGATAATCACTTGGTTTGCCATATAATTGTATAATGTATCAAGCTGATCAGCGATAATTCCCGCCTCGTAATTTAGGCCAACGCCGAGTCGCTCAAGAATATCATTTACTTTTTGACATTTCGTGTTTGCTTCCAATAGGTGCCCCGCCTCAATCGCTTGAATCGCTGCTTCCAACTGGTCAATGCACACTTCATATAAAAGTCCGGTTATTTTTTGTGGGGTCATTTGATAAATTAATTCTTTCGTTAAAAAATCCACTGGCTTTCGCCTCCGTTCAGTTTACATATCGGTTTCTTTTATCATTTATTAAGGTTTTCTTACACATTTTCAGCGATCAATTTCCTCTAATAAGATTAAGATTTCAGCAATGACCGAATATAATTGGGGCGGAACGTTTTCACCAAGGTCCATATCTAAAAGTTGACCAACCAAAGATGGGTCTTCCTGCATATGAACGCCGTGTTGCTTCGCCAGTTCCATCATCTTTACCGCAAGCGCACCTGTCCCCTGGGCAACAACCTGTGGTGCACCACCAGCTGTTTCGTCATAACGGATGACTGCGGCGGATGGACCGTTTTGATGGCGGCGATTTTTCTGATTATAGTAATGCTGTCTCATACGCTAAAATCATACCCTCTTTCTGTAAAAGCAGGCTGTTTCACTTTTTCAGACTGCTTTTCCGGCTCAGCTTGCGTCGTTAAGGCAGAAAATTGCATCGTTCCAATTTGATAGCCGATCTCTTCTAGACGTTCCTTTGCTTTGTCTACAAGTGGTTCTATTCGCTCCTTAAATCCGTGCGTATCATTCTTGAACGTCAATGAAAGGGTGCGATTGACAGCAGTGAGCATGATTCCAACGTCGCCCATTTTTTTTGTTTCGAGCAAAAAGTACAAGCTGCAATTTTCCCAATCCATTTTTTGATTTGCACTGTTTGATTTCATAAATACTTTGACATTTTCAACTTGGTCTTTTAACAGAATCGGCAATGAAAATAACATCGTTTGCAAACCCGAAGAGTCCGCCTTGCTCATTAATTGCTGACCCGTTACATGTTGCAATGCTTGTTCTGCCTTTTGCCCCAATGAATGATTCGCTTCTGTTTGTGCAAGTTTCATTAAAAGGTTTTTCAAATTCTCATTTGTTTCTCCACCAGCAACAAGGCGGTGAGCAAGATCACTGTCATGCATCATTCCAAGGCTGCGTAAATATTCAAGTGCATGCCTAGGGGTTGGCTCCTGCCTAAGTAATTGCAACGGCTCCTCTAGTACATGAGCGATTTGCTTACTTAGTGTCGGCTGGTCAAGCTGAAGCATCTCTTTAGCAACGAAATGCTTTACACGTACATCGGACGGTTGAAAAATTAAGCGATCTACCGTTGTTTTTACTTGATGAACGATTTCACTTGCTCGTGAAAATTCACCTTTTGCTAATAGCTTCCTTGCCTCATGAAGCTGTGAGCTCGCTTGCAGAAGCTTTTTTTCCGTTCCCATATCGGTATAAAGCATGAAATCACTTTTTAAAATTGCATGGTCTAACTGTTTAATGGCTGCTTCCAATGATGGACGGGCCTGTAATGGCATCTGTTTGATCACCGATTCTGTTGTCTGTAATGCATTTGCAAGTTCACGCTTGACTACTTTAAAATCAAGTGCTGCTTGAGAAAGTTTTTTCGTAACTGTTGTGACAATAAAATTGCGTGACTCAATCGGAAGTGCCGTTAATGCTTCACTTTGAATGCGATACATTGCTTCTTGTTCCTCCGCCGGAGCTTCAACTGCCATTCCATTTAGGGCAGCAGCCAGTTCCTGTCGAGCCGCAAGTTCCTTTCCAGCTTCCAGAAATTGTTCAGCCTTACGAATCGCTTCATCGATTGTTGTTCTTGATATAGATAGCCAATCACTTTCTTTAATTAGTTGAATAACACTAGCAATATCTGGAGCAGTTCTCACTTGCTTCATTGCTTGGGAGATAAGTGATTGCAAATCCGATTGACTTGATTGCGTCGACGCTTGTTCGGCTTGTCTTATGAGCTCGATGGTTACATCTTTGATTCGTTCATGTTGATTTGTGAATAATTCATTTTCAACAAGCTCGTGCAACACATGTCCTAATGGCTTTCCTTGCAATGCTTCATGTACGGCTTTGATTTGTGCCGGTGTAAAATCTAGCTTTTTAGCGACCATTTTGGCAATCGTCTCTAGCTTTTGTTCGATTGTACCTGGGCTTTTCTCAAAATAGGTTTTCAATTGATGAAGCATATCCCTCGTAATCGGTGTTTTCTGATCTTGAAGAAGCTTGACCGCTTGTTTCAAACCATCAGGAAAGCTAGGTGATGAAGAATGACTCGCAGACGGACTTTCATTCATAACAACCTTAGCAACTGGAGGTTTTTGTTTCATATCCATCATTTGCAGTGTTACTTTTCCACTTTGCGGAACATTTCCTTCGATCTTCACCACTCGCTCTTCTCCTTTAATTTGGATGAGCGCTTCATTGTTAGGCAGTATTTCTTTAATATTCGCGCTGTACGTTCCGCCTTCTTTTATCGGCTGTGAGTTTTCAGTTTGAGAGAAGGTTTGTAGCTTCGAATCGTTTTGAATCAACATACTTTTTCACACTCCATAAAGAGAGGGAACCTGCCGTTTGATGCTCGAGCAAGTTCCCTCAATCATCAGATTCCTTTTGCTCATCCGTGAGCACATGCCGAATCCGTTCGAATGTTAAAGCTTATAAAATTCCGCAATTCCTTTCGCAATGTCCTTTGCGTTCACTTCGTACGTTCCGTTTTGCACTTGTTTTTTGATTTCCGCAACTTTTGCTTCACGTTCTTTGACAATGGACGGAATTTGCTGCATTTCTTTCGCTTCAGGGGAAATTTCTACCTTATCCGTTTTGACTGCGGCTTGATGCCGTTCGACTGTATTCATTTGCCGTTTATATGGATTTTGTTCCACAGGTCGAAAAGGATTAATTTTCATTACGCTTCCTCCTTTTTCCGTCATTTCTCGTTTTCTATATTAATAATATCGGTTTCACGGCTTTATTGTTTATATATATTTAGTAGGAAAGTTTCCCCTTTTTTTGACATTATTATTGCTTATTCTGTGAATGATAAATTGATCGTCGCAGCTCTTTCTGACGTTCGTTTTCTTTTTCATATATATTTAACTCTTGCTTTATCGTTGTAGAGCAGCGCTCACATAGTCTTCCTTCATTTATTAGTTTGCCACATTGGTCACATGGATAACCAAGATTCGGAAATTGAGCAATTTGCAGACGTCCTTTTCGAATCCATTTATGAAGCAAGCTCGCCTCCACCTTTGTTACTTCTGTCACTCGATCAATGGTAGCCGCACGATTTTCCCTTTTGCGTAAAAATTTATAAACAACATCATATTTCGCTTCTTCTTGTTTATAGCATGCATCACACGTATTACGCATCGGATTTTTCACGTAAATTGCACCACAGCTTGAACAATTTTCTATTTCCATTACGTATCCTCCCAATTGTTCTATTATTTATATTATCGGCTTTTTTTATCATTGTTTAACTTCTTACTAATGTAAATGATTGAATCGAGGCAGCTCCCACCTCTTTTAATGTCTTTGCCGCATGATAAATCGTTGCTCCTGTCGTATAAATATCATCAATCAGCAAAACATTCTTATTGGCGATGTCTGCGTTTTCGACAATCGAAAAAATGCGAGCTTGCTCAATCCGGCTTCGTCTTGTTTTTTTCGATTGTTTCTCAGAATCATGTCGTCTTAATATATCAACTGTTGGAAAGCCCGCCTCATGAACGAGTGCAGTTGCTTGATTAAAGCCGCGTTCTTTCAGGCGTTCTTCACTAAGTGGGATCGGAATTAGAAAATCATACTCTAGCTTCTGTACCGTCATGCGAATCTCCATGAAAAAGGCTTTGGCGAGTGCATAGTCACCGCGAAACTTATAACGGGCAATCATCTCTTTCATAAAATCATTATACTCATAGAGTGACGTGTTTCTTTTTAAGATTCCTTTCCATTGTGACTGCTGTTCCCAACGCACACAATCGATGCAGTGCGCTTCCTTCATATATGCGGATTCATTTAGCGATCGGGAGCATTTTTTACAACAAGGTTCTTTCAATCGTTTTAATTTTCCAAAACAGCTTGAACAAAGGGGTGATTGTTCTCGTGGGAAAAACAGCTTTGTCCATGTCATTTCGTCTAGAATAAGCGCTTGACAATAGAGGCAGTACGCGTTCATTTCTCAAGCAGCCCCTTTTTATATGCTTCGTCGTTCATTTCGGCCATATGACTAAGTGCTTTGATCATTGCCTTCGTTCTTCCGTAATGAAAAAAAGTAATCGTTCCTGCTGGAAATTCGTTGCTCCTGCCAACACGACCGGAAATTTGTACGAGAGCCGCTTCTGTAAAAATATCGTCCTCTGCGCCAATGACGGCAACATCGATATTTGGAAACGTCACTCCTCGTTCAAGTATCGTTGTCGTTAATAAAAAGGGAATCGTTCTTTTTCGCATCTTTTCCACCTTTTCTTTCCGGTGTGGGTCTTCCGCATGGACAGACTCGATTTCATGATGAAAGCTACGGCGGAAAAGCGGTAATGCATTTTCCATCAATTCAATATGTGGGAAAAAGATCAACGCTTGCTTTTCCATCTGCCTTCGTTCGTTCATCCAACGGATAATCGGTGCTGGGATTTTTCCTTTTTTCAATTGTTTTCTCCAATTTCCACACCAAGCGAACTGTGGCAATGGCAAGGGATGTCTATGAAAACGAGCTGGAATTTTCACATGGTTCCGTTTCCCGCTTCTGCATTCAGTTTGCCATTTTTCACTAGGGGTTGCTGTTAAATAAATCGTGGCTACGATTGGTTTGGCACACTTTTTCACTGCAAATTGCAAACTTTTGTCAAATGTATAAGGGAAGGCATCGACTTCATCGATAATAATGACATCAAACGCTTTTTCAAAGCGTAGCAGCTGATGAGTTGTCGCTATGGTCAGCGGTGCGTAAATGTGGCGATCATCACTGCCTCCATATAATGTGGCGATCGTTATTGTGGGAAATACTTTTTTTAGACGAGGAGCAAGCTCTAATACAACATCGGTTCTCGGTGTCGTGATCACAATTCGCTTACCAAGTTGAAGCGCTCTTTCAATACCGGCGAAAAGCACTTCGGTTTTTCCTGAACCGCAGACAGCCCATATTGTGAGTTCTTTTGCTGTCTCGATTGCGTCGATCACGGCTTTTGAGGCGTGATCTTGTCCAAACGACAGCTGTCCAGACCAATCAAGGTAAGTAGGCGCTGGCAAAGAAAAGGGCTTGACTGGACCAATCCAATGATATAAGAAAGTGCAGGTAGATACTCTTCCCATCATGATACATTTCCGGCAATATAAGCAGTCTTTCTTACAGTGCGCACATGGAAATGTGGCGAATAGATGGCTTGTTTGATTGTCGCAGCGATTACATACATAACCATTTTTCTGTTGAGTAATTCCACGTTTTGCCTCGATAAATTGGTGTTTGAGATGATCGTGAATTAGTTTTTCTTGGAAGGGAATCTCTTGGAGGAGTAAAGAGCGGCCAGATAGAAATTGTTGAAGTTGAGGAGAAAAAAGAAATGACAAACAATCGCCTCCTTATTTTATCGGGCGATGCTAAACACCACCCGCGAATCATATTATTTGATTGTCCAGGCAAGACCCATGGAGCCTTCCCCAAGATGGGCACCGATTACAGGACCGAAGATGCTAATTTGGAAATCCACAAGTGGAAAAAGAGCTTCAAGCTCTGCCTTCCATTCAGCTGCTTCCTTTACTCGATTTGCATGAATAATCGTAGCACGTAACGGAATCCCTTTTTCAGCATCTTGTTCAAGCAATGCGACGATTCGCTTCATCGCCTTTTTGCGTGTGCGAATTTTTTCAAATGGAACGATCACTTTATTTTCGAAATGCAAAATTGGCTTAATGTTAAGCAGGCTACCAATCATCGCTTGCGTGCTGGAAAGCCTTCCTCCACGCTGCAAGTGCGAAAGATCATCAACCATAAAATAAGCTCTCATCGATGCTTTTAATTCATCCAGCCTTACAAGGATTTCTTCAGGGTCTTTGCCATCTTTCGCCATTGAAGCCGCTTCAAGCACATAAAAGCCTTGTGCCATACAGCTAATTTCCGAATCATACGCATACACTCTCGCTTGCTCTACCATCGCCGCTGCTGCAACCGCCCCTTGGAACGTTCCGCTAATGCCACTTGAGAGATGGATGCTAATAATCGCATCGTATTCTTCTGCTAATTTTGCATATAACTCTTCAAACTCACCAATTGGCGGCTGAGTCGTAGTCGGAAGCTTTGTTCCATTTTTTACTTCTTCGTAAAAATCGGAAGCAGATATATCCATTTCTTCTCTGTATGTTTCTCCGTTAATCACAACGGAGAGTGGGATCATATGTATTTCAAGATGTTCACGAATATGCTTCGGTATGTATGAAGTGCTATCTGTTACAATTGCAGTCTTCAAATAAAATCAACCCCGCTTTTTATATTTTTGCACGTTGCTACCATTCTATCGAATTGTCGAGGTTTTGAAAAGATGCCGCGAACAAAATTGCCCGAACTTGAATCGGCTGTGGGGGAAGTCGCGCAATTCCGCCTTAAACCGACGCAATTATTTAAAAAGTTACGCAATTACACCCAAAAGTCGCGCAATTATTTAAAAAGTTACGCAATTATACTCGAAACCTACGTAATTATTTAAAAGGACGCTTAATCTTATTCAAAACCCGTGTAATTCTCGATATTTTTCCCTAGTTAAGAACAAAAATCCCCAAAAGCGCGGCTTTTGGGAATTATCCTTCATCGAACTTCTACCCAACCATTTTTAATGGCAGTGACAACTGCTTGAGTTCGGTCGTTTACATTCATTTTTTGAAGAATATTACTTACGTGGTTTTTCACTGTTTTTTCGCTAATAAATAATGTTTCACCAATCCCGCGGTTACTTTTTCCATCTGAAAGTAATTGTAATACTTCACATTCTCTACTCGTTAATAGATGTAATGGCACGTGGACTTCTGGTTGCTGATAACCACTGCCTCTATTTTGCTGATTAGCTAAACGGCGATATTCGTTGACGAGCTTATGTGTTACTTTCGGGTGGATATATGAACCGCCTTCTGCGACGATTTTAACTGCTTCAATCAATTCATCTGAATCCATTTCTTTTAACATGTAACCGATCGCACCTGTTTTCAACGCATGCGTCACATATGCTTCATCATCGTGTATCGATAAAATCATTACTTTAGAATCTGGATACGCTTCAATTAATTGACGTGTCGCTTCGATTCCATTCGTTTTTTTCATATTAATATCAAGTAAGACGACATCTGGTGAATATTCTTCGACGAGTCGAACAGCATCGCAGCCATCTTCCCCCTCTGCCACAACCGTAAACGTTTTTTCAAATTCTAGAATTCGCTTTACACCTTCGCGAAATAATTGGTGATCATCAATAATTACAATTTTTGTTGTCAAAATCCATTCCCCCTAAAGTTTCTACATTTTCTACTCCATTAAAGGAATTTGAATGATAATGGAAGTCCCATATCCGAGATTGGACATAATTTTCATTTCACCTTCCAAGATGCTAACACGCTCTTTCATTCCGATAATCCCAAATGAATCGTTTTTATTTTCCATTGGATCGAACCCTTTTCCATCATCCCGAATAAGAACGATGATCTGATCTCTGCGGATTTCAATCTTCACCTTTATTTCCCTAGCTTCCGCATGTTTTAATGCGTTTTGGACGGATTCCTGAATAAGCCGAAATAATGCGACTTCATATTTAGGCGGCAATCTTTTATCTGTTCCTATATGTATAAATTCAATTATTGTTCGCTTATTGTATTCTTCAATTGTCGCTAAGTATTTTTTGAGTGTCGGAATCAGACCTAGATCGTCCAGTGCCATCGGTCTTAAATCATAAATAATTCGCCGAACTTCGTATAAAGCAGCACGAATCATTTCTTTTAAGCTTCGAATTTCTAGAAGTGATTGCTCTGGCCCCTTCTCTCTATGAACTTTCTCAGCCAAATCAGAACGAATTAATACATTTGCCAAGAGCTGTGCAGGTCCATCGTGAATTTCCCGAGAAAGGCGCCGCCTCTCTTCTTCTTGCGCTTCAATAATCCGCAGACCAAAATCTTGCTTCATTTTCGCATCTTCGAGCACTTCACCAATTTCCTTTATATCACTTACAAGATAATTCGATACGATTGTAATTTGTGAGACGAGTGATTCTGCACGATCAATTGTTTCCTGTAAGGCGAGAAGTCTTCTCTCTAAATCATCGCGCCTTACACGCAGCTGTTTTTCAAGCTGACGATTAACGGTTAATCTCGTATGCAGATCATGTGCATTTTCGTATACTTCACGGACTTCCTGTTCAGAAAAATCTCGAAAACGTTGGCTCACCTCGGAAAGCCGCCGTCTGGCAAGCCGTGATTTTATTTCCAATGCGTCCCCTTCATCAATAACGTGTCTCACCTGTTGTTTGATCTCTTTTAATTCGGAAATAAATAAATCATGTTCTTGGCGACATTGTTCTCCTATTCGAAATATTTCATTTTTGCTATTATCAACCGTTGTAATCATTTGATTGACAATGTCATCTAACGCTTTTATATCTACTTTTCTTAATGCCATGTTTTCCTCGAGGGATACCCCCCTTTTCGGATAAATTTATTTTACATGATAATTCAAAATTAGACGATAATGATAGTTGTTTTTTGAAAAATTCATCCTTAAATACTGTTTACCAAAAACCGGTATGTTGCTTTATACCTATCCCCTTAGGCAAAAGTCCTAAATTTTCGACGTAATTCTCAAGGAATATGGCGATCCCTTTCTAATTTTCTATTATATCATGTATACTGCTTATACAAACATTAAGATTCTTTTACAATTTTTTCGCCGAAAGGAGACAGATCTATGCTTCCGCAATATTATACGGTAAAGGGACAAGGCGAGCATGAAATTAATATTCAGAAATCTAGATTCATAGCTCACATTCACCGGGCCGAAACGGAAGAATTGGCTCAGGCATTTATTCAAGAAATTAAGAAAAAGCACTGGGATGCTACACATAATTGTTCCGCCTATTTAATTGGTGAGCAAAATCAAATTCAAAAGGCAAATGATGATGGAGAGCCGAGCGGTACCGCTGGGATTCCAATGCTTGAGGTGTTAAAAAAGCGAGATTTAAAAGATACAGTCGTCGTTGTGACAAGGTATTTTGGCGGCATTAAGCTTGGCGCCGGCGGATTAATTCGTGCATATGGAAAATCAACGTCTGAAGGTATTAACGCAGTTGGAGTCGTCGAGCGTAAATTAATGACAATCATGCATGTCAAAGCCGATTATACTTGGTTAGGAAAATTGGAAAATGAACTGCGCTCCTCTATTTATCAATTAAAAGAGATCCATTACTCTGATCAAGTAGAGATCGAAGTTTATGTCGAACAAGCCCAAACAGACGAATTTACTGACTGGATGACTGATTTAACAAATGGACAGACAGAAATCGCTGCGGGAGAAGAAGTGTATTTAGAAACAGATGTCGTTTAGGATGGAAAAGAAAAAGGTACTTTTTCTCTCACGGAGAAAGTACTGAAACACATTTACTCATTTTGATAATTAGGTTTTTCACAAAAGAAGACACTTTGATCCGTATTACATCAGTATGTCTTTTTTTAGTTGATCATATCTTTCACCAGATGTAGGAGATGATTTTGCGGTACAGTATACCCTTGAAGGAGTTAAATAAAACATTTCTTGAGTTAAAATCATCAAAAACAGCGACTATAATTTTTTTAGCGCAAACGAAAAATGTATAATTAGATGATTAATATGATCCAATTACACATTTTTCCGCCACCTCTGGTTAGCCTAAAAATTAATTTATTGCAGTTCCATTGATTGGGTGGAAGGTGGCGACTCCAGCGGGATGAGCGTGCAGCTTGAGACCCTGCAGGGCTTTTAAAGGAACGCGTGGCAACGGCTTCGCGACCGACATCCTGTTGGCCTAAGCTGCTCAAGACACGCCCCTTGGAAAGCGTCCACCTGGAACGGAAATCAACAGCAAGAGGTTTTTTCAGTGCCCTTTGCGTTTGTGAAGGACGCTCAATTATACATTAGCTCTTCATTTAAAAAGTGCAGCATTGTAAACCGCTCTCTTAATTTATGCGCTTCTAGCATACTATCCGTGACGAGACTATCATGAATACCAAGCTCAAATGTACTCGATTTCCCACCGACTTTTTCCATTACTTTTTCAAAATAAGCTGTCTCAGGAATATTGTTGATAATCGCTTGAATTTCGTGTTGGTGATCTTTGATCCTTTTTCGCAAAAAAGGATCCTTTACTTGAGATCGATCGAGTAAAATTGTCTGCATCTCTTCTTTGTATAGGCGCGCGAGTAATGAAGTGGCAACACCGACTTTTGCTCCATGAAGAATTTGTGGACGTCTTTCACGTAAAAATTCCATTTCCCAATAATGTGAAAGATGATGCTCGCCCCCTGAAGCTGGATGTGATTGACCAAATATAAGCATTGCAAGCCCGGAGACAATTAAAGCATCGATCAATGCAGTAACACCAGCCTCATTTTTTCTTGCAATATGATCTCTATTCGTAATGCATGTTTCCAATGCTTCCTTCGTCAATGATTCTACTAACGGACAATACGGTTCATCCGCCATCATCTCTCCGAATTTCCAATCTGCAAGCGAAGTAAACTTTGCCATCATATCACCAAATCCAGCCGCGATCATATTAGCTGGGGCATTCATTAATATTTCAATATCAGCAAAAACAGCAAGCGGCGCTTGTGTTTGGAACGTTTGCTTGAACCCTCTTACGATAAGCGGTGCCCCAAGCGAAGTAAAGCCATCAACTGATGGAGCAGTCGGGATTGAAATAAATGGGGTTTTCGTTTTCTCACTGCAAATTCTTGTTACGTCGTGAAGTGTTCCTGCACCAACAGCAAGTAAAACATCTGCCTCACGTGGCGTACCAAGAAGTGCCTGTACAATCACTTTTTCATCAGCCATCACATCTCCATTTTCATCAGGATCAACCTTGCAAACTGTATGTTGGAATCCGGCTGTGTGAAGAAGATTTGAGAGCTTTTCTCCTGCTGCTTTATACGTTTGCTCGTCCACAACTAATACAACATGTTGAAAAGCTTTTTTCTGTAAAAAAGTAACCAACTGGTCGAGCGCATCTTTAGCAATAACGATCTCCTCGATCTGAATTAGATTGTGCTTATTCCCACAATTACATTGGTTCGCTAATCTATTCATTTCTTCTAATCGATCATTCATAATATGAATTTCCTCATCTTTAATTTTGGCATGATACTCCCCTTTCTAAAGTTCGACTTTTCTGTATATTTACAGTAAATCCTTTACTTACACATGTCAAATACAGAGTGATCACACAATAAGCAAAAGCTAGGACTTCATATCGCCCTAGCTTCTTATTAATAGGTAGTTATTCAGCCGCTTCCAGTGCTCGTTTTGCTAACATGAGCGCACCCGTAATTCCAGCATCATCGCCAAGTGCCGGTGGAACGATGTATTCATCAATCTGTTCCGTAATTTGCGGAATGGCAACATATCCATTAAGTAACGACTGTACTTGTTTACGAACGAGCGGGAATAATTGTTTTTGCTTCATCACTCCGCCGCCCATAATAATTCTTTGTGGCGAAACAATTAATATATATTGCATGAGCGCTTGTGCTAAATAATAAGCTTCAAGCTCCCAAACTTCGTTGCGGTCCGCAAGCTTTATGCCCTTTTCACCCCAACGTTCTTCAATCGCTGGTCCGGCTGCCATCCCTTCCAGACAATCTAGATGGTACGGGCAGCTTCCTTTATATGAATCTTCCGGATGCCTGCGAATGAGTACATGGCCCATTTCGGGATGAGAGAGACCTTGTAGTAGTTTACCTTGAATAACAGCGCCTGCACCAATTCCCGTTCCAACGGTAATATAAAGACAGCTTTCAAGACCTTGGCCAGCTCCATGTAATAATTCCCCTAATGCTGCGCCATTTACGTCCGTGTTGAATTCAATTGGAACATGCAGAGCGTCCATCATCGTTTTTACGAATGGATAATTCGCCCACCCTTGCTTCGGTGTTGAAGTAATATTTCCATATGTTGAACTGCTTTTATCAACATCGACAGGACCGAATGAACCAATCCCAAGCGCTTCAATTGAATGTTTTTCAAAGAATGCTAGCACCTCTGGCATCGTTTCTTCTGGTGTTTTCGTAGCGATTTCGATGCGCTCGATAATTTTCCCATCGGCTGTCCCAATTGCACAAACAAATTTTGTTCCACCAGCTTCGATTGCTCCAAACATTTAAATTCCTCCATCCCCCATTGTTCGAATAAATTTTCTAAACGCTTCCTGACCCTCTTTTGTTCGTTTGTACACCCCTGCATGTTCAAGGACTTTCGCAAACACGTATCCTACTTCGTTTCTTAAGATAGCTGCAATGTTTTTCTCATTCAAATCCTCGTATTTTCTTTTGATCGTAACAGCCCATGCGGCATGTTTATTTGTTTGTTCATCAGCATAAATCCGTTCTTCACCATCCACCTGAAGTAAATATTGTCCGACTTTTTGTAGCTCCTCTTTTAATCTGCCTGGCAATACCGCTAAGCCCATCACTTCGATTAAACCGATATTTTCCTTTTTTATATGATGAACCTCTTTATGCGGGTGGAAGATGCCATACGGATGTTCTTCATCTGTTCGATTATTGCGCAGGACAAGATCGAATTCGAAATAGTCATCGATTTTACGGACAATGGGTGTGACCGTATTATGCGGAACTTGTCCACTGTATGCATAAATATCGGCATCAGGATCGCTATACTCTTTCCACTGCTTTGTAAGCATATCAGCAAGATTAGCTATTTGCTGACGATCCTTCCCACGCAACCGAATGACAGACATCGGCCAGCGAACGATCCCTACTTCGATTCCTTCGTAATTTTCGAAAGTAAATGTTTCTTCCATTTTCGCTTTCGCCATTGGAAATTCATGATTGCCGCCTTGAAAATGATCATGGCTTAAAATCGAACCACCGACTATTGGTAAATCGGCATTGGACCCAATAAAATAATGCGGAAATTGATTAACAAAATCGAGTAAGCGTTCAAAGCCCGCCTTAGATATTTTCATCGGGCTATGCTCTCCGGAAAAAACAATCGCATGTTCATTATAATAAACATATGGCGAATATTGGAGAAACCATTGTTCATTATTTAATCGAACAGGAATAATTCGATGGCTTTGCCTCGCAGGATGATCCAATCTTCCCGCATAGCCAACATTCTCCTTGCAAAGCAAGCAATCCGGATAAGCGACTTTCACCATTTCTCTTTCAGCAGCAATCGTCGTCGGGTCTTTTTCAGGCTTTGATAAATTAATCGTGATTTCCAAATCCCCATAAGCTGTTGGTGAATACCAATGTTCATTTTTCGCAATTCGATCTGTCCGAATATAATGGGAATGCTTACTTAGTTCATAAAAGTAATTTGTTGCAACCTTTGCCCCATTTAAACGATAGTGTTCATAAAACGTTTCAATGATAACCGACGGGCGGGCAACAAAAACTCCCATGATCTTCGTATCAAGTAAATCGCGATATGTTACCGTATTCATATTAAGTCTACCGTTTTCCACGGCCCAGTCAACAATTGTTTCTAAAAAACGAATAGGTGACTCATCGTTACTTTCACCGATATCAACGGTTTTCCATTCGTCAAGCTGAAGGATTGATAAAAGATCATTTCTAACGTAATCAACGTCCCACGTTTTGATTAAGTTTTTTTTCAAACCATATTGAATAAGTTCTTCGAG
Organism: Bacillus sp. FJAT-50079; assembly: GCF_018343515.1. Lineage (GTDB taxonomy): Bacteria > Bacillota > Bacilli > Bacillales > Bacillaceae_C > Lederbergia. Next base: position 355,007 of record NZ_JAGYPD010000003.1, on the reverse strand, counting down.
TGCTCTATAAATAGTCAACGCTCTCCCCCTCCTTACCATTAGTAACCATTGGGATGTTTTTGAAACCAATTCCATGCGCTTTTGATCATTGATTCAAGTGATTCATATTGTGGGTTCCAGCCAAGCTCTTTTTTTGCCTTCGCGGATGACGCAACGAGTCGTGCTGGATCGCCTGCTCGTCTTGGTGCAACGGCCGCACGAATTTCCTTGCCCGTTACTTTTCTTGCTACCTCTACTACTTCATTTACACTATATCCATTTCCATTCCCCAAATTATACGTGCCACTTTTACCTGTGGAGCGTAATTTTTCAATCGCTAATATATGCGCAGCGACTAAATCGATAACATGAATATAGTCGCGGATACATGTTCCATCCTCTGTATCATAATCATCGCCAAAAATAGCAATTTCATCGCGTTTACCAAGTGCTGCTTCCAATATAATTGGAATTAGATGTGTTTCTGGGTTATGGTCCTCGCCGATGATCCCATTCGGATGGGCACCTGCCACATTAAAATAACGGAGAACAACATATTGAATCCCATACGCTTGCTCGCTCCACTTCAACATTTTTTCGACCGCAAGCTTCGTCTCCCCATAAGGATTTGTCGGTGCTGTTTCTGCAGTTTCAACAATCGGAATTTCTTTCGGTTCCCCATAAACAGCCGCTGTTGAAGAGAAGACGATGTTTTTAATTCCGTGTTTATTCATCGCTTTTAATAAGGTAATTCCCCCACCAACATTGTTATCATAATATTGAAGCGGCTTCTGAACGCTTTCTCCAACGAGGGAATCAGCTGCAAAATGCATAACCGCATCAATGTTATTTTCAGTAAAAACGAGATCGAGAAACGGTTCATCCCGTAAATCTCCATCGTAAAACGTTGCCCCTTCTGTCAATGCACCAACATGTCCCTTTTGCAAATTATCGATTACAACAACTTCTTCACCACGTGCAAGTAATTCAACAACTGCATGACTACCAATGTAGCCCGCTCCCCCACAAACTAAAATCGCCATCTCTATTCCTCCTCATTTTTTATAGCAACTTGGCAACTTCTTAATCCATGTACGAAACTGCCCGAGCACCGTCGCCGATTTTGACAGTATAAAAGTCGGCCTTCAAACTCGTTTCTTTCGTATACGCTTCATCCACTTTTTCTATAAATATATGTGCATCTACTTTTTTCACTAGGTTGATCGTGCAGCCTCCAAATCCGGCTCCTGTCATGCGTGCACCAATTGCCCCGGCATCCCAGGCAGCTTTAGCTAATGCATCAAGTTCTGGTCCTGTTACTTCATAATCATCACGGAGCGATATATGCGATTCATTCATTAGTTGACCGAATCCTTCAATATCGCCTATATTCAATTTCTCCACCGCTGCTAATGTCCGGCGATTTTCATACACCGCATGCTTGGCTCGTTTTCGATCGATATCATCTTGAATCAAATATTTGTTCTCTTCAAATTCCTTCTCCGTTAGTTCACCAAGTGAATCAATCTGCAATTTCGATTGCAATTGTACTAACGCACGCTCACATTGCTGCCTGCGCTCATTATATTTCGAATCGGCTAATCCACGGCGTTTATTTGTATTTGCGATAATTAATACATAATCATCGAGCTGTAGCGGGCTATACTCATACTTTAATGTCTGGCAATCTAGCAAGATCGCATGGTCTTCCTTTCCAAGCCCACTGGCAAACTGATCCATAATTCCGCAATTGACACCGATAAATTCATTCTCGGCTTTCTGTGCGATTTTAACAAGCTCGATCATCTCCTGATTACATGCAAATAACTTATTTAACATGACTGCGGTTGCCATTTCGATCGATGCAGACGATGATAGCCCAGCTCCGTTTGGAATATTTCCGTCATATAAAAGATCGAGTCCTGCATCCAATTTCAGGCCTTTTTCTTGAAAAATTGCCATAACCCCTTTTGGGTAATTCGCCCAATCATCCTCTTCTTTGTACGTAAGTCCATCAATACTTCCTTCGATGATGCCTAATTCTGAGAAATTTAGTGAGTAAAAACGTAACTGACGATCATTGCGCTTCCTAGCAATAACGGTTGTCCCTACATTAAGCGCGCACGGAAAAACATGCCCTCCATTGTAATCTGTGTGCTCACCAATTAAATTTACTCGCCCCGGTGCAAAAAACACTTGTGCGCTTTCATTTTTTCCAAATTGTTCAATAAACGCATATTGCAATTTTTCAATATTCATCGTTATTCCACCTTTCTATCAAAAAGACTTTGTTAATTAATTTAATTTACTTATTATGTTATAATAGCAATATCATGATTGCAATTCTTTTTTGATAATAGGTGGTGTTTTTTATGGAAATAGGAAGTTTTCAAGGTATGAAATCATTAAATCGGTCAATTGTTTTAAATAAAATTCGGATTTCGGGACCAATTTCGCGTGCGGAAATCGCCCGTGATACGAAGCTGACGCCACCAACCGTCAGTAAGCTCGTTAATGAATTATTAGAGTCCGAGTTAATTATGGAAGGTGAGATTGGCGAATCATTAGGGGGGCGAAAACCAACATTACTTTCAGTAAACATTGATCGTTTTCACGTGATCGGTGTCGATGTTGGGCCAAAGTCAATTCGCGCTGCCCTATGCAATTTAAGTGGAACAATAATTGCTTGTTCACAAAAACGGATTCCCTTCCCAATCACGAATGAGGAATTATTGACGTTACTAAAAGAAACGATTGCAACACTAGCTACTGAGCAAGAAGTTGTAGGAATTGGCATTGGCATGCACGGAGCAGTTGATCATGAACAAGGAATTGCCCTATTCGCTCCTATCCTTCACTTGAAAAACATTCCGATCGCTTCAATGCTTGAGTCCGATTTTTCCATGCCTGTCATCGTTGATAACGATGTGCGTGCCCTAGCATTTGGGGAATATTGGTTGAAAAATCAAGAACAAAAAGGAACATTTGTAACAGTAAATCTCGGACACGGTGTAGGTGCAGGCATTGTTCATGACGGGAGATTATTTCATGGGGAACATGATCTTGCTGGAGAAATTGGTCATATGACAATTGACCTCTCTGGTGAACAATGTTCCTGTGGCAATATTGGCTGTTGGCAAACACTCGTATCTGGACCAGCGATTGCAAAGGAAGCGATGCGTCAGCTTGCACATAGAAAAGATAGCACACTTGCGAATCAAGCAATCGAAGGAAAAACGGTGTACGAAGCAGCATTAGCGGGCGATCCACTTGCCATCGATGTGTTAAGGAAAACAGGTGAATATATTGGAATTGGCTTGACCAATTTAATTCATATATTCAATCCAACAAAAATCACAATTGCTGGTGGTGTTGCAAAAGCACATGAGTTCCTTTTACCTGAGATCAAGCAAACACTTTGGAATAGAGGATTAACTGATCAAGCAAAAACGACGGAAATTGATTGTTCCACACAAGATCAATATGGAACAGCAATCGGAGCAGCGACGCTCGTGTTAGCAAATATCTTTTTAGAAAATTAACAGTCATGACTCTCCTTTTCTCACATACATGTAATATGATCATGGTTTTGAGGAGGAGTTCTCATGGAAGTCCAAGTTCGATCTGGAGATTCATTATGGCATTATAGTCAGCTATTTTATATTCCGCTAATTTTGATCATTGATTCTAACCCAAATATCGATCCGCATGCGCTACAAATCGGAAGCATGATTCGAATTCCGGGATTTTCAACGACCGATTATACAATTAAAAGCGGGGATACCTATTGGAAACTTGCGCGCACCCGTAATGTGGATATCGATGCTCTCATGCTCTTAAACCCGAGTTCGAATCCGAACCAACTGAAGATTGGGGAAAAGATCCGACTTCCTTCTCGGGTAACGAGCTTTATTGTCAATGGAAATCAAGCTTATGATTTCCAATTGATGAAGGCGGATATCGAAAAGCTGCGAACGATTTACCCGTTTATTAAAAATGGGGATGTGGGAAAAAGTGTGCTCGGTCTTCCACTTTCCTATTTAAAAATTGGAAATAGCAGTAGAAAAGTGCATATGAATGCGTCTTTTCACGCAAACGAATGGATCACGACACCCATTTTAATGAAGTTTTTAAATGAATATTTGCTTGCGTTAACAAATGGAAAAACGATAAAAGGTGTTTCTGCCCTAACATTGTATTTGCGTTCCCAATTAGCTGCCGTTCCAATGGTCAATCCCGATGGCGTCAATTTAGTGTTAAACGGGCCTCCCGCCTCTGAAAGAGATAAGGTCATCGCACTAAATAAAGGCAGTACTGATTTTTCGGGGTGGAAAGCAAATATTCGAGGAGTGGATTTAAATAAGCAATTTCCGGCAAATTGGGAATTCGAGCGTGATCGAAAACCGAAAGAGCCTGGACCGCGTGACTTTCCAGGATATTCGCCACTTTCAGAGCCTGAAACGAAAGCAATGGCAAACTTGGCCAACCGTGAAAATTTCGAGCGCTTGCTCGCTTTGCATACACAGGGTCAGGAGATTTATTGGGGCTACGAAGGATTGGAGCCTCCTGAATCCGAAGTACTCGCTAATGATTTTGCAAAAATTAGTGGCTATAAAGCGGTTCGATATGTCGATAGCTATGCTGGATACAAAGACTGGTTTATCCAAGACTTTCGTAAGCCCGGCTTCACATTAGAGCTTGGCATCGGGCAAAACCCTTTGCCTATCTCGCAATTCGATGAAATTTATGCCCACGTATCAGGAATTTTTGTGCGGGCGTTAATGTAGTCAGAAAAAAGAACGGATTCCATGCTAGAAGGTATGGAATCCGTTCTTTTTCATATTGTATTAAGTATATTTGTAAGCTGGAACAGATTTTCTAAGCCGTCAATCTCCTCTTTTTCTTTTCCAAAAAGTCATTATTGCCAAAGCAAGTACGGCACCTAAAGAATCCAATCCGACATCGAAAATCGCGCCTGTCCGATCTGGAAGAAAGGCTTGATGAATCTCGTCAGATGCCGCGTATAAAGTCGTTAGCGACCATGAAAGCCACGGTCGTTTTTGATCAAACCCGTTATAAAAAAGAATGGCTAATAAGCCAAATGCACTTAAATGCACTGTTTTTCGGAATAGCACATTAAAAAATACAGCTTGCGCTTCAGATAAGTTAAATAATTTAGCAAGCAACATTTGTGTCGACCCGCCTGTTGCAGTAGTTGACCCGGATGCGATAAAAATCGCGATACACCAGAGCACTGCTGCCCCAAGCCATATATATCTTTTTTGCATAAAAATACCTCTCTACGAAAATATCAAATTCATTTTAAGTATACGGATGTTCCACACGAACATCAATCATGCTTATGATATAATTGTACAAGAACTTTTTTATCCTTTATATTGGACGGTGAATGAACGTGGAAGAAACGTATAACATCGATTTTCATCCTGTTTGGGAAAAGAAACTGACAGAAGAACAGAAACAGCAAATCATTCAAAGCATAGACACCGTTCCATTTGTTCAAAATCAGCTAACGACGAACGTATTGATTGCCAAATTCAAAAAAAACGGCGGCTTTGTTACTACCGTCTTACTCAATAATGGCTATGCCCATTCATTACAGCTTGAGCAAATCATTGTAAATGTGATGAATGATAAAAATGAATTGCTCGCGGAAGGCTCTTTTAATCCACAACTAATGATTGAGCCCCATTCATCGCAGCCATGGTCATTTGTCTTTGCTCATGATATGGTGAGGAATCGAATATTAAAATTAAATCAGTTACATGTTGAGGTGGTATATGATGGTTAACGTATTATTTGTCTGTCTCGGGAATATTTGCCGCTCCCCGATGGCAGAAGCATTATTCAAAGATATGGTGGCAAAAGAAGGATTAGAAAAAGAAATTTTTGTCGATTCAGCCGGGACGAGCAATTGGCATATTGGAGCTCCACCACATAAAGGAACATTGAAAAAGCTTGGCGAATACGGAATCGATGCAAAAGGGCTGAAAGGAAGACAGTTTACGAAAGAAGACTTTGAATCGTTTGATTACATTGTCGGCATGGACGCTAGTAATATTCGAAACATCTATACGATAACAGGTATGCCAAAACATCCAAAAATTATCCGTTTGCTTGATTTAACAAGTCACAAAAATGATGTGCCTGATCCATATTATACAGGCGATTTTCAGGAAACATACGATCTTGTACAAGAAGGATGTAAAGTACTACTTGATAAAATAAAAAAAGAAGCATTATAAGGGCAGCCATTCTACTGCCCTTTATTTTACTTTTTCTAATGGATATGTAAAAGCTCTTCTTCTTCTTGAGAAATGGACGATCGGCTTTGTTTTAGAAAAAAGGGAAATTCCTTTACCCGTGATAACCTCTACTTGTCCATTCGTCACCTTCCATTTGTCATGATGAATGTCTCCCCTATATACATGCTTCCCCTTGATCGAGTACATGCAGTATCGTTCTAATAACCAATGATCAAGCGTTCCTGGCTCGACTTCGTATAAAACATCTTCACCTTGATAAGCAAGTTTCACTTCTCTTCTTTCTTTTTTATTCAAACTAGAAAAGAAATACTTATTATTTTCACATAAAAATGTCATATCCGCCATACAGTAAGGAATGCCGGTATAAGCCCTTGCCCCAACAACAGTTGGTAAATGATTTGCATCAATTCTAAAGAAATAAATTCCCGGAACACCTTGATATACGACGTACGTCCGAATATTTAATTCCAAATAAGCAGTCATGAAGGGGATAAGAGGCAGAAAACGACCACGTGTGTTTGTAGCACGAAAAGGAATGACACTTATCCATGCTTGATCATTAAAGAGATCTAACTCCAAATCCTCCGGTATACGGTTTCGTACAAATGCAGCATCCACTGGCCAGTGCATAAACAGCATATCCCTCCACACCTGTGTCATGATCCATGGCTTAGAAGGTAAGGGAAATGGGCGATGATCGAGTTCAAGAAATTCTTTGTACATTCCATTCACTCCTTTCCTTTTATCTTTTCCCATTACTGAGTAAACATGAAATAAAACATAGACTACACTCTGCATAAAAAAAAGACCCTACCATTCATTCAGGTGATGTGCACCCCAAAAGTTAGACCAACCAAATCTAACTTTTGGGGTGTTTTTTATGGTCAAATATGATGAAGGATTCAAGCAAAAAGTGGTTGACGCTTATTTAGCTGGCGAAGGTGGATATGCTTCCTTGGCTACTAGATTTGGAATTCGAAGTAAAACGAATATAAGAAAATGGGTCAGTGCGTTCCAACAATTTGGGAAACAGGGCTTAGCTAGTAAAAAAGCAAATGCGAATTATCCTGTTCAATTTAAATTAGATGTCTTAAACTATAAGTTAAGAACAGGAGATTCCTTTGAAGATGTTGCTAGAAAATTTGGCATTACTGAACCGCCTATGATTCTTGGCTGGTTGAGAAAGTGGCAAAATGAAGGCATTGAAAAAAAGATTGCCCTTATCGAACGACTATACACTCCGATCAGGGGTGGGGTTCTCAAATGAGAAAATATGTAAAGAAACTAAAAGAGAATGGTATATTTCAAAGTATGTCCCGAAAAGGAAACTGTCTGGATAATTCGCCAATGGAAAATTTCTTCGGCATAATGAAACAGGAAATGTATTATGGGAAAGTTTATCGCTCATTTGAAGAGCTTAAGCAAGCAGTGAATGATTATATTTTTTACTATAACAATGAACGGATAAAAGCAAAATTGGCTGGCATGAGCCCGGTTGAATACCGTCTTCATACCAGCCAACTAGCTGTTTAAATATTTTAGCTTTTGGGGTTCAGCACACCAAAGGTCTTTTATAAATATTCGATTTACTTCATTTAGGAATAAAGCAATAGCTCTCATCTACTCTAGATGAACTCAATCAATAGCAATCATAACGACTGACATCGCTGGGATCGTAATTAAGAGTGATTGTCCAGCTGTTTTTACACCCATAAATTCGACCGGTTTTACATTTTCTGGTCGGTCAAACGTATTATGAGCATTCATCTTATTAGCCGTTAAAATCGTTCCTTTCACCTTCACAGATCCAAGATCCATGCCTCGAACTTCGATTTCCATTTCCGTTTGACTTTGATGATCGAGATTACAAATGCTTATATGAATACTACCATTTGCATCCTTTGAAGCAGAAGTACTTACTTGTGGTAATGAATCGCCAGCTAATTCGTAATTTGTAATATTTTCATCGATTGTAAGCAATTGTGCATCTTGATGAACCTTAAACATATCAAACACATGATATGTTGGCGTAACAATCATTTTTTCTCCTTCCGTTAATATCATCGCTTGGAGAACATTGACTGTTTGTGCGATATTCGCCATTTGAACACGTTCTGCATGCTTATGAAAAATATGAAAATGAAGACCTGCAACTAGTGCATCTCGAATCGTATTTTGTTGGTAGAGGAATCCTGGATTCGTGCCAGGCTCCGGATCAAGCCACGTTCCCCATTCATCGATGATCAATCCGACTCTTTTGTCTGGATCATATTTATCCATTATCGTGCTATGTTTTGTGATTAGCGTATCCATATGCAGAGCTTTTTTCAATGTGTTAAACCATTCATTTTCTGGGAAATTCGTTGCGGATCCTTTTGCTGTCCATGATTCACCAGGAATAGTGTAATAATGTAAGCTTAGTCCATCCATTAGCTTATGGGCATTTTTCATAAGAACTTCCGTCCAATTGTAATCAGAAGAGTTTGCTCCACCTGCAATTTTATACAAACGATTATCACCGTAATTTCGAACATATGTCTGATATTGGCGGTATTTATCTGCATAATATTCAGGACGCATATTTCCACCGCATCCCCAGCTCTCATTGCCTACACCGAAGTATGTTAATTTCCATGGTTCTTCTCGGCCATTTTTCTTTCTCAAGTTAGCCATTGGGGATTCACCATCAAAGGTCATATATTCAACCCATTCAGACATTTCCTGGACGGTTCCACTGCCAACATTCCCGCAAATATAAGGCTCCGCATCCAGCATGTCACAAAGCATCATAAATTCATGCGTTCCAAAATGATTGTTTTCAACAACGCCACCCCAGTGTGTATTAATCATTTTTTTACGGTTTTCACGTGGACCAATTCCATCTTTCCAATGATATTCATCCGCAAAACAACCGCCCGGCCAGCGCAAAACAGGCACTTGGAGCTTTTTTAAGGCTTGAAGAACATCATTGCGAATTCCGTTCGTATGTGGGATTGGTGAATCCTCTCCTACCCAAATTCCTTGATAAATTCCCCTACCTAAATGCTCAGCGAAATGACCATAAATATTTTTATTAATGGTTGCTTTTTCTATATCTGCCTGAATAATGACATGGTTTTTCAATCCATTCCCCTACTTTCTTTTCCATTAAGCTTGCAGAACGTGATTCATCCATGTTTCAAACGGACAATTATATTAAAGTTGACTAAATGTATACTTCGTCACCGAAGAAAATGGTTGATCCTTTTCAAGTACCCATGATGGGAATTGTGGATGATTTACTGCATCAGGTAAGCCTTGAGTTTCCAAGCAAACTCCTAAATATTTTTGTGAAGGGACACCATAAAATTCAACCCCTTCAGGAAGCGCGTTCGATGTGTATACAACGACACCGACTTCATCCGTTTCAACGGTCATCTTTCGTCCACTTGTTCGATCCTCGAGAATGATTTCTTCATTATGATTTTCACTTAATAGAAACGGATGATCATAGCCATTACCAACAAGCTGATTTTGAACATATTCAGATTCAATGCCCATTCTAATTTTTCGTCCTTCTTTAAAATCAAAAGTCGTTCCTTCTACATTATGTACATGCCCCGTAGGTAATAATTCATCATTTAATTCAAGATATTCATTGCTTTTTAATGTTAAAAAGTGATCTTGAACATCACGTTTCAAATTCCCACTTAGGTTAAAATAAGAATGATTCGTCACATTCAAAAGCGTCTTTTGATCGGAAATTCCTTCATATCGAATGATGAATTCATTGTCATTATTTAACAGATACGACACCTTCATATGTAAATTTCCAGGATATCCCTCTTCACCATCTGGGCTTATATAGGAAAACTGCACCTCAGCCATATCTTCATGCTCGATGATATTGGCATCCCAAATCACTTTGTCAAAACCCTTCGCTCCACCATGCAGATGATTTCCATTTTCGTTTTTTTCCAGCCTATACGTTTTTCCATCTAACTCAAATGTCGCTCCACCAATTCGCCCAGCGACTCTTCCAACAATACATCCAAAATAAGGGGAATGATCTATGTAATCTTCCAGCTGATCATAGCCAAGAACGATATTTTCCATCACGCCATTTTTATCAGGAGTAATGATTTTCGTAATTGTACATCCATAATTAATGCAAGTTACTTTGACTCCGCTTTCATTTTCAAACGTAAACGAATATACTTTTGACTGACCGATCTCACCAAATAATTCTTTCGTTATTTTCATTCGCTATTCACCTATCTTTATATAATACTATTATGATAGTATTCGCCCGTGCGCATGTCAATTGCACAGAAATTTCACGTTTAGATTTCTAAATAAATAAGCATCAGGCTACTAAAGCCTGATGCCTTATTTCATACTAGTTGTTCGACCAATTCCATTACTGCTGACTCAAGCTTTTCTATTTTAGCTTGGCTATCAGCATGCGAAGCACCTTTTACAGCAAAATAAAATTTCGCTTTCGGCTCTGTTCCAGATGGTCGAATGCACACCCAAGAACCGTCCGATAATGTAAACTTAAGAACATTCGATTGCGGCAAAGCGATTACCGTTTTTTCTCCCGAACGCAAATCAACTTTTTCGCTAATCGCATAGTCTTCAATTGCGTCAATCGAAGTATCACCAAAGCTGTTCGGTGGTTGGTTGCGGAAGGTTTGCAAAATCGCAGCGATTTGCTCTGCTCCTTCCTTTCCTTTTAATGTAAGTGATCTTAATGACTCTTTATAAAATCCATACTCTGCATACAATTCGTTGAGTGCATCAAATAATGATTTTCCTTGCTCTTTATAAAAAGCTGCAATTTCCGCTGCAAATACCGCTGTTTGGACAGCATCTTTATCGCGCGAGAAATCACCAATTAAATAACCATAGCTTTCTTCATATCCGAATAAGAAGGTATGTTCCCCTGTTTGCTCGTACTCTTTAATTTTTTCACTAATAAATTTAAAGCCTGTTAATACATCTAACATGTCTATTCCAAAGCTTTTCGCAATCGCACGTCCCATTTCCGAAGTAACAATTGTTTTTATCGCTACTCCATTTTCAGGAAGTATTCCTTTTTGCTGGCGTTGGCTTAAAATATAATGAAGGATTAACGCCCCAACTTGGTTGCCAGTTAAAACAACATATTCCCCTTCATCGTTTTTAACTGCTACACCAAGACGATCTGCATCTGGATCTGTTCCTAGCAGCACATCAGCATTATGCTCTTTACCGTATTTAATCGCCAATTCAAACGCTGCTGTTTCTTCAGGATTTGGTGATGCAACCGTTGAAAAATTCGGATCTGGTTGCTCCTGCTCTTTAACAACAATTACATTTTCAAAACCAAAAGCGGATAAACCGGCACGAACAGAGTGGTTCGCTGTTCCATGAAGCGGAGTAAACACAATCGTTAGATCACGTTTTGTATCACGATTTAGCTGAATTGACTTCATCGCTTCCGTATATGCGTTATCAACTTCCTCGCCTATGTACGTTAACAAATTCTTTTCTAGCAACTCATTTTCATCTGCCGATTCAAGCTGAAGCTCACTTCCGGCATTTTGAACGTAACCAATAACAATATCAGCAGGTTCAAGTGGTAATTGTCCTCCGTCTTCACCGTATACTTTCATCCCATTATATTCGGGCGGATTATGACTTGCTGTAATGACAACACCGGCAAAAGTTTTTAAATGGCGTATCGCAAATGATAAAACTGGGGTCGGGCGTAATCCTTCAAAAAGATATGCATGAATTCCATGCTTACCGACCGTTTTCGCCACTTCTAAAGCAAATTCCGGTGACATATGTCTTGAATCATGGGCGATGACTACACCACGCTCCATTGCTTCCTCACCTTGATCAACGATATAGCGCGCAAGTCCCTCTGCTGCCTTTCTCACCGTGTAAATATTCATGCGGTTCGTTCCTGGTCCTAGCTCTCCGCGCATTCCGCCCGTTCCAAACTCTAACTCCTTGTAAAAGCTATCTTCAAGCTGCTGTTCTGTCATTTTTTGCAGCTGATCTTTCAATGCACTGTCCAATTTTTCAAATTGTAACCACTCATCAACTTTCTTTTCCCACATTTGTCATCCCTCTTTGCAGTGTAATATCGCCATTATATCAAACTACCCTTATCGTTCCAAACAACACTTTAAATAAGCTTTATTCGATTTTTGTCGAAAACAGATACTCTTACCGGCATTCAAAAAGCATTCAAATCTTCCTACATAATAACCTTGTCGATTTCCCGGGAAATTTCGGGTAAAAAGGAATATTCTTAGGAAATATATTTTTTTATCGACAAAAACTAAGTGTGAACCATTCAAGCGGGAACATCCCGCTTTTTTATCACTTGCTCCATCACCCCGGTTCCTAGCGTAACCCCCGCAACAATCAGTCCAAATCCAAGCCATTGTCCAGCATAGATCGTTTCCCCAAGAAAGAAATAAGAGCCAATTACTGAAAACAAAGGCGTTAAATTTAGGAATAATGCCGATTTCCCAGCACCCACTTGTTGGATCGCGTAATTGTAAACAAAATGACCTACTCCGGTTGCAATGATGCCGGAAAACAAAAATAAGGTCCAAGCAACCGTCGTTCCATGCTGTAATCCCTGAATTCCATTTGGTTCACTGGGAACCGCTAACATAAAAAGGAATCCTGAACCGATTAACTGGGTCATTCCGGTTAATAAGGCAATATCCACGGTTGCCGAAGCCTTTTTCACTAAAATAAAACTAACTGTTTGCACGAAGACGGCAAAGCAAAAATAAAGATCTCCTCTTGATATGACAATCGCTTCACTTGCTCCAGATACCATGACAGAGGCAACCCCGATAAAACCAAAAATCAAACCGACTACCCTTGAGGCCGTCAATCGGTCGCCAAGGAAAAAAGATGCTGCAATCGAGGTGACAATTGGTACCGCTCCTAAAATTAACCCGCCATTGGCCGCCGTTGTGTACTTCAATCCTACTGACATTAAATATTGATGACCAAGTATTCCAGTAATGGCAATTCCTAATATGAATAAAAATTCTTGTCTTGTAAACTTCCGAAATACCTTTCGATAGAAAAGTACAGGGAGTATCGCTAAAAAAGCAATAAAGACGCGCAATGAGGTAATTGTAATTGCAGGAAATGCAGTAACAACAACTTTAATTGCAATAATATTAAAGCCCCACACCATCATCATTAATACAAGAATGATATATAAAAATGAGTTCCTCATTTACATCCTTCCTTTATCGCTTATAAGTACTAAAAACCACTATAAACTCTTTTAGAAAAGAATTACAGTGGTTTTTAGTACTTCATTGTATTTGTTTAACCATTGGTAAAACCCATAAATAAATTTGATGGCCAAGAAAAATTCCAAGTATGCCAACAATGCCTGACAATGCCGGAGGTGCAGGTATTGGTAACTTGACAACCGCAAACAATAATCCGACAAATACACCAGCGATTAAAGCTAAAATTATTTGCATCATTTCAAGTAATCCCTTCGTGATTATAATGCCTTATTTAACCGTTACACCTACTTCAATATTTTTAAACTTCTGCACTTGCTCAGATATCGCTTCCTCTGTTGGAAGTCGTTCAATGCTTGATGCACCAAAAAATCCAGATACCCCTTTTGTTCTGCTTAAAACATAGGCAGCATCTTCGGGTTCAGAAATCGGTCCGCCATGACAAAGAACAATAATATTTTCATTGACAGATTTTCCTCCGTCATGAATTTCCTGTACTAGAGTAACCGCATCATCTAAATCCATCGCCGTTTGTGCACCAATTGCTCCTTTCGTTGTTAATCCAACATGTGCAACAAGAATATCAGCACCTGCTTCTGCCATTTTGATTGCGTCTTCTTTGTTAAAAACATATGGCGAAGTAACTAGACCTAGATTATGAGCTTTTCTAATCATTTCAACTTCTAAATCATACCCCATTCCCGTTTCCTCTAAATTTTGTCGGAACTGTCCGTCGCATAAACCAACGGTTGGGAAATTTTGTACGCCCGAAAAACCTTGTTCTTTTAATTGCTTCAAGAACAGATCCATATTTCGAAACGGGTCTGTTCCACAAACCCCTGCCAAAACTGGCGTATCTTTAACAATCGTAAGTACTTCATTTCCCATCTCTACGACAATTTGGTTCGCATCTCCATATGGCATTAATCCTGCTAATGATCCTCGCCCAGCCATTCGGTAGCGCCCAGAATTATAAATAATAATTAAATCGATTCCGCCCATTTCGGCACTTTTCGCTGATAAACCTGTACCAGCTCCCCCGCCAATAATTACCTTATTATTCAGAATATTTTCACTAAGACGTTGTAACACTTCTTGTCTTGATACCGCCATTATTACCTACCTCCATGTCAATTAGTTGTATGAGCTGATTTGCAATCAATTTAGATACAGATGGGTCATTAATGTCTTCTTCAACCTCGATAAAAGGAATATTTTGATCGAGATTATCCTTTATTCCTTTATAAAGTGCTTCTCTTTCCTCCAGACCCTCGAATGCCTGCCCTGTCCGATCTAACAAGGATACGCCACCTTTAGGGAATACTAGAACCGTTGGTGCTTGTGCTTTATTTAACTTTTCAGCTATGATTTCTCCGAGCTTTAGGCTTTCCTCGACAGTTGTTCGCATTAATGTTGTTGTAGGATTATGTTGATAAAACTTTCTTGATTTAAAGGCATCTGGCACCGTTTCAGGTGGACCAAAATTGACCATATCTAGAGCTCCAACAGAAACGACTTGCGGAATCCCTTTTGAACCGGCACTTTCTAATCTGCTTGCACCTGCACTAAAAATGCCTCCGACAAGCTTATCTGCAAGTTCCGTTGTCGTAATATCAACGACTCCTTGGATAAATCCGTCTTGGATTAAAGCTTCCATTGCATCTCCACCTGTCCCAGTAGCGTGGAATACGAGAACGTCATATCCATTTTCCTCTAAAATCTCCCTTGTCTTCGTCACACATGGTGTTGTCACGCCAAACATCGTAGCGCCAATCATCGGTCTGCTATCAAGTGTTTGGATGTTTTCCGCTCCCTTTACCATACCGATTAATGCATTAGCAGCGTTTCCTAGAATACGAGAGGATAAACTATTGATCCCAGCAATGTCGACGACGGAATACATCATAGTAATATCTTTTTCTCCCACATATGGTCGAGTATTTCCTGAGGCAACAGTGGAAACAAGTATTTTCGGTATCCCGACTGGTGCATTTTTCATTGCTGTCGCCGCCACAGTTGTTCCTGCTGTTCCACCCATTCCGAAAATTCCTGAAACCTTCTCATCTTCAATGAGTTGTTTTACTAAAGATGAAGCACCTTCTGCCATGACAGAAACAGCTGATCCTCGATCATTTTTCCTTCTTAGCTCTTCAATTGATGAACCTCCTGCTTTCGCCACATCTGCACTTGTAATATCACCTTCTACTGAGGTTTCATAGATCCCTGTATTCATAAGTAAACTCTCTACGCCAGCCGCCTCTATAAGCTCCTTAACATATAAAAACTCCTTTTCCTTCGTATCCAGTGAACCGATAATGACAACTTTTTTAGTCATAGGCTCCTCCTTATGCTTTTACCATTAGAATTTTTTCAAAAAACTCTTTTGTAAGACGGACTGCCTCAACTTCGCCAATTTTATCTTGTTGGTAAAATGACGGGTAATGTGTGTCAATCGTCATAATTGCATTCGGGTCATAAGTGGAAATCGCCTTCATAATATCTTCATGTTCGAAATCATCCTTACCAGCAATCGCAAAATTATTAAATCTACCATTCGGAAAATCCGAACTTATAGAATTGACTAACCTAGAAGCTCCCTTTAAATGAGTTTGATAGACATAGCCTTTAATATGCTCGTACTTTTCAACTGTCGGATACTCCCCAGATCTCCAACCGTTAATAATATCCCAATTGATTTTCAAATTAGGATGATCCGCATATTTAACAAGTATTCCTAATTCCTCACAATTATTCGCTAATGTAGGCGGCTCATTTTCTATCAATAATATTTTGCCGCGCTTCTGAGCATGCTCTGCATGCCTTCTCATAACTTCCGCATTATTCCTGTACTCTTTATCCTTTTCAGTATCCGTCAGGAAATCAAAATTTTCTTTTCTATGCAATGGATAAACCCTAATATAAGGTGCAGCAAAAGCATCAGCTAGATCAAATAGTCGATTAAGCTCCGCACTCATTTTTTTATGATGATTTTCATCATAATTGTCATAGCTTGAGGGGCCGGAGAATGTGCAAGGATTAATTGCCCATGAGCTTAATGTAGTTACTTTAAGCTCATGTTTCTCTATTAATTCACTTAGCTCCTTTGCTTTTTCCAGCGAAATCGTATCGATCGTATCGCCGTCTAGCTTTGCCCGCAAATCAATATATTCAAATCCCAAATCTTTGGCGATTTGAAGAGATTGTTCAAAAGATTCTGCGCCTAGCATGTCTGTAATAATACTAAACTTCATTGAAATTCCCCCTTTTAAATTTCAATCCATTTTCCTTGCTTATTATTTTTGTATGCTTCAAAGATTTTAGTTAAATGCCACGAATCTCTTAATGTCGCTCTTTCCACCTTTCTTTCATTCAATACGGCATGGGCGAAATGAGTGACACTTTGAACCATCCCTTGCAAAAATAAATTTTTATTGTATAGCTGCCCAAGTGAAAATTCCGGTTCCCAATGAACAGGTCCATCCGTCGGATCGTCACCTATGTACGAAGGGGCCTTTCCATATTCGCCGCTTCCTTTTGAACCTTTGTAATATGATAATCGCATCGCATTATCGAGAACGATATTTTGTTTATTTCCAATTACTTCATACCGTTCATATGGACTAGTTTCCGCCTGTGTGGATGGCAAATGTAAACTGCCAATTGCCCCCGATTTAAAAGAAAATAATGTTTGAACGTCTCCGCTTGGCTGATGTTCAATAAAACACATTTCTTTTACATCTCCCATTAAATAATGGATACCTGACATTGGATGGCAAATATCTAAAAACCAATGAAGGCCTGTTCGTTCTCCAATATCTTCTTGAAAGGGTGATAATGTGAGCGGATATCTTCCTGTCACCGATACAGACTCACCAAAGGTGCTGCTATCTAAAATCTTTTTAGCGCTGACGAAGGAAGGATAGAAGTACCTTTTGTTGGAAACTAACACTTGCAATCCCGTTTTATCTTCGAGCTCTACAAGCTCTTCAGCCTCCCTCGCTGTATAGGCGATCGGCTTCTCCACCCAAACTGGAATACCGGCATTTAGTATATCCGGCAATATTTTCGGATAAAGAGGGTGGCCATTTTTGTCAAAATTCAAAACAACGAAAACAGCATCGAGATCCTCATTCTTGATCATCTCTTTATAATCGGTGTACGCCTTCTCGGCTCCAAAACGATTTCGATAAATTTCCGCTCTTTCCTGACTTAAATCACAAACAGCAATTAAATCAATCGGTGCATAATCAAAGGTTGGATAAACATTGCGAAATGAATGTGCCCCACAACCAATAAAGCCTGCTCTTAATTTATTCGTATATTCATAGTTAAATTTAATAGGTTCCAATTTTTATCGCCTCCTAAGCAACAAAACATAAATTATTCACCAATTGTGATTCGATCAGGTGCAGAATAAGCAATAATCATTCTGCATGGCTCCCAACTTGTAACTGTCGCATTATGTGGTATATTCCTTGGAATTCTTAGCATCATTCCCGGCTTAAGATGGTATGTTTCATCCCCAAGCGTATGATCACATTCACCAGATAGAACAAAGATCAATTCTTCACAATTTGGATGAACATGCCTTGGATTCGAAGTTCCCGCATTAATGTACACCATTCCAAAAGTCATCTCAGATTCTGGATCTATTTCTTGCCCACATAACCACTGAATCCCGCCCCACTCCATTGGCAGTAAGTGTTTTTCTTCATTTAAATCAGTAACCGTTGCTGCTTGAACATTTTTCATATTGATCGCTCCCTTTTCTCTATTTAGTCAGGACACATTTCCGTAAGCGCATACATTCACTTTGAATTTCTTTCACTGTATTGTCCTATTACCACTCATTCTAATTGTTTCACCATCTTGAACAAGGGGACAAACCGTGTATAAAAGTGGAGAAAAAATGGAATAAAGAAATTACTTATTAGCCCCACTAGACATTCCTTCAACGAAGGAGCGTTGAAAGATTAAATACACAATGATACTTGGAATCATACTGATGACCGTACCACCAAAGATTAAAGCATAGTTTGTTGCCTGCTCACCTTGGAAGGAATATAAGCCAAGTGAAATGGTAAATTTCTCCTGAGACATTAAAAGTACTAAAGGTAGTAAAAAGTCATTCCAAATGTTCATAAACGTAAAGATGAGAAGTGCAACCAAACCTGGTTTTGCCAACGGAAGCATGACAGACCAATACGTTCTCCATTCTCCCGCCCCATCAATCGTTGCAGATTCTCTCAGCTCCTTTGGAACATCTCGAAAAGTATTTCTCATTAAAAAGATGGAAAAAGGCAAGGCTAATCCTGCCGAAACAAGTGTAACTCCTGTTAATGTATCAACAAGACCCATAGAACGTAATTGATAAAAAATCGGAATAATAATCGCTTGAACTGGTAAGGCCATTCCTAATAAAACCAAGTAAAAAATCAAATTATTTCCACGGAAGGATAATTGTGCAAATGCGTATCCTGCTGGACATGCTACGAGTGCAACAATAACCATTCCACCAATTGTTACAAAAGCACTATTCAAAAAATAATTTTGAAAGTTTCCTAGATTCCATGCCTGAATTAAATTATCAAAGCTCCATGTCTTTGGCAGAGAGAATGGTGAAGCAAATATCTCCATATTCGTTTTAAAACTTGCTAATATTGCATAAAAAATAGGGGCCGTGATAAACAACAATAAAACGAAAAGAAAGATCCAAAGAGTCACTTGTGAAGAAATTCTTTTTCTTATAAAGGCCGCCATCATGATTCCGTCCTTTCCCGATAATAGTTAAATGCAATTGTAAATGTAATAACAATAATTCCTAGTATTACACTTCCCGCAGTTGCATAACTGACTTTATTCATACTAAAAGCAGACTTGTACACATAGGTTGATACAACCTCACTCATATAAAATGGCCCGCCTTGAGTCATAATCCAAATTAATGCGAAACCTTTTAATGCATGAATGATAACCATACTAATAACAACATTCATCGTATTCCTAAGGCTTGGAATCGTTATGCTCCATAATTTTCTAATTGGCCCGGCTCCATCAATATCTGCTGCTTCATATAATGAATAATCAATACTTTGTAGGCCAGCCAAAAATAGAATCATATATAATCCATAAAAAGCCCATGTACTTGCAATAACTAGTGCGGGAATAACAAAGAACGGTTCCCCCAGCCAATTTTTCGCTAAAGAACTAAGACCAATTGATTTAAAAAACATATTGATCGGACCCATTGTCGGATCATATATTTTAGACCAAAGTACACCAACTACGGCTAATGAGAGGACGCTAGGAAGATAAAATCCTGCTCTGAAGAACATTTTTCCCTTTTTTACTTTACTGATCAAAACGGCTAATACTAGTGTCGGAATAACCATCAAAACTAGACTAATCGCTACCCATAATAGATTATGCCCGATCGATTTAAGGAATATCGTATCTTTAGCCAAATGCCCATAATTTTGCAGCCCAATAAAGTTCATCGTTGCTGAAGCACCATTCCAATCAAATAGGCTATAACGAACGGCATCAATCATTGGATAAAGCATAAAAACAAAATATAGGATTAAAGCTGGTGCCAAAAACATCATTGCTGTTATATTCCTTTTAATCGCGGACTTTTTCTTTGCTTTAATCATTTGTTTAGTTTGCTGTGTAGAGATATCAATAGAGGACGAGGGTACATTCATATTCATGAGATTACTTGCCTCCTTTTTAATTACGGTCTATCCCCGTTTGAATACTAGGGATAGACCGTGGACTCCGTTACTTTTTATTCAACTTGTGCCCATTTGCTCGGTCTTTTTCCGCTCCGGCCTCAATATTATCCATCGCTTCCTGCGGTGAAATTAATCCACCTACTACACCTTGTAAATTTTGATAATACGCTTCCTTTGCTTCTGTCCCAATAAAAACAGTTGGATTATAGCCGGATCCTTCTTTCACATCTTCAATCGCCTGATTTAATATGTTTCCGGCTGCCTGAATATCCATCGAAACTTTTGAAGCAGGGATGAAGTTATAATCTGGGAAATTCATCACTGTTTCGCTAAATTCTTTGGAGACAATAAAATTCAACCATTTTTCTGCTAGTTCTGGATCCTCTGCCTTCGTTGGAATAACCCAAGTTTGTCCAATTCCTCCCGTTGGCTTTGCCGTTTTTCCATCAATGAAAGAGGGCATCATAAAGTAACCTACATCATTTTCTAAATTTTGTTCCGATAAGTCGGTAATAATATATGTGCCTGCTGAATATATGGCTGCCTGCTTATTAAGAAATTTGAAGCTTGAATCCGCTTGAGTTAAAGTAACCGATTCCTTAGGGATAAAGCCTTTTTCAACCCAATCCGCTAACATTTGCGCAACTTCAACTACTTTAGGATCATTCCATTTTCCATCCCCATAAATAATCTCTTCCACTTTTTCCGTACCAACAACAGCTTCTAGCATTACACTGAAAATCCATCCAATTGCATATCCGTTCCTAGCTCCGACCGTAATCGGTTCCTCCCCCGCATCTGCTAAGCTTTGAAGAACGGCTAAAAACTCTTCACTTGTCTTCGGTATCTCTATATTATGCTTTTCAAAAATTTCTTTATTGTAATAAAGGGCTATTGCATCAATCATATGAGGCAGTTCATAGATTTCTTCATCTCCCGCTATGAGGTTATATGCAAACGGACGAAGCTGATCTTGCCAATTATTTCGTTCATAAAGATGATTAATTGGTTGGATGAGCTCAGCCTCAGATAAGATCGATACTCGACCTGGACCTGCATTCATTAAAATCGCATCAGGTGTGTTAACTCCTGACTGAAGCAATGCTGGAAGGCTTCCCGATTCTACTTGAACATCTCCCGTTTCCACCTTTACTTCTACTCCAGGATTCATTTCTTTGAATTTGTCTACTACTGTTGCCCATTGTTTTTTCTCTACATCATTGTAATAGTTCGGAATGAGCAAATTTAAAAGCTTTTCTCCATCTTCTGCTGCTTCTTCCTTCTCTTTTTTCCCTTCCTCCTGCGGAGACGCTGACGGTGATTGACACCCACTTGTAAACGCATACATAACTAAGATCATTACAATTAAAATGCCCTTCCAATTTCGCTTCAACATCCATGAATCCCCCTTTTTAGTTTTAACAATACTACTTTTTTCCCGCCTTAGTGATCATTCTAAATGTTTTATCATCTGGAACAAGGGGGCTATTCGTGTATAAAAGTGGACAAAAAATGGGTCATGAAGATTTTACTTTTTTAAAATTTATTCTTTAGTATTCTTATGATATATTTATAACCACCTATTGAAAGCGTTTTATAAAAGTGGAGGTGGGCACAATAAAATTTATTCACTCAATCTTTTTTAAATTGCTTTTAGCTTTATTATTACTCTCTATTTTACCGCTGTGTATCGTTGGTTGGGTTACGTATAGCAAGGCTTCTGAAAGTATAACAGAAAAGCTAAATATACACGCGAATTACATTTTGGATCAAAAAATTAAAATTTTTGATGCACTTTACAAAGATCTTGAGCGAATGGAGCTAGGTATAACAAAAGGAAAAACATTTTCAACTTTTAGCAAAAATCAAGACTTCTTCGAACATCAACGGTTATTTCTCGAGCTAGATAAACTATTCATTAGTCTTGAAAGTCTATTTCCTGAAACAGAAGGAATTACCATTATAAATGAACAAGACTTTATTTATAATTATGGCTATTCCTTAAATCAAAAGATGAAAGCAAAAGATATTTATGAGACTTCTTGGTTTCAATCAATTCAAGATTTTTCCCATCCACAAATAACATCGATTCACACTCGTGAATATAGCAATTTTGATAAAAGTAACGATGTGTACTCATACATACATAAAGCTTGGGATCATAAACTTCAAAACTTTAGTTATATTATCATTGACCTTAAAAGTGACATGATTTCTAACATATTGAATGAAAATACTCAGTCAATCACTTCTACTGGTACGTTTATATACGGTAGCGAAAATTTTATTTTACCTCCCGATCCATCACTCGGTTTATCATATCAATTAGTTAAAGAAAATGACTCAGCTTCAACGATTACGAATAAAGATGGGGACAAATATATTATCTTCAAACAAACCCATCCGATAACAAAGTGGACCATTGTCGAATACTTCGAAGTAAATAGCTTTTATAAACCAATCATCGAAACAAAAATAATAACCTTTTTAATTATTTTTCTGATCACGTTAATCTGTTTCTTCGCAGCTTTATTTATATCATTGAAAATTTCTGGTCCGATTAAAAGATTACAAAAAAAAATATTGGAGGTGGAAAATGGAAATTTAGAGCAAAAATTCATTACAAATTCGAAGGATGAAATTGGTGCTCTTGCTCGAGGATTTAACCATATGCTTTTTCAAATTAAGAAGCTCATTGAATCTGTTGCCAAAGAAGAAAAGTTAAAAAAAGAGGCCGAAATTACGGCGCTCCAGCTGCAAATTAACCCACATTTTATATACAACACGTTAGAAACGATTAATTCTCTCGCTCGAAAAAAGAAGGAGTATGAAATTAGCCATCTCATTGTCCTATTAGGTCGGCTGCTAAGATTGAGCATTAGTTCTTTTGAAGAAAAGGTGACAATTAACCAAGAAATTACGTATATCGATTATTACCTAAAAATTCAAAAGGCGAGATTAAAAGAACCACTCGAGTATTATATAACGATTGATCCTGAGATCCAAGATTGCATGATGATTAAATGGATCTTACAGCCTATTGTGGAAAATGCGATCATTCATGGAATTGATCCATTACATTCCGGTGGAAAAATCTACATAAACGGTACATCTACTAACGATTCGATTCTCTTTACAATTATTGATAATGGAAAAGGAATTGACCCTATCACTCTTGCACAAATTCAAGAAAAACTAAAATACAATTCTGCGACATTAACAAAATATAAAAAAAGAGTAGGTATTTATAATGTACAAACGAGAATCGTTGCTCATCACGGGGAAAAGTATGGTATAAGCATAGACAGCAAAGTCGACGAAGGTACTTCCGTAACAATCAAAATTCCTAAATTGGAAGGTGATCAAGTGTGAAAAAAATGCTTATCGTTGATGATGATTGGCTGATTTCTGATAGCTTGAGGTCTATGGATGAGTGGGTGGAAAACAATGTAGACGTTGTAGGAACTGCAAGCAATGGAGAGGAAGCACTTTACTGGCTGGAGAAGGAAAATTTAGATTTAATCTTGACGGATATTCGCATGCCACATATGGATGGGATTTCATTAACAAAACATATTTATGAACATAATCCATCGATTAATGTCATTATTATGAGCGGATATGAAGATTTTTCCTATGCACATAAAGCGATCAAATACAATGCAAAAGGCTATATTTTAAAGCCAATTGATGTGAGTGAATTATTTGAGGTCGTAAATAGATTGCAAAATAATGTAAGCGAGGAACCTTCGCAAGAAGAAGCGACCTCTTATCAAGATCGAATGGTTATAAGCGCGAAATCATATATTCGCACAAATTATATGAAAGCTATTACTTTAAGCGATGTTGCCAAAAGAGTTCATTTAACAGAACACTATTTTGGCCAAGTGTTTAAATCTGTTTCGGGTGAGACATTTATGAGTTATTTAACACGAGTTCGGTTGGAAAAAGCTTGCCAATTGCTCAAAAATCCTACGCTTAAAAATTATGAAGTGAGCGAGTTAATTGGCTACACAGACTCAAAGTATTTCGCAAAAACCTTCCAAAAAAGGTATGGAATGACACCGAAAGAATATCGCTCGCAATTATAGAACACTTGTAAATTTTCGGTTGCCGAAAAAATTCCTTATCGGCAACCGGAATTATTTCTTCGAATATGAGGTAATTTACTTATTAATTACGACCGCCTGGCGCCCCATTTGTTCCCATGCTTTTTCAAAATTGCTTCGGTTCACTTTTCTATTTTTTGTTCCGTACGGATCATTTACATACACATAATCCTTATCAAAGCCAGTAACAACCACGCTATGAACATTAAATGTAACGGAAACTTCGCCTTGCGGTGTATCCCACACTTCGAAATCATTCACAGGTGTTAACTGTGCTGTCGTAATAATCCAAACAGGTAATCCGTTACTAAGTTTTTTATAAATTTCCGTCACATCTTGACCTGATAGGTCCTCCACCTGATCGGAGTATTGTTTCGCCAATTCGGCAATGGGACCATGATAGACTGATAGTCCTGGCCCATTCACCACATCCCCAACAAATCCTTCGTTCGGGTTTCCTCTAAGACCATTGTTATATTTTAGCGGAACGGTCGGCGTTTTCTCAGCAAGTTCATTTTTCGTCACTTCAATCCCATGATAATTAAGCAGCATTGCAAGACTTGTAACTTCACAGCCATTATATAATCGAGGAGCGCTCATTTGATTAATAAAAGGAACATCTAATTGAATGTTCTCCGCCATTTGCTCCTCCTTTACCTTTTCTTCCAATTCATTTTTCTGAACTCGATTTTTATCTGGTAGAGAAGGAGAAGCAATCTCTGAATTCGCAGCTTCCGCAATTCCTTCTTTATTAATATATCGATCTAATAAAACATAACTTCCTACACTTAGAAAAATTGCCATTAAAACAACAATCTTTACTCTAATCATTTTTAAATCCTTTCCAATCGTTGTATCATAATATACTATGACCAAAAAGAAAGCCCCAATAGGAGCTTCCTTTTATTATATCACAATAATTTTTACAATTTGTTTACAGTTATGTTCAATTCATTTTACTCATATGCTACATTCGGAAATTGAGTAGCATATTTTCCACCGCTTATATCAATCATCGTTCCCGTAATATAGCTAGCAAGATCTGAAGCTAGAAAACAAATAAGATTCGCAACATCCTTTTCTTTTCCCCATTTGCGGATTGTTAACGTGTTTAATAATTGATTTTGCTCGTCAGCTGGTAAGGTGGAAAAGTTATTTAATGTACTTGGAATCATTCCTGGTGCATAACTATTTACAGTAATATTCCACGGAGCCAACTCACCAGCCAATACTCTTGTGAATTGTTTCACTCCCGCTTTTGACGCCGCATACGCTGCACTGCCTATGCTCGGGATGATTGCAGCAAATGAGGCTGCGTTCAAAATTCGACCATAATTTTGGCGCTTCATAATAGGCGCAACCGCTTTGCACATAAGAAAGGTTCCCTTTGCATTGACGTCTTGACAATTGTCCCACGTCTCCTCTGATAATTCTTCTACCTTTCCATTGCCGGCAATTCCCGCATTATTAACCAATATATCAATACGGTCATACTTTTCTATTACCTTATCTACAACCTTTGAAATCCCTCTACTATTCCGAATATCGCAGAGAAACAGACTGCCTTTCAACCCTCGATTTATAAGCTCCTTCCCTAGTTCATCTAAATCAGCTGAATTAATATCGATCCCGACCGTTCGTACTCCTTCTTCGGCAAGTGTAAAAAAAATTTCTCTTCCGATCCCTTTTCCTACACCAGTTACGATCGCGACTTTTCCCTTTAAGTCGATTTCCATATGCTCGCACCGTCCTTCCTTACCCTTTTACCGCCCCTGCTGTTACTCCGCTAATAATATAACGCTGTACTAATAAAGAAATGATTAATATCGGAAATGTAATAATAACTGCCGCAGCCATTAATCCTCCCCAATTGATTTCCGAGTAGGACATAAAGTTGAATATTGCGATTGGAAGTGTTTTTGTTTTGTCTCCAGATAGAACTAGAGCAAACATAAAGTTATTCCACGATAATATAAACGACATTAATGAGGCCGTAATCATTCCCGGTGTAACGAGTGGAAGCAAGACTCTAATGAAAGCCCCCTGCAACGTGCAGCCATCAATCCGGGCGGCATCCTCTAATTCTTGTGGCAAGCTTTCGAAAGAGGAAATCATGATCCAAATAATAAATGGCAAGCCAACCAACATATGACTAAGAATTAAAGCTGTATATGAATCAACTAAATTCATTTTTGAAAAAATAATAAACCATGGAATCATAAAAGAGATTCCTGGGATAATCCGAGCAATTAGAATAATAAACCCTAAGTGGTGCTGTTTATACTTGGCAATGGCAAATGCCGCAGGTAAGCCAAGGATTAAACCAAGGATCGTGGAGACAAAGGCGACAATGAAGCTATTAAAAATAAAGCCAAGAAAATCATATTCTTTAAAAACAGATTGGAAATTCGCAAAAGTCGGTTCAAAAAATAGAAAAGAACTCTTCGACATAATTTGGGCTTGTGTCTTAAATGAGGCAAGAATCATCCATATAAACGGGAAAATAAAAATGAAGGTAATCAATATGATCAGCACATAATAAAATATATGCATTCTTTTCGCCTTTTTCATAATGTCACCTCTGTTTTTTTCCGTAAAATAATAATAATCGAGCTAAACCCGATAATAATCATGAAAAAGATGACTAATATCGCACTTGTGTAGCCAAGCTTAAAATACTGAAATCCATTGACAAATCCATAAATATTTAATGTTTCTGAAGAAAATCCAGGTCCTCCTTGCGTCATCGCATAAATTAAATCAAACTGTTTAATCGCGTCAATGGCACGAAGTAAAACTGCCGCAAAAATCGTCGGTAATACAAGGGGAAATGTGATATGCCAGAACATTTGCCATGAATTCGCACCATCTACCGCCGCTGCCTCATAATGTTCTTGCGGCAATGTAGACAGTCCTGCAAGGGTAATTAATGTAATCATCGGTGTCCATTGCCATGTATCTACCAATGCGATGGCAGGTAGAGCTTGAACAGGCGACGAAATCCATAACTGTGAATGGATACCAAAGAAGCCTAAGAATTGATTTGCAAAACCGATGGAAGGTTCAAAGATGAGAAGCCAGACCAATCCAATTGCAACGGGAGTAGAAACCATCGGTAAGAGAAATAACGTTTTGATTAATTGATTTCCCTTGAATTTCCGATTAAATAAAACAGCAATGCTAACACCTAACACCGTTTGGCAAATTAATGCAAGCCCTGTAAAATAGAACGTTCGAAAAAAAGCGGGCCAAAAACGTGGGTCCTCAAATAACAGAGTTTTGAAGTTTTCTAGAAATACCCATGTAGGTGGCTGTAAGCTCGACATACTCCATTCAAAAAAACTAAGATAAAACGTATATCCAATTGGATAGGCAATCATAACAACGACAAATAGAATAGATGGTAATAAGAAAATCAGTTTTAAATGACGTTCAATCCAAAGTGCGATCTTTTTTCACTCCCCTCTACTACTTTTGAGAGCCAGTCTGATAAGATCTGGCCCTCAAAGTTGTTTATTTTTCTTTATCTAGGAGCTCTTGGAATTGCTTATTCGCATTTTTAGCAGCCGCTTCAACGTCTTCCCCATTTATCGCCGCTGTAATAACTGTGCCGATCATATCCCTTGCTTCATTCACTTTAATAACGAGCGGACGATCATATTCTTTTCCAACCTCATTTGATTCCGATGTAACTTGAACGAGTTCCTCTGGAAATGATGCTGTTCCTTCCGGATTATCCCAGACTGATTGACGTGGACCAGGGACACCTGTCTTTTGAATGTCTAAAATGATCTCCTTGCTTGTCGCCCACTTCATAAATTCCCAAGCTTCATCTTTGTGGGTTGATTTTTCATTCATCGCAACTCCCCAAGAAGTTACATTATATGGTGTTCTTCCCTCAGGGCCGGTTGGGAATAAAGCAAATCCAACTTTATCTCCTACAACTGACTTTTCCGGATCTAGTAAGTTCGGATAAATACTGTCTGCATCTGTATACATCGCCGCTTTTCCTTGTCCAAACAGACCGGCAGCTTGCGGCCAACTCATATTAAGAACTCCAGGCGGCCCATAATCTTTTAATAGCCCTCCATAAAAGTTGAATGCGTCAATGGCCTCTGGCGTATCTATCGTTGCCTTGCCATCAACGATGAAGTCGCCGCCAAATCCATATAAATAACTAGAAAACTGGGTGACAGCCGCCGCACTTTGCCCCCGTGACACGATTCCATAAAAGTCATTGCTTGGATCGTTTAATTTTTCAGCTGCCTCCTTTAATTCATCAAAGGTCGTTGGCACCTTTATATTGTTTTCCTCAAATAGATCCTTTCGATAATATAAAATTTCTCGTTCTGTTACGATTGGAATACCAAATAA
Source organism: Bacillus sp. FJAT-50079 (assembly GCF_018343515.1). Classification (GTDB taxonomy): domain Bacteria; phylum Bacillota; class Bacilli; order Bacillales; family Bacillaceae_C; genus Lederbergia. The sequence goes on along the minus strand of NZ_JAGYPD010000003.1, from coordinate 326,268 downwards.
TTCATCGTCCGCTCTCAAAGAGTTTACCGACGACTCTGTAAAATCGCTGATATCCCATCCTTGGTCATTTGAATAATTGGAAATATCAGCGACCCAACCATTTAAGTGAAATAATTTTCCTTCTTGTAATGGTCGAATCATAAAAACATCGATACTACTCGATCCCGCGGTGAATTCAGTCGTTAACTTTTGCGTTAATTGATCTTCAAAATACTTCTCTAATTTCACTTTTATTCCGGTTTGCTCTTCAAACTGTGGAATGAGTGGCTCTATCGCCTCTGTCCACGGATGATTTGCCCCGATAATACGAAGCTCTACACTTTTCTTTTCTTCCGTCTTTTTATTATCAGTACCGCTATTATTGTCAGATGGAGTTGAAGACCCCTCATTTCCACTACAAGCAATCAACATACATGCTATGACACTTAATAAGAATATTAAGAGCGGAAACCGCCTCTTTTTTCTCATAATAAATACCCCTCTCTTATTAAAAATCAAGCTGGATACACTTGCTTGATCTTCTCTTTTAAAAAGTCAACAGACTCCTTTAATTCATGAAGACCATTTACCCCATCCTCAATCGAGATCCACCCTGTAAATTGAACCGAATGTAATGTTTGAAAAATAGCATCATAATCATTCAATCCCTTACCGATCACCCCGTGGGCAAGTGCTTCCGCATAGCCAGTTTGCGAATATTCATTGATATCATCCAACGAATATCCTGGCTTTACAAAGCGATCACTTGCGTGCATTGACTTTATACGCTCTTTTACTTTTTCTAATAAATCTAACGGATCTTCACCAGCAAAGATCGCATTTGAAGGGTCATAATTACAGCCAAACCATGGTGAGGAAATTCGATCAATGATTTCTAAGTACACAGATGATTTTTGCGCAAATTCGGGATAGATCCATGGACCATCTTTATAATGATTTTCCATCACAAGATATACTTGTTTCTCTTCCGCATATGGAATCAATTGGCGAATCGCCTGCACCGTCCACTCGATGCCTTCTTCCAATAATACATCTGGTCGCCTTTGCCCAGACAAAACCCGACAGCTGCGAAAATCGCTAGGCCCTAGAAAAGCCATGACATCAATCATTTCTTTCATTTTATGAATCTCGTTTTCTCTAAAAGCGTGATCCCGATGAGTAAAATCGGGTGATGAGCACATCATTGGAATAAGCAAACCTTCCCGTTCTGCCGCCTCTTTGATCTTTTGTAAATAATGTTGATTTGTTTCTTTTAAAAATGCTGGATATAGCTCTAACCCTTCAGCACCAAGCATACCTGCTTGTTCAATCCATTCGAATATACTCATTCTTCCATCCGATAGTTCCTCCATTAGCCCTTTTGGAAAAACTGAAATCCGTGGCCCATTTCTCATTGATCCATTCCTTCCCTATTGTTTTTTTACTTGCTCTACCAAATTTTTAAATATGACTTTCAGTTCCTCTTTGTTTGAGCTAGGTGAGAATTCTTGTTTGTCAATGATTAGTGGCGCTCCGACGACAACGAGAGGTGCACCGCATTTAGGCATATGTGCCGCTTGCTCAATCGATAGTCCGCCAACCGCTTGAATCGGTAGAGAAACGGCTTTTGCAATTTCTTCTAGCTGATCAAAAGGTGTACGTTCAGGTTTTTCCCCCCTTTCATCAAATCCAGTATGGACGATTATATAGTCGACTCCATTCGCCTCTAATAATTTTGCACAAGCTACTTTATCTCGAGCAGCTAATATATCACCCATCACTTTTACGTTATAATCTTTCGCAGCTCTCACTACTGCTCGAATCGTTGCCGGGTGAGCTACCCCCATTACAACAACATGGGTCGCACCTGCTTTTGCCATCATTTCAGTTTCTAAATAACCGCCATCCATTGTTTTCAAATCTGCAATAATTGGATGGTTTGGATATTTCCTTCTTAGGGCGGTTACTGCATGCAATCCTTCCGCTAATAACAAAGGTGTGCCGGCTTCAATCCAATCAACTCCAGCTTCAACTGCAATTTCAGCCATCTCTAGCGCTTCATGAATGTTTGTAAGATCGAGCGATATTTGTATAACAGGCTCCATAATCAAAATCCTTTCTTCACTTATTCGGTAAAATAATAGATTTCGCGTGCAGCAATGAATCCATCTCGTCAAACGCTCTTTTCCAATCATCGATAGTAAATATTTTCGCCATTGGCAACGGGTCGATTTCTCCCTTTTCCATCATGTGTAACACCTTTTCCCACATTGGATAATTGTGACTAAACGAGCCTTGAAAAGTAACCGCCTTCTGAATGAGCGGATCTAGTGAAAACCCAACTGGATTCGGCCCCCAGCCAACCTTCGTAATCTGTCCAGCTGGGCGAATCATTTCGATGCTCTGTTTTAAAGTTGCACTAACTCCGACGGCATCCAACACTAAATCCGGACCGAAACCATCGCCATTTTTTAATACTTCTTGTACAACATCTTGTTCATCCGCAATGATGACTTCATCTACACCAAATTGTTTTGCAACTTCTAACCGAGACGCATCCTTGTTTAATCCGACAATCGTTAGCCTGCCAGGTGAAAATAATTTTGCCATTTGGACGCACATTAAACCGATTGGACCTGGCCCAATTACAACGACATCGTCTCCTGGTCTAATTCTTGAATGATAAGCAACGGCATTATAGGCGACACAGGTTGGCTCGGTTAAAGCTGCCTTTTCAAAGGAGACGCCCTCAGGTATTTTGTGAACGATCGCCTCTCTCGTTTTTACATATTGTGCCATTGCTCCATTTTCCAACACCCCAAACCCTCTACGATCTGGACATAGTTGATATTGACCAGTCCGGCAATACACACATGTTTCACACACATAGGCAGGTGTTTCACTAACAACTTTATCTCCCTGACGGAACAAAGTAATATCTTCTCCCACTTCAGCAATAATCCCAGAAAACTCATGTCCTAAAATAACCGGTCGATTTACTGCAAATCCTTGGATATTGTGGTACATATGTAAATCACTCCCGCAAACTCCGACAGCTTGTACCTTTAGTAAAATATCCTTCGGACCAATCTTCGGTATCGGTACCTCTTGAAGGGCAACCTTGCCTTTCCCCTCCTCAAAATTAATAACGGCTTTCATACAAATCACCTTTTCTTTTATATGCTCACCTAATCGTATGCTTGTCCCATAAAAATATGCTGAACTTGATTAGAAGCTATAAAAACATTTTTTTACTTATTTCGAGAAATTCTATTCACCATCTTCTTCTAAATCAACTGCGTCTTCGATTAATTATTGTCCAGATTTTTCGAGCTCGTGCCCTAGAACGGCAAACTTAGGTTGTTTTCCTAAGCTTTTCTAAATATCTGTAACATCGCATGGGGCTTCACTTGAATTAGCAAATCTTTTTATTCCAAACCGAAGCATCAGGTACAGGGATTTATTTAAAAGACAATACTACATTCATCCTGCCACTTATAGAAATGGAGGACTTTTGTTGATTTAAGCTACAATTACTTCCCAAAGAAAGGTTGACGATTCGTAATTTGTCAGAATATAATTAATTTACTTGCACCTTTTTAAATGAGGAGCGATGTGAGACTTACTAAAAGGGCTTTATTAATAAGTCCTTAAAGCGCATGGAGAACAATTCACCTTGGAGCGATAGGAAGAAGATATATATCCCCGTAGAAATCGAAGCAGAAGGCCTCTCTTTTCATAAAGAGATTTATCATTCAATTTTTTAATGCTTCCGCTTGAAAGATCGAAGCAAATCGAAATTACTAAAGTTGTCATAATATTCTTCAATTATTATTTATATAACCTAAGATGAAAAAGGGAGATGGATCATATGGAACTATTAATCGACTCAGCCAATCTGCAACATATAAAAAAAATTGTTGACTACTTTCCAATCGACGGGGTTACAACGAATCCGACATTAATTACAAAGGAAAACAAGCCCTTTTTGCCGCTTATCAAAGAAATCCGCTCGATAATTGGTGAGGATCGAATGCTTCATGTTCAAGTCATCGCCACAGAGGCAGAGGAAATTGTTCGTCAATCGCTCTTTTTAGCGAATGAAATTGGCGGAAACTTTTACACTAAAATCCCGGTTACAGATGAAGGCATTAAAGCAATGAAACTGTTGAAAAATGAAGGGATCAATATTACAGCAACGACCATTTATACTCATCTCCAAGCTTTAATGGCTGCAAAAGCAGGAGCATCCTATTTGGCTCCATATGTAAATCGGATTGATCATTTGACGGGTAGTGGGGTGAATGTCGTCGCAGATATCGCTCATTCCCTTACATCCAATGGATATGATGCCAAAATCTTAGGGGCTAGTTTTAAAAATACTTTGCAAGTAGACCAAGTGATTCTAGCCGGAGCACAGGCTGTAACCGCATCTCCAGATATCATCGAATCGTTAATTAAGTTTCCATCAACGAGTATGGACGTTGAACAATTTAGTAAACAATGGAGAGAGACTTTCGGTAACACATCCTTCTAAACCCGAACAAGTATCAATAACGTCTCGACGTAATTGGACAAAAAAATTTATGACATCCGAAGAATTTAGCTTCACGACTTATTGAAAGAACTTCTGTTGATTCGAATTAAGATAGATGAAAGCCCACCATTTAAGGTGGGCTTTCATCTATCTATTAGAAATCATAGTCATCGATATTATCTTTCGTAAAGACAACACGCTCTGGCAAGAGGATGATACCACTATCTTCTGCTTCATAGTCATACCCTTGAATCGAGTTCGGTTCAATTTTTACTTTTCCGATGTCTGGAACGTCAAATTCGTCACCAACTTTTAGTTCTTTGCCTTCCACTGTCATTAGATAAGCGACATATGCAGCAAGCGCACCTTGTTTTTTCACATCCCATAATCCAAATTGCTTCACTGTATCTCGTTTGACGTAATCTCGCATTACATTTGGAGTAGAGAATCCAGTAATGACAACATCCCCTGCTTTATTCAAGTTTTCAGTTGCTTGAGCCATTGCAGGTAAAGCTGTTGCATCTGGACAAATAATCGCATCGATATCCGGATATGTTTTTAAAATACTTTCGCCCACAGACAACGATTTTTGTGCATCATTTTCACCATATTGCGTCGTTACAATTTCCCAGCCAGGATAATCGGCCGCAATCATTTCCTTCGCCTTTGTCACCCATTGGTTTTGGTCAGTAACAGTTGGACTTGAATAGAAGAAAGCAACTTTTCCTTTATCGCCAATTTGGTCGGCTGTCATTTGAATTAAAAGTTCTGCTAATTGTTCTGGCGTCCCTTGATTAATATAAAAGGAACGATCTTCAGGATTTACATCCGAATCCCATGTCAAAATTTTCACACCACGGTCTTTCGCTCTTTTTAACGCTTGACTTAACCCATCGACAGAAACTGAGGAAACCATTAATGCGTCATAGCCCTGGTTCACAAAGTTATTAATAAATTGGACTTGACCGGAAACGGACGCTTCTGTTGGTCCATCATATTTTAGCTCCACACCAAGAGAATCGGCCATTTCCTTTGCACCTTGCCCACCAGAAGTGAAGAAACCGACACCTACGAGTTTTGGAATAAACGCCAATTTAACATCTTTCTTTTTCTCACCAGATGATTCGCCACCTGCACACCCTAATAAAGCTACAGTCATAACCGTAATAATCATGAAAAGAAATGCAAGTTTAATCTTTTTCATGAGTCCTTCCCCCTATTTTTTTAATGTAGACAGTTTTAGGTGATGAGTGAACCAATTCCAATTTGCGCTTCGAAACAGCACGGCAATAATGAGTAGCGAGCCGATAACAACACTCGTCTGCTGACTTGACATTCCAACCATTTGTAATCCATACTGCGTCATACCAATGACTACACTTGCGATTGCTGTCCCTAACACGCTCCCTTTCCCACCAAAAATACTTGTTCCTCCTAGGACGACAGCTGTAATTACTGGTAACACTGCCTCCGCTCCTAAATCCGAACGCGCGGAACTAAAATACGATGTAAGAATAATCCCGCTTAACCCACCTCCAACCCCTGATAAAATATAGGTACTCATGACAATCCACTTCGTCCGAACACCTGTGTAGCGTGCTGCTTTTATATTAATCCCCACTAAAAACACGTTACGTCCATAACGGGTTAAGTGAAGTAACCCTCCAAACAAAATGATCGATGCTAGTAAGATCCAAATCGGATTTGGAATGCCTAATATTTGACCGTTAGCCAATTCAACAAAAGGCGCTGGAAACCCACTGATCCCTTCATATCCAGTCGCACTTGACCCGCCCGATATGACTAATGCAACTCCTGAAAAAAGGAACATCCCACCTAATGTAATGACGAGTGGTTGAACATTTGTTAAGGCAATCAGTGCTCCATTTATCAATCCGGCTAAAGCTGCAACAACCAATGTAACGATGAGGGCCAACCAAATATTCATTCCATTCAACCAAAGCACCCCAATAGTAATCGAGGATAATCCCATTATCGATCCTGTTGAAACATCAATTCCCCCAGTAATAATGACAAAAGTCATTGGAATTGCCGCTAGAGCGATATAAATAAAATCATTCATACTATATAAAAGATTATCTATTTGAAGGAATCCAGGAGATAGTTGACCAAACAATAAAATCTGAACGAATAAGAATAAAAAGAGGGCCAATTCCCACTTAAGTAATTGCTTTATTTTGTTTGTCATCACTCACCTCTCCTTTCACCATCGGCATATCCAATTTGATTGCTTGATGATTTTGAGCGGAACGACGTAATAAATACTGCTGAAATTTTGAATCTCCAACGACGATAATGATTAACAAAAGGCCGGAAATGGCATTATTCCAATAAGCAGGGATTTTTAAGTACACTAATGAATTATTAATAACCGTAAAAAAAATCGCTCCTAATGCCGCGCCGTAAACGGTTCCAATTCCCCCTGTTAAACTAACACCGCCTAAAACAGCAGCAGCAATCACTTGTAATTCAATCCCACTTCCAGTCTGGTTTGGCACGAATCCGATATTCATTACGAAAACGAGACCTGCAATCGAAGCAGATATACCGGAAAAAATAAAGGCAAGCACTTTTACTTTTTCAACTGGTAAGCCAACTAATCTTGCTCCATCCTCATTATCACCAACCGCGTAAAAATAGCGACCAAACTTTGTTTTCGTTAAGAATAGATGAGCAATAACAAGGATTACTGCTGTTACCCATACAGGTAAAGAAATCCCGATTAATTTTACATTGGCGAGTTTTTTATAAAAATTGGGGATATCCTCAATCCACATGCCCGCTGTAAAAATCAACATCGCTCCACGAATGATGCCTAACATTCCAAGCGTCATAATTATTGAAGGGATTTTAAAATAAGCAACGCCAACCCCATTTATAATTCCGACTGCCGCACCGACAAGCAAAACGATCGGTATAACCAATCCGATATTTACATTGCTTGTAAGCAAAACGCCGCATACTGCAGCGGATAAGCCCATAATTGATCCGACCGAAACATCGATATTTGCTGTATATAATACAAATGACTGTCCAATCGCCATGACAAGCAAAATCACGCTTGCTTTTACTAATAGCGAGATCGTATCTCCAGCAATAAATTCATGATTCACGCTGCCAACAAAGATGAAAAAAACGATCATAAATAATAGAATCGAAAGTTCCCTTATTTTCATTAGGCGAACGAGGAACGACATTATCTACTCACCTCTTTCCCGCCTCCAAAAGCGTACGTCGTAATCCGATCCAATGTAATTTCACTTTTCTCCAACGTTTTTACAATCCACCCTTCATGCATGACGATGACGCGATCACTAAGCAATTGAATTTCTTCCATATCTGATGAAATAAGCAAAACAGCTAATCCCTTCGCCTTTAGTTTATGGATGATTTTATAAATATCCTTGCGTGCGCTCGCATCGATCCCTCTTGTAGGCTCATCCAAAATAATAACATGCGGCAATGCCGCTAAATATTTTGATAAAACAACCTTCTGCTGATTACCGCCGGATAAATCTTTCAATTCTTGGTCGATATTTAGTGCTTTAATTTTTAAATCACATACATATTGTCTAGAAAGGTCTTTTTCTTGTTTAAATGGAAAGAGAATTCCTTGAAGCTGATGAAGAATCGTAGAAGTAATATTCTTTTTTATAGAAGTAATCGAAAAGATGCCGTGTGAATGGCGATCTTCAGGAACATAGACAAGCCCACTAGCAATCCGTTCACGGGGCGATTGCTTATGGATCTTTTGATCTTGTAAAAAGATATCCCCTTCTCTCATAGGCTGCAACCCAATTATTGCCTCAGCTAATTCCGTTCTTCCCGCACCGACAACACCGGCAATCCCTACAATTTCTCCAGGATAAAGGTCAAAGGAAATTTGAGAAAAACGGTTTCCGCATACATCTCTTAGCTTTAAAGCTGGACAAACTTCTGTTTGACGAACCGATATTATATCTGCTTGATCTTCATCCTCCGTCTCATGCACAGATTGTTCCGCTGAAAGGTTTTCTGGTACCAACCCTGCTATTAATCTTTCATATGAAAATTCACTGATCTGCCCTTGCGCAGTGATGACTCCATCCCGTAAAACAGCTACTTTATTTGCTAATGTGAAAATTTCTGAAAAACGGTGGGTAATATAGAAGACTCCGATTCCATCAGCAGTTAATTGCTTAATCGTTCGGAACAATGATTCAATTTCTCCAAACGTTAAAGTCGACGTTGGCTCGTCAAGAATAAGTATGTCTGCTTCCCGAACGAGCCCTCTAACAATTTCAACCAGCTGTTGCTCGGCGATTGCTAAAGAGTATGCGTGTCTTTGCAAATCTAACTTCCAGCCTAATCGTTTGATAATCGTATCAATTTTCCCCCGCAATATTGCATTGTTTTCTGATAAGCCAATCGTAATATTCTCTTCTACCGTCATGTTCGGGAAAATAAGCGGTTCCTGTGGCACAAGATAAATTCCATGGTGGTGAGCGTCACTCGTATTTGAGAAAGAAACCTCTATTCCCCTTATTTTCATAACGCCACGATCCGGCTTATACAGACCGGTAATAATTTTCATTAATGTTGACTTTCCGGCACCATTTCCGCCAACAACGGCATACACCTCACCAGCATTCAATGAAATGTCGATTCCTCGCAAAACCGGATTCCCTGAAAACTGCTTATACATTTGCTGAATTTCCAGTAATGGAGTATTCATTGATTTCACCACCTCTTTATAAAATGAAACACTTTTTGAGCTAGCGATCAAATGTTGAAAATTTTCTTCTAATTATTTACATCAAGCATAAGGTAGTAACAACTGATGAATCGCAAATATCTTCTAAATCCTAGATTGATACAATCATATTAACCGTTACATTTGTTTATGCCTTAGATATTTGTTGGGGGTGGTACTTTTGATACAAGATGCTTTTACGGAAAATTTATTGGTCAAAGTTGCGTGGTATTACTATAAAGAAAACTTAACCCAAAATGAAATTACAGCACTCTTAGGCTTGTCCCGCAACAAGGTCGTCCGCCTCCTCGAAAAAGCTCGAGCGGAGGGCATCGTTCAATTTCATATAAATGGTCATGGGGTTCACTGTTTAGAAATTGAAAAGGAGCTGACGAGCACATTCTCACTTGCCAATGCATTCGTCCCCCCTACACCGAGCGATGTAAACTCAATTAGCAATACGCTTGCCAAGGCGGCTGCACAATATTTACAAAACTTATTACAAAAGGACGATCTGGTCGGGTTTGGCTGGGGTAAAGCCGTTTCGGATACGATACGGAATCTGTCATTAGAAACGTACAACGAAATATCAGCCGTTACATTAACAGGTGGTGTAAATTACTATTTTCCAAATAGTTATATAGGGAACGAAGGACTTAGTAAATTTCAAAAAATCCATGTCATTCCCGCTCCTTTCCTTGCTTCATCTGAAGAAATGGCTAATCAATTTTTATATGAGCCTTCTGTAAGGGTAATGCTGGACCTCGCGCCTCTATCAAAATATGTAGTTGTCGGCATTGGCGGTTTATCGCCTGACGCAACGATCATTCTTGAGGAAAAGATGACGATCAATGAACTCACATATATTAAACAAAATCATGCCGTCGGTGATATTTTAGGACAATTTTTTAATATAAATGGAGAGGTGTTGGATTTACCTCACCACTCAAGACTAATTGGCACGAAGCTGCATTCATTGCAACAAATGAATCATGTCATCGCTGTGGCTGGAGGCCCATCAAAAATTGAGGCGATTTACGGTGCACTAAAAGGTAATTATGTAGACACATTGGTTACAGATGAGGCGACAGCAGTTTCATTATTAAAAATGGAGGCTGAGAAGAAAAATGACGTATATCCTCGCATTTGATGCTGGCACTGGCAGTATTAGAGCCGTTCTCTTTGATACAAACGGCAACCAAATCGGTGTGTCCCAAGCAGAATGGACCCATTTACCTGATGAAAAATACCCCGGGTCGATGGATTTTGATTACAAACAAAACTGGGAGCTCGTTATTCGCTGTGTGCAAAACCTTTTATCTGATACGAATATTGATCCAAAGGACATTAAAGCAATCAGCGCAACGAGTATGCGTGAAGGATTTGTCCTCTACGACGAAAATGGCGAGGAAATATGGGCATGTGCAAATGTAGATGCCCGTGCCTCTGATGAGGTGAAATATTTAAAAGCATTACATGCCGATTTGGAACAGCAGATTTATCATATTTCCGGGCAAACCTTTGCGCTCGGTGCCCTTCCGCGCTTGTTATGGCTTAAAAATCACATGCCTGATCTATATGAAAAAGCAACTTCTATCTCGATGATTAACGATTGGATTTTGTATAAATTAACAGGGCAATTATATTCGGATCCATCTAATGGCTGTACGACAGGGATTTTTGATTTAAATAAACGAAATTGGACTTCCGCTGTGACCGATTTATGCGGAATAAAAAGCAGCCTCTTTCCACCTGTAAAAGAAGCTGGAGCGATCATTGGCGTTGTAAAAAATAATATCGCCAAAAATATAGGGCTTGCTCCTGACACATTGGTCGTTGCTGGAGGTGGCGATGCGCAAATGGCATCTGTCGGTGTTGGGGCCGTTAATAAACAGCAAACTGTTATATCAGGTGGATCGTTTTGGCAGCAAGAAGTCAATATTGACTCCCCTGTCACCGATCTTCAAGGAAGGATTCGCGTTAATTGCCACGCCGTCCCAAACCTTTGGCAAATTGAAACGATCGCCTTTTTCCCTGGTCTCGTCATGAGATGGTTTCGAGACGCCTTTTGTGAAAGTGAAAAGCAAGAAGCAACGGCAACTGGGCGTGACCCGTACGAATTACTCGAAGAAAAAGCAAAAGATGTCCCTGTTGGATCAAATGGCATTATGCCGATCTTTTCTGATGTAATGAATTATATTGAATGGCGTCATGCCTCCCCATCTTTCATCAATCTTAGCTTAGACCCTCAACAATCTGGCAAAAAACAGATGTTTAAATCACTTCAAGAAAACGCAGCTTTGATCACCTTAGGCAATTTAAAACTAATTCAAGAAGCAACCGGATTTTTTCCAAAAGAAGTGATTTTCGCTGGCGGGGCTTCAAAAGGAAAGCTTTGGAGCCAAACTTTGGCAGATGTTCTTGGTGTTCGTGTAAAAGTACCCGTCGTCAAAGAAGCAGCCGCATTAGGAACGGCATTATTTGCTGGAATTGGGGCAAATCTATATTCCAATATAAACGAAGCAGTAGATCAAGTTGTTAAATGGGATCGCATCCATGAACCGAATATGGAAAATCACGAACAATACGTCCATATTTACGAACGGTGGAGAAAGGTGTATAAGGAACAACTGCGCCTCGCCGACAACGGCCTGACGACTCATATGTGGAAAGCCCCTGGCATCTAACCATTCTTTGAAGGGAGGTGAGCATATGAAAAAAGTAAACGAAGTTGATTTTGAGTATCGCTTTGGGGATAACGGGCCGAAATATTTAACGAAAGGACCGAATGTTGATATTGGTGTCGTTGTCTTAAAACCTGGTCAAGACTTCCCTAATCATTACCATACTACTTGTGAGGAAGCTTTTTATATTTTAGAAGGTTCGATTGATTTTTATATTAATAATAAAAGATATCCGACGAAGCCCGGCGATATGATTCAATGTAGTCCTGGCGACTCACATTACTTAATCAACAATTCTACTGGAAACTTTAAAGCTGTTTTCATTAAATCACCACATATTGAGGCGAATGATTCTGTTGCTATTGAGAAACCAATGATTGAATAAGGAGTGGATAGCTATGAGTTGGGGATTTAAAAACCGGCTTAATAAAATTTTGCCGAACGGAAGAGCAGTCATGCTGGCCATTGACCACGGCTACTTTTTAGGACCAATTACCGGTTTGGAAAAACCGGGAGAAACGGTGAAAGATTTATTGCCATACACAGATTCCCTCTATTTAACACGGGGTACATTAGCCGCTTGCATTCCTGAAGATACAGAGCTTCCAATGGTACTGCGCGTTTCTGGCGGACCGACCGTCGTTGGGAAAGATTTAGCAAATGAAACGATTGTCACCCCTATTAAAGAAGCGATCCGCCATAATGTTGTCGGTGTCGGCGTTTCCGTTTTTGTCGGATCGGACTATGAAACTCAAACGATTACGAATCTAGCAAATGCGGTAACAGAGGCTCATGATTACGGCCTGCCTGTTCTTGGGATTACAGCAGTTGGCAAGGAATTGGAAAAACGTGATGCACGTTTTCTCGCCTTAGCTTCCCGAGTAGTTGCTGAAATGGGAGCTGATATTGTTAAAACCTATTATTGTGATGATTTTGAGAAGGTTACGAGTACATGCCCAGTTCCGATCGTCATTGCCGGCGGCCCTAAGTTTGATACGATTCGTGAAGCTTTGGAAATTACACATAACGCGATGGACCAAGGAGCGGCCGGAGTCGATATGGGGCGTAACATTTGGCAATCCTCCCAGCCAATTGCTATGATTAAGGCGATCCATTCAATTGTGAAACAGAATTATACAGTCGATGAAGCCGTCGAATTATATGAATCTGTTGCACAAGTGAAAGCATAATGAAGGAGGAAGATCATTGGCAAAAGTAGCATTTTTACTCGCAGACAACTACGAAGATTCCGAAATGGTACATCCATACGAGGAAATTAAAAAAGCTGGCCATGAAACAGTCATTATCGGTTTAGAAAAAGGCGTCGACTGCAAAGGGAAAAAAGGCGCTGTTTATCAAACAGACATCGCTGCATCGGAAGCCAATTCCAGCGAATTTGATGCTGTCGTCATCCCCGGCGGAAGTGCACCTGAAGCATTGCGCATAAACGAAGATGTCGTACGCTTTGTAAAAGAAATCAATGAACAAAACAAATTGATTGCAGGAATTTGCCACGGACCACAAGTAATGATTAGCGCTGATGTGCTAAATGGCAAAACAGCAACATGCTTCATTGGCATCCGTGACGATGTGAAAAACGCCGGTGCCGAATTCGTTGATCAAGAGGTCGTCGTAAGCAAAAACATCATCACCTCACGAACACCAAAAGATGAGCCTGCATTTATTAGGGAGATTTTAGAGAAAATCTAAAGCGGTTGCTAGGTATCATTCAAATTTTGTTTTAGAAGGGGCTGTCCTAGAAGTCGAATTATTATTGACTTCTGAATAGCCCCTTCTTTTTTATGCTCGGGTTGTTGTCGATTTCCCCTTAATAGCATATTTTCGTCATTATGGTCAATCGAACTCCATCCGATTAACCTTCACCCGCTGAAAGTCTTCAATAAGGTCAATCGAAACATGCTCGAGTGACCCTTCACGAGAAATAATCCTCATTTGGGGAAATCGAAACCCGCCCGAGTGACCCTTCACGAGAAATAATCCTCATTTGGGGAAATCGAAACCCGTCCGAGTGACCCTTCACGAGAAATAATCCTCATTTGGGGAAATCGAAATCCGGCCGAGTGACCCTTTACGAGAAATAATACTCATTTGGGGAAATCGAAACCCGCCCGAGTGACCCTTCACGAGAAATAATACTCATTTAGGGAAATCGAAACCCGTCCGAGTGACCCTTTACGAGAAATAATACTCATTTAGGGAAATCGAAATCCGTCCGAGTGACCCTTCACGAGAAATAATAATCTTTTGGGGAAATCGAAACCCGTCCGAGTGACCCTTCACGAGAAATAATAATCTTTTGGGGAAATCGAAACCCGTCCGATTGACCCTTCACGAGAAATAATACTCATTTGGGGAAATCGAAACTCAATCGAGTGACCCTTCACAATAAATAATACTCATTTAGGGAAATCGAAATCCGTCCGAGTGACCCTTCACGAGAAATAATACTCATTTGGGGAAATCGAAACCCGTTCGAGTGACCCTTCACGAGAAATAATACTCATTTGGGGAAATCGAAACCCGGCCGAGTGACCCTTTACGAGAAATAATCCTCATTTTGGGAAAATCGAAACTCAATCGAGTGACCCTTCACGGGAAATAATCCTCATTTGGGGAAATCGAAACTCAATCGAGTGACCCTTGATGATAAATAGAGGCTGGGACTATCTAAAGTAATCAAGTCCATAGGCGAACAATGCATTGCATTAGCGTAGGAAATATACGTAGACTCCTGCGGGTGGAAAGGCATCGCTGAGACCCCGCAGTGCGCGTTTTAAGGAACGAAGCCTACATTCTCCACATCGTGTGGCAACGGCTTCCTGACCAACATCCTGTTGGCCCGAGACTCACCAGCCGGCCGCGGAAAGCGAAGTATATTTCCGAGTGAGTTATTTGCAGTTGCTATCGTTCGCATTTGGGGTTGATAAAAAAACGCTTTTGTCCCAGCCTCTAATAACAACATATATGTATATAGATTAGTACGTGGCTGTTCACTTATTCAAAAATAAAACAGAGAGTCCAATAGACTCCCTGCTTCAAGATTCACTTTGTAAAATAGCAATATACGATTAAAACACTTGGCATAAATCTGCTAAAGTTTGTAAATACCTCGCCGCTGGGGCGCCATCGATGATGCGATGATCGAATGTTAAACTTAATGGTACCCGCTCTTTTTGAATGATTTCTCCATTTTCCAAAATGATATATGGCTCGATTTTTCCAATACCGAGAATACAGACTTCCGGCGGGTTAATGATTGGTGTAAAAAATTGGACACCGTATCCACCAAGATTCGTAATCGTAAATGTACTTCCTGTTAATTCTACGGATGAGAGATTTTTTTCCGAAAGATTTCGAGATATATTTTTAAGGGCTTCATCTAATTCATTTAGGGTTAGCTGATCCGCGTCGCGAAGTACAGGTACATAGAGCCCTTCATCTGTATCAACAGCCATCCCTAAGTGAATCTGTTCATAGTATGTCACACGTCCATCTTTAATATGAGCATTTAAAGCTTGATGTTGTTCCAATGCACGGATCGCTGCATGGGAAATGATGCTATTCCAACTGATTGAAGACATCCTTTCTTTTCTTTTTGTCCCTATTGCAGTCACATCAGCCCAAGCAGTAATCGTTAGCTGGGCAGATTCTTGCAGGCTTTTCATCATTCTTGTTGCGATTGTTTTACGAATTCCCGCCATTTCCTCCGTTTTAGTTCCCATTTCAATGCTCCCCGCCGATGCTTGTTGAATATCTTCTTCCGTGAGTGCACCGCCAGGGCCTGTACCAATCACATCCGTTAAATTTACATTCAAATCTTTCGCTAATTTTCGCAATCGAGGAGAAATCCTTACAAATGACCGATCGTCTAGTGCAACAGCACTCTCTGCTCTATCTTCTGGAATCGTTGGTTTAACCGTTTCACTGTCAGCTCCTGTATCGATCGTAACGAGCACATCACCAACCTTTGCAGAATCACCCCTTTTGACGATAATCTGATGAATGGTCCCGGCTTCCTCTGCCTCAATTTCAAAGACGGCCTTTTCAGTCTGAACTTCTACAAGGGTGTCACCTTCTTCGACCTTGTCCCCCTCTTCTACATGCCAAAAGACAACTAAACTTTCTTCAATTTCATCCGATGTTTGTGGTAATTTCACATGAAACACAGATTTTCCACCTTCCTATTAGTACTCACTTAGCAGTTTTTTCACTTCATTATAAATAGCGGTTGTGTTCGGAATGACGAAGTCTTCAAGCGGGTCACTATACGGAATCGGCACATCAGGAATCGCCAATCTACGGACTGGTGCCTCCAACTCATACAATGCTTCTTCGGCAATAATTGCTGAGACCTCTGCTGTAATGCCATATGAGAGATAATCTTCGTCGACGACAACAAGTCGATGTGTTTTTTTCACTGATTCAATGATTGTATCCTTATCGATTGGAGCAAGTGAACGCAAATCGATCACTTCCGCATTAATTCCTTCCTTTGCCAATTTTTCCGCCGCTTGTACCGCATAATGGGTCATCATTTGTACACCGACAATCGTCACATCGCTGCCTTCACGTACGACCTTCGCTTTATCAAGCGGGACGGTGTATGCCTCCTGTGGCACATGTCCGACCGATTCATCAAGCTGATCCATCCAGCCTAGGCCTTGCAATGATTTATGGAACATGAAAACAACTGGATTATCATCACGGATGGCGGCTGTCATCATTCCTTTTAAATCATATGGAGTAGATGGGGCAACCACTTTCATACCTGGCATATGTGCAAATGTTGCATATAATGTCTGTGAATGTTGGGCAGCATCATTATAACCGCCTCCTACCGCTGTCATTAACACCATCGGCAGCTTTACATTCCCTCCAGACATATAAGGGATTTTCGCCATATGATTATAGATTTGATCCATACAAACGCCAAAAAAGTCAACGAACATAAGCTCCGCAATTGGACGCATCCCTTCGGCAGCAGCGCCAATTGCCGCTCCAATGATAGCGGTCTCAGAAATCGGCGTATCAATAATCCGCTCACTGCCGAATTTTTCAAAAAGGCCTTGGGTGGAGCCAAAAATTCCGCCATATTTTCCGACATCTTCTCCCAATACAAAGACATTTTCGTTATTCTCCATTTCAAGTGCGATCGCCTCAGCCATTGCCTTATTACCAGTTAAAATTCTTTTTTTCGTCGTTTCCATGAGTGTTTTCTCCCTTCTTTCAATTAAGATGTGAATACGTCTTCAAGCGCTGCTTCAGGCTTTGGAAAATTGCTTTCTCTTGCGAATTCATAAGCCTTATCTACTTCAGCTCGAGCATATTCTTCCATTTGTTCCATTTCCACTTCTGCAACACCGTATTCATCAATGAGAAGATTTTTAAGTTTCAAAATTGGATCTCGCTCCCTTAAAGTTGGAACTTCTTCTTTTTCTCGATACAATTCTGGATCTCCCTGGAAATGCCCTAGATATCTGAATGTCTCGATTTCAATGATTGTTGGCCCTCGTCCATTTCTCGCTCTTTCAACGGCTACTTCTGAAGCTCGATACATTTCAATTGGATCATTATTTCGAACAAGTTCACTATGAATGCCATAGGCAGAAGCACGTAAATCATTCGATTCAACCGCCGTTGATTGTTTCTTTGGAACGGAAATACCGTAAGAATTATCCTCTACAACAATAATTAAAGGTAATTTCCATAATGCAGCCATATTAAGCGTCTCATGGAATGAACCAGCGTTAGCAGCACCTTCTCCAATAAAAGCAACAGCTACCCAGTCTTTCCCTTTCATTTTTGCCGCAAGTGCCGCACCAGCCGCTTGTGGGATACCAGCGCCAACAATGCCACTACATGAAAATTTTACATTTGGGTCAAATAAATGCATATGTCCCCCTTTTCCTTTTCCTAGACCCGTTTCTTTTCCAAAAATTTCAGCCGTCATTCGATTGATATCCACACCTTTAGCAATCGCATGGTGATGCGGTCTGTGCGGAGATGTTACTGTATCCTCTTTTGTTAAATGAGCACAAATTCCAACTGCCGCAGGCTCCTGCCCCGTCGCCAAATGCATTTCTCCTGGAACAGTCCCGGCACCAATATTGAATACAGGTGTCTTTCCCTCCGTATACACCTCAGCCATTTGATCCTCATAATAGCGAATTTTCACCATCTGCTCATACATCCATTTCAATTTGTCTAAAGGTACGGTCAGCTGTTTTTCTTCGGAAATTGTCATTCGTTGCTCCTCCTCTAAAAATAGATTTCTACTCATCTATTATCTTGCAATTTTCATGCCAATGTTAAAACAGCGTACAAATAACAATCCAGAAATAAAAGCGCAAGCGCCCTTTTTGCGACGTATAAACTGCGCCAACAGAATATTGGTGCTTCGATGTTGCCATAGGACGTGGCGATCTTAGCCGACGAACTAATCGAGAAAAAGGAAACACGGTGAGCCTGAAGAGCGAACCATGCTGACTTATCGTATAGCTAGTCGCTGAGCGACTCGAGCTATACGTAGATTCCTAGATAGAAATTACCCGCAATCCAATATTTTATAATTTCCTACACAGCAAAAAAATGTCCCAATATGAGACAGCATGTCCCAGATTAAATGGGACACTGTTTCATATTGGGACATTCTTTATTACTATTTATCGCACGCCATAACGTTCCATTTGCCGATATAGAGTACTTCTTGCAATGCCTAAATGTTTGGCAGCAAGGCTGTAATTTCCATTGTGTAGTTTGATTGAATGAAGGAGTGCCCGCTTTTTTATTTCTTCTTTTACAGGTAACTCTTCTCCATTAGCTACTCTTTGCTTACTAAATAAATCGATCGGCAATACATCTTCACTTAACGTATCACTATTTGATCTTACGATCGATCGTTCTAATATATTTTGCAGCTCCCTAATATTCCCGGGCCATTCATAGTTAAGAAGCGTTTCATAAAATGCCGATGACACGTCTAGATTGTGCTTATCAAGTCTATATGCCAGTTTTTCAATAAAATATTGTGCGAGTAAGGGGATATCTTCACGTCTATCTCTTAATGGCGGGAGGGTAATCGGAATGACATTCAACCTAAAAAATAAATCCTCCCGAAAGTTACCCTTTCTTACTTCTTCGAATAGATTTTTATTCGTTGCCGCAATGATCCTCACATCAACAGGAATAACTTTATGACCTCCAATTCTAACAACCTCTTTCTCTTGAAGAACACGTAAAAGGAGCACTTGCATTTCCAATGACATTTCTCCTATTTCATCCAAAAAAATGGTCCCGCGGTCGGCAAGCTCAAATTTTCCTGAACTCCCTCCTCTCCTAGCACCAGTAAACGCCCCCTCTTCGTATCCAAATAACTCACTCCCTAGTAAATCCCTTGGGATCCCTCCGCAATTAATCGCAATAAACGGCTTATTTCTTCTTTCGCTTTCATTATGAATTGCTTGGGCAAATATATCCTTGCCTGTTCCACTTTCACCTGTCAAAAGAACATTTGAATCAGAGCGCGCAGCTAATAATGCTTCCCGTTTACTATGTTGGATTTTTGAGCTTTCTCCAACAATATCAAGGAAAGTCATTTTTGCCTGATTTCCTGAAAATTGATTAATGAGCTGCCTCACCTTATGTATTTCTTTAAATGTCAGCAACTTCCCAACCTTTTCATTATGTTGAAAAATTCCCTTGGATGAGATCAATACATGCTTTTCTATCTCATTTGCTACAACTTTGAGCTTAGTTTCCCGATCATGAATATCCGTTTGAAATCCAATGATTTGCTTCATATACTGATTTTCAAAAACTTCATCTATTTTTTTCCCTACAAACCCATTCTTCCCCTGCTTCATCATCCGATGTAAAATTCGATTCGTTTTCAGGATTATTCCTTCCATATCAATGATGATCATTCCTTCAGCAAAAGCGTCTGTCGTCGCTTCCAAGAGGCTTGTCATGATCTCATTTTCTTTTATTTCTTCCATAATTTTCAGTTGCTTTTCGATTGCTCCCGCCGATGAAACAACCATCCCCAGTGTATGAGGATGTACTTTATCTCCTGGCCCTGACATATTTAATGCACCGATGATCTTTCCCGAGGAATCATGAATAGGTGCGGCTGAACATGACCATGGATGGCAAGCGACGGTATAATGTTCGGAATCCCATATTTGAATGGGCTTGTCTTTAGCAATACATGTACCAATGGCATTCGCTCCCATCTGCTTTTCACTCCAAAGTGCACCTTCTATAAATTGGATTTTCTCAGCGTGAACAAGGGGCTGTTTATCTCCAATCACTCTCATAAGGTATCCGTTCTCGTCACAAAGAATAACAAGAAAGCCTGATCCCTTAACAATTGAATAAAGATTTTCCATTAGCGGCATAGCCATTAGGATTAGTTCTTCATTTTGCATTTGTAAAGCAGCGAGTTCACTAGCTGAAAGCAATGCTTGACCAATTTTAACGTGCGGATCAACACCATATGCTTTAGAACGAAGCCATGCCTCTCGCACTTCAAACTTTACTTCTTCATGTAAACGTCCTTCATATACGAAATCCTCCCACATCTTTCTCATCAGCTTTTTATCTATCACACTTGATCACCTCAAAAATATGATATGAAACCAATGCTTGGCACTCCCCCTCGAGCTTTGTTGAAAGAAAGCCATGAGGAGGTTTCTTCATGGCTTTTTATCCGACGTCTTCCCCATTGATCATTTCAAAAAACTGTGCCATTTTATTTTTCGCGCGATTTAATCGCATATCACCGTACGCTCCTAAATCTTCACCGTCGGCCTTTTTCACTTGCGACCAGAGGCTCCATAAAAAGTCT
Organism: Bacillus sp. FJAT-50079; assembly: GCF_018343515.1. Lineage (GTDB taxonomy): Bacteria > Bacillota > Bacilli > Bacillales > Bacillaceae_C > Lederbergia. The sequence goes on along the minus strand of NZ_JAGYPD010000003.1, from coordinate 305,449 downwards.
TGAAATATATGATTTAATAAAATTCTTTCCCTTTCAACAAGAGTTGGCTCTCTTTGAAAATAGCTAGTCATAAATAGATCAGCTTCTTCGATTGATAAACCACATTCTTCAATAAAAACACCGACATCCCAAAGGGGATCACACATGCCACTATATTCCCAATCAATGAGGTATAACGTTCCGCTTCTCGTTTTTATTAAATTGCCAGCAACCGGGTCAATATGACATGGAGCAAGTTCAATTGGAATTGATTCATAGTAATCTTTTAGTAAAAACAACTCATGTCGAGCTGCCTCATATCCCTCCAAATAAGTACCGCCTTTTTGATTAATAAGATGTTCATAGAGCTCGATTTCTGCAAATACATCGAATGCATTGTTCATCACACGCCCGCTATAATGAAGTTTCCTTAATATATCTGCTACTTGCTTTATATTTTCATGTTGACGTGCAGATTGCCTTGTTAAGGACTCTGCATCATCTATATATGCTGTAATTTTTAAACCCGTTTCTTTATTAAAATATTCTTGTTTAACATTAATGCCAATTTCATAACCAATCATCGCATTCTCAAACTCATTCACTCGGTTAATCATGCCTACTGTTCCTTTTCCCGGAATCCTTACAACAAACTCTTTATCTTGTATAGTCACACGGAAATTAAGATTCGTCATTCCGCCAACTTGTTGAATATTTGTTATTGAGCAAAGAGGAGCATGTAAAGCATCTGAAATAAGCTGCTTTACTTCTTGATAAAATGCCATACAATCAACTCCTTTGAAAAGATAAAAAAACACATCCCTAACTACATAAGATATGCTGCTCAACACTATGATGTTAACGCTTACATTTATTATACGAGAAACGATCATCTAAAACTAGATGATCTCTTTCATTTTCTAAGGATAAAATCCACTTATGATAATGTTAAGAGGATTTTTCATGGTTATTGATGAATAACCACCTTTGTCCCAATCGAAACTTTTCTTGAAAGTTCCAGAACGTCATGATTGTGCATCCTTATGCATCCATGTGACACACTTTTACCGATAGATGAAGGGTTATTCGTCCCGTGAATACCGTAATGCGGCTTCGATAATCCCATCCACAATACTCCAAACGGCCCCCCAGGATGCGGCTGCTTATTTACAATTGTATAAGTGCCCGCTGGTGTTGGCGTTAACATTTTCCCAATTGCGACCGGATACGTTTTTATTAATTTCTGACCATCATATAGTTTTAGTTGATGCTTCTTTGTGGAAACATCAATCCATAATGCCATACAATCATCTCCATTCGTTTATGATTAGTGTATGAAACTTAGATAGGAATGGGGATATATCATGAGATGTTTAAGTTTAAGTGTAACCACAGAATGGTTGAAATAAATAACATACATAAAATGTGGGAAGTAAAACACCGTTGATTTCTGTTCCAGGGGGTAACACGCGAGTCTCGGGCCAACAGGATGTTGGTCATAAGGCTGTTTCCACACGATGTGGTAACGGCTTCGTTCCTTAAAATGCGCTCCTGCGGAGTCTTGCTTTTACTTCTAATCTTCTAGGAGTCTCCGCCTTTCACTCCAATCAACTAGGTAGGCTTCTGTTAAAATCATTTAAATGAACATCTTAACTTCAACTCTTATAGTTAATCTTATTAGGAGCTTCAAAAAAACTTGTCCCATAAGTCAAATCACGACTTACGGGACAAGCTTCCAACCATTTTGTTTATTTATAATCAATTACGCGAAGCTTAAATTGAAAAAGCAATGCGTCATTCATCCTGCTACTTCATAGAAGCTGGGATTTCTGCTAATATGATTATAATAAGAGCATCTATTTATTGATCGTTTTTAACTCATCAGACAAAAATAGTTGCAAATCTTTAAAAGTGATTACCCCTTCTATTAATAAAGGAAGTTCGCTTTTAATAAAACATGCCTTTTCACCATTTTCGTCTCCAAGACAATTGACAATCATATCAGCCTGACTTAAATCTTCATCTTTGGTATAGTCACTATATGTTGCAAGTACATGGCACCCCGCTGCTTTTGCTGCACTAATGCCAATATAAGAATCTTCAACTACTAGACATTCCGACGGTGTGATATTTATTTTCTTTAGCGCAGTATTGTATATTTCCGGATCTGGCTTTTTCTTGGAAACCATATCGCCTGCAAGAATCACACTAAATTCAATGCCTGCTAATCTACTATTTGCGATTGTATTGGCTACTTTTTCATTAGAAGTTGTACAAATACCAATTAAGATCCCAGCTTCATTTAATTCTTTCATAAATCTTTTAATTCCCGGACGCAAGGGAAGTGTATTAAGGATTTCAAGGAAAGCCTCTGTCTTTGTTTTGTGTAGGTTATGAATCAATTCATCTATATTTCGCGGGGTAGCGCCTTCATAATAGTTTTCGAAGTAATACCTAATCCTTTCCTTTCCTCCACCTATCTGAAGTAGTTTATGGTATAATTCTACATCCCACTCAATATCATATCCATGTTCAGTAAAGGCCATATTAAAAGCAACTCGATGTCCATCACGCTCAGTATCGATTATGACCCCGTCTTGATCAAACAATACTGCCTTAATCATTGAGCTCCCCCTCCAGTTAACATTTTATCGCTCTCGCAATTCTCCATCCCATATCTATCTGCACTCCCGAATAAATCAATCCATTTTTCTATGAGGGAAACAGTTGCCGCATAAGCCGTCTGGTCTAATTTTCCAGGATTATAATCATTCTGATGATTTTGTAGATAGTCATATGTACTATCAATTATGCAATGCTTTAAATCGGTCGAGACATTAAATTTTGCCCCACCCAATGAGATAAGCCGCTTAATCGTTTCTTCTGATAACCCTGTTCCTCCATGGATAACAAGGGGCGCTCTCATCTTATCACCATTAACCAGTTGTCCGATATGCTCCAATAGGGAGAAATCAATATTTGGAGTCTTTTGATACATCCCATGCGCTGTACCAATGGCAGGCGCAAATAAATCTACACCCGTTCTTTCTACAAATTCAAGCGCTTTATCTGGATCGCAAAGTTGGGCATCTTCTGCGTCAATCGAAATATCATCTTCGACTCCCATCACCGTTCCTAGCTCTCCTTCAACAGAAATTCCGCCGATTTTGTGGCAATAATCAACGATCTCTTTCGTTCTTTGAACATTAACTTCAAAATTTTCTAAGGAGGCGTCAATCATAATATTTGTATACCCTGCATCCGCACATCGTTTACAAAAATCTAAGTCTGTACAATGATCCAAATGAAGACAAATCGGAACAGGAGCATCTTTTGCTAAAGCGTTAAATGCAGCAGTTATAAGCTGAGGTGTTAAAAACTTTACTGTACCTACTGAAGTTTGAATAATCACAGGCGATTTCTTTTTCACCGCCGCCTCAATAACCGCTTTCATTTGTACAATACTAGTAATATTAAACGCACCTACTGTATATCCGTCCCTAGTTGCATTCTGTAGTATTTCCTTAGCATTAACGATTGCCATTAAAACTCTCCTCCTTACATAAATTTGTTAATTCCCGCTGATTAAATACCCATTGTGGGCTCCGTTTTTCTAAAACATCGACAATTCCTTGCATAGCATGTGTAGCCATACGCAATCTACATTCCTTCGTTAAAGCAGCGCTATGAGGTGTCATATAGACTCGGTCAAATTTATTTAATCCACAATTTTTCGGGTGAGGTTCATTTTCAAAAACATCTAAACCTACTCCTGATAACCATCCTTCTTCTAAAGCCTTTTCAAGATCTCTTTCATTAATAATCGAGCCCCTAGATGTATTAATTAGAATCGCATCTTTTTTCATTGCTATGATCGTGTCATAGTCGATGATCCCTTTCGTTTCAGGACTTAAAGGGATATGAACCGAAATAATATCAACAGCAGAAACAAATTCTTTTAAGTTTGTAAAGAACTTCACGTTGTTTGGTATAAGTTCTTGTGGAATAAATGGATCATAGATGCTAACCTCTATTCCAAACACCTTCGCGATTTCAAACATCGCTCGGCCTATTCTCCCAAATCCTAATAGTCCAAGTGTTTTTCCACTAAGATCAATGGCATGTGACCGATCACGTACCTTCCAGTTTCCTTGTTTTGTTTCCCGATCCAAGTTCAATAGGTTTTTAGATATCGCTAATATGAATGCCATTGTGTGTTCAGCAACAGATACACTATTTGCTTCGGGAGTATAGCAAACTGGGATACCTGCCTCACTTGCAGCTTCTATATCCACATTATCGACTCCGACCCCAGTACGCCCAATCACCTTAAGTGATCGTGCTGCAAATATGGTCTCTCGGCTTAATCGAGTTCCCGTCCGAACTAATAACCCATCAACACCGCTTATATATTTTCTAACTGTTTCATCGGATGGATCTGGAGAAAGAATAAATTCAAATCTGCTCCTTAATGGTTTGATCACTTGTTCGGGAATTGGCTGAGTTAAAAGTATTTTTTTCATATTAGCACCTTCTCTTGAAAACACTTATTAAGAATCTCCGCTTGTTCCCGAGTTAACCTCTGTAATGGACTTCTCGGTTCACCTCCATTAAATCCGGTAATATTCATAGCTTCCTTCACGCCTGCAACCCCAAATTTCCCCGACACTTTTTGATTAATGTCGAATATTTTAAAATGCAAATCTACACCGCTCTTTATATCACCTTCAAGAAAAGTTTGGTACAATTGAACGCTTAATTTCGGCAAATAGTTTGCTAATGAAACGATTCCCCCCGTAGCTCCATACATAAGTGCTGTGTAGAAAAAGTCAGCTGAACCTGCGAGTACGCTAAAATCATTAATATTTCTCGTAGCATTTAAGAAAGAAACAATACCAGAAGGCGAGCTATCCTTAATGCCTACGATATTAGGGTGTTCCGCTATTCTACGTAGTACATCAGCTTTAATATTTACATTAGATGCGAATCCAGGCGCGTTGTATACTAAAACTGGCAATGATGATTGTTCCGCGACTTCTAAGAAATATTTAATCATAATGTCATCTGTCACATTTTTAGCAAAATAATGTGGTGGCAAAACACTAACATAATCTACATCCAACTTGGCAACCTCATCAATAAAACGAACGGTTTCAATTACTGATTCCCGAGATGCTCCAACCATAATTGTTTGATTCTCTTTATTATTAACAAATACTTCCACAACCTTAAGCTGTTCCGCTTCTGATAGGCTCATAAATTCCCCATTACTACCAAGAGCTAAATAGCCTTTTACACCGGCATTGTTCATTTTACGAATATTTGATTCGAGCCAATCGTAACGAATGACATCGCCATCAAAGGGTGTAACTGCTGGTGCAAATACTCCGCTTAATTTATCTTTATTTTTCATAGTTTCCTCCTGTTCTATCGTTAGCAATATATGATTTTATAGCACTCATTTTTCATTTTTTCTTTATTCGCAGGTAAAATATTGGAATCCGTAAACAAAATGTCCACTTTTTCCGAAGGTAAAAAACGATACGGTCCATTTGCATTTATTTTCGAATGATCCGCAACGACATAAATTTGCTTAGCCGAAGAGACAATCGACTTCGCTATATCTGCGCTGTCTTCGTCTAATTTATAAACGCCCAAACCAGGTCTTATCGAATCGCAAGTAATAATTGCAAGATCCGAATAAAAATCCTTCATAAAATCAACGGCTTTCGCGCCGACGAAGTCCATATTTCTTTCGCGAAATTTTCCGCCAGTTACTAATAATTTAATATCTGGAGCATTATAGAGCTCTTCCATAATCCGTATCGAGCTTGTGGCGACGGTTAATTGTTTCTTTCGTTTTAATCGTTTTGCTAATAGCCAATTTGTCGTACCACTTTCTAAAGTGATCGTTGAACCATCTGGTATCATTTCGGCAACCCGATCAACAATTAGCTCTTTTTCTTTTAACATCCGCTCTGCTCTCTCTTTAAAATTTTTAGCAATATGCGGTGATTCTATAATTCTTCGAGCTCCACCGTGAGTACGTATTAGATTTCCTTCCTGTTCTAATTCCTCTAAATCTCTACGAATACTTACTTCTGAAATATTATGTTTAATCGAAAGCTCCTCAACACTAACTTCCTCCATAATTTCAAGATAAGATAGAATTTCAAGCTGTCGAAGTTTTTTCTTATTCAAAGAACTCCCTCTTTCCATTAATCCATGCACATTGATCACATCCTCATTCTTATATGCTTAATTTGAAGATATTCATATAATCCTTCAGGTCCGTGCTCATGACCAAAGCCACTATCAGACCATCCTCCATAAGGAGCATTAATGACCCCGGCGTCAACATTATTAATTGCAACATTGCCAGCATTAATTTCTTTTGATAGTTTATCAGATAAACGTAAGTTATTCGTATAAACAATCGCAGCGAGTCCATATGAGGTATCATTTGCTAAAGTAATTGCTTCTTCGATCGTATCATATGGCATGACTCCCACTGCCGGACCGAAAGTTTCTTCTTGCATAATAAGCATGTCATGATTTACATCACTAATCACAGTAGGGCAATAAAAATGACCCTTTTTATACATCTCACCTTCGGGACGTTTTCCTCCAGCTACAATTTTCGCCCCTTTGTTTACAGCATCTTCTACATGTTTAATCGTGGTTTGTAACCCTTTTTGTGTACACATTGGACCAAGATCATATTCTTCTGAGACCCCGTCATTGATCTTCAGCTTTTTCGTTTCCGCAGCAAATCTCTCAATAAATTGGCTATATATGCTTCGATCTACATAAATTCTGTTTATCGCTATACAAATTTGCCCCATATTTCTAAAGGATCTGCGTACTGCTCCCTTTACAGCCTCTTCTAAATCACTGTCGGCACAAACAATCATTGGTAAGCTGCCACCAAGTTCTAATGAAGCTTTCTTTAATGTTTTGGCTGATTCCATTAATACATTCTTCCCAACTTCAGTAGATCCAGTAAAAGCAACTTTTTTCACCAATGGGTTATTTAATAGTATTGGACCAATCGCCGAGCCTGAACCTGTCAAGGTGTTAATCACACCCGGATACACCCCTGCATCAATCATACATTTGACAAAGGCGCTTGGTGATAAAGGAGTTTCCGAAGGTAGCTTACAAACAATTGTACATCCGGAGGCTAATGCTGCGCCAACTTTCCATGCAAGTAGCTCGATTGGATAATTCCATGGTGAAATGGCTGCTGCAACCCCGATTGGTTGATAAATGACCCGACTTTCCATATTTTCCTCTGCATTTGGAATAATTCGCCCATATATGCGTTCACCCTCTTCAGCATAATAGCGCAAAATTTCCGCTCCTTTTTTAACTTCTCCAAAAGCTTCTTGAAATGATTTCCCTTGTTCTTTGGACATTAACCTTGCAATATCTTCAGCATTTTTCAGCACATTTAAGCTTGCTTTCCTAAGGATTTCACCTCTTTGAAAAGGTGTTAAAGCTGACCATGATTTGAAGGCGTCATCTGCAGCCGCTACTGCCCGTTCGACATCCCTCGCCGTAGACTTTGGCACGGTTGCAATTTTTTCTCCCGTTGCTGGGTTCAACACATCAAATGTCATTCCATCGCTCGAATGAGTCCATTCTCCGCCAATTAGTATTCTTTCTTGAATCATTTTTTCTTCTTTATTTTCTGTGAAAGTTCCCATTAAAATTTCACTCCATTTCGTCTTTTCTTCTGAATTGCTGCGCTAATCGTCAAGACGATAATCGCAAGAATATACGGATACATTTTTAATATGGATGGAGATAATCCGATTCCTTCAAGTTCAATTCTTATCCCTAATGCATCAGCAAAGCCAAACAGCAATGTAACGAGCCACGTTAATATTGGATGTGCTCCTCCGAAAATAACAGCGGTAAAAGCTGTAAAGCCTCGGCCTTGCACCATATTTGCACTAAATTCAGATACAATGCTTATTGATAAATGCGCACCTGCAAGACCACATAAAGCACCAGACCATAAAATCACAATAAACTTAACAAGCTCTGGTTTGATTCCTGCCGTTCTAGCAGCCTCTGGCATTTCACCAACACTACGTATGGAAAGACCAAACGAAGTCCGGAATAGAATAATCGCCGTGATTGCAACCATAATTAATGCAAAATAAGTTATCGGATGTTGGATTCCAATGGCTGGTCCTATAATAGGAATATCCTTTATCAATGGAATTTTAATCACTGACATTTTATTCATCACTTCTGGCCGGAAAGAGCCCGAAGCTCCAAAAAGGGTTTTTAATAAAAAGGTTGTAAGTCCCAAGCTCAACAGATTAATACCTATACTTGCGATGATATGATCTGCCTTAAAGTTGATGATGACGATCGCGAAAATCAAACTTATAAAAAGACCGGCTATCATCGCACCAACTAACCCAGCCCACATGCTTCCACCAGCAAACTGAATTGCGGCTATCCCTGAAAATGATCCAACAAGCATCATTCCTTCTAAACCAATATTAAAGACACCCGCCCGTTGGCATAATATCCCACCCAATGCGGCTAATAAAATTGGAGTCGCAATTCTGAATGTCGCCGCGAGAATATCTGCATTAAATAGTATGTTTCCCATCTTGTACTCCTCGTTTCATTTGCCATTTAAACGGCTTATAAAATTTTTTAATATAAGGGAAGACAAATTGAGCACTTACTGTAAGAATAATAATCGCCTGAACAATATCAATTACAGATGATGGTATATCTGTTACCCGTCCCATATTCAATGCTCCATTTCTAATCGCACCGAAAAAAAACGCTGAAAATAATACACCAATCGGATTATTGCTCGCAAGGAGAGAAACGACAATCCCATCAAATCCCAAGCCAGAATTAAATCCACCCGGGAGACGATGATGCACCCCCATTACTTCAACTGCTCCGGCAAGTCCGCCGATTGCACCGCTCATTAGCATAACAGTAATAATCACCTTTTTTGAATTGATTCCACTATAGTTAGCCAAAAACGGGTTAGACCCAACGATCTTCATTTCAAATCCACTTTTCGTTCTATATAGAATAAAAACGAATACCACAGCCAATATAATCCCTATATATAATCCATAATTTGCGGCAGATGGCGCTAGCGCCTCTATTCTCGGAAGCCAAAAAGATTCGGGTAAAATATCACTAGACGCTGAATTTCCTGTGGAACCTGAACCGCGCATCGGCCCCAATACTAGATAATCTGTTAAATAGATTGCGACAAAATTAAGGAGTAAGGTTGAAACTACCTCGTTTGTCCCCCAAAGAACTTTAAGTTTACCTGGTATCCAAGCGAATAATGCTCCCGCAATCCCAGCAGCAAAAATAGCTAAAGGAATCCCCACTATTGAGGGCAGATGGCTAAATTTAAGACCAATAAAAGTGGCTGCGATTGCACCGAGATAAAGTTGTCCATCAACGCCGAGATTAAACACCTGGGTTCTAAATGCAACACATACCGCAAGTCCGGTAAGTATGAGAGGGATTGTCCAGCGAATGGTTCCTCCAAAGTCCATCGTAATTCCCCGTATAAGCCCCTTGCCAACAGCAAAAACATCATATCCCGATATAGCTAAAAAGATTGAAGATAAACAGAGTGCTATCGTTATAATCATTATTTGCTTTAAAAGGGAACGAGCTGTACTTTTTAACATATGTTGTAAATGGTGATTGCTCATATTACACTCCTATCCAGTGTCGTTTCAACAGCCCCTCCGGTCATGTATAAACCAATATCTGTTTCCGTTGCAGCTCCGGCTTCGAAGACACCTGAAATCTTACCTTCATACATAACGATTATTCGATCTGAAAGTGACATTATTTCGTCCAACTCAGCCGAAACGAGAATGATTGACTTTCCTTTATCTCGTAAATCGAGCAATTGCCGGTGGATATACTCTATTGCTCCAATATCCACACCACGGGTAGGCTGAGAAGCAATCAATACATCGGGATCTGACTCCATTTCCCGTGCGATAATTACCTTCTGAATGTTCCCCCCAGATAAAGTTCCCAGTTCATATTTCACATCAGGTACCTTAACTGAGAATCTTCTAGCTAAATCGGTAGCAAACTGTTCGATCCTTTTTTTGCTTAGTATGCCAAATCGAGAAAATGGCCGCCTATTATATTTGTTTAATATTAAGTTATCTTCAATTGAACAAGTGGGCGCCCCGCCTACTTTTAACCTATCTTCATGCACATGTCCTAGTCCCATATTTCTTCGTTCCCGAATACTTAAACGTTCAATGCTCTTTCCTTTAAACATTACCTTACCTTTTTGACTAGGTAACATCCCGGCAATTGCCTCGATAAGTTCCGTTTGTCCATTTCCTTCTACACCAGCAATTCCAATAATTTCTCCATTATTCAAGCCAAAACTGACACCCTTTACCGCAGGAAGTCCACGTTCATTTAAGACATGTAAGTCTTCTACGCGAAACACTTCCTCCCCAGGTTTATACGGCAAGCGACTTAACTTTAAATCTACTTCTCTTCCTACAAGGAGTTTAGTTAGCTCATTTTCATTCGTTTCTGAAGTATTAACGACTCCAGTGACGATCCCTTTTCGCATAACGGTAATCCTTGATGTAATAGAGAGAACTTCCTTTAATTTATGAGTAATTAGTATGATTGAGCATCCTTGCTTGCGAAGGTTTTCAAGAATTATTAATAGATCTTTAATTTCTGGAGGTGTTAACACAGCTGTCGGTTCATCTAAAATTAATAATTTAGCTCCGCGATATAAAGCTTTAATAATTTCAATTCTCTGCCGTTGTCCTACCGAAAGTTGATATACTTTAGCGTCTAAATCAACATGGAGGTTATACTTCTCGATAATAGTTTTAATTTTTTTGATCGCAATAGCTTTATCAATGAGAAGATTTTTTTTGGGAGCACTTCCGAGAATAATATTTTCCAAGACTGTGAGGGAAGGCACCAGCATAAAATGCTGGTGGACCATCCCTATCCCCATAGAAAGTGCACTAAGAGGTGAATCAATACTTACTTCTTTTCCGTAAAGAAGAATTTTTCCGGAATCAGGCTTTTGTAGTCCGTATAGAATATTCATTAGTGTAGACTTTCCGGCCCCGTTTTCGCCCAAAAATCCATGAATCTCTTGTTCTTTGACAATTAAGCTTACATTGTCATTTGCTAAAACTCCTGGGAATTGTTTAGTGATATTGAGCATCTCGACTGCATTTGCCATCATTAACCATTCCTTTGCTTTTTTTTCTCATCTCGCTCCATTAAAATTTTTACTGCCTCCGAAGCTGCCCGACATGCCTTTTCCTCCCCGCCATTGTCTCCCCAACGATCAAGTACGCGATTAGATATAACAGATAGCACGGCTCCCATTCGCATATTATGTAAATAACCAACAACATACTGACCGGCTGTATCCATATCAATATTCGTCACGTTTGATGCTTGTAAATCTGGAATAATATCATCTGCCCATGATGGCCAATATCCATCTTCAGAAAGAGGTCTACCTTGTCCTAAATAAAATGATCCCGCTGTATATACCAAGCCATAACCATATTTATATCCTAGTCTTTCGCATGCTTCTGCTAATGCCGACACAACCTCTGGATTTGCGAACGCGGGAAATTCTGGCTCAACATAAAGATTAGAAGTACCATCTTTTCTTACAGCTGCTACTGGTATAATCAAATCACCCAAGTCAAAATCAGCCACGATACAACCAGTAGTCCCTACCCTAATACATGTGTGGGCACCAAGTGTATTTAATTCATGAATGGCAATTTCAGCACTTGGACATCCGATACCCGTTGAAGTAGCCGCAATCGGAACCCCTTCATAAGTCCCTCGTACGGTTTTATATTCTCGATAATTAGCAACCTCGACATGATCATCCCATTGTTCTGCAATTTTTAACGTTCGTTCTGGTGCCCCTGGTAATAGGACATAGCCTGGAACATCTCCCTCTTTGAGTCGAATATGGTATACTGCTTCTCCTTCTGTTGGCGCACTTGCTTTATTAATTGTCGTCATTTTTATCTCTCCCTTTTTTTAATTGCTTCCTTGTATACGCTTCCAATTCGGTGTTTGTGTGTCAAACTCTACGGAAATTTCACCTGATTTCATTTTTGCTTCTAAATCCTTTACTAAAGTAATTGCTTCCTTCATTTTTTCTGTATGACCAGTACTTTCATTTGCAAAGCGCTCAAAAGCATCATGCGGTAAATAATATCCATTATTTGTAATATCCATAATTCCATGTTCGCCGGCAGGAAATTTCCCATCAATTAGCAGGTTCACCGCTTCATATACGTTTTGACCAAAACTAATCCCTGCATACCCATAGAAACCGTCTTTATACATTTCATAATTATCTGCCACATCCCCACTAACGAGTATTCCAGCCTCTTTAGCTGCCTCGATAATACCTAGTTGGCTTTTTCCAGCATTAGCTTGAATAACGTCAACGCCTTTATTGATCATTGCCGCGGCTATTTCCTTCGCCTTTGCGGGATCTTCATAACTACCTACATAAGCAAACTCAACTGAACATTCGGAGCAGCTATCTTTAACTCCTCTCATAAATCCATTCCCTTCAGCGTTCGGTGTTGGTTCTTCATCTCCAATAATAATTCCGACTTTTTTTGTCTCTGAAAGCTGGGATGCTAATGCACCGAGCATATAAAATGCGGTTTCACCATGAAATTCCGTATCCCAGACATTATCATATTTTTCACCATCAACATTGATAAATTGGAATATCGCTGCAAAGTTTGTATCTGGATATTCTTCCGCTACGACCTTCGTAGCTTCACTCATTGGAGGAAACGATGTAATAATGAGATCATAGCCTTCCCTAGCCATCGCACGAAGATCCTCTTCATGAGCAGCTGGATTATCAGACTCCAATTTTTTTATGTCAATCCCAAAATCTTCGGCCGCCTTATCCGCACCTATCCCCATATCATCGGTTGGTCCTTTATCGCCAAAACGTTGATTCACAACAAGGGCTACTTTTGGATTTTCATTATCTGATTCACTAGTATTAGAAGCTTTAGTGCCACTATTATTGGTTTTATTACCACACCCGGCAGAAATCAATAATAAGATTACAAGAATCATAGGAAGAAACAGTCGTTTGCCTCTTTTCATCTTTTTCCCTCCATCTATTAAATAATTTAATTAGCGTTCAATTAGTATTCCCGGCCCATTTCCCTCAACCCACGCAAATACTTCCCATATATTCCCGATAATATCCTTGAAATATACCGCCCTTGCTCCAAATGGAAATGTTTTAGGCGGTGCAATGCATTCAACTCCTCTTCCTATTAATTCTTCATGCAATTCATCAACATCTTTTATTGTTGGGACATTGATCGCCATCATAAAGTGATGTCCAATAGCACCGAGATGTTCTTTTTTTACTGCATGATATACGCCATCAACTTGCCATAATGAAAGGCTCGTTCCTTGAAAAAGAAACTCAACATATCCTGGCTGCCTTCTCCTAATCTCAAATCCCATTTTTTCTGTATAAAATTGAACAGCCTCTTCAAGATCCGGAACATAAAAACAAATATCATTTAACTTGGTCAACATGTTTAAATCCGCCATTTTATCTTTCTCCTTTAAATACCCGCCTCGTCAAGACGCTTTATTTGTTCCTTACTTAAGTTGACATCGCAAGCATTCATATTTTCGATAATATGCGCTCTACTATTTGCCGAAATAAGTGGTAGCGCTCGCATTTTGTTTTGCATTGCCCATGCAAGTACAACTTGATTAATGCTAGCTCCTGTTTCTTCTGTTACCGCCCTTAAAACCTTCATTCTTTCATCAGAATCAGGACCAATATATTCAGTTGGAATCTGTTTATCCATTCGTGAATATGCCCCACTTAATAATGTTTGATAACACATGAAGGTCATATTATTTTCGTGTACATAATCAAGTAAATCTTCTGTCGCGTGCATTCTCGTATCATCAGGACCATCGAAGGGCGTTCCTAATTTTGGACGCAAATAAGTATACCGATATTGCGCGAAGGTAAATTCAGGATAACCTTTTTGTTCACTTATTTGTTTTGCTTCCGCAACCCGGTAGCTCCGATGATTACTTATACCAACATGCCTTATTTTCCCTTGTCTTTGTAAGATGTCCAGCGCTTCTAATGTTTCCTCCATTGGTGTATGTAAATCTTCTCGATGAACAAAATAAAGATCAATCGTATCAATTTTTAATCTTCTTAAACTTTTTTCACATTCCCTTAATATCAAATCTTTTTGTAATCCGGAAGGGACATCCTTCATACCAAGTCCCACCTTGGTAGATATAAATAATTCGTTCCTATTTTTCCTTTGGGACATCCACTTTCCTATTAACTCTTCTGATTCACCACCTTCGAAGCCATCTAACCATGATACATACATATTAGCTGTATCGATAAAATTCCCGCCATAGTCTATATAGCAATCCATTATTTCCATGGACGTTTTAGCATCAGTAGTCGTGTTGAAATACATCGTTCCGAGAGCCATCCCGCTCACTTTCTCTCCTGTTTTAGATAATTCAATCTGCCTCATAGTCTCCTCCTTTATTTACCGTTAAATGCATCCTCAGGAATAGCAGCTGCAATTCTTTCACTTGTTGCTTGAACCTCTCCAATAATGTCTGCCTCATTCACCGTTAATACTTTTCGGTCACGAACAATCGCTTCACCATTAATAAAAACACTCTCGACATCTCTTCCCGTAACATTAAATGCAAGTAAAGATAACACATTATTATGAGCATTCATTCTTAATGGTCGTAAATGTGGTTCGGAAGTGTTAATAACAATAAAGTCGGCATCTTTTCCTGGTGAAATCGTCCCCAATCTCTCTTCCATTCCGAAAACCTTTGCACCATTAATCGTCGCCATTTCTAGTGCCTGTCTCGCCTGGAGTGTTCTGATTCCTTTATTAATTGTATGCAATAATACAATCCCTTTTATTTCACGGAACATGTCATTGCTGTTATTCCATAACGCTCCATCGGTTCCGAGTGCAGTCACAACACCGGCTGTTAAAAATTCGGGAATCGGTGCGATTCCGTCAGCGATTTTCATTTCGCAAAGAGGAGTATTAACAACTTTAACCCCTGCTTCCTTCATAAAATCAATTTCATAATTATCAATATAAATGGCGTGCGACCCGATCAACTTTTCGGATAAAATGCCCCTTTCATACAGAAATGCAACTGGCGTTTTATCAAATGTCTCTTTACATTTATTTACCCGCCATGTCGTTTCAGCAAGATGTTGAGTGACTAAAATATTCTTTTCCGATGCCATTGAAAATATTTTCTCTAATAACCCCTCATCAAAATCCTCTTCCGATATACTTCCCAACACTGGAATAAGTCCATTTTTCTCACATTCCTGTTGGAATTTTAGAAGTTGTTCATCCGTGATTAATTGATATGGCTTCATAAAGTCTGGTCTTACATCCTCTGCTAGCGCCCCCTTAATTCCTGTTTGTGCCATCGCAGTAACCGAATCGATTCCAAGGCTCCAATACATATTTTCCATCATAAAAGTTGTTCCAGATTTTAATGCTTCAATGTAAGTAAGTTGTCTGGAATAATAACGGTCACGATCACTTAATAAATCATAAAGAAAATTGTAAGGTGCAAATCTTTCATTTTGCTCAAGAAGCGTTAAATCATCGGCAATTCCTCTTGCTACCGTCATATCACCGTGGCAGTGCCCGTTGATTAATCCAGGACATATCATTTTACCTGTTGCATCAAAATACTCCTTCCCTTCACTCGGATGGATTTTTCCTTTCTTCACCACTTCAATTTTCCCATTTGAAATTCCAAGCGAACCGATGAACGGTGTAGAATTAGGCTCCATTGTAATGATAATTCCGTTATCAACAACTAAATCAAAACTCATATGCTCACCTTATCAAAAGATTCCTTTCTATCTAGGATTCCTATCAGTTCTAGTCCAGCTTGTAATAGAGGAGCGACCATTTTCTGATTGATTACTTCACAATAAATTCTCACTAAAGGTTCCGTTCCTGATACTCTTACCATTAACCAACCTAAATTCCCTAGTTTATATTTATACCCATCTGTTGTATCAACTCCGTTTACTGGAAATCCGCAAATTTCTTTTGGAAATGCTAAAGAGAGTGTTTCCAATGCACGGTTTCTCTCTTCCTCGGTACAAACTTTATCAATTCTCCGATAATAAAAATTTGCTCCTAATTTTTCGAATAGCATCTGTACCAGTTCTGATGGGGTTTTCCCCGTTTTAACCATAAACTCTAAAAACAATAGATTTCCTAAAATGCCATCACGTTCAGGAATATTATTACGAAATGCGTATCCACCACTTTCTTCACAACCGATAATAGCGCTTTCATTTATAAATGCATTAGCTACATATTTAAATCCTACTGGCGTTTCTATTAATGATACATCGTATACAGCCGCCAACCTATCTAGCATCGATGACATATTTACAGTCTTGATAATTGCCCCTCTTTCATTTTTATATTCGAGCATATAATACGTTAATAATGATGCAACCCGAAGCTGGTCAATGTATTCACCGTTCTCGTCTCCTATCCCTTGACGATCGGCATCACCATCATTGATAAATAAAATATCCCCCTTTTCCTCTAGCAATCTCTTCATTCCCTCATCAATATTTGGATGAATTGGTTCTGGACGCTCCATATTAGGGAAAATTGGATTGCGTTCATTATGTACCTCAATGATTTGATTACTGCCTCCACCCAATAAACGCGGATACCAACCGGCAGCATTTCCCCACATCACATCACAAACTATCTTTTTTCCTGCATTTTTCAAAGCTTCCAAATCAACGATTGTCTTAATATGTTTAATATAAGCATCATCAGGATCCCAAATTTCAATGACCCCTTCCTTACACCCCTTATAAAACTCACATATCTTTACTCCCGTAACTAAATCTGGAATAAAAGCTTCTATCTCACTAAGATCCACTGGTGGTATAGCAGCACCACGTGAATCTCTTACTTTAAATCCGTTATCCTCGGGCGGGTTATGACTTGCAGTAATATTGATGGCGCCTGCCGCTTGTCTTTCGACTACGGTATAACTTATAACAGGTGTCGGTGTATTTCTGCATGTAAACCAAACTTTTATACCATTTCCAGCTAAAACTTCCGCGCTGGCTCGTGCAAATAAATCGGAATTAAATCGCTGATCGTATCCAATTACTACTCCTTTTTCGGAAATGCCTTTATGTTTTAAAAATAAAGCAAAACCTTGGGCTGCCCTTCTGACATTATCAAATGTAAACGTCTCCGCTATTTTTCCTCGCCATCCATCTGTCCCAAAAGAAATTCTTTCGCTAGCGATCATTTCTTCACCTTTCTCTCTATAAAATTACACAATTCATAAAATAATGTTTATTTCGAAAGTTATAAACAGATTTTATATTCGTTTTTATCATTTGTCAATGATATATTTTGACTCTTTCAAAAAAATTTAAAAGCGAATTAGAAAGTGCACAAATGGAAAATATTTAAAAGGAAAAGCGCTAGCGCCCGTTTAGCGACGTAAAAACTACGGCAACTGACCATAGACGTGGCAACCTGAGTCGACGATTCTTAAAGGAAATACGGCGAAGAATGAGCCGATGTTGACTTATCGCAGGGAGAAGTTTTCTAGCCGCTGAGCGACTGGAGCTAGACAAGAATATGCTACTTCAACATGAAAACAACGAATAATTTATACTTTTTTTCAACAAAAAACCCGGTACCATTTTCAGTACCGGGTTCCAACCATTTAATTCAATCCCAAATGATCCTTTAATCGAGCTTGAACACTTGCACGCTCATCTTGGGGAACGATGTAATACCAGACGCCACCAATTGTTGAACCACTTCCATCAATTTGGAATTGTTCAATATTATGACGAGCATCCGCATAATTTTTCTGAATATCTTTCATTTCATCAAATGTAATGTTTGTTTCCACATTATTACTCAACGCTTTAAGAATATCATCATATTTCCAAAGTGCTGAAATATTGGCACCTTTATTCATAACCCCTTGAATAACTTGACGTTGACGCATTTGTCGACCAAAATCACCACGCGAGTCTTCATAGCGCATACGTGCATAACTTAATGCTTCCGTACCATTTAAGTTTAAATTACCCACTGCAAAATGATGACCATCTTGAGTGAAATCAAGGTCATTATTTACCGTAATTCCTCCAACCGAATCAACGATATCTTTAAAACCTTCCATATTCATTTTTACATAATAATCAATCGGAATATCAAGGAATTTCTCCACCGTGTTCATCGACATTTCTACTCCGCCAAAAGCATAGGCATGGTTAATTTTATCTTCTGCCCCTCTACCGACAATCTCCACGCGTGTATCACGCGGAATACTTAACATTTCCATTGATTTTTTCTCTGGATTTACTGTAATAACGATCATTGTATCAGAACGTCCCTTGTCGCCAGGTCGCTCATCCACACCAAGCATAAGGACCGAAAATGGCTCTTTCTTATTTAGTTTTAATTCGGACGAACGCTTTACTGCAGGTGTTCGGTCGATTGGACTATGGACAGATGTTGCCGCCTTATTTAAATTATGATAAATCGAATATCCATACGCAACGACCCCAGCGACAAGCACGAGTAAGACTGTTAAAAATATTTTTAATCCTCTTTTTTTCTTCTTTTTTGGTTTAAAACGTGCCATTTTCCTTTTCCACTCCCCTAATATAGTACGACCTATCCTCTTATATAGACGCTTGCTCTTAATAAAGGTTTCAATTATTCTTACAAAATTCTACATAGTAAATGAACATACCTTTTATTATAGCGAATCCCCCGTCCTATTTTCAACAAAATTCGCAATTTGGGGATATCTACCTTAGTAAATCTTGCCTTCGCAACCTAAAAAGAGGCTGTTCATCAACAGCCCCTCATTCTCATTATGACTTTTTAATTTTTGTTAATTCCTTATTCAGCGCAAATATTACTTGTTCTGTAAACATGTCCTCTGCCATTGAAGCAATAAAGTCAACTTGCATCCCTTGTGCCATACCGTACATCGGATGTTCTGTGAAATCACCTAAATATTTTTTAAGCACTGCCTTTGCTTCTTCATTTTCCATCAACTCATTAAACGTGCAGCGAGTTGAAAAAACATCATCCGTTATATGAAGCTCTTCTACTTCCACATCGCTTAGATCTGGCATTTCAAACCAGTTGGCGACTACTCCCCCTGTATCTTCTTCAGGAGCTTTGTAACTAGGATTCGGTTCAGCCACTTTATTAAATCTTGCAACATCCTCAATCGTTGCACCGGCTTGGTTAGAAGTTACCTTCATTTCATTTATGCCGTTTTGCAATTTAATATTGTCAAAAATAAAGATTCTATCATTACTTGTTTTTGATGCAACTTCTGTGCCATTTACAAATAAGGTCACTTCCGTACAGTTTGAATACACTTTTATAGAAATTTCCTCGTCGGCACGATCAATAAATCGCTTGCTGGCAATATGAACAAATTTTTCATCGGACCAATTTGCTTTGTACATATAGAAGGCATCTTTTTTAATTTTACGATCGTAAGTGATCAGTCCCTTATTATTTCGGCCCTTCACTCCGCCCTCGTCACGAATATTGGCACCGAAGTCAAACATATTCCATACATACGTTGACCATAAATATGGTCGTTCAGAGAAGATCTTCCACACCTTTTCATGGTATAACGCATGGTATTCTTCCGTATAATCTTTTACCTTCGGATCATTGCTATGATATTGTAAAATCCCTTCTGCCCCATATTCAGAAATACCTACTTTTACTTGCGGATTTGTTTCATGGAATCCATCAAGCCAGCCGGCAAAATCTTCCGCTTTCCCTTGATACCAGCCATAATATTTATTGTAGCCAACAATATCCGTCATATAATTGTATTCATCTTTATCCGGCACAAACATAACATTGGCCATCGTTGTTAAGCGAGTAGGATCTTCTTTTTTTGTCAATTCATTTAATTCTTTTACAAGCTTTCGTAGTTCAGGTCTTTCGCCACTAATTTGGATTTCATTTTGAATGCCCCAGAACATAATCGACGGGTGATTAAAGTTTTGGCGAATCAGTTCGATCATTTGCTGTTTCGCGTTGATTCCTTCTAACTCCGTTTTCGACATCACTGAGATGAATGGAATTTCAGCCCATACGACCATTCCTTCTTGGTCACATAGATCATAAAAATATTGATCATGCTGATAATGTGCCAAGCGAATCGAAGTAGCTCCTACTTCTTTAATCAATTCCATATCTTCTTTATGTTCTTTTGGCGTAATCGCCCACCCCATGTCTTTGCGATCTTGGTGTCTTGAAACGCCATTTAATCTTAACGGCTCCCCGTTAAGGAAAAAGCCTTTGTCAGCATCCACTTCAAAATATCGAACACCAAATGGAATCGAAAGCTCATCCACCATATCATTAAAGCTTGTCATCGATAGATTTGCTTTGTACATATGCGGATTTTTGAGGCCATTCCATAAAATTGGGTTCTCCATTTCGATCGGAAGCTCAACGACTTGCGTTTCTCCTGCCGCAAGGATCACTTCCTTTGCTGCGTATGCAATATGATTGCTTGATCCATCAAGAATATCGACCCAAAGCCTTACTTTCTTATCTTCTTCATGATCATTCACGAGTCGTGATTTGATCGTTAATTTCGCTGCTTCATTAGAAACCTCTTCTTGAACGATATACACACCTTGTGAACCATAATCCATTAAATCAAAGTGAACAGGATTGGCGATCACGACATTCACATCGCGATAAATTCCCCCGTAAAATGTGAAATCAGCCATTTGTGGATACACATCATCCACAACCGTATTATCAACTTTTACCGTAAGTAGATTTTTTGCACCGAATGTGACGACATCAGTGATATCGAAGCGAAACGTTGAATAACCGCCACGATGCTGACCCATATGCTGACCATTTACGTACACATCTGTAATGCTGTTTGCCCCTTCAAATTCAATAAATACTTTATTCCCTTGTGCTAACAAATCCACACTGAATTCTTTACGATACCAGCAAGCTCCTTTGTAAAAGTCAAAACCGTTCGCTCCGTCAATCGCATTCCACGTATGCGGGATATTCACTTCTTGCCAATGTTCATCCGTATACGCTTTTTCGATTGCCCGTTCTTCATCTTGCCTTATAAATTTCCAATCGTCGTTAATATTTATCTTTTTACGCATAAATCTTCCTCCTACTATCGGAATGATTTGTATATCTTGTTAGATTACCCAGCTTCATCTTATAATATCGAACATGTTATTAATCGCATAAATTTGATATAATTAGCATAAAACTTGCTTTTTTTTATGAAAATGAAGGAGTGTCTTTTCATGAATTTTAGTGACTATTATAAAAAATGCTATACCCTTCATTCCATAACAAAAATGGACGTACGACTACTGAATGAGCAAGGCAAGCCAAAACTAGAACTAGTTGAACATCATATACCAGCGGTGCTTTCTGATGTAGAGGAAGAATATGATTCCATCTTGCGTATTCTTCAAAAGAACGATCCTCATAGTTATTACTATTATATCAATTCTTATGGGCTTGAATTTATCGCGACGGGAATATGGAAAAATAGCTCCATTCATGGTTTTATGCTCATAGGGCCCTTTCTTTCAAGCATTCCAGGCACTATTTTTATGAGTGAACTTCTGTACAAAAACAAGCTGCCGGTTAGTGAGCGCCATCAGCTTCATCAATTTTATCAATCATTAACAATTATAAGCAGCAATGATTCACGTAAAATAGGGCATTTACTTGTAAATATTTGCGCGCACCCACATATTGATTCACAGCTAATCATTTCCGATGTGAAACCCCAGGAAAGAAATAAAGAACACGAAAAGAGAGATCGAAATGAAAATCAGCAAGTGATCGAACTAAGATATAAGTTGGAGAAAAAACTCATTCATCTCATTAAAAAAGGAGATAAATCAGGGGTATCAAAAATATTAAAACAAGCAAATAGTTTGTTCACCCTTTCAGATCGAATACCCGAAAGCCCAATCAGATCAGCAAAAAATTTATTATTAGTGTTGAATACAATCTGTCGAATCGCTGCTGAACAAGGAGGCGTTCATCCCGTTCATGTTCATACGATTTCTGAAAAATATGCGATTTTAATTGAAAGAGCACCGAATCTTCCCGATCTACAAAAGCTTTTTTCGATTATGGTTAATGACTATTGTGATACGGTTATAAAACGATCTAAAAGTCAATATAGCTTACTCATCAAAAAAGCAACCGAATATATCGATTTGCATTTGGAAGAGCCTTTAACGCTCCAATATATTGCGACTATTTTGCACGTGACCCCTTCGCATTTATCACGCACATTTAAAGAAGATACAAACATGAGCATCATCGACTATATTAATGATAAAAGAATCGAAGAAGCGAAACTATATTTACATCAAGGCGACATTTCCATTACAGAAATTGCCTTCATGGTCGGGTACAACGATCCAAACTATTTTAGCCGAACCTTTAAAAAGGTTACTTCGCTGACGCCGTCACAATATATCAAAATGAACGGGGAGTAAATCTTTCTTTTTCAGGATAATTGCACGAGTTTAAGGGTGAATTGCACGACTTTCGTTGACCAACGCGCATAATGAAATGACTTGATGCACCCGAAGATAGGGGTGCACCAAGTCATTTATAATATTCTGAGGGGGTTCTTCCCGTAATTGATTTAAACACTTGGCTAAAATACGTTGGATTTTGATAGCCAACCATTTCGCTAATCTCATAGACTAAATAATTTTTTTCTTTCAGTTTTTCCTTTGCCTTTTCAATTCGATATGTATTTAAATAAGTGACAAATGTTTCTCCAGTAACCTTTTTGAATAGTTGCGACAAATAATTTCGATTGACGAATAAGGAATCAGCAATTTCGGCTAAAGTAATTTCCTGATCATAATAATTTTGAACGTATTCAATGACTTCTCGGATTAATTTATGACTCTTTTTGCCTGTTAGTTCTTCTTTTAACTTTTCGCACCATGCTTCAAGTTTCTCCCTCATCCAATCGACCAATTGTTTAGATGTAGTCATTCGATAAATATCAGTGACATACATTAACATTCCCTCCTGATTCGAATCATGCTCCTGCATCATAATTGAACTGATGAGACTGACACATATATTTTGAGCTATAAATAAAGTCGGCTTTTTTTCAATGAGCAGTGAATACTCTATTTTTTCCCACTGTTCCATGAGTTGCTCGTATTCTTTTTGTGTAATCATATCGGTAATTTCTTTTAATATATCAAGTGGGTATTGGATCGTTTGTAATTGTTCTTCTCCTTCTACCTTTTTATACGTATATACTTTGTTTATTTCTTCATATTCAGCTACTTCTAATGCTTTTTGACTTTTAATATATGAATCGGTTAGTTGATGAATCCCTTCCTTTACTTCGCCAATCCCAATCACTAATGATAGTTTTAAAATGAGCAAAATATTATCGATAATTCGTTCTGATAAGTGAGTACATAATTGTTCCAACGGATGCTGCGAATCGTTCGCAATGAAAATGAGTAAAAACGTCGTTTCCGAATAATCTACTACATGTATATCGAAGACATCGGCATAATCGTTTTCTTCAACCGTTTCCTTAATAATATTACTCACACCAAATTTCATTAATTGCCATTCTCTTTCTTTTTCTCTCGTTAAATATGGTGAGCGGATAAGAGAAATGCTACCCACGATCATCTTTGCGTGTTGTGGAATATTTAACAGTTCCAGCTTTTCAGTTGGAATCGTTAACGGCTTATATTTCGCTTGTAAAATCTCGCGAAAAAAAGAATCTCTTAGTTGTGGAAGATAATTATTCATTTGTTCATTATAATGTTTGAAAAGCTTTTTCTGCTTTTTTTGAACATCGATATCTGTAATGACATCACGAATCACAGCTTCGATTTCTGAAATAACAGATGGCTTTAAAAGGAAATACTGCACACCGTATTTCATCGCTTGACGGGCATTATTAAAATCATCATACCCGCTATGAATAATGATGAAAATATCTGGATATTGTTCCCTTAATTTTTCAATTAGCTGAAGGCCATTCATATTAGGCATATAAATATCTGTAATGACGATATCAGGCTGCTTTATCTTAATCTTTGCTAATGCTTCCTCGCCGTCTGTTGCTGTTTCTTCGACAACCGTATGTAGCTTTTCCCAAGGAACATGATCACGTAAACCTGCAATAACATTTCGATCATCATCAACAAGTAAAACTGTTTTCACACTACCCTTCCTCTCTTAGCTCTTTCATAATTGGAAGATGAATGCGTACCGCCGTCCCACCTTGAGGATGGTTAAACACCTTTACACCATAGTTTTCACCATAATAAAGCTTAATTCGTTCTTGAATATTTTTGATCCCTACGCCCTCTGAATCTGTCATACTCCAATTTCCAGGCACCCCAATCCCATTATCGATCAGATCGATGATCATCTCCCCTTCTTCATATTTAGCAACAATCCGAAGGGAAATCTCTTTTGGTGTAACATTTGGGAAGCCGTGCTTCATACTATTTTCAATAAACGGCTGAAGGATCACTTTGGGAACGTATACATCTTTCAATGTCGCAGGAACTCTCACAACATAATTAATTGATGTTCGTAAGCGTGCATTTTGTATATTAATATAACATTGAGCATGCTCAAGCTCATCCCTTAAGCGAATAAATGTGTTCCCGCCACTAAGTCCGATCCGAAACATTTTGCTCAGCTGATTAACCATATAACTAATATCATCTGCCTGATAATCTAAGGCGCGCCAATGGATCATATCCAATGTATTGTATAAAAAATGCGGTACGATTTGATTTTGCAACGTTCTAATTTCAGCTTCACGCTTCGCTTTATTTTTCCGCTCAATTTCATGCATCGACTCGTCTAGTTTTAATGTCATATGATTAAAATTCAACGCTAATGTTTTATATTCTTCGATGAAATGGGGCTGGACGCGAACTTGAAAATTTCCCTTTTCAACCTCCTTCATCCCTTCAATAATTTTTTTAATCGGTCTAAACAGCTTTTTAGCGAAAATATACGCAATTGGAATCGATAATAGCAAACTAATAATCGCTAAAACGAGGACAAATAAACCGATTTTTTTCATTTCCTTATATAAAGAATCAACCGGAATAAGATGAACGAGGCGCCACTGCTCCTTACTTGGCTTTGAAATCATAAATAAATATTGCTTATGATCCTGTTTAATGAGCTGGGCTTCATTTGATAGTTGGAAAAACGGACTCTTCAATAAATCAAATTTCCCATCTGGTTTAAAAGCAATGACTTGCCTAAGTACCTCCATATTTGCCTCTGTGTTAATTTCACCAATCACCCTGCCCCCACCATCTAATAATAGAAGTGGCTCATCCATATCGTAAAATGGCTTTTGATCGGAAATATAATCAAACAGCGTATCAGCTAAAACATTCACCTTAATATATCCGATTGTTTTTCCTTGCTCATTCAACAGACGATGAATATAACTGACGAAATATTGCTCGCCTTTTAAAGACTTATGTCTTGGAGTCCAGCCACTATCCGCCCTTTTAAATAGGCCAAACCATGGCTCATTTTCTAATTCTGTTAATGAATAGACATGGCTACTTTCCACCCTCGGGAATGGATCATATCGATCCGTATATAATTCAATCGAATAAATCCCTCTTTTGAAACTGGCTACATCATTCATCAACTTTGTTAAATTTCGTTGTTCGACAATCGCCTCATATGTACTAATCTCATTATGTAAAAAAGTTTCCTTTACACCTCGATTTGTAACGATGTACACTCCCGCATCACTCACACTCGTAATAAAAGAAGAAACTTTCTTCATGCTTTCATTTACTAATGTGAGCCTCGCCTTACTAATTTCTTTTGAAGTGACCTCAAAATACTTTTCGTACGATAATAAACTAACACTCGCTAAAAACAATGCATTAATCGTAACAAAGCTGACGACGATGATTGTTAGTAATTTTTTAGTCATTCATGAACATTCCCTCATAATACATCTTTCTTCTATCATGGATGGAAAATCGCAAATATTCAACCGGTTCAGGTTAAACATTTGCGATTCTGCGATTGGTAGTTTCATCCTTTTACACCTGTCGTCGCAATTCCTTCGACAATTTGCCGTTGAAAAAAGAAAAAGAGAATCATAATTGGCAATAGCGATAAAACGGACATCGCAAAAACAGCTCCCCACGAAGATTGACCTTGTGCATCTAAAAATAAGCGCAATCCTAATGGGACGGTGAAATTAGAAACAGTATTCAAATATAATATTTGGCTAAAAAAGTCATCCCACGTCCAAATGAAAGTAAAGATAGCCGTTGTTAATAATGCAGGTAATGAAAGCGGAATAATAATTCGATAAAAGATTTGCACTGGACCACATCCATCAATGATCGCACTTTCATCCAATTCTTTTGGAATACCTCTGAAAAATTGGACCATCAGGAAAATGAAAAATCCATCTGTTGCAAGCAACTTAGGAATTGTTAAAGGTAAAAATGTATCAATCCAATTTAACTTATGAAAAATCGCATACTGCGGCACCAATGTCACATGGGACGGAAGCATAATCGTCACGAGCATTAACGCAAACCATAATTTTTTTAATGGAAAATCCATGCGCGCAAACACATAAGCAGCCATTGAACATGTAATGACATTTCCAATTACGGCAATGATACTAATAAGAAAGGAGTTCTTAAAAAACACACCAAATGTAACATCACGAACGACATTCCATCCTTTTGAATAGTTTTCAAGCGTCCACTCTTTTGGCCAAAGCGTTGGATCGGAAAAAATTAAATACTCCGGCTTTAATGAGCTCGATATCATCCAAACGACTGGATAAAGCATAAGAAGTCCAAATGCGAGAATGAATAAATGAATGATTAATTTTCGTATGTTGAATGTTTGAGTCATTAGGACTTCCCTCCATATTCATAATGCACCCAGTACCGTGATGATAAAAAGATGATAGCTGTCAACACAGATAAGACGATTAATAAAATCCACGCCATGGCTGACGCATATCCCATTTCAAAATAAGAGAATCCTTTTTGATATAAATATAATGTGTAAAACAAAGTAGAATTCGCTGGACCACCCGTTCCTTCACTGACAATATAAGCAGATGTAAATACTTGCAATGATTTGATTAATACCATGACCAAGTTAAATAAAATGACAGGGGTTAATAATGGTAGGGTAATATTTTTAAGTTTCATAAATGAATTGGCGCCATCGACGTCGGCAGCTTCATATAATTCATTTGGAATTTGCTTTAATCCAGCTAAAAAGATCACCATTGATGATCCGAACTGCCAAGTAGCTAACGCAATCAACGTATAAATTGCATAATTAGGATGTGATACCCATCCTTTTCCGGCAATCCCGAAAAAGGCTAAAAAATCATTAATAATTCCGTTCATCCCAAAAATATTTTTCCATAATAAAGCAATCGCTACACTTCCGCCTAGTAAGGAAGGAATATAATAAATCGTTCGATAAAGGCCGATGCCACGCAACCCTTTATTCAATAAAATGGCTACGAGTAATGCGGCGATAAGCTGCATTGGTACACCGATTAACACGAATTTCAATGTGACTTTCACTGAACTAATAAACTTTCGATCTTGCATCATCTCTATATAATTTTGCATTCCTACCCATTTAGGCGAGGTGAGCAAATCATATTCGGTAAAGGATAAATAAAATGAACTAATCATCGGTCCTAACACTAATCCTAAAAACCCAATGAGCCATGGTAGTAAAAATAAATAGGCAATCAAATAGTTCTTTCTCTTCTGGAGCACTGTTTCCACTCTCCTCTATCATTTGTTGCAACCTACGTTAAACCCAGATGTTGATTGACGCTCCAAGCACTTCGCTTTCCGCGGGGCGAGTGGCAAGCCTCGGGCCAACAAGATGTTGGTCACGAAGCCATTTCCACAAATTGTGGTGACTTTAGGCTTCGTTCCTTAAAATACGCCTTGCGGAGTCTTGCCTAGCTCACGTCTCCCGCAGGACATTGAATAAGCTTCCCGAACTTGCACCGCACGAAGGATATGCGCAGCATTTTTAAGGAGTCTTCGTGCCTTCCGCTCCAATTAACGTAGTAAAAGGAGAAAAGCGAGTCGTTTTCTCCTTCTGCTTTATTTCAGAAATCTATACTGTTGCCAGATTACTTATATTTATCTAGCGTTGCATTTAATTCTTTCCAATAACGTTCAGATCCTTCTTTAACAGTTGTTTGTCCAAAGGCAATTTCTTCACTTGTTGTTTTAAATAAAGCTTCTGTTTCGTTATATCCTGGTAAATTGGGTACATATGGTGCATCTGATGTTCTACTTACCCAATCAATATAAGAGAAAATAGCCGAATCGACTTCGTCTGCCACTGAAATTAAATGCTCGCGAACTTCTGAGTTCACAGGTGCACCACGGTCATTTCCTAAAATCTCCGTTGCTTCTTTGTCATTCACCATAAAATCTAGAAACTTCGCAACTTCTTCAGGATGTTTTGTTTCCGCATAACCAGCTAAAAATTGGCTCGGCCTTAATCCAACACCGTTTCTTCCTGTTTCCTTATTATACGGATGAATGTGGAATACCAATTCATCTTGAGATGCATTTGTATACGCACCTAATAGATTACTAGGGATCAGCTGCATCGCTACTTCTCTTGCAACAAGCATCGATTGCTCTGGAGTTTGAGAAGATGCTGCTTGAATTTCTGGTAGTACAACTGCTCCACTCACGCGATAGTCTTCCCACATTTGGTACCAATCTTCAATATCTTGCAAATCAATTCCTAATACACCATTTTCGTGTAAAACCTTTCCTCTTTGATCAATGAAAATCCCGAAGCCATTTTGATCAAAATATTCAGTCCCGTAAATACCGTCTAATGATTCACTTAACTGAGCGGCAATATCTTCAAATTCTTCCCATGTCCACTCTTCACCGGGTAAAGCAACTCCAGCTTCTTCAAATAATGTTTTATTTAGAAGCACTCCCCATGCATTTGTACCTAAGGTGACGCCATAAAACTTTCCGTCAAATGATCCTGCATCAACCATGCTTTCATCATGAAGGCTCACATCTAATTCTTTGCCAATATAATCATCTAATGGCAGAACAACATCACGATGTACAAAATCATTTAGATTTCCTCCGTATTGGATAATATCAGGAGCATTGCCTGCCGCAAATTGGGTCGTTAATTTATCAAAATACCCATCCATTCCTGAATATTCCGGAGTAATTTTTACATGAGGATTTTTTTCCTCATACAACTCAATTACTTTTAATGTACGATCATGTCTTTCTTGTCCACCCCACCACGTCATGCGCAATTCAATTTTTCCATCAGTCTGTTCTGATTCATTGTCTTTACTCGCTTGATCAGACCCTTGCTGGCCATCTTGTGCTGTATTATTCGAATTACTACATGCACTGATGATGAGAATAAAAGATAACATGATGACCAATGAAACGATTTTCTTCATTCCAACACCTCCATTATTCTTTCTCTTTCATTGTAGTTTGAAACCCCTTTCACTTACATAAACAAAAGTTATAAAACTATTAACAAAAGTTAGATATTATCATAATTTAATTAAATCTTTTACACTTACAGCTTGTCCTGTTTGTATGGAGATGTTTCCGGCAATCCCAGTTAAAATGGACATCGCTCCATCTACATGAGTAGCAGCGCGATTAAATTCATCATCTCTCGGAGTGCCAAATAGATCGTTTAATAGAACAGGATCTCCTCCACCATGTCCGCCTTCTCCTTCGATCACTTCAACCTCATACGACTCTCCAAACATGGGAAGGACACGGATCGACTTATCTTGGAGGGCTCCCTCTTCTGATTTTTCCCCACCGGAATTAATATACGATTGCTCACGGATTCGTACTTCTATTCTTCCTTTACTACCATTAAATGAGACGATAAATCCTTCCCAAGGCAAATACGCATTCAATGAATATGTTAATAAAGCTTTGTTTTGATAAGAAACAATGACAGCTAACGTATCTTCAATGCTAATTCCTTCACCAAACACACTTTGATCACGTTGGTACCCATCCTCTTTTTCTGCATCCAGGTACATTGCTTTTAAATGATCATTTTCGTCTAAATGCAGAGCAAACGGATCCCCTTTTGCATGTTCACTTCCATATGCACGTTGGTAAAATTTCGTTACCCCTCTATTTTCTGCATTCTCTTTTCCATAGAAACGCAAGCCCCCATTCGCATATACTGTTTCTGGCGTCGTTCCAAGCCAAAAATTAACTAAATCAAAGTGGTGAGTCGATTTATGGACAAGCAATCCGCCGCTATTCCGCTTATCACGATGCCATCTTCTGAAATAATCGGCACCATGCTGTGTATCAAGCGCCCACTCAAAATTTACGGAATACACTTCACCAATGACACCATCACGAATCAATTCTCTAATCTTCGTATTATGCGGTGCATATCGATAGTTGAATGTCACTCGCACCTCGTTTCCCGTTCTATGAACGGCATCGATAATCGCTTGGCATTTTTCAATATCAACTGTCATCGGCTTTTCTGTAATGACATCACAACCTAACTCCAACGCTTTAATAATATACGTATGATGAGTACGGTCCACCGTTGTTACGATCACATAATCTGGCTTTTCTTTTACAATCATTTCCTCAAATTTATCGCTCAAATAAGTCGCAACGGGCGGGTGATCATATGTGTCTACTAATAATTGATTTGCATAATTCATCCGTGTCTGATTTACATCACAAAAAGCGACTAACTCACTCGTGTCCCTAAAGTCTTTTGCAAGTGCACCATAAAAAAATTCTGCTCTACCACCTGTACCAATTAATACATATCTCTTTTTCATTCATTTTCTCTCCTTTTATCTATCGTAAAAATTCAATTACACCAAGGCTTAATTTTCAAGTTCGCTCAACAGACTCCTCCGAAAACCTGTGACATCCACAGAGACTTTGAAATGTAATGCGACACCCATTCCATAATTAATAGATGTGAGGGACTTTGGCTAATTCAAATTAAATAAAACGATGAAGCCCCTCCGATTTTACTTTCCAGCTCCCGTCTTGTGGGAATCCGGGTGCATCGATATGTGGGGCACCTTGCCAGCCACAAGCCATCATCGCGACAGCTGTTAACAAGCCGCCATTGCCTGGTAAATAAGCAGTTAAATTCGCATGCTGATAATTATGTCCATTCGGTAAATACGTATTTTTGACCGCGTCCATTAAAAGAAAATCAACGGCCATCTGCCCCTCTCCTAATCTAGCGGCGGTCATTGCACACATTGGAAAATCCCATCCCCATGACGTTTCCCATTGCCAATCTGTTTTTACCGTTTGTAATGTTTGTTGCATAATTTTACGATCGATCATTTTTCCAGGCAAAATTCCGAGTGCTCCAACCATCGATGGATGGTCATGATTATATTTAGTAAATGACTCTGGGCAATTTTCGTGAGCAAGATACACTTCATTATTATGTGGCGGTTCAGCTAATTGGCTTGCTACTTCAAGCCAGTGTGCTGGAACTTCCTCATCTAATCTTCGCTTCCATTCGATCGCCACATCAAGGCCGTATTTCCAATACTCCAGTTCAAACGGCGGATTCAAACTATCTTCAGGCCGATGATTTTCCTGAGCTGGAATTAATGGTGGACCGAGCACATACACCGATTTTTTCTCATCCCAAACAGCGAACGAAGCCATAAATTCGGCTGATTCAAATACAATTTCTTTCCAGCGATGCAGCGCTTCCTCCTTTTCTACAACCGTTTGATAGCATAATTCGGCCATGGCAATCGGATGTGGCTGCTGCCAAATTAGAACAACCGCAATTTCCGACGGACTTTGTTTCCCGTCAGGTCCGACCATTTTCGGCCATCGTGCACCGGTGTACCCTTGTGATTGAGCCAATTCTTTTGCTAGTGGAAGAATGCTCGTGTACCAATCCATGCTTTTTGCTAGTAGATGTGCTCTTCCCCAAAGCGGGAATTGCGCAGCATGCCACCAATGCATCTCCAAATGAAATTTTCCATACCAACTATTGTACATCAGCCCTGTCTCTTGCGGCGGGAGTGAGCCCGCACAATGGATCGCCGTTAAAAATTGCGAGAGGACGACTCTTCTTTCTAATTCATGTGCGCGTGCATCCGTGCTTTCGGAAAAATCAATCGCCCCACCTGTTGTCCAAAATGTCTTCCAATGTTGCTTGCTCGCATGAAAAGTTGCGTCAAAATTGCTGGTTATTGCTGATTGTTGGGCAAATGCTACCGTGAATTGCAGTTCATTTTTTCCATCAGGCTTTAGTATGTACTCATGATCCTTCGTTTCAGTAACCGTTCCATTGCTCCAAGTCCAAGCAACTTCATATTGGTCCTCATCCATATTCCGCTGAAAAATTACGGTATCATCGGATTGTTTGACGATTATTGTTTGATGACGCTCATCATGTTGATAATCAAGTTCAGTCGCGTCTTCCCAACGATTCGAAGTGATATGTGGGGACGGAAATTTTAAAACGACCGATAGACGATTTTTTTCAATCAAGGTGGAGGTTACTTTTACAGCAATCTCATCTTGATTTGGGTGGCACACCGTCTTTACAATGACAGGTTGATCTTCAATCTGAAATGCGCTTAATAAACTTCCTTCCCAGAGATTTAGTTCTTGTTTCGTGTTCAATAGGTCGGTGAATTCCACTTGCTCGCCATTTTCCTTTAAAAGTAAAAATGATAATTGTCCCAAATGGAGACGATGTGGATTTTGCCGCAGCCAATGGTACGCCGCCCCTTTATCTTCCGGATAACGGGCATAATGAACATCCCGTCCGTATGTATGGAGTGCTTGTTTTTCAATATCACGGTCACTATACACATCTCGTCCACCCGTCGAATGCCAGCCCCATTGCGATTGAGTGCCTAGAGGAACGTCATATTCAATTGGAAATGTTTGCAGCCCGGTAATGTCGGCGGTAAAAGCGAATTCTCCATTCCCGACGGATAATGGCGATAATGGTTCGAGCTTTGTGATGATCGGAAAATGCCTTTCGACTAGTTCTTTTCGATTAATTTTCAATAAAATCATTCCCTCTCATTCTGCAATTTTTACTATTCCATTCCTTTCAATAATTGGAATAAATATCGGTCTCTCCAACGGTGTTTTGTTCGGCGTATGCAATGTCAACATAAGATCCCCCTCAAACGTTTGAAAAATCATTCCGTGCCCGCCATCATTTTGAAAAATTGCTTCCTTATCATGAATCCATGGTCCGGCAATTTTCCCCGATTGTGATCGTGAAATTCCTTGGGCATACACATCGTCAACAAAGCTTGCCCAAAGCATTAACAACTCCCCATTAGAAGCTTTAAACAAATACGTTCCGTCCGTCACGTAATTTTCCTTTGATGTTCTTTTCGGATGCTGAAACGAAGTTGGCCACGGAGCATCAGACGCTCGAAAAAGCAATTCAGGATTTCCGATCGCTTCCCGTAAATCATTAGAAAGGCGAACTGCGCAAACTTCCCCATCCCCAACTTGAACCCATTCATGACAAAAGACCATCCACGGATTTCCAGCTTCATCAATATATAACGTCCCATCAAGCGATTCCCACTCTTTTGGTGTTACAGGGCCATCACTATGAGGGAGAAACGGACCTAATAATGAGTCGGACACAAGAATGCCCGTCCCCCTGCCATACCCATCCTTCCGTAAAAACGTCGCAAACATATAATAACGCCCTTCATATTCATGAACCTCTGGCGCCCAAAAGTTTTCATCTGAATAAAAATCTGTCTTGGGGCGAAAAACAGGAAATGGCCCTTCCCAATTTTCAAGATCTGTTCCAATATACACATCAAAACCGATCCCTTTTCCCCAAATATTCTTATCCGTACTCCCAAATAAGTAATACTTCCCACTCTTTTGATCAGGAAAAATAAATGGATCACGAATTTGAATATCGTCATTTTTTAACATCGATCCCTCTCCACCTCTCATTTATATAAATCTTATAATGTATCCCCTTACAACAACATAAACAAATGTTAGAAAATATGTAAGAAAAATTAGAATTGAGATTCTAGTGAATTTTTCTCCCTTTCCTATGGAATTGCGTCAGTTTGGGTAATAATTGCGTGAGTTTGAGCATTAATTGCGTAAGTTTAGACTTAATTGCGTAACTTTGAGCATTAATTGCGTAACTTCCCTTTTCCCCCATAAAAAAAGCTAGAAAGACGAATATGTCCTTCTAGCTTTTTATTATCCCTTTAAATAAATCCCGTATTTCTTCCACGCTTCAAAATCTAATCTCCCATAGAAGTCTAAAAAAGTCGTCCAATCTATAACCATCGTGTTAATCTGACGTTGCTGTAAATAATAGAGTGCAGCTTGAACAATCGCCAAACCATATCCGTGACCTCGTTCATTCGCATCGATGCCTAGCGGTCCAATACCGCCGAGTTCCTCTTGAAAAAGCGGTGCCCAATATACATTTTGTGCGATAAATGGAGAAGCACGATCATTGATCCGGCAAAAACCAACGATCTGATCATTCTTTTTCAATACAACATATTCTCTGCCATTTCCGTCCAGTTCGAAGTATTTCATCGCTTCATACTCCCATCTCCCCGGAAAACAGCGATGCATGAAAGATAGCAGTTGTTTTTCTTCACTTTTTTCAAGTAGCGAATATTTCACATTTGGATCATCAGGCAAAAGATACTGCTTATCCGTTTTATTCAATAAATCATACGTATCAATTCTTTTTCCATATCCCTTTTTTTCTGCCCATGTTTGTACCTCTTTATACTGATCAGGAATACCCGGGAAATAATGCCATGGATCGCCGCCTAATTGAATTTGCTCGATTCCCTTCGCTTTTAATTTTGTTTCCGCATGCTCAAGCAGCGCGGAGCCGATCCCTTTTCCCCGATATGCTTGATCAATTAACAGCACTTGAATCCAGCCTTTTTTCAAGTCCATATCGACATCTTCCATAAGTTCCAGCCATCGCTTCGCTACGATAAAACCGATCACTTCATCTTTTTCATTAATCGCGATCGCCGAGCTATCATAACAAACATTATGATCATTAAAACTATTTTGCTGAAAAAGCTGGCTGCGCATCGGAAAGTCAGATACTAATTCTTGATTCCAAAGTGCTACCAATCCATCTAATCGTTCAACATCCCAAGCAATGATTTGCAACGTACATTCCCCCAATCATTGTTTACCAAACGTTGCTTCCATTCGTTTGATCGGATCATCTTCCATTTCCTTCGTCCACTCTAACACTTGACCACCGAGCAATAGTTCTTCTTTCAATTGTTCGTAGCCTATTTCTTGCACAGATATTCGCTTGCTAATCGCAAGAGCAGCCGCTGCTCCAGCCGCTTGCCCTAAAATCATAAAGACCGGCTCCATTCGGATCGATCCATAGGCGATATGTGAACTTGATAAACAGACTGGGACAAGTAAATTCGTGCATTCCTCTGCTCGCGGCCGGATTGATCGATAAGAAATCGCAAACGGTGCAACAGCCACTTGGACATCTCCCTCATTGACACATCTGCCATCAATGACTACTCTTCGGCAATGATGGGAATCCATATGAAAGGAGGCTAAACCAATCGAATCATTTACGGTTGTTTGTCCTAAACAGTTATGATCTGTCATTACATAGTCGGAAATCATCCGCCTTCCTTCACGGATATATAACTGATGCGGCCAATGCCCTGTGTCTACAAACTCATCTTTAGGCAAGCCCCATTCACTTACTTCTGCACGAATAGCTGCCGGCACACGCTCATCATTCGCTAAAAAATAAAGCATCCCGAGATCATATGTGAGATGGTCTTGAAAAATTTCCTCGCGTCGTTCATAACTCCCTTCAGGCCAATCGTAATTCATTCCAATATTGTCCGTCGAGAAACCGCCATAATTATTCAAATCAGATTTCCCATTCGGAAGCATTGTATGAAGATTCATTGCATCCCAAACCCCGGCACGAATATAACGTAAAAGCAACTCGTATCGTCCGGCATCATAATTGGGCGGTTGTGGAAATGCTACCCGATTATTTGGATCCTTCGTTAAACAAATACGAAAATTATACGCTTGGATCCGTCGATCTCCTTGCCCTTGATAACCTAATTGCTCAGGTTCATTTTCTGTAATTCCTGGCAGCAAACCGCTCGATGGATCTCCTTCTATTACATATGGATCGATCCATTTTTCAAACTTATGATGCGGGCTTCCAAATTGAATGCCGTTATAAATTTCTTTATATGTCGCATTCGATTCTCGTCCAACAAAATAAGAAACACCCGCTTTTGCTAATAAATCCCCTTCATAGCTGCAATCGATAAAAATGCTTCCTTTAAACGTATTGCCGTTCTCCATCACGATCTCGGTTATTTTTTCACCGACCTTCTTAACTTCATCCAAATGCTGACGATAATAAACAGAAATATGGTAGTCGTTGATCCATTTATGAAAGACTTCTTTTGCTGCCTTCGGTTCAAATGTCCATTGCTTTTCTTTTTGATAATAGTTGACGATTTCTTGATAAAATTCCTTTGCAATCCCGCCGACTGCTGCCTCCGCCCCAAGATCCGTTGCCCCTAATCCACTTGCCGTCATCCCTCCTATATGGTTGCTGAATTCGACAATTGCTACCGTTAGCCCCATTCGTGCAATTTGGATTGCCGCTGTAATCCCAGCCGGTGATCCCCCGTAAATAATGGCATCTTTTTCAACGACGCTCGGATTAGTCGGTTTTTTCGTAGGAATATAATAATGAAGTTGATCAAAACTCATTTGACTTCCCTCCATTTATGAAAGTAATTGTTCGCTATCTTTCTCAAAAAATAAACATACATACTCAGTTGTTCGGGTACAGCCAATTTCGATAAAGCGGAACTTACTTCCTCTAAATATTGAATAATTTCTGCCTGATCAGGAGCATATTCTACTTTTTCTGGATCAATAACCCGTGCCGGAAATAACGGAATATTCCATTTCGTATGAGGGGCAATCAGCTGTTCTAATTGTAATAATTGCTCATAAAATTCGACTCCCCCGGCACGTTTATATTCCTCAACTACTTGTGTGAACGGGATTCCCCAACTAAGCCGAGCATACATATAGTTATTCAGTTGATGAGCCCACTTCCACGGGTAATGCTCCTCTGTTTCTCCCTTTTTATGAATCGGAACGATTAAATTTAACACACCATCTACATTCAATTTTTTATAAGCTTGCAAATCATTATGAATGCGTGTCAGTAATGGCGGAAATAGTTCACTCAACATAAAATGATCGCTATAATATTCTAAAACAGTGATTCGCTTGCCGCACTCCGCCCAATCTTGTAACGCTTTATACGCCCTTTTCTGTTCCAGACGTTCCGATTGCAGCGGTTCCGAGTAGTCTCTTCCCCAAAACGCATATAAAACATCGGCTTCTTTTGACGCAGCTGTTTGTTCGTCCCTTTCTAACATATTCCAAGCAAGACCGGCATTATAAACGATATGCTCCACTTCAACTTGAAGCCCATTTGCATGGAGCGCCTTTTTCAACATCTCTGTAAAACGAATATAGGTTAATAAAAAATCGCTCGCATCCCTTTCATCAACTCCAATATCTTCCGGCCATAATGATATTCGCGTCACCACTTCATTTTCTTTACAAATATGAACGATTTTCCGAATGACTTGATGTTGGAGGTCGCTATTTCCTGAGAAAAACTGCAATTTTTCTTTTTGTTCGAGCTGATCTGCCAGCAAAAAACTTAAACTATGCCCGCCTAATGTAACATCAATATCCCGCTTCATTAACTCAGGTACGACCTCCGCTTTGATCTCCTCCCATAGGAAAAAAGTGAAAAAGAACTCATTTAGTCCGTTTTTCACTCCCCAATCAATGAGTGAGCAAATATATGCAGGGTCGTTAATCGTCTCAATGATATTTCCTCTTCTAGCAAAAAACGGCTGATGAATGTACATCTCATTTTCCAGCGGCTTGCCTTTGACGTTCTTCTCCTCATTTAAGTCAAACCATTGATAACCTAAACGCTTACTGCAATACGTATAAACCCCATATAAAATCGCCCTAGCTTCATTGCCGATAATCCAAACATCTTCTCCTTTTTCAACAAGAGCAAAGCCATCATCCTGAATTTCTAAACGATCATGATCAGGAAACTCAAATTGATATTCTTCACGTTCAATTAAAATAATCCGCTTACATATGTCACTAAACTGTGATTGATCACAAACGATGCTTTCATAGCCTGCCTTTTGTAATAATCTCTTTAATTCCTCAGCTGCAAACATAATTGTTCGATGACTTTTCCAATAAATTATTTTAACTGTCCCCGCCTCCCTTTGATGACGAATATGCAGCCAAAGCTACTTCCAATGCTTTTAATCCATCATAGCCTGTGATCGATGGCTCTCTTTTTTGTTCGATGCATTCAATAAAATCTTGAATAAGTCCAAAATCCATATCATTCCCGTAAAAAACATAGTTAAGAGACGGATTACCGTCGCTATACATGCGAAAATGTTCTTTAAAAGCATCGACTTTGATTGTTTGCTTCGTACCAATCACTTCAAGCGTGGCATCTCCCCAGATTGGATATTGTGAAAATCTTGACCAGCTTGCATCATGTGAAGCAATAACTCCATTCTCAAATTCCAATGTAAGAATGCCTGCATCATCAATATCAATTTGATGGAAGAACGAATCGACAATCGCGTGTACTTCTGTAATCTCCTTACCTATATACCAGCGCATAATATCAACCATATGTACCGTATGATCTAAAACTGCTCCCCCGCCAGACTGAGCTTTATCAATAAACCAACCGCTAGGATTTTGCCCGCGATTTGTTGAGCGAAAAGCAATGATTTCCCCTAGATCGCCATCATCGATCAGCCTTTTTACTTGCTGAATCGGCTCGCTAAACCTTACAGGAAAAGCAATTTGTAAAACGACTTGATTGTCCTCACAAACTCGAATCATTTCTTCTGCGTCCTCAATCGTCGTTGCGATCGGTTTTTCACATAAAATATGTTTTTTAGCTCGAGCGGCGTTAACAACCATTTCTTTATGACGATTATTTTCACTGCAAATAATGACGGCATCCATTTCTTGAGCTAGAAAAGCAGCTTGATGATCATAATGTTTCGTCTTAAACTGTTCTGCCGCATTTCTTCCTCTCGCAACATCATCATCGAAAATACCAACAAGCTCTACATTCGGCAGCTTTAATAATGCATTCGCATAACTATATGCATGCATATGCGCAAAGCTCATCATTCCTACCTTCATCATTGACCACCACCTTCGATCATTTCGGCATAGACTTTAAGCTTAGAAAGCAGGTCGAGATCGACTTGATGTGCTGTTTCGATGATCGATTCTACTGAATAACCCAATGGGAGCGATGTATAACCTTTAGGATAAATTGGCCTCATTTCCTCGCTATCGAACTCAATAATCTTTTTAATTCCGCTCCACTCTAATTCGATTCGCTCCCCTTTAGAAAACGTATATTCCAAATGAGCCATCGCCCGGTCGTGAAATTGAGCAGTGACGATCACATGATATGGTTGTATGGACTGATTCGTCCGCTTTATATGAATCTTCCTTAGTTCACCTAAAACAGTGGAAATTACAAATAAGTCATTTGCAATGATGTGCTCGCGCTCGTCATCATCGACCATTCTCCTAAAACGAAGAACCCCTTTCCGATCACTTATTGCTTCCTTTATTTTTTGAAAAAATGGGTATTGCTCCAAGTCAAAATAAACATACAATTGCTCATCAGCAGTCTTCAGCAAATGCGGTGGGATAAAGACACGGTCATTTTCGTTCCATTCAACTCTTGCATCCAGTGGCAATACGTATGTGCCGAGACCTTCTTTTAATGAATTAGCCGAATCTAGTTTATTTAGCTTAGCAAGAACAATATTACGCACAACTCCACCTCCACCTAAATAAGTAATTGTCTTAGACGTTTAACCGCTTCTTCATTGGCCATCTTCGCATCTTCATCCCCCTCATATTCAATCGAAAGCCAGCCATCATAGGCACTGCTTTTTAATCCGTTCACAATATAAGCGAGATCGACTTGACCATCACCAGGAATTGCACCGATTAATTCCACCCCATGCGTGGAACGAAAACCATTTACAGATTCATTCGGCAGCTTCTCCCTAAAATCCTTAAAATGCACGTGGGCAATGACATTTTTTAAACGGTCAAATGCATGCTGTGGTTCCTCATGTACTAGTAAAAAATTCCCTGTATCAAAGGTAGATTTTACATAGGGACTGTTCACTTGATGGATAATTTCCTCCACTTGCTCACTTCTTCCGGCAAGTAGACCGTGATTTTCAATTGCTAAATAGATTTGTTCTTGCTCCGCCATCCGTGCGCAGCTTCTTAACCCTTCAACGATCCAATCCCGTCCATCCTCATACGTAAAGTTATCATGTAAATCACCACAAAAAACACGTACTATCCGTGTTCCTAAACGTTTTGCGATTTGAATACCAGCCTCTACCTTTGCAACCTCCTCCGCTCGCTCCTCAGTCGATCCTTTCACAAAATTATTCGTCACATCATACGCCGAAACGTGTAACCGATACTTTTTTAGTGCGGCTAACACTTCTTTTATTTCTTGCTCTTGATTACACCAATAAAAATCAAGCAACTCTACCCCA
Organism: Bacillus sp. FJAT-50079; assembly: GCF_018343515.1. Taxonomy (GTDB): domain Bacteria; phylum Bacillota; class Bacilli; order Bacillales; family Bacillaceae_C; genus Lederbergia. Next base: position 264,496 of record NZ_JAGYPD010000003.1, on the reverse strand, counting down.
TCAAGTCCAATACTTTTTGCATAATAAAGAAAATCAATAATCGACCAATTTTCCTTGTTGAGCGTCGCTGCTAAGCTGTACATGCTCACACTAATTTTCACGGGAATCTTCCTTCCTATAAATATACTTCCTTCCCTGTTTGTGCAGATTCATAAATAGCGCAAAGCATTTTCATCACTTGTACACCGTCAGCCACAGGGGCAATTGTTTCTTTCCCTTCTAGACAGCATGCAACAAAATGATCGATTTCATTTGTAAAAGCTTTTTCAAAATCGAATCCTAATTGATCCACTTGCGGTGTCACATTTAAAATCGTTTCATTTTTCTCTGTAACGAGTGCTAATTCCGGTTCGATTTCTGCCCCGCCTTTATCGCCGAATAATTTTACCGTCAATTCATCCTGCTTCGCTTGCAAAGTAAAACTAACATCTATGAAAAGGGAGGCGCCATTTTCAAAACGAATGAGCGCATTCGTTAAATCCTCGACATCGTTAAGGGTTGGATCATAATCAGCCGCTTTATAAAATGATAGATGCTTAATATGGCTGCGATTGCCTAGATTGTCATACGTATTGCCACTGACCGAAACGGGATAAGGCTTGCCCATCAAATACCAGCAAATATCAATCATATGCACACCTAAATCGATTAATGGTCCGCCGCCTGATTTACTTTTATCACTAAACCAGCCTCCAGGATTGCCCAATCTCCTTAAACAAGAAGCTTTCGCGTAATAGATTTCACCCAATTCACCATCGTCGATAAACGCTTTCAAAAGTTTGCTATTATCCCCATGACGACGAACAAATCCTACTTGTAAAATCTTTCCTGATTTCCTAACCGCAGCTTCCACGGCTAATGCTTCCTCGACCGTCACACATAATGGCTTTTCTACTAACACATGCTTCCCCGCATTTAAAGCGGCAATTGCAATTTCTGCATGTGAGTGGTTCCACGTACAAATACTGACTGCATCGATTTCATCATTTTTTAATAGTTCACGATAATCTGTGTATACATGCTTTACATCATAGACTTCTCCTTTTGCTGTTAATCGTTCTTCATTAATATCGCAAAGAGCAACTAAGCGCACTCTTTCATTTTTGATATACGGCTTTATATGATACTCTGAAATCGACCCGACACCAATTACACCGACACGAAGCATCGCGGCGCACTCCCTTTCATATTTCTTCTTGTTCAAACCGAATCAATTTTGTTAATGTTGTTGTCTTCTTATTTGATAGCTGCGTAAATTCCTCCGCTGCTTGATCAAATCCAATTTCATCCTTAATCAAAGGTTGAACATCAATCCGTTTTTCATGAACGAGACGAATGTATTCCGCGATATTTCTTCCTTCTGTCCAACGAATAAATCCATACGGATAATCAATCGCATCCCTTTCATAAACCGGATCATAACGCCCAGGCCCTCCTGCTCGTGAAATGAGGAGCTCTGCTTCCTTACTAAACATTAAGTCCCTTGGAAATTCTGGCTCAATATCCCCGACGATGACGACTTTTCCTTTATTCCGTATCCATTTAAGACTTTCATTAGTGAGCGGTGACTTTTTTCCCCCAGCGCATAGTAAAACCGCATCCGCACCATTGTTGTTTGTGCTTCTTTGCACCTCTTCCTCCATTTGTTCTATATTTGAAAAAACCTTTATCCCATGATCATTAGCGAGCATCGCTGTTCGTTCTTCATGTAAATCACAAGTAATGACATTGTATGCGGCTGCATTGGCGATCTTTGCGATCAGCTGGCCGAGCACACCTAAACCTACGATTACAACCGTTTCGCCAAATTGAAGTTTTGCCACTCTTAAGGCGTGAATAGCAATTGCTCCAATTCCTGCCAATGCCGCCTCTTTTTCATCGACATTTGCAGATACTCTCACATATAAGGTTTTTGGTACAAGCAAATATTCGGCATGGCTCACATATGGTGCCCCATAACATGCAACAAGATCACCTTTTTTAACATCGGTAATTTCATCCCCACACTCAACAACCATTCCCATTGCACTATATCCCAAAGTAATTTGTTTCCCAGTGCTATTTTCAATAATAGATAGCTCCGTCCCTGGGGAAACGGCTGAGTACATCGTTTTGATTAATACATATGATGGTTTCACTGCGGGAATTTCATCGGTAACAATTTCTACTTGTTGATCTTTAGCAATTATTTTCCGCAAACAAGCAACCTTCCTTCTGTTTAAAGTGACATTTTCCGTATTGCCGAAAAAACATCATCAACATGGAAAATTCCTCTTTTTATAATATAAACTCTCGGCATTCACCGAGTTAGTTGGAACAAGTTTTTCTTGTACCACTTTATTATTTTTCCTCCTGCATTAAATAGGGGGATATTTTTTCGTAGAATTGCCCGAGCTAATAATCTACAATGATGCGTCTTGTTAGTCAGGCGGACGCTTTCCGGGGGCGTGCGGTGAGCTTCCTCGTCGCTACGCTCCTGCTGAATCTCACCTGTCACCCTAAATCCCCCAGGAGTCGCCGCCTTCCACTCCAATCAACTGAGATATTCTCATGGAATACCGTCCGACAATCCCCTGTTCTAAACGATTTTTCGCTATTTTTGTGAAACTCTTTTAAAATTTCTTAAGTTATTATACTCAATGAAATTTTTCCCCTTAATTTATCGACAACACCTGACTTTTTGAATACACCATAATAATCACCGATGAAGGGGGCTTTTTACCTCATTGAACCAGCGTGCTTTATTTGCATTTATAAACTCATCATCGTGTAAATGCGGGTACGCGGCATAGACACGATCGATTTCTTCCGCTTGGTTGGGGCTTAATTTCTCTCGATCTAGCAAACACCAATTTCCTTTTAAAAGCCCCTGTCTTGCTAAAACCTCATTAATGCCGGCGATGCAGCCTTTAAATTGATTGCTCGCATCAAAAAAAGCTGCATTTGCATCCGTTATTTCCTGACCCAATGTTGGCAATTCTGCCGGAATCTCCCCTTTTAATCGTGCCGCTTTGATTTTATTAAAAAGATCGACCGTCGTTTTCGTCCAAACGGCCCAATGTCCGAGCAAGCCACCGACGATCTGCTTCTCTACCTTTTTCCCTGCAACATCGATTCGATACGTCGTTAATAAATCATTGACGATATTGTCATCATTCCCCGTATAAATCGCAATTTCCTCGTTTCTTTCTGAATGACAAACCGCCCGTATAACATCAAATGTTTGGTATCGATTAAACGGGGCTATTTTTATTGCGTGTACATTCGGAATATCTGCCACAGCCTTCCAAAAATCATATGAAAGCACTCGGCCACCGACAGAAGGTTGTAAATAAAAACCAAACACTGGTATAATTTCAGCTATTTTTTCGGTGCGATGAAGCAGTTCTTTTTCAGAATACGTCTGCAATCCACCCATGCTTAATAATCCAAGATCATATCCAGCATCTTTAATAAATAATGCCTCACTACGCGCCTGCTCTATCGGACCGCTAATTCCCCCTACTTTAATAAATGAATCCGGAGCGTTCGCTTTGTTTATTTCCTCGATCGCTAACGTTAAGACTTTTTCATACAATTGAAATTGTGGATCACGAATTTCAAATTGGGTTGTATGAACACCAACAGCAATGCCGCCTGCTCCCGCTTCGATATAATACCTTGTAAGTGCGCGTTGAGCGACTTCGTCAAGCTTCCTTTCCTCTGTTAATGCCAATGGATGTGCCGGAATAACCGTTCCTTCATGCAGATTCTTTTTCACCTCGTTATTCAACATTTAAAACGCTCCTTCACGTTCTTGAAAATGAGTCGGTTTATTATGTGTCTCCCCATCATTTGCAACCCAAGCTGATACCATATCAATCATTTGTTGAATCGTCACACTTGGGTAGCCGAATAATTGATGCGCTTTGGACGCGTTATTCAATAAAGCGGTTTGTTGTTCCTCGTTGACAAATATAGGCGTCTTTCCGAAACGCTTGCCAAATTCTTCAGCTAACCAGCGAATAGAGATCGTTTCTGGTCCTGTAATATTTAATACTTTAGGTGGCGTGTCACAATGTAATAATGATCGAAGCGCATATTCATTCGCATCTCCTTGCCAAATGACATTGACATTCCCCATCTTTAAATCGATGCTTTCTCCCGCCAGCACTTGTTTCGCTATCTCTAAAACGACACCGTAACGTAAGTCAATCGCATAATTGAGTCTGAATAAAAGCATCGGTGTTTTATTTTTATGAGAAAAATGAGTAAGTATCCGTTCACGCCCTAAACAAGATTGGGCATACTCACCAACCGGATTAACCGGAGTATCCTCCGAACAATCACTACTTAATACATTCGTTAATGGGTACACATTTCCTGTCGAAAATGCGACAATTCTTGAATGAGCGAACTTCTCCGCAATTCGTCCTGCCAAATACGTATTCATCGCCCATGTAAAATGTTCATTTCCAACCGTTCCAAATTTATTCCCGGCCATGTAAATCACATTTTTTACATCCGCCAATGAAAAAAGTGCTTCGTCATCTAATAAATCGATCGCTATCGTCTCAATCCCACTACCTTCTAACTCCTTGCGCAAACTTCCCGATGAAAATCGTGATACACCAATCACTCTTTTAGTTACTCCAGCTTCATCAATGGCCCTTTTTGCCAATTTGGCTAGTGTTGGACCCATTTTTCCACCGACACCTAAAATTAAAAGATCGCCATCCATATTAGCGATGTCCCTTAAAAGACGTTTTGATGGTTTTGTCATAAATTCTTCCAATTGAGCAATCGTTTTCATTTCTATCACTCCTAATTTAGAAAGCTATTTAATTTTATTGTAGAAATCTCTACATTAAAAGACAAGTCTTATAAGAGTCTTTAATTAATCTACATAAAATAATCTATAAAACCCCTACACAAATACCTTTGACAATATTCGCCAGAAAAAGTATGATCTAAGATAAAGAGACATAGGGAGGTAGTATCATGCGTAACGAAAATTCATTTCGAGATCATTCAGAGATTCATATCGGAATTATCGGGCCACAAGCTCTTTTAGAAATAACGAAGGAATCTTTGAAATCGTTTCCAAATTTCCGGCCACATTTTCTAAATATGAATGCTTCAAGCTTTGATCCTACTCAATTAAAAACATTAATGAATGATGTCGATGTACTTATGTTTACTGAATATCATCTATACAGCATGGCTAAACACTCTTTAGAATTTAGCATCCCTGTTCATCATGTCCCGTTAATGGGGACTGGATTATATCGCTCTTTATTTCTTGGAAAAAATAGTTATGGTTTAAAATATCTGTCGATTGACACGGTTGAAATTAAATATGTGGAACAAATTTTATTAGAACTAGCTGAACAACCAAGTGATATCTATGTATATAAAAATCAATCCCATCCTTTACAAATTAGTGATATTGTCGACTTTCATATACATAATCATCGTGAGCAAGATGCTATTTCCCTCACAGGCATTCAAGAAGTCGCCCATCAATTAGCTGAACTAAACATTCCGTATGAATGGGTAACCCCAACCGAACAGGATATGATCGTCTCCTTAGAACGGGCTCTTTTAGCTACAAAAACACGCCGGAATAAAGAGGCACAAATTGTATTTGGCATGATTAATGTTGACAACTTTAAAAGAGTTGTAGAGAAATATACGTCTGAACACGATGTGCAATTATTAAAATTACATATCCAACAAATGCTGCTAGATTATATGAAACAACTTGATGGCCACCTTATTAATCTAGGCGGCGAAGAATATTCATTTATTACAACGAGAGGCATTTTCGAACGTGAAACAAGGGGATATAAATTCATCCCTTTGCTTCAAGATACAAAATCTGAACTCGGGATTACACTAAGCATGGGCATTGGCTTTGGAAGAACAGCGGCTGAAGCTGGCAATCATGCCCGCTTAGCGCTCCGACAATCAAAAGAATTAGGCGGGAATGTATGTTACATCGTTCGCGAAGACCGAAGTGTATTAGGACCTGTCGATATTACAACCCACACCCAATATGAAAGATATGATTTAGCGATCACCGATTCGGAGCTATTAGAGAAAGCTGAAAAAGCAGGCATGTCCGCTGCCTATATGACAAGACTGATGGCCCGTGTCGCCCGATACCGAAAATTTGATTATACAGCCCAGGAACTAGCATCTACATTAAAAATAACGATCAGAAGCGCCCATCGCATTTTATTAAAATGGATGGATGCCGAATTAGTCGAAATTGTTGGGGAAGAGAAAGTAACCCATAAAGGCAGACCCCGACGCATTTATCGGCTAAGCTTTATCGCTGACGAACATCTTTAAACAAATGTCGATGGTACTCCATCGACAATTTTTCTTTAAAAGGAAAGAAAGTATAAAATTTTTGTCGTTTTCATTTCAAAATCGGATTTCCGTGTCTAGCTCTAGGCGCCCAGCGACTAGCAAACTTCACTCTTCTTCTTACGATAAGTCAACATCGGCTCTATCGAAGCCGTGTTTCCTTTAAGGATCGTCGACTAAGGTCGCCTCGTCATGTGACAACGTCGACGCACCAACATCCTGTTGGCGCAGTTTGTACGTCGCTAAACGGGCGCCTCGCGCTTTTCTTATTTTAAACCAGACATTTGAATTCCCTCGGTAAAATAACGTTGGAAGAACAAGAATATGAGAAAGGTAGGGACAAACGAGATGACCGATCCCGCCATTTCCACTCCAAAGTTCCCTTCTTTTCCAAGGATAGATGCTAACCCTAACGTGATTGGGAACATTTTTTCCTGCGTTAAATAAATAAGCGGCTGGAATAAATCATTCCAGTTGGAAATGAATGAAAATGTTCCAACCGTCGCGACGACGGGGATGGAGAGCGGCAAGATCACTTTAAAAAATATTTGAAAATCATTCGCTCCATCGATATAAGCGGCCTCTTCTAAATCATTTGGGATCCCCTGCAGGAATTGTCTAACGAGAAAGACCCCCATAATCCCCCATAGCTCTGGAATAATTAAGGCATTAAACGTATTAATCCAGCCAAAATTAGCGAACATAATATATTTTGGAATAATTAAAAGTTGCTGCGGAATCATGATCACAGCCATAAATATCCAAAAAATGACTTCTCGTCCTGGAAATCTCTTTTTCGCAAAGATGTAACCTAAAACAGCACAGAACACCATCTGGCTTATAACAGGAATAACCGTTACAATGACTGAGTTCATGATCCAGCGCAAAAAGATGCCATCACGAAATATATAAATAAAGTTTTTTAATGTCGGCTTATCCACAATCCGAAAGAGTGAATCTATTTGTGCATATTGTGCATCTTTAAATGATCCAATAATCATAATGACAAATGGTAATAAAAAACAAAGGCCAAGAAAAAATAACGCAAGATATGCGATGATTTTTCTTATCATGCTCCGATTCCCCTTTCCTAAAACAGTGGTACTTTAATAATGATTTGTTTCCTGCCCAACATACTTTCTCTGTATTAACGATACGATTAAAATAATGATAAACAACGCATAAGATAAAACGGCTGCGTAGCTCAGATTAAGTCCTGTAAACCCTTGATCATACAAGTAGTAAACGATCGTTGTTGTAGAGTAATTCGGTCCACCACCTGTTAATAAATAGGCGGAATCAAAAATTTGGAAAGAACCAATCGTCGTCGTAATCAGTACATAAAAATGGATCGGCTTTAATAATGGAAAGGTGACGCTCCAAAACATGCGGAAGCTTGAGGCGCCATCAATTTTAGCCGCTTCATATAATTGCTTTGGAACAGACTGTAACCCTGCAAAGTAATAAATCATCGTACTCCCGCTTACTTTAAAAATACTCAAGCCCGCCAAAACCATTAATGCTTGACGTGAATTCGATAAAAACAATTGGGGGTCAATTCCGATAAAACTAATTAAATAGTTAATCACCCCGTCCGGTGTTCCTCTAAATAACCAACCCCAGATTCCTGCAATAATGACAAAGGAAGTAACAACAGGCAAGAAAAAGACCCCTTTAAAAAAGCCTGCCAGTTTTACTCCCGAATTAATAATCAGTGCTAAAATTAAGCCGAGTGACATCGTCGGCAATATATAATAAATGGAAAATAAGACCGTATTCCATAGGGCTTTCCATGCTAATTTATCACCGATAAAATTTTTCCAATGTTTTAGTCCAACGAATTCGGGGTCACCAATAACCTTCCAATCCATAAACGTTAAATAAAAGCTTAATAGAAATGGATACACTTGAAAAATTATAAAGTGGACCATAATGGGTGTAAGAAAAAGATAGACGATCGCATTCCGCTTTAATTCCCTTTTTATTCGTTCCCCCAATGGGCGTTTATTTTTTTCTGAAATCATTACACCCTTGTATATTTTAGGATTCTCCACAGTCATCACCCTATCTCACATAAAGGTCAGTAACAGAGAGTTTGATTAAACGATCAAACTCTCTGTTCTACCCCCTTATTTATTTAGTTCTTTTTGTATAGCTTCGGCTGCTGCATCTGCTGCTTCTTTAGCTGTTTTCTGACCTTCCATCATCGCTTGCAATTCCGCTTGGATAAATGGCATAATTGTCCGACCTGTTGGATGAATCACCCCAGGCAATGCATATTGCGTATACGTTGCCAATTGTTTTAAATATGCCTCATCATCGAAAATATCTTTCGCCGATTCACGTGTTGGAATATATTGAGTAACGGTATTAAAGCGTTTTTGATTTTCCGTATTCGTCATCACTTTAATAAATTCCGCCGCTGCGGCTGGATTGTCTGTATTAGAAGGAGCAACAAACATACCCGTTGTACCGTAAGTGGCTTGCTTTTCCTTTGTTAGTGGTGGAGCAATAACAAATTCGAATTGATCATTCTTTAACATATTGGTAATTGTGCTACCTGACCCTTGAACCGCTAATATTTTGCCACCATCCCAAAGGGCATTTTGCTCCAGCGCACTAATGGAATCCTCTGGAATCCAGCCATTTTTGTACATTTTATCAACCATTTCCCATGCCTCAAGGCTCTTTTCATTATTAATCAACACTTCATTTTTATCATTGACAACATCGCCGCCAGCTTGCCAAATAAACGGATACAACGTACTATTCATTGAACCTCCACCGCCGAAGTTCATTGCGTAATACCCTTTATCTTTTGCTTTTTGTGCCCAAGCTTCAAATTCCTCCCATGTTTCCGGCAATTTCTCTGGATCTCCTCCTATTGCCTTCACGATATCAACATTATAAATAAGGGTATACGCTTCTTGTAAAATCGGTAATCCGTATAATTTATCCTTCCACGTCGTTGACACTAACGCTGTGTCAACAAAATCTTCTAAATCAAGGTCCCCTATATATGAATCCAACTCTAACAACATTCCGACATCAGCATATTGCGGCATTTGATCCGGGATCGCATAAAACACATCTGGTCCATTATTAGCAGCAAGTGCCGTTAAAATCTTTTGGTCACGGTTTGCCCATGGAATTTGTTCAAAGTTCACCTTTACACCTGTTTCCTCTTCAAAAGAAGAAATGACCTCATCCCACATTTTACCTTCCACTGTTTGATCCTCTGTAAAAGGATGCGCCCAAACAGTGATCTCTCCTGACAATTTACCATCATTGTTATTTTCCTCGGGCTTCTCTGTCTCTTGCGGTTTAGGCTGAGCCGTTTCATTTCCATTAGAATTACTCTGTTTATTCGAGCTACAACCTACAATCAATATCCCAATCAATAATAATAAAGCGAGAAAACTAAACCTTTTCATGAAATAAACCCCTCTCTCATTAAATGATTGTGTTAAATGGAACGTTTCGCACCTCCTCAGCAGGATTAGAAAGCGCTATCAAACGAATGTAAGAAAAGTAAGAGTCTTCCAGTTTAGAAGAATCAATCATCTGTCTTTTCTAAACATTCAATTATGTAATTTGAGTGTATAATCTTTTTAATCAAGAGACAAGTCTCTTAATTGTCTTTAATAAGTGATACTGTTAATATTCCCCACACCTTCCTTAAGAGCTTATCGGCTTTCAATCCTCCCCTTTTATTGGAGAACATAATAGCTTCCAAAAAAGACCATTAATAGACATTGACAGCAACAATATTCGAACTATACTGAAAAACAAGGTCGATCATTGACAAAACAAATATAGAAAGAGGGGAAAACGTTGATCAGATGTCAACTGCGAAAAAGTTTTATTCTTACATTTTGCCTAGCACTTATTTGCGGCATGTTCCCATCCTATCCTTCTACCGCAGAAGCGAAAGAACTTGAAATCTTAGTAACTAATCATGATTTTGAGGAACCCATTCAAATTCCAGGTTGGGATGTAATCACTGGACAAGCTGCTATTTCCTCCAATCAATCATTTGAAACGAATCAAAGTTTATTACTTCTATCAAAAGAAAATGCTGTCGCAGTAACGAGTGATCCATTTGAAGTAAAAGAGGGAGCATATACACTCACTGCTCAGCTCTACATTGACTCATTTACAAGTGGAGAATTGAACTATGGTTTATATTTTTACAATGCGAATGGAGATTTATTAAGCGATCAAATTGCCGCAATCTCCCCTACTCCAATGAAAGAATGGGTTGAAATCAACCTGGATGCACAAGCTCCATTAGATGCAGCATCGGCAAAAATATTTTTTAAAAGTGATAATACTGCCCAATTCATCTCATATATAGATCAAATCCAAATGACAGACGAATCCGAACAAAGGATTGAAATTGAAAACCACAATTTTGAAAACGCTGTAATAATTCCAGGATGGATGACTACCGGGAATTCAATTACTGTCATGCCTCATGAGAATTCTAATTATCTTCGCATCCATGACTATTCTGATCAAGTACAAGTTCAAGCAAAAACAGAACAATTTCCGATTACTGGCGATCAACGCTATCATGTATCTGCAAAAATGAATGTAATCGAACAAAGCCATTCCGTTGAATTTGCTATTTCCTTTTACAATGAAAAAAATGAGCGAGTCGCCTTCAAAAATGAACTCCATCGCGGAAAAGCGGGACTTGGATGGATTGATATTGAACTGGAAGAAAGCGCCCCTTCTAATGCTGTTACAATGCAAATTGCTTTTAATTCAGGCGCAATCAGCTTAACAGATGTGTACATCGATAATGTGGCCGTAACAATAGTAAATGAGGATGAAGATGAACCACCAGCCGAAGAAATTTCTGACAAAATCATCAATCCAGGGTTTGAACTACCTTTAACAGAGGACGGAAATATCCCAGGATGGACGCCGGAAAATAATGCTAATGGCATTACGATTGGTACAGATACCTTTTATGAAGGCAAGCAAAGCATGCATTTCCATGATTCATCAGACACAAATGGCCTACGAGTACTCAGTGATAAAATTGCGGTTTCACCGGAAAAATCTTATTTAGCCAAAGTAAATACAAACGTCATTAACCAAACACATAATATCGTACTTGAAGTTCATTATTATAATGAAAACGATAAAGAAATAGCAATAAAGCAAGAGCTGTTTGGAAATTTACCAAAAGAACAATGGTCTGAAATAAAATTACTGTCCGAAGCACCAGCCGATGCCAGTTATGCGCGACTTGCCTTTTATTCTGGAGGGATTAGTTTAACAGAAGTTTATTTTGATAACGTCACATTTGAATTAGATGCCCAAGAAGAATTGGTGCTAAATCGTACATATAAAGCGCCCGTAAACCTTGGAGAAATGGTTCATGTCCAATTAGGACAAGCAGCAGCCATTCAGCAAAATACACAGGGAGAAAATGAAATTTACTACCATTCTAACGGTCTTCCAGGTACATTTTCCGTTTTAGACGCCGAAACGGGCGAGCTCAAGTTCTCGGAAGTTATTAAAGGAACAGAAGCATTATGGGCGATGACGGTTGGTCCCGATCAAAATGTCTATTTTGCTAGTACAGGGGATGGAAAATTATACCGTTATATTCCTGCTGATAAAAAAGTAGAAGAATTAGGCGTAAACCCATCAGATGATTGGGTCTGGGATCTCGAAGCGAGTTCCGATGGAAAAATTTATGGTTCCACATATCCAAACGCTAGTGTTTTCGAGTATGATATCGCCTCAGGTACATTTAGAGACTATGGTCCAATTGTTGATGACGAAGATTATGCGCGCGGCATTGCGATAAGTGATGAATTCATTTTTGTCGGTATTGGCGCGACAAAGCACCTTTATAAGGTGAATAGAGTTACTGGAGATAAAGAAGAGATTATTATTGAAGGGTATTCAGGTGAAGAAGGATTTTTTGAGGACATTCATCTTATAAATGATAAATTATTCGTTTCTAACGGCTCAATTAATATGCTAGTGATTGATCCAGAAACACTCGAAGTACTCGATACATTCCAATACAGTAATATGATTTCAATGCCTGCAAAGAACGAGCCAAATACAGTTTATTACAAGTTTGAAACTCAATTCTTTTCATATGATTTGCAATCGAATACATCTACGCTAATCGAAAATATTCCTTTACTTCCCGACACAGTTCGTGTGAAAGATATGCAATGGATCACCCTCAAAACTGGAAAAACAGTATTAGCAATGATTACACAATATGGGGAATATATGCACTATGATCCAATTAAAAACGAGTTAAATTTCATCGAATTAAATATTGCTTCGCAATCGGTCGCAATTCAAGCATTAGAAACTGGCCACGACGGCAGGCTTTACATGGGAGGATATCAACGAGGGATGAGCATTTATGATCCTTTTAAAGAAAAAATAGAAGTAAATATTTCTTCTTTTGCACAGCCAGAAGGGATCGGCTTTCTTAATAACAAAGCTTATTATGGAACGTACGTCGGAGCGATCATGTATAGCTATGATCCACTCAAACCTGTTGATTTGAATGAAAATCCCCGTTTCGAGTACGATATTGAAGATCAGCAAGATCGACCCTTTGCGATTACATCAGGAGATAATCAACTATTCGTTGGAACCGTGCCTGATTATGGTGTGCTAGGCGGTGCTCTCGCTATTTACGATGCTAGCACGGATAAATGGTCGCAATATCGGAATATTGTTCAAGATCAAAGCATTATCAGTCTAGCATATCGAGACGGAAAGCTTTACGGCGGTACCTCTGTTTGGGGAGGACTTGGCATGGATCCTAAAGCAAAGGAAGCAAAGATCTTTGTTTGGGATGTTGAAAAAGGTGAAAAAATGAAGGAATTTACACCGCAAATCCCTGGAATCGATGAAACACCACGTATGATCGGCGAGCTATCATTCGGACCCGATGGGAATTTATGGGGAGCAGTCGATGGAACCATTTTTGCAATGGATCCCGAAACGATGGAAGTTGTGAAAAGCAAATTAATCCGTCCAAGCTTATATAATAGTAGTAAATGGTTTCCATATAGACTCCAGTGGGCACCAGATGGAATGCTATACACAACGTTGTCGCGAAGCCTTATTGCGATTGATCCTGACACATTAGCACATAAAATAATCGTCGATGATTTTATGAACAATATGACCATTGGGGTTGACGGTAGTATTTATTACGCACTTGGCAATGAGCTCTATCAAATTGCCGTGCCTGAAACGGATGCAACATTAAAAAATATTACAATTAATGGGCAACCACTCTCACAATTTTCACCGGGAGTCACTAATTATCGAATCTCAGACGACCCAACAAATAATCTAACGGTCGAAGCAAGTCAATCGGGTGCTCAAGTTGAAATCTTGCCATTGGATAGCGCGAATAAACGAACTGTCATTAATGTAACAGCAACAGACGAAAAATCCACATTACAATATACAATCCATTGGTCAAATAAAAGTGAGGACAGCGATGATGAGGACAATGACGATGGTGACGATGACGGAAAAAATGGAGATGATGGCAACGGGGATGACGATAAAGACGGCAACAAAAATGACGGCGATCCCCCGAAAAACAGTGAGGACACTCAAGGGCCAAAGGACGATACAACACCGAACATTCCGTCAATAAAGCCGGGTAACGAACAAGCGAATAAGCACAATGGTAACAAACTTCCAAATACAGCAACAAATTTATTTAATTATATGCTGATTGGAATCTTCTTTATAAGCATTGCTTTTGGTATGTATTACTACAATAGAAGAAAAAATATGAGATCGAGCTAGAACAAGGAAGAGGTGAAAATAAAATTTTCACCTCTTCCTTTTCATATATAATGAAGCTATATCGTTACTGCCCCTCTTTTTTCCAAAGAATACTTAGCGGCAGAAGATCCGGCTAGTTTTCCAAATACTGCACCTGACATTAATCCCGAGCCACCCGGATAGTTTTCATAGAAAAGCCCGCCAACCATTTCTCCAGCTGCATATAGTCCAGCGATTGCCGCATCATTTTGATCAAGTACTTCTCCGGATGAACCGATCTTTAACCCACCGAAAGTAAATGTAATGCCACATGTGACCGGATAGGCATAATATGGCGCTTGATCTATGCGTAATGCCCAGTTGCTCTTTGGTGGAGTAATTCCCCGTGTTTCTTTCTGGTCTTTAATCGTTGGATTATACGTTCCATCTTGGACAGCTTCATTATATTCCTGTATTGTTTTTAAAAATTCTTCCTTATTGATGTCAATCTTCTCCGCCAATTCCTCTAAACTATTTGCCTCATATACCGTTGCTTCTTCAAGATTATATTCTTTGCGCAGCATCGGGCGCACTTGAGCATCGAACAACTGGTAGGCCATATTGTTAGGCTGCTTCAATACTTCTCTTCCATATTTCGCATACGTATAGTTGCGGAAATCCGCCCCTTCATCAACAAAGCGAACTCCATCTTTATTCACTAATAAACCTAATGGAAAAGAGGACTTTTTATAAATATCGCCAGGCTTGTTAAAATTACCGACCTTTGGCGCATTGTAGTCGGTGCCAATCGAATGCCCTCCCGACCATTCTCCATATTTTTGTGCCCCAATGGCCAATGCCATCGATAATCCATCCCCAGTGTTATATTCCGTTCCGCGGACGATTGCCGATTCCCATTCAGCTCCCATTTGCTTACTGCGCATTCTTTTGTTCGCCTCGAAGCCACCACATGCCAAGATTACACTATCGGTATTGACGATCACCGTTTCCTCACCTCGTTGAACAACAACGGAAGTAATGTTGTTTTGGTCCGTGTTTAGTTTGACCGCTTGCGATTCGTACCAAACTTTAATTCCCAGCTCCTGCGCACGTTCA
Source organism: Bacillus sp. FJAT-50079 (assembly GCF_018343515.1). Taxonomy (GTDB): domain Bacteria; phylum Bacillota; class Bacilli; order Bacillales; family Bacillaceae_C; genus Lederbergia. The sequence goes on along the minus strand of NZ_JAGYPD010000003.1, from coordinate 249,247 downwards.
TTTAGTTTTTTTACAAGCCCTACTCCTTTATTATTCGTCTTTACAGGTAGACCTCCCCAAAATATGTATTTCCCCTCCTTTTCAAATGCTTGGTTCTCATAATTAAGCTCAAACTCAATGCCGTGATTTTGCATCCAAGCAATTGTTTCGTAAGATTTAGAAACGAGTAGATTAGCTAGTTTTGAATCACTTTTTCCATTTGTCACTCTCATTAAATCATCATAGTAATCGCTTTCATTATATTCAGGCAGATCGATCTTCTTAGCTTCTTCATCTGTAATAGTTGGAATTACCTTTCTCATCTCATCAATCCCTTTATAAGCAAAGCGAATCGCTCCGTCGGTGAAAAATGAATTTCCGCCGCGCTTATGTCGTGGGGCTTTTTCAAGTACGAGAACATTGGCTCCTTGCTCTGTCGCTGAAATGGCTGCGCAAAGCGCTGCGTTTCCTGCTCCAACTACTATTACATCATAATGATCGGTTATTGGTGTTGTCATTTATACTCCCCCTCTTTTCATCGGCTCGTTATAAATCTATTTTAAGACGTGTGGATCAATAAATAAAATATCAATATTTTATATGCAAGCATAAAGAAATTTTATAGTTAGTGATGAATGCGCTCTCTCTAAATGATATACTAATTAAACAGAATAGAATCAATTTTCAGAGTGGGGTGTTGAGATGGATGAGAAAGATTGGATTATCTTACAAACGATTTATAAAGAACATAATATTACAAAAGCATCTGAGCAACTTTATATTTCTCAACCAGCATTAACATATCGCATTAAACAATTGGAGGAAGAATTTGGTGTAAATATTCTTCTTAGAGGAAAAAAAGGGGTTGAATTTACCGCTGAAGGAGAATATCTTGTTCAATACGCGGCAAAGATGCAAGCGGAACTAAGGAAAACAAAAGAACATCTCGAAAACTTGGACAATCAGATGAGAGGGACATTGAGATTAGGTGTTGCTAGTGTATTTGCTCGTTATGAGCTTCCTGAAATTTTAAGCAGCTTTTTGGAAAAATACCCCGATATTGAAATTGTTTTGAAAACAGGATGGAGCTTTGAAATTAACCAAATGCTGCAAAAGGAAGATGCACATGTGGGGATTATACGCGGGAATTACAATTGGCAAGGAAAAAAGTATTTACTTGACGAGGAGAAGGTATGTATCGTGTCCAAAAATAAAATTAATTTAGACGAGTTGCCTTCCTTACGAAGAATTAATTATAAGACAGATCGTTCGCTTAAAACATTAATTGATCGTTGGTGGGAAAAAAGATATGATTCACCTCCAAATATAACAATGGAGCTAGATCGGTTGGAAACGTGCAGGGAAATGGTCATCAACGGGCTTGGCTACGCCATCTTACCGAGCATTTCTTTAAAAGGTTTGCATGATGTACATACATATGAAATTTCTTCAGATGAAGATTTTACGAGAAAGACATGGCTTATTTTCCGTGAATCCTCGTTAGAATTATCAATTGTAAAGGCATTCGTAGAATTTATGGAGGAAAGGACATTGCAAAACAAAGGGATACTTGTATAAGAAGAACCATTTTCACATATTATTGTGAACACCGATTAGAAGGGGCTGTCCAATAAGTCCTCCTAATTCAGGATCTATTCATGCTAATGGAGACAGGATTAAAAAAGGGATGATTACCGTATGCATTTAAAATCGGTAGATACGATGATTCAAAAACTACAATCAATGATTTTCAGTCCCTATATGATGATTTAGTTGTTCCAAGAGATCATCTGTTGCGTAAAATGAACGATTTGGTCGTCTCCTCTATTTTCATTGATTAATGTTCCAGCATTCTAGCCGCTTGCTAGTTGTTGCTTGCAGTGCAGGCGCTGACTCCTGCGGGAATGACATGAGCCTTGAGACCCGCAAGGCGCACAGCGACTGAGGAGGCTCAAGCCATGTCCGCGGAATGCGTGCGCCGGAACGTAAAGTAACAGATCGGTGACATCGTTCGAATTTTTCATTGATGTAATCATTCTTTATATCTCCATACATAAAAAAAGGCGCTATCGCAGAAAGTCAGTTTTCACCTACTTTCTGGACAGCCCCCTCCTTTTAAACAATTGTTTGCTTGCTTTTCGATAGCTTACGTTCTACTAATTGGAATAGAGGTGGCAGCAGCATAATAACAACGGCAATTCGCAAAACTTGAACCGCGACAACAAAGGTAGAATCCGCATTCAGGGTCACAGCGGTAACAGCCATTTCCGCAATTCCTCCTGGAGCAAATGCTAAAATCGCCGTAATCCAACTAATCTCCGTTAATTTTGAAACGAGCGTAGCACATAGGACCATCACAATGATTAAAACGATCGAACTAAGCGAGCTGACTAACAATATTCGCTTTAGCCCGACGAATAATTGTTTATTCAGTCGAGACCCGATACTCGTTCCGATCATTATTTGCGATAATATAAGGATTGAGGATGGCCACCATATTTCACCTCCAGCAGGCCCAAAGCTAACCGTTTGCAATAAAGCGATGATTACCATACTCCCTAATAACCACGGAGTTGGCAATTTTAAAAATCTCGCTAAAAAAGAGCCACCCGCGGCTACTAGTACGATGATTACAGTCCATATGATCAAGCTAGCTTCTGGGAGTGCGAAAGAAACAATCGCTGTCTGCTCATTCATCGCACCGATATAATGATTGGAAGTCCAATAGAATACTAAAAAAGGCATCGTGCCAATAACGAGTAAAACACGGACAATTTGAATAATACTGACCGTTGCAATATTTGCTCCGACTTCTTCCGCAAAAACTGGCAAATAAGAAATACCTCCTGGTGCTGTTCCTATTAAGCTTGTAAGCATATCGGTTTGGCTGAATCGCCATAAGATCATGCCAGACAACAAAGAAAATAGTACAGAGACAAGTAAAATAATGCATACAAAAAGCCAATTTTCCATAAAGATATTTAAAACATTCGTATTAATTTTCTGACCTAATTCAACGCCTAAAATCCATTGCCCGAAAAACATCCACTGTTTCGGAATGATAGCTGCATTTACATCTTTTATGAGCCAACTTGGCCTCCAAACCGATAATATTCCTGCCGCAAATAAAGAACCAACCATCCATCCTATTGAGATTCCCGTTAAAGAAAAGAGGTATCCTGATAACCCGCTTAGTAAAAAAAATATAATTTGAGTGAGTTTTTTACTTTGCACCCACGTTACCCTTCTTCCATTTTGACATTCGTATAGCCCACCCCTATAAGGGGAAGGCTATCTAAATGATTATTTACTTGCTTCTTCCGCAAATTGATTGTTTACAACCTTTTCATATGAAACATCAATTCCCTCAAACTCGACATTCATATCAAAACCGCTTTTTGTAATGATCGGTGTTTTGGCAAATGCGTCGAAATTATTTTCAAACGAGGCCTCAAATATTTCTGGCTCAAGCTTATCAAATGATTTCCTTAATTCTTCTTTCGCCTCTTCTTTGTTTTCCATAATATATTTCTCTGCTTTGGCAATCGCATTTGTCACCTTTTGGATGATTTCAGGATTTTTATCAATATAATCTTTCTTCGCTAATAGTGTACTATGTGCAAAACCATCCAAATCATTAACCTCACCTTTAGATAAGTTAATTAATAGCATCCCATTATCCGTAGCAGCTGCCTGTTCAGATGTCGGTGAAGAAAAGGCAAATGCTTGAATTTGGTTGTTCATGAACGCAGGCAAAACCGCTTCTGATTTTCCGAGGGGAACAATCGTCGCATCTTTATCTGGATTGAGATTTTGACTTTTTAGTAAATAGCGAACTAATCGATCGCTTCCGCCACCAGGCGCCGTTACCCCAATGCTTAGCCCTTTTAATGCATTAATTTTATCTTCAATCGGTGAGTTTTCAGTAATTCCTAGCTTATTGGCAATATCCTTATGTATAACGACATTCGATGCATATTGATTAATTAACGAAGCAAAAGCCTGAACCTCTTGTCCTTTTTTATTTACATCCATTACGACGGATAAGCCTGTTGCACCAATCTCAGCTCCACCACCGACGACGGCCGAAAGAACATTTGTGGAACCACCAGCGATCGACACTTCTACATCAAGGCCTTCCTCCTCGAAAAAACCTTTCCCTTGTGCAATGTAAATAGGTGTAAATAATAAGCTTGAAGTCGATTGAGTAATCGTTACTTTTTGTTTTCCCTCCGCATTGGCAGATGAAGAATTTTTAGAATTACAAGCAGATAATAAAAGTAGACTCGCTAATATCAACATCATAAGTACTGGTAATTTTCTCATTTCATCTCTCCTCATTCAGCTAATTAGTTAGAATTTTGTGTTTTCCAACGGAGAAAACGCTTCTCGATAATGGAGGTAATCGTAAAATTTAAGCAGATAGCAAAAAGCATAAGAACAATTAAAGCGGCAAATGTACCTCCCGTATCATATTGACCGGCAGAGAACTGAATCAAGTACCCGACTCCTCGGTTAGAGGCGGTGATTTCCCCAACTACCGCTCCTATAAGGGCATATGGTACTGATGTTCTAAGACCAATTAAAATCCAAGTTAAAGCAGACGGCAGGACCACTTTGAAGGTAATTTGTCTTTCTGACGCACCCATAATACGAATATTTTCTAATAACTCCTTTTCCACATTTCTTACACCAGCGAATGTATTAATAAAAACTAAGAAAAATACAGTGATCGCTGCTAATAGTATTTTCATTTCAATCCCAATACCGAACCAAAGAATAAATAATGGAGCTAACGCAATCTTTGGCAAGCTATACAAAGACATAATAAACGGTTCAAATATTTTTGCACCATATGTCCATCTACCTAATACAAAGCCAACAATTCCTCCAAGCAATGCACCTAGGATGAATCCAAAAATCGTTTCTTGGACGGTGATTGAAAGATGGAAAAGCAATTCTCCACTTACCGCCCACCCATAAAGCGCTTTCATTATATCGGTTGGAGAGCTTATCCAAAACTTATCAACGAATCTTCCTGATACAAATTCCCAAATGAGTAATGTAGAAACTAATATACATAAGCGGATCATCGTTAATTTATAAAATTCAGCGCGTAACCTTTTCTTTTTATTGCTAATAGCCTTCCTTTTTCCTTCAAAAACGACTGTTTGTGTTGAAACATTTTCTGTGCTCATTTGCTTACCTCCAATTCAAATTCATCTTTCAAGGCATTCCAAAGTGTTGCATGAGCCTTCATAAATTCGTTCGTTAGTCGCAAGTTATACACATCTCTTGGTCTAGGTATATTAATTTTCTCCATCAACTTAATTGTACCTGGTCGTTTACTAAAAACAGCTACACGATCCCCTAATGTTACAGCCTCATCTAAATCGTGAGTAACAAAAATAATTGTCTTCTTTGTTTCCTTCCAAATGTCTAATAATTTATCTTGCATAATTAACCGTAGCTGGGCATCTAGAGCACCGAAGGGTTCATCAAGTAATAATGTCTCTGGATTATATGCTAATAATTGCGCCAAACTAACCCGCTTCCTCATTCCACCTGAGAGCTCCTGTGGATAATGGTTTTCAAATCCATCTAAACCGACCATTTCAATATAGCGCCTGACTGTTTTTTCTCGCTCTTTACGGCTAACCCCTTGTATTTCTAGACCTAACTCTACATTTTTCGTCACTGAGCGCCATGGGAGCAAATTATCTTTTTGTGTCATATAACCGACTTTCGTATTGACTTTTTCTACTTGTTTCCCATCGTAAATAATGGTTCCCTCCGTTGCCTCCATAATGCCGGCACACATATTCAAAAGGGTTGATTTTCCACAACCACTTGGACCGATAACAGTTAGAAATTCTCCTTTTTCAACTTCCAAATTAATATTGCGCGTAGCCCAAAATGTCTCATCATTTCTTTCAAATTGTTTTGATACATTAGCAAATTGGATAAATCTCATCTTCTTCCCTTCTTTCTGTCGTATTTTAGAAGATCTTGTGCAAATCGCTTTTAAAATTTTCAGATTAGCAAAAATAGATTAATAGATACTATATCTTATTATCCATTAATTAGGAAGTCACATAAGACCTTTCTACTCTTCATTCTATATAAGTTAAATTAAATAACGTATACAGGCAGAAAGTAACACCATTGATTGCGTTCCTTAAAATACGCCTTTCATTCCAATCAACTAGGTATGCATCTGTTTAAAAAACATTTAGATAATAATCTTAAATTCAACTTATATTAAGTGTGTATGCGTTCTCAATGATTGAAGTATCATTAAGTTAACATATGAAAAAGGCTTTTTAAAATCAAAAAAATTTATAATGGCCATAAATAATTTGAATAATCGGATTTATCAGATCCCCACGATCAATAAATCCTTTTAAAGACTGGGATCACACCATATTCATAAATTTTATTTATCGAAGGGCATAAAATTGATCTATTTTATTTATTCCTTTTGCTCATTTACACTAACTTCACACTATTAACAGAATAAGTAGGAGGGTGAGTGTGTTGAATCGATATTTACAGCAATGCCGAATTCCCACAACGATTATGCGCGGAGGAACAAGTAAAGGATTAATTTTACGTTCAATTGATCTACCTATCGATCCAAAACTTCGTGATCAAATCATTTTACGTATATACGGTAGTCCAGATTCAAGCCAAATTGATGGGCTTGGCGGCGGAACATCGCTAACAAGTAAGTTAGGATTAGTGAGCCCTCCTTCCCGACCTGGCGCCCATATTGATTACACCTTTGGACAAGTAAGCATTGATCGCAATATGGTCGACTATCAAGCAACATGCGGGAATATGGCTACGGCCGTTGGTCTCTATGCACTTGAAGAAGGATATTTATCACCCTTTGATCCAGTCACAAATGTTCAAGTTTATAATACAAATACAAGGAAAATGATCATTGTGGAAATCCCGGTAAAGAATGGACAAATCCAATATGACGGTGATTTTAAAATTGATGGGGTACCTGGTTTTTCACCTAAAATCATGTTAAACTTTTTGGATTCAGGCGGCACATATACAGGAAAAACATTACCGACATCGAGACCAATCGATATCATTCATTTACCTGATGGCCAGCATTTCGAAGTGTCAATCATAGACTCCGTTAATCCTCTTGTTTTTGTACGCGCGGAAGATGTTGGAGTGCAAGGAATCGAATTGCCGGATGAGATAAATAATAATGAACTTTTATTAAATACATTAGAAGCAATTCGGGTGAAAGCAGGTATTTTATCGGGGATTATAACAAATTACGAAGCTGTAACGCCAACAAGTCATGCCCTGCCAAAAATTGCATTGGTTGCAAAACCGCAAGATTATGTAAATATAAATAACAAAAAAATCCTCGCAGAAAGCATTGATATTACTTCTCGCTATATTTCAATGGGAAATTTACATCGAGCTTTTGCGGTAAGCGGGGCGATCGCTCTAGCAACCGCTGCTCAAATTAGTGGGACAATACCAAATCAACTTGCAGTATCCTCTATCCGCGGAATTAGAATTGGCCATCCTTCTGGGGTCATCTATACGGAAGCAACAGTAACGAAAAGTGATGAAAATTGGAATGTATCGCGGGCCGCAATCGGAAGAACGGCTAGAAGAATCATGGATGGCTTTGCTTACGTTCCTATCTCTTTGATTAACGCTCAGAAAATAGAAAAACCAGTTTTGCTTGATTCAATCTCTTCTATATAATTACGATATTAAGAAGGGATCAGATAACAAAAAAATCCCCCCATTTTCATTAGGGGGGAGTACAAAATCATGTTTGTTTTTATTTGCTCAATCTTAGATATGTCCGTACCAATTAATATTTCAATTCAAAACTTCATAGGTCGATTTACGCACATTTTTCCTTAGTTTGTCTACTTTCTCCAATCTTTTCAATTTCCTCTAAAGTACGGCCTCGAGTTTCAGGCACGCATGTCCTAATAAATAATACACCTAGTAAGCAGATGGCACCGAAGATGGCGAAAACAGCTTCTTGAGCCATCGTGGCAGTCATAATTGGAAATAGCAATCCAACCAAGAAAGAACCAATCCAGTTAAATGATGAAGCTAATCCTGAAGCACGCCCGCGAATGATAAGCGGGAAAATTTCTCCAACGATAACCCAAGTTAAAGGAGCCCACGTAAATGAATAAAGGGCTACATAAATACTTAAAAAAACAACGATCATCATCGGACTTGCATTAGGAATTAGTAAATTCAATATTGCCGGCAAAATAAAGGATAGCCCCATAATCGTTCCGCCTACGGTTAATAATGTACGGCGATTAAATTTATCAGCAATCATTAAGAATAATAATGAACCTAGTACGAGAATAACCCCTTGAATAATTGGCCACATCAATACTGAGCTAGCTTCATTTCCTGTTGCTTTTTGCACAATTAAAGGAATGTAATAAAAAATGGCATTTGCACCTTGGAATTGTTGAAAAGCAGCAACACCCACACCCGCAATGACTAAATAACGATATTTACCACTTAAGAGTGTACCCCATGAGGCTTTTTGATTTGCCTTTGCCTCATCTTTGGCAGCATCTTGAATTTGTTTGATTTCAGCATCAATTTGTTCTTTATTAGGGCGAAGATAGCCCAAAACTCTACGAGCCTCATCGATTTTATTGTTCTTAATTAAAAAGCGTGGTGATTCAGGTAACTTTAACACACCAATAAATAGGATAAAAGCTGGTAGGGCAGCTAAACTAAGCATCAACCGCCATGCAATTGTTCCCGGCAAGTCTTTTAATAAATAAGCAACAATGTACGAAAGCAACATTCCAGAAACAATCATCGTTTGGTTAATTCCTGACAGACGTCCGCGTAAACGGGCAGGCGCCATTTCTGACATATACGCTGGGACCAGCGCAGAAGCAGCACCAACAGCCAATCCTAATAAAACCCGTGAAACAATCATAAATAGGATTCCATTATGAGGGGATACTCCTGCCATAACAGACCCAACTGCAAAAATGATAGCGGATATTAAAATCATTTTGCGACGTCCTAAACGGTCAGAAAGTTGTCCAGCTAAGGCCCCTCCAAAAATAGCTCCTAACATCAACGAAGAAGTTATCCAGCCAATCGCAGTAGGGTTATCCTGAAGATTCCAATCAACTTGTAAAAAAGGCAAAGCACCCGTCATAACGCCGATATCATAACCGAAGAGAATGCCTCCAAACGCTCCAAAAAAATAAATGAATCCACTTGGGATTTTCTTTTCATTTCTCATTAAAGTTCCCACCTTGATGTTTTATATTTCCAGCAAAAATTAAAACGATTTCAATATGCAGATTATTTGTACCAAATCGGATGAATTCTATGGCTTTATTTTCCATAAAAAAACATTTATCTTCGTTCAAAAACGATGATCACGCTTATTTTATGTATAAAAGGATCATGATTCTATTTTTTTGGAATCTCCTCCTAGGAAACAGAGTCTCCTTGGAGGAAAAAGAGATTACTTAATTACTACGTATTCCAAACCAACAAGTTTTGCATAAGTAATAATTTGGTCTGTTGTTAAATTCAATGAAACAACGGTATGGTGACCGCCGCCATTCTCAATCCAAGCTTTAACCCCATCCTGAAAGTTTGGCTTTACTTCCCAAAGAACACGGGCGACGGGAAGCTTTGGAGCTGGAGCAGTTGGCTCAAATGCAGAAACCTCGTTGATTAATAGTTTGTAATTTGTCCCAAAGTCAGCCATTGAAACAACGATACCATCTCCCGCTTTTCCGTCAAATACTAAACGTGCCGGATCCTCACGGTCACCAATACCTAATGGAGATACGATTATTTTCGGTTTGTTGCTTGCCAAGGTAGGATCCACTTCAAGCATATGGGATTGAAGTATGGCCTCTTGTCCTTCAGCTAATTCATATGTGTAATCTTCCATAAAACCAGTTGATTGGTTATGGCTCATCACCTTAAGTAAACGATCGAGTGCCGCCGTTTTCCAATCTCCCTCACCTGCAAAACCGTACCCTTGTGCCATCAAGCGTTGGACTGCAAGACCAGGAAGCTGTTTCATTCCATATAAATCTTCGAAGTTCGTTGTGAAGGCATTGTAGCCGCCAGCATCAAGGAAACGTTTAATAGCGATTTCATAACTTGCTTGTACTTTTACACTAGCTTCCCAATCTTCCTTGCTGTAAGTACCATAATCAAATTCATAAAGATCTGCATATTCTGCTATTAAATCTTCAACTTCTTGTTCTGTCACTTCATTCACATATTGGACAAGATCGCCAATTCCAAAGTAATCAACTGTCCATCCAAATTGAATTTGTGCTTCAATTTTATCGCCTTCGGTCACGCCAACATTACGCATGTTGTCCCCAAATCGAGCGACCTTGATGTTGAAGCTTTCGTTATAAGCAACCGCTACGTCCATCCATTGTGCAATCTTTTGTTGCACTCCAGGACGCTCCCAGTAACCGACTACAACTTTATTTTGTTTATTCAAACGAGCATTGATAAACCCATATTCGCGATCACCGTGTGCAGCTTGGTTTAGATTCATAAAATCCATATCAATTGTTGACCAAGGAATACTCTCATTGAATTGTGTTGCTAAATGCAGTAATGGTTTTTGCAATAATTTTGTTCCGCGAATCCACATTTTTGCGGGTGAGAACGTATGCATCCAAGTGATAACACCTGCGACTTCATCACGATAGTTAACTTCTTTCATGATGCTTGTAATTTTATCTGCACTAACTGCTAAATCTTGCAATACAAGTGGATAAGGCAAAACTCCGCTTTCATTTAATGCATCTGTCATCGTTTGCGCGTGTGCTTTAACTTCCGCTAGTGCTTCTTCCCCATATAAATGCTGTGATCCGACGACAAACCAAAATTCCTTTTTTTCTGTTGTTAACATATTAGCCCTCTTTTCTTTATTTAACAGTAAGATAGTTTGCTAGAGTTGTGATTATTTTTGACCATAATAAGCATTTTTTCCGTGTTTTCGTAAATAATGTTTATCTAGAATATTTTGCGGCAATTCCTGTGCATAACGATTTAATTCTCGTGTAAATATATTCATTTTTGAAACTTCTTCAAGTACGACACTATTCATTACCGCAGATTTTACATCTTTTCCCCATGTAAATGGGGCATGACCATGCAGTAAAACACCAGGAACTGCTAATATATCTAACCCGCGTTCTTCAAATGTTTCGATAATTACATTTCCCGTTTCTGCTTCATAACCGCGATCAATTTCCTCTTGTGTCAAGAAGCGGGCACAAGGAACGGAACCATAAAATGTGTCTGCGTGAGTCGTCCCCATTGCGGGCAGATCAAGGCCTGCCTGAGCCCAAATTGTCGCCCAAGTGGAGTGAGTATGCACGATGCCGCCAATTTCTGGGTAATGCTTATAAAGGACTGCGTGAGTCGCTGTATCTGATGAAGGTCTTAACCCTCCTTCAACAACATTGCCATCTAAATCAACAACGACCATATCGCTCGCTTTCATCGTTTCGTAATCAACCCCACTTGGTTTGATTACGAATAAACCACTTTCACGATCAACGGCACTAGCATTTCCCCATGTATATTTCACGAGTCCTTGTTTAGGTAATTCTAAATTTGCTTGAAACACTTCTTCCTTTAGTTGTTCTAACACATTTATCCCTCCGGATTTTCATTTAAATTCAAATGATCCACAGCAGCCTTTTCAATCATCAATCCTTTTTTATAACGATCGATAAACTTCTCAAAGCCTTTAACATCAAAATCATCAGGATACATTTCTTGTCCATCAACGCCTTCAAAGACCCTTTTGTCTAGAAAATCTTCTAAACTTTCATTTTGATCTTTATTCAACATATAGCCGGCAAGAATCGCCATTCCCCACGCCCCGCCTTCTCCGGCTGTGGACATAACTGAAACCGGAGTATTCATGGCTGCGGCGACAACTTTTTGCCCAACAACAGGTGTTTTAAATAATCCACCGTGAGCCAAAATACGATCGATCTCAATATTTTCTTCCCTCGTTAAAATATCCATACCGATTTTCAAAGCACCAAATGCAGTATATAGATGAGTTCGCATAAAGTTTGCCAAATTGAAACGACTCTCAGGTGAGCGAACGAATAATGGTCGTCCTTCATCTAATCCAGTAATATATTCACCAGATAAATATCCATAACTCAGCAAACCACCACCATCTGGGTCCGCTTCCAAAGATTTATTTAACATCACTTCAAATAATTGATTTGTATTAATCTTTTGCCCCATTGCCTCATAAAATTCACGGAACAATCCCAACCAAGCATTTAGGTCACTTGAACAATTATTCGCGTGAACCATTCCAACTGGACTGCCATTTGGAGTTGTTACTAAATCAATTTCTGGATAAACTTTTGAAAGTTCTTTCTCTAAAACAATCATGGCAAAAACGGAAGTTCCTACGGAGACGTTTCCAGTCCGTTTCCTTACACTGTTAGTAGCAACCATTCCCGTGCCAGCATCGCCTTCTGGCGGACAAATAGGAATGCCCGATTGTAAATTTTTTGATCGGTCTAAAATTTTAGCCCCAATTTCGGTTAATGCACCTGCTTGTTCACCCGATATGCAGACTTTCGGAAGAATATCTTTTAACTTCCAAGAAAAAGCTTTGTCTGCTGTTAAATCATCAAACTGCTTAATCATTGATTCATTGTAATCTTGCTTTGATTCATCGATTGGGAACATGCCTGATGCATCCCCAATACCAATTGCTTTTTTACCAGTCAGTAACCAGTGTATGTACCCACTTAAAGTTGTCATATAATCAATGCGCGGCAAATGCTTTTCTTCATTTAATATCGCTTGATAAAGGTGGGCAATGCTCCATCGCTCAGGAATATTAAATTGAAATTCATTCGTTAATTTCTTTGCTGCAACACCGGTTGTTGAGTTTCGCCATGTCCGAAACGGAACAAGTAGCTCACCAGTGTTGTCAAAAGCCATATACCCGTGCATCATTGCTGAAATACCAATGGAACCAATCGTTCGAATGGTGATTCCATACATCCTCTCGACCTCTTGTTTCAGTTCACTATAAGCCGTTTGTAGTCCAGTGATAATATCTACTAAGTTATACGTCCAAAAACCATTTTCTAAACGATTTTCCCATTCGTAACTTCCAGATGCGATTGTTTCAAAACGATTATTAATTAACACAGCCTTGATTCGTGTCGATCCTAATTCAATCCCAAGCGAAGTTTCGCCGTTGGTAATCGCTTGTTTAATATTTTCATCGTTCATTCCCTAATTACCCACCCTTCCAATAACGATTTTTAATATCTATAATCGAAAGAGCTAACTCCTTTATCGATTATCTACACCTTTAGTATATTTTTGTACGTACAATTTGTCAATGATAAAAAACCTATGCGTATAAAACTTTATAAATCTCTCGATTTCCTCCAATTTAGTAATGCCAAGGTTTACAACAAAAAGGCATTCATTTTTTTGTGAGTTGTTCGTTTATAATGCAAAATCTTTTAATCACCTCTAAATCATGGTAAAATATCACCATATAAACATTATGTGCGTACAACTTATTATTGAACAACGTTGAGAGAAGTGATTTGTATGAAACCAAAATATCAGGTCATCATTGATGATATAAAAAGTAAAATTCTCTCTGGAGAATACAGCATAGGTGAAAAAATCCCTACTGAATACGCCTTACAGAAAATGTATAAATTTAGCCGTCACACAGTTCGAAAGGCTATTTTGGAACTATCAAACGAAGGTTTCCTAAAAAGCGAAAAAGGTTCCGGTACGTATGTCAGTGACCAATATCAATCAAAATCAAGCGGACAATCCACCAATAAGACAATCGGTGTAATCACCACGTATATTTCTGATTATATTTTCCCTTCCATCATTCGAGGAATTGAGGGAAGATTGAATGAGGATAACTTTTCGCTACTATTAGCTAGTACAAATAATGATGTCCAACAAGAAAAAAAGGCACTGGAAATGATGTTGTCATTTGGCGTAGATGGTTTGATTGTAGAACCAACGAAAAGTAATCTATTCAATCCAAATATTGCATACTACCTATCGTTCAAGGAACAGGATGTTCCTTTCATCATGATCAATGCTCATTATGAAGAATTAGATGTTCCTTTCTTTTGCCTCGATGATGTCCAGTCCAGTTATCTTGCAACAAAAGAATTTATATCGAAAGGACATACACAAATTGGACTCATTGCAAAAATGGATGATTTACAAGGTAAGTATCGAATGAAGGGGTATATAAAAGCGCTTGGAGAAGCAAAACTACCATTTCAACCAGAGCATGTGCTTACGTTTGATACAGAGACAAAGCTAGATTTGTACACAAACTTAAAGGGGTTTTTAAAGGAAAATAGGGATACATTGACAGCAATTGTTTGCTATAACGATGAGGTAGGGTTGGAAGTAGCAAATGTTTGCAGCCAACTCAATATTTCTGTTCCAGAGGAATTATCCATTATTGGCCAAGATAACTCTTATATTGTCCAAAATGTTAATCCAAAACTAACGACATTAACACACCCACAAGAACAAATGGGGCGTGACGCTGCGGATTGGATCATTAAAAAATTACAAGGAAAGAAAGATCTTCCAAACGAAACCTATTATCAACCAGTGTTTGTGGAAGGCGAGACGATAAAAACACTTTAATAGGGGCTGTCTAAAAGGTAATACTAATTGGTCTTTTGGTAAACATCGTGCGCTCGATTGCCCCTATTGATGATTTATTGCTGATAAGGGGAATTCGAACGTGTCTCGAATGCCCGTATCGTGGATTTATTGACGAAAAGGGGAATTCGAACGTGTCTCGAATGCCCGTATCGTGGGCTTATTGACGAAAAGGGGAATTCGAACGTGTCTCGAATGCCCGTATCGTGGGCTTATTGACGAAAAGGGGAATTCGAACGTGTCTCGAATGCCCGTATCGTGGGCTTATTGACGAAAAGGGGAATTCGAACGTGTCTCGAATGCCCGTATTGAAGACTTTCTATGGGAGAAGGGCAATCGGATGCAGTTCGGATGCAGTTCGAATGACTAAAATGACGTAAATAGGCTATTAGGAGGAATTGGATAACTACCTGTGCATAAAAAGGGGCTATTCTTACTTCTAGGACAGCCCCTTCTTTAAAAATCATCTGCAATACTACTTCTTGCTCGTGTGCCGAAGAAATCAGTGAAATTTAACGCCCGCTGGGTAGTCCCAAATAGAAATTCGAGCAATCCTTTTGTGGAGCGCTCGCACCATATCTGTTTATTAATGATTACCTTGAAAAATTTCTTTTAAGTCAACTTGAAAGCCTTTCAAAAACTGCGATGTGACGTTTCCTTCTTCCGTTCTCAGATCGTGTTGTATATACAACTTTTCCTCATTTAAAGAATAGATCGATACCGAACTCAACATTGGATTCACAATCCAATATTCTTGAACACCATAAGCCATATATAGATTTAATTTTGTGATTAAATCATGGGTTTGATTAGATGGGCTTAGGATTTCTACGATGAGTCCGGGAACTCCGATATATTTTGAATCAGTTAACCCGCTTTTATCACATATGATACTCAGGTCGGGAATCACAATTTTTGTCCCATCCATTATTTCACTTTTTAATTCAATATCAACTGGGGCATGGAATACCTCACATTGTTTCCCTTCAAGAAAGGTCCTGAACTTGATATATAGATTTCCCGAAATTCTTTGATGCATAATCGAGAGTGAAGGTGACATATAAACAAATCCATCGATATACTCAAGTAGTTCTTCGCTCTTCTCCCTTATTTCGAAATAATCCTTAACAGAAATACGGTCGCTTCGATAGAGATTCATTTCTTCACTCCTAAGAAATATATATTTCCCTTTATTTTATCATATTAAAAGCCCTTACGAAAAATAAAACAGACACTTTAAAAAATCCTGAATTTTTCAAGACATGGTTAATAAAATACTATCAATTGTGCAATTATACTAGTTAGAAAAAAAATAAAAAAAGAGCCACTTGACGAATCAAGTGCTCAATATATGCTCCAAAAATCCATAAAATGACACCATACTTATACCTATTATAAAAATTTTCAAATGAATTTTCCTTTGAAAAATAGAAATTTGTATGGTAGATTATATTACTTATTTTGAAAATGACTTCGATTGACCATAATAAGCATTTGCACCATGCTTTCTATAGTAATGCTTGTCTAATATATATTGTGGAAGTTCATTACTATTAATCATTATATTTTCTGTTGCTTGCGCCATTGAACACACTTCATCAAGAATAAGACTATGTTCGATTGCTTTTGTTACTGATGAACCCCATGTGAATGGGCCATGTCCATTAACTAGTACACCTGGTACAGCCATTGCATCAATTGATCTCTCATTAAATGTTTCAACTATTACCTTACCAGTATTTAATTCATAAGCTTCTTCAACCTCTTTTTGGGTTAATTGCCGAGTATTAGGCACCGTCCCATAAAATGCATCTGCATGGGTAGTTCCATATACAGGTAAATCTCTTCCAGATTGAGCCCAAGAAACAGCATTTGCACTATGTGTATGCACCACAGAAACAATTCCCTTGAAGTTTTTATATAACTCAACATGTGTCGCAAGATCTGAAGATGGTCTTAAGCTATTTTCACCAATAATGTTTCCATCTAAATCAGTGACAACCATATCTTCTTTCTTCATTGTTGAGTAATCTACTCCACTAGGTTTAATGACAATAATTTCATGATCTCTATTAATTTCACTAACATTTCCCCAAGTTAATTTAACTAAACCCCATTTAGGCAATTGAAGATTGGCCTTAAATACACGCTCTTTCATTTCATCAATGATTTGTTCTTTTAGGCTCATAACCTGCCTCCTCTAGTATTGGGTATAAATATTCTTGTGCACTCTGAATAGCTTTCACAGGATCGTCTTCTTTTTCGCTCCACATTTCTATTAAAAATGTTCCATTATAGTTTAATCGTTTGAGTGTTTTGAGAGTTCCTAAAAAGTCTACATCTCCTTCTCCCCAAGGCACATCTTTGAATTTCCCCGGAAAATTATCAGATACTTTTATCGTATCCTTTATATGAACTGCTACAATGTTATCAATACCTAATTCTAGTTCATAACCGACATTGTTTTCTGGCCATGCAGATAAATTACCAATGTCTGGATATACTTGTAACCATGGTGAAGGAATTTGTTTTTTAATTTGCTTAAATTTAGTAATCGAATTAATAAAAGGATCATCCATGATTTCAATCGATAACATGACTTGCTTTTCACTAGCGATTGTAACCGCTTCTCGTAAGTTTTCAATAAAATACTCGCGACTCAAATCTGTCTTATCTTCATAATATACATCGTAACCCGCCAATTGAATGTTCCGGACCCCTAAATCAACAGCTAAGTTCACACACTTTCTCATCATTTCCATAGCAATTTCCCTTTTTTTCGAATCCTTTGATCCAAAAGGAAATCTTCTATGGCCACTTAAGCAAATAGAAAAAATATATACTCCTGTTTCATCAATAGCGTTTCTTACTTCTTTGATTTGGTCTTTATTCCAATCAAGTCTCGCTAGACGTTCATCAGATTCATCAATTGACATTTCTACAAATTGAAATCCAAGATCTTTGGCAAATTGTAGTCTTTGCTTCCAATCAATATCTTTCGGAAGAGCCTTTTCGTAAATCCCCATTACCGTCACATTTGACACCTCTATTTCACAAAATTATTTTGGTTCCAGTCGCCTCTACCAAATATTATTTAAGCTACTAATAATTTTGCTATATTTAGCATATTTTTCATCATACTTATTGGATTCTTTACTATTGGGATAAAAAACCTTTTTAATTTTCGTCATACTAGCTGCCGCTTCAGAAAAAGAATCAAAATAGTTAAGACCAACTGATAATGCTATTGCCCCACCTAAAGCACCTAATTCTTTGGATTCCACAATTTCAATAGGATATTTTAAAACATCTGCTAATATTTGTACCCATATATCGGAATTCACTATGCCGCCTGCTAAGCGAATCCCTTTTGTCGGTGTTCTTTTTTGTTCTAATAACTTTTCCAAATGATATCTATGGGAAAATGCAACACCTTCATAAACTGCTCTAACCATTTGGGTGAAATTTAATGTACTATCTAATCCAATAAAACATCCTTTAGCATCAGGATGATCATTACTTCCATATAAAAACGGCAAAAATATTGTATTTGTTGTTTCAGAATCCGTATCCTTCAAGTTCTTAGCAATTAATTGATAAATTTCACTACGAGAGATTGGCATCTTTGTAAATTCTTTATTTACAAAACAATCAATTATAATATCTAAATTCCCCGCTGATGTAGGACTCGAGCTTTCAATTAAATAATAATTATTATCTACAAAAATAGAATTTAATATATTATTATTACTTTCAACAGGTTCTACTGCAAGATACTCGTTAATACTCCATGTCCCAGCAGTTACACTAATATAATCGGTACTTAATACATTTGTTGATAAGGCACTTGCATCAATATCAAACATACCCCCGATAACAGGAATCCCAACTGGTAGTCCTGTTTCATTAGCTGCTTTTTCTGTGATATGCCCACATATATCGGTTGAATTAACAATTTCCGGCACTTTGCTGTATAACTCAGTAATTTCAAAAAATTTAAAGATCTCTTGGTCATATTCTTTTTTGTTAATATCCATTAGATTATTACTAGATGCATCTGAATAATCTGTATATACTTTATCTGTTAATTTATAACGAACATAATCTTTTGCAGATAATATATGTTCTGTTTTTAAATAATTATCTTTTTCATTTTCCTTTAACCACCGCAGTAAAACTGGTGCTTGTGAACTTAATATTGGTTGCATATTTATTTCATTTGTTTTCTGTTTTAAATGCATTACTAAGGAACTTGCCCTATTATCTGTGGATAATATTCCGTTTCTAACGGGATCTCCGTTTTTATCCAGTAAATATAATCCTTTTCCATGTCCCACTGTTGCTACACCGACAATATGCTCCTTTAATACATTAGCCTTCGTTATTAATTCTTTAATGGATAATGCTATATTATCCCAAATCACGTTCATATCTACTTCTCTAAAATCAAATTCATTTTCAATTCTCGGAGTTGAAAATGATACTTTTTCAATTTGATTTCCCGCAAGATCAATTAAAACCGTCTTAATATTAGTTCCACCATTATCAATTACTATAAATAACTCTTGCATACTATCACCCCACTATTACACTAAACTTTTATCCGCAACTTCCGGCAATGTACTTCCCACTATTTAATTATAGCTAATAGATAATTTTACTTACCTATTAGCTATAAATACTTCTATTATTCAGAATAAAATTTATTGTTCAACTGAAGGGACATTTGGACAATTTGGACCAAAATGTTTTAATATAACTAAAGGTTCTACTTTACTATTATTTGTAATAGTTACTCCTTCTGTTGCTGCCTTTTCAGATACGTAAAATTCATCGGAACTCTGTTGTCCAAAACGAAGCAACGTTGGTGATTCAGCATCATAAACACCAAACTTACCGTGTCCTTGTATAATAATGCATCCATAAGCTGCGTTGTCTTTAATAGTAATTGATTCACTAGGATTAACAGTCAATTCTTTAGCAGCAAAGAAGTCATTGCCATACGTAATCCATTTTTGGCAATATTTACTGTTATCTACCTCTATAATCGGTTTTCTAAAGTAGCGTTTTTTATAGTGTGGGTCTACGTTCTTTTCCCAGTCTAATAAATTTAGAACTGCATCAACATTTCCCTGTTCTTCAGGAGGCAACTCTTCGTCTAACATTTCAGGTGGATATACTTCTCCTGAGACAATATTTTCAAAAACAGAGTTTACATCTGAGTTCCACTGTGGTTCATAAGTCAATACTGATGCAGGTGCATGTATTACTCCTTCGGGAGTATACCATCCTGTACCAAGCTCCACTCGATATGCGCGAGATAGCTCAGTAATCCTTGTATCATCATCTTTAAAATTCGACAATCTTTGTTTTATTTCATTTAGATCAACATCTGGATCAAATCCAAAATAGGTATAATTTGCTTCACCTGTATGATTATTCATTTGCTTTGGAAAATAATATGCCTCAGGTTTACCTAATTTACCTACTTTCGCAGCATCCTTAAAAGATAAATGCAAATGGTGGAACAGCGGGTTCATATTATCGAAGAATTTCGAATACATTGGCCATCCATTATATTTATCCATCAATTCCTTACCGACTATATCCTCTCCAAGAACTTCGATTGCTTCTTTTAAAGAAAATTTATCATCAGTAGAATAATCAACGCTTACATAACTTAGTCCTTCATCAGCTTTGGCATCTTCACCATTTTGTGCAGCGATTGTGGAAGAAAGCCAACGTTCAGTAATTGAACCGCGTTTCATACCATATGCAAAGTAATCATCCGGATGTAACTTCAATCTACGTCCAGCTTTACCGAATCTCCTCGGAACAAATGAAGGGAGTAATCTGAAAATGCCCTCGCCTTTTTCAAAAACTTCTTTAATAGTTGCTTCATCATGTATTACATTTTTTACTACTAAATTATCATTCTTGGATGCTTCTTCTAATTGTTGAGTTAAAGCATTTTGTGCTTCAATAAATAGTTTTTTCATTCCATACGCTCCCTTATACTTTGAGAAAATCAGCAAACTCCTTTTTGGATGATGATATTAGCATATCTCCTAGTATCAGTAGTTTGAACAACACAATATGCTGTTTTTGCCGCTTCATAAAAATCAAGTCGCTCTTCAAAATAGAATTCAGTAAATGATTCTTCTGTATCATTTTCTTTAATAATTGATCGGTAGTTCTCCCACACTTCTGGAACCGGCTCAGATTCACGGTTTTTCATTAAGATTACGGGGTAATCTATGAAATTATCTAATGGGAAAAATTCCAAGATCGCTTCTAATAACTCATCTGTCTTAACACCGCAAACTTCAATGTATCTTTTTGAATTTGACTGAGCGGGAAAGTTTGCATCGGAAATTACCAGTCTATCTGAATGTCCCATTTCCATCATATATTTCATCAAATCTGGAGGAATGATATTAGAAATCTTCTTTAACATTGTTATCGCCTCGAATTGTATTCTTATTGATTTTCAAGTGCTTTGATATCCAATAGGGTTACATCAATTGGAACTTCACTTTCATATTCTTCGCCATTAATCATTTTTAAAGCATTTTCAACAGCTAATTCGCCCATTTTTACTGTTTGTTGTTCCACAGTAAATAACATTGTACCTTTCTTAACTGAGTTAATTGCGTCTTCCCCTGCATCGAAACCTGTTACGATGATATCTTCACCAGGCTTTTTATTTGATGAAATGATCGCTTCAATCGCACCTAGTGCCATTTCATCATTAGCAGCAACAATAGCTTTAATATTTGGGTTTGCTTGAAGAATATTCTCTGTTACTGTCATACCTTCAGCTCTATCATAGTTAGCTGTTTGTGATGCTACAATATTTACATTGCCCTTTAATGAATTTAAAAATCCTTGATGTCTATCAATAGCGCTTGATGCTCCGGGAACACCTTCTAATATAGCGATATCAGTTCCTTCTTCAAGTATCGTTAAAAGTTCCTCGCCAACCGCTTCTCCTGCTTTTACATTATCTGTTCCAATATACGTATCAACTGTTGCACCCTCAACAGTTCTATCCACCGCAATTACCTTAATACCTTTATCAATAGCACTTTGAATTGCAGGGCCAACTGCTGCTGAATCTTCTGGATTTACGATTAAAACATCAACACCTGAAGTAATTAAGTCTTCAATATCCGTACTTTGTTTAGCTGTATCGTTTCCTGCATCAACAATTTTTAATTCAATTCCTAATTCCTTAGCTTTTGCTTTTGCTCCGTCAGCCATTGATACAAAGAATGGATTATTTAATGTAGAAATTGAAAATCCAATTTTTCCTGTTGTCTTACTATCTCCACCTGAAGATTCATTTTTGTTTCCTTCAGATCCAGTAGAACACCCAACTAATACTGATGCGATTAATGAAATTACAAATAATAATTTAAATAATTTTTTCATAATTTTTCTCTCCCTTATTTAGATGCTTTTCTGTCAGATAATACTGCTACTAAAATTACAATACCTTTCACCACATCTTGGAAATACGATGAGATACCTAATATATTCATACCATTACTTAACACTGCTATTATTAATACACCTAACAGTGTCCCTGTAATTGTTCCTCTTCCTCCTTCCATACTAGTACCACCAATAGCCACGGCAGCAATAGCATCTAATTCATATCCAATCCCTAATGTCGGTTGTGCCGAATTTAACCTTGAAACTAAAATCAAAGCAGCTAATGCTGACATAACACCTGAAACCGCATAAACAAAGATTTTTACTTTGACAGTATTTATACCCGATAATCGAGCAGTCTTTTCATTTGAACCAACAGCATAGATTCTTCTTCCCATAACGGTCTTATTTAGCAAAATATAAAATATTACAAAAGCAATAAACAAAATAATAACTGGAACTGGAATACCTAGAATACTGCCTCTACCGATGAATTCTAATACACCAGACATAGCGTACTCATCACTTGTAATATTAGATATTGGTCTTCCTTCGGTATAAATTAAGGTGATTCCACGATAAACAGTTAGCGTTACTAAAGTTGCAATGAACGGCTGCAATTTTGCCTTACCTACTAAAAAGCCTGAGACTAACCCTAATACTAATCCAAAAATTAAAGCTATAACTATAGCAATTGGAATAGGAACATGTAGATTAACTACCATGCCAGCAAATAATGCTCCACTAAGTGCTAATGTCGATCCCACTGATAGATCAATTCCAGCTGTTAAAATTACTAAAGTCATACCAAAGGCTATTAACCCATTAACTGACGCTTGTCGCAATAAAGTCCACATATTATCTGTAGTAAAGAATTGTGAACTTGCAGTAGATAAAAATACAATTAAAACTATAAACGCTATTACTACACCATATTTTTGCAGATTACTTGATGTCTTTTTTATCATTTCCATAAATATCACCGCCTGTTGCTAATGTCATTATATTCTCCTGAGTAGCGTCTTCTTTATCCAATATTCCTTGTAATTTACCTTCGTGCATTACCGCAATTCTATCACTCATCCCGATTACTTCTGGTAAATCTGATGAAACAATAATAATTGCGATACCTTTTTTAGAAAGATCATTAATGATATTATAGATTTCCTTTTTAGCTCCGACATCCACTCCTCGTGTTGGTTCATCTAAAATTAATACTTTAGGATCGGTTAAGACCCATTTTGCAATAACAACTTTTTGCTGATTCCCACCACTTAAATTTCCAGTTTCAGTATTAATACTCTGAGTTTTAACATTAAACATTTTATTAGAGTTTTCGGCTGCCTGTTTTTCCATTTCAGATTTTATAAATCCATTACTAGATAAGCTATTAAAGTTGGACAAAGTAATATTCTCTTTTATACTTTTATTTAACAGTAAGCCTTCGTTTTTTCTATCTTCTGTGATAAAGCCTATACCATGATCCATTGCATCTTTAGGTGATTTAATATTTACTTCTTTACCATTAATTTTTATAACTCCACTCGACTTCGCTACATCACCAAATAAAGCGTACATTATTTCTGATCTTCCAGATCCCATCAGGCCACTAAACCCTAAAATCTCTCCTGCTCGAACTGTAAAGGAAATATTATTAATAACATTTTCAACTGATAGATTACTAACTTCAAATAATACTTCACCAATTTCATTGTTTCTTAAAGGGTATCTTTCTTTCAACTCTCGTCCAATCATCATCTTAACTAATTCATCTTCAGTAGTATCTGTCGTGTTTTTTGTTCCAATATATTGACCATCTCTCTGAACAGTAATTCTATTTGAAATCTCAAAGATTTCTTCCATTCTATGAGAAATATATATAATCGAAACTTTGTTAGCACGAAGATTACTTATAACTTCAAACAAACGTCTTGTCTCTGCATCAGTTAGTGCTGATGTAGGCTCATCCATAATAATCACTTTTGCGTTAGTCATGAGCGCTTTACATATCTCAACCATCTGCTGTTCTCCAACTGATAAATTCGACATTACCGTGTTTGGATCAATATTAACACCTAGAGATTTTAAAACTTCTTTTGACTTTTCTCGCATTGCTTTCTTATCAACAAAGCCGAATTTCTTTGTAATTTCTTTATTCAAAAATAAATTTTCTTCGATCGTCATATCTGGCAAAACATTAAGTTCTTGATATATGAAAGATATCCCGTTTTTTTCTGCTTCCTTCGGATTGCTGAATTCGGTTTCAACATCGTTGATAAGAATTTTACCAGCATCTTTTTTATGAACACCCGTTAAAATATTCATCAATGTAGACTTTCCAGCGCCATTTTCTCCCATAAATGCATGGACTTCACCAGGAACAATATCTATCCTAGCTTTATCTAATACTTTATTGTTCCCAAATGATTTTTCGATATCAAGCATCGATATTCTCACGTGCGTACTCCTTTCATATTCAATATTTTCCACAACTACTTTTAAAAAATCACACCAGCTTGTAAGATGATATTAGAAAACGGTGTTGCTTCACCGGTTCTAATAATCGTTTTAGCAAATCTAGTTTTAATTTTAAATTCTGCATGAGAAACAAAATGAATAGGTTTATTTCCAATAATTTTTTCTATGTTTTTTAGTTGTTCAGTATTTTCCTTTTTTATTTCTTCGGCAACAATTACTGATTCTACTTCCATGTCCAATACTATTTCTTGCAAAACCTCTACAAAAGAAGGGATACCTATTTTTAATGATAAATCAATTTTTTTAACATCTTCTGGCACAGGTAAGCCTGCATCCCCTATAACAATCCAATCCGTATGACCCAAATCTGATAATACTTTGGATATATCACTATTCAATATTCCATTTAACTTCATAATTATGATTTCCCTTCATCTCTTCCAATGTTGGCATACCACCTTGCGCACCAAATTTTTGTATAGAAAGAGCAGCTGCTAGATTACTAAATTTCAAACTGTCCTCTAGAGACATTTTATTTGCTAAAGCGTAAGCAAGTGCACCATTAAACGTATCTCCCGCACCTGTTGTATCAATTGGTTTAACCTGACAAGCAGGTACGTGAACGGTTTCATTGGAATTATTAAATACTACTCCTCTTGAACCAAGAGTAATAATTAATTTATTTGAATATTTTTTGACCCCTTCTTCTAAAGTCAAACCAGGAAATAACATCTTAAATTCACTTTCATTAGGTGTAATATAAGTTACTTTTTCAAGCATCTCCTGATCCACAGCCCTTGCAGGTGCTGGGTTATAAATGAGTGGTATTTTCAATTCATAAGCTATATTAATAACTTTTTCCACAATTTCTTTAGAAGTTTCATTCTGTACGAGAATAATATCCGAGTTTCTAATCACATCCATTGCCTTTTCTATTGCATCACTACTTAGCTCATCATTGGCACCTGCAATATATACAATGGAATTATCATTGTTGCTTATTGTTATATGTGCAGAGCCAGATTCAATACCTGTAACCCGTTCCACATTGCCAACATTAATATTATTTTTTATTAAGTTCTCTATTAATTTATCACCAAAAACATCGGTACCTACTGCTCCAATCATGTTAACTTGTGCACCTAATCGTGCAGCAGCTACCGCCTGATTTGCACCTTTTCCTCCAAAACTTGTATTAAACTGTTCTCCAGCAACAGTTTCACCAACTTTTGGTCTAAAAAGAGTAGTTACAACAAAATCAGTTGAAATACTTCCGACAACTGTAACTTTATTCATTTCCCCCCTCCTTTCTTAGCGTGTCTCTTTCAATAAACTTAACTGGTAATTTAATTTTCTTTTTTTCTATTCTTTTATTATTAACTAACTTTAATAACAAATCGGCTCCTACCTTACCCATTTCATATATTGGTTGTGAGATAGTAGACAAACCAGGGAATGAGAGTTCTGAAAACTCAATATCATCATAACCAATAATTTGAACTTCTTCTGGGATACGTATTCCAGATTCCGCTGCTTTCTTTAATGTAGCTAATGCATGCAAGTCGTTAGAAGCAATGATCGAATCAATATTTGGATATTCAATAAAAATACTATTTAAAAAAGAATCGACATCCTTTAAACGATAAGATGGCACTTCGTAAAGGTGATACTTGACATTGCATTCATTTAAAACGCTTAACATTCCTTGAAGGCGCTCTTTGGATTTAATTAAATGACTCGGTCCAGATAAAATTAATATTTCTTTAGCATTTCTTTTAGTAATTGCTTCAGCTGCTAAAACTCCACCTTGATAATCATCAGAATAAACAACATATTCCTCTTTCCCTGTTATTCTATCTATTGCAACAAAAGGGATATTTATAATTAATTCATCGTGAAACTCAATAGCAGAAATAATACCAGCTACATTATTTCTCTGGAATATATTTGTGTACTCCTTAGCTTTTTGAAAATCATCTTGAACATTACATAATATTAACGCATAATCCGATTCATTTAATCTATCTTCGGCTCCTTTAGCCAATAAGGTGAAAAAGGGATTCGTAATATCAGGTAGAAGTAACCCAATAAATTTGGATTGCTTCTGATATAATGAACGAGCAACCTCATTTGGTGAATATTTCAATTTCTCAATTGCTTTTTGAACTTTTATTCGAGCATCCTCACTAACATATCCGCTATTATTAATATATCTTGAAACAGTTGCAACAGATACATTAGCCATGTTTGCCACATCTTTCATTGTAACCATAGACAGACCTCTTTTGACACTTTTTATGTAACCGATTCCACATTGTTGATATAAATTGAAACATTTATTACTGACACTTTACCCAAGTTTGCTGCATCTCTCATGGTAACCATTAGACATACCTTCTTTTGGTGTTTTTGTGTAACCGATTCCACATTATGGATTCTATGTGTAACCGATTCCATGTTTTTAATATAACATAACATTTTTATAATTACAAGAATAAATTTATCCTTGAATAATAATTATTTGTTTGCCATTTCCGGATTGGAGTAAAACAGTAGATTGGGACAGTTGTTATCCAATAGAAAAAAAGAAGTAACTGCTATTAAAATAGCGATTCCTTATGGAATTTTTTTACTTTCAAATACACGATATTACAAAATTACCATTCTAAATTCCGTCTGTGCTAGTACTAGAATTTATGCTATACTATTCCACATAAATGCGTTTGAGCGTTAAAGCACCAATGCGACAAAAAGTTAAATATGAAACGATTAATCCCTCTCTTTTCGGGATAATACTATTTAATTTTTCACACCAAGTGAGGAGAGTAGATGATTCATGAAAAAGGAACTTTCAATCTGGCTAGCGCTCATACCGATGCTTGCTTTAATCGGTTCCGCGACCGCTTCGATATTTATATGGAAAGCAGGCATGCATATCCCATTACTGATCGGCGTTTTGGCAGGAGCCATTGTTGCCATTGCACGCGGTTGGAGTTGGCATGAAGTAGAAAAAATGATGGTGAATGGAGTTGCAAGGGCATTACCAGCCGTGTTTATTCTCCTTATTATTGGCATCATCGTAGGTACATGGATCGCAAGTGGGGTGATCCCTACCATCATTTATTATGGACTATCGATCATGAAACCATCTTTGTTCGTTCCACTCGTTGCCCTTGTAACAGGAATTGTTTCTATTACCCTAGGAAGTTCCTTTATATCGATTGCCACAATCGGGCTTGCCTTTATGGTGATTGGAGAAGGACTTGGCTTTTCCCCAGGGCTCGTTGCTGGGGCAGTCATTTCAGGCGCCTATTTTGGCGATAAGCTTTCGCCAGTGTCCGATACAACGAATATCGCACCTGTGATGGCCGATACAGATTTATTTAGTCATATTAAGCATATGCTCTGGGACACTATCCCCGCATTTGCGATCGCTATCCTTATGTATTGGGTGGCCGGACTTTTTGGAGCAACGAACAGCACGGTAAGTACGGAAAATATAGATATTATTACTCATGCCTTACAAGGCGCATTTACTATTCATCCGCTATTATTGCTTATGCCGCTTCTTACTATTTATTTGATGATTAAACGCGCCCCTGCCATTCCAGCCTTAATCGGAGTCAGCTTACTTGGCGGCTTGCTTGCAGTTATTTTTCAAGGAATATCTGTGACAGAAATTGTGAAAGTGATGACGAATGGTTTTTCAGTTACGACCGAAATCGAAGCCGTCGATTCCTTACTTAATCAGGGTGGCCTTATGTCGATGCTAGGAACCGTTGCGTTGTTGATCATCGCCACAGCGTTCGGAGGAATTTTAGAAGAAACTGGAGCCTTTAATGTGTTGACTGGAAAAATAATGGAGAAAGTGCGCTCTACTGGGATGCTTATTAGCTCAACGATCCTATCCACATTCGTTGTTGCTTTTGCGAGCGGTGCGCAATTTTTAGCGATTATTTTACCAGCTCGAACCTTTACGAAAAAATATAAAGATATGGGAATCGATACAAAGAACTTATCGCGAAGTGTAGAGGCTGCCGGTACAGTCGGAATTAACCTTGTTCCTTGGAGTGTTCCTGTTGTCTTTGCAGTTGGGATTCTCGGTGTAAGTCCAGGTGAATTCATTCCATATAGCTTCTTTGTATTTCTCGTTCCACTTATCAACATTATTTTTGGTTTCACTGGTTGGACCATCACAAAAAAGAAATATGATAAAGGAGATATCGCAGCATGAGTGAGGTAATAATCAATGTGTTAGGAACCGCACAAGATGCCGGAGTGCCGCACCCTAATTGTTTTTGTGAAAATTGTACACGGGCATTGAATGATTCTCGTTTTCGGCGCTTAGCCGCCTCACTAGCTATCATTCTGCCCGAAAAGAAAGCATGGCATTTGATTGATGCAACGCCTGATTTAAAAGAACAGATGGCAAGAGTACAAATGAAATATGAAATGCATTCAAAATTAATGGAAAGCATCTTTTTAACCCATGCGCATCTAGGCCATTATCCTGGCTTATTATTTTTAGGTCGGGAAGCAGTCGGAGCGAGTGATGTACCTGTTTTGGCAGGTGAAAAAATGAAGCGGCTATTAGAGGAACAAGCACCATGGAGCCAATTAACAGCACTTCGTAATATTGATGTGCAAGAGAGGATAGACGGAGATTCCGTTCAAATTGATCCACAGGTGAGAGTTACATTTATTGAAGTTCCACATCGAAATGAATTTTCCGAGACCTTCGCTTTTTTAATCGAAGGACCGAAAAAGAAGCTACTATACGTTCCAGATATTGATCGTTGGGATCAGTGGGATCACGAGCTGCACGACATTTGCTCTCAAGTGGATATTTGCTTGCTCGATGGCACATTTTATTCCGAGAAAGAGCTTGAACATATAGGTCGAGATTTCCGGGAAATCCCCCACCCGCATATGACGGAAACAATGGATAGACTACAAGACTTAACAGAACAGAAAGAGATTTATTTCATTCATATTAATCACTCAAACCCAGCAATTCATGAGAATGATCGGGTGAGAAATATGATTGAGTCTAGAGGTTTCTATATTGCTGAGGATCAGATGGAATTGAAGCTGTCGTGAAATATGCAAGTGCTCAGTGCACATAAATTAGCGTAAGACTGTCTAAAAGAGAATATTATATAAGAAAAATGGAATTGTGGTAAACATCGGCACCCGATTTACCTTAGTTGGGATTTTTTGCCGATGAAGAGCATTCGGAAGAGGTTCGATTTACCTTATTAAGGATCTTTATCCGATAAAGGGCATTCGGACGAGGTTCGATTTACCTTATTGAGGATCTTTATCCGATAAAGGGCATTCGGGAGAGGTTCGATTTACCTTATTGAGGATCTTTTGCTGATGAAGGGCATTCGGACGGGAGTCGATTTACCCTATTAAGGATCTTTTGCCGATGAAGGGCATTCGGACGGACTTCGATTTACCCTATTGAGGATCTTTATCCGATAAAGGGCATTCGGACGAGGTTCGATTTACCTTATTGAGGATCTTTATCCGATAAAGGGCATTCGGACGAGGTTCGATTTACCTTATTGAGGATCTTTATCCGATAAAGGGCAATCGGGAGAGGTTCGATTTACCTTATTGAGGATCTTTTGCCGATGAAGGGCATTCGGGCGGGAGTCGATTTACCCTATTGAGGATCTTTATCCGATAAAGGGCAATCGGACGAGGTTCGATTTACCTTATTGAGGATCTTTTGCCGATGAAGGGCATTCGGACGAGGTTCGATTTACTATAATGACGTAAATATGCTACCAAGAGGAAATGGTCAACAACCTAAGCATAAAAGGGGCTGCTCTAGAAGTTAATAAACTTTGACTTCTAGAACAGCCCTTACCTATTAATATATTGCAAATGGTGTAGGCGTTTATGCTAAAATTACTTCTTCCCACTCCCTAACATAAGCCGCCGTTTGGGAAACTAAATCATTTTTCCCTATCTGGCAAAGCATTCATCGCTGGATATGGATCTCCACCCGGTCCCAATGTCTCTGGCGTAACAAACTTTCCATCTTGATTGTAGCCAACGTATAAGGACATAATAAATCGTATCCAAATCGATGAACCCTTGTCCAAGTGCACCTCAATTGTTATCTGCCATATAGAAGATTAACTTGCTGCTCTCCAGCCTCTAAAAATATTGCTTCACCAATATGCACTTCTTCGGATTGCATCTAGTACACATCATCCGCATTTATATGATTTATGCCCGGATGCTCCACTGCCATTTTTATCTATTCTCCCTCTAACCTATTTCAATCCTGAAGTCGCTATCCCTTCTACTAAGTACTTTTGGAAAAAGACAAACACAAGGAAAATAGGAATAATAGATAACGTAGACATTGCAAATAGTGAACCTAGACCAGATTCTCCTTCAGCATCAATAAACATTCGTAAAGCCAGAGTAACCGTGAAATTTTTCGCACTGTTTAAATACAATAATTGACTAAAGAAATCATTCCACGTCCACATAAAAGTAAATAATGTTACCGTTACAAGAGCCGGTTGTGTAAGCGGTAAAATAATTCGCCAAAATGTTTGAAAAGGACCACACCCATCCACTCTTGCTGCTTCATCCAAATCCCTCGGCAAAGCTCGAATAAACTGGACGATCAAAAAGATGAAAAATGCATCAACTGCAAAAAACTTAGGTACGACGATCGGTAATAACGTGTCAATCCATTCCAGTTCGTTAAAAATAATATATTGAGGAATAACAATGACATGATGTGGGATCATCAGCGTCAAGAGCATACATGCAAATAATGTTTTCTTAAATCGAAATTCTAATCTAGCAAACGCATATCCAACCAATGTACATGAAATTAGATTTCCAATGATTGCTAATCCAACCATAATAAATGTATTTAAATAGAACGTTGTAAATGTTGTTCGAGCTACACCAGCCCAGCCTTTCACATAATGAGCAAGTGTGAAATCCTTCGGCCAAAGCCCCGCCTCTTTAAAAATAAGCTCTGTCGGTTTAAACGAACTACTAATCATCCAAAAAACCGGATACAACATTAAAATGGCTCCAGCAATGATGAAAAAATGAAATAGAAACTTTCTACTGTTTAGTGATAACATGTGCGATTCACCTCTATTCTCCGTAATGAACCCATTTTTTTGATATAAGGAAGCTAAGACCCGTGAAAATAGCAATAATCACTAATAAAATCCAAGCCATTGCGGACGCATAACCCATTTGGAAATTACCAAATGCCGTTTGATAAATATATAAAGTGTAGAACAATAAAGAATTGACTGGTCCACCCGTTCCATCACTAATAATATAAGCAGGAGTAAATGCTTGAAAACTTTCGATGATCTGCATAACAGTATTGAATAATATAATAGGAGATAACATTGGTAATGTAACAGTAAAGAACTTTCTTACTCTTCCAGCACCATCGATGGAACAAGCCTCGTAAAGCTCTCGTGGAATACTTTTTAGACCCGCCAAAAAAATGACCATAGGTGCACCAAATTGCCAAATTTTCAGAAAGACAATCGTATAAACAGCATATTCAGGGCTACCTACCCAACTCGGAAAATCGAAGCCGAAAAGGGCAAGAAATTGGTTTACGATTCCTTGATCGCCAAAAACCTGTTGCCACAAAATCGCAATCGCAACGCTGCCGCCAATAAGGGACGGAATATAATAGACCGACCGATAAATACCAAGACCGCGAATGCCTTTATTTAAGAGCAGCGCGACGAAGAGTGAAAAGGTTAACTGAAGTGGCACAGACATAAATACATAGAAAAAGGTAACTTTTAACGTTTGCAAAAATTGATGGTCATTTTTAAAAAGATTAATATAATTATTCAACCCTACCCAATCGGGCTTATTTATAAATCCATAATTTGTAAACGACAAGTACAACGAACTGATCATTGGTACAGCACTGAAAACGAGAATCCCAATAAACCATGGTGCAAGAAATAAATATCCCGTAAGAGATGGGTATTTACTCGTAAGCGATTGCCTTATTTTCGTTTCTCTTTTTCCTACATCGATCACTTTTTGCTTACCATATAA
The DNA here is from genome assembly GCF_018343515.1 of Bacillus sp. FJAT-50079. Classification (GTDB taxonomy): domain Bacteria; phylum Bacillota; class Bacilli; order Bacillales; family Bacillaceae_C; genus Lederbergia. The sequence continues at coordinate 216,532 of NZ_JAGYPD010000003.1, read as the reverse complement.
TGCTTCGGATTTCCGCATATGATCGAACCTCCTATTAGAGTAGGAACTTGAACATTAAGTCCAAGTCCCTTAATCTCTTTTTATCTTTTTAATATTTGTTCTGCTTGAGTAAAGAAATCGTCAACAGCTTTTTCAATTGATTTTTGCCCAAAAGCAATCGCTTCGTTTTCGGCCATTATAAGTTTCTGAACAGATGTGCTACCTGTTGGTAATACCGGGTAAGAAGTGAGCATTGGCAGCATTTCATCTATATATTCATATTCTTTATGTTGGGATTCGGAAAGCTCATCCTTAATAACCTCTTGCATTTTCTTCGAAGGCGGTTGGCCATGCTCTCCTTTAAATATGGCCGCTGCTCCCGGATCATTAACGAGCCAATTAATTAAAGTAGCTGCTTCCTTTGGATGCTTCGTATGTGCAGACATTCCAATTCCCGAAATGATTAATGGTACGTCTTTTTGAGCATTTTCAATCCATGGATAGCTTACAATATTTAGTTCATTCTCAGTGCTTCCTTGATACGTTTTTAATTGGTTAGAGCTTGTACTAATCATCGATACTTTTCCTTGTGCCAATAAGGACTGTTCTTGAGATTTCCCACCTTGTTCTGTTTGGATTGCGGCTGGTGGAATCGCTCCAGCTTTACGCAAGTTATCCCAAAGAGTATACCAATCAATTAAATCTTGTTTATCAATCCCAAGCCCATCTTCTGTAAATAAGCTTTTTCCTCTTTGAAGTGCAAACAACTCCAGACCTCGATATGCGCCACCTTCATCCTCTGTTGCCCATGCGTCATCACCAAGATGTTCTTGAATCTCTAACGCTGTTTTTTCATATTCTTCCCACGACCAGTTGTTTTCTGGAAATGTTACACCTGCTTTTGTAAATAAGTCCGCGTTATAAAAAACACCTGTAACAATATGTCCCCACGCGATCAAATATTGATGACCTTTTTTCTTCCCAGCCTCAACATCAACCTCTTCAAAATCATCCAAATTAATATCTCCAGATGCAACTAACTCATCTAGTTCCTTATACATTTTTCTTTCAATAAAATCATCTAGATAGAAACTGCTTGCCTGAAATACATCAGGTGTATTCCCACCCGCCGATTGTGTGATCACTTTTTCTACAAACTGTGTTTCGTTTCCAAACTCACGTGCAACAATTATGTTTGGGTGAGCTTCCTCAAATGCATCAAGCAATTCATTGATCATATCATTTCGTTCTTGCCCACCCCACCAAGCCATTCGCAATTCTACCTGACTTCCATCCGAACCATTTCCTTTGTTATCTCCGTTCGCTTCCTTGCCTCCACTTCCACATGCAGCAAGTGCGAATATAAGTAATGAGGAAATGATCAATACAATGATTTTTTTGGCCATCTTTTATCCCTCCGGAAAATGTTTGATAAAAAAATTACATCATTTTAGGCTAATTGCTTTTTACAACCTAGGTATTTGCCCATCCCAATTAAGGGCATTCTCTAAAATAAACCAAAAGGAATCATCTGCATAATGGACAATAGTGCCACTTAAGCTGCGTCGAACAAAACGACCTTCTGGAGAATGATAGCCGCAAACATGAACGATTTCTTCCGGAAGCCCTACAACCATAGCGATATATGCACCATAAGTAGGATGCCTTAAAGCTGGACTGCCACTTACTCTTGGATCGTTCTTCCATCTTTCAACATTCTCAGGGTTGTATTCATACGGCTTGCCTACATCATGACAAAGGGCAGCGGCCAAAAGCATATCACTATCAACACCAAGCGGTTCATTAAATACTTTTTCCAATGCCTCTTTCATTGCCATCGCTATATAAGTTACTCCTAATATATGGCGTGTTTGATCCCCTTTTATTGGTGCTCCAGGCATCCCAGAGCCAGGAATCTGCTCAATGCGCTCATATCCATTTAATGCTAGTGCCAATGCCCATGCTTCAATCACCTTTTCACGAAGTTCTGGATTTTGAATATCATTGATTGGAGGCAAAGATGTAACGACCCCATCCTTAATTTCTTGTGGAACATTAATATCAATGTTAAGCATTTCCATGTTTACTCTCTCCTTTTAAATTGTTATTTGAATAAAATCGATTAGTTTACACCCGTTAGATCCTGACTATTTCGAAAATTAACCTCAGAGTTGACACAAGTTGGCAGTTCTCGCCTAGAAAGTCCTGCTAACAAATTCTCAGCCGCTAATAGGGCCATGCGCTCACGCGTCTCATAGGTAGCACTTCCGATATGCGGTGTAATCAGAATATTGGGCAAGTTTATCAAAGGATGATCTCCTGGGAGCGGTTCAGGATCGGTTACATCTAAAGCTGCATAAGCAATTTCACCTGCTTTTAGTGCTTCATAAAGTGCCTCTTGATCAACATTTGGTCCACGCGATGCATTTATGAAGTAGGCCGTTGATTTCATTTTCTTAAACTCTTCCTTCCCAAACATCCCCCTACTTTGATTAGATAGAGGCACAAGGCAGACAATACAATCGGATTGCTTTAATAATTCATCAAAGGAAACATATGTAGCACCTAATTGTTCATCTCCTTCTCGTCGCGAACGGTTATGGTAAATAATGTTCATCCCGCATGCCTTCGCCCTCCTCGAGACAGCGCTTCCAATATCTCCGAGACCAACAATTCCAAGCGTTTTTCCATATAAATCAATTCCATATACTTCTTTCCATTGATTTGTTTTTACTAACTCCCAGCCTTCATGGATACGACGAGTTGCGGTTAAAAGAAGGCCAAACGTTAAATCTGCTGTCGCTTCCACAAGTACGCCTGGTGTGTTACTAAATGGGATGCCTTTTTTTGTACAAGCTTTTACATCGACATTGTCATATCCTACTCCAGATTGAGCAATTACCCGCAGCTTTGGAGCTGCTTCTAACAATTGTTCATCCACTTGAATATGCCCCATACTTAGCAGACCTTCAGCGTCAGCAACCCATTCAAGTAATTGTTCCCGGGGGATTACATTCGGCCCTTCCCAAATCTTCACTTCACACTCTTCAAGTAATTTTTCATATGCTTTCGGCCACGTTTTCCCAGTTATTACAACTTTATATTTTTTCATCGTCTTCTCCCTCCTATGGACAATATTTTTCCTCATAATTGAATAGAATTATGGCAAATCGACTTTAATTGTTTTTCTACATATTTACTATTTTCAACCATCGCACCATCTGGGTCCTTCACCGCCTCGGCCGATTCTTCTTCCACCATAATCCAGCCATCATAATCTGTCTCATGAAGCATCTGAACAATTTTTGGAAAATCAATCATTCCATTTCCCATTGCTGTCCATTCTTTGTTAGGAAGCATATCTTTAAAATGAATGTGTTTAATAAGCGCCCGATTTTCCTCAAATATTTTATACACATCCATTCCGCCTTTAGCGATATGCCCCGCATCAGGTGTATAACCAATCACTCGTGTATCCAGACCAGCAAACATTACTTGATAATCTTCTTCATTTTGAAACACTGAGCCTGGTGATGAATTCGGATGAAAGGATGCGACAACGCCTTGATCGTATGCTCTTTGACCGATAGCATTTACACATTTTAAAATATTTTGTTGGCGTTCCTCTAAACAATCCCGGTTATCTTCAGGCAGCGGAACGATATTCATTAAAGCATTCGGAAAGTGTTTCAAATAATTAATGAAATAATCGGCGTCATTACGCTCTGCTTCTGTTTCAATCGGATGACGCCAATGCAGAGACAATGTTAGGGCTGCGAGCTCTAGCCCTCGTTTTTCTAACTCTTCTTTTAACCTCAGTGGCTCATGATAGAACGATCCCAACATAACGACCTGTGTGTCTAATCCTTTGAACCCTCCTTTTTGAATTACGTCCAAAATATGCAGCAAATTATCCGATTGCGTTTCATAAGACATTTGCCATGTATACCCGTGACATCCGAACTTAATCACCATTAATTCTTCCTCCCTATTATGAAGATTGCATTTCTTATCTACCTAGCCACCCTCCATCTACTGCAAGTAAATGTCCGTTCACATAATTTGAAGCATCCGATGCCAAGTAAACGACTGCACCCTTAAAGTCATCTGCCTGTCCCCATCTCCCTGCCGGAATCCTTTCAAGTATTTGCCGATTTCTCGTTTCATCTTTGATCAGTGCTTCATTCATATCTGTCGCAATATAGCCGGGAACAATCGCATTTACGTTTACGTTATGCTGCGCCCATTCATTAGAAAGTGCTTTTGTTAATTGCGCCACTCCCCCTTTTGCTGCCGCATAAGCCGGAACAGTAAAACCTCCTTGATATGAAAGCAAAGAAGCTAAATTAATTATTTTTCCTTTTTTATTAGGCACCATAAATTTTCCTGCCTGCTGACAGAGAAGCCAGACTGTTTTCAAGTTAACATTTATCACCTCATCCCAATCTGCCTCTGAAAAGTCGACAGCAGGTGAACGTCGCTGAATCCCAGCATTATTGACTAATATATCGATTGTTCCAAACTTCGCAACGACTGTAGGAATCGCTTCCTTTACCTGTGTTTCATTTTCCAAATCACACAAGATGATTTCACATCTTCTCCCCAGTTTCTCGATTTCCTGCTTTACATTTTGCCGCTCCTGATCCCTTTGTAATAAAGCAATGTCTGCACCGGCTTCGGCTAATGCAATTGCGATCGAACGGCCAATTCCCCTCGTCGCACCAGTGACCGCAGCTACCTTTCCTTCCAATGAAAATGCCTGTAACACAAAACCACTCCTCACTTATGGTTTGATTAACACTTTTAGTGACGTTTCTGGATTTTCCATTAGTAAAAATCCTTTATTAATTTCATCTAACGATAGTTCATGGGAGATAATCGGCGATACGTGTAGATTTCCTTGTGCCAATAAATCAATCGCTGTTTTAAAGTCGTCACTGCTATAACAACGTGTTGTAGTGAGTGAAATTTCCCGATAATGCATCTTCGCTAGATTCAATGTAGGAGGCTGCTTGAATACACTAACTACCACGATTTCTCCTTGTGTTTTTATAATATCGATCATTTGCTCTGCCGTTGTTTGCGTGCCAGCTACTTCGAAAACTACATCAACCCCTCTTTCGTTCGTTCGATTTAATATTTCTTCCGTAATACTTATTCGATTTGCATCAAGCACATGGAAGCCGAGTTCTTTTGCAACTTTTAAACGATAAGGGCTAATATCTGAGATAAAAATGGTATTCGCCCCATTTAATTTTGCTATTAAGCCAATTAAGAGTCCGATCGGCCCAGCACCTAAGATCGCGATATCTTGCCCAATCTTTAACTTGGATTTTCGGACTGTATGAACCGCTACGGCTACTGGTTCAGCTAAAGATGCAATGGAGTCTGAAAGATGATCTGGTGTTTTATGTAATCGATCGATCGGAACTACTACATATTCCGCAAATCCACCATCCATATCAATTCCAATTAGTTGCAAAGACTCACATACATGATTTTGACCGGAAATACATGCCGAACAATTACCACAGCTAATGGTCGGTTCAACAACTACTCGATCACCTATTTTAAAGAGAGAGTCTCCACTTATCTCCTCAATGACTCCGCTAAATTCATGCCCCATCGCTAACGGCGCCTTCGCTCTCGGATGTTTACCAAAATAAATCATCATATCCGTCCCGCATAAACCAGCACATAAAACTTTTATTAATGCTTCACCCGATTGAACGGTCGGCTTTTGTATTTCGTTAATACTAATATTTTTTTCAGCAAGATATTGTCCAGCCTTCATTAATAACACTAGCATTCCCTCCTTTATTACAGTGATTGTAGATGTTGTCTACTTGTCGACAACATAAAAATGGAATGACGTGCTCCGAAACCTATTTCAAAGCACGGATTTTTATACTTTATAAATATGAGGTAAATAAGCTTCCCCAACCGTTTGTTTCGTATCTTCGAAATGCTGCTCCACCAAGTTATGAATCATATCCTTATCCTTTGATAGAAGGGCCTGAATAATGGAACGATGTGCCTCTATTAAGTTTTTCACTTCAATTTTATCTTCTAAAAAACGCTTTTCAGTCGCAACGATCAGTAAACATAAAACGATATGGCGAATATTATTCCAAAAATGTGAAATTCGTTTATGATTTGTTTCTAAAATAATGCTTTCATGGAAAAGCAAATCATAATAAGAAAATTCTAAGTGATCATCATGATTAGACAATAATTCCATCATGTCTAGAATTCTATAAAACTTCAACGCTTTCTTTTCGTCAAAGTTGTCCGCAATTCGTTGCAAAGCAAAATTCTCAAGTAAAAATCGAACATCGTATAGTTCATCGATATCCTGTTTTGTTAAGCCAAGAACGACTGCCCCCATTCTTTGCAGGTCAACAAGTCCTTCAGTGGCCAATGTTTTAAATGCCTCCCTAACCGGGGAGCGACTTGTTCCAAATTGGGCAGAGATTTGATTTTCCGTCAATACTGTATCTCTTGGAATATGCCCACTAATAATTTCCAGCCTTAATTCACTAGTGATTCGCTCTCCTAAAGAATCCCCTCGGAGCCATTTTTCAGGAAACTTCATCATTTATTCACCTTTTCTAACGTCATTTATCGATGTTGAAAACGCATTCAGCTTTATTGATACTAATACTAGTCGACAAGTCGCCTAGTTGTCAACTACTTTTTAGAATATTTTTATCGTTCATATTATTCACTCTCATCTGACAGCAATTAAATAAGGCAAATCAAACAATCTACCACTCCTCATGAAATAAAGCTGAGGGTAAAAGCGCATAGATAAATGTAATAATTTCGGGAAGACTGAATAAATCCCTATCGTCAATAAAAAATAAACATGGCATGACCAAACTTACGGATGAAAAAGGATTTGCTGATTATATTTCGCATTCCAAACAAATTGAAGGCTATTCTAAACTAGAAGAACGTACATAAAAATAAACACCGCCCAACCTAGTACAAACATTACTCTAAACAATTCGCGACCAATCGACTTTTAGCACATACTATCGTCGATTTTTCAAAATTGATATACGCTAGAGAAAAACGTTTGTATTGGAAAGGCGGCGTGCCTTTACTATTTTTTATAGTACTCCTTCACCAATTCATCCATGAACCAATTCGTTCGGGCACCTATTTTTCCAGTGCATGAACATTTCCCCGTACCGAGTAAATCGCTAACGACCGTTTCAATAAAAGGTTGTTGAATATGAATCGGATTTTCAAAAGACCATTGCTCCTCGCCTTGGGATGAAATCAATCGAACAGGTTCCTCCCCAAAGGTAGAAAACGTCACTTTTCCATTACTCCCGATAATTTCATTCATTTCATATTCCTCAGACGCGGAAAAACACCATGTACCTGTGCCATGTACACCTGATTCAAAAATGTATGTAGCAGTCACAATATCTTCCGCTTGATATGCTCCATGCTGATTTGAAGCAAACCCTTTCACTTCCTTGACCGGACCAAGCAAAAAATCAAAAATATCAATCGTGTGACTTGCTACATCAAAAAACAGACCACCACCGGCAAGGTCAGGCTGCACCCTCCATGAGGGGCTTTGCGTATCCACTTCCTTATCGCCAGCAGAACGATAATGCGTCGTCATAGCAAATCGAATATCGCCTAATATCCCACTCTCAATAATTTCTTTCACTTTTAAAAACTTTGGCAAAGCCCTGCGATAATACGCCACATAAAGTGGTACATTACGATCAGCACACGCCTTTATCATTTCAACACACTCTTCATAATTTAACGCCATCGGTTTTTCCACATAAATAGGCTTTCCCGCAGCTGCCGCCTTGATTGCGTACTCTTTATGAAAAGCAGGCGGTGTCGCAATGTAAATCGCATTTACCTCTGGATCATGAATCAGCTTGTCCGCATCATCGTACCATTTAGGTACATGATGGCGCTCTGCATAATCACGGGCAAGCTCCCCATTTCTGCGCATAACCGCTACTAGCTCAGAATTGGCTATCTTGCTAAACGCCGGGCCACTTTTTACTTCTGTCACATCACCACAGCCAATAATTCCCCAACGAACAGTCGATAAACTCATCTTAATCACCTCTTTATACTTTTACATCCTTTGCTGAACTCTACTAGAAATAATACCATATGATTCTTTATTTTTTTATATTTCTTCCAAAAAGGGGCCCTTTCATCTGGCTAAGGTTTCCATATATATTGAATTTGCACCCGTTTGGGAATGGATTGCACAACTTTGAGTGTTAATTGCTTATATTTCCCCATAATTGCGCTAATTTCGGGGTTAATTGCGTATATTTCTCCATAATTGCGTCAATTTCAGGGTTAATTGCGTGACTTCGCCCCATGCCGTATAATCAAGAACTTTAATGAAAAAAATACAAAAAACAAATAAAGAAGGTGAGTCAAAATCGATCAAACATTAAGCTATTTACGTGAATCATTAGCCAACTATATAGAGGACGAACGATGCAAACAAATTTACAAGAAGCTTGAAAATCATAATTATGACAGCGAGGGAAAGTTCGTATTGGATTTAAATGAGGATGAGATTACTTATTTAGATACTGTTCTTAAGAAAGAACTTGAATACGCTAAGCAGGTGCAAAACGATGATCGCGTAAATGAGTTAAGCGAAGTGTATGAACTTCTCGTTAGGTGATTTTTCCCATTGATTTTTCGACGGGATTGTCTTATTATAAAGATACAAGCTGCGATGTACGTATGACAATTAAGTTTTAACTCTAACTTTAGTATAGGGAGTTTTACATTGAGACTGGAATGTCAGGCCTTCTATGTAGAGGACGACAGGAACGTTTCTGCAAACACCCACTTTGAGAAGTGGTGTTTAAAACTTTTTATAAAGAATACGGCATATGTGGCACTTAATTATTTCATTTACCAAGACCAATCTTTCGCGAGATTGGTCTTTTTATTTAAAAGAAGCCAGCAATCATCTGCTGACTTCCGTTATTTTTATGCCTTCACCAATTCTTCCACTTGTTTCACAACATTTTCGACTGTAAATCCGTACTCTTCAATGAGTGTGTCGCCATTTCCAGACGCACCAAATGTATCAATCGATAAGACGCTTCCTTTATTCCCAACATATTTATGCCAACCGAGTGAAGAAGCCATTTCAATTGCGACACGTGCTTCCACACTTTCAGGTAAAACATTAGCTTTGTATTCAGTATCCTGATTTTCAAAGCGATCCCAAGATGGCATGCTGACGACATTCACGTCAATGCCTTTTTCCTTTAATACTGCTTGGGCACGGACAGCAAGCTGTACTTCAGAACCGGTTGCAAGAAGCAGTGCATCGGGTACTTCTTTTTCACCTTTACTTATAATATAGGCACCAGATTTCACACCTTCATAAGCATTTTCTTTTGTTCCTTCTAATGTAGGTAAGCTTTGTCTCGTTAATACGAGCGCTGTTGGTTGATCTTTACTTTCTACCGATAACCGCCACGCAGCTTGTACTTCATTGCCATCGGCAGGACGAATGACTGAAAGATTAGGAATTGAACGTAACCCCGCAAGCTGTTCAATCGGTTCATGTGTTGGACCATCCTCTCCAACTGCAATCGAGTCATGCGTTAATACATAAGTGACAGGTGTATTCATTAATGCCGATAAACGAATGGCTGGTTTTAAATAATCACTAAATACGAAGAAGGTGCCTCCATACACTTTCACTCCACCATGAAGAGCCATTCCATTTAACGCTGCTCCCATAGCGAATTCTCGAACACCGAACCAAATATTTCTTCCGGCAAAATTTAATGGGGTAAAATCGGCATCACCAGAGATTGTTGTTTTATTCGATCCCGCTAAGTCTGCGCTTCCACCGATAAAATAGGGAACCTCCTTAGCAATCTCATTCAACACTTTTCCGGAAGAATCACGCGTTGCAACTGTATCAACTCCTGGTGTAAATTCTGGAAGACTTTGCTCCCAATCATCAGGAAGATCACCTTTGATCGCTTTTTCCAGCTCAATCGCTTCCTTAGGGAATTGTTCTTTGTAGGCTCCAAATAATTCATTCCAGCCAACTTCCGCTACTTTTCCTGGTTCAAGGATTTTCTTAGTAAAATCGGCATATACTTCGTCAGGAACAAGAAAATCCTCGTAATCCCATTGATAAAATTGTTTCACTAACTGAATTTCATCCTTACCTAATGGGGCACCATGAGCATCAGAAGATCCTGCTTTGTTTGGTGAACCGTACCCAATAACTGTTTTAACTTCAATTAATGTAGGTTGGGTTGTATTTTCTTTCCCTTGCTGAATGGCTTTTCGAATCTCGGCTAAATCATTGCCATCCTCCACTCGTAAAACTTGCCAGCCATACGCTTTAAATCGTTCTGCTGTATTATCAGAATAGGAACGATTTAAATCACCATCTAAGGAAATATCATTTGAATCGTATAAAACCACTAATTTGCCAAGTTTTAAATGACCTGCTAATGATGCAGCCTCATGAGAGATTCCTTCCATGAGATCTCCATCGCCAACAAGTGCGTACGTATAATGATCGATTAATGATAGATTTTCCTTGTTATATTTTGCTGCTAAAAAGCGCTCCGCCATCGCCATTCCAACTGACATGGCAATCCCTTGACCTAAAGGACCCGTCGTTGCTTCAACACCATCTGTATGTTGAACCTCTGGATGACCCGGTGTTTTAGAGCCAAATTGTCGGAAGTTTTTCAGGTCATCAATCGTAACATTGTATCCAGAAAGATGTAAAAGACTATATAAAAGTGCTGATCCGTGACCTGCTGACAAAATAAAACGATCGCGATCAAACCAGTTTGAATTTTTGGGGTTATGCTTCATAAAATCTGTCCAAAGTACGTAGGCCATTGGGGCAGCTCCCATTGGAAGACCCGGGTGACCAGAGTTAGCTTTTTCAATCATATCAATGGATAGTGTGCGAATGGCGTTTACGGACAATTGGTCAACAGGTATAGAAACTGTACTTGCCATTTTATTTCCTCCTTAAAGTGATTTCCGCAATGCTTTTGGGTAGTTTTATGCCATTCAAAATCACACCACAAGCATGCTTACGATCCACTTATCTACCAAGTTATTTATTCACAACCGGTACCTTCTTCCAGTCTTCCAAAAATTGTTCGATTCCTTTATCAGTTAATGGATGGCTCCATAGTTTTGGAAAAAGAGATCCTGGAATGGTTGCAATGTCGGCACCATACTGTGAGGCTTCTTCTAAATGCTTTAAGCCACGAACACTAGCTGTAATAATTTCAGTTTCAAATCCATAATTCTCTAACGTTTGCTTTAAGCGTGCTATTAGTTCAAGTCCTTCCATCCCAATATCGTCGAGTCTTCCGACGAATGGACTAACAAATGTAGCACCTGCCTTAGCCGCCATTAGACCTTGAGCAACAGTGAAAATTAACGTAACATTGGTTTTAATTCCTTCTTTTGAAAGGATATTAACTGCAGCTAATCCGGCCTCTGTCATAGGAATTTTAACAACAACATTTGAAGCCCATGTAGCAATAACGCGAGCTTCTTCTACCATTTCTTCAGTCGTTAACCCAATTACCTCCGCACTAACTGGACCTTCTACTACGCTACAAATCTCTTTAATCACATCTTCAAAATCGCGGCCCTCCTTGGCAATGATTGTCGGATTGGTCGTTACTCCGTCCACTAACCCAAGGGCATTTACTCTTTTGATTTCTTCAATATTTGCTGTATCAAGAAAAAACTTCATATTTATACCCATTCCTCTCCAGATTATTAGAGCGCCGTCAATAATGTCTCATTTATCAAATGCACCGTTTCCGTACATCGAAAATGTTTGTCATTTCCATTGATCATAATCGAATGTGTAATTATTTTGTTTTGTTCTCGTTTAATTCCATTTAGCAACATATTACTTGTAATACCTGTCGCAACAAATGCACAATCGTTCGTCTTCACTAGCTGATCATGGGTCAATGCCTTGTTTACATCTTCAATCCCCATGCTTTTACATCTTTCAAGTTCTCCATCCGTTCTTGGTAGAAGTTTCGCCTGCATTTCTCCGCCTAAGCTTTTAATTCCAACTGCTGCCAATACACCTTCAGGAGCGCCTCCAATTCCTAAAAACAAATCAATCTGCATTGATTCAATACAAGTAGAAATCGCTGGAATCACATCTCCATCTTCAAATATATACGTTTTTGCCCCTAGTGCTCTTACTGTATCGATCCAGTTCTGATGTCTTTCCCGATCTTGGATAATGACCGTTAATTCATCTACTTTTTTTCCGGAAGCCTTTGCAACCGCATACAGGTTTTCTTCAAGAGGTGCATGAATATTTATTTTTCCAGCAGCCTTTGGACCCGTTGCGATTTTTTCCATATACATATCTGGTGCGTGGAGCAACGTGCCTTTTGGAGCAGCAGCAATAACAGCAATTGCATCATTTTGACCTTTGGAGGTGGAAGTTGTTCCATCTATCGGATCAACAGCTATATCAACCTGTTTCCCTTTCCCTGTTCCTACCCTTTCGCCAATATATAGCATCGGTGCTTCATCAATTTCACCTTCACCAATGACGACGATACCATCCATTTCAATTTGGTTTAGCGTCGCTCTCATGGAATTCGTCGCTGCTTGATCAGCTTCTCTTTTGTTACCAGTTCCAACCCAGGGCAGTGAAGCAATTGCCGCTGATTCTGTTACTCGTAAAAAATCATAGATTAATTGATTCATTGGAGACCACTCCTTTTTCAAATCTAATTAGCTTTTTACGCCAAAGAGTTCTATTCAATTAACTGCAGGAATTTATTGCGATTTCTTTACTAATTTCTGTGAAAAATTCTTTTTCTTTTTCAACAATCTTATCGACTTTAAGCTGAGAACCACCAGCCCAATGAGAATTTAAGTAAGCCGAAACAACTTTTTTCGTTGCCTCTGGTCCAAGAACTTGTGCTCCGATTGTAATAATTTGAGCGTCATTACTTAATTGTGCCCTTTCCGCTGAATATACATCATGGGTGAGGGCAGCACGGATGCCAGGATATTTATTAGCGGCAATACACATGCCAATTCCGGTACCACATATTAAAATCCCCCGTGTTACTTCACCGTTGCTTACACCTTCGGCAACTTTAAATGCAACATCGGGATAATCAATTGCATCCTTTGAATAACAGCCATAGTCCTCTATTTCATGGCCTAACTCCTCCACGAAGGTTTTTACTAATTCTTTTAAATCAAAAGCAATGTGATCGCATCCAATACCAACTTTCATTTTCGAATCCCCTTTCGTTTGTCCTCATAAAGTTATTATCATCGAATCTATATTTTTATCATAACGCATTGTCTTTCTTTTATCAATGTTTACTTTCACTTATTTTCGTTTAGGTTGAAAATAAATTATTATTCTTATAATACGCAAATCCCTTGCCTTCTATATTGATATTGATTAAAATTGAGCTATAAAAATGCTTAGGATATTTACTATTTACTTTTGTATTATTTTTATTTTCATTCAAATTGTGAGGTAAATGAGGGAGAAACATGAATAAATTATTTGCTACTGAAAGAAGACAATTAATATTAAATATATTAGACGAAAAAAAGCGAGTAACCGTTAAGGACTTAGCAAGGAATGTAAACGTTTCCGAGGCGACATTACGAACAGATCTAAATTTGTTAGAGGAAGAAGGTCTGTTGACCCGAACTCATGGCGGTGCTGTGTTAAATGAAGATTTATCTTCTCCTAAGGTAAGCTTTTCTGAGCGGGAAAAGAAAAACCCTGATTCCAAAAATATCATTGCCCAAAAGGCAATCGATCTGATTAATCAAAAGGATTGTATTTTGCTCGATGCTAGCACTACCGCCCTCTCTTTAGCTAGACTAATAAGAGAATCTACTTTAAATATTACGGTTGTAACAAATGGGATATCTGCAGCAATTGAATTGAAGGAAAACCCTGGTGTTAATGTCATTTTAGTTGGCGGCATGGCGAGAATGGGATCAATGGCGCTTGAAGGATTACTTGGAACAAATGTGTTAAATAAGATTAACATTGACACGATGTTTACGTCTGCAAGAGGATTTTCGATTGAGGAAGGGCTAACAGATTTTAATGTTTATGAGGTAGAATTAAAGAAGGCTATGGCCGCTAAGTCAGATAAAATTGTAGCATTATTAGACCATTCAAAAATTGGTTCAAGCTCCATCGCAACCTTTGCAACTTGCAACCAACTGGATACAATTATTTCTGATAAGGAATTAGATCCAGATTTCAAAAAAGAATTAACGAAGCAAAACATTAAAATTATATAAAATAAGAAAAGCTTCAACACATTAGCAACCTCGACAGAGGCTGGAGTCAAAAAAGGATACTCGTGTGAGTATCCTTTTTATATTATCGATATAAATGCTTTTCAAGCTCATGGAGTAGAACTGTAAAAGTCTTCATATTCCATGCGGTTCTACCTACAAATAGGCCGTTTACATCCTTTTGATCAATATATTGCAGGTAATTTTCTAGGTTGACACTTCCCCCATACAATAATGGAATCTCATCGCCACTTTCTGGGAACATTTCCACTAATGTTTCACGCAAAAAGGTATGTATTTCACCTACATATTCAGAATCTGCTGGAATTCCATTCTCCCCGATTGCCCAAACAGGCTCATATGCTACGAGAACCTGTTTGGCCTGATCTTCAGTAAGCCCTTTTAAACATACCTTTACTTGAGCCGCAAGGACCTCGCGGGAAATCGCGTTATTCTTTTGCTCCATGTTTTCACCGATGCAAACCAAGGGTTTCATTCCATACCTCAATGCAGCCAATACTTTTTTGTTAATTTCGGCATCATTTTCATTAAAGTATTGTCTTCGCTCGGAATGACCCAATTCAATTAAATCTAGACCAATTTCATTGAGCATTTTTGGTGAAATTTCACCTGTATAGGCTCCTGTATCTTCCCAATGCATATTTTGTGCACCAAGTTTGATTCTTGAGTCAACGACTTCTTTTTTGATATCAACTAATGCCGTGTGGGATGGAATGATGAACAATTCAATATTGGAATTGAGCTCATTCGCTAGTTGCTTAAGTTCCTTCGTATAAGAAATCCCCTCAGCAATTGTTTTCGTCATCTTCCAATTTGTGCCAATCCAAATCTTACTCACTGATCTTCTACCCATTCCTTCATTGATTTAAAGATAATTGAAACGGTTGTAGCACCTGCATCCTGATGACCAACTGCTCGTTCCCCTAATGACTTTGCTCGGCCAAATTTCGCTATATAATCCTTTGTAGCTTCCACACCTTCAAGAGCTGCACTTTCTGCTTTACGAAGACCTTCTTCAAAGCTATCATTTTGGGCTGCTTTTAAAGCCTCAACTGCTGGCTGCAAGGCATCAATCATTGTTTTGTCTCCGAGTTCGGCTTTACCACGTACTTTGATTGCATCTAAAGCCTTTTCAAAAATCTCAGCTAATAGTGACAGATCTAAGGTTTCCTTTGCCTCTAATCCTTTGATCCCGCCAACAAACATCGTGCCGAAAATAACACCTGATGCTCCTCCCATGGAAGAAATCATTGACATACCAATGGTCTTAAAAACTTCATTTACTGTTGTAAATTCATTTGCTTTTAGATTTTCATCAGCCTTAGTAAAACCAACTGACATGCCGATCCCATGGTCACCATCACCGATAGCGCTATCAATTTTTGTTAGTAAAGGCTTACTTTCTACTACCTTTTCACCAACATATAAAAACATGTCCTTTACTTGGCTTGCTGTAAGACTATTTAGTGTTTTTGTCGACATTATCTTACTCCCCCTTTAACTTTCTCTGCTTTGTTGTAGTATGGTGAATGTGCAGGAGCATCATATAATTCTTTTAATTCATCATCTAGTTTTAGGAATGTAATGGAAAAGCCACCCATCTCTTGTGTTGTGCAATAGCTGTTAACATCCATGTCATAATTCTTAATGCCTTTTTCTTTTAAAATTTGGGCAAGTCTGCGATTCACAATCAATAATTCTAGTAATGTTGTAGAACCTAAACCATTTACATAAATAGCCACTTCGTCTCCCGCTTGGATCTTACTCTCTTCTAATAATTTCTCTACTAATTCATCTGTTAACGGGTCCGCAGGCATCAATTTTGTACGCTTAATACCTGGTTCACCATGAAGTCCCATCCCTAGTTCAATTTCATCATCACCTAAAACAAATGGTGGTTCTGTTTCTCCTGGAATGATGCCTGGGGATGTGGCTACACCAATTGAAAATGTTTGATCTGCTGCTTTTTGCGTTACACGTGTTACTTCCTCTAATGACAAGCCCTTTTCGGAAGCAGCACCTGCAATTTTAATTACAAATACATCTCCGGCAATTCCTCTGCGGTCATCTTTGCGCTCCTCTGGTGCCGACGCAACATCATCTGCTACTAAGACTGTTCTTGTTTGGATATCTTCAAAATCTAATAATTCAGCTGCCATATCGAAGTTCAGAACATCACCAGCATAGTTTCCATATATAAATAAGACGCCTTTCCCTTGATCGACTGCTTTTGCAACATCTTGAACCGTATTCGGTGTTGGTGCTGCGAATACGTTTCCAATTGCGACACCATCTGCTAGACCTTCTCCTACAAAGCCAATGAATAATGGTTCATGTCCACTTCCTCCACCTGTTACAATTGCAACCTTGTCCTTAAGGTCTTTACGAATGATCCCGTTTACATTTTCAACTTTAGTTAGAGAATCATTATATGCATACATATAACCTTCAATTGCTTCTTGTACAACATTACTAGGATTGTTGATGATCTTTTTCACTTGATGTCCCTCCTATTTAAATATATAAAATTACAAAATTATTTTATTTGTTTTTATTTACTTTCATTTACTATTTTAATCTTTTGTTTCCGGATTGTCAATTTACATTTTTAACTTTCATATGCTATATTGATAACTTTTATTAGTATATTCCAATATTAGGATTATTAAATAATAAAAAGGATTATCTAGCGATAGACATTTCGCTTATAATTATCTGCTGTTGTTAGCAATTGCTTATACTGACTCATAATCAATTATTGAATAAAAAGTATAGACAGAGTTGCCTATACTTTTTATATAATATCATTGATAGATTTTTAGGTACTCTGCAGCATTTTCTTTTGTAACTAATTCCATTTCTATTGCGTTATATTTTTCAACTTCCTCTCCCTTTAACAGAGCAACTGCCAAATCTACTGCTTGACCACCTTCTAGAGCTGCATCCTGGAATACTGAAGCATCCATCCTTCCTGCTTCAATAGCTTTAACAGCATCTTCGATGGCATCTACACCTACAACTAAAACATCGTCTCGCATACCCGCATTTTCTAATGCTTGTGTAGCTCCTAGTGCCATTTCATCATTTTGAGCGACTACTGCATCAATTTTATCTCCATGACTTTGAATCCAGTTTTCCATAATTGTTAATGCCTCTTCACGAGACCAGTTAGCTGTTTGGATTTCAAGAACATTCATACCATCATTGGCATCTATTACATTATAAATACCTTCTTTACGTTGAATTTGTGCAGAAATACCAATTGGTCCTTCAAAAATAACAACGTTTCCTTTACCACCAAGTTGATCTACCACATATTGTGTCTCAAGCTCCCCGGCTTGAACATCGTTTGGACCTATATATGAACTTAAGTGATCACTATTAATAATCATGTTGAGTCCTACTACTTCAATACCAGCATCTCTAGCTTTTTTAATTGTTCCATCAAGTGAGTCAGAATCAACTGCCGCTACAATAATTGCGTCTACACCTTGTGCGATAAGGTTTTCCATTTGTGAAATTTGCGTTGCTACATCATTTTTTGCTTCTAAAACATTAATATCAACATTATGTTTTTCAGCAGCATCTTCCAATCCTCCAACAGCAAGTGTGATAAATTCAGACATGTAGTAAACTGTCACACCTATTTTGTATTTTCCTGAATCGGATCCTGATTCGCCATCGCCACTTGTTTTCACTTCACCGGAATTTCCACATCCAGCCAAAAGTAACAATCCAAGTGCCATAATGAAACTTAATACCTTTTTACTCTTAAACATTTAAAAACCCCCCAATTTTATTATATAAAATTGATAAACAACGCTGAATGTTATTATTCAGAACGTTTTTTATCAAGTAAAACCGCTAAAACAATGATGATTCCTTTAATAATCTGCTGATAATAAGACGATACACCCATTAGGTCCAGACCATTACTTAGGACACCAATGATTAGTACACCTATTACAGTTCCCCATAATTTACCTCTACCACCAGCAAGGCTCGTTCCACCGATTACTACAGCAGCAATTGCATCTAATTCATAAGCTGCTCCAGCTTGCGGAAGACCTGCCGAAACACGAGCTGTAAGTACAATTCCAGCTAATCCGCATAGCAAACCACTAAATGTGTAAACAAAAGCCTTAACTCTTACAACATTGATTCCTGAGAAAGTTGCCGCTTTTTGATTTCCTCCAACTGCATAAATATATCTACCGATTCGAGTCTGGTTTAGAATAAATTGGCTAATTAAAAACACACCTAATAAAATCCATACTGGAATTGGAATTCCTATAAAACTCCCTTGACCAATTGCCATAAATTCACTTGATAGTCCCGAAACAGGTTTACCATCTGAATATATATAGGTCAATCCTCTTGCAGCAGTCATCATTCCTAATGTGACGATAAAAGGAGCGATTTTCCATCTTGCAACAGCAGTTCCATTAATAAAGCCAAGAATAGCACCAGCAATTAGACCTAAAACTATTGATAAAAGAATATTTTGACCTGTACCGAAACTTGCTGCAACAACACCCGTAAATGCAAGTACAGACCCTACTGATAAATCAATTCCAGCTGTTATGACAACAAATGTCATTCCAATAGCTAAGATTCCAATAATTGAAATCTGTCTTAATATATTTAAAATGTTTACACTTGTTAAGAATCTATCATTTAACACTGTTAATACTGCACAAAGAACAATTAAAGCGATAATAATACCAAATTCCGCAAAAAAATCTTTCACTCTATTTTTCTTTGAAATTTTCATTTGAACCGATAGATCTTCTGTTTGCATATTCGCTGTAACATTATTGCTCAAGATGTTCTACCTCCTTCTTTTCACCTAATTCTCTTGTAGCTAATTTCATAATCTTTTCCGAATTTGTTGTTTCACCATCTACTTCACCCGAAAGAATACCTTCTTTAAAAACAATTACACGATCACTTAAACCTAATATTTCTGGTAATTCAGACGATATTAAAATGACGGCAACTCCCTTTTCAGCGAGATCAGCAATAAGTTGGTAAATTTCAGTTTTGGCACCAATATCAACCCCTCTTGTCGGCTCATCGAAGATGACAATTTCAGGATTGAGCATCAACCATTTTGCTAAAACAACCTTTTGCTGATTTCCGCCACTAAGATTTTCAATTACTTGGGAATAGCTAGGCGTTTTTACTCTTAAAGTTTCGATATATTTGTTTACTTCATTTACTTCTTTTTTCTTATTAAGAGCTAACTTATTCCTAACAAAGTTTTTTAAGGAAGGTAATGTCATATTTTCTAGGATATTTCTTTCAAGAACTAAGCTTTGAAGCTTCCTGTCTTCAGGTATTAAAACGATTCCATTATTAATAGCATCAATAGGCTTTTTAATATTTACCTTTTTACCTTTAATAAAGATTTCTCCTGAATCAATTCTTCGAATTCCGAAGATCGCTTCCATTACCTCAGATCTTCCTGCTCCCATTAGGCCTGCGACACCAAGTATTTCTCCGGCACGCAATTTAAAATTTATATTTTGGAAAGCAGATAGACTAGATAAGTTTTTTACTTCTAAAATGACATCTTTTGTTTGATTTTTCTTCTTCGGAAAAATATTATTTAGTTCTCTTGCAACCATCATTTTAATTAATTCATTGTATTCAAGTTTACTAGCTTCAGATGTCCCAATATAATTTCCATCTCTAAACACTGTAATCTGGTCTGCTATTCTGAAAATTTCATCCATTTTATGTGAAATATACACAATAGATTTTCCCTTTTTCTTTAACTCTTCAATCATTCCGAATAAAACATTTACTTCTCTATCTGTAATTGCAGAAGTAGGTTCATCCATTATAATAATGTCTGAGTTATAAGATATAGCTTTAGCAATTTCAACCATCTGGGTTTGGGCAACCGTTAATTCACCCATTTTAGTTTTAGGATTTAACGCTAACTTCATATCCTTCAATATTATTTTAGTTTGATTGTTCATCGTTTTAAAATCGATGATTCTACCCTTTAAAGGTTCTCTTCCAAGAAAAATATTTTCCGCAATTGTCATTTCTGCCAAAGGGCTTAATTCTTGATGAATCATAGCAATTCCATGGTTTATTGAGTCCCTCGAAGAAGGAAAGCGAACTTCTTTTCCTTTCAGAAGGATTTTCCCTTCATCCGGTTGGACAATGCCCGCAATTACTTTCATTAGAGTCGACTTTCCCGCACCATTTTCTCCCATTAACGCATGGACTTGTCCTACTTTCAATTTCAAATTAACGGAATTGAGAGCTTTTACACCAGGGTAGGATTTTGATATATTTATAAGTTCTAGTACTACTTTTGTATTAGCCATTTTGGTCCCTCCTTTTAGAACTTCCTCACTTTCATTCCTTTTCTTTTTATTTTGAATAAGGTTATTTATTACTCTGGATGAAAATCAAATTTTTGATTGAACATTCAATACATTGGAAGAACCAAATAATCTTATCTTTGATTGAACAACTTCAACAATAGCGTTTTTACCTTTTTCAAAATAGATTTGTGTATCATATAAACTCTTATCCATCATTAAGGTTTCCCTAATTGCTTGAGTATAAGCAATTTGATTTTCAGTGTTTACATTTATTTTCGATGTACCACATGAAATAGCTTTTTTAATATCAGCTTCAGGTATACCCGATCCACCGTGTAAAACGAGAGGAACCCCCGTATTTTTGCTAATTTCCTTCATATGTTCGAAATTTAGTTTAGGCTCTCCCTTATAAATACCATGGACTGATCCTAATGAGGGAGCTAAGGAATTAACGCCGGTCTCCCTTACAAACATTTCGCATTCACTTGGTATCGCATATATTAAGTCAACATCGTTGACAACCAAATCATCTTCTTGACCTGAAATTCTTCCTAACTCCGCTTCAACAGATACACCAAGTTTTTTAGCGTATCTAACAACTTCCCTTGTTATCTCAATATTTCCCTCTATTTCAAAATGAGAACCGTCTATCATTACGGAACTAAAGCCAGCATCAATTGCTTGTTTACATGACTCAAAGGAAGAACCGTGATCAAGGTGTAATGCTACAGGTATGGTTAATCTATACTCTTCGATAAGCTTTACTACCATTTCCACAATAAGTTTGTAACCACCCATGTTTTTGGCTGTTTTTTCAGTCACACCTAAAATCACGGGAGCGTTTTCATTCTGGGCAGCAGTTAAAATTGCTTGTGTAAATTCCAGGTTATTTAAGTTGAAATGACCTATTGCATATTTATTGTCCTTAGCATGGCTCAACATAGTTTTTGTGGAATATAAACTCATACTTCTATCTCCCTACGAATTAAAAATTATACCTTTTAACCAATTATAATAACTTTAATCCAATTACTTTGATCCTTCGCATTTTTGAAGTTACTTTTTAATACTTTCTGATGGTCATAAAACCTAAATAGCCGTATAACCTCCATCAATACTCAAAACAGATCCAGTTACAAACGAAGATGCATCTGATGCTAAATAGACTGCAGCAGGACCTAATTCTTTAGGGTCGCCTGGTCTTTTCATAGGAGTCAGTTCAATCCATTTACGAACCATTTCGCCATTTTCTGCAAAATAGGGTTCAGTAAGTTCGGTTTTCATATAACCAGGCGCAATAGTGTTAACCCGAATATTATGATCTACCCATTCGACTGCAAGGCTTTTCGTAAGCATAATCACACCTGACTTAGATGTGTTATAGGCAGTTTGAAATTGAGGTATGTTTACAATTAAGCCTGACATGGATGAAATATTTATAATAGACCCTTTTTGTTGTTTAATCATAACCTTCGCAACGGCTTTAGATACAAGAAATATACTGTTTAGGTTTACATCAATGATTCTTCTCCAGTCTTCATATTCCAAGTGGATTACTTCTTTTAGAATAGATATCCCGGCATTATTGATAAGAACATCAATTCTACCAAAAGTATTCATTGTTAGGTCCACCATTTGGTTTACCTGCACTTCACTTGTTACATCTGTACCTATAGCAATTGCTTGAACATTACATTTTTCTTTAATATTTTCAACAGTCTTTTTCGCCTTTTCGAGGTCTTTATCCGCAATAACAATATTTGAACCTGCTTCGGCAAGAGCAAGCGCCATAGACTCTCCTAATCCTGTCGCTCCCCCCGTTACGATAGAAACTTGGTCAGTCAAACTAAATTGATTAAATATACTCATTCCAATTGACACCTCAATTTATATTTTGAGCAAGAATATTTGTATTTAAATATTTAAGTTTTGCACAAAATTTTATTTCTACATTCCCTCTTCCGTAAGTTCCCAAATACAAAATTTAGTTAACTGATCTTTACTTTTGGAGAGCTTTACTTAAAACACTTATTTTTTAACATTATTAAACTATTTAAATAGAGTGATAGAACATTGACCGAACCGATCAATGTTCTATCATCAATCTTTAGATGTCTTCTGGGTTCGGATAAATCATAATTTTGATACTTGTTTCTTTTTGATTTCTTGCAATATCAATTGCTTTATTAATTTCTGATAATGGATATTTATCAGTAATTACTTTTTCCAAATCTACTAATGGATGCCCTAGACTTTGAATAGCATCTTCATAAGTGTTTACATATCGGAAAATCCCCATCATATCTAGTTCCGCATCAACCATAGACATCATGTCCATTGAAATACTATCTACAGTTGGCATTCCAACATAAACAATTCTACCGCCTCTTTTAACACTGTGAATGGACTCACTAACTGCACGAGCATTACCTGATGTTTCAATTAAAACATCAATTTCTTTTCCAGCATTTAGTTCACTAATTTGATCTTTAACAGAACCTTTAGATGGATCAACAACCCCTTTTACACCCATCTGTAATGCTAGCTCTCGTCTAAACTCGACAACATCACTACCGTAAATTTCGGTTACGCCAAACATTTTCGCTGCTTCAATAGCTAATAAACCTATTGGTCCTAAACCTGTAATAAGAAGAGTATCACCAGGTCCAACTTTTCCGCGTCTCATAGCATGAAAACCAACAGATAATGGTTCAATTAATGCACCTTGTTCATATGTTACATTTTCAGGTAGTTTATATAGAAATTCGCTCTTAACTGTTACATATTCAGTCCATGCTCCGTCGACTGGTGGTGTAGCCATAAATTGCACATCTGGACAAAGATTATATTTCCCTGAACGGCAATAATCACAATCTCCACATGGAATTCCCGGCTCCACAGCTACTCGGTCGCCTACTTTAAGATTTTTTACATCTTCACCAATTTCAATAACTTCTCCAGATAGTTCATGTCCAAGAATTAACGGTTTTTCCACTACATAACGGCCAATTCTACCATGCTCATAAAAATGGACATCAGATCCACAAATACCAATACAATGAACCCTTAATAACGCCTCATTATTTTTAGGTACGGGGATGCCTACATCTTGGATTTCAATTTCCATCGGTTTATTTAGGACAGCTGCTTTCATTGTTTTACTCATTATATATTCCTCCTAAAGATAATAAATAATCTATCAACTACAGTTTGAATTTGTATACATAAGATGGATACAATTGATCTATGTATTTACTCTTTTTTTATTATTTTTAGTAATCTTTATTCGATAATTAATATCCCCCTTCAAAATGTAACAATATACAGTATGCGCTTTCATCCTCTAAAAAAATAAAAATGCCTTATATACGTATTTAAATATGTTAATCTTTAACATACTTAAATACGTATATAAGGCACCCGTAGCCATTACAAATTTTATACCAGCCGTAAGCATAAAATTTATAGATTAAATTTTAAAATAATATTCTATACCAATCACAAGTATAGAAACGAATTTAATATTTGTTACTAATATGTAACTTCATTTACATTATAGTTACACACGTTAGAATTGTCAAATTAAAATTAATTTTTCGACCTATTATTCAGAATGAAACAAGGCATCCGCTTCAATAAGCTCTTTTGCTATAATGACTAATTTTTTATTTTTATCCCTGCTCATTTTTTGCAATCGTTTCATAGCTTCCGCTTCTTTAATGTTCATTCTATCCATTAGTATTCCTTTTGCCTTTTCAATATGCTTTCGTGCTTCCAACGCGTTTTGTGTATTTTTTAACTCGTCTTGTAACTTCATAAATTCTTCAAACCTAGATAAACTGATATTAATGGCTATTTTTAAATCCTCAATATCAATTGGCTTTAATAAATAATATAGTACTCCTTCTTCCGTTGCCCTGCTGATCAATTTCTCATCATGATAACCGCTTACAATAATACTTGGAATAAATAATTTTTTATTTATCTGTTTAATCGCATCAATACCATCGAGATTTGGCATATTAATATCCATAATAACGAGATCTGGCTCTTTTTCTATTGCTAATTCCACTGCTTTTAACCCGTCTGTTGCTATCCCAATCACTTGATGCCCCAGTTCTTCAACATATGCCTTAATTCCCATTAGAACCAAATACTCATCTTCAGCAAGTAAAATTCGTAATGATTTTGTCACAGAATATCACATCCATTTAATCTTTGCTAATTTTACAAAAAGTTACTAGAATGAAGGTGTTACTATTTTATACTTTTGGTTCTCTGAAAGAATATATACCTCACATAAAGAATACCAAATTTTTTTAAACTTTGAAAGCATAGAATTGATTTGTTAGACCTTACCTCCGCGCTAATATATTTCACTATTTTTATACCAATTTCTGTAACGAAGTGGTACGGTTCAGTAATCTCTGATTATTCATCTAGCCTTACGGTCAACTTTTCCAGCTCCTTATCTTATCAGTTGGTAAACTCCATAAAAAAAGCTAATTGACATTATAATAATTTAAATAATCATACATCATGAATATGCTTACTTAACTTTTTTTCATCTGTTTGGTGATAGAATTTCAAAAATTAATACTATTATCTTGTAGATATTGCCTAGCTACGCTAGAAATGTAAATACCAATAAACAAGGGAGGTATTTTGGCAACGATGATTTTTGAATGTAAGAACTTGACAAACGATAGCCCAGATGGGTCAATAAAAAACATAAATTTAAATGTAGATTATTCAGAAATTCATGCAATAATTGCAAAAAATAGTTCTGAGCAAAAAGTCCTGATTGAAGCCATAATAAATTCATTAGATAATCCAAACAATACGGGGAAATTATGGTACAAGAAGAAATTAGTTAAAAATAATAAATTTAATAATAAAATTGTAATATTACATCAAACTCCGTTATTGTTTAATTTCTTTTCAGTAGCTGAAAATCTCAGTTTTGCAAATATTCCCACACGAAGATTTCTCCCTATTATTAATTGGAGGAAAATCAAGAACCATGCAAAGGAAGTATTGGAACAGTTCGATCTTCAATTAGATTATAGAACCAAAACAGGGAGTTTATCAGATGAAGAAAAAAGACTTGTTTATATCGCTAGCGCTTTTTCAAAAACTCCTGAAGTCATTATTATGCAAGAACCTATGGAGGGATTATCAGATATAAGAGCTGCAAAGTTACACGATATCATTAAAAAATTTAAAGAAGATGGAAAAAGTGTTATCTATATAACGAAACAGTGGGAAGATGCTTTAAAACTTGCTGATCGAATATCGATTTTATCAAAAGGGAGAATTACTGATGAAATGCCTGCTGACATTGCAAAAAGCGATCCTCAAAATTTATTGAGAAAGTTAGGTGATTACACCTATAGGGATAACGAATTATATAATGATACAAAAAATATCCTTGATGCTGTTTTTAAAGCCGCGGAATTTTTAACGTCGGAATATGAGCTTAATGATGTATTATCGCTTTTGACAAAAGAGGCTACTCTTGCAATGAATGCCGATGGTTGTGTAATTAAATTAATTGACGAGTTCACTTGGAGCATTATTGATGATTTTGAATTTAAAAGTAATACTGGGATCAAAGCTCAATTAACAAAAGAAGCTACTTTAAGAATTGCCAAAGAAAAAAATATCTATTATACCAATCAAAATGATAGGGAATTCAACTCATTATTTGAAAAGGTTGAAAGTGTAAAAACAATTATTTGTGTTCCCGTTTTTATTAGATCACGTGTAACAGGTATAATTCAGTTATCCTATGAAGACCTTTATGTTTATTCAAAAGAAGAATCAAAATATTTATCAGCCTTAGCCCTTCAAGCTGCCATTGCTATTGAAGATACAAGATTACTGGGCAGGTCTGCTCTTCTACAGGAAAGTCACCATCGTATTAAAAATAATCTTCAATCTATTGTCGGGCTTGTCTCGATGCAAAAGATGTTTTTAAAAAATACCTCTGATCTATCAGTCGATGATTTATTAGACAGTATTATTAATCGAATTAAAAGTATTGCATCTGTTCATAATTTGCTCTCAAAAGATAAACTGGGCAGAAGTATAATTAACGTTAAACTGATTATCGAAGCTATTATCAACCTAATTAATGATAATCCAAAAATCATTATACATTTAGATTTGGATGACATCCTAATTCCTTATAATAAAGCAACATCGATTGCACTTATTATTAATGAATTAGTAACAAACTGCTTTAAGCATGCCTTTAAAGATATGGATTCAGGCATTATTGATATTCATTGTAAAAGGTACGATGATTACATTTTCTTATCCGTCCGTGACAACGGGCAAGGATTGTCTGAAAGCTTTGACATCACACAAACAGATAGCCTTGGACTAACCATTCTCCAAGGTATTGTCGACAGTGATTTTCAAGGGAAGATGCATTTTGAAAGTATAGATGGAAATACCGTCGCTGAAATTACCTTGCCAACTGAGGGTATTTTTTCTCATTAATATTCGAAACTATATGTGGAAGATAAGCACAACTAATATTAGAATAATAGTATTCCAATAGGGATGTACATCAACCTTATTGACTAACTACTACCAAAAGCACCTGTCACTAAATATCGTGGCAGGTGCTTTTTAAAAAATGATTGAGTTTCAAAAATAGCGGTATTACAGGTGGTGTATCTCCAGTTTAAATCTAATATTCAACACTCCTATACGGACTAAAAATCCACCCAACAGTCAATACTTTTGACTTTTCGATGAATGGGTGGATTTAAATTGTATTGAATCAGCTAATAGTAACGTTACTAAAACGTAGGCTAGTTTAAGGAAGTCTAAATTTTTTAATCACACATTTACTTCATCAAGTTGAAGCATTTTGGTAATCGTTTCATCTAATGATTCTTTAGTAAACACTTTTTTCCAGTCAGGTTTAATTACAGCTTCTTTTCCTAATTCGATTGCGGTCATACAAGCATCTGAAAATGGATTTGTCCCTTTCAAGGTAACTGCAAGCGCGATTTGAATATGACCAAGCAACATTGCTCTTGCTGCTGCTTCTGGAACACCTAGTTTTACAGTTTCTTCTAGACTTTCTTTGATAATAGTACCGATCATGCATGTAATTGTTTCTGCTAGAGTAGGTTCTAGAATGGCCATTTGCTCCACTGTAATTCGATGGCATGTTTCAACAGGGGCATACATATCAGTAACCACATGTTCAGCTAGTTCTAACTTTTCTTCCTCTCCATGATGCAAGGCAATAACAACATCTTGCTTTGCCGCAACTCCTCCAAATGCATCTTCATGTTCTTCACGAGTAAACCGTTCGGCAAAGATAGACGGATGACATGGATGCGCTACTACAGATGTACAATCGTCTCTAACAGTGAGCTGACCTGCATACGCTGCAGCCGGGTCTAAAGTAAGGAGAATCGCTCCTGATTTCATCAATGGAACGACTCCAGCTGAAATTTTTCCTATTAAAATATCAGGGACAGCAAGAATAACAATATCACTAATATTTGCCGCTTCCTCAGTATCAGTTACTGTATAGCCCTTGTCTTGAATCTGTGAAATACCAGCTTCTGACTTCTCACAAAATAGTAGATTATATTCATGTTTAACTAGATTGCTTGTAATTCTTTTCCCCATTTTTCCGCCCGCACCTACGACACTAACTGTAATATTGCTTTTATCTAACATCTTTTTTTCCTCCAATTCATATTGCTTTACTCATGTTGTTTTTTATATCCTATTATTTCTATTTAAATAAATTTGGAAGCCACATTGAAATAAACGGGAAATAACTAATAATTAAAAGATTCAAAATTAAAACGCCGTAAAATGGTATGAGGGCCTTCGTAATGTCCTCTAATTTAATGCCCGCCACTTGACAACTAATAAATAGGTTTACTCCCAATGGTGGTGTACACATCCCCATTGCTAAGTTCACAATCATGATTAATCCAAAATGCACTGGATCAATTCCCATTTGGACAGCTATTGGTGCTAATAACGGAGCAAGAATAATAACCGAAGCACTTGTTTCCATAAACATCCCGACAACGATTAATAGAATGTTAATTAATAATAGGAAAACAATCGGGCTGTCCGTAATTCCTACGAAAAAGTTCGCTACTTGTGTCGGGATACCTTCTCGGCTTAAAACTAATCCGAATAAACCAGCATTGGCGATGATAAACATAACGATTGCTGTCGTTACTGCAGATTCAGTAAAGATTTTAAACAAATTCTTAATTTTAATTTCCTTATATACAAACACTCCGACAACAAAAGCATAAAGTACAGCGACAGAAGCTGCTTCTGTTGGTGTAAAAATACCGCCGTAAATCCCTCCTAGAATAATAACTGGCATTAATAAGGCAAGAAAAGCCTCTTTAAATGCTAACCATTTTTCTCGAGCAGTCGATTTAGGCTCTTTTTCATACTTTCGCTTTTTAGCAATAAAATATACTAAAAGCATTAAGCTAAGCCCTATTAATATTCCTGGGGTAATTCCTCCCATAAACAAATCGCCAATGGAAGTTTCTGTTGATACACCGTAAATAATTAGGGGTACACTTGGTGGTATAATAATTCCTAATTCCCCTGAAACCGCTGTAACAGCACCAGTAAAATTCCGATGGTAACCGCGCTTCACCATTGCCGGAATCAATATCGATCCAACCGCAGCAACTGTTGCTGCACTTGAACCGGAGATAGCGGCAAAAAACATGGATGTAACAATCGCAACTAGTCCTAATCCACCTGTGTAATGACCCGTCATTTTATTGGCGAAATTTACTAGTCTCTTTGAGATGCCACCCGTTTCCATTAATTTACCTGCTAAGATAAAGAATGGAACTGCCATTAAGGGAAAAGAATCTATAGATGTAAACAGGCGCTGAACTAAAATAAGTAAAGGAATGTCTCCACCATATAAAACTGCTATTGCCGATGCAAGTCCTAAACAAACTGCAATCGGAACGCCGATGATGAAGAAGAAAAAGAGAGAGCTCATTAACATACCAGCCATTACTTGTTCTCTCCTTTCACATTCTCAATGATGACGGCTAAAGAATTCATAATTAATAGCACTGCCCCGATCGGTACCGCTGCATAAGGAATCGACATTGGAATTTGCATGGCGGGGGATTTTTGAGTATTCACTCGCTCTACCATATCTATACCTTTTACGAAGAGTAAAGCAAAGAAAACGATACAGATGACTAGAACAATAATTCTCAGAATCTTTCGCGGCGTTTCTGGCACCCGATCTACAAGTGCCTCAACAGCTATTAATTGTTGATAACGAAGCGCAATCGCAGCGCCGAAAAAAACAGCGTATATGCTTAAATATCTTGCTAATTCCTCCGACCAATTAAGAGGAAGATCAAAAATAAATCGTGAGAATACTTGAAGTATCATTACAATTGCCATAATTGCTATAAAAATACTAACCAAAATCTTAATAACCTTATTTAGGTTGTCTATCCCTCTTAAAAGTAAGTCCACTACTCGCCTACCCCCTTAGTAGAACGTAAGTCTTTTTACTCACGTTCTACTCCTTGATTTCTTTCTACTAATTTTATATTATTTTGAGTTTACAATTTGATCGTATAGATCGCCATAATCGCCTTTATGTTTGTCAACAACTGACTGAACCGCATTTACAAATGGTTGTTTATCTACCTCATTAAATTCCATACCTGCCTCTATTAAAGCTTCCATGTTTTTAGGCTCTTCCTCATCCATATATTGATAGTTTGCTTCTTGCGCCTTTTTTGATGCATCTAATACGATTTGTTGATGCTCAGCTGAGAGATTATCAAATGTATCTTTACCTAACATAATCGCAATTGGTGAATAAACGTGACCCGTTAAAGAAGTATACTTTTGTACTTCATTCAACTTAGATGAATAAATGATTGCAGTTGGGTTTTCTTGGCCATCAATTACTCCTTGTTGTAAAGATGTAAACACTTCTCCCCAGGCCATTGGTGTTGGGCTAGCCCCTAATTCGCTAAATGCTTCTTGGTGCACCTTAACTTCCATCGTACGAAGCTTAATCCCTTTCAAATCCTCTGGTTTATTGATTGGATGCTTACTGTTCGTTATATGACGGAATCCATTTTCAGCCCAAGCGAGCAGTTTAAAATTACTTCCCTCAAGTTTTGTAGCTAATTCTTCTCCAACCGGACCGTTCATCACATTTCTTGCATGTTCTGTATCTTTAAAAATAAATGGTAAATCTAAAACACCCATTTCATTTACGAAGTTTGTAATAACCCCGGTAGAGGTCATAACACCTTCTAACGTACCGATATTTACCGCCTCTACCATTTCTCTTTCCCCACCAAGTTCGCTATTAAAATGTAAATTTACCTGTATATCTCCATTTGATTGTTCCTCAGCCGTTTCTTTAAACGCATATAAGGCAGCCGCAATGTTTGATTTCTCTGTTTGTGTTGTTCCAAAGCTTAATGTAACTTTTTTCCCAGATTCAGCTTCTTTTCCTCCGTCATTTGTTGTAGCAGACTTATCACTATTCCCACAAGCGGCTAAAGCAGAAAAGACTAGAACAAAAACTAAAATAAATGGTGTAAGTTTTTTCATTATTATTCCTCCTATTTTTCAGTCCCTAGTTGGCAACGCTTTCAAAACATACAGGAGCACCCCCATAACTTGGATGAGGAAAAGCTCCACTCAAGTATAATGCGCCTTCAAACCGAAGGTTAGATGTTCTTTTATTAATTTCTCAACATTCTCGGTGTTACCCTTTTTAATTTCTTGATAAATATTGCGGTGCTCCTCTAAAGAAGTAACCATTCGGTCTGATATTCTACGCATGACTTGCAAAGCGGAACGATATAAGTGTTCCTGATAATTACTCATAATTTGTAGTATTTCATCGTTCATTGAATATTTACAAAGCAAAAGGTGAAAGTCAGCATCTGCCTTCGTATAACCTATTTCGTTATTATCATGGGCAAATTTAGCCTGTAATCTTAAGTTTTCTTCTATTTCTTCACATTGCAATTCGGTCAATTTCCCTGCAACTTTTTGACAAACAAGTAATTCTAATGCCATACGTAATTCATAAATGTCTTTGATTTTAGTAATCGATAATTCATTTACTAAAATCCCCTGTTTCGGCCATACAGTAATAAATCCTTCTGTCTCTAAGCGGTCTAATGCAGATTTAATAGGAGTTTTACTCATTCCTAATAGATCAATAAGGACTTTTTCCGATAAAAATTGACTTGGTTTAAATTCTTCATTTAAAATTAACTCTTTTATCTCCATATAAGCCTTATCTTTTAGAAGAATGTTAGAGCGATTTGACAATCTATCAAGTGACATAAAATCAATCCTTTATTATATTTTTCCTAACCCTATATATGGTACCAAGTTAGGTCTCAAACATCACCCCTTTCATAAAAATAACTACTTTAGAATTTCCTTACGCCATCACTATCTTCAATAATTCTCTAGATAAATTTCAATATTTATTTGTTAGAAAGGTTTGTAAATATGCCATACTCTTTATAATCCATTCGTTTTCAAGCCTATTCGTTTGTTCTCTTGTTTTCGTGAAAGGTAACCATAACTCGATAATCGCATTCGGACTTCTTCCTGCCTGACGTAAGCTTTGTAGCAGAAATTCAAGGTCTAACTGCCCTTCTCCGAGTGGACAACCGATATAAGAGAATCCAATCCACCCTTCTTTTCGTGTAAAAACAAAATCTTTTACATGTAGCGAAATAACATAGGGAGCCAGTTTTTTAATAACATCTTTTGGCATTTCTAAAGCAGCGACAGAATTAGCAGGATCCAAGCAAATTCCAATATTCTGATGATCAAATCTTTGAACTAGGGTAAGTAAATCATCCGTTTGCACTTGCTCATAGTTTTCTAGTGCAATCGATACTTCAGCCTCAACGTACAGTGGTAAAACCTCTTCAATCCAAGCAACAGCCTGCTCTATTGAAGGAGTATATTGTTTATCATTGATCATCGTTCGCAAAACTTTTGCCTCGAATAATTTACAGTAGTCTAAATACTTCCTTAAATGTTTCGGATGAACTCCTCGTGTGCCTAATTCAATTTCAATCCCAAGTCTGTGTGCAAGGGTTTTTACATTGATTAGTTCCTCTTCGCTCATCTCTTCTAAAATTGGATAATCACAGATCTGAAAAACTTCACCACCTAGTCTTTTTGTCTCCTCAATCATCTCAGCCAAAGAAAGCAATGATTCTGAATCTTTTTCAAGAGAATTAAACTTCCAAAAAAACGCATATGTACTTAGACCAGTTTTCATTTTAGATCTCCTTATATTATTTCTAGCGATCTATCTTAGATCTCAAAGCAAAGAAAAAAGATAGATACATCTAAGATCTAAGATAAATATAAACCAAAGTCGTCGCCTTCGCAAGTGTATTTTTTAATTTTTATTGACTTTTATTATCATTTATATTTAAATTCTATTAATTCAACTTACAAAAATTTATATTTCCCTTTATTTTTTGACACTAATACTAAAATTAAATTTTCAAACACAATTGTTTACCTTCATGTTTTTACATATGTCATTTCAAATTCAAGTGTTTTTTTGCAATAAGTTTATTTACTTTCAAATTATGTGTTATATTAAGATTTGATTTGTATCAACATTATGATAGATATACTAATGAAGAAAGAGTGAGCATACTCTATATGATTATTTCAATAATCGGTTGTTTAATTATGGCTTTCGCTGTAAATGTAGCTTTTATTCCTATACAACTATTTAGCGTGGCCTTCCCGGGCCTTGGCGTACTTGCCCACTATACCTTCGGAGTAAGTGTTGGGTTGGTTGTATTTCTATTGAATGTTCCGCTATTTCTTATGGCATGGAAACATATAGGAAGATCCTTCGTTTTCAAAACAATTATTGTGGCTGGCATCTTTTCTTTATTTCTTGATCTTTTGTCTCCATTACGTAACATAGTACAGCCCTCTTTATGGTTTGGCATTGTAATCGGAGGTATACTTTTAGGTTTTGGCACGGGATTAAT
Source organism: Bacillus sp. FJAT-50079 (assembly GCF_018343515.1). Classification (GTDB taxonomy): domain Bacteria; phylum Bacillota; class Bacilli; order Bacillales; family Bacillaceae_C; genus Lederbergia. Next base: position 182,784 of record NZ_JAGYPD010000003.1, on the reverse strand, counting down.
ATTTCGCCAAGAGCTAACAAGTGGTGGCGTAGGACTACTGGCTCGACTAATTCAACTACGTTTTCCTCAAATTAAGATGGGAACAGTTCACATTGTCTTTGACTTTTTTGTACTTTTCTTAGGAGCTATATTGATGGATATGATGACAGCTATTTACACGTTCATCGCCTCCCTTATTATGGGAAGAATGATAGACATTACGAAAAACTTACCGAATCCTTTTAAGCGGTACATTGACAGAAGAGATAAGTTAAATCAACCTCTTTAATAACTTTAATAAACAGGTGAATTCAAGTAATAAAACAACAATTTATCAGGATGTATTCATTAGGGTAATATTATTAAGTGGATAAGTAAGCATAAAAGAAATAAACATATCCCACTCTGCTTACTTTGCCTTATTACCTGATTACATCAAATAGGTGAAAAACGATATCTTTGCGAAAGTTTCAATTTAATATATTAAATTCTGTACCATAAATAAAAAAAGTTGCCGAAAGCAAATGTTTTGCATTCAACAACTTTACCAGTTTTCCTGGTTCATGTTCATTTTACTTTAGCTACAATATATTAAATGAGGTAATATATTTTTCATTCTGAAAAATAGTATAGTTGCTTTCCATAACTAAAAATGGTGGCAGTCATATCTCAAAGACAAAAATACCGATTATTAGATTGGTCAACTGAAGGTCCTCTTAACTCACAGAAAACGCTTGAATTAATTTCGTTTTTTAGATCAGACCTCCTAATAGAAACTACTACTAAACTTTACATGAATTGAACATTGATTATAGTTACGTTTCTACGCAATATCTAAGGCTTCAAAATCACCTTGATCGTTTCTTCCCCCCTTGCCGAAACTTTAAACGCTTCCTCAAATTCAGACAGGGGATAACTATGCGTGACGATATTTTCAACATCTACCAATCCGCGTTCTAGTAAATCAATGGCGATCGGGTAGGTGTATGGGCTAATATGAGCACCTAAAATATCTAGTTCTTTGCGATCGCCAATCACACTCCAATCTGCGGTTGTTGGTTCACCAAATACACTAAACTCTACAAATCTACCTAGTTTTCGAATCATTTTTAATCCTTGAGTTACGGCGGATGGATGTCCTGTTGCTTCTATATATACATCACATCCGTAACCGTCCGTTAAGTCCATTACTTGCTTAATCGCATCATCTTCTCCCGGATTAATCACGACATCCGCTCCGTATTTTTTGGCTAGCTCTAAGCGATCATTCTTCATGTCTAAAACGATTAATTTTTTTGGTGTTTTTAAGCGTGCTACTTGAACCATAAATAAACCAATGGGACCAGCCCCAGCAATGACAACTGTATCTTCTAGATCTATTTTTGCTCTTTGTACTGTATGAATTCCGCATGCCAATGGTTCAATCATCGATGCTGCTTCCAAGGAAATGCTTTTAGGGATTTTATGCACTCGAGCATTGCTCGGGTATTTCATGTATTCAGCCATGCCGCCATCAGCAATATCCTTTTGGAAGCCAAACATATCATGGACTTCACACATCCAATACTGTCCACTCTTGCAATAGCGGCATTTTTCACATGGCAGAATTTGTTCGGCTATTGCCCAGTCTCCAATTTGGACTCCATGTTTTTCCGCGGCTCCTTCACCTAATTCAACCACTTCTCCAAAAAATTCATGTCCGGGGATGACTGGTGCTTTAACCCATTGTGGATTGAATTCATCTCCCCAATACATGCCCGCTCCGTTCATGCATTTAATGTCACTTGCACAAATCCCACAAGCTTTAATCTTTACAATCACCTCTTCTTTTCCCGCTTTTGGCTTTTTTCTTTCTTCTAAGCGGTAATCTTTTGGACCATGTGCAACGAGCGCCGTCATCATACCTTTTTCTATCGTCTTTTGTTCATTTTCTACAACTACCGTCATCATATTTTTCTCCATTGTCTTTCCCCCAGACTATTTATATTAACAATCCATCTCTAGTGTCAGAGTGATTAATCACTTGAGTGATCGTAGATTTCCAATCTTGATAATATTTACGCCCTTTTTGTTTATCCATCATTCGGGTGAATGTATATTTGGAATAATTTAGTTCTTTTATATGAATGATATCTTCCCATAATCCCGTAGCCAATCCAGCTAAATAAACAGCTCCCATCGATGAAAGCTCTGGAATGTTTGTTTTGACAATATCCAGATCTATAATATCTGCTAAAAACTGCATCAAAAACGCATTTGTTGTTGGTCCACCATCAACCCTTAATTCTTTCATCGTAATGCCCGCTTCTGCGTACATAAGCTCAATAATGTCTTTGATTTGGTAAACAATACTTTCCATTCCAGCTCGAACAAGATGATTTTTATTTGTCCGTCGAGTCATTCCCATAATGGCTGCTTTTGTATACGGGTTCCAATACGGGGCACCTAAACCCGAAAACGATGGAATAATATACACGCCTTCGTTATCTTTAATCGATGTCGCCATTCTTTCAGCTTCGGCGAAAGAATCAAATAGCCCTAAATTATCTTTCAACCATTTTAGCGTATCGCCTGTGCTATGAATGACCCCTTCCAACGCATAATAAACATGTCCGTCGTATGCATAGGCAATCGTGGTCATTAAGCCTTTTTCCGTTCGAATAGGTGTTTTACCTGTATTCATCATGAGTGAAGATCCAGTACCAAATGTCGCTTTAACCATTCCTTCACCAAAGCACATTTGCCCTACTAGTGCACCATGTGAATCACCAATGATCCCGCTAATTGGTAGAAAAATGCCATCAAGATCTTCAGAATATCCGAATGGTTCATTAGAAAATCGAACATCAGGCAGCATACTTGCCGGAATATTAAATAGATTAAGAAGTTCGTTATCCCAAGTTAACTCATATATATTAAAAAGCATCGTTCGGCTTGCATTTGTATAATCCGTACTATGTGCTTTCCCATTCGTTAACTTCCAAACAAGCCAACTATCCATTGTGCCAAGTAAAAGATCACCTTTGATCGCTTTCTCACGAGCCCCTTTTACATGATCTAGGATCCATTTCACCTTCGTTGCCGAAAAATAAGGATCTAGCGTTAAACCAGTTTTTGATTTAATAAGTTCTTCCGTCCCTAGTTGTTTCATTTCAGTACATAGATCAGCCGTTCGCCGACATTGCCATACAATGGCATTATGTACGGGTAACCCCGTTTGTCTATCCCAGACTACGATGGTTTCCCTTTGATTCGTAATAGATAAAGAAATGATTTCTTTCACATCAATCGGTGCGGTCGCAACTAATTTCATTAACAAGGTTTTCACATTCCGATAGATTTCCAATGGATCGTGTTCAACCCAGCCAGGTCTTGGATAATATTGCTGGTGTTCCAAAGAATCTTTTACGATCATTTGGCCCTTTTTATTCACAAGCTGTACTTTTGTGCCTGTTGTACTTTGATCAACCGCAAGAATATATTCTTTACGCATCACGCCACCTCATTCGTTCGATAACAGTTCAGTAGCTACTTTTTTTACATTTTCAACACTAATTCCGTAGTATTCAAAAACCTCATCTGTTTTTCCAGCGACCGCGGGCTCATCTGGTATTCCTAAAATCTTAATCGGTACCGGATGTGTTTGCGAAACAACTTCGGATACTGCCGCACCTAAGCCACCGTATATACTATGTTCTTCAATCGTGATTATTTTGCCCGTTTCTACTGCCGCTTTAATAATCGTTTCTTTATCTAATGGTTTAATCGTATGAATATTAATCACTCTGGCATTAATTCCTTGTTCTTCTAATGCGACGGCAGAATCTAGTGCAATTCGTACGGTTTCTCCACTAGCAATAATCGCCAGATCATCACCTTCTTTCATCGTTACCGCTTCGCCAATTTGAAAATCATACTCGTCAGAAACATAAGAATCCTCTACTGGGTTACGTCCAATCCGCATATAGACAGGTCGATCATAATCAACTAAAGCTTCGATCATTTTTTTCGCTTCATGTCGATCTGCTGGCATCATGACATCCAAACCCGGGATTGCCCGTGTAACCGCTAAATCTTGCACAGAGTGATGCGACATCCCCAATGCACCATAGCTAATCCCGCCGCTAATGCCGATAAGTTTTACATTTGTTTTTGAATAGGCTACATCTACCTTTATTTGCTCAATTGCTCTCATACTTAAAAAGCAAGCCGGCGAGGCGACAAATGCCTTTTTTCCAGAATGCGCTAATCCAGCCGCAATTCCAACAATATTTTGTTCGGCAATTCCTACTTCAACTATTTGTTCTGGCAATTGTTCCCCAAATTGGACCATTGATGCTGAGCCTCTTGAATCACTCGTTAAAACGAGAATATCTCGGTCGCGCTTTCCTAACTTCATCAATGTGTCACTAATCACTTGACGGTTTGCAATCTTATTAGGTACTGATGTTTTAACTGCAACATGTCTCATATTAACCCCTCCATTTGTTCAGATAGTTCCTTCATTGCCAAATCGTATTCTTCCTTCGTCGGGACACGATGATGCCAGCCCGCTTGATTTTCAGAAATTGAAATCCCTTTCCCCTTCACTGTATTTGCAATAATCATCGTTGGCTTCCCTGTTTCGAGCGGTGAATTTTCAAAAATGTGAACAAGCTGTTCCATATCGTTTCCATCAACTTCAACCACTTCCCAGCCAAAACTTCTCCATTTATCAGCTAACGGCTCAATCCCCATTACATCTTCCGTACAGCCCGTAATTTGCAAACGATTTCGATCAATGATGGCTACTAAATTATCAAGCTTGTATTGGGAGGCAGACATGGCTGCTTCCCAAACTGAACCTTCCGCTTGTTCCCCATCGCCCATAAGTGTATATACTTTATATGTTTTTCCATCCATTTTTGCCGCCAATGCCATACCTACTGAAATCGATAACCCATGACCTAATGCACCCGTATTCATTTCAACACCTGGTACCTCATTATTTGGATGACCGATCAATCGCGAGTTAAATTGTGAAAAAGTCTCCAATTCTTCTTTCGGGAAGAATCCCTTATCAGCTAGGACAGCCCAGAACGATTCAACCGAATGCCCTTTACTTTGAATATAGCGATCGCGATCTTCCCAGCTCGGATTCGCAGGATCAATATTCATCACTTTATAGTAAAGAGCAGTTAAAATATCTGTATTTGAAAGCGATCCGCCAGTATGCCCCGCACCAGCCTCGTAAATCATTTTCATTAAATCCATTCGAATTTGTATGGCCTTTCTTTTTAACCGAGTAATTTCCGTCATTATGATTCCTCCCCTTTGGTGAAATTTTTACATCGAGAATTTTTTTCTATATTTGTCAATGCCAACCGCAACTAAAATAACAATTCCCATAATAACCTGTTGCCAAAATGCAGATACATTAATGACGACTAATCCATTTAATAAAGAAGCGATAAAAACAGCTCCAACCAATGTTCCTACAATTCCTCCAACGCCACCTTTTGTCAGGCTTGTTCCGCCAATTACTGCCGCAGCTATCGCCGTTAATTCGAATGATGTACCAGCAACAGGCTGCGCCGAGTTAAGACGTGCCATCAAGACGACTCCTGCAACGGATGTTAGAAAACCAGAGAGGGAAAAGACTAATATTTTAATCGCCTTTACATTAATCCCTGATAGCCGTGCTGATTCTTGGTTATCACCTGTTGCATAAATTTTTCTACCGATCGTTAATTTAGCAAGTAAGATATAGCAAAGCACATATGTAATAATCATGACCCAAACGATATTTGGAATCATAAGAAAGCTGCCGGAGGAAAGAACTCTTAATCCTTCTGGAAGACCTACAATCGCTTGACCGTCAGATAGAACGTATGCACTTCCTCTAAAGAGCCACATCGTTGCCAATGTTACGATAAAAGCCGGGAATCCCATATAAGCAACAAACAAACCATTTAAAGCACCTAATATTGTTCCAAGTACTAAAGCAACAATAATTCCCAACAATAGACTTCCAGTTGAAAGCATAATCTCCGCACTTACAATCGATGTTAAAGCTAGAATTGAGCCCACAGATAAATCAATTTCGCCAGCGATAATAACAAACGTCATGCCAGCAGCAATGATTGCATTCGTCGCTGATTGAATTAATATATTTTGTAAGTTTCCGGATGTAAAAAATACTGACGACAGCATGGAAAAGATAGTCAACAGAAGGAATAATCCTACAAAGATGCCGAGCCCGCCCAAAAGCTGTTTTTTAATCTTAAATCCAATCGTTTGGTTTTCTGCCATTTCTATATTCACTTTCAGTTCCTTCCTTTCGAGGTGATACGCGCTAAAATATTATCATGTGTAATTTCATTTGATTGTAGTTCGTGTGTAATTTCACCTTTAGACATAATCAATACCCGATCACATACATCTACTAGTTCTTCAACCTCCGAAGAGATAACAATTGCCCCATTCCCGTTTTTTGCGAATTCTTGAATCATCTTATAAATTTCCGCTTTGGCAGCCACGTCCACACCACGGGTTGGTTCATCAAACATAATCAGCCTGCAGCCTGCATGTAACCATTTTGCAATCGCTACTTTTTGTTGGTTTCCCCCGCTTAAGTTACCAACTGTCGTGTTCGCTTTTCCCTTGATTCCCATTCCAGTTGCATATTTATTAAATACTTCCGCAATTCTTTTTTGGCTCATCACTTGCTTTTTACTAACAGATTTCATATCTGTTAAAATAATATTCTCTTGAATGGAGCGACCTAAATTCAATCCATCCTCCTTACGATTTTCACTTAAGTAACCGATTCCACTTTGTATCGCTTCAGCGGGTGAACGGAGATTAAGTTTTTCCCCTTCCATTATCACTTCTCCATCTGCCCCACTGTCAGCCCCAAAGATCATCCTTGCCATTTCCGTCCGCTTTGACCCGATTAAGCCGCCAATTCCTAATACTTCATTTTCATATACATGAAAAGAAATATCTTTAATAAACTTTTTGTCGGACAATTTTTTCACTTGGAAAAGTTTTTTCCTGTCAGACGGTGGGCTTCCGTGATGTTCCAATTCTCTTCTTTTCTTTTGAAAGGTTTGTCCTGTCATTGATTCAACTAACTGATCATGATCGATCTCATTAATATTTAACGTTTCAATATATTTTCCATCTCTCATGACAACCGCCTTATCACACACTTCAAAAATCTCATCCATTCGGTGTGATATGTATAAAATACACACACCTTGTTTCTTCAACGAATGAATAACAGCAAATAATTGATCGGTTTCTTCCTTTGTAAGGGAAGTCGTAGGCTCGTCCATAATTAAAATTTTGCAATCGATCGCTAATGCCTTAGCAATTTCAACCATTTGCTTTTCAGCGAGCGCTAAGTTCGCTACTTTATCTTTGACGTTGATAAAATTCGCATCTAATTTCGCCAATTGCTTCTGCGCTTCACTATAAATCTTTTTGTAATCAATCACCGGCGGAAATTTTATCTTTAAAAATTCATTCGTTAAATAAATGTTTTCTCCAACCGTTAATTCTGATAAAACACTCAATTCTTGATAAATGATTCCAACCCCATAATCCCTTGCTTCAATCGGCGTATACTTCTTTGGCAACGACTCTCCAGCAATGAGGATCTCACCTGAATCCCGTGTTTCAGCGCCACTTAAAATTTTCATTAACGTTGATTTTCCCGCTCCATTAATCCCCATCAAAGCAATAACCTCTCCACCATTAGCAGAAAACGAGACATTATCAACAGCTTTTACTCCTGGATACTGCTTTGATATATGTTTGAATTGCAATAAAGGAGCATTATCGTTCACGCTCATATTCACCCTCCTCACAAATAACAGTTGAGACTAAAAGATCAGATTCGCTCCTTTAGTCTCCACAGCTAACTTAATAACCTTTATCCGTCACACCTATTAAAGGAAAGCGCTCCGCTGCGTACTCATAGATTGTTTGATCTGTTAAGCCCTCAACATATTCTTGTGTTACTAGAGTCGTAGGGTAAATCAATTCTCTCTCAAACTTGTAATCTGGATTTAACACAAGTGCCGTTGCAATTCTTGGTCCCATTGCACCCTCATCTATATTTGGCAGAGCGACAAATGCATCTAACGAACCTTTAAGAACTAAGTTTACGGAATCGAGAATACCATCATATCCAACTAAAATAAGGTCGTCCGCCTTGTTAGCTGCTTGGGCTGAATTGACCATCCCTACCGCCATCTGATCATTACTCGCAAAAATTGCATCAATATCTGGGTTTGCTGTTAACATATTTGTCGTCACATCCGCCGCAAGGTCTGAACGCCAATCAGCACTTGCTTCTGCTACAACTTCAATGTCCGGATATTCAGAAATCGCTTTCAGGAAACCTTCCTTTCTATCAACTCCTGTTGATTGAGCCAACAATCCTGTTATTAAACCTACTTTGCCTTTACCACCCAATTGTTCCGCAATATATTTCCCTGCTTTATACGCTCCTTCTACATCATCAGCACCGACATATGCGTCATAGAGGTTCGGATCGCTAATTCTCGTATCAAAATTGACTATTTTTATACCGGCATTACGCGCTTTTTCCAAAGCAGGTAAAATTCCATCAGAGCTGGCTGCTGAAATGACAATCGCATCTGACCCTTTTTGAATCGCTTGTTCCACAATCGATACTTGTTTCTCTAGGTCGACCTCTTCCTGAGGAATTGAAATTTCCAAATTAACACCTAAATGTTCAGCTTCACGTTTAGCAATATCCGCAACCGAAATCCACCAAGGGTTATTAAGTGTTTTACCAATCCACGCAATTTCAATTGTTTTACCTTCTACCTTCGTATTGCCTTCATTATTTTTATTCGAGCTGGCAGCTTTCTCCCCGGCCTTACAACCAACTAATGTAAATACCAACAAAAAAACAGTTACTAAAAATAACATTCTTTTCATAAATTACTCCCCCTTATATTTGTTTATTTAATAAAATTTTAATAAAGCAATATAAAAATACAGTAAATTTAGCAACATAGTAGAAAAACGCTTTCAATTCGGATTTATGTAATTATTACCAACTCCTTTCTAGAGTAAGAAAATTAAGACAAATGCCCTTGGACAAAACTATAAAACAAAAAACAGTATAGGTCAACTACTTTTTTAATAAAATTTTAGTTAAATCACTAAAATTAAATTAAAAATGTGCTATGATATAAAAAAACCTAGTTAAATTCATTATTAGAGATTCAATTACATTTCTTCTTTACTTTGCTTTTCAAACTGATTTAAAAACAACTAAAATAACCATTATTGTTTTAGTTATCTTTTGTAAACGTTATAATGGATACACATAGACGAATCAAACGTAAATCATTTAATACATAAACTAGCTCTCTATATAGAAAGGTGAAAAAAATGACATTAACGATTAAAGATATTGCTCAATTAGCTAATGTATCTATTTCTTCCGTATCATTAGCTCTAAATAATAAACCAGGCATCAGCCCGAAAACACGAGAAAGAATATTAAAAATCGTTCAAGATCAAGGGTACATCCATAAATCATCCTCACAGGATTACATAGGTCCCCAACCGAAGAAAAAGATCGTTAACTTCGTTGCCTGTACAAATCCGGGGATCGTAATCGAGCAATTTGAAACACTGCCTTTTTTTACTGAGCTAATTAGACATATTGGTTCAGATTTATCTTCCAAAGGGTACTCGCTCATGCTATCGACGATTAACTTAGACCATTTATACGAGGAAATTAAACAATTCAGCAAGGCCAATGAAGGAAATGGAATCATCTTATTGGGTACGGATTTAACAAAAGAACAAATTGCATATATTGCGAAACATCTCCCTAATATTGTCGTCCTAGATACAACTTTTGATATGCTGAGCGTGGATTTTGTTAATATGAATAGCTTTTTAGGGGCATACCAAGCTGCTAATCATTTTATTAAGCTTGGCCATACTAGAATTGGCTACGTTCAATCAACCGTTAGAATCCGAAACTTCGAAGTTAGAAAAGAAGGGTTCCTAACCGCACTAAAAGAAAAAAATCTAGATGTCGCTAAAAATGATTATTTTAATATGTTCCCAACAGTCCTTACATCCCAGGAACAATTTAAAAATGAAATAGTAAAGCGCAGACACGACCTTCCAACCGCACTATTTTGTGAATCAGACTATATCGCAATCAGTCTCGTAAAGAGTTTGACAGAACTTGGCGTAAAAATTCCTGAGGAAGTGTCAATTATTGGGTTTGATGATATACAGGAGGCAAAAATTATTAGTCCTGAGCTCACTTCCATTCACGTTCCAAAAGAACGTATCGCTTCCCTTGCAGTTGATCGAATCATTGAATTAATGAATGATCCTTCAAGTAAAAAAGTGAAGATAAGCGTTGATACAGAGGTAGTTGAAAGGAATTCGTGCAGAGAGATTAAAAAATAGGATTGCCTAGAAGCTTTCCATCTTTGATAAACGAAAATGACCGTCTAAAGATAAATATTACAAAATGGCCCCGTATCCAGAATGGTAACGGGGCTTTTAAATTGGTCTCAAAACGTAACTGCATACTTCTTCCCTCATCCCAAACAAGGAGGAAAAAGCGCACAATGATTGTGCCAAAACGAAGTACTAAATGTAAGCGTTACCTATTATGATTGATGTAGAGGAGGATCTTGTCATGTTAGAGAGTAGAAGTTTAAATACATTTTTTCAGCTCATGAGGGTGCAACCGAAACAGCTTCATTTGTTTATGAAAAAGGTCAATTTATCTGAGCGACAATTGCAATATGATTTGGAGAAAATTAATTATTTATTAAACAGCAAAAGCCTGCCGCCTCTTCGAATCTCTAATGATCTCATCCATATTCCAACTGAAGTCGTGGACTTTTACAAAATGAATGGCACTGATTTTGCCGCTAAGCATTTATCGTTCGATCAAGAAGATCGCATGATCATTATTTTGCTTTACACTTTTATCCGGCGCGAGCCTATTTCTAATTTTCATTTCCAAAGTACATTGGGAATTAGCAAAAATACGGTAAGCGCAGATGTGAAGCGTGTTAATCAGTTTTGTACCGACTTTAGGGTTAACATTCGCTACACGCGGGAGCAAGGATACCATTTAAAAGGAGTAGAAGAAGACAAGCGAAATCTGATGCTTAAAGCGATTTCTCTACTGACGATTAAGCCACATGCTGAAGAAACGTTTAAGTTTATCTTTCATCAACAACAACTTAAAGATCACTTTGATCATTATCAACAAGTATTAAAGGAATTTGAACAGCAATATTCACTTGTGTATATCGAGGAAAGAATGGTTGAATTCATTTATTTGCTTCAAATGCTTCATATTCGCCAGCAACAGAAAAAATGGGTATCCATCTATGCTGATACCGTCCATTTTTTAGAAAAGCAAGAGATATTCACTGTTGCCAAATTGATTCAGGAACGATTAGGACTCTCGACTCGATCCGAAGAAGTGGCTTTTCTGACGATCCAGCTACTTGGTATATGCCAGGGCAAGATTACCCCTTCAAGTACAGATACACTTCTTACTATTACGGAACAAATTGTTAATGGCTTTGAACGTTATGCTTGCATTCAGCTTCTTGATAAAAGTAAAGCCATTGAAACATTATATTTGCATTTCAAACCGGCTTACTATCGTATGCTTTTTAAAATTCCGATTACAAACTCCTTACTTTTAGATATAAAAAAAGAACAATATGACTTATTTACTGTCGTACAAGAAGTATTAAAGCCAATCGAAGACATACTCAATATTAAAATTCCTGAAGATGAAGTTGGATTCCTTACGCTTCATTTTGGAGGTCTGATCAAACAAGATAACGAGCTTCATAGTAAAGTTTACAGAGCACTGATCGTTTGTCCAAACGGAGTTAGCTCGAGCTTAATGTTAGAAAATCAATTAAAGTCACTTTTTCCGCAATTTCTTTGGACGTCATCTCTTTCTTCAATTGACTTTCAACATCTAGATGAAGCCGAATATGATCTCGTATTTTCTACTGTCTTCCTAAAAACAAAAAAGCCATTATTTATCATTAAGCCGCTTATGAATGAAATCGAAAAAATAGAGCTTGTCCGAGCTGTAAAAGGGACGACATTCCAGCAAGTTTTTCATTACCCAACATCGGACGAATTAATAAAAATTATCCGCCAGCATGCTGATATTAAGCAACCTGAATTACTGAAAAAAGCATTGCAAAATGCTCTATTTGAAAATAGCAAATCGATAACTAGGAGGAAGCAACCTGTGTTAAAAGATTTAATAATAGAAGAAAATATTCAATTCGAAGAAAAGATCAATGACTGGAAGGATGCAATTGCTAAATCTGCCGAGCCCCTTCTTTTAAATGGCTCTGTTACAGAAGTTTATATAGAAGCAATGATAGCAAACATTGAAAAGCTCGGCCCATACGTGATCGTTGGAAAGGAAGTTGCCATCCCCCATGCTCGCCCTGAAAATGGCGTGAATCAGTTAGGGATGAGCATATTAAAACTAAATGAGCCTGTACATTTATTAAATAATGAGGCTAATCGAGTAAAGATATTTATTTGCTTAGCTGCTATTGATAATCAAACCCATTTAAAGGCATTAGCTCAGTTGACAAAATTATTAAGTAATCCCGAAAAACTGGGACAATTAAAGGAGGCGAGGACAAAAAAAGAGATTCTTAATCTTGTTGCAGAATACTCCGTTCTATAAAACTAGTTGAGTTGTAACTTTTTTAAAAAATAATAATTTATAGGAGGAATAATTAATGAAAATACTTGCAGTGTGCGGATCTGGTTTAGGTAGCAGTTTTATGCTTTCGATGAATATTCAAGAAGTATTACAAGAATTAGGAGTAGATGGAATAACGGTTGAGCATTCCGATTTAAGTTCAGCCACACCGGATATGGCCGATTTCTTCGTAATGGGTAAAGACATTGCTGAAGGAGCATTAGGTTTAACAGAACGGACAGTCATTCTCGACAGTATCATTGACAGACAGGAATTAATCGATAAATTGAGGAAAAAATTATCCGAGCTTGGAAAATTATGAAAGCGAGGTTGATGGCAAATGCTTAATAAAACATTAGTATTATTCATGGATATTTTGAGCCAGCCTGCTGTTTTAATTGCACTTATTTCCTTTATTGGGCTGATGATTCAAAAAAAGCCTGCGAGTGAGGTTATTAAAGGTACGACTAAATCTTTTTTAGGATTCATCGTGATTGCTGCCGGTGCAGGTATCCTCGTTGGTTCATTAGAGCCTTTCGGTAAAATGTTTGAGCAAGCCTTTAATGTAAATGGAGTCGTGCCAAACAACGAAGCAATTGTCGCAATGGCCTTAAGCAAGTTCGGTTCAACAACAGCTTTAATCATGTTTTTTGGTATGCTAGCAAATATTCTGATCGCTCGGTTTACCAACTTAAAATATATCTTTTTAACGGGGCATCATACGCTATATATGGCTTGTATGATTGCTGTGATTCTCGTTGTAGCTGGTTTGGATGGATTTATGCTTATCCTGATTGGTTCCCTTGCACTTGGTCTAATTATGGCGATCTTCCCTGCCATGGCCCAGCCATTTATGAAAAAAATTATCGGAACCGATCAAGTTGCTTTTGGACACTTTAGTACAATCGGATATGCACTATCAGGATTGATTGGGAAAGCTGTGGGTAAAAAATCCAAATCCACTGAAGACATCAACTTTCCAAAAGGCTTGGCGTTTTTACGGGATAGTTCAGTCAGTATCGCTCTGACGATGACGCTCCTCTATGTCATTGTTGCCTTGTTTACAGGTCCTAGCTTTATAGAAAGTGAGTTAAGTGGCGGCACTCATTATCTCGTTTATTCTGTTATACAAGCCGTTACATTTGCAGCTGGTGTGTTCGTTATTTTATCCGGAGTTAGACTTGTATTGGCGGAAATTGTTCCTGCCTTTAAAGGGATTTCTAGTAAACTCGTTCCAGATGCCAAGCCAGCTCTTGATTGTCCGATTGTTTTTCCTTATGCACCAAACGCTGTTCTGATCGGATTCTTCTCTAGCTTTCTAGGTGGAATTGTCGGAATGTTCCTACTTGGTGCTTTCGGGGCAATTATCATTTTACCGGGAGTTGTGCCACATTTCTTTACAGGTGCAACAGCCGGAGTATTCGGCAATGCCACTGGTGGAATAAGAGGAGCCACACTCGGTTCATTTGCAAATGGATTAATCATTACTTTCCTCCCTGTTTTCCTTATGCCGGTTCTAGGGGATTTAGGATTTGCAAATACAACGTTCTCGGACACTGACTTTGCAGCATCTGGTATTTTCCTAGGAAATGCAGCTCATTATCTTGGCGCTGTCGGAGTAACAATCATCGTTATTATCGCTGTTCTTATTCCGATTATATGGAGCATCATTCGTAAAAAACAATCCATAGACCGAACAAATATATCTGCATAGGAGGATACACTTGACTAACTTAGCAGAGCTTACCCACTTCAGAGATCAAATCAGGCTTTGTACTTTAAAAGAACTATATCATTTAGGCTTCGGTCATTATGGTGGCAGCCTCTCGATCGTTGAAGCACTTGCCGTCCTATATGGAGAGGTTCTGAGGGTCGATCCTCAGAACCCTCATGATCCTGGCCGTGATTATTTTATTTTATCAAAGGGGCATGGTGGTCCTGCCTTATATGCAACACTAGCAGTAAAAGGCTTCATCGATCATGATTGGCTTTACACATTGAATCAAAATGGAACAAAGCTCCCTTCTCATCCTGATCGTAATTTAACACCTGGCGTTGAAATGACGACTGGCTCACTAGGACAAGGCATTTCCGTTGCTACTGGAGTCGCATTAGCAAATAAGCTAGCCAATAAAGAGGCCTACACGTATACCATTGTTGGTGATGGCGAATTAAACGAGGGCCAATGCTGGGAAGCGATTCAGTTTGCCGCGCATCATCAATTATCCAAACTTTTTGTATTAGTCGATGATAATAAAAAGCAATTAGACGGACGTACAATAGATATATGTAATCCATTCGATTTGGCTGAAAAATTCAATTCATTCGGCTTCAAAGCTGTCCATGTTGATGGCGGTGATCTGCTAGCGATACGTAAAGCGATATTGAATGGGATGCAACAAAATGAAAAACCCGTCGCGATCATATTAGATACGATGAAAGGTCAAGGTGTGCCCTTTCTTGAGGAAAAAGCGGATAACCACCATCTTCGCCCTAATCAGGAAGATAAGGAAGCGATTGAAGCAGCCATTGCTCAGTTGGAAAAAATTGTGGCGTCTAAGGAGGGATCGTTATGAGCCAGACAGAAATATTGCTTGAAAAGGATCCACTTGAGATGCGGCAGGCATATGCAGAAACGATATTAGCATTGGCACAAGCTGACCCTAATGTCATCGCCTTAGAAGCCGACTTAATGAGTGCCATATCGACCAATAAAATTCAAGCAAAAATTCCCGATCAGATCATTAACTGTGGGATTATGGAAGCAAATATGATGGGAATTGCCGCCGGACTTTCCTTAACGGGGCGAATTCCTTTTGTTCATACATTCGCACAATTTGCTACAAGACGAGCGTTTGATCAATTATTTGTTTCCTGTGCCTACGCTCAGCTTAATGTAAAAATTCTCGGGTCAGATGCAGGGATAACAGCGGAACATAATGGTGGAACCCATATGTCTTTTGAAGATTTAGGCTTAGTTCGGCTTATTCCCCAAGCAACCGTATATGAAGCGAGCGATAGCACGATGTTGAAAGCACTCTTACAACAATCATACGAGGAATACGGCATCCATTACATTCGAACGATTCGAAAAAATGCAGTAAAACTCTATGAGGAAGGAGAATCTTTTCCAAAAGGCAAAGGAAAAATGCTGCGAAATGGGAACGATATTGCCCTTGTTGCATCCGGTTTGATGGTGAGCGAGGCAATAAAAGCTGCCAACGAATTAAAAAAACGAGGAATCGATGCGATGGTGATCGACATGTACTCGATTAAGCCGATAGATGCTGACCTTCTTGTCAAAGCAGCAAAACAAACGGGTAACATCATCACCATTGAAAACCATAACGTTATCGGCGGACTTGGCAGTGCCGTTGCAGAAACATTATCAGAAATATATCCAGTTCCAATAAAACGATTGGGCGTTCGTGAAAAGTTTGGGCAAGTGGGCCTTACCGAATATTTGAAGAATTACTATGGCTTAACTGCGAATGAAATCGTTGAGACTGCGCGGGAATTGTTGAGAAAAAAATAAAGACATTTATGCATCAGGCAAGATGACAAGAAGGTACGGTTCAACCTTCTTGTCATCGAGTAACTAAATATAGTTGCGAAAATGTATTAAATCCGATTGGATAAGCACTGCTTTATTTTACAACCTTATGTTGAAAGAATCATTATCTGTAATGTTAAACAAAGGTTACCATTATCTTCATCAAAATTAACCCGCTTTTTATTGAGTCCTTTTCCTCTTGTCTATCAACCCAATCCCAGCATTTATCGCTTCTACTAAGCTGCTTTCGTCTGCGATATTCTTCCCCGCAATATCAAAAGCAGCATTTAACAATGGATACCGGCCTTCCGTATCCGCTCTCCATCTCACAAACCCTCCCCCACTTCAAAATCCAAACACTGCTTATAACGCATCCCATCCTTTATATGTTTACTTTTTTATTTTTCAAGTACTGCAAGCTTTTAGCAACACTCTTAAAAGGTGATTGACGGCACTGGTCTTGCTCAATGATCCACCATTCAACTTGGGATTTTTCCAATTGAGCAAAGATGCGCTGCAAATCGACTCCACCTGCTCCTAGCTCTGCAAAAAATTGCTCTCCATCTGTTGTCATATCCTTCAAGTGAATGAGTGGAGTTCTTCCTTCATAAGCCTTTAACCACTCTACTGGATCTTCTCCGGCTTTCGTCAGCCAATACACATCAAACTCCGCCTTCACCCATTCAGGATTTGTTTCATCAAGAATTCGGCTTAGCGGCTTCCTTCCATCCTTTAACGGAACTAGCTCAAAATCATGGTTATGATACGATAACGTTATTCCTGCTTGAGCACATTTTTCACCGACATCATTCAATGTTTTAATTAACTCCTCGTAATCTTCTTCAAATTGCCGATCCTCTGGTAGAATTGGGCAAACGATATGAGAGTTTCCTAGAATTTTTTGATATTCAATGACTTCATCCAATTTATTTTCTAAATCAGCTAACGGCACATGATTAGCAGCTACTTTTAACCCTAGATCATGCAATGTATCCCTTAATCCAATTGCCGTTAATCCTCCATAGCCGGCTAGTTCGACACCATCAAAACCTAGTTTAGCTATTTCTTTTAATGTTCCTTGAAAATCTTGCTTCATTTCTTTTCGTAATGTGTACATTTGAACAGCAATGCGTGGTGTACTCATATTAGCCTCCTTAGAATGCAATCTTTTTTAAAAAAATGACTGAGAACATTCCTATGATCTTTTTTGAAGCAAGTGCTCTGTCACTCTTTTACTACTTTATCAATCGTGACCCCATTCGTATTTAATGCTTCATCATATTCAGGCACAAGCAAAATTGCATACTTTATCACTAATTTATTCAGAGTCTTGTAATCAATGCGTAAATAAAAACATACTCTTTACCAATCTCTTTGTTTTAATTGTCTAGGACTATACGGTAATTATTTTGACTCTCCGTTTTCCCAATACGATTAATATCTTGTAGTAAAATGACATTCATAAGATTCGTTACAACAGCTAAAATCGAATTCGGTTTATTTTCCTTTAACGGAAGAGCTAAAACATTGGACTGATAATTTAATTAATCAATCCTACGTAACACTTTCATCCTTGATGCTTCTCTAACTTCCTAAGGACTTCGCGAGACAATTCTATCTATCATCTTGACGGTCTGTAAACCTCCTCCACTTCCTTTGCAATCAATTACATAGAAGTATAAATACCTATTATCAGAATTGCAACTCAGTTTAAATAACTATATAGAAAAACAAGAAATTTTAATTAGATATACCAATCATCTTGATTCGACATAACTTGCTTCATTTACTAACAAAAAGCTTGTCAGTTTTTGTTTCCCGGGAAATAGTAAACCCCAGGATCTAAAAATAGATCCTGAGGTTTATCTGGCAATGAACCCTTTATTAATAAAGTTTTCCGTGTAATATGGCTGGTATTCATCATTAAATGCCACACCAATCCCAAGAATAGTATAATCAGGCTTTAAAATGTTTTCTCTATGTCCTAAAGAATTCATTAACCCTTCATGTGCAAAAATGCTACTAAATTGACCGTATGCTAAGTTTTCCCCTGCCACCCTAAAAGAAATATGATCTTCTTCCATTCTATCGAAAGGTGACTTTCCCTGTAAGTTCACATGATCAAAATAATGATTTTCTGCCATATCAAGACTATGCTTTCTAGCCGTTTCCTTTACAACGTCATCCCATTCAAGCACATTTAATTGATGGTTCACTCTCGTTGCATTTGTTAAGTCAAATAACTGATATTCGAACCCTTCTTTCAACTGTGGGTTTGGTTGGGAATACAAAGTATTTCTCTGTTCCTCTAAATCCTTCCGAATCACTTGAAGGGCGGTAACTACATCATGTTCATGTTTATCATAAAAGACGGTAATATAACTATTATCTACTTGAAAAACTTGACTTTCCCCATTATCTGGTAATTGATAATAGATCATTCCCTTTCGCATTTTCGTTAGCGGGCTTCCAAGATTAGCTAGAACATCATCTTTTGTACTTCCTAATTTAATTCCTGACGCGGATGAAATTAAATCTTGATTTGTGTACAATCCATTCACTCGATCATCTGCATCATATGAAACCATAACAAAATGATGATAACCTTCATGGTATGTGTGCCATTTTACTCCATACTCATTTTCCGTCACACGTTTTGGAACACCAATCCTTTGTTCAATCTCATTCTTTGAAGTCCCAATCTCAATATTATAAATAGCAAACATTTGATTTGTTGGGTTGCTTAAAATCGGGCTTTTCACATGATTTTGTTCTTCTTGCTTGTTTTGCACATCGTTTAAAAAGCGCTCGAATTGTTCGACAATCGTCCCCACTGTTTCCGTAAATGAATCCACAGCCGCAGTTACATTAGGATGATCCTTTATTTCCATAATTTTAGAGTTAAGCTCGCCTTTATGAATATATGGAAGCCAAACCGACTTCGACAAATACGCTACCAAAATAAGACAAACAACAAATAGAAATCGTTTCAATATCATTCACCTATTTTCGTTATAAGGCTAATTAGTCCTCCATTATAACATGTGGAACATAAAAATTTATATAGGCATAGTCAACCACTTGTTCCATATTTTAGGTACATAAAAAAAGACAAGCAAAAAATATAAGCCAAGAATATCTTCGAATTACTCATTCAGCGATATTTTGGCTTTTATAAGAAAGCATATTTTTCCGTTCAAGTACGATCATTCTCCCCCTACTGCTTCCTCCGGATTCTCTGGGGTATTTGAATTTTTCTCATCGTCTCCAGCGCCATTTCCCTGACCTTCACTAGGCTGTGGCTCTTTAGAATCTGGTGACTCTGGCACCTTTGGTTCTTCTGTTTCCTTTGGAGGAGCAGGCGGTTTTTTGCTTGGTTCCTCTACCTCTGTTTCTGTTACCGGCGGTGCCGGTGGAGTATACGATGGTTGATTCACTTTATCAGATGGCTGGCGATTAGAATCTCCTCTTCCTTTCGTTCCCGAACTTTTATTTGATTGATTTTGGGAGCTGGTCCTGCTCTGAGTGCCAGTCGTCGATTGATTGTTCGTTTGTGGTGTCGTGTTTACAGGCACTGCCTGTTCCGTAACCTGATCCTCGACCACTTCCTCTTCTACCTCATCAACGTCATCTTCAATCTCTAAGATTGGAACTTTCTTATATAGTTCTCCCGCCAATTCCTTTCCCTTATGTAAGTCTACATATTTACCATTTTCTACTTTTGTGTTGGACACATTTTCAGTCAAACGCTTTTTCCAATAAAAATTACTGCCAACAACAAACACAATGACACAGACAATGAGAGTAACTACTATGATCGGGGCCTTTTTCGAGTACAATCGCTTCACCTCACTTACTAGTTTCATTCCATCCTTTGATAAAATATGCCATATTCTTCTATTAAGTATACAAATGATAGACTATTTAATCAAAGTGATTTTATGAAATCACATGCAGCAATCGTATGGGCGGCATCAGGTTTTGGTATTGCGATTGGGACAGGTGATTATATGAAAGTAGCTTGCGGGTTCATATTAATTGTTAGTACAGTTAGTTTTCTCCCTTTCCTAATTCGAGAAGTGATCGTTATAAAATTGAAATGAGAAGGATTGGAGCGGAGAGTCTCTATAATAATTACAAGAAAAGACTAAGATATGGGCTCTGCTTTATATCAGATTCCATATCTTAGTCTTTTTTACTTACTGAAAACCCGGAGTGTAAATAAAAAATCTACTATTGTCTTTAAAGCTTTATCAAATTTGCCTTTGCTTTTTATCTTAGAAAGCTAGCTTTCTAAGATAAAAATCTTTCCCTTCCTGTATGGATTAGATCTAGATTAAATTCCTCAGAGGACTTCTTAAAAAACCCCCCTCTCATAATCCAATATAACAGCCAAAGCTGCTCCCTTGCTCATACTATAACGTTCTTCTCCAAAAATGATTCTTGTTTGTTGGTAGGGGAATTCCAATGCGTGTTGCTTTATATAGTCTAGGCAAGCGCTAGAAAACTCCTTGTGACCGTTATATGGGGTATCAATTAATATTTCATCAGGATTCATTAAATGGATAATTAGCACAAGCGCTTTGCCTAAATAGGAACCAAATGTTTTCATAATATCTTTGAATTCTTGAAAATGAATATAGTCTCCATTCCAATCAATCTCGCCTTCTAGAGAATATCCTTTATTTATTAGTTCTTTACTAAGTGAACTTACACTAATAAGTTGTTCTAGGCAGCCCCTTTGTCCACAATCGCATTGTACTCCATTTTGATCAATCGATATATGACCGATTTCACCTGCTGTCCAGCTGCCACCGCTTATAATATGATTATCAATAATTGAGGCGCCACCGACACCCTCTCTAACTCTTACATAAAATGAACTTCCCTTTACATAGTTTCCCTCTTTTTCATTTGCACATAACGCACCCATATTTACACTATTTTGTATAATGACCTTTCTACTTAATTGGCTGCATTCTTCTTGAAAAGATACATTTTCCCAGCCTAAATGAGTGGATTTATACACGATATTTTTCTCGGTATCGACAATTCCTGGAACACCTATACCAATACCTAACACTTGGTCATATTTTTCCAATAATGTTTCTATTAATGCAAACACTTTTTTCTTTGTCGCCGTTGGATCGATCGAATCGAATGGGATAACTTCTTTTTCTATTAATTCGCTATAATAGTTGATGACTGAATACTCGATGCCTTTTTTGGTGATCTCAAGACCGATTGATTTATAGCCTTCTTTGTTTATTTCTATGATTACTTTAGGTCGTCCTTTTGTTCCCGGCTCTTTAAATCCCACTTCCTTTAAAATTTGATCATTTATAAATTCATCCACAATTAAAGAAACTGTATTCTTGCTTACATTCATATATTTAACTAAATCTTGCCTAGATGTTTTTTTCAACTGACGTATTAGAGATAATACTTTTCTTTTATTTTGTTCTCTTAGTATCCCTGTTCCCTTGGACAAGATATACACTCCTGTTCACCTTTGCTATAAATTCTTAATCTTACCTTTAAAACGATGAATAAATTGATTATTCCATTCATCGCCACCAGTTGCATTTCCACTTTTCCAAATCGGGGGTTGTATATTTTCCCTAGCAAGTAGGGATGTCGTTTCAATTGTAATTGAATTTAAAATGAATGCATTTACAAATGTAGACATGGCACCAACCTTTTGTTCCTGACCATCTATTTCCAAAATGGCATCCCCTACTTTAACTTTTGAGTCGATACTCATATCTACAATATCATGCAAATTCTTTTTCGACGGATGCCTTGCTGGATGATCAATAGGTGTCTGTTCAGCATGTTCTACTGAGCTTATTCCAATTGTCTTAACTCCCCGTTCTTTTGCTTCAAGCGCGGCATCAATTGTCGCGGCATTGATTCCATAAGCATTCACAATCATGAGTAAACTACCTTGCTCTAAATGATAATTATCAATCACAATCCTACCGTACCCTGGTGTCCGTTCTATCGCCATAGAGCGTAAGGCTCCACTGCTTAGCAATGTGCCTTCATCTAAAATAGCACTTGCATGCATTAGCCCGCCTGCCCTAAAAAATACTTCCTGTGAAGCGAGATTAGAATGTCCTCCAGGTCCGTAGACATAAAAAATTCGATCTTTTTTAATTTGGTCTGCAACTAATTTTGCAGCCTCTTTAATTTTTTCTTTTTCTGTATCGATGATCTCTTTTAAGTAGTGGTTGATTTCCTCGTAATATTGGATCATTAATTCGATTTTAAACACTTCCTTTCTGATAAACAAGTTTTCCATTTTTATACGTTTCGATGATTTGCCAGTTAGCAGTATCCATTCCAAATAAAATGAAATCTGCTTTAGCTCCTATATTTATCCCTTTTCTTTGCGGAAGCCCCATTAATTTCGCCGGATAAATAGATGCCTTATGAATGGATTCAGCTAACCCGCATATATTTTTACTTACAAGATGTTGAACACCTTGAAACACACTTTTTACCGATCCAGCCAGTAAACGAGGATTATCCTTTAATAATAATCTTCCATCTTTTGTTAATGTAACCTCTCCACCTACTGATGTAGTATAATCCCCTGATTCCATTCCAGCTAAAGCCACACTATCGCTAATAAGAACCATTTTTTCATTTTTTAATCCTTCAATAACTTTTAAAACATTTTCAGGCAAATGGAGGCCGTCCGCAATGACTGAAGTCCATAATTGTTCCTCCGCTAATTGATCCCATATATAGTTTGGATGCCTAGGTAAAAACGAATGTGCTCCATTTCCTAAATGAGTCGATAATATCGCTCCCGCTTTTACCGCTTCCCTTATTTGTTTTGATTCGGCAGCTGTATGACCTAGGGCAACCTTAATCCCGCTGTTTGTCGCCTTTTTTATAAAATCAATCGCTCCATCCCACTCGGGAGATAGCGTAATTATTTTAATCATCCCTTGCGCCTTTTCTTGTAATTCACAAAATTCATTCCAATTAGGTGCTCGAACAAATTCTTTATCATGTGCCCCCCTTGGCCCATCTTCCTTTGAAATATAAGGTCCTTCTAGATGAAATCCGCCAATCATATTAGAATCGACAAAATCATTTGCAAGTATTTTCATATTCTCTTCGAATATATACGCTAAATGTTTATACGAATTTGTAATGATCGTCGGATAAAAAGTAGTCACTCCTATCTTAGATAGATGGTATATAACCTTTTGCCATTCTTCACGATTTAATGGATCCTTATTAAAATCAATTCCCATAAAGCCATTGATCTGTATATCTACTAAGCCCGGTGCGATAATATATTTTGCATTTTTACAATCACCGGTTAATTTATGGATAGAATGTATATTGTCATCTTTTACGACAACTTTTATAAATTCCCCCGTTTCATAATGTATGCCTTCGATTGCCAACATATTTATTGCCCCCCATAGGCCTCTTCATCCATAATCAGATGCGCATTCTCATGCGTTTTTAATATTGTTGCTGGACAGGAGGTGCTAACTTTTTCATTTAATACTTTATAAACAGCATTTTTTTTCGTTTTACCCGGCACGGTGCATATTAAAGTCGATGCTGAAATTAATATAGGTATCGTTAATGTAAGCGCATGTGTAGGAACATCCACTAAAGCTGAAAAACACCCATCATTTACTTGCTGCTGCCTACTATATTCATCAAGTTCCACCATTTTTACTGTTTCTGTGTCTTGAAAATTTGCGACAGGTGGGTCATTAAATGCAATATGACCATTTTCCCCAATCCCAAGGCAAACCAAATCAATTGGTGATTCGTTCAATAAAGAAGAATAACGTTTCATCTCTTCCTCCGGGTTTGCCGTACCATCTAAAAAGTGGAAATCCTTCATTTTAATCTTGTCCGTTATATTTTTTTGCAAATAAGTTTTAAACCATTGATCTGAATCATGCGAAAGTCCAATATACTCATCCATATGAAAGCCTACAACACGTGTCCAATCAATATCCTTATCGTGTATTAAATAGGATAGAGTTTCATTCTGTGATGGGGCAGATGCAAATATGACTCGCACGATCTCCTTTTCCTTTAATAATTGTTTAATGCTTGCTGCTGCCATTTGCCCCGCTACCCTTCCCATATCTTCTCTCGTTGCACAAACATAGTAATGGAGCTTATCCTTCCGACCTTTTTCAACAATATCTTTCATTATAAAGTTCCCTCCAATAACCATATCATTAATCATAGACTATGACTAAATAAGTGAAAAGAGCACTTAGAAACCTTTTAAGATGCCCCCTTATTTAAAATTCAATACATACAGCAGTTTTATCATCTGATTTTTTAAACCTTGGAAAACGCAAACAATCTGGATCTTTATTTTCAAGAGCGATTAAATAATTTGCATAGCCCTCCAAACCAACAATTGATGTTTGTTGGACAAGATTTTTAATCGGGTCTACTTTATTCTCCGTCCCCTTTTCGTCATGGATAAATAATCCGTCTGTACAAATGATGATCCCAGCTAATTGCAAGCGATTAATTTTTCCGCATTCTAAATAAAGCCCGGCCTCTCTGCTTCCATCTAATACAGAATATCCGTTATTTGTATTGATTTTACTTTTATGTTTTCTAATAACGGGCTCAATCTTTTTACGGATTTCTTGGCGATCATTTAGTCCTTCATCAATTGCCTCTACCCATTTTAGCCTTGTTTGATTATCAAAAAAGGAGATTTGGTCTCTCGTTAAAAGACGATAGGAGCCATCTTTATACATGGCGATAATCATACAATCGCCAGCCTGCACATATTCAATCTGATTTTCCTCAACCTTTATAATGGCCGCGCCTGTCGTCCATACATTGTCCTTTAAGCTTGTGTCAATTCCTGCTTCCTTCATTTTGTTTCCAATTAAATCATTCGCTTCAACTAAAAGTTCCTCTAATGATTGGCTAGTTGGTTCATCAAGTTTTTCAAAAAAGCACTTCACAATCTGTGAGGCCAACCGCCCACCTGTCTCCCCCTTTTCAGAGCGAAACGGGACTAGAGATGTGGCCCCGTCAGCTACTCCATAAATCCCCAGTTTTTCATTCAGAATTAGTGCATCTTCATTCCATTCGTTTGATCCTTGCAGAGTAATTGACTCGATATTCATACCCACTATCCTTCCATAAATATTTTTCACATTTTACAAAGATAGCCCTCTACCGCCTGATAATTTATTAGCAATTAATAATGATATAAATGTCGATAATGTTAAAATCGATGCAAGGGCAGCACCTGTCCCATAGTTAGACGTTAATACTTCACTATAAATAGTAACCGAAATCGTAGCTGTTGCCCCATAATACAATACTAAAGTTGAGCTTAATTCATTGATTGTTGTGATCCAGCTTAATAAAGCACCAGACATAACCCCAGGAATCATTAATCGTCCCGTAGTTTTAAAAAATGTCTTCATTGGAGGTACACCTAAACTAATCGAAGCTTCTTCTACATTTTTATCTAATTGATGGAGATATGCTGTACTTGAACGAATCGTATATGGGATCTTTCTGACAAAATAGGCAATAACAAGGATTACCCATGTACCCGTTAAAATAATTGGAGGCTTGTTATAAGCTATGACTAAGCTGATCCCTAACACAATCCCCGGCATTACATATGGAACCATAATGACCGCATCCAACATAGCTGTAAATTTGTTATTTCTTCTAACTAATACATAGGACACTAACATTCCAATTATGATCATTAAAATAATGGATACGAGTGAGAATGAAAATGTATTTGTAATGACGTGCGGAACTCTAAAAATGACTTCTCGATAACTATCCAAACTAAAGCCTTTTTGAAAGATAGGACCATTTGTTTTAATAAATGAAGTTGTAACTACTGTCAATTGAGGCAAAATTGAGACAAAAGCAGGGATAAATACTAAGATTGACAGTAATGTTTTCTTTCCTTTCGATAGCTTCTTTACTTTTGGAGGACTCATACCGTTAGATGCATAGTTTTTCTTAGAAATAATATAACGTTGAGCAAATAATACAGTCGTTGTAAAAATAATAATAATTACGCTTAATGTACTGGCCATCGCGGGATTTCCACCCATCTCATTGATAAACTCATTATACGCTAAAATCGGCAATACCTTAAAGCCTTGCCCTAATAACATAGGTGTACCAAAGTCAGCAAAGGAAGCCATAAATACCATAAGTGCACCTGTTGATAGGGTGGGAAAAATTAAAGGAATAGTAATCGTCCTAAATCTTTGCCATTTTTTCATCCCTAAACTTTCTGATGCTTCTTCCAATGACGTATTGATCGACTTTAACGCACCAGAAATATATAAGAATATATGTGGATATAACTGCATTGTAAAGACAAAGATGATCCCGTGCATACCATAGATCGAAGGAATCTCAAAACCAAGATTTCGTATGAAATTCGTGATCATTCCATTATTCCCCATTAAAATAATCCATGAATAAGCACCTATAAAGGGCGGTGATAAAAGTGATAAGACAATAATCATTTGTAATAGCCCTTTAAATTTTATATCATATCTAGTTGAAATATATGCCAGGGGCAAACCAATCATAATCGCAAAGATCGTAGCTAACGTTGATACGATTAAACTATTTCTTAATGCACTTCGATAATAATCAAGCTGAATAAAATCAATATAATGCTGCAATGTTAATCCGCCTTCTTCACCTATAAAACTACTAATCATTAAAGTAGCCAAAGGATAAATAACAAAGGCAAACATAATAATATAAGTGCAGAAGATAACAAATGTCCAAAAATCCCATCGAAGCAGCAACAATCTATGCTTGATTGAGAATGGATTCGCGGTCTTTATTTCCACGGTAAATCACCTCATCTCCCGTTGCATTCAAAATGACAGTTCGTTCGATTCCAAGATCTAGATAAACAATTTGTTTTTCCTCCAACATCTTTTTTTGACCTTTTGGATGGTCATAGACTTCAATCAAATCACCATTTGTTAGTCTGACAAGATAGCTCACTTTTTCCCCTAAGAACACTGATAATTCGATCTCCCCTCTAAAAAGATTGTTATCAGCTTGATCTAACGACAGATTAATATCTTCGGGTCTAATTGAAACCATAATTTCTCCTTCATATTTTATGTTGCTAGGTATACGTATGGATTTATCAAGTAAATAAATAATAGTTTCTCCATTTTGTTCAAGTTCACAATGCCCTTTAATGAAGTTAGAGGTGCCCATAAAGTTTGCTACAAACTGATTATGAGGCATTAAATATATATTTTGGGGTGTATCAATTTGTTGAACGACCCCATCTTTAAGCACGGCAATCCTATCCGAAACAGCAAGTGCCTCCTCTTGATCATGTGTCACATAAATCGTTGTGATGTTCAAATCCCTTTGTAATCTTTTAATATCATTGCGCATTTTCACCCTTAACTTTGCATCTAAATTCGACAGTGGCTCATCCATTAATAATAATCCCGGCCGAATGACAATCGCACGAGCTAAGGCAATCCTCTGTTGTTGCCCTCCACTTAAATCCGATGGAATTCGATTCCTTAAATGAGCTAATTCCACGATGTCTAATGCTTCCATTACACGTCTTTCGATTTCCTTTTTATCGATTTTACGTGCGACTAAACCGTAGGCAACATTATCGAAAACCGACATATGTGGAAAAATAGCATAGTTTTGAAATACCATACCAATATTTCTTTGATGTGTAGGAATATCGTTAATTAACTTTTCCCCAAAATATATGTTTCCTTCATCTTGTTTATAAAACCCCGCAATGGTTCTTAATAATGTTGTTTTTCCACAACCACTTGGACCTAATAAAGTAAAAAATTCTCCTTCGTTTATTTTAAAATCCACATTATTCACTGCCCTATGGGATCCAAAATCCTTGGATAAGTTTTCTAAAGTAACTTTTAGCATTCTTCTCTCCCCTAGTCGGTTTAATTTAGAAAGATTTATCTACTATTCAAGGAGCACCTCTTTTAAGGTGCATCCTTGAATGTTAATGAATACAATTAATTCCTTTTCACAATATCACTAAATTTCTTCATAAATTCATCTCTATGCTCAGCAGAATACTGGATATCGTAATCTACCATTTTAATTTCACTAATGGGTTTAATCCCCTCAGCAGGCGCTACGTCTGTTCGTACTGATCTACTATAAAAATCCTTTTGAATTAACTCTTGAACCTCTGTACTAACTAGGAAATCTAGAAATTGCTTTGCCTCTTCCGGATTTTTTGCTCCTTTTATTAGCGCAGCTCCACTCGGTCTAACAGCCGTTCCTTCCTTCGGGTAAATAATCCCCATATCACTGCCACTTTCCATAAATCGAATTGCTTCTCCTTCTAGAGTAAGACCAATCGCAAACTCACCATCTGAGACAGATTTTGGAACTAATCCCGAATCAGATAATATTTTCCCATCTAGATTTTTAACGAAGTTTTCAACGTAGCCCCAGCCATCGTTTCCATCATCAGCAAATGCTAATAGCATCGTGTACAGTTGAGTGTATGCAGAACTCGATTTCGTAGGATCAGCAAATGCTATCTTACCTTTCCACTTCTCATCAAGAAGATCCTCCCAACCTTGTGGCACCTCATCTTCGTTCACCATCTTTTTGTTGTAGATGGCAACAGTTGGGATCGCATGAAATGGTGCCCAGCTATTGTCACTGCTCATCATTAATTCCGGCTGGATTTTATCCTTTTCCTTTCGCTCATATGGCTCAAAATATTCTGCATAAGCTTCTAATGAATCAGCGCCCCCAGCCCAAAACACATCTCCTAGCGGATTTCCCGCCTCGGCTTCTACTCTTTTTAATAGTTCTCCCGCACCACCAGCTACCCTCTCTACTTTTATTCCAGTTTGCTTTTCAAATTCGCCTAATATAACGTTATCCATCGCCGCGATGTTGGGAGAGTAAAGGGTAATTGTCCCTTTCTTTTCTTCCTTAGTTGAAGTATTAGAGTCTGTATTAGAGTTGCTATTAGATTCATTATTTGAATTAGTTTCTGAAGCATTATTTCCACAGGCTATTAACAGGCAAGACATAACTAGTACAGTCAATATAATGAGAAATTTAGTACGCATCTTTTTATCCCCCTTATTAATCTAATTATCAACGACTTCAACTTATCAACATTTACAACATGCTCCAAGGTTGTTTAATGAATCACTCCTTTCCATTACGAAACTAATAACATAGGAAAATCACCCCTTTGTAAGATTGAGTTAGTTATGCCGATATATATAGAAATTACAGTTATACGAATAATTAAATAGGTAGTAACGGTTCATAAAACCTTTTAGTAATAGTCTATGACTAATTAAAGTTAGATTACTATCGGTTTGTATGCGCATACATTTCAATACTCCATTAATTGTTTTAATTTTTCTTGTATATCCCTTTCTGTTGACGGACTTAGTTTTGATGGATATCCAAAATAAAACAACGATTCCTCAGCCTCATATCCTCCTTCTTCCATTTGCTCTTGTGTACAAATGTATCCAACCATCCCATTTGAATACCCTAAAGGCAAAATATCAGGCCTACGCTCCTTAATAAATTTTCCATATGCTTCAACTAATTCAGCATTACAACTAATGAAAGTCAGGCCTTCACATAATTTAATATATTGAATCAATAATTCATAATTTTTCCTAATATTTCTTACAAGAGTCGGCCATTCCCCTAACAAAGCTTTGGGTATTTTATCATCAACTACCTCATCACTAAAAGATAAAGATACAACCTGTCGACGGAATAAAAACGGTTCTGTATTACATATATTCCCATCTTTTTTTAAAACATTAAGAACCTCGGCCGCTAGCTTTTTTCCAATGAGCTCCATATCATGGACTGTTCCTCGATGAAATTTATCATTTTTAATAAGTGCAGGGCGGATATCACCACAAAACCCTTGGAGATAAGCAACATTACTATCATAAGCTGCTTCTACATATCGACAACAAACTCCGGGAAATTCACTTGAAAGAATATTTGCATCCGTACAAGTCGGATGACATGAATAATGAATCCAAATAGCCTTATTTTTACTGTTATTTGTAATAAAGGTGATCACAGTTACAGTATCATCGACTAATTGTTCAACATTTGGCTCCATAACGACCACATCATTTACTTTTTTTCTTCTATGGACACCAATGCTTGCTTTTCCTTTTCTAATTTCAACCCTAACTTTTTCTTTATTTAGTAAACATTCTTCAATACTTATAAAAATCAAGTCGTTTAAAAAAGTTACATATCCTTTTTCAAGTCTACCTATTTCCCTACTAAATCTTGCGCTCGTTTGCGGTCCCGAATGATTATGAGTAGCATGAAAACAAATGTGTTCTTTTGGAATTTTAAATTTATCCTCAATTTCTGCTTTCATCTTTTTCACATGATCCGTATCCCACCAGATCAAGTCAGCGACTATAAATAAAAAGATTTTATTTTCCATTTGCAAATAATACGTTTTTAAAAATAATGGATACATTACCTCACGGGTTTTACCGTCTCTATGAGCGAACCCTGCTAATTCAATTGGGATAAGCGGCGTAATATCTTGTTTACTTTCACCCAATATCATAATAATTTTTCCCTTCTAGTAATTGAATGATCAAAATATAATTTCGAATAATATGAAATGGATCTTTTACAGGCAAAGCAACGACCTTTTGTAAAGGTGCACCATTCCGATCTCTAATCTGTATCCATTCTCCTATTTCCTTATTTTTATTAGGAAAAGTATGAAACACATATTCATCTAATTTTTTATGCCATTTCAACCAATCTTTTTCTCCCGTTTTTTCATAAAATAATAAAGTAGTGTATAGTGCTTCCGAATGAGGCCACCATAATTTTGTATCCCATGTTTCGCGTATAAGTGATTCTATAGGAGTACCGATCAATTCTCCCTGTGGCATGCCACCCTCTTTATCGACAAAACGAAACAACCCACCTTGACGTTCATCCCATCCGATTGTTAACGCATTCATCGCTAGTTTAGATATATCTGATATATAATCTTTTTCATTCGCTAATTGCAAATTTCTTAAGCTATGGATCATAAACCATGATGACTCAAGTGTGTGCCCTGGATTCACATGCCTTGATAAAAGCGTATCAGTATTATTCCAAGCTGCTGGCTTCATTTCAACAATTCTGCCATCCTCTGCTAACTCTTTCATGATCTCATCAAGATAAGCTTTTGTGTCCTGCAATAAAAAAGATCTACTAGGATGATGAAAGGCATTAGCCGTCTCATAAAGTTCCTCTACAACATTTAATAGAATCATAGGAATAGAGTGGGCTTTATATCCTGCTGGGATTGGATATGGCTCTGAATCAAAGTCATTATTTTCAATTCTTAATTTGACCGTCTTATATACGATTAAGCTATGCTCAAATGCTTCCATATCCTTCATATAATGAGAATAAGCATTGCAGCCTAATACATAAAAACAATCTGCAAAAATACTTTTATCCATTTCGTCATCTATCTTCCGGCCATCTCTCTCGAGTGCAAAAACGATATGATTATTGGACATTACTGCATTTTTGTTTAAAAACTGAAATGTTGCATCGATCGTCTCTTTCCAATGTTGAGAAAGCTGAACCATGCCTTGCTCCTTTAGCATCTGTAATTTACACGCTAACCATAAAAAGCGACCTTGTGACCATACATATTTTCTGTCACTTATTAAACGATCCCCCTCATTTGTATAGCAAGTAAAAACACCGCCAAATTTCCGATCAATAGCCTTTTCCCAAAATGGCAACATATTCTCCTGTAACTCCATTAAATATTTTTCCCTTGAAGGTTGATTGTACATATTTTCACCCTTTTTATTTTTATTTCCCTTAACCCACTCTGAGCTTTGAGCCCTATAAATAGAAATTAAAAATATGTACTGCCTCTAACATTTTGACAAAAGATCATTTAGTCCTAGACTATGATTAATTGTTAATAAAGTATCACAATTGAACGGAAGTGTAAAGACTTATTTTTCCGAAGTGTGTGAATATTATTGAAAGTAGTTTTAAACAAAAGGATTTAAACATATTAAAACTGCATTCATATTGAAATTTTGAATGCAGTTAAAATGTTCTTGAGGGAAAAGTGTATCAGGGACTACGCTCCCAAACACACAAAAGGCGTTGACTTTTAAATTGTCAACGCCTTTATATAGATCACATTTATAATATTAAGGGTATGAGGGACCCTATTAAACTAGTTCGCCAGCTGCTTTAACACGTACCCTTGTAGCGTTCCCTGGAAGATATGCAAGTGGTACGTCTTCGATATCGACGATGACAAGACTTTCTTTATTAGCACCTGCATTGATCGCTTCTGCCATCGCTTCTTCCTTGGCTGCTTGTAAAGCATTTTCCCTGCCAATTTCATCGATTAAGTAGATTTTTTCAATCTGACCACTTACTTGGGATATTGCTGAGCCAATCGCATTGGCAACACCTGAATTCTCAGGACGCAATACCTCGGAAGCTCCTTTTAATTCCTTTGGAAATAGGACACTTCCCCCACCAACTAAGATAACCGGCATCGGATCGGCACTTACCTTCATCTTATCAATGGCTTCTTCAACCAGCTCGACCATTTTTACATATACTTGTTGAAGCAATTCCTTATCCAAATGCGCTACTTTAGATGGGTCACCAAGTTCTACTTTCCCTAATGCGACGGCTACATCTGTTGTCGTTAATGTATCTCCGCCAAAAATCATCGCCTCTTCAGGTAAGCGATAGCCTACACTATCTGGGCCGATTGTAAATTCTCCATCTTCTTTTATCCGGATAATTGTTCCGCCACCTAGACCGATTGAAACTAAATCAGGCATACGGAAGTTTGTACGTGCTCCGCCAATCTCAACAGCTAAAGAAGATTCTCGTGGAAATGAGTTAACTAAAATTCCGACATCTGAAGTTGTACCTCCAACATCGACAACAATGGCGTCTGTTGAATCACTTAAATATGATGCACCACGCAAAGAATTCGTTGGTCCACAAGCAATCGTAAAAATTGGATATTTCATAGCGTATTCCACGGACATTAACGTACCGTCATTTTGACCGAAAAATACCTTCGCATCAATTCCTTCATTCTTTAATGCTTGAATAAATCCATTTGCAGCTGTTTTTGCCACATTGACAACAGATGCATTCAAAATGGTCGCATTCTCTCTTTCTAATAATCCGACAGAACCGATCTCAGAAGACAAAGAAATCGAAATTTCTTCGCCAAGTATCTCCATAAATATTGCTCGCGCCCGTTCTTCATGGTCTCTAGATACAGGTGAAAAAACAGATGTGATCGCAACGGAGTCTACTTTTCCTTTTATTTCTTTTGCAATTTGATATAAATGTTCTTCGTCTAAAGAAACAATTTCACGCCCATCAAATTCGTGCCCGCCGCGTACAAGATATACATATTTTCCGAGTGCATCACGGAGCTCGCTTTCTACGCCAGTCATTGGTTTTACCGCTAAAGTAGCCGGAGCGCCTATACGGATGACAGCAATATTATTCAATCCTTTTCTTTCAACAATGGCATTCGTGCAATGTGTCGTTCCAAGCATCGCATAGTGAATCTTTTCTCTTGGAACATCTGCATTTGTAATTACCTTATGCATCGCATTATAAATACCTGTTGTCACATCAAGCGTTGTCGATGATTTTGTTTCTGAAATCACTTGATTCTTTTCATCTAATATGACGGCGTCTGTATGTGTTCCGCCAACATCAATTCCGATCCGGTACGTACCCATTATTTCGCCCCACCTTTATTTACAAGTTCTTCAACTGGAATATAATCAACATCATAGCCAAAATATTTTGGACCAACCGTTGCAATCCCTTTTTCCGTCCGCCATTTCGGATGGCATGGAATTCCGATCACGACACATCTTGAACCATAACGAATTCCTTCTGTTGTGATTGGATTCCCCGTCTCTGCATCGAGTACCGCAATTAAATCCGGTGTTACGCACAGCAGTCGGCTGTCTGTTTGTGCAAGTAAATGTTCATTTTGAAAACGAAGTTGCAGCGTTTCATCCTTATATTCATTCATGCCTTCAAATGTTGCTACACCCCTGGCAAATCCTGTTTCTGTTTTACGATCAATATCTGTTACTTTTCCTTGAAATAATTCAAATCCGCCGACGACTTTTAATACTTCTTGAATCGCATTTACATTATTCTCTTTCGCAAGGCGAATGGCTTTTCCAATCTCTTCTTCCAGTCTTAAGATGTTAGGTATACCACTTTCTTTTAAGTTTTTCCCTCTCATGGAATACATGGCATTCATGACAGATCCACCCATTTGAATTGTAGCTGCACGAGCAATTCTTTCTGTCCAAACATTATCGATCGTTGATAGCAATGCTGTATTTCCTTTTTCATCAGCAATGACAGCTGGTGTCGCCGATATACCATCTAAATAAAATGTAACCATCTGCAATTCTGGAAAAGCTCTTCCCATTCCATCTGCGTCTACAACAGGTAATCCTAATTTTGCAGCAGTTGCGAAAGGTAGCATCGAGTTTAGCCCGCCCGCTTCAATTGGAAACGTTGCATACACCTTTTCACCTAAATGTTCTTCAAGTTTTAGAAAGGCCTCTGTCGCTTCTTCACCACTAGGAATTTTCTCGAGCATGACCGTTGGTGCTCCCATCATTGAAGATGGTACGACTAAAGCATCATCAGGAACTTCGTGCGGCTCTAAGACCGTTACTGGTCCAAACTCCTCAATTGCTTGCAGTGCCATAAGCTTGCCAATATAAGGGTCGCCGCCCCCACCCGTTCCAAGCAGAGCTGCACCAACTGCAATATCTTCAATCTCCTGTTTTCCAATTTTCCTCATGTCTTTAAACCTCCATTAATTGTAATTACCTTATATTGCTTTGCCTTCAATTTTTCCGTTCTTTGTAGAATTTCTTATAATCAGTGCGCCAATATAATAAACGAGCCCACTAATTAAAAGTGAATTGATCGATGGAATACCAATTGTGATTGTATAACCAGCAGCAAATCCAGCAATCCAGGCAATAATTGTAATTGGGTGCATTTTCCCAACTTCCGGTAATGTTCCTTCCTTCCGTGTTTCATCTAATTCTTTTCGGTGTGTTTTTAAAATAAAATACTCAACTACGATAATTCCGGCAATAGGCGGAACAAGCACACCAAGGAAGACAAGAAAACCAACAAAATAGTCTAAAATTCCAATAATCGATAGTAATGTACCAATTACTCCGATAATCAGTGTTACTTTTCCTCGATTCAGTTTAATGTTAAATAAAGAGTCGAATATATTTGTGAATCCTAGTGAGGAAGAATACAAATTCAAATTATTAATTTTTACTGTAGATAATACAACAACGAATGCACCGAACCAGCCGGCTGTTGTTACCATAATATTGACAATGTCGTTTGTTCTAGCAGCAAGTGCAAGTAATACGGCAATCATATTTATCCCTAGTTCACCAACAAGAACACCGATCGTTGCCATCCAAAAAACATCTTTACTACTTTTAGCAAATCGACTAAAGTCTGGTGTAATAACAGCACCAATAATAAATCCTCCTGCAACCATCGTAGCAGCAGCGCCCATTGACAATGCATCACCAGCTGGAGAAGCAGCTAATAAATCAGTAAACGAATAATCACTCAATACGTGATAAATCCCAAATCCAACTGCTAATAGGAAAGCAGGCACAGTAATCGTTGCAGTGATACTTAATAGCTTAAAACCAAAAATTACGAGTACTGTAACCCCTAATCCAGTAATGATCGCAGCGATAGGAAGCGATAATTTCCCTTGAGTTGCCTGCACAATCCCTTCGGCAAACACAGAGTTCTGAACGCCAAACCAACCAATACAAGCAATCGCAATGACCGCTCCGATAATACTTGATCCATATCGCCCAAAACCTGTATACCTTGACAACAAACTAGTTGAAAGTCCTTCACGTGCACCAGCATAACCTAGAAGAAAACTGATGACTTGTAAAATGATACTGCCTAGCACTGTCGCCCAGAATGCTTGCCAAAATGTCATTCCATACCCTAACGTCGCGCCTAGCATAAACTGGCTAATTGTTGCTAATGCCCCAACTCGTACAATCGTAATACTCCATAATGATTGTCGCGCTGACATTGGCACCCTTGTTAACGAATAATCATCTCCAATTGTTGCCTTCGCTTTTGTTGCCATTTTCTTTTGCCCCCTAAATTTGGATTGTTCATATTGTTCTTTTTAAAAAGCAAATAAACTCTTAGTGTTCGCAAAGCCTTACCTAATATTCGGAAATTTCCGACTTCCACTTTTTAAAGTTCACCTTGTTACGACCTATGTTACTGAATGTATTTCTCATTCACTTCTTCGAATAATGCATGAATGATTTGATTTGCGAGTACGAGCTGTTCCTCTAAATTTTCTTCATCGTATAACTTGATTCCCCAAAAAACACCATTACCAATCAGTACGAACTTTTTTACAATACGATCCATTTCTGGAGATGATATATTGGGATATTTGCTTTTCAGGAGCGTTTCTAGTAAATCGACAAGCCACTCGTTATAACGAAGCATGTGATGATACAGATACTTGGAAATTTCCTCTATTGGAGAAGTAACAAGTGAGATATATGCATTCGTCCCTTCCATATCCCCTTTATGGTGAGAAACAATTCCCTGGATCATCGCCATAAAAATTTCTTCAACAGGCTTGTCCCAATTTTCTTTTGAAATGCTCTCCATCTTCTTAAAGTGGTTATCTAATAACTGTTTAAACGCAGCCATAAATAAATCTTCCTTATTTTTAAAGAAAAAATAGATGGAAGGTGGCTTTATCCCAACCTCATCAGCAATTTTCTTCACCGTTGCTCCATGATACCCATGCAAAGCATATTGTTTTATTGCCGCATTTATTAATTTTTCACGCATATATTCACCACCTAACAAACGTTAGGCTAATTATATGTGCAAATTTTTTAGTAGTCAATAAGTTTTTAGATAATTTGAGTTAAAACAAATATTCGATACACAATAGGTAGGAAGATCCATTCCTGAGCTAACACATATGGTCACGCTTTCACTTTTTGCAAAAATTTTTATAAATTTTATTTTAGTACAATAATAATTTTCGGTATTTTCCTAGAAAAAAATAGGATGTTGCTCACTGCTCCCCCTCTCTCCATTGTTCTGCACATTGAACTAATGAAAATGCAATCGCAAACGATGCCCCTCCTAAGTTCTGGAATATATTTTACTAACGCACACATACTAATCAATGGTGAAGGAAATGCCGAAAAAGAAAAAGAATTGCTAGTAATATTAATTGGACTGAGCCTCGAAAAAGGAACCGATTTTGGAGCAAACATGAACGAAGAATATAATCTAATAACGAAAAAAGAATGGGTAATGTGGTAAAGTGCACGGCATTGCGACTCTAGCTTAACACGTCAATATAACTGCCCCTAGCCAATTTACTTTTCAGGAAAGGAGGGATTGCAAATGTCTATGAAAAAATGGTTAACAGGTTTGATCGTTTTACTTGCGATGACTATGGTTGTGACAACTTCAGGCTCATTTTCCGTATTTGCCAAATCTGGCGCCGTAACACAGCCTATGCAGACGGCGAAAGCAATTGAGGTAGAGATGAACGATGATTACTTTAATCCGAATGTCATTACTATTCCTAATGGAAGAACGACAACTTTGATATTGAAAAACATAGGTAATAATGAGCACACCTTCACAGTGGAAAAGCTAGGAATTGACGTTGAAGTTCAGCCGGGAGAAGAAAAAAACATTACCTTGAAACCAATAAAGTCCGGTACATATGAATTCATATGCCGATATCATGTAAACAAAGGAATGGTCGGAAAGGTAATCGTCAAATAACAAGTAGGGCGCAAGCTAAATGTTGAGGTGAAAGAAATGCCTAATGGGAAACGAACAGACAATCATTTGAATGAAATGCAACCTGAAAAGGGAAATGACTTTAGGGCACGTTTGAGGGAGGAACTTGCAACCGATCCGTTGACTACTATTCCAAGCCAAAACAACAAGAAACAGAAAAGGAAGCAATAATAATTCTCATTGGAGCGAACCGAAAGTATTTTTCAGTCCTCCATGATCGAGATAAGCGCTACTACTTTAATAGTTGATACAAATATGGCAAGTAACGCAAAAACAAAGGAATACTTTTCACATATGCGCCACAGAATAATCGATGGAGGTGAGTGCGTTGCCAAAGACAAAAAGAACAGCTAGTAATATTGAAGGTATGAATCCCGAAAAAGGACCTGACTTTGGTGCGGGCATGAACGAAGAATATGCGAACGAACCGTTGACCGCTGCTCAAAAACAAAACAACAAGAAACGGAAAAAGAAGCAATAATATTATAAGGAGCGAATGATATTAGTTCGCTCCTTATTTACGTCCATTCAATGGTCTCTATTATTTTCCTTCTGATCCTCTTGAAGTCCTTCTATCCATCATTCCACAAGCTTCACACCATCAATTAATTCAACATTTTATCTGCCGATATACCTTTTAGCCGCTGGCGTTTTTTAATTGCCCTTTAATAAAACTGTCATTTACTTGAATAAGAAAAATAGCATTGCTTCTAATGCCCCCAAAAGTTAGACTACATTACCAAAAGAGCAACTCATATCTTGGCTAATCCATGAAAGCCTGATCGAAGGAATTTTTTTAATAAAAAGCTGAACCGATATGTCAGATCCAGCTTGAATTTACATTATCATTTAGTTAAACAATCGCTTGAGCTACAAATTGAAAAGTCAGTTTTTAATCCTGAAATATTCCAAAAAAAAGCGCTAAAGCCTTCTACCGTCGTTCAAACATCGCTTTGTTTAAAGCATTAAGAAATATGCTTTAATCATTTTTATTTTCAAAGTAAAAGTTGGACATATTATCCATAGGAGGTGATAAAGTGGCTGACAAAAAGAAAACATCCAAACACATAGAAAGTAACAGTAAATTAGATAGATCCAAAAACGATCGACATAATGATAATGCTAGTGCAACTGCGGCTCTTGAACAAGACACCCCAAGAATTAATACAGATAATCTTTAACAGTACGTTTATTGTTCAACATTTGAAATAGCATACCAATAAATCAACGCTTGGGTTTAAATCCAAGCGTTGATAGGTGTAGTAGCTTTTATTTTTCTCTAGCACTCTCAAATTTACGTCCATTCAGGAATTGCCTTTATTACTTCCTCTTGATTCTCTTGAAGTCCTTCTATCCATAATTCCACAAGCTTCACACCATCAATTAATTCAACATTCAATCCGTCGGCATACCTTTTAGCTGCCGACGTAAAAGCTCCTGTTGTTATGACATAACCACCAACCGCATCTCTTTTCACCACATTCGAATGGATTAACGCAATCGGATCAAATGGCAAATCATCTTTTTGGCATTTAACCTGAGCTAAGTACTTTCCCTCTTCCGTATCATATTCAAAATCTACACCGTAATCTCCATTTGGCGGCAATACCCAAGCCCTTCCCCCGCTAACTCGCTCAAAAACATCCGCTACAAAATTTTCAAAAAACAACGGATCTTCCTTAATGAAAGCAGAGGAGTATTCCACCTCTTCATCTTCCTGTTTAAACCGTAAATATAATCCCATTGCAAGCGTCTTTTTTAATTCATCACTTGAGCAAAGTTGCTCACTAATTAAATCTAGATTATATTTGTTTTTTCTTTTCGTCATTTGAAAATGAATAAATGCCGCGATCAATACAATACTAGCCAAAATCTCGACATAAACCACTCGATCAACTCCTTTGCAACAGTTATAGGCAAAAAGGAGATTGATTATTCTTATATAAAAGTACTTCAATATTTCATGCTTAAAATATAATAGAGAACTGCGGCCTCATAGACTTGTAATTCCGAGGAATGTAAATGAATATTAATGGTTTGTGGTGGCATAATTTTATCATAAGTAACCTCCGCCAATGTCCTCCCATCTTTATCTTTGAACCAAACCCTTCTATCCGCAAAATCTTTTTGAATCAAATATGTATCTCCAACACTAGTATGCACTTCCATTCGGGGATGAGTCTTA
The DNA here is from genome assembly GCF_018343515.1 of Bacillus sp. FJAT-50079. Taxonomy (GTDB): domain Bacteria; phylum Bacillota; class Bacilli; order Bacillales; family Bacillaceae_C; genus Lederbergia. The sequence goes on along the minus strand of NZ_JAGYPD010000003.1, from coordinate 142,335 downwards.
ATTTTCGACTTATCATGGAGTGTAAAATCCCCCAAGTTGCGCGAATACCCTTTCCATGTTGTGCGCAACCAAGATTTGAAATGCATTTCCTCCATCAACTCACAAATTAATTGATGATCAGCGTCAAGTGAACGAACATTAAGGGCAAAGTCATATCCCATCACTCGATCGATTATTTTTTGGATAGTATTACGGTAATAGCGCTGAAACGATCCGAGCTTCTGTTGCTGATCATCAAAAATCTCGATTGGTTTTAGCCTTCCTCGATAAAAGGGCAATTGATATGTATATGAAGTCATCGAAAGTCCTCCTTTCTACCCCAAGCTTTTATATCTTTATCATAGCTCATATTTGATAGAATGGGGCTTTCTTCAGTGAACATGATTTTAGTAAAAAATAATGAAGCAGATGAAAGTCCTGCTGCTTTATCTAATTAATGGAGTGTATCCGTATTGATCTAGTCTCACTTAAGCGATTAAGCTATACTCCAGCTCCACTGCCAAACAACTTGAGTAGAGTTCTTTTTCTCTAAAATTTGCTTTCAAAATATACTAAAAAAACACATCATTACCTATATCATCGTTTGCAGTAACAAAGGTCCCAAATAAAAATCAATACAATGTGGACCAAGCCTTTTTTGATAAAAGATGTTTTTTATTACAATTGCTTTTTCCTAAGCACTAGCTCCATAAGCAAGTTCCTTTTTAATCTTTTCGTATTCTTGATTCCATAAGTAAAATTAAAAAAGAGGTAAAACCATTATATTTTCTATAAGGGTCTACCTCGTCTATTAATGTCCCAATATCACCCCTATTTTTGGTTTCACCTGGGACAATATTAAATTACTATTATGGTATTAACATAATTTTAATGGCTTCTGGATTCTCTTCCGTAGCCTCAAAAGCTTCCTTCCAGTCCTTTAGAGGATAGGTGTGTGAAATTAAACCATCGGTCTTAATGGCACCAGATTGAATACCACTTATAACGGATGGGAAGGTTAACGCTGATAGATGGGAACCAATTATATTAAGCTCTTTTCCATCTCCAATGATATTCCAGTCAACGGTAACCTCGTCAGCAAAAACACCCATTTGTACATATCTTCCTAAATTCCTCAATGAATCTAAGCCCTGTTTTACACTTTTAGGACTCCCCGATGCCTCGACATAAACGTCGCATCCTAATCCGTCGGTTAATTTCATGATTTCTTCAACTACATCGCATTCCATAGGATTAAGAACAACATCTGCTCCAAAATCCTTTCCCATAGCTAAGCGTTTAGGCTTTACATCAAGACCAATAATCATTTTAGGTAGGTTTAATTTAGCCATGTTCACCATAGAGAGTCCGATGGCTCCCAGCCCTGCTATGACAACAACATCACTATGTTGAATATTAGCTTTCTCGATAGCATGCATACCACAAGCAATCGGTTCTATTAAAACGGCTTGTTCGGGTGTAAACTCCTTTGGAATTTTGTGATTGATACAATTTTTGTCCAATTTTACATATTCGGCAAATCCACCCTGAGCGTATTGTTTAAATCCAAAAACAGCGGATCTGGTACACATCCAATACTTACCTTCTTTACAAAACTTACATTCATTACATGGTACAATTTGTTCCGTAGTAATGTCATCACCTATCTCAAATCCTGTAACACCTTCACCCATAGCGACGATCTGACCATAGAATTCATGACCACCTACACAAGGTGCTTCAATGTAACGATTCTCTTCACTCGTACCCCAAATGCGAATCCCACCATGATACGATTTCACATCGCCAGCGCAAATACCACAGCCTTTTACCTTTATTAATATCTCCCCATCACCAATTTCAGGAATAGGTACATCTTCGTAGCGATAATCATAGGGGGCGTATGTCACTAACCCCTTCATTGTTTTAGCCACTTATCTTCACCTCGCTGTAAGTTTTTTCTTATTTGTAAATACGCTTGTAGTATTCCTCTGCATTGGATGCATCGATCACTTCAATTGGCATATAGACAGTTTCTTCCACATCTTCACCAGTCAATAATCCAGTGGCTATGTCAATTAATTGTTGACCATGTGCCTTTCCGCCGCCTAGACTCACAGAAGATTTTTGTGGTTCTCCATTAATTATATTTAAAATTTCTTGTTCAGTTGCATCAATACCAAATAGACCAATAGAATCATAATCTGTAATACCTGACGCCTTAATACCTTCGTTTCCACCAACACTTCCGCCACCACCGATACTAGCCATAGCTTTTAAGTTAGGATGTGCTTGTAAGAAGTTCTCAGCATTGGTTAATCCATCTTCAGCAGTTAGAGCAGAAGCCGTAGCCACTAATTTCGTATTTTTTGTATTTTCTTCAACACCAGCAATAATACCATTCGCTCTTTCAATGATCTCAGGGAATTCGGGTAAATCCATTAATGCCCATTCAACCACTTCTTCATCACCATAGTTTTCGTTAATCCATTCAGCTGCTCTTTTTCCAGCTGCATAACCTGTATTATATGGGTCAACGAGATATTGAGCGTCAAAATTTTTGATAACCTGTGTATAAGATACAACTTTGATTCCAGCCTCTTGAGCCTTTTTTGTTACATCTTCAATAGCATTTGATTCAACGGCACAAATAATGATGGCATCCATCCCATTTTGAATAAAGTTCTCAATCTGTGTTACTTGTTTTGTGGCATCACTTTGCGCATCAACATAGGTAACATTCATGTTTTTACCCTTTGCATAGGACTTAGCCTCTTGTACTAACTCAGCCCATACAGGATTACTTAAATCAGAAAAAGTAATACCTACATTAAATTTTCCATCACCTGCATTTGCAACATTCTTTTCCTTTGAATTACAACCTGTCATAAGTGCAACCATTATAGTTAACACTGACAATAAACTAAATACCTTCTTTTTCATTATGATCCCCCTTAAAATTTCTTTGCTCTATAAGTTAGGATTAAGTTATCCTCTAACTTCACATTTAAGTCTCTTAAAAATCTTTTCCTAAGCAGCATTGATTGCTTTTGTTCTTTTAATTTTTTCACTCTTTTGTCGTGACATAGTGTCGTAGATTACCGCAGTTAACAAAATAATCCCTTTAATAACCAACTGAACGTATGCGCTAACATTAAGAAGCAGCAAGCCATTATCCAACACCCCAACAATTAAAACACCAATCATCGCTCCAAAGATCGTTCCTTTACCGCCACTTGCACTAACGCCGCCAAGTACGCAAGCTGTAAGAACACTAAACTCAAAACCTGCCCCAGTAGCAGATTGTGCTGAATTCAGACGTGAAAGTAATAATATGGCGCCAATAGAGGTAAAAAGCCCACATAAACTATAGACTAATATTCTAACTTTTCCCGTATTAACACCCGAAAGTTTTGCTGCCTCCTCGTTGCTGCCTATGGCGTAAAAATAGCGTCCGTAGTAAGTCTTATTTAATATAAAGGCTCCGATGAACATAATTACTACTAAAAACAATAGGGGAACGGGAATGACTGAAAAAATACTGCCTTGCCCCAAGAAAGTGAATTCTTTAGGGAAACCGAAGATTGGTAACCCCTTTGAAATTAAGTAACTAATTCCATTTAATATAATCATCATTGATAAGGTAACGATAATAGGTGCAACACCTGTCTTTGTAATAATCATGCCGTTTACGAAACCAATAAATGTTCCTATTGCCATGACTACGACCATTGCTAACATCCAATTCACATCAAGCTGGGCCATCAAATAGGCTGCAATAATATTAATCAAGGATACTTGATACCCTACTGATAGATCGATACCTCCTGTGATGAGAACAAAGGTGAACCCAACGGCACATATTCCTAGCGTAGCAACCTGTTTTGTAATATTGAACATATTATTGACCATAAAGAACTGTGGTGAAAGAATACTAAATATGAGAATTAACGCCAGTAGTACTAGAAGTAGCGCTGTCTCTTGCGATTTTATGGTCAAATTTTTCTTTATCATTTATTTCACTCCCCGCAGAATACAATAGGATTTGTTCCTGACTTATATTGTTATTCTCTAAAATACCAGTAACTCTTCCCTGACTTAAAATCACAATGCGATCGGACATCCCTAATAGCTCTTCCATATCCGATGAAATCATAATGATGGTTTTTCCTTTCTCAACAAGTTCCACCATAATATTATAAATTTCCTCTTTAGCACCTACGTCAATACCTCTTGTAGGTTCGTCAAAAATCAAAACATCTGGATCCATGGCAAGCCATTTAGCAAGAACTACCTTTTGTTGATTACCACCACTTAAATTTTTGACCTTTTGACTAATAGTGGGAGCCTTAATTCTTAGAGCTTTCATAAAAGTATTAGTTAATTCTTTTTCCTTTTTCTTATCAACCACCTTTGCCCTTGAAATATTCCTTAAACTTGGCAAAGATGAGTTTTCTTTAATAGACATCTCAAGAATGAGTCCATGTCTTTTACGATCTTCAGGAACAAGAGCTATCCTCTCGTTAATTGCCTCTATACTGTTTTTTGGTCGAATACTCTTGCCATTAAGGATTATTTCACCAGCAGTCACCTTTTCACAACCAAAAATAAGTTGTGCAAGTTCTGTACGTCCAGCCCCAATGAGACCGGCAAGGCCTAGTATTTCACCTTTTTTAACGTCAAAGGAAACATCCTTAACACCATTACCCGAGAGATTATTAACCGATAGAATCGTTTCTCCCAATTTCTGTGTCCTTTTTGGATAGGTTTCACTAAGTTCTCTTCCTACCATCAATTTAATTAACTCTGCTTTACTTGTTTCAGATGTCTTCCGTGTTGCAATATATTGACCGTCTCTTAAGACGGAGACTCGGTCCGATAATCGAAAAATCTCTTCCATCCGGTGAGAGATATAAATAATGGTCACCCCGTCAGCCTTTAATGTTTCTACTATTTTAATCATTGCCTCCACTTCGGAGGATGTTAAAGGAGCCGATGGTTCGTCCATAATAAGAATCTTAGCATCCTTGGAAATAGCCTTAGCAATTTCAACAATTTGCTGATAGCCTGTGGTTAAATCCGCCACCTTTGTACTAGGGTCAATATCTACGTTTAATCGCTTAAACAGCTCCCTAGATTTCTCTTCCATGGTCTTGCGATCAAGGACTAGACCATTCATTAAATATTCCCCTAAGAATATATTTTCCGAAGCACTTAGCACAGGGATCAACGTAAATTCTTGGTAGATAACAGCAATACCGTTTTCTCTGGATAGTGTCGGTGTCATATGACTAAAACTCTTGCCATTAATTTCAATGGTTCCACTGGTTGGTTCGATAGCCCCAGAAATAGTCTTAATCATCGTTGATTTACCAGCACCATTTTCCCCAAGGATGGCGTGTACTTCCCCCTGCTTAAAATCTATATTTAGATCACTTAAAGCCACAACCCCTGGGTACTGTTTACAAATGTGATCTAATTTCAAAATAATATTGTCTTTCATAGAATCCTCCTTTCTGCCATAAAATTAATAAACTATCATTCCGTTTCATCAATCATTAATAATAATCCATACTGCTAAATCCTTTATTTTGTTAGGATTGCAACCGATTACATCTATATTGACTATTCTATTTGATAAAATTAATAAATCCAATTGACCAAATTTATAATTATGTGGAAATTTTTAATATCTTCACAGAATTGCTATTTGACTATAAAATTTGATCACCCTATAATAAGATGAAAAATCGTCAGGGGTCGGTGAACTTAAATTGTATAAGGTACTAATTGCAGATGATGAGATATATGTTTCAATTCTCATAGAAAAGTTAGTCGATTGGAATAAGTTAGATATGAAAATCGTCGGAACTGCGGAGAATGGTATTTCGGCCTTGGAAAAAGTAAAGGAATTACAGCCGGATATTGTTATAGTTGACGTGAGGATGCCTGGTTATGATGGGATTACCTTAATGCAAAAAGTCCGTGAAATGAACAACAAGGTCAAATTCATTGTTATTAGTGGCCATAAGAAATTTGAGTATGCGAAAAGTGCTTTGCAATATAACGTTGAGGATTATATGTTAAAGCCTATTAACAAGAAAGAATTAGAAACCATCTTGTTTAAAATAAAAACAAAGCTAGATGGCGAAAAAGAAAACGCTATCAGTCTCCGAAAAATGGACAGGCAACTCGGTGTTAGTAAAAGTAAAGTTCGTTCCTTTTTAATAAACCAGTTTCTTCTAAAAGAAATTGACTTAGATAATGCATCCCTGACAGCCATTAACAAGGACTACTTTACCCAGTTAGAAGAAGGTTCTTTTACCTATTTTATTGTGAACCTCGATAGTTCAGAAAAGCAACTTAACAAGGATTTTAATGAAGAAATGCTGATTAAGCTATCCACCATCTTTTATCAATCTACAAGTTTAGTATGCTTTGATGTTATCAGTCATTTTCATACTAATGCCATTGTCTTCCTTGCGAATTATTCAAAGAATAATTATAAGGCATTAATGGAATCCATAGAGAAAGCTTTCAAGGATTCTTCTATGATTATTGCTAAGTTCGAACAGCTCTTTATTACTGTAGGTATTGGAAGCCAACAATCTTCATTATCAGGCAGCTATAACAGCTATGGCGATGCAAAGCACTGTATTGACAGCCGTATAGCTCTAGGTATTGGGCAGATCATTACCTCCAATCAAGTCAAAATTGATGAAAAGGTCATCGAAAAATTAGTTACAGAACAAACAGAATTAAAATTAGTAGAGGCCATCAAGTCCTTTAATCCGAGGAATATACGTCCTCTTATTTATGATATTTTATTAAAAGCAGGTAACTATCATAAAGACCATACGTTAATCTATACAACTATCGTATATACAATTAGCAGACTATTTTACAAGCACATCCATCAATTTGAACTGTATAAATCCACTTATGATGTGTTTATTGAAGAATATCACTTTGATGAGATACTTAATTATTGCACGAATACAAAAGATATAGCTCGCGCTTTAACAGATCGAATAGAAGGTTTTATCGAAAAATATACGAAAGAAAATGAAACTGAATTAGTCCCAGCTATTCGCATTGCAAAAAGCTATATTATGGAAAATTACCAACAAGAGATTTCATTAGACATCATCTCTAATATCGTCAATCTTAGTTCAGTCTACTTTAGTATTCTATTTAAAAAAGAGGTTGGCATCAATTTCTTAGACTACTTGAATCGATACCGCATAGAAGCCGCAAAGGAAATGCTAAAGGACGTAAAATACAACATTAATGACGTAGCCACCCTATCAGGCTTCCAAGACTCAAGATATTTTTCAAAGAAGTTTAAAAAACAAATGGGCGTTACTCCTTCTGAATACCGTAAACGCACCATTAAATATTCATAAAGAAAAGTATAGGAACTAGACTATGACTAACAAAACCTTGAAACATATTATTATCATGTTAAAACTCAACAAAACCAGTACATTAATTATTATCTGTTTAAATTTTTTATTGCCTATCCTAGCCATTCTGTTTGTATATTCAATAAAACAGTATATCAATCCCGTCCACTACGAAACGACTCAACTCATCGTGTTGTTTCTTTTTCTAGTGTGCCTATTTTTGCTTAACATCATATTTATCGTTAAGCCTATTGCCCGATTAGAACAAGTATCTAAAGAATACGGCGGTCCTATTAATAACAAAGGTTCAAATGACGATGTAGATGCAATGGATTCAGATTCAGACTCAGCCTTAGAGATGAGGTTTAAAGCTTTGTTAAATGCACAAAAAAAGAATATCGAAGATGAATATAAATCAGAAATGCTGCGCCATGAAACCAAGCTCATAGCTCTTCAGAGTCAAATTAATCCGCATTTTCTCTATAATACATTGGACTCCATTCGAGGATTGGCATTAATCCACGAAGTTGACGAGATTGCTAATATGACAGAAGCACTCTCCAGCCTATTTAGGAACATGATTTCCAAGGAAGGGAAAATGATCCCGCTCTATGAAGAATTAGAGAACGTTAATAATTATATGGTGATCCAACAATTTCGTTTCAATAATAAATTCGAATTTAAGATGGCTATTGATGATCATATTCTTCATCATTGTAATGTCCCTAATTTAATCATACAACCACTAGTTGAAAATGCTATTATGCACGGACTGGAAAAAAGCATGAATAAAGGAATTATTAAAATTACCGCCTATACAACAGAAAAACGTCTAGTCATAGTTGTGACGGATAACGGTATTGGTATCCCAGAAGATCAGTTAACACTCATCAATAATAAGTTAATGGAAAAGGGAAAGGGATTAAAAAATCAAAGTAAAGAACATACCGGAATTGCCCTTGTTAATATAAATCAAAGAATTAAACTTCAATTTGGCAATGATTATGGTCTAAATATTATGAGTACACCCGATGTTCGTACTACGGTTGAGGCTGTGTTACCAAATATACTTGTAGATTGAGGGTAAAAAATGAAGGATGATCGATCATGCAAAAAGAAATATTAAGAATGGAGAATATCGTCACCTATTCTGGCAATAAGATACTTCTTAATAATGCTAATATTAATTTATTTGAAGGAGAAGTTGTCGGATTAATTGGTGTTAACAATTCAGGAAAGAGTGTATTAATTGGTGGAATAACAGGCTTGCTCCCTTTTGATCAAGGTCGCTCTTTTTTCCAAGAAAATAAAGTGCAATTACAATCCATGAAACAGTCAAGAGATTTAGGGATTTTTCCTATTCAACGTAAATCTTCATTAATTAACAGCTTTACTGTGGCTGAAAATTTATATATGACACCAATTAAAAGCAAAATAATTATTAATAAAGAGGATATAAATAAAAAAACAAAGGATGTTCTTAACCTTTTGGACATCCGTGTTGATATGAATGAATTAGTGGGTAATCTTTCCGATGAAAATAGACTCTTCATAGAAATCTGCAGGGCTATTGTGAATGATGCAACACTCATTATTTTGGACAATGTTCTTGATGGGCTTTCAGATAGTGCCCTCTTAAAGCTTGATGAAATTTTTCAATTGCTAAAATCAATTCATGTAGGAATTATTTTAGTTGACACAAAATTACGCTATTTAAAGCCGTATTGTCAACGACTCTTTGTCATGCGGGATGGTTCTACCGTCGGTGTTTTAGACCAAGAGGAGCTTAATGATAATCTCGTTATTTCCTTGATGATCGGGTATCCAGTGGAAGATGGTGATCAACTATTAAACAATGAGCGGAAACCTAATGAGGGTGTTCTACTCTCCCTAAAAAATATTTACCTAAAGCATACCCTTGATAATTTAAGCTTCGACATCTATCAAAATGAAATCCTAGGAATCTTTAATGTAGATAGTAGCTCAGGTGATGCCATAAGTGAAGTCATCTATGGCTTATCTAAAATAGATAAAGGTGAATTTCTCTATAAAGACAAGCCTGTTTGTTTTAAACACACACAGGATGCCATCCAAGCTGGTATTGCCTTCGTTCCTGAACAAGATCATCTTTTTACGAACCTTTCCCTTGAAGAAAATATCCTCTTTGCCTCCCTGCAATTTAAGAGTAGTCTTTTCGGGAAATTAAATAATTCAGAGTTAAAGTATACAGCGGGCGAACTGATCTCTCTTTTTCTTAAGGGCTACATCAATCCCTATGTACCGCAACCGGAAATCCCAATGAACCGACTCATACAAAGAAAAATCACCTTTAGTCGAGCTGTCGCTACAAATCCAGAACTACTAATCTGTATGAATCCAGCACAAACGATTGATATTACATCAAAAACGGCTGTTTATGAAGATATCCTTACCTTAAAAAAATTAGGAATAACTGTACTAGTCATCTCATCCGACCTAAGGGAGTTACTTTCTGTTTGTGAACGTATTCTTATTGTTAATCAAGGCAAAGTACGTGAAGATATCATCGTTGATGACCGTACGAATAGCAAGCTAATTAATAAGTATGGAAGCTATTTAAGGCAGTTTTAAGGTGAATAGTTATCTATTTATTGTATTTTTTTAACTTGACTATCTCTCAGCGTTATGTAACCTTACTAAATTAAAAATCTATTGACATTAAATACATCGTTCACTATCATTGTGAATAGTTGAAAAATTCAGACCCTCTGCACCATATACATAAAATAAACAATATTGTATGAGAGGCCCGTAAGCTATGGCTAGAGGGTGAAAAAACTTAAGGATGAGGATGATATTAATAGTGAAAATGACAATGAAAAAGAGTGCTCTTTCAATCGTAAGTGCTGCATTCATTCTAGCTGCATGCGGCAGTAACTCCGCTTCACCGGAACCAAAACCTGTTGATGAAGATAAGCAATATACGATTGGCGTTACACAACTTATGGAGCATCCCGCACTTAATCTGGCGCACGAAGGCTTTCAGAAGGCAATAGAGGAATCTGGGTTGAACGTGACGTATGACGTTCAAAATGCTCAAGGTGATAACAGCGCCAATGACACAATCGCTACTAACTTTGTTGGAGCAAATGTTGATCTTATTTTCGCTAATTCAACACCGAGCGCTCAGGCAGCATTAAGCAAAACCACTGATATTCCAATTGTTTTTACATCAGTCGTCGATCCAGTAGGTGCTGGATTGGTAACTTCTATGGAGGAACCCGGTGGTAACGTAACTGGAACGAGTCACCATCATCCTGATTCAATTGCCAAAACGCTCGCATTCATGAAGGATGAATTAGGCGCTAAAACAATCGGTACAGTCTACAACACAGGAGAGCAAAATTCACGTGCCCAAATTGATAAAATCAAAAAGCAAATGGATGAACTTGGCTTGGTGCTGAAAGAAGCTTCTGCCTCCACAACGGCTGAAGTGAAACAAGCAACTGAATCCATTGTAGATCAAGTCGATGTGCTTTATATCGTCACAGATAATACAGTTGTAACGGCATTCGAATCAGTCGTATCCGTCGCAAACGATAATAAAATACCGTTAATAGCTGCCGACATTGATTCACTTGAACGTGGTGCTTTCGCTGCATTTGGTGTCGACTTTTTTGAAGTTGGCCACGAAGCTGGCGAAATGGCAGTTAAGATCTTAACTGGCGAAAGCAAACCATCTGAAATAGCTGCTCAACCACCAAAAAACCTTAAATTCGTCATTAATAAAAAGATAGCAGATACGATTGGGATTGAAATAAAACCTGAATGGAATGCAGAGTTGCTTGATTGATTAGAGGAAGCTTTTTTGGGGATTTTAAATGAAGCATTGATGTTTATAATTAAGAACCCTGCGCAGAGGGTTCTTTTTTTGCCGAAAATGTCAACCATAACCAAGTGTGCTTGTACTAGCACACTTGATCATCACATATTTATAAGCCATGGTCCTGCTGATGATGCTTCTATTAAAAACTTTTAGTACTCTATGGTCGTTATAGGCGTACTCTTACGCCCCATTCAAATTCCCTTTCATTTTCTTCCCTCTTGACACACTTAGATTTGCTACTTCCACAATGACTTCCTTTTGGAATCTTTTTTAAGCATCCCGTAAATCATTTTCTCTATTCACTTTTGTATCCTAACAAAAAACCACCTTCCTAATACAAATTATATTGTATCCATGTTGAACCAAACCACTTCAGTTCAACAAGAAAAGCTCCCCCCTAAAAGCAGCTTCTTGTTTAACTAGCAGCACCCGTTCAACAAAGAAAACTTAATTAGGAAGGTCATTATGAGTTCTTTGTTTGTATTGCATGATTGCTCTTCTTTTCCTTCACGGATTTTTACTATTTTAGTAACAATTTGCATTTTTTCTTTTTTCTGATATGTTAAAGAAGAATTATTTTTGTTCGGTGTAAAGGATAGTATGAATTTCAACTTTTCATCTTGATGATACTTTGGGCGAGGATAGTAATACAATGTGTGGTAACGCACTGGGGGCAACAAAAATGGAACAAGGTACAGTTAAATGGTTTAATGCAGAAAAAGGTTTTGGCTTTATCGAACGTGAAAATGGAGACGATGTATTCGTACACTTCTCTGCAATACAAAGTGACGACTTCAAATCTTTAGACGAAGGTCAAAAAGTAACATTTGACGTTGAGCAAGGTGCTCGTGGAGCTCAAGCAGCTAACGTTCAAAAAATTGCTTAATCATAAATCGTTTATACAAACAGGCTCTTTATATAGGGCCTGTTTTTTTATGATTTTCTATAATACTCAATAAAAAACCCTACTCAACGTTCGAGTAGGGAGATGGTACAGGTAATGGTAAAAGATTTAAAGCTTCAAAGGCTTGTTTACAGTATAACATACTGGATTAACAATATGCGAAATCAGTTATTTATTTTTCTTTTTGAAATGAAAAAAACGCCAACTTTTATTTAATAGAAATCGGCTCTCTTCGTTTATTCGCTATACGCTTAGCGTGAGGGTTTTGGCATTTGGCACGCGTCACATTTTCGTTGGTGATTATTTTTAAATTTCGTAAATGTTTTTTCAAAATTGCTGCCACATGCACATTGAAATAGTAACTTTTGAGAAAAACCGTGATATTCCGTCGTTAGCAACTTACTTTCCGAATTTTTCTCAACAAATTCTTTAATTTTATCGATTGTCCATCGTTTATTCATTCTCCTACACCTCCATCGCTGATTATAAACAAGTTAGGTATTTTCAATCAAAGGCAAAGTTCTGATTTATTTTACTATCCTTATTAATCCTGATTAAACCACAGTCGATCTTTGTCATCAACATCACCATTATAATTGATTAGAATTTCATCTCCCGCCTTTATATCTGTAAAAGCATAGAAGTCAAATGTGTGATTTCTAAAATTAATCTTATATTTTGCATTAGGTTCATAAGAATGGTTAAACAACATACCATATCCAAGAAGAATCGCAGAATGATTTATCCCATACTCAAAAGCGTAATCAGCGAGTATGGTGTGCTCAATGTATTGATGCTGGTCGTTTGGATAAGAAATTACAGGTGCTTCATGTAAAAGCTCCCCTTTTTTGATATCACATGTAGCAAATACCCCTCTATTGAATTCTCCATCACTTAGCGGAGATGTTTTTATCTCAACCATGTTGTTCGCCTACCCACTTTTAAGATATTCTGTCTAACTGTAACATTCATTTGTACATTAAGCTCTTTTTATTTAAATAGGAGACTCTCCAATAGTATCATGTACTTGCTATCTACTTTCCATGATCTTTTATAAAAAATGACTTACCCTTTGGGTGAGTCAAGTTCTTGGTATGATAACTGATATTTACCACCTTCAGCAACTTCTGAATGGTATAAAGCTTTAAGAGCAAAGTCTTTCTCAAGGTCGTGTTCTTGCATCAACTCTTTTAATCGTAATTGTAATTCTTTATTTTCTTTGATTAGCTTTTTCATTTGTGATTTTGTATACTTCATAAATATTTGAACTCCTTTATTATTCCTTCGTAGCTACGGACACTCTCAACAACTTCCCTTTAATTGTTTTGTTCCTCATCCTTGTCAGCACGATCGGACCTTTACCGTTTAATATTTCAACGTACGTACCAGTATCTAGTATTGTAATGATACCGATGTCCTCGGCTGTAACACCGTTAAGTTTAGCAATCGTACCAACAAAATCTACTGCTCTAAGCTTTTTTTTCTTACCACCATTAAAATACAGTTTCATAATATGTTTGTTAAGTTGTTCACTTTTAGCTTTTTTTATCATTGGTTTCGCATCCATTTTTGCATCAAAAGCGATTTTCTTACTTTCAACCTCTTTTTTAGATGGAGCGGTCATGGCTGGGATCTTAAAACCAATATAATCCTCCAATTCAGTTAAAAACCTATCTTCAAATGGGGTAACAAGCGTGATAGCTTTTCCTTTTTGACCTGCCCTTCCCGTTCTTCCCGTGCGATGAACATAACTCTCTTTCTCTAATGGGAGGTCATAGTTAATGACATGTGTAATATTATCAATATCAATTCCTCTAGCGGCTACATCAGTAGCAACTAGGTAGCGGAATTTGCCCCTTCTGAAATCTTTCATTACATCAAGTCGATCATCCTGTACCATGCCACCGTGAATTTTATCACAGTTATAACCTGACTCCAATAATTGCTTACATACAGTATCTACTCGATCTTTTGTCCGACAAAAAATGATGCAGCTATCTGGATTTTCAACAATCGTTATATCTTGCAGCAGAGAAAATTTATCATCTTCAGCTACTTGAAGTAGAGAATGATCAATTTTGTCTGTCGTGAGACCAGTCGCTTTAATCTCAATATCAATAGGTGTTTTCATATATTTAAGCGATAAATCTTTTACCGCCGCAGGTAAAGTAGCTGAGAATAACATTGTCACTCGATTTCGAGGTAATTTTGTAATAATAGCTTCAACTTGTTCAATAAATCCCATGTTTAACATTTCGTCGGCTTCATCAATAACAAGATAGCGAATCTGGTCTAAGACCAATGTATCTCTTTTCATATGATCTAACACTCGTCCCGGAGTACCTACTACTACATGTGTTTTTTGCTTTAATTCTGTTTTTTGAATGGCAAAAGGTTGTTTCCCAAAGACCGCAGTTGCTTTTATTCGTTTAAATCTGCCTATATTTATGATATCCTCTTTCACTTGAACAGCAAGCTCTCTCGTCGGTGTTAAAATTAACGCTTGAGGTTTGTTTTCCTTCCAATCAATCAATTCACAAATGGGAATCCCAAACGATGCCGTCTTTCCACTCCCTGTTTGTGATTTCACAACAAGATCTTTTTTCTCTAATACATGAGGTATAGCTTTACTCTGTACTTCTGTTGGCGTTCTATATTCTAAGCTATGAAGCGCGTGTGTGATTTCATCACTTAAGGAATAATCTTTAAAACTGTTTTTCAACATCATATACCCTCTTTTATTTTTGATTTGCTTTATTATTTCCGAGAAGATTATTACCATACAAACTACCTGGATTATGGATGATCTGCAAAAATTGTAAGAATGATTTCTCTAAAGTGAAAGACATTAAAAATAAAGCCTATCAACTGATAGGGGTAAACACTCTTCGTCATTCCAACTTTTACATTTGCGAATGAGCTTAGAATCTTGTATATACTTTTAAATCGCCATGTTGGCAGTTATCACATCGGCCACTCTTTATATCGGGATTCCTTAAAATTATAAATAATTCTTAAATCATATTCTTTATTAAGCACATAAAAAAAACCCTACATGTAGGGTTTTTTTCTAGCCGTTATTAAGCTTTTTGAACGTTTGTAGCTTGTAGGCCACGTTGTCCTTGTTCTATTTCAAAAGTTACATTTTGACCTTCGTCTAAAGATTTGAAACCTTCACTTTGGATTGCTGAGAAATGTACGAATACGTCCTCTCCTGTTTCACGCTCGATGAATCCAAAACCTTTTTCTGCATTAAACCACTTAACTTTACCTTGTTCCATAATTGTTGCCTCCTAGTGCGGATATCCACACAATATGTTACTATCCTTGCTCAAATACCTTAGACGAAAAACAAAATCTATTCTCAATCTGAAATAGAACAAAAATAATTCTTTCTTAGAATAACAGATATATGATGAAATAGCAAATTTCTAATGAAGATAATAAAATCTACTTTGAAACATAAAGATAGGTTTTTGAAGAGGTAATGATTGCCTCTTTTTCCGAAATAGTTGCTTTACGGTAATTTGCTTTAACGTTTAATAGTTTCAAATAGGATGAAACGGTCAATAGCGAAATATTAAACAAAGTTAGCCATTTTTATTTTCGAGGTAAAAGTTGGACATATTATCCGTAGGAGGTGATTAGGTGGCTGACAAAAAGAAAAATTCCAACCACATAGAAAGTAACAGTAAATTAGATAGATCCAAAAACGACCGACATAATGATAATGCTAAGGCAGCAGCGGCTCTTGAACCAGAAATCCCCAGAATTAATACAGATAATCTTTAACAGTAAGTTTATTGTTCAAACGTAAGCTGATTTTCTTGTAGACGAAAAGCGGAGATAGAATAACCAATAATTCACTTCTCTTCTGAAAAGTCAGTGGCAAGAAACGAAAAAAGAACCAGTAAAAAGAGCAAGTGCATGCATTTCGCCCCCAGTTTATAACTGACCCTTTAGCTCGAGTCTACCTACATTTCATTTCAAGGAAAGGAGGGATTGCAAATGCCTGTGAAAAAGTGGTTAACAGGATTGGTCGTTTTGATTGCGATGACTGTAGTTGTGTCAACTCCAGGCTTAATCGCCGTATTTGCCGAATCCGGCACCGTAACACAGCCTATGCAGACGGTGAACTCGGTTGAGGTCGAGTTGAACGATGATTACTTTAATCCGAATGTCATTACTATTCCTAATGGAAGAACAACAACTTTGATATTAAAAAACAAAGGTAATACAGAGCACTCCTTCACAGTAGAAAAGCTCGGAATTGACGTCGAAATTCAGCCGGGAATAGAAAAAACCATTGCCTTGAAACCCAAAAAGCCCGGTACATATGAATTGATATGCCGATACCACGCAAACAAAGGAATGGTTGGAAAAGTAATCGTCAAATAACGAGCAAGGCCCAATTCGGGTCTTGCTTTTTTAATGGCCATGGTAATTTGCTTATAAAAAAACTCCGACTGCATTACCACCAAATACATTTTTGAAAAGGAAGCAATTAAAAAGGGACGGTACTTCTCGCACCTTTTCAAATCCACCCAAAACTCCTATCAATATATCAACGTAAAAATATAATACAATGCCGCAACTTCAAGGTGATGCAATTCTTCGGTGTTTACTTCTAAGACCAAGTAATACAGAGCAATATGAGACGAAAACGTTGAAAGAAGAACCTAACATCCTTATTGTTTCTAATCGTTGGACAACCTCTCTCTCCACTCAACCTACATTAAAGGAAATTGCTCACCTTCCTTTTATTATGCTAGGTGCGATGGAAGGTTACTCCTTTCATGGAGATCTATTAAAAGCCTTTGAAAAACATGGGGTCAAACCCAATATTATTATCGAATGCAAAGACATCCCACTCCTTGTTGCACTTGTCAATCGAGGATTAGGCATCCCTATTATCCCAAGAATGAACTACAAATCCCTATTTGTTGAACATTTAAAGATATACGAATTCAGTCAGTTTGATTTTAACGTAGAACCCGTGCTGATGAAATTAAAAGATGCACCCATTTCAAAAGCAGCAACAAAGTTTTGGGAAATGGTGAAATAACTCGTAACAAAGAAAATCCCAATGGCCCGATGATGCTGGGAAATTGGGATTTTATTTTGTGATTTCTTATCTTGTACATTCACAATTTCTTGACGCTCCCACTAATAGCAATGGGTATCATAATAGATATAATTTTTGAAGGCTTTAAACACAATATATCCAAAATAGTCTTCCTTTCCGCATTGTCTTAATATTACTTCGAGCAATGTTAATGATCAATACTTCGCCCCAGCACGTGCGTCACTAAGACTCCGGAAAGTTCTTTTATTTTAAAAATATCAATAGGTTTTTCTATCATACAAAGGAAACGCATTTGTCCGTGGCAAAAATAGCTTTATCATAGTTCAAATTCGATAGGGGCTATAACAAAATTCCCTTTCATATCATAGCCTGATTATATTTTCAAATGGAAAATAAATCAGCAGATTAAAGTACCGCTGCTTTTGTGGGGGTTATTCCTTACCGCTTCCCTAGCAAGCCCTTCAGATTGCCTGTGCTTTTTAATTACTTTTTACTTCACGCTTTAAGCTGTAAATTAATGTTTTATGATAGTAAACGGAACCCGGAAGCTTTTTACAGGTTCTTGTACAATACAACAGTGTTTATTCACTCAGAAAATACTTTATTTTTAATCTAGGATAAATTCACCTTGCTCCACTTCCGTGTTTTTCACTGTTGAAAAACCAATAACTTCATCCTCAAATGCTTCCGTCATAAACCCGCTAGGCGATAAATATTGTCTTCTCGTAACCAAGACTCTACTTTTCCCTGTTGCTTCTTTTTCGAATGATAAATCATGTAAAGATGGAAACTTCATCGAAATCTCGGCTTTCATTAATTCAGGAGGAGCCACAACAATTAATTGATAATTCAACGCTTCGGTAATTGCGAAAATCGGGTCTACCACACTAGCGGAAATAGCATTAGCAAACGGGTTGTCCATATAAAAAAATTGCCAGTCCTTATCAGCTACTTTCCGTTTATGAGACATCATCATCAGGAACATAATTGTCCGTCCTGCGACCCTCTGTCCACCGCTTCCTGCTGGATTGGTTATTGACCCTTCATTTAGCACTTCCCAATCTACGTAATATTCGGGTCTTGGGGAGTCGTACATAAAAACATTGTCCTTATCGAGATAATAAATATCAAATAATGGATATTGGTTCCCTAATGCGGTATACACAATATCGGCGATGTAAATGATTTGATTAATTTCCCGAATGGTCATTGACCCCACCGGTATGTTCATTTGAGTAGCCTTTTTAATGGCTTCATCGAAGTACCGCTCCAATGCAACCTGATAATCATCTGCTTTGGTGGATAGTTTGCGTTTGTTTTGGATTTTCACCAGTGGGAAGGTAAATCCGCCACGATTTTTGACCTCCATGGACTCTGCCATTTCTATAATGGCTTTAACGATATTAGACGAAAACTGAGCAGCATACCTCACCCATCGTTCCCTAGCCTCTACGCCTTTTTTCTTATCTTCTTCCATTACTTCTAGTTCATATTTGGACAATGCCTGAATTCCTTCTATCGTTTCCACGGTGGAAGGGAGATTGGCTACTTCCATCGCGTTATATTGTTCAAGAAGATTTTGTTTGGTTTTTTCATCCCAGTTGGATACTTTAATGTCTTCTAGGCTCTTTCTTTTGATACGATTTAACGCATTAAACGCCTCGGTTCGTCTTCTTTTTCTTTTTTCAAATTCTTGGCTCCATTCTTCCACCACTTGGTTGATGGTTTCGATTAACTCATCGATGTTTTCCTTGATGGAAAACACCAACATAGGAGGGGCCCCAATTTGAACAGCAATCGTCGGTCTTCCCTTTTCTAACGTGTTCTTCATAGTTTGAAGTTCTTTCAGTGCCTTGTCTTGGGCACTCAATTCCACTTGAATCCGGCTCGATTCTTCAGCAATTTCTTTTCCCTTTACTTCTAAATCAACGTTCTCCCAGTCATCGACGGAACATTTGTGGTTTTGTCGGATATCTTCTATCAGCCCGTTTACTTGCTCTTCAATTCTTTCCGCCACCGCTGTCAGAGATTCGAGCGTTTTTTCTGCACTTTGCAACCTCTTCGCCGCGTGCTTGGCGTTTGTAACTACTCTTTCTTTCTGTTGTTTTAAGAAGTCAAGCGGTTCAACCGGCTCCGAAAGCGATAATCCCTCTAGATCGCATTTCAATAACTCTTCTTTAGCATCTTGCAAGAGACCGATATTGACCTTATTCATTCCTTTTAACTCGGCAATTTTAGTAGATTTTTGTTCTAATGTATAAGTTAACTCCTCATGCTGAGCCACGTTCCCCATGATACTGTCGAACAAAAAATCCGGCAGGATAGGTGTAGGGATTTCTTCCGTTCCCACCTCAACCCTTACCTCTTTTGGAAACACTGCATTCGGGATAATTTTAGCAATGCGTTCCACTTTTTGAAACATACTCGCTTTCCAGTCAGCATAATAATCTTGCCACTTTTTCAACTCTTCATCTATATTAGTTGCTTGTTGCATGAGCGCTTCTAGCTTCAATTGTTTTTGTGTTAGTTCCGTTGAAAGAGTGGACTGAAGGGTTACATCCCCATGATGTTGATGAAGACGCTCAATGAAAATTTCTAATTCACTCCAGTCCTTTTCCTTTTCATTTAAGGTCAGTCCTGCGTTTTTCTGTTTTGTTTTGTTCTCTTCAATTTTCTTTTTGAGTTCGGTTTGTTTCGCCCTTTTTGCGGTTAGCTCCTTTTCACATTGTTCGTAGCTTTCATTCAACCGGATAAGTTCCTGCGCGAGAAAGTCCGCACTGTCTGTTTGCGGGAAACGTTGCACATCTTGAATCAAAACTTGGATTTCTTCTATTTCTTGAGCAACTTTTTGAATTTCATCTTCCAACTTTACCTTTTCCTCTAGAGAGGCTTGTAGGAATTCTTTCCATTTTTCTGGTTGTTCTACAAACTCATCTGCCTGGTTCCAAAAAAGAAAGCTGGTATCGGATAACTGGTCGAGTTGTCTCGCTTCTACAAGATTCACTGGACTTTGCAATAGTTCGTCGTTGAATTGGAGTTTTTGCCTTAAATCTTGCAAATTTTGGGTTTGAACGATAATGCTGTATTTAAGACTAGGAAACTGGCGATTATAATGTTCTCTCTCCTCTTCCTTTAACTCCATAAGAAATTCGGAACCCGTCTGATGATAGACATTGTAGTGAGCCAGCTTTTCACTAATTCTTTGAATATCGGTATTAAAAAGGAAACGGTCCGCATCTGATATTTGGAGTTGTTGCTCCAGCTTTAAAAGCTCCACCGTCAATTCCCTCTCTCGTTTCCCCCTTTTTTCACGCAAATCTTGAAGAGCTGGAAAAACTGAATATAGCCAGTCATAGGTGGCTTCGCACTCTTCCAGAGTCAGTTTTAAGAGCCTTGAAGTTTGATTCATCCACTCAAATTGTTTTCGTTGTTGTTGAGGAATTCGCCCTTTTACTTCTCCTCGCTGTGTCTCAATCGTGCTTTTCTCGTTATTTAACGTCCAAACTTCTTCGGCAAGTTTCCCTTGCTCCGCTAGTAAGGAAAGCTCCTCCTGTTCGGCTTTCCTTTGCAATGATTGAGTTTCTTCTATTTCTGTTTGGAGTAACGCTTTTGCCTGTTCTGGTTTGACATGAACCGAGTAACCAAATTTCTGCTTCATTTTTTCGAGTAAAGTTCCAAACTCTTCGATTCGATTCGTCACAGACGAAAGCTGCACATCTAACCTTCCTATAGCAGTAGCTAATTCTCGATTTTCCTGAACGAGCTTAGTGGCTTCCTTTTTCTTTTGTTGGGTAAACCCTTGATACTGCGCTTGAACCTTTTGCAATTCCTCTTCGACCTCTGCCCATCGGTTTTCAAGGGGCTGTTTGATGGCTCGTTCCTTTGTTGATATTTCTATCATTTCCGTCGATTTTTCTATACGCTTAATGTCAGCCTCAATCGTTTGATACTTTTTCTCTTCTTCTCGGTATTTCTTAACCAGTAGCTTCTTCTCTGCTTCCAGTCGCTTTTTATAGGCCTTTTCCTTATCAAAAGCAGCATCTTTTTGGTCTAAACTTGCTTGTTCCTGTTCTTCTTGCTTCTCTCTTAACTCTCGTACCGCTTTCACATATTTTAAATTATCCTTTTCCCATCCGTTTTCATCCCGCTGCTTTTCCAATTCCGCCCCCCAGTTATTAAGTTCCTCCGCTTGATTTTCTAACTCTTGCAGTTTCTTGTCTATATTTCCTAAGATATTTTCACCAGTTCGTTTATGCTCTATTATTTGCTTTTCGGCAAATTCATAGTTTTTGATGGGACCGTCAAAAAGCGAGACCATTTCTAATATCTCATAATGATATTTTTCTCGCGCTAGCAAATGCGGTAAATTATTGGCAATCGTAGCACTATCTTTAAATTGTTGGCTAAGTTGCGATTGGATATTAATCCCGTTGACGATTTCATTTCTTTCCACTATCGAAGGAATTAATAGATGCCGGAAAAAGGTTTCATTCTTCGTGGCTTTTTTTTGCTCAAAATAAGGACCAATTCCTGCTTCATACCGGTTGATTTTCTTTAGCTCTGCCCAATCACTTTCAAAGACACCGTGGGTACGGCATTCTTTGAAGAAATTTCCTTTCCCACTCGGCGCATAAGAAAACATTCCCTTTTGCTCTTTGACATGAGTTTCAAATGTAAAAAAGTCCATTACCGTTTTGTTTTCCTTATCCCATACAGGTAATTGTTGAATCGCATATTCGTTTTTAACATACTTTTTCCCGAATAATCGATACCTAATTCGATACTCTGGTTTTGGGTCTGTGATTTCCTCTGCGGTCATCGCAATCCCTGTCATGAGGCGGCGAGTATAAGAAATCCACCATTCAATCATAATGTAAAACGTATAAGGGACAAATTTGTTCCCTTTCATAAAGTAATGCAAAGAGGTATTTTCATCGTTGTTTCCCCAGGCGGTTTCCGGTAAAAAGATTTGGTTAATCGCTTGAATTAGCGCACCCTTTCCATTCCCGTTTGGGAAAGTAATGGCTCCATTACTTGGAATCCCCGCTTCGGTTAAAAAATGGAAGGTTAAATCATCATAATAATTATTTTGTTTAGCGTAATGCAAGTTAACCACTCGAATCTCGGCTATGGCTGCCATCTCTTATAGGTCTCCTTTCGCTGTGAGTATAAGCTTCTTGATATTCTCATACCGGGTATCCTCTCGATAGGCAAATTCCAGCCGTTCATATAAAATGTCGGTTGGATACACCAAAAAATTGCCGCTGGATTCAAAAAAACGAACCAGTTTTTGGTCTTTTAAAAAGGTCATGACTTTATGAATAATGCCCCATTTCGTCCGAAACGAGGGAACCAATCGACTGACTTTTTCATCTCGCAAATTCTTATTCAAGTATAATTCTGCTGCTGTTTTGATGTTGATGCCCCATTGTTCTTCCCACTTTGGATTTTCTTTCATCTTCTCTTGCCACTCCTCTAGGACTCTATCTATTTCTTTAGCGAGCTTCGTATAGGAGATGCCGTCCCGCTCCGCACTACTTTGGATGACTAAATTCCCATCAACTTCAGCTAAATAGACAAGGGCTATTAAACACAAAAGATGGAATTCATCTTGATTTTGAAACCCTATTTTTTCTTTCAATAGATGGTAAGGAGTATCAAAGAGGGACCCGCTTCCAGCGGTAACCAAATGGATATTTTCTGCTGCTTCTAATATTTCGGTCCCTGACTGTGTGGCACACATACGGACAAATTCTCGTATTCTAGCATCCGAAAAGTATAGTACCCCTTCTTCCTCTTTGGATGAAATGTATCCATTTTTCACTAAAGTAAAATAGATTCTGAGCCCTTCTTTAAAAGTTGTTTCTTGCCCCATTCCTTACTCTCCCTTCCGAGCTAACTTCAATCGAAGCGTCCCATCTGTTAGCAAAACGGAATCATTGTATCGTATGGTTTCACTGTAGTGGTTTTCCACGTAAAAAATACTTCCTTCTAACATGGCGTATTTAGGATTTTGAAGAATGGCTTGTCTAATGAATTCTTCTCGCTCATCCTTATACGGTTGATTCGTAAAAACCTTGATGGGCACCGTAAATTGTTCTTTGGTAAATTGCATCCATAGTTCAATCGCATCCTTTGACCAGCCCTCTAAACTTTCAAGGGATTGAAGGGTAAAAGTCTGATGTTTCAATAATTCGTCAAGTATCGGTATCCATTTTTCTAAAATGTTTCCCCAATACAACACATATTCAAAGGCTTTCATTTCATATATTTCTTGTTCCACTGGTTGAGTAGTTACTACTCTTTCTGTTAAAATTCGTTGCTTTGCCCATACTCTATCAAGTGAAAACAAAGCGGGGGATTGTGGAGAAAATAAAGGACTAAGGATTTCCTGAAAGACCTTTCCATCTGGAACCCCTTCCACCCAAATCAGTTTTTCCCACACGTCTTCTTTGTATCGTTTGGACGATTTTCGCATCAATAAATCCGGACGATTAGTTCGGATATCGAGGATAAGCGCAATATTTCTTGTGACCATCGTATTAAATTCTGCATGTTTAATCGTGGTCTGATTGAGGCGGTCTCGAATCTCATTCATTTTTTTCTTTGCCTCTACGTCGTACAGCCCTTCATTTCTCTCTTCAATGCGGAATAATAACGTATGCATATGTCGGAAATTCTCATCTTCCTCCCGAAATTGTATCCGTATTTCTTCCTCTCGTTTGCTTCTATCATCGAACCCTTCTCGAAGGATTATCTTGGGCTCCCGAATGATTTCTCTTCCGTAGGCAGTTTCCTTTGCAATGAGGTGGCGAACCCGTTGCAATAAAAAATCCGTTTGTTTCAAAACCCCTTCAATGTTTCCTTTTCTCAACAACTGAATCATATAAAGCTGCTCCAATGAAATGGATAGCTCGGACGTGATTTCTCGGCTCGAAAACAGGATGAACTGGGCGTCGTCCGATAATTTATAAATGATGGAAGGAGCATTATCGCTCATCAATTCTAAATCTGGAATTAAATATTTAAACTGGTGCACCTCAAAGGTTTGATTCTTGACTGAATAGTAATGCCCTTGAAAGGCTTCCAATGTCTGTGGATTGGAATATAATAATCCAGTAACGAGTCGTTCTGAGTCTTTTTCAGAGGATTCCAATTTCATTTCCCCTAGCACCTCTTGAACGATTTCCAAAATGTCTCCTTCCGTTCTTGCGTCATTGTTCCGGACTTCGCGGTAGAACAATTCAAGTAACACCGCCAAAAGGATATTTTCAATGAAGGGATTTAAATAAGGAGTAATTTGTATCCCTTTTCCGAACGAAAAGAATGGATTTAACAGCCGCATTCGCCCCTCGTACCCATCCCAAATATCTTGATTCAGCATTTTGTTCACTTCTTTCTCGTTAGCTTCTCATAATTCAGTACTTCTTGCGGAATCCGTTTGTTCTCTTTCCACATGTTTTCTAGCTTGGCTCGTTCCTCAGCATTCCCTACTTTATCAA
The DNA here is from genome assembly GCF_018343515.1 of Bacillus sp. FJAT-50079. GTDB lineage: Bacteria > Bacillota > Bacilli > Bacillales > Bacillaceae_C > Lederbergia. The sequence continues at coordinate 117,593 of NZ_JAGYPD010000003.1, read as the reverse complement.
ATTGGTGAAGGAACAATTGGAAATCCTGTCGATTTTTCCGTTGACCTTTCCCCACCACCGGAGGATTCGGTTCTTCTCGCAACATCCACTCATAAATGTTTTTGGCTATGTTAATCGACAAATCATCATATTTTCGTCTTATTTGAGCAAAAATACTGTAGCCTTCAGGGTCAAGGTCCCCGACGTAGTAATATTGTTTTTGGGTTGGCTGTTCGAAAAGCGCATACAAATATTCTAAATTGGCAATGGTTTGCTTTCCTCTGGCGTACACTATCATATCTACAGGAATACCTGCTATGTTTTCTTGTACTTCGAGGCTCCTTCTGACCGAATGGTAAAAAGAATTATTTTCTATAATGAGAACCGTTTGTACCTCAGATAACGGCATTCGGTTTCTCGTTTCGTATGGGATGGGTTCAGGGAATTTTTTAGCTTTCAAATCATCCAAACTAATCTTTATTTTTGATAAAAATCTTTGTCCGTTTTCCCCATTCGGTTCCGGCAATAACCATTTCTCTTTTTTAAACAGTTCATACATCCGTTCCTCTGCTGAAACTAATTCCCGATTCGGTGTTTCCAAAAAAGAATAAATCGCATCGATTCGGTCTTTGTTGAGAGCCGTTTGATTCCCTGGATACCGAATGAAATGTTTTAGATCTAGTTTGGTCATTCTAGTGAGAACATACGACCTAGTCCAGGTTTCTTCTGTCTTTTCTTTATTCTTTCTCCAATGATTTGGGAGCAATAAAGCGCGATGTATCTCTTTTATTTTGGATTTAACGGGCGTGATTTTGGATTCTTCCTGGAATGAAAGAATGTCCTTTTTTAATTGCCCGTTACCGCCTCTATCAATATAGGTATTCATGTTTTTTGTTTGACCTATTACATATTCTTCTAATGCCTCTAACGTAAATCCCAATTGCTTTCGTTCTAATAAGAACGACTCGATGATTCGGCGAAAAGATCGCTCCATGGCTGACACTCCCTTATTTCACTACTTTCCCAATTACCAACGTTCCCCTTACTCTTTGTGTACCTTTAACAAAAGGTACCTGCCCTAAGTGTATTAATGTATTACTTCACTAGGGTCAGGCACCATTATATGTCCCACCATTATTTGGAATTACCTGTCCCTTTGTCCCAAAAATAACTCCTATTTATTAGTAGTAAATGCCGTTCCTGGGGGAATTTATCCTCCTTCCACACTAAGTAATATGAAGCCACTTAAAGTAAACAAATTATGTATCCTGAATGGTAATTATAATTTTAATAATTCAAATAATTATCTTTATTACGGATTTCCTGTAATAAAGTTTCACTACTTCCATAATACATTAAATTTGGCGGAATAGTGACAGAACTGTGTGAAAATATACCTATCTACTACAGATAGGCCGTGACTGAATAGCTAAAATCATTGAAAAAACGGGAAAGTCAATTATCATCGAACACTAAATGAAAATGATTACACGTAGTACACACGGAATACGAAGCGACTGACAATAAGGTTCATGAAATTGGGGAGCTAGTGGACTCTTTAAAATTGATTCGCGATAATTCTACTATTCATGATATATATTGTTAAATCTCAAACTCTTACAAATAAACTATAATTACTCATATTCTGGTAAAATAAGAGCACAGACCAAATTAGGAGTGGGAATAATGCCTATATATAACAAACTCGTTCGTGATCGTATACCTGAAGTGATTGAAAATACAGGGAAGTCATTTAGCACGCGCATCCTTGATGAAAATGAATACCACGATGAACTTCTTAAAAAAATGCATGAGGAGCTTAAAGAATACAAGGAGACAGAAAGTAATGAAGATGCTCTTGAAGAACTTGCAGATATGCTAGAGCTTATTCATGCTGCAACATCCATACACGGAGCTACTTATAATCAACTTGAAGAGATTCGGCAAAAGAAAGCTGAAAAACGCGGCGGCTTTAATGAGCGGATATTTTTAATTGAGGTTGAAGATGAGTAAGCTTCGGCTAATTACCGCAAATCTCGTTGACACAATCAACAAGCTGACTGAGGAAGCAGATAAAATTTACATTTTAACATCTTTCATTATGCTTTCGGGTGTCAAAAAGATCTTGTCTGCATTGAAAAGTGTCTCCCTAAGAGGAGCCGAAATAAAAATTTGCACCGGCGATTATTTACACATTACACAGCCGGATGCCCTTCAGCTTTTTACTAAAGAACTTCCAGATGCGGAAGTAAGAATGTGGAATAGCGGTGGTAAATCCTTTCACCCATATTTATTTCGTTTCAAAGAAAAAGGCCATGTAATCGTCGGTTCATCTAATATGTCTGCATCAGCTTTAACATCTGGAGTTGAACGGAATCTTCATGCACCATCGGCTGTAGATGACGAGATTTTTGGTAAAGCACTAGAAGAGTTTGAACAACTTTTTTATCATGAAGTTACAATCCCGGTGAATAAAGAAACGGTGAAACAATACCGTAAAAGTTATGATTATTTCCACGAGAAACAGTCAGTAGTAAAATATTGGACTGAAACGGAAGAAACAGAAATCATGTTTTCGGAACCAGAGGATCAGGCGGAAATCATTGCAGAGCCGCCTGGGAATTACGTTATTAACCATGAAACCCTTGAACCACGCCCAGCGCAGAAAGTGGCCCTTTTAGCACTCGAAAATACGATGGAAGAAGAATATGATCGTGCCCTCGTTGTGATGGCGACTGGTCTCGGTAAAACGTATTTAGCTGCCTTTTTCGCACAAAACTTCAATCGAATATTATTTATTGCACATCAAAAGGAATTATTGGAACAAGCGAAGCAGTCTTTTTCACATGTCATGCCTGACAGACTTGCTGGAATATTGAATGCCGACTATAAGGAAAAAGATGCCGATATGCTGTTTGCTTCTGTCTCTACCCTCGGCCTGTCGCAGCATCTTCATAGTTTTCAAACAGATGACTTTGACCTGATTATTGTCGATGAATTTCACCACGCCGCTGCCAATTCCTATCAAAAAGTTTTAGATTACTTTGAGCCAACATTTTTGCTCGGTATTACAGCTACACCCGATCGGATGGATAATAAAGATGTGTACAGCATTTGCGAAGGCAATACCGCTTATCGAATTCACTTCTTGGAAGCGATTCAGAAACAATGGCTAGCTCCAATCCATTATTGGAATTTATGACGACACAGACTATTCTGCATTGACTTGGCTCGGTACAAGATACGATGAAGAGGAATTGCTACAAGTCCAGTTAAAAGATGAAATGTCGGAGAAAATCGAAGTAGCTTGGAAAAAGTATCGCCAAACGAAAACGATTGGATTTTGTTCATCCATTAGGCAAGCGGAATTTTAAGCAGCTATTTTAATAGCAAAGGCTGGCGGACCGTTGCTCTTCATTCAAAAATGCCAGGCAATTCACGCCGTAAGGTAATGAAAGATCTTGAGTCCGGAAAACTCGATATTATTTTTACAGTCGATTTATTTAACGAAGGTGTCGACATTCCATCTGTTGATACACTTCTATTCGTTCGCCCGACCCAATCACTCACTGTATTTACCCAGCAAATTGGCCGTGGTTTACGTATAGCTGAAGGCAAGAGCCATTGCGTCATTATTGATTAAATTGGAAACTATCGAAATGCGGATATAAAGCTCCAAGTTTTTGATAGCGCTCCTAGTACAATTCGTAAGGGAAAGACCGTTATTCCAACAGTGCCAGCAAACTGTAGTATGGATTTTGACCTAGAGGCTATTGATCTATTAACAGTCATGAATAAGAAAAGAATTCCACGAAAAGATCAGCTAATTTTTGCATATGAGCAGCTGAAGCTTGAGCTGGGAAGACGTCCTTCTTATTTGGAATTCCATTTAAAAGCAAATGCCGAAAGCAAAGCTGTCAAAGAGTTTTTCGGATCCTATCCTGGATTTTTTCATAATATCGGTGAATTGAATAACCTCGAAAAAGAAGCATTTCTCCACTACCAAGATTGGTTTAATGAGGTAGAAAAGACGGGTATGAATAAAAGTTATAAAATGGTGGTGCTTCTTTACATGCTTTCTAAAGGTGCGAATGACTGGATAGAACCTATCACACCCGAGGTAGCAGCGCCTTTCTTCCATCATTATTGACTTCTAAAGAATACAGAAAGCGTATTGATTTTTCCGGGAAAGAAGCGCAACAACTTGAGGAATATAATGAAAAGAAAATGGCCTCTTTGATTGCAAGAATGCCAATGACCAAATGGAGTGGCTCATCTAATGAAATGATCACATTTGAAAAAAAATACTTTTCAAATTCATGTGGCGGTAGAAAATGAATATGTGCAAACGTTGTATGAGTGGACGAATCAGATTTGTGAGTACAGGTTGCATGGGCATTTTGAGAGGAAAGAGGGGATTTTGAGGAAGTTGCAGTGATATAAAAATCTTACATCCTAGTAAAAACTTTTCATCATTAAGAAAAGGAGCAATTATTATACTTTGTATACCATATAATGAAAGTTATATAAATTAAATTGAGGGCAAATAACTTTGAATAGGGACTTTGTGAAAAAAGTACATCCTTCGATACCAAGAATGTTCTATAAGGTAGACGAGACGAGTATTGTCTATCGCAAAATAAACGTATGAATAAATGTAAAAACGGTAGTGACTTTCTATATGTTTTCCTAAGTAGGTAAGTGAAGATAAAATCTATTACTCCAAAGGAACAGCACCATTTCTTCATCACTAATTAACACTTAAAGAATATAGAAGAATTGACTTTTCTAAAAAGAAGAGAGTCAACTTAAAGATTATAATGAAAGGAAAATAGCTTCCTTGATAATAGGAATGCCACTGACTAAGTAAGGGGTTCAACTATTGGAATAATCACATTTGAGGATTATATTTTTCAAATTCATGTAATGGTTGATAAAAATAAGAGCAACCTTCGGATAAGTGGATGAGGCGTATGTAAAAACAGGTTGCATGGGTACGAAGGGGGAAAAAAGAGGAATCCTAACCAGTTTTCTAAAATTCAAAAAGAGGATGAAATAAGTGGGAAATAAAGACATTTTGCAAAATTGGATTATAGAAGCTTTAAAAGCAAATGAAAATAGCGCCACACTTTTAGATATTTGTAAATATGTTTGGAAAAATTACGAGGAGGAACTACGAAAATCGGGTGATCTTTTTTATACTTGGCAATACGATATTAGATGGGCCGCTACAAAATTAAGGAAAGATGGCAGATTGTTATCTGCCAAGCAAAGTCCCAAAGGAGTTTGGGAACTTTCCTGAATTAAAAACTTCATCTATTATCATTTTTTATAATCGTGGATTATTATTAATTGACATATGTTAAACATATCTCCATAGACATCTTTTGGATGTTAGGCCCAACCTTATTCAATGTTGTTAAAATGTGAGCCAAAACTACCTTTTTGTCCAAAGTAAGAAGAATTTCGAATACTCTATTTCATATACTGAAAATCTTGCAGCTAACTGTATCGAATTCCCCGATCACAAGGATAAATATTGATTAATGATTTTAGAGGGAGCCCATATAATATAGGGTTCCTTCATACCGAGTAAATACGTCTATTTGCAGTTTCTAAATCGATCTCACTTTTTAGCTTTCTAGCAATCTTTCTTGCCATTAAAGGGGGGACTGAATTTCCGATTTGCTTAAATGCAGCCGTTCTATTTGATTCGAAATAGTAATCATCAGGGAATGATTGTATTCTTGCAGCTTCTCGAATAGTAATTGAGCGATTTTGTTTAATATCCGGGTGGATATAATAGTGACCATCTTTAGAAATATGGGCAACTATTGTATGGGATATGCCTTCATACGGAATAACGTTAAACCTATCTAAAAAGGTCTTCGTGTTTTTATGTGTTTTTAGATTTTCGGGTAGTTCATTGTATTTTACTTTTCTTTTCTCCTTATTCCAAATGTTTACACAATAGCGATAGATTTCAAGATCAAGCTCCCTATTGGGTCTAGCTTCGTGTTGGGTTAGCAGGTTCCAATCAGATGTTCTGATATTATTTTGCCTTGTATAATTACTTGGTATTGAAATATATTTATTTCCCGGACCAACAGAATCACCAGCATTTAGGGTTGGCAAATCTTCAAATAAATCACTAATGGTATCGGAATATATCTTATTAAAAAAGCTCGGATAATTAAAGGAAATATCGGATTTCCAACCAATTATGATTACTCGCTTTCTCGACTGTATAACTCCAAAATCTTTAGAATTCAATACTCTATAATCAATTTCATACCCTGCTTTATTCATTTCTTGTTTAATTTCGGCAAAGATAGCTCCCTTTTGTGCAGACAGCAATCCTACAACATTCTCGAACACAAAATAATTCGGATTGTATTTCGTTAAGAAGCGGATATATTGCCTATACAAGTAATTTCTTGGATCGCCTTTCATGCGCTGAGGGTCTCTTGACCTTCCGGCTACTGAATACGCCTGGCATGGCGGTCCTCCGATAATTAAATCTACAGATTTTCCATTTAGTAGAGAATCTATCTTATCAAAAATACCTTCGATTGAATCATCTGTTATTTCTTGATTAATCACTTTGTTAAGGATTTTTCGGGGAATATGACAGTATAATTCATCTCTACTTAAATTCTTTAACAAATAATTTTCATAAATATCTAATTGCTTGTGATCTTTCAAGTAATAATACGCTTCTCTTGTCTTTAATGTGAATGAGGCATGTTTATCCATCTCTACATGGGCGAGTATATTAAATCCTTCTTGCCTAAAGCCTTCTGATAATCCACCTGCCCCAGCAAAGAGATCAATCACGTTCATCTTATTCTTCACTCCTTATAAGATGAGTATACCAGGTCGTTTTTTTATTACAACCCCACAAAACCTCTACTCTAACATTCTTTTCTTAAATATCCAATACAAAATAGATGTTGACAATTTAAAAATAAAAAATAAAATAAATCATCAACACCCAATTAATTAGATTTCTTCCTTTAGCATTGAAAAGAATCCCTGATTTTCTTCTGAATAAATATTAATTAACCCTCTATCTAAAAAACGGTTAAATTCTTCACACGATGTTTCCGGAATATATGAGCAATTATGGCAAGCCGCAACGTTTAAATGATGTACTCCTTGACCGCTAGCCAGACCAATCTCATTGCAAACAGGATCTGAAGAACACCAAGAAGCTTTTTCAATAACTTTTCTCAATAGGACCTCCAACTTATCTTTTTTTCCTAGGCGAACAAGACCACCCATTGTACCTTCAGAATCTCCTGAAGCGGTGTATATTAAAAATCCATTCATTATATAATCAGGATCAGTAGATACGTACATACGTTCACGTAAAGCACTTGTACTATATCCACATTCAAAAACCAGCTCTTGTATAAGCAAGTGCGCAAGAGTATGCAACATAACAAAACGGGGTGAGATTTCACTTTGTAGCATAAGCCTGTCACCCTTCGCTTTACGAATCCGTTCGGCCATTTTTTGAAAACGCTCAGATACAATTACTTTCTCTTCCCATATATTCAGCAACTCATGGTCAAATTCAATATAAATCCCCTCACCAAAAACTTTATATCCGGGTAACCAGCTTTTATTCTGTCTTTCGGGATAGTGAAATAAAAGTTGTTTACCATGATTAATCGATTCTTCGTTTAAAACAGAATTACTTACTAAACGATCAAAACCATATAATACTCTTGTGTCCCTTAGAGTCGGAACAAGGTTTATTTTTGTAATGCCCATCGATTGTAATAAAGATTTCTCTTTAGATGCATCATATTCATTTATAATTTTCAAATGCTCGCTACCCTGTAATTCCTCGATCAATACATCATGTTCTTGTTTTTTGATTTGTACTTCTATACTTTTGTACTCAACCTCATCATTTTCATGATTTTCTTGTTCTAACATTTTTAGTGCGGAATGTATATTTTCACAATCAATTTGATCAAACTTATCCCTAAACCTTGCCTTTAGTCCATCTGCGACTTTACCCAAAGGTAGACCTAGGGATTGCAAATATTCAATTTCTCCATTTACATCATCCCTCAAGAGAATATCTATAACATTCATCAACTCTTCTTTTCTATCTCCCGGTAAGAAAAGAGCACTTATTACCTTCGGAAAATATACATTTGTAGAACTTTTTAAAAGAGCAAACGGCATTTCTCCACAAAACTCATACGATGATTCATCTGTTCCAAACCAATGTTTTCTTCCGGTACAAATATACTTCTCTCCCTGAGAATCCAAATGGGAGAATAAAATTGACCGATCTTTATCATATCCACTTGTTACACCTTGTAAAGAACGCTTTTTATCTTCACATCTAGTACATTGCACTTGCATAGTACTCAATGTAGCTCCACCTGTGGATACTAGTTTTAAAGGACCTTTACAATTTGGAGATGTGCTTCTATGAACCCACTCTACCCATGGAAAATCGTCAATATGTCCTTTTGCACATACTACCACGAGAGGTACTTGAACCATTCTTGCATTTTTGCCTTTACAATGACTGCACGATATTTTATTTTCTAAATTCGCAAAGCTTTCTTTGGTCATTATTCTACAATGATTACAATAGTGCCATGTCGGGAATCTTACCATGGGAATCTCATTTTCCATATTTGTTTTATCTGTTGCATATTGATTATAGGAGGAACGGTAATCAGGAGGCAATCTAAGTTCATCTACTTGTAAAATCTTCTCCAATCTTCTTTCTTGAAATACGTATTCAGAAACATCGACATGTTCAGACATGTCATACCACTTATCCAATGCACCAGTCATCATGTTTACACCTTCACTATTTGTACAAATAGCTCCTACACCCATCGGAGAGATTAGTTCAGCCCTTCTTAATGGGATTTCAGCAATCTTATTGTTCCGCATCAATATCCTCCCTTACATATTCATTAGTCAAAACGCCCTTACAAGAAGCATCAACATTCCTCATTGATGTCAATACCGGACTAGCGGTTCGCTTATATCGATTTGCGACATATGCCCCTGCTGGATACATTAAAAAATAAGATACTTCTCCATTTCCTGCACTCCATCTTTGAGCTTCAGATGTTAGCATTTTATTTATATATGAGTCATAAATTTTTTCGGCAATTTCCATTTGAGTCTCGTCAACTTTTTTTACTCTATTTAGTAAGATTTCTTTTAATTTATTTAATTCAGCCTTATAATCTTTAATATTTTGGGGACTATTAGCAATTTCTTGATCATAAAACTGCCTAAGCCAACCAATAATAATACCGTACAACCCTCTTCTTAAACACGGATCAGAAAATGGTGTTACACTGGTTGCTTCAACATGCGTATATAATTTTTGATGATATTCTTTAAAATGCTCAAAGTGTGATTTATCACGTGATATTGCGCTTTTATACATTGTAAGAACAAGACCCGGACGTTCGAACCATGCACGCCCAATTCTTCCAGTTACCTGAATATACTGTGCCGTATTTTTTGGCTGACCTACTACTGCCATCAAAGACATTCTATCAATATCCACCCCCACCTCGATAATATTTGATGCTAAACAAACATCGACTGACGATCCGCTTTCATATGTTTGTTTCAACTCGGTGATTGCGTCTGTAACCTCACCATTACTTAATCTCGACGTCAATTCTTTAAAACTATTTAAGTACCGTCGATAATCCTTTTCTGTAATATGATGTTTATTTTTTAACTGAAGAAAATAACTTGGTATATCCGTTTGAAACAATGTTAAACTTCCGCCAAGCTCCCTAATACTATTGTAAAAACTAAGCATCGTCCAAAATGGGTCACGATCTTTTTCATCAAATTCAGTTACCTTTTGAAGAAGAGTGGAATATGTTTTTACTTGCAAAGTCTGCAGGCCGACTAAATTGCTTGAAAGCCCAATATATTTCCTACCGCGCGATGGTTTTCCCTCTTCATCATAGTGAGTTTTTGCAAAAAATGAATCGTCGTGAGAAAGCCCAGGACTTGGAAACAGTGCGACTTGTTCCTTTTCTCGTGCATACAATGCATTTACTTGATCCTTATATCCTCTTACAGTAGCAGTTGCGCAGATAATTTTTGGTTTAGTACTTTTGTTATTACGTCGATCTGTACACAATTCTTCAACTAATAATTCATACAAGCCAGTCATTGATCCTAGTGGGCCTGAAATTAAGTGGAGTTCATCTTGAATTATTAAGTTGGGAGGAGATAGATCTCTTCTACCAGACTCTTCAAGTCCAAATAATCTTCTGGCTTCGGGACGCCACGCTAGCATAGCAAACTTATCGACGGTACCAATTATAAGTGTAGGTCTCACTTCATAAATTGTTTCATCAACAATATATACAGGTAAACGACTGTGAAATGGACATTGGGCATCAGGGCAATATATATTCAAATGTGCGTTTCCACGTATAAATTTATAGCCTTGGATATCATTAATGACCTTTTGAAATCTCCCACGCAAAAATTTAGACTTTTGGTTGTTAGTGCTACTTATTTCATCATACCGTCCTAATCCTGCACCACACCAAGGGCAATTCTTAACCATTAACGCCTGTTTTTCATCACCCTTTTTCCATTTATCTAATCTTGACTTTGCACTTTTATCGCCTTTGGAATTAGAGTTCGGAGTTGTATCCCCACCTAACCAAATACCAATGGAAAATGATTTTTCGCCAATTAGATCTTCATTTTTACGACGCAGTATTTCCATAGCACAGATTAATCGAGAGGATCTTTGAAACTGGTCAGCTGTTAGAAGCCTTAAGGTGTAGCGCATAATTACATCGGTCCCAGTATCAGTTTTATCTTTTAAACGTTTAAAGAACATGGAGAATGCTGCCACTCCTAAATATGCTTCAGTTTTTCCTCCGCCTGTCGGAAACCAAATTAAATCAGCAATTTCTCTTTCTTCCTTATCGCCACAAAATGATGGCAATGACATTAATAAGAATGCCGCTTGGAAAGCGCGCCATTTTCCTTTACCAATACTAACAATACTTTCGACCGACGGAATATCATAGTTTTCCAAGTTTCCGTCATCCATATGTACCTGACCATTTACCAATTTACCTTTACGTTCCTTTGTACCAATTACTTGTTGGATAGCCATAGCATAGTTTGCTAATTGAAAAGCTTTTAAAACATCTGGCTTTTCTAGACACTTAAGTCCCTTATTCATTCTTTCCAACGCTTTTCGGCACTCGCTCATATGTCTTTTCGCAGCTTCCTGAAGCAACGGATCCTTGATATGACTAATTTCATTTTCTCTTTCTTCTATCCATTGTGAATAACTATCAACAATTTTACTTAATATCGTAGAGGCATTTATGGCATCTTTGGTAACTCCAGCAAGCTCCAGCATCGAAAGGGAGAACTCGTTTCCATTCTCATCCGTTATATCCGGTGTCATATTCCTCATTTCATGCTCGGGCATAAATGTTGACAAAAGTTTTACCGGAGTAGGTTTTTCATCCATCATTATCCAATCTGCGGAACACCCATGTCCAAGCGCAAAATTTTTTACATCTCTATATAATAAATTTGATGATAATGTTTCCTCATCATGCTCATCAAAAGACGTATGAAAATGAGATGGATATGCATCAAAGTAATCGTTGTCTTTTACTAATTCAACTGAGATTTTGCTTTGAAATAAAATATTTTCCATATCCTTAGTTTCCTCACTTTCTGTTATATTCGTTGCACTAATAGTAATCAAATAACCATCATCTGAAATCCTTGAATATAATTGAAGTTGAAAACACAAATGTTCGAACTGAACAAACTTCTTAATTACGCTTCTTTCCTTATTTAAAATCGTGGTTAAATCAAAAAGAATACCTTCAGTCCCTTCGGTAAAATTGACCGGTATTCTGTACCACCAAGACCTTGAAGGTTTATCAGAATCATTTATTAATTTCACTTCAAAAGGACGATAGATTCCGCCCTCAAAATTTACCTTAAGCTGTGGACAGTCATTGTTCAATTTTGCATAAAAACTAAGTGCTATACTGGATGGAGCAAAGTCATTTTTACCTGGTATTAAATCCGGTATTTCCTGATCAAAATCATTAACACTTCGTTTATCAATCTTATCTAACTCTTTTATTCCTTCCTTACTAATTATTTCGGTTGTACCTTCTTCATGTTCATACAGCTCATTATTAATTTGCTGTTCTTCAATCGCAACATTTTCTACTTCATAAGGAAATAGTATTCCAGCTGAATATTGCATTATAGGAATGTTAATTTGTAGTATTTCTTCTTCGCTCTCAGCATTGTAATAATGTTCTCGCATCTCTTCAATGCTATTAAATACTACTGGAGCATTCTCATTTATCATTAACGGTTTCATTCGATTTTTATCTACAGGTATTGGTCCTACTAATTCATTTTTAAGAGCCTCAACAAGCTTATCCCTATTTTTTATATTGTTAAATAATTTATTGGATTCAATTATATTTTTAGACATAATACTTCACCCACCACCCAATTAAAAATTTATTACCCGTTTCTCATACACAGCCGGTATTTCCATGACAGTATTTCCAACAACAAGTACTTTTCTGATTTCTAGTGTTACGCCACGCATATCCTCCAATTCAACCTCCTGCTCTCCACTAGTAAGCAGTTTGGTTATATCAGCTTTTTCTAAATTATCCCTAAGTATATCTCTAATTTTCCGACCTGCCTGTATGTGAAACGCCGATAATATCCTGCTAGAATCATAATAATTGCGGGCTACTTTTTCATTATTCTTTGCTAATATTAATAATAAGCGAAAATACTCTTCATTATTTTGAAGCTTAAACGAAGATGTTTTTAGAAGGTTTTTTATTTTTGATTCATTTATATTAGGTAGACCTTTTGATTTCAATATTTTGCATAAATTAGAAATTGTATATCTATCAACTAGTTTTTCCATAAGCTTTTGTAACTTTGCTTGTCGTTTACGATGGAAAGCTATATTTTGTTTTTCAAATAATTTATCTGCAAATTCTTCCAACAATTTGGAATCACTAAGGGAATTAATCACTAAGTAATCTCCCATTACAATTTCAGAAGATAATTTTCTTTTAAATATCCCCCGATTTGTAATTACATCCTGTCGCCCCCTAGAATCTCTAATAAATATTGCCTTTTCCCCGTGAAGTTCAAATAATCTTGCTTTAACTATTTCTTGTACTTCGTTATTACTTTGTTTTTCACTTAGATTTTGTAGAATATTATCCACCATTGATAATGAAATCTCAGGTTCTAGTATACTTTCTTCCTTTTTGTTTTTGAATTTCCCCATAGCATCTTTGTTTTCTACGAAATCGGAAAATCCTACTGTATATGTATAGTCAACCGTCTCATCGATAACATCCTTATACATTGTACTAATTTTCGGTGCTCGCCAATGAATAAATAAGCTGTTCTCGGAATGGTCATTTCTATAACAATCACGGCTCATGAAAGATACAATTTTGGACCGATTACTATTATTAAACGAATGATGAAAAAAGGTCTCATTTCCTATAAAAACTATATAATCAAAAATGGAAAAATCATCTTTGAAATCTTTTTCATCCATAAATTTTATAGAGAAATCACTAAATATATTTTTCAAGTATTCCTTATCTATAAGATTTATTTCCCTTTTCGTCACAATACAGTAAGTAAATGCAGAATACTTTAGTATTTTATTTTTCAAACAATCTATTAATGCACTAGAAGAATGACTGCCTATCGCCTTTATTGATTCAAGTAAATCTTGAAACAATACCTTGTGCTCCGGGTTTATTTTTATTACTTCAGAAATACTCTTCTGTACAGACTTTATAATTTCAGATGTAACTATATTATTATAGGGAACTGGTTGAGTAGATAATAGGTATTTAATTTTCCTCAAAACATAATTTAACTTCGAATAAATTCTTGTTTCTATAGCAACGCCTATTGTAGACTGAAATTTTCTATACATCCGATCAAAATTGGAAAAATAGTAATCCGTAATTGAATAATAATAGATTCTTCCATTTTGTGAATTTTTATTATTAATAGATAACTCATTAAGCGAAATCATAATTATCCACCTCTTCTCCATGCCAATATTTCAAGATTTTTAGGTATACCTTTCCTTTGGCTAACCATTTCAATAAATTCTTCATCTGTATTTACCTCATAATTATAAATATCCTGAAGAGCTTCACCCAGCAAGGCTTCCGATGCATTTCTTTCTAGAAGTATAATACTAGCATTCTCATAATTCCTATATGGTGATTGATTGAATGCTTGAACGCCATCATAAATAATCACCGTTTCGGCATTTATCTCCTCAGTTACAGGACTCGCCTTAGACGATATTATTTCAGTGACATAAGAATTTTGGGCACCGACTAAAGACTTTGGTAGTAACCAATCTATAAACGTATATTCATCCATTAAGCTTTCTTCCATCTCCATGGTAATACGGTTTACATTACCAACGAATAATACTTTGATATCTGGTTTTCTCAGAATAGAATCAACGTGTTGACTTTCATAATGGGTTCTTATTGCTTTACCCCTTTCATTTTTTGAAAACCTATTTCTTTTATATTTTACCTGTTCAGGGGCGATTCTAATTTCCTCCCACCAATTTTGATTTCTAAGTGTTAGGGTTACTGGGGGACGATGTTTACTTTTAAATTGAGGGTATCCATCACTGTCGATGCCAACAAAAACATAGGATTGTTCTTTTTTTGAATTAGGAGGTCTGCGAAAAACCAATGTGCCTTCTTTTAAGTCATCAAATTTATGTACATTGTATGCCGACGAAGAGTAAAATTTATCGCAAATCCCCAAACCAATAGCAATTGATAAATAGTTTAGAAACGGTACGCTTATACATAGATGTAGGTTTTCACTTCTTGTTTTATTAGAATCATAAAAGATTCTGCCCAAATCCAAGAAAAATGAAAGCCAATTTTTATTCGAAATCTTTGATTCAATATCAGTAAATTTCATTCAATCAATTCTCCTTTTAATTTAAGTCTATTAGTAGATTAACATGAAATAGTGGTTTTTTAAGGGCTGAGAATTTCTTAACCCAATTCTTCTAAAGTAAATAATCAAAAGTTAAATTTAGCTTCCTAATATTATTTTACCACAGTTCTAAATTCCTATCTGAAAATTCACTTTTTACTCTGTGCTTTGTCGTATTTTATGTTTGGGTTGCCAAGTATTGTAGAAGTATTGGTTTGCATAAATAGGCCTTGATCTGTAAAATCAATTGGGCTATTGGATCATAAAATTGTTTCCCCTTCACCTTGATAGCCTTCTAAGTTATCTAGTTTAGAAAACTGTCCTTGATTCGCTCCCCCCCCCACCCCCCGCGAAATTTTTATCTTGCATCCACTCATATACCTCAGGCTCCATCTTTCTATTTCTTTTAAGCGTAATCTTTTTTAACTCCCGAATTTCGCATGTTTTTGAAGTAGCTGTGCAATTTGGACTGTATCTTGAAAGATCAAATTCATATCGAATGGCACTCCTTCTATTTTTTCAGCGACAATGGCGGACTGGATTGGTTTCCATAATGCGCGCGCCACTTATAGTAAAGAGCACATTTGCTTAAATATTTCTCTTGAATGACTTCAAGCCAAACCCTTGAAATGCATCGGATAATTGGAGGTTTGATTCATAACGATAGTGTCCACAAGGGTCATGACTCCTGCCTAGTTTAATGTTCTTACTAGAATCGCAATTTTTGGATCTAAGTCAAATGCATTTACTTTGATTCCTATTCGTCTTTGTGCGAATGATTTTCATTTGTAATGATATTCTTGCATGGAGCTGGGATATGATTTACAAATACTTGAAACTTATTTTCTTCCGAAATATTGGTATATTTAATAAATGGCGGACACCTGCCATATCTTCTTTTGCATATTCATTCGTTAAATAAATGAAATCAGCTTTTGCCCCCCAAATTTTCTCTTGCTTGCAATGCCTTAGCAATTCGCTGTGTTCCAGTCATCATTTCAAGTTTTAATAATTTCATATTTTCCATTTCCCTATATAAAAAGCCCAGTTACAAAATCGTAACCAGGCTTTTATCCTTATCTAAGTTCAATTGACGGCAAGGCCAATCACCATTCCTCAATAGAATGTATCCATCTTACCGAAACTATTCCACCCAAAGGTTCTCATTACCAAAGTATTCATCCAGCTGACCACTGAACCAACGGCCGTTCAATACTTCACGAATAATTTGATCCTTCGCTTCTTCAGAAATGGTCTGATCTGTATCCATTTCTTCCAACACATCTGTATAAACAATGCGCTCGTCTGACATGCCAATTAGCGCCTCGTCCTTATTAGCATCGAGTAAGAGATTCCGGCCTTTTTCTTTACTTTCCCACGGTTGCCATTGAGCTAATTCATTACCATTCGGATCACCTGTCCTTAAGAAATTAGATAGGTATGCAATGAAAGCTTCATTTAGCTCGTTTGTGCCAGCTTGATTAAATGCGTCTAGGTACTGTTCTTGAAGTCCGCTGCCATCCTTTACTAACAGCGGTTTCCACATCCCGTGCGTTGCACCGACTATCGTTGCCATTTCTTCACCGACAACCTCTGCATCGGATCCCCAATTAATATCTACCGTGTAGATTGGAGCCTTGTACGTATCGATCATTTTTTCGGCGGATTTCTGGGCATTGAATAATTCATATAAGAGACTGCCGTATTTTACAGCAAAGTTATATTCGTCCAACTTCTTTGAATCGGTAAAAATTGTACCGTTTTCTACTACATCTTTAAAATATGGATCTGGATTTGCAAAATACGTAAATTCCTTAGATCCGGTTAACATGATCAATGGCACTTCATTAAATGTAGCTGTCTCAAATCCTTCTTTAGGAATGATCTCCCCATCCGTATATAAATGAGGGAATACAGACATACGAATGGCTGCATTACCCATTAATGGCGCGATCCGTTCCGCAGATATACTGAATAAATAATCCCTTACTTCCGTGTCATCCGCGAGCAACCAATCATACGCTTCCTCTTCAGTCGTTTTGATATTATCTTCCACCACTAGAGGGGCAAATGCTTTAGCAAAAACCTTTTGGCTATTTTCTACATCTGCAAGTGTCATTCCGCCACTAAAGGAAATCGCCTTATGGAATTTACCTTCAAACAATGGAGAAATCAACATGGCCATTACATCGCGTCCGCCAGAGGAGTACCCGGAAATGGTAATATTATCAGGGGCTCCGCCAAATTCTTCGATATTATTGGCAACCCATTCTAATGACTGATTAATATCTAATAACGTAAAATTCCCGGAATTTTCTAGTGGATCTCCCGTTTTCAATGCAGGTAATGGGTTAAATCCTAATGCACCTAGTCGAAAATTAATCGTCACGATCACCGCATTCATTTTCGAAGCAAGGTATTCTCCATTTAAGTCACTATTATTTCCAATTTGATTATTCCCACCATGAATATAGAAAAGTACTGGCAAATCAGTCTCGTTTGTATTTGGTCTGAATATATCAAGATTCAAAGGATTTTCTCCGCCAGTGACCTCCCCTTGATTAAGCTGGATGGCTGTTTCACCTGGTTTTGTTGCATCAAGTTCTCCATCCCAAGCCTCGGGCTCTTCTGGTGCTCTCCATCTTAACTCTCCTTCAGGTGCCTTACCATAAGGAATTCCCTTCCAAATGATCGTTTCACCGGCTTCATCTACATCCCCCTTGACTTTTCCATATTGTGTAACCCGTATGGCATTATTTTCAACTTCATTTGCGACTTTTTGTTGAGACGTTCCCTCGTTCTTGGCAGGTACAACCTTACTGTCGGTTGCACAACCCGCCAAAATAATGAATACAAACGTCAAAACTGTAAAACTTCGAATCACAGTTTGAACATAACCACTCTTTCTCTCCATCATCATTTCCCCCTAATTTTCCACAGAGTTCTTATCAAAAAGTAAAAAACCTCTTCCGGTAAGAAGAGGTTTCACATAGTCATATGCAATCTAGCACTCTTCTTATCTTCAAGCATTACGCTTCTGGAATTAGCACAGTACTTATTAAAAGTCTGTTGCTAAGGCTTCACAGGGCCAGTCCCTCCGCCTTTCTTGATAAGAAATCTTTTTATTAAATTATATTTACATGCTATACTGATAAATTTAATAATAGTCAATGGAGTTCACTTAAGTTTAATAATTATAAAATAGTAAGGGCACATACAACGTACCAAACCTTAACTTACATAACTACTTTTTGATGGCTACGAATAAAATTAAACCTTCAAAGATATTTTGCCAAAATGTTTCGATGTTCTTCATGCACATACCATTTATCAGTACTTGGCATAATTAAAACACCAATTTTCACTCTTCTGCCAATTACACAGGCGGCAATGGCATCTAGTTCATACATATTACCTGCGTTTACCTAGCGGCATTTAATAAAATGATGACAGCAATCGTAATTCTTTTCATTTTGGGTGAATATCGTGTGTGCCTTATCCGCCAAAATACCACAACATTTTAGATTATTCATGTATAATCACTGTATAATACGAAAAAGGAGTGAGTCATTTGTCATCCTCAAAGGCAAAAAAGCATAGACAAAAATTAGCTCGTGAAGGTCGAAGAAATCCTGAAGAAAATAGAAGCCCCTTCGCGTTTGCTAATATGAGAACGCGAAGAACGAAAACGAAAAAAGACAGACTTTATATGAAAAAACACAAAAACCATGACTTCCAAAAAGAAAATGATGGTTTTTATTTTTTCCCCTTATGCTTTTAAATCAAAACTTAAAAACTTATTTGTGCTACTTTTGAATTTTTGCTGATAGGTATATAAGCCTTTAATCACCAATTAAGGCTTGCTCAAGGTATTCGGTAATCGCATAAACCCTTTTTCGATAACCAAAATTCGCATTGTTCATTTGATTAAACCCAAATCTCCTGCTTTACCTTCAACTGTTCAAACAATTTTTCAATCGTTCCAATCCCTACATTTTCGTATTTTGCTAAGATAACTAACTCTCTAGGTAATTGTCCTACCGTTTTAATTTGGTCTTCACTCAGCTGCCTGAAAAGACTAGGACTTCCTGTAAATTCGGCTGTTGTGAGTGGTATTTGGGATAAGTTCTCTGTAACGACGATATAGTCCGATTTATAAAAAAGAAAAAGCTCTCCCGGGCGTTCGAGTGCTAATTTTCTTCTCACCTTTTCCTCTTCAATATAAATTTTTAGTTCATTGAAAAGATTTTCATCATTCTTATCGTTGTAACGTTTTACATGTTTGTACAATCCTTCAAGATTATTGGGTAATTCACTCATGAGTCTCGCCTGTTGTTCCGCACCAAGCTTAATAAGAAATCTTTCCGATTTAGAAAATCGCTGGGGCAATAAGAATGCGTCGCGCAAAAAATAAGGGATGTCAAGCTGTCTATCTTTATATATAATTTTCCTTATAGAAGTAAAACCCGGTGCTTCTTGAGTTTCATCCTCAACCGTTGCCGCTGTTTCTGCATGTTCGGGGACCACTATCTCCTGCCCTAAAGAAATTTTTAATAATTCTTCAAGATTCTTAAGCCTCACCTCAAGCTCTGCCATATCATATTGATCACCTATATCCAGTTCAGGGTCCTGATATTCTGGCACATTCATGTCGACTGGACCATACACTTCGATATACCACTTAACAATCATATAGATCGCTTCCCAAGAAAGTAATGCCTCTGAATATCGAAATCTTCTTATATCGTGTGCAGCCTTGTTACCGCTAAGTCTAACGTGATGCAGCGCATTTCTTATTTCAGTTGTCAGATAACCTTTATCATTTAATGTGTCGATCCGTTCTTTCAATGTCATAAAGGAGTCATCGTTCAAATGTTCCGCACGAATGACCCTTTGAAGAATGACTTCAACAAACGTACGTGCATGCGTCAACATTGTGCGTGGACTGGAATATATACTATTTTCGAGTTCGCGAGCTAAATATGCCAGCTCCCTCGATATTGACTCTAAAAATGTATAAAAATAGGATTGCGTTGTTTTCATATTAATCTCGCTTTCTACATACTACTACGTATTCTTAACTTTATTATATCATTTTTGGATTCCAAGAATGTGAATGCATTGCAGGCAGCCTTTTCATCGATTTGATCGCCTATTGAATCTATAGGATCTGTGATATCATGGAGGAATTAAACAGAAAGAAGTATGAAATGGAGTTTACATAATGATTAGACAAGCAAAAAAAAGCGATTATAAAGAAGCATCAGTGCTTATACTTGATGCCATTCATGATATTGCCTATGCATTGACTGGGGAAAAAGAGAAGGTAAAAGTGCTTGAACAATTGGGGCGTTATTTTTGCCAGGAAGATAATCGTTTAAGTTATCGTAATTGCCTAGTCAAAACTGTTGATCATGTCCCTGTTGGCATCATTGTAGCCTATCATGGAAAGGTTTCTTATGAGCTCGATGAACCTATCCGTGCACATGTTAAGGAAATCACTGGGGAGATGCCGATAATTGATCAGGAAGCAGATGAGACGGATTTTTATTTAGATACTTTAAGTGTGAATCCACAATTTGGCGGGCAAGGGTTCGGAACGGAGCTTTTACAGTCATTCATTACATATGCAAAGGAACATGGTTATCCCTCTGTTTCGTTAAATGTGGAGGAGTCCAATCATAAGGCGCGTAAACTTTATGAGCGGCTTGGTTTTTCATATAAGAAAACAATAACGATCAAGCAACATTTTTATCATTATTTAGTAAAACAACTATGATTGTTACAAGTGCCCGTTATTTCTAATGCAAACGCCTCAAAAAAATGATCAACCCTATTTTATGAAGTGGCTTGCTTTGAGAAATGAGGCTTTCAAGCAAGGCACTTATCAACGAATGCTTTTCTACTAAAAATGCCTCACTATTTTTGGCCATTCATGTATAATCACTGTATACTACGAAAAAGGAGTGGTTAATTTGTCATCTTCAAAGGCAAAAAAGCATAGACAAAAAATAACTCGTGAAGGTCGAAGAAATCCTGAAGAAAATAGAAGCCCATTCGCGTTTGCTGATATGGGAACGAGAAGGGCGAAAACGAAAAAAGATAGACTTTATATGAAGAAACACAAAAACCATGACTTCCAAAAAGGAAATGATGGTTTTTATTTTTTCCTTTTAAGCTTTTCGTTCAGAACTTAAATCGCTTTATTTTAAATTCCCCAACGACTATTTTCTTATCGAATGTTTTTGCTAGGGAAGTATTTCCGATCAAAAAAGCCTCCCATAAGTAGGGAAGCTTTTAAAAAAAGCATCTTCTGATGCAAAATCAGAACAGCTTTAAGTTGTTTAGGATTTTTTTCACTGCTTTATCCGCTTTTTCATTCACAGCATCATCGGTCCAGTCAATATCTGCTTCTTCGCGAAGGACGTTTTCATTTATCGTTTACTCATCCTCTACAGTATGCTTATTCTGCACATGGTCTTTATTGTTAATGTCTGGGAGGTTAAAATGCACTTCATCTTCCGGTTCGATATTTCCTCCTTCTTGACCCCTCGACGGGGAATCTGATCCGACGAACGGTACATAGGATGCTAGATTCGGGTCAATATCCCGGTTTTCACTTTCTGCATTGCCGTCATTTAAAAATACGTTGGTAAAATTTTCATTCACATATAGAAGGATGTTTCCTCTTTTCATCTCACTGTAAAAACGGGAGGATTCTTCTTCCGTAAAACCCATTTGCTTAAATGCACCTTTAACCGGTTCATCTCCGCTAAGGAAGGCAACGAAACGATTTAGCCAATTTCCCTCTGAGTCCTTCACTGTAACATCTGTCCGTCCCCGCACGATAGATAATGAATCTGCATGATCGGCAACAACATACATATCTTCTTCGGAATATCCTTGTCTTTTCAACTCATTAATTTTATTTAATACTTGATTCTGTGATTGAAAGGTACCTACAAAAATCTTGTCAGCCATTGTATTATTTCCTCCTAAGATTTAATAATCATGGTGCATGTTAGCTTATTACCCGAGATAAAGAGAATAAAACAATGGTAGGAAAAAGCAGGTGTGATTGGCTAAGATATAAAGAACTGGGATAATAGTAAAGTGGCGAATTCTACCTGATATGAAGTAAAACAATACTTGGTAATTTATCAATGCTAAAAAGTATATAATCCAGCAAAAAAAGAAATCCTTCCTATACGGGATTTCCAAATCAAAGTAAAGGTGTTTTCCTATTTTAGTACGAGATTAATTATGTATGCGTCTTCATAATATTATTGCGACTTTTATCATGTATGTTTCTCACTCTCCGAAACTGTATATTCTTTGAATGAATAGTTGAATAGTCTACGTTCACCTCTCGCTTTATCGCCGACAAGCCGGAACCACGATTGGCCCACATAAAAAGGGTTTGAAACGATTCTATCCATTATGTAAGAAACATGATCATTTGCTTCCTGACTTTCAATTTTTGTTTTGCAAGATAAGGACAAAACAAAGTATGATTGATCATCCTCAATTTCAAGTAATAACAGGTGGTAGATTCCTTTTTGTGATGTATTAAATGCTTCTAATACTTGTTCAATACTTTTTTCTATTTCGATTTCGTATTTATTTGCTTCCTCCCAATTTGATATGGATGGGTCATTTAATGATAATGTAAGAATATAATGTGTGGCATAGTCTTTCGGATCAAATTCTTTTTCTTTCTCTTTTTCCTTCGGGTAAATAATGAACTCTTTGTAGTTGGCAAAAAAATTAGTTCTCATATTACTTACCTTCTTTCCTAATAAATGACGTGATTCGACAAAATTCTGAATATTCCATCCGTTAATTATATTCTAACAATATCTTCTCTATTTTAATAGACCTTCAGCATAAAGTGAGCCAAAAGTTTGGGTTTCTTTATGCTGAGGTATTTAAAAGCGAAATGCTTAGAATAAAAGTTTCGACAAATATATAACAACCGTCACCGTTACACCACTTAATAGGGTGGAATATAGCACAACCTGTGCGGCTAGTTCTGGTGCAACGTCGTGTTCAAGAGCCAATGTGGCTGTTTTTCTTGATGTTGGAAATGAGCTCGCTATAAGCAGCGATTGAGCCATGACGCCGTCAATGCGAAGCAGAGTAATAAACAGGAATGCCAATGCGGGACCGGCAATTAATCTGCCAACTAGGCTCCAGGCAATGACACGGTGAAATAAATTGAGCTTAATATCGGCAAACTGGGCTCCAAGCAGAAATAATGCCAATGCGACAAACCCATTTGAGAGGTGTTCAATTGGCACAAGCGCAAAAGTTGGAAGCGAAAGATTAAAAAGTCGAAAGATAATTCCTAAAAGTAGCGCATGAATAATCGGTAGTCTGATAAATGAATTCAATATATCTGCTGCTGATTTTGTAGCCGATAATAGATTATAAATTCCATAGGTGTATGTAAGGAGATTCTGGAAAATGAGAACAATGATTTGAATGGAAACACCTAGAGGATTTGCACTAAAAATAAGCTGACTGACAGGGAGACCATAGTTTCCCGAATTCATTAAAGAAATGCTATTTTTTAAAGTGATGCTTTCCTCTCGCTCAATCTTTAAAACTTTTGATAGTAGCCTGCTTAGAACTATCAAACTAGAAGAAAAGAGCAATAAATAAAAAAATAGCTGACTCAATAATCGATAATCAAATTGAGCCTGATACATATTTAAGAAAACCGTTGCAGGCATAAAGCAGTATGTAAGAAGTTTGGAAATGGGCCCCAATTGAAGGCGAAGTTTTTTCTGCGCAAACACTCCAATTGCCATTAAAATCAAAATAGGTAATATAACATTTAGAAAAATAAGGTTGATATAATTCATTTCGGATCCCCCTTTTAGCAACCTTATATTTAAATGTATAATATGAATTCTCATAAGTAAATTTAATTATATTTATAAATGCCAATAACATTAACTTATAACTCCTCTGTATAGTAAACAGGGAGCCCGTCTCCTCTATAAAGAATAGGCTCCCCGTTTTCTTTTTTAAAACAAACTTAACTTATATTTCTTCGATAACAATTCCAATAATTTCATTCCGCCGATACTGTTTCCCTTCTCATCTAATGCAGGACCGAAAATACCGATCCCGAATCTCCCGGAAACCGTTCCCATAATCCCGCCAGAAACCCCACTTTTTGCTGGCACACCAATTTTAATCGCAAACTCTCCAGATGCATTGTACATTCCGCATGTGACCATAAATGTTTTACATATACGGGCGACATCTGCCGGCATGATTTGTTTTCCGCTTTGCGGATCGACTCCATCCATCGCAAACACCATGCCCATCCTGGCTAAGTCCAAACAATTCATCTCTATGGCGCATTGCTTCGTATATAAATCCATTAGTTGTTCGACGTCCTCATCGATCAGTTGATGCTGCTTTAGAAAATAACATAATGCTCGGTTTAAATAAGCTGTTTCAAATTCTGAACGCGCCACTTCTTCGTTATAACCTACGGTTGGATCATTGGTCATTTCCTGAATAAAGGATAAAAGCCGTTGAAATCGCTCATGAACAGATTTGCCTTTAATCATATGCGTCACAACAAGTGCCCCCGCGTTGATCATCGGATTTAACGGTTTCCCGGGAGTCATCGTTTCTAATTTAACGATCGAATTAAATGGGTCTCCGGTCGGCTCCATTCCAACACGTTCAAATACATAGTCTTGTCCCCTATCCATCAAAACAAGGGCTAAACTTATCACTTTTGAGACACTTTGGAGTGTGATCTTTTTTTCGATCTCTCCTGCCGAAATACATTGTCCGTCAGGATAGTAAATAGCAATGGACAAATCATTTCGATTTGCTTTTCCAAGTGCAGGGATATAATCCGCAACCTTGCCATTTTTCGTGTAGGTCTTCGCTTCTCTTACTAATGCCTTTAATTCATCACTCGATTTGCAGGGCATAATCATCACCATTAGTAGTATGAGCGAAAGAGATTCCTAATAATCCTTTAATTAAATTTTGGCCTACACTCTCCGTCTTCTGTTTCAAGCAATCAAAAATGTATATTAACATTTTGTAAATTATTAACACTTCTCAACCATTTGTAAGCATTTTCCCCCGTAAACACGCTGTTTTGAAATTAACAAAGTATTTACAACCTTTACAAGATAAATTGATTTGTCCTTAATATCGCTCAACTATGATAAGGCTATGGAGTAAATAAATGTGAATGAAGGAGGAAGCGATGAATCATCTTTATATGGCATCCACATTATGCTGGTCCTACAAGATGGAGGATGTGCTGCAAATTGCCAAGCGATTTAAGTTTGCTGGTGTTGAGGTATGGGCTGATCATTTTTGGCACCATGGTTCAGATCCGCGACAAGTCAATCAAATTCGGGAAAATCTGGGGCTTGATTTAACAATGCATGCAGCAAGCTGGGATATAAATATTACCGCCTTGAATGATGGCATTCGCAGGCAATCGATCGGGGAAATAAAAAGGTCGATCGATTTGGCTAGTGAAATTGGTGCAAATAATATTACGCTCCATCCTGGAAAAATGACTCTCACAACACTTGAAAAGTCGATTTTTATCGACCTCTTATTAGAGTCTTTACAAGTGCTAAGCAACTATGCAAAAGAAAAGGGTGCCACTCTCTCATTAGAGCTAATGGAAGCCATTCCGAAAGAATTTATCATTTCTCCGAATGCAATCAATCGGATTACGGAAGGATTCCATCCCTATTTACAAACAACCTTTGATGTTGCTCATATTTCTTTAAAACAAGATCCATTTCAACAATTTCGTCAAACGTTGCACATCAACAAAATTCATATTAGTGATGTGAATGAGCAGCAGCTTCATATTCCGCTTGGTGATGGCTTATTAGGGGCAAACACGTTGAAACATTTTTTACAAATAAAAGATGCTCCGGTCGTTATTGAAGGATTTGATCGCAGTGTTGCTTTCATTTGCTTGAGAAGAAATCTTCAATACATCGAGGCAGTTCTAATAAGGAAGGAGGAGGCAATTATTTGAATATATTAATTACAAATGACGATGGGATTTTTTCCCCAAGTATCGAGATATTAACAGAAGTTTTACAGCATTTTGGCAATGTGTACGTATGCTGTCCCGATCAAGAACGAAGTGCGATCGGACATTCGATTACATTGAGAAATCCTTTAAAAGCAAAACCGGTTACTATGTTTCCGAAGGTTAAGGCTGCATGGTGCTTAAATGGTACCCCTTCAGACTGCGTGAAGGTGGCGATTGATGTGCTTATGGAAGAGCCGCCAGATATTGTCTTTTCCGGAATTAATTTCGGGCCAAATGTCGGCAGGGATCTCTTTTATTCAGGGACGATAGCGGGCGCAGTTGAGGCTTCCATGTTTCAAATCCCAGCAGTTGCTATTTCCCTAAATGCCTTTCATGAAGACGATATCCATTTCAATCATACGAAACAGCTTTTATACGAAATCATTGAAACCATTTTACATAATAAAATTCCTAAAGGTGTGTTCTTAAATATTAATCTTCCAAATGTCTCAAAAGAGGAATGTAAAGGAGTTGCCGTCACATCTTTAGATATGAAGGTCTCCCGTTACGAGCATGTTTGTCTGAATGATCCGCATGGTCATGTTTATTTTTGGCTTAAGGATAAGTGGGTCCAATTAACCGATCTCGATCATCAAAGTGATTATCAACTTTTAAAAGATGGGTTTGTAACGATTTCACCGATTGAATATCAATTTGAAAATAAAAGAAAATCAGAAAGAGTCAGCCGCTGGTTTCACAATCATCCATTAAATAGGTTAGAACATACATCAAATTACTAGAGAAGGAAGGATCTATTATGAAAAGAACATTTACACTTATTTTTGCAGTCATCACTATACTTCTTTTAGCCGCTTGCGGAAATACGAAGTCGGGAGCAAGTGAAAACGCCGGAGTCAAAGCAAATGAGGACGAAGGGATTTCAGGCTCACTTCAGTTTTACACTTCACAGCCTGACGAAGATGCTCAAAAGCTAGTTAGTGAGTTTAATAAACGCTATCCAGATGTGAAGGTTTCTACGTATCGTTCAGGAACGGAGGAAGTTATTGCTAAGCTGATGGCGGAAAAAGAAGCAGGAGACATCCAAGCTGATGTACTGCTTGTAGCCGATGCCATTACATTTGAAAGCTTGAAAAAGGACGATTTATTGTTATCTTATCACTCTCCTGAAGCCAAAAATATGCCGGAAACACTTGTTGATCCTGATGGAACGTATAACGGCACAAAAGTAATGGCTACTGCCATCGTTATCAATACAAATAATGTTAAAACTTTGCCAGAAAAATGGGAAGATCTCTTAACAACTGATGCAAAAGATCAGACGATTATGCCGAGCCCTTTTTATTCAGGTGCAGCCGCTTATAATTTAGGCGTACTTACAAGAGAGGATTCACTCGGTTGGGATTTTTACAAAGAGTTAAAGGAAAACGGAATGACTGTAACAAAAGGGAATGGCGCGGTTCTTAAAGATGTGGCTTCAGGTGAACAATCATACGGAATGGTCGTTGATTACATCGTTGCCAAGGCGAAAAAAGAAGGCTCACCCGTAGAGTTAATCTACCCTGCTGACGGTGTTCCAGTGATCACTGAGCCGATCGGTATTATGAAGAACACAAAAAACGAAGCGGCAGCGAAGGCTTTTATCGATTTTGTTTTATCTGAAGAAGGACAAGAATTAGCCGCTGAGCTTGGCTATACACCTGCCAGAAAAGGAATTGATGCTCCTGAAGGCTTGAAAACAATCGAGGAAATGACCGTTTTGGAAGCTGATATGAAAGAATTATTGAATCAAAAAGAGGATGATAAAGCGAAATTCGGTGAGATTTTCGGCCAACATTAAGATTGTAGGTGACTTAGACATATGAATGCTGCACATATTTCAAGAAAAGAGAGATCAGGGACTCCCACCCCTTTATCTCTTCTTTTTCAAAATAAACGAATCATTTACTTGATCGGCTTTATCTTGCTGTTTCTATTATTTATTACGCCTGTCCTGCGCTTGATCTTCATCAGCTTCAAGCAGGATGGCAGCTTATCACTCGCTCATTATACGACCGTTTTGTCTGAAAAAAGCACATGGATCACCGTTAAAAACACATTAATAATTGTTGGCGGATCAACATTTATTTCGCTATTTCTAGGTGTATTAACGGCGTGGCTCATGGCATACGTGAACATTAAACATAAGAAATGGATGCAGATTTTTATCTTTTTCCCTTTTATTATTCCCTCTTATATTACTACTCTTGCTTGGGTGCAATTGTTTAGTAAAAATGGGATCGTCCAATCTGTGTTACAGTTTATTTCCCATGAGCTGTCAGCACCGAATTTGTATAGTGTCGGCGGGATTATTTTTGTATTAGGTATATCTCATTATCCACTTGTTTATTTGCTCACCGTTAATGTCTTTCGAAAAATTCCGCGTGAACTTGAACAGGCTGCTCAAGTAAGTGGAGCGAATAAAAAACATATTTTATTTAAGCTTGTTTTACCACTTGCTTTACCTGGAATCGTTGGCGGCGGATTTTTAGCTTTTTTATCGAACCTTGATAATTTCGGTATTCCGGCTTTTCTTGGTATTCCCGCAAACATTCGCGTCTTAAGCACGTATATTTATGAACAAGTTGTTGGCTTTGGACCAAGCGCTTTTTCACGGGCTGCTGTTTTATCGGTTATCCTAGCCGTCATCGCGGGATTCGGCATGTTGGCACAATGGTTTATTATGAGAAAAGGAAAAATTACAGAAACAACAACCATTGATTCGGAGCCACGCATCCTCTTATCTCCGATGAAAAGAAGAGCTGTTGAGGCAGCCATTTGGATCTTTTTACTGTTTACAAGCTTCATTCCATTTATCTCAATGGCAGCTTCTTCCTTCATAAAAGCATATGGGCTTCCTTTTCACCCAGATAATTTGTCGCTGAAAAGTTATCACTATTTACTATTCAATGATCCAAGGACCTATTCTGCAATGAGTACAAGTGTGAAGCTAGCCTTGATCACAACAGCCGTTTGTTTATTTATTGGAACAGCGATTGCCTATATTCGCCATAAACATCCGAATAGCATAACTAAATGGATGGAAGGCATGGTTACCGTTCCATACGCTTTGCCAGGAACGATCTTTGCTTTAAGCATGATTTTCACTTGGATGCAGCCGATTCAAGGGTGGAACCCAGGAATTTATGGAACGATTTGGATCATGGTCATCGCTTATTTAACGAGATTTTTAATCCTTCAAGTTCGTTCAAGCTTAACTGCATTTTCTCAAATCGATCCATCGATTGAAGAGGCTGCCCAAACTTCTGGAGCAAGTGGAATGGTGAAATGGAGAAAAATCCTGCTGCCCCTTCTCTTCCCTGGATTGATTAGCGGTGCTTTATTAGTCTTCTTAACCGCTTTAACAGAATTAACTGTTTCCAGTCTGCTTTGGTCAAGCGGCAATGAAACGATTGGCGTCATGATCTTTAATTTTGAACAAGCCGGCTATACGAGCTACTCCTCAGCATTGTCGAGCATCATCGTGTTTGCCATCTTTGCTGGAGGAATTTCATTCATGCAATTAGAAAAAACATGGGCAAGGAGAGTGTTAAAAGCACGATGATTACTTTAGAAAATATATCGAAATCATATGGCGATTATCAGGCACTTCATTCGATTGAGCTTTCCATTCATCCGGGCGAATTCATCGCCATCCTTGGTCCTTCCGGTTGCGGGAAAACGACTTTATTAAAATTGCTTGCTGGCTTTATGTCTCCTTCATCAGGAAGAATCATCATGGATGGAAAACCAATGGCCACACATAAAAAAATGATTCCGCCTGAAAAACGAAACATCGGCATGGTTTTCCAATCCTTTGCCCTTTGGCCGCATCTAAATATTCGGGACCATGTACTCTTTCCTTTAAAACATCATCGATACGTAAGAAAGGAATTAAAAATTCAGCCTGAGCAAAGAGTATCTGCTATTTTACAGCTCGTCGGATTAGAAAATTTCGCAAACCGTTTTCCAACTGAACTTTCTGGAGGACAGAAACAACGAGTTGCTCTTGCCCGGGCACTTGCACCAGAACCAGGTCTATTATTAATGGATGAGCCACTGAGTGCCCTTGATGCCGAGCTGCGCATGGATATGAGAAAGGAAATTCAACATATCCATCGCAAGACAAAGGCGACAATCATGTATGTGACCCATGATCAAAGCGAAGCCCTTGCTATGGCGAATCGGATCGTTGTTATGAACAATGGAAAAATTGAGCAAGTAGGAAGCCCAGAAACCATTTATACAAAACCAGAGACAGAATTTGTCGCCACGTTTGTTGGAAAAAATAACCTTATTAAAGGAAAGTGGATAAATGATAGCTTTACCCCAAATCATGCACCAGGAGAAAATTGGACGCATTTAGACGTTGCAGATTCCTTGAAAAAGAAAAATATTTGTCCTGTCCGCCCTGAACAATGGCAGCTCTCTTCATTTGGGCATGGAATCACAGGTACAGTTACAACGGTGCAATATCAAGGAAAAGAAATTCATTATACAATCCAAGTCGGTGCAGACACAATTACCGTTCACGACCAAATCTCATCCAAGCGCTACCAGCATGGGGACACCGTACATTTATCCCTTCCCGGTGTTAGACACGAGAAGAAAATAGGAGTTGTTTAATCTTCTTAATGCACATAACCATTAGAGGTGGGGGAAAGATTTCGCTACGATTCGGGCTTTTCAGCGAATCCAATCCCCCTTATCTATTCATCCCGATATTCATCCACTAGCAGCGGTTTAATGCATCTTTCATACCATTGTTTTTTCCAAATTCCTGATTCCTTGGCGTTGATTGTAGATTCCGCATCATCCTCTCCACTAAATTGTGATAACTTTTTTCTTGTGAATCTTTTCACTACTTTGTTTTGATTAATGAAGTGTTCCAACTGCATTTCCTCCTAATGCGACTATTTTTGCATCTGCTCGGAATCGACCGTTTCGTGAAACACAAAAATCCCCTTTTGCAATGGATACAAAAGGGGAGAGCCGTTTTATCATCCAAAGCAATATGCCTTGCTGGTAGGAGCACCTTACTATTAGCAGGTTGCTGTGACGTCATCGAACCAGGTCTCTCGGTCACTCTAGATAACTATGAAATTATTCAAATTATATTCCATATATGACAATTATTCAACCATTGTTCACGATTGTTGCTATTCTAAGTAAAAATAGTAAAATTAAAAGAAATGAATTGCATGGGGGAATAATATTTTGAAAAAAATCTTTGCTGCTTTATTTGCACTCACACTTATCTTCTCACCTGTTGGTGACATTCTTTCTCAAGATCATTCAACAACGGTTGAAGCGCGAGGATATAAGTCAGGAAAAAGAAGCTTTAACATGAATAATAGTAAAACGAATCAAACTAATACACAAAAGAAACAAGACGATGCGACAACAACAAAAGCATCTACAACGAAAACGAATACGCCTGGCGGAATGGCATCTGGTGGGTTAATGAAAGGCTTGCTCATGGGTGGGATTGCTGGATTGCTATTCGGTAGCTTATTTGCAAACATGGGAGCACTCGGTTCTTTCCTTGGTCTTCTCGTTAATGTGTTAGCGATCGTTGTTTTAATTTCAATCATTCGTAAAATCTTTCACTTTTTCAAGGAAAAGAAACGTGAGGATACAAATCCATGGAGAGGCTAATCATTCCTGAACAAGATATTATTAATGCGGTTTGTGTCTATATTGCCCGCAAAAAACAGGTCAAGCCTGAAGAGGTTGAAGTGGAGCTAATTCATGATGATTATGGTTTTTCTGCGGAAGTATATGTAGATGAGCGCAAGCAAGTGTTAATTACCGCCAATCTAATTGAAGCGCTGCGCATTTGGCTTGCTGAATTTATAAACGAAGACCCGTATGCGGGAATTGAATTAATTCTCGATGATGAACAAGGAATCATTGCGGCCATTCGATAAGGTTGAAGAGGAGTTCTAGACAGAACTCCTCTTCTATTTTTATACCTCTAACGCATAGCTTCCGCTCACTTTCTCCGGCTTTTCTTTTATCGTAAAATCAATAATTCCGTATGCCAAGCTGAATAATGGGGTAATCATCGCTAGGAAGCAAAACGGGATATATACCAATGGTGACACACCTAATGCTGCCGCCGTAAATAATCCGCTCGCTGTCCATGGCGGCAACGCACAACTTTGCGTAGCTGTATCCTCAATAATTCTTGATAAATTTTCAGGGCATAGGTTAAATTTTTCAAATAATGGCTTCATTAATGTCCCTGTCATAACCGCTGAAAAGGAAAAAGCCCCTCCCATTCCCAATGTGAAATAGGCAGTCAGAATCGTGACAAATACTAGCATGCCCTTACTTTTAATCTTACTTGTAATCGATTGGACAATCGTTTCAAGTACTCCAGATGTTTGAAGCAGTCCACCTAGACCAAGGGCAAAGAGGAATAGAATCACTAATTCAACCATACTAATGAGCCCGCCTCGTTGTAGCAACGTATCGACAACTTCAATGCCTGATTCCACATAAAAACCGTTATATAGGATATTTAGTATTTCTCTTACATCCACACCTTGGTAAAAAATAGCGACAAGCGCTCCTGCCAGAGAGCCAATAAAAATCGAGGTAATCGCTGGTTTCTTGGAAATAAGAAGTAGAAAAAGGATCACAATTGGAATGAACGGGATAGCTCCTAAGTGAAAATGCTCCCCTAAATAACCTGTTAATGTGCTGACTTCTGCTGAATTTACCGTTTGGTTCCCATATTTAAAGCCCATCACTGTAAAAATGATCGCTGTAATTGTATAGGCGGGTACTGTTGTCCATAACATATGTTTTATATGTGTCATCAAGTCTGCACCGACAACAGCAGCGGATAAATTGGTGCTATCGGATAATGGCGACATTTTATCCCCAAAATAAGCGCCACTAATAATCGCTCCCGCTGTCACACCTGCTGGAATTCCTAAGCTTTGGCTCACTCCCATCATCGCGATCCCCGCCGTTCCAAGAGTAGCCCAGGAGGAACCTGTTGCTAGAGATACAATCGAACAAAAAATAAGAGTAGTTAATAAGAAGAACTGTGGAGATATTGCTTGAATCCCATAATAGATTAGCGCCGGAACGGTTCCAGATGCCATCCATGAACCGATGAGCATTCCGACCGCCAGAAGGATAAGTGCGGGTTGTAATGCACTAAGCATGGAAGAAAAAATCTTCTTCTCTAACGTTTCATACGTATATCCTAACCTCATGACAAAGGGAATCATCGTTAAAATCGTCATAAACAACATAAGCTGTATGGATGCATGAAAAACGAGCATACCAATGGAAATCATCGTAACCACAATTAACAAAATCAATATTGAATAACGTAGTGATGCTTTTTTCTGATCGGAAGGCATCGAAACACTCCTTATTTGTTTTCAGTCCGTTGCACGTCGGATCCGAGCGCTACATTTCATCACATGTGTATATCAACCATACCGCTTTATAAATTGTCTGTAAAATCCAATATTTTAGCAAAATTGTACATATGATCGACTCAGCATGAATTACATCTTAAAAAATAAAGCAATCCTTACAAATTCCTCCCAAATGATCCGTATAACTGCTTGATGAAAATATCCATGTTTTTTAATCAGATTGCTTTTCCATTTAAAACAATGATCTAAAAGCTTTTTCACTAGACACTCAATGTTAATGATGCATTGACATCATCTCTTATATGTGATATTTAGTAATTAGCACTCTTCGTTGATGAGTGCTAAACGATTTGAAAGGAGAACAATGATGGAGAAAAAATTGTTTGAAGCGGAATCGAAGAGATTGTTGGAAATGATGATCAATTCCATTTACTCGCAGAAAGAAATCTTTTTACGAGAGTTAATTTCCAATGCGAGCGATGCGATTGATAAAATTTATTACAAAGCATTAACGGATGATTCACTCACATTTGATCGTGATAGCTATTACATAAAAATTGCAGCGGATAAAGAGAATCGAAGATTAACTTTGGTTGATACAGGAATTGGGATGACGAAGGATGAGTTAGAAACAAATCTTGGTGTCATTGCTAAAAGTGGTTCCTTAGCCTTTAAGACGGAGAACGAATTAAAGGATGGTCACGAAATTATTGGCCAATTCGGTGTTGGTTTTTATTCCGCTTTTATGGTTGCTGATAAAGTAACAGTAATTAGTAAAGCGTTAGGAAGCGACGAGGCATTTAAATGGGAATCGACAGGCGCAGAGGGCTATACGATTGAGCCTGCGGAAAAAGAATCCGTCGGAACGGAAATTATTTTAACAATTAAAGAAAATACGGAAGACGAGCAATATGACGAGTATTTAGAAGAATATCGCCTCCGTTCGATTATTAAAAAATACTCAGATTTTATTCGTTATCCGATTAAAATGGATGTATCAAAAAGCCGCTTAAAAGATGGCAGCGAAGATGAATTCGAAGAATATACAGAAGAAGAAATCATCAATAGCATGGTGCCGATTTGGAAAAAGAATCGCTCAGAATTAAAAGACGAAGATTACGAGAATTTTTATGCGGAAAAGCATTATGGCTTTGATAAACCACTTGCCCATATTCATACGAGTGTTGATGGAGCGATTCGCTACAACGCGATTTTATTTATCCCTGAAAAGACTCCATTCGATTATTATTCGAAGGAATATGAAAAAGGCTTGGAGCTCTATTCAAACGGCGTCTTAATTATGAGTAAATGCGCGGATCTCCTTCCTGATTATTTTAGCTTTGTAAAAGGGATGGTTGATTCCGAAGATTTATCATTAAATATTTCACGGGAAATTTTACAGCAAGACCGTCAGTTAAAGCGAATCGCAAATAATATTAATAAGAAGATCAATAGCGAACTGCAAAGCATGTTAAAAAATGACCGGGAAAAATATGAGAAGTTTTACGAAGCATTTGGCAGACAGCTGAAATACGGTGTGTATAGCGATTTTGGTGCGAATAAAGATGCATTGCAAGATTTACTATTGTTCTACTCTTCTAAAGAGAAGAAACTTGTAAGCTTAAATGAATATGTGTCAAGAATGCCTGAAGAGCAAAAGTACATTTACTACGCTTCTGGAGAATCAATTGAAAGAATTGATAAATTACCGCAAACAGAGCTTGTCGCTGATGAAGGATATGAAATTTTATACTTCACAGACGAAATCGATGAGTTCGCGATTAAAATGCTTATGTCTTACAAGGAAAAGGAATTTAGATCCGTTTCCAGCGGCGATCTAGGCATTGAAAAGAAGGATAGCGACGAGGAAAAAGATGTTGATAAAGCGGAAGAAAGCAAAGAGCTTTTTGATTATATGAAGGAACTTTTAGCTGATAAAGTAAAGGATGTACGTGCATCGAAACGATTGCGCTCCCACCCTGTTTGCTTGTCCGCAGATGGCGAAGTAACGATCGAGATGGAAAAAATCTTACGGGCCATGCCTGATAATCAAAATGTCCAAGCGGAAAAAGTATTGGAAATTAACATGAACCACGATGTGTTCCAATCATTAAAATCCGCATTTGAGCAAGACCGTGAGAAATTAAATTTATATACAAATCTTTTATACAATCAAGCGTTATTAATCGAAGGATTGCCAATTGAAGATCCAGTCGAATTTACGAATGATATGTGTAAAGTGATGGTTTAATGATTGAGGGATATCTGCTGGCAGATATCCCTTTATTGATGGGACGATGCGGTGAGGTGCAAAACCGTCGTTGGAGCATCGAGGTAGTTCGTTGAATGGATGAACTGGCTTGTAAAAATGGGAAAGCGGCTTGTAAAATAGGAGAACCGGCTTATAAAAATGGGAAAGCAGCTTGTAAAGTAGAACCGGAGTGTAAAAATACGAATGTGGCTCGTAAAATAGGAGAACTCGCTTGTAAAAATGGGAAAGCGGCTTGTTAAATAGGAGAACCGGCTTATAAAAATAGGAATGCAGCTTGTAAAGTAGAACCGGAGTGTAAAAATACGAATGTGGCCCGTAAAATAGACAAACTGGCTTGTAAAAATGGGAAAGCGACTTGTAAAATAGGAGAACCGGCTTATAAAAATGGGAATGTGGCTCGTAAAATAGACAAATCCGCTCGCTAGGAAGCAAAAACCCATTCGCCCAAGATTCCGAATTAATAGAAAGTGTTTCTTTTAGATTTGTTACCTGAATTCGTGTAAAATAATATTTAGTGTATCGAACAATTTACGATGAAGGGAGAGGATCTGATTGAGTCAGCAGCTCATAAAGGGAGCTCCGCATTCGGAGACGTCCGAAAAGATTTGGACGAGAGACTTTACATTAGTCGTTCTGTCCAACTTTTTTGTTTTTCTTGGATTCCAAATGACCCTACCGACGATCCCCTTGTTTGTTGGGGAGCTTGGTGGAAATGAACAAGTCATTGGAATCGTTGTTGGGATGTTCACTTTTTCAGCCCTTCTCTTTCGACCTTATGCCGGGCGAATATTGGAAACAAGAGGAAGAGGCTTTGTTTATTTGCTCGGTCTTGGGATCTTTGTAGTTTCCATCGGAACGTTTGGTTTCGTTACAGGCCTAGCTTTTTTATTAATGCTTCGGTTTGTTCAAGGGATTGGGTTTGGCTTTTCAACGACAGCGTCTGGAACGATTGCCACAGATCTTATTCCAGCCAATCGGCGCGGGGAAGGTATGGGCTACTTTGGCCTATCAGGGAATTTGGCGTTAGCTTTTGGTCCAACATTGGGCCTCGCTTTAGTAGGAGTCATTTCATTTCCGCAACTATTTTTAATTAGTGCCGTTCTGGGACTTACTGCACTTTTATTGGCGACAAGAGTTCGTTATAAAAAGGTAGAAAAACAGACGGTTGCTTTAAAAAAATGGGATGTATATGAGAAAACAGCCATTCCACCGTCTATGCTTGTATTTTTCATTACCTTTACTTTCGGAGGTATTGCCGCCTTTTTACCGGCCTATTCGGCGCAAAAAGGAATTATGGGAATTGAATGGTATTTTCTTCTTTATGCAATTGCCTTAATGGTTTCACGTACGTTCGCAGGGAAAATATATGACCAACATGGACACGGGCTCGTTTTTATTCCTGGAACGTTATTAATCTTTATTACTATGATTCTATTAGCGTGGCTGCCAAATAGTTTGACGCTTTACATTGCAGCTATTTTGTATGGTTTAGGCTTTGGAACTGTGCAGCCTGCGCTGCAAGCATGGTCTGTCAAAGAATCTCCTCCGAACCGAAGAGGAATGGCGAACGCTACGTTTTTCTCCTTTTTTGATTTAGGAATTGGAATTGGGGCGATTCTTTTCGGACAAATTGCTTATTTATTTGGCTACAGTTCCATTTATAAGGTCGCAGCGCTATCCATTCTTTGCTCAATTGCCTTATACATTATTTTCGTGGTAAAAGGACGCAAATAATAGGTGGTGGTCTTAGCACCACCTATTTTCCATAAAAAAGCCCTCATGTAATGATTAAAATACTCTCCATCACACGAGGGCCGCTAGTTGTCTAGTAGGCCAACCCTATTCTTTTTTTGCGAATATACATATTCCTCAAGCTTGGCCGTTAAGCCGTTAGGAAACAGCAGTTGATTTTTAGCTGTTTTCTGTGCATACACAAGGAACATAATGATATGGCGTCTTCGATCTACAATATGATCAAAACCGTTTGTATAAAACCAAGCATCAATCGTATTGTAAATCCCTCTATTCACATTAAATCTTTCTTTCGTCTTTCTTACAAATTCAAGATCTGGGAAATGCAATTCTACACCCAATTGATTCACTTCCTTTTACTTTTTCTTCGTTGCTTTCTTTTCAAATGGAAATCGCTTTTTTTCGTTCGTATCAATTTGCGTTACTTTCCCATCATGGATCGTAATGACAATTGAACCATAATCAATATTTTTCAATTCCTCTTTTATATAATCAAACGTCGCTTGCTCATGGTTCATCCTCCATATCCTCCTTTCTAATCACAAAAAGCCCCTCTCATATGATGAGAAGGGCTTTAAAAATACGGTTTTCACCGGTTAAAGCAGTCTCATCTTTAGAATACATCGGTATTCTTCTGAAATTAGCACCATACAATTCGTATTGCTGGTTGCTGAGGATTCGTCGGGTCAGTCCCTCCACCTCTCTGGATAAGAAACGCTATTCACTTTTTATAATTCAGATTGATTCACTTTGAATTGAATTGTAATCAATTTTCTTAAAACAGTCAAGGCATTTTTTGTCTATCTTCTTAGGAACCATTTGCGAATTTTGTCGAAAGCAAAAAGTCTCCAATGAATAATTGGAGACTCAGACTGTAGACAAACACAGAAATTTAGGTGTTTGCCTACGGTCTTTTTTCTTTTAAAATAGTGGTAACCTAGGAAAGTTGATTTCCGCTTCGGGCGGACGCGTTCCGCGGGCACGGCTTCAGCCGCTTCCCTCGCTGTGCTCAGTCCAGGGTCTTCAGCTCGCGCTGTTCCCGCAGGAGTCGCCGCCCTACGCTCCAATCAACGGTATTTCTTATTAAAAATAGGAGGTGATGGATATGATGACGAAGAATCAAATCAATGAGCGCGAACAGTTGGAAATGCTGACCATAGAGCAGTTGGTTCCTCAAAATCATCTAGTTCGCAAACTAGATGCGGCTATTGATTTCTCCTTCATCTATCCATTAGTTGAAGATCTTTACTCGACCATCGGTAGACCCAGCATAGATCCTGTAGTGCTGATCAAGATGACATTCATTCAGTATACCTTCGGCATCCGCTCCATGCGCCAGACAATCAAGGAAATTGAAACGAACGTGGCATATCGCTGGTTTCTAGGCTTTGGCTTTCATACCGAGGTTCCTCACTTCTCCACGTTTGGGAAAAACTATGTCCGTCGATTTGCAGATACTGATCTGTTCGAGCAGATTTTCTATAAAGTTCTAAACGAAGTGACAAATCGTGGGCTTCTCAGCCCAGATCATGTCTTCATTGATTCGACCCATGTTAAAGCGAGTGCGAATAAGAGAAAGTTCGAGAAGAAGGTTGTTCGTAAAGAGACGCGAGCTTATGAGAAGAGGCTCCAGGAGGAGCTCAACCTTGATCGTGAAAAGAACGGGAAGAAACCATTCCCACCGGAAAAGTTTGAAACAGAAGAGTACAAGGAGATTAAAGAATCGACAACGGACCCTGAGAGTGGTTATTACGTTAAGGATGAACGGACAAAGCAATTTGCCTATTCTTTTCACGCTGCTACGGACGAGAAGGGATTTGTACTCGCAAACATCGTCACTCCAGGAAATGTTCACGATAGTAATATGCTTGAACCGCTAGTCCAGAAAATCATCGACCAGGTAGGACGTCCAATCGT
>NZ_JAGYPD010000003.1:0-78105 GCF_018343515.1 Bacillus sp. FJAT-50079 | reverse complement strand
TCCAATCGTCGTTGCCGCTGATGCAGCTTACAAAACGCCGGCGATTGCCAACTTTCTTATAGAGAATCAGGTTCTTCCAGCACTACCATACAAACGCCCAATGACAAAAGAAGGCTTTTTCAAAAAACACGAGTATGTCTATGACGAGTATTACGACTGTTATCTCTGTCCCGAAGGACAGGTTCTTAACTACCGCACAACAACGAAGAAAGGTTATCGTGAGTATGCATCAACTCCTTCTATTTGTGCCACGTGTCCGGTGCTTAGCCAATGCACGGAGAGTAAGAATCACCAAAAAAGGATCCAACGTCATATCTGGCAAGATTACTTGGATGTAGCTGAGGACTTACGACACAATCATGAAATTAAAGAAATATACGGAAAGCGTAAAGAGACGATTGAACGTGTCTTTGCCGATGCCAAAGAAAAGCATGGCATGCGCTGGACAACCTTAAAAGGTATTAAAAAATTGTCCATGCAGGCGATGCTGACTTTTGCTGCCTTAAATCTTAAGAAGTTGGCCAGTTGGACATGGAAAACGCCAACCATCGCTTAATAAGAACCAAAATGGAAAGCTGAAATGAACTTTTTCACAGATTTAACCTGAATTAATAGGAAAAGGGTTGGAAATCAAAATGATTTCCAACCCTTTTGTCTACGCTCTGAGTCTCCAATGAATAATTGGAGACTTTTAATGGTTATTTTCTTTTTTTCGCCAATTCAGCAGCAAGCTCTAATGTACGGGTTTTGTTCAATGGATATAAGAATACGAGCATTAAGAATATTACGACAAAGATGATCGCTGGCACTAACGTTGCTAATGCATGGATACCATTTAACGCACCTTCTGTTTGCACATCAAGTGTCGAATCATAGCCTACCGCAGCAATGGCAACACCACCAACACCACCGGCAATCGCTTGTCCAACTTTGCGGGCAAAAGAGTACACAGAATAAACGGTTCCATCTTCACGTAAACCAGTAATATATTCATGATAGTCGATTACGTCTGTAACAAATGCCCAAACAACTAAGTTAAAAAATGCGTATCCAAACATCGCAACTGTTAAAACAGCAATAAATTGAATGGCAGTCAGGTTCGGCAAGAAGTAAAGGATAAAATAGACAACTGCTGAAAGTAATAACCCTGCTGCTGCTAGCTCCTTCTTACCAAATTTTGCGACTAATGGTCTTACCATTGGCATTGCAATTAATACTGTTAACGTTTGCATTAATCCGACGATACTTAATGCTTTCGCGTTTCCGAAGAAATCTTTAAACAAATATACGTTAACCGCACCGATAAGCATAAAACAAACCATGAATGTGAGGGAAGAAATAAGGATCCAGATCAATGGCTTATTTTTTACAAGCCCTTTCATTGTTTTCCCCATTGCCCCTTTTTGCTTTTCCTTTACAGGTGCAATAATACGTTCTGTTGATAGTTTATAACATGCCATATAACAAGAAAGTGAAAGAATTCCGAAAATGATTGCCCCTAGCATAAAACGGTTTGCATCCGCTTTATTATCGACGAACAAAATAAGCGGTCCAAGTACGTTAATGATTAAACCTGCCAAATTGGCACCAAGTGTTCTAAAAGTAGATAAAGATGTACGTTCAACAGGATCACTCGTAATAACCGAAGCCATTGATCCGTATGGAATGTTTACTGTACTATACAATGTTCCCCATAAAATATATGTGACATATGCGTAAGCTAAGTAAAAACCATGAGACATGCCCGGAATTTTAACAAACATGAGTACACCCATAACAACAAGCGGGAAGGACATTCTGAAAATCCAAGGTTTGAATTTTCCATGCTTTCCTGGTTTTCTCGTATCAATAAAGCGCCCCCAAGTTACGTCTGCAACCGCATCCCATAAACGCGCAACTAAGAAAAGTCCACCAACGGTCGCCGCATTAATATGGAAAACATCTGTATAAAACACCATGAGAAAAGAAGCCGCTAACATAAAGAAAAAATCGTTTCCAAAATCACCGAATAAATAACCAAGCTTGTCACGCATACCAAATTTTCTATGTGTCGGATTTGAACCGTTTTGTAATACAGATTGACTCATTTTCATTCCTCCTAAATATCTAAATCAAACCACAAAACTTTACTGGTATTATTATGTTGAAATTGTTTTCAAAAGTATGGTACCCCTTACACCCCTCCTGTAATCCTTTTCAACGGTAAATAGATTTATTCATTACCAACTCGTCGAAAACACTTAATTTGTTTACTAATCAAATTAACTAATTTTAGTTTAATCCCTCAGGTTATTATTTGTCAAACATAATTTTAAAACCTTTTCAAAAAAAAATATTCCACTAATTCAAATTTTTGAATCAGTGGAATAAACTCAAAAACCGAGCCGCGACGGATACTCTTCCGACTCCCATTCTCTTCTTCGTGTCTTCTCATTTGCAGACTCAAGGTTCTCTATTAAGCTTTCAATATCAATGGCTTGTTCATAATGCCATTGAAGAGCCGCAGATGTATAGAGCTCATTTAATTGTGCGACCGAAAATCCTTCCGTCTTTTTCGCCATATATTCGATTGCAGCCTTGTCCATAAAACGATCCATTTTCTTATGAAGCAAATATTGCTCCCGTAACGCTTGAGTCGGTTTCTTAATTTCGTACGCACGATCAAATCGCCCGGCTCGATTGATTAATGCTGGATCAATTCTCTCCGGATAATTCGTCGTTCCGATTAAAAAGATTCCTTCCTTCGACGTCGCACCATCCAACGTATTTAAAAAGACCGAACGTACCGATTCAGGCATTGAATCAATATCCTCAATAACTAATACCATTGGCGCCATTTTCGCAACAATGGAGAACACTTCTTTTATCGAATAACTCGTCGTATACTCCGTGATTTGCCAATAAGCGATTGGAGCAGTAATGCTGCCTGCGATTGATTTTACAAGCGTCGTTTTCCCATTTCCTGGTTGTCCGTACAATAAAATCCCCCGTTTATATGGAATTTCATATGTTTTGAAAAATTCTCCGCTTTCATTAAAAAATTCGTCGATAGAACGGTAAATTTCCTTTTTCACCTTGTCTTCCATCAACACTTCTTCCCTGCTAATTTGTTGTGTAATCATTTCCTTCGTACGTTCTACACCATCTTCTGTATCAGTAAAAACACTAACGCTATGCTGCATCATTTCCCTTTGCCGCTCGTACACATACGTTAAAAATGACAATAAACGCTGATCATTCGCTGCGAAAATAAAATCCCGCGGGTAGTCCGCATAGCTTTGGAAAATTGGCATTTTCACAAACGCCAC
Organism: Bacillus sp. FJAT-50079; assembly: GCF_018343515.1. GTDB lineage: Bacteria > Bacillota > Bacilli > Bacillales > Bacillaceae_C > Lederbergia. Next base: position 74,797 of record NZ_JAGYPD010000003.1, on the reverse strand, counting down.
TTCAAAATCAGGATAATAGTAAACCGCATTATTGACCACCTTATTGATGGCAAACCCACGTTTCTCTCCACTTTGTTGAAATTGAATATTTCCTGTTTCAATCATGTCAAACACATGGAAAAGTAATTTTGCCTTATTTTCTACGACATCTTCATCCAGTACACTCCATATTTCTTCCTGACCCTCATTGTCCATATACATTTTCATCGACAAACCTGTTTCCTTACGAATAGATTGATGAACTTTGTTTAAAACAAACCCATAATCATGATAATTAGGCAAAACATTATGATCATTTTCTTCTAATTTGATAATAAAGGACATGTCTTTCAATTGATTACCCTCTTATTCTATGTTTTTCTTCTAGTTTAACCGAATTTCACGCTTTAAAGTAGTAGAAATATGACTTAAATACCATTTTTTCTTATTATTGTAAATTCGATTGACAGTTACTTTTCTATTCTTTAATATTTGATCCATATTCAAATTATTGCGAATTTATAAAAACATAGGGAGGTTGAAAGATGAAGAAGAGGGATGCAATTGATTTTGAAAAGGTAGAAAAAAGTACCCCGTTTCAGCAATTAATGGCTGCGAAGAAGACCTTTTTTGTGCCATCCATCACATTATTTGTTGGTCTGTATTTAGTGTTTCCTATTCTTATCTCGTATACAAATGTTTTGGAGAAATTCGCCATTGGCGATATTTCATGGGTCTGGATCTACGCTCTTTTCTTATTTATCATGACATGGGTTTTAGCCACTATTTACATGAAAAAATCGGCGGCGTTTGACCGTTTAGCAGAGAAGGTCTGGGAGGAAGAAGAACAGGTTGAAGGGAGAAGGGCTCGATGAATAGTACGGTCATCATTCTCTTTTTACTCATTGTAGGCATGACACTTTTGATTACATATTACGCCGCTAAAAGGACGAAAACGACAAACGAATTTTACACTGCTGGCGGAGGCTTAACTGGTTGGCAAAACGGCCTTGCGATCTCTGGGGACTATTTATCCGCGGCTTCCTTCCTAGGTATCGCAGGAGCAATCTCCTTATACGGCTTTGATGGTTTTTTATTTAGTATCGGCTACTTAGTCGCCTATTTAGTCGTCATGTTTATTGTCGCAGAACCCCTTCGAAATCTCGGAAAATATACACTTGCAGACATGATTCACGCTCGTTTCGATGCAAAGAAAATCCGAGCGGTTGCCGCACTTAACACGATTACAATCGTCATTTTTTACATGATTGCCCAACTCGTCGGCGCTGGTGCCTTAATCCAGCTATTGTTTAAAATTGATTATTGGATTGCTGTACTCATTGTAGGAGTGATGATGACCATTTACGTCATATTCGGAGGAATGACTGCTACAAGTTGGGTACAAATCATTAAAGCCGTTCTATTAATGCTTGGAACCGTCATTATTTCCTTTCTCGTTCTATCTCGTTTTCATTTTAACATTTTCGAAATGTTCACCACGATGAAATCCGCGACACCTCTAGGCGAAGCATATTTACAACCGGGTGTAAAATACACGACACCTTTAGATACGATTTCACTCATGATCGCACTTCTACTTGGAACAGCTGGACTTCCACATATATTGATGAGATTTTTTACAGTTAAGGATGCGAAAACGGCCCGTAGCTCCGTTATTTGGGCAACATGGATTGTTGGTATTTTTTACGTCATGACGATCTTTCTCGGCTTTGGTGCCGCAGCCTTTGTTGGTTCCGAAGCAATCCAAAGCAGCAACGCAGCGGGAAATATGGCTGCCCCGCTTCTTGCTCAAGTACTTGGCGGTGACGTATTAATGTCATTTGTTTCAGCGGTCGCTTTTGCCACGATTTTAGCTGTTGTTGCAGGACTCGTTTTATCTGGCGCTTCCGCCTTTGCCCATGATATTTATGGACAAATTATTAAAAAAGGAAAAGCAAAAGAAAAGGAACAAATGCGCGCGGCCAAATATGCTTCACTTGGCGTTTCCGTACTCTCAATTTTATTAGCACTTTTCGCGCAAAACTTAAACGTCGCTTTTCTCGTTTCACTCGCATTTTGTGTCGCAGCAAGTGCGAACCTTCCCGTGATTGTTTATACAATTTATTGGAAGCGCTTCAATACAACAGGTGCTATGACAGGAATGTTATCAGGGTTAATTTCTTCGATCATTCTCGTCATTCTAAGCCCAAATGTCATTTCACCCGTAGAAGGGGCCGCATTTTTTACGGGAGATCCGATCTTCCCATTGACGAACCCAGCCCTGCTTTCTGTTCCAATCGGCTTTATCGGAGCGATCATTGGTACACTTGCTTCAAGCAAACAAGATGCCAAGCAGTTTGCTGAAGTAAAGGTGAGGGCGAATACAGGATATCGCCTTTGAAACTGCCTCGATGAATGGCAAGCGGAATAAAGATTGACTATATTTCAAGGAAAAACGCTGATAACAATGTGATATCAATTTAATCAATAATTTAGCAATATAAATGACAAGTAAAAACGCTCAGACATGAGCGTTTTTACGAATTATTACTACCCTTATTGAACTTAAGCATCTGTTAGCTCAATTGCAAATGATTACAACTCCACTATTTCTCCCAAAGCTCGACCAGTCGACCATCTGGATCTTCAATCCAAATAAACTTTCCAAATTCACTAATCTCTTTTTTCTTTACAAGAGGTACACCAATATGTTCAAGATGCTTAATCGTCTCGTTTAGATTATCTACTTGGAAATTTAACATCACTTGTTGTTCTGTTGGAAAATAACTGTTATTCTCGGTAAAGAAAGAAAAGATCGTTTCATTTCCTAATTCGGGTTTTATCACAGTCCCATTCCAATTTTCTATTTCAATCTTCAACACTTCACTGTACCATTTTTTCACAGCTTCAAGATTGTTAGTTCTCCAAAATATACCTCCAAAACCTTTTATCATCTTATCAAATTCCTTTCTGTCATTAATTTTTGGCTCTGTCCTTTTTCAACAATACTGCTCCGTTAATAAAAAGGCGCCCCTGTATATTCCGGAAGCGCGCCCGTTAGTTTAATAAGAGTAGCGACGCTAATTCAACAATCGCGCACAATTGTTGAATATCATTTTTCTATTGAATAGTATCATTGTACTGCGTAGCAAAAAATCCTACTATAAAAACCTTTAACATACAAACCTTTATGACAAATATTAATTCTCTATTACTTCTTCTACTGTCATTTTTAATGACTCAGGGAACCACTTCAATCGAAATTTCTATCCCTGACAACACTCGAATTGCATTACGTCGTATTTCATTTTTCCCTCTCTCGATCACCCCTTTATCACGTTCATTAAATCTTTCAGGGTAATGCCCCCGCAAGGTCAAATACTCCATCAACTCGATAGCCCTCTAATGCTTTGATAAATTTTTCTACTGCATCATATACTAAAATCTCTCCCTCCTTATTGAACTTAGGGAGTGTAAGTGTATATATACACATAAAAAGGTATCCCTGTACCCATACTAACTTTGGGAGGTAGGTTATCTAATGAAATTCATCTGGTTGTCAGTATTATTATTGATCGGAAGTCAAAACAATCTTCCTGACAATTTAGTCGTTAGTCATGAAGGAAAAACAATTGCAAATGTTAATCGCGTTTATTTTTCAAACCCATTAATAGATATTCCGCTTATTGATCAAAAAAACTACAATGAATTTATTCAAAAACTAGATAAGACCATCTATAAACCGCCAACAAACGCTTTTCTGGATAACAATGGGAATATTGTTGCTGAAAAAGTAGGGTATAAACTGGATCATGAGGCGTTCACACGTTTGTTTTATACATATTTTTTCAATAAAGGCTCCTCTTACGTAGAAGCTCCCATGCACACAATATTTCCAGACGTGGATAGCGAACTACTCTCACATATAAGTGTAAATCGAATTGGACATTATGCTACCTATTTTAATTCAAATAACAGAGAGCGTTCTCATAATATTTTACTTGCAAGTGAAGCAATCAATAACCTCGTTGTTTTTCCTGGTGAGACCTTTTCCTTTAATAAAGTGGTTGGAAAACGAACGAGGGAAAAGGGCTATAAGCGGGCACCGGTTATCGTAAAGGGTGAATTGTCAGAGGACATTGGCGGTGGAATATGCCAAATTTCTTCAACGTTGTACAATGCAGTAGATAAAGCGGGGTTGACTATTACAGAACGATACTCCCATAGCAAACGGGTTGGCTATGTACCTTCAGGAAGAGACGCAACTGTTAGCTGGTACGGACCCGATTTCCGCTTTACGAACAAATACAACCAGCCTATATTGATTCGATCAAATGTTTACGGTGGAACCGTTAGAATATTGGTGTATTCGTCAGATGCCATTAATAATGAGCCACGAAAAATTCCTAGCGCATCGTATAAGCTTCCGGAAGAAGTACCTCTTGGATCAGAGGTGAATCAGAATCATTAAGTTTTTTCACAAAAACCGGACTAGTGAACTTGGCATGGCCGGTTTTCAGTTTGAATTTATTCTTTTTTCATCGAGTGTTGTACTTGCTTATGGTGGATATCGGTGATTTTATCGGCTTGAACTTTAATTTTAAACTGACTAAGCTAAAAACGGCCCCACCAATAGGTGAGTCCGTATTAATATATATCTTCACAAAGTCAGCTGATAATTAAGTCCATTGCTGCGTAGTATAAGTCTACTCCACAATATAAAGGTTAAGGTTACTCCACAGTCTGGTCCGATTGTTGAACACATGTTAAACAACACTGCTCCGTTAGCTTAATAACTTCAACAAAAAATGCGTTAATCCTTCTTTGATTAACGAACCCGTTTAATAAGCTTTTGTTAAAGATAATTAATTTTTAATAAACTATTTACTTGGAGTTAAGTTTAAACACCAATTATTACTTCGGATAAAATTCCCTGCTGGGTATTCGAATTCGCATTCGGAGATAAATTGGAAGCCGAGCTTACGGCAAATTGCATTTGAAGCTGGATTATTAATTGAAGGGAAAGCATGAATGTATTTATGCTTTCCCTCAGCAGCTGCCTCTTCTATTGCTAATTTGGCTGCAATTGTAGCTATTCCTCTCCCCTGATAAGATGATAAGACACTCCATCCAGTTTCGTATACACTTTCATCCTCCCAAGTAGTATGCCAGTAACCAACAGAACCAACTGGTTCTAATTTTGGTAACAAAATAATGCTGAACATACACCCCTCATTACCAAGCTCAAGATACCGTTTGTGTCGTTTCAGAATTTGCTCTTTACTCTCTGGGCCTCCAAGATGTTGCATCATTTCTGGAGCGTTTATACGAACAAGTAAATCAAGGTCATTATCCTCCCAAGGCTTTATCTGAATGATATGGTTACTTGCCTCCAAATTTTTCCCATCTCCTCCCGTAAAACTACATATCCTAATCTTTCTCCGTAAGTCACTATCTATAAATTTACTTTAACATATTTTTTAACGTATATTTAATTCTAAAAAATATGAACACCGATTTTAACAATGTCTATTTTGTATACGGATTGATACGCTAATCAATAGGTCAAATTGCTAAATCATCAATATAACGCAAAAAAAGGAAGACACGATTCATTTGTGAACTGCGTCCCCAAATCCGGTTATTTGAAACCTGTTACGCTAAAACTTCTCTTTTTAAAATATATTTATTGATGAAACAATCTAAATTTTACGTAATCCCATTCCTACAACTCATACTCCCATTCTTCTTTTAATTGCAAGTAAAGGATGAGGAGCATGTTTTCGAGCTCACGAGTGTTTTTTTGCCCGGTTTCCCAATTCAGTTTTGTGAATAATATCGTTGCGATTTGCTGGGTTAAATCTTGACGCTCATTAATCGGAAGTTGAAGAAGACGCTGGCTATATGTTTTAAGCAGCTCCCAGTCTTTCTTGTCGAGCGATTGGAGCGTCCACTCATCAACTACGAGATCGTCTTTCGATAATCCTCTTGCTTCCATTTCTTTTTCAAGTGGAGAAAGCTTTTTCCGTTTCGCTTTTCTTTCATGAACGACGATCGTGCCTGCGACGAGATCACCGATTCGTTTATGCTTTGAGTGGAAAAAAATCATAATAATTCCAAGTAAATAGCTTGTTGGCAGTGAGTCAATGATTCGCAAGAGATTCCGAATTAAGCTTGATAAAAAGGTAATGCTATGACCATTTTCTTGAATCACTCGGATTCCAATCAGGCGCTTTCCAATCGTTCGTCCTCCAGATACAAACTCAAAGACGATAAAATATCCCCAATTGATCATAAAAACAGCAATGATTGTTATCGCAAATGCGATGGAGCCGACATCAAAGTATGTAAACCAGGCAGAGTCGCCGCTCGTCAACACGACTAGCCCAATAATCAGCACGATTTGAACCGCCATTAAAATCAGTTGATCAATAATAAACGCAGCCGTTCGACTCCCTAGACCTGCAAGTTGAAATTGAAGCGAAACATATTCGGGTGTTTTGACGCCGACTTGATTTTGCTCCATATGATCCCCCTACTTTCACGTTGTTTTTCAAAGTTGTTTCTAATTGTCAAAAAAATAACTATAATAGATATCATCAAGTGATATTCAAAAAGGACTAAAAATTCGACGTGTCATTTTTATCGGACTTTTTGTACATCCTCTTAAAGTAAATTTCAAATGGGCGGTGTCTTCATGAATAGTAAGCAATTCGTTCGACTCCATCGTGAGAACTGGCAGCAACTCGAACAATTAACGACTACATTACATAAAAGAAAATCTGCTTTAACTGGCCGGCATATTGATCAATTTTATCGACTCTATCAAAAAGCGGCTCAAAATCTATCATACTCACAAACTTATTTTCCGAATGAAGATGTTACATCTTACTTAAATGGACTTGTAGCAAAATCACATAATTTATTGTATAAAGACCAAGTATCAAGCATGAAACAAGTTCGCCACTTTTTTAGTACGACGTTCATTCGATTATTTTTAGAACAATGGAAATTTATTATTATTGCGATGATCCTTTTTACCGTTGGTGCATTAGGAAGTTTTTTCGCCGTTATGAACGAACCGTTACATATGTATTCCGTCCTTCCCGGGGACATTGCTCAATCGATTGTGGAGCCGGAAAAAATTGGAGAAAACGACGGAAAGGTTGATTCGGCAACGATGTCAGCATCGATCATGACGAATAATATTCAAGTCGCCTTTTTAGCGTTTGCTAGTGGTATTACATTCGGCTTGCTAACGGTTTATGTATTAATCTATAACGGCATTATTGTTGGTGCGCTTGCTGCCTTGTTTTGGCACTACGGAAAATCATACGAATTTTGGGCCTATATTGTTCCCCACGGAATGGTCGAGCTTACAGCCATCTTTATCGCTGGCGGAGCAGGTTTATTAATGGGCTATAAGCTCTTTGTACCTGGGGAATTTTCACGGGGATATCAGCTAAAAGTTCACGCAAAGCGTTCTGTTCAACTATTGCTTGGAACCCTTCCATTATTCATTATTGCTGGAATCATTGAAGGCTTCATCACTCCGGCCGCTATTTCATTGGAAGCAAAATACATCGTCGCTTTTCTAACGGTCATCGGGCTTATTCTTTATATTGTGATTGGAAAGTTATTGCTTTCTAATAAAAGTTCAAAAGGAGGATGAAAAGGACCGAGAAGTTCGAGGCGGCGCAAAAGCAAGCCATCGAAGAAATTCGATGTGTCATTTTCACCGGACTTTTGAACATCCAGCTAGATCAAATTCCGATTCATAATATCAATGTAATGAGATACAGCGGCCGTTGCCAGCGACTCTTCTCGGGCCTCGATCATTAAGAGGCCTTGTCTTTCCCATTTTAACTTCTCCCTTTTTTTCAACAGCATTTGTTGTTGCGCAATGCTTTTCACCATTGTGTTTTGAACGCTCTCAGGCTTCTCCTTTATTCTCTTAACGATCGTCACATCTTCAATTCCAATCATGAAAAATAAATGCCTTTGTCTTAAGCGCAATAAATACGTCAAGGCGCTTTCTTCATGAAGAAATGTGCGGACATCACTGAACAATAGAAGCAAGCTGCGTTTCTTTTGCTTTATTTCCAAAAACGAGAGCACCGCCGCATAATTGGATTCGACCGGATCGACCTCAAGATCATAGATCGCACGGATAATCGTTTGGAGGTGGGCCATTCCTTTTGCCGATGGGACAAACATTTTTACCTCTTTTGAAAAGGCAAGAACAGACACATAATCTCCTTTTTGAAGAGCGGCAGCAGCAACGGTTAGTGCAGCTTCTAACACTTTTTCGAGACGATTTCCTTTCGTTAGCTCGGCTCCCATCATTCTTCCGCAGTCTATTAAAATTGTAATATGCTTTCCATGCTCAGGTTCATATTCATTCGTCATGACTTCGCGCAGCTTTGCTGTTTGCCTCCAGTTAATCATTCTCGGGTCATCGCCGACGACATAACTTCTAATTTGGGAGAAATCACCGACTCCTCTTTGTTGCTTGCGAATTTTCAATCCTTCGTACAATAAAAATTTCTGTGCGTTCTCTAAATATTGCTTCGTATCCGTTAAATCAGGGATGACTTTCACTTGTTGATCCCATTCAATCGTCATTTGCTTCTCCCATAAACCTGCGAAGCTTTTATAACGAAAATAGAGCTTATTCATGGCGTATTTTCCTCTAATTGATGCGCTTGTTTCGTAGGTTACTTTCGTCGCTGACTGTTTAAAAGCCGTTCCTTTCCAAGGAAATGGCCGCTGAAAGGACGGTGGCAGACCATCAATAAAAGAGTATGCAATCGAATATGTCGATCTATTGTTTACTTCTACCTCAACCGTATATAGCAATCCTCTTTCCATTTCTTCTGGCAGGATTCGTTGAAAGGTCAATTGATGTTTTCTTGGTGAAAAAAACAAGTCAATGAAACTAGCGAGAAAGATAATTATATTCATAGAAAAAATATAGACCCACGAAATTTCGGATACAGCACCAATACTAATAAGCAAAAGAGATGTAATGAGGAAAACGATCAGCAATCGTTTCGTTGGCAGTACGCCCCTACCTTGGAACAGGAACCGACCCCACAAGTTCTTCAATGACTTGGTCAACGGCTGTTCCCTCCAATTCTATATGTGGAGATAATTGAATCCGATGTCTTAACGAAGGCTTTGCCACCATTTTCACATCATCTGGCGTTACATAGTCACGACCAGCTAAATAAGCCCATGCTTGAGCCGATTTTCCAATCGAAATGCCTGCCCTTGTGCTTGCACCGAAACGAATTGAATCGGTCTCTCGCGTTTTCCGAACGATTTTCATTATATAATCGAGTACACCTTCTCCAACCGTTACACGCTCAATTTCCTTTCTGATCGCCAAAAACGTATCCATATCAAGGATTGAAGAAACAGATCCTTCATCATAATGATTTCCAATCACTTGCTGCAATACATTTTTCTCTTCTTCAAAAGATGGGAAATCAATGTGAAGTTTAAATAAAAAGCGGTCCTGTTGGGCTTCTGGTAGCGGATAGGTCCCTTCAAATTCGATCGGGTTTTGTGTTGCGACAACAAAAAAGATAGATGATAATGAATAAGTTTGCCCTTGGATCGTCACTTGCTTTTCTTCCATTGCTTCCAAAAGGGCAGCTTGTGTTTTCGCCGGTGTCCGGTTAATTTCATCTGCTAATAAAATATTCGTAAAGATTGGACCTTTTAACGTATCGAATGTCCCTTCCTTCATGTTATAAATCATGCTTCCTGTAATATCACTCGGCAATAAGTCTGGTGTGAATTGGATGCGGTTGAAGCTCCCGCCAAGCAAACGTGCGAGTGTCCGGACCATCTGCGTTTTCCCCGTTCCCGGAACACCTTCTAACAGCACGTGACCACCCGCTAAAACCGCAGAGAGCAATAGTTTTAAATTTGTCGTTTGCCCTAATATGCGTTCTTCATATTTTTCCAATAACGAAGCAATTTCCGTCCTCATCCTTCTTCGACCTCTCTTCTCATTCGATCAATCTTTTTCGACCATAATAAGTATTCTTGTTTGCTTACTTTTTCCTTATTTAAAATGACTGTTAACTCTTTTAGAAAAGCTTCAATTTCAGCGGCTGGCACTGTCGGCATTTTCCTTTTCAATGAGTCCGCAAGCTCCAACCAATTGCGTTGATATGGAATACGCCAACGCTCTTGCATGAATCGTTTTAAATAGTCGGCTTGGATAACGAGCGATTCATGATAGCGCCTCCCCCTTATATACCAGGCAGAGATTGCTTTGATCCCTTCATCACTAAAGCGCACCGTATCCTCCCTCGGCGGATTAAAAATAGGACCGAATCTTTTGCCTTTTGCCCAAAGAAAGAGAATTGTCAATAGCCCAGCTTGAAGCATACATAGTAGAAACCACATTGGGTACACTGCCAGACCAGCTGCAGCTCCCTTTGCTCCGTGTATGTATTCATCAAATAAAATGTTCGTTGCTTCCCCTTCATTCATAAGCGATAAAATGAGCGGAAGATGATCCTCTTCTAAAATATTTTCATTCGTTAACCATTCTGGAGTCGTTGCTACGATTAGCTTTCCTTCACCAATTGATCGTGAAAACGCAATGGTGCCTTCATCGTCAGACAGTAACACATCGTCTGCTTCGTATGACAGAAGACGAACATTTGAAAGCATTTCAGCGAGGTATTCTTCACCCTTTTGATCATATACAGTCCCTTCGTCAACTGGAGCAACGAACTCCACTGATAGATCGAACATCCCCTTCGGATTATTTTTCAATAATAAAATCGTATTGCCCGCCTCCATGAAATCGATATAAGCATCCATTTCATCACGGTCAGGCGTAAAATACGGTTCAACCATAATTAACGTTTGCGTTCCGAAATTTTTCGGTAAACGTGTCGGCGAATGCGGCCATCTTTCTACCGCCTCATGATTGTTTTTTACATATGTATAAAATGCTTTGATCCCCGTAGGTGAAGGGGATTCGGAAACATAGACTGGATACTCCCTTGGCTTGCCTGACTCGATAAAATAACTTGAAATGACTACGATGATCAGTGGAATGATAAGCCATATCCACGTTTTTATAGTTGCTCGTTTCTGCAATCTGCTTCCGACCCCCTTATGCCTCTTCTAGCCATTTCATCGCCTTTATGCGGAACTGAATATATTCTTCTTCGAGTACACTTTTCTCTCCATATGTCACTTCGTCAAATATAAGGGCAAGATCGTGAAACTCGTTCGCCCATTTTTGGTTCACCTTTTTCAATTCCTGATAATACTCTCCATTCGTTTTCCATACCCTAGCGATTAGCCATTGTTTTTCATGAAAATAAAGGAGCAGCGCTAAAAAAAGATGGCGAATGGCGAGCGAGTATTCTGCCAACTCTTCCCGCCTTTTCGCCTCCTCAAGATGCATTGGAAATGACCAATCGATTTCCCGCATCGACTGAAACGGTGATTGCTCTCGATATTTCATTCGTCTTCCACTATAACGGACGAGCAAAAATACGACGACGGCTATAAGTATAAGGACAGCAATGATGATTATCACAAGTAATGGTCCCGCTGCTGCACTCGCCGCCTCAAACGACGGAAATAATTTCGCAAGCTGATCGGCAATCCAATCTTTTGCCTTTTCCCACCAAGACTCCACTTTCGAAGCGTTATATGCCGTATATTCCTTACCCTGTAAGATGTTTTCTAACTCATCCCTTGCCTTTTCTACATTTATCATAGATTCTCACCTTTAAGGTTCATTATGATGTCGGGTTGTAATTATCAATCATGTCCTTTAGATCGTCTGCATCATGACGGATTTTCAAATCAAAATACATCACCGCAAATCCGACAGAGAAAATCAACGTCGTAAAAATCGTTGCAAGATTAATAATGATCGATAATAAGACACTATTTCCTAATGCTAAGCCAAACGTAAACTCCAATGCCAAACTAATACAAGATATGATTAAGAAAAAGATAATATAAAGCCCCATCATCGCCCAAGCTCTGCCTCGTGTAAGTGTCCAGCTTCTTGAAAACCCCGGCGATTCTTCTTGAAGCACAACCGAACCAAAGTAAAAACTCCAGCGCGTTAATAAATAGCCAATTCCGACAGCAAAACCTAGAAATAAAATGATAGCAAAGATAATTCCTGCAATTGGCATTGCAATCGCACCAATGACTCCGGCAATTGTAATTACAAAAATAGGAACAATTACTAAACCGATAATAATTAAACTAAATAAAATACTGCTGCCGATAATTGGCCAGTAACGGGAAAAGGCCTGCCTAATAACCGATCCAATTGTAAAATCCTCATTTTTTCTTAAATGATTTACTGCTAGTAAAATCGCCGCCGAGCCGATTGGAAAGATGAATATACTTAGGAATCCTACGAAACCAACGCCGACTTCGCTTGCGATATTTCCTGTATCTTCTAAACCTGTAATCATGCTTTCAAACCACGTATCCCCAGCACCTACTTGTCTGAAAAAACTTGTTCCAGTTCCAAGTCTAATCAATGCTTCCAGTGCATAAAACGGCCCCATAAAAATAAGTAAAATCGTAAAAAAGTCTTTAAAACGATTTTTACTCAAACTAAATGTGAGATCGAGTATTTCACCGAACCCTTTTGGTCTATTAAACTTTGTATTCATTTATTATTCCTCCCCAAGCCATTTTAACATTATTCTGACATAAAATAAGGTTTATTTTTACAAAAAGAGACAATGATAAACTCTCATGGAAAACTCATACAATTTTAATCTAGCTCATACGGCACTCTCAGATAATAAGGGTACCATAAAGTCATCGAGTAAAGGAGATGACATAATGCCCATTGAAATTTTCAGAAGGAGAGAGCAAAAGTACTTAATTACGCTGGATCAATATACCGAACTCGTTAAGCAATTATTGCCTCATATGCGCCCAGACCGTTATGGTGCCGACGGTAAGTATACGGTGACGAGTCTGTACTTTGAAAGCCCAGATAAAAAGATCTACTTTGAAACGAAGAATAAGTATAAATTTCGTCAAAAATTACGGCTACGTATATACGATGACACCGATATTAACGGAACGGCATTTTTCGAAGTTAAACAGAAACATAAAAAAGTAGTAAATAAGAGAAGATTGCGTATGCCATTGGCGGAAGCCTATGATTACTTATTTGAAAAGCCCCGGATGTCTCTTGACGAGTATGACACATCGAACACTCAAGTTTTACGGGAAATTGATCATTTTAAACAATTGTATGAACTGTCCCCCGAGATGGTTGTCAGCTATGACCGGCACGCACTACATCATCTAGATGATCCTGATCTACGCATCACCTTTGATTTAAATCTGCGTTGCCGCAACAACGACTTAGCCATTGAACACGGACCCTTTGGCAAAAATTTTATTGATCCAAATTTAGTCGTTCTCGAAGTAAAGGTAAGTGATAGTGTGCCATTATGGTTAACTCGTATTTTACAAGATTTGCAATGTGAACAAAGAAGCGCCTCAAAGTTTTGCACTAGTTTAGAGCTGCTAAAAAGCGAAGAGCTTCCGAGTGGAATAACTCAAGAGCCGATATTATTAGGAGGAGTTTAAGATGGATATATTACAAGGTATTTTTTCAACAAAAGGTGTCGTTGGCGAAGCGAGCATATGGATGAGCATCATAGCGATGGCCCTTGCATTAGTTCTTAGTTTAGTCATTACAAAAGTCTATCAAGCTACGTTTACAGGTGAACGATATTCACAAGCATTCGTCCATACGATTATTATGATGAGTGTGATTGTGTCTGTCGTCATGAATGTCGTCAGCGGAAACGCAGGTGTCGCCTTCGGATTATTTGCCGTCTTTTCATTGATCCGCTTCCGCAGTGCTGTGACAGATGCGAAGGATATTGCTTATATCTTTTTTGGTCTTTGTGTAGGAATGACGAGCGGTTTGTTTCAGTTTGGATTGGCGATTGTTTTAACCGTATTTGCTAGTCTCATTTTTTACTTGCTTTATAAATTTGAATACGGAAAAGGCAAGGACACGCAGATTTTAAAGGTAACCATTCCAGAAAACTTAAATCATGAATATTTGTTAGATGATATCTTTTTGCAGTATACAGAAAGTCATTCACTAAGACAGGTGGAAACGACAAACCTTGGCACGATGATTTTATATACGTATGCCATTCGCAGTAAAAATAATACAAATGATAAGGAATTGCTTGACCGCATTCGCGAGAAGAACGCGAATTTAAAAGTATCAATCACTTATTTGGAGAGTGCCGAATAAGGAAAATAAGCCAATGTAAATGGAGAACATTGGCTTATTTTTTCTTTGGAAAAAGGAAATAAGATACCGTAATAAGCGCGTCAATCACGAGAACAAGCGTCCAAACCCCCGTCACTTTTCCGATGAATGGATGATCAAACCATCCATTTTTTATGACATTTTCGATCATATCCCCTGTACCGTTTCCATTTGTAATTTCGTTGATCGCTCTGATTTTATAAAAGAAACTAAAAATGATAATGACACCGACGTATAAAAGAAGATGGAGAGCGAATTCTTTTCCTTGTTTAAGCGCATAAGCCATACCATAAAGTTTTTCTGTTATATCCGTTTCGTCAAGTGGCTCTCCTTTCCATTTTTTAATCGTTCTCTTCATCCAACGATCCAATTTCTTCATATCACTTCTTCCAAAAGTAAGCGCATAAAGCAAAAATATAATAATGATGATTTGGAAAGTAGCAAATTCCCCTGTTCTTCGATAATCTAATACCCCGATCGTAAAGAGCCATAGATCGCTAAAAATCCAAATAAGAATGAAATATTTACTTAAGCTTTCTAAGCGAAACAAATATCTTAATGAAATAAAGCCGATAATACTTCCCCAAAATAGCACTTCACCCATGATGAAAAATAACCATTTATGATCTAAAATCCACTCAATCAAATTAATCCCGCCCCTCTCTTTGCTCATAAATCGCAAACGCCTCATCCAAAAAGCGTAAGAGCTTTTCTTCGAGTGGATACCAGCCAAGCTGCTCCGATTTTTCGGGAGATTTTCGCACCTCCCATATTTGGTTGACCATTTCTTCATTGTCTCCATATAGCGCATTTATTTTTAATGTCATTTTTCCGACTATTTCCTGGACCTCTTTTGAACTAGGCGATTGATTTGATAATCTCTTTAATTGGCTGATCATGTCAATCCATTCTTTTGTATCTTCATCTGGTCTATTCATATTGGGTAAGTTTTCCATTACCTTCTTCGCATTTCCGCCGAACCATTGCTTATAAAGTTGTTTTGCTTTTGTATGGTTTTCTTGATGATGCTGAATCATGTTTAAGATTAACTGCCAATCTAATTTTCCTTCCAGCGAGTATGAATGAATGAGTCCAATAAGTTCATTTTCCATTATTGCTAACTGTTCCCGTTCCGCCCGGATAAATCGCAATTGATTTTCCAAATGGAGGAGAGGATCGATACTGTTTGTTTCAAGCAAAGGCTTTATTTCCTTTAATGTAAAACCGATTCTTTGTAAAAATTGAATTTGCTGCAATTTAAATAGATCTGTTTCTTCATATAGCCGATGACCACCTTCCGTTGCTCCCGTTGGTTTAAGCAAATCGATCGCATCATAATACCGAAGCGTTCGGGTCGTGACATTCGCTTGCTTAGATAATTGTTGAATCGAAATCATATGTAATCCCCCTTTATTTACAGTATACAAGTTGACGCTACGTCAACTTCAACTATTTTAATTAAAAATAAAACAGGGATTAGGAGATCAAAGTTGAAAATATACTTTAAAGATAAAGTCGGAAAGTGAGGAGAGAATATGCATGAGCAAGCTTGTCAACGTCCAGTCAACATGATTAAAGTGAATGGGGAAGGGAAAATATCGATCCAACCAGATGTAGCGGAAGTGACATTAGGTGTGGCAACAGAAGAGCCCTCTTTAGAACAGGCCCAAGGTAAAAACGCAGCTACCATGGCAACGATTAAACATGCCCTTCACAGGATTGGTATTCAGGACGAACAAATACAGACCACCAATTATTCGATTTATCCGCAATACGATTTTGTTGACGGCAAGCAAATATTTAGAGGCTATCGAGTCGAACATATGCTGCGCATTACGGTAAAACAAATTGACCGTACAGGCTTGGTTGTTGATACGGCTGTTAACAATGGGGCGAATATCGTTTCTGGGACCAGCTTTAATACGTCACACTATAACTATTACTATCAACATGCATTATCTTCAGCTATCATCAACGCAAGCCAAAAAGCGGAGACGATTGCCCAAACACTCGGTATTCAGCTCGTGAAGCCGCCATCGTCTGTAACGGAACTTTCCCGGCAACAGTCAGGACCGATTCCATATCAAGCAACTGCACTTCTCAAAAGTGAAGCGGCGACGTCGGTCGAACCGGGAACGATGGAAATTATTAGCCATGTGGTAGTGGAATTTACGTATTAAAAGTGCCAGGTCCCGTGTCGGGGCCTGGCAGTACTTTAATTTTTATAACTGATGAGGTTCGTAAAAATTCGATATCCCCCAGGGACTTGACCTTGTATTTGTCGATAAAAGACGAGGTTTGTATACAAATACGTTCCTTTTCCGTGCTGGGCCATTAAAATTCCGCCATCGAATGGATCTTCATTTGGATCAGCCATACTGACGAATGTTTCATAGCGATCATCCCATGCCATCGGATAATAAAGCCCTCTTTCTTGCACCCATCCTTCCCAATCCTGATCCGTAATTTGATTCGGATAGTTGAATAGTGAGGATTCCGGCTGCAATACATTCACCTTCGCATTTTCATCTGTGACTCTCCAACGAATCGATGGGTTTCCAAGCGTGAGCGGAAACGGTGCTGTCGTATTAGCATTCCAATTATCACCTGGTTTATGGTATTGAACGACTAAATGCCCGCCATTCTCTACATATTCGTGAAGTCGTGCATTGTTCGCCGCCAAATCCTCTCTCGATAAATAGGCGCGAATTCCAACAACGATCGAATCATATTGATTCAAGTCGCCAGATGAAAGATCAGCCTCAGTCAATTTTGTAATTGAAAGACCTGCATTCGTCAAATAATCGGCAACCTGATCAAAGCCGCTCTCAATATAACCAATTTTCAAATCAGGGTCGCTTAGCAATTCAAACGCGGCACCATTGATTTGCGATGGATATAAATAATAGAACGTCCCAATATGATTATAATGAATTTCTTGGACCGTTGATTGAAATGTACGGCCGTTGGCGATTGCTTCCGCCCCAATGGTAAAATTACCTTCCGTTATATGAGCAGGCGGGCTTACCGTAAAGTTGAGTTCTTTTTCCTCTAGCTGCTTCGAAAAATCGACCGCTATTTCTTTTGGTGAAACCGTCCAGCCTTCCGGTACAGCAAGCGTTACTTTCGCTCTATGTTTCCCTGTAAAGAAGTTTTTCACCTTTACTTGCACAGGCATTTCTTCCTGGATATTCGCTGTATTAACGACCATATCTTCAGGATGCAATGTCAGTCCAACGTCTGGAAGAACGGCAATTGTCTCGTTTAATTGTTCGATATGTTGAACCTGCGAACCTGAATTCTCATATGAGAGTTGCACTTGAATAACAGGCTCTTCATATGCATCGTAAAAGTCTGCTTTTTTAGGGACAGACACGTCATATACTAGTTTTGCGCTTTCTCTCGGCTTTAACTGTTTTGCTTTGCTTTTCTTGCTAGCCTTCCAACCCTTCGGAACGATAAGTTGCGCTTCGACCTTATCTAACTTCTCCTTGCCATTATTAACAAGTGTAATCGAAACTTTTGTTTTTTGACCTTGCGTTAAAATTGGAGAATCGGCTTCCACCTTAATATCAAGATCGGCCGCCACAAAGCTTGCCGCTTGTAATTGTTCTTCTTTAATCGATAGCTTATGAAGCAAATCATGCTTTAAAGCCCGATCAAGCTTTGATTTCTCAACCTTTTTTGTTACATTGCGGATATTTTTTAAGGCTGACTGGCTTTTAGAAAAAACTGCTTTTTGATTCGGATATGCAGCTACAATGCCATCCAGTTCTTTTTGTATTTTTGTAAAATGGACTTTTAAATCATTTTGATTTTTCGAGAAAACATCTGCCCATTCAGCAAAGTTATATGGAATTCCAGCAAATAAATCATTGCTTCCTTTCGTATCAACAGTACTTTTACTTAACTCTAAATGGACTTGTCTAGGAGCAACCGGGATATCATTGCCCATTCCTTGACTTTTATGCATATAGCGGGATTGTTCACCAAGTTGTGGATAAGACATTTCATATATCGGGTCATACATCCCAATTTCAATCGATGTCGTTGCGGTTGAAGCAGATTCAGCTGGTAAATAAAGCTTCTTCGTCTGCCATACGGAGAGTCCTTCCTTTAATTGATGTGGGAATACGTTGGGATCGGCTGCATCTTGAAATGCTCGTTCACTAAGTACAGTTATTGTGCGGTGGTGGCCATGCTGAGAGTCGACATCACGGAATGATGGCATGACAATATCTGGCTGATACATACGGATAAAGCGGATCAGACGCTCATACGTTACTTCTTCTCCCCATTTTCCCAATGTTTCTTCAGTTGTCTTGGAAAAGCCGAAATCATAAATTGCATCTGATAACTCTTCACTTAGATGATAAGCTTTTACATTTGTAATTTTAGCTGCTTCGACCATTTCCCTCGAACGAATAATTCCTAATCCGTTGCCAAGCTCAAGGCCAATTTCATTTTGCCCGCCTTCCCCGCGATTAGCAATTAAGCTTGCAGTTTTCACACCAAGCCCTCTTGATAAATAAGCTAAAAAATCGCTTCGTTCATCATCTGGATGTGCACCCGTATTCACAAATGTAACAGTCGTCTCCAATGGCTTAACCACATTCCAAAGTTCAACATTTGCTTTTTCCTTTTCAGCAGTAAAACCAATCGGCACGAGTGAAATTGCTAATAAAAAGGAAAGAAACACTAGCCGTAATTTCCTCATCAACGTAACCCCTTTCATTATTTAGGTTTTACTTGAGAAAGCTTCTTCATTCCCTCCTTTCAGGCGTGTAGGTTAATTAGTTTAACTAACCTACACATCTAATAAATACCATAAATGGATTGAACGTGTAAATCATGCGAAATTCCTTATTTTCACATGAGTGTTAATACCTATTTTATTGAACCTTTAGAATTTTTAGATTTGTTGTTGAAGGTATCGTCTTAATGCTGTATATTTTAATTAATTAGGAGCCTTTACTAACGAACGGAGATGAAAAGCATGAATAAAATGGATGATTTTCTTAAAAGTGAAGGTATTTCTTTTCCTGGAAAAACATATGCAGTAGAGCTCTTGATGCCTGTGTTCAATGATCAGCGCGACTATCTTTTCGAAGTGATGTTCGATATTCACCGCGCCCATGTCATCATGCTCGCTGAGCAAAACATCATTTCTAAGGAAGAAGCGCGAACAATGCTTGGCGGGATTAATAAGATTGCGAAAACAGAGAAGCAATCCCTTAGCTATCAACCTGAATACGAAGATTTATTTTTCATGATGGAAGCAAAAATTGGTGAAGAAATCGGGGATGAATTGGCCGGGAAGATCCATATTGGCCGCAGTAGAAATGATATGGGTATTGCAATGTATCGCTTAGTTTTAAGAAAACATCTATTAGAGTTGCTGGAAAATTCCTATCTGTTAAGTGAAATTTTATTAACGCAAGCAGAGAGGCATTCGGAAACGTATATGACTGGTTATACCCATACACAGCCGGCTCAGCCGACAACGCTTGGCCATTATCTTTTAGCTATTTATGATGTTCTGCAAAGGGATATAAAAAGACTTTGGGCTTCCTATTATACTGTCAATCAATCGCCAATGGGGGCGGCTGCTTTGACAACAACCGGATTTCCGATTAGCCGCGAGCGGATGTGTGGGTTATTAGGGTTTGATCGGCTGCTTGAGAACTCGTACGACTGTATTGGCGGGGCCGACTATTTGCTTGAAACTTCCACTGCGGTTATGACTTGCATGGTTAATACAGGTAGATGGATTCAAGATTTTTTACGATACGTAACGAGGGAATTCGGCTATTTTAAAGTTGCAGATCCATATGTTCAAATTAGCAGCATTATGCCGCAAAAGCGCAATCCCGTCTCAATTGAACATTCACGTTCTTTAGCTAGCAGCGCATATGGCGAAGCTTTGGCCGCGATTAGCATGATTCATAATACACCATTTGGGGATATCGTTGATACGGAAGACGATTTACAGCCACATATATATCGTGCTTTTGATAACGCCAATCGCGTCATGAAACTAATGTATGCTGTACTAGCCACACTCCAAGTTGATAAGGAAAAAATGAAAGGAATGGCGAAAAAATCAAGTATTACGATTACAGAGCTTGCCGATACGTTAGCGCGAGATTATTCAATTTCTTTTCGTAGAGCACACACGATCGCTAGTAAAATATCGAAGCAGACGATTTATGAAGGTAAGGAATTATACGACTGGGACGTGCAGGATATTAATTCCGTCATCAATGAATTCGTTGAAGTGAAGCTGTCGGACGAAGAATGGAAAAAAATTATCTCTCCCGAATACTTCGTTTCGATCAGGGGTCATCGCGGCGGTCCAAATCCAAAAGAAGTGGAAAGAATGATTAGAGAGAGAAAAGAATTATTAGGCCATGCCATTGAGGAACATGCAAACTTGGTTACTGCTCTATCCCGTTGCCGAAAAGAACTGCTTGAATTTACATTTAAAGCCGACTCGAAATGAGTCGGCTGTTTTGGAGGTGGCGCAATTAATGGTGAAAGATACGCAATTCCATTCAAAAGTGGCGCAATTAATCGATAAGAGACGCAATTATTCACTTTAGACAAGATGTAGAAGGATTCTTCTCACTTTTCTCGAATAAATAACATGAAATAATGTTCATTATGAAATGGAGATGACAAATTGATTAGAAAACCATTAACGAGTCCAGTTAGATTAAACAGTTTTGAAGCATTATCAAGGCGCTTTCCGAAAATCCATCCTAAAAGGGAGCAAGTTGACCATGAATTGTATAGTCGCCGCTCAGGATATCGAGGAGAACAGTCCCTTCAATATTATTTATCTTTTTTACCAGAAAAAGAGTATAATATTTTCCACGATCTACGCCTTCCGAACCACGTTGGCACTTTCTTTCAAATTGATGCGCTCATTCACTGCTCTTACTTCTTTACACTCATTGATGTGAAAAATCATGGAGGCACGATTCAATTTGACCATCATTTCAATCAATTCATTCAAACGCACTCCAATGGAAAAATAAAAGCCTATGAAGATCCAACTTCACAAATCATGCGTCAGCGCTCCCAATTTAAAATATGGCTGGAAAAAAATAAATTTCCACAATCCCCAATTTATCCACTGATCATTGTTAGTAACCCTTCGACAATCATTGAAACGACTGGTAATCCGCAAAATTATCAACATATTACCCACAGTACACACATAATTTCCAAAATAGAAGAGTTTCGAAAAAGGCATCATGTGGAGCATTTTACAAAGAATGAAATGAAACGACTCACAAATAGGCTGCTAAAGCAACATACACCAGAAACCTTTGATATTTTACATCACTTAAACATTCGCCCGGAGGAAATTTTAACTGGGGTCCACTGTCCTTCCTGTTCTTTTCTTCCAATGACTAGATACTACGGGAAATGGGTCTGTCCTTCTTGTACGTTTTCCTCGAGTACTGCTTACAGAGACTCTCTCTTAGACTACTCTCTACTTATAAAACCTACGATCACGAACAAGGAGCTACGTCATTTTTTACAAATACCTTCACGTAATATTGCAACAAATATATTAAATTCGATGAATCTCCGTCATATAGGGAGTACGAAGGGAAGGGTGTATGACCTTTCATCAATGAAAAAGTAAGAAGATACGCAATTCGCCCACGAACTTGCGCAATTAATCGAAAAGATACGCAATTCCACCCGAAAGTCACGCAATTAATTAAAAAACCACGCAATTCTCGTTCCTTACTAAATCTAGGCATGAAAAAAGGCCCCTTTTCCAGGACCCTTCATAAAGTTCATCTAATTATAATTCGTTTAGGATTTTCTAAATTTAATAATCGGGCCGCGTTTCCACCGAAAAATAATTGCATATCGTCTTTGCACATGCCGATGTTATGACAGACAGCTTCTTGTAAATCAAGATAACGTTTCGCAAAGCCTCTCGGGAAATGATTAGAATCAGTCCCAAAGATCATTCGTGCTGGCCCGATTGTTTCATAAGCCTTTTTAAATAAGTCTTCTAACGTCAGTTGATAGGGCATCCACCTTACCCAATCATTCGATCCACTGGAATCAACATGAACGTTTGGACTTGCCCAAGCTAGATGAAGTAGTTCTTGCCAATAGCCTGCGCCAAAATGTGGAAATACGAACGGGATGTCCACATATGTTTGGACAACATTGTGAATAGTAAGCGGATTAATATATGGATGTGACACAATTCCACCTGGACCGCCTAAAATACCAAAATGAATGAGACAAGGCAATTTATGATCATTCATATACGTCCAAAACGGTTTTAATTCTGGCGCATCAAACGGTTTACGCATGAGTGGACCGAACCATTTATAACCGGAAAGACCAAGTTCTTCAATCGCGTATTTGAGTTTTTCGAGTGCGCCATCTTCTGATAAATCGTGATGGGCAAAACCAATAAACTGATCTTGATTATTTTTCACAAGGTTAGCGAGCACCTCATTTCCTCCACCTGTAACAAAAACAATTTTTTGTACATCATTTTTCTCAAGCTCATCTCGCCATCTTTCAGCTTGTTTTTCGTTACCCGGATGTTCGCCTTCAACACTTTCAAATTTAAATTGCCTCCTCCAATCTTTTCGCAGTTCATTTTGGTATTCCATTACTTTCGGATGCATTTTGCGCTGTTCAATAAAAGGCTCCTTCTCCACAGGAAAATGGGCATGAAAATCAATGACGTTTTGGATCATTTCATTATTTACCTCCCGTCAACTGAATACCTTCAATGATCCGTGCCTGGAAGATTAAAAAGATGATAATCATCGGGACGACAGCTAATGTACTCATCCCCATAATCGTATTCCATTGAATGCCTCCTGCATCTGATGTGCCGTATAAAGAAATACCGACAGGAAGTGTACGCATATCACTCGTCGTTGTAACAATCACCGGCCATAAATACGCATTCCAGTTCCCTAAAAAAGTGAGGATCCCTAATGCAGAAAGGGCAGGTTTCACTTGTGGCATCGCAACACGCCACCATATTTTAAACTCTCCCATCCCATCAATCCGCGCTGCATCTAACGTATCGTTCGGAATCGTTGTCATAAATTGTCGCATCAAGAAAACACCAAATGCCTCGATTATTCCGGGGAACATAATTCCCCAATACGTATCAACCCATTCAAGTTTACTGCTTAATACAAACCATGGAATAACTAACATTTCTGTTGGAATCATCATCGTACTAAGGATTAGAATGAAGGCGATCTTTGCTCCAGGAAATTTATACTTAGCAAATGTATAGCCGATTAATGAACAAAATAGCAGGTTCGTAATCGTTACGGTCACTGCGATCACAAAACTATTCCCATACCAACGGAGGTATTCCGTTTTTTCAAAAATATACTTGTAGCCGGAAAAGTCGATTTTTTTAGGCAAAAAATTTAATTTATAGAAATCTGGCAAACTTTTAAAAGAGGAAACGATCATCCATATAAATGGAAAAGAAACAAATACAACACCAACCAATAATAAGATGTGGATAAGTATTCTGGATGCAGAAAGTCGTTTAGTCATACGATCCCCCCTCTATAATTCATATTCCTTATTTAATACTTTTAATTGCACCAACGTCACAACTAAGATCATAATAAATAGCACAACCGTAATCGCTGATGCGTACTCCAAGTTGTATTCTCTGAACCCTTGCTTATACATATAAATCGCAATACTTGATGTGCTATTTAATGGCCCACCCAATGTAGATCCCGAACTTCCTCCGGTCAAGTTTACAATTTGGGTAAAAACTTGAAGTGTTTGGATTGCACCAATAACAGTCAAAAAAACGATGGTAGGATTTAATAAAGGAAACGTAATTCTCCAGAACATTTTCCAGCGATTTGCTCCATCAATCGTTGCCGCCTCATAAAAAGTTCTTGGAATCCCTTGTAGTCCAGCCATAAAAATGAGCATGAAAAACCCTGCTAATTGCCAAATTAACATGGCGCTAATCGATGTAAGTGCAAGCTTTGGGTTGGTAAGCCAATCTTGTTGGGGAATATGTAGCCACTTCAACAACTGATTTAATACACCAGAATGCGGGTCATATATCAGTCTCCAAACCCAGCTCACCGCTACAATCGAAGTCATATAAGGTAAAAAGAACATGATTCGATAAAACCAGCGAAAGCGCTGTACACTTTCGATAGCTAGAGCTACCGTCAAGCCGATCGCAAGTGTTAATGGAACCGTGATAATAAAATATAAAAATGTATTTAGGACGGATCGCCAAAATACAGTATCATGCCACAACTTCGTATAGTTTTCAAAAGTAAATCCGGGAGTTCCTTGGATGGAAAATGACATAGAAAAAGCGTATAACGTCGGAAAAATTCTTATACCTATAAAGAATAGTAAAGGGATGGCCAAGAATGCATACGCAACTAATGCTTGCCTCGTTTTTAATTTTACTGATATTCGATTAGCAAAACGGGGCTTATTAGGTCCCGTCGGTATCCGGTTTACTATACCTGGATTTTTCTGTTCCATTCGCATCCCCCTTCCAATAATCTGAACGCTCAATTTTAAAATAAATTAAGCGTTCAGTTTTTCCATTCATTTACTTATTATAAAATTCGTCACGAATTTCTTGTAGTTGCTCCACGAGTGTATTTAATGATTTTTCAACATCCTCTTTTTCTAAAATAATTCGGTCGACCGCATTAATAACAGCTTCTCTTTCTTTTTCCTCGTTAACAAATGGAGTAGCGTGGGCTTTTTCTAGACCTTTTACAAATGGTCCGTAAATGGGATCATCTGTAATTTCCTTATCATCGGCAAGTGCTGCGGCGGCTGGCAATTCACCAACATTTTCTAACCAGCTTTTTTGCGTTTCTTCAGAAATAAGGAATTCTAAAAATCTTTGACTTGCTTCTAATTGCTTTCCACTGACATCTTTCGTAATCGCATTTGTCCAATAAGATCCAAAGTTTGACTCAAGACCTCCGATTTCGCGAACTGGTAATGTCGTCACTCCCCATTCAAAATCATTATTTTCTTTATAGGCAGAAATATTAAAGGAGCCATCGATGTTCATCGCCGTTCTTCCTGAACTAAAACTTGTTACAGGCGTATCCATAAAGTCTGCCGCACCAATTTTATGCTCCGTCGTCATATCCATCCAAAACTTAAATGCTTCCGCACCTTCTGGTTTCGAGTTCCACTGCACAGTTCGTTGATCTTCACTGTACGGGTCGACTCCCCACTGACGAAGCAAAACTTGCGGAATAACGTGTTGCCCTTGAGCAGAAATATTCCAAGCAAATCCGGCTTGTTCATAACGGTCATCGGAATCACGTTTTGTTGTTTTAATCGCATAATCCATAAATTCATCCCATGTTTTTGGCGGCTGCTCCGGATCTAAGCCAGCCTCTTCAAAAAGCTCTTTATTCCAAAATAGCGCAAGGGAACGCACAGCGATTGGCAACGTATAATATTTATCATCAATTTTCGATGATTGAATCATTGGAACATAGTAATCTTCTATTTCTTGCGTACTCATGAAATCCTCAGGAATCGGTTGGATATATCCTAATTTTACAAAGTTAGGAATCCAGCCATAATATATATTAATAATATCTGGTGCTTTATTCGCATGCATGGCAGCAGTAATCTTGTCATTATACTGATCATATGGAAAATCTTGTGCTTCTACTTTAATATCTGGATTTTCCGCTTCAAATTTTTTGATTAACTCGGCTATTTCCTCTACTTTAGCAGGGAATGTATATTGCCAATATGTGATTTTCGTTATTTCATCTTTTCCATTCTTTGAATCAGTTCCTGCTTTTTCACCGCCACCGCCGCTACATCCAGCTAATAAAAGCAGCGAAATGATAGCAAAAGCCGATATCATCTTTAAAAATACTTTTCTCACGATAATGCCTCCCTTTTTTATTCATCTTAAAAAAATTAATTTCTCCAATCATTTCTCTTTTCACAAGGAGAGTATTTCCTAAGAAACGATAAAACAGGACATCGCTGTACTTACATCACCCCCTTTGTTACTTAACGAATAACTCCATTGCGTATGATAGTTTTCCATCACTTGTAAATTCTCAGTAGAATTTCAAAATGCCGTTTCTAACATATGCGCAAGTTGCCATTTTATGTGGGTTATCTAGTGCAGATACGTCCTGTTAAACATAGTTGTTGCATTTCCATCCGTAACGGCCGGCAGACTGTTGGTTCCGAAATCGTTGCCGCAGAAGCTTCGTTGCTGTAAATGTCGTTGCGGGGCTCTTCCCTTGCAAGTCTTAGCTAAAGATGTTTGATACTTTATTTCACATAAATCGTTCATGCTTATTCCACTTTTAAAATAGAATCATGCTCGCTTAGCAGTAAAAATGCCGCTCCTAATAACGATACATCCTCAAGTTGAGTAATCGTAATCTCTGTATTCATTGGTACATGCTTATCAATGGTGGCAAGAATATTCGGCAAGAAATAATCGATCGACTTTGATATCCCACCGCCTAGTACGACACATTCAGGATTCACAATAGCAATAACATTAATTAATGCAAACGCAAGATGTGAAAGTGCATCATTGACAACTTCTAACGCGAGCTTATCCCCATTTTTAGCTAATTGAAATATTGCTTCCGCTGTCCAATTTTTCTCATCTAACTCATGATCGCCAAGGCGATTTAACATTCTTTCCGTTATCGATGGACCACCGACATGGCTATCTAAAAATCCATAACCGGAAAATACAGACTTATACGCTTTTTCGGCAGCATTTTTATCTGTAATTACATAACCAATCTCTCCTGCTGCAAAAGAAGAGCCCCGGTAAAGCCGTCCATTAATGATCATTCCGCAGCCAACACCTGTACCAAGTGTGATTAATAATACATTATCTTTCGTTTTACCGGCTCCCTTCCATTTTTCACCAAGCACCGCAACATTCACGTCATTGTCAATATATACAGGAAAAGGAAGCAGCTTTTCCAACTTTTCCTTCAATGGATATTGCTTCCAGCCAAGACTTGGTGCATCAAACACAATCCCATCATCGACAGCGGTAATTCCCGGTACGCCAACACCTGCGCCAATGATTTGCTCCACCTCTAAACCACTCGTTGTAATGAGAGTCATCATATAGTTGGAAAGAGCTTGAACAAATGTAGGTGATAAATGGCTCTGTGTATCAAATGAGGTTTTACCTTTCACTTTCCCATCTAAATTCATGACAGCGATTTCAACTGTTGTTCCTCCAATATCAACCCCAACAATAAATTTCGCATTATGATTAAAATAGATATGGAATGGTTTTCTTCCACCTAATGAACTTGCTCGCGTACTTTCCCTTTCTTTAATCCAGCCTTCTTCCAATAACTCATCAACAAGTTTAGAAATCGTCGGTTTACTGATCGATAATGCCTTTGCAATATCCGCCCGGGATTTTCCTTCGTTTGTTTTAATATAATGTAATATATTTTTTTTATTAATCCATTTTAAGTATTGGGGATTCGCTTGGATGTTCCCGATAATGACTGTTCTCCTCCTTTTAAAAAATTAAGAGAATAGAGCAACTTTTTTGGTTAGTTTACTTTACTTACTATTTGGAAAAATAATACTATTTTTATTCAGAATTGTCAATGTTTTCACAAAAAATGAACAACACAAAAATAGGCATCAAAAAACCCGATGAACATCGAATGAATTGATGCCTTTTTGTCTTAAAAATTTGCGCTTTTCACTAATCCCTTTTTTACAGAGCGTCGCTGTGTCATTAAAAAGTATGCCAACATTGCAAACATTTGACAGCCTACAATGACAATTCCCATTGGAATTGCTGACTGCTCTCCCCCTATTCCTGTCAATGGGGCAGTGATTGAACCTAGTAAAAACGGAATCAGTCCTAGCAGAGCCGCTGCACTCCCTGCTGACTTTCTTTGGTTTTGCATCGCCAATGCAAAGGTTGTCGTCCCAACAATTCCTACACTTGAAACGACAAAAAACAATGGAATTAATACACTAATAAGGCCCGCTTGAAAGACAATCATAGCGATTAGAGAAATTCCACCGAGCAACGCCATACAAAGACCGATAATCAGCATCTTCTCTTCTTTCACTTTCCCCGCAAGCCTGCCTGTGACTTGGGAAGCTATAATAATTCCCACTCCATTCAACGCAAAAATAAAGCTAAACATTTGTGGAGAAGCCCCGTATATATTTTGAATGACGAAAGGTGAGCCAGCTATATATCCGAACATGGCTGCTGATACAAATCCTTGCGCCAACGCATACCCCATAAACATACGATCTCCTAACAAATGACGAAAAACGATGAAAGTATTTTTTATTCCACCTGAGCTGCGATTACTAGGTGACAATGATTCTTTCACACCAAAGCATGCCGCCGCTACCATTAAAGCACCTAGTATACAAAGGATGATAAAGACGCCGCGCCATGAAGTAAAGTTTAAGATCACACCACCAATAACTGGCGATAATATTGGAGCCGCCCCATTGACGAGCATTAATAAGGCAAAAAATCTCGTCAACTCTACCCCTGAAAAAAGATCACGGACAATCGCCCGTGCTATGACGATCCCACCCGCCCCTGAAACACCTTGGACAAATCTTAATAACAATAAGATCTCGATCGAAGGCGCAAACGCACATAATAATGAAGAAATACTGTAAACCGCCAATGATATAATTAAAGGACGTTTCCTTCCCTTTTGATCACTGATTGCCCCAATTAGTAATTGCCCCATCGCCATTCCTAATAAACAAGCAGTAATACTCAGTTGTACTAACGATGTAGTCCCGCCAATATCTGCTGTTAAAACCGGTAATGCTGGCAAATACATATCCATAGATAATGGTCCAATCGCCACAAAAGAACCTAATACAACGGCCAACCATAATCTACGAAAATCGAATCGATTATTCCCCTTTGAAATTCCCTTCAATTTACTCCTCCCTTTACAGCCAATAGCATTATGTTTGAATATTCATATTATACCTTAATTTGTTGTGCTTACAAACTATTAAAATAGAATAATCATGCCCTTTCATGTTCAAGTTCGCATCCATACGATCTACTATTTACCATGATGATTCCAAAACTACCTATCGCAATAAACATATTTATCATTAATCTGATCATCTATTTACGTTGATCAGATGTCAAAATACTCTCCCTCCCTGCGAATGAATTTAGGACGACTCATGAATATAACAACAAAATGGCTTATGGCTATAAAAATTAACTTGTCCCTCCAACACCTTAAATCAAACAATAATTCCACAATTCGAATAATGCAGCCCATCCCCCGATTTCATAGTTACATTACTTTGACATCTTACCGTACATAACTTTCATAGATTGTGCCAAATGTAGAAACACCTGTTTCAAAGTAAATGTAGATCAAATTTAAGATGAAATTGACCGCTCTTTCAACTTAGATATTTTTTGCGACGAATTCTCTACCTTTTTTATAAAAAGGGCCAAAAGTAAACCAGCAATGGAAACCATGAAAGCAAAGAAAAAAGCATTTTGAATACCTGCTGTCAATGCCTCTGGTTCCGTCATCACTGATATATTTTTAGTTCGGCCAGCTACCATCATCCCAATCGCTATCGCAGCTCCAATTGCACCAGCAATTTGTTGAAGGGTGCCCATAACGGCAGCTCCGTACGGGTAAAGTTGTTTTGGTAATTGATTTAATCCATTCGTTTGTGCCGGATTCATGATCATCGCAGCTCCCATGAGCGTGCAACTATGTAAAACGACAATGATCGCTGCCGAAGTCGTTATTGATATACGTGAAAATAAAAGCGTCATGATGCTAACGATTGTGAAACCTACTATGACTAGATACTTCGGTCCATGTTTATCAAATAAACGTCCAGAAATAAGTGATGTGATTCCATTGAAAACCCCACCTGGCAATAACAAAAGACCAGCGATAAATGCAGATAAGAACAAACCACCTTTTAAATACATAGGCAGTAAAATAGATACGGATAAAATTTGCAACATACATAAAAAGACCAGTATTACACCTAGTGAAAACATAGGAAACTTAAATACACGCAAATCCAACATTGGTTCTTCCAATTTAAATTGACGCAGCGAAAATAATACAAGGGCGGTTATTCCCACGATGATTGACATAAATACGATTGGCTGCCCCCATGCATCAATGCTTTTACCTGCACTGCTAAATCCAAATACAATTCCGCCAAATCCAATCGTGGATAAGAAAATGGAAGGGATATCAATTTTCGGTTTCGTAATGGTGGAAACATTTTGCATATAAACAAAACCAAAGGCGAATGAAATGACGAGTAACGGCAGACAAATCCAGAATATCCCCTGCCAGCCCAGACGATCTAAAATTAAACCTGATAATGTGGGACCAATAGCTGGAGCAACCATAATAACAAGCACCATGATTCCCATAATGGTTCCACGTCTCTCTGGCGGATATAGGACCAATATAACATTTGTCATTAGTGGCATGAGTAGCCCCGCCCCGACCGCTTGAACTACACGGGCTAGTATAAGAATCTCAAAATTTAACGACAAACCTGCGATCGTTGTTCCTATGATAGAAAATACAAGTGATGTGATAAATATTTCCCTTGTTGTAAACCATTGAATTAGAACAGCTGATACAGGAACTAATATACCAAGAACGAGTAGATAGGCAGTCGTTAACCATTGCACATCAGAAGCTTCAATCTGAAAATCACTCATAATATTTGTTAAAGCCATGTTTAAGGCTGTTTGATTGAATAGACCAATAAATACACCAATCATTAGAGTTATCATGACTGGCACCGGTCGTATTTTTTGATTTTCTATTTTTATTGAATGCCTGCGCAAACTAACACCCCTTTCTACCATAACATCAGAGTGGTTCTATCTAGTACGTGATAGCGATACGATTTAATTACTATAATAATATACAGTGCAAACCAATAAATTGATTTGCACTGTATATAGTGAATGCTACGCTTGTTTATTTAATACTTTAAACCAATCCCCATAGCCAAGTTCTTTCAAATTATCGGCAGAAGTTTTCAAGCAATCAAACGGGTCGCGACCGTATGTATCGTCCTGTTCAATCAAGAAATACTTTGATCCACTTTCTTTCCCTGCTTCAATAATAGCTTTAATATCTAAGCTTCCTTCACCAACTTCCGCAAATTCGATCACATTGCTGAAAGCCTGGGTGAATTTACTTATGTCTCCACCTTGCAAAGCACTCATATCGATTTGTCCGATTCGGTAATCTTTCAAGTGTATTAAAGAGATGCGGTCTTTGAAATTATTAATCACTTTCACTGGGTCTTCGCCACCGCGTTGAATCCAGTGAACATCTAGTTCAAAACCAATCTTAGATGTACCGGCCCTCATCAAATCGATTAAATACTCCCCATCATATTTCTGAAATTCGATATGGTGGTTATGATAATAAAGTTCGATCCTATGATCAGCTAATTTTTCCGCCATTGCTTCAGCTTTTTGGATAAAATCCATGATTTTATCTTTATCACCTATTGCGGTGAATGGCAGCATGCCAATACGGATGAAGTTGCATTTAAGGGCTTTGCAATCGCTAACAATTTTGTCAAAATCAGTTGTTAATGTTTCGCCCCCCATACCAGGCATCATTGGCTCAAGGGCAGCGGACGTGGCGGCGATTTCAATATCAAAGTCTTCACTTGCTCTTTTAAACTCAGATACATTTTCTGGAGTCATTGGAACTTGTGAGATTTCTACTGAACGATAACCGAGCTCACCAATCTTTTTCATTGTTTCATAGACACCTAGTTCTTCTACTTTCCCTTTTAGCATCATCATTTGAACACCAATTTTAGTTTTATTCATATAAATCAATCCTCCTATATTATTGTAACTGGATTTTTCTTTTCTTCTTCAATCTTTTTATTTAATTCAGCTAAATAAAGATCCCCATCAACTGGAATCTCTACTTCTTTTCCTAACCAACTGGACAGATGGATTGCATTGGCTAATGTTACTCCGTTAATACCATCACTTCCAGGTGCAATTAAAGGTGTACCATCTAAAACATTGGCAGCGAAGTTTTCTAAAACGGATATGTGCTGGGCACCCCATACACTGTTAAATTCGATTACTTCTTCACTGTAAATATCTGACGCTCCTTCGCTCATGAAAATTTTCATCACATCTTGCATGCTCATTGATGAGCTCATTTCAGACTCAGATTTATGCAGGCGTTTAATAGTAATTTTCTTACTATCATCTACAACAATTTTTCCTTTATCCCCCAATATTTCAAAACGGTCTGTTCCGACAACATCATGGGTAGCTGTAATAAATACCCCCGTAGCTCCATTTCCATAATCAAGTATAGCCGTTACGTCGTCTTCCACGGCGATATTTCGTTGGTAGCCATATTTCACGTTGGAATATACCTTCTTTGGCATACCACAAATCCACTGAAGCAAATCTAATTGATGTGGAGCTTGATTCACAAGTACCCCTCCACCTTCACCTTTCCATGTTGCCCTCCATTCACTTTGATCATAGTATCCTTGTGGTCTCCACCATGTTGTAATAATCCAATTCGTCCGGCGAATTTCTCCAATCTCACCACCGTCAATCAGTTCCTTCAATTTCTGGTAGAGCGGATTCGTTCTTTGATTAAAGAAAATAGCAAATGTTAATTCAGGTTTTGCTGCTGCAAATTCATTTAACTCTTTCACCTGTTTCGTATAAACACCCGCCGGTTTCTCAACCAATGCATGAATGTCTCTCTTCAATGCTTCAATTCCCATTTCTGGGTGCAAATAATGGGGAACAGTCGTTACTACTGCATCGATATCACCGCTTTCAAGCATATCAATATAGTTATCATAAAAAGGGATGTCCGGATAATTTTCTGCTGCCAGTATCTTTTTAGCTGGATCAATATCACAAATTGCCCCAATAACCATGTTTTTCACTTTACCTTCTTTAATTAATCTTCCATATATTCCACCTTCTGCTCCTAATCCGATAATGCCTAATCTAACATCTTTCATAATCATTTCTCCCTCCAATTATAGTTTTGAAAAATACATTTATCCTTTCACAGCACCAAGCGCAATCCCTTTGACCAAATATTTTTGAAAGAATGGATACGCTATCAAAATAGGGATTACCCCAATAACTGCAATTGCCATTCGTACTGCAGTGCTAGGAATTTGAGCCATTGCTTCACTTGCATTCGTATCTAAGGCACCACTTGATAAAAACTCAATATCAGACATCATTCTGTTCAAAATGTTTTGTATACTGAACATCTTCGGGTCCGTAATATAAATTAGCCCATTAAACCAATCGTTCCAATAATGAATCGTTTGAAGCAAGCCAATCGTCGCTAATATCGGCAAGGATAGTGGGAGAACAATTAAAAAGAAAGTTTTAAACTCCCCAGCACCGTCGATCCTAGCAGATTCGAGGATTGCCTCTGGGATGGACGTAATAAAAAACGATCTCATTAACAATACATTAAAACCATTCATTAATAATCCAGGAACAATCAATGCCCAAATCGTGTTTTTAACATCGAACATTTGTGTATACACTAGATATGTTGGAACTAGTCCGCCATTG
The DNA here is from genome assembly GCF_018343515.1 of Bacillus sp. FJAT-50079. Lineage (GTDB taxonomy): Bacteria > Bacillota > Bacilli > Bacillales > Bacillaceae_C > Lederbergia. The sequence continues at coordinate 40,835 of NZ_JAGYPD010000003.1, read as the reverse complement.
AACAATAGGGTAAAGAATACGAGAAAAGATAAAGTGTTACGCATTGGAATATCTCTTCTTGAAAGCGCATAAGCGAGCAGCGCGGTTATCGCTAAGCTTGCGACCGTTCCAAAAACGGTTACGAATACAGTAATTCCATACGCTCTAAAAATTTCACTGGAACCATTAATTAAATATTCATAGGCTGCAAAACTAAATTCCTTTGGAATAAAGTTATATCCATCTCTTAAAATCGCGTCTTCAGATGTAAAAGAAGATGATAGTAGAATGATAAATGGAATGATACTTGCCGCCGTCACAAAAATTAGAAAAATATGAGAAACCCATTGTGTTAATCGATCAGATGTAACCATTATCAATCAACTCCTTTTAAAATAATGCGTTATCTTTGCTTTTTCTACGAACAAACCAGTTCGACAAGAGTACAAGGATGAACCCTACAATTGATTGATAAAGACCCGCGGCCGCTGACATTCCTATATCGCCTAGTTGCATTAGTCCACGATATACATACGTATCAATTACATTTGTAGTATCATAGATTGCACCTGAATTCATTGGCACTTGGAAGAATAGTCCGAAGTCGGAGTAGAAAATACGCCCAATTCCAAGTAATGTCATCATTACAATAATTGGCATGATCGTCGGGAGTGTAATATGCCAGATTTTATTCCATTTCGTTGCCCCGTCTAGTTCAGCAGCTTCGTAAAGCTCTGGGTCAATCCCAACTATAGATGCTAGATAAATAACACATAGAAATCCTACACCCTTCCACGTATTCACAATTGTCAAGATGTACGGCCAAACATACGCCTCCGTGTACCACGAAATCTCTTCCAACCCTAGCATCGGAAGAATTGTCTTGTTGAAGAAACCCACATCTGTGCTTAAAAAGGCATAAGTTAAATAACTAACAATAACCATTGAAATTAGAAATGGCAGTAAAATGGCACTTTGATAAAATCGCGCTAAAAATTTACTTTTAATTTCATTAAGCATAATCGCCAAGGCCAAAGCCACGACTGTATTAATTATAATAAATCCTCCGTTATACAAAATCGTATTTCGCGTAATAATGAAGGCATCCTGTGTGCTAAACAAATACTTGAAATTTTGGAAGCCAACCCAGTCACTGCCTAATATTCCTTTAGCATAATTAATATCTTTAAAAGCAATGATCATCCCGAACATCGGTAGATAATTATTAATAAGTAAATAAATCAATCCAGGTGTCATCATGATGAAGAGAGGTAGGTACCTTTTAAATTTGGCCATCTTCTTTTGCAATTTTGATTGAGATACAGACTTTGTATTTAATGGTTTTACTGCTACTTGAGTCACGACGATCCCCCCTTGATTGTTATAAAGTCACAGCTGTAATATTTAGTTACATATGAACTATTAGTACAGACACTCTTACCTTCATACCTTGTATCATAAAGAGAAGTAGAATTTATTCTAGCTTTCTTTATTTATACAACTCTATTACTTTTTTGACCGCCACTCATCCAACTGTTTTTGCTTTTCAGCTATTATTTTGTCAAGACCAGACGCCTTTAACTTTCCATTGAATTCTTGCAAACTCTTTTCTGGGTCTAATGTACCCGTTTCGAGACCCGCTCGATATTGATTTAATACATTTGTAGCTGCCGCAATTTCCGTCTTAACTGGGTCTGGGTCAAAATTAAAACCAAAGACTGGTGAAAGAGTTGCATTTTCATTATGTTCCTTCATTTGTTCCCAATAATCAGGGCCATTTTCCTCCCATGGACTAGTAAGGAAGTTGTTTCCAATTTGCCATGCTCCAAATGTGTACCCACTCTCAATAAGACCTTCTGGCTTAGCAATGACACCTTCATCCTTCACGATATAATGTTTGCCCTCAATTCCATTCGCAATCAAATTCATAATATCCGCATCAGTATAAAGTAGATTCATTAATTCCATTGCCTTTTCAGGGTATTTGCTATTTCTAGGAATCGACATCATCATACTGGTTGCTCTAGTAGTAGGCAAAATCGCATCTGCTAATCTTACTGCAACCATTTCATAACCTGTTAAACGACTTTGTTGTGATTCATATCCCGGTTTCATATGGGAGAAAAATCCAAACCCCTTGCCAGCTTTAACAATATTCTCCATTGTTTCATCGGAGGTAGCAGCATCCTTTATGATATATCCTGCTTGGAACCATTCTCTTACTAATTCGATAGATCCTTTATAATCAGGATTTTCAAACATATTTTCGACATTCCCGTCACCATTCATCGCAACCACACCTAGTGCGTCTCCCAATGTATCAAAGTAATGGTCCGATATTCTACCAGCTGGTGTAACTAGCTTTGTGTTTGCTATTACATTCATGCTTGGTTCATTTTCTTTAATTGTTTGAAAGACGGGTCCAAGATCTTCGAAAGTCTCCACTTGAGAGAGATCAATATTATATTTTTCCACGAGGTCTTTTCTCATAAGAAAACCATAATCTGTCGCCCAGTCTTTAATACTCGGAACCCCGTAGGTAATCCCTTTTATTTTTGTTGCCTCAAGCATGTGCTCAGGGACTACGTCTAAAATCCCCTGACCATGGGATACAAGTAAATCGTCTAAAGGAATTATCTGACCTTTTACTGCTTGTGTTCCATACCCCATACCACCAAAAGTTACAAGGAGATCCAATTTTTCATTACCTGTCATCATTAGGTTTGTTTGCTGTTGCCATGCTGCGCCTCCAATTGGTAAAAGATTCACAGTAGCATTAATTTTTTCTTTTGTAATCTTATTGATTTCTCCTTCCACCAATTTGATATCATCCGAATTCGTTGAAAACATCATGGCTAATGTGAGTTCGACATTTTCTTCATTGCTGGAATTCCCTCCTGAACTTGCCGTTTTTCCTCCAGAAGCACAACCTGCTAGTGCTACAATAAATGCCAGTGCAAGAAGCGGGAGCATCCTTAATGTTTTTAATTTTTCTACCATACTAAATCCTCCTATGTAGTTAACTTAACTAAAGGTAAGCGTTAACATTTTTTTTACATAAGCTATCTGATCCATTTTGTACTATTAATGTTACCTAACTCTAGGATTAACCACATTCAATCTAACGACTTTCCACTTTAACTTTTCAGACTGTTCTGTACCATCTATAAAAGGAAATATGAAATCAAGTTGTTTTTTTAATAATAAAATGGTGAGGTATGTTTGATAAGATATTTATAGCTTTTTCTTTTGTCCTCCATTGTTAGTTTCAACAATCGGGTTTCTACGAGCAGCAGCTCCCACCTAAACTTCTAAGTTAAAGGCGGGAGTCTTGCTGACCGTTAATGAATAGATCAATCATTAAATTTGCCACTAATTTTTATTTTGCAGTTCGCCACTCATCCAATTGTTTTTGCTTCTCGGCAATAATTTTGTCAAGACCAGCTGCTTTTAACTTTTCATTAAATTCTTGCAAACTCTTTTCGGGATCTAAGGTACCCGTTTCCAGACCTGCTCGATATTGATTTAAGACATTTGTAGCTGCTGCAATTTCCGTCTTAACTGGATCTGGATTAAAAGTAAAACCGAAGGCTGGAGAAAGTCTAGCCTTTCTATTAAATTTGTCCATTTTATCCCAGTAATCTGGACCGTTTGCTTCCCATGGATATGTGAGGAAATTGTTTCCAATCATGAATGCACCAAAAGTATAGCCACTTTTGGTTACTCCTTCTGGCAAAGCAATAACACCTTCATCCTTCACAATATAATGTTTGCCCTCAATTCCATTAGCAAACAAATTCATAATTTCTGCATCTGTATAGAGAAGATTCATGAACTCCATTGCCTTTTCGGGAGTTTGACTATTTTTAGGAATTGACATCATAAAAGTAGTAGCTCTACTAGTTGTTAATTGAGGTTCAGTAAACCTTACTGCAACCATTTCATAACCTGTTAATCGACTTTCTTGAGACTCATACCCTGGTTTCATATGACTAAAATAACCAAAACCTTTTCCTGATTTCACAATACTTGCAGAATCATCGTCTGAAGTAGCCGCATCTTTCATTATATAGCCCGCCAGGAACCATTCTCTTACTAAATCTATTGACTTCTTATAATCAGAGTGATCGAACATATTCTCGACCTCGCCATCACCTTCCATAGAGAGCACCCCTAAAGAGTCCCCTAATCCGTCAAAATACTGTTCAGATATCCTTCCAGCTGGTGTTTGTAGCTTTGTGTTAGCCATTGGATAGATCCCTGGTTCATTGTCTAATATTGTCTGAAAAACAGGACCTAGATCTTCATAAGTCTTGATTTGGGTAAGATCAATATTATACTTTTCCACAAGGTCCTTTCTCATAATAAAGCCATAGTCAATCGCCCAGTCTTTAATACTAGGAACTGAATAACTAATTCCGTTAATTTTCGTTGCTTCCAGCATATGTTCTGGTACTACATCTATAATCCCTTGACCATGTGATACGAGTAAGTCATCTAATGGAATAATCTGGCCTTTTACTGCTTGGGAACCAAAATTCATGGCACCCATCGTTATAATTAGATCCAATTTTTCATTACCTGTCATCATTAGGTTTGTTTGTTGTTGCCATGCTGAATAGCCTATCCCCAAAAGATTTACTCTAGCACTAATTTTCTCTTGGGTAATTTTATTAATTTCTTCTTCTACCAATTTTAGATCATCAACATTTCCACCTGTTAGCATGGCTAATGTAAGTTCGACAACCTCTTCATCATCCTCATTAGATTCTGCCCCTGTGCTTGCCGTTTTTTCCCCTGAAGCACAACCTGCCAACGCTACGATAAATGCGAGTACGAAAATCGAGAGCAACTTTAGTGATTTTAACCTTTTAACCATACTAATCCCCCTTATTTTCTTCGATATATGATAGCGCTTACAAAGCGTTATTAGTAATTAACTATAATCAACTTTATGTATAACTACATCTAATAAACCGACATATCATTTTAATTATTTCGACTTTTCCTAATAATGTTTCAATAATGTTGGAGTTGTTATGGTAATGAATGCTATATCGTAAGAAAACTTACACTATTGCTTACGAGATAGCATTCAGCGCGCTTACTCTCCTGAATAGACTCTACGAAACTCCACTGGACTATGTCTGGTTACTTTCTTAAAGATCGTCGAAAAATAAGAAAAACTCGAATAGCCTGATTCAAGTGCAATGTCGCTAACAGACATATTCGTATGTAATAACAATTCTTTCGCTGTTTCTATTCTCTCCTGCTGTAGATAATCCGATAGCGACAAACCAGTCTCCTTTTTAAAGACCCTTGTTAAATAATCAGGATTTAAATAAACATAATTAGCAATATCCTCTCTTGATAGTTTCTGCACACCTATATTTTCTTTAATAAATTGTTTTACTTTATCCACCACTGAATTGCTTTCATGGGATTTGTGAAGCTGATCCATCGCAACATCAATAATTAAGTTCAACCATTCTTGTAAGCTATTTATGGATGTAAAAATCTTTTCTGTATTAGCTGTAAGGATGTTTTTTGAGAATACTTGGTTCGCTTGTATTCCTTTCATTTGTAAAACATAGAAAAGCATTTGTAAAAAATCCTGATAAAATAACTGTAAAGATTGAGATGTTAATACAGGTCCTTTGCATCTCAATGACTCAATGTAGTCATTCATCTCAACAATAAGTTTTTCCTTTGAGCCTATTTTCATTAATTCTAACCACTCAGTTACAGGAAACTGAGGTATAGTAGATTGTCCCCTTTTTTCAGACTTAAGTTCGATGACCTGGTTGATCATTGTTACATTATCGCGATCTAAATCTTTTAATGATTGAATCATCTCCAATAATTCATAGATACGCACCTGTTTTCCAACATAGCAACAAAGATCACAATCAAAATACTGTCTAAACTTTAATATGAAATTTTGGCAACGGTTCATATGGTTATTTCCACTTCTAGGTAGAATGATCAGCATATACCCGGAACCTAACTCAATAGATGCAGCTTCCCTATCATTTTTTGCAATTTCCTCTTGAATTGCATTTTTAAGTGCAGCTTCCATCATTTTCTCTTCTTCAACAGTTAATCCAGCTTTCCACCGTTGAACATGAATAAGTATTGGTAAATAGTATATTGAATCATCTATATTAATTTTATTTATATCTAGATATTCCCTAACTTTATCTTTTGTTGATGGGATGGCTTGATTAACCAAATTCAGCCAAAAACGTTCTATCATTATATTTTCATGTGTCTTTTGTAACTGAAAATATGATTCTCCCACCTTATTCAATTGCTTATCCTTGGTTATTTTTTGTAATGCTTCTTGAATCACTTCCTCAAGCTCGGAATAATCGACGGGCTTCAGCAAATAATTAAAGCTATTTAATTGTAGAGCCTGTTTGGCATACGAGAAGTCTGCATGGGCACTAAGAAAAATCGTTTCTGTTTCAGAATAATATTCTCTTACCCATTTCAATAAATCGATGCCGGTACCTTTTGGCATATCTATATCAGAGATTAAGAGATCTACTCGATGATTTTGAAACACCTTTTGTGCCTGTTTTAAGTTATAAGCCGTATGGATCGTTGAAATATTAAGTTTCTTCCACTGAACACCCGCCTCAACACCACGAATCGCATGAATTTCATCATCTACAATGAGCACATGAAATTGTTTCATAGAAAATACCCCTCTCAATATTGTTCCTTAACCGGAATCTCTATTCTGATTGTTGCTCCTTTTCCTTGCTCATTCGAAAATCGAATGGTTGCTGCTCCACCATACAAGAGCTTTAGTCTTCGTTTCACATTCCAAATCCCGATCCGTTCCCCTTCTTCACTAACTAATGGTCTATTACATTTTAATTTCGCTAATACTTCTTGAGGAAATCCTTCGCCAGTATCTTGAATTTGAATATGAATGATATCCGGTTCCTCAATTTCTTGCCAAACATCTACCGTAATGTTGATCGGGTCATCCATATTAAATGCATGCTTAATCGAATTTTCGACTAATGTTTGGATCATTAATGGGGGAATATTGCATTTTTTTAATTCTTCTTGAACAAACAATTCATATGAAAATGAATTGGGGAATCTAAGTTCTTGAATATTCAAATAATTATCCGTATGCTTGATTTCATCTTCAACTGTGACGAAATACGAATTGCTCTTAAACATAAAACGAAAATAGTTCGCGAGACTTCTTGACATTTCCTGAATGAGACGAAAGTCTTTCACTGTTGCGAGATTATAAATAATATTTAATGAGTTAAGAAAGAAATGCGGATTAATTTGCAGTTGCAAATGATGCAACTCAGCCTTCTGATGGTTTAACTTTTCTTCATAGACATTAATTTTCAGATTGCGTATTCTAGAACTCATTTCGTTGAATGACTCATTCATCAATTCAAATTCCGATGAACTCTTAGCATCTGGAAGCCGAATATCGAAGTCACCTTTACGTAGTTTTTTCATCGCTCTGACTAGTCGATGAATCGGCAAAATAAACACCTTTCTCATAATAAAAATAAATAATAGCAAAAACAACACCGCCCCGATAGAAATGAAAGTTGAGATTCTTTGTATAAATGGTAACTTTTCCAGAATCGTATGTTCAGGAATTAAAGCAACAAGTTGAAAATCAGCTTTTCTCGACTGTTCGCTCATCACCAAGAAACGATCATTGTCTCCTGAAATTTCATATGTATTTGTGTCAGATCTTAAGTTAATCCCTTCGTCCAGCACAAATTTCTTTTGGGTAATCGGCTTAAAGTCAGAGGTAGCTAGGAGGGCCCTCCCCGATTCTCCAAAATCGATATGTTCAAAAGGAAAGATCAGTGTCTCCAAATCTACCCACGCACCTACATAGACATCATCATTTTTTATAAGATAAAGCAAATAGTCCCGATCCTTCCCTTCCCACATTTGCCATTGACCATTTAGAAATTTGTCTGGATTTCCGCCTAGTAAATTAGCTATTTCTTCTGAAGTTGCTTGTCTCTCGATAAAGCTTTCCCCAAAATTTTGTGTGTAAATGAGATCTTTATATAGGCGGGAATAGATAAAAACAGAATCTATCGTTGTATAAAAATTGGACTGTGGAGAAATCGATTGATACAAGCGGAGCTTCGCCTCTACATAATCATTGTAATCGGTTGCTCGATTTGCTTGGAGGTAGTATAAATCACCCTCTTGTGATACTTGAAATACATACTCCCCTACTCCATCTAAATCATGATCGATCTGTCTCATATAAATATTCAACATATTTTTATTAGATTGTGATACTTGGTTTCTTACTACATCAACAGCATAATGATTATTTACAATCAACACAGCAATAAGTGGACCAATAATGAAACATATACTCAAAAACAATTTAAACACTAAAGAATTCCAAAATGGACTGATCCGTCGCAATCTCTTACCCCCTATATAGACTTTTTTATATGCGATTGTTATAGCGACATACTAGCAAACGAAGTATCAAATTGTCTAGATTTTTTTATCTATAAACGGGAAAAGAGGCTCCTCTTTAGGAACCCCTTTCGTTTACATATTTTTCATAGAAGCCACTCGCCATATTTAGGGATACTTTCATTTTTCGTATACTCATCCACTTCTTTTAGTGATTGGACAACGCGATTCATATCCAACTTTTTCACAATTTCATTAATTGCCTCGACCCCAGCTGCAGCCAATGCTTCGCGTTCTTCCGCCGTTTTTAATAAGGGAGTAACCATATGGGTCGACGCTTCATCGAAATAATAGCCAATCGCCCCTGATTGATATGCTAATTTCCCTAGAGGAGCAGCTGGAATATTTTGCATCGCCTTCATCATTTTGTTTACATCATAAGTGACTGAATTCGACTCTGAAACGTTAAGCGGCACATCCTCAAGTCTTCCTAAAATTGAATAAGCGCCTATCGTCATTTCGTGAAACTTCTCCATAAAATTAAAGCTTAAATCTTTGATTGATTCAACTGCCATGATCATATCGATATATAATACTGGCACCTTTGTACGATCGAAAAAATCTCTTACCATCGAACTCACGGTTAAATATGCTGGACCATGGGAAGTAAAATATACTTGCCTTCTAAATCCTTGCTTTAATAATGATTCAGCTATTTTATCTAAATAAGCCATTCCATCCTTAATGCTCATTTGGACCGTTCCTCTGCCAGTTGGTGTGGCCCCTGCGAAGAAGTATGGTAAATTATGCAGGACCAGACCATCGGTTTCTTCTGCCATTTTCAATGTAACTGCTTCAGCTAATACGGTTTCCGAATCAAGCGGGAGAGCGCCATGTGTTTCCGTTACCCCAACTGGAACAAAAATAAGATCGTTTCTTGTTAAATATTCTTCTACTTCTCCATTTGTTAATTTTGATAGAAATCTTGTACGCATATGAAAACCTCCTACTTTATTAAGATACTCTTCTCCCTTTAAGTGTTACATACATCTCCTCTGTCTTGTCTTTGTTTAAATTAAAAATCAAACCGACCCCAATTAAAATCAAAATGAATGTAATGATCGGCATACCTGTGTACATTTTCAATACGCCTTGTGCTACTTCTGATGATTGTGATTTAGCCCCTGAAACAAAGCCTACCCAGCCAAGTGCATAACTACCAATTGCGGAGCCAATCCCCATCCCTACCTTTCTAGAGAAAGAATAGATTGAATAGAGTGTGCCATCATAGCGTTTTCCTGTTTGAAGTTCCGTATAATCCAAGCAATCTGTCACAAGCGCCCAAACAACCATAACGAAAACAGACGAACCAATCATCGCTATATTGTATAAAACCATGAACACATACACATTTTCAATCGTAACCAAGGTTAATAGTGTTGCTGCAATTAAACTAAATGCAGCAGTAGCAATAACCAAATTCCTTTTATTAAACTTTTCTACAAGTTTAGGAACAATGATAAATAATGTCATTGTAATGAAAATGCTAATAAAGGAGTTGATTGCAAACGCTGATGGCATATGATAATATTCTGCAAAAACAATTGCCGCTAATTGAGCTACACCATTGATCATAATAAGTGAACCGACTGAAGCAACCATCATCCCCATTAAAGGTCTATTTTTAAACGCTGATTTTAGAGCGTCCATGAATTTATAATCTGCTTTTTGTCCAGCAGGTTGATCATCGCGAATACGTTCCGTTGTTAGTCTTACTAATAAGGTATATGACAAAAGGGATAAAATACTGAATACAATTGCAACATGGAAGAAGGCTTCTGGAATGATGTTTCCAGCTTTATCATAAATAAACATAGGAACGAACGATAAAGCACCTAATCCAACAATCATCCCACCAATCGCACGAGCTCGAGATAATTTCGTTCGTTCAATCGGATCATTCGTAATAACAGCTGCTAATGACCCATAAGGGATCGAATCTGCTGTGTAGGCGATTCCAAAAAAGAGATAAACAGCAACGACCCATATATGAATGATCGTGGAAGAAAAATTTGATACATCAGCGAAGGATAATAGTAATGAAGCAGCCAAAAACCATTTAGAGATACTAATATAAGGTAAAAACTTATCCCCACTTTTTCCTATTTTCCAACGGTCTGGAATGGTTCCCATAATTACATCTGTAAAAGCATCGAATATGCGAGCAACTAAAAATAAGGTTCCCATAAAGTAAGGGCTTACACCTAGAACATAGGTTGCAAATATTAGAAAAAATGCGCCTATGTACAAATTAACAAAACTACCCCCGACGTCTCCTAACATATAGCCAATTTGATCTCGAATACCAAATTTTCGTGTTTTCATCATATATAATCCTCCGATATTTATAAATTCCAAAATGAATACACTTAAACAGCTCTTAGACTATCGAATGTTTATCGATATATTAAAACAATATCTTTACAACCAACTGAGCACTTTATCCCCTCTATGAATCTTATTTTTTAAAGAACTGGATTTAGTGTCATCAAACTTCCTCCTAGGAATGTTTTCACCCGCAGTTAATAGATGGTTTGGTTACTTAACAAACTTATTTGTAAGCGCTATACAAATGATTAATCATAATTATACCGGCGTTTATTTTAATAAACTTGCAATAATATCGCAGTTTTTTATACTAAACTTGCATTCCATCAAAAAGAGCATTCTTACTCGCTTTATTTGCGAACAAGAAGGCTCTTAGTGCTTCCTTTTAAATTCAAGTGGAGTTACTCCTTCCTCCCTCTTGAAAATTCTAGAAAAATATTGTGGACTGCTAAAACCTACAATCATTGCAATTTCAGTCATTGAAAGAGTTGAATAAGTGAGCAGCTGCTTTGCTTCCTTTATCCTTCTTTTGCTTCGAAAATGACTGATCGTTATTCCTTTTTCCTTTTTAAAGACACGCATTAAATGGGATGGATGAACATGAATGTTTCGAGCAATTTCTTCAATTGAAATATCCTCGGCAAAATTCATTTCGATATAATTTTCCGCTTTTTCTACAATGGAGGTATTTTCATTGGTTTTTATTCGTATGGTAGAATCGGAATAATCGTGTAACATATTCAAATGAAGTTGTTCAAGCTGTGAAATTGTATCACTATGCTCTATTAGAATCGCATATTTTTCTGTCATATAGTGGGATTGCGGAGCACTTAATCCACCTTTGCCGGCGTAATGGCCGTAAAGTGTATTATGCGATAACAGAAAATTTTTATAAGAACGCAACCGATTCCCAGGAGTTCTCTTTAGTAAATCAAACGAATCATCTTTCATCATTTGATCCATTTTCCCAATAAAATGGTCCATTTTCGCTCGATCACCACTCTTAATAGCGTGCAACAAACGATCTCTAAATCGGTGACCATCTTCAATAATTGTTTGTTTATCCAAGGATTCGTCCTCCTTTTTTCGCATTATAACGCAAATAATGGCAGGTATGAATAAGTCACCTCTAAATATTTTGAATACTTCGTGTGTTCATTCTTTCATTTCCATGTTATAATGTAGAAATGTTTATAATAAAGCGAGGAAGTGGATGGACGCCATGATAGAAACAAAGGAGAAAGAACAAACCGTGCATATAGAAGATATTCTGATTGCGTATCAATCTTTAAAAGATGTAGTGGCACATACACCTTTGCAAAAAAACGAACGATTATCTGAGAAATATAATTGTAACGTGTATGTGAAAAGGGAAGACTTACAACACGTACGTTCATTTAAATTACGTGGGGCTTATTACAAAATCAAAACAATAGAAAATGAAGCGCGTCAAAAAGGCGTTGTTTGTGCAAGTGCAGGAAATCATGCTCAAGGTGTAGCATTTGCCTGTGCTCATTTAGGGATTAATGGAAAAATCTTTATGCCACAAACGACCCCCCGCCAAAAAATTGATCAGGTGAAGATGTTTGGAAAAGATCAAGTTGAAATCGTCCTAATTGGAGATACATTTGACGACTCGGCTGCGAGTGCAACTGTTTGTGCCGAAAAGGAAGATCGAATTTTCATTCATCCATTTGATGATCATCGCGTTATCGCTGGGCAAGGTACGGTTGCGATTGAAATTATGAATGACATTGAAGAACCAGTTGACTTTGTGTTTGCGAGCATCGGCGGTGGCGGGCTCATGGCGGGCTTAAGCACATATATAAAAAATGTTTCTCCACATACAAAAATGGTAGGAGTTGAACCTTCAGGAGCATTAAGTATGAAGGCAGCTTTTGAAAATAAGGAAGTTACTCCGCTCCAAACGATCGATAAATTTGTTGATGGAGCCGCAGTAAAATGCGTTGGCCAACAAACATACAATCTTTGTAAAAAATATGTAAATGATATTATTGGCGTTCCTGAAGGTAAAGTATGTACGACGATTTTGGATCTTTACAATGAGCACGCAATTATTGCGGAGCCAGCGGGAGCATTGCCAATTGCTGCATTGGATTTTTATAAAGAAGAAATTAAAGGAAAATCAGTTGTTTGTGTCATTAGCGGTGGAAATAATGACATTGGCAGAATGCAGGAAATCAAAGAGAAATCACTTATTTACGAAGGACTTCTCTATTACTTTATCGTTAACTTCCCGCAACGTGCCGGAGCATTGCGTGAATTTCTAGATGGCGTACTTGGACCGGAAGACGATATTACTACTTTTGAATATACAAAGAAGAACAACAAGGAAAGCGGACCGGGTCTTGTTGGCATTGAATTAAAACACCGAGAAGACTATGGAGGTCTGATTCAACGCATGAGGGAAAAAGGCTTCGACTATACTGAAGTGAATAAAGATAGTACATTGTTTAATTTGTTAATATGACGTTTTTAGAGGGCATCCATTGGGAGCCCTCTTCTTTCATTTTTATAAGTGATTCACAGCTCCACTATCGCTTTAATCACTTTTGACTCTGGCAAAAGCCAGCCTTCAAATTGATCGATCATTTCATTAAATTGACACCTATGGGTAATATAGCGGTCAATATCAATTTCCCCCGCTGATAAAGTCTCTAACACATAATCAAAATCTTCACGCGTTGCATTTCTACTACTCAAAAGTGTTAGTTCTTTCTTATGAAACTCTGGATCTGAGAAACTGATCTCGTCCTTGACCAGCCCAACATAAACTAAAGATCCTCCATGTGCAACATATTGAAATGCCTTTGTCATCGATTTCACATTTCCTGTCGCATCAAATACAATCGTGGGTAAATCGCCATTTGTCAGCTCTTCCAATCTTTCTAACGGTTTATGTAATCCATTCACAGTGGCATCGACCTTAGCCCAGCTTTTGCAAAACCCCAACCTTTCTTCATTAATATCCATCGCTATCACATTTGCCCCTTGATCTTTAGCAAAAGCCATTACACCTAATCCAATAGGCCCCGCACCAATAACGAGTATGGTCTCTCTTTTCGTTAAAAAAGAACGCCTCACTGCATGTGCTCCGATCGCCAACGGTTCAGCCATTGCTGCTTCATCGAGCGTCAAGCCCGCTGTTTTCACAAGATTTTTAACTGGAACTGAAATCTTTTCCCTCATCCCACCATCTTGGTGAACACCGATTACTTTCATTTCCGTACAGCAGTTTGTTTTGCCCCTCCGGCAGGCTATACATATCCCACATTCAAGATACGGAATAATGGCCACTTGATCACCTGAACGAATTCCATCTGCATTCTCACCGATCTCTTCAACGATGCCTCCTAACTCATGTCCGAGTATACGCGGATAAGTAAAATAGGGCTGGTTTCCCCTATATGCATGCAAGTCTGTCCCACATATTCCAATCCTTTTTATTCGCACGATCGCCCTCCCTGGCTGTAAAATAGGAGCCTTAATTTCTTTAACTGCGAATTCATTTGGTTTTACGCACACAATACTTTTCATTTAGATTTCTCCTCCGCCCCACTTTGCCATGTCTGATTATGAATCGGTTCCAATATTTCTAAAACCTCTTGCAATAACTCTTTATTGATTGGTTCATTCACCCAATCAATATTTCTCTTTATATTCTCTGCGCTCGCTGTACCTACAAGTGTGGTCGGAATTCGTTCGTTTTGAACAGCATATTGGATAGCTAATTTTGAAAGGTTTTCGCCTTTGTTTTTACAATGGAGTAATGCTTTTTTGCAGATTTCTTTAATCTTTTCATTAGCTGGATGCCAGGTCGGCGGACCATTCGTGCTTAATAGCCCCATCGAAAGTGGCGATGCATTGATAAGTCCGATTCCATTTTGTTCTAGTTTAGGTAAAAGGCTTAATAAAGATGTATCATTCAATGAATAATGGCAATAGGAAAGTATGACGTCTAATTCGGTTTTCTCGATTATCTTTTCAAAAATAGAAAGAGGTAGAGCAGAAACGCCAAAAAAGCGGATCTTTCCTTGCCTTTTTAATTGAATCAAGGCTTCTATCCCTTCATCAATAACCTCGTCCTGGTGCCCAAACTCTATATCATGAAGTAATAAAATGTCTAAGTAATCCGTATTTAATCGCTTTAAACTTTCTTCAGCACTTTTTATGATGCTCCTCTTTGAAAAATCAAATGTATTATCACCGTATCTGCCAGCTTTAGAAGACAAAAAATAGGAATCTCTTGAGAGTTCTTTCAAGGCTTTCCCAAGTACCGTTTCAGCTTTCGTCAATCCATAATAAGGTGAAACATCTATCATATTAATTCCTCGATCAACTGCTTCATGAACAGTCCGAATTCCTTCTTTTTCATTAATTGCTCTAAAAACAGAGCCTAATGACGACGCGCCATAACTTAAAATTGATACATCCAACCCTGTATTGCCAAGCTTTCTATATTTCACAGCTCCCCATCTCCCAGTTTATAAAATCGCCTAGCATTACTGCCAAAGATCTTTTCTTTTTCATCGATCATCAAAGTATCTGGTAAAGCATTTTCCAACACATTCACAACTTCATCGTAGCTGGCAGCTAATAAGCACACTGGCCAATCACTTCCAAACATTACACGATCTGTACCAAATTCATTTAAGATATGGTGTACATATGGGTCGAAATCTTTCTGTTCCCAAGCACTATGATCTGCCTCGGTGACCATCCCCGAAAGTTTACAATAAATATGGTCATGCTTGGCAATATGACTCATCTCTGTTTTCCACGGCTCCATTTCATGGGAGGAAATACTCGGCTTAGCTATATGATCAATCACTCCCCGCAGCCCTGGTACTTTTTCGAGTAACTGATTTAATATCGGTAGCTGATGATGGACAACGAGTAAATCAATTGGAACATCCTCTAACGCAAAATATTTTAAGGCATCGATATAATTTGATTGAAGCACGGTCCCTGCGTCTTCTAGGTCTTGAATCATTAAACGAATACCAACTAACTTAGGATGACTTCTAAGTTTTTCAAATTGGTTTTTTAAATTGGCAGCCTCTAAATCTAGCCATCCAACAACTCCAGCGATAGATTCTGTTTGATTACTTAATTCAAGGAGGAATAATGTCTCTTCAATTGTAGGTGCAGCTTGGACTAATATTGTTTGATCTATTTGATGTTTATGTAAATGAGATACCAGGTCATTGGGCAAAAAATCCCGATACAACTTTGTTATATCGGGAGTAATCCAACCGTAGTCCCCACGTTTAATTTTCCAATAATGTTGATGAGCATCAATTCGCATTTTCTTAACCTCCTGGGATTAACTTTTCCCAAAAAGAACAGCCCTAGGCTATCCCTTTGAAGTAAGCTCCTTTACCTTTCGTGCATTTTCTATAATTGGCAATGTCCATTCTAAATCAAAGTCGTATAACGTTCCATTTAATGGAATACCATTTTTATCATAGCCCATCATTTCATAGTACGTTTCAATGGCATTTGTAAATGTTTCTTCATTTAAAACCAAACTGGCCAATCTGCCTATTTTTAACGGTTCTTTATAAAATCTCTCCGGAAGACGATCATCTTCCTTCGTCATTCCTTCCCTTATATTATAAATACGCATCAAATGATTTCTTCTTGCTCCCCACTTCATCAGTTCATATGAACTAGTTTTCCAGCCTGTAATAATTTCCACGAGCTCTGCCATCCCATTTAGCGGAAATACTCGAGTCGGTGCGCTGGCAAATACGCATAAATTTAGCGCATCACATGCGCTCCACACATTATTTAACGCTTTAAAATTCTTTACCTTATCTGGACCAACATATTGCATTGGAATTCGTTCTAAAATGCCTAATGTTCGCGAACTTTCCATCGTATGACTCCAACCAACTTCCACATCGTAATCCCAATCATGTTCAGAAATATCATATCTTGGACCGATCGGTGCAGTTGCATAGCCAAGACCTAAATTCGTTTGGCTTCTTGGCTCAAATGAAACCATCTCAATCCCTTTTACATGCAAAGCAAAGTCTTTTGCTCGCTCTCCAATCTTCTCCGCCGCCCTCTTCGAACCTTCAGCAAGAACGTCCCCGAATCCGGTTCTCGTTGCAATATTACTGATTAATTGGACTATATCTTTTTCATTGCCAAAGTGAAGCTCCATCCCATCTGTATCTATATTCATTAGAACCCCGTTTTCGTAGCATTCCATCACAAAGCTAATTGTAAATCCTAATGATACGGGATCAAGTCCTAATAAATTGCATAGCGCATTCATTTCAAGCATAAGCTGCAAATTTTCATTACCAATATTGGGACCTAAACTTCCTGTTACTTCCTGATGGATTCCTGTTGATTTTTTCGGTACGTCGGCATTGGGTACTAAATATTTTATACAGTCATTCGGACATCCCGGACAAGCCTTGCTCCCTTCATAATATTGTAAAAACCGATCGCGGCTATAATTTTCACGGGCAGGAAATAGGTTTTTCTTAAAATTTTCAACGCCTAAATAGGCGGTATCGTCGTCAGCCAAATCAACCCAAGCGGAGAAACCGGGCGCTTCCTTCTGCCACATGCTTAACTCATTTGTAAGCATGTTTGTCGCAAACTCCTGTTTCACTTCCTTCAACCGTTGCTCATCGAAAATTGGCGGTAAATTTTTTCCTTTTATTACGACTGCTTTTACATTTTTTGATCCCATGACTGCACCAACACCGAGGCGCATCGCTTGATTGGAGCGTGAAGTCACAATGCTTGCATAGCGAACTAAATTTTCACCGGCCTTGCCGATTGTTGCAACTTCAATCTCATCTTTTCCATGCCTTTCTTCCAACAAGCTAGTCGTTTCATTCGTATCTTTCCCCCACAATAAGGAAGCTTCTAAAACGTCGATGTTTCCATCTTCAATCATTACATATACAGGAGTCTCCGATTTTCCATGGATGATGATTGCGTCAAAACCAGATCCTTTTAATGATTGTGCCCACGGTCCTTCACATCTTGTTTCTCCAATTCCTTGTGATAGTGGCGATTTTGTTATGACACTGAATCTTGCAAGCCCAGGCCCATCATTTCCCGCAATAATACTTGAAGCGAAGATTAAGAGATTTTCAGGATCATACGCATCAATTTTCGCAGGAGTATCGCGAAGCATAAAATATGTTCCTAATAATCCCCCACCTGCATATATGCGATACCAATTTTCATCCATTGTCTCAACCTTTGTTGTCCTCGTTGCCAAATCAATATGTGCAATCTTTTGATGATATCCATAAACTGCCAATTACATCATCCTTTCTGCTATGTATAAAATGGTCACTTCTACTCGAAGTGACCATTGCTAAGTTTATTTGTATAATGGCCCAAAATTTGTACATGCACGATAATCAGCAGCTTCCAAATCATCTGTCCCAAACATATTCCATGCGCTTGGACGGAAAATTCTTTCTTCCTCGACATTATGCATATTGACTGGAATTCTAAGCATGGAAGCCATCGTAATCAAATCAGCGCCGATATGGCCGTAGCTTAATACGCAATGGTTTGCTCCCCAATTATTCATAACAGAATATACATCCTTAAACGCACCTTTTCCTGTCAATTTCGGGACAAACCAAGTTGTCGGCCAAGTTGGATCTGTTCGTAAATCGAGTGTGTCATGAATCTCATCCCCGGGGTCTACTGTAAAACCTTCGGCAATTTGAAGGACCGGTCCAAGTCCTTTAACTAAATTCAGACGGGCAATTGTTACAGGCATTTCTCCTGTTGTTTTAAAATCAGTCGAATAGCCTCCGCCGCGGAAATATTCCGTTGAAGCTGGACGCCATAATGTAGCATCTAAAGTCGCTTTTACTTCTTCATCTGCAATCTCCCAATATGGCTTAATAGCTGGTTTTCCATCTTTTTTCTGCTGGCCTGCTCCATCAAGTGCGGCCGAACCAGAGTTTAATAGATGAATAAAACCATCTTTCGCTCTACCTGTAAGTTCCTTGCCTGTGACACGTTTGACCGCATCTGGACTCCAATACGTTCTTACATCCGCGAAAACTTGAGCGGTATTCGTTATGAGATGTCCCATTGCCATCGTCACGCCGTTTAGGCTGTCATTTTCCGTTGCTACTAAATACGGTGCACGCTTTCCGTTCCAATCAAAGGATGAATTAAGAATCGTTTCCATAAAGTCACCATTTGGAAAATGGTCTGTCCACTGGCGCTGCCCTTGAAAACCGGAAATGAGCGCATTTCTTCCCATCGCCTCTTCCTCATAGCCCATTTCAGCTAGTTTTTCATTTCCAACCATTAAGTCACGCGTGATTAATGCCATTTTTACCGACGTTTCCCAATCTTGCGCTTTCTGTTGATCAGAACGCTTAAATTCCTCTTTGTTCAAATCCTCTCCTTCACGAAGATTTTCCTTCACCCACGCTAACGCTTTTCCATATTCCTCCTTATCATATAATTCGAGATCAAAACGTCGAACAAATTCTGACATATCAATGTATTCATTTCTCATGCCAAAATATTCTTGGAAAAAGTCTTCTTGAACCATGCTACCTGCGATTCCCATTGATACAGATCCCATCGACAGATAGGACTTTCCTTTCATCATCGCAACCGCCAATCCTGCTTTCGCGAAGCTAATGAGCTTTTTCCTTACATCATCAGGAATATTCTCATCCCCTGCATCTTGAACATCTTCTCCATAAATTCCAAACGCTGGGAGACCCTTTTGGTTATGTCCCGCGAGCACTGCCGCCAAATATACTGCTCCTGGACGTTCTGTTCCGTTGAATCCCCACACAGCCTTCGGTAAATGTGGATCCATATCCATCGTCTCTGAGCCATAGCACCAACAAGGTGTAACCGTAATCGATACGCCTACACCTTCCCGAGCAAATTTTTCTGCCGCGTTTGCAGCTTCCACCACTCCGCCGATGCAAGTGTCAGCAATGACACATTCAACAGGTTCTCCGTTGTAATATTTAAGTTCTTTCGATAGTAATTCAGCAACATTTTGCGCCATTTTCATCGTCGTTTCTTCTAAAGATTCCCTTACTCCTCTACGTCTCCCATCAATCGCTGGTCGGATTCCAATTTTCGGCAAGCTACCGATGTATCGTTTCTCTTTCATCATTTATTCCCCCATTCGTTGTATTAATGTATCTTTTGACTCCATCCAGTCCTTCTCATCCTGCGGCATATACTCTTTTTTACAGAAGGATCTTGCAACAAGGTCCCGGCCTTCTTTGAACGAGGCAATTTCTCCAATTGCCCGAAGTTGTGATAAGCCATTTCCAATAGAGCTCGCTTCAACGGGTCCTGCTATGACTCGCTTTCCTGTGGCATTGGCAAGGAATTGGCACAAGATTTCGTTTTGACTTCCACCACCGCCGATATGAATGACTTCGGCTTTTTTCCTTGTTATTTCTTCTAAATTGGCAATCGTTTTTGCATATTTTAATGCCATGCTTTCAATGATGCAACGCAGCATTTCTTGTTGATTCGTTGGTGGTGTTTGCTTCGTTCGTTTGCAATACTGTTCAATTGCTACTGTCATTGATGAAGGATTGAAAAATAGCGAGTCATCAGGATCGATGTATGTATGACTTTTCTTGGCCGTTTTGATCATGGCATTTTCTTGCTCATAATTAAGCGCTTGTCCATTGTTTTGCCAATCTTTACGTAATTGTTGTAAAATCCAAAATCCGGTTGCATTTTTTTGAAAACGATAATTTCCTTCGCTCGTCCCTTCGTTCGTAAAACCATTATGAAAAGCAGCCTCTGTAATGACTGGATTTTCCACTTCCATCCCAATAAGTGTCCACGTGCCGACGCTCATAAAAATTGCATCATCCTGCTGAATTGGCAATGCGGATAGAGCGCAGGCAGTATCGTGTCCTGGTGTTAAAATAACCGGAATTTTCGGCAGTTGATGTTTCGTTGATACATTCCCAATAATTTGATGGGGCATATGAACATTTGCCAATGGGGGCGGCTTTTGAAAAAATATTTGGAGAAGCTCTTTATTCCACTCTTTCTTTTTACCAAGAAGCTGGGAAGTCGAAGCAATTGTATATTCATTGACCGCAATCCCAGTTAAAGCATATTGAAGCAAGTTCGGCATCATTAATATCGACTTTGCTTGTTCTAACAATTCGGGCCATTTCGATTCTATCGCCATTAATTGAAAGAGTGTATTAATTGAAGAAACTTCATTTCCTGTTTTTTTAAAAAGATCAAAAGCACTTAATTGCTTTTGGGCTTTATCGACAAACGGTTCTGTATGAGGATCACGATAGGAAAATGGATTTGAGACGAGCAGTCCCGCATCATCCACAATCCCAAAATCAACACCCCATGTGTCAATCCCTATTCCGCCAATCGGCTGATCGATCGTATTTGTTGCAAGTTTGATTCCTTTTATAATTTCTTTTTCCAAAAAATGATGATCCCAATAATAATGTCCATCTTTATACACAGGTTGATTACGGAAGCGGTGTATTTCCTTTAGTTTAATTTTTTCCCCATCAAAGCTTATGGCAGTAAGCCTTCCATTTGACGCACCCAAATCAAAGGCGAGAACATGAGTCATTCCACTCCCCCCTAATTTTGTAGCAAGCTTGAACGATACTTTTCAGATGAAAGATTTCGTAAATCATCGCATTCCTCATTGCTCAATATACGTAGCCCGCCATGGATTGTACCAATCGTATAAACCTTCGCTGACTCTTCTGTCAGCTGCATGAAGAAAAAAGCTTCCTTCATCGTTCTTCCAAGCGTTAATACTCCATGATTTCTCATTACGACCACATCATGATCAGTCGCTAGTCCAGCAACCGCATCGGCTAACACATGAGTGGTTGGAATTAAGTAATCCAAATAGCCAATTTTTTTAATCATTGCTGGGAAATCCGGAAATATTGGAGGAATATCTTTACCAGATGATGATACACCAACCGAATAAGTTGGATGGGCGTGCAAGACAGCATTAACGTTCTGATTCTTTCGAAAACATACGAGATGCATAAGCACTTCTGATGAAGGTTTTAAATCCCCGATGATTTTCCCTGTATCAATATGGACTTTCACCCATTGATCATCCTCGATTTCTTTTAAATCAAATCCGCTCGGAGAAATGTACATATATTCGCCATCACGCATACTCAGATTTCCTCCGGCACCAACAACGAGCCCAGAATCAACAAGGCGAGCTGCATATTTTTTTAACTCTTGAATGACTTGTATCATGATTCATTCTCCTTTCGCCTTTTAAAATAAGTGGCTAGGACAAAAGTTATTTATCAAATCAAAATCCGAACACTAGCAACTGCAAATAACTCGCTTCAGAAATAGACCTTCGCTTTCCGCGTGCGGCTGTTGAACCTCTGGCCAACAGGATGTTGGTCCGAAGCCGTTGTCACATGATGTGGCGAATTTAGGCTTCGTTCCTTAAACACACCGCGGCCTCAACGATGCCTTTCTTGCCGCATTATTTCACATATATTTCCTACGCTAAGCTATTTCCATCGTTCGCCTACGGAATTGATCACTTTAGTTATGTCCTAGCCCCTTATTGTTTTAGTGCTTATTCATAAAGAGCCGCTTTAATATCTTCCTCATCCATATTATCTTTGTCGTACCAATAGAAGCCTGTATCAATGTTTTTTTCTACACTCTCTCCTTTGATTGCAGCTACGGCAGCTTTCACCGTTTCATAGCCAATTCCAACTGGATTTTGCGTCACGGCTCCAATCATTAAACCATCTTTAATTGCATCAATTTGTGCTTTTCCAGAGTCAAATCCAACGACGACAAGATCACCAGACTTATTTAGTTCACGAACCGCATTCACAACACCGATTGCTGAACCTTCATTTGAACCAAAAATTCCTTTCAAATCTGGATGCG
Organism: Bacillus sp. FJAT-50079; assembly: GCF_018343515.1. Lineage (GTDB taxonomy): Bacteria > Bacillota > Bacilli > Bacillales > Bacillaceae_C > Lederbergia. Next base: position 18,089 of record NZ_JAGYPD010000003.1, on the reverse strand, counting down.
CTTGCATCATTGCTTTTGCTAAGTCAGTAGATTTCAAGTGATCTCCACCACCGTATTGAATATCAATAATTTCAATGTCTGGGTAGTCTGATTCAATTTTTTCTTTAAACCCGTCTCGACGCTCAACACCTGTTACAGATGTTTGGTCATGAACAACCATAGCAATTTTCCCGCTTTTCCCGATCGCTTCAGCCATTTTTTCTGCTGCAAGTGCAGATGCTGCCTTATTATCAGTTGAAGCGGTTGAAAGTGGAATATCACTATCTACCCCCGAATCGAATGCAATGACAGGTATGTCATTGCTTTTTGCTTCATCCAAAAGTGGTCCAGATGCTTTTGAGTCTAACGCTGCAAAACCAATTGCATCCGGTCCTTTATCAAGAGCAGCTCGAAGCATATCAATTTGTTTATCAACTTGTGATTCACTTTCCGGTCCTTCAAACGTAATCTTCACATCAAATTCATCAGCCGCTTGTTCGGCACCTTGTTTTACCGCTTGCCAAAATTGATGCTGAAAACCTTTTGATACGATTGCAATATACGTATCGCCGTCTCCTCCTCCTTCATTTGACGAAGCTTTTTCACCATCCGAATTACATGCTGCTAAAAACAGAGACATGACGAGAATAACACTTAAAATCCAAGCTTTTTTCTTCATCCTTTTCTCCCCTTTTTTTAAAATATAGTTAGTCTAATATAGACGTCCTACCGCTAATCTTTTTTCTTTCGAAGCATGTCGGCATATACAGCTAATATAATGACTAATCCAACAACAACTGTTTGCCATTCCTGTGGAATTGACATAATGCGCAATCCATTTGTAAGTACACTCATGATGAGCGCACCGATCACCGTTCCTACGATCGTTCCTTTTCCCCCGCTTAATGATGTGCCTCCGATGACGACCGCCGCGATCGCTTCAAGTTCATAACCTTGTCCTAGTGCTGGTTGAGCAGAATTTAGTCTCGACGCCATTAACACACCCGCAATTCCAGTAAAAGCTCCCGCAAGTGTATAGATTGTTATTTTCCAAAAGTTCACATTCACTCCAGATAGTTTTGTTGCTTCTTCATTACTACCAATCGCAAAATTATATCTTCCAAGAATTGTTTTTGATAAAATGACCCCACCAATAATCGCCATAATAAAGAAAATCAAAATGGCGTTCGGTACATTGATTCCGGGAATGATCGATCCTAGTGAAATCTTCGTAAATGCTGGATGATCGCTGAAGTAGATTGGTGCTGCTCCTGATATGACGAGCGCTAATCCTTTTGCAACCATCATCATCGCAAGAGTTGCAATGAACGGTGGAATATTTAATTTCGCTATCGCAATTCCACATAAAAATCCACAAGCTGCCCCTGTTAGTACTCCACCAATGATTCCAATCCAAATCGGTGTTCCTGCTTGAACAACGAACACGCCAGTCATAACAGATGATAATGTCATTACTGTTCCTACTGAAAGATCAATTCCTCCGGTGATAATGACAAAGGTAGCTCCTAACGCAAGAATCCCGATGACCGCTGTTGACAGCAAAATTCCAATTAAGTTGTTATATTGTAAAAAACTACTTGATGCGAGCGAGAAAAAAATAATTAATACTAGTAAACTTCCAAAAGCTAGAAGCTGTTGGATCGCCCCTGACGATAATTTCTTCTCCTTTACACCTTTCGGCTGGACAACTGTTTCTAGATTCATTTGCATCACCCCTACCCTTGATGAATTTTCGTCGCATATTCCATTATCTTTTCCTGTGTAGCTTCTTCTGCTGTTAATTCACCCGTAATTCGCCCTTCCGCCATGACGATGATCCGATGGCTCATCCGCAGTACTTCTGGTAATTCGGAGGAAATCATAATAATTGATTTCCCACTTTCTGCAAGCTCATCTAGTAATTTATAAATCTCTCCTTTTGCTCCGACATCAATCCCTCGTGTCGGCTCATCAAAAATCAAAATATCACAGTCTCGAAGTAACCATTTCGCTATTACGACTTTTTGTTGATTCCCTCCGGAGAGGAATTTGATTTTTTGATGGATCGACGGCGTTTTAATTTGAAGGCGATCGACATATTCATTAGCTGCTTTTTTAATCTTGGTATCGCTTACAAAAATACCGGTCTTTGCATAATTTCTCATCGTTGTCATCGACATATTCGATTTCACATCCATATCGACAAGCAGTCCAAATTGCTTGCGATCTTCTGATAAATAACCAATACCGTTTTTTACCGCTGTCGTTGGATTTGTAAGCTTTACGGTGCGTCCGTGGAGTGTAATTGTTCCACTCGCAATAGGGTCAGCACCAAATAAAACACGTGCTACCTCTGTTCGCCCAGCCCCCATTAATCCAGCAAACCCTAGGATTTCTCCTTTTTTCAGTTCAAAATGAATATCTTTTAAATGTGATTTCGTCGATACGTTTTTCACTTCAAGAACGACGTCCCTTTTTTGATTTGAAAAAGAAGGCTTTGATTCAATATAGACTTCACGTCCGACCATCAGTTGAATTACTTTGCTCATTTCAACTTCCGCCGTTTTGAGTGTATCAACGTATGTCCCATCACGCATCACCGTAATTCTGTCGGAAATTCTCTTTAGTTCATCCATTCGATGGGAAATATAAATGATTCCGACGCCTTTTCGGCGTAGATCATTAATTGTTTCAAACAGCGCATCAGTTTCGTTTTCCGTTAATGCAGTTGTTGGCTCGTCCATAATGATGATTTTTGAATGAAAGGATAATGCTTTGGCGATTTCAACCATTTGCTGTTTTGCAACGGTTAAATCCTTTACTTTCGTTCTTGGATTCAGATCAATATTTAAGTTATCAAACAGTTCCTTTGTTCTCGCATTTAACTCCTGATCTTTTAAGAAAAAGTTAAACATCCCTTTTGGTTCTCTTCCAATGAAAATATTTTCGGCAACGGTTAAATCTTTCATTAAGTTAAGTTCCTGATGAATCATTGATATTCCTATTTCCTGAGCTTGCTTCGGGGAGGTCATTTCAATCTCTCCCCCTTCAAATGTGATTGTGCCTTCATCCTTTAAATAGATACCGGTTAATATTTTCATAAGTGTGGATTTTCCAGCACCATTCTCTCCGACTAAGGCGAGTACTTCCCCACGTCTTAACTCAAGATCAACACTCGATAGCGCTTTCACCCCTGGAAATGATTTCGAGATGTTTTTCATTATTAATAGTGGATCACTCATTTCTCGTCCCCCTATCAACAAATACACTTTTGTTTTTCTTCTGTTTATTTTGATTTATGTTGATTATATACAAGTTAATTTACTAAATCAAGGCAATTTTTCACATTTTCAGAAATTTTAATTTATATATATGCAAAATTAATATCATCTATGTTGATCCATCACTTTGAGATGAAAGTGTGGTTTTAATGCCACATAGAGTTGCTTCATTTCCGCTAATTTCTCCTGATAAACGGAAAAATGCTTTTCATCCGGTTCAATGATTTGCTCCAATTGAATCCATGATTTCGCATCTGCTAATTGGGATAATTCGCCAATCGCGACAGCCCCGGCGATTGCAGCTCCCATTCCAGTGATTTCATCCTTTAAGCGCGGAACTTTTAATGGCAATCCCGTCATATCTGCGAGCATTTGCTGCCATAGTTTACTGTTTGCTCCTCCACCGAAAAACCATAATTCACGAAACGTCTTTTGCTCTGCTAAACATTTGTATATCCAAGTTAAATTTAGAGCGACCCCTTCCATCACAGCACGAATCATATGTCCGGCATCATGTTGAGGAGTTAAGCCAATAAAAGCACCTTTCGCATGCTTGTCCCAAATAGGGGATCGTTCTCCGATTAAATACGGAAGGAAAAATAGACGATTCGAACCAATTGGTGAACGCTCTGCTTGTTCATTCATCCATTGTAGTGAATTAGGTTGATTAGAAGCTGTTATTGAACGGATCCATTCAAATGATGTACCGGCGGATTGCATTGTTCCGATCGGCATAAACTTTTCTTTATCAACATGTATAAAATTAAACGTGCGCTGCTCTCGCTCAAAAATGGGTTGTGCTGACGCACTTGCTACCCAAGCGGATGAACCCAAGTATGAAAATAATTCTTCATCTTCGATCACCCCGGCGCCCATTGCAGCACAACTACCGTCAGCGCCACCCGCAATTACCTTCGTACCAGGTAGAAGCCCACATTCGATCGCCGCTTGATGTGTAATTGTCCCAATGCAATCAGTAGAAGCACAAACCATCGGAAGCTTTTCCTCAGGAATTCCCATAAAATCTAATATTTCCTTCATCCATACTTTTTCATTCAAATCAAACATTCCGGTACCGCTCGCATCGGAATAATCCGTTACAAATTCGCCTGTTAGTTTCAAAATGAGAAAATCCTTAGCCTGTAAGAAACAAACTGTTTTTTCATATAAATGAGGTTCATTTTCTTTGAACCACCATATTTTTGGGGCAGAATATGACGGTGTCGTTGGGTTTCCCGTTAGCCTATAAAGCCAATCTGAAGAAAAACGATCTAGTAGCTTTTCTGATTCACGATATGCCCTTTGGTCCGCCCAGATGATTGAATTACGAAGTACCTCGCCATTTTCCCCAACCGCTACTACTCCCATCATTTGTCCACTAAAGGAGACACATTTTATATCATCTTTATTTACTTTTTCAATAATGTTTTGTGTGTTATGACAAAGGGCATTCCACCAATCATTTGGATTCTGCTCCACCTCAAATTCATTGCCGTAAAACAATGGATAGGAAGATGTAACAGATGCCAACAATGTCCCATCTGGTGTATAAACAGTTGACTTTAACCCACTTGTTCCAATGTCATGAGCTAATATCAATTCATTACCTCCTTGCTTTCATCACTTTTACACCTTGATCTGCATACATCTTGAGCAGGGCATCATCCGCAAGTGAATCAACAATCATTGTATCCACATCTGCTATTTTCCCAATGGTAGCAAACGCCTTCTTCTCAAGCTTCGAGTGATCAAAAAGCAGAAACTTTTCTTCAGATCGTTCCATGATTTTGCTTTTTACTAATGCCTGCAATTCGTTTGAATCACTAATTCCCCAATCTAAATGAATTCCTTTACAAGAAAAAAATGATTTTTTCACATGATATTGTTCGATTGTTTTTAACGTCAATGGGCCAACAAATGACATTGATGATTCCATAAACGTCCCACCAGTACAGATAAGCCGAATATTGGAATGCTTTGCTAATTCTACACATATTGGAATTGAGTTAGTTAAGACCGTCAATGGGATATTTGGAAGATATCGTGCCACACATTGAATTGTGGAACTCGCATCTAGAAAAATAATGTCATTTTCTTCAATATGTTTGACCGCTTCTCGACCAATTTCTGTTTTTTCTTTTTTATGAATAATTTCCCTTTGGACATGAGGTAAATCTCCTTGTTCTCCCTCAAGCGACATTGCTCCACCATGCGTACGTAAAAGCTTTCCTTCGGATTCTAACTTTTCTAAATCACGCCGAATCGTTTCTTCCGTTACATGGAACTTATCACTAAGATCGGATACACGAACGGTTTTTTTATCCTTTACCGTCGCTAGAATCTCTCTTCTTCTGACAGCTACAAGCATGTCATCCACCTCCCATTATCTAACAACACCTTTTTTCAAAATAACATTAGCGTATAAAGCTGATTCGCTCGTCGAAATAATAGCATATGCTTCTTTCGCTCGATCATAAAAGGCAAATCGATCGATTTCTACTGTTCCAATGTTCTCTTCCCCAGATTCGATTAGAATTTCCTCATATTTGTTCCAAATTTCCGGCGTCGGATCCCCTTCTGGAGTTGCCATATATGTAACTGGACATAAAACAAATGTGTCGAGAGGAAAATACATTAATATGCTTTCCAAAAGAGGGGGAATTGAATGGCCATCTAAACGAACAAGTCTCTCTGTATGGGACGCAGCAGGAAAATTCCCATCGGCGATCACAATCTCATCACCATGTCCCATCTCCATCAATACTTTCATCAATTCAGGCGAAATATTATTTGGAATATGTTTAAGCATATTGTTCTCCTTTGTTTTCTGTTGTTTTATTTTTACTTTATCAAAAATACCAATATAAAACAACACACTATTCTAATTTATCCTTATCTAATGAAAATTCAGTCATAAAATAAAAACAGTGAAGCACTTGGCCTCACTGCTCTCCTCTTATGAAAATGCTTTTCCATATACAGTTAGTTTCTGAATGAAATCAACATCCGGCTCATAGCCAATTCCCGGACGATCGGGAACATGAATATATCCATCCTCGACAACCACTTCTGGTTCGATAATGTCTCTTTCCCAATAACGAGAGGATCCCGCTGTATCTCCCGGTAAAATAAAGTTTCCTAATGTCGTCAACGCAATATTATGCGCTCTTCCAACACCGGCTTCAAGCATGCCACCACACCATACCGCGATATCATGCTTCTGGCACAGATCATGAATTCGTTTTGACTCCGTTAATCCACCGACTCGGCCAATTTTAATATTAATGATTTTACAGCTTCCAAGTTCGATCGCTTTGCGTGTATCCTCATAGGAATGGATGCTTTCATCTAAGCAGACAGGTGTGCGAATTTCTTTTTGTAATTTCGCATGGTCAATAATATCATCGGCTGCTAGCGGCTGTTCAATCATCATTAAATCAAATTCATCTAGTTTTTTGAGAAGTTCGATATCTTTTAACGTATAGGCAGAATTAGCATCCGCCATGAGTGGGACATTAGGAAATTGTTTTCTAATTTGGCGAATGACATCGACATCCCAGCCTGGCATGATTTTCACTTTCATCCGCTTATATCCTTCGTTGACATGACGGTCGATGATCTTGAGAAGGTCGTCTACTGATTCCTGAATCCCGATGCTGACACCCACTTCGATTTTTGTTTTCTTTCCTCCAAGCGCAGTAGCAAGTGGGATACCTTTGTTACGCGCATATAAGTCCCAAACGGCCGTTTCAATTGCTGCCTTTGCCATATAATTTCTGCGAAAATCAGCAAATAGTGTTGATACTTCATCTGGATGCTCAATTGTTTGATTGAGCAAAGCGGGGATAAGAAAATCCTCAAGCATATGCCAATTCGTTTTCATCGTTTCTTCGTTATACCATGGAGCATGAAAAGCACCTGACTCTCCCCATCCGCTGTTTCCATTTTCATCTTTTACTTCAACTAATAAAAACTCTTTATCTTTAAGCGTCCCAAAGCTCGTTGTAAAATCAAATTTCATCTTCATTTTTAATTGACGCACAATGACTTCTTTAATGATCAATTTTTTCACCTTTTCATTTATGTATTAATGATCGGTCTAAAAGTTTATAATGGTGGACCGGTTCTTTTTTGCCTCTTTCAAGGGCTACGGCTGTGTATCCTTTATCAAATAACGTTTGAAAAATGTTTCTTGTTTTCATTCTCCAATCGATCGCCAACTCAAGATCCATCTTTTTTAACGCTTGAAAATCAGCTGGAACAGGCACATAAATCAATTGTTCAATAGGAATGATGTCGAAATCAGGTAATTGTGGAAAGTCCCTTGTCATTTCCCAGGGAATAATTGCAGATTGACTCAGCTTTGGTTCCGTATTTCCCTTAATATATTCGCTATCAATCCACCATTCGACTTGAAAACGATCAGTTGGCAGACCATTGTTTAGTCCATCATTAATTTCCCCATAACAATTTTCCACATATGTATGGCAAACCGCTCGCAGCTTCGACAAATTCAAATATGCATTTCTCGTTTCTAATGGGTCATATGTCCATGTAATTAAATGATATCCCATTTGCAACGCTGTTTTTCTTTGTCTCTCCTTTAACTTTTCACCAATTCCTTTACCACGATATTCTGGATGAATCCCCATATTATGTGAACATAAATACACCTTTCCATCGACAAATCCCGGAAAACTATAATTAAAGCCTATTAATTCGCCATGTATAAAAGCTCCCAGCATCAATCCGCCATTTTTAATCGCTGTTAATGTTTGATGTGATGGGATCGCATCTCCACGCCAAACAAGATCTTCCAAAGCCTGAACCTGATTCATCTCATCAATTGAATGCAATTGGCGTATTTCAATATTTTCAATCATTTTGCTTCACCTCTAATTCTCCTTTAAGTATAGCGCAGATATATTTTCATGTTTAGTATGAAATGACAAAATATTTACTTTTCCTTTATATTCACAATAAAAAGCTTGCCCAATCAAAGCGATTGAACAAGCTTTTTCCCTTATTCATATCTTAATGCATCAATTGGGCTAAGTTTGGACGCCTTGTTTGCCGGCAAGATCCCAAAGATAATTCCAATAAATGCTGAAAAGCCAACGCCAATGATGACAACAATCGGATTTATGATTGCCGTTATTGGTGAGAATTGTGAAACTAAGATGCTTCCTAATACAGCAAAGCCAATTCCAATTAATCCTCCTAAGGAAGTTAATGTTACTGACTCGATTAGAAACTGTAACAAGATTCTCCCTCTTGTTGCACCTAGTGCTTTTCTAAGTCCAATTTCTCTTGTACGTTCAGTGACAGATACGAGCATAATATTCATGACGCCGATTCCACCAACTAAGAGTGAAATCCCCGCAATACTACTAATAAACAACGTAATAATCGTTAAAAACTGCTCATATTCCGCTTGGTAGTCTCCCATATCGTATGTCGTATATATGCCATCTTCGAGATTTTTCGCTTCCGTTAACTTCTCACCCGCCAAGATTCCTGTTTCTACAAGTGTATCGGCATCTTGGGCAATGACAGCTAATTGCTCAACTTCTCTACTGCCAAACATCATAGAGATGACAGCTCTTGGCATGAGCATTTCTCCACTTTCATTCCAACGATATTGCTCAGGAATTGGCGATTCGTACACACCAATGACTTTATATGGATTGTCACTCAAATCGATGACTTCGCCAATCACTTCTTCCGTGCCGCTAAAAAACTTATCTCGCGCAACTGTATCAATCATAACTACCCGGTTCATACCGTCATTATCTCGTTCATTTATTACGCGTCCTTCAACAACTTGAATATTTCTTGCTGAAAAATATTCTGGACCAACACCGGTAATATCCAAATCACCCTGTTTGTCATTATATATCATCGTTCCCCAGCCTTGATTCGTTGCAAGCACCGCTTTTACGCCTGGTACCTCGGCAAGAACGTCAATATCTAAAGATGTTAATTCCGGCTCACTCCACATCATTATTTCTGAACCATCTTCACTCGGCAAAGGTTCATAAAATAGTTGAATGACATTTTCATCCGTACTAAATAAATCTTCCGTTAACTGTGTTTTTGCCCCTTGACCAATTGCGACAATCGTAATGACCGCTGCAACACCAATGATGATTCCAAGCATCGTTAAAATCGAGCGGATTTTATGATTCCAAATGGAGGAGAGGGCAATTTTAAAACTTTCCCATATATTCATGACATCTTCCTCCGGTCATCTATAATCAATCCATCTTTTAACGTAATAATTCGGTTTGAATAGGCAGCGATCTCTTCCTCATGTGTGACAAGGATGATCGTCTTGCCCTCGTTATTCAGTTGCACTAATAAATCTAATATTTGTGCGCTCGTTTTTGAATCGAGTGCACCTGTTGGCTCGTCCGCTAAAATAATCGAAGGATCGTTCACAAGTGCCCGTGCAATCGCCACTCTTTGCTTCTGTCCACCTGAGAGCTGGTTCGGCAAATGCCCCATTCGATCTTCCAATCCTACTTTAGCGAGCATTTCTTTTGCTCTGCTCGCTCTTTCTTTCTTAGATACCCCTGAGTAAATGAGCGGAGATTCAACGTTCTTAAGAGCGTTCAGCCTCGGCAGTAAGAAAAATTGTTGAAAAACAAAGCCGATATGCTCGTTTCGTAATTTTGCTAAGCTTTTCTCCTTAACGGAGCTAACATCCTCACCATTTAATTCATATGTTCCTGTTGTCGGGTAATCCAAAAATCCAATTATATTCATCAATGTGGATTTTCCTGATCCAGATGGTCCCATAATAGAAATGAATTCCCCATCTTCGATCTCCAAATCAATTCCATGCAAAACAGGAACTTTCAATTGCCCATTCCCGTAAATTTTTGTAATTTCACTCAACTTCATCAAAGGAGGTCACTTCCATTCCATCGAACAATCCATCGTAAGGGGAGATGACAACAAGTTCGTTATTGCTCACACCTTCAGTAATTTCAATAAACTCATCATTCATGGCTCCCGTTTGAATTTCACGTCGCTCCAAAATCCCTTCATTTAAAACGTAGACGACTTCAATTCCGCCCTCATCTATGATGGCCGTATGTGGGATCGTTAGAAACTTCTCATCTCCACTAATATTTATTTCCATCGAAACATGGAAGCCTTGACGAAGTTCTGATGTATCATCTGTGATCGCCACTTTAAATGGATACATCGTTACACTTCCACCACCGCCACCGTATGCAAAGTCATCTCCGCCACCTTCATCGTTTGGAAATTGAGAGACAGATTCAACGACACCTTGCCACTCACGCTCTTTATATACTTTTGGACGGATAATAACCGGTTGGTTTTCTTGAATTCTCACCGCATCAAACTCACTCATTGTACCAATAACTTTATAAGGCTCACTTGAAATAATATGTATAACAGGTTCATTTGATCCCGTTTCAGTTTTCGCTACATTTTTTTCAACCTTAACGATGATTCCATCTATTTTACTCGCGACTGTCATCTCTTTAATTTGCGCATCAATATCATTAATTTGATCTTGAGTTGCTGAAACTTCCGCCTTTGTGCCTTCGTATTGCATTTCCATTTGAATTTTTTCATTTAGCAACTGATTGACATCTTCTTGTGTCACTTCCTCGATGACCTCACCCGTTTCCTCATCGACTTTCGGATTTCCTACTTTTTTCTTTGCAGCGGCAATGCGTTTATCCAATTCTGCCATTTGGTTCAATTCTGTATTTGCTCTTTTTTGAATCAGGTCCCTTTCACGGACAGCACGGCCAAATTCTTTTTCAAGCTTCGTAGCATCATAGATAAATAGTGGGTCACCAACCTTCACTTCTTGGTTTTCTTCCACTTTATATTCAAGAATGTCTCCTTTTTCAGGCTCTAAATAGACTTTTTGTTCCCCTTCTGGAACAATCTTTCCCGAAACAAGAATTGATTCCGATAATTCTCTCTCTGCTGCTTTTTGCACGACGATCGCCATCTCTTCTGGCTCAAAGCTTGTCATTTGTGCATTTTTATTTTTCACCCATAAAGTGATTGATGTTGCGATAACCAACACACCGACAATTGAACCAATCCAAATCCAAACCTTTTTCACGTTTTTTCCCCCTAAACTCCCTTTTTTTGAGTTTTCATTCTATTTATCCAGTAAAATTGCGTATCTATATATATTAACGTATTTTATATGACAAAAGTTTCACATTTTTGGAAATAAAAATCGTCAAAAAAAGACAGCCTGGTAATTCAGGCTATCTTTTGTTATTTATTCATTCGACTCTACGGGCTTTTGTTGATAATATTTTCTGCCAATCCATGTTTGAATAATGAGGAAGATCCCACCAACTGCCCAGTATAAAGGTAATGCCGCTGGTGCAGAAAATGAAATAAACATTATCATCACGGGCGATATATACATAAAAATACGCATTTGCTTCTTCTGATCTTCAGGCATCGTTACCATCGATACTTGCGCTTGCACAAAATAGACAAGGCCAGCAATGATCGTCATGACAACATCTGTGTGCCCTAAATTAAACCATAAAAATGAATGAGTCGCAATTTCCTGTGAGCTTCGAATGGCAAAGTACAGGCCCGTTAAAATGGGCATTTGAATCAGCATAGGCAGGCACCCCATATTAAATGGATTGACGTTATGCTTTTGATACAATTCCATTATTTCCTGTTGGGCTTGCTTTTGTGCTTCAGGTGTATTTGCTTCTTTTGAACGCTTTTTAATTTCTTCCATTTCCGGTTTAATCTTCGCCATTTTTTCCTTCATTTCTTGCTGATGTTTATATGTTTTTAACATAAACGGCATCAGTACAAGGCGGATCAGTAGCGTAATAAAGATAATAGCTAATCCAAAATTGTCTCCAAAAAAGTGCCCTATTTCATGGATGAGAAACGCAAATGGAGCAACAAATGTATTGTAAAAAAGTCCTGTTTGATTTTCAACGCCTGAACAGCCACCTAAGAGAGCTGTAACAGCGATAAGAATCGTTAGTATTATCGTATTTTTCTTCAATGAATTCACCTTTCTATTTTAAAATTTGAATTTTAAATAGAAAGATGAGGACCTTCGGAATCATCTGGACTTTCTTTTCTTTTAATCGTTCTCATTAATAAATAAACGAGTCGATCAGGATTTTCTATCACATGCTCAGGCATCCTTATGATTGCCATTTGAGGTTCAAAATCCGATTTATTACGTGTGTAAACAGGATGCCCCAAAGAAAAAAGCTGTAAGCTAAGGATCCAAATAACAGCAAGCGTCAGTGGTACAATCCATTCAGCATATGAATCTTGGAGAATTAGTTCAAACATAAGTAACACCCAATTTCTATTGTCTCATTACATTATAACGATATTTCTGTGAAAAAGTAAAATTGTATTCTATAATTTTCGGATATTCTCCTTGATTATGTTTTTTAATTTTGTTAAGATAACTGACGAACGTTCGTTAATTTTTGAGGTGATACGATTGAAAAGCAATGAAATTAAGGAAGCTGCTCTCAAATATTTTACGATTCATGGATATGAAGGAGCATCCCTTTCACTTATAGCTGAAGAAGTTGGCATGAAAAAGCAATCGATTTACGCACATTTTAAAGGAAAAGATGACCTTTTTCTGCAAGTTTTGCATGATGCGAAAGAAATGGACCTATCTTCAAATCGCCAATATTTCAGTAAGGTTGGAGCAAGTCGTCCTGAAGAAGTGTTGTATGGATATCTAAAATTTCTCATCGATCTTTTTCAAAAAAATGAGCAATTAAAATTTTGGCTTCGTATGTCTTTTTTTCCACCGGCTCATCTTGAAAAGGTAATCGAACAAGAAGTGATGGATATTGAAGAAAAGATGCAAGCAATATTAGAAGCGAAATTTCAAGATTGGATCGATGCTCATTTAATCGTTGGAGATACGGCAATAACGCCGACCTTAGCCTTCTTGGGAGTCGTTGATTCCATATTACTTGAGCTTGTGTATGGAAACGATGAGAATCGATTGCAAACCAAATTAGCCGCTTCTTGGGCAGTGTTTTGGAGAGGTATTTCATATCAGGGGGCTAATATATGAAAAAACCAATTAAAGAACAAAAAATGGTATTAATTATCCTTCTAAGCAATTTATTCCTTGTGTTTTTAGGAATCGGACTGATTATTCCCGTAATGCCTGCCTTTATGAATATGATGCATTTATCTGGAAGTACGATGGGCTATCTTTTTGCTGCTTTTGCAGTAGCCCAACTGATTATGTCACCATCCGCAGGTCGATGGGTTGACCGTTACGGCAGAAAGAAAATCATTATTATCGGCTTATTTCTTTTTGGTCTTTCAGAACTTATTTTTGGTATTGGCACGAACGTAACAATCCTTTATCTCTCAAGGATTTTAGGCGGAGTTAGCGCCGCGTTTATTATGCCTGGTGTAACTGCCTATGTTGCAGATATTACAAGCATTCAGGAGCGGCCAAAAGCGATGGGCTATATTTCTGCCGCTATTAGTACCGGCTTCATTATTGGGCCTGGCATTGGCGGATTTATTGCAGAATACGGGATACGGATGCCCTTCTTTTTCGCAGCAGCCATTGCATTTCTATCCTGCCTTTCATCTATATTTATATTAAAAGAGCCATTAACGAAAGAAGAGCTTGCAGACATTTCCGCGAATACGAAGCAAACTAGTTTTATTGGGGATTTAAAAAAATCACTTCATCCGCGGTACTTTATTGCCTTTATGATCGTATTCGTATTAGCTTTCGGTTTATCAGCATATGAAACGATGTTCAGTCTTTTCTCTGATCATAAATTTGGATATACGCCGAAGGATATTGCAACCATTATTACGATCAGTTCGATCTTCGGTGTTGTCGTGCAAGTATTTATGTTTGGAAAAATCGTAGATATGCTTGGTGAAAAGAAGCTGATCCAATTATGCTTAGTGATAAGTGCCATTTTAGCGGTCGCGTCTACCGTAATCTCTAGCTTTTTGGCAGTGCTAGCGATCGCTTGCTTCATCTTCCTTGCATTTGATTTACTCCGTCCAGCATTGACGACATTTTTATCAAAAGCTGGTGGAAAAGAACAAGGATTTGTCGCTGGAATGAATTCAACCTATACGAGCTTAGGTACGGTCGTCGGACCAATAATGGCCGGAATACTATTTGACGTTAATATCCACTATCCTTATCTTTTCGCTGCTTTTATTTTGTTCATCGGTCTTTGCATTACACTCACATGGAAAGAAAATCAATTAGTGGAAAGCTTAACAGAATAACTAGGAAAGCACACGGTCCTTTGGAACACTCAAAGGACCGTATGTTTCTATACTGATTGTTCAAATGTTTTGCAAAGCACGCGCTCGGAAAATATATTCGCAAAGGTATTCCGTTGTTCACCTACGGAATTGATCGATTACATTATGTCCTAGCTTCAGGTTGAGCTGCCTAGCAATGAACTATCTTTTACTAGCAAAGCTCTTTCCTTTTAAAAATACGTATTGAAAACATTGTTAACAAAGCAAGCAAGGCAACAGTTACAATCATCGTAATCGATATTCTCCCAGAAGCTGATTGCCCCATCCAAAATTCACTTGCATATCCGGTTAATCCAAACGGACTCCATTTAAACTTTTCAGGGAGTAATGAAGATATCATCGATAAAACAATAACAGTGCCCAATGATCCAAAAGCTGCTATTCCGGATTTTGAACTACAACTGCTAAAAAACAAAGTAAGTGTAAAAATAAATATGAGCCAGATTCCGAATGTAAGGCTTCCAGCAAAAAAGTCTGATGCTGGAACCCATTCAAACAGTTGATACGTATAATACCAAGCCGCAAGCATGCCGAGCATGTAAGAACAGAAAACGAGAACGACCCCATGAAGCCATTTTGCCAAAACAAACGCATAATATGAAACGGGCTTTACGAGAACCATCGCGGCAGTTCCTGATTTCCTTTCACTGGCTAGAATTCCCATAAACGCCAAAACGATGACAAGCACGCCAAATAAATTCAGCTGACCCGCTGTCCGAACAAGTACTTCTCCCGCCGCCGGCAGTGGAATTTCAATGATTGCCCCTTCAGGTAATCCACCGAATTTCTCAATAATTTGTGGTGTATAGTATGCCGATAATGGCTCCATAATCCCCAAAATGATAAATACGAGCGGCATCCAAATCCATTTAATATCCCGAACGGCCTCCAACCTTTCTTTTTTGAAAAGAATGAGAAATTGATTCATTTTTTCACCACTTTCATAAATATATCTTCTAATGAAGGATTGCTTTGTTCAAATTTAAGCAGTGGCAAATTCTCACGAAGAACGATTTGGAAGACATCATTTTTCGCACGTTCGTCATCTTGAATATTCATCACCATTGTATCTTCGTATATATTTATTTCATATTGACTGAAAAGGGGTGCAAATGTTGATGCACTCTGGGAAAATTGTAGTTTAAACATCTTCTCCGTATTTCTATCCCTCACCTCTTTTAAACTGCCAGATTCGATGAGTTTGCCTTCATTCATAAATAAAACGTAATCGCTTATTTCCTCTGCATCATTTAAAATGTGAGTGGAAAATAAAATCGTCGTCTCCTCTTTTAGCCTTTTCATTAGTTCGAGTACTTCCCGTCTTCCAAATGGATCAAGCGCGGAAACGGGTTCATCTAGTAAAATAAGTTTTGGCTTATGAATAAGCGCTTGGGCAATTCCCAGTCTTTGTTTCATTCCACCTGAATATTGATTAATTCTTCGATTTTTTGCTTCTTCTAAACCAACAAGCTGTAAAAGAGAGCCTGTTCTCGTTTCCGCTTCTTTTTTTGTTAAGCCACATACTTCACCAGCAAACATCATATATTCCTTGCCAGACATCCAACCGTAAAAAGAAGGATACTGCGGGAGAAATCCGATCATCGTCCGAAGATCTTGCTTTTCATTTAAAAGTGGTGAACGAATGCCTCCCGTTGTTGGACTAAGTAAGCCAGCAATCATATTTAATGTCGTCGTTTTGCCCGCCCCATTCGGACCTAGCAAGGCAGTACACTTCTTCTCTTTCAGAACAAACTCAATATTCTCGACTGCCTTTTTATTTTTATAAAGCTTTGAAAGGTTTGTTATTTCAAGTACATTCATCGATCCTTTCTCCTTCCAATTACAAAATAAAGAATAGGACCTATCAAATTACCAAATAAAATAATTAACGCCCACATCCATTTGGGTCCATTCGTCTGAATTTGTCTTTTCAAATCAATGAAAGCAATGACAATGAGTATAAATTGAATAACAAGAATTGGTGCAATTAATCCCCAATTGATCGTTATCATCAAATATCACCTTCCTCACACCTGTTATATATATAATATAACAGATACATTTACTATTTTCTATATATTTTTTATCTTTATAGTTGAAATAAATAACATACATTTGCGCTTCAAGCACTTCACTTTTCAGTGGGTGAGCGGTGAAGCGCTTCGGAAGTTCACGAAGCCGTTGCCACACGAGGCGGCGATTTTAGGCTTCGTTCCTTACAGGCAGGTTTTTACCTGTCTCGCGCTTCCCGCAGGACAATTGAATAAGCTTCCCTGCACGCCCGCCACACCGAGGAATGCGAGGCATTATCGAGGGGCCGCCGCCTTTAACCCTAATCAACTAGGTATGCATCTGTAAAAAAACATTGAAGGGTTATTTACATTTGACAGTGCTCTTTCAAAATTCTAATCAATCCTACCAAACAAAAAAACGCTCTAAATGAGCGTTTCAGACTGTAGACAAACACAGAAATTTAGGTGTTTGCTTACGGTCTTTTTTCTTTTAAAATAGTGGTAACCTAGGAAAGTTGATTTCCGCTTCGGGCGGACGCGTTCCGCGGGCACGGCTTCAGCCGCTTCCCTCGCTGTGCTCAGTCCAGGGTCTTCAGCTCGCGCTGTTCCCGCAGGAGTCGCCGCCCTACGCTCCAATCAACGGTATTTCTTATTAAAAATAGGAGGTGATGGATATGATGACGAAGAATCAAATCAATGAGCGCGAACAGTTGGAAATGCTGACCATAGAGCAGTTGGTTCCTCAAAATCATCTAGTTCGCAAACTAGATGCGGCTATTGATTTCTCCTTCATCTATCCATTAGTTGAAGATCTTTACTCGACCATCGGTAGACCCAGCATAGATCCTGTAGTGCTGATCAAGATGACATTCATTCAGTATACCTTCGGCATCCGCTCCATGCGCCAGACAATCAAGGAAATTGAAACGAACGTGGCATATCGCTGGTTTCTAGGCTTTGGCTTTCATACCGAGGTTCCTCACTTCTCCACGTTTGGGAAAAACTATGTCCGTCGATTTGCAGATACTGATCTGTTCGAGCAGATTTTCTATAAAGTTCTAAACGAAGTGACAAATCGTGGGCTTCTCAGCCCAGATCATGTCTTCATTGATTCGACCCATGTTAAAGCGAGTGCGAATAAGAGAAAGTTCGAGAAGAAGGTTGTTCGTAAAGAGACGCGAGCTTATGAGAAGAGGCTCCAGGAGGAGCTCAACCTTGATCGTGAAAAGAACGGGAAGAAACCATTCCCACCGGAAAAGTTTGAAACAGAAGAGTACAAGGAGATTAAAGAATCGACAACGGACCCTGAGAGTGGTTATTACGTTAAGGATGAACGGACAAAGCAATTTGCCTATTCTTTTCACGCTGCTACGGACGAGAAGGGATTTGTACTCGCAAACATCGTCACTCCAGGAAATGTTCACGATAGTAATATGCTTGAACCGCTAGTCCAGAAAATCATCGACCAGGTAGGACGTCCAATCGT
>NZ_JAGYPD010000002.1:684715-803704 GCF_018343515.1 Bacillus sp. FJAT-50079 | reverse complement strand
TCTATTTGTGCCACGTGTCCGGTGCTTAGCCAATGCACGGAGAGTAAGAATCACCAAAAAATGATCCAACGTCATATCTGGCAAGATTACTTGGATGTAGCTGAGGACTTACGACACAATCATGAAATTAAAGAAATATACGGAAAGCGTAAAGAGACGATTGAACGTGTCTTTGCCGATGCCAAAGAAAAGCATGGCATGCGCTGGACAACCTTAAAAGGTATTAAAAAATTGTCCATGCAGGCGATGCTGACTTTTGCTGCCTTAAATCTTAAGAAGTTGGCCAGTTGGACATGGAAAACGCCAACCATCGCTTAATAAGAACCAAAATGGAAAGCTGAAATGAACTTTTTCACAGATTTAACCTGAATTAATAGGAAAAGGGTTGGAAATCAAAATGATTTCCAACCCTTTTGTCTACGCTCTGAAAGACGATTCTATAAATCGTCTTTTTCGCTTATTTTATCTTCTTTTTCTTCCTAAGCCCATTGCATTTTCCATCTTTTTCAACATTCTATTCGCTTTAGCAGAAGCTTTTTCAGCGCCAGCATCTAAGATGTCGTCAAGTTCTTTCGACTCAAGTAAGTTTTTGCAACGTTCTTGAATAGGAGTTAAGGCATCTACAACGACATCAGCCAGATCCGTTTTAAAATCTCCATATCCTTTTCCATCATATTGTGCTTCAAGCTCTGCGATGGAGCGGCCACTGAGGATCGAATAAATCGATAATAAATTCGAAATGCCGGCTTTATTTTCCCGATCAAACTTGACGATCCCTTCTGAATCGGTGACAGCACTTTTAATTTTTTTCTCAATTTGTTTAGGTTCATCAAGCAATGTAATAAATGAGCGCTGATTCGCATCAGATTTGCTCATCTTTTTCAATGGATCTTGTAAGGACATGATCCGAGCACCAATCTTTGGAATTCGCACCTCTGGAATCGTAAAAATATCGTTATAGCGATTATTAAATCGTTCCGCTAAATCACGAGTGAGCTCAAGATGCTGCTTTTGGTCTTCACCAACTGGAACGAGATCTGCACCATAAAGCAAAATATCTGCTGCCATTAACGGTGGATATGTTAATAGGCCTGCTGAAACTGCATCCTTACCTGTTGATTTGTCCTTAAATTGTGTCATTCTTTCTAATTCCCCAATATAAGCAACACATTGAAGCATCCAGCCAGCTTGGGCATGTGCAGGCACCTCTGATTGGATAAATAATGTAGCTTTCTCATGATCGAGTCCTGCTGCAATATACATTGCTGCAAGTGTTCGTATGTTTTTTCGCAGTTCTAGACGATCTTGGGGAACTGTTATCGCATGTTGATCTACAACGCAAAAATAACAATCATATTCATTTTGCAGTTCAACAAATTGCTTAATCGCTCCTATGTAATTTCCTAGTGTAATGACACCACTCGGCTGAATGCCGGAAAAAATTGTCTTCATTTAATGGAAAGCCCCCTTATGATACGTGTTCAAAAAGGAGAGTAAACCGGACTTTTTGAACAACCCTTAAAAGATAAAAAAATTCATCCCGGCTAACAAGGGACGAATGCATCATTAACCAAAACTATCTATTATTATAACCGCTGTCATCATGACAAAGCAAGCAAGGCTCTGTATAATTTAACGGAAAAGAATATCATAAACGTTTAATTCTTGTTACAATAGGTATTAACATAATGACGGTTTTTGACTGCAAAAGGGGAGAGATCATCAGTGAATTGGAAGAAATTATTCGTAACCGCTGGAATTATGGTAGCCATCATGTGGTTATTACCATTTAAAGCTGGCGCTGAAGAAGAAGGAAAACGAGTGACATTACATGCATCACGACAATTAGCTATTGAGGAAAAGCCATTGCCTGTACAATCGCCACGCTTTGTCTTTGATTCTGGCTTAACGTTCGAATATCCTGACGCCATTCGAGGAATATATGTAACTGGTCATTCTGCTGGTGGAAGCAAATTTAAAGAGCTTGTCGATTTAATTGAAACGAGTGACTTAAATGCGATGGTTATTGACGTGAAGGATGATTGGGGAGCGGTTACATTTCCCCTTGATGATGAGTCACCGTTTGCAGAAATCGGTCAAAACTATATTAAAGATCCGAGAGAAATGTTAGAAACGATGGAAGAAAAGCAAATTTATCCAATTGCTAGAATTGTAGTTTTTAAGGATTCGACTTTACCGAAGACACGTCCAGATTTATCTTTCGTAGATGGAGATAAAGTGTGGGTGAATGGTAGAGGTGAGTCATTTGTCAATCCATTTCTTAAAGAGGTTTGGGATTACAATGTCGATATTGCGATTGAAGCAGCGAAGCTCGGATTCCAAGAAATTCAATTCGATTATGTTCGTTTCCCGGAAGGATTTGAAAATAGGGATGAACAATTAAAGTATGGAAAAGGGGAATATGAAGGCACGGATGAAAATAATATTCAAAAGCGAGTGCATGCTGTCACCGATTTTGTTGCCTATGCACGTGAAAAGCTTGCTCCATATGGGGTAAAGGTATCCGTTGACATTTTTGGTTATGCTGCTACACTCCCAGAAGCACCGGGAATTGGACAAAACTTCTCTAAAATATCGGAAAATGTTGATGTGATTTCTTCGATGATTTATCCGAGCCATTGGACATCTTATTTTGGTATTGCAAAGCCGGATTTAGAACCCTATCGACTCGTTAAAGAATATGCGAAGGTTGAGAATGCGAAGCTTGGAGAATTAGAAAGCCGTCCGATTTCAAGACCGTGGCTTCAAGACTTTACAGCATCTTACTTAGGAAGTGGAAATTACAAAGTGTATGGAAAAGAGGAAGTAGAAGCACAAATTAAGGCGTTATACGACGAAGGTATTGAAGAATATCTTTTATGGAATGCGGGAAATAAATACTCGCCAAATGTTGATTACACTCCTGGGAAATAAACGAGCATTAGATAAATGGTTGCATAAATCACTGGTATGGCTTCCAAGAAATCAGTTTCTTTGACTCTTGGAAGCCTTTTTTCAGTTGTTTATAATCTAACACTAAAACCTTCCTCTTCCTTTTTCCTTTTGGGAACCGTTTCTTTCATATACATACCAACAACAATTAAAGCGTAAGCAAAAGCAGCCTCTATTGAAACGGTGATTGCCGGGAATAAATGCTGCACTACACTTGGAAAAACGAGTATAATCATAGCTGAACAAGTAAGCAAAACGAGTGCTTCATATACCCATATATTAAGTTTTATTAAAGAATAGATCACTTTACTAACAGTAAAAATGACGAAGTAAAAAACTCCGAATGAAATAGTAAGGATGAGTATTGGATCAGGGTCAAGCAGAATATGGACCGGCTCCCCGTCATAAGTTAAAAACTTTCCATTTCCATAAAGGCTTATAGCTATTGTGACTGCAAACCCAAAAAAGCTAAACATAAAGATTAATAAGAAGATCTTTACGATTGAAAATAATACAACGAAGCTTTTTAACAAAAAACGAAATATATATCTTATCGGTGGGATCTTATAGGCAAGATAAGCGATAAGCAAAAACACAACAGTGCAAATAATGATAAAAAGGGAGTCAAGCAATTCGTTCATTTATCTCCTCACCTCTCACGAATAAAAAGTGGATTTTTTCTCATTTGCTAACTCATTACGATTAAAGAGGACATTTGTTTCACTCCTTTGAAAAATTTGTACATATTATATGGAGAAGACTTTTTCTTTTTTTTTGAATGAAATCGCTAAAATAGGACAAATTATTATAAAATGATTAATGGAGGTTTAAAAGATGTTAAGAAGTGGTAAAAAAAATATATATCAACTATAACAGGTTGAAAATAAAATAGGAACAGTTTGTGAAAATCCGAAAAAAACCTATTCATTCTGCCTTATGTAGTGTATAATACATAATATAGATTGTTTCATTATATTTGTTTTAAATAAGCCCTTTAAGGGAATAATGGATGCGATTTACTGTTGGTGATTTCAATGAAAATTAAAACAATCAACTAATCAATCTAAATAAATTGAGGAGTGTGGATATCATTATGGTAACATTGTACACTTCACCTAGTTGCACGTCATGTAGAAAAGCAAGAACCTGGCTTGAAGAGCAGGAAATTCCATATGAAGAAAGAAATATTTTTTCGGAACCGTTAAGTTTGGAAGAAATCAAAGATATTTTGCGAATGACTGAAGATGGAACGGATGAGATCATTTCCACTCGATCTAAAATTTTCCAAAAATTAAATATTGATTTAGAATCTCTTCCTCTTCAACAGCTATTTAATTTAATACAAAAAAATCCAGGTTTGCTTAGAAGACCGATTATTATGGATGAAAAGCGTCTTCAAGTCGGCTACAACGAAGATGAGATTAGACGTTTTCTGCCTCGTAAAGTAAGAACGTATCAGCTTCGCGAAGCACAAAAAATGGTGAATTAATGGATAAAGCCTTCATACTTGATGAAATGTATGAAGGTTTTTTAAATAATCGTAAATAACCTTGAGGAATTGTGAGAAGATTCTCTTGATTTTCCTATAAAGATTAGATAAAATAATCAAAAGTTGGATCTTGATATAGGCAAAAGAGGAATTATGAAAATGGGAATATGTTTTGTTTCCATTTTGGAGATGCTTATCATAAAATAAAAGTACAAGGTGGATTTTCATAATATTACACTTACTTTGTACGGGATGATGATCCCTTCACCACCCAATATAGAAGGGAGAGTTGCGATATGGAAATCGAAAGAATTAACGAAAATACTGTTAAGTTTTATATCTCTTATATAGATATAGAGGAAAGAGGCTTTGACCGGGAAGAGATATGGTATAACCGGGAAAGAGGCGAGGAGCTATTTTGGGAAATGATGGAAGAGGTTCACAATGAAGATGACTTCGACCATGAAGGTCCATTATGGATTCAAATTCAAGCCCTTGATAAAGGACTAGAAGTACTCGTTACGAAAGCACAGCTTTCCAAAGATGGAAATAAGTTAGAACTGCCAATTCCTGAAGAAAAATATAAGGATCTGCCGATCGATGATAAGATGGAAGAGTTTCTTGAGCAGCAATTTCAAATTAGACATCATTATGATCGCAGTGCAGACGATATAGAAGAAATTGTTCTCGCTTTTAAAGACTTTGAAGATCTTATAACACTTGCTGCAAGGGAAAAATTAGAAGGTGTTGAAACGAAGCTGTACGTATACGAAGAGACGTATTTCCTATATGTTAAATTTCCAGAAGACGTGTTTGATGGAGATTACATTGCGGACGTATTAAGCCTTTTACTTGAATATGGATTTGAAAGTGGCTATACGATCCATCGTCTTGATGAATATGGAAAGAAATTAATAAATGAAGATGTTTTGGCCACATTGGCACAGCATTTTAATTAACTAACCCGAATTCAATTTGAAGGCGGGTTTTTTTCTGTTTAAGAAGGATTTTATATAACGGATGTGTAATGTTTAGGCTAGAAGCAATATTTTTAATAAAAAAAGGAGTGGATTGATTGTTAACTGCTATAAATGAAAAAGGGAAGTTCGTGTCGCTTGTACGTAAGCTATCTGAGGCAGAGCTTCAAGACTGGCGGTGCAACCATACATTTTATTGTCCCGAGTGTAAGGAGCAACTGACCATTAAAGCCGGTACCGTCAGAATAATGCATTTTTCGCATAAAAGAAACACAAACTGTGTTTCAATGTTTGAAGGTGAAAGTGAACTTCATTTGGAGGGAAAACAAGATTTATATCAATTCTTTCACACTCAAGGGATCGAAGTCTATTTGGAATATTATTTAACAAATCGAAAGCAGCGCCCGGATTTATACGTTAAGCATGAAGGGAGACGTTTCGCCATCGAGTACCAATGCTCTTCGATACCGAGTGAACAATTAGCGAGGCGATCATTGGGGTATGAAAATGAAAGGATTACTCCACTATGGATTTACGGAGGGGTGCCATATCAAAAGCAATTGAACAGTCATACATTTCAGTTATCCGAATTTCATTTTGCGCTTGCCAAGCAGCGTGCCCAAAAAAATTTAAGTATTTTGAGCTACTCCCCTAAAACGAAAAGGATTTATCTACTTCATGGGATTATTCCTCTCACAACGAGAAAAGTGCATGCTACTTTATATTCTCACCGACTTTTCACTTCAACTATTCCGCAGCAAATATCGATTATTCCAAGAAAGCTAAATCCAATTAAATGGAAACAAGAGAAAAATAAATGGCTTTCAGCAAAGGTCCGTTCTAGCAATCTTGCGCGAGAATCATTTATTAAATCTGTGTACACAGCTAATGACAATCCGTATATGCTGCCAATCATATGTGGACTCCCATGTTACATGATGGAATGCTTTCATTCTCATCCTTTGGAATGGCAATATTATATTTATCAAGATTGTCTTAAAAACTTAATAATAGGACAGAAAATATCATTAAAATATGTGTTTCAAAAAATGAAAATGAGAATAAGGAATGGCTTTTTATTCGTTCGCACATTTCCGTTGCAACAGTATAACAGTTGGGAGGAGGCAGTAATACAGTATTTTTTACAGCTAGTAAAGCTCGAATATTTTTCGCGAATTGGCGAAGACTTATTTCAAAAGCTGAAACATATTCAAACCGCCTCGTCATATGAGGAAGCGATAAAACAAGAATATGCTTTTTATGAGCAATGGCAAATGCCTTTTCAACCAGAGCGTATAGTAAACGAGTGTATTTTCTTTTCAAAGCAGGAATTATTGTTAAAATGAAGAATATGTTCTAATGGTGTATTTATATTAAAGAACGTGTCATTTACGAATGGAGGATGATTATGACAAACAAAGCAACAGTAAAAACGCTTCCGAATCGCTCTGAAATAAGTGAGGAATTGACATGGAGGCTGGAAGATATTTTTGCATCGGACGAGCTTTGGGAAAAGGAATATGAGGAAATTAAAGCAAGCTTAGCTCATACGAGCGAATTAAAAGGGCAATTAAGTAAAAGTCCGGAAAAAATGTTAGAAGTGCTCCAATACCAAGCGGGTGTTTCTGAAAAAATGGGCAAGCTTTATACATATGCGCATATGCGTTATGACGAAGATACAGGCAATTCATTTTATCAAGGATTTAATGCGCGTGCAGAAAGTTTATATGCCCAAGTAGCGAGTGCCTTTTCATTTGTCGTACCTGAAATTTTAGCAATGGATGAAAAGAAAATTTCTGATTATGTCGAGAAAAATGGTGGGCTTCAATTGTATCAACAAGCATTAGCTGAGATTAACTTACAACGTGGTCACATCTTATCAGCAGAAGAAGAAGCATTGCTTGCTGAAGCTTCCGACGTATTAGGTTCATCGAGTACAACATTTGGAATGTTAAATAATGCTGATATGGAATTCCCAGTAATCAATGATGAAAATGGTGAAAGTGTACAAATATCTCATGGTAATTTCATTCGCTTTTTAGAAAGTCAAGATCGCCGAGTTCGGGAAGAAGCATTTAAAAAAGTTTATGAAACATATGGAAAGTTTACGAACACGTTCGCTAGCACATTAAGTGGCGCTGTTAAAAAGGATAATTTTTATGCAAAGATAAGGAATTATGAATCAGCACGCCAAGCGGCATTGGCGGCGAATAATATTCCAGAAGATGTGTATGACAATCTCGTAAAAACCGTTAATAAGAACTTGCATTTATTACATCGCTACATCAAGCTTCGTAAGAAGGTACTTGGAGTCGATGAGCTGCATATGTACGACTTATATACCCCGCTCGTAAAAGATGTGAAAATGGAAATCGCTTATTCTGAGGCGAAAGATATAATACTGAAAGGTCTTGCTCCACTAGGGGAGGACTATATTCAGACACTAACGGAAGGATTTGAAAATCGCTGGGTGGATGTTGTAGAAAATAAAGGGAAGCGCAGTGGAGCTTATTCTTCAGGAGCATATGGAACAAATCCTTATATATTAATGAATTGGCAAGATAATGTGAATAATCTATTTACACTTGCCCATGAGTTTGGACATAGCGTCCATAGTTATTATACGAGAAAAACTCAAGCCTATCCGTATGGAGACTATTCCATTTTTGTTGCAGAGGTTGCTTCAACATGCAATGAGGCGTTATTAGGTGATTATATGCTGCAACAAACCGACGATAAACAGGAGCAGCTATATTTAATTAATAATTATTTAGAAGGTTTTAGGGGAACTGTATTCAGACAAACGATGTTCGCAGAATTTGAGCATTTAATTCATGAAAAGGCTCAAAATGGCGAAGCGTTAACTGCGGAATTGCTTACGAAAGAATATTATGCATTAAACAAAAAATATTATGGTGAAGAGGATATTCATGTTGATGAGGAAATTGGACTAGAATGGTCAAGAATTCCCCATTTTTACTATAATTATTATGTGTATCAATATGCGACAGGCTTTAGCGCAGCGGCTGCTTTATCCAAGCAGATCTTAGAAGAAGGGCAACCAGCAGTCAATCGATATATCGACTTCCTAAAAGCGGGTAGCTCCGATTATCCGATTGAAGTATTGAAAAAAGCTGGCGTTGATATGACAACAGCAGATCCAATTGAAGCTGCGTGTAAAGTGTTTGAAGAAAAGCTAAATGAAATGGAAGAACTGCTTGCGAAGTAACTTTAAAAAACGAATGATCCCGAGGGACTTACCTGCTAGCATCTCTCGCTGGGGTCTTCATGTTTACTTTCGGGTCTAATTAGCAGTCGAATCATTCAATCAAATTAAATTAGCTTATAGAAATATCTCGCTGGTTCATAGGGTTGAGAATTAATTAAGCGGACTAATTCGCATAGCGATTGGTCCGCTTGTTTATTGTTATGGACTGAACAAAGATTATGTTGGATAAGATATTTATTATTTAAGACACAGGTTCCGTGAAGCATATTCAACGTTTTACGGGGAAAGGTGACCTCGGGCACGGCGTGTGTCACCGGCTTCGTTACCAACATCCTGTAAAGCTCACGGACCTATCTTTAGAGTACGCACTTCCACAAAATTCAATAAGAGGTTATTTCTCACTAGCAAGGTTTTTAATGAAATCCACGAAATCTTTTCCTCCGGTTTAAATATGTAAAAAAAATAAGAAGGGATAGGAATAAAAGTGGTGAGGAAAAATAAATGGGAATTAAATTCATTAGTCCAAGGATGTTTAA
Organism: Bacillus sp. FJAT-50079; assembly: GCF_018343515.1. Classification (GTDB taxonomy): domain Bacteria; phylum Bacillota; class Bacilli; order Bacillales; family Bacillaceae_C; genus Lederbergia. Next base: position 794,521 of record NZ_JAGYPD010000002.1, on the reverse strand, counting down.
GAAAAAGGAAATAAAGATTCCCCCTCCTAATAAAAAAGCAAGCAATTTATGCAAAGTGATCTCTCCCTTATTCGTCTTCTACATACGTATATGTTGGCAATACGGTTAATATGTAAAAAGGGAATCGCCTATAACCATGGTTAAAATATAAAAATAAACACACACTCCAATGAAATGGAATGTGTGTGTGATAAATGCCTGTTTTTTAGCTAGGATCGTACTGCCAGAAGTTTCCGCTCTGTGCTGGAATTTTTTTTGCTTTCTGCTGCAGCTGAAGTTTTTTCATTTGCCGTTCTATATGCTTTACTGGTTTATCGTAGATGAGAGCAAGGTCATTTGTTTCGTTAATCGGATTTTCTTTTAAAAACATTTCCAAAGGTGGAATTTCTGCCGGTTTTGGATATTCTTCAAGAATTTCCGTTAAAATTTGAACATAAATGCTATAAGAATAAATGCCAGTTATTTTTAAACCTTCATCCTCAATGTTTTCATTGAAAAAAACCATCGCTGGCATTTCGGTAACTTCCATTTCGGCTGAAATTTTTAGATCACATTGGAAAGCTCTCGCAGCACTCGTTGAATAAATATCTTTTGTAAATTCTTCTAAGTCTAACCCTACATATTTAGCACATTGCCGCAAAATATTAATGTCCGTAATATTTGCGTTTTCAATAAAAAATAATTCCTGAAGCCGTTGAATAAATCGAATCCCCGCATTTTTTCCTTGAAGTTCCGCGGCTTTTATGCTGATTGCGGCCAAATGGGGGGTGAATGCATCCTCATCCGTAAATGAAAATTGCAGTGAAATACCTTTCCATTCTTGGCATTTTTTATTTTGCAAAAAGTGCGGAATATCAGGCTTGCTTTTGCAATTTAATGCAGAAAGTTGTCCGCATAAAACGTACTTTATTGTAAAATAATCCCCATATTCAAGCTGGAGCTTTTTTAATAAAGGTGAAAGTGACCAGCAATCTGAACAAAAAGGGTCGATAAAAAAGTAAATCTCCAGTGGCTTACTATTTATTTTATATGAATTTTCTATATTTGCTGACCATTCATTCATCAATTTGACTCACCTTGTGCATTATCAAATGTATTTACCATATGTCTGGCAGTTAAAGCAAGTCGCGCAAAGAATTGTTCCCTAATGATCCCATCAAGCTTTATTTCATCCATCGCCTCACTCATGCATGAGAGCCACGCTTTTGCACGTTCGGGTGTAATCTCATGGGGTAAGTGACGAGCTCTCATCATCGGATGTCCGTGTTCTTCTGTATAAAGTGGCGGACCACCTAAATATTGGGTTAAAAATTGCTTTTGCTTTCGAGCGACTTCTGATAAATCTTTAGGGAAAATGGGTATTAAATCAGGATGACTTCCGACCCGTGCATAAAATGCATCAACGAGTGCGGAAAGTTTTTCTGCCCCAATTGCGTCATACGGCGTAGCACGTTTCTCAACCATATGAATCGCTCCTTTAACAAAATTAGTAAATTCATTGTAGCAAGCGAAAACGGATAACTCAAACAAATTGACCTAAATATGAAATTGTAGAAATTTGTTTATGGGAAAATAGGGCTATTTAAAAGAAAAAAGCCCTGTTCGAAAGGGCTAACTGTAATAGGTCGTGGAAACTTTCCTTACATATGCTTGTGTCTCTTTGAAAGGAGGGATCCCGCCATATTTATCGACGTTTCCAGGTCCTGCATTATACGCAGCTAAAGCAAGCTGAACATTTCCGTTATATTTATTTAACATCTGCCGTAAATATTTACTTCCAGCCATAATATTATCCTCAGGGTCAAAAATATTACTAACACCCAAGCTCTGCGCTGTGGCAGGCATGAGTTGCATTAAACCAGAAGCACCTGCATGACTTACTGCGTTTGGGTTAAAGTTTGACTCATGTTTAATGACTGAGGTAATGAGTTTTTCAGGCAAATCATATTTTTCAGCTGCTTTGCGAACAATATCGACGATTGGCAATGAAGATTTTGCTTCAACATCAGTCATCGTGCTTTCGAGCTGAGCCGCTTGGGAAATGTATGAATCAGCGAATGATTGGATCGCTCCAAGCGAATTCATATCAAGCAATTGCTTTGTTGAGTCAATTGGCAATTCAGTTAAAGTTTGTTGAAGCAATTGTGCAAACAAGTCAGATTGTTGATTTTCTTTACTAGGTGAGAAGCCTTGAATAGCCTGAATATCAAGTAACTTTTTTAATTGTCCTATCGAATTCATTGCAATCCGTCCTTTTGATTTTGTTTCATTTTCATCTGATAAAATCGTTTTACTTTATTTTCGGCTTTTTGAATAGGTATGTTTAACTTTACGAGTAAATCGTTGAAATCCTTTTGACCTTCATCTGCGTCGATGACCTCATATTCAATTTCAAAATCTTCATGTCCAAGGTAATAACTATGGTCAAACACGAGCAGCCCATCTTCGTAAGAGATTTCCGCCCGCTTCGTCGTTAGTGAACCGAAATGGCGAAGCTGATTTATGTCAATTCTCATCTGTTCAAGTTCATCTTTTATTTCTCCAAGTGGAAAGTGCAGACGTTTTTTCATAGCATTCATTTCCTCAATCTGTAACGATTGATTGATTTCAAGAAGACCGATCGTCCGTGGTTTTTTTAATGTTAGTTCATACCTGTCTTCCACTTCCCTTATGCGCAACGCAACAGCTTGTTGTTTTAAAGAAAAGTTCTCTGTATCAAAATAATGATTGATTTGTGTGAAAAAATCCGTATCCTTTATATGGAAATAGTGTAAACAGCGCTGAAAATCGTCCTTCGAAACACTATTTTTAAATTCAATTTCAATCTGTCTAGTCAAGTAAATCTGTCCCCCTCAACATGCTATCTATATTATTACCTGTCAATGATGAGAGTGCAAGCTGGAAAAAATTAAGTTTATCGATTTTCCGGTGAAATTTATCCTTTTTATAAAGGGCCTTTAGCGCGTGAATGATACGTTCTCGTTTTTCGCTTCGGGTAAATGTTGAATACAGACTTCCAAAAACTCAATTTTCCATCAGAATTTTTGAATGATTGTTTTTATATAAAGATCAAGCTTTAGTTTTTCAATTAAAGATAAAAAAACAGTCGATTTCAGGAGAATAAACTGGATGAACGAATTCATTATGCTAAAATGAAGGTGATTATGAAATCGTATCCTCAGTAAACAGAGTAAGAGGTGACCGGACAAGTGAATAACTGGGATCAATTTTTAACACCATACAGACAAGCAATTGATGAATTAAAAGTGAAGTTAAAAGGCATGAGGGGTCAATTTGAACAAGAGCATGTTCACTCACCAATTGAATTCGTTACTGGACGAGTGAAGCCAGTCGCAAGCATTCTTGATAAAGCACGGCTAAAAAATATTTCACTAGAAAATCTTGCGACGGAAATGCAAGATATCGCAGGCCTACGAATGATGTGCCAATTTGTTGATGATATTGAAACGGTCATCAATTTATTACGAAAAAGAAATGACTTTCGAGTTGTAGAAGAAAGAAATTATATATTTCATAAAAAACCGAGTGGTTATCGTTCCTATCATGTTGTCATAGAGTATCCAGTTCAAACGATACATGGCGAGAAAAAAATTCTTGCTGAAATTCAAATTCGTACGCTGGCAATGAATTTTTGGGCGACAATCGAGCATTCATTGAATTACAAATATAAAGGCCAATTTCCAGAAGAAATTAATAAAAGACTTCAAGGAGCGGCAGAGGCGGCATTTCGTCTCGATGAAGAAATGTCACAAATTAAGGAAGAGATTCAGGAAGCGCAAGCTTATTTTTCTAAAAATAAGGAAGCAGTTAAGAAAATGGAGAAGAAAAAGGATTTTTAGTAGCATGAAAGGGTGAGAAGGTTGAGGTTTGCAATAACGTCAAAAGGCGATGCGACATCCAATGCGCTTATGCAAAAAATGAGAACTTATTTGCAAGATTTTGAACTTGTTTACGATGAAAATCGGCCCGACATCGTCATTTCAGTTGGGGGAGATGGTACGCTGCTATATGCGTTCCACCGGTATAGCTCTAGATTAGATAAAACTGCCTTCGTCGGCGTACATACAGGACATTTAGGATTTTATGCAGATTGGCTGCCAAATGAAATTGAAAAACTTGTGATTGCGATTGCTAAAACCCCTTATCAGGTAATTGAATATCCGTTGCTTGAAGTAATGATCCGATATAGACATGGGGGAAAAGAGACGAGATATTTAGGTCTAAACGAATCGACGGTGAAAAGCCTTGTTGGGACACTCGTAATGGATGTTGAAATACGTGGCGATCATTTTGAACGTTTCCGTGGGGATGGACTATGTGTTTCCACACCGTCGGGCAGTACAGCGTACAATAAAGCGTTAGGTGGAGCGATTATTCACCCGGCGCTTCATTCGATTCAGCTCGCTGAAATGGCTTCGATTAATAATCGTGTATTCAGAACCGTTGGATCGCCGCTTATATTGCCTGACCATCACACACTCGTTTTAAAACCAGTGAAAACATTTGACTTTCATGTAACGATCGATCATTTAACCGTTATGCACCGTGATGTGAAGTCGATCCAATTTCGCGTAGCAGAGGAAAAGGTTCGCTTTGCGAGATTCCGTCCATTCCCATTCTGGAAACGAGTGCATGATTCATTTATTTCCGATGAAGGATAAGCGCTATTCACTAAAATGGACAATCGATCGGAATAAAGCCGGACTGTCCATAAAACAGTTTCTAGCTGATGAAGGGATTTCCCAAAGAGCGTTAACGGACATTAAATTTGCTGGTGGGAAAATAACTGTAAATGGAATGGAACAAAATGTTCGCTATTTGCTGAATGAAGATGAAATACTTGAAGTGATGTTTCCACTTGAGCAGACGAACGAAAGCTTACGCGCTGAAGACCTTCCATTGGAGATTATGTATGAAGATCGTGACCTATTAGTCATTAATAAACAAGCTGGGATGAGTACGATTCCATCAAGAGAGCATCCGAATGGAAATCTCGCGAATGCGCTTGTATATTACTATAAGCAAAATCAAATTTACGCCGCTGTTCATATCGTCACAAGATTGGACCGTGATACATCTGGTCTCGTTCTCATTGCGAAACATCGGCATGCCCATCATTTGCTCAGTATCATGCAACAACAATTTCGCATCGATCGCTCATATGAGGCGTTTGTTACGGGAAAATGGCGAGAAAAGTACGGTACGATTGATGTGCCGATCGGCAGAAAGTGTGACAGCATCATTGAGCGTGAGGTTCGCATTGATGGAAAAAGGGCTGTGACTCATTATTCCCTTTTGCAGCAATATAACGATTTTTCACATATAAAACTAAATCTAGAAACAGGAAGAACACACCAAATTCGCGTACATATGGCTTATAAAAACCATCCATTAATAGGAGACGATCTTTATGGAGGGGATACAACCCTTATGCAAAGGCAAGCATTGCATTGTCGGGAATTAAGCTTTGAGCATCCGATCATAAAAACAAAACTAACATTTATAGCACCACTTTCGGAAGATATGCAGTTATTACTTAATTAAAAAATCGACCTCATATGGTCGATTTTTTAAATGTATGTCTTAGTCAGTGATATTGTACTAGGAGTGCGGCTAGATTAAAGAATAAATCAATGGCACTTACCTTTCTCTTAGGGGGAAAATTTCAAGCTTATTACTGTTAGCCCGTTTCTTGCTTATAAAAAGCAAGCTTTGACGAAGAGATCTTTTCTAATTGTCCATTTCTTGTTCAAAATAGTAAACACTGTCCATGAGATGTGTCCTAATGGACAGCTTCACGTATAAAATTGAAAAACTTGTCCAATAGTCCACGTCTAATCGCCCGTTACCTAAATAAAATCGAGAAACTTGTCCGATAGGTCACGTCTAATCGCCCGTTACCTATATAAGATCGAGAAACTTGTCCAATAGGCCACGTCTAATCACCCGTTACCTAAATAAAATCGAGAAACTTGTCTAATAAGCCGCGTCTAATCGCCCGTTACCTAAATAAAATCGAGAAACTTGTCCAATAGACCTTGTCTAATCACCCGTTACCTAAATAAAATCGAGAAACTTGTCCAATAGACCTTGTCTAATCACCCGTTACCTAAATAAAATCGAGAAACTTGTCCAATAGTCCGCGTCTAATCGCCCGTTACCTATATAAGATCGAGAAACTTGTCCAATAGGCCTTGTCTAATCGCCCGTTACCTAAATAAAATCGAGAAACTTGTCTAATAGGCCTTGTCTAATCGCCCGTCCCCTAAAAAAAATCGAGAAACTTGTCCAATAGCCCGCGTCTAATCGCCCGTTACCTATATAAGATCGAGAAACTTGTCCAATAGGCAGTTTCCCAACATCTGGCTTCCATATAAAATCTCGAACAATATCCTCTAACAGCCCAATGCTCATTCAAAATAATTCCCATATATTCGATGAACAATAGGCCTACTTCCTTACGACCATGCTAATTTCAATTAAGGAAAGAACTTAAGTTTATTATTGATCGAACACTCTAAACTTTTCCTCTATATATGGCATTGAAGATTGAACGGAGACCGTTTCCAATTCCGGGTATTTAAATGCCGTTAATTCGCCGCCAAAAACTGCCCCTGTATCAATATTTATTGTATTTCCAATTCGGCGTGGTTCATGTACAGGTGTATGACCATAAACAATAAGGGAATCACCCGTATATTTTTGTGCCCAATCAAGGCGGATCGGCATACCATTTTCGGCAAACTCGCCTGTAATGTCACCGTATAAAACAAAGGTTTTCACGCTTTTATCGAACCGCCCGATATAATCCGCACGAATCCCAGCATGGGCAATGATCAATTGATCTAGATCGAGTCGCGCATACAAAGGTACCCCTTCATAAAGCTCAATAAATATACGCTTATAATAATTGACTTTTTTTCCGGATAAAGCGTTAAGCTCGGCAACCGTTGTTTCAAGACCGTGAGCTATTCGCACGTTTCTGCCGAGAAAATACCGGTATAGTTTATTACAATGGTTACCGGGAACATAATAGCTACGACCCTTTTTCCAAAGTTTCCAAACGATCTCGATCATTTCTAATGAATTTGGTCCGCGGTCCGTTATATCGCCAACAAAACCGAGCACTCGATCATCTCTTAAAGGAATCCCGCTATCCCACGAATAACCTAATTTAATTGTTAACTGTTTAAATTCTGGCAAACAGCCATGAACATCGCCAATGATATCGATTTTCATTTAATAAAACCTGCTTTCCACGATAACTGCTATTTCAATTGTAACCCGAATTCATTAAAATTATTGGGACAAAAATTCAGCTAAGTAAAGACAAACGAGAATAGATTTGATAGGATGATGAAGACGAATGGAAGGAGGGGCTACTGATGGAAACTAGCGCCGAAGAAATAGAACAATTTACTGATGAAGAAATGATAGAATTTATACTTAATGACGATTTGCACTCGTTCCGAAAAGCATTTTTAAAGCTCCATCCATACGATCAGGCCCAATTCTTTTTTAAACTGGAGCCGGAAAATCGGATAAAAATTTATCATTATTTATCGCCTGCGGAGCTTGCTGAATTTCTTGAAGTAATTAATATTGAAGAATTCAATTTTAAAGATACGTTGGCCGAAATGGAGCCGAGATATGCGGCTGATACACTTGCCAGTATGTTTACGGATAACGCAGTCGATGTTCTTAATACGTTAGAAAAAGATCAAGCGGCAAGTTATTTAACGATCATGGATAAAGAAGCCGCACACGAAATTAAAGGGCTATTGCATTATGAGGAGTATACAGCGGGAAGTATTATGACGACGGAGTTTGTGGCCATTTCAGCAAATCAAACTGTCCGATCAGCGATGTATATTTTAAAAAATGAAGCACCAAAGGCAGAGACGATTTATTATGTGTATGTTGTCGATGATGAGAGCCGACTCGTTGGCGTCATTTCGCTAAGAGACTTAATTATAACCAATGATGATACGATGATTTCTGATATTATGTATGATCGGATCGTTTCCATATCTGTTGGGGCCGATCAGGAGGAAGCAGCTCGGCAAATGCGGGATTATGATTTACTAGCGTTACCGGTTGTCGATTTTCAAAATCATTTGCTCGGAATTATTACCGTTGATGATATTATCGATGTTATCGATGAAGAAGCATCTGATGATTATTCCAAATTAGCCGGTGTTTCCGACATGGATACGATGGATCGAAATCCTTTTACGGCGGCAAAAAAGCGACTTCCATGGTTAGTGATCTTGCTTTTTCTCGGAATGTTCACTGCCAGTTTAATTGGCAGATTCGAAGCAACATTGGAACAAGTGTCGATATTAGCTGTGTTTATTCCACTCATAGCTGGGATGGCGGGGAATACGGGAACACAATCATTAGCGGTTGCTGTCCGTGGAATTGCAACAGGCGAGTTGGAGGAAGCGAGTAAATTAAAATTAATTATTCGTGAAGCTGGAACAGGGCTAATTACCGGAACGATTTGTGGTCTATTAGTTTGGGTCATTGTTTACATATGGAAAGGTGAGTTTTTTCTCGGCTTTTTAGTCGGGGTCTCAATTTTAGCCTCGCTATTCGTTGCGACGATGGCAGGCTCACTCGTACCTTTAGTTATGCATAAATTAAAAATTGATCCAGCTGTAGCTTCGGGTCCATTTATTACGACAATGAATGACATCACTTCAATCTTGATTTATTTTGGTCTTGCGACAATGTTTATGAGTTATCTCGTGCATTAAGGGGAGGAAGTTATGGAATCTGATTCTTCGTTATTATCCCTAGTCATCGTACTATTAGCGGCGTTTCTTACACCGCTCATTCTTCACCGCTTTCGCCTTGCGTTTTTACCCGTCGTTATAGCGGAAATTATTATGGGGCTTATTATTGGGAAAAGCGGATTGAATATTATTGAGCCAGGTATGTGGTTAAATACACTGTCTACGCTTGGATTCATTTTTCTTATGTTTTTAAGCGGTGTGGAAATTGATTTTTCCGCATTTAGAGGGTCAAAAAAGAAAAGCTTAATGCCGAACGGAAAAAATGAACCAAATCGTTTAGCCGTTTCGACAATTATTTTTATAGGCATATTTGCATTATCTATCTTGCTTTCATTTATTTTTGTAAAAATGGGTCTTATTGATAATGTATTTTTAATGACGCTGATCATATCAACGATTTCTTTAGGCGTCGTTGTACCAACACTTAAAGAAGCAAATATTATGAAGACGTCCATCGGGCAAATTATTTTGCTTATCGCAGTCATTGCTGATCTCGTTACGATGATTTTACTTGCTGTGTTCGTCTCGGTTTCTAGCGAAGATGGAGGTAATTCATGGTTGTTACTCGTTCTATTTGTTGCCGGTGTGTTGCTTTATTTTATAGCGAGGCGTTTCAAAGGTGGCTCGTTTTTTGAAAAGCTTTCGACTGGAACGGTGCAAATAGGAACAAGAGCAATTTTTACGCTTATTATTGTGCTTGTTGTTTTATCAGAATCGGTTGGTGCGGAAAATATTTTAGGAGCATTTTTAGCTGGAACGCTCGTTTCATTATTAAAACCAAATCAAGAGATGGTTCGACAACTAGATTCATTCGGATACGGATTTCTTATTCCGATTTTCTTCGTTATGGTTGGTGTTGATCTTGATTTATGGTCGCTTCTGAGCGATAAAAAGCTATTACTATTAATCCCGCTCTTATTACTAGCGCTCCTATTATCAAAAGCACTGCCAATGGTTTTCTTAAAGCGTTGGTTTGATACGAAAACGGTCATCGCTTCTGCATTTTTGCTTACATCGACATTATCATTAGTCATTGCCGCTGCAAAAATTGCTGAGCGAATCGGGGTCATTACTCCTGAAATGAGTGGTACTTTTATTCTCGTCGCAGTCATTTCTTGTATCATTACACCGATTCTCTTTAAAAAATGGTTTCCAAAAGAGAATGTGTATGAACAAAAGCAAAGGGTGGCGTTTATTGGGGCAAATCAACTAACACTGCTCGTTTCAAAAGAATTAAACCCGAGTGCCTTTGAATCAAAAATCTATCATAAGAAGCTAGAGAAGGCTGATTCCCAAATTGTAGATTCTGCATTTGAAATTATTGAACTTGAGGGGTACCAAGAGTCAGCATTGATTGAGGCAAATGTATTTGATACAGATATATTATTTTTATCAACGGGTGACGAAAACGAAAACGTCAAGCTTGCGATTGAAGGGAAAAACCGTGGTGTGGAAAGGGTTATTGCCCGAATTGAAAGTGCCAAATTAGCGGAAAGTGTGAAAGAGCATGGAGTGGAAGTCTTTTCAACGATATTATCTACGACGTCATTGATGACAGCGCTCATAGAATCACCAGCGATTGCCGATATTATGACGAACCAAGAAACGGCTTTATATGAGATCCATATGTTAAACGTCTATTATCATCATATGACATTGCGAGAATTTCCGTTTACGGGTGATATTATTTTTGTTCGAATTTTCCGGGGAACGGACTCAATCGTTCCTCATGGGGACACAGAGCTGCAAATGGATGATCGTTTAATTGTAACTGGAACAAAAGAATATGTAGATGAATTAACCGCGGAGTTAGAAAGATGGTATTAAAGAGAAATTTTCAACTCTCTACACTTTACAATATTGCATGATCTCGTTATGATTAAGACTAGGTACTAATAACAGTTAATAATATTGGAGGATTATATAATGAACCTATCCTTAGAAGGTAAGACATTTGTTGTCATGGGAGTTGCCAATAAAAGAAGTATTGCATGGGGGATTGCAAGATCGCTTCATCAAGCGGGAGCAAAGCTCGTTTTTACATATGCGGGAGAGCGTCTGGAGAAAAGTGTTCGCGAGCTCGCGAGTAGCTTAGAAGGGCAAGAATCACTCGTTCTTCCATGTGATGTTACTGTGGATGAAGATATTGAAAAATGCTTTACGGAAATTAAAGAAAAAGCAGGCGCCATTCACGGGATTGCTCACTGCATCGCTTTTGCAAAAAGAGAAGAGCTTGAAGGCGATTATTTAAATGTAACGCGAGATGGATTTTTGCTTGCACAAAACATTAGTGCTTATTCATTAACGGCTGTTGCAAAAACAGTTCGTGATCTAAATAGCATGCCTGAAGGTGGAAGCATTGTAACGTTGACATATCTTGGCGGTGAACGTGTTGTATCGAATTACAACGTCATGGGTGTTGCCAAAGCTTCACTGGATGCAAGCGTTATGTACTTAGCAAGTGATCTAGGAAAAGAGGGCATTCGTGTTAATTCGATTTCCGCGGGACCAATCCGTACATTATCTGCAAAAGGAATTAGCGGATTTAACAGCATCTTAAAAGAAATAGAAGAAAAAGCACCACTTCGCAGAACAACAACTCCAGAAGAAGTGGGCGATGCAGCTCTATTCCTCTTCAGTGACCTTGCACGTGGAATTACAGGCGAAAACATTCATGTAGACTCTGGTTATCATATTATGGGCAACTAAATAGTAGGGCCGAGATAAGACGACGATTTATATTCTGAAAATGGAATATAAAAGTCGTCTTTTTTTCATTTTCCTATCAAGTTCCTTTGAATGAAGTGGAAGGTACGAATACTCGCTCTGTGGAAAGAGGAGTGACTGAAGCGAATCAACATCCAGGTTCAACGCAGATATGGGAATTAGAAGTCTCACCAATCACTGGAGAGCGTGAAATCATAACTTCAACTCATACAGTTTAGTGTTTTTATGGCGACTCGATTGGAAATAACGTGAGCTAAAGCCATACAGGAGCGCGTCGCTTGGAACGGAAATCTGAATGATTTATATCAACTTATATAAAGAGAAGAAAGTATCCGCCTGGAGCGGAAATTAACAATATTCTATAATAGCTCCTTGCCATTTACTATGCTTGTTACACTCCTTATCTTCGTAGCGAGTATTTTTTTGGTAAAATAACGGCTGTTCATGCATATGAATAGTAAAGAAGATGAAAGAACGGGGGTGCTCCTTCATGGAGGATGAAAAAGTGGAAAAGAAAGGGGAGCCTTTATTATATATCGTTCAGCCGGAACTTACGAAACCTGATTTAACGATGCAAGATGTTCATCTTTCGCATGAGGATGATGAAGAAGAAGAAATTGAAAATGAAACTACTGCTATGGAAGAGGAGAAAGAGAAGTTAGTTCAAGTCGAGCTTGAAGAACAGCTTCAAGATGAAGAAGGATACGAAGAGACGGTGAATGATAAGGCTCAGCCAAGGTGGACGGGAGGATTACGCAAAGTAAAGGCCTTTCGTGAAATGTCTCTCGACGAAAAGCTTCAGTATTTATCAGGTTTTTCGATTACCCAACCACCTTATTACTGTGAATTCATTACAAAAGAACAGCGCTACCAAGGCAGTGTGTTGAAATATGAAAAGGAAATTGTCAGCATTAAAACATTGTCTGGTGAGGAAGTTGTTGTTCCAGTCATCGATATTCAAGTCATCCGAATTATTCGCTAAGTTTACTGTAAACAAGTAAAAGGGAAATAGGATAATCCTATTTCCCATCATGTCCGCTTAATCACAAATTTCTAAATCTACGTCCGCGATACATTGAATTGCGCAGAAGCAATGTAAATCAACGGTAATACAGCTATTGCTGCGAGCCCAGCGTCTGACGGAACAAAGCTCTTCGAAATCAAGTTTCCCATGATCGAATAATTTAACTACATGATGATCTTTATCTAAAGGTATTAGCACGCGTAATGTTGCACAGCAATTATCAAACACATCTTCAACTCGGAAAAACACAGATACACACTTACCGCCATGTCCTTTAAATAAGGCTTTAAATAAATCTCCATTTTTATTTGTTAAAGTGAAAACGCGTGTATCCGCTCTTTCACGGGAAGGGCTAGTAAGTTCCCCAAGTGGTTCAGTGAAGCAATTGGATGTGCATGGTAGGCATTCTTCGTTGACGGCTTCATCTTGAATATCTTTAATTGCTCTGACTACATTACAAACACAGCTTAGATTGCAGCCGCAGCCTGTATTGTTATGACTAGATTCTTTGTGATGATCGCATGTATCGATATCTTCAAACCCCATACAAGATTCCTCCTTTTCTTTTTATCATCTATTTACACTAATAACATATTAAATGGGGGACAAATGAGTTACAGACATATGCCTCATTTTGGGAAAATAGGCAGTTTTGGAGGAAAAAATAATGAATATGGACTGGTTTCAATTTACCTTATTCAGTATTGCGGTTTTTCGATTAACAAGATTAATCGTATACGATCAAATTACAGCTTTTATAAGGGCTCCATTTATGATTGACTATGAAGAAATGGATGAGCATGGAGATATGGTCATTTATCAATTGCCCAGGGAAAGTGGATTGCGTGGATGGATCGGCGCATTATTAAGTTGTTATTGGTGTACAGGTGTATGGGCAGCAATTGGACTTATCTCGCTTCATCTTATATATCCACAAATTGCTCAACCAATCACCATTATTTTAGCTGTGGCTGGACTTGCAGCAGTGATCGAAACGGCCATTCAAGCAATGATCAAAGAATAAGCAAGGAATTGGGAAAACATTTTTACATTCTCATTCATAAACTAAAAGTAGAGAACATCATTTAAAAATTGGGAAGTGAAAAATGATGAATAGACCTCCAAGAAGACCAAATCCAACTGGAATACGAAAACCAAAAAGTGGATGTGGATGTGGAAAACCAAAGAAAAAAAGATAATAAATGGATAAAAAAAAGATAGGCGATTGTTCGCCTATTCTTTTTTTTTGAAATGAAACTCTTTTTTATTCATAATTTCATGACTTTAGTAAAAAATATACTTACATTACGTATCGTTTCGGGAGGACTTTATGTGTAAAAAAATCATGCCTTTTCTCGTCATCCTTTTATTGATAGTGGTCGTTGGATGCTCGAATCAATCTGAACAACGAAGAAGCAGCTATGCGCTTTTTACAATGGTGAATCCGGCTCCTATTGAAATAAACAGCCGTGCAGCAGCCCCTTCGATTGGCGATCAAGTTCGGGAAGATGTGAATGAAATCGATGAAATTTACGATGCCGCAATTATTGAAGGGAAGAAAGGAATTCTCGTCGCTTATAAAGTAAAACATTTATATCGTTTTCAGATGAAAAAAATCGAGAAAAACATAAAGAAAACATTAAAGAAAAAGTATCCAAAGGAAAAAATTTACGTTTCAAGCGATTATAAAATCTTTCTAGAAGTGATTAGACTTGGGGAGAAGCTTGATCATCATAAAATTTCCCAAGCAGATGCGGAAAAACGCTTTAATGAAATCATTAAATTGAAGAAGGAAATGACGTAATATGTCTAAAAAAAATAAAACAAAAACCCCAGAGCAGCTTCAATACGACCAATTGCAAAAAAAGCATGAACTAAAAAGGCCCGTTTTTAAAAATTGCATTAGAGCTTTTTTTGTAGGTGGCTTTATTTGCTTAATTGGTCAAGCAATCACATATTTATACATTTACTTTTTCGATTTTACTGAGCAAACAGCAGGGAATCCAACCGTCTCAACGATGGTTTTCATCGCGATGCTGCTTACCGGATTTGGTGTTTATGATCGAATTGGACAATTTGCTGGCGCTGGAAGTGCTGTCCCAGTTACGGGCTTTGGTAATGCGATGATTTCTGCCGCGATTGAGCATCGTACGGAAGGGTATGTGCTCGGTGTAGGTGGAAATATGTTTAAACTAGCTGGGTCCGTTATTATGTTCGGTGTGTTTTCTGCATTTGTTGTTGCCTTAATCAAAACAATCATTATTCAATGGGGGGGATTTTAATGCTGCAAGGTGCTCAAACATGGGTGTTTAACAATCCTCCAGTTATTTTGTCGACAGGTGTTGTAGGCGGGCCATTTGAAAAAGATTGTCGTCTAGCGTTAGATTTTGATAAATTTCACGATGATCTATGGATGGGGCAAGACTCTTATGAAAAAGCGCAAAGGATCCTTCTAGAAGATGCGATTCAAATTGCGTTAACAAAGAAAGCATTCAAAGAAGAGGATGTTCAATTTTTTCTTTCAGGGGATTTAATTAATCAGCTTACTCCAACAACATTTGCGGCAAGGACGAATCAAATTCCGCATGTCGGATTGTTTAGCGCTTGCGCCGTATCAGCTGAAGGGCTTGCTCTTGCTGCAATGATTTTAAATCAAGGGGGAGCCAATTATATTATAACGGGAGCGGCAAGTCATAATGCATCGGCAGAGAAGCAGTTTCGTTATCCGACAGAATATGGCGGACAGAAACCGCCGACTGCGCAATGGACGGTTACTGGGGCAGGAGTAGGTTTATTAGGACAAGGGGCAATTGTTAATGGATCGTATCCAAGAATTACTTCCGCGACGATCGGTAAGGTAGTCGATATGGGAGTAAGTGACCCCTTTAATATGGGGGCAGCGATGGCGCCGGCGGCAGTTGATACAATACTGCGGCATTTATCGGATTTAAATATTGCTGCGGATCATTATGATTTAATAATAACAGGTGATTTAGCTGAGGTAGGTAGAAATGCATCATTAGCCCTTTTTGCGGATAAGAGGATACCAATGAGCGAAAACAAATTCCATGACTGTGGACTTTGGATTTATAAGGACGAGCAGGAAGTATTTGCCGGGGCCAGTGGGCCCGGTTGCTCCGCTGTGGTGTTTTATGGGCATTTAATGAAGCAAATGGAAGCTGGAGTGTATAAACGAATACTACTCGTTGCAACGGGGGCATTGCTATCACCATTATCTTTTCAGCAAAAAGAAACGATCCCTTGTATTGCACATGCTGTGGCAATTGAATATGTATAGAAGGGAGAAAATATAATGCTCGCCATGTTTTTTTGGGCTTTTATTATTGGTGGTCTAATTTGCGTAATTGGCCAATTAATGCTCGATGTCGCTAAGTTAACACCAGCGCATACTTTATGTACATTAGTTTCAATTGGCGCTGTATTGGCAGGATTTGAACTATATGATCCCCTCATTGATTTTGCCGGTGCCGGTGCAACGATTCCAATTGTAAGCTTCGGAAATTCCCTTGTGCAAGGGGCATTACTGGAAGCTGAAAAACACGGATTAGTTGGTGTTATGACAGGAATGTTTGAGGTGACATCGTCGGGAATTTCAGCTGCGATTGTCTTTGGTTTTATCGGTGCTTTATTGTTTAAACCAAAAGGATAATGAAGTTTTTATATGAATTGTGCAGTCAGCCCATACAGAATCCATTCATTTCACATATTTTATTAGTAAAGTACAAGTGAGGTGATAGTGTATATGTTTGGATATGGCGGCTGTGGCTATGGTGGATACGGTGGCGGTTACGGCGGCGGAAGTACTTTTGTATTAATCGTTGTTCTCTTCATATTATTGATCATCGTTGGTGCAAGCTTCTGCTAAAATACGGAGATGGAAAAGCTAATTACGGCTATTCCATCTTTTTTCTTTCACTATTTTTAGCAATCCTCATACGATATAAAGATGAAAGGGAGGATTGCACATAATGGAAAATAATTTTTTTAAGAACATCGAGAAAAAAACAGGTGTAAACATGAACGATGTATTCGAATTGGCAAATTCATTACAAAATGCAAACTTCAAAGATGAAAAAACAGTACGTGGAATTATTAAAAGGGTTTCGCAAATCGCGAATAAGCCGGTTTCGAAAGAGATGGAAGATAAAATGGTCAAATCGATTATAAATGATGGAAATAAGCTTGATATGAATGCAATTACAAAAATGATGAATAAAAAATGATTGTTACACACGACTTGCATTGAGCAAGTCTTTCTTTATTATATATTTTCATGTTTGAAAGAAGGATATTAGGAGAAAAAGTGTAATATATAATGAAAAGCGGAGGTGAGAAAATTGGGATATATTTCGATGGTTCCGCAATACGAATATGAACAATATAAATTAAGAGGCACGACTTACGCGAAGAGGAGGCATCCCGTCCCCGTAATGAGTACGCGAAAATTAGATCTACATTCAAAGCTAGAGAGAAACTTAGAGGATAGAATGGTTGAGCTCAATACAAGACCACGAAAAAAGTCGAAATCAATCGAATCCCAACAACGTGAAATTCCTTTATCTCTTTTAGCTGAACTAACTGGCAAGGGACAAAATTTTCATGAATATGTATGAAAAAGAATAAGCCCCTAACCTTAAAGAGTGTCGGGGCTTATTTTAGCTTTTTATATGAAGTTCCAATTTTTTGATCATTGATTTATGTGGAATACCGGCATCCATAAACACATCAGATTTTGTTTCATACCCAAGCTTTTCATAAAAAGGGATCGCCGATGTTTGAGCGTTCAATTTTAACGTATCGATAGCAAGACCTTTGGCGTAATCTTCGATCGCATTCATAATTTTCAAGCCTGCTCCGGACCGCCTATATTGCGGAAGCACACAAATTCGTTCTACCTTACCTTGTTCATCAAGGACACGAAATCTACCTGTCCCCGCTGGTTGAGCACCATCGTATAAAACAAAATGAACAGCTTCATCCTCATGCTCATCAATTTCTATGTCAGCTGGAACTTTTTGCTCCTCGACAAACACAATCATTCGAATCTTAAATGCATCTTGAAGTTCTTCTTTTGTTGTTACTTTCTTTACTTCCATTATTCAGGATCCTTTCCAAGTCGATATGTTTCATAGACAGTCCATGAACCGTTTTCCAATTGATAAACAAAATGAAAACGATCTACGACTTCTTCGTGGGCAATCCCCAGCATTTTTAATGAGCCATACACATCAGAATGTTCATCATCAGATAATTTCTGAGCGATCGTCACATGTGGAACAAATGGATGTTCAGGCTCTACTCCAGGGAGTTGTTGATAAAATTCATCGTAAAGACCTTGGAGTTCATCCGTTTTCGCCGCCTTAAAATGAATCGTATTATTAATCGGCGCAAATGAACTGACTTTCCGAATCGTTAACGTAAACGGTTCAAATCTTTCTGCGATTTTTTCAAGAATTTCAGTAAATGTCTCAGGTTCTTCCTCTGTATCAAACGCTGATTTTAACGTTAAATGTGGAGGAATTAAGGCATAATGTGGATCATACCGCTTCCGATAGGAGTTTGCCAAATCTTGCAATTTTTTTGATGGGAAAATGACGATTCCATATTTCATTTACATAGCCTCCCTGTTATCTTTCTAATCTTTTCCTTATTATATCACTTACGCTAACGATAACAAATATATGAAAGTCCTACGGAATGGGACAAATCTATGACAGCATCATTTGCAATGCACGCCTTACGTCCGTTTGCCAATACTTCCATGAATGTCCGCCAGCAAATTCATCATAAAAATGATCGAAGCCTTTCTCTCTAAATAATTGATGGAGTTTTCTATTCGGTGTTAAAAAGTCTTTTAAATCGGAAACTTTGACATCGTACTCTTCTTTGCCAATGACTTGATAAACTTCTACTAATTCAGGATTTGGCTGATTTGTTACGGCATCTAACACGGTTTGATTTACATAAGGAGAATGTAAAATGACTTGTCCAAAAACATTTGGATATTTCATTGCCGCGAGCAATGAGACCGTTCCGGCTAAGCTGTCTCCCATTAATGTACGGTTTTTCCCCATTGCGTTTGTCGGATATTCCTGATCCAACCAAGGAACTAGTTCATGGGCTAAAAATCGGATGTATGCCCGATGTTCCGTCCCATCAGGATGATATTTATTGCGGCGATCGTCGATGCTTTTATAATGGACGCCAACGATGATCATGTTGTCAATTTCGTGCTGATCAAGCAAATCATCAGCAAATCTTGCCAGTTTTCCCATTTGAAAATAATCTTTACCATCATTTGCGATTAATAAAGAATATTTAAATAAAGGTGAAAAAGCCGCTGGTACATAAATGAGCAATGATAATGTTTCATCAAGCTCCTTGCTATAAAATGACCTTTCGTTTATCGTCCCTTGAGAAACTGACATATGGTAACTCCTCCTCGATGAATCGTTCATGATCATTATTTTAACATGAAGCAGCTTTTATAATCATCTAAACGATTTTTACTATATAAGTTGAAGTTAAGATGTTCATTTAAATGGTTTTAAACAGAAGCATACCTAGTTGATTGGAGTGAAAGGCAACGTCTCCTAGGGGATTAGCGGGACAGGTGAGGAGACCCCGCAGGACGCGAAGCGCCCATCTGAATGGAAATCAACGGTGTTTACTTTCAGCATTTTATGTATGTTATTTATTTCAACGTATATAGTTTTACTATTATCAGAAATTTCAACATTTTTCTTAATGTTTATGTGATAATGTAGAAAAAACATCAAAAGACAAACTATTTCAAAGGACATATTGACAAATTTTTAAAAAATGAAGGAGAGGAGGAAGCAATAACGTCAATGTTACATAATGAAAGACAAAAGATGGACAGCTTTTAACATTGTGTATAGTGCAAACAGAAAATCTAGTAAGTAGAATGGATGTAAACTTCAAACTTTTGTGAAAATTGGGTATTGTGTCATATGAAAGATGGTAATTACGTATCTTCCCTATAAGGAGGTTGTCTACGTGAATAATCAAATGAGAATCTCATACGAAGAATTGACGAAAAATTTTCAAGAAGTTCACCCCGGTTTAACAGATCAGGAAGCAATCGAAGAATCAAATCGTTGTCTTTATTGCTATGATGCTCCTTGTATTACAGCATGTCCAACAGGAATTGATATCCCCACATTTATTAAAAAAATCGCATCAGGAAATTTGAAAGGTTCAAGTAAAACGATCATGAGCGCTAACCCGATTGGGGCAAGCTGTGCCCGAGTATGTCCAACAGAGGAACTATGTGAAGGTGCCTGTGTCCTTAATCATTCTACAAAACCGATTATGATCGGTCACTTACAGAGATATGCGACAGATTGGGCGATTAAAAATGAGCAGACATTATTCAAGCCTGGAAAGAAAAATGGTAAAAAGGTAGCAATTATCGGTGCTGGCCCAGCGGGATTATCAGCCGCGAGAGAACTAGGTTTATTAGGCTATAACGTAACTGTTTTTGAAGCCGAGGAAAAGGCTGGCGGACTAAACACATATGGAATCGTTTCATTTAGACTTCCTCAAGCGATTTCGTATTGGGAAGTGAGCCAGGTCGAAAGTTTGGATGTTGAAATCCGAACAAGCACACGAGTTGGTAAAGATATATTAGCCGAAGATATTTTGCAAAATTATGACGCAGTCGTGTTAGCCATCGGTATGTCAAGCGTACCGAATCTTGGAATTAGTGGCGAAGACCTTGACGGTGTATACGATGCGATTGAATTTGTGAAAGAGACAAAAACAAATCCAATTACAGATCGAATGCTCGGTAAGCATGTCGTTGTCATTGGTGCTGGAAATACGGCCATTGATGGTGCTACATGTTCCGTCCGTCTAGGCGCGGAAAATGTAAAAATATTATATAGACGAACACTTGAAGAAATGACCGCATATGATTTCGAATACGAATTTGCTAAGCAAGATGGTGTCGAATTTAGATGGCTTACCGCTCCGAAAAAAATTATTGGGAATGAGCAAGGTCAAGTAGTTGGAATCGAATGCATCAAAATGAAGCTCGGTGAGCCAGGTGCGGATGGGCGTCGCCGTCCCGTTCCAATTGAAGGATCTGAATTTACATTAAAAGTAGATGCAGTCATTAAAGCGATTGGGCAATCACGATTTATTGATCTGATTGAACAGTTTGGCTTAGTGCATAATGGCGGTGTTGTTACGATTGACCCGAATACATTCCAAACATCCAACAAAAAGGTGTTTGCGTGCGGTGACGTTATTTTCGGAAAAGGGCAAGGCGAGGCTATGGTTGTGACGGCAGCGCAACAAGGGAAAGAGACCGCTTATTCGCTCCATAAACAGATGTTTGGCACGTTAACAGAAATTGCTTAATTAAATAAGAGTCGTATTTTTAGGGAGGGATTAAGATGGCTGATTTACGAATAAATTTAGCGGGAATTGAATCGCCTAACCCATTTTGGTTAGCTTCTGCACCTCCGACAAACTCAGGTTATCAAGTCCAACGTGCGTTTGAAGCGGGATGGGGAGGAGCTGTTTGGAAAACATTAGGGGAGCCAATTATAAATACGTCATCACGATTTGCTGCGGTTAGTTTTAACGGTAAAAAAGTCGCAGGCTTTAATAATATTGAATTAATTACGGACAGACCGTTAGAAGTCAACTTAAAGGAAATTTATGAAACAAAAAAGCGATTTCCTAACCATGCGATTATCGCTTCATTAATGGTTGAGCCAAAGCAGGAAAAATGGCATGAAATTGTAAAAAGAGTAGAAGATGTTGGTGTTGATGGGCTTGAACTTAATTTTGGCTGTCCACATGGAATGGCTGAAAGGGGAATGGGATCAGCATCTGGTCAAGTGCCTGAGTTAGTAAGAAAACAAACATATTGGGTGAAGGAAGTAGCCCAAACCCCTGTCATTGTTAAGCTGACACCGAATATTACAGATATTACGGTAACGGCCGAAGCTGCAACAAATGGCGGTGCTGATGCAATCAGTATGATTAATACAATCAACAGTTTGGCCGGTGTTGATATTGATACATGGAATACAATTCCGAATGTAGCAGGAAAGGGAGCACATGGTGGTTATTGCGGTCCAGCTGTGAAGCCAATTGCCCTGAATATGGTTGCTGAATGTGCAAGAAGCTCAAGGATCAATCTCCCAATCTCAGGAATTGGTGGCGTGTCAAATTGGCAAGATGCAGTTGAATTTATGCTAATGGGCGCGACTGGTGTCCAAGTATGTACAGCGGCAATGCATCACGGTTTTCGAATTGTTGAAGATATGATTGAAGGTCTAAATTATTATTTAGATGAGAAAGGGATCGAAAGTATTCAGGATATTGTTGGCAGGGCAGTCCACAAATATTCTGACTGGGGCAATCTTGATCTTAATTATCAAATTGTTGCAAGAATTAATAATGATATTTGTATCAACTGTAATAAATGTCATATCGCTTGTGAGGATACAGCACATCAATGCATCGATATGCTTCAAGATGAAAACGGATACAATATATTGAAAGTGAGAGAAGAAGATTGTGTCGGCTGTAACTTATGTTCGATTGTCTGTCCAGTAGATGGAGCGATTGATATGGTTGAAATCACAAATGGGCTTCCTCCATTAACATGGAACGAACGTCAAACCGCTCTTGGTGCTGTGGGGTGTGGTGTTGATGTCGTAAATAAATAATCTGTATAAGCTAAAAATAAAATTTTCCATTTAAATGTTTTTGAACAATAAATGCATACCTAGTTGATATGAGTGAAAGGTGGCGACTCCTCGAAAATACTACGCATTTCCTTCGTGCGGTGTACGTTCGGGGAAGCTTCTTCAATTGTTCAGGGGGCTCAACGCCCCCGGAAAGCGAAAATCAACGGTGTGTAGCTTTCGCATTGTATGTTATTTATTTCAACTTATATACGTCAAAATCATTTAGGGAGGAAGTATGAGAAAAGTAATTAAAAATGGAACGATCGTAACGGCTGCGGATATTTATAAAGCGGATGTACTCATTGAAAATGAAGTCATTAGTGCAATTGGAGACAATATACCAACAGAAGATGCGGAAGTAATTGATGCGCAAAATTGTTATTTGTTTCCAGGTGGAGTCGACCCCCATACACATCTTGAAATGCCTTTTGGTGGAACGGTAACGAAGGATGATTTTGAAACGGGGACGATGGCTGCTGCCTTTGGAGGAACGACGACAATTATTGATTTTTGTTTGACGAATAAAGGGGAGCCACTTAAAGAGGCGATTGCCACATGGCATGCAAAGTCTGAAAATAAAGCAGTCATTGATTACGGCTTTCACTTAATGATCGGCGAAGTGAATGATGCAGTTTTACAAGAACTTCCAACCGTCATTAAAGATGATGGAATTACATCGTTTAAAGTATTTATGGCGTATAAAAATGTCCTTCAAGCGGATGATGAAACATTGTTTAAAACACTCATTGCTGCGAAAGAACTTGGAGCACTTGTGATGGTACACGCAGAAAACGGTGATGTCATTGACCATTTAACCAAAAAGGCATTACAACAAGGAAAGACTGATCCGATTTATCATGCTTTAACGAGACCACCGGAGATGGAGGGTGAGGCGACTGGGAGGGCAGCAGCCTTTGCAGGATTGGCAAATTCGCAGCTTTACGTCGTTCACGTAACTTGTGCGGATGCTGTAAATAAAATTGCTGAAGCAAGAAAAAATGGGATTGATATATGGGGTGAAACATGTCCTCAATATTTAGTCCTTGATCAAACTTATCTAGAAAAGCCGAATTTTGAAGGTGCTAAATATGTATGGTCACCGCCGCTGCGTGAAAAATGGAATCAGGATGCATTATGGACGGCATTAAGAAATGGCGAGTTACAAACGATCGGTTCTGATCAATGTTCATTTGATTTCAAAGGACAAAAAGAGCTTGGGAAGGGCGATTTTTCAAAAATTCCAAATGGCGGGCCGATGATTGAAGATCGTTTTAGCATTCTTTTCTCAGAAGGTGTGAAGAAAGGAAAAATTTCATTGAATCAATTTGTTGATATCATTTCAACGAGAAGTGCAAAGTTATTCGGATTATATCCTAAAAAAGGAACGATCGCTGTGGGTGTTGATGCAGATATTGTCATTTTTGATCCGACGATTGAGAGAACCATTTCTGCGGGAACTCATCATATGGCGGTGGATTACAACGCGTTTGAAGGAATGAAAGTAACAGGCGAACCAATCTCGGTACTATCACGAGGAAAGTTTGTCATTCGCGATAAACAATTTGTTGGAAAGGTCGGTGCTGGCCAATATTTGAAACGGGCAAAGTATGGTGAGATGAAGCAAGTTGAAAAGAATAAAGTATTTAATCGTTAAAGCCAAAAATGAACCGAGCTTAAGGAAGTTTCTTAGCAGTAAGAATTAAAATAGGGTATTAAGTGTCTAACTTCAGACGCCCAGCGACAAGCAAACTACTGTTTACATCGTGTTTCTTTATCTATTAAAAATAACCCTTCGTCGATAATCATTCTTTTAACTAGTTTGCCTGTCGTTAAACGGGCGCTTGCGCTCTCTTTGCATCTATTCAATTCAGAAGAATTAACCCGAATCAGCAGAAGCCCCTCACTCCTTTAAATGGTGCGATGAACACCGTATTGTCTTTCAAATTAGATTCAAACTCGCTGCTGATTCAAGTTAAGCCTTTGGCGGATGTTACAGATTATTAGAGAAGGCTATCAAGCAATCTCGAAAAAAATCTGGACGCATTTTGCCAAGGGGTAATTGAAAAATAAAATTCGTGAGGATGAATTGAAATGACAAATGAAAACTCAAAAATTGTCGTTGGGATTCAAGAATCTCCACCACCTGCACAATTTATCGTACTAAGTTTACAACATCTATTTGCGATGTTTGGGGCAACGATTCTTGTACCATACTTAGTGGATTTAAGTCCAGGGGTTGCGCTTATTTCAAGTGGTTTAGGCACAATTGCTTTTCTTCTGATTACGAAAGGGCAAGTTCCTGCATATGTTGGTTCTTCCTTTGCTTTTATCGTACCGATCATTGCGGCAACAGCAGTTGGAGGACCTGGTGCAGCAATGATCGGAAGCTTTTTAGCGGGCCTTGTCTACGGGATCGTTGCGCTGTTAATTAAAGCGGCTGGCCATAAATGGATCGTTAAAATATTACCTCCTGTCGTTGTCGGGCCTGTAATTGTTGTCATAGGTTTAAGTTTGGCTCCCGTCGCGGTTGATATGGCAATGAATAACCCTGATGGTGATTATAGTTTGCTTTATTTTTCCGTCGCATTAGTCACGCTTTTAATTGTTGTGTTAAGCTCTATCTTTTTAAAAGGATTCCTTAATTTAATTCCTGTTTTAATTGGAATTATCGGTGGATATGCCTACGCGGCAGCTGCTGGAATTGTTGATCTATCTGGAGTAAAAGCAGCGAGTTTTTTTGAAGCTCCAGCGTTTCTTATCCCGTATGTGACGTACACACCAAGTTTCTCATGGACGATCGTTTCTTTAATGGTTCCAGTTTCAATCGTTACACTATCTGAACATATCGGGCATCAGATGGTATTAAGTAAAGTAGTGCAAAAGGATTTACTCCTAAGACCTGGATTGCATCGTTCCATTATGGGGGATGGTGTGGCGACCATGCTTGCTGCCCTTATTGGTGGTCCACCAAATACAACATATGGAGAAAACATTGGAGTATTAGCGATTACACGTGTTTTTAGTGTTTTCGTTATTGGTGGCGCGGCAGTGTTGGCGATTTGCTTTGGATTTATCGGTAAAATCACCGCGCTTATCAGTTCGATCCCAACACCAGTCATGGGAGGTATTTCGATTCTTTTATTTGGGATCATTGCTGCTTCTGGTTTACGTATGCTTGTTGATACAAAAGTTGATTTTGGAGATAAGCGAAACCTCATTATTTCATCTGTCATTCTCGTCATCGGAATAGGTGGTGCGACATTAAAGTTTGCTGAAAATTTTGAGATCCATGCGATGGCTTTAGCTGCAATCGTTGGTGTGCTATTAAATCTTGTTCTTCCAGGCGGTGAGGTTCCAGAAGACGTGGATATATACGAAGTGGGGTTAGATGACGAAGATATTGCTTAAGTGAATTTCACTGCAAATCACAATGGCATGATGACGAGTCAAAGAGAGGTGCACTCATGAAGCAGAGTGGAGATTATTTGAAATCAGCTGACTTACTTCCCATTGCCCACCATGATCGAAACATCGGCACGAAAGGTTTCGCGGTTATTTGGGTAGGTATGGCGGTCGTTTTAGCTGCATTTGCGATTGGTGGGGCCGGAGTACAGAGCTTATCACTCGGATGGGTGATTGTTGCCACATTAATTGGATCGGTAGCGATTGGGATTTTTATGACGATTATTGGTGATATTGGCATCGAACATGGTCTATCATTCCCTGTGTATATGCGGGCGCCATTCGGAACGATTGGTACACATTTACCATCATTGGTACGGGGTATTACTGCTTCTTGTTGGTTTGGGTTAAATACGTATTTCGGTGCTACCGCAATGAATGGGATTTTAGCTTTACTTGTTGGATTTGATAATTGGTTCGTTTGCTTTTTAATATTTGCGGTGCTTCAACTCGTTAATACCGCGCTAGGAATAAAGGCAATTGAAAGATTTGCAGATTTGGCGGCACCGACGATCATTCTCATATCAGCCTGGATGTACACATCACTCTCTGATCAAGCAGCCTCACAAGGTAGAGCCGTTTGGAGCTGGGTGGAAAGTCCGGTGACGGGTGGAGCAGCGATTACAGCATTTATGGTAATTGTTATGAGCAATATGGGTTTTTGGGCCACGTTGGCTGCTGATATGCCCTCGTTATCAAGATTTTTTAAAGCCCCAAGAAATGAAAGAAACTGGTTTAAGCGAAATAAATCACAAATTGTAGGAAGCATTATCGTGATGCCAATTGTCAATACATTTATGATCATTATCGGAGCAGTCGCCTACATTGCGGTCACTACATTTGACCCGATAGCAGCACTAAGTGAAGCGGCAAACGGCTTTGTTCTAGGAATTTTATTGTTAATGATTGTATTTGCGCAATGGTCCACGAATACATCGGCTAATGTCATTCCAGCGGCAACGATCTTCTCGAATGTAGGAGGCCCGAAAGTACCGTTTTGGGTGGCCGTCATGATCGCCGGTATAATCGGCATCGTCGTTCAACCATGGAGTTTATTCGATGTTATTATCCCGGCACTGCTTATTATTGGCGGGATTTTATCAGCAATTGTTGGGATATTATTTACTGACTATTATCTTCTTCGAAAACGTCGGGTAAATGTACGTGATTTATATGAAGGTGATGGGCAGTTTGCCTTTATGAACGGATTTAATATGGCTGGTATGATTGCTTGGGCAGTCGGTGGCATCGCATCATACTTTTTGCAGGCATATTCGTTTATCATTGGCTTTGCTGTCGGAGGAATCGTTTATTATTTCCTTGCAAAGTATTGGTGGTTTAAAAAATATAAGCAAGCGGAAATTGAAGATCCAAATGATGAAAAATATTTAGGAATTACGGTCGGCCGTGATTGGGAAATTCCTATCAGGGAGGAGATCGTTGTCCACGATACGGTAACTAGAAACGTATAGAAAATCTACTTCTCTAAGGAGTGAATTTATTATATGACAGAATATCAGGAATTTTTACAGGAGAGAGATCAAATTGATTATTTAGTAGCGCAAGGGTATAAGATAAAGAGCATTACGGAAAATTTAAGTGGCGCTTTCGTTGATTTTGAAAAATATACGGAATCCCAAGTTGAAAATGAAACATTGCATATTTTAACGGCAAATGGCCGGAAATATTTTTCTGTCGTTTTACTTGAGCAACAAAGAAAAACGGGATGAAATTGTTGGAAGCTGGTGAACAAGTTAATTGTTTACCAGTTTCTTCTCATTGTCTAGGAAAGTATAGAATGCTTGCTTGTGGACAGCTTATCTTGGAGCAATCTATGTCTAGCTCCAGGCGGCCAGCGACTAGCTGTATGATAAGTCAACATCGGCTGTGTTTCCTTTAAGGATCGTCGACTTAGACCGCCACGTCCTGTGGGAACGTCGACGCACCAACATCCTGTTGGCGCAGTTTGTACGTCGCTAAACGGGCGCTTTCGCTTTTGTTCTTTTAAAAATCTTATAAAAAGGGTGCTTCAAATTGAAATCTTATATTACGGTTGAAGATATTCTCCAAAGGAAGCATTTTGAAAATATTGATGTGATTGCTGGTAGTGAAGGACTTAATCGAATTGTAAAATGGGTCCATGTCGTTGAGGTGACGAACATTCGCAATCTATTGAATGGCAACGAATTGATCCTTTCAACTGGAATCGTTTGGAAAGGGGATCGTGAGCAATTCATTTCATTAATCGAGCAATTAATTGAAATAGAAGCAGCGGGACTTTGTTTAGAAATGGTGACATATACATCCTTGATTCCCCAGGAAATTATCGACATAGCCAATCGATTCCATTTTCCTCTTATTATATTTCAGAAAGAAGTTCCATTTGTAGAAATTACCCAAGATATTCATTCACTTCTCATTAATCGTCAATATCAAATGACAGCGGATTTAGAGAAGTATTCACAAGTTTTAAATAAAAAGCTTCTAACAATCGAGCACTACTCGGAAATTTTAAAATTTATTCAGAAATATTTACATGTTCAAGTCATTCTTGAATTTAGCAATAAAGAGATCCAGTTTATACCTGAGGTGATTGAATTAAAACGGCGGGCTCTTCTTGAGATGGTTGAAAATAAAGAAGGGATAGGATCGTTTTCAACGATTAGAACACCAATCCATTTAATGGGAGATCATTTTGCTGAGCTTATGATTACGTCCAATGAAAGATCATTAAGTGAATATGATCAATTGATTTTAGATCGAACAGCAACGGCGCTTGCTCAATTTTTTTTACGTGAACTTTATGTAGAAGAAAAACGGAGAGTAGAAGAGACAGAATGGTTAAAAAGGTGGCTAAAGGGAGATGAAAGTGAGGAATCAATTTATGATTATCTAGCTTATCATATGCCAGCAGTCAAATCGAAAGGAGCGTTAGTTTGTATTTGTAAGCTTGAGGCACTCGATTATTATTCGAAAATCGATTTAACCTATTTTAAGCTTTATTTCAGAACGATTTTTGAGCAGCAAGGTTTTTCTTTTTTTTCGATTGAAGAAAGAAATACGCTTGTATGCATCATGATCAATGAAAGAAGCAGTGCGACGTGGAAAAAAAGAATGAAGGAAGGAATTCGTCGTTTAAAGAAGTCGCAAGCGCAAATAAAGTTGAAGCAAATGATCGGCGTTGGAAAATATGAAGTGGAGTTAACGAGAATACATAAAAGCTATGAAACAGCATTGGAAACGATTCGCATTCAGGAGAGACGACCGGACCACTCAGAACAGCATTTTTATGATGATCTTCATATTTTTCGCTTTATTCATTTGTTACATCGTCATTCTGATTTACGAGAAACGGTACTTGAATATTTAGAGCCTGTGATTACGTATGATCAAAAAAATAATGGGAAATTAATGGAAACATTAAAAGCCTATTTGGCTTGTAATGGCTCAAAACAAGAAACAGCGAAGCAATTATTTATTGTAAGACAAACACTGTATCACCGTTTAGAAAGATTGGAAAAATTACTTGGAAATGATTTTATGGATCAGGAGAAAAGAGTAGCAATTGAGATGATGATTTTATCCAATGAATTTTTATCAGCATTAAAGCAGGAAAAAAATGCAAATCGTGAAGCATATTAGACATAAGTACCGATTAAAAGCCTGATGTTTGCATATTGTAGCGGAAAATGAAGTTGGTATTTTACAAAATGTCTAATGAAAGCCTTTTCTCGATAAGTGATAATTTATATATAAGCAAACAAAGGAGGAGGAGCGGAATCATGACAGTCATTAAAGAAGAAACAGCATTATTAAAAAATTATATTAACGGGGAATGGGTAAATGCGCTCGGGACAGAAACAGTAGATGTGCCCAATCCTGCGACAGGAGAAACATTAGCTAATGTACCGATTTCTTCAAAGGAGGATGTAAACCTCGCCGTTCAGGCAGCGAAGGAAGCATTCAAAACATGGAAAAACACCCCCGTCCCAAAAAGAGCAAGAATTTTATATAAATATCATTACTTATTAACAGAAAATCATGAAAAGCTAGCAAAATTGATCGTACAGGAGAATGGTAAAGCGTATAAAGAAGCATATGGAGAAGTACAAAGAGGCATTGAGTGCGTAGAATTTGCCGCAGGTGCACCAACATTAATGATGGGGGAGACATTATCTAATATTGCCGATAATATTGATTCAGAAATGTTTCGCTATCCATTAGGAGTTGTCGGAGGGATTACACCATTTAATTTTCCAATGATGGTTCCGTTATGGATGTTTCCATTAGCGATCGCATGTGGGAATACGTTTGTACTAAAGCCGTCTGAACGGACGCCCATTCTCGCAAATGAATTAGTAAAGCTTTTTACTGAAGCTGGAGCGCCAAAAGGAGTTTTAAACATCGTTCATGGCGCACATGACGTTGTAAATGGATTACTGGAACATCAAGATATTAAGGCAATCTCATTTGTCGGTTCCCAGCCGGTTGCAAAATATGTATATGAACGTGCTGCAGCACAAGGAAAGAGAGTTCAAGCATTATCAGGTGCAAAAAATCATCATATCGTCATGCCAGACGCTGACGTTGAAACGGCGGTTACGCAAATTATTAGTTCCGCATTTGGCAGCGCGGGTCAGCGTTGTATGGCGTGTAGTGCAGTTGTCGTTGTCGGAGAAGGTGATGCATTCGTTCAGGCGTTGAGGCAAAAAGCAAATGAGCTGACAATCGGAAATGGGTTGGATGAAGATGTATTATTAACTCCGGTTATTAGAGAGTCACATCGTAAAAAAGTATTGGATTATATTCAGCTCGGACTTGAAGAAGGTGCGTCATTAATTAGGGACGGACGAAAAGAAATCGATGAATTTGAAGAAGGCACATTTCTTGGACCGACGATCTTTGATCATGTAACACCAAGTATGACGATTGCGAAGGACGAAATTTTTGCTCCCGTTCTCAGCTTGCTGCGAGCGGATGATTTAGATGAGGGACTTGATTATATTCGCCAATCACGCTTCGGAAATGGGGCAACGATTTATACGAAAGATGCCAAGGCAGTTAGGCAATTTAGAGAAGAGGCTGATGCAGGCATGTTAGGAATCAATGTCGGAGTACCAGCTACGATGGCCTTTTTCCCATTCTCCGGTTGGAAAGATTCTTTCTATGGAGATCTTCATGTGAATGGAAAAGATGGGGTAAATTTTTTTACTCGCAAAAAAATGATCACATCCCGTTTTGACTATTAATCATAAATGAGGTGAAAGGGATGACTAATATTCAACAAAGTGAAGATTTATTAACGAAGGACGAAGAATACGTTTGGCATTCAATGAAACCTTACAGCCCTGATTCTACGATGATTGCAGAAAAAGCACAAGGATCATGGATTACTGATCATCAGGGCAAGCGATATTTAGATGCAATGTCAGGGCTATGGTGTGTCAATGTTGGCTATGGAAGAACAGAGTTAGCTGAAGCAGCCTTTGAACAATTAAAAGAAATGGCATATTTTCCATTAACTCAAAGCCATACACCGGCGATTAAGCTCGGAGAAAAGTTAAATGAAATGCTCGGTGATGAATATGTGATCTTTTTTTCAAATAGCGGTTCAGAAGCAAATGAAACGGCATTTAAATTAGTAAGACAATACCATCAGCAAAAAGGCGAGCATAGCCGTTATAAATTTATTTCTAGATATCGAGCATATCACGGAAATTCAATGGGAGCTCTAGCTGCAACTGGGCAGGCGCAGCGAAAGTATAAATTCGAGCCATTGGCACCTGGATTTATTCATGTCGCCCCACCTGATGTCTATCGCTCTACTGATAAAGTCGATTGTGCTGCAACCGAATTGGAATCCGTTAAAGAAATGGATCGGGTAATGACCTGGGAGTTAAGTGAAACGATCGCCGGCGTTATTATGGAACCAATAATTACCGGTGGTGGGGTGATCGTCCCTCACGATGAATACATGAAGGGAGTAAAGGAAGTTTGTGAAAAACATGGTGCCTTGCTCATTGCTGATGAAGTAATTTGTGGGTTTGGACGGACGGGAGAGCCGTTCGGATTCATGAATTATGGGGTGAAACCAGATATTATTACAATGGCAAAAGGGATTACGAGTGCTTATTTGCCCCTATCAGCAACAGCCGTTAAAAAAGAAATATATGAGGTTTTTAAAGGAGCCGGCGAATATGATTATTTCCGGCATATTAATACATTTGGAGGAAACCCAGCCGCATGTGCCCTTGCGTTAAAAAATATTGAGATTTTGGAAAACGAGAACTTATTCGCAAGATCAAAACAGTTAGGTGAATATGTAAAGCAAAGCTTGGCTACATCGCTTGAAGATCATCCGTTTGTTGGAGATGTAAGAGGAAAGGGTTTGCTTATAGGGATTGAGCTTGTGAAAGATAAAGCAACAAAGGTGCCGCTTGAAGCAAATGTAGTCAATCAAATCATTGCAGACTGTAAACAAAAAGGATTGATCATTGGCAAAAATGGAGCAACCGTTGCCGGATTTAATAATGTTTTAACATTAGCCCCACCTTTATCGATCGAAGAAGAGGATTTAGATTTTATCATAAAAACAGTAATCGAGGTAATACTGAGTATATAATTAATTCATGAAGACATGCCAAAATAAATTCATGGAAGAAGGGCTGATAAACCATGAAAATTGGTGTTCCAAAAGAAGTGAAAAACAATGAAAATCGAGTAGCTCTAACGCCTTCGGGTGTCATGGAGCTAGTCGCTCATAATCATCAAGTGTTTATTGAAAAGGGAGCAGGAGCGAAATCAGGCTTTCTTGATGAACAATATACAGCAGCAGGTGCGACGGTTGTCGAAACAGCTGCCGATGCATGGGCATGTGAAATGGTCATAAAAGTGAAAGAGCCGATCCAAGAGGAGTATCAATATTTCTATGATGGTTTAATTTTATTCGCCTATTTGCATTTAGCCGCCGATCAACCATTAACGGAAGCATTAATGGAAAAAAATGTAGTGGCAATTGCCTATGAAACGGTACAATTACCCGATAAATCCTTACCACTGCTTACACCAATGAGTGAAGTTGCCGGAAGAATGGCGACGCAAATCGGTGCGTCTTTTCTGGAAAAAACAAGGGGAGGAAAAGGAATATTACTCGGAGGGGTACCGGGGGTTAAAAGAGGAAAAGTGACGATTATCGGCGGCGGAGTCGTTGGCACAAATGCCGCTAAAATCGCCGTAGGCCTTGGGGCTCAAGTATCGATAATTGATGTAAATCCAGCACGTCTTCGTGAATTGGATGATTTATTTGGACATTCGATTAGCACATTAATGTCAAATTCCTTTAATATTAGCCAAGCGGTCGCTGAGGCCGATCTCGTTATTGGAGCGGTATTAATCCCTGGCGCCAAAGCACCAAAGCTTGTAACCGAGGAAATGGTTAGTTATATGGAAAACGGTTCAGTGATCGTTGATGTAGCCATCGATCAAGGGGGCATTTTCGAAACGGCAACTCAGGTAACAACCCATGCAAATCCAACGTATGTAAAACATGGGGTCGTTCATTATGCCGTTGGTAATATGCCTGGAGCCGTTCCTCGAACTTCAACGCTTGCACTTACGAATACAACGGTCCCGTATATTTTACAAATTGCGAATAAAGGCTATACGAAAGCTTTAAATGATAATCCATCCCTTTATAAAGGGCTAAACGTTATTAACGGAGAAATTGCATTTAAAGAAGTCGCGAAGGCCCATAATCTTCCATTTGCTTTTAGTAATTAGTGAAGAAACTATTCTGCACAAGCGTTCAAACTCTTGATATATAAGAGCGTGGACGCTTTTTTTCTCTTAATTTTTCCCCGTTTTTAAAAACTAGTAAATTGTAAATCCATTGTACAAAAATAATCATTTTCGGTAAGATATAACTAATACAATTGTACTTGTATAAGATTGTCAAGAAAGAGGGTTCCTCCTTGATTGAAGCCTTACTATTAAATTTCTTATTCTTACTATTTCCTGTTTTACTATATGTCGTTTTTTTCGAAAATGGAATATATCATGATAATAAAGTAATTCCTATTATCTTTTCATCGATTTCGATGGTACTGTGCATGACTTTTCCTATTAAATTAGAAAGCGGATTTATTGTTGATTTAAGGTACATCCCTTTCATTCTTATTGCTCTGTTTGGTGGCTATAAAATGGTATTTCCGCTTTATATCATTTTAAATATATGGCGTTTTTTTATCGGTGGCGCAGGGACTATTGAATCGTTTGTATTCTCCACAGTTATTTTTATGATTGTCCCTTTAATTAGTAGAAAATTTCTTCAACTGAATACACAAAAGAGAATTTCATGTGCGGTACTCGTTTCAATTTGCACCTCGATATTTTATCTGTCTACACTAAGCTCATTTTTTCATGAATTAACGACAGAATATTGGCTATTATCATTCTATACTTTAACTACTCATGCAATTGTTATTTTTATGATTATGATCTTAATTGAAAGGATCATTTCTAATGTGAAAAGCCGGGAGCGTTTTTTACATTCAGAACGTTTGAATGTAATTGGGGAATTATCGGCAAGTGTTGCTCATGAAATCCGGAATCCACTTACTGTCACCAACGGATTTCTACAACTGCTAAACGAATCAAGCACAATCACTAGTGAGGAGAGAATGTATATTGACTTCTCATTAAAAGAATTAGAACGAGCAGAAAAAATTGTAAGCGATTATCTAGCTTTCGCGAAGCCTCAATCAGCAAATATGATTTATTCAAATTTTAAAGATGAAATAGAATACGCAAAGAATATACTCATTCCTTATGCAAATATGAATCAAGTCAATATTCAATCACGTTTCCAAAATTCATTAAATAAAAATTACGATAAATATCAGATCCGTCAATGTTTCATTAATTTATTTAAAAATGGAATTGAGGCAATGAAAGAAAGTGGCGGTACGCTCAACATCGATATTTGGGACGAAAATAAGAAAATATTCTTTAAAATTACAGATACTGGGATTGGCATGACAAGTAAAGAGGTGGCATATTTAGGAAAACCATATTTTTCAAATAAAATAGAGGGAACAGGCTTAGGTATGCTGATGGTTTATGGCACGATTAATGAAATGAAGGGAGAAATTGAAGTAGAGAGTGAAAAAGGAAAGGGAACGACTTTTGTAATAACGATTCCTGTTTAGAAGCTAATTTTTCATCATCATAACAAATGAATAAAGAGATGGGGAAAGTATACTAACTTTCCCCTAAAAAATAACAGCACTCTCCGTTAATCTATTTTCTTATAGTGGATGGGGGAGTGTTTTTTGTCATTTTAGTGAGAGATCAATAAATAAGTTGCACCTCTAAAAACTTTTGATTGAAAATAAATTTTATTATAAACTAATAAATATTGATTTATTATTTCGGATTAATCCATTCTGTGTTATATTGTTTTGTAAGCGCAATCAATTTTAAGCTGTTAAGGAGGGCTATATTTGCGAATTAATTTTACAGGGCATACGGCAAACATTTCGGACGGATTATCCATTCTAGCAAAAGAGCTTCATTTTGAGCAAAGTGAGGATGGTTACATCATTCAACTCATTGAAAGAGAAGGTCCAATCCGTGTGAAAAATGAAAATGGAAAAGGTGAAATATACTTTCAGGAAAAAATTCATTTTTTTCGCGGATTAGGTTTATGGATTGAAAACTACATTCGACATGGTGATTTTGAACGAATTGAAAAACCACAATTTCATACGAATGGAGCAATGCTTGATGCTTCAAGAAATGCTGTGTTAACCGTAGAGAATATTCAAGGCCTTCTGCGCAAAATGGCAGTAATGGGGTTAAATGTTTTAATGGTTTACACAGAAGATACATACGAAGTGAAGGAATACCCATATTTTGGATATATGCGTGGAAAATATACGGAAAGTGAGCTAAAAATATGTGATCTTTATGCCGCCGCATTAGGAATTGAAATGATTCCGTGTATCCAAACATTGGCACATTTAACCGAGGCTTTAAAATGGAATTATGCCGCGCCCATTCGTGATACAGCAGATATTTTACTAGTAGACGAACCCGAAACATACCGTTTTCTAGAAAAAATCATAGAAGCAGCATCAAGGCCCTTTCAAACAAGACGGATTCATATTGGGATGGACGAGGCTCATCAGCTAGGTTTAGGTAAGTATCTAGATAAAAATGGATATGTAGAACGATTTCAATTGATGAATAGGCATCTTAATTCCGTCATTGAGATCACAGAAAAATTGAGTCTTAAGCCAATGATTTGGAGTGATATGTATTTTCGACTGGGATCTAAAGAGCGTGATTATTACGACCTTAATGTGGAAATACCAGCAGAAGTAGTAGATTCGATCCCAAATGTTCAGCTCGTTTACTGGGATTATTATCATACTGAAGAGGATTTTTATCATACCTTTATTCAAAAGCATAAAGAACTTGGATCCGATCCTATATTCGCGGGAGGTGCTTGGACCTGGAATGGGATTTCACCAAATTACGGAAAGGCAATGGTAACAACTGAAGCAGCATTGAATGCTTGTAAAAAAACAGGGATTAAAGAAATATTTGCCACGATGTGGGGAGACAATGGAGCGGAAACACCATTAATGACATCATTGCCGATTTTACAGCTTTACGCTGAACATTCCTACTATGAACAAGTGAGCCCGGACCATTTGGAGCAACGCTTTCGTTTTTGCACTGGGGGGAATTTCACTGATTTTATGATGTTAAATCAATTTGATGAGACGCCTGGTGTGGAAAAAAATAATTTACATGAATCGAATCCATCAAAATTATTACTTTGGCAAGATCCTTTAATTGGCTTATATGACAAAAATATTCGCGGCTTAAATATGCAAGAACATTATAAACAACTTAGTTATGAATTAGCCATAACGAAATATGAACAAGTTGAATTACAATGTATGTTTGATTTTTATAAACAACTTGCTGATGTGCTTAGTCTGAAAGCAGAAATGGGAATACATTTACAAAAAGCATATGAGGCGAAAGATAAGGAAAAAATGCAGATTTTATGGAGTGAACTAGCGGAGGTAAAGAAAAGTGTAAGTAAGTTGCGCGTATCGCATCGGAAATTATGGTTTATGATGAATAAGCCGTTTGGTTGGGAAGTGATCGATATTCGCTATGGTGGCATATTGGCGAGAATTGAAACGACTCAACATCGATTAAGTCAATGGATAGATGGATTGATCGATAAAATTGAAGAATTGGAGGAAAAACGATTATATTTTGAAGGTCCGTACGTAATGCCAAAAGGAACGATTGGGAGAAATCTTTATCATCGTATTGTAACGGCAGGCAGCCTAATTTAATTCGAATCATCGGAAATTCTCAGCTCCTATAAGTGATAGAGTGAATGCTGTATTGGCAATCAGAAGGAGTTAAAGTCTCTGCTGATTCAATTACACCGCGCACAATTGATAAGATAATTATTAATAACTGAAACTATAATACAATAATTTTTAATATTTATTAAATTTTTATTTCACTTTTATTTTTTTTATGGTATATTGGAAGCAAGAAAAAGGTTTTTGAAAAATTAGTTTTTGAGTGTAAGCGGTATCAATTAAAAACAAAATAGAGGTGTAAGAGATGTCAAATAAAAAACATTTAGTCGTTGTTGGCGCGCATTGTGGAGATGCAGAAATTCAAGCGGGAGCGATTGCACATAAATATGCAAAAGCAGGCTGGGAAGTGACCTTTTTACATTTAACTCCAGGAGAAAAAGGAAACCCTCCACATATTTCTGAAGAAAAATATAAAAAGCAAAAAATGAAAGAAGCTGAAAAAGTAGCTAAAATATTAGGTGGAAAAAGCATTACATTAGATTATAAAGATGCCGAATTAACAATTAATGACGAGATTATTACACATATTGCTACATGGATGCGTAAGTTGAGACCGACGGTTGTTATTACACATTGGGAAAATAGTATTCATCCGGATCATGCGCTTTGTCCTAGACTATTACAAGCCGCACAAATGAAAGCTGGTTTACCAGGATTTGATTTGGAGGGACTAGCTCCACATTACTATCCGTTTTACCATAGTGAAAATTGGGAGGATATGGAAGGGTACGAGCCGGATATTTATATTGATGTCTCCGACGAATTTGATACATATTTGGAAGCACTATCTAATTATTGGTTTATTATGAACTCAACTTCCTTCCGTTACTATGATTATTACAAAGCACTTGGAACGGTAAGAGGATGTCTGAATCGCTCAAAATACGCTCAAACATTAAAATACCCTACGGGTGGAAACGTTAGAAAAGGTGGATTTATCCCGGGATATGAAATTTAACTAAGTTCCGATGGAGGAAAAATAGATGGAAACTAGTAATCTGGCAAAAAAAGTAGGACAACTACTTGTTATCGGATTTTCAGGTAAAAAAGTGACAAAACAAGTAAAAGACTTAATTCATAACTATCATGTTGGAGGAATTATATTATTTGGTCGTAATATCGGTACACCTAGGGAATTATTGAAATTAACGACAGATCTTCAATATGAGGCAAAGAATGCTGGCTACGAACATCCATTACTTATTTGCGTCGATCAAGAAAATGGTATTGTACGTCGCTTAGGAGAAGGAACAACAATTTTTCCAGGGGCAATGGCATTAGGGGCAACGCATAATCCAGATTATGCCTATGTAATCGGACAAGCTTCCGGCAAAGAATTAAAAGCGTTAGGAATCAATTGGAATCTAGCCCCAGT
This sequence comes from Bacillus sp. FJAT-50079, assembly GCF_018343515.1. GTDB lineage: Bacteria > Bacillota > Bacilli > Bacillales > Bacillaceae_C > Lederbergia. Next base: position 755,948 of record NZ_JAGYPD010000002.1, on the reverse strand, counting down.
ATTAGATGTGAATAATAACCCGGATAACCCAGTTATCGGTGTTCGCTCATTTGGAGAATCAGCAGAAAGTGTTGCCCAATTTGGTAAAGCGGCAATGCAAGGAATGCAGGCTGCCGGGGTCGTTACGACGTTAAAGCATTTTCCGGGTCATGGCGATACGAATGTTGACTCACATTTAGATTTACCAGTCATTCCACATGATAAAACCCGATTAGAAAAAATTGAGCTATATCCTTTTCAAACGGCAATTGCTGCCAGTGCGGATACAGTTATGACCGCGCATGTATATTTTCCTGCAATTGAAACAGAAACGAATGTACCGGCTACACTCTCTTCGAAAATCATAACTGGATTGCTTCGAGAAGAATTAGGTTTTACTGGAGTGGTGACTACCGATTGTATGGAAATGAATGCGATTGCAAATGGGATTGGTACGGAAAAAGGTAGCGTAGCAGCAATTAAAGCCGGGGTAGATTTTGTAATGATCTCGCACACATATGAAAAACAAGTTGGCGCTATCATGGAAATCTCAAAATCGATTGCCAATGGGGAAATCGGTGAAGGGATCATAGACAAAGCGGTTGAACGAATTAAGAGATTAAAAGAAAAGTATACAAGTTGGGAAGACATCATTTTTAAGGAAGAACTTGTTGTACCGGCTTTTGTTGGTAGTGAAAAACATGAAAAATTAGCGTATGACGTCTATAAAGAAAGTGTAACAATTGTTCAAAACAATGGAATATTGCCATTGCCTGTTAAAGAGCATAACCGAATATTAGTGATCCATCCTGATAACGGTACAACGATGCAAGTTGAGGATAAACGATATGCGCATTTATCTTTAGGTGATGCGGTTCGTTTACATCATTTAAATGTCGATGTATACCAATTTCCGAATCTTTTAACAGATCAAGAAATCGACACAATGATCGATAAAGCACTCAGCTATGATTTTGTAATCGTAGGTACACTGTCAGTTACACCAGGAAGTAAACAAATTGATTTAGTTAATAAGTTGTCAAATCATAATATAGACTTTGTTGTGATAGCAATGCGGGGTCCGTATGACTTTAAATACTTACCTGAAGTTCCAGCTTATATAAATACGTATGAATTTACTTATCCTGCATTAAAAGTTGCTGCATCTGCAATTTTTGGTAAAGAGAAGGTGAGCGGGAAGCTGCCAATTACGGTAAAACGAGAAACTGAGTAAGGGCTAGTCCTATTCATTCAGAGCAAGTTATGCAAAAACCTTTGTATAGAAAGGAGTTGTCACACAGATGGCTGAAAGGACTGTTACACAAATGGCAGATAAAGCAACACCCCGCAGTTTAGCTAGGAAAAAACGCTTTAACTGGAGAAGAATGAAAATCAATTGGCAGCTCTACTTACTATTAACTCCGGCGATCATTTACTTTCTCGTGTTTAAGTACTACCCAATGTATGGAGTTCAAATTGCTTTTAAAGATTTTCGGGCGATAGATGGTATTTTAGGAAGTGAATGGGTTGGTTTTGAACATTTTGTCCGATTTTTTAAATCGCATTACTTCTGGGAGTTAATCAAAAATACATTGGGAATAAATTTATATGCACTAGCATTGTTCCCAATTTCGATTATTGTTGCCCTTTCACTTAATGAATTAAGGGATGGGAAATTTAAGAAGATCGCTCAAACGATTACATATGCACCTCACTTCATTTCTGTTGTCGTTTTTGTCGGGATGATTATTGCCTTTTTAGACCCTGCAACAGGAATTATTAATAACTTTATTCAAACCATAGGATTTAAACCAATTAGCTTTATGACCGAACCAGCTTGGTTTAAATCGATCTTCGTTTGGTCGAATGAATGGCAAAATCTCGGTTGGGGAGCCATCATTTATTTAGCTGCATTAGCTGGCGTAGATCCGCAATTACATGAAGCGGCGAAAGTAGATGGGGCAACGCGGTTACAACGGATCTTCCATGTTAATTTGCCAAGTATTTTGCCGACGATTATCATCCTTCTTATTTTAAACATGGGAAGCATGATGTCGATTGGTTTTGAAAAGATCTTATTAATGCAAAACCCATTGAATTTGGATTCTTCTAGAGTCATCCAAACATATGTGTACGATGCGGGTTTATTACATGGACAATATAGTTATTCAACGGCAGTTGGTCTATTTAACTCAGTTATTAATTTCATCATTCTAATATTCTTTAACCGAGTGGCTAGAAGAACGGGTACAAGCTTATGGTAAAGGAGTATTCAATATGAGTATACAAGAAACGAAGTCTGACAAAATATTTGACATCTGCAATAAAATCCTAGTTTGGTTTTTTATCCTAATTATCTCCTATCCCCTTGTTTATATTTTAAGTGCATCGATTAGTGATCCGCATTACGTGAACTCGGGGCAAATGTGGTTATTTCCAAAAGGCATAACATTTGAAGGGTTTGGGCGTGTTTTACAAAGTAGTGAAATATGGCTCGGATATCGAAACACAATTTTTTATACGCTATTAGGGACATTGATCAATTTAGCCGTAACATTACCGTGTGCATACGCATTATCGAGGCAAGATTTAATCGGAAAAAAAGTAATTATGGCGATGCTAGTTTTTACAATGTTTTTCGATGGCGGTTTAATTCCTACCTATTTATTAATACGTGACCTAGGAATGATTAACACGATTTGGTCAATGGTGATTCCAAGTGCTGCTGCTATGTGGAATATTATAGTGACAATGTCATTTTTTAGGGTGACGATTCCGAGAGGTTTGGAAGAAGCAGCGGAGATTGATGGTGCATCACAAATACGAACCTTTTTCCAAATTGTGTTGCCACTGTCCGCACCGATCATTGCAGTAATGGCGTTATTTTATGGAGTTGGGCATTGGAACCAATATTTCGGAGCGCTGATTTATTTGCAAGATAGAGAGCTGTTTCCGTTGCAATTATTCCTCAGGGAGATTCTTGTACAGCAACAAATCACAGCTGAATTAATGCAGCAAAGCGGAACAGCTGAGGCACTTAGTCAACATGCACGAATCGCCGACATTATTAAATACGCAGTCATGATTGTATCAGCCGCACCGCTCTTAATTGTCTATCCATTCTTACAACGCTTCTTCCTTAAAGGAGTGATGATTGGATCACTAAAAGAGTGAGATATTGATGATCAAAGGAGGTGGTCATTAAAATCGAAACACAATGGCGTTTTTTCATCAATCAAATAAAAAAAGGGGAGTAGTTAACGTGAAAAAAAAGTTATTCGCTATGTTTGTCCTATTAATCTCAGCTGTACTGTTTGTCGGATGTTCCAAAGATAAAGAGAAAGTGGATACATCAGAAAAAACATCGGATAATTTTAACGAAACTGACTATCCGATTGTAAATGAATCGATTACTTTGCAAATGATGGGGAAAAGCTCTCCGATTCAACCTGAATGGAAAGAGATGGGCTTTTTCCAAGTGATGGAGGATAAAACGAATATTAAGTTCGATTTCCGCACGGCGGCAGCAGATGATTATACTCAAAATAAACAACTTGCTTTTGCGAGTTTAGACTTGCCAGATTTACTCTATGGGGCCGAACTAACACCTAGTGAAGAATCAGATTATGGTTCACAAGGTCTTTTGATTCCTTTAGAAGATTTAATTGATAAATACGCACCAAATTTTAAAAAGTTAATGGAAGAAAATCCAGATATCGCACCTTCGATTACTACACCAGACGGACATATTTATGCATTGCCAGGAATCGATAGTTCACAAACATCAAAAACACCCATTATGTGGCTGAATGGAAAATGGCTTGAGAAGCTTGGAGTGGATAAGCCACAAACAATGGATGAGTTTTATACATTGTTAAAACGATTTAAAGAAGAAGATCCAGGCAATGTTGGCAATGTAATTCCGATTACAGCCAATAGTCCGGCCGATTTAAGAGTTGGCTTATTACCTAACTTCGGAATTGTACAAGATGATGGGATTTATGAAGACAATGGAAAAGTTGAATACGCGTGGGTTCAAGATGAGTTTAAAGAATACCTGAAATATTTAAATCGTCTTTATGAAGAACAATTACTTGATAATGAAATGTTCTCGCATACTTGGGAACAGTTTGTTGCTAAAGGTGACCGCGTTGGAATCTTCTCAACATGGCCAATTGTTCAAGTAGGGTTTGAAGATGTTACTGAAGCATTGAACTATCCAGTATTGCCTCCAATGACGAGTGTAACGAATAATGAAAAATTAACGATTTTAATGAGCGATATCCGCAGAGGAAGAGCAGCGATTACGAAAGATAATAAATATCCTGAAGCGACAATGCGTTGGATTGACCACGCATATTCGGAAGAAGGAACGATTTTATCTCGTCTTGGAATTGAAGGAAAAACATTTAAATGGAATGACGCCAATCAATGGGAATTGTTGCAAGAAGAGGGGCTAAGCACGACAGAAACGAATGCCAAACATGCGCCAGGAGTTGGAACAAATGTACCTATGGTACTTACCGAGGAGTTTTTTGCAAAAGAGGGCGGAAACCCGACCATTCTTAAAATCTATGAGTGGATTTCTGAGGAGTTAGTTCCGTATGCAAAGTCACCATATCCTTTAGTTTACTTTACAGAAGATGAGCAGAAAAGAGTAAGTGCGTTGAAACCAGATATTGATACGTATTTTGAACAAATGGAAGCGAAGTTTATTACAGGCGCTCAACCGATTGATGCTTCTTGGGATGAATATGTTAATACATTAAAAGGATTAGGCATCGAAGAGTTAGTAGAGATTCATCAAGCAGCATACGATCGTTGGGCTGAAGCACAGTAAATTGTAAGTACATAACAGCCTGGATATTCTGGGCTGTTCTTTTACAAATGGTGAAATACTAGTTTACGAATAAGAGGCGATAAAGATGTCATTGGAAGGAATTGTTTGGAAATTATACGAAATATCAAACTGGCTGATGAAACTCATATTATTAAATAGTTTATGGCTCCTATTTTCACTGCTCGGTATCGTTATTTTCGGATTTTTTCCAGCAACTTCTGCCATGTTCGCCGTAACGAGAAAATGGATTTTAGGGGATACGGATATACCTATATTTAAAACGTTTTGGAATACGTATAGATCAAGCTTTTTACAAAGTAATATTCTTGGCTCTTTATTATTGTTGCTCGGCCTTGTTTTATATGTTGACTTACGTTTTTTTCAATCGTCTGAACATATTATCTTATCCTTATTAAACTTCTTTATCATTTTTGCTTTTATTATATATTTTGCAGTTGTATTGTACATTTTCCCGATTTATGTCCACTTTAAATGCAGAACAATGGAATATATAAAGCGTTCGATCATTATTGTGTTAGGGAAACCATTGCATTCGATTATGATGGTTGTCGGGAGTTATATTGTTTATATCGTAATAAGCATGGTTCCAGTGTTATTCATTTTTATTAGTGGAAGTCTAGCAAGCTTGCTTTTAATGTGGATCGCCATGAAAGCATTTGCGAGATACGATGTGAAAGTAGGTGAAGTCGATTGAAGCTTGGTCTTGATCTTTTCATTGAAGAAGAATATAAGCAATTTAAAGGAAAGCGAATCGGGCTTGTAACAAATTTAACCGGGGTAAATGGTAAGCTGGTTCCTTCGATTGATTTATTTTATGAGCATAAAGAAATTATGCTCACCGCTTTATACGCACCGGAGCATGGGATTCGTGGTGATGCTAAGGAAGGGGAAAAAGTTGAATCGACAACAGATCCATATACGGGATTACCTGTGTATAGCTTATACGGTGAAACAAGAAAACCGAGTAAAGAGATGTTGGATGATGTTGATGCAATAGTTTTCGATTTGCAAGATATCGGGTCTAGGTATTATACATTTATTTATACAATGGCTTATGTGATGGAAGCATGTGCTGAATATGGGAAGCATTTTATCGTATTAGATCGCCCCAATCCAGTTTCAGGGGAGAAAATGGAAGGGAATCTCGTTGAGGAGGATGTACGATCATTTGTTGGCTTATTGCCGATCCCGAACCGACACGGGATGACCGTGGCAGAGCTAGCATTAATGTACAAGCATGAATTTGGTTATCAATGTGAATTGACTGTTGTGCCGATGCAAGGCTGGAAGAGGGCAATGTATTTTGATGAGACGGGATTATTCTGGGTACCACCTTCTCCGAACACAACGACGATTACGATGAATATTTTATATACTGGTACATGCTTAATAGAAGGAACGAATTTATCGGAAGGCAGAGGAACGACTAGACCATTTGAAGTTGTAGGAGCACCATTTATTAATGGCTACGAATTGACGAGGGTGTTCAATCAGAAACAGATACCCGGTGTAATCGCTCATCCTACGTCCTTTATTCCTACGTATCAAAAATATAAGGATGAGATTTGTAGTGGTCTGCAACTGCATGTAGTTAATCGTGATCATTTACATTCTTTTGAAGTTGGAGTTAAGTTGTTAGAAACAATTGCTGAGATGTATCCGAATGATTTTCAATTTATAGCGAATGATGCGAATAAGTATTTCTTTGATCTTTTAGCTGGAACGAAAACATTAAAAGAGCATATTTTTGCGAAGACATCTAATGAATTCTTGCTTTCATGTTCGGAACAATTGGAATACTTTAATCAACAAAAAAAACCATATCTTTTATACAAATAGGATGGATAAACGATGAATAATTTATTAACTTTAACGACAGAAAAGAGAAATAAAAACACATATTCGATCGACAATATGTCAACAATTGAGATTTTAACGACGATTAACAATGAAGATATGACCGTAGCTCACAGTGTGCAAAAAGTTTTACCAGAAATCGAAAAAACGGTGGAGATTGTATATAAAGCATTTAAACTTGGCGGTAGACTTTTCTATGTTGGTGCTGGGACAAGTGGTCGGATTGGCATCATGGATGCAGTAGAATGCCCACCAACGTTCAGTACTTCACCGGAACTTGTGCAAGCATTAATGGCAGGTGGCCCAAAGGCAATTATGAAGGCAGTTGAAGGTGCTGAGGATGATGAAAACCTTGGTAAAGAGGATTTGACTGAGCGTCAATTAACAGAGCTTGATGTTGTAATTGGAATTGCGGCAAGCGGGAGGACACCATATGTTGTCGGCGCACTAAAATATGCTCAATCAATTGGAGCCAAAACCATTAGCTTATCAAGTAATGATAATTCTATCATTAGTAAGTTTGCAGATATTAAGATAGAAGTAGATACTGGGCCTGAAATATTAACGGGATCAACAAGGATGAAGGCGGCAACGGCTCATAAATTAATCTTAAATATGATCACAACGGCATCAATGATAAAAATCGGAAAAGTATATGAAAATTTAATGGTTGATTTAAAGGTAAGTAATCATAAATTAAAGGAACGTGCAAAGAACATTCTTTCCACGATTACGAATGTACCGTATAACCGGGCACAAGAGGTATTGGAACAAACGAATTATGAAGTAAAACCCGCAATCGTAATTATCGAGACAGGAATCTCTTTACAGGAAGCTAAAGCGGCCATTCATCAAGCTAATGGGTTCGTACGAAAAGCAATCGAAATAGCCGTTAAAGGAGAATGGTAGATATGATTACATATAGATATTATCAATCGGGAGATGAACAGCAAATTGTCGATTTGTGGAATCGTTCCTTATGGAAAGACCCAATTACGTCAAAGCGATTCCGTAATTTAGTATTATTAGATGCTAATTTTGATCCGAAAGGATTGCGGCTAGCATTTAGTGAAGAACGCTTAGTTGGTTGTTTCTATGCTGTCCGCAGGCTATTGCCGATGATGGGAGCAGATTTAGAGCCTGACAATGGCTGGATACCATTCTTTTTCGTCGATGAAACATATCAAGGAGATGGAATTGGCGGCAAGCTTTTGCAGGAAGCAATTGATTTTCTGAAAATAAATGGGAGGAAATATGTGTTTTTCGCTTCCTATGCCCCCAATTACATTATGCCGGGAATCGATGAGGAAGCCTACCCAGAAGCATATCAATTTCTATTAAGTCAAGGTTTTGATAAACTTTATTCACCAATAGCAATGGATCGAAACTTAGTAACTTTTAAACTTGCTGATGAGATTAAAGATTTAATAAAACAAAGGGAAATAGAAGGATATTCATTTACATTAGCCGAAGATAAAGACTTATATGATGTCATTCAATTTGCTAATCATACATTTAATCCAGACTGGGGGAGGGCGATTCGTGAGGGGGTGCTCCAAGGTTTGCCGCTAGAACGGATTTTAGTGGCAAGGGAGAAAGAGAACGTAGTTGGGTTTTGTATATACGGTGGATATGAAGGTGTGCCAGATCGATTTGGGCCATTTGGTGTTGATCCGAACCAGCAAGGTAAAGGGCTAGGTAAAATTTTATTAAATTTATGTTTACAACAAATGAAAGCGGAAAGCTTACATGGTGCATGGTTCCTTTGGACCGGAGAAAAAACATCGGCAGGCTATTTGTATAAAAAAACAGGGTTTGAAATAACGCGATCATTCCATGTTATGAAAAAGGAATTGAATAAAAAGAAATGAGTGATGCGATTTATGTCAACAAACGGGGGATTAGTCATATTAACGGAGATGCTGCCACAGTTACCCCCTTCTGAAAAAAAAATAGCTACGTATATTATTGAACATCCGAATGAGGCAATATTGCTTACGGCAATGGAGTTGGGGAAAAGAAGTTCTACAAGTGGTGCAGCAGTTATTCGCTTATGTAAATCATTAAAACTAAAGGGCTTTCAAGATTTGAAGTTACGAATTGCTGGGGATCTTCAAAAGACGACCAATGATGGCTTTCGCGATATTGAGCCGAATGAATCATTATTGGCGGTCATTGATAAAATGACGAATAATAGTATTCAAACGATTCGTGAAACAGCGGAGCTACTGGATATTGAAGAATTGGAAAAAGCGGTGGAGACTATTCGCCATGCGAGAAGAATCCATTTAGTTGGTGTCGGTGCTTCAAGCATTATTGCTCAAGATGCACAGCAAAAGTTTCTGCGCATTAATAAGACTGCATTTGCATTTGCTGATATGCATCTCGCAGCGACACAGGTTGCAAATGCTGAACCTGATGATGTTGTAATCGGCATTTCTTTTTCAGGGGAAACGATTGAGGTTGCCAATGTATTGGAATTAGCGAAACAACGAAATGTAAAGACAATTAGCCTTACGAAGTATGGGAAACACCGTATTGCTGATCAGGCGGATATTAAATTATACACATCGGCAACAAAGGAACCGACGTTTCGAAGTGGTGCTACATCATCAAGAATTGCTCAGTTACAAGTAATTGATATTTTATTTATGAGTGTAGCATCACGACAATATGATGAAACGGTTAAGCACTTGAATGCGACAAAGGAAGCAGTACAATTTTTAACGGGCAATGGCGGAAAATAAATATTCACGATTGGGCTAACTCATTTTTAGAGTTGGCTTCTTTCCTATGGGGCAATTGGGGGGATTATTTATGTATGTGTTAGCAATTGATGGTGGCGGAACAAAAACAAAAGGTGTGATCGCAAATGAGAATGGTGACATTATTGCAGAAGTAACGGTAGGTGCCAGCAATCCCAACAGTGTTGGAAAAGATGATTTGCGGAATGAGTTAACGACACTATTCAGTAAGCTGAAAGAACAGAGCAATATGTCGATTTTTCAGATTAGCCGGGTATTTGCGGGTATGTCTGGTGTGGAACATCCAACAGCGAGAAAAGAAATGCAAATATTACTCTCTTCAATCATCGCCGACAGGATTCCGATTACGGTAAACAATGATGCGATTACTGCATTGTATTCCGGAACATTCGGAGAACCAGGAATCGTTCAAATTGCCGGAACTGGATCGATTACGTATGGGATCAATAAAAAAGGAGAGCTAGATCGAGTCGGTGGTTGGGGATATTTGCTAGGCGAAAAAGGAAGTGGGTATGCCCTTGGAAGCCAAGGATTAGATGCCGCTTTTTCAGCTTATGACAAGCTTGGTGAGGAAACGATGCTAGTGAATCAGATTATCGATCATTTCCAAGTTCGAGCCTTGCCTAATATTATTCAGCCCGTTTATCAAGCGAAGAATCAAAAGGAAATCATTGCATCAATAAGTAAGCTTGTAGTAGCAGCAGCTGATCAGGGAGATCCTGTTTCCTTGGCGATTATTCGGCAAAATGCGCTGTATCTTGGTGAGTCCATTTCATGTCTAATTAAAAAGTTATTTACGGACAAATGGAACGAGGAGCAGATACAAGTAGTATTAACGGGTGGTCTCTTTAATAGACTTGATCTATTGCAACATACGATGAGAGAGGTTTTCCAAAAGAATCATATTCAAGCAGAGCTGATTATTCCTAAAGTGGAACCAGTTATCGGAGCAGTTGTGGCGGGACTTATAGAGGAAGGAATTGGGATTAGCCAGATTAAACAAAATTTTAAAGCTTGAAACTACCGATAGAAGAAAGGTGTCAAAAAGTCGATTATTCAGACTCCTTTGACACCCGATTTTGTATAAATAATGACTGGAAATCTTTTTATATTTTTAAATTGTGATATTTAATGCATATTTTAAGCTCGTTTCATACGTCTATAATTCCAAATAGCTATTGCAGATGCAATAAGCAATGTCAGGAAGCCGATCAGCATCCAATTATAGATGGAGCTCGCTGTATTCGGTAATTTTTTCCCTTGTTCCTGTTTAGTATGATCTGAATGAGTTGTTTCCTCATTTGTATTTTTAGATGGATCATTTCCTTGACCTGATTGATTGTCTTTATCGTCTTCTAAACCTTCGGAAGGCTTCTCAGAATCATCGTCCGAATCTGAGTCATTGTTATTATCATCTGTAACAGGTTCTTCGGATTCGTCTTGGTCACCATCGGGATCATTATCCGAATCACCATCCGTATTAGGCTCATCCGTACGAACAATTGGATCTTTTAGAATCGTATACAATGAATCTAGTAAATCATTTCCATGATCTTGACTAATCTCCCAAATCATTGCCCCGCCGAGCCCTTTTTCCCGAATGTATTGTGCTTTAATGGCAATTGACTTTTCATCATCATAGCTAATGAATTTGGATATATCTGGGTTAAATAAATATGGTGTCTTTGTTCCTTCATCCCAATACCGAACATAGCCATTGTTTAAATAATCATTTAAGATGATCCGGTTATAAGTAACAGAACCACTGCCAATATATTTTTGACGTAATCCATTGTTCTCGTTAGATTGTACGTCATATGTGTAGCCATAGAAAGGTACGCCCATGATGAGTTTCTCTTTAGGCACGCCGGCATCCAAATAAGCTTGAACAGCTTTATCAACGCTCCATGTTTTTCCGTTATCATCATATAAAGGTGCGTTCAAATCAGCTAATTCTTCCCAAGGACCGTGTATGTCATACGTCATCACTTGAATGTAATCCAAATATTTTTCAGTAAGACCAAGTTGGGTATTCGCTACATAGCCGGTATTTGCAGCTCCAGCGATTGAAAGGGAATAACGGACTCCATCTTTTTCGCCTTGTTCATCTAACTTTTCACGCAATGTTTTTAGCAATAATGGAAAATGATCATAGTCATCCGGATTCGGATATGTGCCCGGACCACCGCCAGTAACAGGGTATTCCCAATCTAGATCAACACCATTAAAACCGTGAGTGACAATAAATTCGACAACACTGTCTGCAAAAGTGGTTCTTGCTTCTTCATTCGCCGATGCTTCAGAGAAATTCGCAGATCCACCCCAGCCGCCTATTGCAATCGTTGTTTTTAAGTGAGGGTATTTTTCCTTTAACTTAGCTAACTCTGCAAAATTTATCGGATCATTTACAGGATCACTCATTTTTATTTTTAAATCACTTCCGATTAACCCAAAGGCGTAATTAATATGTGTTAATCTTGAAGCGTCTATATCATGCATTAAGTCGTATCCGCTTAAAGTGGACCAACCAGCAAGATAAGCGATCACATAATTTGCCGGTGGTGTATCGGCATCTTCCCATGTTGGCGGTATCACACCTTCAATGACATTATCAATGAGTAAGACCTTTGTCACTGTTGCTGTTTGCCCATATTGATCAACAGCCGTAGCCTTGATAATTACATTGCCCTCGGGAGCCGAAGTTGTATCATATGAAATGGTATATGTATCCCCATCTTTGCTCACTTGTGTAAACTGCCAATAATCAGATTCTGGTGCAGCATATGTTTTGACGGCAAACATAACATCTTCAACGCTCGGATCTTCAGCAACTACTGATAGTTGAATCGTCCCAGAATAACCTTGGCTTCTTGGGCTAACCCCATTTGGTTCAGGAGCTTGAATTTCACTTATCTTTGGGAAAGTCGTTGGCGTTTGCTCGCCAGCGGTTAATACGTTGATCGTATTATCATCAATGGAAACATTATTATAAATATCCTTTGTTTTTACCCTAAACAAATATTGTGAGTCTGCTAATAAGCCGTTCACTGTATATGAGGTTTCTGTTGTTTCGGCTATTTTCTCGCCATCTTGGAAAATTTCATAATTAAACGTCTTTGTTGAGCTAGATGGATTCCATGCTAATTCCACTTGTTCGTCGGTTTTTGAAACAACTGAAAGCATTTTAGGTGATTCTGGGTAAGTAGGAGCGGAATAATTTGCAACGAATACATTACGTGTAATCGTTTCTACCTCTTTTGAACTATATTCAATATCCATCCGTAATGTATATTCTCCGTCAGGTACCCAAGGATCACCGGTTCCCCAAGTCCATGAAAAAGGTTCTTTTGATATTGGTGCGTAAGGATAATAATTCTCATCAGGTTCGTTCACTGCTTTTGCCAAAAACGTAATTTTATTAACTGGTTTGTCCGCAGGTGGGACAGCGGTAATGATCGGGCTTCCTTTTACAGAATTTCCCCCTTCATCAATTGTCGTAACATCAATTCGTGCCTCAGAATCGTTTTCAGCAGCCATCGATAAGTGAGTAGTTTGGAAAGCGCTACCAAAAATAAAAATTAAGACGAGTAGTATTTGGAACAGCTTAGACACATTCATCCGACTCCTTTTTCATTTCTATCAAATCTGTGGCAAACAGAAAGACTTCCCTCCTTACTATCTACAACGAAGATATTTTAATTTGCTAGATTGATTCCGAAGTAGTGTGCCACGATTTCAAATAAAGTGTACCATTGATGAATTTTTATTTCAATAATATTTTGAATAAATAAATTATTATTTCAATAAAATATTTTAACGAATAAATTTAGTTTTTGATAAAATATCATTTTACAATTAAGGTTGATTACGTTACAGTAAACCTATATAAAGTTAAATTACGGATTTTCGTTATTTAGGATGCATATAAAGGGGTGAATAGAATTAAAGATTGGAACTGAATAGCGAAGAGTCGTGTATAAAGGAGTAATTGATGCGATATTTAAAATGGAACTATAATAGATTGAAAGAGTTAGTTGATTTATGGAATCGGGAATTAGGAGCTTCCTTCCCAATGAGGAAAGAATTATTCGAACAGAATAGTTTTCAAGATACGAACATTTGTCATCAATGTTCGCAAATGGTAGTCGACCCAGATCGTAATGAAGTCATTGGATTTGTAATCGTAAAAAAATGGCAAGATGCGATTGATGTTGGGATTGGAAAAAAGACAGGGTGGATTCAAGCCATGCTTGTTGATCAGAAATATCGTAATCGAGGAATTGGAACAACATTATTGGAGCATGCTGAAGCGAGTTTAATTGAAAGCGGTGTCAATCGCATTTTGCTTGGCAAAGACACATCCCATTATTTTCCGGGTATTCCATCAGAATTTACTTATGCTGCAAAATGGTTTGAAAAAAGGGGGTATGTGAAAAGTGGCGAGGAATACGATTTGGATTGCTTTTATGAAATCGACCGTCAAGTTGTAATTCCTGCAAAAGAAGGAGTAGAAGTTTCCTTGTTAGATAGGAATGAAAAACAACTGTTTATAACATTTTTAAACCGAAGTTTTCCGGGAAGATGGGAGTATGAAGCGATAAAATATTTTGAGCATGGTGGAGATGGGAGGGAGTTTGTCATCCTCAAAAAGAAGGGGAGAATCATTGGTTTTTGCCGAATAAACGACTCTTATTCACCTGTTATTGCGCAGAATACTTATTGGGCTCCGTTATATGAAGAAGCCGTTGGCGGCATTGGTCCACTCGGGATCGATGCAAATGAACGGCAATATGGATATGGCCTTTTTATTGTACAAGCAGCGGTTGCCTATTTAAGAAAACGTAATATACAACGGATTATTATCGATTGGACGGGGCTGGTTTCATTTTATAATAAATTAGGCTACCAAGTATGTAAACGTTATGATTCGTATCAAAAACATGTCGAGTGTAAAGGGGAGTAGAGATTGCGGAACAAAGTGCTTTCTATTATTCAAAAGGAGATTGATTTAAACCATATTCCAGGAGCGGTTATTACTGTTAGTTATCAAGGGAAAATCATCTTAGAAGAAGCAATTGGACATTCTGCTGTTTATCCGAAAAAATCGGCAATGAAAATGGATACGATATTTGATCTAGCTTCATTGACAAAAGTCGTTGCCACTTTACCGATGCTATTAAAACTAATTGATCATGGAGACATTTGGCTCGATGATCCCGTTTCTTATTTTATACCTGAGTTTGCCCAACAAGGCAAAGAAGCAGTACGGTTACGTGATCTTTTGACACATACATCTGGGCTGCCTGCGCATATTCAATACTATTTAGAAGACTTGTCAACAGATGAAGTCATGCAAAGAATTTATAATCAGCCACTATTGTACGAAACTGGAAGTAAAGTCGTTTACAGTGATTTAGGCTTCATTACGTTATATAAAGTAATCGAAGTGGTGACCAAACAAAAATTTGAGCAATTTGTTCAATCAGAGCTTTTTACACCACTAGAAATGTTTGAAACAGGGTTTAACCCATCTTTTCCAAAGGAACGATATGCCGCGACTGAATATAGCGAAAAGTTAGCAAGTTATAAGCAAGGGACTGTTCATGACGATAATACGGAATTGATGGGCGGGATAAGTGGACATGCAGGATTATTTTCGACAATACGTGATTTACAAAACTATGCAACAATGATAGAAAACAACGGTATATTTAAAGGGAAACGGGTTCTATCAGAAGCAGTGACCGAGTTGTCTAAAAGAAATTATAGCAGATTTGATCAAGAACATCGCGGTTTGGGGTGGATTTTAAAAAGCCCAACCTTATCTTCTTGCGGAGATATATTTTCCGATCAATCCTATGGACATACGGGTTTTACCGGTACAAGCATTTGGTTTGATCCGACGATACAGTTACATATGATTTTATTAACGAATCGAGTGCATTTTGGTAGGGAACCTAATTATATTATGAGGCTTAGACCAAGATTACATAATTTGATCCGTTCCTATTTTTAAGCTTGGGGGGAGAGGTTGGAATGCAGCAAGAGTATGTCGTTGGGTTAATGTCAGGTACGTCATTGGATGGAATTGATGCAGTGGTAGTTGAAATAATCGATGAAAATGATCAGATAGACATAAAACAAGTTCATTTTTTATCTTTGCCATATTCTGAAGCGCTTAAAGAAGAATTAATGAAGTTATGCGATCCAAATCGGGTACGTGTGAATGATATTTCTTTGATGAATATGTTTTTAGGTGAGTTGTTTGCAGAGGCAGCAATCGAAGTAATTAAAGCGTCGGGTCTTGAACGGAATGATATTTTATGTATTTGTTCCCATGGTCAGACCATTTTTCACCAACCTGATCCGATTGAAATCGATGGTCGTCCCATCATATCCACACTTCAAATCGGTGACATTAGCGTTATTGCTGAAAAAACGGGTATTATGACCATCGGTGATTTTCGCACACGTGATATGGCCGTAGGTGGACAAGGCGCTCCATTAGTTCCATATACTGATTTTGTATTGTTTGCCGATCAAGAGATAGGTAGAGTGCTTGTGAATATTGGTGGAATTTCCAATATCACTGTTTTACCGAAAGGCAGTAGGGAAGCTGATGTAGTGGCCTATGACACTGGGCCAGGAAATATGATTATTGATGCTTTTACAAAGTGGGCAACGGATGGCAAGCAGTCATATGACCGAGATGGGGCAATAGCAGCGAGCGGATCGATACATAAAAATTGGCTTGAGCAGTTATTAAAGCATCCATATTATGATCTCTCGGCACCGAAAAGCACTGGGAGGGAATTGTTTGGTCTTGATTATGCCAAGGATTTGTGGCAACAAGCGGAAAACTTAGGAATAAAGGATGCTGATAAAATAGCTACCGTTACGGAATTGACGGCGAAAAGTGTTGTGATGGAAATAAGAAAGCAGGCAAGAATCGTTCATTTAAAAGAAGTGTTAGTCAGTGGAGGGGGCAGAAATAATCAAACATTGATGCAAAGAATGTCCCATCATTTATTAGGTACGGAGATAGAAGTGAGGGGTGTGGAACAATCTGGCATTAACGCGGATGCAAAGGAAGCAATTGCATTTGCCCTGCTCGGTTACCAATGTTATAAAAAGCAACAAAATAATTTACCAGCAGCTACTGGTGCGACTAAAAAGGTTGTTATGGGAAAGATTGCATGGTAAATAAACAGCCTTTACTATATTCGTAAAGGCTGTCTTAATCTAGAATGCTTATGTCAACTGCTGCTCAGCAAATTGGCGATATAATGGATGTGTAGCGATTAATTCTTGATGGGTGCCACTTCCAGTCACTTGGCCATTTTCGATGAAAATAATTTTATTTGCGTCAACGATCGTTGATAATCGATGGGCAATTACAAACGTTGTCCGCCCTTCCATCAGCCTCGATAATGCTTGTTGAACGACACTTTCTGATTGGCTGTCAAGACTTGCTGTTGCTTCATCCATCATCAATATTTTCGGATTACGTAAAAAGGCACGGGCAATGGCGATTCTTTGTCTTTGTCCACCAGATAATTTAACGCCACGTTCTCCTACTTCTGTATCCAGTCCATGAGGAAATGTTTTGATAAATTGATCGGCATAGGCCATTTTTGCTACTTCCCATAAACGTTCGTCGTCGATGTCATTTTCATTTTCCAACCCGTAACATAAATTTTCACGAATTGTTCCGGCCATCATTGCACTATCTTGGGAAACATAACCAATTTGATTGCGCCAAGCTTTGACTGATAATTGGCGGATCGGAGTGTCGCCGATCAAAATTTCACCAGCAGTTGGTTCGTAAAATCGTTCCAACAATCCGAATAACGTCGTTTTACCTCCACCGCTTGGTCCGGCAAATGCGATCATTTCTCCAGATTGGGCGGTGAAAGAAATCTGCCCTAATACAGGCTCTTCCTCACTATAAGCGAATGATACATTAGAAACATGTATCGATTTATTTGCGATGTCAAGGCTAAGTCCGTCTTGCCCTTCTTCCAATTGCAGTTCCAGAATGTCAATGATTCGCTCTGTTGCGCCTTTTGCTTTTTGTAATTGGGTAAAAAACATGGCAAAAGATGTAATCGGCATAATAATTTGGAAAAGATAAAGGAGAAAGGCAATGAGTGAACCGGTCGACATCGCTCCGCTTGCTACACGCATCCCTCCATAGCCAATGATTAATACGATGACAAGCATAATAACCAGTTGCATAATTGGTGCGATTAAGGCGAAGATTCTCGCTTCCTTTAGACCGAAAGTGAGTAGTTTATTAATCCCAGATAATCCTCTTTTTTCTTCCGTTTCTTCGGCAGTTGATGCTTTCATTAAACGGATTTCACCTAGAGTTTGTTGGATATTTCCTGTAAACACAGCTGTTTCATCTTGTAGTCCACGTGATATTTTCGCCATTTGACGGCCAAGCGGAAACATAACGAGCAATGTTAATGGTACGGCAATTAACATTAATAAAGTCATTTTCCAATCCATAATAAATAAAATGACAATCGCTCCTATAATAGAAATGATCCCTGTGATGAACTGAGGAAAATGTTGAGAAATTAATTCTCTTACAATACTTGTATCATTCACGACACGACTAACGGTTTCGCCACTCGATGTTTGATCATAATAATTAACAGGTAATCGAACGAGCTTTAACCACATACGCTCACGCAGTCGAGCAACAATCTTTTGTCCGACTACGGTTAGTAAGTAAAGGGCCAGTCCGCTAATGATCGCTTGGATGATAAAGGCAACACCAATAGCGATGATGAGTGGAATACTTAATGTTGATAAAGAAAAGCCATCTACTAAGTTTTTTGTAAGAATAGGAACAACTAAACCAGCAAGTGTTGTAATGAGACTAGCGATCAAGCCAATCGTTAAGCTTAGCTTTGGAATTTTTGCTGATAAAATAAGAGTGATAAAAGGTTTAAGGTCATTTGGCTGTTTTTTCATATAGTAAACTCCTTGTTTAGTAATCAATTGATACGTTAAGCATAAAACTACTCTAAAGCAAAGCGCATAGATGATCAACAGCTATAAAGAAAAAAACTATAAATGTGAATCTCCTCGAAGAACTTCTTGTTAATTTATTTTAATTATGTTAATATACGAATGTAAATAAAGTGACTGAATTAGTATTTTGGTCATTCGCTTGATTGGGGGGATAAAAACATGTCTGTTGATCGAAGACAGCTTATTATTGATGCGGCAACAAAATCTTTTTCATTATTTGGTTATAAAGCAACGACGATGGATCAAGTGGCTAAATTAGCGAATGTTGGAAAGGGAACGATATACACATTTTTTAGTAATAAAGTGGAACTGCTTGATGAGATTGTAACTTCTTTAATTAAAGAAATGAAAGCAGCAGCCGAAGAAACGATTCGAGATGACCAATCTTTTTATACCAATGTGAATCGGGCGATCTATCGATTATTAGCCTTTAAAAATGAGCATCAGCTTACAATTAAGTTATTCCATGAAGAAAAGGAAATTGGAACACCAGAAGTAATCGAAGTGATGGCAAAGGTGGAAAATGCGATCATTCATTATATTAAAGAAAAAGTGCAGGAAGCGATTGATAAAGATGAAATTAAAGATTGTGATCCTGAAATGACAGCCTTTATTATGCTAAAACTGTATATTACTTTCGTTAATGACTGGGAAAAAAATCACCAACCATTATCGAAAGAAGAAATCACTTCTCTATTTGAATTTTATTTGTTTAGGGGATTATCAAAATGATGATCCATTATTTTTTAACAAAAATGACCAATTGAACAAAGTGGTCACACGGTGTAATTAAGGAAGGAAAGGGACGAAGATGAAAAATACGTTATTTTCAGCCGAGTGGAAGGCGATATTCAAAAATAAAAAACTACTTATCCCACTTATCGCTATTATGTTCATTCCTGTTTTATATAGTGGAATGTTTTTATGGGCATTTTGGGATCCATATGATCGGCTCGCTGATTTACCAGTTGCGGTGATAAATATGGATGAAGGAGCGGAATTCGAAGGTGAACAGTTACAGCTTGGCGATGATTTAGTTGACAAATTATTGGAGAATGATCAATTTACGTTCGATATTGTTGATGAGAAGCAAGGTTATCGAGATTTGGAGAAACAAAAGTATTATTTATTAATTGAAATACCGAATCAATTTTCTAAAAATGCGACAACATTATTAGATGAAAAACCTCAAAAGCTTGAATTAAACTATATTCCGAATGAGAGCTTTAATTTTCTTTCAGCGCAAATAGGTGAAACAGCAGTTGAGAAAATTAAATCAGCGGTAGCGAAGGAAGTATCCGCGACATACGCAGAGACGATGTTTGATAAAGTAAAAGAAATGGCAGATGGATTTGAACAGGCAAGCGATGGTGCTCATGCGTTAAATGAAGGCGCTCTGGAGCTATCATCGGGTTCTGACCGTTTATATGAAAATCTAAATCAACTTGCCTCGAAGTCACTTGAATTTAATCAAGGCATGTCACAGGTGCAAGCTGGGATAGAGGAGCTAGCAAAAGGAACGAATGAGCTTGCGAACGGTTTAGGGCAGCTTGTTAACGGGCATGAGCAAATTGTTCAAGGCGCGCAAGCAGCTAATGATGGAGCCACGCAATTAACAAGTGGGGCCAAAAGTTTAGCCGAAGGATTGCAGCAAACGGAAGGTTCAACGGAGAAACTAGTTACGGGAACGGGACAAATCAAAGCTGGCGCTGATCAATTAACGAGCAAATTAGGCGAGTTCCAAAGTGGAGCAGGGCAGGTAGCCGAAGGGGCAAATGCTTTGCATGATGGCATCTTACAAATGAAATCACAGCTTGCGGGGATCGATGAGAAGCTTTCAGCATTGCCTATTCCAGATGAAATGAAACTCGCGCTAGGAAATCAATTGAAGGCGGAGCTTGAAGCAGGTATTGAAAAATTGGCCGCTGGAAGTGCAAGTGTTGCTGATGGTACAAAACAACTTGAAGCATCTGCTGGTGAGCTTCAAGCCGGAGCGGGTACGATTGCAAATAAGCTTGCGGAAGTAAATGCCGGGCAAAAGCAGCTAACATCTGGATTAAGTCAATTAACCGTTGGCTCCAATGAATTAGTCGCTGGCGTTTCAAAGCTTGAGGATGGTCAATCACAGCTAACAGAAGGGATATTAGTCTTCGATCAAAAATTGCGTGAAGCCAATGCTGGCGCAGGAAAGCTTACAACTGGCGCATCACAACTTGCAGGAGGCATTGATACGCTTGCGGATGGCTCAAATCAATTGAGTGACGGTAGCCGCCAGCTTGCAGATGGATCAAGTGAGCTAGCAAAAGGAACGAAGAAGCTGGTAGATGGCACAAATGAAATAGATGAAAAACTGAGTGAGGCAGCGAACCAATCAAGTTCCGTTCATGCCGATGAGCAGACGTATGATATGATTGGTGAACCAGTAAAGGTTGAGAATAAAGGAATTAATCATGTACCAAACTATGGAACCGGATTTGCACCTTATTTTCTCTCACTCGGATTATTTGTTGGGGCGCTTTTAATTACAATCGTATTTCCGCTCCGTGAGCCTGCAAGTCAACCGAAAAATGGATTTGCCTGGTTTTTTGGGAAGTTTGGTGTAATTGCGATTGTAGGCATTATCCAATCATTATTGTCCGTTGCAATTATGCTATTTGGACTCCAGATGGAAGTTGAGAGTATTCCACTATTTATTATTACAACCATTGCAACGAGTTTATCGTTCATTGCGCTTATTCAATTTCTAGTTACATTGTTTGCAGATCCGGGACGTTTTATTGCGATTATTATATTAATCTTGCAATTAACGACAAGCGCAGGAACTTTCCCGCTTGAACTCATTCCAGCTGGCTTGCAGCCATTTAATGCGATGTTGCCGATGACTTACTCTGTGCAGGCGTATAAAGCGGTGATTTCAAGTGGTGACTTTAGTTATATGTGGAAAAATATTAGTATTTTAAGTGCTTATTTAATAGTGTTTATCGGATTAACGATAGGTTATTTCCAATTTAAATTTAAAAGGCAGTTTGGATATAAGGTTAGTGAATAAACTGCTGCTCATTCTCTCTTTCGATAAAGAAGAATTATAACATAAAGATGAACCTCCCTTAGATGCAAGGGAGGTTCATTTTTTGTGTATACCATTAGAGGGAGGCAATAAGGACATTGTATTCCATTTCCGTGCATGTCTAGAGTGTTGATGGCACATTGTTTCTTGCTTTTTTCCTTGTTGTTTGTGGGATAATGATTGGAAACCCCTCTTTAAATAAAATTTGTGCATTGATTTCATATACTTTATGCAAGAAATTCTCTGTTAACAATTGCTCTGGGAGCCCATGATCGACAACTTTACCTCGTTTCATTGCAATCATATAATCGCTATATGAAGCAGCCTGCTGTAAATCATGCAATACCATAATAATCGTCATTTTATATTGTTCATTTATTTGGAGAAGCAATTCCATTAGCTCGTATTGATGAGCGATGTCTAAATAAGTGGTTGGTTCATCTAAAAGTAGGATATTTGTCTTTTGTGCTAAAGCCATTGCGATCCGAACCTTTTGTTGCTCGCCCCCTGAAAGACTATAAAATAGACGGTCTACATGTTTTTCTGTATTCGTCATTTTCATGACTTCATCAATAATCTTTTCATCTTCTTCATTTAACCGATTTGATAAAAAATGTTTATGGGGAGATCTTCCAAACGAAATAAGCTCTCTAACTGATAAATTCGGCAACATTCCTTTTGACTGAGGCAGCATGGCCAGCGATTTAGCAAATTCTTTTGTTTTGTAATCTCTAGTGTGCTTGCCATGAACGTAAACAGTGCCGTCGTCTGCAGCGATTAATCGACTTATCACTTTTAATAAAGTTGATTTTCCTGAGCCATTCGGACCGACAATAGAAGTGATTTTCTCATTCGGAATGGAAAGGGAAATCTGATCTAATTGAAACGTCGCTACCTTTAATGAAATGCGTTCCGTCTGAATCGCTGTCATTATAATATTCTCCTTCGTCTTAATAAAATTAAAAAGAATGGTGCACCTATACAAGCGAGTAGTATCCCTACTGGCAATTCAATCGGATCAAACCAAGATCGGGCAATGGTGTCAGCGAGTACGACCAATGTTGCCCCTCCTAAAATACTAAGAGGTAGTAAAAATGTATAGTCTTCCCCAATGAGTAATCGAATGAAATGAGGTACAACTAATCCGACGAACCCAACAAGACCAGCGACACTAACGGCCACACCTGCTAATAATGAAGCGAGAATAATAAGCATAAATCGCTGGAATTCAACTTTTTGACCTAATAGTTTAGCTGAATCATCTCCTAACAACAGAACATTTGCCGGTCTAATCGCCAGAAAGGAGAGCAAAAGACTTACGATAGCATAAGGCGCCATAAATTCAAGATGATACCAGCCTTTTCCAGTTAGTCCCCCAGCAAGCCAAGGTAAAACAGCTTGAACACGCTCACTATAAACGACCATAATTCCATTCATAACGGCGCCTAGCAAAGCGTTAATCGCGACACCAGCTAAAATGATTTTAACAGGTGATGTACCTTTATCCCAAGCGAGTAAATAAATCGCTAGTGATGTAAGCAGTGCTCCTAAAAAAGCTGCAATCGGTAATAAGTAACTATATTGTGGCAACATGACCATTGTAATAATGGCAGCTAGCCCTGCCCCAGAAGAAACACCGATGATTCCCGGGTCAGCTAACGGGTTTTTCATTACCCCTTGTAAAAGTGCTCCAGATGCTGCTAAACATCCCCCGACTAAAAGTCCAATCATCACTCGTGGGAGTCGGACATCAATAATAATTTTTTGATGAACGGTTGTTCCTTTTTGAAAAATAACATCCCATATTTCGGATAGTGAAATAGAGATCGGTCCATATGTTAATCCGTAAAATGTAACGATTAGAAGTAAAAAAGGTACAATTATTGAAAGATATTTTCGTCGTAAGCTTCTAGTTTTGGTCGTCATATTTATTCCTTCACATCTTGAAGCAATTCATGAAGATAATCAATTGCGTCTACGACTTTTGTCCCTGGATTCGTACCGAATAAATTCGATGGTAAAATAATAAAACGATTATTTTTTACGGCATCAAGCTCTTTCCATCCTGCTGTTTTGGACATATCCTTTATAAAACTATTTTTTACTTCTTCTGGATTTCCGTGACTCATTAATAAAATCAATTGCGGATTTGCTTCAATGATTCTTTCCGTATTTAATTGGGCATATTGAGGATACATTTCTAATCCTGGATAATCACTCGCAATATTTTCCCCACCAGCCATTTCTAATAAATTTCCACTTAGTGAATTAGGGAGGGCTGCCATATTTGTCCCTGGTGCACCGTAAACTAACAATACTCGTGTTTTTTGCATTTGTTGTTCAGATTGAATGTTAGCAATTTTCTCATCGATTGTATGTATCAGTTCTTCGGCTTTTTTATCTTCGTTTAGTAACTCACCGAAAAGGGCAATTTGTTTTTTTATATCATCGACAGAATTAGCACTCGTTAGTACCATTTCCGATCCGATGCTTTCGATCGCTCGTACATCATTTGCGTTCATTGGATGATTGCCTAATACAACATCTGGTTCAAGTGACGTAATTTTTTCGAGGTCGACTTGATGTGTTGAACCGACTTCTAATGCCCCTTCCACTTCTTTTATCAGCGTATCTCCAGTAGGGCGGCCGACAACTTCTCGACCTAAGGCATAAATAATATCTGTTTCACCATTTCCGAGCGTAACGATTTTCTTCGGTATTTGTTTGAAAATAATCGTACGATCTGAGAAATCAGTAATTGAAATAGCATTCTCATCTAATGAATTTTCAGCATTCATTTCGTTAGAAGGTTGACTACAACCAACCATTCCGAACATTGAAATAACTAATAATAGAAAGACAACTCGTTTCATCATTTAATCCTCCTGAAATATATAATTGAGAATTTATCTCAATTATTATTATGATAATGAAAATCATTATCAATGTCAATGAAAGAGAGTTTAAATAAATAAGATAGAAGTCTATAAGAAAAAAGTAGCGAAATTAAAGTTGACAAGCCGTTTTTTTAAGATAATATAGTAGTTAAACACCACTGATAATGATTCTCATTATTACTTGTGTTGAAATATAGCAGTGGTTGTTTGGAGGTGAAAGCCAATCACGAGGAAATTACATAGAAGTAGACAAACAAAGGGGTTTGAGTATAGATCGGGGGGAATAGCTTATTTTTTTTGCACCTTACTGAGAATGAATTTCAATGTCAACTATATAGCTGTTAGGAGGGAAGTGAGTGCAGCAGAAAAATATCCGAGCAATGAGAATTGCGATTATATGTTTGTATATGTTTACCCTGTTTTTTATGCCGCAAGGGAAAGTGTTGGCACAGTCAGACTTGGATAGCTTAGAAGAGGGAGCCTATTCAATTGACTATGTAATTTTACACGCTCAGACGGAATCTGTATCAATTGCTAATGATTATTTCGAAAAGCCTGCCACATTATATGTAGAAGATGGAAAGAGGTATATTCAATTTCCACTTAATCATAGTGAGTGGACAAAAGAGCTTCAATCGCCATTCGGTGACACTTTTGTAGATGTTGTCGTGATTAGTGAAGATAAAGAGGCGAATACTCGAGTCGTTGAATTTGAGCTTGACCGTGATTTATCCGAACCACTTGAATTTAAAATGCATGTGTTAATCGAATCAATGGAACCTGTATATGATCACCGTTATACTGTTCGATTCGATTTTGATCCGACAAGTATCGAACGGTTGGAAAATGCTGAGCTTAGAAGCGAGCAAGTAAGAGTTGAGTCTGTTGCAGCCGAGAAAACTGAGGACCAAACAGAGAACCAAACTGAAAATCTAGCCACGCAGGATGAAAATAAACAATCAGAGAAATCAAGCGGGATCTCGATTACAATGGTTGTCGTTTTATTACTTGCGTTAGGTGTATTTATTTTTGCTCAAGTAAAAAGATCAAGTAAATAGAAAAATATATGAGGAGAATGTTAGATGAAAAGTTTGCTAAGGAATGTGGCTTCACTATTATTCATAATTGTCGTTTTTTTCAATCTTACTCAGTCGCAATTTGTTAATGCAGCATCTAAATATGCTGACGGGGAACATAGCCTTCCGTTTACTGTCTTAAAAGGGGATAGCGATGAACGATCAATGACAAATGACTACTTAGTGTCACCTGCTAAGTTAGTTGTAAAAGATGGAAAAAATCTCGTTCAAGTCACGTTGAAAAATAGTTCATGGTGGGAAGATTTTTCGATTCCATCTAGTTCAATCTCCGTGTTAAGCGATAGCAATGATACGCGTGTCGTACAATTTGAAGTGAAAGATTTAGAGCAAATTGTTGCAGCGAAAATTCATGTAATTGTTCCAGATATTAATTATGACAATAAATATGATGTTCGCTTTAAGTTTGATCCATCCGGCTTAGCTTTAGCTAACACCAACACGGGAGATAAGCAAACATCAACAAATGAAGAAAGCGCGAGCGGTGAAAAGGCAAGCGATAGTAAAAAAGTTGAAGAAAATCCACAAACAGGGGATCAAGCACAGATTTTATTACTATCATTGATGCTAATCGGTGCAACCGTCTTTTTAGTTCGTAGAATGAGAACAGAATAAGTCGTTAGAGCCTTATCGGGGGAGGAAAGAGAATGAAAAGATTTTTTTCAATAATGTTAATATTCCTATTAACATTTACATCGATTTTTTCAAGTGTGCCCTTTGCATCAGCTGAATCAGTCGATGATCCAGTATATGCAGATGGGGAATATACTTTACCATTTGAAGTTTGGAAAGCAGATCAGGATAGTAAATCAGTAGCCGCTGATTATTTAGTAACTCCAGCGAAGCTGATCGTTGAAAATGGTGTTTACACGGTCGAAGCAACGTTGAAAAATGACTCTTGGTGGCAATATTTTAAAGTCGCATCAGGATCCGATTTTGTAGATGTACAGAAAGTAAGCACGAATGAAGAGGCAGATACGAGTGTTGTTCGCTTTAATGTGGAAGATCTTACGACGATTTTAGATGCGAAAATCCATGTGATTGTAACAGGCATTCCAGGCTTTACGTATGACAATAAATACGATATTCGCTTTAAATTTGATCCGAGTGGAATTCCGTTCGCTCCAGAACCGACTCCTGAGGAGCCGACCGAGCCTGAACAAGAACCGGCAACTCCGACTGAACCAGGGGGAACGGAAGATGATCCAGCGGGACCAGTAGAAGAACCTGGAAATCCCAATGAAGAACCGACAGAAACAGAAGATCCTGTTGATTCAGAACAGCCAGCAACAGAAGAACCTCAAGACGAGACGGCTGCTAAATATGCAGACGGGGAATATGTATTACCATTTGTCGTTTGGAAGGCAGATCAAGATGGTGCCTCTGTTGCCGATGGATATTTAGAAAAACCAGCGAAGCTAATCGTTGAAAACGGAGTATATACAGTCGAAGCGACGCTGAAAAATGACTCATGGTGGCAATATTTTAAAGTCGCATCAGGTGACGATTTTGTAGATGTAGAGAAAGTAAGCACAGATGCAGGGAAAGATACGAGCGTTGTTCGTTTTAATGTGGAAGACTTAACAAGCGTATTAGATGCAAAAATTCATGTCATCGTAACGGGCATTCCAGGCTTTACGTATGACAATAAATACGATATTCGCTTTAAGTTTGATCCGAGTGAAATTCCGTTTGCATCGGAAGAAGAACCAGAAGGAGAAACTCCTGGAACCGAAGAACCGACAGATCCAGCTGAAGAAAATCCGGGTTCAGAAGATCCACAAGATAAAGATGATGAAGAAATTGCCAAATATAAAGACGGAGAATATGAGCTCCCGTTTGATGTTTTGAAAGCAGATCAAGATGTTGTTTCTGTTGCCAATTCATATTTAGAGCAGCCTGGAAAACTCATCGTTAAAAACGGAGTATATACAGTAGAAGCAACGCTGAAAAATGACTCATGGTGGCAATATTTTAAAGTCGCATCAGGTGACGATTTTGTAGATGTAGAGAAAGTAAGCACAGATGCAGAGAAAGATACGAGCGTTGTTCGTTTTAATGTGGAAGACTTAACGAGCGTACTAGATGCAAAAATTCATGTCATTGTAACGGGCATTCCAGGCTTTACGTATGACAATAAATACGATATTCGCTTTAAATTTGATCCAAGCGGAATTCCGTTTGCATCAGAAGAGGAAACTCCTGGAACCGAAGATCCAGAAGATCCAGAAATCCCGGTATTAGACATAACCGATGGTGATTATACAATTGAATTTGATGCTTTACATGCAACAGAAGACAAAGCTTCAGCGATGGCAAGATATTTAGAAAAAGTAGCTCAGCTATCAGTAAAAGAAGGCAAAACATTACTGACACTTACCGTAAAAGATCATAAAACGGTAACTGGTTTCCAAGTAGAGAACAACGGTGAACTTGTTGAACCAATTGATCAAATTATCGATGAAGCAGCCAATACGAGAGAGATCATATTTGATTTAGAAGAACTAGCTTCTATCGTCAATGCAAGAGTTCAATACACAGCAGGTGCCCATTCAGGAGATCAGCCATTACGTCTTTCCTTTAATGATGAAAGCTTAACAGAAGTAGTTAAGGAAGAGCCAGAAGAGGAAACTCCAGGAACTGAAGACCCAACAGATCCTGAAATCCCAGTATTAGACATTGCAGATGGTGATTATACAATTGAACTTTCAGCTTTACATGCGACAGAGGATAAACCTTCAGGGATGGCAAGTTACTTAAAAGAATCAGCCTTCCTATCAGTAAAAGAAGGCAAAACATTCCTGACGCTTACATTGAACAAACAGGCAACAATAACTGGTTTCCAAGTTGAAAACAATGGTGAATTAATACAGCCAATAAAAGAAGTGATCAATGAAGAAACGAATACGAGAGAGATTGAATTTGAGTTAGATGAACTGGCTTCGATCATCAATGCGAGAGTTCAATATACAGTAGGGGCCCATGTGGGAGATCAACCATTACGTCTTTCATTTGATGAGGCAAGCTTAACGAAAGTAATCCCAGTTATAGAACTAGCTAATGGTGATTATACAATTGAACTTTCAGCTTTACATGCGACAGAGGATAAACCTTCAGGGATGGCAAGTTACTTAAAAGAATCAGCCTTCCTATCAGTAAAAGAAGGCAAAACATTCCTGACGCTTACATTGAACAAACAGGCAACAATAACTGGTTTCCAAGTTGAAAACAATGGTGAATTAATACAGCCAATAAAAGAAGTGATCAATGAAGAAACGAATACGAGAGAGATTGAATTTGAGTTAGATGAACTGGCTTCGATCATCAATGCGAGAGTTCAATATACAGTAGGGGCCCATGCAGGAGATCAACCATTACGTCTTTCATTTAATGAAGGAAGCTTAACAGAAGTTGTTAAGGAAGAGCCACAAGAAGAGCCAGAACTAGAAGAAGGCAAACTTTACTCGGTAAATCTAAAAATTGAGGGGATCGATGAAGAAACAAGAGAAATCATTGAAAACCACCTCAATAAAGATGTACTCGTATCATTAAAAGATGGAGTAAGAAATGTAACATTAACGCTAGAAAATCAAGATAAAATTGAGTCAATCCAATATGAAGTAGACGGTGAATTTGTAGAAGCAAAAGTTGTTGATACGAACGAAGAATTAAATACAAGAACAGTTTCATTAACAGTAGATAAATTAACTTCCAATGTGAAAGTGAAACTTCGTATTGCCAACAATGCAGCACCACAATTATTTAGTTTATTAGCATTTAATCTATTAAGTAATGATACAAATGAGTATGAATTTAATCTTTCGTTTGACGTAGAAACGATGAAAGAAACGGATCCAGCAGAGGAAACTCCAGGAAACGAAGATCCACAGGATGAAGACGAAAAAACGCTTGGTAAATACAAAGACGGGGAATATGAATTACCATTTGCCGTTTGGCAAGCCGATAAAGATGATAAATCAGTAGCGGCTGATTATTTAGTAAGTCCAGCGAAGCTAGTTATTGAAAACGGTGAATACACGGTCGAAGCAACATTGAAAAATGCTTCATGGTGGCAATATTTTAAAGTTGCATCTGGTGAAGACTTCATCGATGTAACAGAAGTAAGTAGAGACGGTGCGACTGATACAAGTGTCGTTCAATTTAAAGTGAACGAGCTAGATCAAATTTTACAAGCAAAAATTCACGTGATCGTTACAGGCATACCTGGCTTTACGTATGATAATAAATACGACATTCGCCTTAAGTTTGATACAAGTGGGCTTCCGTTAACTGCAGAAGATCCAACAGAAGAAACACCAGGAACAGAAGACCCAACAGATCCAAAAGAGGAAACACCGGGTACAGAAGATCCGACTGAGCTTGAAGAGGAAAAACCAGGAACAGAAGATCCACAGGGTAAAGAAGAAGAAAAAGAACTTGCTAAGTATAAAGCTGGAGTGTATGAATTACCATTTGTCGTTTGGCAAGCAGATAAAGATGAAGTTTCCGTAGCCGATTCATACCTAGAAAAACCAGCGAAGTTAATTATTGAAAATGGAGTTTATACGATTGAAACAACATTAAAAAATAGCTCTTGGTGGCAATATTTTAAAGTAGCATCTGGTGAAGGTTTCATCGATGTAACAGAAGTAAGTAAGGACGCAGCGACTGATACGAGTGTCGTTCGATTTACAGTGCAAGATCTTGATGAAATTTTACAAGCGAAAATTCATGTGATTGTTACAGGCATACCAGGCTTTACGTACGACAATAAATATGACATTCGCTTTAAGTTTGACACGAGCGCGCTTCCATTATCCGATGGCAGCAAAGGAGAAAATAATAACGGCAAATCAGAAAATGGAAATAACAATGGTCAAAATGGTGGAAACAACAACGATGATGATCAACTGCCAAACTTTGATCGAAATAAAGATGGGAATGTTACAACAGATCAAAATAACAAGAACTCAGAAAATAAAGGTAATACAAATCCAAAAACAGCAGATACAGGAAAGATTTTCTTATTCACTTTATTGTTAGTCGGATCATTGATCCCGTTAGCGATGAGAATGCGTAAGAAGTTTGTATCGAATTAAGGGCGTAAAAGTGTGGATTAAGTCTTGTCGTCTAGCTTTGCTAGCGGCAAGGCTTCCTACCTTTTAGGGGAGGTAGTTTAATTGAAAAATAAGTCAGTTTTATTCGTTATGTTAAGCATCATTTGTTTCATGTTTGGCTGCTCGGCGAATCAAAATGCGACCGTTAAACCAAAGAAAAACAATGACCCAGAAGGAAATCGAATTGTGGCTACAACCGTAGCAGTGACTGAAATTATGGATGCGCTTGAAATCGATTTAATTGGCGTTCCGACAAGTTATAAAGTGTTACCGAAAAGATATGATGGCATTACAGAAGTTGGGAATCCAATGAGCCCTGATATGGAATTGATTATGTCGTTGCAACCGAAAGAAGTCATGTCTGTTACAACGTTACAATATGATTTGGAATCTGTATTTGAAGATGCGGGAATCCAAACAAGATATGTCAATCTAGAGAGCATTGATGATATGCATCGCGAAATTGTCAGCTTAGGAGAACAATATGGACGAGAAGAACAAGCAGAAAAAATTGTTCAAGAATTTACAAATAAACTAGCGGAAATCGACGATAAGACAAAAGGAAAAGACGCTCCAAAAGTACTTATATTAATGGGAGTACCAGGTAGCTATTTAGTTGCGACTGATCGCTCTTATATAGGTGATTTAGTAACAAAAAGTGGAGGAGTCAATGTCTTTTCTGGAGAAAAAGTAGAATATCTCGCCTCTAATACAGAGTATTTACAACAATCTAATCCAGATATTATATTAAGAGCAGCACATGGAATGCCGGACGAAGTTGTAGAAATGTTTGACCAAGAATTTAAAGAAAATGATATTTGGAAGCATTTTGATGCGGTTAAAAATAATCGTGTATATGATTTAGAAGAAACGTTGTTCGGAACAACAGGTAACTTAGCGGCCAGTAAAGCATTGGATGAATTATTTAAGATGCTTTATCCAGAAGAATAAATAGGATTCATTTGTTTAGAAAAGGATGTCACAGATGAGAAAAAAAATCATTAGCTTTATAGCAGTCATTAGTTTACTAATACTGGCAGTTATTTACTCTGCAACGACGGGAAGTATTGAGGTATCAATAATCGAACTCGTGAAAGGGTTAGTTTCGGGAACGAATCATGACGTAACTGTTATTAAAGATTTACGTTTTCCGAGAATTATTATTGCGGTTTTTGCAGGAGCGGCTCTATCCGTCTCGGGTGTGCTTCTTCAAGCTGTTATGAGAAATCCATTAGCTGAACCTGGAATTATCGGTGTTTCATCAGGTGCAGGTTTTATGTCATTATTAATGGTATCTATTTTTCCAACATTGTTCTTTTACATGCCATTCTTTTCTTTTTTAGGCGGTGCTTTAGCCTTTTTCCTTGTCTATTCCTTTTCATGGAAATCAGGCTTAAATCCGTTACGAATGATTTTAATTGGTGTAGCGATTAATGCGATTTTCACGAGCTTAAGTCAAACATTCCAGTATCGAGGCAGCTACACATCAAGCATCGTAACTGAAGTAACAACATCGACTCTATCAATGAAAAAATGGAGCGACGTTGAAATCATGGTCATCTACGGATCGATCGGATTAATTTTAGCGCTATTCGTCTTTTCATGGTGCAATTATTTAGCGCTTGAAGATAAAACAGCGAAAAATCTAGGCTTGAATGTGAATGTAGCCCGGTTTGTAATTTCGGCAATTGCTATCTTATTAGCGTCTGTTGCAACAGCAACAGCGGGGATGTTCGTGTTTGTCGGATTGCTCGTTCCGCATATCGGCCGAATCCTTGTCGGTACAGATCATAAAGTCTTACTCCCTTTTTCGGGAGTGTTGGGCGCCTTAATCATTTTGTTATCTGATACGCTAGGAAGAACGATTATTGCGCCAAATGAAATTCCAGCTTCCATAATCATGGCGTTAATCGGTGGACCATTCCTCATATTTTTACTAAGAAAGAGTGATCGAGTTTATGGAAATTAACAATGTTACGTATTCATATGATCATAAGAAAAACCATTTAGATGGAGTGAATGCGGAAATTGAACTTGGTAAAATAACGACGATTATCGGTCCAAATGGTTGTGGAAAATCAACGTTACTAGGTGTCATATCAAACAATTATATTCCGCATCAAGGACAAGTGATTTTACAAGGGAAAAAACTGGCCAAATATAAATCAAAAGAACTGGCTAAAAAAGTTGCTGTTGTTCACCAACAAAATAGTGCACCGGCGGATATGACGGTTGAGAGATTAATAAGCTATGGAAGATTACCTTATAAATCAATGTTTTCATCGACTTCCTCGAAGGATACAGAAGCTATTGAGTGGGCATTAAATCAAACTAATTTAGGTTCGAAACGCAACGTAATGATTGAGGCATTATCTGGTGGGGAAAGACAACGAGTTTGGATTGCGATGACGTTAGCGCAGAGCACACCATATCTGTTCTTAGATGAACCGACTACATATTTAGATATTTACTATCAATATGAAATTTTGGAACTGATTAAACGACTAAATGTGGAGCTTGGTTTGACAATCGTTATGGTTCTGCATGATATTAATCAGGCGATTCGTTATAGTGATACCATTATTGCGATGAAAGACGGAAAAATTGTAACAAAAGGTAAACCAGAGCAGATCATCACGGATAAATTAATGAAAGAAGTGTACGGTGTTGATGTGCTCATAAAAGAAGATGAAAAAACAGGCTTATATACGATACCTGTTGGCATTTAAGGATTTAATATCATCATTAGGAAGGCTCGCTCGATCAAGAATCCGTATGCCATAGCCCAATAAATAATATTAAAAATGATCGATTGCGAAAACACGTAGTCGATTTTTGTATTTTAATAAAAAAAGATCGGAATAGGATTTTATATTCCGATCGTTACTATGAGGAACCGTTAAATGCTAAATATCGTACTTTTTTCAGTGCTATTAATAATACCTTGCCTAAACCTAAACTTTACATTTAATTCACCTTACTTTAACAAGCTAGAGCTAAAATAAATGCATAAGATAATATATGAGGATGGTGACGGTATGCCTATCAGGGCAAGTGTAATCTTTCTCCTTTTAATGGCTCATTTTTATATCGTATGAAAGCTAAATAATATTTGAAAACATACATCTCAATTAGAGATGTTTTTTGTTTTCGCTGGCTTTCGTCTTCATATTAAAAGATGGTTCTTTTCTTAATGTAAAGGAAAACTGGTAACTTATGCTCATATTGAAAAAAAGCCCGAGTTGAACTTGGCTTATTTATATTTTATTAAATCGTTACGATAATCCATTTGTTTACCACATCTTTAAGGGCAATTTCCTTGGCTTTCACATCATCCATATCGGTAAATTTCACTATACCTCTGTCAATGGTTACCCACTCTACTAAGTTGCTAGCATCCACAAACAATGGTTCTTTGCTTAAATGATCTTTTACCTTTGCCCCGCAATGAAAAATAAGTCTAAAAAATCCTTTTCCATTAAGATTAAACATTATCCTGTCTTCATTTTCAACGGAGAAACTAGGCGCATTCCATTTGATTTTTTCAGTAATTTTACTGTTCGCTCTAAAATGGTTTTTCTAACTTCTTCAATTTCTTTTTAAGAAGATGTTCAATGTTATTCATGAATTCTGCAACCTGTTCAGGGTCAGATAACATCTTTTTTTCATCTGTTTTTTTGTTTGGCGGCATATTTTTGAATCCTCCATAGATTGTAATATTGACTATGAATATTTAGACAACTACTAGAAAAGATCCTACTTGGATCCTGATGGAGTGACAAAAAATCAATAAATTCTGTATATGTACAATATATCCGTAAAGAGAAACCCTTTCAAATTTTGAAGGAGGTGCTTTTTGGTATGATTCCGACTGGGTTTGAACCAGCGACCTCTACCCTGTCAAGATGGAAATGCAAGGGATATTAGGGGAGGGGGAGCCATATAAACGTTGATTTGACAACACACCTAACACAGTATGAAACAACCCTAAACAATGAAATATATTAGATTTATCGGCGAGATGTCGGCGGCTATTTTACGCTTGAGAGCACCTCATCTATCGTGTTCGTAGCCAATTCATCTGCCGATTGAATCCTATGTCCATAAGTATCGTAAGTGATCCCAATTCCCGAATGATCAGCTCGTTTTGATATTGCTGGGTAGAGGAATATTCAACTCGATCAAGAGATTCACCATTGTGTGGCGCAAACCATGTATGTTAATGTATCTTAATTTGTGTCTTTTAATAAACTTTTTCCACCAATTGTTCATACTATCTGGATTAAACCAATAACTCTTCTTTTTTAAAGGCCATACGCTCTTCTTTGCGAGCTAGAATAAGTATTTCAAGGAGATACCACGACAAGAATGGGGCGTATCCAAGATTGGACAGGCCCAATATCAACCCTCATAAAAACAAGCAATGGTTTTTCGAGTATAGCCAAATACGACAGAAACCCACTCCTTGAAGAATACCTAGACTGTCTGTACTTTATCTTGTCGATTGGTTTGGAGTTTTTAAACATAATGCAGGCTCTATCACAAAGCAGTTCAATTACAATTCCCACACAGCGGCAATAGTGCAAGAATCTATTATGTGTGGCGACCCAAAAGAGGACACTCAAGAAACTTCTGGATTCATGATTAACGGATTTATAGTGTTGGGCGAAAAGTTAGGCTTCACTTGGGAACAGATCGAACAGGCTTACATCAGTAAAAATGAAGTCAGTCACGCTAGGCTGACGGAGGAATATTAAAAGAGCGCCTGGCAAAGCGCTCTTCATGAGGTGAGATAATGATTGGATCGGTTTTGTTTACGGTAAGACTAAGATACTAATAGCGCATAAATGAGGCGCCAACAATAATCAACAGTATGAACAGTACAACTATTAAAGCGAAAGAGTTACCCCTACCATAACCGCCGCCTTCATAGCCACCGCCATAGCCGCCGCAGAATCCCATTAACTTCACCACCTTTCGAAAGGTTGATTCAGTTTATTCGAAATGTGATGAAACGAGCTGGTAATGAGCGGACAAGGCGAAAAAATGGTTTATTAACTTGAGTTAGAAAGGTGATCAATGTGGGGCATCGTAAGTCAGTATTAGAATACAGAAAAAAATAAAAGATCAAAAAAATCGAGATATGGCAATAGGGGTGATGATTTTGGGTAAAAAACTAGACCTAACAAATCAGAAATTTGGTCGTGTAATCAAAGGAATTGATCTTCGCGCGCTTCTCCGAGTTGTGTTGACGCGCTTGCCTGTACGATTGTCCGTCAACGACAGCCACCGCAACCTTGTTTGGGATGGAGCTGTTACCCTGATCCTAAGTCTTCGCCTATGTCACTGAATAGAAAAAGGCGCCAAACGCTGTAATAACAACGTCTGACGCCATGGTATGATTCCGACTGGGCTTGAACCAGCGACCTCTACCCTGTCAAGGTAGCGCTCTCCCAGCTGAGCTACGGAATCACAATATGTATGATGTGGACAATTAATAATATACTACGAAACAGAAAAACTGTCAACCAGTATTTTTAATTAATAAAGATATATGACTGTTGGTCGTTAAATTAAAAACAAACTCTTGAACTAGGGGAGATGTCTGTACCAATTTCATATGAAGTGCATTTAATATAAACAAGGAGATGTATTTTATGGAAATTAAACAGCAACTAGTTTCAAGTCGGTCAAAAACTTTCGGTGCTGGCAATCCTTGCAATTTCATAACAATACATGAAACAGCCAATCAACGAGTAGGTGCAGGGGCGCAAATGCATGCTAATTTGCAATCGAATGGTTATACAGCGTCCTGGCATTATCAAGTAGATGATAAAGAAATGATACAGTCTTTTCCAGATGAGGTTCGTTGTTGGCATGCGGGGGATGGGCAAGGTAAAGGGAATGGTGAATCGATTGGCATTGAAATTTGTGTCAATTCGGATAGCGATTTTAGGTTAGCAATTGAAAATACAGCCAAACTCGTTCGATATTTAATGGAGAAACATCAAATTGCGATTGGCAATGTTGTCCAGCATAATCATTGGAGCGGGAAAGATTGTCCGCATTTTTTACGTAGTGGTACGAAAGGTGTGACATGGGCTCAGTTTATTCAGCTCGTCCAAAATACGAATCAAGGGGAAGTAAAGAAACAGGATTCTGCACCGAGCACTCCTGTACAGCAGACGGGAGCAAATCTTAGCATTGTCGATTGGATGAATGCCAATCAGATGGATTCGAGCTTCAGCAACCGCGCGAGACTGGCCAAAGCGTATGGAATCCAAAACTACACAGGGACCGCAGTGCAAAATATCGAGTTAATGGCAAAGCTACGAGCTGGAAGTACACCAAGCACTTCGACATCAACGACTTCATCAGGGAGTATTGTCGACTATATGAATAGCAATGGGATGGATTCCAGCTTTGCGAATCGGAAAAAGTTAGCTGAACAATATGGAATTACTCCATACTCTGGAACGGCCGCTCAAAATCTTCAATTATTAAATAGATTGAAAAATACGGAATCCACAACTGCACCACAATCATTCAAGACTGGGCAAAAAGTAAAGCTTAAATCTTCAGCACAAAAATATGCAACAGGTGAAAACATTCCTTCCTATGTAAAGAACAAAACATATACGATCCAGCAAGTAAAAGCAAATCGTGTTTTATTAAAAGAAATTTATTCATGGGTAAACATTTCTGATATTAGTTAACATGTTTAAAGGAGGAGGGAAGTAAATATCCCTTCTCCTTTGTCATGTAAGACAGAAAAAAATCATATGATAGTAGCTACGGAGGGGGAGGGAGATGGATTATAAAATATTTCTCGCAAGTCAAATGGTCTGGAATGTCCCACTGTTCACCGTGCTCGTCGCGCTTTCAATCTTATATGCATTGCTTATAAGACCAATCACGAAAGCAACACTGAAAAAATCACTTTTTTTTTATGTAAGCATGCTTTTATTTTATTTTGCTGTTGGAAGTCCGTTAGCAACGCTCGTTCATCTTTCATACAGTACGCATATGATTCAAATGAGTTTACTTTTTTTCATCATCCCGCCGCTTTTTTTACTCGGGATTCCGGACTCATTATTCATTCATATAAGAAATCGATTCCACTTTAGAAAACTCTTTATTTCCCCAATAATATCGCTTTACCTATTTGCAATCTTCTTTTTTATGTATCATCTAGATGAAATGTTACGCCTATTAGTTGCAAATCCGCTCGTTCATCAAGGCTATATATCCGTGCTAATGATTTTATCTTTTCATATTTGGTGGCCGCTTGTCATCCCGGACTTAACGCAACGATATTGTGAAGGAAGAAGAAAGCTGTTTATTGGATTAAACGGAATGTTGATCACTCCAGCTTGTTTATTCTTTTTTCTTAGCTCCTATTTTGGAAACAATCCTGCCCTTACCCCACTCACTATGCAGCTTTGCCTGCCATCAACAATAACAATTTCCCCTATGATTGATCCAATCCTAGATAAGCAGTTTGCGGGTTTTTTTATGTTTGGAATTCATAAACTAGGCTTAATGCTTACAGCGCACAAGCACGATGCATTAAATGAAATCAAATGCCTATGTCCATTCACCGATAGGGCTTTCCGATATTTAAGGAAAGGCTGAATAATCCAGAAAATCAAACCTAAACTATCCATATGGATTATTTAGGTTTTTTCATCTTTTACTGGAGTGTGAGTGAAATGGAAAAAAGAATTAGTCGTAAAATCACCGTCATTCTTGCCGTTTTGCTAGTCGTTTTTGCAATCGGTGGGAATGGAACAGCTTCCATTGTGAAGGCAAGTGAACAGCAAGTTAGAAACGTTATATTTATGATTCCAGACGGTTTTTCTAGCGCATATGCAACCAATTATCGCCTTTATAAAGGGAAAGAAAGTATCATGGATTCAATGTTAGTCGGTATGCATCGGACAAACTCAGCCAATTCGGCTGTTACTGACTCTGCTGCTGCTGGGACAGCGATGGCGACAGGCGTGAAGACAAATAATGGAATGATTAGCATGTCTCCAGATGGGAAAAAATTACGGACGATTTTACAAGCTTCAAAATCAGCCGGGAAATCAGCCGGACTTGTTGCAACATCGACGATTACATACGCAACTCCAGCTGTGTTTGCGTCACATGTAACCTCTCGTGCGAATGAAGCGGAGATTGCACCACAATATTTGGAAAATGATGTGGACGTTCTTCTCGGTGGCGGGAAAAAGTATTTTCCGGATCAATTGCTAAACCAAGCGAAGGAAGATGGCTATCGGATTGTATTCGAGCGCAAAGGTTTAACGTACGCAAGGAAATCAAAAAAGCTACTTGGCTTGTTTTCCGAAGAGGGAATGGCGGCAGAATTAGATCGCAAGAGGACGAAGGAGCCAAGCTTAGTAGAAATGACCGAAATGGCTTTGAATATTTTAAGTCAAAATAAAAAGGGTTTCTTTGTCATGATTGAAGGGAGCCAAATTGATTGGGCTGGTCATGCAAATGATCCCGCGTGGGCAATGAAGGACATTGAGGCATTCGAACAAGCGGTCGAAAAAGCAGTCGATTTTGCCAAAAAGGATAAACATACGTTGGTCGTTATTGCGGGTGATCATGATAACGGGGGGATGTCAGTCGGTGGCTATGGTGAATATGCGGCTAAAATTGATTTGCTTCGTCAAGTGAAGGCAACTGGAAATTATATGGCTACTCAATTAAACGAGGATAAAAGCAACATTAAGGAAGTTGTAAAAAAATATACAGCTATCGACTTAGCAGATGAAGAAGTAAAAAAGATTAAAGCAGCAAGTGTTCCGAGCATGGCTATTAATGAAGTTGTTTCTAAACGGGCGCTGGTCGGCTGGACAACGAACCAACATACAGGTGTAGACATCCCGGTATATGCGTTTGGGCCTGGCTCAGAATTATTTAAAGGATTGATTGATAATACAGACTTACCAAAACGAATGGCGAAGGCAATGAATATTCAACTGATACAGGGGAAATAGGTTTTATTCTGAATCATTGATCATAGTGATTAGCAGTGTATCTTATTAGATTTCATTACTTTTTTGTAATAAATACAAGTGTAAATGCTTCCCTGTTTTAATTTAGAAGAGATATTCAGTAGAATGGATATATATATAAAGTGAGTGAATCACTTTGTAGACTTGGACGCGAGATAATCAAATATGTTAAATTAAGGAAAAACGTTTGGCGCTTCCCACCACGAAAAAGTAAAATCGTTTATAAATCAAGAATACAAAGACGGCGATAATTAATATCGTCGCTATTTTTTTGCTATTATCTTTAACCTAAAACCTCTCCCTTCTCATTCATGTTCGTATATAATCATACTCCTTTGAAGTAATACTGCATTCTCACGATTTCCCCATCATATAACTTTTGTCCCAGCCTCTAGTTAATCTCTCCAACACTATAATGATTTTTCTAATTTGCTCTTCTTTCAAATAAAAAGAAGTTCGATGCACAATCTCAACAAAGCACATTTCATCAACTTATGATGGTTCATATAAGTGTTCAAGTAAACCTTTCTTTACAAACAACTTCTACTCCAACTTTCGTATATTTTTAATTGAATCTTATGATCTGAACTACGGGAATGTTGCGAAAAATTAATACGGAAATCTGAGATAAATATAAAGGGGTTTTATTACTTACATTGAATTTTTTTAATAAGGTCAATTA
The DNA here is from genome assembly GCF_018343515.1 of Bacillus sp. FJAT-50079. Taxonomy (GTDB): domain Bacteria; phylum Bacillota; class Bacilli; order Bacillales; family Bacillaceae_C; genus Lederbergia. Next base: position 715,555 of record NZ_JAGYPD010000002.1, on the reverse strand, counting down.
AATAGAACAAGGATTTACTAGAAAAAGGGACTTCCCTTTCAGTCAATACAGTCCGTTATCTGATCTAAGACTGCCTCAGCAAGCCAAAACTGATTTTTCCCCATTGCCCTTTTCGTTAGAACTGTACAATACAGACAGCCTTGGTACTTTTCTATGCGAGATGTTATAGTTTAAGAATTTCATTAGCCGTTAGGATGAATTGATGATGAAAGCTAGCCTCAAATCTAAGGCTGATTTTTACTAGAATGCAAATGTAGTCACGAGCGCCTACCCGCCTTATCCAACACATTCAATGGGGAGGGGGTTGTTCATATGTTTGATAATTTTGAATTTCAACAATATGCTGAATAAAATAAAAATGTGATAAAACATAAATTTTGTTATGCTGTAAACTAAGAAAACTGTTGAATACCATTTGCGTATTTGCGGCAGTACTTTATTTTAACCAACCTAGACCGACCAGTCAAAGACCGTACAAAACAGTTGGATTGGTGTTAAGACAAACGAATGAAGGGAGGTTAGACAGTGAAATACCGGATCCTAGTCGCATGTGGTACAGGAGCAGCTACATCAACACATGTCGCTACACGTTTAAGAGAAGAGCTCGCTCGTCGTGGTTTAGGTGTGACTACAACCCAATGTCGTATTCAAGATGTAGCAGTTAATCTCACGGGTATCGATTTAATCGTCACAACGAGTAAAGTTGCGGAAACCTATGAAGTTCCATTATTTAATGGTATACCCTTTCTTACTGGAATAGGTGCGGATCAACTTTTAAACCAGATCGTGAAAACGCTCGAAAACAAATAGGATATCAAGGAGGGAATCAACTGATGCAAGCAATTATTATTTTTTTGCGAGATACCCTTGGAAATACTGTTACCTTGCCTATAGTGGTCACGGTTTTGGGTTTGATTTTGGGTATGCGCTGGACACGGGCTTTACGATCGGGTGTCGTAGTAGGGGTTGGATTTATTGCAATAGGACTCGTAGTCAATCTTCTGCTTGACTCGTTAGGACCAGCAGCTTTTGCAATGACTGAGCGTCTTGGCCTTCAGCTTAATACGATTGATTTGGGCTTTGCCCCAGCAGCAGCCATAGCTTTGGGAACGTTAGTGGGAGCAGGCATCGTGCCATTTGTGTTTTTGCTCAACATTATAATGTTACTTACGCGAATGACAAAGACTCTTAACGTAGATATTTGGAACTACTGGCATTACGCATTAAGTGGTTCGATGGTATATTTCATTACTGGAAATAACTTTTGGGCAGGGGTTCTCGCGGCGATGATTCACGCAATCTTCTCCCTACTTATTGCTGATGCAGCAGCACCAAAAATCCAGGAATTTTTCGATCTACCTGGTGTTTCGGTACCGCACGGATGGGCGACAACATCTATTCCTATAATTTGGGGAATGAATTGGCTTTTCGACAGAATCCCTGGCATCAACAAGATCGACATTGATATGAAAAAGATGCAAGAACGTATTGGGGTGTTTGGTGAGCCAATCATTTTGGGGTTAATAATTGGAGTAATTATGGGGATTTTTGCTAAGCAGGACGTTGCAGGAATTCTAAAATTGGCAATGTCTCTTGCTGGGGCAATGTTCCTTTTTCCCAGGATGGTGGCGATTCTTATGGAGGGACTTCTTCCTCTTACCGAGGGAGCCCATAAGTTCTTCAATAAAAGGCTCAAAGGCCGCGAAGCGTATGTTGGTCTTGATTCCGCCCTACTATTGGGTTACCCAGGAACTATTCTATTAGGGGTGCTCTTAATCCCAATCACGCTCATCCTGGCCGCCGCATTACCTGGAAATACAACTTTACCCTTTGCCGATCTTTCTGCGACTGCGTTCTTTATTCCTATGTGTGCGCCACTTATGAGAGGTAATCTTTTCCGCGGCTTGATTACAGGTACTGTCATTATTTCTATGGTTTTATTGATTTCTTCCATATTTGCACCCGCCATTACTTTGTTTGCTGCAGAGGCAGGCTATGTTCTTCCAGCAGAGGCAGCGGGTGCTCAGTATATCACGGGTCTGTCCGCAGGAAATCCAGTTGCGTTAATTCTTTACTGGGTCGGCGAGCTTGGTGCAACCATTTCTCTAGGTATCCTCTTTGTGATTGCCTTTGCAGTTGCCACCACTATTGGAATTAGGCGCAATCTTAAAGAACGTCAGGGAACTGGAACTAATATAGGGGCTTAAGAAGTGTGGGAATCATGTCTTAACGATACGAAATGTTGAGAAATCGAGTGTATAACAAGATATATTTGCAATTTGGTTATAGAGATTCTCCTATTTGAGCGGACGTAAAAAAACAGATCCCAGGAGGCTGTTAGAATTTTGCCACAAATGGCTTCCTACTGGATCTTCACCTGTAATAAATGGTGCCAGAGTTCTATTTAGTTTTAGCGAATAAACAAGCAGCACTGCTGATCATACTACCCCTTATCGTTTCTTATAACGGCCTTTGTGGCAGGTCCTTTATGCTGCATTGGCTTATTGTTGAAACACAATTGCGTTCGTATTGTTTGTATATAGGAAAGGAGATTAAAATGGATAAATTAAAAGTTGGTATCGTTGGAACTGGATGGGTATCTGGAGAGTATATTAAGGCATTTGGTCAAAATCCAAACGCAAAAATCATAGCTATCTGCGGTACATCACATGACAAAGCACAGGCAAAAGCAGATGAATACGGATTGAGTGATGTACAATCCTTCGATGATTATAATACGTTTCTTACGAAAAGCGGAGTCGACATTGTCGCAATTCTGACCCCGAATTATCTCCACGCTGAGCAGGCGATTAAAGCAGCCAATGCAAAGAAACATATCGTGATTGAAAAACCATTGGCTACCAATTGGTTGGACATGAGACGAATGCAGGAAGCTGTTCATAAAAATGGCGTGAAGACGGTGGTGGGCTTTGTCCTTCGGTTTAACCCTCTATTTGATACAGCAAAAGAGCTAGTTCGTAATGGGACTGTGGGCAATCCGTTTTATGCCGAGTTTGACTATATGCATGCTATTACACCATCCTATAACTGTTATGATTGGTCTCGACGTTCTGAGACGGGTGGTTCGATCCTCCAAGTTGGGGGATGTCATGCGGTGGACGGTCTCCGCTGGTTTATGCAAAAGGAAGCGAAGAAAGTTGTTGCGCTTTCCGGTAGGTATCGGGATGACTTCGAACAAGATACGACCATCGTGTTTTTAGTGGAATATGAAGACGGATCAATAGCTAAAGTATGTGGATCTTACGACAACGTCTCACCTTATATTTTCAATATGAAGCTTTTTGGGGACAAGGGCACAATCGTTAATGATAAACTTTGGTCTACCAATACTTTTCCGGGACAAGAGGATTGGATACGCATACCGACAACCACACCGGACTCGGGAGATGTTGTCACCCATCCGTTCCCACAACTAGTGGATCAATTTATTGATTCGATCTTAAATGATATCCCTTGCATTATTGATATTGATGAAGCAATGAAGACTTTCGAGATTATCGAAGCTGCCGATAGAAGTGCAGCTGCCGGCGGCGAGCCTATCAGTTTGCCTTTGACGAGTGGTGACTTTGATGAAGTTTAGTCACGTAGGTATCACAACTAATACTAAACGTCCTGGTGAGGTGTATGTTGCGGAAACTAAAGTATGGGTGACGAACGCAGATGATCACAGGTTTCGAATAGAATGGTTGCGTTATGAGGAGGATAGCCCTGTTTCAGATATTATAAAAGAAATGCCACACATTGGATATGAGGTTGAATCCATTGATGAAGTGTGCTCGGGCCTTAAGTGTATACTCGGCCCATTCAAAGTCCATGATGGAAAGACTGTGGCATTTTTTGAACTGCCCGATGGTGCTATTATCGAGCTTATTGAGATTAATAGATGAACGGTATAACTTTACTAGTTTTCTAGAACGGAATATTTGCCGACAAAAAGAGGTGTTTTTATGAAACTTTTAAGTAATAAGTCTTTGGAATTTTTGGATACCATACATTCTCCAAAGCTCATCGCTATGGATGTAGATGGCACCTTGGTACCTCACGGCGGAACCGTAAGTGAGTACACACGAAAGATGCTAGTGTATGCTCGCAATAAAGGTATTGAGGTAGTGTTGGTGACCGCGCGACCGCCCCGTTGGTTAGGACCGGTAGTTGAAGCGCTTGGTTTCCCAACGGTAGCTATTTGCGGAAATGGTGCAATAACTGTTCATACCAAGGATTTTTCGGTTTTGAACATGGTGGCGATAGCTAAAGATGTTGCCTCTACCGTTGTGAAAGAGATGAAGAAAATTGTGCCAGATGTAGTTTTTGCTGCCGAAGCAGTGGATGTTCTTAGGGCTGGGCCGGGTTATCAAGATCTTCCGCCGGGGGTGCGTCAAGCCGAAGGACTTGTACCTGAAGACCGATATAAGACAATTTTATCTCTGAACTCTTTGGATGAAATGCTAAAGCCAGATGTGTACAAAATCGTAGCAGAGACCTTTATTCTAGATGCCGAAGAATTCCTGGAAAAAGCACGAGAGGCTGTTGGTGAGATAGTGGCAGTTACAAGATCTGTCGCGGGACGCGCCTACATCGAGTTTGGTCCATTAGGACTTTCGAAGGCAGAAACGTTGGCGGACTACTCTGATGGCTTAGGGTTCGGTGCCTCAGAGGTCATTGCATTTGGTGATATGCCTAACGATATTGAGATGTTGCAATGGGCCGGGACTGGAGTAGCGATGGGGAACTCCCATGCAGATCTAATACAGGTTGCGAATTTAGTCGCCCCTGATGCAGCAGAAGATGGTATAGCAATCGTTTTAGAACACATCTTATCTAGAAAATGATGAGAGTGTGACGATTCAACACATCAATTGTGGCCGCTGCCGATCATTTAGTTCATTGGAGGGGATCACTAATGAGTAACACTCGTGTTGTTGAGATAACTGCGCAAGATTTATTTAGTGTTAAAGCAGCTATCCAAGGGGGGGCTGATCGCGTTGAGTTGTGTACCGCTCTCGGGGTCGCTGGACTTACCCCTTCCATAGGTCTTATTGAAGGGGCTGTGAAGTTAGCTTCTGAAAATGGACTCAAAGGGTTTGTTGATGTTTTGATAAGACCTAGAGAAGGGGATTTCGTCTATGATAAGGATGAGGTAGAGACTGCCATCTGTGATATTCGCCGGGCCGTTGCAGCAGGGGTTGACGGGGTAGTTGTTGGGGCACTCCACAATGATGGGAGTATTGACCACGTTACTATGTCAAGGATGAAGGAGGCGGCGGGGGAAACGCCTGTTGTTTTTCATCGTGCTTTTGATGTTCTTACTGACCAATTTTCCGCATTAGAGGAGCTTATCGAAATGGGAGTTGTAAGAATCCTTACATCGGGGGCTGCCCCGGTGACGAGAGAAGGTATTCGCCGTCTTCAGGAATTGGTGAAGCGTGCAAATGGTCGAGTAGAGATAATGGCAGGAGGGGGTGTGCGCATTACCGATATACCTCGGCTTTTTGATATTGGTGTTGATGCAGTCCACCTGTCAGCAAGGCGTACGATAACTGGTGGTCCGAACCGTCCGGGGGAAAAGGCGAGTTATTTTCAGGCTGACGTCGGGGTGGTTCGTGCTGCGGTTGAAGCCACCCGTTAGTGTATTATCGATTTGGGAGCAGTGCTCCGCAATGATGGCTATACAATTTTGACAAGATTGCTAGGTTGTAAGGCAATAATCAGTACTATTGTATTCCTGAGATTGGGATATTCAGGGCAATAAATCTGATTATCCTATATTTAACTCGTATTCATTAGGGGAATCCATCTGTTTTTTGAGATTACGAAAATTAGATGAAAAATTAAAGAGCAAGACTGCAAAACACGATGGTATATAGAAGGGGATTTCGGTTATGATCCGCTTAGCTATGGTACGGTATATCATTGCACTTAACTTAACAATATGGGTAACGAAGCGATAGGTTATGATCGGAAATATAAAACTTGAATTAAACAAAGCTAAAGCAAACAAATATGCCGTTCCAGCAATGGACGCTATTAATCCCTTATGATAAAAAATATGTTGCCGCGGCTGATGCTTTGCAAGCACTAATTGTTACTCTGGCAGAAGTTCATATCGATTACATGGGACTTAAAGAAACATTACACATCTATTAATACTATGCAAAGCAAACCAATGTCCTCGTAATGTTGCACCTAGATCATGGGCAAATAATGGAGGTTGTAAAGCAGGCGATGATGTGGGATTCTCTTCGGTGATAAATTGATGGCCCTAGCTATGATTTTAGGGCTAGTGTGGAAATGACTAGAGAAATTATGGCATATTCCAAGGGGGAAAATAAAATGATTACAAGCCCATTCTTGGTGATCAATCCTAAAAATTATTTCAATCAAAAAGAATTATACGAAATGGCGGCCATTGCGGATCCTTTAGTGGAGAAATATGGCGTTACTCTGATCCTTACTGGGCCATTTACGGAATTGCCCAATTTGAAAAAACGAACAAAAAATCTCTTGATTGCCGCCCAACACGTGGATTATGTCCCGGAAGGAGTAGGCATGGGGAAAGTTTCCGCTAGAACCCTAAAGGAAATTGGGGTTGACGTGGCTGTCTTGAATCATGCTGAAAATAGGCTTTATTTTTCGGAGATTATTGAGATTGTCAAAGAATGTAACCGCTTAAAGATGAGCTCCATCGTCTGTTGTGATTCGGTATTGGAAGCCCAAGCATTGGCCTTGCTGAACCCCACTGTTATCTTGTGTGAACCTAATGAATTGATCGGTACTGGTCGAACCAGCGATTTATCTTATGTAAAAGAGACTAATAGAATCATTAAAAGTATCAATCCTAATATTTTAGTGGAGCAGGGTGCCGGAGTAAATTGCTATGATGACGTCTATCGGATTATTAAAGCAGGCTCCGATGGGACGGGCGCTACTTCCGCCTTCGTACAAGCCGAAAACCGGGGGGCATTGTTAATGGAAATGATCGAAGCGATGTTAGCTGCGACGAGGAGGAAAAGTTAAATGATCGTGGTAACTAGAACGCTAAAATTCGAATCTGAAGGACATCAAGTGACCTACCACAATATAACCGAAGAGGTTCGCAAAATCGTAGCAGAATCTGGAGTCGAAGAAGGAATATGTACAGTAGTATCGCCCCATACAACTTGTTCCGTTATCTTTGAGGAACTCTCATATGACAAAACTTTTCGTGGTTACGAGTACCTACAGCAAGACCTAAATGAATTGATGGATAAACTAATACCAAAATGTGAAGTAGAGGGGCAATATCATCACCCAGGTCCTGAGCATGTTCGAGTGGGGCTGGAGGAATTTAAGGGGAAAATAAGTCCTGAAGCTTATACAATGTTAAATACCGATGCTCATCTGCGCAGTACTTTACTGGGTACAAGCGAGACTTTTATTATAGAAAGATCAGAGTTGCAGATTGGTCTAGTTGGCTATATCTATTTTATTGACTGGGACCAGAACAGAAAAAGGAAAAGGAGTTGTAAGGTGCAAATATTAGGTAAGTAAGGGGTTTTTGAGTTGAAAATAAAAAGACGCCAATACCAATTAACCAAAATGCTTTGCCTTACTAAAGAGTATAAGCCCATGTCCTATTATGCTCAAAATTTGAGCGTTTCAACTAGAACAATAGCTAACGATCTAAAGGAACTAAATGAAGTCTTCCAAAAATACCATGTAGTTCTACAAAAACGGCCTAATTACGGTGTTGTATTGATGGGTAAAGAAACCGACTTAAGCCGTTTGATAATGGATTTTGATCAAAATATCGATGTGAATTCTATCTACGAAAGATATGCTAGACAAGCAGAGATTCTGAGAATAGTTGTTTTATGTGAAGAGATAGTCACCTATGAAAAATTGGCATTCATTCTTTGCACAAGCACATCGATTGTTTCCAAAGATATGGCGAACCTTAGAAACTTTGAGAACGACCATTGTCAAATAGCTTCCGGTGCAAATGGTACAGGAATTAAAGGGACAGAATACGGAAAGCAAAAACTATTGAGAGATTTCTTTAATAGCTATATGTATGACTGTTACCCCAATTTTTCAAATGAAAAGCTCGCCAGCACTTTATCGAATTATTATCCGAGAACAGTGATTGCGGTTGTTAAGGACACAATAGACTCTTTTCAGGCTATTTTCAAAAGAACGTTGGAGGATTATTATTTAAATTCACTATTTATTTTTTTAGCCACTATTGCCACTAGAAAGCAAAGTGGTAAAGAATTCGTTGTGGATTATGAAATGTCAGGACGGGAAAGCATCGAACTATTAAGCAACTATTACTTGGCGGTTGAAATCGGCGAGCGGTTCGGAGAAAAGTTAGGGATTCAGTTTACTAAAAATGAAATCGATTATATTAGTTATCAATTCTTTATGCACAAGATAGAATTGAGCATTAACAATAAGTACCTCGAAAATATGCTTTGCGATCATGTCACAGACTTTACCAGTAGAATCGGCAAATCTGTTGGCTTGGATCTATCCATAGATCAAAATCTATATGACGCTTTGATTTGTCATATGATCCCCATGATCTATAGAATCAAATCTAATATTATTATTGAAAACCCTATATTAAATGAAGTTAAGAGCAACTACCCGGTCTTATTTAACCTAACATGGTTTTATTTGAATGATTTTGCAAAGACATTTGATATTACTTTTTCGGAAGACGAAATATCTTTTATCACTATACATTTACAGGTAGCCATAGAGAGGGCATCTTCTAGGGGGTATGTGGTTATAGTGTGTGAAACAGGTTTATTAACATCTGAGCTATTAGTAAGCAGGATTAGGAAGAACCTGCCTGCTTCAGTGGAATTGAATGTGATTCCTCTGAACAAAATTAGCCAAGAAAATGTGGAATCCGCCGATTTTATCATATCTGCCATTTCTCTGGAGAACTTAGGGAAGCCATATATTAAAGTGAGTCCTGTTGTAACCGACGAAGAACTAAAGGAGGTCTATTATCACTATTTAAAGTATTCAAAAAGTGAAATCGTCCGCTTTAATCACAGCAAACGCAATCGTATGGGATTTATATCTGGATTAATTAATCCAGAGCATATCCATATTCAGGCAGGTCTCAAAACTAAGGAAGAGTGTATAGAGTATTTAGTGGACAGTCTTTACGTAGCGAATTATGTGTACGAAGATTTCAAAACTAATATCTATGATCGAGAAGCGCTTGGGAGTACTTATTTAGCTTCCGGGGTGAGTTTTCCTCACGCCATGTCGGATAACGTGAGAGAGAGCGCTCTATCTATTTTATTACTCCCAGAAGGTGTGCTTTGGGATGCTAATCTAGTGTATCTAGTGATGATGTTAGCTATCAAGGAAGAAAATGTAGAACAGATTATTGAAGATTTGCCAATATTGTATAAAAGAGTGTTAGATGATCAATTTGTTAGTGAGGTAGTAAAATTAACGGGGACCGATAGTGTGCAAAGAATGTTTAATAGTTAGGGCTCCTTTTGGGGAGTGATAATAGTAGAGGGCAGTATTTGCTTTCTCTTAGTAGCCGGAATACGAAAAATTTACGAAACCGATAAGGAGGGAATAAAGGTCAAATTCCTGATGTTACCCGACTATCATTATCATTTGCAAGAGGGAAAGTTTTTTACTTATCTTATGGCATTGATGAGAACAGGCAGGGGTAAGTCACATATGGAACATTCACGGGGGTGTACAGAATGCAGAGTTGTAATTCGCCCAGAGGAATTATCTTCGATGAAGACTTAGTAATCTTAGATTTACGTGCGACAGATAGGGAAGATGTTTTGATGAAGATTGGCGGCATATTAATTGACCGTGGATATGTAAACGGGGACTTCATAAATGCGATTATAAAAAGGGAACGGGATTTTCCGACGGGAATAAAAACACAAAGTATAGGTGTTGCTATTCCTCATACAGATACAGAGTATGTCAATCAGGCTAGTATAATTGTAGGTGTGTTGAGCAAGCCAGTTGTTTTTCAACAGATGGTTTCTGATGAAGATATAGCAATAAATATAGTCTTTATGCTTGCAATTAAGGAACCTGAACAGCAATTAACCATGTTACAAAGGTTAGTAGATATTATTCAAGACGACACCACTTTAAATAGTATTTGTGAAGCCACTAGTGAATTAGAGATCGCAACTATTATGAGGGGAAAATTAGGAGATGAAATTCGCAGGGAGTATAGATAATTTTTTGTATAAAGTTTTCTCTCCTTTGAAACACTGGATTACGCATGACGGGCCTAGGTACGATTACACAACTAACCCTTCAAGACGCTCTTTTTGAACAAGAGCATATGTCCCAGTCCCATTAAATTGTTTAACACAGTAGGGATAGATGCTTTAAAAGCAAAAAAGGAAAACAAAAGATACAAATCCATCCAGAAGGCTCAGTCGAAGCATTATAAGTTGAATTAGAACGTCTGTACATGAAAAATGCATATATATAAAACAGTTGAATGCCTTAGTTTAAAACAAGGAAAAATTACCAAACAAGATAAAGCGCAAGCAATCTATGAACTAAGGCATGAATTTCGGATAAAGGAATTAGTGAAGTTCGCAGGATTCCAGGAAGCAAGTATTATCACTTAGTAAAACAAATAAATCGTCTACATCCAAATGCCAATTTAAAGGATATAATCAAGGCAAATTATGACGAACATAAAGGTCGTTATGGCTACCGTCGTATCCGTGATGAATTAACGTATCGTGGGCAAAAAGTGAAACACAAAAAAGGTTCAACGTATCATGAAAGAACTTGGTTTAAAATGTTTAGCACGCATGAAAAAATATAAATCTTATAAAGGTACTGTGGTTACAATTGGGCCAAATCATTTAGATCGTCGATTTACTGCGGATGCCCCAAATCAGAATTGGATAACGGATAGTATGGAGTTTAAATTATTTGGTGAGAATCTTTATTTATCGGAGAAATTATTACGTACAATCGGCTCTAGACCAACATACTTACTTGTTTTAGAGATGTTGAAGGAACCTCTCGAGCGCTTGCAAGAAGAATATAAATTACTGATGCATTCGAATCAAGATTAGCATGAGCGGATGAAACATTTTCGTCATACCCTCCCAGAAAATAAAGGAAACTGTTATTATAATTTGGAGATGGAGAATTTCTTTACTAAGTTTCGCTTTTTATTTGTCCAGCCTTAACGTTTTAAATTCCAAAATTCACTCTTCATCATTTTACTTCATTTAAATTTGCCGCATTAAATTTTCATTCATGGATACTCCTTCTTTCTATCATATTATAGAATGTTAATAAAATATGTTTAAGTGAAACCTTTCTATTCGTCTAGTCGTAGAGAAGGTTAGGGGTGATATGTATGACGTTTAATACAAAAAGAGATCGTTTTTTCACGGTTTCTATTATGATATCTTTGTTGGTTATTGCTGTCGCCACATTATGGCCGGTCGTTTATGAAGTAGGTTATGCCGCACAAACGGATTGGATAGCCGTTTGGATCATGATCGGGCTTTTTATATTATCTGTCGGCTTTATTTTGTGGGCATGGTTTGATATTGAATATACGTTTCATAATGATTATTTATTTGTTCGTGGCGGTCCTTTTCGCAGTAAAATTCCGTATAAGCAAATAACACGTGTAATTGAAACGAATGGAATTTTTGTCGGCTACCGCATTTTATCATCGAAGGATGCGTTGGAAATTCAATATAAAACGGGGTTATTAGGTAGTGTAATTATTTCACCTGAACATAAGGAACAATTTGTAGAGGAATTGCGCAAGCGTAGCCCATTGCTTTAATTTAAGGAATATTAAAGGCACCGAAGTAACTCCGGTGCCAAGGATTTTAAGGATTCGTCGACCATAGCCCTGCCGATTTAATAAAGACACGACGGTTTAGTTTTAATTGTGCAATCATTACTTCGGCAAGATCCTCAGGCTGCATCACCTTTTCGGGATTGCCGTCTGTAAGATTTTCAGCATAAGCTAGATCTGTTGCAACTGTGCTCGGTGTCAATGCACTGACGCGGATATTATGCTTTCTTACTTCATACATAAGTGATTCAGTCAGTCCAAGAACCGCAAACTTCGATGCGCTATATGCACTCGTGATCGCTCCGCCTTTTTGTCCGGCAGTAGACGAGATATTGATAATGTCACCTGAATTTCTTTCGATCATCCCAGGTAGAACAGCTCTTGTAACATAATAGACGCCCATTAGGTTGACATCGATAATATTTTTAAATTCTTCGGGAGATAGCTCTAGGAATTTACCGAATTTCCCAATGCCCGCATTATTAATAAGGATATCAATTGGACCTAGTTCTGAAATTACATGATCTACGGCAGCGGAAACCGATTCGCTATCCTTTACATCAGCGACAGCGACTGTCACTTTCACATTGTATTCTTCGAGTTCTTTTGCTACTTGTTCAAGATTTTCGAAGGTTTTTCCAATAAGTCCAACATTGATTCCTTCTTTTGCAAAAGCGATTGCAGTTGCACGTCCAATCCCTCTTCCAGCTCCAGTAACTAAAGCAGTTTTCCCTTGTAAATTTTGCATATGATACATTTGCTCCTTCCTAATGTTCGAACGATCAGCTATTTACCAAATTAAGTATAACAAAGAGGGAGGGTATAATCTAAATTAATGCTTTTATACGATATTTTTCATTATAATGGGCTAAGGCAAGAAGCGGAAAAATCATTTGATAGCTATGGTAATGAATGTAAAAGCCGCCGCCCATCCCTTGGCCAACCGGGTATGATTTCGTCCAATCACTTCGGTCAAAATTGGTTAAAAGATATGATATGCCCGCATTGATTTCAGATGTTGGTTTATCTGAAATGGCAATCAGTGCGTCAACTGCCCAGGCTGTTTGGGTTAAGTGGCTCGCTCCTAATGGGGTATATGCGTTATTCGTATCACTTCTACATGATTCGCCCCAGCCACCGTCATTGTTTTGAATGCTATGGAGCCATTTTACTGCTTTTGTAATCGCCTGATGCTGTGAATCCGTCCCAACTGCTTTTAAACCAGTTAAAGCTGCCCACGTTCCATAAATATAACAAATTCCCCAGCGTCCATACCATGACCCATCCTTCTCTTGATGGTGCAAAAGCCAATTTACAGCACGTTTGATCGTATCGTTATTTTTCGGTAAATGGGTGTAGTTTCCGAAAAATTCAAGTGTTCTTCCTGTTAAATCCGCACTGCTCGCATCGTTTAAGAGGAATTTACCTCCCTCAATCGGCAACATGTTTAGAATTGCTTTATCAATATTTTTTTCAAAAGCTGGCCAGCCACCATCTTTATTTTGCATCGAAAAAATCCATTGTATCCCGCGATCCCAAGCCTGATGAAATTGGGGTTCGATTTGTATAAGTGGAGCAATCGCTCGCAGAGAAGCGGTTGTATCATCAACATCGGGATTGATCGTATTGCTTCGTGAAAAGCCCCAGCCTCCAGGCAAAACTCCATTATTATGAATCGCCCAATCTCCATATTTATAATGCTGATGCGCTAGTAAAAATTGATTTGCTTTTGTAATCATCGGTTCATTCGGAGGGACACCCGCTTTTTGCAATGCATAACTAATTAAAGAAGTATTCCAAATTGCTGCTGTCGTATATTGCATATGCGGAAGACCATCAATCGTACATTTCATTGCTTTTAATCCAGTGATCGCCTTTTTGATCACTGGATCATTTTTTCGGTAACCGAGAGAAAGCAATGCAAAAATCATGAGAAACGTCGAACTAAAATAGCTATAAAGGGTACCATCAGGCTCAATATGGTCAAGCATATAATTTTTCGCGCGCTCAATTGCTAATTGATGAATCGCAGCGGGGACGCCAATTAATTGCTTCAATCCTTGTTCAATCATTGAAAAAATTTCTCCGAATTCTCGCTGCTGTTGCCATGGATAAACCCGATTTGCTTTTGAAACGAATAAATCGGATAAATCTGGACTGCTTTTTCTGCGCTTACGATATTTTTTTGCCGCGACAATCATTAATGGTGCTAGGTTTGCCCGCCCAAAAACAGAAAAGTCGTAAAAATTGATCGGGAAGGAAAGAGGAAGCAACACGGTTTCTGCGGGAAGCGGGAAATGGGCTGGCCAAGGAAGCTGTCCTGTTAATGCAAGCATAATAGCGGTGAACATATGCGTGTTTTCAATCCCGCCATTTGCTAAAATAAACGACTTTGCTTTCTTTACGCGTATATCTTCTTTTTTATAAAAGCCGGAATAAAGGAGAGCGTAATATGCCTCAACGGTTACTGACACATTTCCGTTTCCTTCATCATAAAAAAGCTTCCACGCTCCATTTTTCTCTTGCCTACTGATGATCCGCTCTGATAATTTCCGAATTAACTCTTCATCATTTATTTTTAATGTTCTTAATAAGATGATCATATAGGCATCTGTTGAAATACCTGTTTCAAAAGGATCGTTCCATGAACCGTCATATGCTTGTGAATCTTGTAATTTTCGAATGATCCGACTCATTTCATTCTGAATCTGCTCGTACATCATTACACCAACTTTCAATCAGGTTATTCCTATATTCATATTCTTAGGCGAAATAAAGAATACGAAATAGAGGTGAATGATCATCTTTTTTAAAAAGAAGCAAGGAAGTAAGCTAACATCTGATTTGCTTGAAATTAAATCTCAATTGCAAAAGAGAAGCGTGACGCCGATTCAAACAGGACATATTGCGAGGAAGGATCGTCATTTACTTGAACAAATCCGTGTAAATACAAGGATGTTAAACATAAATAACGTTACAAGAACAAAAGCTTATCTTGATTTTTACAGATGCTTTCCAGAAATCCATTGGGCATTTCTCGGTCATATGGTATCAAGAAATGGCGGGTGGAATATGACGGACTTAAAGGGGGATTTACTTTCGAGGTTAATGAATGAGCAGACGAAGCAATCCTTCTTTTCATTTTTAGAGCGAGGAAACTGGCTTATTTTTCAAGATGTGTACCCACAATTTCTATTGTATGCGGAAAGTATGCGCCGTCATGAAAACTTATTTTACTTATTGCCTCATTTAAATGTATCGCTGTTTATGGAAGTAATATGGAATCATTTTTTGGTAAAGCGCGATCACTATATGCTTGCGATTGCACTTGTCATTAACGAACAAAGCTATTTAGAGGAAAGAGTCGTTCAGCATCATGTATTTAAAGAACAAGTGTTTCATACGCTAGAATTTATGCTTCAGGACTTGCTTTCGCTTAACCATATTCTATTTCCATTCCAATTAGACGAGGAGATTACATGTATCGGACTTACACTTCATCGTTTCGGTTCTCTTCATGAACGAATTATGCTTGGAAAAAGATTGTACCGCTTGCTTTTTCAGGATCCCGAGCAAAAGGAGAGAATTTTGCGCTGGGCAATTACCCATCCCCACACCGGATCCCGTAAAGATTATTGGAAGAATCTATTCAATGATGTCAATGAAGGGGTGCCAGGGGTAAGTTTAAAACGGAGATTGAAGGATTGCCAATTAAAAAAGGGCGCACCGAAAATATATAGCCCACGCCTTGAATATGCATGGGCAAATGTTGCCCACCCAGCAGCAGAAGTAGGGGACTGGTATACAGATTGGCCGATCGTTCACTATTTAATAGAAGATAATGAATCAATTAATGGAGAGATTGTAGGTGATTATTGTGAAACACTCGAAAACCTCGAACTCGTCGGTATTGCCAAAAAAGCGATCTTCTCATAATTACGCACCAGCTATTTTACTAGGCAGTTTATTAGGTACTTATTTAGACCTTTATTTTGTAGGAAGAGGGGTGTATGAATTTCCGAACCGACCGTTTTCTTCGATTTTTCCGATTCATATTGGCTTTACATTATTCGTGATTCCATTTTTATTATTGATCTTTCTTATTCTTGTTAAAAGAATGAAGCCCGCAAAGGTGTTAATCACCAGTCTTTTTATCAGTTTAACATTGCCGACAATCGAAAAACTCTCGGAACAATGGGGATTTTTTTACCATAGTGATAAATGGAAGCATACTTATTCAATTTACGGATATTTTATCTTTCTAGTGTCTGTATGGCTATTTTTTAAATTTAGTAATAGAGACGCTGCTTAAATGTTTATGGATTTTAGTTTGAGTATAGGGCATCCATTACTGGGGCCTTATTTTTATTGGTAGTTTGCTGGGACAAGCATTTATAGGCCAATTAATTCCCTTCATCGCAAGTAAGCAGTGGATGAAGGGAATAACGGTAATTAATGGTTGTTAATGGTGTTACCGCACATTAGACTTATATTAACAAGGGGTTATAAAGGATGTGATGATAATAATTAGGGGGCGTGTCGTTCGATTATTGCAATTTCTTCTCCAGCAGAAAACAAGTGTATCAACCTATCAATTAGCCACCCTTTTTGACGTAAATATCCGTAGTGTACAGCAGGATATCGTTGAGTTACATGACTGGATAAAAAGGATGAAATGGGATGCTAACCTCTTAAAGTCAATGGGAACGGAGATTATGTTGCAAGTCAACGAAGAGGAAAAGGATGCCATCCATCAATTTATTTATGCACGAAATCCTGTTCTAAAAGTATATGGTCCAGAAGAACGCAGATATTTTATTTTGTTGGAGTTATTTAAGCGTGATGAACCAATCATTGTCAAAGAATTGGAGCTTGATTTTCAAGTTAGTGAATCGACGATATTGCGAGATCTCAATCATTTACAAGCGTGGTTAGAGCAACGCGGCCTTATTCTAATTAGAAAGCCAAACTATGGAATCCAGCTTACTGGTCCTGAACTCAATTGGCGCATGGCAAAGTTCGATTTAATTAAGGAACACTTATTAGTTGTTAATCGCTTAAGTCTTCAAAACTTATTTGTGCAACTTCAATACGAAAAAAATTTGTCTAAAAAAACCCTTTATGATCAATCTGTCGTATTACAAACCTTACTTCCAGAAGATGATTTCCATGATCTTGTAGAGCTTTTAAAAAACACATTACAGGTTGAGAAATATCAACTTACTGATGATGCAGCCGTCTCATTGCTTATTCACATAGCAATAGTCATCCATAGGGTGAAGAGGGGAAAGCTCATCACAATTGAACAAGATCAATGTCATTATATTAAACAATTACCTTCGTATAATACAACAAAATTATTTTTACAGACGTTTCAACAGACCATGGCAAATATTCATTTTCCAGATGAAGAAGTTTCATATATTGCGATGCACCTAGCGGGTTCACGCTTTGTTCACCCAGTTAGATTATTCGGTGATGGCTCCCATACAGATCTAGTTAATGTAGTGGAGCATTTGGTTAGAATGTTGGAGGGTTTTACTCAATTAGAGTTAAGGAAGGATCATCAGTTTATTTCTGGATTATATGCTCATCTTGTACCGATGTTTGAACGGTTAAAATTTGGAATTCCAATTCGAAATGAGTTATTAAAAGAAGTTAAGGATAGATACCCGGATATTTATGCCGCAACAAAGCTTGCCGTATTGTCTGTCGAGGCTCATTTGCCATCTTTAGTTCCTGATGATGAGATCGGTTACATTGTGTTGCATGTCGGTGCGGTGATTGAACGTATGAAGCAATCAAAGAAGATTTATCGCAAACGCGCTGTTCTTGTTTGTGGAAATGGCGTAGGAACTTCAAATCTTATACAGATTCAATTAACAAGGGAATTTCCAGAGATCGCAATTATTGGCCATGAGCATGCTTATGAAGTTCAAGATTTAACTACTGAAGATGTGGATATAATCATCTCCACTATTGATATAAAACATCCGACAATTCCGGTAATATGTATTCGTCCCATTCTTAATACATCGGATTTTGAGATAATACGACTTGCATTAAAAAAAGGTGAACCATCTTCAATGTATTGGGAAGAGGTGATTGACCAGATCGTTTCGGAGGCTAGAAGTAATGGGTTGGTAAATACATCCGATTTTCGTCGGGGGCTTCGTGACATTTTGTATCAACATATATTTACAACGTCGCTTGAAGATAAAAAGAGTTTGGAGGAGGATACGAGACCTATGTTGGATGATTTATTAACTGAACAAACGATTAAAATTATAGATCAACGTATTGAATGGGAAAATGCAGTAAAAGAGGCTGGATCTATGCTGTTGGAAAAAGATTATGTAAAGAAAAGTTATATAGATGCGATGGTGCAAGCGATCAAGGAGCATGGGCCTTATAGTGTAGTTGCTCCAGGCATTGCCCTTGTACACGCTAGACCAGAGGATGGAGTAAAGGAGGTTTGCATGAGTTTACTTGTGTGTCCTAAAGGTGTTTCATTTGGCAATCCAGAGAAAGATCCAGTTAATCTAGTGTTCGCTTTTGGGGCTATTGATAACAATCAACATTTACGGGCACTCTCACAAATGATGACATTACTAAACGATGAGCCAGCTATTAAACAATTAAAAATGGCCGTAACAGTACAAGAGGTATTATCCGTATTGAAGGAAAGTATAAAAGCATCTTAAGGAGGTTATTGTATGTTAGCTATTCGATATATTGAAAAAGTACAGCAATTAATTGAACAGTGCAAGAGTCAAAGTGAGGCGATAACTGAAGGAGCAAAGCTGATTTCTAATGCAATCAAGGATGATGGTGTATTTCATGTTTTTGGGTGTGGGCATTCACAAATGTACGCGGAAGAAATCTTCTATCGAGCCGGCGGTTTAGTACCTGTCAATCCAATACTAGAACCTAGTCTATCGTTGCGCCCTTCAGCTCCAAAAAGTACTTGGTTTGAACGGCTAGAAGGATACGCTTCTTTAATTTGGGATAATGAAGAGACGCGCCCAGGAGAGGTTGTCCTCATTGCTTCCACATCAGGACGAAATGCTGTCCCTATTGAAATGGCATTTGAAGCAAAAAAAAGGGGGATGTTTGTAATCGCTCTTACGTCTAGCTTTTTTTCAGAAGGAGTGGAGTCCCGTCATCCAAGTGGTAAGAAGTTACAAGATGTTGCGGACGTTATACTTGATGGAAAAGCACCAAAAGGAGATGCGGTAATGGAACTTCCCGCACTCGGACCAAAATTTGGACCAGTATCTTCTGTTGTTGGCTTTACTCTCATTCAAGCACTCGTTGTTGAAGTTGTGGACAAATTAGTACATGAAGGTATAGCCCCACCAATATGGGTAAGCTCCAATCTTGATGAAGGTGATGCTGTTAACCGTGAGCATATAAAAGCATATAAAAAGCGAATAACGTGTTTATAAATCAGAGGAGGAGAAACTAAATGAAAATTTTAACAGTTTGCGGCATGGGATTTGGTACTAGTCTTATGGTGAAAATGACGATTGATGACATTTTAAAGGAGGTAGGATTTAAGGCGGATGTTGAAGCATCAGATATTGGATCTGTAATGGGTAGGGAATTTGATTTAATTGTAACTTCTAATGATATGGAAAATCAAATATCTGTTTCGGAAGATAAAATCATCTATCTTAAAAATATGACGAGTAAACAGGAGATAAAAGAGAAGTTAATTACGTTTTTAAACAATAATAACTAGGGGTGGATACGATGTTAAATGTTGTTATTGAATTATTAACTACACCTGCTATTACATTGGGCCTTGTAGCCTTAGCTGGATTATTAGTCCAAAAAAAGTCGTTTGCGGATACGGTAAAAGGTACAATAAAAACAATACTTGGACTGCTTATTTTGACCGCTGGGGCTGGTGTGATCGTCACTTACTTGACCCCGTTTAGTGAAATGTTTACAAACGGATTCGGATTAACGGGGGTTGTGCCATTTGATGAAGCGGTAATTGGGGCACTCTCTGAAAATGTAGCGGTAATTGCTCGGACAACATCGATCGTGTTAGCAACTGGATTTTTAATAAACGTAATTCTTGCACGTTTTACCCCATTTAAGTATATATTCTTAACTGGTCATATGATGTGGATTATGGCAGGAGCATTGTGCTGGGCATTTTATGATTTAGGTTTGACTGAGTGGGAAACAATTATGTACGGATCTATTATTCAAGGAATGACATTAACTCTGCTTCCTGCACTAGCACAACCAATTATGAAGAGGCTTACAGGAACTGATGACTTGGCATATGGACATTTAACAACTACTGGTGTAGTGCTTGGCGCATGGATAGGAAAAACAATAGGCAACCCGAAAAAATCGAGTGAAGATGTGAAACTTCCGAAAGGTTTAGATTTCTTTAGGGATACAGCTATATCGATATCGCTTGTCATGCTAGTCATTTATTTCGCGGCAGCGGTTGCTGCAGGACCATCCTTTGTCCAGACATTGAGTGGTGATCAAGGATGGTTTACTTTTACAATAATACAAGGATTAGGATTCGCAACTGGTGTGTTGATTTTGCTTCAAGGGGTAAGAATGTTCCTAGGGGAAATTGTTCCGGCTTTTCGTGGCATTGCTTTGAAGATCGTACCGGGCGCTAGACCTGCTTTAGATTGCCCCATTGTTTTTCCCTATGCACCGACAGCATTAATGATAGGTTTTCTTTTTTCAATTGTAGGGATGGTAGTAGGTATGTTTGTATCTAGTACGTTTAACACAGTTATTCCCTTGCCCTCGATTATTGGAGGATTTTTTACAGGTGGAGTTGCTGGAATATTCGGAAATGCGCTTGGGGGACGACGTGGTGCAATGCTATCAGGATTTATTTATGGTTTGGTGTTAACAATCCCGGTGGCCTTATTTTATCCTTTATTTGGATTAGAGACATATGGCGTAACCGGTATTGCGTTCCTCGTACCAGATGGAATTATAATATTAACCATTGTTAGTCTAATTGTAAAAGCAGGACTTAAAATACTTTTCTTTGTTCCTTTAATTGCGTTGTTAATATATGGATTCATACATTCTCGAAAAGGAACGATTAACTCGTCAACGACTAAAGCCGGATAAATGTTGTTTATTTTTTATAGGTTCAAAGCTTTGCCTCATTATGATTATCGCTAAATTGGCAAAACAAGAATGACGCTATGTTTTAGTATAAATCATAAAAGGAAGTGCTTGTTTTGAATAAAAAGTGGATATATAAAGCGTTGTTAATATTCGCATTAATAATACTGATGGGTTCAAGTTTTCAATTTGTAAATCAAGGTTTTCCTGACAATAAAGTTCTTGCACGCAATGGTGATGGGAAGATGAATGATCATAAAATCAAAAAGAATGAATCTGAAAAGAAAGAAAAAAAGGAAAAGAAGTCTAAGAAAGAAACAAACCCTAAAAAAAGTATTAAATGGGATCTTGTATACCATGAGAAATTTGATAAGCCCTTTAATGAGCCAGCAGAATGGATAGAGGATTTGTACGGGGAAGATAGCCCATATCATGTTGGACCGTTTGATGAAGATGGTGAATTTTTTGTGGAAACGGGAGGAGAGGAATTCCTCGATAATCTTAACAAATTTAGATCCTTTCGTAAGTCATATACGTATGGCAAAGATGGCTGGTTAACTGTCGAGTTGTACGGTAGGGATTCCGACAAAGACGGAATTCCTGAGACTGGCGGTACATTCGTAAACGAAAGCGGAAAGGCAAAACTCATTTCAACCCGTCATTATGACGGAGCTATTATTCGCTCAACAAATGAACTCCCCGAGAAATATAGAGTTGAGGTGACGATATCTGACATTAACTTTGGCGGGAAGAAAAATGGAAGTTGGGAGCATGGTGGCAAATATAATGGCTACGATGGAGAGGAGATGGCGGATCCGTGGAGCTTCTCAGATACAAGCGGCACACCCGGCCCAGCGATAAATGAAAATGGTGTTTATTTTTTATCAATAACTGATTATCCTAATCCGGCCCCGCATAATAATGTTTTCATCCATCATCATCGCAAAGTTGTGATGGATACGGATAATAATGATTACGGAGGATATTCTTGGTCAGAAGTTTGGAATCCAAAAACAGGAAGAGCTGAAGTAGACGGTTCACATTATATTAGTATGATTTGGTTACAAGGAGATGATTTTGGAAGCAATTGGACAGGAAACGAATTTTCCTCTTGGACACCTGGTGGATGGAAAGATGGCCCCGTATTCGCAGATAAATATCTTGATAACGAAACCTATGTTTTTGCTATCGAAAGGGACGGGGAAAGCTATACGATGTCTGTCACAGGTAAATTTTATTATGGAGGAAAAACAACGTATAAAGCATCACGAAAATTCCGGGAAGATCCATTAACATGGCATTACAACCAAACTCCGGAAGAATATAAAGCCCCATTTTACAACGAGAGTAAAACCTTTAACGGTAAAACATATGAAACTTGGCCAGAAGGGTCGGCATACCCTGACTACTTCTTTTTTGGGGATCCGCATATAAATTATTATGAGGGCACGGCTATGTTTGACGATGTTAAACTATATTTGCCGAAAAAATAGAAGAAGACATCGGCCGCAGTCAAGATTGCGGCTGATGTCTTTTTTTCTTGTACGAAGCGAGAAATTTTAGACGATGATGTTAGAACTTTGACCCTAACAAAAGTATAAAAGATAAGAGCTGAATTCGATTGAATAAAGCATTGCGATCAATTTTTGAATTTCTTGACCGATTTATCGAATATAAAGAGCAAGATCTTCTTAGTTCACCTGAAGAGACGGAATAAACGGAATTGAATTGATTCAAAGCGCGAACTTCCATCATTTAGAGCCAATTCTTAATTTGCAACATTTATAGAAGAAACACTGGGCACACAAGGAGTTAATTGTGCGCACCAGCCATTTCTTAAAGCCCTTTTTTCATTGTTTTTTTCGGATCTTTTTCATTGGTAGCCCTTTGTGGTTCGATGTCCATTCCCATCTCAACCTTCATATCTTGTTCAACAGAGTTATTTTTACTTTTGCGATTATGATTTACCATCATATGCCTCCTTTACAAATCTATATAATGAATTATTCCCTACATACGAAAATAAAAACTACATTTTTTCATGACAAATATGTCTTTTCGCCTATGGAAAAGTTTTCCATGTTCCGTTAGGGGGAATAGTCCATTGAATTGAGAATGGATATAACGGAATCACATTGGCTTTTAGTCATTTATTTAATCTTATTTTTTTCTAATATTGGACGCAGCATCAAAGTTGACCTTGTTTTATTGTTCATTGGTGGAGGCATGTAATGAAGTGAAGTTAAGCGGAAATCAATTTCCAACAGTAATATAAAATGTCAGCGAAAATAGGGTTTTCGCATCTGCCTGATATTTATGAATGATACGAAGAAAATGGAGTAGTTGAAATATCATTTGTCATTGCCTACGAGTTAATTCATATACATAGAAGAAACGTGTTAAAGATGATGTATATTTCCAGAATGTGGATGATGGAATTCGACGAACTTTAATTGGCGAATGCGACTAGTATGCGATTCATTATGCAAACAATGAGGCAATTATTAAAACTCTGAGCAAGTTAAATAATTGTTGAAAAGGAGTGGTAAAATGGTAGAAAAACCAGCAGGATTTTGGGTTAGATTAGGTGCGGTGATTTTAGACGGAATAATTATTGGTATTCCATTAGGCATTTTAAGCTTTCTAATTACTGGTGATTCGGATGGTGATTTTTTTACAAATACGTTAAGCTTTCTATATTCCATACTTATACCGATTCTTTGGTATGGATATACAGTGGGAAAAAGGATTTGTGGGATTCGGATCGTGAAAGTCGACGGCAGCAAGCTTGGCATTGGCGCCATGTTGCTCCGTATTGTCGTCGGTGGGATTATTTATGGCGTGACGATAGGGATAGCCGCCATTGTCAGTGCAATTATGGTTGGCGTCCGCGAGGATAAAAGATCGATACATGATCTTATCGCAGGAACATATGTAACGTATGAGAAGCCATGATTAGAAAACAGCTACTCAGGACTTTGTCTTGGGTAGCTGTTTTGTATGTTTAATAGAATGATTGAACCATATAATTTTTGAATAAATATGCAAAAATAATAGATTTAATTAAATAAATATACAAAAAGGGGTTGTTTATTATATCGAAATAAGTTATTATACATTAGAATACAACAAAGGGGATAATTAACATGAAACGTTCATTTAAAAAATCAATGTTCGCGCTAATTGCAACAAGCGCATTATTATTAGCAGCATGTGGAACGACGAAAGAAGACTCAGACAATCAGTCTGGAGAAAATGAAAGTAAAAAAGTATTACATGTTGGTACAGAGGCAACATTTGCACCATTTGAATATATGGATAAAGGTGTTATTACAGGCTTTGATGTGGACTTGCTTAATGTGGTTGCAGAAGAAGCTGGCTATGAAGTGAAGATTGAGAATACGGGCTGGGATGCGATGTTTGCTGGTCTTCAAAGCAAACAGCTTGATATTGGAATGGCCGGCATTACGATCGATGATGAAAGAAAGGCTTCTTATGACTTTACAGCACCGTATTTTGAATCAATTAGTATGATTGCTTTTAAAGATAATGTTGATATTCAAAAAGCAGAAGATATCAAAGGTCTAAAAATAGGCGTACAAAATGGAACGACGGGTATGTACTCTGCTGAAGCCGTAGTTGGTGAAAACTCACCTGATATATCTAAATATGAAACAGCGGCGCTTATGTTCCAAGCTTTGCAAAGCGGTAACGTCGATGCAGTCGTAACAGATGTGGCTGTTGCGCTTGAATATGAGAAAAATAATCCAAATAGCGGGATTAAAACAGTGATTGACGAGGATCAATTTGAATTAGAGTATTATGGAATTGCTTTTCCGAAGGGCAGCGAGTATCGCGATGAGTTTGACCAAGCGTTAACAGCAATCTTTGAGAACGGCAAGTATGCGGAAGTTTATAAAAAATGGTTTGGTGAAGAACCGAATATTGACGCTTTAAAAGACGCGGCAAGCAAATAATATAGATGGCTCCTCCAACAGATAGAGTATATAGTAGGAAATTTTTTTCAAATACTATATATTTATAGGTGGGGAGCCCTTTTTTAGTTAAGGAAGGAAGGTTGGTGTACCGTGGATATACGCTTTGATATTATTATTGATTATTTGCCGCTCTTCCTAAAAGGGACATTATTAACATTAGGATTATCGTTGGCAGGTGTTTCGATCGGACTCTTATTAGGCTTATTGCTCGGGTTAGGTAAAATGTCTGCTCGCAGGCTCGTTCGCTTGCCATTTGTTTGGTATATTAATTTCTTTAGAGGAACACCGTTTCTCGTGCAAATACTTCTTATTCATTTTGGGGTTGTCCCATTATTTATGAAGCCGGCAAATCCAATTGTTTCAGCTATTATTGCTTTATCATTAAATTCCGCTGCTTATATTGCGGAAATTTTTCGTGCCGGTATTCAATCGATTGATAAAGGCCAAATGGAAGCAGCCCGCTCATTAGGAATGAATCATGTTCAAGCAATGAGGTATGTCATTTTACCGCAAGCGAGTAAACGGATGATCCCGCCGCTCGGCAATGAGTTCATCGTATTAATTAAAGAAACATCACTTGCAGCGATTATTGCCGCACCTGAATTGATGTATTGGGGACGAGCAGCTGGTGGTCAGTATTTACGTGTATGGGAACCGTACATCATGGTTGCTCTCATCTATCTCGTGTTAACATTATCACTGACAGCATTGATGGATTATATTGAAAGGAGATTGAAAACCGAATGATTTCAGTAAAAAACTTAAAAAAATCTTTCGGCACGAATGAAGTGCTAAAAGATATTTCTGTGGAAATAAAGCCACAGGAGGTCGTTGTTGTTATCGGACCTTCTGGTTCGGGAAAATCTACTTTCATTCGTTGTTTAAATCTGCTCGAATCTGTAACTGGTGGACAAGTGATTGTAACGGGTAAAGATTTAACGAATAAGAAAACAGATGTAAATGAAATACGTAAAAATGTTGGCATGGTTTTTCAACATTTTAACTTATTCCCGCATAAAACAATTTTAGATAATATTACACTTGCTCCAATGAAAGTAAAGAAGGTTTCTAAAGAAGAAGCTAAGAAGAAAGCAATGGAATTACTTGCAAAAGTTGGGCTGAGTGATAAAGCATCTGCTTACCCTGATTCATTATCAGGCGGGCAAAAACAGCGTGTTGCGATTGCACGTGCATTAGCAATGGAACCGAAAGTGATGCTCTTTGATGAACCAACATCAGCACTCGATCCAGAAATGGTTGGTGAAGTGCTTGAAGTTATTAAGCAACTAGCAAAAGAAGGAATGACGATGGTCGTAGTTACACATGAAATGGGCTTTGCCCGTGAAGTTGGCGATCGTGTCATTTTCATGGATAACGGTTATGTCGTTGAAGAGAATGATCCAAACGAGATTTTTTCTAATCCACAACATGAACGAACGAAAGCTTTTTTAAGCAAAGTATTATAACTTGAATCAGAGGTCTCCCGCTTTTATAAGTGGAGGGATGAATGCCATGTTTCCTTTCAAATCAGAAGGAGTGTAAACGGCTGATGACTACGTCCAAATTATTAAAGAACCTCTCAAAAAGTTTAAACGCAATTGATAGATAAGACGTCTTCCTTGAGGGCGTCTTATCTATATTTATGGAAACACTGAACCGTAGAATTATTAAACGGCTCGTAAATCATGGTACCTGGCTTGTAAATCAGAGTATCTGGCTCGTAAATTATGGTACCAGGCTTGTAGATCAGGGTATCTGGCATGTAAATCATGGTGCCTGGCATGTAAATCAGAGTATCTGGCTCGTAAATTATGGTACCTGGCTTGTAAATCAGAGTATCTGGCTCGTAAATCATGGTACCTGGCTCATAAATCATGGTACCTGGCATGTAAATCAGAGTATCTGGCTCGTAAATCATGGTACCTGGCTTGTAAATCAGGGTATCTGGCTCGTAAATTATGGTAGCTGGCTTGTAGATCAGAGTATCTGGCTCATAAATCATGGTACCTGGCTTGTAAATCATGGTATCTGGCTCGTAAATCATGGTACCTGGCTCGTAAATCATGGTACCTGGCATGTAAATCAGAGTATCTGGCTCGTAAATCATGGTACCTGGCTTGTAAATCAGAGTCTGGCTCGTAAATCATGGTATCTGGCATGTAAATCAGAGTATCTGGCTCGTAAATCATGGTACCTGGCTTGTAAATCAGGGTATCTGGCTCGTAAATTATGGTATCTGGCTTGTAGATCAGGGTATCTAGCTTGTAAATCAAAGTGTACGGCTCGTAAGACATGATATATAGTTGGCAAGCCATAGTAAATAGTCCATAGCCATGAAAAGTCTAGGCTAGAGGCTCATATAAATACGAATTTCACCTGTTGAACGTGTTTTTACTAGAATAATCCAATGGAACTTGCAACAAAGTCTTGTAAAAATAATAAAAGGATGCGATTATTTAAATAAGGCTAGTTTGTTTTGTAATAACAACGTTGTAATTCTGAAAAGAGGAATAGCAATGACACATTTACCGTTTATATTTATGGATATTATTTTGCCTGTTTTTATATTAATTGCGCTTGGCGTATTATTACAAAAAAAGTTTAAGCTTGATCTGTATACACTGGCGAAATTAAATATCTATTATTTAAGCCCGGCATTAATATTTAGTAAATTGTATAACAGTACGTTTTCTTTAAAGTTATTTTTCGGAGTAATTGCGTTTTCGTCTATATTCGTTATCATTCTCTATGTCATTGGTATTCTATTAAGTAGGATTATGGGCCTTAATAAAGGGAAGCAGATGACCTTTAATCACAGTATTATGTTTTATAATTCTGGAAATTATGGAATACCCGTGAATGATTTAGTATTTAGGCAAGATCCATTGGCAATGTCAATTCAAATTGCTGTTATGGCGTTTCAAAACACATTATTATTCTCGTACGGTGTATTTGCATTAAATTCAATGAACACTGGAAAAATGAAAGCATTATTAGCTTATTTTCGGATGCCGTTATTTTACGCGATGTTTTTCGGGATTTGTTTAAATTTATTTCATGTAAATGTACCTGATTTTTTATTAACGCCTATTAATTACGTTTCCAATTCACTTATTGCAATCGCCCTATTAACGTTGGGTGCACAAATTGCTGATTTAAAATTGAAATTTACGCATCTTCCACTTTATATAAGCATGGGGACAAGATTACTAGCCGCTCCATTACTTGCATTTATTCTATTAAAATTATTTTCGATCGATGGCTTGGTTGCTCAAGCATTGCTTATCTCAACGGCAATGCCGACATCAGTGAATAGCGCGATTATTGCTCAAGAATATAATAATGAACCCGAATTTGCGGCTCAGACAGTGATTACATCTACATTATTTAGCTCTATCACGCTAACATTTGTTATTTATATAGCAATGAAAATATTTTAATGAAATGAGTTCGTTATATCATTAGATGATCATTTAGAAAGCTACACATATGTAGCTTTTTTTCTTTTGTTAAAGCGGATGTTGCTGCTATTTTCTGAACAATTAGTAAAGATGATAATCATTTTATTAGATTAGCGATTGAAAAGCGCTTACATAGGCTTTTTTTAACATGGAACTAACAAAGTGATTATTTACATAACGGAGACAAGCCAGTAGATTTTAAGGTGCAAGGCAAAAGAAAAATAAATAGGGGGTAGAAAGTATTGGTCAAACCGAAAAAGAAAGTTTTAGGATTATCACTTGCATTGATGTTAGGATTAGGAGGTCTTGCTGCATGTTCAAATGAAAGCGCTTCTAATAATAACGAAGGCTCGAAAGGCAGCAATGATAGCAAAGAAAAGGAAGAAGTGGTTGTTGAGCCGGCAAAGTTTACGATTATGGCAAACTTGCATACTCCAGAAGTGCCGTCCGACAAGATTGAAAAGATAATAGAAGAAAAGACGGGTGCTGATATTACAATTCAATGGACACCTGATAGTAACTATGAAGAAAAGCTAAGTACTTCTTTTGCAACTGGAACATTCCCAGAAGCAGTATTTATGAAGAACATTACAACATTCCTTCAATTTAAAGAAGCGATTCGCGACGGACAGTTTTGGGAAATTGGACCTTATTTGGATGAATTCCCGAATTTGAAAAAATTAAATGAAACCGTTTTAGATAATACGAAGGTGGACGGGAAACTTTATACGTTATACCAAGGAAGACCATTATCTCGTCAAGGTCTTATCTATCGTAAAGACTGGGCGGAGAAGCTTGGATTACCTGAACCAACAAACGTTGAGGAATTTCGTGAAATGGCGAGAGCCTTTACTGAAGATGATCCAGATGGAAACGGTAAAAATGATACATTCGGACTTACAGACCGTAGCGATTTAATTTATGGTGCTTTTAAAACAGTTGCATCTTGGCATAATACGCCAAATGGCTGGGGAGAAAAGGATGGTCAATTATTACCGGAGTTTATGTTTGATGAGTATGTAGATACAATGGACTTTTTTAAAGATTTGCGTGACAACGGTTACATTAACCAAGATTTCCCTGTAACAAGTAAAGAAGATCAACAAGCATTTTTGAAAAATGGAACTGCTGGAATGTATGTAGGTTCTATGCATGATGTACAAAGCTTATATAATGATGCAGTAAAAATTAACCCTGATATTCAATTGGATGTACAAAATAAAATTGTTGGTCCAGATGGAGAATACCGAGTTTGGTCACTTCCTGGATATGGAACGGTTGTTATGTTCCCGAAATCTGCTGTTAAAGATGAGGCACAATTGAAGGGTATTCTAGCATTCTTTGATAAGTTAGTTACTCCTGAAGTTTCTAACACTCTTTACTGGGGTGTTGAAGGCGAACACTATACAGTTCAAGATGGGCAAGCATTACCATCAGAAGATAGTGATTTGACTGATCGTGAAGTAAAACCATATCAAGCATTAGAAATTGGAGAACCACAAACGAATGGTAGATATGAAGGTTTAGCAACTTATGAAGTAAAGGCAAAAGCGGATGAGCTTGTTATCGAAAACGAACAATATTTGATTCATGATCCAACAAATGCACTTGATTCTCCTACTCACATCGAAAAAGGTGAAATCTTAAGCCAATTGATTACGGATGCAACATATAACTATATCCTTGGTAAATTGGATAAATCCGGATTTGACAAAGTTGTTGAAGAGTGGAAAAAAGGCGGCGGGGAAAAAATCATCGAAGAATTTAACGAAGCTTATAGCCAAGCTAAGTAATTCACTTATTAATGAAGGGAAAGGCTCTCAATATAGCCTTTCCTTTTTCATAGAAAAAGTCTTCTCACAATCTTACCTTAAAGTAACTTTGCCTCTAAAAATTTGTTCATCGTATATATACTCATGATTGGTTTTGCTATAATCATTTTCTTAGTATGCTTGCAGAAACGTTGATTTAATCATATTTATTAAGACATATATGAATAAGTGATTATATACGAAATACAATTTGTCGATTAAAGTAAAGTTATGAAACAGAAATAAAAGGGGGATCTTTCTTCTATTAAAAAGTAAATAATCGTATATTATCACAATCAATGAAAGCGTTTTATGACAGGGGAGTTTGTAGAGTTTTACAAGGTAGTTTACTAGATAAATCGATAATAAAATATTCGTAAAGAAAGGACGTCAGCCATGAATACTGAAACAGCGATCGAGCCTGTACAAGAAGTCGTAGAAAAATCGTCGATGCGTGCAGAGCTAATGCGTCGAATTAAGAAAAACAAATTGCTGTATTTAATGATCACACCAGGTCTACTTTATTTCTTTATTTATAAATATGTTCCGATGTATGGTCTGATTATTGCCTTCCAAGATTATAAACCATATAAAGGGATTAG
>NZ_JAGYPD010000002.1:678220-684705 GCF_018343515.1 Bacillus sp. FJAT-50079 | reverse complement strand
ATGCGTCGAATTAAGAAAAACAAATTGCTGTATTTAATGATCACACCAGGTCTACTTTATTTCTTTATTTATAAATATGTTCCGATGTATGGTCTGATTATTGCCTTCCAAGATTATAAACCATATAAAGGGATTAGCGGCAGTGATTGGGTTGGTTTTGAACATTTTATTCGTCTTTTTTCTGAACCAACCTTCTGGATGATCTTTAAAAACACACTCATTTTATTCGGGTTAAACTTATTCATTTACTTCCCGATTCCGATTATCTTGGCGTTGATGTTAAACGAAGTACGTGTCCATGCTTTTAAGCGTACCGTACAAACATTAATTTACATCCCGCATTTCATGAGCTGGGTTATTATCGTATCGATCAGTTATGTGTTGCTTACGATGGACGGCGGACTTGTGAATGGGTTGTTAGAAATGTTTGGCTTCCAAAAAATCAACTTCCTTTTAAATGAAAATTGGTTTAGACCGATGTACATTACACAAATCATTTGGCGTGAAGCTGGATGGGGAACGATCATTTTCTTGGCTGCCATTGCGGCGGTTGACCCTTCGATGTACGAAGCAGCTCGGATGGATGGAGCGAATCGCTTCCAACAAATTTGGCATATAACATTGCCAGCGATCAAAAGTGTGATCATTATTCTCTTAATCTTAAAAATCGGTGATGTGCTAGAGCTTGGTTTTGAACACGTTTACTTATTATTGAACGCATCGAATCGTGAGGTTGGAGAAATCTTTGATACGTACGTATATGTGACAGGCTTAAAGCAAGGGCAATACAGTTACAGTACAGCGATCGGCTTGTTCAAAGGATTAGTCGGATTGATTCTCGTCATGGGTGCTAATAGACTAGCGAAGAAGGTCGGCGAAGAAGGAATCTATTAATGGTGTAGTGCCGGCGCTTTTCTCAAAGCTCATTTTAATATTTATTGGATCTTTGAGAAGCTAATCAAGGGCCTGTACTACTTAAATAGGAGGGAAATTGATGGTTGAAGATAAATCACTAGGCAGCCGTCTGTTTAATTATACGAACACGTTCTTACTTGTCATTATTGCACTCGTGACAGTGCTGCCATTTATTCACGTTGTTGCGAGTTCATTTACAACAAGTGCCGAGCTTGCACAAAAACGATTTGTACTGTTTCCAACAGAGTTTAGCTTAGCGGCTTATAAATATATTTTCTCAACGGATACGATTTTTAAAGCATTGTTAGTATCAATCGGTGTCACGTTATTAGGAACGTTATGGAGTATGTTCCTATCAACGCTTACGGCATATGGATTGTCACGCAGAGATTTAGTCGGACGTAAACAAATTATGTTCTTCGTAATTTTTACAATGCTCTTTAACGGTGGGATGATCCCGACGTTCTTAGTCGTTAAACAAACGGGCTTGCTTGACTCGCTTGCATCGCTCGTCATTCCCGTTTCAATCAACGTCTTTAACATGATCATTTTACGGAGCTTCTTCCAAGGGCTTCCAGAAGGATTAGTTGAATCGGCGAAAATTGATGGCTGTAATGATTTTGGGGTTCTATTCCGAATTGTGATCCCATGTTCAATGCCAGCGATCGCAACGATCTCCCTGTTTTATGCGGTCACATACTGGAACACGTATATGCATGCGATTTTATATATTAACGATTCAGCGAAATGGCCTGTACAAGTATTGCTTCGGCAAATCGTCGTGCTTGCGAGCGGTATGAACTATGATAGTGCAGAGTTTACGGATATACCGCCACCAGAAATTACGGTAAAAATGGCCGTTATCGTTGTCGCAACGATCCCTGTATTGTTAGTGTATCCATTCTTGCAAAAGCATTTTACGAAAGGTGCATTACTAGGATCATTGAAAGAGTAAACTAGAACTTCAATAAATGGGGGTTAGAGCCCCCATTTATAAGAAAGTGCAAAGGATTAGAAGCAATTATGGAGCGATGGCTGTTGTGCCAATCGTCTTTGTCCCTGCATTGGGCAGGGGCAGAACCAGAACCACTCGTACATCAGGTGCCATAATCTCTCATCTAAGAAATCTTAAAGTGAGGTCTCATGGCACCTTATATGCGAATAAATGATATTAGATGGAGATGTGATGAATGCATAATAGTGAATTAGCAAGATTAGATACGATCTTTGAAGGATTCTTTGATTGGCTTGCAAAGCAGTATGACCGAACATCTGGCGGATTTTATTATGCGCAAAGCTCTATCGATGACCAACGTTTTACGCCGGATATTGAGTCAACAGCTCAAGCGATCAATATACTATTAAGAAATGAATTAATAACATTGATGCCCGCAGAAATGCGGGCTAAAATGGTTCACTTTTTCCAAAACAAACAAGATCCAGAATCGGGATATTTTTATGATGAGAACCCGGCGATGAAACAGGATGAAGTAATGGTAAGCCGTGCATTAAATTATTCCACTGGCTCGTTGAGAAGATTAGGAAGCAATCCACTCTATTCTTTACCTGTACTTGCAAATCAAGCACCGGATTTTATCAAAAGCCCAGAAGCATATGCTGAGAAATGGAAAAGTATTTCTTTAGTGAACAGTTGGCGCGGATGTGATTTACTCGCTTCATCATGTATTTATATTGGCCAAATGCCTTTAGATAAACAAAAGCCATTCGTTGATCATGCGGTTCAATATTTAGAAAGTATTCAAGACCCTGAAACTGGATTATGGGGAGAAGGAAGCTTATATGTACAAATTTCGGGCACATTCAAGCTTCATACATTTTATCGAAAACATCAAATTCCGATGCCAAGAATCGATAAAATTTATCAAACGGTTTTACATTGTTTAAGAACAGAGAACGCCAAAGATATGTGTTATATTCGTAACCCGATCGATTTATTATCTTATATGAATGTAGCGATTCCTGAACATGAATTAACAGAGATCATTCGGATTACGATTGATAACATTACAAAGCTAAAACGCCCTGATGGTGGATTTTCAAGGGAAATCGATCATTCACCAGTTGCTCCAAACGTAGCGCAAGTGAAAGCGGATGAATACTATCCGAATATGCCTATACCTGTGCCATTAAGCAATGGATTATATGAAGGTGATATGAACGCGAGTACACAAGCGACATTAATCAGATTACAATTACATAAGCTACTCGGAATCCATGCGGAACCATTAAAAGAAGCTAAACGATTTTATTCCGCATTAGCAAGCATTTAAGAGAGAGTGGAAGAAATAGACAGAGAGAAGTGTAATAGATTATGTTTCGAATGGCTAAGGAGAAAAGATTTACGCAACAAGCGGTCATCACACTAATGAATCACTCGATTTATCAATTTGGAAATTCAATGTCACTCATCTTTCTTAATCTTTATTTATGGAGATTAACGAATAGTTTACTTATTAATGGTCTATTTAATTTAATTGCACTTTTTGCTCAGGCGATAACAACTTTTTCGATTGGAAAAATAGCTAAGAAAAAAGGACGGTTAATGGCTTATCGTTCAGGTATTTTTATTACGACACTATTCTACTTCTTTGTGTTAATCGCTCAAGAGCATATTGTGAGTTATTTTGCTTTTTTCGCTTTACTTAAAGGTATCGGTCAAGCGCTTTATTGGTTAGGGTATTTTACAATCGTCCACGAAGTATCAACGGATAAAAATCGCCATCGTTATTTAGGTTGGAATCAAATTGTAACGAATGGCACAAACTTGGCAGGACCAGCTGTTGCCGGATTTATCATCGGTTTATATGCAGGTTTTCAAGGATATATGATTGTGTTTGCGGCAGCTTTTATCATGTTTATCATTGCAGCGGTTGGGAGCTTACAGATTAAAAAAGAAGAAACTCATCATCGAGCTTACTATATGAAATATTTACCGCAAATGATCAAGAGGGAACCAGGATTCACAAAAACATTATTCGGTTGGTTTGTCATTGGATTTCCCCATGGGATCTTATCATTCATTCCGTCGATTTTATTATATAATATTTTTCAGGAAGAACAGTCTGTCGCCTATTTAAATGTCGTTTTTTTAAGTCTATCGATCATTGCGAGTTATATGATTTCGCGCTTTGCTAGAATGGAAGGAACTGTTTTATATTTGACCATTTCTGCGGCAGGGTTGATGCTATCGTCCTTTTTCCTTTTATCAGAAGTTGCGATCTGGTCTGTCGTTTTATTTATGTCGATTCAATCTTTATTCAAACCATTGCAACAGAACTCATATGAGGCTTATTATTATAGTTGGGTGAATAGACTCCCATTAAAAGAAAATTTTCGCGTTGAAACGATTGTTTTACGAGAAGCGATCATTAACCTTGGAAGAGGGATGGGGATTATTCTATTTTTAATTTTTTCAAGAGATATTCATACATCTTCGATACCATGGATCATTTTTGCCGTAGCAGCATT
Organism: Bacillus sp. FJAT-50079; assembly: GCF_018343515.1. GTDB lineage: Bacteria > Bacillota > Bacilli > Bacillales > Bacillaceae_C > Lederbergia. Next base: position 680,301 of record NZ_JAGYPD010000002.1, on the reverse strand, counting down.
TCAATGGCTTATTCCATATTTGGCAAATGATCAAAAACCTACTTCGCTTAAAAAGCGTTCAAGTATAGGCGAACGATTGAACTAAGAACAATGCGAGCCATAGTAAAGCTCGCATTGTTCTTTCTTTATTTTGACATGTAATCATTTTCTTAGATTAGGGTCGAACAATGCCGATATTTCGCTTGTTTTCAGTTATATATGACGAAGTGATTATTTACGAAATCGAGCAAGTCCATGTATGGTTGAATTAGCAAGTCACACATCATAGAAAATAGGAGATGAAAATTTTGTTGAAATCAAAGAAACGGATATTAGGCACAAGTTTGGCACTATTATTAGGAATCGGTTCCTTAGCGGCTTGTTCTTCAGGCGATGGTGCAAGTGGAAAAGATAGTGGACCAAAAGAATTTACAATTATGACCACATTGCACACACCTGAAGTACCTTCAGATAAAATTGAAAAGCTTCTTGAAGAGAAGACAGGTGCTAAAATTAATATTTCTTGGGTTCCAGATGGTAACTATATAGAAAAGTTAAATTCGGCATTTGCTACTGGAACATTGCCTGAAGCGACATTTTTAGGAAATACGACGACATTCCTTCAATTTAAAGAAGCCATTCGCGACGATCAGTTCTGGGAAATTGGCCCACTATTGGATGAATTCCCGAATTTGAAAAACTTAAACGAACAAGCATTGAAAAACACATCAGTAGATGGAAAGATCTACGCACTGTACCAAGGAAGACCTGCTGCACGTTCTGGTTTAATTTACCGTAAGGATTGGGCAGATAATCTAGGCTTATCAGCTCCAACGAATATTGATGAGTTTTATGAAATGGCGAGAGCCTTTACGGAAGACGACCCAGATGGAAATGGTAAAAATGATACATTCGGTTTAGCGGATCGAAGCGATTTAATTTACGGTGCATTTAAAACGGTTGCATCCTGGCACGGAACTCCGAATGGCTGGGGCGAGAAAGATGGTCAAGTTCTACCTGAGTTTATGTTCTCTGAGTATGTAGATACAATGAAATTCTTTAAAAAATTACGTGATAACGGCTATATGAACCAAGACTTCCCAGTAACGAGCAAAGATGATCAGCAATCATTCTTTAAGAGCGGTGATGCTGGTATGTATGTAGGATCAATGGGAGACGTATTTGCGATCAACAACGATGCAGTCAATATTAACCCGGATGTAGAGTTCGATGTGCAAAACAAAATTGAAGGCCCAAATGGTGAATATAATATTTGGTCATTGCCTGGTTATGGATCGATCGTTTTATTCCCGAAATCTGCGGTTAAAACAGAAGAAGATTTAAAACATATTTTAGAGTTCTTTAATCAGTTAGTAAGTCCTGAACTATCAAACTTGCTTTTCTGGGGAATCGAGGGTGAACACTACACAGTTGAAGATGATGCAGCATTGCCAATTGCTGATGCGAATATTACAGATCGTGAAGTGAAGCCTTACCAAGCACTGGAAATTGGTGAGCCAGAAACAAATGGCCGTTATGAAGGTTTAGCAACATATGAGGTAAGGAAAAAGGCAGAAGAGTTAATTAAAGATAATAATAATTATTTAGTTCCGGATATTAGTATTCCATTAGAATCTCCAACTTATATTGAAATTGGTGAAAGATTGAATCAAATGATTACAGATGCAACATATAAATTTATCCTTGGTCAAATGGATGAAAGCGGATTTGACAAAGTGATTGAAGAATGGAAAAAAGCCGGTGGAGACAAGATTATCGATGAATTCACTGAGGATTATAAAAAGCAAAATTAATAGAAAACAGATGAAGGCTGTTGAAATTTGACAGCCTTTTCTTCTACTAAACATGAAATCTTTCTATGAAAGGACGTCAGCTATGAATACTGAAACAGCGATCGAGCCTGTACAAGAAGTCGTAGAAAAATCGTCGATGCGTGCAGAGCTGATGCGTCGAATTAAGAAAAACAAATTGCTGTATTTAATGATCACACCAGGTCTACTTTATTTCTTTATTTATAAATATGTTCCGATGTATGGTCTGATTATTGCCTTCCAAGATTATAAACCATATAAAGGGATTAG
>NZ_JAGYPD010000002.1:0-678210 GCF_018343515.1 Bacillus sp. FJAT-50079 | reverse complement strand
ATGCGTCGAATTAAGAAAAACAAATTGCTGTATTTAATGATCACACCAGGTCTACTTTATTTCTTTATTTATAAATATGTTCCGATGTATGGTCTGATTATTGCCTTCCAAGATTATAAACCATATAAAGGGATTAGCGGCAGTGATTGGGTTGGTTTTGAACATTTTATTCGTCTTTTTTCTGAACCAACCTTCTGGATGATCTTTAAAAACACACTCATTTTATTCGGGTTAAACTTATTCATTTACTTCCCGATTCCGATTATCTTGGCGTTGATGTTAAACGAAGTACGTGTCCATGCTTTTAAGCGTACCGTACAAACATTAATTTACATCCCGCATTTCATGAGCTGGGTTATTATCGTATCGATCAGTTATGTGTTGCTTACGATGGACGGCGGACTTGTGAATGGGTTGTTAGAAATGTTTGGCTTCCAAAAAATCAACTTCCTTTTAAATGAAAATTGGTTTAGACCGATGTACATTACACAAATCATTTGGCGTGAAGCTGGATGGGGAACGATCATTTTCTTGGCTGCCATTGCGGCGGTTGACCCTTCGATGTACGAAGCAGCTCGGATGGATGGAGCGAATCGCTTCCAACAAATTTGGCATATAACATTGCCAGCGATCAAAAGTGTGATCATTATTCTCTTAATCTTAAAAATCGGTGATGTGCTAGAGCTTGGTTTTGAACACGTTTACTTATTATTGAACGCATCGAATCGTGAGGTTGGAGAAATCTTTGATACGTACGTATATGTGACAGGCTTAAAGCAAGGGCAATACAGTTACAGTACAGCGATCGGCTTGTTCAAAGGATTAGTCGGATTGATTCTCGTCATGGGTGCTAATAGACTAGCGAAGAAGGTCGGCGAAGAAGGAATCTATTAATGGTGTAGTGCCGGCGCTTTTCTCAAAGCTCATTTTAATATTTATTGGATCTTTGAGAAGCTAATCAAGGGCCTGTACTACTTAAATAGGAGGGAAATTGATGGTTGAAGATAAATCACTAGGCAGCCGTCTGTTTAATTATACGAACACGTTCTTACTTGTCATTATTGCACTCGTGACAGTGCTGCCATTTATTCACGTTGTTGCGAGTTCATTTACAACAAGTGCCGAGCTTGCACAAAAACGATTTGTACTGTTTCCAACAGAGTTTAGCTTAGCGGCTTATAAATATATTTTCTCAACGGATACGATTTTTAAAGCATTGTTAGTATCAATCGGTGTCACGTTATTAGGAACGTTATGGAGTATGTTCCTATCAACGCTTACGGCATATGGATTGTCACGCAGAGATTTAGTCGGACGTAAACAAATTATGTTCTTCGTAATTTTTACAATGCTCTTTAACGGTGGGATGATCCCGACGTTCTTAGTCGTTAAACAAACGGGCTTGCTTGACTCGCTTGCATCGCTCGTCATTCCCGTTTCAATCAACGTCTTTAACATGATCATTTTACGGAGCTTCTTCCAAGGGCTTCCAGAAGGATTAGTTGAATCGGCGAAAATTGATGGCTGTAATGATTTTGGGGTTCTATTCCGAATTGTGATCCCATGTTCAATGCCAGCGATCGCAACGATCTCCCTGTTTTATGCGGTCACATACTGGAACACGTATATGCATGCGATTTTATATATTAACGATTCAGCGAAATGGCCTGTACAAGTATTGCTTCGGCAAATCGTCGTGCTTGCGAGCGGTATGAACTATGATAGTGCAGAGTTTACGGATATACCGCCACCAGAAATTACGGTAAAAATGGCCGTTATCGTTGTCGCAACGATCCCTGTATTGTTAGTGTATCCATTCTTGCAAAAGCATTTTACAAAAGGTGCATTACTAGGATCGTTGAAAGAATAATGAATAGTTGGAGGGAAGAACATGTATAAGTATGATATTACTCTCTTTGGAGCAAAAGCAGACGGAGTTACTGATAATACAGCTGTTTTTGCTGAAGCGATTAATGAATGTGCTAAAAATGGCGGTGGAACAGTATTTATTCCCGCGGGTACGTACTTTACCGGACCAATTGAATTAATGAGCAATATTACGCTTTATTTAGACGCTGGGGCACTTATCAAGTTTACGGACGATTTTGATGCTTATCAACCAGTAAAAACAAGATGGTCGGGATATGAATGTTATGGATATTCTCCACTTATTTATGGTAACAATTTGAAAAATGTTGCTATTAAAGGGGAAGGGACGTTTGATGGACAAGGAAAAGCTTGGTGGGATGTAAATGCACAATTAAGATTGAATAGTAAGGCATATACATCTGAAACGACGAAAGAAATTGCCCGATTAAACGCAGAATATATGGAACCGATTGAAACGAATCTTGTTGAATGGGATTCGCAATTTCTCCGACCAGCACTATTGCAATTAATCGATTGCGAACATGTGACAATTGACGGCGTTACATTACAAAATTCACCCTTTTGGAATACACATCTCGTTTACTGTAACCATGTAACGGTGAATAATGTTTCGATCATCAATCCGTCAGATACGCCGAATGGAGATGGACTTGATATCGATTCATGTTCAAATGTAAGAGTGTCCAATACTCATTTTGATGTCGGTGATGATTGCCTCGTCTTAAAGTCTGGTATTAACGAAGATGGAAGAAGAGTCGGCAAGCCAACGGAAAATGTGACTGTTACAAACTGTACGATGCTCCACGGCCACGGTGGCTTTGTACTTGGAAGCGAAATGTCAGGCGGCATGAAAAATATTACTGTTTCTAACTGTGTATTTATTGGGACGGATAGAGGAATTCGGATAAAAACAAATCGTGAACGTGGCGGGTACGTAAAGAACGTTCTAGTTAATAATATTTATATGGAAGATGTGCTCTGCCCAATCGCCATTAACTCTTTTTATCGTCACGGTGTAAATGAGAATGATCCAACAGTTAATCTTCAGGAAGCCATTCCAGTAACGGAAAAAACTCCTGTTGTTGACCATATCCAATTACGTAATATTACAGCTAAAAACTGTCGCGCAGCAGCTGGGTTTATTTACGGCCTCCCAGAAATGCCAGTATCCGATATTTCATTGAGCAATATTACACTTGAAATGACGACAGATCCTGCCGAGGTTGGCGGAGAGCCCGACATGGTTCGTGAAGAATTGGTTATGGCAGGGGCTGGTATTTACGGCAAATATGTTGAAGGATTAGTCTTGGATCGCGTCCGAGTGGAAACTCGCCAAGGTCCGGCATTGATCGTTGAGCAATCCAACGATGTAGAAATTAGCCATCTATCGATGAAACAAGTTCATGAGGGAACACCGGTCGTTGAGCTAAATCAAGTGGAAAATGTGTACATTGCAGGACGTCAAGCAAAACAATTAGCAGATTCATATGCAAAAGAAAATGAAATTGTAAAGAACAACTAATTAAATAAAATCATTCGGGGGTATCGTAAATGTGGGCAAAACATTCCTTCATTAACAATTTGTATGAAGAAACAATTAAAAAGCATTCGACAACCTATGATACGCACTGGAAAGAGAACTTGATTGATCAATTTCGCGATTCTTTAGGACATTTCTCTAGCGAGGAACCATTACAAGCGAAAGTTCTAGAAGAAACGAAAAAGAATGATTATACAAGATATAGTATTGAAATTACAACTTTGCCCAACCTGCGAATGCAAATGTATGTATTAATACCTAACAAAAAACAAGGACAGCCATCTCCAGCTGTCCTTGCTTTGCATGGGCATGGGTATGGAAACAAAGACATTGTCGGAATTAATCCGGATGGAACAGAACGTGAGGATGATCCGGGCTATCATAAAGATTTTGCGATAGAACTGGTTAAAAAAGGTTTGATCGTCGTTGCACCAGAGTTAATAGGTTTTGGCGAGAGACGCTATACCCCGGGATATACACCAGAAAAAGTGGAGGATAACTCTTGTTATTCAATCGCAAGCCAACTTTTACTATTTGGAAAAACAATAGCTAGTTTACGAATCTTTGAATGTAGTCGTGCACTTGATTATTTAGCTACTCGAAACGATGTGGATATGGAAAAGATCGGTTGTATGGGAATTTCGGGAGGAGGACTTGTTGCAGCATTTACCTCCGTCCTTGATGAACGGATTAAAGCAGTGGTTGTTTCAGGCTATACAAGTACATTTAAAGAAAGCATTATGGCGAGGAGACATTGCCTAGATAATTATATACCTGGCATTTTACAATATGCTGAAATGCCTGAATTGATTGGTTTGATAGCACCAAGACCACTTTTTGTAGAAGCTGGTATTCAAGATCATCTATTTCCAGATCATTCGGTTAAACAGGCATTAGAAAAAATTGAAGAAATTTATCATGCTTTTAATGCAGAAAAAGAAGTAATTTCACATTTTTTTGACGGTGGTCATGAAATTAATGGGGAAAAATCATATAAATGGCTTTTAGAACAACTTAACTAATAAGTCTTTAGCCGTTCTCAAAAAAAAACGGGCGCTATGCCCGTTTTTTTGAAAAGTAAAGAAAGTATAAAATTTTTATCGTTTTCATTTCAAAAATCAGATTTCTCTGTCTAGCTAAGGCGCCCAGCGACTAGCTGTACGATAAGTCAACATCGGCTTGTTTAGGCCTGCACGAAACGGCGTTGCCACAGGACGTCGCGAATTTAGCCTCCTCCATTCGGTTATAGCCGTTGATCCATAGATCTCGTCAGAATCGTGAAAGGAAGTACGTCGCTAAACAGGCGCTTGCGCTTTTCTTAGCAAAAAGGAAAGTTTATACATTTTAAATGGGATATTAAAGGAGTAGCCCTATGGATGATCTTACAATTAAAAGTTATGATTTACAAAATGAAATCTTTAGAATTAGATATGTAAATGAAAAAAGCTATACGGAAATGAGACAAACCCATTTTCATAATAGCTTTGAACTATATTATCTACTAAGTGGAGAAAAACTTTTCTTTGTCAATGATCAATTATTTCGCGCAGGAAAAGGTGACATAGTGATTATTCACCCTTATGATGTGCATAAAACATCTAGTATTAAAGAAATGGATGCTGAAAGAATCGTTATTCATTTTAACATGAAGTTTATCGAAAACCAGATTAGCGGAGAAAATTTTGATTTGAATGATCTAGAAGAGCTACCTAATAAAATTCATTTTACTGTGAAAGAACAAATGGTTGTGGAGCGACTCTTAAATGAAATGCTGAACGAGTGTGAACTGAAAAAAGAGAAATATGAGTTATATATAAAGTCGTTACTTTTCATGCTTTTAATAAGTATATTTAGATATACGAAGAATAATACCGATGTTAAAGATAAAATAACGAATATTGTTGATCAAAAAATGTTGGACATTGCCTCATATATTAATAAAAATCTCTGTAAAAATCTTTCACTTAATCGTATCGCCAATGAGTTTTATATTAGTCCTAGCTATCTTAGTAGAACGTTTAAAAGAGTTACAGGCTTTAATATAAGCAAATATATTCAACTTGTGAGGATCAAAGAAGCACAAAAGCTTCTGCGTGAAACGAATCTTAAGATTATTGATATCGCAAGTTTAGTTGGCTTTACTCAAATTGCCCATTTCAATAAAGTCTTTAAGGAAAATACCCATACATCCCCATTAAAATATCGAAAAACAGCAAACTAATGCTTCATTAATATAATTGTAAAGTTGAATAGGTCAAAATAAGCAAAGTTTTTGTGAAAAGAGGGTGAAAAAGAGCAAGATTCGTATGTTAGTTTTTACTATAATCATTATATAGTTTGAACTTAAACTACTAATTCACTCTTTTAAAGTCAGGGAGAAGAGGAACTAGAGTGAGAAAAAGCTTAATGTAGATCGTTTTGCATGTGCATATTATTGGAGGGGAAACCATGGAACGGAAAATAATTGAATCAAGTGTTTGGACGGCTGACTTAGGTAATGGTATGTATCAAAATCCAATCTTGCATGCGGATTATTCAGATCCTGATGTCATTCGTGTTGGTGAAGACTTTTATATGGTCTCATCAAGTTTTAATATGTCTCCGTGTTTGCCTGTTTTACATTCAAAGGACCTTGTAAATTGGCAAATTATTAATCATATTGTACAGGAATTACCATTTTCCCACTTTGATTTGCCAAGGCATGGAGAAGGTGTGTGGGCACCAAGTATTAGATATCATGACGGAAAGTTTTGGGTGTTTTTTGCGACGCCTGATGAAGGAATTTTCATGAGTACTGCAAAAGATCCTGCAAGTGAATGGACTCCTTTGCATGCAGTAAAGAAAACAAAAGGCTGGATTGATACATGTCCGTTTTGGGATGATGATGGCCAAGCATATTTAGTAAGCGCTTTTGCAAAAAGTAGAATTGGATTTAAAAGCATTTTACATATAAGTAAAATGAAAGCGGATGGTACTGAATTACTCGATGAAGGTGTTCATGTTTTTGATGGGAATCTCGATCATGAAACGATTGAAGGACCAAAAATGTATAAAAGAAATGGATATTATTATATATTTGCTCCCGCAGGTGGAGTAGCGACAGGTTGGCAAACGATTTTGCGTTCCAAAAATATATATGGGCCATATGAAGACAAAATTGTTTTACAACAAGGCAATACAGACATCAATGGTCCACATCAAGGCGGCTGGGTTGAAATGGAATCTGGGGAATCGTGGTTTCTTCATTTCCAAGATAAAGGGGCGTACGGCAGGATCGTCCATATGCAACCGATGCATTGGGAAAATGATTGGCCTGTCATGGGACATAATCAAGATGAAAATGGGATTGGAGAACCTGTAAGTGTATGGAAAAAGCCGGATATTGGAGCTTCGTTACCAATCGTTGTTCCAGCAATGAGTGATGATTTTACGAAAAGGGATTTAGGTCTTCAATGGCAATGGCGGGCGAATTGGAAAAAAGAATGGTATTCATTAAATGGTGATTGTCTTCGCTTATATAGCATTACTCAAGCAGAAGGCGTGGATAAGATTTACGATACACCAAATGTGCTTACGCAAAAGTTTCCTGCGGAACGTTTTTCTGTGACAACCGAAGTGAATGTTCACTTCCAATCGGATGAGGATCGCAGTGGACTTGTCGTTCTTGGATTAGACTATGCTGGAATCGCAATTAAAAAAGCGAATGATAGTCATGAAATTATTTTTGTAACTGGTACTCATGAAGAAGATGAAAGAGAAGAAGTGATTGTACAAATAAATGGGAGTCGTTTGTTTTTGCGCTTGGAAGTAGATGTGGGCGCTAACTGCACATTCAGTTATCGTGTTGATGAAGGAGAGTTCCATCGAATCGGTCATCAATTTACTGCAACGGTAGGAAAATGGATTGGAGCTCAAGTCGGTATTTTCTGTTTAAGTAAAAAGAACAATACTTATTCGAGCTATGCTGACTTTCAATATTTTCATATTGATGAAGCAGGAGGAGAATAAAATGCCAACGTTTAAAAATCCAATTATTTCAGGCTGTTATGCAGATCCATCGATTTGTCGTGTTGGAGAGGACTACTATTTAATCACTTCGACCTTTGAATATTTTCCTGGCGTCCCAATTTTTCATAGTAAGGATCTTGTTCATTGGCGACAAATTGGACATGTGTTGGATCGACCGAGTCAGTTAAACTTAGATGGTACACCGAATTCAAAAGGGATTTATGCAGCGACGATTCGTTATTATAATGGTTTATTTTATATGATTACAACCTTTGTTGAAAGCGTTACTGGAGCAAGAAGAAATTTTTTTGTAACAGCTGAAAATCCTGAAGGGCCATGGTCTGACCCATATTGGTTGGACGATTGTCCTGGAATCGATTCATCATTATTCTTTGATGATGATGGAAAAGTATATGTGACGGCAAATCGGCGACCACCAAGCGGACAACAATATCCAAAGCATATGGAAATATGGATGCAGGAGCTTGATTTGGAGACGAAGCAGCTTGTTGGAGAAAAGTATAGCTTATGGGATGGGGCTTTGAAGTATATTCATGCACAAGAAGCACCTCATTTATATAAAGTGAATGGCATGTACTATTTAATCATTGCTGAAGGTGGCACGGGCTTTACGCATTCCGTCACGATTGCCCGAAGCGAATCGATTACTGGTCCGTATGAAGGAGCGAAAACAAATCCGATTTTAACTCATCGTCATTTGGGCGGAAATTATCCAATTGTCAATATCGGCCATGCAGATATCGTTGAGACCCAAAATGGGGAGTGGTGGATGGTCTGTTTAGGTTCACGTCCATATGGCGGCGATTTCTGCAACTTAGGTAGAGAATCATTTTTAGTGCCGTTTGTTTGGGAAAACGGTTGGCCAGTTGTTAATCCAGGAAAAGGGATCGTCGAAATGGAAGGCATTCGCCCTAATTTGGAGAAAAAAAGATGGCCATCTGAGCCTGTATGTGATCATTTTGATTCGGAAACACTTGGATTTCAATGGAATTTCATTCGTACTCCACGTGGTGAGTTTTGGTCACTTACCGAACGCCCGGGATATTTGCGCTTATATGCGAAACGAGAGACAATTACTGATGTGGTAAATCCGAGCTTTATTGGCAGAAGGCAACAGCATATCGATTTTTCAGTAAGAACAAAAATGGATTTTCGTCCGGAAAATAAGGACGAGGCGGCAGGTCTCGTATTACTACAAAATCAAAATTTTCAATACCGCTTGGAATATGTGGAAGCAAACATTCAATTAGTGAAGAGGGTGGATGGAATAGAAGAGGTGCTTTCATCGATCCCTTATGAGGGAGAACAAGTATATTACAAAGTGGAAGCATATGGACAAAGCTATAATTTCTATTTTGCGGACCATGCGGAGGAATGGCAGATCGTCTATGAACATGCAGATGGAAGAATTTTAAGCACAGAAGTAGCAGGAGGATTTGTCGGTACATATATCGGCATGTATGCGACAAGTAATGGAAGTACAAGTGAAAACTATGCTGATTTTGATTACTTTGAATATGTAGGTCTTAATTGAACGAGAAATTGTTTTCTCATACAAAAATCGCCTTTAAATTCTCTGGAGATGATGGAAAAACAATTGTTTTTCAAAAATAGCAGTATAACATTCTTGCTCCTTTAAATCTATTCGAATATAAGTGTTGATTTTTGTCCGCAAGCGGAACGGGAGCCTCCTCAGTGCTGAGCGCACTTAAGGGGTCCCGTTCTTCGTTTTTCCTGCTGGGGTCTTTCGCCTTTCACTGGAATCAACATCGACGCTTTATTTTTGCTTTTGATCCATAATACCAACTATTCAATATTATTATAAAAAAAGATATAATGCTCTTAAAAAATGATTAGGGCATTATATCTTTTTGTTCTAGTTTTTGAATATTAATTATTAGCAAGCACAGTTAATTAGAGCGGAAAGCGCCCCCCCAGAAGCATGAATGGCCCACGTATTAACAGGACTTCTTCAATCCCATCTTTCACTATTAAAGCGTTTTTTGTATAAAACTTTGTTTTCTTAGCCAAATTTCACATGTTTGTATCCATGCTGCGACGTCAGGCTCTTCTTCTGCTAAACCAAGTCCATGCCGTCCATTTTGATAAATATGTAATTCATATGGAATTTGCTGTTTACTTAACGCTTCAGCAAATATTAATGCATTCCCAACTGGAACTGCCGCATCATCGGCTGTATGCCAAAGAAAAACAGGGGGAGTGTTTGCCGAAACATTTTTTTCACTTGATAAAAGCTCTTTAAGTGATTGTTCAGGCTCTTCTCCAAGCAGCCTATTCATCGATCCTTCATGAACATATTGTTCAAAGGAGATGACTGGATAGCAGAGGATGGCTAAGTCTGGGCGGCAGCTGATTTGATCGATTTCATCTACGCTTTCATCAGCTTGCAACTCAAATAATGTTGCGGCCGTTGAGGCTAAATGTCCTCCGGCTGAAAAACCGAGTACTCCGATTTTCCCCTGATCAATCTTCCATTCATGTGCACGATGGCGTACAAGGCGAATCGCGCGTTGCACATCAAGCAAAGGGACAGGATGTTGATATGGAGCAACTCGATAATGAAGAACAAAAGCAGATATACCAAGGCGATTTAGCCATTTGGCAATCGGCTCACCTTCGTGATCAGCGCGGCGTTGGTAGCCGCCACCGGGACAAATAATAACCGCTGCATGACTTTCGTTTGTATTTACGATATATGGAACGAGATATGGACGATCTTCCGCTGAATTTCCTTTTGCATATGGCGTTTCATTTTCCCATAATTGCATTTGATCTTAATCCTCCATTAATAGATTAGAAGTTTGGCAACCACACATCGGCTCCATGAAAAATATGCTTCAAACAGTATGTTCGGGCTTCTTCATCTGATAGCTGCTTCGACCACTGTACACGTTCATTTAAACGTGCCCCAGGACCAATGCTTTGGTGCTCAGAATAACGGGCAGTCGTTTCATTGGTTTCATCACGCCAATTGTCCCAGCCGCTGCGCTTTATATGTTCACCCATCCATGTTTTGATAAAAACCGTATGGGAGAAAGGACGCCATGGGCGACCTAAAAAGACAGTGTCAGCCTCGTGATTGCCGGTTAATCGGCAATTAATAAAGACAAAGCCGAATTCTTGTTCCTTTGGGGTAGAGGCAGCGGTAATATATCCGCTGCGTAAACTATGAATCGTACAATTATCAAAAACTGCAGTGCCTGCACCGAAAATAAAATCTACATGACCTTCGATATAACTATCAAGAAAATAATGACGCCCTTTTGAAGAATAGAGGGTATCTTGGTTTCCTAATAAGCGGACATGATTAAATACACAGCGGTCACCAGAAATATAAAGGGCAACGGCTTGTCCAATTTCCTCACCGAATCCTGCGTGATTTTCGATTGTAATATTTTCCATAATAAAATCATCAGCATGGACATAGACGACAGCTGTTTGAAATGTCCCAATCTCACACCCATTTAAATCCTTCATTTTTGCATAATTGCCATAAACGATATGCGTTCGTTCATTGTCTTCCCCGACGATACGAATCCCCGGCTTATTGTCGGGGATGAAAATTGTTTCTTCATAAATGCCAGCTTTCACGTAAATTTTTACTTCTTCACGTGGATGAACAGGAACGGCGTCCACAGCAGCTTGAATCGTTGTGAAATCACCTTTTCCATTTTGAGCAACTACAAAATTCAGCATATCAAAATCTCCTCTATTAAAATGCTTTTTTCGATTCACGGTACTTTCCAGGAGTTGTTCCCTCACTTTTACGGAATGACCGGATAAAATTTTGTGGATTTTTATAATTAAGCTTTTCGGAAATTTCTTTCACAGACATGTCAGTTTCCAACAACCATTTTTTCGCCATATTTAATCGATACATCGATAAATATTCACTGAATGAAATATTCATCTCTTTGCGGAAAATGCTGCTTAAATAATTTGGATTATAATGTAATCGTGCTGCAATTGATTCGAGTGTAAGGTCGGTTTCAAATTCCTCTTGAATTATATGAATAATATTATCGGATATATTTTTATACTGAGATTCTGATCTTTTTTCGATTTTAGTCATAAGCGGATAAATAATCATATCCGCAAACCAGTTTCTTACTTCACTTAATGATTTTAGCTCATATATTGCTTCGAACATTGACTTATTATCTTCTAGCTCTAACACATCAATCCCTAATGTTTGCATAAGTTCAATTAAGTCATTTAAGAAACGAACGAGTGAAATTTGATATTGCAAATGATTTAAATCCTTTTCGAAGATCGCATCAAGCAATTGATCGAGTAAATTGTCAACTTGTTCTATTTCTCCTAATTTAATCGCATCGAAAAGTTCATTTTCAATTTGCTTCGGGAAATAAATGTGGAAAGCTTGTGCTCTTTCTAAACTTTCAAAGAAAATAATCGATTCTTTTCCGTATTTTAACGTATACTTTAATGCTTCAAGGCTTTCCATAAATGCAAGTGGAGCTTTACTTACGCTATTAAATGGTTCACTTATTCCAATGCTCACTGAAATATTTAAATCTTCTCTTACTTTTTGCTGGATCGTTTCAGCAATATTGTTTAAATAATAAATGTGATGTTCTTTTGTTTCATGTCTACTATATAAGATTGTCACTTGTATATTATTTTTTACAATTGGCGTCATCCGATGTGAGCTCGGGATCAATTCTTCGATTAAATTATTAATGACAAATAATAAGACGTCTTCTTCTTTTCTCGCAAAACCGGCATCCTCAGGAGAATCAATTTGCAAAGCGAGAAGACTAAGGCGACGGAAGTCTTGGTCATAATCGAAATATTTTAATTTTCCCGGGAGCTCCTCCTCATTTAACTTTCCATCTAATAATCGGAGCATAAAGAATTGTCTTAATTGACCGATTTGTCCTTGAAGCGTTTCTTCTAAATGAACATTTTTTTGCAACATTTGTTGGACTTGGGTTTCAATCATATCAAATTCATTCTTTGCTTTCGTATTCGCCTTCGGGATAGTCGAACGTAAAAGAACGTCCTGTAAACGCTGAACAGGGCGATAAATTCGTTTTGAGCCGATTAAGGCGACAAGCAAGGACATAGCGGCGATGATAAAACAAACAAAAAAGGTAAACCAACCGATTGAATGTGATTGCTTGCTTAAATCACTTAGCTTTACAAGGGATAAGTAAGTCCAATTATTATAAATTGATTTCCGATATGTGATTTTATAATCAATTTGATCCAACACAGAATCGAATTGTCCGTGCTCTGATTCTGTCGTTTCTAATAATGGGACAATATTTTCATAAGCAAATGTTTTGCCCACATTACTCTTATCCGAGTGAGCGATTACCGTTCCATCACTATCTAAAATAACAATCGTCTCTGCATCATTATTATGCTGTAATAATTCTGAAAAAGAACATGTTGGTATATTGGCTAATGCCATCCCCGTCTTATTAGAGCTCGTTAAAGGAATTTGCTTTACAAGGGTAATGTGATAAGGACAAGAATTTCCACTCACCTTTTTATAAAACGGTTGTTCTCGTTCTTCAAGCATCCATGTCGATTTTGTCGCTAATACCGAATAGGTGTTTTGAATATCGGCTAATTGCTCATCGGCTAATCGCTGCAACCCATAATTATTAACGAGCCACTTATTTGGATAGCTAATAAGAACAACGTCCCCAACTCTCGTATCGAATGTTTGGAGATGCCCCATTTCCTCCCTCAATTGATTATATAGTTGGAATTGCTCTGTAACTAAAGGCTCACGAAGAGCTTCCTTAATATGGTAGGAGGTAGAAAAATGAGTGAGAGAGTGATCCACCGTTTTTAAGATTTGTTCGATATTCGTTTGGATTTGATAGATGCTATGTTGTTTTTCGTTAGCGACATTTTTTTCAATGACGTCGGAAGATGTAATAAAAGAAAAAATGCCTATAATGACAACGGGTACAATACTTAAAACGCTAACAAAAGTAATAATTTTGTAAAAGAAACTTGTTGATTTTTGTATTTTCATTTTACCCCCCAAATTGTTCATGTGAAAGCTAATCGCATATTAAAATTAACAAAAGTCGTATTTAATTATATATGGAATGATTAGCAATAACAATCATATCATCATAATCATTATATAACATCGTGTTCAATTCATTAGTTTATCTGTGTAATTTCATTGATTTCGAGTAAAAGCGACAAGTAGGTAAAGATGATTATAGATTTTATGTAATAAATGTAATAAATTAAAGAAGAACTACTGGTAACGCTTTCAGTGAAAAAATTATTTTCTTTCGAAAGGATGTACATGACTTTGACGAATCAAACTGAAACGAAAACACCTTTATATTGGGCTCAAAAAACATGTGATACATTAATGGGAAGATTTACAGCACCGGAATTACCTCCTGCTAGCCGTTGGCATTATCATCAAGGTGTTTTTTTATGTGGGATGGATTTAGTTTATAACGAAACGAATGATCAAAAATACTTTGATTATTACAAAGCGTATGTTGATCATCTCATTGATGAAAATGGCAATTTCCTTTTTGCTAGAGATGAGCTTGATTCAATTCAAGCAGGATTATTATTATTCCCTCTTTACAAAGCAACAGGGGAAAAGAAATACCAAATTGCGGCTGAAAAACTACGCGACTTATTTAATACGCTTAATCTTACAAGTGAAGGCGGATTTTGGCATAAGGATAAATATCCTTACCAAATGTGGCTAGATGGTTTATACATGGGTGGACCATTTGCTTTGCATTATGCTAATGATTTTAATGAACCAGAGTTGATTGATATGGTCATCCACCAAGAAAAATTAATGAGAAAACATACTGTCAATGAGGAAAATGGACTTTATCACCATGGTTGGGATGAGAAAGCTGTACAACCGTGGTCATTACCGAATGGAAAAGCTCCGGAGATTTGGGGACGTGCGCTTGGTTGGTACGGGCTTGCTGTCATTGATATGATTGATCTATTGCCTGAAGATCATCCACAAAAAGCAGATTGGATTACATTTATTCAAGACTATGTGACGAATCTAGTAAAATACCAAGATAAAGAAACCGGATTATGGTATCAAATTATCGATAAAATTGACCGTGAAGATAATTGGCTTGAAACTTCTGCATCGAGCTTATTCGTTTACGTCATTGCCAAAGCAGTGTCAAAGAACTATGTCGGCAAAGAATTTGCGAAGTATGCAGAACATGGATTTAACGGAATCATCGAGCATAAAGTGGAAGAGTCTGAATCAGGTGACATTACGCTTAAAGATATTGTGATCGGTACATCGATCGGAGTATATGATTATTACATTACACGTGAGCGCAGTGAAAACGATTTGCACGGAGCAGGTGCGTTTATCATGGCCTGTATGGAAATGGAAAAGCTTGTTGGGGGAGAATAAATGATGAAAACATTTGCGATATGCGGGGTTAGTAACCGCGCAATGAGTATGTTCATCCAACCACTTGTAACAGAGTTTTCTGAGAGGAATCAAATTGTAGGTCTATTGGATAGCGATTTGCGTCGAATTGATATTTGTAAGGAGCGATTTCCAGAGCTTGCTGCTGCCAATAGCTATAAAGACGGCCAATTTGAACAAATGATTCAGGAAACAAAGCCAGATGCGATCATCGTTGTAAGTAGGGATGACACGCATATCGACTATATATTAAAGGCTCTTGCCAAAGATATTGACGTCATCACGGAAAAACCGATGGTTACAACATCTAAAGATGCCGTGAAAGTTCTCGAAGCAGAGAAGAAGAGTAAAGGAAAAGTAACAGTCGCATTTAATTACCGGTATAGCCCATACCATCGTAAAATTAAAGAGATGGTTTTAGAAGGGAAAATCGGACGCGTTACATCTGTCGACCTGAACTGGTATATTGACACATATCATGGAGCTAGTTATTTTAAGCGTTGGAATCGCCAGCGGGAATTTTCCGGAGGGCTGTCCATCCATAAATCCACTCACCATTTTGATTTAGTCAATTGGTGGATTGATCAATATCCAGAGGAAGTTTTTTCTTATGGTGCATTAAATTATTATGGACCAGACGGGGAATTAAATCCGGATCCGTCAACAGATAATCGTTATTGTGGAACATGCCATGTACAAAATGATTGTGATTATTATATGAGATGGAATCCACGGACACTTCAGTCAGCGGTAAAAGATGATCATATTAAAATGGATGAAATGAATGATAAGCAATACACAGGCTATCGTCCTGATCAGTGCATCTTTGATTCAGAGATTAATATAGAAGATACGTATACAGCTACTGTTAAATATAATAAAGGTGCATTATTAAGCTATTCTATTAATTTTTCGGTTCCATACGAGGGCTATCGCTTAGCAATTAATGGAACAAAAGGAAGAATTGAAACACAGGAATGGCATGCGCCAAGCCGTGTGCCGTTTGAAGTACCTGAACAGACGATTGATTATTATCCATTATTTGGTTCGAAAGAAATCATTCATGTCGTGCAAACACCAGGAGGGCATGGTGGAGGGGACCCGATCTTACTTAATGACATCTTCTTAGGTGTGGATCCTCGTCGGAATTATGAAATTTTAGCAGGGGCAGAAGCGGGTGCATACACGATCGCCGTTGGTGAAGGTGTTTGGAAGTCCGCAAAAGAAAACCGCCCGATTAAGATTGAGGAATTATTAAACGCAGAACAAAAAAACATTATTCAGCAATAAGCTTTGCCAAGGAGGTTCGATCGTATGAAATTTGGAGGATTTGATGGACTATTTTTTCGCAGCTGTGAATTTATTTCACGGATTGCTTACGCAAATGTCCTATGGTTTTTATTTACTGTTCTTGGGCTTGGGGTTTTTGGAATCGCACCGGCAACGGTTGCCCTTTATTCGATCAATCGAAAATGGGTAATGGGAGAAACAGACGTTCCAATATTCCAAACGTTTTGGAACGTATATAAAAAGGAATTTCTTAAGGCGAATCTCCTTGGTTTCCTTTTAGCTTTAGTTGGCTTTATTTTATATGTAGACTTGGCATATTTACCAACCGCCGGTATATTGTATACAGTTGTTCGCTATGCGATTATTGCTATTAGTTTTGTTTATCTCGTTGTTTTGCTTTACATTTTTCCAGTCTACGTTCATTTTAATGGCAGCTTGAAAACATACTTTAAGTATGCAGCGGTCTTTGGTCTATCATATCCTCTCTTTACATTTATGATGATCATTGGCGCGATGCTCCTATACACTGGGTTAAGCCTTCTTCCAGGTTTAATTCCGTTCTTTAGCTTATGTTTACTTGCATACATGATTATGTGGATCGCACTACAAGTTTTTGCAAGAGTAGAAAATAAAGCGGTAAAAAATGAACAGCGCTTGGAACTCGTTAACGAGGACGCGTAAAATCCGACTAAATAAGGGTGATTGACAATGGGGAAAATTGGACAATGGGAAAATGCCGAGCCTGGAGTAAAACGAAATATTATCAATGCCGGAAATGAATTAATGATGATGGAAGTTCATTTTGAGAAAAATGCACAGGGCTATGAGCATTCACATGTTCATGAACAAATGTCTTATTGTTTATTAGGGAAAATGGCCTTTTATATCGATGGAGTGGAAACGATTCTTAAAAAAGGCGATAGTATTTTTATTCCTAGCAATGCGAAACATTCGGTAACAGCCCTTGAAGCTTCTGCGATTTTGGATGTGTTTACCCCAATTAGGGAAGATTTATTAGATAGAGAATGAACAAATAATACTGCTATTTATCCGTTGGATAGGTGGCAGTATTTTTTTATTTGTGATTTTTTTGAAAATATCTAT
This sequence comes from Bacillus sp. FJAT-50079, assembly GCF_018343515.1. GTDB lineage: Bacteria > Bacillota > Bacilli > Bacillales > Bacillaceae_C > Lederbergia. The sequence continues at coordinate 660,910 of NZ_JAGYPD010000002.1, read as the reverse complement.
TCAAAAATAAACAGAAGTGTTGTATGATTAAATTAAAGATAAACAAAGAAAAACAAACATAAATAAAATTAGGAGGAATTTCAATGGTTCAAAACTTATGGGATTCAGAAAAAGCATCTACGCTACCGATGGGAGTCGAACAATTGGTGTATCGATCAAATTTGCTAGGTACGGATCGAACGGTTTGTAACTGGGGTGGCGGAAATACATCAATGAAAACGACGGAAAAGGATTTTCGCGGCAGAGAGGTTGAAGTCATGTGGGTGAAAGGGAGTGGTTCAGATTTAGCAACTATGAAAGCGCATAACTTTACTGGGCTAAATTTAGACGACATTCGGCCATTGATAGAGCGTGATGAGATGAGCGACGAAGAAATGGTTGCTTATTTAGGACATTGTATGATTGATAGTAAACATCCAAGGGCATCGATTGAAACGCTTCTTCATGCGTTTTTACCATATAAACATGTTGATCATACACATCCAGATGCGATCATTCGCATTTGCTGCGCTGATAATGGAAAGCAAATTGCAGAGGAGCTGTTTGGCAATCGCTTTGTTTGGGTTCCATATGTACGTCCAGGCTTTACATTATCGAAAATGATCGCAGAAGGAGTGAAAAATAATCCGAATGCAGAACTTGTTCTAATGGAAAAGCATGGACTTGTTACATGGGGAGACACTTCCGAAGAAAGCTATCATAAAACAATTGAGATTATTAATGAAGCAGAACAATATATTGCTAAAAAAATAGATGCGACGGTTTCCTTCGGTGGTCAAAAATATGAATCGTTGAAAACAGAAGAGGCTGAGGAGATTTTAGCAAAAGTGATGCCTGTTATTCGCGGGAGTGTAAGCGATCAAAAGAAGATGATCATCACATTTGATCGTGGTGAAGATGTATTGGAGTTTGTGAATAGTGAAAATGCGCCAAGTTTATCGCAAATTGGAGCGGCCTGTCCGGATCATCTCGTCCATACAAAACGAGTACCGCTTTATATTGATTGGGATCCAGCAACAAATGACGTGGAAGCACTGATTGAAAAAATTAAAGCAGGCGTTGCCAGCTTTAAACAAGAATATGAAGCCTATTTCGATCGCAATAAACATGAAGGAGATAAAATGTTTGAAGCGGCACCACGAGTGATTTTAATTCCAGGAATCGGCATGATTAATACAGGAAAAGATTTTAATAATTCAAAAGTAAGCGGTGCTTTATACCATCGGGCGATCGCTGTGATGAAAGGTTCAACTGCATTAGGTGAATTTGTTAGCTTAAGTGAAAATGAATCGTACAATGTTGAGTATTGGCCACTTGAGCTATACAAATTGACGCTGGCACCTGCGGAAGCGGAATTTTCTCGCAAGATTGCGTTTGTAACAGGTGGAGCGGGTGGAATTGGCAGTGAAACATGCCGTCGCCTCGTATCTGAAGGCGCACACGTCATTGTCGCTGATTTAAATATTGAAGGTGCAGAGAAAACGGCAGCGGAGATTAATGAAACATACGGTGCGAATCGAGCGTTTGCAGTGAAAATGGACGTGACGAAAGAAGACGAGGTACAAGCAGCATTTGAAAAAGCAGCTCTTCAATATGGAGGCGTTGATATTATCGTTAATAATGCTGGCTTAGCTACATCAAGTCCGTTTGATGAAACTTCTTTGAATGAATGGAATTTGAATATGAATGTACTTGGAACAGGCTATTTCCTCGTAGCCCGAGAAGCATTTAAACAAATGAAAGCGCAAGGCGTCGGAGGAAATATGATTTTTGTCGGATCGAAAAACTCGATTTACGCTGGAAAAAATGCAGCAGCATATAGTTCAGTGAAGGCGCTTGAAACCCATTTAGCAAGATGTATTGCCGCAGAAGGTGGAGAATACGGTATTCGTGTGAATTCTGTCCTTCCGGATGCGGTATTACAAGGATCAGCAATTTGGGGATCGAGCTGGAAAGAGGAAAGAGCAGCCGCATATGGGATTAAGCCAGAACAATTAGATGAACATTATCGTAAAAGAACAACATTGCTCGTAAATATTTTCCCGAATGATATTGCGGAAGCAATTGCTTTCTTTGCCTCTTCCAAAGCAGAAAAAACAACTGGGTGCATGATCACTGTTGACGGTGGTGTCCCTGCGGCATTTACTAGATAAAGGTAGGTGTTACGATTGACCGAGCATTATTTAGCGGTTGATATTGGCGCTTCAAGTGGAAGAGTCCTCGCCGGTGAAGTACAAAATGGAAAAATAACAATTCAAGAATTACATCGGTTTGAAAACCGACTTATTCAGAAAGATAAACAACTTTGCTGGGATATCGAGCATTTATTTAACGAAATCAAACAAGGGATTCATAAAAGCAAGCAAGCTGGCATGAGTCCCGCCAGCATTGGCATTGACACATGGGCAGTAGATTTTGTATTACTCGATGAAAATGACGAGCTTTTAACAGATGCGGTTGCCTATCGTGATCGCAGAACGGATGGCATGATGGAAGAAGTATTTCAGCTGATCGGTAAAAAAGAATTATATGAAAGAACAGGCATTCAGTTTCAAAAATTTAATACGATTTTTCAATTGTATTCGTTAAAAAAAAATCACCCTGAACTGCTTAAAAGAGCAAAGACGTTTTTAATGATTCCGGATTATTTAAACTTTTTGCTGACTGGAAAAAAAGCGAATGAATATACGAATGCGACAACGACGCAGTTAATGAAGGCAGACGAGCAAAACTGGGATCAATCATTATTAAAAAACCTTGGAATTAACGTTGAAATGTTTCAGGAAATCAAAAGTCCAAAATCGATTTTAGGGCAATTACGACCAGAATTGCAAGAAGAGTTTGGCTTCGATCTAGAAGTCATTCTTCCTGCAACCCATGACACAGGCTCAGCGGTCGCTGCTGTTCCGGAAGAGGAAGATACGATCTATATTAGCTCAGGAACTTGGTCATTAATTGGTGTGGAAAATCAATTTCCCATAACAAAGCAAAATTCGTATGTGAGTAATTTTACGAACGAAGGTGGAGTGGAAGGGACGTATCGCTTTTTAAAAAATATTATGGGGCTATGGATGATCCAAGAAGTAAGGAGAAATTACCAAAAAAAATACTCATTCAGTGAGCTTGTTCAAATGGCGAAGGAAGCGAGCCATTTTACATCGATTGTGAACGTGAATGATGATCGCTATTTACTACCCCATCATATGATCGAAGAAATAAGGAATGAATGCCGTGAAACGAAACAGGCGATTCCGATAACCCCAGGGGAAGTTGCTCGAACCGTTTTTATGAGCTTAGCTGAAAGCTATAAACAAGCGGTTGAAGAAATTGAAGCAATCACAGGGAGAAGATTTTCTAAGATCAATGTGATTGGTGGCGGAAGTCAAAACGAATATTTAAATCAGTTAATCGCGAACGTAACCCAAAAAGAAGTGTATGCCGGACCGATCGAAGCGACTGCCATTGGTAATCTATCTCTTCAATTGATGGCGCTTAAAAAGGTGAACAATCTTCTCGAAGCTAGACAAATGATCCGGCGATCCTTTGCAATTCAAACATATATTTCAATGGAAGGACGAGATATGAAGTGAATATACAAGAAAGCTATCAGTATGCAAAGCAAGTATATGAAAAATGGGGGATTAATGTAGACGAAGTATTGGAAACGCTTAAACGAGTGCCGATTTCTATTCATTGTTGGCAAGGCGATGATATCACTGGCTTTGAAGTGAATGCAAGCGAGCTTTCCGGCGGGATTGATGTAACAGGAAATTATCCTGGTAAGGCAAGGAATCCAGAAGAGCTCCGCCAAGATCTTGAAAAGGCATTGTCATTAATTCCTGGACAACATCGCATCAATTTACATGCAATTTATGCTGAGACGAATGGAGAAGTAGTCGAAAGGGATAAACTTGAACCAAAGCATTTTGAACATTGGGTGAAGTGGGCGAAGGAACATGGACTTGGGCTTGATTTTAACCCGACATTGTTTTCTCATCCGAAGGCTGAGGATGGATTAACGCTTTCCCATCCGAATCCAGAAATCCGCGAGTTTTGGGTGAATCATTGTATTGCAAGCAGAAAGATCGGCGAATATTTTGGAAAGGAGCTAAATACTCCTTGTCTTACGAATATTTGGATTCCTGATGGATTTAAAGATATGCCGAGCGATCGCCTGACACCGCGAAAAAGATTGAAAGAATCACTTGATCAAATTTTTGCAGTAGATGTTGATGAGAATTATCATATTGATGCGATTGAAAGCAAATTATTTGGCATTGGTTCAGAATCATTCGTCGTTGGTTCACATGAATTTTATTATGGATATGCTCTAAAAAATAATAAACTATGCTTACTAGATACAGGACATTTCCATCCAACCGAAACGGTTTCAAATAAGATTTCGTCCATGCTATTATATAGTGATAAGCTTGCCTTACACGTATCGCGACCTGTTCGTTGGGATAGTGACCATGTTGTCGCCCTCGATGACGAACTTCGTGAAATTGCCCTAGAAATTGTTCGCAATGATGCGCTTGATAAAGTGATGATCGGACTTGATTTCTTTGATGCGAGCATCAATCGGGTTGCGGCATGGACAATTGGGACAAGAAATATGATTAAAGCATTACTATATGCTCTATTAACACCAAATGATTATATGAAAAAATTACAAGATGAAAGTAAATTTACGGAAAGACTTGCTTTGATAGAAGAATTTAAAACATACCCATTTGGAGCAATTTGGGATTATTATTGTGAGCAACAAGGGGTACCTGTAAGGGAAAATTGGTTAGAACAGATTCGAACGTACGAACAAGAAGAATTATTAAAACGAAATTAGGGCTTGGACAACCATGCCCCAAAAGGTGTGAAAAAGATGCTTGCGGCAGAAAGACATAGAAAGATAGTGGAATTAGTAAATGAAAGATCAAGCATAAGGGTTTCTGAGTTAAGTAAGGCCTTTTCTGTAACGGAAGAGACGATTCGAAGAGATCTTGAAAAGTTAGAGAAGGCCCAGCAACTACGGCGAAGTCATGGCGGTGCAGTAAGCATCGTTAAAGATCAACAAGAGCTTCCATATACGGAAAGAGAAATTATGAATGCGCAGGAAAAGAAACGGATTGCGCTCGAAGCAGTGAAATATATTGAAATGGGTGACCAAATCGTTCTTGATGCAAGTACGACGGCTTGGTATATGGCACGAGAATTACCGAATATGCCCTTAACGGTATTGACGAATTCGATGAAAGTAGCTACTGAATTGAGTGTAAAAGACCAAGTAAAGGTCATTTCAACAGGCGGTATGCTGCTTGCCAAATCGCTTTCCTTTGGCGGACCATTGGCAGAGCGTTCACTTGAAGCGTACCATGTCGATAAAGCTTTTATATCGTGCAAAGGTGTTGATGCAGAAAAAGGCTTAAGCGATTCAAATGAATGGCAAGCGCTCGTCAAAAAGAAAATGATCGATATTGCAACAACAACCATTCTGCTTGTGGATTCAAGTAAATTTGGCCTTCAAACGTTTATGCATATTGCAAAATTACATGAGATCGATACGATTATCTCTGATACAAATATTGAGCGTAACCATTATGAGGCAATGGTGGATCAAAATGTACCGATTATCCTCGTTTAGGAGTGTTTAGCTAATGAGTACTAGCGGAAATGTCTCTATTTTTATTGCGGGTGATTCAACAGCCGCTACATATGTAGCTGATCGAGCACCAATGGCAGGATGGGGACAGATGTTTCAAGCTTTTTTTTATGAAAATGTCAGCGTTCATAATTATGCGAAAAATGGCGCTAGCACAAACACGTTTATCGCTGAAGGCAGACTTCAAACTATTTTAGAGTTCATCCAAGCGGGCGATTATTTATTCATCCAATTCGGTCATAATGACCAGAAACCAAGAGGAACAGAGGCGGCTACGACTTATAAACAAAACCTAGCAACATATATTAATGAGGCACGGGCGAAAGGAGCGATTCCAATCTTACTCACCTCAGTAAATCGAAGAAAATTTGATGAACTAGGGAGGCTCGTGCATACGCTAGGAGATTATCCGCAAGCAACGCGAGAAATCGCATGTGAAATGGATGTTCCATGCATCGACCTATTGGAAAAAACGAAACGGTTATACGAGTCGCTTGGTGCCGAAGGCTCCAGGTCATTATTTACTATGTTTGAACGTGGAGAGCATCCGAATTATCCAGAAGGAATTGAAGACAATACTCATTTTTGTGAAACGGGTGCTTTGCAAGTTGCGGCGTTAGTCATTGAAGGAATCAAAGAATCGATTCCTCAGCTAGCGACCTTTTTATATGAGGAGGTTTCCCTATGAGCAAAAAGCTATATCATGGAGCGGCATATTACCCAGAATTATGGGATAAGGCAATAATTGAAGAAGATATAAGAATGATGAAGGAAACGGGTATAAATGTTGTAAGAATAGGGGAATTTGCCTGGGCGAAAATGGAGCCTGAAGAAGGAAAAATTGATCTTCACTTTTTTGAGAGCGTTATCAATAAACTTTACGAACATGGAATTGAAACGGTGATGTGTACCCCGACACCGACGCCGCCGATTTGGATGTCACATCAACACCCTGAGAGAATGTATCGTGATGGCCATAATCAAATAATGGTTCACGGGTCTAGACAACATATATGTACAAACAATCGTTATTTTAGGGAAAGAGCAGCCATCATTACCGAGCAAATTGCTAAATCCGTTGGAAAGCTCCCAGGAGTGATTGGATGGCAACTAGATAATGAGTTTAAGTGTCATGTAGCTGAATGCATGTGTGATACGTGCAATCAATTATGGCATGAATGGCTTGAACAACGCTATGGAACGATTGATGCGCTGAACGAGGCTTGGGGGACACAAATTTGGAGTCAGCTTTATCAGTCCTTTGATCAAGTTCCCCAGCCAGACCCAGCACCATTTTTACATAATGCCTCATTAAAAACGATGTATCAGCTTTTTTCCATGGATAAAATTGCTGAGTTTGCCGATGAGCAAGCGGTGATTATTCGGAAATATTCACATGCTCCGATTACCCATAATAGTACTACGATGTTTTCCGTAGATAATGAAAGATTATTCGAATCATTGGATTTTGCTTCATTTGATACGTATGCAACACAGGAAAATGCCCATGCGTATTTATTTAACTGTGACATATGGCGAAATTTGAAAAAGGATAGACCATTTTGGGTAATGGAAACGAGTCCGTCACATGCTGCTTCATTAGCAAGCTATGCTTCTCCGCATCAGGATGGCTATTTACGGGCGGAGGCGGTAGCTGCCTATGCACTAGGCGGTGAAGGATTTTGTTATTGGTTATGGCGCCAGCAAAGAACCGGATGTGAGCTACCACATGGATCTGTACTTAGTGCATGGGGAAAACCGACGGTCGGCTATAAAAATGTGTTAGAAGTGGAAAAAGCAAGAAAAGCAATCGAACCGATCATGCTCGAATCAACTGCAAGTCAAGCAGATGTGGCATTAACGTATTCGGATCGTGCAAAAGTATTTATGAAAACAGAACCACATGAAGGATTACAATATAAAGCACTTGTGAATGAATATTATCGGCAGTTGCTAGAAACAGGGATTCATCGCGACCTCATTCCAGAGGGTGCTGAATTAACAGGATATAAAGTATTGTTTACTCCTTTTATTCATTATTTATCGAAGGAATATATTGAACGTGCCCAAGAGTTTGTGGAAAACGGCGGCATTTGGATAATTGGACCATTAACTGGAGGAAGAACGGAGCATCATACAATTCATACGGATGCTGCACTCGGTCTATTAGATGAAATAGCCGGTGTTGAATCATTATTTACTTTTCCAATGGACGGAACGGGTTCGAACGGCAAAGCTTTTGCAACTTCGGCCCCACTCGGATTATGGTCCACGGTATTTCAGCCGCTTGAAGCAAAAACAATCGGTGAAGTAGAATCAGGCATCGCCGCTGGAAAGGCTTTTATTACAGAATGTGTTAGAGGTAAAGGAAAAATTGTTATGCTAGGCTCATTGCCAATGGAGGAAGCTGGAGAGAAGTTATTACAAAAGTTATTTGTTCATTATGCAAAAGAAGCGAATGTTGATCTTATGACAGATGTATCCAAAGGGACAATTGTTGCCCCAAGGGAGGGTAACGGCAAAAGAATCTGGGTAATTGTCAATATGAATGGAGAAGGCGGTACAGTTACACTACCTGATGCTGCAGTTGATGTGATAACGAATCAGTCTGTACATCGTGGAATGCTTGAAGTAAAGCCGTATGAGTATCGAATTTTGCAATTTTAAAATTGTTATTTTCTATTAGTTGACTAGAGCGGAAGGCGGCTCCAGCGGGAGATGCGGTAAACGTGAGACGCCACATCGTATGGCAATGGCTTCGTGACCAACATCTGTTGGCCCGAGGCTCATCGCACGCCGCGTCCGCCTGAAGCGGAAGTCAATACCTACATTGAAAAGGAGAGACATCAAATGCAAAGGCAAAAAATTGAAGCGACAATTGAATTGCTTATCAACAATCTAGTTAATTTGAATGATCCAGATGGCAAATATGCAATCCCGCTTGCAGATGGGAGATTCATAGATAACAAAAGCTTTCATTATTGGGAATGGACAGCAGGCGTTGGACTTTATGGCATGATGAAATATTATAAATTAACAAAGAATGAAAACGTGTTGGCGATGATCATTGATTGGTTTGAACGCCAATTCCAAGAACCTCCTGTTGAGAAAAATGTAAATACGATGGTACAAATGTTAACATTAGCGTATTTATACGAGGAGACGAACAATCCTACGTATTTGCCCTATTTAGAAACGTGGGGTGATTGGCTTTATCATGATATGCCAAGAACAAAGGATGGAGGATTTCAACATATCGTTTTTGGGTCGGAAAATAATGGGCAGCTATGGGATGACACATTAATGATGAGTGTGCTGCCGTTGGCAAAAATCGGTCTTTTGCTTAATAAGCAAGAATATGTAGAGGAAGCAAAAAGGCAATTTATCATTCATATTAAATATTTATTCGATAAAAAAACGGGATTATGGTTTCATGGCTGGACATTTGAAGGAAATCATAATTTTGCTGAAGCTTTATGGGGGCGAGGGAATGCATGGATAACGATTGCGATTCCTGAGTTTTTAGATTTAGTTGACCTTCATGAGGATGATGCTGTTCGTCAAGTACTCGTTGACACACTTGATCGTCAGCTAGAAGCACTTGAAAAATGTCAAAATGAAAATGGGTTATGGCATACATTATTACTAGATCCAACATCGTATGTAGAAGCCTCTTGTACAGCAGGCTTTGGCTTTGGAACATTAAAGGCAGTTCGCCAACGTTATGTAAGTACAAATTATTTGCCAATGGGCATGAAAGCGGTCCAAGCTGTAATTGACAATATTAATGAAATAGGAGAGCTTCAGCATGTTTCCGCAGGAACCGCGATGGGTGAAACATTGGAGTTTTATAAAGAAATTCCCGTTACAGCTATGCCTTATGGACAATCGATGGCGATTCTTGCATTAGTCGAGTATTTATACTTCAATATTTAAAGGGAGAGGCAAACATGATTCGAAAAGCTTCGATTATGTATGTTCATAAACATGCATATGAAGAATATGAAAAGCGCCATAATGAACTTTGGCCAGAAATGGCTGCTGAATTAAAAGCACATGGCGCACATCATTACTCGATTTTTTTAGATGAAAAAACAGGACAGCTATTCGCTTATGTTGAAATTGAAAGCGAAGAAAAATGGGAACGAATGGCTGAAACAGATGTATGTCAAAGATGGTGGAAATATATGGCGCCATTAATGAAGACAAATGAGGATCATAGTCCAGTTTCATTAGCTCTTAAACAAGTATTTTATTTGAATTAATGACAATCCCGTGCCATGTGTCCTTTTCGGGGCTCATGGCATTTGTATATGATATAATGTAAGCGGATTACAGATTGATAGAAGTAGCGATATAAAGAAAGGTGATAAAAGTTGAATTTAGGAATTAGAGCACATGATATTTCAAATCGTCCACTGGAAGAGCTTGTTGAGGAAGTAGCTAGTAAAGGATTATCGGCTGTGCAGCTAGCACTTGGGAAATCGTTTCCAGATTTAAATACGAGCCTAGGCAGTTTATCGCCAGGTTTTGCTCATCATATTGGAAAAGCATTTCGAAAGCATGACATTCAAATTGCCGTACTAGGTTGTTACATAAATATGATTCACCCTGATTTGGAGGAGCGTCAAAAAGCACTTGATCGCTTTAAAGAGCATATCCGCTATGCAAGAGATTTCGGATGCAGCATTGTCGGAACAGAGACTGGAAATGTAAATGCCAAAATGGGTTACACGGTTGATAACTTTCATGAAAAACCATTCCTTGATGTTGTCGAAAGTGTAAAGGAGCTTGTTGCTGAAGCGGAAAAATTCGGTGTCATTGTCGGAATTGAAGCAGGCGTGAATCATCCTTTATACACACCAAAACTAATGAGAAGATTGTTAGACCTTGTTGACTCGAATAATTTACAAGTTATTTTCGATCCAGTGAATTTACTTACTGCCGAAACGTATGAAAATCAAGAGGGAATTATCGAAGAGGCGATTGATCTATTCGGCGATCGAATTGCAATCGTTCACGCCAAAGATTTCGTTATCGAAAATGGTAAGCTTGAATTTACTGCGGTCGGTAAAGGCCTATTAAACTATGATTTCGTGATGAAGTTAATTAAGCCAATCAAGCCTCAAATTAATTTCTTGATGGAAAGCACAACAGAACCGTACATCGATGATAGTATTGCATTTTTACGAGAAAAATATGAAAATGCGTAAATGACAAAATAGACTCAAAAGATCGTCGAATGACGGCTCCTTTGAGTCTATATTTTGTTATTTAGTAGAATTTTCATCTTTTCTAAAAATAGCATCTGTCTATGAGCTGAAATATAGGCTAAAATAGAGTTAGATCATTGTTTAAAAAGCATAAGAAAGTAGTGGAATGAATGAAGAAAAGCTTAAAAGAGATTTTGGCACCAATGAGTGGAAAAGAAAGAGTAAACTATATATGGCATTATTATAAATTCCATATGATCGGCGTCATTGTATTAGTTGTAATCGCTTCAACGACGATAAATGGAATCATTAATAAAAAGGATGTCATGCTGAATATTATGATCGTCGGGGAAAAAATGGACACGGCAAAAATTGAGGATATAACGGAGAAGATAAATGTCGAACTTCTAAATGAGAAAGAACGGGATAAGTATGAGATTAGCATTCAAGCTGTTCCTTTCTCTACAACTAACATCGACCCACAAATGCAAGTAGGATTGCAGAAAATGGCAGCTGAACTTGCCGGAGGATTTATTGATGTATTACTCGTCGAGAAAAGCTTCTTCGATGAAATGAATCTCGAAGGGAATCTTTTGGATATTAAAGAGCTAAGCGGAGCACAAGCATTGCCTTATCAAGATGATCAAATATATATGTCAGAAGATGAAAGAGTAACGGGAATTCATGCCTCAGCGATAAAATTATTTGAAAACGCAATTTATGATGAGAATGTTGTATTATGCATACCAGGAAATACGAAAAATGAAGCAAATGTTTCAACCTTCCTATCCTATATGGTAGAAGAAAAATAGAATGTGTTTTGTCAGAATGTGCTGAAAATAAGGATAGTAATATAGTATAATGGACTAATCACAATCTAGGGGGCATCATCATGCAAATGGGTGGCATCATGGGAGGATTTTATCGAATATCCGAATGGATTTGGCGCTTTTTCTATATTAATATATTATGGCTTGTATTCCTTATTCCTGGATTAATTGTTTTCGGATTTTTTCCGTCGACGGCAGCGATGTTCGCCGTCATGCGCAAATGGGTAAGAGGAGAGCCTGATATTCCAGTTTTTAAAACGTTTTGGGCTTCATATAAAAAAGAATTTATTAAAAGTAATCTATTAGGGCTTATTATTGTGTTGATCGTTTATGTACTTTATATTGATTTCCAATTTATTAAATCAAGCCCAAGTGATTTTGTCCGATTTTTTCATCTCCCACTCGTTTCCGTGTTATTTATTTTTGGACTTGTTCTGATGTATTTATTTCCTGTTTTTGTTCATTACGATGTACGGCTGTTTCAAGTGTTTAAAAATTCGTTTTTTATAATGATCATGTTTCCATTCGTCACAATTATGATGGGAGTAGCTTGTTTTGCTGTTTATTTTATTATGATGAAAATACCAGGACTAATCCCTGTGTTTGGAGTGAGTATCTACGCCTACGCAATCTCCTGGGGAGCGAACCTGGCATTTACAAAACTAGAATTGCGTGAGGAAGAAAGCAAGGAGAAGATGGAAAGTGAAGAACTAGGAAAAAACGAGGCATAAATTGTAACCAATTCCAATAAGGGGGAGACAATTAAATTAGAGTAGTGATTAGCAGACTATTTCCCGTAGCGATTTAGTCTGTTTTTTCTTTATGTACAATACCAAATATATTTAAAAATGAAGGGAGCAAGAACGGAAACGTCTCTGCATTAAGTGAGATTGATAAAAGACAATAAATAGAACATATTTATTGTAGGACCAGATACAAATGAAGTTTTAAATATTTTTTCGAAAAATGATATATCAATGATTACTGGAAATCACGATGAGGCTATTTTAGCTAACTCAAAATTCCTATCATCTTATGAATTTCTAAAAGTTCCAGATGGGGAATTTATATTGAAAGTATTTCACGGAAATGAGTTAAGATTTTACATTATTTAAGTCAATGACTTTTGAACAGAAGCATCCTTAGTTGATTGGAGTGAAGGGAGACGACCTGAGGGATTGAGAGAGTGATAGGTGAGGTCCCGCAAGGCGCAAAGCGACCAAGGAGGCTCACCGGCACGCCCCCCGGAAAGCGTTCGCCTGGAACGGAAATCAACGGAGTAAAAATTTTGTTAAACGATTTAACAAACCAAAATAAAGAAGTATAAAATCCTTATTTAAAGCGGGGCGTGTAACTTTTTTACTGTTTTATTAAGACATCAAATTTAAATGAGTGAGTGCCGAATACAAAATCAACAATCCATCATTTTCAGCGCCTTCCGTAAACCGCCTCTTTTTAAATGATCGCCATTCTTTCCCTTAAAAAGCTTTCAAATGAAAATGCCGCCATTCCAAGGGCCGTAGCCGGAAATGAAGGGGTGGAAAAAGTAATTTGAATATGATTCATATGTGAAGTAAGTGCATGCTTTTGAACATATTCTTGAATAATCGGCTCCATCCATTGTTTAGCGGCAGAAAGTCGATTGCCAATAATGAGTTGCTGCGGGTTCATTGCATGAATGATATTCACGATGCCAACGCCTAAATAATTGGCTGTTTGCTCGAACAATTCGATGATTTTCGGATCATTTTGTTTTGCACTATCAATTAAGTGATCAAGAAAATGATCATCAATCATTAATTGAGTGGGATTTTTTCGCTGAAGATATTGTTCAGATGCATACAATTCCCAACAACCGATATTGCCACATCTGCAAGTTTCTCCATTTACATCGATGGTCATATGACCAAATTCTCCTGAAAAGCCACTAACTCCTTTATAAAGCTCTCCATTAATAATAATACCTGTTCCGATCCCAATTCCACTACTAATATAGACGAGATTTTCAATATCCTTGCCTGAACCAAATACTTTCTCCCCATATGCGCCGGCATTCGCTTCATTTTCAACGATAACAGGAATGTCAAAAGCCGCTTCAATTTCTTTTCGAATCGAAGAGTTTTTCCAGCCGAGGTTTGGCGCCAGTAAGACGGCGCTATCCTTATCAATTAAGCCGGGTACACCAATGCCAATTCCAGTAATTCCGTACGGAGTTGGTGGGGCGCTTTCTTTTAATTTACGAATATGTTCTTTCACGATATCCATCGTTTGTTCAATCGAAGAGGATGTATATGCATTAGAATGCTCCATGATCATTGTGCCACTTAAATCGGTTAATACGGCATGAATATAATTAACTCCGAGATCAATCCCAATTGAATGACCAGCTGCATGATTGAACGTTAGCATGACAGGACGCCTGCCACCGCTTGAAACACCAGGGCCTTTCTCAAGCACGAGCTGTTCCTCCAATAATTCGGCAACTAACGATGATACGGTTCCTTTATTCAAGCCAGAACGTTGAGCAATATCGGCTCGAGAGATTTCCTCATGATTTCGAATGATTTGCAAGACGAGCGTTTTATTTTCTTTTTTCACAACCTGTTGATTCCATGTGACATTCATGATTTTCTACTCCTTATATATGTATGAACTTATTATCCAATATTTTATCATAAAAATAAACTTTGTTTATCCAATGGACAAAGAAAGTTTTGTTGTGGTATACTTTTTTCAGACAATGAAAACGTCATCAAAAATTATGAGGAGGCATTCATTATGGCTTATTTTGAAAATGTGAGTAAAATTCAATATGAAGGTGCACGTTCTAAAAATCCGTTTGCGTTTAAGTATTATAATCCAGAGGAAATTGTAAATGGACAAACAATGGAGGAGCTTTTACGATTTTCCGTTGCTTACTGGCATACATTTACTGCGAATGGAACTGATCCTTTCGGAGTTGGAACAATGTTGCGTCCGTGGGACAAATACCAAGGTATGGATTTAGCAAAAGCACGTGTTGAGGCTGCATTCGAGTTATTCGAAAAATTAAATGTTCCATTTTTCTGTTTCCACGATTCTGATATTGCTCCTGAAGCAGATACGTTGAAAGAGACGTATGAAAATCTTGATGTGATTACAGCAATGATCAAAGATTATATGAAAGATAGTAAAACGAAATTGCTTTGGAACACAGCAAATATGTTTACGCATCCAAGATACGTTCACGGTGCAGCGACATCAAGCAATGCAGATGTATATGCATTCGCAGCAGCAAAGGTGAAAAAAGGATTGGAAACAGCGAAAGAGCTTGGCGCAGAAAACTATGTATTCTGGGGTGGACGTGAAGGCTACGAAACGCTATTAAATACAGATATGAAGCTAGAACAAGATAACTTAGCACGCTTCTTCCATATGGCTGTTGATTATGCAAAAGAAATTGGTTTTGATGGTCCATTCTTAATTGAACCAAAGCCGAAAGAGCCGACAAAACATCAATATGATTTTGATGTTGCAACTGGAATCGCTTTCCTAAAGAGCTACGGTCTTGACGAGCATTTTAAATTTAATATTGAAGCGAACCATGCTACGCTAGCGGGGCATACATTTGAACATGAGCTGCGTGTCGCTAGAATCAATGGCATGCTTGGATCGGTTGATGCGAACCAAGGGGATACATTGCTTGGCTGGGATACTGATGAATTCCCGACAGACTTGTATTCTACAACTCTAGCAATGTATGAAATTTTACAAAACGGTGGACTAGGAAAAGGTGGACTAAACTTTGATGCAAAAGTGCGCAGAGGTTCGTTTGAGCCTGAAGATTTATTCCACGCACATATTGCTGGAATGGACAGCTTTGCAATTGGCCTAAAAGTAGCGCATAAATTACTTGAAGACCGCGTATTAGAAGATTTCATTGCTGAAAGATACAAAAGCTTCACTGAAGGTATTGGTCTTGATATTGTGGAAGGACGTACAGATTTCCATAAGCTTGAAGCGTATGCATTGCAATTAGGAGAAATTAAAAATATTTCCGGTAGACAAGAGCGTCTAAAAGCAATTGTAAATCAATATTTATTAGAAACATTAGCGAATCAAGGTTAATGATCATCATGTGCTGGGAACGTTCATCTTTCCAGCACCTTTTTTCCATTATTCTAAAAGAAGGTGAGCATTTGTGAAATATGTAATTGGAGTCGACCTAGGGACAAGTGCGGTAAAAATTTTACTTATGAATCAAAAAGGAGAGGTTTGCCAGGAGGTCTCTAAATCATACCCGCTCATTCAAGAAAAATCGGGATATAGTGAACAAAATCCAGAGGAATGGGTAGAGAAAACGATCGCTGGTTTAGCAGAGCTTGTTGATCAATTTGAAGGTAATATTGAAGCCATCGAAGGGATGAGTTTTTCTGGACAGATGCACGGTTTAGTGCTGCTTGATCACGATCATCAAGTGTTAAGAAATGCGATTCTTTGGAATGATACGAGAACGACGAAGCAATGCAGAGAGATTGAAAGAGTCGTCGGCAAAGAGAAACTGCTGGAGATTACTAAAAATCCGGCATTAGAAGGATTTACTTTACCAAAGCTGCTTTGGGTGAAAGAACATGAGCCGGAAGTGTTTGAAAAATCGGCGATCTTTTTGTTACCAAAGGATTACTTGCGCTACCGTTTAACAGGGCTTTTGCATAGTGAATATTCAGATGCGGCTGGCACGCTGCTGCTTGATGTAGCAGGGAAAAAGTGGAGCAAGGATATGTGTGAGCTGCTCGGTATCAATATTGAACTTTGTCCGCCACTCGTTGCATCTCATGAACAGACTGGAACGATTACGAATGAAATAGCAGAACAAACGGGATTGTTTAAAACAGTCAAAGTGTTTGCGGGTGGAGCAGATAATGCTTGTGGTGCGATTGGATCAGGGATTCTATCTGAAGGAAATACGATGTGCAGCATTGGCACGTCTGGTGTTGTTCTTTCCTATGAAGCGAGAGGCGATCAAGATTTTGCCGGTAAAGTCCATTATTTCAACCATGGTGAAGCGGATGGATTTTATACGATGGGGGTTACGTTAGCAGCTGGATATAGTTTAAGCTGGTTTAAGGATGTCTTTGCAGAAGAAATTGATTTCGATACGTTACTTGAAGGAATCGAAGATGTACCAGTGGGGGCGAATGGTTTACTTTTCACCCCGTATCTAGTAGGAGAGAGAACGCCACATGCAGATTCCGCGATTCGTGCAAGCTTTATCGGCATGGATGCTTCTCATGAACGAAAAGATTTTGTCCGTGCTGTTCTAGAAGGAATTACGTTCTCATTAAATGAGTCGATCGAAATTTTCAGAGAAAACGGTAAGAATATTGATACAGTTGTATCGATTGGCGGCGGTGCAAAAAATGAGCATTGGCTGCAAATGCAAGCTGATATTTTTAACGTGAAAATTGTTAAGCTTGCAAGTGAGCAAGGACCTGGAATGGGGGCTGCGATGCTTGCGGCATTTGGCTCTGGCTGGTTTGCTTCATTGCAGGAATGTGCAGACGCCTTCCTTTCGATTACGGAATCGTATAAACCAAATGAGGAAAATGTTCAAAAATATAAGCAATTATTCAAGTTATATCAAGATGTGTACAAATCTACGAAGCAACTAAATGAGGAGTTGCTTGTGTATAGAAAATAATGACACAGTGTCCAAAAGTCTGAGAAATTGACATTTTGGACACTTTTGTTTGTTCATGTATATTGATTGACGCTTTAGATACTTCACTTTCTGGGGGCGGGTAGCAAGATTTAAAATTCGATGGACTAGTTATATAGATATAGGAGAAACCGCATGAAATAGGAATTTCGACACCTTCAAGGAGAAAGGAAATTGAGATATGATGAGGAAAAAGTGATTGAAGGAGAGTCGAATTGAATAAACGTTTATTTGGGATCATCATCATGTTAATTTTACTCGCAGCATGTTCATCAAAAGACAATGAATCAGTTAAGTCTGAGGCAGAGCCTTCTGAACAAAAAGAAACTGAAGAAATACAGGAAGAAACAGGGTATGAGCCAAAAGAAATTAAGTATTATGAGATACATAATGCAAATCGTGAATTAACGGATATAGAAAAGGAATTATTGCGCTATCCGGGCATTTATAGTGGTGACCAGTATGACGAAAATAAGGTGAATGAAGCACTTGAACAATTACCAGATGATTTAACGAAAGAACAGTACTTGGAAGAAATGATCTATTTGCTATCCGAAGATTATCATGAAGAAATGGAAACTCTTGTGAGCTTTGATTCCAGTGTCGAGGTGAACATTGACCGACCTGATGAAACGGTAAATTCACCAACATTAAAAACCGCCCATTATGCTATTTTAATTGATGCGAGTGGGAGTATGAAGGCGGCATCTGGTAATAAGACAAGGATGGAGGCTGCCAAAGCAGCTGTTATGGAGTTTGCTGAACAAGTGCCCGAAGATGCGACCATTTCTATGCGTGTCTATGGTCATAAAGGAAGCGGAAGCGATGCGGATAAACAATTATCGTGCAGCAGTTCGGAGAATCTTTATAATGGCAATTTTGACAAGCAAGAGTTTCAGCAATCACTTGATCAAGTAAAACCAGCGGGTTGGACGCCGATCGCTCTTGGCTTGGAGACAGTGAAAGAAGACATCCCTGAGGGTGCCGATGATGTCGTTGTCTATGTTGTTAGTGATGGAATCGAAACATGTGACGGTGACCCAGTAAAAGCGGCTGAAGAGTTAGTTGCAGCAGATATTGAGACTGTTGTGAATATTATCGGCTTTGACGTAGATGATGATGCAGGACAGAAACTGCTGAAAGAAGTGGCGACAGCGGGTAAGGGAGAATTTACTTACGTGAATTCAGAACTCGATCTAAAAAAATATATGAGAGCACAATATGAGGAAATCCAGGAAAAATGGCTGGAATGGAAAGAAGAAGGAAAATCAAAGGCCTTCGAAATTAAAGAAGAAAAGAAAGAATTAGCTTTTAGTACAAAAGAAAGTATGAAAGAAAAAAGCAACCGAGAAAAGGAACGAATGAAAACCGCCCAAAACTATTTAAAGGAACGATTCAAAGATCATGGTCATCCAGTCTTTCAAATGTTTTCGATGATCGTTGACTATAGTGATGCAAAATGGCGATATGCTGTTGATACAGGGAATCAAGCTTGGAGAGAAAGCGTCGATAGCGGTAACCAACAATGGAGGGACTACGTCGACGAGGGCAATAAAAAGATTAACGAGACAATTGATAAAAAAAATCAATGATTACCTAAAAGCGATGGAACAGCATTTAATGTTCCATCGCTTTTTTAGAGGTTTATAAAAATCACATATAGGGAGAAAATAATTGTTTGAAAATGCCTTTAATAAAAATTTAGCTATAAATTTGAGGTTCAAGCCCAATCACAACATTACCGGCAAGCGCTCGCGAGATCATACAACTTGATTCCGCTTTTTTTGCCAACACTGCTGCCTTTTTCTCATCTGCTTTCTCAACCAATTGTAGAGTGGGACGGTGAATAATCTCTTTATATGTAATGACGCCGTTTTCGACTTCTACAATCCCTTCAGATTGCATTGTTAGTGTCTTGACGGGAATCGATGCACGCTCAAGCATCGCCGCAAGTGTAATAATGTAACAAGTGGCAGCAGCCCCGAGCAGCATTTCATCTGGGTTTGTTCCAACTCCAGGCCCATCCATCTCTGGTGGAATCGACACTTCTGTTTTTAAATTTCCTGCATCGATCGTTCCGACGCTATTTCTTCCGCCTGGCCATTTTGCCTCTAATAAAAATGAATGTTTTTGCAATGAAAAATTCACCTCACATGTTATGATGATTTCAAGAAAAAATAAATGTACGAAAGGGTGTCCACTTATGAAGTATACAACACATTTGAAGGAAATTGTCATGTTAATCAAAGAGCTCGTTTCGATACCGAGTCCCACTGGCAATACAAATAAGGTCATCGAATTTTGTGCGCAATATTTGAAAGGGCTTAACATTGAAATGAAAAGGAATCACAAAGGTGGACTGCTCATTACGATCCCTGGAAAAAATAATGAAAAACACCGAATGCTTACTGCACATGTCGATACATTAGGAGCAATGGTAAAAGAAATTAAACCGAACGGACGATTGAAGCTTTCGATGATTGGCGGCTTTCGTTGGAATGCGGTCGAAGGAGAGTACTGTACGATTGAAACGGAAACGGGCCATACGTATTCGGGCACGATTTTAATGAAGCAAACGTCTGTCCACGTTTATAAAGACGCCGGTGAGGCAAAAAGAAATGACGAAAATATCGAAGTTCGGATTGATGAAAAGACAACGAATGCAGAGGAAACGAGGATGTTAGGCATTAATGTTGGCGACTTTGTCTCTTTTGACCCGCGCGTTCAATTGACTGCGAGTGGTTTTATTAAATCACGTCACCTTGATGATAAGGCGAGTACGGCGATCTTGCTGCGAATCATTAAATGGATTCAGGAGGAAGGAATTGAGCTTCCATATACGACTCATTTTTTAATTTCAAATAATGAAGAAATTGGTTATGGGGGCAACTCTAATATTCCAACTGAAACGGTTGAGTATGTCGCAGTTGATATGGGAGCGATTGGGGAAGGTCAATCATCCGATGAATACACCGTCTCCATTTGTGCGAAAGACTCAAGTGGACCTTACCATTATGGTTTGCGTAAGCATTTCGTCAATTTAGCAAGGGAAAATAAGATCGATTATCGCGTTGATATTTATCCATATTACGGTTCAGATGCATCCGCCGCGATTAAAGCAGGGCATGATATTGTTCATGGCCTGATCGGACCTGGGATTGAATCATCACATGCATTTGAAAGAACACATGAATCATCTTTAATGAATACAGAAAAATTATTAATCGCTTATATCCAATCTCCATTAGTCATTTGATGTATGCGTTAGGAAAATACAAACTAGTTATTAGCTTGTAGGAATTTAAATAATTTACGTCTAGATTTTGAAGCCGATAGTTCAAGAGCAGCAAATTTAAGAGGTTTCTGTTAATAATCTAATTTAAGGGGCAGTTTTTTGCCACTGATCAAAATCTAGTTTCTTTGGCAAGTTCTAATGTCCATGTACAAGTCGTTAAATCGTAAAAGCGTCGATTAGGTGAGTTCTAATGTCCAAGTACATGGCATTTAATCGTAAAAGCGTCGATTAGGCGAGTTCTAATGTCCAAGTACATGGCGTTAAATCGTAAAAGAGTCGATTAGGTGAGTTCTAATGTCCAAGTACAAGGCGTTAAATCGTGAAAGAGTCGATTAGGCGAGTTCTAATGTCCATTTACATGGCGTTAAATCGTAAAAGAGTCGATTAGGTGAGTTCTAATGTCCAAGTACAAGGCGTTAAATCGTAAAAGAGTCGATTAGGCAAGTTCTAATGGCCAGATACATGGCGTTAAATCGTAAAAGAGTCGATTAGGTGAGTTCTAATGTCCAAGTACATGGCATTTCATCGTAAAAGAGTCGATTAGGCGAGTTCTAATGTCCAAGTACATGGCGTTAAATCGTAAAAGAGTCGATTAGGTGAGTTCTAATGTCCAAGTACATGGCGTTAAATCGTAAAAGAGTCGATTAGGCAAGTTCTAATGTCCAAGTACATGGCGTTAAATCGTAAAAGAGTCGATTAGGCAAGTTCTAATGTCCAAGTACATAGCGTTAAATCGTAAAAGAGTCGATTAGGCGAGTTCTAATGTCCATGCACATGGCATTTAACGAAATTAAGTCCATTAGGCGCATGTTCTAATGGACAGCTCCCTAACATTTATCGAAATCGGGTCTCTTAGGCATCTTCTAATCCTCAGCTTTAAGGCATTTAATCGCAATCAAGTCTATAAGGCCGAATCTAATCGCTTGCATTCCGGAGATTAACCGAAATCATGTCCATAAGGAAGAGCTTTGCCGTTCGAGCTTCTTAGTCGTCTAAGCTAGACAGATTCATTGCCCGCTATATAAGGATCTATACATTTTTTTATTGCTATCGAACACATCTAGGAATATGATAGAAAAAGACTGAAAGATGGAAGGAATATGAGTGATGGCACAAACATTAAAAACAGAAGTGGAATCAAGACGAACGTTTGCAATTATTTCCCACCCCGACGCGGGGAAGACGACGATTACGGAAAAGCTGCTTTTATTTGGTGGAGCGATTCGTGATGCAGGAACAGTCAAAGGGAAAAAAACAGGAAAATATGCAACGTCCGATTGGATGGAAATTGAAAAGCAGCGGGGGATTTCAGTTACATCTTCCGTAATGCAATTTGATTTTGATGGATATCGAATCAATATTCTCGATACGCCGGGACATCAAGACTTCAGTGAGGATACGTATCGAACGTTAATGGCTGTTGATAGCGCGGTGATGATTATTGATTCAGCCAAAGGGATTGAAGAACAAACATTGAAGTTATTCAAGGTTTGTAAAATGAGGGGTATTCCTATTTTTACCTTTATTAATAAATTGGACAGGCAAGGAAGACCGCCATTGGATTTGCTTGCTGAGCTTGAAGAAGTGTTAGGGATTGAATCATATCCCATGAATTGGCCGATTGGAATGGGAAAAGAATTTTATGGAATTTATGATCGCCATCATCGACGAATTGAGCAATTCCGAGTGGAGGAAGAAAATCGTTTCTTAGCACTTGATGATGACGGTGAAATCGTTGGGGATCATTCGTTAAAAGAATCGGCTTTATACACACAGGCATTAGAGGAAATTTTGCTTTTAGATGAGGCGGGCAATCAGTTTTCCGAAGAAAAAATCAATAATGGCATGTTGACGCCTGTATTTTTTGGAAGTGCCTTAACGAATTTTGGAGTTCAAACTTTTTTGGAAACGTACTTAGAGTTTGCACCCGCGCCACAGCCGCGACAAGCGAGTGATGGAGAAATTGATCCTGCGGCTGAAGAATTTTCTGGATTTATTTTTAAAATTCAAGCGAATATGAATCCCGCTCACCGCGATCGGATTGCCTTTTTACGAATTTGCTCGGGGGCGTTTGAACGGGGAATGAGTGTAACGCTTGCTCGAACAGGAAAACAGATGAAGCTTTCGCAATCGACTCAATTTTTAGCTGATGACCGGACGACTGTCAATGCGGCAGTTAGCGGAGATATTATTGGATTGTACGACACAGGAACATATCAAATTGGTGACACATTATTTGCTGGGAAAGATAACATTCAGTTTGAAAAACTGCCCCAGTTTACTCCCGAATTATTCGTCAGGGTCTCGCCGAAAAACGTGATGAAACAAAAAAGCTTTCATAAAGGTGTACAACAGCTTGTGCAAGAAGGAGCGATTCAGCTTTATAAAACATATCGAATGGAAGATTATATTTTAGGGGCAGTCGGGCAGCTTCAGTTTGAAGTATTTGAGCATCGAATGAAAAATGAATACAATTCTGAAGTGTCGATGGAAGCAATTGGATCAAAAATAGCGAGATGGATTGAAAATGATAAATTTGATGAATCATTATCGAGCCAACGCAGTCAGCTTGTGAAGGACCGTTACGATCAGCCATTATTTCTGTTTGAAAATGAATTTGCCCTCCGTTGGTTTCAGCAGAAACACCCAGAAATCAACCTAAGTAACCCGATGGATGCAGAAGCGGAATAAAATGTTCTTGCCACATTGATAAAGATGATTTATAATGATAGTAACAAGGAAATAGTTGACATTTTGTCAAAGGGGAGTAGCGTTAGGTGTGATCAATCGATCCACCTGAAACAAAGTCGTCATTTCGTGAATTTATTTCACCGGCTTTGTTGACAAGAACTTTGTCTAGCAAGACCTTTGCCTATTACGGCAAGGGTCTTTTTGTGTTTTTATCCATATGACCAAAAGCCCTTGCCAAACAAAGGGAGGAAATTTTATGGATATGTCAATGGTTTTAGAGTATGGATGGGTATTGCTTGTACTAATTGGTCTTGAAGGGATTTTAGCCGCTGATAATGCGGTTGTTATGGCCGTTATGGTTAAGCATCTACCAGAAAAACAGCGAAAAAAAGCTTTGTTTTATGGGCTAGTTGGAGCGTTTATTTTTCGCTTCGCCGCATTATTCGCGATTACGTTTCTTGTAAATGTATGGCAAATCCAAGCGATAGGTGCAGCTTATTTAATCTTTCTTTCAGTTCATCATATGATCAAACACCGGAAAAATAGTGAGAAAGAAAAAACAAAGGTGAATGTTTCCAAAGGCAGTTCGTTCTGGATGACGGTATTAAAAGTAGAAATTGCAGACATTGCTTTTGCGATAGATTCGATGCTTGCCGCCGTTGCACTTGCTGTCACATTAAAGCCTACTGGACTCTTCCACATCGGGGGAATTGATGCTGGGCAATTTATCGTCATGTTGCTAGGTGGACTCATCGGTGTAATTATTATGCGCTTTGCCGCAACATCATTCGTAAAATTGCTCGCACGCTATCCAGCCCTTGAAACAGCAGCCTTTTTAATCGTCGGTTGGGTCGGAGTGAAATTAACCGTTTTTACCCTTTCACACCCGCAAGTACAGATCTTAAATGAGCATTTCCCTGAATCAGCAGGGTGGAAAATGACGTTTTGGATTGTGTTGATCGGTATTGCAG
Source organism: Bacillus sp. FJAT-50079 (assembly GCF_018343515.1). Classification (GTDB taxonomy): domain Bacteria; phylum Bacillota; class Bacilli; order Bacillales; family Bacillaceae_C; genus Lederbergia. Next base: position 636,556 of record NZ_JAGYPD010000002.1, on the reverse strand, counting down.
CTGGTGGATATTTTGTCTCGAAAAAACAAGCTGCTGTATTACAAGAAAACTAACAAAAGCCGTTTGTCTTCATCATATGCAATTGATTTCTTTTTGTTCAATCGGAAAAAGGTCGTCCCTAAACTTGGGCGACCTTTTATTATTATTTACTATATCCCTTTAATTGGGCTTGTGCTTGCTTCACAAGTCTTTTTGTAATTTCACCGCCAACAGATCCGTTGCCTCTCGCAGCCGTGTCAGAGCCGAGTGTAACGCCAAATTCTTGAGCAATTTCATATTTCACTTGATCTAAATATTGTTCAATCCCGGGAACGAGTAATTTATTGCTTTGTCTTGCCATGATCATCTCTCCTTTGAATTTCTTACTACTAGTATGAGTTTTTTTTGAGAAAGCATGTCTGGAAAATGTGAGGGGAATTGTCTTTAATATGAATCAGGGGCAATCATTACGTGAATTTAGAAATTGACATAATTGGTTTTTTCTTTAATATAGAAGAATAATGGTTAAGAATGGAGATCATATTGAATGAACCGAATTGGAAGATACCCGATATCAAGGTTAACACCATTTCGAATTATCGTATCGTACTATTTAGTTACGGTGATGTTTGCGGCCGGCCTATTAAGCCTCCCGTTTGCCCGTCAGGAGGGTGCGGAATGGTCGTTTATGGATGCGGTGTTCACAGCTGCGAGTGCTGTGAGTGTAACTGGATTAAGTACAATTAGTATTCCTGATACGTTTACGAGTGCGGGAATTTTTATGCTTATGTTCGTCCTGCAAATTGGTGGAATTGGCATTATGACAATTAGCACCTTTTTTTGGCTGATCTTAGGCAAAAAAATCGGATTGAAGCAGAGACAATTAATTCGTACAGATCAAAATCAATTAAATTTAGCGGGGCTCGTTGAACTTTTAAAGCAAATTTTATTCTTAATTTTACTCATTCAAGCAATTGGTGCATTCGTACTCGGTGCTTACTATTTAAAATATTTTCCTACGTGGCAGGAGGCGTTTCTTCAAGGATTATTTGCCTCTGTAAGTGCAACGACAAACGCTGGATTCGATATTACTGGTCAGTCGTTAATCCCATTTGCAAAGGATTATTTTGTTCAATTTGTAACGATGATTCTCATCATTTTAGGTGCGATCGGATTTCCGGTATGGATTGAAGTGAAAAAGTTTATTTTACATAAGGATGAGAAGCGAAGGTTTAAGTTTAGTTTATTTACAAAAATAACAACATCAACTTATTTTTTATTGCTAGCATTTGGTGCCATAATTATTTTCATTTTTGAGTATGGCCGATTTAGTGCAGATAAATCATGGCATGAATCGATTTTTTACGCATTATTTCAATCGACAACGATGAGAAGTGCGGGGCTTTTAACATTAGATATTAACGAGTTATCATTGCCGACGATTTTATTTATGTCTGCACTTATGTTCATCGGAGCCTCGCCGAGTTCGGTTGGAGGTGGAATCCGAACAACGACCTTTGCAGTAAATATTTTATTTCTTTATCATTTTGCAAAAGGAAACACGACGATTAAAATTTTTCGGCGAGAAATTCATCATGAAGATGTATTAAAATCACTTGTTGTTTTATTGCTTGCTGTTATTTTATGGAGCTCTTCTGTTTTGATTCTTGCCATAACAGAGGATGCAAGTTTGATCGCGATTATTTTTGAAGTCTCTTCAGCGTTCGGAACTTGCGGTGCTTCTATGGGCATTACACCTGATTTATCTATGATTGGAAAATCGCTGCTGATTTTGTTAATGTTTATTGGGAGAATAGGTATTTTATCATTCTTGTTAACACTTGGAACAAATGAAAAAGCGCCGGATTATCACTATCCGAAAGAGCGAGTCATTATTGGCTAACATGAGGGGGAGTACAAAATGGAAAAGAAAATTAATATTGGTATTGTCGGCTATGGAAACTTAGGCAGGGGAGTGGAGGCTGCAATTCAAAAAACGGCTGATTTACAGCTAGTCGCTGTATTCACAAGACGTGACCCAAACTCTGTCACCCTTCTAGATAAGAGTGTACAAGTTTTATCGATTGCTGATGCCGAAAAATACAAAGACAAAATTGATGTCATGATTTTATGCGGTGGCTCGGCAACTGATTTACCTGAACAAGGTCCTGAATTTGCAAAACAGTTTAATACGATTGACAGCTTTGATACACATGCGAAGATTCCGGAATATTTTGCTGCAATTGATGAAGTGGCAAAAGCAAGTGGAAAAACGAGCATCATTTCTGTTGGCTGGGATCCGGGCATGTTCTCGATGAATCGTTTGCTTGGAGAAGCGATTTTACCTGTTGGAGAAACGTATACGTTCTGGGGGAAAGGCTTAAGCCAAGGTCATTCAGATGCGGTGCGTCGAGTTGATGGAGTAAAGGCCGCTGTCCAATATACAATCCCGATTGAAGAAGCCGTTAACCGAGTTCGTAACGGGGAAAATCCTCAGCTTACTACGAAGGAAAAGCATTTACGTGAATGTTATGTTGTCGCTGAAGCTGGAGCAGATCAAGCGAAAATTGAAAATGATATAAAAACAATGCCGCATTATTTTGCTGATTATCATACAGAGGTGCATTTTATTACGGAAGATGAAATGAATGCGAATCATTCAAAAATGATGCACGGAGGCTTTGTGATCCGCAGTGGGGAAACTGGGAGCGGAAATAAACAAATTGTTGAGTATTCACTAAAGCTTGATAGCAATCCAGAATATACAGCGAGTGTATTAGTTGCCTACGCACGAGCAGCATTCAAATTAAATGAAGAAGGACAAGCAGGAGCAAAAACCGTATTCGATGTGCCAATTGGACATCTTTCACCTAAATCACCTGCACAATTAAGAAAAGAATTATTATAATTGTTTTATGAAGAAAGGCTCAAATCTGGATTGATTTGAGCCTTTCGTTTGTTTCGTTGGCTAAGCTGGTATTGCCTTTGTCGCTGGAAATAGAGGGACACGAGAGTGAGTCACATTGCCGAGTCGCTAGAAATAAGCAGCAACGGTCACTGAAGAGCGATAAAAAAATCGAGCGTTGTAGCTGAACAACGCTCGATTTCGTTTATCCGTTTACCTGTTGATGAAGAGGATAAAAACGGGAACTTCCATCTTCGGGATGGAAATGGATTAATGCAAGTGACGGTTTTTTTATGATTTCTCCATGATTTATATATGTGCTAATGCAAAAAGGGAAGTGTTCAAGTAAAGTATGTTTATACAGATCTCTCTCGTTTAGCTTAATATTAGTAAAATCCCTGTCAACGATTGAAGAATTGGCTAAAATCGATGAATAAATCGCCGAACGACTTTGACGGTTGAGTTCAATATCCCACCAAGCTTTCCGCGGCTTATAACGATGATTTTTCAAATAGTCATATTTCATTAATCCTTCGGCTATATTTGTATTCGGAATATGATGATCAAGGAGAAATTGACGAAGTCTTTTATATAAATCCTCTAGCTGATGCCCAATTCGTGACCAGCCTTTCTCCTCCCAATATGTACCGAACTGCTGGAAAAAATCAAAAGGCGTTTCAAAACAATTATAGGTTAAATAAGTAACTGTGTGATCCATGCGATGGTCATTCCAATATTTTTCTAATACATCTTCGACTTGTTTAATCCGAACGATGTCTTCAAAATCAATGACATGATTGCCAAGGATTTCATATGGGGCATGGTCCATATACGTATAACCATAATCCTTTGCATGAATCCGTAACCCAGTCCCGCGCAGCATTTTTAAAAAGCCGAGTTGCAGTTCCTCAGGCCCAAGGATGAATACATCATTAAACGTTTTGCGAAAAGAGTCATAATTCTCTTCTGGTAGACCAGCAATTAAGTCAAGATGCTGGACGATTTTGCCGCCTGACTTCACCATATTGACTGTTCGCGATAGTTTTTCGAAGTTTTGGCGCCTTTTTACGAGTTCGTTTGTTAAGTCATTTGTCGATTGAACCCCAATTTCAAAACGAAAAAGTCCTGGCGGTGCTTCTTTATTTAAAAAATCTATGACCTCAGGGCGCATAATGTCCCCAGTAATTTCAAATTGAAAAACAGTACCAGGCCGGTGTTCGTCAATTAAAAATTGAAACATTTCCATTGCGTAACTACGGCTTATATTAAATGTACGGTCAACAAATTTGATCGTTTTCGCCCCATTTTCCATTAAATAGCGAATATCGTCTTTAATCTTTTCACGATTGAAATATCGAACACCTACTTCAATCGATGATAGGCAAAACTGACAACTAAATGGGCAGCCTCGGCTCGTCTCAATATACGTAATTCGTTTGGAAAGAGTGGCACGATCTTCTGGGAAGCGAAACGGTGAAGGCATTTCTCGTAAATCAATTTTATTACGTACGATATTGATCACTGGCTTTTCATCCTTCATATAGCCGATACCATGAACATTTTCAAGCTGCATGTCACCGTGTAATTCATCTAAAAGCTGTTTAAATGTTTCTTCTCCCTCACCAATGACAATATAATCAATTTCTGGTAGTCTTTTTAACCAGTAGATGACATCATAAGAGACTTCTGGCCCACCGAGCACAATTTTTATTTTAGGAAGGATTTTTCGAATAATTTCGATCACTTTAATTGTTTCCTCGATATTCCAAATATAGCAGCTAAACCCGAGTACATCTGGCTTCTTACGATATAAATCGGTGACAATATTCAACGTAGGATCATTAATCGTATATTCGACAATGTCGATCTGATAATCTGGTTCAGCATAAGATTTTAGACAGCGGATGGCTAAATTTGTATGTATGTATTTCGCGTTTAATGTCGTAGCGATAATTTTCATCAATGTTGGTGACTCCTTTTCATATATAAACTTTCCATTTCACATTAGTCTACCGAATCTAATTGAAAACCTCAATAAAAGTTAGACAAACTTTAAAATAATCAGTCGTTATCTTACAAAAATCATCAACGAGTAACAAGCAGAAAAAACAAATATTTCAAACATATTAAAAGATAAAGAAAAAGAGGTGCAGAATGAATAAATAATGTACAATGGATACTAGTTAATTTAGAAGGGGTGCTATGGGTGATTGGAGTGATTTCATAGAAATTTCATATTTATATGCAAAATATGTCTAGTTTTGCGAATCTATTTACAAATTCGACGATCCCTGAGATAATGAAAAATGTTGTGACCAAATAGGTAATTAGTATGAATTCAATAGATGGATAGTAAGAATGACATAAATCAATGGAGGAGAAAAGGTAAATGCTAGATAGTCGAAAGGAAAAAGAACATTATTTAATGCGCATTCAAATGAAACGTGAAGAAATGTGTTCCAACGGTAAAAAATATGGACTTTGTGCGAAGGAAACAATTAAAAGTAGCCAAGATTTGGATTATCTATTAAATGAATACTATCAATTGTTTCAAAAACATACATACACCAAGACTTCAACTCCTCGTAAAATATTATGGTTTTTATATAATCAACCAAAAATCTCGTCGTAATAGTTTAAAACTACCTTCACATCAAGACATTCAAACATCGCTTTTAAGATTAGATTTTTCATTCGTGGGTAAACTGACCAAAAGATAAGTGTTGGAGGGTTAGTAAATGAGTGAAAAGCAAAAATCTTTAGAAAATCAAGTAGCAATCATTACAGGCGCTTCTTCAGGAATCGGTAAAGCGGCAGCTATTCGGCTTGCAGCGTCTGGTGCAGCAATTGGATTATTAGATCTAAAAGAAGCAAGAGCCGAAAAAACAAAAGAAGAAATTTTAAATGCCGGTGGAAAAGCAAACATAGTTGACGTCGACCTGTCAGACCATAATCGTGTGAAGCAAGCGATTGATGAAGTAGTTAATCAATTTGGACGATTGGATGTTGTGTTTGCTAATGCTGGTGTCAATGGGGTTGTTACACCGATTGAAGATTTTCCACCAGAGGAATGGGATCATACGTTAACAACGAATTTAAAAAGTACCTTTTTAACAGTGAAGTATTCAATTCCGCATATGAAAAATCAAGGTGGTAGTATCATTATTACAAGTTCGATTAATGGGAATCGTAAATTTTCTGGAATAGGTATGTCAGCATACAGTAGTTCCAAGGCGGGACAAATGGCCTTTGGAAAGATGGCGGCATTGGAACTTGCTCGTTATAAAATTCGAGTAAATATTATTTGTCCCGGGGCGATCGAGACAAATATCGGAGAGAATACTCATAAAGACGAAAATAAATTAGAGAAAGTACGGATTCCTGTCGTATTTCCAGAAGGTAGTCATCCACTTGAACATCAACCGGGTAAGCCTGAGCAAGTGGCAGATCTCGTTCATTTTTTAGCCTCAAAAGAATCAAGTCATGTTAGTGGATCTGAAATATATATAGATGGGGCAGAGACGTTACTTTAGAACAATCTTTGCCGTAATGACAAAAAAGAGATTGCTGTATTATTCAGCAATCTCTTTTACTGTTACGGTAATGTTATCGTCAATGATCGATGCCATTAAAGATTTTTGATCAGGATGATCCAAAATATAATCGGCAATTTGATCTTCGAGCTGGTCTTGGATGACTCGGCGAAGTGGACGGGCGCCAAATTCTGGATGATATCCGAGTTCTACTATTTTATCTTTCACTTCTTTTGTTATTTCCATTGTAATTCCTTGTTCAGCTGTTTGCTTATTCAGCTCGGTTAATAGAATATCAACAATGGATAGAAGATGTTGTTGCTCTAATGGCTTAAATTCAACAATGCTATCAAAACGATTTAAAAACTCGGGTTTAAAGAAAGATCCGAGTGAATCAAGAATGCTCGTTTCTTTCAGTGCATTGCTTCGATCAAACCCAACTTGAATTTGTTTTATCGCTGTTCCTGCGTTGCTTGTCATAATGATTACTGTATCTTTAAAGCTGACTGTTCGTCCTTGGCTATCTGTGAGTCGGCCATCCTCAAGAATTTGTAGGAACATATGCTGAACATCTGGATGTGCTTTTTCGATTTCGTCAAGTAGAACGATGCTATACGGATTGCGGCGGACCCGCTCCGTCAATTGTCCCGCTTCATCATGGCCAACATATCCTGGTGGTGAACCGATCAATTTCGATACACTATGTTTTTCCATATATTCACTCATATCAAGACGAATATAGGCATCTTTCGTACCGAATAATTCTTCCGCTAATGTTTTCGTTAATTCTGTTTTACCTACACCTGTCGGACCAACGAATAAGAACGAACCGATCGGACGGTTTTTTGATTTTAATCCGGCTCTGCTGCGACGGATTGCCTTTGCCACCTTAGCAACCGCTTCATCTTGTCCAATTATTTTTGCTGCAAGGTTTTGCTCAAGATGCTTCATTTTTTTCTGTTCGTCACTTTGAAGTTTCCCAACAGGTATCCCTGTCTTTGTTTCGATAATTTCATGAATCTGTTCAACATCAACAAGAAGTGTTTGTTGGGAAGATACATTATTCATTTGTTTCTCGAGCTGTAATTCCTCATCTCGTAATGTAGCCGCATGTTCATAGTCTTCTTTTGATAGAGCGACTTGTTTTTCTTTTTCAATATCAGCTAAACGTTGTTGGATGTTGTCCTTGTCTGTTTCTTTCAACGTTAAATTCAATTTAGAACCTGCTTCATCCATAAGATCAATCGCCTTATCTGGTAGAAAACGATCTTGGATATAGCGATGTGAGAGCTCGACACAAGCTTTAATAGCGGCTTCACTATAAGTGACTTGATGGTAGCTTTCATATTTTTCTTTTAAGCCTTGTAATATTTCAATTGCTTTTTCAACCGTTGGTTCGCCGACTTGGACGGGCTGAAAACGGCGTTCAAGCGCAGCATCCTTTTCAATTTGTCGGTATTCCTTCAACGTAGTCGCACCAATTAATTGAAGCTCTCCACGAGCAAGTGCTGGTTTTAAAATATTGCCGGCATCCATTGAGCCTTCCGCAGAACCAGCTCCAACGAGAAGATGGACCTCATCTATGAAAAGAAGGACATTTTTTCGTTCTTGTAATTCAGCAATCAGCTGCTTCATTCTTTCTTCAAATTGACCACGTATGCCTGTGTTTGCCACAAGAGAAGCAACGTCAAGCAAATATACTTCTTTATTTTTTAATTTCGCAGGCACTTTTTGTTCAATAATTTTCAATGCTAGTCCTTCTGCGATTGCTGTTTTCCCAACCCCTGGTTCACCAATTAATACCGGATTATTTTTATTTCTGCGATTGAGGATTTCAATTACTCGTCTAATTTCCTCATCGCGGCCAATGATCGGATCAATTAAACCAGCGCGAGCCATCTCGTTCAAGTTGCGGCCAAACTGATCTAAAAATCCGTCATGAGAGCGTTTCTTTTGTTGTTGTATAGATTGCTGTGCTTGATTCGCTGAAAAACCATTTAGTATGTCATCAAAAGGGGAGCCGGAGCCACCAAATGAAGCGTTAAGCTTTTGTTGTTCAGAATGGTAACATTCTGAGCATAATGACATTTTTTGTTTTTGACCATTTATATTTACGTGGAATTGAATTGTTGCATGATTATGTTTACATTTTGTGCAAAGCATGTATCATCATCTCCATATTTGATTTTGACTAACTTTGACCATTGAGCGGAAGAAAATGTTTGACCAATATTGATCATATAATAATTATACTCTGACCTTCTTTGACTTTCAACAATTGCAACTTACTTTTTGCGTTTGTTCTTTTATAGTTTAGGTAAATTTGTTTAGAAAGGATAATATTATCACCTTCTGTATAACTATTGACTAACTTTGACCAATAAGCTAAAAAAACATTGACCAAATTTGATCATAAGTTGATTATACACTGACCTTTTCTGACATTCAATCATTTTCGCTTATTTTCTTGGATTTTTTTAAAAGCTCGTACATAGGATGAAATAAGTGGTGTTGTCTAGAAAGGAGGGAAAGTGATTTGAAAAATTGGACAGGGGCTTTTCAAATTGCCGCTGTATATGTAGGTACAGTAATCGGAGCAGGCTTTGCAACCGGGAAAGAGATCGTTGAGTTTTTTACCCGATTTGGATTTTACGGATTTCTTTCTATTTTGCTTTCCGGCTATTTATTTATTTTTCTTGGAGCAAAAATAATGATAAAAGCAATCGACATTCGAGCATCCTCATTTGAAGAATTTAATGAATATTTATTTGGAAAAAAGCTTTCTAAGATTATGAACCTTTTTATGCTAGTAATGCTTTTGGGTGTGTGTGCCGTTATGTTTTCGGGTGCAGGGGCACTTTTTCATGAACAGCTCGGCTTGTCAAAATCAATCGGTGCGATCATTACGAGCGTTCTTGCGATTGCGGTACTAATCATCGGAGCCAAAGGTTTATTTGCCGTTAATTCCTTCGTTGTACCGATATTAGTGCTTTTTTCGATTATTCTATTTTTCAAAACGATCCCAAGAATGGACTTTTTAGATTTATTTTTAGCTGTTCCTCATCATGCTACGGTATTAAAAGCCTTAGCTTCTGCGATCGCTTACGCAGCGTTTAACCTCGCGTTAGCTCAAGCAGTACTCGTCCCGATTGCAGTTGAGATGAATGATAAGCAAATGGTTCGATTGGGCGGTTATATTGGGGGCGGTTTGCTTACAATCGTGTTGATTTCCAGCCATCTTGTTTTAACAACGCTTCTTGATTTTCACTTATATGATATTCCGATGGCCGTCATTGTTGGGCAAGTGGCGAGCGGAATCTTTTTCATTTATTTATTAGTTATTTATGGGGAAATATTTAGTACGGTGATAGGAAATATGTATGGACTTGAACGACAAATTAAAAAATATATACGAATTGAAAGCGTGTGGATTTATGGAGGGATATTAGCGACGATTTATGTTATTGGACTCATCGACTATGGAACCTTATTGGGATTTTTGTATCCGATTTTCGGCTACGTAAGTATTTTGTTTTTAATTATTATGATGCTTAAGCCTCTTCATAAATAAAACAGCAGGCTAAGCTGCTGTTTTATTCAAGCGTTTCGGCCATTTTTAAAAATGGATCCTTATAATCATCATTTACTTTAGAGAAAATTGTCAGCTTAACGAAATAATCTTGCTTCGGAATGAAATACGCTGAAACCTTATCTTCATCATTGTTAGCTTCAAAGATCGAGGCTTCAGAAAGCCAATCAGAATCGCCATGACTCGTTATTTTTTCAACGTTCTCACTAACAGCAGAAAGCTGGCCTTTTATCGTTTCAATTGCATCTTCTACATTTACATCTTTCGGGAGAATTTCAATCCGCATGAAATGTACATCATTTTCTGTTAAATATAGGACGTCTTTACCTGGCTCTTCGCCTGTTAATGTATATTCAGGCAAAACATATAAGGAATAGTTTTGAAGATCACTCTCTTTAAGAAATGCGGTATCCTCGTGTGATGTTCCGTTTATTTCATAGGAAATGTTTTTTTCCATTACTCTTATTTTTTCAGAGCTTTCTTCCTCGTTATCCGCTTCCTTATCATTAACTGGCGCTTCTTCTGCACCACTAGCCTGCTCTTTCTCCTCTGTTGAAGGATCAGGTGTATCAGATGGATTGTTATTTTTCGCGGTTCCGCAGCCAACGAGCAAGATTAAGGAAAGAAATGAGCAAATAAGCAATAGCAAACCTTTTCTCATTCAATCTCCTCCTGTCTATAAGTATTATGTTTCTACATATTTAGACGCATCAAAAGCAAAAATGTTACAAAATCAATTCTCATACTAGTGGCAAAAAGATCATGAGAAGTAAATTGAATGTTAAATGAGAAATAATGAGCAGTGGCATGCTGCGTTTCCAAGCATATAAGCATCCCCATGCAAGCCCGCTAATAAAGGCAGCGATAATCAGAACAGTGTACCCAGAAAAAATAAAAGCACTTGCGTTTAGCGCAGCTGAAAGGATAATCGCTAATTTAACATTCATATATCTCATTAATTTCTTCTGAATAAATCCCCGCCAAAAAATTTCTTCACCAGGAACGATAATGAAAAATAGAACTAAATAGTGCCAAATCCACTCTAAAGAAAAATGGGAGTATATTTTAGGGATTTGCTTGCTTAATGAAGTTGGCATAAATGCAAGGAGCCAATCGCCTACAAAGAATAGTACATATAAAGCGACGCCAGACACGATTCCATAGAGGAAATTAAGTTTAGTATTTGCTTCATCATCAATCTTTTCATTTACTATTGTAATACTAATTAAAAACAGCATCGAGGCGGTATATAAATACCAAAAAACTTGTTTGCTATCAAAGGAAACGTAAATGAGTAAATAGGCAAAAAAGATACCACCAAGTAATTTATAATCTGTTATTATTTTTTTCATAAAAAAATCCTTTCTAAAATAAACCATCGTAAAAATATTTTAACAAAGATGAACGGTCTGGGCTATCCTTATCTGTAATTCAAATATTTCAGAAAGAAAAGAGCAAGCGCAATGCTTGCTCTTAGACGTTTACGGATTGCTTAACAATTTTATAATTTTTATGATTGACGACAGTTCTTTCTTCCAATTCGAGGTCACGATAATCATCCATTATCGTTAAATTGACAATGACGGAGTTTTCGTTTACTTTTTCTACGATACCTCGTAGACCGTCTTTAAATTCGACTACATTCCCAAGCTCTGCAATCTTCATTTCAATCTCCCCCTTGTTACTAATTATCTATGGCGTCGCGCTAGGAAATATGTCTTATCAAAGCGCTTTCGCATTTGTTATAGTTTGCACTATATTTTAATAAAGTGCAAGATGAAAAAAGAATCATTAAATTGGAGGGAGTAAAATGGAAATGAACGATATTGAGAATATGATCGATGAGCTTCGTTCGGGGAAAGTCAAACAGGTCGAAATAACGAAAGAAGATTTTTTGCAATTTCGTAGTGTGTTGGTTCAGCAAGAGGATTTTAAACAATTTCATGGGATTGCCAAGCATGGAGGAAATGTTGTGTATGAATATTTGTCACAACCTCGAAGCTAAACCAATTCCTTTAAGGCGATTTCTGTCCAATTGAGATGATGTATGATAAAATATAATGGAAAAGGACCTTATTCTATCGCTTTAAGGGAGGGATAGTTGATAAATCAGTAGAAAATTGTCAAGTAATGTAAGAAGAAAAAATAATCTTCATTTTTCGCTGCTGTTTGATTGACTAAACCGAGAAAATTGGCTAATTTTTAATATAAGGTTCATTATTTTATTTATTAAAAGGAGAAGATTAAAATGACAGAAAAACAATTTACAGTAATTGCAGATACAGGTATCCATGCTAGACCAGCTACTTTGCTTGTACAAACAGCAAGCAGATTTTCTTCAGACATTGAGTTAGGCTACAAGGATAAAAAAGTAAACTTAAAATCAATTATGGGTGTTATGTCTTTAGGAATTGGTAAAGGTGCAGAAATTACAATTAGTGCAAATGGAAATGACGAAGATGAAGCAATGGATAGCATTCGAGAATTATTTGAAAAAGAAGGGCTTGCTGAATAATGGTTTCGATTTTACATGGAATTGCGGCTTCAAGCGGAATTGCACTTGGTAAAGCGTACCGCTTAGTTGAGCCAGATCTATCCTTTACGAAAAACAACATCACAGATATTGATTCAGAAGTAAGTCGTTTTCATGCAAGTGTTGATGCAGCAAAGGCTGATCTAAGTATCATCCGTGAAAAAGCAGCGAAAGATCTTGGTGAAGATAAAGCAGCAATTTTTGATGCGCATCTTTTAGTTTTAAGTGATCCTGAGCTTTTATCAACAATTGAAGATAAAGTGAAAAGTGAGAGCGTAAATGCTGAATTCGCTTTAAATGAAACGGCCAATATGTTTATAACGATGTTTGAACAAATGGAAAACGAGTACATGAAAGAACGTGCGGCAGATATTAAAGACGTAACGAAACGTGTGCTTGCCCATTTACTTGGCGTAAAAATTCCTAATCCAGGATTAATCGCTGAGGAAGTCATCATCGTTGCGGAAGATTTAACTCCTTCTGATACAGCACAATTGAACAAACAGTTCGTTAAAGGTTTCACGACTGATATTGGTGGACGTACTTCCCATTCAGCAATTATGGCCCGTTCGATGGAAATACCTGCGGTTGTAGGAGCAAAAACTGCGACGGAAACAATTGAAAATGGTGATTTCATTATTGTCGACGGTGTAAATGGTCAAGTACATATTAATCCTACCGCCGAAGTAGTGAATACGTACAAAGAAGAATCGAAAAAATTAGAGTTGCAAAAGGCCGAGTGGGCTTTATTGAAAGATGAAGCGACATTTACAAGTGATGGCAAACAAGTTGAACTTGCTTCAAATATTGGAACACCTCAAGATGTTGATGGTGTACTTGCTAATGGTGGTGAAGGTGTAGGCCTATATAGAACTGAGTTTCTATATATGGAAAGGGACCAGCTACCGTCAGAAGAAGAACAATATGAAGCATATAAAACAGTTTTAGAGCGAATGGAAGGAAAGCCAGTCGTTGTTCGTACACTTGATATTGGTGGCGATAAGCATCTACCTTATTTAAACATGCCTGAAGAAATGAACCCATTTTTAGGTTTCCGAGCGATTCGACTATGCTTAGAGGAGCAAGATATTTTCCGTACACAATTAAGAGCATTATTGCGTGCAAGTGTACATGGAAACTTAAAAATTATGTTCCCAATGATCGCAACGCTTGGCGAGTTTAGAGATGCGAAAGCAGTTTTAGTAGAAGAAAGACAAAAGCTTGAACAGGCTGGAATTGCTGTTGCAGAAAAAATTGAGCTTGGTATTATGGTTGAAATCCCATCAACGGCTGTATTAGCGGACCAATTTGCGAAGGAAGTTGATTTCTTCAGCATTGGAACGAATGATTTAATTCAATACACAATGGCAGCTGATCGTATGAATGAGCGAGTTTCCTATTTGTATCAGCCTTATAACCCGTCCATTTTAAGATTAGTAAAAATGGTCATTGACGCAGCTCACAAAGAAGGTAAATGGGCTGGAATGTGTGGGGAAATGGCAGGAGATGAAATTGCGATCCCGCTATTGATTGGTCTTGGATTAGATGAGTTTTCAATGAGCGCTTCGTCCATTTTAAGGGCGAGAAGTCAAATTAAACAACTAGACCAAAGCAAAATGGCTTCATTAGCTGAAGAAGCATTGCAAAAGGATACTTCAGAGCAAGTAATGGAGCTCGTTAAACAAGCTACAACATTGTAATAAAAATGTAATGTAATTTAGGAGTATATATTAATAAAAGGTGGTATAGAATAATAATTATGATTGACGTGACTTTAATAGTCATTTCATTCTCATTTTTCCCCCTTTTTTAACCACAGGACTTGATGTCTTGTGGTTTTTTTGTTTACTTTGCGGCTAATATAAGAAAAATTGCTTTCTCGACTTATTATAATAACTTGGTATCCTCTTCTAGTTGAGATGGGGATCAGGGCAATGGATTGTAAATTCCTTGGACGGCTTAGAAATATCTACAATGGCTTACAATCCCAGCCACGGCTTAGAAAAGTCTACAATGGCTTACAAATCTCAGCCACGGCTTTGAAAAGTCTACAATGGCTTACAAATCTCAGCACGGCTTAGAAAAGTCTACAATGGCTTACAAATCTCAGCCACGGCTTAGAAAAACTCCGCAATGGCTTGCAAATCCCCCTACATGTCCATTAGTTTGCTAATTTTATCGTGTTTTGATTTTGAATTGTCCCTTGTTTGTAGAGTCTTAATCATTTTTCAGTCAGCATCTAGGTGGATACACGAAAATCATCATGTTCAAACTATTTCCTTTAAATGGAATTTTTTAAATTCAATAAAAGAACTAAAGCTTGTCAAGTTTTTTCGTATTAAAACGTTATGATCGCTTATTTTCCAACGTAATAAGAAGGAAAAGTGTTATAATGTAATAAATTTTGAAATCTCAGAACGAAGAAAGGATGAAATGTTCATGTTAAATAAAAAGAAAATTGGCTTTATTGGTCTAGGTGTTATGGGACAAAGTATGGTTAAAAATTTACTAGCGGACGGTCATCAGCTCTTTGTTTATAGTAGAACGAAAGATAAGGCGAAACAAATATTAAAAGAAGGCGCAATTTGGAAGGAAAGTCCTAAAGAAATTGCGAATAGTGTCGAAATAATAATTACAATGGTTGGTTATCCGCAAGATGTAGAAGAAGTATATTTTGGCGAAGATGGTATTTTTGCGGGAACGAGTAAAGAATTGTTTGCAGTTGATATGACTACTTCTACCCCTACATTGGCTAAAAAAATTGATAAATCTGCTCAAACGAGAGGCTGGAAAGCGCTAGACGCGCCTGTTTCTGGAGGCGACATCGGAGCGAAAAATGGAACGTTATCGATTATGGTAGGAGGAGAGAGGGAAACGTTCGCTGCTTTAAGCTCGATCTTGCAAATTCTTGGTACGAATATTGTATATCAAGGAGAAGCTGGTGCTGGTCAACATACGAAAATGTGTAATCAAATTGCAATTGCTTCAAATATGATTGGTGTTACCGAAGCATTTGTTTATGCGAAAAAGGCCGGTTTAGATCCGCATAATGTTTTAAAATCAATTAGCAGTGGAGCGGCAGGAAGCTGGTCAATGACTAATTTAATTCCTCGTGTACTACAAGAAGACTACTCACCTGGCTTTTTCATTAAACATTTTATTAAAGACATGGGGATCGCCTTGGCAGAAGCTGAACAGATGGAGCTTGAGCTTCCAGGGCTTCAGTTGGCAAAAAAAATGTACGATGCGCTTGCTGAAAAAGGGGAAGAAAACCATGGAACACAGGCATTAATTCATTATTGGAAAGATTAGATTACATACGTAAATAAGGGAAGGATTGCGAACAATGACAATCGATTCTGGAATTTTATTAGAAAGTGGCACGAATGAACTTGAAATGATTGAGTTTGAAATCAATCAGCAGAAATTTGGCATAAATGTTTTAAAGGTAAAGGAAATTATCCAGCCGTTGCCACTTACATCAATCCCACATGCACACGATAACATATTAGGGCTTATTCAATTGCGCGGAGAGGTTCTACCTGTCATTAGTATGGCAAGAGCTTTGAATATGGAGGAAAGTGACAAGCAACGTGCAAGTTCGAAATTAATTGTTGCGGAATTTAACATGCAAAAGGTTGTTTTTCAAGTTGATCATGTAAGTCAAATTCATCGAATTTCTTGGAGCGACATTGAAAAACCAGGAAATGTATATTCTGATGCGAATCATCATATTATCGGCGTCATCCAAATGTTAGATGAAATGATTTTACTGATTGATTTT
The DNA here is from genome assembly GCF_018343515.1 of Bacillus sp. FJAT-50079. Classification (GTDB taxonomy): domain Bacteria; phylum Bacillota; class Bacilli; order Bacillales; family Bacillaceae_C; genus Lederbergia. The sequence continues at coordinate 620,233 of NZ_JAGYPD010000002.1, read as the reverse complement.
GAGAAAATCGTTGTCGATATTCAACCTGAATCAGGGATTCATATGGGGAAAATAAAAAGTCTAGGTAAACGTGAACGATCGGCAAAACGAATAATTGTAGCGGAGGATTCACCATTATTACGGAATTTAATGAAAGAAACGCTGAGTGAAGCTGGATATGAAAACGTAAATTTTTTTGAAAATGGCTTAGATGCATTGGAATATTTACGAGGGATTGTAAACGCCGGAAAAGATGTTTACCAAGAAGTCCAGCTTGTTATTACAGACATTGAAATGCCTCAAATGGATGGTCATCATCTAGTTAAAAGGATTAAAGAAGATGAAGGCTTATCACGATTGCCAGTCATTATCTTTTCCTCCCTTATTAGTGATGAGCTTCGTCATAAGGGAGAAAAAGTTGGAGCAGTTGAGCAAATATCGAAACCGGAAATAGGTGAACTCGTTTTAAAAGTTGATCAACACATATTATGAATCGCTGCTTAATTAAGAAAAGTACAAGCGTGGGTTATATGCTCAAATCTCTTTGTGATTTTGCCTAACCAACAAGTGGATACGTTCGAACGAGGAGCAAAGGCTAAACCGAATGAGGGAGCAAAGGCTAAAACACCACCACGTCCTGTGGCAACGCCTTTGTAATTCGCAGAGGCACAAAGGCGTTGGTGAGATTTATATTATGTAGTGGACCTAAAAAGACATGGCGAAGTTGGCCTAGCGCAAAGGCAATCACTAGACGGTTAAAGTGGACGGAGTCTTTTTCTTTCTGTTAAAAAAGGATCTCCTAAAATGGAAATCCTCGTAAACTGGATCATTAAAAATAATCGCCTAATCGTTTGAAAACAGGTCTTTGCCTTTGTTCGGCTTGTGTCTTTTTCCTCTCCTTTATTCCGGTATAGTCTTGTAGAAGCTGTTTTGCCATATTAAGAGACATGCGGGATTTTGGGTTGCGGGAGTGTTGATCAAGCTGACCAAGATGAGGCAAGTTAGCAAAGTCCTCTTTTGTTGGTGGAATATGAAAAGTGTAATCGCCGCATTCGACAAGAACATCCGATTGTTGTTGGCTGAATCTGGGATTTCTTGAAAAATGAAGCCCGATTTTCATCGCTTTCCTTTCCGAAATCATTTTAGCGAGTGCTGCTTTTTTCAATTCGTACAAATACTTCGGATCAGTAGCTGTTTTTGCATGACGATTTACGGTGAATATTGCTTGAGAGAGGTTTGATACGGTAGGTTCTAATACAATCTGTTTTTTCGTATGAGAATTCATGCAATGACACCTTTCTATTTTTTAGTAAAAACTGAAATTATAAATATTATAACATTATATACACTTTTTGGAAAGCTCGTCCCATGGGGGAGTAGCGGGTATACAATGCCACTCAAGAAAACTTACATAGCATGAGAAGTCCGATGGCGAACATAAGGGATGATAATAAATGGAAATAGTTACCGACTCTACATATAAAAAGTCAAAACAAAGACAACAAGGTATAGAGAAGTTGATTGCTGAAATACTTTTTCATCATTTTTCGGATATGGTTTTTATTATGGAAATTGAAGAGGGACCGAAATTCCGTTATTTATTTGTAAATCAAGCGGGAATGGACTTTGCTAAGCTTGATGAAAATCCTGTTGGAAAATTATTAGAGGATGTTATTCCTTCAGAACGTGTATTTAAAATATACAGCCATTATAAAAAAGCTTTACATTCAAATGAATTGGTTATGTATACCGAAGAACAAGTAGATCAGGATGGAGCCATCTTTGAATCAAGCTTTAAGATAATGAGAAATGAAAATAATGATCCTACTCATCTCATTTGGATTATTCGCAAGATTGATGACAAGCATGCTGAAACGATCAAACAGTTGGAGCGCTCTGATCGATTAACAGGTTTATGGAATCGAAAAGCGATGATGGAGCATTTACAAACGGAAATATCAAGAGCGGAAACCGTAAATCAAGAATTTTCGATTGTAAATGTTAATATTGATCGCTTCAAGCAATTTAACGATTCTCTAGGGCATCATATAGGAGATCAATTGTTAAAAATGGTTGCCGGCAGGATGGCTCAATGGAATCAGCCAACAAGTCGTTTGTACCACCTCAGTGGGGATGAATTTATTATTCTCATTATAAACACGAATAGAAAAGAAACAAAACATGATGTTCAGGAAATTCTTCAATTATTTGATCAACCTTTTTACATTGATAATGAGGAATATTATATGACACCATCCATTGGCGTTAGTATGTTTCCACAAGATGGTAAAGATGCAAATACATTATTGAAAAATGCCAATCGTGCCTTATTTTTTGTGAAAGATCAGGGGAAAGATCATTCACGATTTTATTGCTCGGCAATGGAAACAGATATGTCTAATTTCCTGATGATGGAGTCCCATCTCAAAAATTCGATTGAAAATAAAGAACTCACTCTTCATTATCAGCCGCAAGTTAATTTGAAAACAGGTAAGATTGAAAGTTTTGAAGCATTATTACGTTGGAACAACTGGAAGCTTGGTTCCGTTTCTCCCGCCGTTTTTATCCCGATAGCTGAGCAATCTGGGCTGATTGTTTTAATAGGGGAATGGGTGATTAAAGAAGTGTGTAGACAAATCGCAGAATGGCGCGATAAAGGTTATAAAAATATAAGAGTAGCCATTAATATTTCACCAAGACAATTTATTCAAAAAAATTTACCTTACTTTATTAAACAAACGTTGGATCAATATGATCTGCCTCCAACATCGATTGAAATTGAGATTACTGAAGGGGCTATGCATGATACAAATGCAACATTAGAAATATTAAATAAATTAAAGCAATTAGGAATGATTTTATCTGTTGATGATTTCGGCACAGGTTATTCATCATTAAATTATTTAAAACGATATCCAATCGATATATTAAAAATTGACCGTTCATTTATTGGTGAAATAAAAATGAATGACAAAGATGCAGCAATTACGAAAACGATTATTCATCTTGCACATAGTCTCGGTTTAGAAGTGGTCGCAGAAGGTGTTGAAGAAGCGAGGCAAGTAGAGTTTTTAACGGAAGCCCAATGTCAGAAGGCACAAGGTTTCTATTTTAGCCATCCACTTCAAGCTGAAGAAATTGAAGCTAATATTTTGTCAAAAGGGGTTTTTTCTTAGGGGAGGAACACACTTCAATTTGGAGTGTGTTTTTCTTATTAACAATGTTGCTCTAAGCTTAATGATATTGATACAATATGAGTGAATATTCATTCATGGAAATGGAGGAGAGCAAATGATGGAAGGGAAAACAGTCATTATTACTGGTGGATCAAGTGGTATGGGGAAATACATGGCTAAAAAATTTGCAAACTCAGGAATGAATGTCGTAATTACAGGAAGAAATGAACAGCGACTTCTGGAGGCAAAAAGAGAAATAAGTGGGGAGTCTGAAAATGTACAAATCGTGCAAATGGATGTAAGAAAACCAGAAGACGTAAAAAAAATGCTGGAACAAGCAATTGCATACTTTGGCTCTGTTCACTATTTAGTAAATAATGCAGCGGGAAATTTCCTTGTTGCAGCTGAAAAATTGTCGGTTAACGGTTGGAATAGTGTGATTGATATTGTATTAAATGGCACTTTTTATTGTAGTAGAGAATTGGGTTCATATTGGATTGAGAATCAAATCAAAGGGAAGATTATTAACATTGTCGCAACATATGCGTGGGATGCTGGAGCTGGTATCGTCCATTCGGCCGCAGCCAAAGCAGGAGTTTTGTCATTAACGAGAACATTAGCAGTAGAATGGGGAAGGAAATATCGAATTCAAGTGAATGCAATTGCTCCTGGAGCGATTAACCGGACGGGTGGAGTAGAAAAGCTTGCACAATCGGCAGAGGAGATAAGGCGTACAGTAGAGGGGATTCCGCTTGGGCGTCTCGGTGAACCAGAGGAAATTGCTGAGTTAGCTTATTTTATGCTGAGTGAAAAAGCAGCATATATGAACGGTGAATGTATCACTTTGGATGGAGGTCAATGGCTAAATCAATTACCTTTTTGAATGAAGATGGTTGCATCATACCCATTCTTCTTTTATAATTGCATTGTCTTTCAAAGAAAGGGGCTTAAACATGTCACAGCTAGTAAGTATTATTAAACGATTACAAACAATGCAAAATGTCGGTGAGCAGGAGGATCATCCACAACGGCTATTTGAGGTTAACGGAAGAGTATTATGTCAAGTTAAATATTTTCCTGCAACGAGCACTTATGAAGTTGAGGAATATGATAAAAATAATAATATGCAAAAATATCAATTTGATGATATCGATATGGCAGCAATTGAAATATTTGACATTATTCAAGAAGAAAAAAATCCGTCTTAACTACCATTCCTAAATCATCACAGAATACTCATGTTTCCTTTGAAAAATGTGGTAAAATATAAAGGAAAGATTATAAAAAGATGGGGGAGTTTATGGTGCTTTCCTTACAAGATCATACATTTATGGATCCGAAAATTAGTGATTATATGATTTCGGCCGAAAAAGTAGCCCATGTACAAGTTGGAAATAGTTTGGAACATGCACTACTCGTTTTAACAAAAAGCGGATATTCTGCTATACCAGTTCTTGATGCGCGCTTTCGCCTTCACGGCTTAATAAGCTCATCAATGATAACCGAATCGATCCTTGGACTTGAAAGAATTGAGTTTGAAAAGCTTAATGATAAGAAGGTTGAGGACGTCATGGCGATTCGTTTTCCGAAAGTGTCACTTGATGATAGCTTTGAAAAAGCACTTAATTTACTTATCGATCATCCATTCTTATGTGTTGCAGATGATGATGGAGTTTTCGAAGGGATTTTTACGAGAAGAGCGCTTTTAAAAGAATTAAGAGAATATATGTATAAGCTAAATAACTAGTATCCGGCTCCCACCTAAAGGGGGCCGATCTTTTTTACAGGGGATTACCTGTTGAAAGGAGTTAGTATGTCATTATCAGATTTGAACTTGCTCGTTGTCCTTGCACAAGAAGCAAATATGAGAAAAGCAGCAGAGCGACTATTTGTTTCACAGCCAGCACTTTCACAGCGACTGCAAAGTATTGAAAAGCAATGGGGAGTAAAGCTGTTCATTCGGACACAAAAAGGACTTTTGCTCACACCATCGGGGGAAATTATTGTTTCATATGCCAATGAGATGCTTGAAAAGCAAGAGCGCGTATATGAAGAGATTCATGAGCTTGAATCAACCGTCCATGGGACGTTAAAAATTGCATGTGCATCGATTGTTGGTCAAAACTGGCTGCCAAAGGTGTTAAAACATTTCGTCAGTGAATATCCGAATGCAAAAATATCACTTATTACCGGCTGGAGTAGCGAAATTTTAAAAAGCCTTTATGAAGGAGAAGTACATATTGGCATCATTAGGGGGAACACGGATTGGAAAGGTGAGAAATTCCATTTATTTGAGGATAGCCTTTATCTCGTCGACCGTGAAATCCAGAAAGTTGAAGAGGTAATGGAAACTGATCGTCCATTTATTCAATTTAAAAGCGATTCCAATTATTATCAAGAAATCCAAAATTGGTGGCATCGACAATTTCAAACAGTTCCAAAAAGGACAATCGTTGTTGACCAAATCGAGACATGTAAGCAAATGACGTATAATGGAATTGGTTATGCGATCCTGCCAGCGATTACATTAAGTGGAGCAGAAAAGAATGTGTTCAAAATACCGCTCATGGACGAACGCAATCAACCAATTAAAAGGGATACATGGCTGCTCGGATATGAGTCGGTCTTTCAACTCCGTCAAGTAAACGCATTTTTAAAAACAATTAAGGAATTTATTGAAAAACAACCGGAATAAAAAGACAAGAACTCGAAACGACCGTATGAATGGTCGTTTTTTGGAGATGATAGGTATTTAATTATACACATGAAAAAGGGTCTCACATCGCGGATTGTTGACGGCGGACTTTGTTCTGAAAACTTGAGGCAAGATCAAACAGTATTAGAGTAATTTTACTTAGCTGATTTCATAAAGAGAGGGTTCGAAATGAAACTGCGTGAACCAATGCCTGAGCTTATCGGTGCAACAGAATGGATAAATGGTCAAGTATCAAAAGAAGAACTTATTGGTGAAACTCCGACATTGATTCATTTTTGGTCGATTAGCTGTCACCTATGTAAGGAAGCAATGCCAGATGTAAATCAATTGCGTGATAAATATAAAGATAATTTAAATGTGATTGCGATACATATGCCGAGATCGGAAAAAGATCTTGCTATGGAAGAAATTAAAAAGGTAGCTGCTGAACATGAGATGACCCAACCTATTTTTGTTGATAACGAATTAACGCTAACAAATTGTTTTGAAAATCAATATATCCCAGCTTATTACATATTCGATAAGGAGGGGATGCTTTACCATTTTCAAGCTGGTGGTGGTGGCATGAAGATGCTCGAAAAAAGAGTATACCGTTCACATGAAGAAATTGAAAAAGCGTAAATACACATAATGCGAACGATACGCCCATAGGATGATAGGGCGTATTTTTTTAACTAATCACGTGCGAGAATAATCAGAAAAGTAGTGAAAAGTACTGGCAAAATACTTCGGAACCCGATATATTTATGTGTATGGTAAATTGTTGCCTTAGGAGGAACAAAAATGGAAACCTTTAAAAAGCTGAAACAGTATTATTGGCCTTATAAGCATTATTTCTTTTTTTCAATGTTTTTTTTGCTTTTTGTGACAGCGATTACAGTCGTATATCCAATCATTTTACAACTGACGATTGATGAGGTAATTATTAATCAAAAGTATGATTTAATTATGCTTCTTTCTTTAAGCGTAGTTGGAATTATGGTTGTGAAAGGAATTGCTACATTTGTTCATCAGTATAGTGGCGATTTATTTGGAATTAAATCTGTCTATTCCATGAGAAATGCACTGTATGAAAAGTTGCAAGTACTACCCTTCCGCTATTATGATAACGCGAAAACAGGAGATTTAATGTCACGACTGACCGCAGATGTGGAATCCTTTCGATTTTTCCTATCGTTTGGATTTTCTGAATTATTTCGCTTTATTTTAATGCTGGCTATTTGTTTCACCGTTATGTTTTATTATTCCGTACCTTTAACGTTTGCAACGATGATTTCTCTTCCTTTTTTATTTATAGCAGTTTATAAATTTGATCGTGCGGTTCATCCTGCCTTCCGTGGCATTCGCAAGTCATTCGGGAAGCTAAATACGAATGTGCAAGAGAATCTATCTGGAATCAATACAGTAAAGTCGCTTTCACGTGAAGAGTTTCAAAAGGGGAAATTTAATGATTCCAATGCGGATTATAAAGATCAGATGATATTTACTTCTAATATTTGGGCGAAATATTTTCCGTTAATGGAGTTTTTAGGAAATGTATGTGTCATTGCTCTTTTATCATATGGCGGCTATTTAGTCATTCAAGGTTCATTGCAACCCGGGGAGCTTGTCGCTTTTTATAGTTTAGTAGGATATATTTTATATCCGATTATGAGCTTAGGATTTACAATTAATATGTTTTCTCAATCAAAAGCATCGGGGGAACGTCTACTCGAAATATTAGAAGCGAAGGAAGACATTACAAATCCAGAAGAAGCGTACGAACCAAAGCGGATCATTGGTGGGGTCGAATTTAAAAACGTAACGCTCCGCTATGCAGGTGATGATTATGCTGCATTAAAAGATATTAATTTTAAGGTGGAGCCCGGGAAAACGATTGGCTTGATTGGCTCGACAGGTTCGGGTAAAACAAGTATTACTCAATTAATTACGAGATTTTACGAGCCGGTAGCCGGCGAGGTGTTGATCGATGGGAAAAATGTAAAAGAATATGATTTGAAAGCGCTTCGAAGTAATATTGGCTTTGTTCATCAAGAAAGCTTTTTATTTTCATCAACGATTAAAGCGAATATTGCCTACGGAAGACCAGATGCGTCGATGGAGGAAATTATTGCAGCGGCAAAAAGTGCCGATGCACACCAATTTATTATTGAACTTCCTGATGGGTATGACACGGTATTGGGTGAACGCGGACTCGGTTTATCTGGCGGACAAAAACAAAGGCTAGCGATTGCTCGTTCCTTATGCCTTGATCCAAGTATTCTTATTTTTGATGATGCGACAAGTGCCGTTGATATGGAAACGGAGTTCAAAATTCAAGGGGCTCTTCGTTATGTAATGAAGGGAAGAACGACCTTTATTATTGCACATCGGATTTCATCGTTAAAACATGCGGATGAGATACTGGTGTTTGAAAAAGGTGAAATTGTTGAGCGTGGTAAACATGAAGATTTACTTCAAAATGGCGGACCATACGAGCGAATATTCAACATTCAATTCAAAGATCAACAGGCAGTGCTACAAGGCAATAGAGGGTGAGGGATGAAAATGGCGCGAAATAATAAAATAAATCCGCTTGTACTTGAGCGGTTTCGCTATTCAACGGAGCAACTCATTGATAAACCATTTAACTGGAAACAAATGATTCGTCTACTTGGTTATTTGAAGCCTTATTCAAAAAAGCTTTTGCCGGCATCGATTTTAATGGTATTGCTAACAACCGCGGTACGCTTGATCATCCCGATTTTAATCGGTGTGTACGCATTAGATAAGGCGATTACGAAGGATAAAGACGTTACCTTATTACTGGTCATCGTTGCAATCATTACTGGATTATTTGTCATTTCTTATATTGCTAATATTTTTCGGATTAAATGGAGTTATGAACTAGGGCAAGGGGTGATTTATGATTTAAGAAAGCATATTTTCACACATGTTCAAGGCTTATCACACCGATTTTTCGATCAGCGTTCAGCCGGTTCAATTCTTGTCCGGATTATGAATGATACAAACTCATTGCAAGAGCTGTTCACAAATGGTGTGATTAATATTTTCATGGATTTATTAATGCTTTTCGGTGTTATAATTATTTTGTTTACATTAAGCCCGCAACTCACATTAGCTGTTCTTGTCATTTTGCCATTAATGTTTCTTTTATCTACAACATTAAGAAAAAGCATTCGCAGGGCATGGCAAAACATGCGCATGAAGCAATCGAAACTTAATTCACATTTAAATGAAAGTATTCAAGGAATTCGTGTGACTCAAAGTTATACGCAGGAAATCGAAAACATTGCCTTTTTTGAAGGGGTAAACTTTGAAAACTTTGAAGCATGGAGAATTGCTTCGAAGAAGAGTGCAGTATTTCGACCGCTTGTAGAATTAACGAATGCGATTGGTTCTGCGGTACTTATTTGGTTAGGTGCACATTTAATTATGTCATCGCAATTAACGCTAGGAGAATTCGTTTCCTTTGCCTTTTATTTAGGGATGTTTTGGGAACCGATCTCCCGTTTAGGTCAAGTATACAACCAGTTATTAATGGGGATGGCGTCATCTGAGCGAATTTTTGAGTATTTAGATGAACAGCCGATCGTTCATGAGAAGAAAAAGGCAGAGCAACTGAAAGAAATAGAAGGAAGAATTCAATTTGATTGTGTAGAATTTTCATATGACGAGAAACGAAAAGCGTTAAACGGGGTCTCTTTCGAAATGCTGCCAGGGCAAACAATCGCTCTCGTCGGTCATACGGGATCAGGCAAATCAACGATTGCCAATTTAATTACGCGATTTTATGATCCAACAGCGGGGACTGTGAGCATTGATGGAAAGGATTTACGTGATCTATCGTTACAAAGTGTACGCCAGCAAATAAGTGTTGTTCTTCAAGAAACATTTATTTTTTCTGGGACGATTATGGAAAACATTCGCTTTGGACGACCAACAGCGACAGATGAAGAAGTGATTCATGCTGCCGTCGCGATCGGTGCAAATCACTTCATTGAAAACTTACCGCACGGATACGAGACAGAAGTTGAGGAAAGAGGAAATATATTATCGGTTGGTGAGCGTCAGCTACTATCCTTTGCAAGGGCATTATTAGCAGACCCGCGCATCATTATTTTGGATGAGGCAACAGCAAGCATTGACACGGAAACGGAAGTACAAATCCAACATGCATTAAAAACATTATTAAAAAACAGAACATCAATTATTATCGCACATCGACTTTCCACTATTAGGGAGGCAGACAATATTTATGTTCTTGAAAATGGGAAGATCATTGAGGAAGGAAATCATCAAACATTAATGTTGCAGCGCGGTGAATATTATCGCCTTGTAAAAGCACAGTTTAAAGTTCTAGAAGCAATATAAAAAATATTTATTTTCCTTTTCATTTCTACACGATCATCTATACTAATAAATAGGGGAGGGAGTTAGATGAAAAAAATAAGATTTGGTATTTTAGGTGCAGCGGGGATTGCTAGAAAGGCATTAATTCCAGCAATTCAACGCTCAAAAAATGCAGAAGTAACTGCGATTGCAAGTGGAAGCGGGAAGGCCGAACAATTTGCTTCAGAATTCAATATTCCGAAAGTATATGGTACATATGATGAATTATTGGCTGATCCGGACATTGATGCGGTATATATTCCGCTGCCAAACCATCTTCACAAAAAATGGACGTTACTTGCAGCCGAAGCGGGGAAGCATGTATTATGTGAAAAGCCAGCTGCGCTAACTTCTGAAGATGCAGCAGAAATGGCCGAAGTTTGCCAACAAAATCGTGTTGTGTTTATGGAAGCGTTCATGTATCAATTTCACCCACAACATGAGCGGGTAAAGGAGATTATTCAAAGTGGAGAAATTGGTGAGGTGAAATTTATCCACTCAGCGTTTACATTTCCTTTAGATCCAACTGTGAATAATATACGTTTAAACAAGGAAGTAGGGGGCGGCTCTCTATTTGATGTCGGCTGTTACTGTATTCATGCAGCTCGGATGATCACAGGGGAGGAGCCAACGTCGATCCAAGGATCAGCAGCGATTCATCCTGAGCTCCAAGTCGATGTAAATTTTGTTGGCATGTTAACATTTCCTAGTGGCGTGATTGCCTCATTTAATAGTAGCTTTGAGCAGCAACGAAGAAATGTATACGAGATTTACGGAACGGAAGGTTCAATTAAGCTTCCATTTGCTTTTCGTCCAGATGAGCAGGAAGAAGGAGGCTTAATCGTTGTAGAGGATGCAGATGGTGTTGTGAAGGAAGAAAGAGTCACTGGAGATCAATATACATTACAAGTTGAACATTTTGCTGATTGTGTCGCAACTGGTAAGGAGCCAATGTATAGCGGAAAAGATACTGTGAAAAATATGCAAGTCATCGAAGAGCTATTAGAGAAAATTAAATCGTAAAGAATTGGAACCTTCCGTTCAACAGGAAGGTTCCGGTTCTTTATTTATTTGGTTGGCTTCGATTATTCTTTCTGGATGCGAGTATATATTTAGTTGATCATTTCTTATAAAGCCAACGACGGTAATACCTAGATCAGCAGCTAAATCAATCCCAAGCGAAGTTGGGGCTGATTTTGAAAGGAGAATCCCAGCACCAATTTTTGCAACTTTCAACACTACCTCTGAAGAAATTCGGCCACTAAACACAATGATTTTATCCTTTAGGGGCATATTAGATTGAATGCAATGGCCAAATAATTTATCTAATGCATTATGACGGCCTACATCGGAATAGCTAAATAATAGTTGATCTGTCGTGCATAATGCAGCATTGTGCACGCCGCCTGTCAGTTGGAAATCTGTTGAATTCATTTGCATTTGGTTCATCAAAGAAAAGCATTGAGCAATTGAAATTAATTGTTTGCTCATAATCGTTTTCGCTGTCTTTGCATCATTGTGAAAATAAAATTGTCTGCTTTTTCCACAGCATGAACCGATCATTCTTTTGGAAAACATTTCTTTATTGATCGATTGCTTTATCTTTAACTCCACATATGCGAAGCCACGGCTTTCATCGATTTCTAGTAGAGTTATATCTTCCTTGAAACGAATCATACCTTCCGATGCTAAAAATCCAATGACTAATTCGTTTAAATGAGTTGGTGTACAAACAATTGTTGCAAACTCCTCGCCATCGACATAGATCGTAAGCGGGTATTCAATTGCTGCCACATCTGTTGTTTCTATTAAAGAATCATTAGAAAACTTAATGACTTTTAATTTATTATGGACCATCATAACGCCTTCTTAACCGATGTCCTGTTCAAGGTCATCAATCCTTTTCTCTGCATATTTTGTGTCTTTATTAGCAAGGTATGTTTCAGCCTTTTCAATCATCACTCCTGTAGTATATTCAGGTATACCTGCATGGTGTTCATAGACCCCTTTAGGAATTAATACATTTCCTTCCGGCCAGAATACAGAAATATTGCCGCGGCGTGTTTCGGCGAATTTTGCCCTTCCTTGGAATGTTCCTGCTTTATTATATGCGACGATGGCATCCTTTTCGCTAATCCCCAGTTCGCGAGCATCATCTTCATGGATTAAAATATCATAGCGATCGGCGGCATTGAACGCATCTTTTTCACCGTAAATCATTGAATTAAACTGTTTACCACGTCGAGTTGTTACATGGAAATGCCCTTCCGGCTTTCTAAGTTCTGGAAGCTCAATTGGAATTAAGTTGCTTCGGCCATCTTCGGTTGGACAAATTCCACCTTCGCATAGCCAAGCGCCACCCCATTGGAACACATCTCCACGATTTTTCAAATGTTGAATGCCATCATAATTAGGGTTAGCAATCGCAATTTCTGCTCGTATTTGCTCTGCTTCCGTAAAATTGAGCAAATGTTTCTCGTCAGGTTTTATTCGAGCAGCAAGATCGACATAAATTTCCCATTCTGAACGAGCTTCTTCAATCCGCGGCCCTTTTATTTCTGGAGAAAAATAGACCATGCGTTCAGTTGAAGTAGAAGTTCCACCGCCGCGCTGTTCATATCGTGTCATGGCAGGAAGGACGATCACCTCTTCTTTGGCGTCCACAAGTGTTGAAGTATTGAAAATAATATCTTGGTGAACCCGCAGCTCCATATTCTCTAAACACTCTTTCATAAAATCAGGATCCGGCATTGTTTCAAGGAAATTTCCGCCAGAAGTATATAATATTTTTAGTTTTCTATCATGGTCTTCGGGGAGCATAGCATTTTCTAGCGATACGCCAACGATGTCACCTTGCCATTTCGGTATTTCGAAATTCCAAATCTTCTCCATGCGTTCAATATTATTTGGATCAAAATTACTACCTGGAAGAGTAAATGGATCTGCACCCATTTCACCTGAGCCTTGCACACCAGAGTGGCCACGAATTGGCATAACGCCACAATGTTCCCGACCGATAAATCCACGTAGAATGGCGAGATTTGCCACTTGTGAAATATTATCTGTACCAAAACGATGCTGTGTAAGTCCCATTGACCATACGAATACACCGCTTTTAGAGTTAGCTAGTAAAGTTGCAAATTCGAGCATTCTTTCTTTTGATAAACCTGACGACTTTTCAAGCTCTTCCCAATCCTGGTTATTGGCATGGTTTCTAAGCTCCTCTAATCCATTTGCATGATTACGGATAAAATCATGATCCAGTGCTGAGCCAGGACTTTCCTTTTCCATTTCAAACCAATGCTTGATCACACCATTCATAAAGGCGATATCGCCGCCGATGTTTACTTGATAAAAATCATCGGCAATCTTTGTTCCAAATAATGCGGAGTCAGGGATGGATGGTACCCAATACCCGTCCATTGCGGGCTCCTTGTATGGGTTAATGCAAATAATCTTTGTTCCTTTTCGTTTTGCCGCATACATGTACTTTGTTGAAACAGGCTGATTGTTGGCAGCAACAGAACCCCAGAAGATGAGAACGTCTGTCCCGATCCAATCTTGGTAATTACAGCTTGATGCCCCGATTCCAAGCGAACGCTGTAATGCTGTTTTACTTGGAGAGTGGCAGATTCGTGAAGCATTGTCGATATTATTTGTTCCTATAAACCTGGCAAATTTTCCAGCAGTGTAGTAAACCTCATTCGTAATTCCTCTTGCTGTTAGAAAAAAGGCAAGCTGCTTTGGATCAATGCTCCTTATTTTTTCAGCAACTTTATTTAAAGCTTCATCCCATGATATCCGCCTAAATTTCCTTTCTCCTGGCTTTCGTGATAGGGGATAGGGGATGCGTCCTAATTTTCGCAGATCCTTACTATCGAATTTACGAAGTTCATCAATATCACTATGTAAAATATCATGATCGATTGCCGGCATTGTATTGAGCCTTAATACATTGAGTCGGGTTGTACAAAGATGGGGTCCGGCCAGTGTTTGATCATAAAGACCAGAAACCCCAAGTGCACATCCGTCACAAACACCTTGAGTTAAAATCCGATAGGCGTATGGAAGATTATCACGGTTTTCAGCAATTACTTTTACGGTATCTCTAATATGTTTTGGTTTTACTTTTCCTAACCCAAATGGAATTGGACTTACCCATAATTTAGGATCGGGAAGTACTGGAAGTTTTTGTGGTCCTTTATGTTTTGTTTTATTCATATTGAACACCCTTTCATTATTAATGAAATAAAAAACCACCGCAAAATCACTTATCATTTGATAAGGAAATACGGTGGTTAGTCTTTAACAGGTTCGCTGCCAAGTGCCAACCTAAGCTGTTATCGAGTTATTGCTTAAAGTTCTTTTCAAGATCTTTGTCAAAAACGAAGATCGACATCCCGAAATCTTTCTCAATATCAATATCGACGAAGAGATCAACAAATTTTGCACCAAGGAACTCTTCCATCTCGATTGGATGATTTTTTCGATACATTTCTTTTACCATTTCCGTTCTTGCGGCGCGAAGCATTTGTTTTCCATCATCTGCGGTCGCAATGAATTTCTCAACTGGTGATAAGTTACCTTCCATTTCACAAATCGCCCAATTTTTGCAAAACGTTGTTTTTATGTTACGTGGACCTTTACCCATATGCCGCTTTCGAAACGCACGGACTAAATTGCTAAATTCAGCTTCATATTTTTTCATATCAACAATCAGTCCTTAACTATAATTGCATATTATTATTTTATCATATTAAAGAAAATTCTCAATAGTTTAAGTGACGTTGATCGTTTTTGGCTTCTGCTCAATTACAGGCTGTGCATGATTTCGTAGTTTTTTGATTTCCGTTCGGATCGCCAATGAAACGATAAGTGCCACTGCAAACATTCCTGCGAAAAATAGTAAACTATTTGCATAACTACCTGTAACATCTTTGATTCGAGCTGCAAGCATAGGACCTGCTAACCCAGCCGCTGCCCATGCAGTTAAAATATACCCATGGATGGCGCCAAGTTGCTTTGTACCAAATAAATCGCCAATGTATGCCGGGATGGAGGAGAATCCGCCGCCATAGCATGTAATAATAATGATGAGCATGAGCTGAAATAATAGCGAAACAGAAGTAAAAGGCAAAAGGGTAAATAATAAGATTTGTATGACGAAAAATGTTGTATACGTATTTGGGCGGCCTAAATAATCAGAAGCAGAAGCCCAGCCAATTCGACCGAGTCCATTAAAAAGACCGAGAATACCTACAAGCGCAGCTGCCTCTACTGAATTCATGCCAATACTCTCTTGGGCAAGTGGTTTTGCGGCAGACAAAATGGCAATACCGCACGTAACATTAATAAACAACATCATCCATAAATAATAAAAACGAGGAGTTTTTATTGCCTCATTAGCTGTAAGTTGGGATAAATCGACGGCTACTTTACCAGCATCCATTTTTTCTTTAAAACCTTTTGGCAACCATCCAACAGGCGGTTTTTCCATGTAAAGGGAGGAAGCGGTCATAACAATAAAATAAGCAGCCCCTAAAATGAAAAAGGTATTGGCAATTCCAACTGTTTTGATCAATGCATCCATAATCGGACTGCTAATTGCTGCTGCAAAACCGAATCCCATAATCGCAAGACCAGTGGCCATCCCGCGACGATCTGGAAACCATTTAACCAATGTTGAAACTGGCGCAATATATCCAACCCCAAGCCCTATCCCCCCTAAGACTCCATAACATATGTATAACAGAGGAAGAGACTCCAAATTTACGGCAAATCCTGTCGAGAAAACACCGACTCCAAAAAAGCTTGCAGCAAGTAAACCGGCTTTTCTCGGCCCGTGTTTTTCTACAAAATGACCCAAAAAAGCTGCCGATAAACCGAGAAATAAGATGGCTAAACTAAAAGTTAGCTGAACCTGGCTAGCAGTCCAGTTAAATTGCTCCATAAGTGGTGTTGTAAAATTACTCCATGCATAAACTGAACCGATTGAAATGTGAATTCCCACTGCAGAGGCAACAATAAGCCAACGATTTTTAACTGTTTTTTTCATAATTCATCCCCTCTTATCTTTTTTAGTAAGCGCTGTCATTTTTATGGAAATTTACCTATGAGTACACCATACTAAATTGTCTTTAGGAACAATAGTGAAGAAAGTCTGAATTGGTGAAAAAACAAATTGGGAAATATAATCCTCATATAAGATACCCGTGTCATTATACACTATGCTCAGCTCAACAGCTTGGCTTTCTTCATGGAATCAGGTAGTATCAACTATGTGCTTAAATATTTTACGAGGAGAATTCAATTCATGCTTCAGTTATCGATGTTTAACTTCTTTTACTATTGGGCGATCGCAGTTGTGAACGCTTTTATCCCATTGTATCTTAGATATAAAGGGATGGGTCCTGGAGAGATCGGTATTGTGCTTGCGGTCGGACCGTTAGTGGCAATTTTCTCACAGCCGTTATGGGGAGTCATTTCAGATAGAAGACAAAATGTAAAAAAGATCGTCTTAATGTTACTAGTTGTTACATTATTTACGAGTGCGGCTTTATTTTATAGTTCATCACTTTTATTAGTGATTGTGGCAATGATGGTCTTTAATTTCTTTATGTCCCCTGTGCAACCTCTTGTTGATAGTATGGCTAGCGCGTATGCACAAGATAAAGGTGTTAGTTATGGATCGATTCGTTTTTGGGGATCGATTGGCTTTGCATTTGCCTCTTTTTTCATTGGCTATATGATTGGGAAAATAGGTCTTCAATATTTATGGTTTGTTTACTCAACAATCATTGTCATTTCGTTCATTATCGCTAGTAAGCTAACAAACTCGCAAACGAAGCGAGCACCGATTACGATTACCGCAATGAAAAAGACATTTCAAAATCCGCGATATGTCGGATTTTTGGTCGCTGTTTTATTTATTGCGATACCGACGAGAATGAATGACGGAATGCTAGGCATTTATATGAAGCATTTAGGTGCAACCGAGGGACATGTCGGGATGGCTTGGATGGTTTCGTCAATTAGTGAGGCACCGGTTATCGCCTTGCTATATTTAGTGATGAGAAGAGTTCCATTATTAGTATTGATTGGTATTTCGGGTGGATTTTATACGATTCGCTGGCTCTTATATGCGTCCTTCAATGATCCAACAATGCTGATCATCTCTCAAGCGATGCATAGTGTGACATTCGCCATTTTAATGGTAGCATCCGTTCAATATGTGGCAACTGTTGTACCGAGAGAAATGCTCGCCACGGGGCAAACGATTTATTTTGCTACATATAGTGGACTTGGCGCAATCATCGGAAATTCAGTTGGTGGATATTTAATGGAGGTTTATAGTGCCAGCTTTGTGTATCAAGCTGGGGCAGTATTCGCATTTATTGGGATGCTGATTTGTTTCGCCATGCAGATAAAATACAAAAATCAGCCGTTACAGGAGCAATCTGTGGCTTAATATTTGCTGTTAGGTAGGCACACATTATACGATCTTTCATTGAACATGTTATAATGAGCTGAAAATAAAGCAAGAAAGCAGGGATACTGCAATGGAAGCTGGAACAGTTGCAACATTAAAAGTAGAAAGAGAAGTGCCTTTTGGATATTTTTTATCAGATGGTTATGAGGATGTATTATTGCATCATACGGAGATAACTAGTCATTTTGATCCGGATAAAGAGCAAGAAGTATTTTTATATCAAGACCATGAAGGTCGTCTAGCAGCGACGTTGACGATCCCGAACGTACGGATTGGTCATTATGATTGGGTAGAAGTTGTTGAAGTAAAGAAAGAGCTTGGTGTGTTTGTGAATATTGGGATTCAAAAAGACATGCTTGTTTCGCTCGATGATTTACCAGCATTGCCTCATCTTTGGCCTGTTGTTGGTGATAAGTTATATTGCTCATTAAAAACAGATAATAAAAATCGTCTATTCGCCAAGCTTGGAACAGAAGATGTAATGAGACAGATTGCAATCCCGGCAAAAAAAGAGGATTATAATAAAAATGTAACCGGTACGGTCTATCGGCTTTTACTTGAAGGCTCATTTTTAATGACGACAGAAGGATATTTAGCGTTTGTTCATGAATCTGAGCGACATGCAGAGCCGCGTCTAGGTGAAACGGTCAATGGCCGAATTATTGATGTAAAACCAGACGGAACGATCAATCTTTCATTTTTACCGAGGAGTCATGAGCAAATCGATACGGACGCTGAAAAGATTTATCTTTATTTAATCGAACGTGACGGTTCCATGCCATATTGGGATAAAAGCTTACCTGAAGAAATTAAAAGAAGATTTAATATGAGCAAAGCCTCTTTTAAACGAGCTCTTGGTAAATTAATGAAGGAAGGCAAAGTGTATCAAGAAGATGGTTGGACACATCAAAATAAGCAATAAAAAACAAAAGCAGTTGAAGAAGCAGTTTCTTCTACTGCTTTTGCCGTTTAATGGTGTATCAGTAAATATCTTATCACCTAAAACCAGGCTTTTTTTGTCAAAACAGTTTATAAGGCACCGTCAAATAAACATTGATCGCTAATTCTTTAGAAAGTTTGTCTATAAGGGATGGTCTAATGGACATTGAACGCTAATTTTTTAGAAAGTGTGTCTATAAGGGCTGGTCTAATGGACAGTGATCGCTATTTTTTAGAAAGTTTGTCTATAATGGCTCATCTAATGGACAGAAATCGCTATTTTTTAGAAATTTTGTCTATAAGGGATGGTCTAATGGACAGTGATCGCTATTTTTTAGAAATTTTGTCTATAAGGGCTCGTCTAATGGACATTGATCGCTAATTCTTTAGAAAGTGTGTCTATAAGAGATCGTCTAATGGACATTGATCGCTATTTTTTTAGGAATTTTGTCTATAAGGGCTGGTCTAATGGACAGTGATCGCTAATTTTTTAGAAATTTTGTCTATAAGAGATGGTCTAATGGACAGTGAACGCTATTTTTTTAGGAATTTTGTCTATAAGAGATGGTCTAATGGACATTGAACGCTATTTCTTTAGAAGTGTGTCTATAAGAGATGGTCTAATGGACATTGAACGCTATTTTTTAGGAATTTTGTCTCTAAGCAAATTCTAATGGATTTATTCTCAGTAATTAAGTTAAATTCAAGTTCATAAGGAAGAGTCTAATCGCCTATCCCCGGCAATTTATCTTCAAACGAGTCTCTAAGCAAACCTCACTTGGCCTATTCTCAGCATTTTAGATTAATTCAGTTCATTTTGTAAAAAGTTCAAAATTATCGCTTGAAAAGCTTCCAATGTTTCATGTTAAAAATTACATATCCGCCTTAAGTCTTAGTTAAAAATCAAGCTCTGGCTGGTTAAGGCGTCTGCAAATATCGTTTAAAGTTAAGTCATAAGGAAAACGAAAGGAGGATAACGATATGAAAAAGTTTCTATTCGTTACAGCAGCGATTATTTTAGCTTTGATTGCGTTTGGTAGTGTCGGACATATGATCGGCATGGCAATTAGCTTACTAATCGTATACTACTCATTAAAACAATTTACAAAAACGGAATCGACTGGTTGGAAAATCGTCTGGGCGATCATTGGTCTAGTTGGTATTTCTGGCTTGATCGGAAATCTTCCTGCTTTGGTCGGCATCATCGCTGTATATCTTTTATATACCGGCTATAAAAAGTGGAAAACAAAAGAAATTATTATTGAGCCAACTGAAACAGATCCTTTCACAGGTTTTGAGCGCCAGTGGAAAGAGATGGAAGGAAAATTAAGAAGAAAAGGGGAATAACAATGGAAAACATTATTGAAAAAATGAAGCAAATGTTTCAATCTGATTTTGAGCATGTAACGACTGTGATAAAAGATAAGCAAGATCCGATTACGATCTTAAATCGTTATGTCAAAGAAAGTGAGGCAGAAATTGAAAAAGCTGCCGTGTTGATTCGTAGACAACGGATGCTAAAAGACGAATTTTTAAAAGAATTAAAACAGGTAGAAGCAATCGTCGAAAAAAGAAAAGAGCAAGTGAAAGTGGCGACGGCTGCTGGGGAAGCGGAACTAGCGGAAATGGCTTTAAAATATCAAGTGCAAGCGGAAAATCAGTCAGAGCGATTACAGCTTGCTTATGAAACCTCTCTTGATCAATTAGCTGAACTTGAACAAAAGCATGAAGAGATGAAATTGAAAGTAAAAGACATGCATATTAAAAGACTTGAGTTAATGGGCAGAGAAAATATTCTTTCGATGAAAGAAAAAGTGAATAAAATGATTGATGAGGCGGAATTCGGACAAGCGGCTGATAAATTTGAAAGAATTGAATCAGACATGAAGCAGCAAGAAAAAACGGCGGATCAATTATATGATATAACGGTTTTTGATGCGCGTATTCAACAGCTTGCAAAAGAAATGAATAAAGCCGAATAATATTCAATGTAATCGACAAAACATGGTAAAATAAATAAGTATGGATGTAAAAGAAAAACGCTACGTTTTTCTTTTTACATTCATTCTGTTGCTGAAAGGAGGAGGAATGGGTGAGGAATATAAGTAAGGAAAGCCTGATTGGTTGGCTGATTTTAATTGCTACAATCGGGGTGGCGCTTGAACTGCTGTTTAATTGGGGATTAATCATTCCTCTTCTAATCGGAATTTATTTAGTTTATACAAACAAACAACAAAATGGAAAAAAGAATCGAAATGTAAAGCTTATTATCGGATTGTCACTTATTTTTATCTCAATTGTTTCGACTAGTTTTTTTCGATTAGCGATCATTGGTCTCGTCATTTATGGTTTTATCCAATACTCAAAAACAAAAAAGCATACAAAAAAAATCAACCTTCATACGGTACCTCCACAAGCCCACACACGCCGTCATATTGAAAGACGCCCATATTTCAATAATCGATTTTGGGGCTCGGGCAATACTGGGAATGAAGTGTATGAATGGGATGATATTAACATCCATTGCGGTTTCGGTGACACAGATATTGATCTTGGTATGACGATGTTGCCGCAAGGAGAGAGCACGGTTATCATTAGGGGCTTGTTTGGCAATATAAGAGTATTCGTTCCTTTTGATGTAGACGTCATTGTCAATCATTCGACGATGAGTGGGAAAATCAAAGTATTTGATGAGGAGCGGGACTTATTTAATACAAATATTATATTTCAACCTGAGCAAGATGAAGCGGCAACGCGAACAATTAAAATATTTACAAGTACGATCATTGGAAATGTCGAGGTGAAAAGGATATGAAAATCCGGAAATCATTCTCGATTTATTTCTCGTTAACCGCTTTATTTTCAGCTTTGTTTGTCGGTCTTATTTTATTTTTTACGATTGAAACGAATTGGTATGACGCACTCCTTGCCACGACCATTTTTATGATACCTACATCGTTGTTCATTATACTTACATGCTGCCTTGTTGGAGCGATAACTGGGTCGATTATTGGCGCGATGATTTTACATCAAAACAAGCAAGTCGCAGAGAAGCTTTTAGAGATAGAAAAAGGTGTTTATGAGCCGGTAAATATTTCGGAAAAAGCAAAGGATGATTTTTCTGAAATATGGAAACGGGTCGATCATCTATCGGCGAAGTTCAAAGAGCAAGCGCTCGTTAATCAAAAATTAGCCAATCAAAAAGTTGAATGGAATCAGCGTCAAGAAAAAGAAGTGCTTACAAAAGAAAGAAATCGTCTTGCCCGTGAGCTTCATGATTCTGTCAGCCAACAATTGTTTGCGGCGACAATGCTTTTATCTGCAATCAATCAAAACCCCGATCCTTTATCAGAGACGGTTCGTAAACAAAAGAAACTTGTTGAAGAAATTATTAATGAAGCTCAATCGGAAATGAGGGCATTGCTTTTACACTTACGTCCTGTGCAATTAGAGGGAAAGAGCTTAAAGCATGGAATGGAAGAAATGCTAACGGAATTAACTTCGAGATTAGCTTTGGAAGTTGTTTGGAATATTCAAGACGTAAAGTTGGAAAAAGCGATGGAGGACCATTTATTTAGGATTGTTCAGGAGGGTGTTTCCAATACGTTAAGACATGCTAAGGCGACAATTCTTGAAGTGAATTTGAAGCAAATTGGCCAGATGGTTTATTTGAAAATCCATGATAATGGACGTGGATTTGATGTGGAAAAACAAAAAGCTGGTTCGCTTGGCTTAACAAGTATAAAGGAACGAACAGCAGAAATTGGTGGAAATGTTAAAATGATGAGCATTCTTGGAAAAGGTTCGACAGTTGAAGTACAAGTACCATATATATCGGGGGGAGTTGATTCGAAATGATTCGTGTATTACTTGTTGATGATCATGAAATGGTAAGAATCGGTGTCTCAGCGTATTTATCCGTTCAATCAGGTATAGAAGTAATTGGAGAAGCTGATAACGGTAAACACGGAGTAGAAATGGCATTGGATTTGCGCCCTGACATTATTTTAATGGATCTTGTTATGGAACCAATGGATGGTGTGGAAGCAACGAAGCAAATTACGAATGAATGGCCAGAAGCAAAAATTATTATTGTTACAAGCTTTTTAGATGATGATAAAGTATATCCTGCGCTTGAGGCTGGTGCTAGCAGCTATTTATTAAAAACGTCAACTGCTGATAAAATCGCTGATGCGATAAGAGCTACATATGAGGGGCAGTCGGTTCTTGAACCTGAAGTGACAGGGAAAATGATGGCGCGAATGAAGGAGAAAGGAAATCGAGCGCTTCATGAAGATTTGACAAATCGTGAAAAAGAAATATTATTGCTCATAGCGGAAGGGAAGAGCAACCAGGAAATTGCCGATCAATTATTTATTGGAATAAAGACGGTAAAAACGCATGTAAGCAATATATTGAGTAAGCTTGAAGTGCAAGATCGAACACAGGCGGTCATTTATGCGTTTCAGCATAATATCGTTAAGAAGAAATAAGTGGAGGAATAAAATTGAAAAAACAATTTGCAGTTATTGGACTTGGCCGCTTTGGCGGGAGCATTTGCCGAGAGTTAATTGAACATGGAATGGAAGTTCTAGCGATGGATAAAAGCGAGGATCGAGTAAATGAATTTGCAGCGATTGCTACTCACGCAGTTATCGCGGATACAACAGATGAAAATGTATTAAAAAATCTCGGACTCAGAAACTTCGACCATGTAATTGTGGCAATTGGAGAAGACATTCAGTCCAGTATTTTGACCACACTTATGCTAAAAGAAGTAGGCGTTAAACATGTAACGGTAAAAGCTCAAAATGATTATCATGAAAAGGTACTCCGCAAAATTGGTGCTGATCATGTTGTTCATCCAGAGCGGGATATGGGAAAAAGAATTGCTCATTTTATTGTATCAAAGAATGTTTTGGATTATTTAGAGCTGTCCGATGAGTATAGCATTGTGGAAATTATGGCGAATGAATATCTCATTGGCTATTCTCTTGTTGAATTAGACGTACGGGCAAAATATGGCTTAAACATCGTGGCGATTAAACGTGGGCAAGAAATCATCGTTTCTCCTGATCCGGATAGCCCGATTCTAAGAGAAGATATATTGATCGTAATTGGTGCAGATAGTGATATTAATCGATTTGAAAAGAAAGTACTAGAATAACAAAAGCGGAAGGCCAAATAAATGGTGCTTCCGCTTTTCTAACTTAATGAAATCAAACTTCCATAATGATCGGCAAGATCATTGGGCGTCTTTTTGTTTTTTCATAGAGGAAAGGTGTAAGTGTTTCACTAATTTCATTTTTAATTTCGGACCATTGAGTTGTTTTTCGGTCCATGATTTTATTAAGATGAACCGAGATCATTTTTTGCGCTTCTTGAATTAAATCCCCAGATTCCCTCATATACACAAATCCGCGTGAAATAATATCTGGTCCAGCAGCAATTCTATATCGTTCCATATCAATGGAAACAACGACAATAACGAGACCTTCTTCAGATAAGATTCTTCGATCACGTAAAACGATATTCCCGATATCCCCGATTCCGCTACCATCGATATAAACATTGCCAGAGGAAATTTTTCCAGCCACGCTTGCCGAGTCCTCTGTCAAGGCGAGCACTTCACCGTTATCCATAATAAAGCAGTTCTCTTCTGGTACATCGCATTCAACTGCTAACTGAGCATGCATTTTTTGCATACGAAATTCACCGTGAATTGGCATGAAAAATTTTGGTTTCATCAGTCGGAGCATCAGTTTTTGTTCTTGCTGTCCACCATGTCCTGACGTATGGATGTTATTTAAGGAACCAGCGATTACTTCCGCACCAGCCCGGTATAATAAATTAATCGTCCGATTGACGCTAATTGTATTTCCAGGGATTGGAGAAGATGAAAAGACGACTGTATCGCCAGGTTGGATTTGAATTTGGCGATGTGTTCCATTTGCAATTCTAGATAGAGCTGCCATCGGCTCCCCTTGACTGCCCGTACAAAGAATCGTCACCTTATTAGCTGGAAGTCGATTTAATTGCTGAATATTAATAAATGTATCTTTCGGTGCATTAATATAACCAAGCTCTTGACCAATTTCAATCGCTGCATCCATACTGCGGCCGAAGACAGCAATTTTTCTTCCGTTTGCAACCGCGGCATCCGTTACTTGTTGGAGGCGGTGAATATTTGAAGCAAAGGTGGCGAAGATCACTCGACCGTCAACTTTTCGAAAAATATCTTCAATGCTGTCGCCTACGCGTCTTTCTGACATCGTGAAATTTGGAACTTCCGCATTTGTACTATCAGATAAAAGACAAAGGACGCCTTCTTTCCCAATCTCGGCCATTTTCGTTAAGTTGGCTGGTTCTCCAACAGGGGTAAAGTCAAACTTAAAGTCACCAGTATGAACGATATTTCCCGGCGGAGTTTTAATGACAATCCCGTATGAATCAGGGATACTATGTGTTGTTCGGAAGAATGTGACTGATGTTTTTCTAAATTTAATGACGTCATCTTCCTTAATTTCATGGAACTTTGTTTGTCTTAAAAGTCCATGCTCATCTAATTTGTTTTTTAGTAAACCGATTGCTAGTGGTCCCGCATAGATTGGCACATTTATTTGCCGCAACAAATAGGGAACACCACCGATATGATCTTCATGCCCATGAGTAATAAATAGGCCTTTAATCTTATCAGCATTTTTAACGAGATATGAATAATCGGGAATAACATAATCGATTCCTAATAGCTCATCTTCAGGAAATTTAATCCCTGCATCAATCAAAATAATCTCATCTTGAAATTGTACTGCGTATGTGTTTTTTCCGATTTCACCTAATCCGCCCAAGGCAAAAACGGCTGTTTGATTGTTTTTTACAAATTTCATCCTTACTGAATCTCCTGTAATTCAAAGCCTTCAGAGTTTTTTTCGTACTCTAAATATGCGCCTTCTAGCAGTTGTACATATTCGATATTCATTGGGCGGTCTTTTAAAAATTGGCGAACAGCACGAACGCTATCAGCCTTAACAAACAATGTTTTTGTTTCCTCACGAACAGGTACTTCATTTTCTTTCTCTTGATAATATACTTTGTAAATCATATTTCTCTCTCCTTAATTTCATTTCATTTATATAATCATTATTCAATGATAAATACGATATTTAGACGTGAATAAAGAATAAGCCCTCTAATGAAGAGAGGGGCTTGAAGGAAATCAATTGATATTAAGCAATTGTTTTTTTTCTAAGCAAATCTTTCCACTGTTTTAAGAGCTTCTTTCTCAGTCTCTTTAACATTGTGGATCACTCCTTCTACTCATTTTAACCGATTCTTGTCCAAAGTAAAAGTAACTTGGTGTTCAAATCGTCCTTTTATGCAAGTTTTTTCTTTTTATTATATGCTTAAGGAGGAATCTTTATCAGAATGGCTAGAGAAAAATAGTGAGTGAATACGTATAAAGGAGATACACATGAAAAAAATTGTTTTTTTTGACATCGATGGGACGTTGCTTGATCATGAGAAAAATTTACCGGTAGCAGTGAAGGAAGCGGTAAAAACATTACAAAATAACGGAGTCTATACGGCAATCGCAACTGGTAGGGGACCGTTTATGATTACATCGTTGCTAAAAGAATTGGATATAGAGTCATATGTCGCTTTTAACGGATCGTATGTGGTTTTCAACAACGAGGTCATTTATACGAAGCCATTAGCACGTGAATCGCTTGGCCAACTAGCGAAAAAAGCGGAGGACAATGGGCATCCCCTTGTTTTCATGAATGAGCATACATTAAAATCAAATGTTTCATACGATGAAAGAATTTCGCAAAGCTTAAAAAGTTTAAAATTAATTCATCCGGATCATGATCCGAATTTTTATCACAAAGAGGAAATTTATCAAGCGTTACTATTTGCAAAAGAAGGCGAAACGGATTATATAAGTGAATTTGAAGATTCACAGACATTTATCCGTTGGCATGAAACGGCAATGGACATCGTTCCAAAGGGCGGATCAAAAGCAGAAGGGATTAAAAAACTTATCGAGCGTCTTGGCTTTGAAATGGAAAATGTATATGCGTTTGGTGATGGCTTTAACGATGTTGAGATGCTACAAACGGTTGGCATGGGAGTAGCGATGGGAAATGCGCATGAAGCGGTGAAAATGCATGCGGATTACGTGACGACAGATGTCGATGATAATGGAATTGTGAATGGGTTAAAAGCGGTCGGACTTTTGACAGAAGATTTTATGACGATAAAAAAATAAGAAGTTTAACAAAAAAATCCCGGTTCAGTGTGAACTGGGATTTTCATTTTAGCGATCGATCGGAATCGCTCCATCTGGTACGTGAAATGGATCTTTTTCATTAATATAATCATAAAACATTATGCCGTTTAAATGGTCAATCTCATGTTGAAATACAATTGCTGGTAATCCGCGTAAGCGAAGTTTTACTTCATTGCCATCGATGTCAAATGCTTTAATCGTGACTCGAGAATATCTTAAAACATAGCCAGGTACATTTCGATCCACTGATAGACAACCTTCGCCAGAAGTTAAATACGATTTTTCGACAGAGTGGCTAATGATTTTGGGATTGACTAGGGAATAATAATATTGCTTTCCTTTTTCGTCTTCAACGCGAACGGCAAGCATTCGCTTGGAAACATTGATTTGTGGAGCGGCAAGCCCAACTCCTGGACGCAATCCGTATTTTTGGCTAATCTCGGGATCTTGACTATTTTTTAAATATTCTTCCATACTTTTTAATGTTTGAATATCTTCATCAGATAATGGAAGGGCGACTTCTTTTGCTACTTTTTTTAAGACGGGATGCCCTTCCCGAATAATATCTTTCATTAATATCATATTATTATAACCTCCTCGTGCTTCATAAAAATTAGTGTACCAAAGAGAGAAACAAAGTAAAAGTTGTAAAATTAGCGATAAATATCAATTGATGCAGGATGTTGTCAAATGTGATGAACCTCGGTATAGTAAAAGTGGACAATGTAAGGGGGATTTAGTTATGAGAAAAGGAATGGT
Source organism: Bacillus sp. FJAT-50079 (assembly GCF_018343515.1). Classification (GTDB taxonomy): domain Bacteria; phylum Bacillota; class Bacilli; order Bacillales; family Bacillaceae_C; genus Lederbergia. Next base: position 592,493 of record NZ_JAGYPD010000002.1, on the reverse strand, counting down.
AAGTCTACTTTTGATATCCATCGCAATCATCTTTTCTGGATGTGTTTCGGCTGAAGAAACAATTTACCAATCATTAGAAGGAGTGGTTAAGAAAGAAAAGGATTTCGAAGACCAACAAGCACCTCTTGCCAAGCTTGAAGCAGCTGAAAAAAACTTGTTCGATGAAATCATGGCTTTAGGGATGAAAGAATTTAATCAAATTACGCAAAAAGCGGATGAGGCATTAAAGAATCTTGATGAGCGTGAAGAATTAATGAAAAAAGAGAAAGAAGCTCTTGACGCGGCAAAACAAGAATTTAATACCGTTGTGAAAGAAATGGATAAGATAAAGGGTGACAAATTACAAAAACAGGCAAAAGAGCTACAAACGTTGATGGAGAACAGATACGAAAGCTACGATAAAATATTCACGGCATACAATCAGGGGCTTGAGGAAGATCGAAAAATCTATCAATTATTGAAAAATGAAGATTTGAAATTGGAAGAGCTAGAAGAACAAATACAATTAGTAAACGATACATTTGCAACAGTAATGGAAGCGAATGATGAATTTAATGAACAAACGGAAATATTTAATGAAGCAAAGTTGAATTTTTATAAAGCGGCTGGGATAAATGTCGAGGCAACAAAATAAGCAACGAGCGTAATGTTTCTTGTTTGTAAGTTTGAGTAAATCTACTCTATAACAGATGGGGAATTGTGTGTAAATTATAAAACAGTATAATTACGATTAGTGATACAGTTTGAAAATGAAGGTAAATTTCTAAAAATTATTAATTTAGGTTTTTAAGCATATCCATTGACGTGCAAACTTGTTTCATGTAATCTTGATTCGTGAGTGAAAAAAACATTGTGTTATATTTGCGGAAAGAAACAGTAGTACAGTTTCTTTTTTTATAAAAGGAATGATTTACTGTTTTTCTTTAAGTGAATTGTGGAAAACCTATATTAGTATGGGATTTGCACTGTCAGCAATTATTAACAGAAATTGGTACAGAACAAATCCATGTCCATCATCAAATAAATGAAATAGAAAGGATAGGTGGCTTCAATGGCTTCTAAAACAAAGAAGGCACAGTTTGATGCGGTTAAAACGCTCGAAACTATTGAAAGTAAGTTTGAAATGGTTCAGATTTTGAATGAAAAAGGGGAAATTGTTAAAGACGCTACTGTTCCTGATATGACAGACGAGCAACTAGAAGAATTAATGCGTCGGATGGTATATACGAGAATTCTGGATCAACGCAGCATCTCTCTTAACCGTCAAGGACGTTTAGGTTTCTATGCTCCGACTGCTGGTCAGGAAGCATCACAAGTCGCTTCTCACTTCGCACTTGAAAAAGAAGACTTCATTCTTCCGGGATACCGTGATGTTCCGCAAATTGTTTGGCACGGACTACCACTTTATCAAGCATTTTTATGGTCGCGTGGACATTTCATGGGTATGCAAGTACCTGAAGGCGTGAATGTTCTTCCACCACAGATCATTATCGGTGCTCAAATTATTCAAGCAACTGGAGTAGCGCTAGGCTTTAAAAAGCGCAATCAAAAAGCAGTCGCAATTACATATACAGGCGACGGCGGATCTTCACAAGGTGACTTCTACGAAGGAATTAACTTTGCTGGTGCATATGGCGCGCCTGCAATCTTTATTGTGCAAAACAACCAGTTTGCGATTTCAACACCACGTGAGCTACAAACGGCTGGTAAAACGATCGCACAAAAAGCGGTTGCTGCTGGTATTCCAGGCGTGTTAGTAGACGGAATGGATCCACTTGCTGTTTATGCAGCAGTAAAAGAAGCTCGTGAACGTGCAATTAATGGTGGTGGTCCAACATTAATTGAAACAATGTGCTATCGCTACGGGCCGCATACTATGGCTGGTGACGATCCAACTCGTTACCGTACATCTGACGAAGATAGCGAGTGGGAAAAGAAAGATCCACTTGTTCGTTTCCGCACGTACCTAGAAGGTAAAGGAATTTGGAACGAAGAAAAAGAGAATGCTGTAATCGAGCAAGCGAAAGAAGATATTAAAGAGGCAATTAAACAAGCTGATGCAGCACCTAAGCAAAAAGTTACGGACTTAATTTCAAATATGTTTGAACAATTACCACATAATTTAGAAGAACAATATGAAATTTATAAAGAGAAGGAGTCGAAGTAAGCCATGGCGCAAATGACTATGATTCAAGCTATCACGGATGCGCTTCGTACGGAATTGCGCAATGATGAAAATGTTCTAGTTTTCGGTGAGGACGTAGGGGTAAACGGCGGTGTTTTCCGCGCGACTGAAGGTTTGCAAAAAGAATTTGGTGAGGATCGTGTATTTGATACTCCACTTGCAGAATCTGGAATCGGGGGTCTTGCGATCGGATTATCGACTCAAGGTTTCCGTCCTGTACCAGAAATTCAGTTCTTTGGATTCGTATATGAAGTGATTGACTCGATCAGTGGACAAGCGGCACGTTGGAGATACCGTACGGGTAACACATTTAATGCTCCAATTACGATTCGTTCACCATTTGGTGGCGGAGTATTTACTCCAGAAATGCATGCGGACAGCTTAGAAGGATTAATGGCACAGCAACCAGGATTAAAAGTTGTTATTCCTTCAACACCATATGATGCAAAAGGATTATTAATTTCAGCAATCAGAGACAATGACCCAGTTATTTTCTTAGAGCATATGAAATTATATCGTTCTTTCCGTCAAGAGGTTCCTGAGGAAGAATACACAATTCCATTAGGAAAAGCAGACGTAAAGCGTGAAGGAACAGATTTAACAATCGTAACGTACGGTGCGATGGTTCATGATTCAATCAAAGCAGCTGAAGAGCTTGAAAAAGAAGGACATTCTGTTGAAGTTATTGACCTTCGTACAGTAAGCCCACTTGATATCGAGACGATTATCGCATCTGTTGAAAAAACAAATCGTGCGATTGTTGTTCAAGAAGCACAAAAACAAGCTGGTATTGCAGCGAACGTAGTAGCGGAAATTAATGATCGTGCTATTTTAAGCTTGGAAGCGCCAGTATTGCGTGTAGCTGCGCCTGACACAGTATATCCATTTGCTCAAGCAGAGCCAGTTTGGTTACCAAACCATAAGGATATTGTTGAAACAGCGAAAAAAGTACTCGAATTTTAATATTGTTATCTAGGAGGTTGAACAACATTGTCATTTCAATTTAAAATGCCAGATATCGGTGAAGGAATCCACGAAGGTGATATCGTTAAGTGGTTTATAAAACCGGGAGATAAAATCGAAGAGGACGATACACTTTGTGAAGTACAAAACGATAAAGCAGTTGTAGAGCTACCATCTCCAGTAGCAGGTACGGTTTTAGAGGTGCATGTGGAGGAAGGTACAACAGCTGTTGTTGGTGATGTACTCATTACATTTGATGCTCCAGGATATGAGCATTTACAATCAGCTGATGATCAAGAAGAAGCAGCTCCGGCGGCAGAAGCACCTGCACCTGCAGAAGAAGCGCCAGCAGCACCAGCAGCAGAGCAAGCAGCAGAAGTTGATTCGAATCAACTTGTTATTGCGATGCCTTCTGTTAGAAAATATGCACGTGAAAAAGGCGTGAATATTCGCAGTGTATCAGGTTCAGGAAAGAATGGCCGTATTTTGAAAACGGATATCGATGCATTCTTAAGCGGTGGACAGCCTGCTCAATCGGAAGAAACGGTTCAAGCTGCATCAGAAGAAAAAGTTGAGCAACAAGCAAAAGCACCAGTTATTCCTGAAGGGGAATATCCAGAAACACGTGAAAAAATGAGTGGAATTCGTAAAGCAATTGCGAAAGCGATGGTTAATTCGAAACATACGGCTCCACATGTTACACTTATGGATGAGGTGGAAGTGTCTGCACTCGTTGCCCATCGTAAGAAGTTCAAAGAAATTGCAGCGGAAAAGGATATTAAACTTACATTCCTTCCGTATATTGTGAAGGCACTTGTGAGCGCATTGCGTGAATATCCGATTCTTAACACATCTATTGATGATGCAACGGACGAAATCGTTCAAAAACATTATTACAACATCGGAATTGCCGCTGATACTGAAAAAGGCTTATTAGTCCCAGTTGTAAAACGTGCGGATACAAAATCTGTATTTGCTATTTCTCAAGAAATTAATGAACTTGGTGCAAAAGCTCGTAGTGGCAAGCTCTCACCAAACGAAATGAAAGGTGCTTCATGTACAATTTCAAATATTGGTTCAGCTGGTGGCCAGTGGTTTACTCCAGTTATTAATCACCCTGAAGTGGCGATTTTAGGTGTTGGCCGTATTGCCGAAAAACCAGTTGTGAAAAATGGTGAAATTGTTGCTGCACCAGTATTAGCATTATCATTGAGCTTTGATCACCGTGCAATTGACGGTGCAAGCGCACAAATGGCACTTAACCAAATCAAGCGTTTGTTAAACGACCCTGAACTTTTATTAATGGAGGCGTAAAACAATGGTAGTAGGAGATTTTGCAATTGAAACAGATACAATTGTCATCGGTGCTGGCCCTGGAGGATATGTAGCTGCTATTCGTGCAGCTCAGCTCGGCCAAAAAGTTACAATCGTTGAAAAAGGCAATGTTGGCGGTGTTTGCTTAAACGTAGGCTGCATTCCTTCTAAAGCATTAATTTCTGCATCACAACGTTATGTATCAGCTCAAGAATCTAATGAAATTGGTGTTACAGCTGAGAATGTAACAGTTGATTTTTCGAAAGTTCAGGCGTGGAAAGGGAAAGTTGTTCAACAACTGACTGGCGGTGTAGCAGGCCTTCTTAAAGGAAATAAAGTGGATATTGTTAGTGGTGAAGCATATTTCGTTGATGCAAATAGCCTTAGAGTAATCAACGAAGATTCAGCACAAACATATACGTTTAAACATGCGATCATTGCTACTGGATCACGTCCAATTGAGCTTCCAACGTTCAAGTATACAAAACGTGTTATTGATTCAACAGGTGCATTGAACTTGGAAGAAATTCCAGGAAAACTTGTTGTTATTGGTGGCGGCTATGTTGGTACTGAATTAGGTACAGCTTATGCAAATCTTGGATCTGAAGTAACAATTCTAGAAGGCGCGGATGATATTTTAAGCGGCTTTGAAAAACAAATGACTTCTTTAGTTACACGTAACTTGAAAAAGAAAAATGTTAACATTGTTACAAAAGCATTAGCTAAAGGCGTTCAAGAAACAGACAACAGTGTTGTTGTCACATATGAGTCAAAAGGCGAAGAAAAAACAATCGAAGCAGACTACGTATTAGTGACAGTTGGGCGTAAACCAAACACTGATGAAATTGGTCTTGAGCAAGTTGGCATTAAAATGACTGACCGTGGTGTCATTGAAATTGATAAGCAATGCAGAACAAGTGTAAGCAACATTTTTGCTATCGGTGACATCGTTCCAGGACCACCATTAGCACATAAAGCTTCATATGAAGGAAAAATTGCTGCAGAAGTTATTGCTGGTCAAACTTCTGAGATTGATTATCTTGGTATTCCTGCGGTTGTATTCTCTGAACCGGAATTAGCTACTGTTGGTTATACAGAAGCACAAGCGAAAGAGGATGGCTTGGACATCGTTGCAGCGAAATTCCCATTCGCAGCAAACGGCCGCGCACTTTCATTAAACAACACAGATGGATTTGTGAAACTCGTTACGCGCAAAGAAGATGGCCTCGTGATCGGAGCTCAAATTGCGGGTGAAAGTGCATCAGATATGATCTCTGAGCTAAGTCTTGCGATTGAAGCAGGCATGACAGCTGAAGACATTGCAATGACGATTCATGCACATCCAACACTTGGAGAAATTACGATGGAAGCTGCAGAAGTTGCACTTGGAACACCAATCCATATCATTAAATAATGATTTGAATGAAGCTGACTCACAATATAGTGAGTCAGCTTTTCTTATTAGGAAAGAAGGCATAGCTTTTTTTATGAGATTATCACCAACATTGTCGATGGGCATTTTCTAATGGCCAGTAAGTCATTCAAAACCGCAAACTATGTCTAATAGGCGCCTCCTAATGGCCAGTAAGTCATTCAAAATCACGAACACTGTCCAATATACGCCTCCTAATAGCCAGTTAACCATTCAAAACCATGAACTGTGTCCAATAGGCGCTTCCTAATAGCCAGTTAACCATTCAAAACCATGAACTGTGTCCAATAGGCGCCTTCTAATAGCCAGTTAACCATTCAAAATCATGAACTATGTCCAATAGGTGCCTCCTAATAGCCAGTTAGCCATTCAAAACGACGAACTCTGTCCAATAGGCGCCTCTTAACAGCCAGTTAACCATTCAAAATCGCGAACACTGTCCAATAGGCGCCTTCTAATAGCCAGTTAGCCATTCAAAACGACGAACTCTGTCCAATAGGCGCTTCCTAATAGCCAGTTAACCATTCAAAACGACGAACTGTGTCCAATAGGCGCCTCCTAATGGCCAGTAAGTCATTCAAAATCACGAACACTGTCCAATATACGCCTCCTAATAGCCAGTAAGTCATTCAAAACCTCCGCTCATGTCCAATAGGCGCCTTCTAATAGCCAGTTAACCATTCAAAATCATGAACTCTGTCCAATAGGCGCCTCCTAATAGCCAGTAAGTCATTCAAAACGACGAACTGTGTCCAATAGGCGCCTCCTAATAGCCAGTTAACCATTCAAAATCATGAACTATGTCTAATAGACGCCTCCTAATAGCCAGTTAACCATTCAAAACCATGAACTGTGTCCAATAGGCGCTTCCTAATAGCCAGTTAACCATTCAAAACCATGAACTGTGTCCAATAGGCGCCTTCTAATAGCCAGTTAACCATTCAAAATCATGAACTATGTCCAATAGGTGCCTCCTAATAGCCAGTTAACCATTCAAAACCGTGAACTATGTCCAATAGGCGCCTCTTAACAGCCAGTTAACCATTCAAAACCTCCGCTCATGTCCAATAGCTGTTTCCAATCTTCAAGAGGTAGAAAAAGGCCGGGCATGACTTTTGCCCGGATTTTCTTATAAAGAGGTTTAAGATGGCAAATGACGTGCATATATAATAAGAAGGGACATACTTAAGAGCAGGTGATGCGCGTGCGGATGAAAAAATATATTACTTTACTATTGCAATGGATTATTTGGAGTGGTTTCACCATCGTAGAATGGTTATCTGGTAAAGATCGTCTCTTTGCCAATGTATTGTTATTTCTCGTTTTTTTCTATTTATCTTTCTTGGTAGCAAGAATGATGATAAAATCAAACAAGGTATCTTTTTTTATCACGCTTTTGAGTGTCTTGACGTATGGAATGTTGCATACCATCCTTCAAATGACCGTCTCAAAGACGATTCTATAATAAATTGTTTTTAAGTTTTATAGAAAAAGAGAGGAGATTATCATGAAAAAGTGGATCATGCCGCTCGCAGTTATTTTTCTTTTAGCGGCTTGTGCAAATCAGACAGCAACGGATAATCAAAGTGAACAACAAAAAGAACAGCAAAATGTGAGCAGTGAAGCCAATGAACAGGAACAAGAAGTGGAATCAAATGAAAAAGAAGAAACGGAAGTAGAAAATAATGAGACAGGTGAGGAAGAAAAGATCGAAGCTCAATATCGCATGAATGAAAAAACATATCGATTCGAACCGATTGCAGATGCTAATTCAAAAGTTGCTCTTTTAACTATTGATGATGCACCTGATACATATGCACTTGAAATGGCAAAAACATTAAAAGCTTTAGACGCACCTGCGATCTTTTTTGTTAATGGTCATTTCTTGCAAGGGGAAGAAAAAGAAGAGATATTAAAGCAAATTCACGAGCTTGGCTTTCCGATTGGGAATCATACATATTCACACAAAGATTTAAAGACGCTCACAGTGGAAGAACAAAGAGAAGAAATTATTTCAGTGAATGATAGAGTAGAAGAAATTATTGGTGAGCGCCCGATCTTTTTTAGAGCGCCATTTGGCAGTAATACGGATGAAAGCAGACAAATTGCACTAGAGGAAAAAATGCTATTGATGAATTGGACATACGGTTACGATTGGGAAAAACAATATATGGACAAAGATGCAATTGCTGAGATTATGGTAAACGCACCTGAATTAAACGATGGGGCCAATTTATTAATGCATGATCGAAAATGGACAAGCGAAGGGCTAGAACAAATTGTAAAAGGCTTGAGGGAAAAAGGTTATGATTTACTTGATCCGAAGTTAATTGAAACTCCAGTACAGGAGTAATTGTCGAGGCAAATCTTTTTCTAAAGAGATTTGCCATATTTTTTGTATAAGTAGATAAAAATATCAAATGAACATGAAATGACACAAATGAGAGGGGAAGACGGAAAAATGGATTATCAATATCCGATTTCACATGATTGGACGACCGAGGAAGTCATATCAGTTATTAACTTTTATGAGGCAATTGAACGCGTATACGAAAAAGGAGTACAAAAATCTGAATTGCTCGCAGCCTATCGTAAATTTAAAGAGGTTGTTCCAGGGAAAGCCGATGAAAAAAAACTCGGTGATCAATTTGAAAAAGTAAGTGGCTATTCTCTTTATCAAGCGATTAAAAAGATGAAAAATACGCAAGAAGATACGATGATTAAGCTATAAATCGGATTAAGATAAGGTTCAATTACTGTAACTGACGCTTCGCTTTCGGTGGATGGAAGGATTTTCAAAGGAGCCTTTCTAGTTTAACCCAATTACACGAAGACGTAATTGATATAAAGCAAAACGTTTATAAAATTCTCTAAAAGGGTATTTATAAACAAAAGCACTTATTTTTTTAAAAATAACATCAGTATGGATGATTGGTATTAACGACCCTTCATTCATAGGTAAACACACAATTTTGTTACAGGATAATCCTGCTAACATACAATATAATAAGCGATAAACGAAAGGATTCCGTGAACATTAATTTCGGAAGGGGTGTTTCACTGTGAAACAAGTAATGAATACGTATCGCAAAAAAAATCAAGATAGACAACGATTAGCTGTTCTTCAATTAGAATTAAATTATGAATTAGCCGTCTTATTCGACGCTCTCCAAGACGGAAATGAAGAAATGAAGTTGAAATCTAAACAAAAACTAGAAAAAATCCGTGAAGAGTTAATCAAATTAGATGCATTATAAAAGCATATGTATCATCGATTAAAACGAACTTCCCGTAAAAACATCGGAAAGTTCGTTTTTTACTTGTGAAAAGTCCCTACGCTTGAAAAAAGTCAGTATATTCTCTAAGCTAAAGTTAACGAAGTTTGGAGGAATGGATATGGATATGACAAGTTGGACAAAGGTGGATTCATTGACGAAAGAATGGCTACGAGAAGCGGGGGCAACGATCATCGCTTCATTTTCAACAACGTTAAATATTCAGACGAAAGCGAATGCGAATGACCTTGTAACCAATTTAGATAAGGAAACGGAACAATTTTTCACTGAAAAAATAAAAAAGAACTTTCCAGAGCATCGTATTTTAGGAGAAGAAGGCTTCGGAGATGAAGTAAAAGATTTGCAAGGGATCGTCTGGATCATTGATCCGATTGATGGAACGATGAATTTTGTTCACCAACAAAGAAATTTTTTCATTTCAATCGGCATTTATGAAAACGGTGTAGGCAAGCTCGGTTATTTATATGATGTAGTTCATGGCGAGCTTTATTATGCACAAGCAGGTGAAGGTGCATATTGGGATAAGAAAAAACTCCCACCGCTTACAGATGGCAAAATAGAAGAAGCGGTCATCGGTCTTAGTGCAACATGGCTTGCATCGAATCGCCATCTTGATGTTGAAAAAACGTTGATCCCGCTCGTTAACGATGTGCGCAGTACACGATCATACGGATCGGCCGCATTAGAGTTTGCTTACGTTGCTACTGGCCGTCTTGATTCATACATTAATATGCGTTTAGCCCCATGGGATTTCGCCGGCGGAAAAATAATTGTCGAAGAGCTTGGAGGAGTCGTTACAAATCTAAAGGGTGAACCGGTCAATCTACTAGAAACAGGTCCAGTCATCATCGCTAGACCAGGTTTGCATGAAAAAATTATGAATTATATTAAAAAATAATTCAAGCCGAAAAAAGTCCTTCAATATGCAATAGAAGGACTTTTCTCATTATGTATATCTGTTTAAAGAAAATCTCCGCTTGCTATTAATTTTTTTTGTCATCGACTTTTTTCTTCGATTTAAAACCGATTATCATAATAATGATAAAAACAATAAAGGAGATTAACATCCCGATCGGACTTCGCTCCCCAAGAAAAATCCCAATCGCAATAATCGAAAACGCGCCTAAAATCGCTAAAATAAGTGCATTCCACTGAATCAATTCATTCGCCTCCTTTGCTCTGTCTATTGTACAAAAAAAATTACAGATTTTCTATCGGATATGGTATAATAATTCAGTTAATCATATTAACAGGTAGCTGTCGATTTAAAAAGTCGAGTATTACGCTAAGGTTGTACGAAACGACAACTAATGCTTTTGCTTTTCTAACTTAGGAGGAACAACTTTGAAAAAAAGAGAAGATATACGAAATATTGCTATTATTGCTCACGTTGATCATGGGAAAACAACATTGGTTGATCAGTTATTAAAACAATCGGGAATTTTCCGTTCCAATGAACAAGTTGCGGAACGTGCCATGGATTCGGGTGACATCGAAAGGGAAAGAGGAATTACAATCCTTGCGAAAAACACCGCGATTCAATACAAAGATACAAAAATTAATATTTTAGATACACCTGGTCACGCCGATTTTGGCGGTGAGGTAGAGCGAATTTTAACGATGGTTGACGGAGTGGTACTCGTTGTCGACGCATATGAAGGCTGTATGCCACAAACGCGCTTTGTTTTGAAAAAGGCGCTAGAGCAAGATTTAACACCGATCGTTGTCGTTAATAAAATTGACCGTGATTTTGCACGTCCAGAAGAAGTGGTTGATGAAGTGCTCGAGCTATTCATTGAACTTGATGCCAATGATGAGCAATTGGAGTTTCCCGTTATTTATGCTTCTGGTATTAATGGGACTGCAAGTGATAATACAGAACAACAAGATGAAAATATGGAAGTGCTATATGAAGCCATTTTGAAACATATTCCAGCGCCAATTGACAATCGTGATGAGCCGCTTCAATTTCAAATCTCATTGCTTGATTATAACGACTATGTTGGGCGAATTGGGATTGGAAGAGTGTATCGTGGAACGATAAAAGTTGGCCAACAAGTCGCTGTTTTAAAACAAGATGGCGGTGTAAAGCAGTTTAGAGTAACAAAATTATCGGGTTTCCTCGGACTGAAGCGAGTGGAAATCGAAGAAGCATTTGCTGGAGATTTAATTTCGGTTTCTGGAATGGAAGATATCGATGTGGGTGATACGATTTGTCCAGTTGATCATCAAGAAGCTTTACCAGAATTACGTGTCGATGAACCGACATTACAAATGACGTTCCTTGTGAATAACAGTCCGTTTGCAGGAAGGGAAGGAACGTACATTACTTCTAGAAAGATCGAGGAGCGCTTGAAAAGCCAATTGGAAACAGATGTAAGCTTACGAGTAGAAGATACGGAATCTCCAGACGCATGGATTGTTTCTGGCCGTGGGGAGCTGCATTTGTCCATCCTTATCGAAAATATGCGCCGTGAAGGCTATGAGCTACAAGTGTCTAAGCCGCAAGTCATCGTAAGAGAGATTGACGGTGTTCGCTGTGAACCGATCGAGCGTGTGCAAATTGATATCCCAGAAGAGCATACAGGCGGTGTAATTGAATCGCTTGGTTCACGCAAAGGTGAAATGCTTGACATGATTAATAATGGGAATGGGCAAGTCCGGCTTATTTTTAATGTACCAGCACGTGGTTTAATTGGCTATACAACTGAATTTATGACGTTGACAAGAGGCTATGGGATATTAAATCATACGTTTGACAGCTACCAACCAATGCAGTCAGGGAAAGTAGGCGGCAGAAGACAAGGTGTTATCGTTTCAATGGAAACAGGAAAATCAACAACGTATGGAATTATGCATGTAGAAGACCGAGGAACGATTTTTGTTGAACCTGGAACAGAAATTTACGAAGGTATGATCGTAGGCGAGCACACTCGTGAGAATGATATTACCGTCAATATTACGAAGGTGAAACATGCAACGAATGTTCGTTCAGCAACGAAAGATCAAACGACTGTCATTAAAAAGCCTAGAATTATGTCGCTAGAGGAAGCTTTGGAATATTTAAATGATGATGAGTATTGTGAAGTTACTCCACAATCGATTCGACTACGCAAAAAAGTCTTAGATAAAAATGAGCGGGAAAGAGTCGCCAAAAAGAAAAAGTTCGCAGAAATGGAACAATAAAACGCGTCCTTTCGCATAAAAATATGATATGCTAAAATCGGTCCTTGTATAAGGGCCGATTTTTTATGGAACTGAGAATTGAAAAAGGGGGCAGAAAGAAAACGATGGGCAATCTTTTTTTCGTTTTAGCGCTCACACAGGCAGACCAAAGAGCAATTGAAAGATTTTCTCCAACATTAAAGTTTTTTTATACTGTGACGAATAATAATCCGGTCTTATCTAATTGGTTATTATGGATAACAATCATGGGATTAGCAATCCTAGTATATAAATTAGGGTTTGCCAAAAAGCTTCCATTATTAAAATCAGCCGTTATCTATTTATTTTTATGCGTGGGCTGCTTGTTCTTTACGTTTTTAGCGATATTTTTACCAATTGCTGAAGGCTTAATGGTCGCTTCCTTAATTTTAATCATTTATAAAATCCGTTTGAATCGCGAGAAAAAAGCGGGAAATATTTGATCAAGGGCAAGTATAGAAAAATCGGCGGAAATGCCGATTTTTTTTCGTTAAAGCTGACGAAAATATCGAAGTGATTTTAATTTAATAATTGCTTAAATTTCCCGATTGCATTTTATAATTTCTTGTGCACATTCCATTTGATCTAAACATACCAAATTTTTCATAATAAGGAACTAAACTATCATCACAACATAAATCAATCATATAGATATCATCAAGTTCTTTTAACATACGTTTTACTAATTCCTTGCCAATGCCTTTATTTTTATACTCTGGCAACACTTCAAGGAACGGGATGTAGGCTGTCAGGACACCATCACTAATAGCTGTGATGAATCCAACAACCTGATCTGTATGTTCATCTAATGCAATGACAACTGCGCTGCTGTTTTTTAACAATTTTAAGTGAGTTGGCGGATCGGGAGGATTAGGCCAATCCACGAAAAATCCTTCCAACATATTAGCTGAAATACCGTTAAGGCAACTTTTGTATATCATTATATATATCAACTCCTAAACTTTTTATAAATTATTAGGCGGGCGATATATCAAAAGTATAATAACAAAATAGTAACCTCCGATTAAAATATTCGTTTATTTTAGTAAAAATACTCCACACATCTTAACTTATTTAGATTGCCCCGACCATGTCGCTCTAGATATCAAGCCTTGAAGTCCGGATGCCATCTAAAAAACTAAGATTAATAATATTTGCTGGATTATCTCAACTGACTAACTTATGATTCTGTTTTTTAAAAGCAACTTGCAAATTAATGTACTATTTATTTTTAATGTTTATATATTGACAATTCGCGCTTATCTATATATCATCATATTTAATTAAATAATTATTTGCAACGATTGGAAATAGTAAAAGGATTTATTAACTTCTTAGAGAGCCGATGGATGGTGAAAATCGGTAGTTACTGCCTTTGAACTCATCCATAAGCTACTCCCTGAACATATCAGTAGGGGATGTCGGTTTTCTACCGTTATGAAGATAGGTGGTGATTGCCACCGAAAATGAGTGGATTAATATGATAATCATTAATCAATTAGAGTGGTACCGCGAGCAATGCCTCGTCTCTATATTTTTTATAGAGACGAGGCTTTTTTATTTTTCATAAATGAATCATTAAAAAATGAAGGTGGGAGTCAAGATGAAATATAGCGAAAAATATACGAGAGGTTACTTTATGCCTCCAGTGCAAAGCTTGAAGTGGACAGAAAAGGAATATATAAAGGAAGCACCCACATGGTGTAGTGTGGATCTTCGAGACGGAAATCAAGCATTGATCGTTCCGATGAATTTGGAGGAGAAGTTAGAGTATTTTCAATTACTTTTGCAAGTTGGGTTTAAGGAAATTGAAGTGGGATTTCCTGCTGCATCGGAAACCGAATACGCCTTTTTGCGCACATTAATTGAGGAAAATTTAATTCCAGATGATGTGACCATTCAAGTGTTAACGCAGTCAAGAGAGCATATTATTAAAAAAACATTTGAAGCGTTACAAGGTGCGAATAAAGCTGTGGTCCATTTGTACAATTCCACATCTGTGGCACAGCGTGAGCAAGTATTTAGAAAATCGAAGGAAGAAATTATTGATATTGCTGTAACCGGAGCGAAGATGCTGAAAAAATATGCTGCTGAAACGGAAGGGAATTTCCAATTTCAATATTCACCGGAAAGCTTTACTGGGACAGAAGTGGAGTTTTCGCTTGATATATGTAATAGGGTACTTGATATTTGGCAACCGACAGCCGATAACAAAGTCATTATCAACCTGCCAGCTACGGTATCGATGTCTATGCCTCACGTTTACGCAAGTCAAATTGAGTATATGAGTGACCACTTGAGCTATCGGGATCATGTAATTCTATCAGTCCATCCACATAATGATCGAGGAACGGGTGTAGCAGACGCAGAGCTAGGGATGCTTGCAGGAGCACAGAGAGTGGAAGGAACATTGTTTGGAAATGGTGAGAGAACGGGGAACGTAGATATCGTAACCCTTGCATTAAACATGTTTTCACATGGGGTAGATCCAAAATTACATTTTGAAGAAATTCCAAGCATTATTTCTAAATATGAAAAATTAACAAGGATGAGGGTTCACGAAAGACAGCCTTATGCTGGTGAACTTGTATTTACGGCATTTTCAGGCTCCCATCAAGATGCGATTGCCAAAGGGATGAAATGGCGTGAGGAAGAAGAACGCCAGCATTGGACGGTTCCTTATTTATTAATTGATCCGATGGATATCGGAAGAGAATACGAAGGAGATATCATCCGGATTAATAGCCAATCCGGTAAAGGCGGAATCGGCTATATTCTTCAGCAATCGTATGGAATTGATCTTCCAATCGGAATGCGTGAGAGTTTTGGCTATCATGTGAAAAGTGTTTCAGATCATAAGCACAAGGAATTGATGCCGGATGAAATTTATGATATTTTTATCGGTGAATACGTGAATATCCATACGCCGATTGAATTTATTCGATTTAAACATACGCAAAATGGTCATTACGAGACATCGGTATCAATTCGAATGAATAATGAAGAACATGAATGCATGGGAATAGGAAATGGAAGACTTGATGCCATTAGCAATGCTGTTCAAGCTAAATTAGGTATCGATTATACAGATTTAGTCTATAAAGAACATGCGCTAGAAATAGGATCAAAATCAAAAGCGGTATCTTATGTAGGAATTAGAGCAAACAACGGTATTGTATTTTGGGGCTGCGGAATTGACACCGATATTATGACATCTTCAGTTAAAGCATTATTTAGCGCGATAAATAAAATGGTTGTTAGCTTACAACTTCTAATTAAAAAAGAATATAGCCATTCAATTAAATAATATATTGAAGTAGATAAAAAACTGTTTTTCTTCAGTTATTGGGGCGACTGTTCAATAAGAACCGTCGCTTTTTTGCTAACTAGTAGTTACTTTCACATTTTAATCATGGACAAAATTAATGGAGATGGCTGGTGTTAAGTTAGTTTTGAGAGGAGGATATAGTTGGAAAAAATGGAGCTTTATAGTACCAGTGATCATTGTAACTCTGTTTATATTTTTCATAATTGGTTACCGATTTTCCGCTTTGAGTGCTGCCAAAAGTAATGCATATCTTTCAAAAGATGCGGAGTTGATTGAATAATTTGAGACAAGTTCATTCGTTATTTTTTTATTTAAGAGCGAGGAAGATAAGATTTACCAGACAGTATTATCTAAAAAGTCTGGTCCGCTTTTTCGCAGTAGTATATCAACGAATATTCCGTATCGTACTGATCCTATTCAAGCCGTTGGAGGTATTAGCTTTTCTACCAAAAAAGATGCAGCCACTTTGTTAAGTGTCATCTCATACGATGAAGATGTTGTGTGTATATAGAGGTAGGTGTCGAGCCGAATATAGAAAGAAAGGAAATCAAAAAAGGCGAGCGTGTTTCTTTCTTGTTTCCGTACAGTGAACAAATCGACTTTCTTAACCCAACTGCCTTTAATAAAGATGGAGAAATGCTATATTATTTTGGATATCCAAAAGATGCGAATGTATTTCGGGTAGAAGAGTTTAAATGGCATGAAATCAATCGCCAATAAGAATTATATGAACTGGAGCTTTAATCAATTCGTGTGCTAGTGCTAGCAAAGTTTTGCAATTTTAGTTATGGAAAAAAGCAATGATACGTAAAAAGCCTTTTACGTTTGGTGTCTCCAAACATAAAAGGCTTTTTTGCTGTTAAAAGTCACGATCTTTATTGTTATACGAGTAAAGTTGAAATGTGTTTTTTGCCAAGCGCGCCTCTGTATTTTCTTTAATGCGAGCATGGCATGTATCACACATAAATGTATGAATCGGGCGATTTCGCAATTTTTTTGCAATCGGTGAATGATCTTCAAGTGTTGATTGCTGATCACAAATAACGCATTGAACTCTCATTGTTGAACACCTCAAATGAATGCATACCATTCCTTTTCTCATCATTATAACATGAAGTGTTATTATCATTCACTACTTTTGTGCATATGGTCATTAGATTGATCTTGTTGTTCTTTATCTAGTTCGTTTCTGCTCGCTGGGTCCATTTCTTGCTTAGGTTTTTCCGGTGCTTCTTGTGGGTTATGATTTTCATTCATTTGTGGAACTTCAGGGATAAGTCGGCCGATAATGGCGGATAATTCATTCATAATCCCTTGAAGTGGTTTTCCGGCTTCGATATCTTGTTGTACCGCTTTGATTCGTCCTGTCAAATCGGGATCAGCAATGACAATCGCCCCCGCCCCTTGTGGATCGTTTTTTATACTTTCAGCGACGGAATACTTGATTGTGCCAACTCTTGATCGATCTAAGTCTTTATCGACATCGATTCCAACGAGTGCTAACGTGCCGAAGACAACGGCGGTAGCGCCATTCACATTTGGCAAGCTGCCCGCAAGATTCGCTAAATAATTGGCTCTTTCTTCATCGGTATATTGTCTAATATCTGCCATGTTAATATGACTATCTTTTACCGACATTGTTTGCGGCATATCATTCATGTTTTTATTTTCTGGAGTGGTTTGCTTTTGTGTGCAGGCGGTTAACATGGAAATCAATATGAGTGTAAGCAGTAGATTTTTCATCGTGTATCCTCCGTTTTATGATAGTATCCAGCTTCAGGGTTCAGCCCAATAATGACTTAATTTATGTTTGAAGCGCTGAACAAACACATCTGCTTTTCTTAATATGTTGCGGTTTAATTCTATCTTTATTCATTTGTACATATATTTCTTACAATAAGAGGATATCTCACATGGAACCGGCTTTGAGATGGTCACATATAATATTTAAAAAGGAGCAGGAGGCATCAATTTGACGAAAATATACGTGTTAGATACGAATGTCTTGTTGCAAGATCCGAATGCTGTTTTCTCTTTTGAAGACAATGAGATCGTAATTCCTGCAGTAGTCCTTGAAGAAGTCGACTCGAAAAAGCGTTACATGAATGAGATTGGCAGAAATGCAAGGCTGATTGCCAAGCTAATTGACGGCTTTAGGGAAACAGGTAAACTGCATGAGGAAATCAAGCTTTCGAATGGGGGAACACTTCGGATTGAATTAAACCATCGCTCTTTCCATGAACTTCAAGAAATATTTGTAGAAAAAACGAATGATAATCGAATTTTAGCCGTAGCTAAAAATATTGCGCTTGAAGAGGAAAAGAAAGAAAATGGACGCCCTGTTATCCTTGTTAGTAAAGATGCACTCCTTAGGGTAAAAGCGGATGCCCTCGGTTTAGAAGCTCAAGATTTTTTGAATGACCGGGTTGTTGAGATAGATGATCTATTTACTGGCTTAAATGAATTGTATGTTCATATAGATACATTAAAGGAGTTTTATGAGCAAGGGAAAATCGAATGTCATAAATTATATGACCATAAACTTTATCCGAATCAATTTTTAATTATGAAAGATGAATTAGGTAGCTCTGCATCTGCGTTAGGAATGGTCGATTGCTCAGGGACAATAGTAAAAAAATTATATAACCAATACGATTCGATCTGGGGGATTAAGCCAAGAAATGCGCAGCAAACAATGGCGATGGAGCTGTTATTTCGTAAGGATATTCAGCTTGTGACAATGATAGGTAAAGCTGGAACAGGAAAAACACTTTTAGCATTAGCGGCAGGCTTAATGCAAACGGAGGATTTGCGAATATATAAAAAGCTGCTTGTCGCTCGCCCAATCGTTCCAGTTGGGAAAGATATTGGATATTTGCCAGGGGAAAAGCAAGAAAAGCTTCGTCCGTGGATGCAGCCTGTTTATGATAATTTGGAGTATTTATTTAACACGAAAAAACCAGGTGAACTCGATGCGATTTTAGCAGGGATGAGTTCAATTGAAGTTGAAGCCCTTACGTATATAAGAGGCAGAAGTATTCCTGAGCAATTTATCATTATTGATGAAGCCCAAAATTTAACAAAACATGAAGTGAAAACGATTTTAACACGGGTTGGTGATAAGAGTAAAATTGTTTTTATGGGAGACCCCGATCAGATTGATCACCCGTATTTAGATGCATATAATAATGGCTTAACATATGTGCTAGAAAAATTTAAAGAAGAAGCTGTTGCAGGACATATAAAACTAATCAAAGGTGAACGTTCTGATTTGGCACAATTAGCTGCGGATTTATTATAATAAATAAAGGCAGGTGGATATTATCCCACCTGCCTTTATCTATTACATTATTCAACCCTAAAAGCCTTCACATGTTTAATCGGGTGCTCTCGATTGGAGCCATCTGGATAAATAATATGTACAGGCCCATCTTCACGCAGTGGCTTGCCGTCCTTTGAAAAAGCAAGAATTAATTGATACGCTTGATCTAAAGGAACCATAATATCCCCATCGGCTGTTTCTATTATTAGTTTTGAGGCATTTGGATCAGGCTCTGCATTTTTTAAAAAAGGATCAAGCATAATCCCAAAAGACCCAGTTAATACTTTAACTTTTTCAAATTGTCGTTCTGTTTTCAGTGTAGGCGGTGCAACTGACCCTTCTTTAATCACACGATCCCAATGTTTCGAAACGATGGTGAGTTCTTCTTCTTCCTGCTCTACTACACCTTCTGTAAAATATGTATTTAAATCAATGCGTCGATCATCAAAAATCCAAACACCTGCATCAAGCGTAATTGGGAATTGTACCTTCCCTTTAATTGCCATAATCGTATTCATTATATAAATGTCCCCTTTCATCACCTTGTAATTATAGCCTGAAATGTGAAAAAACGAAAGCGGTGACAATTGGAGTTCCACACGATATCACTTGCAATTTTACTATTTACAATGTAAAATTTACAGATAGTATTGCCTATTTGTTCGGAGACAGGGGGATTAATGTGGTGTCTGAAATAATTGTAGATCATCGCGAAAAAGCCTATGAGCTATTAAAAGCCGACGCTGAAAAAATCTTGCGTCTAATACAAGTTCAAATGGATAACTTAACTATGCCTCAATGCCCTTTATATGAGGAAGTGTTGGATACGCAAATGTTTGGCCTGTCCCGTGAAATAGATTTTGCAGTCCGGTTGGGATTGGTCAATGAAGAAGACGGGAAAGAATTATTAGGTTCTCTTGAGAGTAAGCTGACGATTTTGCATGAAGCCTCCATGAGGAAATAATAGATTCTAGATTTTCGCACAGAGCTAACAGCGGAATGAATACAAAAACTCAAACAGTTCGAAAGAAATTGTTTGGGTTTTTTTATACTAATTCTTACTATAATTCAATCATAGATTGGAAGAGTCTTTATGTTAAAAAAAGTATTAAAATCATATGATTATTCAATTATTATTACATACCTTTTATTATGCTTATTTGGACTTATAATGATTTATAGCTCGAGCATGGTCATGGCAGTTCAATGGTACGGATATCCCGCAAATTTCTTTTACGAAAAACAAAAAATGAATTTACTCATGGCGTTCGTTGCATTTTTGTTTTTTGCGATCTTTCCATATAAAGCATACCGCAATAAAAAGTTTCTTATTTTCCTTACAGTGGCAGCAGTGATCGGGCTATTTCTTGTTTCAGTAATCGGACATGCAACAAATAATGCGCAAAGCTGGATTCAGGTCGGGGCACGAAAAATTCAGCCATCAGAATTCGTTAAGGTAAGTGTCATTATTTACTTATCAGCGGTTTATTCTAATAAACAACGGTACATTGATCAGTTAAATAGGGGAGTGCTTCCACCAATCATTTATCTCCTTTTTGTTTGTTTTTTAATTAAAATTGAACCGGATAACGGAACGGCTGTCATTACGTTTTTAATTGGGATGATGATCATTCTTTGTTCAGGGATGCGATTTCGTACGATTATGAAACTCGTTATGATTGGTGTCGTTGGTGTGACCATTATTTCACCAATCATCATTTGGCAACTTGATAAAGTATTTACGGAAGGGAATATGAAGCGAATTACTGGGTTTCTTGATCCTTTTGGTACGGCCGGTGATCAAGGCTTTCAGTTAGTTAATTCCTTTTTAGCGATCGGTTCCGGAGGATTAAAAGGTCTCGGCTTAGGACAAAGTGTACAAAAACTCGGTTATTTGCCTGAAGCACATACGGATTTTATTATGGCAATTATTGCTGAAGAACTTGGCTTGTTTGGAGTTGCCTTTGTTGTGATTGGAATTGCTTTTCTCGTTTTAAGAGGAATCTACATAGCGATCAGATGTCGCGATCCGTTTGGCAGTATGCTGGCAATTGGAATTTCTGGAATGTTAGGCATTCAATCGTTTATTAATTTAGGTGGAATGTCGGGAATCATTCCGATTACTGGAGTCACATTGCCATTTATTAGTTACGGGGGTTCCTCGATCCTAGTATTATCAATTTGTATGGGAATTCTGGCAAACGTTTCGATGTTTAAAAACTACGATGAAAAGTTTAAAACGGAAAAAACAACTTCTCCATCTCAAACTGTGATACCACAAGGAATCAACCATCAGCTAGCAAATAAACGGTCCTTTTAGCTTGAACGGGCAGAATGGAAGAAAGGTCAAACTCTGAGTTGATTCGGGTTAAGCTTCTGGTGGATGTATATCGAACGAGCTACGCCGCGGGGGAAAATAAAAAGATGCACGAGCGATTTACGCTCGTGCATCTTTTTTATTGAATAATGCATCAGAAGTATTCAATTCGGTATCACGTACTTTTTTCACATTATTTATCGCTGCTTGATGCTGTCCATTTCTCGTTAATAAAAGAACAAAATAGCTAAGTACCGCAAAAAGGCAGGCGATAAAAAAAGCATGAGCCAATGCGACATAAATGTTTAAGCTTGTTAGTACAACGACCGCTCCGGCGATTACTTGCATCATTGTAAGTGCAAAGGCGATGATCCAGCCCCAATACATCACTTTTTGATGTTTATAATGCTTAATAGCGATCATTGTAATATACGCAATCCATAAAAAGATCAGCCCAGCCGCAAGACGATGTCCCATTTGAATCCACTCGTAAATATTGACGGGAAGAGAAAAGGAACCATTCACACAAAGTGGCCAATCGCGGCAAACAAGACTCGCATCCGTATGCCTTACTAACGCGCCAGTATAAACGACAAAATAACTATAAACCGTTACACCAATAATATGAAATTTCATTCTGCTATCGATGATAAGTCGTTTCGTATCAAATTTTTGGTCTACTTCAAAAATAAGCAAAGTTAATAAAAAGACTGTGGCAAACGAGATAAGTGAAATCCCAAAGTGTAGAGCGAGTACGAAATCGGATTGTGGCCACATGACTGCCGCCGCGCCAATTAATGCCTGTAATAATAAGAATGAAACAGACAGTACCGCTAATAGTTTTGTTTCCCTTATATGGCCGATTGCTTTCCATGCCCATATAGAAAGGACTAATACGAGTAGACCAGCACTGCCTGAAACAAGTCGGTGTGCTAATTCAATAATGAGTTCTGGGGTAATATTAGTAGGGATCAATTCGCCGTGACAAAGCGGCCACGTTCTCCCACAACCAAGCTCTGAGCCAGTTTTTGTTACTAAGGCTCCTCCGATTAAAACCCCAGTCATAACAAGTGTTGTTAATACTGCAAACCATTTTAAATTTCGGTGCAAATCTTCACCTTCTTATCTATTCATCATTTATCCCATTTTTCTGGATGGTGAACTCCTTATATTGGAAGCTTCACATTCTGACATGCACATATCGATAGTACATAAATCAACAAAAAAATACAACCGACAAAATTGTTACAACCCTTGAAAGATGGCTGAAAATACTTCAAGATGGAGAGGCATGAAAAGCATATCATTTTTCATTTTTGATGAAAACGTTTTATACGCATGCGAAGGATCATTTTACGTCGAATGATGAATGATAAAGAAGAAGAAAAACTCTTGTATTCTGTTTTTTGTTACTATATGTTACAATATGGGGTGCAGTTCGTTATCTGTAAGCAAATGTGTAAGGGGAAACATGAAGAAATAGTGAACAAATACTGAATTCTGCTTGAAATTAAAGAAAACTTGGAGATAATGCTATATAGTAGTAGTATCTGTGTTTTGTTAACCATGTTATATTTAAGAGAGGGGGAAGAAGAAATGGGAAATAGTCGTGCATTGGCAGCAAAAGACAATGCATCTAGTACTCCTTCTACTTCAATTTGGAAAGAATATTCAGCGCTTTTTAAAATGGGAATTGTGAATTCAAATGCGATTACAACCTTTACCGGATTATGGTTGGCCTTTATTTTAACGAATAAGCATTTTCTGCAATCATTAGATATTGTAGTTTTTACAATGCTTGGTTCTTCACTTGTAATCGCAGGATCTTGTGCATTAAATAACTATATCGACCGTGATATTGATCCAATCATGGAACGTACAAAAGAGCGCCCAACCGTAACTGGAAAATTAAGCGGTTCAAAAGTCTTAACAATTGGGCTTACTTTTGTTTTAATAGGTTTAGTTATGCTGTTTATGATGAATATGACAACAGGGATTATTGGATTTATCGGTGCATTTACATATGTTGTCCTTTATAGTATGTGGTCAAAACGACTATACGTTAGCAATACAGTCCTTGGAAGTGTTTCAGGAGCCGTACCTCCATTGATTGGCTGGGCCGCGGTTGATCCGAGTTTACCACCAATGGCTTGGATGCTATTTTTACTTATGTTCATTTGGCAACCTCCACATTTTTATGCTTTAGCAATGAGGAGAGTTGAGGAGTATCGAGCAGCCGGAATTCCAATGCTACCTGTTGTAAAAGGATTTTCTGTTACAAAAGTTCACATATTAGTTTGGGTAGCGATGCTTTTACCCATTCCATTTTTTATGACGTCATTAGGAATACCTTTTGTCATTATCGCCACAATTTTAAATATTGGATGGCTCGTTGTTGGATTTTTAGGGTATAGGAAAAAAGACGATATTAAATGGGCAACACGGATGTTTGTATATTCGTTAAATTATTTAACGATTTTATTTACGGCGATGGTAATTTTAGCTGTTATTTAACTTGAATTAACAGAAGTCATTCACATCTATAAGTGAGGGATGAATGGCATAATTAATCTTTATTCAGTAGGCTTATAAACCGCTGAAAATCAACTTTGTTCTACCATGGTTTTATTTTAGGCATGGGAGTTCTTTCTTGTATAAGAAATCCATATATAGCACTTGGTCTTTGTTACCACTATGATAATTCAGAAAGAGGGGTTTGATTACATTATGAAAAAATGGCTGCAAAAATGGCGTCTCGCATCAGTTTTTGCGATTTTGGCGCTCGTCTTATCGGGTTGTGGCAAGCCATTCCTGTCTGCTTTAAAACCGGCAGGCCAAGTGGCGCAGGAGCAATATGATCTCATATTGTTTAGTTTCGGTATTATGACATTAGTTATTATAGTAGTGTTCGTCATTTTCACTATTGTAATGATCCGCTTCCGACGTAAAAAGGGAGACGAAAACAAAATACCTAAACAGGTAGAGGGAAGCCACGTACTAGAAATTGTTTGGACGGTTATCCCGATTATTTTATTAATTATTCTTGCTGTACCGACAGTTTCTGTTACATTCTCACAAGGGGATGTGTCTGCGATTGGTAAGAAAGATGCAGAAGGGAACCCAGAAGCACTTGTTGTAAACGTTAAAGCGCATTTATATTGGTGGGAATTTGAGTATCCAGACCTTGGAATTGTTACAGCTCAAGATCTTATTATCCCGACAGAAGAAAAGGTTTATTTCCAGCTTACTGCCGCTGATGTAAAGCACTCATTTTGGATTCCTCCATTAGGTGGAAAGCTTGATAATAACCCTGATAACATCAATAAATTCTGGTTGAGCGTTGATCAAGATAAAGCTGATGAAGCTGGCGGAATCTTCTATGGAAAATGTGCGGAGCTTTGCGGTCCTTCACATGCGTTCATGGACTTTAAAGTAAAAGCACTTCCAAAAGCTGAATTTGATCAATGGGTTGCTGATATGCAAAATGCAGAAGCGCCAGTAGCTACAACTGATTTGGCGAAACAAGGAGAAGAAATCTTTAACCAAAGCTGTATTAGCTGTCACGCTGTATCTACTGATGCAAACTCAGTCGGTCCTAACTTGGCAAACTTTGGTGAGAGGGAAAAAGTTGCTGGTATTTTAGACCATACTGAAGAGGAATTAAAAAGATGGTTAGAAGATCCAGAAAAAATCAAACCTGCGAATGAAATGACTGGAAAATATCCTGAATTAAATGATGCAGAATTAGATGCTTTAACTGAATACTTAATGGGACTAAAAGTCCAAGCGAAATAAATTTTTGAATGAGGAGGTTAAATTGTGAGTACTATTGCTCAAAAAAGAAGTGTGGGCGCAACAATATGGGATTTTATGACCACGGTTGACCATAAAAAAATCGCCATATTATATATTGCTGCCGGCGGATTCTTCTTTCTATTAGGTGGCCTAGAAGCCTTAATTATTCGTATCCAACTTGCCGTACCTGATAGTAACTTTGTCAGTGCAGGTCTATTTAACCAAATGCTTACAATGCATGGGGTAACGATGATTTTCCTTGCGGCCATGCCGATATTAATTGGATTTATGAACTTAGTCATGCCATTGCAAATTGGTGCGCGTGACGTTGCATTCCCATTTTTGAACTCCCTTGGATTTTGGCTGTTCTTCTTTGGTGGATTGCTTTTGAACTTATCTTGGTTTTTAGGCGGAGCGCCTGATGCGGGATGGACTTCATATGCATCACTATCATTGAATTCACCAGGGCATGGGATTGACTTTTATGCATTAGGGTTACAAATATCTGGATTTGGTACGTTAATGGGGGGAATTAACTTCCTCGTAACGATCATTAATATGCGTGCACCAGGTATGACATATATGAGAATGCCGATGTTTTCATGGACAACATTTGTCGCATCAGCACTTATCTTATTTGCATTCCCGCCACTTACGGTTGCATTGTTTTTATTAACTTTTGACCGTATGTTTGGATCAAACTTCTTTAATGTTCAAATGGGTGGAAACACAATCATTTGGGAACACTTTTTCTGGATCTTCGGACATCCGGAAGTATATATCTTAGTTTTGCCAGCATTTGGTATCTTCTCAGAGATTTTCTCGACATTCTCAAGGAAGCGTTTGTTCGGATACTCATCAATGGTATTTGCAACAGTATTAATCGGATTCCTTGGATTTATGGTTTGGGCTCACCATATGTTTACAGTTGGACTTGGTAATATAGCGAACGCAATTTTCGCAGTAGCATCATTTGCGATTGCTGTTCCGACAGGAATTAAAATTTTCAACTGGTTATTTACAATGTGGGGCGGTAGTATTAAGTTTACGACGCCAATGCTTTATGCAGCAGCATTCATTCCATCATTCGTAATGGGTGGGGTAACTGGAATCATGGTTGCGACAGCACCAACGGATTATCAGTACCATGACACATACTTTGTTGTCGCTCACTTTCACTATGTAATCGTTGGGGGAGTAGTATTAGCGATTTTGGCTGCAACTCACTTTTATTGGCCGAAATTATTTGGAACGATGTTAAATGCAACACTTGGTAAATTCGAATTTGTTTTATTCTTAGTCGGTTTCCATATGACATTCTTTATTCAACATTTCCTTGGATTAATGGGAATGCCACGAAGAATTGCGACATACTACACAGGTCAAGGCTTAGATCTAGGAAACATGATCAGTACAATTGGTGCTGCCCTCATGGGACTTGCAGTTATCATTTTACTTTGCAATATCGTTGTTACTTCCGTGAAAAATGAGAAGGTTGGAAGTGACCCGTGGGAAGATGGACGTACACTTGAGTGGGCATTGCCTTCACCACCACCATTTTACAACTTTAAGCAATTGCCATTAGTACGCGGCATCGATGCTTATTGGCTTGAAAAAATGGAAGGTAAAAAGGAAATGACACCTGCTGAACCAATCGGTGATATTCATATGCCAAATGGCTCGATTTTACCGGTATTTATTTCACTAGGATTCTTTATCGCTTCCTTTGGTGCGATTTATCGTCTTGAGCATGGATGGGGACTGGCGGTATTAATTATTGGTCTTGCTGTTGCCTTTGGTTCAATGCTATTAAGATCATTAAAAGACGATCATGGTTTCCATATTCCGAAATCGGAATTAATTGATGATAAAGATAAGGGGGTACGGGCATAATGCATGTTGAACAACAATTTACACCAAAAACATGGCCTGAATCACCTGAAAGAGCAACCCTTGAAGGGAAAAATAAATTTTTAGGGTTCTGGTTCTTTCTTGGCGGAGAAACCGTACTCTTTGCCTCGTTCTTTGCAACATATTTGGCATTGAAAGACAAAGTTCCTTCGAAGTCAGAATTAATTTCAACGGATGTGTTTGCACTACCGTTGGCATTTATCATGACGATGGTTTTACTTACGAGCTCAATTACGAGCGTGTATGCGATGTACCATATGAAAAACTTTAATTTCAAAAAAATGCAGCTTTGGTTGATCATTACCGTTGCATTAGGATTAACATTCCTTGGCTTTGAAATTTACGAGTTCTATCATTATACGACTGAACTTGGCTTCGGCTATACATCGAGTGCATTTAGCTCAGCGTTCTATACACTCGTTGGCTTCCACGGAGGACACGTTGTATTTGGTCTAGGTTGGCTTATTGCTTTAATGGTACGAAATTCAAAACGTGGATTGAATTTAGCGAACGCTCCAAAGTTTTACATTGCAAGTTTATACTGGCACTTCATTGACGTTGTGTGGGTATTTATCTTTACGGTTGTATATTTAATGGGAATGGTGGGATAAGAGATGGAAAACCAACACTTGAATTCTAACAGCTCTCAAATCGAATATGAATACCGCCGAAAAAGAAATGCAGAAGAAATGCGTCATCAAGTCATTTCATTTGCAATCTCAATCTTTTTAACGCTCGTTGCGTTCGGCGCAGTGTATGCTGGCTTCGATAAATGGTTCGTGATTCCAGTTATCCTATTGCTAGCAGCTGTACAGGTTATTTTCCAATTGTATTATTTCATGCATATGAACCAAAAAGGGCATGAAGCTCCACAACTGTTTATATACGGAGGAGTCATTATTGGTTTCGCCACAATTGTTTGTTTCCTAACAATTGTTTGGTGGTAAGAAAAAAAAAAGATCAGCATATTGCTGATCTTTTTTTTGAATGAATAAATTTCTTTAAGGCTGTTCTTGGAAGAACCACGAAAGAAGCGTCG
Source organism: Bacillus sp. FJAT-50079 (assembly GCF_018343515.1). Taxonomy (GTDB): domain Bacteria; phylum Bacillota; class Bacilli; order Bacillales; family Bacillaceae_C; genus Lederbergia. The sequence continues at coordinate 564,387 of NZ_JAGYPD010000002.1, read as the reverse complement.
AACTGAAATTCATCTACGTCTTTATTGACTGATTTTTCTTAAAAGCTTAGAAACTTTGTGATTCTGCCACAGTGTATCCGCCAAGATCATTAATCGTTCTATTATTGATCTTGGCGGTGAAAATCGCAACCTCCGTCCATAAGGAACGTTCTAATGGACCGTAAGTACTTCAAAATCGCAACCTCCGTCCATAAGGAACCTTCTAATGGACGGTAGTTCTTCAAAATCGAACTCCGTCCATAAGGAACCCTCTAATGGACAGTAAGTACTTCAAAATCGTAAAGCCTGTCCATAAGGAGCCCTCTAATGGACAGTAAGTACTTCAAAATCGAAAAGCCTGTCCATAAGGAACCCTCTAATGGACAGTAAGGAACCCTCTAATGGACCGTAAGTACTTCAAAATCGCAACCTCTGTCCATAAGGAGCCCTCTAATGGACAGTAGTTCTTCAAAATCGTAAACCCTTGTCCATAAGAAGCCTTCTCAAACCACGTCCATAAGGCATCCACAAATAGCCCCTTTTAACGTTACACGCGACCAATGAAAGATAGGTCGATCTCATACAATCTTCATTTTATGTTGAGGGTTAAAGGATTCAAATTCTAATTGTATTGGTCACTTTCACGATTGTCATTAACTTGTCAATTGCGTTACATTGAACTATTTATTCGCGAAACGTATAATAGATGGTAGGATCAAAGCGAAAGAAGAGGTGAAGGTGTTATGCCTTTAAGTATTTTCGGATTCCGGGCATTATGGAGTCCTTATTTTATGATATTCGTTTTATTAATAACTATCGGCTTTTTTTATTTAACTGTTAAAAAAAGACATCAATTTAAAGATAGCGAACCGCTGAAAAAAAGTCAGGGAATTATATTTAGTATTGCGATGATCCTACTCTATGTTATTAAAGGTTCGCCTGTTGATTTAATTGCCCATATTATGTTTACCTTTCATATGATTCAAATGGCTTTTCTTTACTTAGTAATCCCGCCATTATTAGTTGTAAGTATTCCAAATTGGGTGTGGAGACAAGTGATTGAGCATCGATTTATTAAGCCGATTTTTTCGTTCTTTACAAAGCCGCTTATTGCTTTAATCGTGTTTAATGGAATTTTCTCTATCTATCATATTCCAATGGTTATGGATGCAGTCAAAATGAACATTGTTATTCATTCGCTCTATACAGTATTATTGTTCATTTTAGCGATCTTCTTATGGTGGCCATTATTAAATAAACTAGAGGGGCAATATCAATTGCACGGGTTGAAAAAACTTGGATACATTATTGGTGACGGCGTTCTACTTACCCCTGCATGTGGGTTAATTATTTTTGCTCCAGTAGCTATGTATGCTACATATACAGATGGAGAAATGTGGATGAAAGCAATGGAATTATGTGTTCCGGGCAGCACATTGTCAAGCCTAGCGGGCTTATCAATTTCCGGCCCTGAGTTATTTTCGAATATGCCAGCCCAGGAGGATCAGCAGCTTGGCGGTGTACTAATGAAAATCATCCAAGAGATTGTTCTCGGTACGATGCTCATTAAAATCTTCTTTGAATGGTTTAAAAAGGAACAAGAAGAAGCTGAACAAATTAATGAGGAAGCATTATTAAAACATAATAATCCTCAAACGGTTGAATGATCCTTAAAGATGAATAGATAGGATGAATGTATATTATGATAGTTCCCATTTTACCGACTATTAGCACAGCATTTATTGTACTCAGCGCTATTTTCGTTGCAATTGGTTGGCTGAAAATTAAAAAACGTGATATTGAGGGCCATAAAAAAGCAATGACTCGTGCAGGAATTTTTGCATTAATCTTTTTTATTTTATATGCAAGCCGAACGATCTTCGTAGGAAATACTTCCTTTGGCGGTCCAGACGAATATAAAATATTTTATACAGTATTTTTAGTTTTCCATATTTTCCTTGCAACAACCGGCGGTGTGCTTGGTGTTATTTCACTTTGGACAGGCTACAAAGATAGGCTCGATAAGCATAGAAAATTAGGGCCGATTACAAGCGTCATTTGGTTTTTCACTGCTATTACAGGTGTTCTTGTTTATTTATTGCTCTATGTTATTTATCAAGGTGGAGAAACAACCTCACTAATTAAAGCAATTCTAGGTTTTTAAACAAAAGGCTGTCCGAGGCTTCATGTCAAGGATGGCCTCATTTTTTGTATAAAGGAGCATTCATCATGGATGTAATAAAAGTAAGTCATGATCAATGGCAGGAAATCTTTCAATTATCGATGTATGCGTTTCAATATGATTTATCAGATAAAGAGCTGGAAGAAAAAAGGCATAATTTAAAGGAGCATCAAATTCTTGGTATCTATGAAAACAATCAATTAGCAGCAAAGCTACATATACGACCGTTTCAAGTGTATCAACGAAGTGAGCCCATCAAAATGGGTGGTATAGCTAGTGTTTCAACATATCCCGAATATAGAAGAAGAGGCTATGTGAAGCAATTATTGCTTGCTTCTTTAGAGGAAATGAGAAAGAATGGGCAACTATTATCAATGCTTCATCCTTTCTCAATTAGTTTTTATCGAAAATTTGGTTATGAAATCTTTTCCGAAAATATACGGGTACAGATGAAGCAGGCGGATCTTATTCCGATTAATAGCGACAAAATAGGTGGAAAAATCATACGTTTGCGCAAGGAACAATTCCATGAAGCGTTACATGATATTTATGATGCTTTTGCTCAAAGTCATTCCGGTATGTTAGTAAGATCAAAAGAATGGTGGCAGAAAAGTGTGCTAAAGAATGTGGCAGCCGCCATTTATTTTGGAGAAAAGGGAGAGCCCCTTGGTTACCTCCTTTATGATGTGAAGGAGAGGAGAATGGAAGTAAAGGAGTTCATTATTTTGCAACATGAAGCGCGCACAGAACTATGGCGATTTGTTTGTCAACACGATTCGATGATTGATACGTTAACAATGAATATTAACAAGGATGAGCCTTTACTGTACACATTAAAAAATCCTCAAGTGAAAACAGAGCTTACACCTTATTTTATGACGCGAATTGTTGATGTTGAAGCGTATTTATTACAGTATCCTTTTCAAATTCAATCTGATGATTCGCTGCAATTACATATCGAAGATCCTTATGCACCTTGGAATGAAGGAGTTTATGAAATTTCACGTCAAAGCATTAAAAAAGTAAGAAATGTGAGTGAACAGCAGAGAGAAAAGTGCCTCACATTAACAATTAATGCATTGACAGCATTATTATTAGGCTACCAAACTGCTCAGCAATTAAGTGATATCGGGGAAATACTCGGACCTATTGAGCAAGTATTGGAATTAGCCGGTATTGTACCGAAGCAATCTACGTATTTTCCAGATTTCTTTTAACACTAGAAGTGTCCGGACACAATATGTGGCGGGATGAAAACATACACAATTACACCAAGGCGTAATTAATCCAGAAAAAAATGACTCATAAGCATCTATGAGTCATTTTTTGGCTAAAGGATCACTCGGCAAAAACGGCCGTTTCCTCTTTGATTTTTTTCAGCATTTGATTGCATTTTTTTACTAATTGCTCAGGGAAAAATTCATCCTCCCCATACTCAACGCCGTGTGGGTAATAATGTTTTCCAAGGAGTGGTGTCATTAGTTGGATTACTGCATCATTTGCACCCACATCCCCTTGTACGGCATAACCTTGAATTCTGAAATAGTATATTCCTTCTTTAATTTGGAATTTATGATCGTATGTAACTCTTTCATAATCCCATTGACCCGCGCGGATCATCCCATTATGATCCATGATTTCATCAAGACGTTTTAAATCTACTTTTAATGATTCGATTCCACTATTTTCAAATCTCATAATTCGTTCCCTCCTAATATCAGATCATTTTTCGCTGTTTATGTACAGTTAATATTACATTTGCTCCAAGTTTAATAATAGTCGAAAAACGTAGATGTTGCAACGAAATGAAGTTAATATGTATGATTAAGCTAAATGATGATAAAATCGTCTTAATCCTATGTAAATTCATTACTCTCTATTTGGTAGACGCGTTATTAATGATATAATAAAGTGAAACTTGTCATCATTTGTTGTATCTTGTATGGATTGAAAGGAGAGATATTGCTGCGTACATTATTTCGTGTCATGGTCATTTCAACCATTGTATTCCTTATTAGTATTTATTATTATTCCGAGTCCGATGATCAACAGTTATTGCAAGACGATAATTATGCTAAACCACCGAAATACGATATAAATAATGAAAATGACCTTGATAGTGTTGATCCAACCGTTCAATTAGAAGAAGGATTAGCAACGTATATCGGCCAATCAACGGATCAGCTTATTCATGTATATGGGGAGCCTATACGCAAAGATCCGTCAGCATATGGCTATGAATGGTGGATTTATTATGACTATGCAAATACATATATGCAAGTAGGGGTGCAAGATGGTTATGTCGTAACCATTTACGCGCTTGGAAGCAAGTTAAATGTTGCGCCATTTCAGATCGGTCAGACGATTGAAGAAATATACAGAACAACCTTATTGGAAACAGAGATAACGGTTGCATCTGTGAAAGGAACATATCGCTTTGAACTTTCGGAAGAAGATTTAAATATTCGCCCACTTGTACAACTTGATGATATATACGCACAATTGATCATTGATAAATATTCCGGATCATTGTCAAGCATTCGTTTTTTTGACAAAGATACGCTTATCAAACAGCGTCCATATGAACTATATTATCGTGGTGATTTTCAAGCGCCTATGACACCAGACGAAGAGATGTGGAAGGAAATTGAAAGAGGCAGCGCCAACCAAATCTTTGATATTTCAAATGTCATTCGCCAAAGGTTTGATTTACAGCCGCTTGAATGGAATGAACAAGTAGCGGAAGTGGCATATAAACATAGTATGGATATGGCACTTAATAGTTTCTTTGCTCACGAATCACCCGAATACGGCGACCTTGCATCAAGATTAGAAGCAGAAGAAATTGAATTCCAGCAAGCTGGTGAAAACATTGCCGCTGATTATGCGGATGGGCCAGCAGCAGTTGATGGATGGTTGAATTCAGAAAGCCACCGTAAATCATTGCTTGAAAAGGAGTTCACGGAGTTAGGAGTAGGGGTTTATAAAAAATATTATACGCAAAACTTTCTTACCTCAAAGGATGACTAAAGGCGAAACGCCATGAGTCATCCTTTTTCAGTAAGAAAATAAATGTTTTTCACAAAATATCTTCCTGTTAACATATTTGTGCTTGGAGACTAGATTAACGCTTGCACGATATATACAATGTCTTGAGGAAGTGACAAATTAATGTTGGTCTATTAAAACTGGATTGTAAAAAGTAGAGATCGTAGCTTTTTAAGAATTTAATTCAACTCTTGAGATTTTTGAAGCTAAAGCCCAAATTTCAAAGCTCTAGCTTAAATTTTAAGGCAAAATACAAGTTTGTAGCCGGCTATTAAATTTTTCATTCGAAAAAACAGCAAATGGCTTTCCTATGCACATTCGCCTTGTTTGCATCATAGTGTAATATAAGGAGTAATTACTTGGGGTGAATGGTTATGGAAGGAAAGGTTTTACATCCATCAGTTGAAAAGTTTAAATCGTTTGTAAAGCAATATCCAAAAATTGGTCAGTCTGTAAAAGATAATGAAAATACATGGCAGGATTTATATGAAGATTGGTTTTTATTAGGTGAGGACGATCCAAAATGGGATGCATATAAAGGAGAGCGTGTAGCTGGGCAAGAAAAAGAGAAAGTGGAAGAAAAAAGCTGGGTTGATCAATTTACAGGAATCATGAAAAAAATGGATGCCAATCAAGTTCAATACCATCTGCAAAATTTGAGTCAAGCAATCGGTGCTGTTCAAGGAGTATTAATGCAATTTCAAGGAGGAAATGAACAAAGTCAACCAAAAGCAGCGGAACGAAAAAGTCCATTTTCATTTCGGAAAGATTAATGATAGGGGTGGAGAAAATGAGGCAGGAGATTGTTCAATATATTTATTCAAAAAAAGAATTAAAACAGATGATTCGTGAACAACCGTATTGGTATCGGAAGCTTTCTCGAGACCCGGAATTATTAAATCAATTTGAAATTGCTTCTCTTCATTATTTCCAAAAAACGATTCCTCATAAAGTTGAAAAATTTACTAATGGTTTACAAATGGCCTCAATGATGATGAGCATGTTACAAACAATGGCCTCGGAATAATTTTTGCATGAACCTCTTTCTTTAGTAAAAACTAAAGAGGAGGAGTGATACGTATGAAAAAATTAATTGCTTGTCTATTCGTTTGCATGACCCTTTCAGCATGTGGTAAGCAAATGCCTGAGCCACAATCGGTTCAGGCAGCGACAAATGAACATCATTCATTATTAACGGTGAACCATTTTGTACGCAATTCCGATATTCTCATTGAATGTCATATCCCTACAATCAACTTGAACGAAAAACAATCAGGAAAAATTCAAGTATCGATTAACGGAAAGTTGTATAAGCAATTTGATACAGCTGCTTTTATTGTGAAAAATGTTAGTCCAGGCACACATGAGCTTGTTGTTGAAGTGGTGAAACCAAATAATCAACCAACTGGATTAAAGTCCGCTTTTTCTGTTACAATCAAATAATAAGTCGCAAGCGAAGCTAAAACATGGTAAAATACGATTGGAGGTGGGCTTTTTGCTTGCTACAGTCGAAAGGATTCAAATTATTGAAGAAGCTGAGATGATTGGTAATTGGATTAACGAGAGTGCCGTTGCCGATACGTACAGGTTTTTTTATCATAAATTACAAACAGATGCGGAAACGAGAGAGAAAATTGCTGCATTTGTGAAAATGAAGGACTTATACGATGATGTGCAAAGATTTGGAAGATACCATCCAGATTATAAACAGATTATGACGGAGACGCGGATACGAAAAAGGGAAATGGATATGGATGAAAACGTAGCCAACTTCCGCCGAGCCGAAAATGATCTTCAATCATTACTCGATGAAATTAGTACATTGATTGGCAGATCGGTATCAGAACATATTAAAGTTCCGACAGGAAATCCATTCTTTGACAGTGGTTCTTCATGTAGCGGTGGTTGTGGAACAGGTGGAGGCTGTGGTTGCTCCGCTTAAAAGTAGCACAATGAAAAAGGGGAAAAGCGATGTTTAAAGGAAGACAAGGATTAATCGTTTGGCTTTTTAGTTTGAAAAATGCCAAAGCACTTCGACGGTTCGGTAATGTTCACTTTGTTTCCAAAAGAATGAAATATGTTGTTCTTTATTGTGATCAAGATGAGATTGACGAACTAGCCGAAAAGCTGGCTTCGATGCCGTTTGTAAAAAAAGTAGAACCTTCCTATAAACCTTTTTTAAAGACGGAGTATGAGAATTCCAAACCGGATAAGGCGAAGGAATACGATTACAGAATGGGAATTTAAATTCCTTAACATTTTATGAAGGCGACCAGCTTTGGTCGTCTTATTGTTGTATAGGCAAGGAGAATGGAGAAATGAAATTTAAAATACTGTCTATGATTGTCATACTGGTCAGCTTGATTGGTAGTCTGCTTTTTTTTCAATGGAAAGGATACTCGACAGCGCTTGATGATCAAGAGCCAATTCATTTAAAACAAACGATAAAAATCAACCATCAGCCAAAGATGTTTAAGATTGAACACTCAATTAGTCGGCTTCCCGCTGACGAAATTTTAACCATCGAATTACCCGCCAAAGCGGAAAACGTTACTTGGAGTACAGAAAAACAAAGTTCAAGCCAATTTGAGGAGAAAACGATCGTTGGAGATGGAAGTGATATTCGACTAGTTTATTCGATTCCAGCACCAGAAACGCCAAAAAGTTTTTTATTCAATGATTGGGGTGCCCAAATTCAAAGTCACCCTGTCACATTGACGGCGCTTCAAATAAATGAAGCCGTTTGGCGAACAGGCAATTGGGTTGCTCCAGCTAAATTGATTGGCCATAAACAAATGAATTATTTAGACTATTATATTTTTGAAATAAATGGAGAAATACCAGCATTGTACTGGCAGCAAGAGCCGCTCGAGATTACATATGAAGATGATCAATTCGTACTTTATGGGAGAAATGATTTGCAATTGGCGCTTACTTCATCGCCTCCTAAAGCAATGATGAACCAAGTGGGCGATTTGGAGCCGCTGCATATTATTTATACAGATATCCATAAAGAAACTGATATGGGTCAGCTTAAAATTATCAATTCCGAAGGAGCGTTAAGAGCGATCCAAGCGGAAAAATGGAATCAAACGATCTTACAATTATTTGCCTTCCCAGAAGCTGAAAAATGGCTCGTACATGTGATTGTTTCTCAGCTACTAAATCATCCGATTGGACCGGAAAAGGCCCAGCAAATGTATGTGGAAATGAATGAGAAGCTAACAGAAAAAGAAAGGGAGCAATGGCTCGAACGACTGCTTAGCCACGGAAAACAGGAAATGGACAGTGGCTCGCTTGATCACTATTTACCAGCTGAAAAAGGATTGGACATCCAATTTTTTTCCGCTAATTCAAATATAGACAAGCCACTCGTTCCACTTTTTTATTTTGATAAAAGAAAGATCATTATCAATGGGGAAAAATCTTCAGATGCACATATTATTTATCAAGAGGGAAAAACCTATATTACGATGAAACCATTGCTAAGTGCTCTAGGATATGAGATTGAGCAAGTGGCTGAAAATGAAGTGATCGCAAAAAAAGGCTCAATTCATTATCAATTTTATCCGAATAAGCGTCTTTTTCAACTGAATCAGCATCAATATGGTGTGGAAAATCAGCCAGTTATAAGCATTTTTAATCAGAACTATATCGATTATGCACTCATTATGACTTTTTTCCATTTGAATATTTCAGAAGGTGAAACTGAAATATTGATTCGTTCGATTATGAAATGATCCGCTGCTATGTATCGTTTCTAATTTCATAAAAAATAAAAAACCCTGCATTTTACGATGCAGGGCCCTTCTATTTCTGTATTCATACAGATAGAAGGCAAAGGGAGAGGAGAAACCGGATGAAGAACTTATGGGGAAACGTAAGTCTTCTCCACGGTTGGTAACAACATCATCGGATGCTGCTACGTATATTTTTACCGAAAAAATGATATTTATACTAAAATAAGCAAACTCGCTTAAGTTTAACCAAAAATAAAGAATGTAAAGCTCTTTTGATCCACGGATCATCCATCCTGATGATTACATTCCATATTGGCGCTTTCCGCGATCTCGTAAGCTTCCGCGCTGCCGGGATCCACGAGGCAGCTGAGTAAGGTAGCCACGTCGTCTGGCAGAGCTTCATGACCAATAGTTGTTGACCTGAAAAACGGCTCACCGTTCGCCTGTGCAAAGCGAAGTGCCTAGATTTGCGACAACAGCCAAATTCAACGCAGAATGAGTAGATTGGCTCCCAAAAAGTTAGCTTTTTCGGTCTTTTTGACAACCCCAAAAAAAGAAATCATACATAACACTCGGCAAGAGGTAAGAATGTGTCTAGCCAGGACGGTAATCAACCCCCATTAACCTCGTCAACCTTTTCTGAAAGTGTGCCTCTACCATTATTACTAAAGAAAATTGCTAAAACAATTGAAAGTTTGTCGAAATAAAATGAAATGTGGTAGGATGAAAAAGAAAATCTTAAATTAAATGGTGAAGAAAATGAGAGTGATTTCAGGAGCTTGTAAAGGAAGAACATTAAAAGGAGTGCCAGGCAATCAAACGCGTCCAACGACGGATAAAGTGAAGGAAACAATGTTTAATGTCATTGGTCCGTATTTTTCTGGCGGTCTTGGATTAGATCTGTTCGCTGGCAGTGGTGGTCTGGGCATTGAGGCGTTAAGTCGAGGATTGGATAAAGTCATTTTTGTTGACCGAGATATGAAAGCAATCCAGACAATTAAAGCAAATCTTCAAACATGTGAGCTAGTGGAGCAAAGTGAAGTTTTTCGAAATGATGCGGAACGTGCATTAAAGGCGATTATAAAACGTGACATGCAATTTGACTATATTTTTTTAGATCCACCTTATTTTAAGCAAAAGCTAGCTATTTTATTGCAAATGATCGAAGAACATCATTTATTAAAAGCAGAGGGAATCATTATTTGTGAGCATACCCCTGATGTAGAATTACCGGATGCAGTCGGAAAGCTTGTGCAAGGAAAAAAAGGTGAATTTGGCAACATTGGGCTCACGATTTTTAATTGGAATGAGGAGGAGCAAAAATGACAAGAATTGCAGTATGCCCAGGCAGTTTTGATCCAATTACATACGGGCATTTAGATATTATTCGCCGAGGTGCAAAAGTTTTTGACGAGATTTATGTCGTTGTTCTAAGCAATTCGGCGAAGAAACCACTTTTTACGATGGAGGAAAGGATCGCTTTAATCCAAGAAGTAACGAAGGATATACCGAATGTAAAAGTGGATACCTTCAATGGATTGCTCGTCGACTATGCCCAAAGTGTAAATGCGAATGCGATCATCAGAGGCTTGCGTGCCGTTTCCGATTTTGAATATGAAATGCAAATTACCTCGATGAACCGCGTGCTCAATGAGAGTATTGAAACTTTTTTCATTATGACGAATAATCAATATTCTTTTTTGAGTTCTAGTATTGTAAAGGAAGTAGCGAAGTATGATGGAAATATTAGTGAACTTGTCCCAAAAGAAGTAGAAAAAGCGCTAAAGGGAAAATTCAACGATTAATTTTTCTTTGCGCTCTTCATATAAACAAGCAAATAAATAAATAAACATGCGAGTGTAAATGGCGGTCCAAAATCAATCAAAAATTGATGAGCCGTTTCCCACCACGCGTCATGATCTTGTAAAAATGTTGGCACAGCGGACGGTTCTGCATCAAAATAAAAGCGGTCGGAGAACGGTTTCCATAATACATATGTGAGTAAGCCGGCAATAAAGCCGTGGAAGATCCTGGCGATAAAAAAGGGTTTAAAGCTAATATCCGTCTCGGCAAGAATGCTCGCTACTTGGGCTTGGACACTAAAACCGCTAAAGCCGAGAATAAAACTTGTAATAATGACTTTATGCATAAGACTTACTTCTAAAACGTCGCTTGCTAACTTACTTCCAAGTGTAATTTCAAATAAGCCGGCAATAAGTGGAATGCTTAATCCTTCTGACAGTTGAAAGAGTTGGAGTACATAGCTGATTAGTTTAGACAGTACGAGTGTCACTTGTAGGTGGAACAATAATTTATTGATGACAGAAAATAAGATAATAAATCCGCCAATCATGAGCAATGTATGAATCGAAGAGATTACAGCATCGCCGAGAAGTTTTCCAAGTGGCTTTTTATTTGCTAATCTTGTTCGATGAAGTGCTGTTAGTGCTTGGTAAGGAAGCGGTCTTGTCGAGTTGTTTCGTTTCGTTACTGTTGTTTCGCCTTTTCCGTAGAAACGCATAATGATGCCAACGAAAAAATTGCCTAAATAATGTGTAGCTGCAAGCAACATACCTAAGCGGGGATTACCGAAAAAGCCAACGGCAACCGCCCCGAAAATAAATAAAGGGCTGGAGGAATTCGTAAAAGACACGAGTCGTTCAGCCTCTTTTTTTGTTATTTGCTCTTCCATCCGCAGCCTTGTCGTTAATTTTGCCCCAGCTGGAAAGCCAGACGCCATCCCCATTGCCCATGCAAAACCACCTACCCCGGGAACTTTAAATAAAGGGCGCATCAGCGGTTCAAGGAATACCCCCATAAACTTCACTACGCCAAAACCAATGAGCAGTTCTGAAATGACGAAAAAGGGAAATAAGGCAGGAAACACGCTTTTCCACCACATATGTAACCCTCTAGCAGATGCTTCTAATGATTGTTCGGGAAGTACGATCATTGAAATTGCCATGATTGAAACCGCTAATGCGAGAACGACTGTTTTAAATTTTGATAAATTCAATTTCATTGCCTCCTGTCCACCACCCACATAATCAATATACTCATATGTCCCACTTTTAGACCATAAAATATGGTGGGGAGGGGTTTTCTATGGACATGCCAAAAGTGGGGCTTGCACTCGGTTCTGGCGGTGCTAGAGGCTTTGCGCATTTAGGAGTATTGAAAGTATTGGAAGAGAACAACATACCTGTTGATTATTTAGCTGGCAGTAGCATGGGAGCCTTAATCGCTTGCTTTTATTCCTTTGGACATAATATTGAGATGTTAATCAAATTATCTGTTGCCTTTCGCAAAAAATATTATTTAGATTTTACCGTTCCGAAAATGGGATTTATCGCAGGGAAGAAAGTGAAAAATTTAGTGCGTTATTTTGTCCATAATAAGCGGCTGGAAGAGTTGAACATCCCTGTTTGTGTGATCGCAACCGACTTGCAAACGGGGGAGAAGGTAGAGTTCTTTCAAGGTCCGATTGCAGAATCTGTTCGGGCTAGTATATCGATACCAGGAATTTTTTCTCCCGAAAAATTAAATGGCCGCTTGCTCGTTGATGGGGGGGTAGTCGATCGTGTCCCAGTATCAACCGTAAAAAAAATGGGGGCGGATATTGTGATCGGCTGCGATGTCGCTACGGTAAATAAAGAGGCGGAAATATTAACGGTTTATGATGTGATTATGCAGAGTCTTGATATATTACAATTAGAAATTGGAATAGCGAGGGAATATGAGTCAGATGTAATGATTCATCCGGCTGTCGAAATGTATAGCGCAAGGGCTTTTAAAAATATCGAGGAAATTATTAAAGCGGGTGAGGAGGATGCAAGAAGGAAACTGCCGGAAATACAAAAAGCAATCGAGCAATTTAATAAAAATAGGTAGTCTATAAAATTATTATGTAAACTAAATGAATACTTTGTTGATGTATGATCAACAAAGGTGGGTCCATCTATTAGGAAAACATAATCGGCGGCTGTTGAAACTCCTGTAAAAGCAGTTTGGAGCGTGCTGGCTCATTCAAACCGAGTGCGTAGACGTGAGCTGCCTGAAAATCGAGTTGAATTGACTCTGATTGGAAAGAAGATGCCTTTGCAATAAGAGGGATCGGAAGCTCTTTTTTTATAACGTTTAAATATTGTCTCCCGGTTGTGCTCATACCAAGTAATCGAGCATAGGCAGGATAGGTTCCCGCATTATTTATCGCTGTTTTCGTCGTGTTTGTTAATACATGTGTACAAAGGCGTTGCAATCTTGTCCACGTATATCTTTTTGTTTTCACCAACTCCATAAAACCTGCAAAATGATCGGCTTGCTTTGCAGCTCTTTTCAAGCGATGTTCAATCCCTTCCTCCATTTCATGGATGTTTCGAAGTTCATCGACATCCATCGTCAGTAAGCGATATTGAAGATAAGACCAATAATTTTCCCATTGATGAAACTGGCCAAATGTATCGGAATAGTTTTTGAGCTCTGCTACTGTTTCCTTCGGAATATAATTTTCAATCTCCCCTATACTTTTATGTTCCTGTAAAAGTTTGCGAATAGCTGTTGCACTAGCAATGGAATCATTTATAGCCTCTTGATCGTGATAATTCGCATGTTTTCGACCGACGGTGTCAAATGTGATCGATGTTTGCAATTGTTTAGCGGCTAACATGTAATGATAGCCTAGTATATTATTTGGTTTTGACAAGTCAATAATATGATCTGGTGGATTCAAGCTCGCAAATGCGGCTGCTAATGCATTCGGATAGCTCATTCCTTTTTTTAAATGAAAGCTTACAGCCGCTTCGTAATCTGTTTTATTCTTTTCTAAAAAAGCGATCGTATGTATAAAAGGTTGTATTTCACCACGTTCACTTCCGAAGCAAATATGGTCGCATCGCAAAGCATTTAAAAGATATACAGCACCTCTTGCAAAAATGGTCGCTTGCTGTACAGCAAATCCGTATGGAAGCTCAATGATAATATCTACCCCCGCAGCTAATGCCATCTTTGTACGAGCCCATTTTGAGACAAGTGCAGGCTCTCCTCTTTGTAAAAAGTTTCCGCTCATCACCGCTACGGTTACATCAGCATTTGTTAATTGCTTTGTTTTTTGTAAATGATACAAATGCCCATTATGAAATGGATTATACTCGACAATTAGTCCCGCACTTTTCATAATCATCCTCCAAAAGCGTTATTTTGCAATAAAAATAGAGAGGTACTAACCTCCCTATCATATCGAATGTGGACTAACGATGTCCATAATTCATATTGCTTCCATGATGTCCACTATGCTGGCCGTGATGCCCATGATGTCCCCCGCCGTGATGGTGTCCACCGTGATGGCTTCCATGGTGATGTCCGTGATGGTGCCCATGATGTCCATGATGATATCCCCCATGAACATGTCCGACAGGATAAGTTGTATACATCGGATAAGGATGGTAAGCTCCGTATCCGTGATAAGGGTAATTCCGTTCTTCGCTCATTTATTTCACCCCCGCATTTAAGCTTCGGGTTATTGTATGTGAGTGAACAATATGAAGTGTGGACAAACGACCTTATACAGTTTGCAAAATAGAAACAAATAGATAAAATGAATATAAATGATTGAATTATTTCTAGGAATGAATGCTAGAAATAAAGAAAAACTGTAAAGATAAAATATTGACAAACGTATTATCGAAAGCTATAATTACTTTTGTTGCCTAGAGGTGATAACATTGAAATGGTCAGTCGTTCAACTGCAAAATTTCCGCGGTCGTGAATTTGAATTTGATGAAGTCATTGACATAACAGATGACTTAAAGCAAAGAAATCCAGAGATTAGAGATTTAACACCTGTACATGTAACTGGTAAAGCAAATGTAGATTCTAAAAAAGTTAGCTTCCATCTTCATGTAACTGGTACCTACACTCTTCCTTGTTCTCGGACGCTTGAGGATGTGAAAGTTCCAATTGATGTCCATTCAATTGAGACGTTTTTATTACAGCCACTCGATTATGAGCTTGGAGAAATGGAGATTGTTCACGAAGCTGATGGAGGAAATATTAATTTAATACCGGTCATTGAAGAGCTCCTTCTTCTAGAGGTACCTTTACAAGTCTTTAGTGAAGAGGAGATAAATGGCGCAACGCAAGTTGGAAATGGCTGGGAAGTTATGACCGAAGAACAGTTTCTTAATAAACAAGAACTTGCGAAGAAAAAAATAGATCCGCGCCTTGCAGATCTAGCTAAATTGTTAAACGAAAATAATGAATAATGCTATTGTACGATGGCAAATCTTTTTAAGGAGGTGGGAAGAATGGCTGTACCTAAAAGAAGAACTTCTAAAACTGCAAAAAGACAACGCCGCACACATTTCAAGTTACAAGTACCTGGAATGGTTGCTTGCCCAAACTGTGGTGAAATGAAACTTGCTCACCGCGTGTGCAAAGAGTGTGGAACATATAAAGGAAAAGAAGTTGTAAACAACTAATAAAAAAGCGTGTAGAGACATTGACTCTTCACGCTTTTTTTTATTCATTGATTTTTTAAACGATTAATAGAAATGTCATAAGTCTACCTTTCCTATTTGATACATATACATATATCAAAAAATAGGAGTGATGCGAATTGACGGTTATTAGACAAGATGCATGGACGAAGGATGAGGATATGATACTTGCTGAAACAGTTCTTACCCATATTAGAACTGGCAGTACCCAATTAAAAGCATTTGAAGAAGCCGGAACAAAGTTGAAAAGAACAGCAGCAGCTTGTGGGTTTCGATGGAATGCCTATGTTCGTAAACAATATAAAAAAGGGATCGACTTTGCAAAAAAAGAAAGAAAACAACTTCAATCTGTGCATACAGAGACAAGTGCTGAACAAACAGAGTTAGAAATATTAAATCAGGCAGAAGCAGCCACATTCATGGAAAAGCTTGAAAAGACCTTTACTGCATTTGAGAAACTGAAGATGGAAAATCAATATTTACAGCGCGAAATCATGCTTTTAAAAAGTAAGAAAGCAGAAAAAATAAACGAGATTGAACGGATTCAACATGATTTTTCAAAATTACAATCAGAATATTATACGTTGCTAGATATATTAAA
This sequence comes from Bacillus sp. FJAT-50079, assembly GCF_018343515.1. Lineage (GTDB taxonomy): Bacteria > Bacillota > Bacilli > Bacillales > Bacillaceae_C > Lederbergia. Next base: position 548,343 of record NZ_JAGYPD010000002.1, on the reverse strand, counting down.
TAACGCGAGGGAAAGAACAACGAAAAGTGAAGTATTGACTGGCAAGCAATAGAAGGTGAAACGCGGGAATGAATCAGGAAATAGGTTGGAAAATAAAAAAATCCGGTTCGATTATGAACCGGATTTTTCTACCGATTAGTAAGTCTCAACTGTTTTTGGCTTTCGTACTAGGCACATAATTCCAGCGATTAAGTAAAGCAGAGCTGGCAAGAAGCCTGTTAGGAATGAAATAATTGTTATGAGTACAGCACTAACGATAAATAAAATTCCTGCTAATTTTGGCTTTTTATTTCCTTTAGTGAAAATGGCGGCGATAATTCCAATTACAATTCCGATAATCGCAGCGATTAGCATGGAAGTCCCCGCTCCAGCTAATGTTGAAAAAACAAGTTCGGCATCGCTAGGATTCAATGCTGGATCATTTTCAGTTGCTTCAAGAAAAACAGATTTTATTTCTTCTGAATCACTTGCCCATTTTAAAGCAACACCGAAAATCGCCATGAAGAAACTTAAGACGATCCCGATAATTCCTAATGTCATTTCTCCGGTTCTTTTCAAAGAAAACCCTCCTTATATCTGTATCAACTTAATATACGAACGAGATACAGAATGGTTTCAACTTTTTTTCTTGGAGTGTTTTTGTTCGGAAACACCGTCGGGATACCATACGAGCGGATTTTCACCTCGATCACGTTCCATTTCATATGTCACTGGTTTGAAGCCTAATTTTTCAAAGAATGCTTTAGAATTCATTCGTGGGTTTGTTTTAATCGGTATATTAAAGCTTTTCGCATAATCAACGAGTGATTTTCCAAAGTTTTTATGCTGGTATCCAGGCAGTACCTCTAATTTCCATAATTCCATATACGTTTGTGGTGGATCGAAGTATTGATCGAATTTTGCATCCCGGCGGTACAAACTCATTCTGGCAACGAGTTTATCTCCGAAATAGATGCCATAAAAAGGTGAGTGAGAATCATCTTCAATCATATTTGCTTGCAAATCTTCAAGCATGGATAATTCTTGAGCGCCATACTCTTTAAACTTTTTAAATTCTTCCAACGTTTTATAATTAATTTTAAGCTTTTCTACACGAACAGGCATACCGAAATCCCCCTCCTAATGAAATGAAAAATAATAAATGAATATTTTTATTATATAACAAACTTAAAAATAATTCAGATATAATTTAGAGAGCGCTCCCATTAGGAAGAGGGATATGAGCAACTTTGTCGAAATTAGTAATGCATGAAGGGAGTTTTCGTATGAAAAAGATTTTAATTGCTAATCGTGGTGAAATCGCTTCCCGGATTATAAAAACATGCAAACGGATGAAGATCAAAACAATCGCCATTTATTCAGACGCGGATAATGAGATGCCGTTCGTTCAAGAAGCTGATGTTTCAGTAGGAATTGGAGAAGCACAGGTAAGTAAATCGTATTTACAGGGAGATTACATTATAGAAACAGCGCTTCGACTAGGTGCTGATGCAATTCATCCAGGCTATGGACTTTTATCTGAGGACAGTGAGTTTGCTAGAAAGGTGACCGAGGCTGGGATCTGTTTCATTGGTCCTTCACATGAGATTATCGCTTTAATGGGGGATAAAATCGCATCCAGAAGAGCGATGATCCGTGCCGGGGTTCCAGTTGTCCCAGGAATAAATGAACATTTGCCAACAGTGGAGGACGCAAAGCTTGCTGCTAAGCAAATTGGCTACCCATTAATGCTAAAGGCAAGTAGCGGCGGTGGGGGAATTGGGATGCAGCGTTGCAATGATGAGAAGGAACTGATCTCCTGTTATGAATCGATCAAAAAGCGAGCAAAGAGCTATTTCGGAGATGACGCTATTTTTATTGAGAAATGCATAGATCATGCCCGCCATATTGAGGTGCAAATTTTTGGTGATAAGTTAGGCAATATCGTCCAATTATTTGAAAGAAATTGTTCTGTACAGAGGCGCAATCAAAAGGTGATCGAGGAATCACCATCCCCGTTTCTATCCGATGAAACAAAGGTTGCCTTATACAAAATGGCAATGGAGGCAGCAAAGGCGACGCAATATGATAACGCTGGAACTGTCGAATTTATCGTTGGACCAGATGAACAATTTTACTTCTTAGAAATGAATACAAGACTACAAGTGGAGCACCCAGTTACAGAGGTGATCACAGGGATTGATCTTGTTGAATGGCAAATCAAAGTAGCGAACGGAGAAAAGCTTCCATTTAAACAAACGGATTTGCGGAAAAACGGTCATGCGATTGAATTTCGAATCTATGCGGAAGACCCAGCAACCTATTTCCCCTCACCAGGTAAAATCACCAAGCTCGTTTGGCCAGATGGGGGGAGAGTGGATGCAGGGTATGCGGAAGGAACTATTGTAAGCCCGTATTATGATCCACTCATTGCTAAATGGATTGTTCATGGTGTGACGCGAGAGGAATGCTTATTGAATGCGAAGCGATGGATTGGACAGATCATTATAGATGGAATTAAAACGAATATCCCTTATTTAAATAATATTTTACAAAATAAAGCTTTTCAGTCAGGTGAGTATACGACAAATATTTTACAAAGGAGGAAGGATGGATGACGGAAATAGTCGCAACGATGGCTGGTACAATTTTAGATGTGTTAATGGATAAAGGGGACCAAGTAGAAGTAGGGAAAACCGTTGTTATACTTGAATCGATGAAAATGGAAATCCCGATCGAAGCACAACATGCAGGAACGATTGCAGAAGTAAAAGTTGCGGACGGAAATTTTGTCAATGAAGGAGATGTATTATTCATATTGAAATAAGTGAACGGGCGAGGTGTTGAGGATGAATCAACATGTAAATACGTTAAATGAACGTCGTGAACAAATAAAGGCTGGCGGAAAACGAAAATATCACGAGCAAATGGAAAAGCAAAAGAAATTATTTGTCCGCAATCGGCTCTCACTTTTATTTGATCAAGGCCTGTATGAGGAAGATGGGGTATTTGCCAATTATTCAGCTTCGGTTCTTCCGGCGGACGGCGTTGTTACCGCAATTGGGAAAATCAATGGTCAAACTGTGTGTGTGATGGCGAATGATTCTACTGTTAAAGCAGGCTCATGGGGAGCCCGAACGGTTGAGAAAATCATTCGAATTCAGGAGACCGCAGAAAAGCTCAAAGTACCTATTCTTTATTTAGTCGATTCGGCTGGAGCGAGGATTACCGATCAATTGGAAATGTTTCCTAATCGCCGTGGAGCTGGGAGGATTTTTCATAATCAAGTAAAATTATCCGGTGTCATTCCGCAAATCTGCATTTTATTTGGTCCGTCGGCAGCAGGTGGAGCTTATATTCCTGCCTTTTGTGATATCGTTATAATGGTCGAGAATAATGCCTCGATGTATTTAGGATCACCGAGAATGGCTGAGAAAGTGATTGGCGAAAAGGTGACATTAGAGGAAATGGGTGGTGCGAGGATGCATTGTACAGTAAGTGGCTGTGGGGATCTTTTAGCACGATCGGAAGAAGAGGCCATTGAAAAAGCGAAACGATATGTATCTTATTTTCCCGCCAATTACCAGATGAAGCCACCGATAGCTGAGTCAAAACAGGAAAAATCGCTAAAAACACTTGAAGAGATTGTTCCGAAAAATCAAAATAGCCCATTTGATATGTATGAAGCGATTGAAGCACTTATAGATGAAGGCACGTTTTTTGAAATTAAGAAATTATTTGCCGCGGAGCTCATTACGGGTTTAGGTCGGATCGATGGAAAGGTCGTTGGCATCATTGCTAACCAACCAAAAGTTAAGGGTGGAGTACTCTTCGTCGATTCAGCTGATAAAGGAGCAAAATTTATTCAACTATGCGATGCATTTCATATTCCTTTGCTCTTTTTGGCAGATGTGCCGGGATTTATGATTGGAACAAAGGTAGAGAGGGCTGGTATCATTCGCCATGGTGCAAAATTCATTGCTGCGATGAGTTCAGCAACGGTTCCGAAAATTTCAGTCATTATTAGAAAAGCGTATGGGGCAGGGCTCTATGCGATGGCAGGTCCCGCTTTTGAACCCGATTGTTGCCTAGCTTTACCAACCGCACAAATTGCCGTTATGGGTCCGGAAGCAGCAGTCAATGCCGTTTACTCAAATAAAATAGCTGAGATAGAAGATAAAATGGAGCGAGCAGCCTTCATTCAAGCGAAGCAACAGGAGTATAAAGAACATATCGATATCTATCAATTAGCCTCTGAATTAATTATCGACGACATCGTATCGCCAAATGAATTGCGACAAACCCTCGTCACAAGATTTCATTATTATGAGACGAAAGCAATCGATCTAATTGCAAGAAAACATCCGGTTTATCCTGTCTAACTCCTCTTAAGAAACAGAGGAGTTTTTACTGCTGTTTCTTAAATGAAATTTGGTACAATAGAACTATATGAAAAATTAGGGGACGAGAATCATGAAAATTGGGATTATTGGAGGGGGGGCGCTTGGTCTGTTATTTGCTGGGTATATAGGGCAGGAGTATGATGTGACGCTCTTTTCTCGGCGAATGGAGCAGTCTAAGCAACTTGAATTACATGGGGTTCATGTAAAAACTGCTCAAGAGTCATTGATTACACCTGTGAAGGCACGAGCAAATTGGCAAACACTGAGCGAACAGGAGCTTATCATCATTGCAGTGAAACAATATGATTTGGAAGGGATCCTGCCGATCTTGAGAACGTTGCCTATCCATATTCCGCTCTTGTTCATTCAAAATGGAATGGGCCATCTTACATATTTGTGTACATTAAACAATCAAGCGATTCTTGTTGGTACAGTTGAGCATGGTGCATTAAAAATAGATGACCATTCTGTATACCATAGTGGGATCGGGAAAACGAACATTGCTTATTTTCGCGGGGATGAACGGATACTCGCTCTATCAAGGATGCAAAGTGATTCATTTCCAATTAAGCTCCACCAAGATTACGAAGCCATACTAGAGCAAAAACTAATTGTCAATGCAATCATTAATCCACTTACAGCGCTATTCCAGGTAAAGAACGGAAAGTTACTTACCAATCCATCCTATTTAGCGTTATTACATATATTATATGAGGAAATCATTCCGTGTTTTCCGAAAATCAAGGAAAACATGACGATCAAAGAGGTAGAAAGAATTTGCCGATCGACAAGCGATAATCAATCATCAATGTTCAAAGATATAGAAGAAGGACGACGAACGGAGATAGACGCCATCTTAGGCTACGTATTAAAAAGAGGGGCAGAGATGGGACGGAAATTACCAAATGTTTCGTTTTTATATGAATCAATTAAAGGGATGGAATTTGAAAGGGGATTAAGGGAGTAATGGGGGCGGTTTTAAATTATTTTATTGCGATGATGATTATTATGCCTTTATTTTTATACGTAATCATTTTTATTATTATGAAACGGTGGTTGAGAAACGGCCGTAAAGCAAGAAACATTGCGATCAATATTACGACACCTTTTTTAATTATGTCTGTTCATTTCTTAATGACAGCTATTTGGTCGCGTTCATTATTGTGGCTGATTTTTCTCGTAATGCTCATTACTGCAGTTGTTTTTACGATCGTGTATTGGCGTTATCGGGAAGAAATAATATATTCGAAAATCGTGATCGGCTATTGGCGATTAAGTTTTTTATTATTTTCTTTTGCTTATATCATCTTAATGATGTATGGAATTGCCTATCGCGCAGTAGAAGCCGTTACACTGTTCTAAGAGCAAGTTAATATCAATTTATCTATGAGTTTGCTATACTCAACGAAGAAAAAGCATGAAAGTATAGAAAGGATGCTTAGTTTATGAAATTGGAAAGCATCGTCATTCCAGCGTTGAATCAATTTGCTTCACTCTATATAGAACAAAAAGATCCTGTAAAAAGTTTTTTTCATTACGATATAACCAACCAGTCGGTTTATGAAAAGCGATATAAAGAAGTAATGAAACAAACGTACGATCGAGAAGTTGTGGCAGATTGTATTGAAGATTATATGAAAGACTATCCGACCTCTGAAAAAATAACAGAATCAATAAATAAGCTTCGTGACCCTTCCTCCGTAGTAGTGATTGGTGGTCAACAAGCAGGGTTATTAACAGGGCCACTTTATACGATCCATAAAATCATTTCGATTATTAAATTGGCGGAGCAACAAGAAAAACAGCTTGGTAAGCCGGTTGTTCCTGTTTTTTGGATTGCTGGAGAAGATCATGATTTTCTAGAAATCAATCATGTATATACGGAGACGAGGGAGCGGATGAAGAAGATTAGCTATCCGGGTCTTCTTGATGAAAAGCGGATGGTTTCGCATATTGATTATAATAAACAGCAATTAGAAAAATGGGTAAACGATGTATTTGAGCATTTTGGTGAGCGAAAGTATACGAAGGAGCTTCTAACCTTGTTGCAAGAAGCGATTCATACATTTCATACGTTTACACAATTTTTCGCATATCTCGTAACATCCTTATTTAAAGATTACGGATTGCTTATCATCGACGCAGCTGACGCCAAGCTTAGGAAAATAGAAAGACCTTATTTCTCGCGTTTAATTGATCATGGCGCAGATGTAACTAAAGCAGTTTTAGTTCAACAAGCGCTTATTCAAGCGAAGGGCTTTAAGCAGATGATTGAGTTGAACAATGATTCAGCGAATATTTTCTACTATTTTGAAAATGAGCGCATTCTTCTTGATTTCGATGAAACGCAAAATAGATTTACGTCTAAAAAAGCCGATATCATATTCACGAAGGAAGAACTCTTTGATTTGCTTGAGCAATACCCCGAACGTTTTAGCAATAATGTTGTCACAAGACCACTCATGCAGGAATGGATTTTTCCGTCATTAGCTTTTATTGCTGGGCCAGGTGAAATTGCTTATTGGGGTGAGTTAAAACAAGCTTTTGAACAATTGAACATGAAGATGCCGCCGATTATTCCGCGGCTTAATATGACGTTTGTTGAATCGGTTCATGAGCGAGATGCGCATGAATTGCAGCTCGATCTTGCCAAGATTATTGAGGCAGGGTTACAGCATAGTAGAGATGGGTTTATGCAATCAACAGTCGATGGGGAACTAAATAACATATTAGAAGCTGCTTTAGACGATTTAACGATACAATATAAGAACGTTTTTGAACGCTTGCGGGTGATCGATCAAAGCCTTATACCATTGGCTGAGAAAAACCTGCATTATCATCAAAAACAATTCGATTATTTAGCTCAAAAAGTAGATCAATCGATTTATAAAAAGCATGAAACAATCATTAATAAATTTGATCGCCTTGAACGTTTTCTTCGTCCAGAAGGAAGCTTCCAAGAACGGATGTGGAATATTTTTTATTTTCTTAATGAAAGAGGACCGAGTTTTATCTCAGATATAATGGCACTTGATTACCACTTTGATGGTACACATAAAGTAATTAAAATATAATTTTTCATGAGAATTCAAAAGGTTTAGTAAGAATGACATAGTAGAATTTAGTCCTTTTTACCTACCTTTTGAACTCGTTTTTATAGCTTCCCATGTGGAAGCTATTTTTTTTGAAAAATGGGTGGTGTGAAGTGGGGGGATGTGGTACATTTAATATAGAAAGTGGGGCATGTCTTATGTTTATGGGTGAATACCGACATAACATAGATGTAAAAGGCCGATTGATCATTCCGTCGAAGTTTCGTGAACTTCTCGGTGAAACATTTGTTGTTACTCGCGGACTTGATCAATGCTTATTTGGCTATCCACTTGAGGAATGGAGAATATTGGAAGAAAAATTAAAAGCCCTGCCGTTGACGAAGAAAGATGCACGAGCATTTACACGTTTTTTCTTTTCTGGAGCAACAGAATGTGAATTAGACAAACAGGGAAGAATAAATTTACCTTCATCTTTGCTCGGATATGCGAATTTGACAAAGGAATGTGTTATTTTAGGTGTTTCTGGTCGATTTGAGATTTGGGACAAAGAGTTATGGGAAGGCTATATAACAGAATCTGAAGAATCTTTTGCAGATATTGCAGAGAATATGATCGATTTTGATATTTAAGTTTAATGTACGTCGATAAGTAGAAAGGTGAGCGTCATTGTTTAATCATACAACGGTCTTATTAGACGAAACCGTAGACGGTTTAAATATCCGCCCAGATGGAGTGTATGTTGATTGCACATTAGGTGGTGGCGGACATTCACAAAAAATTCTTGAGCAATTATCAGAAAATGGGAAACTGATTGCTTTTGATCAGGATGATATCGCCCTTGAAAACGCGAAAGAGAACTTAAAGCAATATGGGGAAAAGCTTATATTAGTAAAAAGCAATTTTAAATACCTTCAAGAACGCTTGAACAGCTTGAATATACATAAGGTTGATGGTGTTTTATATGATCTAGGCGTATCATCTCCACAATTAGATACACCTGAAAGAGGGTTTAGCTACCACCACGATGCCCCACTTGACATGAGAATGGACACACAAGGTGAGTTAAGCGCATATGAAGTTGTTAATAATTGGCCGTATGAAGACCTTGTTCGCATCTTTTTCCAATATGGAGAAGAGCGATTTTCGAAGCAAATCGCTCGGAAAATTGAAGCAGCTCGGATGAAAGAGCCGATTAAAACGACTGGGGAATTAGTGGAATTAATTAAAGCAGGCATTCCCGCCCCCGCAAGAAGAAAAGGCGGTCATCCAGCCAAGCGGGTATTTCAGGCGATTCGCATTGCTGTGAATGATGAGTTGGCGGTTTTCGAAAGTTCATTGCACCAAGCGATCGATTTACTTAATCAAGGTGGAAGGGTTAGTGTTATCACATTCCATTCGCTTGAAGATCGCATTTGTAAAACTGTTTTTAAGGAAGCGAGTGAAGGACCAGTGCTTCCACCTGGGATGCCAGCCATTCCAGCCGGGTATGAACCAACTGTTAAATTAATTAACCGTAAGCCGATTATTCCATCTGATGAAGAGTTGGAACAAAATAATCGAGCACGATCAGCGAAATTAAGAATTATAGAAAAAATATAAAGGAAAATGGGGGAAGGAGAATGGGTAATTTAGCACGAAAACACCAACATCAATTTGATGAACAAGTGAAGCAGGCGACGGTCAAGGTCAAAAAGGTTCAAAGACATACGAAAATTACCCCTGGAGAAAAGATTTTAGCTGCTATGTTCGTTGCATTTATTGTTTTTATGGCTGTAAAGATCGTGTCGGCACAAGCAGCCATTTATGAAGTGAATAAAGAAATCGAAGACGTAAAATCGACGATGCATGAGCAGAAAAAATTAAACGATGATTTGGAAATTCAAATTAGCGAATTAAGTAAGCCTGACCGTGTGTTGGAAAAAGCAAAAAATCGTGGATTGAATTTAGACAAAGATAATGTTAAGGTTGTTGGGCAAAAATGAATGTAAATAAAAAAAATAGAAATATTGGAGCAGCGATCTTATTTATTTTCTTTGGTCTGCTCTTTTTTATTTTAGTCGTTCGCTTTATATCGATTCAATATTCTGGAGAAGTAAAAGGGACGGTGTTGTCAGCAAAGGCGGCACAATTATATTTACAAACAGAAACGATTAAGGCAAAACGGGGAACGATCTATGATCATAATAAAGAGCCAATTGCCGAAGATTCCTCTTCTTATACGTTAGTTGCCATTTTGGATGAGAATTTGACAACAGATCCGGAACATCCAAGACATGTTGTCGATCCTCAATATACTGCTGTGGAACTTGCAAAGCATATTGACATGAGTGAGCAAGAGATTTATCAAAGGCTTACGAAACCAGAGCGTAAACAAGTAGAGTTCGGAAAAGCTGGGAGAGATTTGTCGCATAATTTGAAAAAAGCGATTGAACAGTTAAAATTGCCAGGGATCTCTTTTATGAAGGACTCGAAGCGATATTATCCGAATGGAATATTTGCTTCCCATTTGATTGGTTATGCCCAAAAGGAACAAGAGGAAGGAAAGCCATCAGAGATTATCGGGAAAATGGGTTTGGAAAAAAGTTACGATACAATGCTAAAAGGAGAAGATGGCTCGATTCAATATGAAGGAGATATTTGGAATTACATTTTGCCAAATTCATCGAAACAAGTTGTTGAGCCTAAGCATGGTCATGATATTTATTTAACGATTGATAAGAAAATCCAAACCTTTCTTGAAGATATGATGAGTCAAGTAAGTGAACGCTATACACCAGAACGGGTTATGGCGATTGTTGCAGAGGCGAAAACAGGAAAAATCCTCGCTATGGCGCAACGCCCGACATTTCATCCTGATACGCGCGAAGGAATTGACCAATCATGGCATAATGAGCTCGTTGAAACATCATTTGAACCTGGGTCAACGATGAAAATATTTTCATTAGCGACAGCGATCGAAGAGAACAAATTTAATCCAAATGATAAGTTCAAGTCAGGCAGCTATTTGGTCGATCAGAAAAGCGGTCCGATTCGCGATCATAATAGAAATGGCTGGGGGGAAATTACTTATTTAGAAGGTGTGCAGCGATCTTCTAACGTCGCTTTCGCCTACTTACTCGAGAAAATGGGGACAGAAACATGGCGCGAGTATATGGGTAAATTTAAATTTGGGGTGAAAACTGGTATTGACTTGCCAAATGAAGTGCCAGGAAAAATTTTATACGATTGGCCGATCGAAAAAGTAACGAGTGTGTATGGCCAAGGAACGACTGTTACAGCGATGCAAATGATTCAGGCGATGACCGCGATTGCGAATGACGGGAAAATGATGAAGCCGTACGTCGTTGAGAAAATTGTTGATCCGAATGATGATACTGTTGAAACGTTTGAACCGGAAATGGTTGGCGAACCGATTAGTAAGAAAACAGCAAAAGAAGTGATGTCGATTTTAGAAACGGTCATCACATCTGAGAATGGAACAGGAAAGAGCTATCAGCTTGAAGGCTATAAAGTAGCTGGTAAGACGGGAACAGCCCAAATATCTGATCGAGGATATATTGAGGGGAATTACCTCTATTCATTTTTGGGGGCTGCCCCGGCGGATGATCCTGAATTAATTATGTATGTCGTTGTCGATCGTCCAAAGCTTGAAGAAGGTGATCATGGGAGCGACCCGGTTTCAATAATTTTTAACACCGTAATGGAAAACAGTTTAAAATATTTAAATATCGAACCGGAAGATATTCCAAATGCGAACATTCTATCATTGCCAGATTTGACGGATATGAGTTTACAAGAAGTGAACCAGTTATTGGAAGAGAACGGACTCGTTCCGATTATAATCGGAAATGGTGAAAAAATCATTGGCCAGTCTCCTCAAAAGGGAAGTGCGGTCATTGAAGGAGAAAAAGTGATCGTCCAAACGGACGGTGATCGGACAATCCCAAATATGATCGGTTGGTCGAAACGTGATGTGCTGAAAGCTTCCCGATTGCTTGGCATCGAAGTAAATATGACTGGTGAAGGCTATGTAGCCAACCAAAATTTACAGCCCGATCGGATACTTGCAGAAGGTGATGTGCTCGTCGTTACATTTGAAACGCCGAAGGAAGCACTTGAACGGGAAGAAACCGGCAGTAAGATGGATGATGATGAAACCCCAAGTGATTAGGTTTGCGCGGGAAAAATGCTCAATAAAAATAGCAACTGACTTCTCAGTTGCTATTTTTATTGGCTGAAAATCGTTACTACTTTCGCAAAAAGTCAGGTGTTCGAATCATTGTTTTTTCTAGTTCTCTAACAAAATCATATTGTTTATAAAATGTATGTGCATCTTTTGTTCCTAAAAACCCAAATAGATTCTTTAAATCTCCGGATGTTGTTATTTCTTCAATTAACCTCTTACCTATCCCTAGACTTCTATAATCTTCATCAATGAACACATCACATAGCCAGTACATCGTTGTCCAATCCGTAATTATCCGGGCAAAACCTATTTGTTTTTCACCATCGTAAACCCCATAACATAAAGAATGCTCAATTGATTTCTTTATCTTTTCCTTTGATCTTTTATTTGCCCAATAGCTTTGTTGCATGAAATCGTAAATTTTATCTAAGTCCAGAAGTGATTTATCATTACTTATGATTAAATTGATCAAGATTCTTTATCCCCCATCTGTTTAATAAGTGATTATTAAAAATCTGTAAATAAATTATTCTCTTTTCTTATGTTTTTCCGCCTGATCATTCCAGCTATGATAGATAATCCAAAACACAATAATTGTTAAGAATGATAAATATTTATAATTACCCGAAAGAAGGGTAATTAATAATAGTCCGATAATTAAAAAGGGTGGCATTAAAATCCAATATCGTTTGTTCTTAAAGTCTTTAAGCATTATTATTCTCTCCTTCAACAATGCCCGTTTGATTAGCGTCTTCTATATTTTCATTTCGACGAACTTCCAAATATACCTGCATCATTAACTATTCTCAACACTCCGCGAATGATAGAGAATAGACAGCTTGCCGCGATGAAACTATCATAGAAACTTTCTATAAAGTAACAGAAAGAAGTTTAACAAAGATTAGATATACCTTCAGGTAATGAGAAGCGGCTGCGTCCAATGAAGACTTCGTAATAAAGCGAACATTATTGCGCTTTTCTTATGACCGAACCGTTCTAAATAAGGGTGGACAGGACATATAGTGGAACGAGCCGAAAAAAAGGGGGTTCTTTTGTGAAGCGCGTTTCCGCAGTAACAGTTAAGAAAAGATTGATGTATATATTAGCCGGAGGATTAATTATCTTTCTCATTATTTCGATTCGACTCGGTTACGTGCAGTTTGCGATGGGAGATGTACTAACGGATCGGGCTCGTGATTCTTGGAGCCGAGAAATTAAATTTGAACCAGAGCGAGGGCAAATCGTTGATCGAAATGGCGTTCCAATTGCGACTAATGAGAGTGCTCCGACAATCTATGTTGTGCCACGGCAAATCGAAGACGCAGCTGATGCGGCTGAAAAACTCGCGGCGATACTTAACACATCAAAGGAAACATTATATAAAGAGCTGACAAAGAATGAGGTTAACGTAAGATTATCTGCTGGAAGAAAAATATCATTTGAAAAGGCGCGAGAAGTTCATGCCAAAAAAATAAAAGGAGTTTATATCGCTGAGGATTCGAAGCGCCATTATCCTTTTGGGGAATATTTATCACATGTACTCGGTTTTACCGGGATTGATAACCAAGGGTTAATGGGATTGGAACTTTTTTATGATGAGGAATTAAAAGGAAAAAGTGGATCCGTGCAATTTTTCTCAGATGCAAAAGGAAAAAGAATGCCAAATATGTCCGATGATTACGAAGCGCCAATTGATGGGTACGAGTTAAAATTAACGATTGATACAAAAATTCAGTCAATCATTGAAAGGGAATTAGATAACGCCGAAGCACAGTATAATCCAGATGGAATCATAGCGATTGCAATGAATCCGAACAATGGTGAAATATTAGGTATGTCAAGCCGTCCATCCTTTCATCCGTCACAATTTAGAGATGTGCCACAAGAAGTGTATAATCGTAATTTACCTATTTGGAGCACATATGAACCAGGTTCAACCTTTAAAATTATTACACTTGCAGCAGCCTTAGAAGAAGGGAAAGTAAACTTAGAGCACGATCATTTTCATGACCCCGGCTTTGTAAAAGTAGGCGGTGCAACATTAAAATGCTGGAAGCGGGGCGGTCATGGGAGCCAATCATTTTTAGAAGTTGTTGAGAACTCTTGTAACCCGGGCTTTGTAGAACTTGGGCAACGATTAGGGAAAGAAAAGTTATTTCAGTATATTAGAGATTTTGGATTTGGGCAAAAAACCGGGATTGATTTAGCGGGAGAAGGGACAGGGATTTTATTTAAGATGGATCAAGTTGGCCCTGTTGAGCAAGCAACGACCGCCTTTGGTCAAGGTGTATCGGTTACACCGATACAGCAGGTGGCAGCTGTTGCAGCAGCAGTAAATGGCGGGACGTTATATCAACCATATGTTGCAAAAGAATTAATCGATCCGATTACAGGAGAAGTTGTTATGAGAAAGACCCCTGTTGCGAAACGGAATGTGATCTCTGAAGCAACATCGAAGGAAGTGCGATATGCCCTTGAAAGCGTTGTTGCGCAAGGGACTGGTGGGAATGCATTCGTCGATTCGTATCGTGTCGGCGGCAAGACAGGGACGGCGCAAAAGGCACAAGATGGTCGTTATTTAGAGAACAATCATATTGTTTCATTCATCGGATTCGCCCCAGCTGATGATCCACAAATCATTATTTATGTGGCGGTTGATAACCCGAAAGGAACAGTACAATTTGGTGGGACTGTTGCGGCCCCGATTGTAGGGAATATGATCGGTGATGCGCTTAGAGCGATGGATGTGGAGCCAAGGGCGGATCAAATTGAAAAAAAGAAGAAATGGGATGATCCGGTTATGATTGAAGTACCTGATTTACAAGGGATGACGAAAATGGATATTATGGAACAGGAAATATATAATCTTCGTCTTGAAACAAGTGGCGAAGGCAAGGTAGTCGGCCATCAAATCCCAGAAGCCGGTGTGAAAGTCGAAGCGGGCTCTGTGATCCGAATTTATATGAAATAATTTCCACGTGGCGGCATGAATTTTTTCATGGCCGCCATTTGTCAGGATTAGATGAAAAAAAATCTCCTGCATGATAGCATCATCGGCAATTATTTTGTAGAATAGATAAGGATGCCTGCTCGAAACATTTTAATCAAGGAAATAATGGTACTTCTCCTTATGAAAGAAAGGATGACAAAATGAAATTACATACAATCTTACAATCTGTTCCGTTCATTCATCTGCCTGATGAAAATCCGGACATTATTTCAATAACGAATGACCACCGTAAAGTGGAGCCTGGTAGCTTATTTATTTGTGTAAACGGTCATGTCGTTGATGGCCATGAGTTTGCAAAAGGCGCCGAAGAAAACGGAGCGGTAGCGATCGTTGCTGAAAAGCCACTTGATGTATCTGTTCCGGTCATCCAAGTGAATGATACGAAACGAATATTGCCGATATTAGCAAATCAGTTTTACGAACATCCAACAAAGCAACTTCATCTAATTGGGATTACAGGCACGAATGGAAAGACTACGACAAGTCATTTGCTTGAGACGATCTTTCGTGATGCTGGTCGAACAACAGGGTTAATTGGTACGATTAATATGAAGATTGGCGATCGAGTGATTGAATCGAAAAATACAACGCCTGACGGGATCGTCTTACAATCGATTTTTCAAGAAATGGTCCGAGAAAACGTAAATACTGCGATTATGGAAGTATCATCACATGCCTTAGTACAAGGAAGAGTAAATGGCTGTGAGTATGATGTCGCTGTCTTTACGAACTTATCGCAAGATCATTTAGATTACCATCAAACAATGGATGAATATAGGCGAGCAAAAGGATTGTTATTTTCACGGCAAGGAAATACGTATGAGGCAAACAATCCAAAATTTGCAATTTTAAACAATGATGATCAAGCTTCGGAGCATTATAAAGTGGATGCTGCCGCCCACGTGATGACGTACGGAATCAACAATCAAGCAGACTTCCATGCAGCAGATATTACACTGACGAACAGTGGCACTAGCTTTACGCTCACCTCTCCAGAAGGGGTACAAAAGGTTCAGCTAAAATTAATGGGAACTTTCAATATATATAACGCGCTCGCTTCGATTGCTGCTGCATATGTATCGAATATACCGCTCGATTCCATCATTCGTTCACTTGAAAATGTAACTGGAGTTCCTGGTCGCTTCGAGCCAGTTGATGGTGGTCAAGACTTCCCTGTCATTGTCGATTATGCACATACACCTGATAGTTTGGAAAATGTATTGAAAACCATTAAGCAGTTTGCAAAAAAACGAATTTTTGCGATTGTCGGCTGCGGTGGGGATCGTGATAAGACAAAACGACCACTTATGGCTGAAATTGCTTGCATGTATGCAACAAATCCCATTTTCACATCAGATAATCCACGCAGCGAAGATCCGCTCGCTATTTTAGCGGATATGGAAAAAGGAGCAAAAGGCCAGTATCAGATCATTTCTGATCGAAAAGAAGCGATCAAGCAGGCGATTCAGATGGCAAGCGGCGACGATGTTATTTTAATCGCTGGAAAAGGTCACGAAACATACCAAATTATTGGGGAGCACGTATTTGATTTTGATGATCGTCTAGTTGCGTTAGAAGCATTAAAGGGGCGATAAATACGATGTTGACATTTTCAGATGTAGCCCATTTATTTCCTGATGGAAAGGGGATAAAAGGGATTTCACTTAATTTCCAAACGATCACGACAAACAGTACACTTAAGGTGGAAAAAGGACTGTTTATTTATCTAGATGATGAAGAACGGTTATTAGATGCGATCAGCAATGGAGCTATTGCTGCCATTTGGCCGGCTTCGAAAACATTGCCGTCCTATACCCCAAATCATTTTCCAGTATTTTTAGTGGACGACGTGATTGAAGCCTTGCGCTTATTAGTGCAAACATATGCAAGTAAAATATCAATAGAGAATTGTGGAGATTTAACGACTATGAAACTTGAAAATAAAGAAATGAAGAAGTTAAAAATCAATCAACTAGAAGTACGTGAATTTTTAAAAGCTATGCACAAAGGAGGCGATAACGGATGGAGCAAGTAATTTTATTTGCCATCATTATGGCTTTCCTTATCTCGGTTATATTAGCGCCTGTCTTTATCCCGTTCCTTCGCAGGCTTAAATTTGGGCAAAGCATTCGTGATGAAGGGCCAAAATCCCATCAAAAGAAAAGCGGGACGCCAACATTAGGCGGAATTGTGATTGTCTTATCGATCGTCATTACAACTTTCATCATCACAGCGAAGTATACAGAGCCTAGTATAGATACATACTTATTATTATTTGTCTTAATTGGGTATGGTTTGTTAGGCTTTCTCGATGATTTTATTAAAATTTCAATGAAAAGAAATTTAGGGTTAACATCGAAGCAAAAACTAATCGGTCAAGTGATCATCGCCATTATTTTCTATATTGTGTTAACGATGCAAGATTTTTCAACGACTATTTCAATCCCGCTTACGAATATTTCGATTGATTTAGGTTGGGGCTATGCATTATTTATTATTTTTTGGTTAGTCGGCTTTTCGAACGCGACGAATTTAACCGATGGACTCGATGGTCTTTTATCCGGAACGGCTGCGATTGCGTTTGGTGCATTTGCCATTTTGGCGTGGAGTCAGTCACAGCTTGATGTGACTATCTTTTCCGTAGCGGTTATGGGCGCTGTCTTAGGCTTCCTTGTCTTTAATGCGAACCCGGCAAAAGTATTTATGGGTGATACGGGTTCATTAGCGCTTGGCGGAGCGATTGCAGCCATCTCGATTATTACGAAAATGGAAATTATCTTATTGTTAATCGGAGGAGTTTTCGTTTTGGAAACTTTATCGGTTATTTTGCAAGTTGCTTCCTTCAAAACAACAGGAAAGCGAATTTTCAAAATGAGCCCCCTCCACCATCATTATGAATTATCGGGCTGGTCAGAATGGCGAGTCGTTATGACATTTTGGGCAGTTGGGCTTATTTTTGCGATCATAGGTGTGTATTTGGAGGTATGGATGTAAGATGAAAACAATATCCGATTATAAGCATAAAAAAATATTAGTTCTTGGTTTGGCAAAAAGTGGGGTTGTTGCTGCCTCACTTCTTCATCAACTAGGGGCTTTCGTGACAGTTAATGACTATAAACCATTTGAGGAGAATCCTGATGCACAAGGCTTGCTTGAGCAAGGGATTAAAGTGATTTGTGGGAGCCATCCGGTTGAACTCCTAGATGAAGGATTTGAATTGATCGTGAAAAATCCGGGGATTCCATATACAAACCCACTCGTTCAAGGGGCTGTTCAATTAGAAATCCCGATTATTACAGAAGTGGAATTAGCTTATCGGATCTCGGAGGCGATGATGATCGGGATTACCGGGACAAATGGAAAAACGACGACGACAACGCTTATTTTTGAAATGTTAAAAATGGCGGGGCAACAGCCGCTAATTGCCGGAAATATCGGTACCGTTGCATCGGAAGTAGCGCAAATGGCAACTCCGGACCAGCAAATGGTTGTTGAGTTATCATCATTTCAATTAATGGGAATCCAAACGTTTCGCCCGCATATTGCGATCATCACTAACTTATATGAGGCGCATCTCGATTATCATGGAACATGGAACGAGTATATTGAAGCGAAGGCGAACATTACAAAAAATCAAACAGCAGATGATTATTTGATCGTCAATGCGGAACAATCTGAGCTGATGGAGCTGATTCAGTTTACAAAAGCAAATGTGATTCCTTTCTCAACAAAACGTTATCTTCCTAACGGGATTTCTATAAAAGATGGAAAAATTTTGTTTAAGAATGAGGAAATCATCGATGTAAACGAAGTTGTCTTACCGGGAAGTCATAATTTGGAAAATGTTCTATCAGCAATAGCAGCGGTGAAAACAATTGGAATAAACAATCAATCGATTCGCCTTGTGCTTACGACATTCAATGGGGTAAAGCATCGTACCCAATTCGTGAAAGAATTGAATGGCCGTCGTTTTTATAATGATTCAAAAGCAACGAATATCCTTGCAGCAACGAGTGCATTAAACGCGTTTGCTGAACCGACCATTTTATTAGCTGGTGGTCTTGATCGCGGCAATGAATTTGATGAATTGATTCCAGCATTATCAAATGTAAAAAGCTTAATTGTTTTCGGGGAAACGGCAAGCAAGCTTGAAAAAGCAGGGAAAGCGGCGGGAATTGAAGACATTCGTCATGTCCATGATGTGGAAGCCGCTGTTCCGGTTGCGTATGAGCTTTCCGATGCCGGCGATGTGATTCTACTATCACCTGCATGTGCAAGCTGGGATCAATATCGAACTTTTGAAGTTCGTGGTGATATTTTTATAGAGGCAGTGCATAAACTTTAATAGAGCGATATAAGGGATCGTCAAGCTCGAGTATGGAGCCGTAGAGGTGTTGCACAGTGCCAAATAAAAGGACAGCCCCAGATTTCATGTTAATCATCGCTACGATTTTATTATTAACAATCGGTCTGATTATGGTTTATAGCGCAAGCTCGATCTGGGCTAACTATAAATTTGCAGATTCTTTCTTTTTTGCGAAGCGACAGCTGCTTTTTGCTGGGATAGGCATTGTTGCGATGCTATTTATTATGAATATCGATTACTGGCTTTGGAAAAAGTGGGCCAAGCCCCTCTTACTTATTTGTTTCGTTCTATTAATTGTCGTCTTAGTTCCGGGTATTGGAATGGAGCGAAACGGTTCGAGAAGTTGGATTGGAGTTGGGGCGTTCTCAATCCAGCCTTCTGAATTTATGAAGCTTGCGATGATTGCTTTTTTAGCAAAATTTCTATCCGAACATCAGAAGTTTATTACGACAGTGAAAAAGGGGATTGTTCCATCACTCTCAATTGTTTTTCTAGCATTTGGATTTATTATGTTACAGCCAGATCTTGGGACTGGTACGGTCATGGTCGGAACTTGTGTCGTTATGATTTTCGCTGCCGGTGCGCGATTGGCTCATTTCGCTTTTTTAGGGCTGCTAGGGCTCGGCGGATTCGTCGGGCTTGTCCTTTCTGCTCCCTATCGAATTGCGAGGATTACTTCTTTTTTAGATCCGTGGCAAGATCCGTTGAATAGCGGTTTTCAAATTATTCAGTCCTTATATGCGATTGGTCCCGGTGGATTGCTGGGCTTGGGACTAGGTGAAAGTAAGCAGAAATATTTTTATTTGCCCGAACCGCAAACCGATTTTATTTTTGCAATTCTCGCTGAGGAACTGGGCTTTATTGGTGGATGTTTCATCCTTCTACTCTTTTCCTTTTTATTATGGCGCGGCATTAAAATTGCTTTAACCGCTCCTGATTTATTTGGAAGTTTTCTAGCTGTTGGCATCATTTCGATGATCGCTATTCAAGTAATGATTAATATTGGAGTTGTCATTGGGCTGATGCCCGTTACAGGCATCACGCTTCCACTACTAAGCTATGGAGGATCGTCATTAACACTCATGCTTATGGCGATCGGTGTATTATTAAACATAAGCCGCCATGCAAGATAAGCAGACTTTAAGAATGAATAACAGGCAATGGCAATAAAAATATACGTGAATGAAGGGAGTTCTTCGGACTTCCTTTTTTTTATTCTACGAAAAGATTACATTTCGGCAACAATCTTATATAATCACAGCTTTCTTGTGTAAAATATAGTAAAATAAGATAATTGAATGGTATCGATTCATAAAATATATAAATTGAAATAAAGATTGTTCATTTAAATGTTTTTTTAGCAGATGCATATCTAGTTGATTGGAGTGAAGGGCGGCGACTCTTAGGGGATGAGCGGGACAGGTGAGACCCCCCGCAAGGTGCGAAGCGGCTGATAAGGCTCACCGCCCGCCCGGAACGGAAATCAACGGTGTTTACTTTCCGCATTTTATGTATGTTATTTATTTCAACTTATATAGATAAATTGATTATTGGAGATTGAGGTGTCAATATGAAAATCGTTGTTAGCGGTGGGGGGACAGGAGGGCATATTTATCCTGCTCTTGCACTCATTCGAACGATAAGCAAGCAATATCCGGCAACAGAATTTTTATATATTGGGACGGAACGAGGATTAGAAGCGAATATTATTCGCAAAGAAAACATTCCATTTGCACCCATTCATATTACAGGATTTAAACGATCACTATCATTTGAAAATGTTAAAACGATATACCGATTTATCAAAGGTGTGCGCGATAGTAAAAAATTATTAAAAAAATTTAAGCCTGATGCCGTCATTGGGACGGGAGGTTACGTATGCGGACCTGTTTTATATGCGGCGGCAAAAATGAACATTCCAACCGTCATCCATGAACAAAATAGCGTTCCGGGACTGACAAATAAATTTCTCAGCAGATACGTAGATAAAGTGGCAACTTGCTTTGAACAGGTGGGACAGCATTTTCCACAAAATAAGGTCATCCTGACGGGGAATCCGCGAGCATCTGAAGTCGTTGCCGCAAAGAAAATAGGAGCATTGCAATCGTTTGGATTAAAGGAGCATGTGCCAACCGCCTTAATTTTCGGCGGAAGCCGTGGAGCGAAGGCAATTAACGAGGCGGTCATTAACTCCTTATCACATTTAGCGAAAAAACCGTACCAAGTATTATATGTAACCGGTGAAATTCATTATGAAAATGTGAGCAAAGAAGCGGAATTGCTCGGGAAATTTGATAACATTACAATTGTTCCATTCATACATAATATGCAGGAAATATTACCTTCTGTACAAGTTGTTGTCGGGAGGGCTGGAGCAACTTCCATCGCCGAAATAAGCGCCTTAGGGCTCCCTTCGATCTTAATTCCAAGTCCGTACGTCACGAATAATCATCAGGAGAAAAATGCTGAAGTGCTTGTGAATAAAGGAGCGGCCTTCATGCTATTAGAAAAAGAATTAACGAGCAAGCGTCTTGTTGAAACATTAGATGCAGTCCTTCTCGATGATGCAAAACGAAAAAAGATGAGTGAGGCATCAAAAGAACTAGGAATGAGAGATGCATCGATTCGTCTTTTTCATGTGATCGAAGAGCTCGTTCAAAATAAATAGGCATGAAGGGTGAAGAAAGAGATTGAGTTAAAGGGGAATTGCTTATGGAGAAAGGGAAAGTCTTATCTCTGGAAGACAGGATACCAACCATAAAAGAGCATCGAAAACGAAAAGCAAATCAGCGCTTGATTTTCCTGTTAACAATGTTTTTCTTACTAATCATGTGCGTCGTATATTTTCAATCCCCGCTCAGCAAGGTTAAAAAAATTGCCATTGAAGGAAATGAAAAAATCGCAGCCGAGAAAATATTAGAAGTAACAGAATTAACAGAAGGGCTTAATTTATGGAAAATAAATAAAAAATCGCTTGAAAAACAATTAGAAGTGATTGAGGCGATTCAAACGGCAAAAGTATCCATTCGTTTTCCAAATATCGTGCAAATTGAAATAAAAGAATATAAGACGATTGGTTATTTACTTCAAGAAAATACGTTTATACCCATTCTAGAAAATGGAGTCATTTTAACAAATGATGGCCAATATGGTTTAAGTGGCAATGCACCGATACTGTCCGGCTTTAAAGAGGACGATGTGTTGCGGGAAATGGCGGATGAATTGCAAAAGCTTCCATCTGAAATTGTAAATATTATTTCGGAAATACATTACGCCCCGAAAGAAACAGATAAATATCATATCTATCTATTTACAAATGATGGCTATGAAGTGAATGCAACAATTCCAACCTTTTCAGTCAAAATGAAGAATTATCCTTCCATGATCAGTCAATTAGATCCAAATATTAAAGGAGTGATTGATTTAGAAGTTGGGTCCTTTTTCAAAGCTTATGAAACAGAGGGAGAAGATATGAATGAAGAAGGGGAGGAAGAGTAAGTACGTTGTTTTTTCTTTTGTTTGTTTAGTATTCGGCTTCATTCTTGCCTTTTCCTTTAGTCAATCAAAAGATGATAAAGTGACTCGAAATCAAATAACCGATCGACAGCAAGTGAAAGAAAACGAGCTAAGGAAGCAACTTATTACTCAACAAGATAAAAATCTCGAATTACAAAAAGAACTATCTGGAAAGATTGAAGAAATCCGCCAATTGGAAAAAAGTCTCTCTGAAGAAGAACTCGATTTTTCTAATATGGCTGAGGAAGCTGAGAAATACCGTATGTATCTTGGAAAGATCAAAGTCCAAGGTCCTGGGATTATTGTCACGCTTGAAGATGGAGAATTTAAATCAGAAGGCAATGTTAATGATTATATTGTTCATGAACAGCATGTTTTTGCTGTTATAAATGAATTATTTATTTCAGGCGCACAGGCCGTCGCCGTGAATGGGCAAAGAATTAAACATGATTCTTATATCGTTTGTATGGGCCCGGTTATTACCGTTGATGGAAATCCATATCCCGCCCCATTTAAAATTACAGCTCTAGGAGATACAGATGTCATGGCGTCAGCATTAACATTAAATGGGGGCGTTCGTGACCAGCTTGTAAACGATAATATTACGTTCACACTGGAAAAGAAAAAACAAATGATGATTGAGCCGATAGTAGGAGAGAAATCATGAAACTGAGTCGAGCTAAACTATCGTTTACACTCATTACATTTATTATCGGTTTTATGATCGCGATTCAATTTCAAACAGTGAATGAGCCAGTTGTTAGGGACACACGTGATATGTGGGAATTGCGAAAACAACTGGCAAAGGAAATGGAAATACAGTCGAAACTTCTCGATGAAATCCGCGTGAATGAAAATCGGATTGATAAGTACGAATCTGAAATCGCAGGGAGTAAAGAGGAAGCGTTAAGACAAACATTGCTTGAATTAAAAAAAGAAGCGGGATTAACCGAGATTAAAGGGACGGGTATCGTATTAACAGTCGAATCACTGACTGATTCCTCATTTTTTCTTGAAAAGGCGGATACGGTATCACCTGTTATTTTAAAACGCCTGATTAATGAGTTAAACATGTATGGAGCAAAACATATAGCAATTGACGGTGAGCGTATCATTAATACATCAGTTATAAGAGATATTAATGGAGAGACGAAAGTTGGCAGCCACTCTTTGCGCACATTGCCATTTGATATTGTCGTCATTACTGAAAATAAGGATGTAGCAGATAAAATGTATAATAGAATGCTCGCTTCCCCAACGATTGAAGATTTTTTTATCGATCATTTGCAAGTGAAAATATCGCAGCCAGAAAAGTCAATCGTCGTTCCAGCGTTTGTAGATCCAATACGTATTCGGAATATGGAGCCAGTGCATGAAAAAGGAGAGAGCTAACATGTGGCTTCCAATACTTGGATTAGTGATCGGTATCCTATTTGGTTTACTGACAGATATAAAAATTCCCGAAGAATATGAAAATTATCTTTCAATTGCAGTACTTGCAGCGCTAGATACCTTTTTTGGAGGCATTCGAGCACATCTGCAAAACCTATATGATAATCGGGTTTTTGTTTCAGGTTTTTTCTTTAATATTATTTTAGCGGCAAGTTTAGCTTTTCTAGGTGTTCATCTTGGTGTAGACTTGTATTTAGCTGCTGTTTTTGCATTTGGAATTAGACTTTTTCAAAATATAGCAGTTATTCGTAGGATACTATTAAATAAATGGAGCCATAGTAGAGAAAAATCTCAATAAAATGTATTATTAAAAAGGAAATCACTTATAAATGACGAATTAATCTTAATAAGTATAACCAAGGATGATCTTATGAAATGTATAAAAATA
Source organism: Bacillus sp. FJAT-50079 (assembly GCF_018343515.1). Lineage (GTDB taxonomy): Bacteria > Bacillota > Bacilli > Bacillales > Bacillaceae_C > Lederbergia. The sequence goes on along the minus strand of NZ_JAGYPD010000002.1, from coordinate 523,990 downwards.
TTAAAAGTAAAAAGTTGGATAAAGGAGGTGCCACTGAATGAACAACAATGAAATATATATCAGCTTAGACATTGGTACATCCACGGTTAAAGTAATCATTGGGGAAATGACGAATGATTCATTAAATATTATAGGTGTTGGAAATGCCAAAGCAGAAGGAATACGAAAAGGCTCGATAGTCGACATTGATGAAACCGTTCATTCAATTGAAAAGGCGATAGAGGAAGCTGAGAGAATGGTTGGAATGAAAATCAACCATGTGATCGTCGGAATTGCTGGAAATCATGTTCAGCTTCAACCATGCCATGGTGTTGTGGCAGTTTCCAGTGAAAATCGCGAAATTACCGATGACGATGTAGCAAGAGTAATGGATGCGGCCCAGGTCGTTTCAATTCCTCCAGAAAGAGAAATCATTAATGTAATTCCTCAACAATTTATCGTCGATGGTTTAGAAGAAATCACAGATCCGAGGGGAATGATCGGTGTTCGGCTCGAAATGGAAGGGATCATTATTACGGGTTCCAAAACAATTTTACATAATACCTTGCGTTGTGTAGAGCGTGCCGGTCTTGAGATTGTTGATATTGTTCTTCAACCATTAGCTACTTCAGCAGCAGCACTTTCCAAAGACGAACAAAATCTTGGTACAGCCTTAATCGATATCGGCGGAGGGACAACAACTTTAGCCGTGTTTGAAGAAGGTGCGTTAAGAGGAACAAGTGTAATTCCTGTTGGCGGAGATAATATTACAAAAGATTTATCGATTGGACTAAGGACAGCGACAGACGATGCGGAAAAAATTAAAAAGCAATATGGTCATGCTTATTATGATCATGCATCTGAAGATGAAGTGTTTAGTGTTCCGATTATTGGCAGTGATCAGCATCAGCAATTCAATCAACTTGAATTATCTGATATTATAGAAGCTAGAATGGAAGAAATATTTGAGTTGATTCAGAATGAGATCAAACGAATGGGGGTCGCCGATCTTCCAGGTGGCTATGTGTTAACCGGCGGAGTGGCGAATATGCCTGGAGTGATGGAATTAGCCCAGGTCATCTTGCAAAATCGTGTCAGAGTAGCGAGCCCAGATTATATTGGCGTGAGAGAGCCGCAATATACGACGGCTATCGGACTCATTCGCTATGCTTTCAAGAATGCTAGATTGCAAGGAAGAAATGTAAGTGCGACAGCGATGCAATATACAAACGAGCCGATCGATAGACATTCTAAGACAACTGTGCCAAAACAAAAAACTGAAAAACATCCGGATGATAAAATGTCCTCAAAAGTAAAAAGATTTTTTGTCTCTTTTTTCGAGTAGAGCATCCCAGTTGAATATAATTTAGGAGGATTTGCCATGTTGGATTTTGATACAAATTTAGATTCACTCGCGACAATTAAAGTAATTGGTGTCGGAGGCGGTGGAAATAACGCCGTCAACCGTATGATAGAACATGATGTGCAAGGTGTGGAATTTATTGCGGTCAATACGGATGCACAAGCTCTAAATTTATCAAAAGCTGAAATTAAAATGCAAATTGGTGCAAAGCTTACGAGAGGTTTAGGGGCAGGTGCAAACCCTGAAGTTGGAAAAAAGGCTGCTGAAGAAAGCAAGGAGCAGATCGAAGAAGCGTTAAAAGGTGCAGACATGGTTTTCGTTACAGCTGGAATGGGAGGCGGAACGGGAACAGGAGCAGCTCCAGTCATCGCTCAAATTGCTCGCGATCTAGGTGCATTAACCGTTGGTGTAGTGACGAGACCATTTACTTTTGAAGGACGCAAGCGTGCAACGCAAGCTGGCGGTGGAATCGATGCGATGAAAGAAGCGGTTGATACACTAATCGTTATTCCAAACGATCGCTTGCTTGAAATTGTTGATAAAAGCACACCAATGCTTGAAGCGTTCCGTGAGGCAGATAATGTATTGCGCCAAGGGGTACAAGGGATCTCGGATCTTATTGCTGTACCAGGATTAATTAACCTTGACTTTGCTGACGTAAAAACAATTATGACAAATAAAGGGTCTGCGCTTATGGGTATTGGGGTAGCTACTGGTGAAAACCGTGCAGCAGAAGCAGCGAAAAAGGCAATTTCATCTCCATTGCTTGAAACATCAATTGATGGAGCACAAGGTGTATTGATGAATATTACCGGCGGTTCTAACCTCAGCCTTTATGAAGTACAAGAAGCGGCAGACATCGTCGCAACCGCATCTGATCAAGAAGTGAACATGATTTTCGGTTCAGTCATTAATGATAATTTGAAAGATGAAATAGTTGTAACGGTGATCGCAACAGGATTCGATGAAGTGGCGCCTCAGCCTAAACAACAACGTCCATCATTTGGACAAGCGAAGAAGCCGATCCAACAACAGGCGCCAGTACGTGAACAAAAGCGTGAAGAAATTCCAGAACCTGTTCATGTTAATCACCAGCCAGTTGAGGATACGTTAGATATTCCAACTTTCCTACGAAATCGAAATCGTAGAAGATAAATAGCAAAGAGGCTAGCTCATTTTGGGCTAGTCTTTTTTGTCTTTTAAATAATGATATATTCGAATATAGATTTTCGAAATATCACAACGATGCGATGCGAAGACTTAGATTATCCTCACGATGAATAAAAGCAAAGCGGGGACGGTTTACAAATCCTCGCGACGGCTAACGGCTTATAAATCCCGCCAATGGCTTAGAAATCTGATTAACGGCTTACAAATTCCGGCAACGGCTTAGAAATTTGATTAAAGGCTTATAAATCCCCGCAATGGCTTAGAAATCTGATTAAAGGCTTACAAATCCCGGCAACGGCTTAGAAATTTGATTAATGGCTTACAAATCCTCGCAATGGCTTAGAAATCTGATTAATGGCTTATAATATCCCCGCAATGGCTTAGAAATCTGATTAACGGCTTACAAATCCCGGCAACGGCTTAGAAATTTGATTAATGGCTTACAAATCCTCGCAATGGCTTAGAAATCTGATTTAAGGCTTACAAATCCCGGCAACGGCTTAGAAATTTTTATTAACGGCTTAGAAATTTGATTAATGGCTTACAAATCCTCGCAATGGCTTAGAAATCTGATTAAAGGCTTACAAATCCCGGCAACGGCTTAGAAATTTGATTAATGGCTTACAAATCCTCGCAATGGCTTAGAAATCTGATTAATGGCTTATAAATCCCGGCAATGGCTTACAAATCCCGGCAACGGCTTAGAAAATTCGTTACTCGTTTGCAAATCTCTATGCGTTCGTATAAGTCGAGCTTCTAAAGATAAAAAATAAAAGCAGTTAAGTACGTTTAATACGTAATCTAGTTGATCACGCCCCCATTCCGTATTTTCTTAATTTCTATTAATTATGACAATCTTCTAAAGAAGTTGTGAAAACTTCTCTATTTTCCCTCCTACAAAGCGACACATTCCCGAATAGAGATGGGATATAATTTTGCCAAAGCTGCAAAGTTAGATTGCGATGATGGAAAAGGAGGTTGAGCGCTTGGTTGTATATTTGGATTTTTTGTGGCTTTTAAATTTCCTAATCGACAGTTTGCTTTTATGGATGACCGCGATTTTTTTGAAGCGCTCGATTCGCCCGGTTAGAGTGTTATTAGGAGGGCTACTAGGATCTATGCTCATCTTATTAACGATTACCCCTTGGGCATCGTTAGCTGCACACCCGCTTATGAAAATAGGAATCTCGGTCGGAATGGTTTTCGTTGCATTCGGTTATAAACGCTTTTCTTATTATGTCAATGGCCTATTAACTTTATATTTTGCCACTTTTTTAATGGGTGGGATTTTACTAGGGACTCATTATTTTATTGCTTTTGATTTTGAGCTACAATCGGGGCTGCTTATTCAGCACCAATTAGGCTATGGAGATCCAATTAGTTGGATGTTTGTCATGGTTGGTTTTCCTGTTGCATGGCATTTTTCACAACGAAGAGTAAAAGGAATTACGATATCCGCTATTAAGTATGATGTGTTAGCAAATGTTTCAGTCGTTATCAATGAGATTGAATTACAGCTTGTCGGTCTAATTGATAGTGGGAATCAGCTATATGATCCGATTTCAAAAATGCCTGTTATGGTCATTCAAGCTTCAGCCGTAGCAGACAAGCTGCCAGAAGAGATTATGCATTTGGCAGAGAATTCCGGCGACCATTTCGATGCGGCAATTGAATTGTCAGAAAATTGGTCGAGTAAAATGCGTCTCATACCCGCAACCGTCTTAGGAAATAACCAGCAATTACTTTTCGCTTTTAAGCCAGATTCGATTCATGTAACGGTCGGTAATAAAAGCAAGCAAGTGTCAAAAGGTCTAATCGTATTTACAGCACAGCGCTTATCAGCAGATGATCAATTTCATTGCATTGTCCATCCTTTAATGGTATCCGATGGAATCGAACAATCTGCTTCATAATACAATCTTGGTTTTCGTTTTTTCCAAGATGGGAGGAGGGCTCTTTTTGTGAATAAACTACGGCTGCGGCTACACTATTATTGGTATAAGCTACTAAGAAAAATTGGCTTACGTTCAGATGAGATTTATTATATTGGGGGAAGTGAAGCTTTACCACCACCACTTTCACGCGATGAAGAGGCGATACTATTACAGAAGCTGCCAAAGGGGGATAAAACAGCCCGCTCCATATTGATTGAAAGAAATTTAAGACTTGTCGTTTATATCGCAAGAAAGTTTGAAAATACGGGCATCAATATTGAAGACTTAATTAGCATTGGAACAATTGGATTAATTAAAGCAGTGAATACATTTAACCCAGAGAAAAAAATTAAACTTGCTACATACGCTTCCCGCTGTATTGAAAATGAAATTCTCATGTACTTGCGGAGAAATAATAAAACTCGTTCTGAAGTTTCATTCGATGAGCCGCTTAATATTGATTGGGACGGAAACGAATTGTTGTTATCTGATGTTTTAGGTACCGACGATGATATTATTACAAAAAACTTAGAAGCTGATGTGGATAAATCATTATTATTAAGCGCATTAACAACATTGTCTGATCGTGAGAAGAAAATTATGGAACTTCGCTTCGGGCTTGCAGGAAGTGAAGAAAAAACACAGAAGGATGTAGCTGATTTGCTAGGAATTTCCCAATCGTATATTTCTAGGCTAGAAAAGCGAATTATTAAAAGGTTAAGAAAGGAATTTAATAAAATGGTGTAACGATTTTTTAAAAAAATTTACAGATGAAAAGCAAGAGTTTATAAGCTTTTAATTCATTTTCTTAAATGAACACGATCTTCTAAATGCATAGAAATTCCTCCTGCGGAGATACTTACATTTGTAGAGCAGCTCCTGCAAGGAGGGAAAAGAGTTGAAGCGTAATAAAGTTGAAATTTGCGGTGTAGATACTTCAAAGCTCCCTGTCCTCAAAAACGAAGAAATGCGGGAACTTTTAAGGCAAATGCAACAGGGGGACTTATCAGCACGAGAAAAATTAGTGAATGGCAATTTACGGCTTGTTCTCAGCGTCATCCAAAGATTTAACAATCGAGGGGAGTATGTCGATGATCTTTTTCAAGTCGGTTGTATAGGCTTGATGAAGTCAATCGATAATTTTGATTTAAGCCATGGTGTTCGCTTTTCTACTTACGCAGTACCGATGATTATCGGTGAAATTCGCAGATATTTGCGCGATAATAATCCGATTCGCGTATCAAGATCTTTACGCGATATTGCTTATAAAGCACTCCATGTTCGTGAGCGTCTCATGGCAAAAACTTCGAGAGAGCCGACAGCAATGGAAATTGCGAAAGAATTGGACCTCCCTCACGAGGAAGTCGTTTTCGCACTTGATGCGATTCAAGATCCTGTATCTTTATTCGAACCCATTTACAATGATGGCGGGGATCCAATTTTCGTCATGGATCAATTGAGTGATGAAAAAAGCCGGGATACGAACTGGATTGAAGAGATTGCCCTTCACGATGGATTACAACGATTAAATGAACGGGAAAAAATGATTATTCGTAAACGTTTTTTCCAAGGGAAAACACAGATGGAAGTGGCTGAAGAAATCGGGATATCACAGGCCCAAGTATCCCGATTAGAAAAAGCGGCAATTAAACAAATGAATAAAAACATTCAATAATAGAAAAGCGTAATTCCATCATCAGTGTGGAATTGCGCTTTTTATCTTGAATACAGCGGCTTTTATGCAAGCATGAACATAGGACATGGGCGCATACATATAATAGTGAGAATGATTGCATGGAAGCGGGGGATCGTATTGGTTAGAATTTCTGAATTTCAAATAAAAGATGTCGTAAATATTAGTGATGGGAGAAAGCTTGGAAATATAGGTGATATTGATATTAATCTTGAGACGGGTAGAATTGAAGCGATTGTGATTAACAACGCGGGGAAATTACTTGGCTTTTTTGGCAAGGATGAGGAAGTTGTTATCCCATGGAAACAAATTGTTAAAATTGGAACAGACGTCATTTTAGTGAGACATCAAAGTGAAAATTATATTCAGCAGCAAATTGCCGAGCCAAAATCTTAATAATACTATTATCGATTTTCACGCTTTTATGATACACTAGAGAAAATGTTTTCTTTTTTATTATGATTTATATAATAGGGGTTATACAGAATGAAGGTTGAAGAAAAATTAACGCTAATTAATGATAATATTGCATCTGCATGCGAACTGAGCAACCGAAACCCTGAAGATGTGGCTATCATTGCTGTTACAAAATATGTTTCTTCTGCGAGAGCTGTCGAGGCTTTTGAAGCGGGAATAATGAATTTTGGAGAAAACAGGGATGATGGCCTTGCTTCTAAGTGGGAATTATTGCAAGATAAAGTTGCATGGCATTTTATCGGCTCATTACAAACACGTAAAGTAAGAAATGTAATTGACAAAGTAGACTATATCCATTCATTGGACAGGCTTTCACTTGCAAAGGAAATTCAAAAGCGGGCGTCGAAAAAAATCAATTGCTTTGTTCAAGTGAATGTATCAGGTGAACAATCAAAGCAAGGGCTAAACAAAGAGGATGTCATTGAATTTATCCAGAAACTTGACGAGTACCCAAACATCCATGTCGTTGGATTAATGACGATGGCTCCATTGACGGATGACGAAGCATTATTGCGTGCTTGTTTTCGTCAATTGAAGGAACTTCGTGATGAAGTTCAATCATTACATATGGAACATGCTCCATGCACGGAATTATCAATGGGAATGTCGAATGATTATATGATTGCCATTGAGGAAGGTGCTACATATGTACGAATCGGTACTGCTTTAGTAGGGGAATAATCGAAGGAGGTATGAAAATGGGCATCAAGTCAAAGTTTAAAAACTTTTTTCAGCTTGAAGATGAATACGAATATGAGTATGAGGAAGAGAGCGTGAAGCAGGAGCCAAAGTATCGGCAAGAGGCGGAGCAGCCAATCGCAAGCCGCAAACAAAATGTCGTCAGTCTTCAAAGCGTCCAAAAAGCCTCTAAGGTCATTCTCATAGAGCCAAGAGTATATGCGGAAGCGCAGGAAGTTGCAGATCACCTCGTCAATCGTCGTTCCGTGCTTGTAAATTTACAACGCATTCAGCGTGAGCAAGGTGTTCGGATTATTGACTTTTTAAGCGGGACTGTTTATGCCATTGGTGGTGATATCCAAAAAGTAGGAAAAGATATATTTTTATGTACCCCAGATAATGTGGAGGTTTCCGGAAACATTTCTGAAATTATGGGGGATAATGAATTTCAAGATACGAGGTGGAGTTAAATAGCATGTCGCTAATATTTGGTTTGATCGCATTATTAATAAAGTATTATTCATATGCCTTAATCATTTACATTTTAATGTCATGGTTCCCAAACGCAAGGGAAACAGGCTTTGGACAACTGCTTGCTCGCATTTGTGAGCCGTATTTGGAGCCTTTTCGCCGATTTGTACCATCGCTAGGAATGATTGATATTTCACCGATTGTTGCATTCTTTGTGTTAAGGCTTGCGACAATAGGCTTGGCTGAAGTAGAAAGATTTTTCATGTAAAAAAGGAAAGCACTCGCTCTCCTTTTTTTAACTTGAATGAGTGAAAGGCCGATGCTTCGCTTTCGGTACAAAACGATTTGCTGATTCAGGTTAAGCCTTGGCGGAAAGTCACAGATTTTTTTCGAGCCAGAAAAAAATCTGGATGCAATTACTCCGGGGAAATTGATAATGGCAAATTTGGAGTGGGATGAATGTCAGGGGTTTACCAGCATTTTCGACCAGAAGAAAAAGAATTTATTGATCAAGTGCTCGATTGGCGACAAAGCGTAGAAGATTTTTATTCTCCGAAACTTACAGATTTTCTCGATCCGCGTCAACAACTCATTGTCAGCTCGCTCATTGGTGAAAACAATGATGTTCGTTGCTCCTTTTTTGGTGGAAGTGAAGAGAGTGAAAGAAAGCGTGCCATTATTTATCCCGAATATTACGAGCCATCTTTGGAAGATTTTCAAGTCGGATTGTATGAAATCGACTATCCGAGAAAGTTCATCCAACTGGATCATCGGACTGTGCTTGGCACCATTATGTCACTAGGCTTGAAAAGGGATAAATTTGGCGATATTATCGTTAGTGGCGATCGCATTCAGCTCCTTTTAGCTGAAGAGATTGAGGATTTTATTTTGACGCAATTGACTCAAATGGGCAGGGCGAATGTTTCGATTCAGAAAAAAGCAGAAAAACCAATCGAATCGGATGAAAAGTGGCATGAAAGTGAGAAAACAGCCAGCTCTTTGCGTCTAGATACGATTGTTGCGACAGCATATAATTTGTCGAGGCAAAAAGCACAAACACTCATCCAGCAAGGGCTTGCACGGGTCAATTGGGAGAAGATCGAACAACCGTCTTACGAATGCATGGCAGGAGATGTCCTTTCTGTTCGTGGGTTCGGTCGAAGTAAAATGATCGCTATTCATGGTAAAACGAAAAAAGATAAGTGGCGGATAACGATAGGAATATTGAAATAAAATGAATAAATCTTTGTTTTTTCGCCATTTATAGTCGAAATTCTGTATAATATGGATAGATTATTGAATGAAATAGCAGTGGAGGTGGCATGATGCCGTTAACGCCAGTAGATATACATAATAAAGAGTTCAGTAGAGGGTTTCGTGGCTATGATGAGGATGAAGTAAATGAGTTTCTTGAACAGATCATTAAAGACTTCGAATTAATCCTTCGTGAGAAAAAGGAATTAGAAGAAAGATTATCCTCTACAAGTGAGCGCCTTGGCCATTTTAATACGATTGAGGAAACATTGCATAAATCGATCGTCGTTGCTCAAGAGGCAGCTGAAGAAGTAAAAGGCAATGCGCAAAAAGAAGCGAAGCTCATTATTAGAGAAGCAGAAAAAAATGCGGATCGAATTGTTAATGAGGCATTATCGAAAGCAAGAAAGATCGCGCTTGAAATTGAAGAATTGAAAAAGCAATCAAAAGTGTTCAGAACGAGATTTAAAATGTTGATCGAAGCACAGCTCGATTTAATCGAAAGCGATGATTGGGATCATTTAATGGAATTCGATGCAGATTCAACAGAATTAAGATCACTACAAGAAGTAGACCAGTAAGCTTGACGGAATGTGATCGTCTCGCATATAATATAAGATATTTTAAAATAATTAAACGATGACAGGGATAGTACGAATCTCAACAGCCTTTGCATTAGCGATCTAGGGATGGTGAAAGCCTAGAGAACGGCGAGATTTGGAAGATCACCCTCGAGTTCTTACATTGAAAACGACGATGAGTCAGTAGATGAAAGCGGAGCGTCCACGATACGGATCAATGAGCGGGCATATGAACGATTTGTATGCTATTTGGGTGGTACCGCGGGAAATAACCTTCTCGTCCCTATTTTAGGGATGAGAAGGTTATTTTTTTATGAATAAAAGGGAAAGCTCATTGTTAATTTTGCACTATGTTGATTGAAGCGGAAATCACAAGTTAAACAACCAATAAATAAAGGAGAATGAACATGGATTATAAAGATACGTTATTAATGCCTAAAACAGAGTTTCCAATGCGCGGCAATCTTCCAAAAAGAGAGCCGGAAATGCAAGCGAAATGGGAAGAGCAAGATATTTATCGGAAAGTGCAAGAACATACGAAAGATAGACCGCTTTTTATTTTACATGATGGACCACCATATGCGAATGGTGATCTCCACATGGGACACGCACTAAATAAAACATTGAAAGATTTTATTAATCGTTATAAATCAATGAGCGGCTATTGCGTTCCGTATGTGCCAGGCTGGGATACGCACGGTTTGCCAATTGAGCAGGCATTGGCGAATAAAGGAGTTAAGCGCAAAGAGATGTCTGTTGCAGAGTTCCGTGAGCTTTGTGCGAAATATGCGTATGAGCAAATTGATAATCAAAGAACAGAATTTAAACGCTTAGGTGTTCGTGGCGATTGGGAAAACCCATATATTACGTTAAAGCCTGAATATGAGGCGCAACAAATCCAAGTATTCGGCGAAATGGCGAAAAAAGGCTATATTTATAAAGGGAAAAAACCGGTTTATTGGTCACCATCAAGTGAATCAGCCCTTGCTGAAGCGGAAATTGAATACCAAGATAAACGTTCCCCATCGATTTATGTTGCTTTTGCTGTAACAGATGGGAAAGATGTGTTAGAGGCAGGAACGAAGTTTATCATCTGGACGACAACTCCATGGACACTTCCAGCGAATCTAGGGATTGCCGTTCATCCGGAATTACAATATGCGGTTGTTAAAGTGAAGGATGAGCAATTCGTTGTTGCACAAGCATTGTTAGAAGAAGTTTCAACGGTACTAGAATGGGAAAATCCAGAAACGGTTAAACTTGTTAGCGGAGCGGATTTAGAAAGAATTACGACGAAACATCCGTTTTATGAGCGTGAGTCATTAGTCATTCTTGGTGAACATGTAACGACGGATTCTGGTACTGGCTGTGTTCATACAGCACCAGGACACGGGGAAGATGACTTCTATGTAGGCCAGCAATATGATCTCGGTGTTCTTTGTCCAGTTGATGATAAAGGCCATATGACAGACGAAGCTCCTGGATTTGAAGGGTTATTTTACGATGCTGCAAATAAGCCAATTACGGAAAAGCTTGAAGAAGCAGGGGCATTGCTGAAACTAGAGTTTATCACACATTCATACCCACATGATTGGCGTACGAAAAAGCCGGTTATTTACCGAGCTACATCACAATGGTTTGCGTCGATTAAAGACTTCCGTGAAGATCTTTTAGCGGCGATTAAAGAAGTAAAATGGATCCCGCATTGGGGAGAAACAAGATTGTACAATATGGTAAGAGATCGCGGCGATTGGTGTATTTCTAGGCAGCGTGTCTGGGGTGTGCCGATTCCAGTGTTTTACGCGGAAAATGGGGAAGCGATCATTACGGATGAAACGATCCAACGCGTTTCCGAGCTATTCCGTGAGCACGGATCAAATATTTGGTTTGAAAAAGATGCGAAGGAATTATTACCTGAAGGATTTGAACATCCGGGAAGTCCAAATGGAGAGTTTACGAAAGAAACAGATATTATGGATGTATGGTTCGACTCAGGTTCATCACACCAAGGTGTGCTCGTTGAAAGAGATGAATTACAACGTCCAGCTGATCTATATCTAGAAGGTTCGGATCAATATCGTGGTTGGTTCAACTCATCATTGACGACAGCAGTAGCAGTTACTGGCAAAGCTCCATATAAAGGCGTACTAAGCCATGGATTTGTCCTTGATGGAAACGGCAGAAAAATGAGTAAGTCACTTGGGAACGTCATTCTTCCTGGAAAAGTAACGAATCAACTTGGCGCGGAAATCATTCGTTTATGGGTAGCTTCTGTTGACTATCAAGCCGATGTGCGTGTATCAGATGCGATTTTAAAACAGGTAAGTGAAGTGTATCGTAAAATTAGAAATACATTTAGATTTTTGCTTGGTAATTTAGCTGATTTTGATCCAACGAAAAATGCGATTGCATACGAACAATTACGTGAAGTAGATCAATTTATTTTAGTGAAATTAGATAAATTGGTGAAGGAAGCACGTGCTTCGTATGACAGCTATGAATTTTCAACGATTTATCATACGGTAAATAATTTCTGTACGACTGAATTAAGTTCATTCTATATGGATTTTGCAAAAGATGTCCTTTACATCGAAAAAGCGGATCATTATGAGCGCCGCGCCATGCAAACGGTGATGTATGAAACGGTTGTTGCCTTAGCTAAATTGCTTTCACCAATTCTTCCACATACGGCAGATGAAGTTTGGGAGTATATTCCAGGAGTTGTGGAAGAAAGCGTGCAGTTGACTGACATGCCTGAAGGTCGTGAATTAGCGAACGCTGATGCACTTGAAGCAAAATGGGCAGCTTTCATGGACTTACGTGATGATGTCCTTAAAGCACTTGAAGAAGCGAGAAACGAAAAACTCATCGGTAAGTCACTTACAGCGAAAGTAACGCTCTATGTGAATGCTGAAACGAAAGCATTGCTTGAGACGATTACGGAAAGTTTAAAGCAACTATTCATTGTCTCTGACTTTGCAATTGCAGGTTCGACGGAGGAAGCTCCTGAACATGCTTTAAAACTTGAGCATGCAGCAATCGTCGTTGAAAAAGCAGAAGGCGAAACATGTGAAAGATGTTGGGTTGTTTCTACAGACGTAGGTGAAGTGGCAGAACATCCGACACTATGCCCACGCTGTGCTGATGTTGTGAAAGACTTTGAATAAATAGATGCTCTACTTCCGAACGGCGGAGTAGTGGGAAGTCCTTGATGATGTTGTTGAATTACGCTCCAATCAACGGTGTTAAAATTATTGAAGTATTTTGCAACACCACATAAAAAAAGGCATAAAACCCTCATAAAGTAAGGGTTTTATGCCTTTTTAGCATATTGTGAAGAATTGTTGTAGTTCAAGTAACAAGGAGGTGTGTTTATGAAAGTGGCATTTTTTGATAGAGACGGAACAATAATAGATGATTATCCGGACCATGAGTGGATGAAGATTAGACAGCCAGTATTTATTGATGGTGCAATCCAAACATTAAATGAAGTACAACAGAAAGGTTATAAAATTATTATTATAACTAATCAATACATAATAAATGAAGGGCATATCACAATTGGGCAATACCATGATATAAACAATCAAATGCTTGATGAACTTAAGCGTTATGATATTGAGATTTATGATATTTATTATTGCCCTCACGCAAAAATAGAAGAGTGCTCCTGTATTAAACCGAGAACTGGAATGATAAAAAATGCTCTAATAAATCATCCAGAAATAAATTTATCCGAATCTTTTATAATTGGAGATTCAATAGTTGATATTGAGTTGGCGATAAAAATGAATATGAAAGGGTTTGGTATCGGAGTTGGTTCTGAGTACCGGAACACTAAAATTAAACAAATAAAAACGATTAAGGATTTAACAAGTTACATTTAGAACTACTATCACCTATATAACTCTGTTGTTGAAAGGATGCTTTTGTTCGGAAAAAATCCTTGAAGAAAACCTAGATTTTAAACACCCCAATTGTTTCCCGCCTTTTAGCAGATGACGTTGATTGATGCGAAGTGCCAGAAGCGGAGATCAACAGTGTTCTAAAGTGGGACTTTTTCATAAGCTTGCGTTTGAAAGAGGAGTTTTTCTTATCAATCACTATGTTATTACAATCGGTTATGCTAAAATTCTATTGGAGTTATTTTCTTTTCATATGGAGGGGAGCAAGTGCGGTATTATATCATTGCTTTATTTATTATTATTTTAGACCAGATAACGAAGTGGATCATTGTTAAAAATATGGAGCTTGGTGAAAGCATTAAGGTTATTAAAAACTTTTTTTACATTACATCTCACCGAAATCGCGGAGCTGCATGGGGCATTTTGCAAGATCAAATGTGGTTGTTTTATATTATTACACTGATTGTTTGTGTTGCGATCGTGTATTATCTTGAAAAGCATGCAAAAGGTAAACCGCTTTTCCAATTAGGGTTAGCATTTATTTTAGGGGGAGCGATCGGCAACTTTATTGACCGTCTATTTAGAAAAGAAGTCGTAGATTTTCTCGATACATATATTTTTAAGTATGATTTCCCGATCTTTAATATTGCAGATTCTGCATTGACAATTGGTGTGGTGATTATGTTCATCCAAATGTTTATAGAAAGTCGCGAGGAAAAGAGGAAATTACATGGATAAAGTGGAACATCGTACGATTGAGACAGAAGTGATGGAACGCCTTGACAAGGTAATCACTAGCTTAAATACAGATTGGTCTAGATCACAGGTGCAGCAGTGGATCAAAGAGGGGCATGTTTCTGTCAATGGAAAAATAGAAAAAGCTAATTATAAATGTGCTTTGGATGAGGTCATTATCATTCGAATTCCCGCTCCTGAGTTATTAGATGTAGAACCAGAGCAAATGGATCTCGATATTTATTTCGAAGATTCCGATGTAATTGTTGTGAATAAACCAAAAGGGATGGTCGTTCATCCGGCACCAGGACATTCAACGGGCACACTCGTGAATGGATTAATGGCGCATTGCAACGATTTATCAGGCATAAACGGTGTGTTGCGTCCGGGGATCGTTCATCGGATCGATAAAGATACATCAGGCTTATTAATGGTTGCGAAAAATGATCAAGCACATGAAAAACTGGTCAATCAACTCGTCGAAAAATCGGTCACCCGGAAATATTACGCCCTCGTGCACGGCGTGATTCCTCATGATCATGGCACGATCGATGCACCAATTGGCAGGGATAAAGATGATCGGCAAAGCATGACGGTCGTAGATAATGGCAAGCATGCTGTCACGCATTTTAGCGTATTGGAACGTTTTGATCAATACAGTTTCGTTGAATGTACACTTGAAACGGGAAGAACGCATCAAATTCGTGTGCATATGAAATACATCGGCTATCCATTAGCTGGTGATCCAAAATATGGTCCGCGAAAAACATTACAAGCGTCTGGACAAGTGTTACATGCTGGAGTTCTCGGCTTTATTCATCCGAGATTGAACGAGTATATGGAATTTTCCGCGCCGATTCCGGCGTATTTTGAAGAGTTTTTACACCAATTAAGAAATAATGATTGACAGATGTCGAATTTAAGCCTATATTGGTATTAGTTAAATACGCACCTTTAATTTAGTCCCGTGAGGCTATGAAGGATACGGTGATGACATGCTGAACATGTCTTTTTAGGATACGTATACCCTCTTGCCTTTCGGTAAAGAGGGTTTTTTATTTATCGTTTTTAAGAGGTGAAAAGAATGCAGCCAAAAACGACTGTACTAGATGAAAAAGCAATTCAACGGGCATTAACTCGTATTGCTCATGAAATTATTGAACGGAATAAAGGAATTGAGAACTGTGTGCTCGTTGGCATTAAAACGAGAGGAATTTATATCGCAGACCGCTTAGCAAAGCGAATTGAAAAAATCGAAGGTCAAGAAATTCCGGTCGGTGAAATTGATATCACCTTGTACCGTGACGATCTGTCGATTAAAACGAAAACGGCTGAACCAGAAGTAAGAGGTTCACAAATACCAGTGGATATTACAAATAAAAAAGTCATTCTTGTCGATGATGTATTGTATACGGGAAGAACGGTTAGAGCAGGAATGGACGCTCTCGTTGATCTTGGCCGCCCATCATTGATTCAACTAGCTGTGTTAGTTGATCGAGGGCATAGAGAACTTCCTATCAGAGCAGATTTCATTGGGAAAAACATCCCAACCTCAAGCGAGGAACGGGTAGTTGTTGAATTAATTGAATCCGATGAAAATGATCAAGTAAGTATTTTAAAATAAACATGCTTGAAAACTAAATAAGTCCCTTTTAAAAACAGTCCTGTGAGGCTGGCAAAGGGAGGCAGCTTGTGGAGGTAGTTTGTTGCTACTTCTATATACGTGTACCCTCTTTGTCTATAAACAGGCAAAGGGGGTTTTTTTATCCAGCAAGAACGACTATTAATTGCCTTATGACAAAAGATAAAGGAGCTGCTTATAAATGGAACATTTAGTGTCAATGACAGAATTATCCACCGCCGAAATAACGACAATTTTAGATGAGACTGAAATCTTTGCAAACGGTGAGATGTGGAAACCAGATGAAAAGATCTTCGCTGCAAATTTATTTTTTGAGCCGAGCACAAGAACGAAAACGAGCTTCGAAATTGCAGAAAGAAAGCTGGGCTTGGATATTATCCCATTTGAAACAACGTCATCGAGCTTATTAAAAGGTGAAACTTTTTACGACACAATGAAAACTCTTGAGTCAATTGGGGTAAATATTGCTGTCATCCGACATAAGCAGGAAGCATATTACAAAGAGCTGGTTGATCGTGTCAATGTAAAAATGATCAATGGCGGAGATGGCTGTGGACAACACCCAACTCAATCATTATTAGACCTTTTTACAATCAGACAGGAATTTGGCGGTTTTGCTGGTTTAAAAGTAGCAATTATCGGGGATTTGAGCCATAGCAGGGTAGCTAAATCAAATAAGGATGCATTGACAGCACTTGGAGCTGAAGTGCTTTTATCTGGACCGCCTGAATGGTTTATCGATCAGCCTACACAAGCAGAAAAATATTATGAGATGGACGAAATTGTTGAAATAGCGGATGTCATCATGCTTTTAAGAATTCAACATGAGCGGCATATGAGCTTAACGGCAATAACAGCAGAGCAATATCATGAGCAATACGGATTGACGGTTGAACGTGAAAAAAGAATGAAAAAATCGAGCATCATTATGCATCCAGCACCAGTTAATCGAAATGTAGAAATCGCTGATAGTCTTGTTGAATGTGAGCGATCACGAATTTTTAAGCAAATGGAAAATGGTGTATATACGAGAATGGCTGTGCTAAAAAAATTAATTCAACAATAGGGGGAAGGACAAATGAACTGGTTGATTAAAAATGCGGCAAAAATTGGGGTAGCAGAAACTGTTGATGTAAGGATTCACAACGGAACAATCGTTGAAATCGGTGAGGAGCTTAAAAATAACGGAGAACAATTATTTGATGCAACTGGCTTAACGATTGCACCAGGATTTGTCGATTTACATATTCATTTAAGAGAACCCGGCGGTGAGAAGAAGGAAACGATTGAAACGGGAACGATGGCCGCTGCCAAAGGCGGCTTCACAACGGTTGCAGCGATGCCAAACACGCGTCCAGTTCCTGACAATGCCGAGCAAATGAAGTGGCTTGTTGACCAACTGAAGGAAAGAGGTGTCGTGAACGTTTTACCGTACGCTTCGATTACAACACGTCAGCTTGGCGAGGAACTCGTTGACTTTGCCGGATTAAAAGCAGCTGGGGCATTTGCTTTCACTGATGATGGAGTCGGGGTTCAAGAAGCGGGCACAATGTATGAAGCGATGAAAAAGGCGGCTGAATTGGATATGGCGATCGTTGCCCATTGTGAAGATAATTCCTTGATTTACGGCGGAGCGGTCCATGAAGGGGATTTTTCTAAAAAAGCGGCAATCCCAGGAATTCCATCGATTTGTGAATCGGTGCATATTGCTAGAGATGTATTGTTAGCAGAGGCTGCCAATTGTCATTATCATGTTTGCCATATTAGTACGAAGGAATCTGTTCGGGTCGTTCGTGATGCGAAACGGGCGGGCATCCGTGTCACGGCTGAAGTGTCACCACATCATCTCCTTTTATGTGATGAAGATATACCAGGGGCAGATCCGAATTTTAAAATGAACCCACCATTACGCGGACGAGATGATCTTGATGCTTTGATTGAAGGCTTGCTCGACGGAACGATCGATTTTATCGCAACCGACCATGCGCCACATACGGAGGAGGAAAAGGCACAAGGAATGAAGCTTGCCCCATTCGGGATAGTTGGGTTAGAAACAGCCTTTCCGCTTTTATATACGCATTTTGTTGAAAAAGATGTATGTACGCTCGAACAGCTTATCGATTGGTTGACGGTAAAACCTGCTGAAACATTTAGCCTAGAATCTGGAACATTGGAAATAGGCAAGCGTGCCGATATTACATTGCTTGATTTACAGAAGGAAAAGGAAATCGACCCTACGACTTTTGCTTCAAAAGGAAAAAATACTCCATTTACTCAATGGGAATGTAAGGGATGGCCAGCAGCCACATTTGTAGACGGAAAATTAGCATGGGCGGAAGGGACGAAATATCAATGAAACGTAAACTTATATTGTCTGACGGAACGGTTTTAATTGGCGATGCATTTGGTGGGGAAGGTGAAGCGATCGGTGAAGTAATTTTTAATACATGTATGACGGGGTATCAAGAAGCCATTTCAGACCCTACTAATTACGGTCAATTAATTACATTCAGCTATCCATTGATCGGAAATTACGGCATCAATCGTGATGATTTTGAAAGCATTCAGCCGGTCATCAAAGGGGTGATCGTCAAGGAGGCGGCAGAATTTCCATCTAACTGGAGAAATAACATGACGATCGGTGAATTTTTAAAGCTGAAAAACATTCCTGGCATTGCAGGCATCGATACGCGCATGCTCACGAGACATATCCGAGAAAATGGTGTGTTAAAAGGGGCAATATGCAGTATCGCTGAAAATGATGAAGTCGTGTTAACACGGTTAAAAGCTGTGTCATTTCCAGCTGATCAAGTGAAACAAGTGGCAGCAACGAAGCCATATCCGGTACCGGGCCGCGGGAAAAATGTTGTCGTCGTCGACTTTGGGCTCAAGCATGGAATTTTACGAGAGTTAACGGAGCGTGGCAGCGATGTAACAGTCGTTCCGTACAATACACCGGCGAAAGACATTCTTGCATTAAGCCCTGATGGTGTTCTTTTATCGAATGGTCCGGGTAATCCTCGTGATGTAGAAGAAACAACTGAAATGATTCGAGTCATTCAAGAAAAGATTCCACTTTTCGCCATCGGTCTTGGTCATCAATTATTTGCAATCACAAATGGATGTAAAACGACTAAAATGGCGGCTGGGCACCGTGGATCAAGTTATCCGGTTAAAGACTTAAAAACAGGTAAAATCATCTTTACTTCACAAAACCACGGCTATGAAGTAGAGGCACATTCAGTTGATCATGACGTGCTTTCGGTTACGTACCAATCATTAAATGGTGATTCGATCGAAGGTCTAGCACATCAGTCACTTCCGGCTTTTTCTGTACAATTCCATCCAGAAGCCGCACCAGGTTCAGAAGACGGGAAAATTGTTTTTGATCAGTTTATGACGATGATGAAAGAGCATAAAGGAAAGGTGGAGCAACATGGCTAAACGAACAGATATCGAGAGTATTTTAGTAATTGGATCAGGACCGATTGTGATTGGTCAAGCAGCTGAATTTGATTATGCTGGTACGCAAGCATGTCTTGCATTAAAAGAAGAGGGATACAGAGTGATTTTAGTGAATTCCAATCCAGCAACAATTATGACGGATACGGAAATCGCCGATGCGGTCTATATTGAACCTTTAACGCTCGAATTTGTAAGTCGAATTATTCGCAAAGAAAAGCCGGATGCGATTTTACCAACACTCGGTGGACAAACAGGCTTAAATATGGCAATGGAATTAGCGAATGCAGGTGTGCTCGAAGAATGCGGTGTTGAAGTATTGGGCACGAAGCTTTCAGCGATTGAACAAGCGGAAGATCGTGATCAATTCCGCGAGCTTATGAATCAACTAGGTGAGCCTGTGCCTGAGAGTGAGATTGTCCATACGTTGGAAGAAGCGCTCGCTTTTACAGAAGTCGTTGGCTTTCCAGTCATTGTCCGTCCAGCCTATACATTAGGCGGAACAGGCGGGGGAATTTGTGAAGACATCGAAGAGCTTACTGAAATTGTTAGCAGTGGCTTGAAAAATAGCCCTGTCAGTCAATGTTTGCTTGAGAAGAGTATTGCCGGCTTCAAAGAGATCGAATATGAAGTGATGCGTGATTCAAACGATAATGCGATCGTCGTTTGTCATATGGAAAACATTGATCCAGTTGGTGTACATACGGGCGACTCCGTCGTCGTTGCGCCATGCCAAACACTTGCAGATAGAGAGATTCAAATGCTGCGTAACACATCTTTAAAATTAATTCGTGCACTTGGCATTGAAGGCGGCTGTAATGTTCAGCTCGCACTTGATCCTGAAAGCTTTCAATATTATATCATCGAAGTGAACCCACGGGTGAGCCGTTCATCCGCCTTAGCATCAAAAGCAACTGGCTTCCCGATTGCCAAGCTTGCTGCTAAAATCGCAGTCGGCTATTCATTAGATGAAATCATGAACCCTGTCACAGGTCAAACGTTCGCATGCTTTGAACCAGTAATCGATTATGTTGTAACGAAAATTCCAAGATGGCCGTTTGATAAGTTTGAATCAGCAAATCGCTTGCTCGGTACACAGATGAAGGCTACGGGAGAAGTGATGGCGATTGGACGAACGTTAGAAGAATCATTGTTAAAAGCGATACGCTCGCTTGAAAATGATGTGTTCCATTTAGAACTTGAAGGAAAAGGTCCATTTGAAAAATCTTTGTTGCAAAAAGAAATAAGCAAACCAACGGATGAAAGACTTTTTTATGTAGGTGAAGCGTTAAGACAAGGAATAACGATTGAGGAAATTCACGAGTGGAGTCAGATCAACCTTTTCTTCCTTTATAAAATGGAAAGAATTATCAAGCTTGAAAAGGAATTAAGTGCAGCGCCGTATGAGCAAGAGTTAGCTAAGAAGGCAAAGGAATTCGGTTTCTCTGATAAAACAATCGCTAAATTATGGGGCGTCGATGAAAAGGAAGTATACGATTGGAGAAAAACGATCGGACTCCTTCCAGTCTATAAAAAAGTAGATACATGTGCAGGTGAATTCGATTCACATACACCATATTTCTACGGAACATATGAAATGGAAAATGAATCGGTTCAAACAGATAAAAAAAGCGTTGTCGTCTTAGGCTCCGGCCCGATTCGAATTGGACAAGGGATCGAGTTTGATTATGCAACTGTTCATAGTGTTTGGGCGATTCAAGAAGCGGGTTATGAAGCGATCATCATTAATAATAATCCAGAAACGGTTTCAACCGATTTTAGCATCTCGGATAAACTTTATTTTGAACCACTGACAATCGAAGATGTCATGCATATTATTGATTTGGAACAGCCAGAAGGCGTTGTCGTTCAATTCGGCGGTCAAACCGCGATTAATTTAGCAGCAGATTTAAGCGCGCGCGGAGTAAAAATTCTTGGGACAACGCTTGAAAGTCTTGACCGAGCGGAAAACCGTGATAAATTCGAACAAGCTTTATCTACTTTGAACATTCCACAACCAGAAGGAAAAACCGCCTTCTCCGTTGAAGGTGCGGTAGAAATTGCGAATACGATCGGCTATCCTGTTCTCGTTCGTCCATCCTATGTACTAGGTGGCAGAGCGATGGAAATTGTTTATGAAGAAAAAGAACTTCTTCACTATATGGAAAACGCAGTAAAAATTAATCCGGAGCATCCGGTTTTAGTCGACCGTTATTTAACGGGAAAAGAAATTGAAGTTGACGCGATATCGGATGGTGAAAATGTATTAGTACCGGGAATTATGGAGCATATTGAACGCGCAGGCGTCCATTCAGGTGACTCGATCGCGGTTTATCCTCCGCAAAATATTAGTGAAGAAATGAAAGAAAAGATCGTCGATTATACGATCAGACTTGCAAGAGGATTAGAAATTATTGGCTTGCTTAATATCCAATACGTTATTTCAAATAATGAACTTTATGTGATTGAAGTGAATCCACGTTCAAGTCGGACGGTACCGTTTTTAAGCAAAATCACTGGTATTCCAATGGCCAATGTTGCAACGAAAGTGATTTTAGGTGAAACATTGCCTCAACTTGGCTATGAAACGGGCATTGCACCAGAAATAAAGGGAGTGTATGTTAAAGTGCCGGTCTTCTCGTTTGCGAAGCTGAGAAGAGTCGACATTACTCTTGGTCCAGAAATGAAGTCAACTGGTGAAGTAATGGGGAAAGACCATACATTGGAAAAGGCTTTATATAAAGGTCTCGTTGCTTCCGGAATGGAAATAAAAAATTATGGAACAGTGCTCATCACCGTTGCAGATAAAGATAAACACGAAGCGGCACAACTTGCAAAGCGTTTTTCTACGATTGGATATCGTGTGATTGCAACGAGCGGTACGGCGCAAGCTTTATCGGAAGTAGGCTTGAAAGTTGATACAGTCGGTAAAATTGGTGCAGATGGACCTACTTTAATCGATGTTATTCGCCAAGGAAAAGCACAGCTTATCATTAATACATTAACGAAAGGTAAGCAACCAGAGCGTGATGGCTTCAGAATTCGCAGGGAATCAGTTGAAAACGGTGTTCCATGTCTGACATCACTTGATACAGCTGAGGCGATTTTAGGGGTGTTGGAATCGATGGTCTTTTCTGCAGAAGCAATGAACGATCATGAAAAGGCGGTAACATTATGATTCGGCAAGAAGAGGTAACCATTGTTTCCCAGCAAGAACTAGCACAAGACATCTATGAACTAACATTAGAAGGTAAGCTCGTTCAGGAAATGAATGTGCCGGGGCAATTTGTTCATATCCGGACGAATCAAGGGCTAGATCCGCTTTTAAGAAGACCGATTAGCATTGCTTCGATCGACAAGGAAAAAAACCGTTTTACAATCATTTATCGCGCTGAAGGAAAAGGAACGAAACTGCTTGCGACGGGAATAGAAGGACAACTCGTCGATGTGCTCGGTCCATTAGGAAATGGATTTCCGCTTAAAGAGGCAAAGCAACAAGAGACAGCACTGCTCGTTGGTGGGGGAATTGGCGTCCCCCCGCTCTATGAGCTTGCAAAACAATTGAATGCAAACGGCGTACAAACGATTCATGTGCTAGGATTTGAATCAGTTGAAAAAGCATTTTATATGGAAAAATTCTCGGAATTAGGGGCTACTTTTGTTGCAACCGTAGACGGGACATTAGGGACAAAAGGATTTGTCACACATGTGATCGATGAGCAACAACTGGAGTTTGACCTACTATTTTCATGCGGACCAACTCCAATGCTGAAAGCATTAGAGCAGCGTTACCCTTCTAAAAAGGGGTTTTTATCACTTGAACAGCGAATGGGCTGCGGAATTGGAGCTTGCTTCGCCTGTGTTTGTCATGTGCACGATGGGGAACAAACAGACTATGTCAAAGTATGTAGTGACGGTCCGGTTTTCCCAATTGGAAAGGTGGTGTTGTAAATGGATCGTCTACACGTTGAATTACCAGGATTATCATTGAAAAATCCGGTAATGCCTGCCTCAGGCTGTTTTGGATTCGGAAAAGAATTTAGTCAGCTTTATGATTTAAATGTGCTTGGAGCGATTATGATTAAGGCGACGACATTGGAAGCACGTTTCGGAAATCCAACACCAAGGGTTGCTGAGACAGCCGCAGGGATGTTGAATGCGATTGGTTTACAAAACCCAGGCTTAGAGGGGGTACTTGCAAATGAGCTCCCTTGGTTGGAACAATTTGACGTTCCGATTATTGCAAATGTTGCTGGTTCCGAAACAGAAGATTACGTCGAAGTTGCCAAGCAAATTTCCCGTGCTCCGAACGTAAAAGCATTGGAGTTAAATATTTCTTGCCCGAATGTGAAAACAGGTGGGATTGCTTTTGGGACGATTCCTGAGGTCGCTGCCGAGCTCACGAAACGAGTAAAGGACGTTTCAAACGTGCCGGTTTACGTAAAATTATCCCCAAATGTAGCCGATATTGTTGGCATGGCTCAGGCAATTGAAGCGGCTGGCGCCGACGGTTTAACGATGATTAATACATTGATCGGAATGCGGATTGATACGAAAAACGCTAAACCGATTTTAGCGAATCGAAGTGGCGGTCTATCTGGACCAGCAATAAAGCCAGTCGCCATTCGAATGATTTATGAGGTCAGTCAACGTGTCAACATTCCGATTATCGGGATGGGTGGGATCGAATCTGCCGACGATGTTATTGAATATTTTTATGCAGGAGCAAGTGCTGTGGCGATCGGTACTTTAAATTTTACCGATCCATTTATTTGCCCGCGATTAATCGAGGAATTGCCTATCAAGCTCGATGAATTGAATGTA
The DNA here is from genome assembly GCF_018343515.1 of Bacillus sp. FJAT-50079. Classification (GTDB taxonomy): domain Bacteria; phylum Bacillota; class Bacilli; order Bacillales; family Bacillaceae_C; genus Lederbergia. Next base: position 499,822 of record NZ_JAGYPD010000002.1, on the reverse strand, counting down.
TCGCATATTTCGGAGTTGACGGGAAGGAGCTGGAAATAAGGTGGAGCAAAGACCGATTATTGCGCTCGATTTTCCAAACAAAGAAAAAACCGATCAATTTTTACAACATTATAAAGGAGAAAGGCTGTTTGTAAAAGTTGGAATGGAGCTTTATTATCGCGAAGGACCTGCATTGCTTACAGCATTAAAGGAGCAAGGTCATCGCATCTTTCTCGATTTGAAATTACATGATATTCCGAATACCGTATATAGCGCAATGAAAGTAATTGCGGGCTTAGGGGTAGATATCGTTAATGTCCATGCGGCTGGCGGACGAAAAATGATGGAGATGGGATTAAAAGGGCTTGAAGAAGGAACGGGAAATGGACAAACGAGGCCGCAATTAATCGCAGTGACCCAATTGACAAGTACGAGTGAGGAACAGATGCAAAAAGAGCAACTGATTGAACGACCGTTAAAGGACTCTGTTCTTCATTATGCAACACTCGCCTATGAAGCAGGATTGGATGGGGTCGTTTGTTCTGCACTAGAGGCGAAGGAAATTCGCGATACAACTAGCAATCAATTTTTACGAGTAACACCGGGAATTCGCATGCAAGGGGACACCGTCCATGATCAGAAGCGAATTGTTACACCGAGTGAAGCGCGAAAAATTGGATCTTCTCTTATCGTCATCGGCCGTTCAATAACAGGGGCGGAAGATCCATATGCAGCATACAAGAAAGCTAAATTAGAATGGGAGTTGGAAAAATGAGCGAAACTCAAACAAAAATTGCTGAGCAATTATTAGACATCGAAGCTGTTTTTTTACGCCCGAATGATCCATTTACATGGTCTTCAGGGATCAAATCTCCAATTTATTGTGATAACCGTTTGACGCTATCCTATCCAAATGTGCGAAAAGAAATTGCCGCAGGATTGGCACAAATGATAGAAAAAACATTCCCTGAGGCGGAAGTGATTGCGGGAACAGCAACAGCTGGAATCCCACATGCCGCTTGGGTGAGTGATCTACTTGAACTTCCAATGTGTTATGTTCGTTCATCAGCGAAAAGCCATGGGAAAGGTAATCAAATTGAAGGGAAAATTGTCAGCGGTCAAAAAATTGTCGTCGTCGAAGATCTCATTTCAACAGGTGGGAGTGCGATCACAGCGGCCGAAGCTCTCCGGGCGGCTGGCTGTGATGTACTTGGGATCGTTTCTATTTTCTCTTATGAGCTGGAGAAAGGAAAAGAGCGGTTAGAAAATGCTAACTTAAAAGCTTATTCATTAACTGGTTATTCAAGTTTGATTCAAACCGCTTTACATAAAGGCTTGATTGAAGAAAAAGACGAAGCTGAGCTCGAAAACTGGCGGCAAGATCCGGAATCGTGGATGAAATGAAACGGTATGGCTTCCTAATTTTTCGGATTGTCTGAAGCGATGGGTGAAATTCCATATGATGTTGCACAGGACAGGGAATATAGGCTAGCGGATGTTACTAGCTAAAAGAACGGACCGGGCATGATTTTCGCCCGGCTTTTCTGCATGGTTTAAAAAAGACACAATCATAAGGCCTAAAGTTTTCTTGAAAATACAATCGGTGGACTTCTAGTGCTAAATTGTATACTTTAGAATGGACAGCAGAAAAGCGTAATACATATAGGGGGGGAGAAGAAATGTTAAACATCGTTGTATTAGATGGGTATACATTAAATCCGGGAGATTTAGATTGGGCGGGATTAGAAAAATTGGGGAAAGTAACGATTTATGATCGGACGCACGCAGATGAGATCGTACCGAGATCTATTGATGCGCAAATTGTATTGACGAATAAAACACCCATGACTAGCGAGACTTTAGCACAATTGCCAAAACTACAATATATTGGTGTGCTTGCTACTGGTTATAATATCGTGGATACAGAGGCAGCGAAAAATCAGGGAATTGCTGTTGCAAATGTTCCAACATATAGTACGCATTCAGTCGCTCAATTTGTATTTGCTCTACTAATGGAACTATGCCACCGTGTACAGCGCCATAGTGATGCTGTATTTGAAGGGGAATGGACTCGGAGTGTCGATTTTTCTTTTACTCGTGCTCCACTAATCGAGCTTGCTAATAAAACAATCGGTTTAATTGGATTAGGGAGAATTGGTCGTCAAACAGCGCAAATTGCCCAAGCATTTGGAATGCATGTATTGGCGGTTGGGAGTGGTCGCCGTACTCCACCAGAAATAGCTGGGGTTGAGTGGGTAGAGCTTAATGAACTGCTAGAAAGATCTGATGTTGTAAGTCTGCACTGTCCAATGACGCCTTCAACAGAAAGAATGCTGAATGCTGAACGAATAGCCCTTATGAAGCCATCCGCGATTTTAATTAACACGTCTAGAGGGCAGCTTATTGAAGATCAAGCATTGGCGGATGCATTGAATGAAGGGACGATTGCTGGAGCCGCATTAGATGTTTTATCTACGGAGCCACCAACTCCAGACAATCCGCTTCTATCTGCACGTAATTGCGTCATCACTCCACATATTGCATGGGCAACAAAAGAAGCCCGCGGACGTTTGATGGAAATTGCAGTGAAAAATGTGCAATGCTTTATAAATGGGAAAGCTGAAAATATTGTTAATTAAGTAGAATGTGAACCTCGCAGCTATTCAGATGATTTTAGCTGGGAGGTTTTCTATTTTTTATAGATCTTCTCGAATAAGAAAGCCTATTTCTTCAGAGTTTGCTATCAGTAAAGGGATGTTTGGCTTTTTGAAATTTTCAACCCCGGTGACTGGATTTAGAATATGTGGCGCCGTATAGTAAAAATATAAACGGAAGGGGGAAACAAAAATGATTGTCACTCCTTCGTTAGAAACCCTTACTTGAACCGATAATATTCGTGGGGAAAATCCGATTACTTGTATTGAAAACACGGAATGAACAGAAGAGGAGTGGATGGTATGAGTGAAAAACGGTTTGAAATCATCTATACGCAGGGAAAACTGGAACTCTTTAGAATTATCCGTGACAATGTAACAGGGGTCCTGTATATGCAAAATCATACAGGTGCAGGAGGAGGACTACAGTAATGGTCGATCAAGAAGGAAATCCCTTAATTGATGAGGCGTTTAAAAAATAAATGAATTGTTGAAATGTAAAAACTCATGCTTAAAAAATGTATACGATTCTGAAAGAGAAATCCCAAGTGAAAATTAAAAAACGGTCTTTCAAAAGTGATTTTGAAAGACCGTTTTTTAGGTAATAGAGTTAGGTCTACCATAATGTTTCTTAAAGGGTACTTAATTAGATCAGAAGGAAGCATCTAATAGACAGTAATCACTTCTTTTTTTCTTTCAGCTGATTATTTCTGCATCTTCATTGACATAACCAAATCTTCATCAGGTGTAACATAAATCGTTTGTTGGTTATCGTAAATGACGAAACCAGGTTTGGAACCATTTGGCTTTTTTACATGCCTAATTTTCGTATAATCGACCGGGACAGCGGATGAATTTTTCGCTTTACTAAAATAGGCGGCAAGATTTGCGGCTGCAAGCAGTGTTTCTTCTGAAGGCTCTTTACTTCGGATCACGACATGTGAGCCTGGGATATCTTTCGAATGCAACCATATCTCATCGCGATGTGCCAATTTACTCGTCAAATAATCGTTTTGTTTATTGTTTTTTCCGACGAGAATTTCCGTTTGATCAGCAGACATATACGATTCAATGATTGGCTTGCTGTTCGGGTTTTTCCTTTTCCCTTTCTTTTGTCGCAAGCGCATATATCCACCTTCTGCTAATTCTTCACGAATCTCTTCAATATCCTTTGGAGAGGCTGAAGCGATTTGCTGTAAGAGCCCATCGAAATAATTGATTTCCTCTCTCGTCTTATCCATTTGCTCTTTAACGAAAATAACTGCATTTTTTGCTTTTTGGTATTTTGAAAAATAGCTTTGGGCATTTTCCGCAGGGTTCTTTCGTGGATCAAGCTTGATGGCAACTTGCTCTCCGGCTTCATCATAATAATTAGTAACTGAAATTACTTCCATCCCTTTTTTTACAGCATGCATATTTGCTGTCAGCAGCTCACCAAGCAGCTGATATTCATGGGCATTTTCCGCTTTCAACAACGTCTTTTCCAATTTTTTCAGCTTTAATTCATTTTTATCTTTTTCATTTTTCATGAATCGTTCAAGATCGGCTGCTTGCTGCTTTACTCTGTCGCGGCTCGCTTTGCCAAAATAGAAGCGATCAAGCATTTCGCTTAATGATGTGAAATGCTGATATTCTCCGTCAAGGTGAGTAAGCGGAATAATATAAAAAAATTCTTTATTTGAAACGGTTGTCATCGTTGGTTTATAGTCATGGTTACGTAAAGTTTCCATTAAATTTGAAAATGCGGTTGGCACAGTTTCTCGATTAGTAAGTCCAGCGTGAAAAAGAATTTCTTTTGCAAGAAGCGGTGACATTCCTGCAAAACGAGCGACCAATTGTTTATCTAATTTCCCAGCATTAAAATCAAGTGACCTTAGTACATCTTCATTTGTTGCGCTAAGCGGGTTAATTTTTTCAAGTGGCGGCGGTGAAACATAGGAAGATCCTGGCAATACAGTACGATAACGATTAATCGCTGCTGATACATGCTTAATACTATCGATGATTACGTTTTTCTCTTTGTCAACGAGAATAATATTGCTATGTCTTCCCATAATTTCTACGATTAGCTGTTTATACGTAATATCGCCTAATTCATCTCTGCCCTTTACATCAAAAATAATCATTCGTTCCATATTAGGCTGGTGGATTTCCTCAATCATCGCTCCTTCTAAATGCTTCCGAAGCAACATACAAAACATCGGTGGTTCATTCGGATTTTCCATTTCTTCCTTTGTTAACTGAACCCTTGCATAGGAGGGATGTGCAGAAATAAGCAACTTCACATTTTTTCGATTAGCCCGTATCGAAAGGATCAATTCATTTTTAAAAGGCTGATAAATTCTCCCAATTTTTCCTCCTAATACGGTTTTCTCTAATTCCTTCGTCATCGCGCGTGTAAAAAATCCATCAAATGACATATTGAACATCCTTTGCTTCTTTTATGTGAGTGTTCAAAAAGGAGGATAAAAAGGACCAAGAAGTTCGAGGTGGCGCCGCTTTGAGCATCGGAGCGTATGCTTTTTAATACGTTAGCAAACGTTCTTGCACGCAGGAAAAGTGATTTTCTTTTCCAAGGAGCGGGCTTGTGCAGGATGTATTGACTTCCGTGTTGCCCACAGGATGTGGGCAACACGGAAGTTTCCCTTTCGCCGTCGAAAAAATTCGATGTGTCATTTTTACCGGTCTTTTTGAACATCATCTTTATGTATTGTTGAAAATTATATCATGAATCGGACAAACACTGAATATGATTCCTATTATAAGGGACAAGTTTGGTCGTATATCATTAAAGAGGGTGAAGCCTGAATGAAGTTCCATGAAATGAAGCGGGATGAAATTGAACAAGCACTCCATACAAGTGTACAAACAGGTCTATCTAGCAAAGTCGTTGAACATAGGCGGAAAAAGTATAGCTGGAATGAGCTAACAGAAGGAGAGAAGCAATCGGCCATCCTTTTATTTTTTAATCAGTTTAAGGATTTTATGGTGCTTGTGTTGCTTGGCGCAACATTAATATCGGGCTTATTAGGGGAATATATCGATGCGATTGCGATCATGGCGATTGTATTAATAAATGGAGTTCTCGGTTTTTTTCAAGAACGAAAAGCTGAAAAATCCCTTCAAGCGCTTAAAAATTTATCCGCACCACAAGTGTTATTATTGCGTGATGGCAAATGGGAGAAAGTGAATTCACGTAATGTTGTGCCCGGTGATGTTATTAAGTTTTCGAGTGGGGATATGATTGGTGCCGATGTAAGGATTGTGATTGCTAATAATTTGGAAATTGAAGAGTCTGCTTTAACGGGCGAATCGATCCCGACAACTAAAACAGCGGAATCGATTGAAGATTCTCAGCCGACGCTTGGTGATTTGCATAACATGGCCTTTATGGGGACGATGGTCACACGCGGAAATGGGATAGGGATTGTTACAGCCACAGGAATGAAAACGGCAATGGGGAAAATTGCCGATATGATTCAATCAGTTGAAGCGCTCGTTACACCGTTGCAACGACGTCTGGAACAGCTTGGGAAAATACTCATTACCGTTGCCTTATTATTAACATTGCTCGTCGTCGTCGCTGGTATTGTTCACGGCCACGATGCGTATACGATGTTCCTTGCAGGTGTTTCTTTAGCGGTTGCTGCCATTCCAGAAGGTCTTCCAGCAATCGTCACTGTCGCTTTATCACTTGGTGTACAGCGCATGATCAGAAAAAATGCGATTGTCCGTAAATTGCCTGCCGTTGAAACATTAGGATGTGCATCAGTCATTTGTTCGGATAAAACCGGTACGATGACCCAAAACAAAATGACGGTCACGCATATGTGGAGTGGCGGTAAAACGTGGGAAATTGACGGAGATCCAACAGAAGAGCAAGATGATTGGAATGTGAATGAAGTGCAACAATTGCTTACTTTTGGTGTTCTTTGCAATCATTCCAACTTAGTAATACGTGATAACGAACCAGTAGTTGATGGAGATCCAACAGAAGGTGCATTGCTAATGGCAGCGTATCAAGCAGGCATTCACCAAGAAGGGTTACGAGCCCAATATACGATTGAAAAGGAATTCCCATTTGATTCTACTCGAAAAATGATGAGTGTAATCGTGAGGGATCATCAAGGCAAGCGATTCGTCGTTACAAAAGGGGCGCCAGACGTTTTAATCGGAAAAAGTGAATCGATATTATGGAAGGGCAAACAATGTTTATTGGATACCAATTATGCAAAAGAGGTGAACAAAGCCGTAAATGAACTTGCTGGTGCGGCCTTAAGGACGATTGCGATCGCCTATAAGCCGATTCAATCTTCCTTTCATCCTTCAAAGGAGGAGGAGGTTGAAAAAGGGCTGACATTTATCGGTCTCCAAGGGATGATCGATCCCCCTCGTCCAGAAGTGAAAGCGGCTGTCGCTGAATGTAAGGAAGCTGGAATCAAAACAATTATGATTACAGGTGATCACGCGGCGACCGCATGTGCAATTGCTAAACAGCTTGGTATTTTACAACCAAACGATGAAGCAATGGACGGAAAACAATTGAACGAATTATCTGTGGAAGAGTTGGAAGATGTTGTTGAACGAATTTCCGTATTTGCCCGCGTCACACCGGAACATAAATTGAAAATCGTGACTGCTTTACAAAACCGGGGGCATATCGTCGCAATGACAGGTGACGGAATTAATGACGCACCAGCGATTAAGGCGGCAGATATTGGTATTGCAATGGGAATAACAGGAACTGATGTCGCCAAAGAAGCGTCTTCTCTCATTTTACTTGATGATAATTTTGCAACGATTAAAGCGGCGATTAAAGAGGGGCGCAATATTTATGAAAATATTCGAAAGTTTATCCGATATTTACTCGCCTCAAACGTAGGTGAAATTCTCGTCATGCTTTTTGCCATGCTCATGTCTTTACCGCTTCCGCTCGTCCCGATTCAAATTCTTTGGGTCAATTTAGTGACGGATGGATTGCCGGCAATGGCATTAGGTCTTGATCAACCAGAGGAAAATGTGATGAAGCGAAAACCGCGTCACCCGAAAGAAAGTGTGTTTGCGAGAAATTTAGGTTGGAAGATTGTATCTCGTGGCTTTTTAATCGGGCTCGCCACACTAATTGCATTTATTTTCATCTATCATCGCAATCCAAATGATTTAGCCTATGCACAAACAATTGCCTTTGCGACACTTGTGTTGGCCCAACTCATTCACGTGTTCGATTGCCGAAGTGAAGTATCAATTTTTTCTAGAAATCCTTTTGGAAATAAATATTTAGTGTTAGCGGTTATTTCATCGATCGCATTATTAATTGCCGTCATTTATATTCCGGTACTTCAGCCAATTTTCCATACGAGTCCGGTCGCTTTACATGATTGGCTCCTCATCTGTGGAATGAGTGCATTACCAACTTTTTTACTAGCAGGTTCGTTTTTTATAAGAAAAAAACAATAAATTATGTTATAATTTCAAGGTAATAGATGATCATCTATTACCTTTTTTTAATACATATCGTAAATTTGGAAACGTCCTATGTAAATCGATGTTAAAATATGTGGAAAAAGGCTACAATAAACGTTAGTGGACTGGAGGAACAACATGGCTATTCAGCTTTTAAATATTGGTTTTGGAAATATCGTTTCCGCCAATCGGATTATTTCAATTGTCAGTCCAGAGTCGGCGCCAATTAAGCGAATCATTCAAGATGCACGTGATCGTGCCACTTTAATAGATGCTACATATGGAAGAAGAACAAGAGCCGTCATTATTATGGATAGTGAGCATGTGATCCTTTCAGCCGTTCAGCCCGAAACAGTTGCACAGCGGTTAAATGGGAAGGATGACAATGAAGAAGGGTAGGAACGAGTCATTATGAAAGAAAAAGGTTTATTAATTGTACTTTCCGGACCTTCCGGAGTAGGTAAAGGGACGGTGAGAAAAGCCGTTTTTTCTCGGCCAGACGCAAAGTTCGAATACTCGATTTCGATGACGACGAGACAGCCTCGTGAAGGCGAAGTGGATGGTGTTGATTATTTTTTTAAAAGCCGTGAGGAGTTTGAGCAGTTAATATCAGAAGGTATGCTTCTTGAATATGCGCAATATGTAGGTAATTATTACGGCACACCTGTCAATTATGTAAAAGAGACATTGAATAGAGGGAAAGATGTTTTTCTAGAAATTGAAGTTCAAGGTGCAAAACAAGTGCGCGAGAAGTTTCCAGACGGACTATTTATTTTCCTTATGCCGCCGAGCTTAGATGAGCTAGAAAGCAGAATCGTCGGGCGCGGTACCGAATCGGTTGAACTCATTCATAACCGCATGGATGCGGCGAGAAAAGAAATTGAGCTCATGAGCTTATACGATTATATTGTGGAAAATGATAATGTGGAGCATGCGGTTGATCGAATTAACGCGATTGTCCAAGCAGAACATTGCCGCAGTGAACGAGTGGCAGAAAAATATATTCGGATGTTGGAGGTTAAATAATATGTTATACCCATCAATTGATAAATTATTAAATGTGATTGATTCGAAATACTCACTTGTAACGATTGCAGCAAGAAGAGCGCGTCAGTTTCAAGAAGATGAAGATCCAAAAATGGAAAAATACTTATCACATAAATATGTTGGCAAATCGCTTGAAGAAATTTATAACGGTGTAATAAAAATTAAAAAGACAGACGATGAAGATTGATTGGGAGGCGACCTACGTAAATAGGTTGCCTTTTCTTTTAATTGGCGGGCATAATAATACTAATGAATTGTAAAGATGAGGGATGAAGATGGGAAAAGCGAAAAACATACTTTTATGTGTCACCGGTGGTGTCGCTGTTTATAAAGCGGTTGCTTTGACGAGCAAGCTCGTTCAAGCAGGTTTTCAAGTGAAAGTGATGATGAGTGATTCAGCAACAAAATTCGTCACACCACTTAGCTTTCAAGCTTTGTCACGGAATGAAGTTTATACGGATACATTTGATGAGAAAGATCCATCAGTGATCGCCCATATTGATTTAGCGGACTGGGCAGATTTGATTCTCGTTGCCCCTGCTACTGCTAACACAATTGGCAAATTAGCAAACGGAATTGCGGATGATATGATTACGACGACATTGCTAGCAACGACCGCTCCTGTATGGGTGGCTCCAGCAATGAATGTCCATATGTATGATCATCCGGCGGTTAAGAAAAACATTGCTACACTCTATGAGTATGGCTGTCGGTTCATCGAACCAGGTGAAGGCTATTTAGCGTGTGGCTATGTCGGAAAAGGCAGGTTGGAAGAGCCAGAAATCATCGTTGAGACTGTTCAAGCCTTTTTCGCACAAGACAAACCATTGCGCGGGAGAACGGTATTAGTTACAGCGGGACCGACGAAGGAAAAAATCGATCCTGTTCGCTATTTGACGAATCGCTCGACGGGGAAAATGGGCTATGCACTAGCAGAAACAGCAGCCTCAATGGGAGCAAACGTTATTTTAATATCTGGTGCCGGTCATCTACCTGTCCCTGCAAATGTAAGGTTAGTAAAGGTAGAGAGTGCTGCGGATATGTACGAGGCGGTAATGGCTCATTTTCAAGAGGCTAATATCGTCATTAAAACGGCCGCAGTCGCCGATTACCGCCCGAAGCTCGTTTCAAATGAGAAAATCAAAAAGCAAAAGGGAAATTTAGTGATTGAACTAGAAAGAACGAAAGATATTTTGCAAGAATTAGGCCAGCTAAAAGATCAGCAATTTCTCGTTGGCTTTGCGGCTGAAACAAATGACCTTGCCACGTATGCCCGCGATAAACTAAAACGAAAAAATGCCGACATGATCGTTGCCAATGATGTGACAGCGAAAGGAGCCGGCTTTGCAGGTGATACGAATATCGTTACGATTTTTCATAAAGACGATACGATAAAGGAGCTTCCGCTTTTAAGCAAACATGAAACAGCAAAAGAAATATTAATGGAAGTTGTGAGGAAGCTTGGAGCTGATCAGCAAATATGAACATTGCAACGGTTATTGTCGACGTTCCTGCCCTAGGTACGGATCGTGAATTTGATTATCACATTCCGCATAAATGGCTTGGAATGATTGAGCCGGGGATGCGGGTCGCTGTACCATTTGGGCCACGTACGATCCAAGGCTTTGTGACAGGGCTAAAAGATCAATCAGAGTTTAAGCAGCTCAAAGAATTGAAAGAGCCGCTCGATTTAACACCTGTTTTAAATAAAGAATTACTAGAGCTTGGACATTGGCTAGCGGCTGAAACATTATCATTTAAAATATCTTCCTTTCATGCGATGCTTCCGGCGGCAATGAAGGCGAAATATGAAAAAAAATTTCTCCGAATCGATACGAAGGATCATCCATTTCTTAATCAGCTATTTCAAGATCGCATGGAGGTTTCGTGGAAGGAAGCGGAAGAACGAGATCTATTACGAACGTTTCATGAAGAAATAAAAACAGGAAACGTCGAGCTCATTTATGAAGTAAAAAATAGAACGAATAAGAAAATGGTCCGCATGCTTATTCCGATAATGGATCAAAATGAAATCCGCAGTTTCATAGAATCTCTCGATGGACGGGCAGCGGCACAAAGACGAGTTCTTGATCATATCGTCGATACTCCCTCTTCGAAATACGAGGCAAATGCACTCGAAAAAATGACAAACACTTCGTCAGCAACGGTGAAAGCGTTAATCGAAAAAGGCGTTTTTTCTGAAATCCATGAGGAAGTGTATAGAGATCCGTATGGGCATCGGGATTTTACGGCAACTAAGCCTTTACCATTAACAGAAGAACAGGCAGCTGCGATTCAACCGATTTTTCAAACACTTGCCGAAAACATTCAAAAAACTTTTCTTTTATATGGTGTGACTGGAAGTGGAAAAACCGAAATTTACCTTCAGTCGATACAAGAAGTGTTAAGAAAAGGGCAGGAAGCGATTGTTCTTGTTCCGGAAATCGCGTTAACACCGCAAATGGTTGAACGATTTAAAAGTAGATTTGGCAATGATGTAGCTGTTTTACACAGCGGGCTTTCTAACGGCGAAAAATACGATGAATGGAGAAAAATTCAAAGGAAGGAAGCGAAGGTCGTCGTTGGCGCACGGTCAGCTATTTTTGCTCCCTTTGAAAATATCGGCATTATTATTATTGATGAGGAGCATGAAACAAGCTATAAGCAAGAAGAAGCACCAAGGTATCACGCACGTGACGTAGCCATTCAACGGGCGATGCACCATCGCTGTCCTGTGATTCTTGGCAGTGCGACACCATCACTTGAATCATTTGCCCGTGCTAAAAAAGGGGTTTATGAATTATTAACCTTGTCTAAACGGATGAATAATAAAGGACTGCCACCTGTATCTATTGTTGATATGCGTGAAGAAATGCGCAATGGCAATCGCTCGATGTTTTCGAAACTATTATTCGAAAAAATTGTCAGTAATCTCGAAAAGAAGGAACAAACGATTTTATTTTTAAATCGACGTGGACACTCCTCTTTTATGATGTGCAGGGATTGTGGATTTGTAATGCAATGTCCAAATTGTGATATTTCATTAACATACCATCGCTATTCAAAAGAAATGAAGTGCCATTATTGTGGTTACGATACGAATGTCCCGCAAACATGTCCTGATTGCTCAAGCACGCATATTCGCTATTTTGGGACAGGTACACAGAAGGTTGAGGAAGAATTATTAAAGCTTTTGCCAGAAGTGCGAATCGTCCGGATGGATGTTGATACGACAAGCCGCAAAGGGGCACATGAGAAATTACTAAATCATTTTAAATCCGGACAGGCGGATATTTTACTAGGTACGCAAATGATTGCCAAAGGCTTGGATTTTCCCAACGTCACCCTCGTCGGCATCTTAAGTGCTGATACAATGCTACATTTGCCTGATTTTCGTGCAAGTGAAAAAACATTCCAATTACTTACCCAAGTGAGCGGTCGTGCAGGCAGGCATGAATTATCGGGCGAGGTTGTTATCCAAACGTATACACCAGAACATTACAGTATTCAAACCGCAGGCATGCAGGATTATGATCGATTTTATCAGCAGGAAATGATGATGAGAAAAATCGGTTCTTACCCGCCGTTTTATTACATCACAATGATTACAATTAGCCACGAAAATGTCATGCACGCTTTTTCGGCGACAGAAAAAATTGCAAAATACATTTCATCGTTTATTTCGGAAAGCGCGATTTTATTAGGACCTGTCGCTTCACCGATCGCACGGATTAATAATAGATATCGATATCAATGTTTGATAAAATACAAACATGAACCACAACTAAATCATGCATTAAAAAAAGTAATCGAACATTATCAACAACAATATGTAAAAGAAGGATTAACGATATCGATTGATGTGAATCCTTATATGATGATGTAACCGAAGGAAATGAGTGAAGATAAATGGCAATTCTCCCTATCGTGCAATATCCAGCTGCGATTTTAGAGGAAAAATGTGAACGAGTGACGGAGTTTAATCAAGAGCTCGGACAATTATTAGATAATATGATCGATACAATGATCGATGCGGATGGGGTAGGGCTAGCGGCACCGCAAATCGGCATTCGTCAGCAAATTGCTGTCGTGGAAATTGATGAGAATGAAATGATTGAACTTATTAACCCTGAAATTGTTGAGAAAAAGGGGGAAGAAATAGATGTTGAAGGCTGCTTGAGCTTTCCAGAACTATACGGAACGGTTGCGCGTTCCTATACAATTGAAGTTACAGCTCAAAACCGATTTGGCGAGCCCTTCAAATTGGAAGCGGAGGGCTTTCTTTCACGTGCGATTCAACATGAACTTGATCATTTAGCTGGTGTGCTTTTTACATCAAAAATTATTGAATATGTCGATGAAGAAGAAGTTTTTGGGAGGGAAGAAGCATGACGAAAATCGTTTTTATGGGTACGCCTGACTTTTCAGTACCCGTCTTAAACAGTCTTGTCGAAGCAGGCTATGACATTCTTGCTGTCGTTACGCAGCCAGATCGACCCGTTGGCAGAAAACGAGTATTAACACCACCCCCGGTAAAAGTGGAGGCAGAACGCCATCAAATACCTGTTTTGCAACCGGAAAAAATTCGCAAGCAAGAAGAATTACAAAAAATTATTGATCTATCACCGGACTTAATTATTACAGCAGCATACGGGCAAATTTTACCGAAAGAGCTATTGGAATCGCCGCGACTTGGCTGCATTAATGTTCATGCATCATTGCTACCGGAACTACGCGGAGGAGCACCGATCCATTATGCATTATTACAAGGAAAAGAGAAAACAGGCATTACAATTATGTATATGGTAGAAAAGTTGGATGCCGGCGATATGATTAGCCAAGTGGAAGTACCAATTTCCGAGGATGATGATGTTGGATCATTACATAATAAGCTAAGTAAAGCAGGGGCAGAACTTTTACTTACGACATTGCCCGATCTTTTGGCAGGCAATGTGACTGCCCAGCCACAAAATGAAGAGAAAGCGACATTCGCATACAATATTACCCGTGAACAAGAAGTGATTCAGTGGGAGGAAACAGGCGAAGTCATTTATAATCATATTAGAGGCTTGCGTCCATGGCCGGTGGCATACACAACTTTTGCCGGACAAACGGTAAAAATATGGCAAGCAGAAAAATATCCACTCCAGCAGTCATCGACTCCAGGAACAATTGTGAAAATCGAAGCGGACGGCATCATCGTTGCGACAGGCAATGAGATCGCAATTAAAATTACTGAATTACAGCCGGCTGGGAAGAAAAAGCTGTTCGCAGAGCAATACCTTAGAGGGGCTGGCGCACACATAAAAGCAGGGATGACGTTTGGAGAAAATCATGAATAAGCATAAAAAGAATGTCCGTGAAGTGGCACTAGAAGTGCTGGAAGCAATCGAGAAACATCAGTCATATAGCAATCTTCTTTTGAACCAAGTCATTACAAAAAATAAGATGACTGGTCCTGATGTTGGACTGCTAACAGAAATGGTCTACGGTACAATTCAACGGAAAATGACGTTAGATTTTTATTTAAGTCCTTTTATAAAAAAGAAACTTGAAGCATGGGTATTGATTTTATTAAGACTCTCACTGTATCAAATGGTTTATTTAGATAAAATTCCTGATCGCGCGATTATCTTCGAAGCGGTCGAAATTGGGAAGAGAAAAGGTCATAAAGGGATTGCATCACTTGTAAATGGGATTTTACGTTCCGTTCAAAGACAAGGATTACCTAGTCTAAATGAAATTAAAGATCCAGTTGAAAGATTATCAATCGAAACGAGTCATCCGTTATGGCTTGTTAAGCGCTGGGTGGAGCAATTCGGCTTTGAAAAAACAAAAGCGATGTGTGAAGAAAATTTACTCGCCCCTGTCCAAACAGCTCGGGTAAATACGACGCTTGCTTCGAGAGAGGAAGTCGTATCTGCACTAACTGAGGAAGGATATTCCGTTCAGCCTAGCAACATCATTCCAGTCGGAATCAAAGTTCTTCAAGGCAATCTCGTCCACTCAGACGTCTATAAAAAAGGACTTATTTCCATTCAAGATGAAAGCTCGATGGCAGTCGCATATGCGCTTGATATTACAGAGAATCTGAATGTGCTCGACGCTTGCGCTGCACCCGGAGGAAAAACAGGTCATATAGCGGAAATGTTAAATAGAACAGGCCTTGTAACAGCGCTTGATTTGCATCCGCATAAAGTGAAGTTGATTACAGAGAATGCCAACCGACTTCAATTACCAAACATTGAATCGGTTGTGATGGATAGCAGAAAAGCGGGAGAAACATTTAAGGAAGAAAGCTTTGATCGTATTCTCGTTGATGCCCCATGTTCAGGACTCGGTGTTTTAAAACGAAAGCCGGATATAAAATATACGAAGTCACTTGAAGATATTCATTCACTTTCTTCTATTCAACAAACAATTTTAGATGAAGTTTCTAAATTAGTAAAAAAAGATGGGCTTCTCGTTTATAGTACATGTACAGTTGATAAAGAAGAGAATGAGCAAACGGTGGCACAGTTTTTGCAACGCCATCCGGATTTTATTCCGCATCCACTTACATTGCCTGAAAGCTTGCAAGCATTAGTCGGTAATGACGGACATCAATTACAAATATTCCCACAAGATTTTGGCGGGGATGGTTTCTTTCTTTCATGTTTTAGAAAAAAGCCCTGATAATCGCGTGAATGTCGAATTATAATAAATTTCGTTGATTGAAGCGGAAGGAGGCGACTCCTTGAAAATGCTTCGCACTTCCTTCGTGCGGTGTAGATTCATGTCCTGCGAGCGGTAAACGTAAGACCCCGCAGGAGCTTTTAAAGGAACGAAGCCTAAAGTCGCCACATCGTGTGGCAGCGGCTTCGTGACCAACATCCTGTTGGTCTGAGGAGGCTCACGGGTCGCTCAGTGAAAAGCGTCCGCCTGAAGCGGAAATCAACAACAGGTTTACCAGAGCAAGGAATTCAAAAAAGAGTTGTGAGGTTACTAGAAGAGTGGGGTGATCAGCTTGTCGATGATTTTCAAAACGGATCAAGGGAAAATCCGTCAGCAAAATGAAGACAATGGCGGAGTGTTCAAAAATAAGAACGGCGATTATTTAGCCATTGTCGCTGATGGCATGGGAGGACATAATGCAGGGGAAGTTGCAAGTCGCATGGCCGTCAGTGCTCTCTTAGATGTCTGGTCAAAAGTTGAAGAACCGTTTACACCGGAAAAGGCGGAAAATTGGTTTTTATCAAATGTGAAGGAAGTTAACCAACAGATTTATCGTCATTCTTTGGAAGTAGAAGAATGCAGTGGCATGGGAACAACGATTGTGGCCGCAATTTGTACGGATCTATTCGCAACAGTAGTTAACATTGGCGATAGCCGTTGTTATATTTTAAATGAATCGGGGTTTAGCCAATTAACTGAAGATCATTCTTTATTAAATGAGCTGATTAAAACTGGGCAAATTTCACGAGAAGATGCGGAGCAGCATCCGCGTAAAAATATTTTGTTAAAAGCTTTAGGAACAGAAGAACATGTCGAGATGGATGTGCGAACGATTACATTTGAAGAAGAGAATAAACTATTGCTTTGTTCAGATGGATTGTCAAATAAAGTAACGGTGGAAGAAATGGCCCAAGTATTAGAAAGTGATCGGTCTTTGGATGAAAAAGCGACGACGTTAATTAATCGAGCTAATCAAAAGGGTGGCGAAGATAATATTACGCTCGCAATCATTGAGTATGAAAGCGATGAAAGCGGGTGTGAGGAATGTTAATAGGCCGCAGAATAAGCGGACGCTATAAAATCCTCCGGATGATTGGCGGCGGAGGAATGGCCAACGTCTATTTAGCGCTCGATATGATTTTGGAAAGGGAAGTTGCGGTTAAGATCCTTCGTTTAGATTTTGCAAACGAGGATGAATTTATTCGCCGTTTCCAGAGAGAAGCCCAGTCAGCGACAAGTTTAACTCACCCGAACATTGTTAGCATTTACGATGTTGGAGAAGAGGGCGATATTTATTATATTGTGATGGAATATGTTGATGGCATGACATTGAAACAATTCATTCAACAATATCATCCAATACCGATTGAAAAATCGCTCGATATTATGAAACAATTAACATCAGCTGTTGCTCACGCCCATGAAAATCATATCGTTCATCGCGATATTAAACCACAAAACATTTTAATAGACCATCATGGTCAAGTGATGATCACTGATTTTGGGATTGCGATGGCACTGAGTGCGACTTCCATTACGCAAACAAATGCGGTATTAGGGTCTGTTCATTATTTATCACCAGAGCAAGCGCGTGGTGGGATGGCGACTGAAAAATCGGACATCTATTCTTTAGGAATCGTTATGTTTGAATTATTTACGGGAAGGTTGCCATTTTCAGGAGAATCAGCAGTTTCGATCGCATTGAAACATTTGCAATCTGACACACCTTCTCCAACACGCTGGAATCCAGATATTCCACAAAGCGTTGAAAATATCGTCTTAAAAGCAACAGCGAAAGATCCGTTTCTACGCTATAACGCGGCGGAGGAAATGGAGGAGGATCTTGAAACAGCACTCGATCCAGAACGGCAAAACGATCCAAAATTTACGATTCCGGAAGATGTCGATGCGACGAGGGCAATCCCTGTCATTACAAACTCGCATTTACATAGTGCAAGTCATGATACCGTGCTCCATACGAAAGAAAAGGAGAAACCGAGTGGCGCTAAAAAACAACCGCCAACGAAGAAGAAAAGAAAAAAATGGCCATGGCTAGTTGGTATTTTTATGACATTGCTTCTATTGGCGGTCGTTTTCTTCAGCTTTATTCTTCCGGCTATACGTGATGCGCAAATCGTTGTCGTTCCTGATCTAAGTGAATATGAATATGACGAGGCAGTAATGAAGCTTTCGGAGTTAGGATTAAAATTAGGAGAAAATCACGATATTATTCATGAAGAAATCCCTGAAGGGTCCGTCGTTAAAACAGAACCGAAAGCGAATGAAGAAGTGAAAAAAGGCAGTTCCGTAGACATTTATGTTAGTTCAGGCAAGGAGAAATTCCCTCTTGCCGATTACACAGGCAGACAGTTTGATAGTGTTGTCAGCATACTTGATCCTGTCAAGTTTAAAAGCATTAAAAAGGATGCGCGCTACGATGATTCGGCGGTTGGGACGATTCTTGAACAGAATCATGAGCCAGGAGAAGTTGTTCCGGGAGAAACAGATTTGGTTTTCGTCGTCAGTCTTGGACCGAAGAAGATGACGTTAAGAAATTTAAGCGGCTATAATGCGGATGCGTTAGAAAGCTATGAAGAATCTACTGGATTCGAAATCGTAATCGCCGGTGAGGAATATTCGGATAGTGTCGCGGCGGGACTCGTCATATCGCAAACGCCAGCTCCGGGCACAGAATTAATTAACGGTGATAAAGTGACTGTCATCCTTTCAAAAGGTCAGGAGGAAATTCCGCCGCAGACGAAGGTCGTTTCGATTACGATTCCATATGAGCCGGCGGAAGAAGGAATGGAGCAAGAAGTAAGCATCTTTGTTCAAGATATGCATCATAGTATAACAACTCCTGTCAAAACATTTACGATTACAGAAACGGTCACAGAGGAAATCGAGCTGACGATCGAAAAGGGAAAAAAGGCCAGCTACCAAGTGATTCGCGATAATTCTGTATTAATTAATGAAGAAGTAGAATATTCAGGTGAATAATGAATTGCAATAAAGGACAAAAAGGACAAGCGGGTTCTGTTTTAAAGACAGCTCCGCTTATACCTTTTAAACGTGAGTGAAATGGCTTGCTTGCAATGCATTCGTTTCGTCCGTAGGAAGGGAGCTGGACTTTTTGTCCTCCAATATAAGCTTTTGGAAGGAAGGGTTCGATGCCAGAAGGTAAAATAATAAAAGCGCTAAGCGGTTATTATTACGTGTTATCTGAAGGAAGTGTCATCCAATGCAGAGGCAGGGGAGTATTTCGAAAAAATAAAATCACCCCACTTGTCGGAGACCAAGTTGTCTTTCAAGCTGAAAATGATAAAGAAGGCTATATTATGGAAATCAAAGAACGGAGCAACGAGCTGATCAGACCTGCAATTGCCAATATTGATCAAGCGATTCTCGTTTTTTCAGCTGTTGAACCGGAGTTTAGCCCACTTCTTCTCGATCGCTTTCTCGTTATTGTTGAGGAAGCGCAAATTTTACCACTTATTTGTATAACTAAAATTGACCTCCTTGGAGAACAACGTAGTAAAATCGAGGAGTATATAAATGATTATCAGCAAATTGGTTATGATGTTGTAAAGCTTTCAGCAAAAACCGATGAAGGAATCGAAAAGCTACGCCCCTATTTAATGGGAAAAACGAGTGTATTTGCTGGTCAGTCCGGTGTTGGAAAATCATCGTTACTGAACGCATTAAAACCAGAGCTGCAATTAAAAACGAACGAGATATCAACTCATCTTGGCCGTGGGAAGCATACGACACGTCATGTAGAGTTGGTCGAAATCGGCGGAGGGCTTGTTGCTGATACGCCTGGATTTAGCTCGCTCGAATTTTCAACGATTGAAAAAGAAGAATTAACGGATTATTTTCCGGAAATATCGGAGGCAAGTGAGCAATGTCGTTTTAGAGGCTGTTTACATTTAAACGAACCTGGATGTCACGTCAAAGGTAGTGCTCAATCAGGTGAAATTCCATCGTATCGATATGAGCATTATGAACAATTTATACAAGAAATAATAGATAGAAAGCCGAGGTACTAACTATGATGAAAATTGCACCATCGATATTGGCGGCTGACTTTTCAAAGCTAGCTGATGAAATTAAAGAGGTAGAAGCTGCTGGAGCAGATCTAATCCATATTGATGTCATGGACGGCCATTTTGTTCCTAATATTTCATTTGGTTCCTTAATTGTAGAGGCGGTTCGCAAAGTGACGGATCTGCCGCTTGATGTTCATTTAATGATTGAAGAGCCGGCTCGTTACATTGAAGAGTTTGTCAATGCAGGAGCGGATTACGTAACAGTACATGTGGAAGCCGATCCGCACGTACATCGGACGATTCAAGAAATTAGAAGATTAGGAGCAAAGCCTGGAGTTGTTTTAAATCCGGCTACTTCTGTATCGACGATTGAACATATTATTGATGATATCGATATGGTTCTATTAATGACGGTCAACCCAGGTTTTGGTGGACAGTCATTTATTCCGAATGTTTTACCGAAAATTCGCGAAGTGAAGGCCATGATTGATCGCAAGCAACTTTCTGTCGATATTGAAGTCGATGGAGGCGTAAACAGCGAAACGATTAGGCAATGTATGGATGCAGGCGCAAATGTATTCGTAGCTGGCTCAAACATCTTTGCAAACGAAGATCGCAAGGCAGCAATCCAGGAGCTACGCAAGCAAATTACGGAGTAATGATGGAAACGAATAATAAGGCGATTCATATTATGGCAGGCGGTCCGCGTCATTTAATTCCGGACGTTTTTCAAGGAAATGATCAAGACATTTTATGGATTGGTGTTGACCGTGGTGTCATTTATTTATTAGATGCCGGCATTCGCCCAGATTTTGCTGTCGGTGATTTTGACTCAATTTCAGCGGAAGAATGGGAAAAAGTTCGCAGTCACATTCAAGCTGTTAACCGTTTTAAACCAGAAAAAGATGAGACGGATATGGAGCTAGCAATCGAATGGGCGTTAAAACATAACCCTGATTCAATCAAGATTTTTGGTGGTACGGGGGGGAGAAGCGATCATTTTTTCGCCAATGCTTTTATGCTCGCTCCATATCAACTCAAACAGCAGACGGTGACGTTTGAACTCATTGACATTCAAAACACCATTTCTATTTTCTACCCTGGTGAATATGATATAGAAATTGATAACACAAAAAAATATATCTCATTTCTTCCTCTAAGCAGTGAAATATTCGGGCTAAGTTTAAAAGGGTTCAAATATCCTCTCAAGGACAAGTATGTGCCTTTTGGTTCATCTCTTTGCATTAGTAATGAACTTCTACAACAAACAGGTACTTTTTCTTTTGAAAAAGGCATATTAATGATGGTAAGAAGTACAGATTAAATCGCCCATTCCTGTTAGAGCACGTACTTATCCATAAATGATGAATATGATAGGATTGAGGAAAATCCCGATATTTTCACATTAGGAGGGAATTTTATGAGGTTTTATACAATTAAACTTCCAAGGTTTTTAGGTGGGCTTGTCAGAGCCGTGCTAGGTTTTAAAAAGAATTGATGTAGTTAGCAGCAAATAGAAAAAAGGCACCTTAAAAGGCGCCTTTTTTTGCAATTTGTTATAATGTTTATTATACTCTTTCGACCTTACCGGATTTAAGCGCTCTTGCAGATACCCAAACACGTTTAGGCTTTCCATCGACAAGAATGCGTACTTTTTGAAGGTTTGCCCCCCATGTACGTTTGTTTGCGTTCATCGCGTGAGAACGTCTATTACCAGTTCCAGTTTTGCGTCCAGTAATTACACATTGTTTCGCCATCTATTATTCCCTCCCGAACTACTTCAATTTGCACATTTAAAGATACTTTAATAATTTATCACACATGCTTTCATAATGCAATACATCAAACTTCTCCTTTAAAGAACTTTTCCTTGACATCCTTTTTAGGAAGCATTTACCGAAAAAGGATCATACTTTCAAAACAGAGCCTTGTATAGTAAAATAATCATAGCTATAAGGTGTATATGATATGATGCAGAATGAAAATGTACAGTCATGATATTTCGATAAAGGAGGAAGTTGTATGTCAATAGAGATGACAACGAAGTACGGTCAGATTGAGATATCTAATGATGTGATTGCAACCATTGCTGGAGGAGCTGCAATCGACTGCTATGGAATTGTGGGAATGGCTTCTAAAAACCAAATAAAAGATGGATTTTCAGATATTTTACGAAAAGAGAACTTCACTAGAGGGATTATCGTCCGTCAAGAGGGGACGTCAATACATATTGATATGTATATTATCGTAAGCTATGGAACGAAAATTTCGGAAGTTGCCCATAATGTGCAATCGAAGGTTAAATACACACTTGAGCAAACAGTTGGTTTTTCAGCCGATACAGTAAACATTTATGTACAAGGGGTTCGGGTCTCGAATCCTTAATAAGGAGGAAAAGTTCGTGTCAATTACAGCATTGGACGGATATCGGTTCGCCGATATGATTATACAAGGATCCAACCATTTAGCAGCGAATGCACAAATGGTTGATGCATTGAACGTGTTTCCCGTTCCTGACGGCGACACTGGAACGAATATGAATTTATCGATGTCGTCGGGCGCAAAAGAAGTACAAAACAATCGCCAAGAGCAAATCGGAAAAGTTGGGGCGGCGTTATCAAAAGGTCTACTTATGGGTGCGCGTGGAAATTCGGGGGTGATTTTATCACAATTATTTCGCGGATTTTCAAAAGCGATTGAAGCGAAATCCATTTTGACAAGCGTTGATTTTGCAGATGCGTTCGCAGTGGGAGTGGAAACGGCTTATAAAGCAGTAATGAAGCCTGTTGAAGGGACGATTTTAACTGTTGCAAAAGATGCTGCGAGCAAAGCGGTCGAGGTTGCAAAAAGTGAACCGGATATTGTCGTTGTTATGGAAGCGGTTGTGAAAGAAGCGAAGGCATCATTGAAACGTACGCCAGATTTGCTTCCTGTTTTAAAGGAGGTAGGTGTCGTTGATAGTGGTGGGCAAGGTTTAGTATGTGTATATGAAGGGTTTTTAGCTGTGTTAAAAGGTGAGGAGCTTCCACAGCATACGATCGAGCCTTCTATGGATGAGCTTGTGAGTGCCCACCATCATCAAAATGTTCAAGGCTTCATGAATACAGACGAAATCGAATTTGGCTATTGTACCGAGTTCATGGTTCGTCTCGATCATCAAAAGGCGTTTTCAGAAGAAACATTTAGAAATGATTTAAGTGCTTTCGGTGATTCCTTACTCGTAATTGCCGATGATGAAGTAGCGAAAGTTCATATTCATTCAGAGCAGCCAGGTGAAGTTTTAACATATGGACAGCAATATGGAAGCTTAATTCATATGAAAATTGAAAACATGAGGGAACAGCATCGGTCAATTGTTGGAGAATCTGCACCAGCTTCTTCGCATGCTGACCATTCGCCTGCAAAAGAACGGAAGGATTATGCGATCATCGCCGTTTCAATGGGTGCTGGCATTGCCGAATTATTTAAAAGTGTCGGAGTGTCGGAAGTTATTGAAGGTGGACAAACAATGAACCCGAGCACAGAAGATATGATGAAGGCAATTCAAGCGGTGAATGCCAATAAAATTATTTTATTGCCAAATAATAAAAATATTATTATGGCAGCTGAACAGGCAGCGGCGATTGCCGATCAGGAGGTCATTGTCGTTCCTTCCAAAACAGTTCCGCAAGGATTGACTGCTGTTCTTTCTTTTAACGAGTCATTATCACTGGACAAAAATAAAGAAGAAATGACAGCGGCACTGAGTGAAGTAAAAACGGGGCTCGTGACATTTGCTGTCCGTGATACGAGCATCGACGGATTAGCCATTAAAAAAGATGATTATATGGCTATTTTAGACGGGGAAATTGTTGCTGCAAATCCAAGCCTATCTACCGTATCAGAAACATTGGTGGATAAAATGATCGATGAGGATTCAGAGATCATGACTGTCATATATGGAGAGGACACAAAACAGGCAGATCTTGAACAGTTAGAAACGTATGTGGATGAAACGTATGGCGAGCTTGAAATTGAAATTCATAATGGCAAGCAACCGCTCTACCATTATATTTTCGCGGTGGAATAATGAGTAGGTCGCTGACGGATCCCGTTACGGTTTTAAAAGGAATTGGTCCTGAAACGGCCCTAACATTAGCTGAAATGGGCATTGAAACGATCGCCGATTTAATCGAGCATCTTCCATTTCGATATGATGATGCGCGATTGCGTGATTTGGCAGATGTTGCCCATGATGAAAGAATAACCGTTGAAGGGAAGGTTCATAGTGAACCTTCTTTCATGTATTACGGTAGGAAAAAAAGCAGGCTAACGATTCATCTGCTCGTCGATCGTTATTTAATTAAAGTCACATTTTTTAATCGTGCCTATTTAAAAGGCAAGCTCGCTCCACAAGATGTGATTACCGTTTCGGGAAAATGGGATAAACATAGACAAACAATAACTGGACAAGATTTGACGATAGGTCCACGTTCACAAAGTGCGAACTTTGAACCTGTATACTCAACAAAGGGCAATGTAAGTGTAAAAGCGCTGCGCCGTTATATTGCGCAAGCCTTTCATGAATATAGCGATCTTATGAAAGAAACTTTGCCGCTATCGCTCATAAACAAATATCGCTTGCTTGATCGCAAAACGGCTTTGCATGCGATTCATTTTCCTGACAAGGAGGAAGATCGAAAGCGAGCGAGAAGGAGATTTGTCTATGAGGAGTTTCTTTATTTTCAATTGAAAATGCAAGCACTGCGCAAAATTGAAAGGGAAAAATCAGCAGGGATTATTCAAGCATATGATTTGGAACGAATAAAGGCATTGATCGATTCACTGCCATTTGGGTTGACAAACGCTCAAAAGCGGGTTGTCAATGAAATATGTGCGGATTTAAAATCCCCTTATAAAATGAATCGGCTCCTTCAAGGTGATGTAGGATCAGGGAAAACGGCTGTTGCCGCAATTGCTTTATACGCCAGTATTACGGCAGGCTACCAAGGAGCATTAATGGTGCCAACAGAAATTCTCGCTGAACAGCATGTCGCTTCATTAACAGAATTGCTTGCTCCAGCAGGTGTGTCGATTGCCTTATTATCAAGCTCGATCAAAGGGAAGAAACGCGAAGCCATCATTGAGCAGCTTAGAAACGGAGAAATCGATTTGCTAGTCGGAACGCATGCCCTTATCCAAGATGATGTTCATTTTCATAAACTAGGCCTCGTCATTACAGACGAACAGCATCGTTTCGGTGTTGAACAACGCCGAGTTTTACGGGAAAAAGGGGAACATCCGGATGTGCTGTTTATGACAGCTACACCGATACCAAGAACATTGGCGATCACTGTTTTTGGAGAAATGGACGTTTCGATCATAGATGAAATGCCATCAGGAAGAAAGACGATCGAAACGTATTGGGCGAAGCACGATATGCTTGATCGGATTTTGAATTTCATAGAAGCAGAATTAAGAAAAGGAAGGCAAGCATACGTCATTTGTCCACTCATTGAGGAGTCGGATAAATTAGATGTGCAAAACGCCATCGATCTTTTTGATTTATTATCTGTTCATTATCAAGGGAAATTTGCAGTCGGGCTCATGCACGGAAGACTTCCATCTGCGGAAAAAGATGAAGTAATGAAAAGCTTTAGCCAAAACGACATTCAAGTACTCGTTTCAACAACCGTTGTTGAAGTAGGAGTAAATGTTCCGAACGCAACGGTTATGCTCATCTATGATGCGGAACGATTTGGGTTAGCGCAGCTTCATCAGCTTCGCGGTCGAGTTGGACGTGGAAAGGAGCAATCCTATTGTATCTTGCTCGCCGATCCAAAATCAGACGTTGGTAAAGAACGGATGAAAATTATGACGGAAACGAATGATGGCTTCGTATTAAGTGAGCGTGATTTAGAACTGCGCGGTCCCGGTGAATTTTTTGGTAAAAAACAAAGCGGATTGCCGGAATTTAAAGTCGCGGATATGGTCCATGATTATCGTGCGCTGGAAACCGCTCGAAACGATGCTGCACATATCATCGAGCTAAAGGAGTTTTGGCAAGACGAAGAATATGCTACACTACGTAACTATTTAGAAATGTCTGGCGTATTATCGCACGAAAAATTGGACTGATAAATCGTATTTAGATAATTGGTTTGTTCAGAAGTACAAAGCAATAATTCGCAAATAAAATGATATAGGGGCTGTCTAAAAAGTAATACTAATTGTTTTTTTGTAAACATCGTGCGCTCGAATGCCCGTATCGAGGAATTTTTACTGGCGAGGGGCAATCGGGCGAGTATCGAATGCCCATATCGGTGATTTTTTACTGGAAAGGGGCAATCGGATAAAATTCGATTGACCAAAATGACGTAAATATGGATCAGGAGGAACTGGATAGCTACCCTACCTGTGCATAAAAAAGTAGCTATTCTAAAGTCAATAAACGTTTGACTTTAGGATAGCCCCTTCCGTTCATCAAATGTCTTGGAAATTCTTGACTACACATCTCTTATATGTTCATCAGTCTTTTCTTCGTTATATAAACCATATCTCCAGCCTTTTAATGCGTCGCCTTCTTGAGAGGTAAGAATGCCAACAGCATATTCAGTACTAGGAATCCAACCCCAAGCCATATCTTTTATAGTAAAAGGGATTTGATTCGAAGCTGATAAAAAGAATGGAACGGTTATATTTAAATAAACATCTGCATACTGGCTTTCAGCAGCTTCGATAAGATTTTCTTCCATAATTAAGACGGCATCATAAGAATCCATTACCTCACTTTTTATATCACCGAAAGAAATTTCCTCGAACTTACTTGTTCTTCTTTCACTTCTTGTGGCTCTCCAATTACTGCTAATCTTAAAGATTTCCCTTCATACGATTCAAAAATAGGACTTGGAGCACAAGTCGATAGTGCTAATATTAGAGTTAACAACGTGAAAAAAATAATTCATTATTTTCATATGCAACCCCTTGCATTATATTTTTGCATAATCCTCCATTAACCTTGTGAAAATACTAAGTTGAGCATGCACCCGACTTAGTATTTCAAGAAACGGGCATATTTCTTACCAAAGTCATTTAGTTTTTTTAGTAAAAATATCCGCTCAATTGTGGCATTGGAATAAGGTTTGATCAAATTTGCCGAAAGAAACAGGTTTTTTATGGTTAACTAAAAGGGATACTTTTGAAATGCGTTGATTGGAGCGGAAGGCACGAAGACTCCAGCGGGATGTGCGAGATAGGTGAGACCCTGCAAGGCGCGTTTAAGGAACGAAGCCTAAATTCGCCACATCGTGTGGCAACGGCTTCGTGACCGACATCCTGTTGGCCCGAAGCGGCTCACCGCTCACCCGCGGAAAGCGAAGTGCCTAGAGCGCAAATCAACATCCCATTACCCAAATCTACCTTTTTTCGAAGAAGTCGTACATTTCTAGTGAAAATCATAGACTCATATTTGTTGCGCTTCCTCTTTTATTTTTATATACTACTATTAATACCTAGTCTTAATATCTTGAATGGTGTTGATAATATGAGGCGGCCTAAAAAAGAAAGGCAAAAGCTTTTGATCGAGACAATTGAAGAGAATCCATTTGTAACAGATGAGGAATTAGCTGAACGATTTTCTGTCAGCGTTCAAACCATTCGCCTAGATCGAATGGAGTTGTCGATCCCTGAACTTAGGGAGAGAATAAAAAATGTTGCTGAAAAGCATGTAGATGACGAGGTAAAATCACTTCCAATCGATGAAGTAATTGGAGAGGTTATTGATATTCAACTTGACCAGACAGCGATATCGATTTTCGATGTAAAGCAAGAGCATGTGTTTAAAAGAAATTCGATTGCTAGAGGACATCATTTATTTGCCCAAGCCAACTCTTTGGCAGTTGCTGTGATTGATGATGAGCTAGCATTGACAATGAAAGTAAAAGTTCATTTTACTCGTCCCGTTAAACTTGGTGATCGTGTTGTTGCCAAGGCGAAAGTGGAGAAAACAACACGACCGGATCGAACGACTGTCGGTGTGCTTAGCTATGTCGGTCAAGAGATCGTATTCAAAGGTGAATTTGAAATGTATCGCTCCAGTCAATGAATAGAAGGTGAAAACGAATGAAAATTGCAATTGACGCAATGGGAGGAGATCACGCGCCGAAAGAAATTGTAGCTGGCGTCGTGAAAGCTGCCCAAGACTTTACAGATGTTGAGTTTGTATTATACGGAAATGAAACAGAAATAAATAAATATGTAACAAAATCTGACCGAATTCAAATCATTCATACAGATGAAAAAATCGAAGCAGAGGATGAACCCGTGCGGGCAGTTCGCCGTAAGAAAGCAGCTTCCATGGTCATGATGGCACAAGCGGTGAAAGATCGCGAAGCAGATGGGTGCATTTCAGCAGGCAATACTGGGGCATTAATGGCTGCGGGTTTATTTGTCGTTGGAAGGATCAAGGGAATTGATCGACCTGCACTCGCACCAACGCTCCCGACTACTGATGGCAAAGGGTTTGTCATGCTCGATTTAGGAGCAAATGCCGATGCAAAGGCGGAGCATTTATTGCAAAATGCGATTATGGGCAATATTTATGCTGAGAAGGTTCGAAAAATTGACCGTCCTCGCGTCGGATTATTAAATATTGGAACCGAAGAAAATAAAGGAAATGAATTAACGAAAAAAGCATTTGAACTCATTAGCCAAGCAGATTTGAATTTTATTGGGAATATTGAGGCTAGAGATTTACTGGAAGGTCATGCGGACGTTGTCGTTACGGATGGATTTACAGGCAATATCGTTTTAAAAGCGATCGAAGGAACGGCATCATCGTTATTTTCGATGTTAAAGGACACGTTCATGGGGAGCTTTAAAAATAAACTTGCTGCTGGCCTAATTAAATCTGATCTCGTCCAATTGAAAAATAAAATGGATTATACAGAATATGGTGGTGCATGTCTATTCGGATTAGATGCGCCTGTTATTAAAGCGCATGGTTCATCGAATGCGAATGCCATTTACCATGCTGTACGTCAAGCGCGTGAAATGGTTATTCATCAAGTACCAGAAAAAATTAGGGAAGCAGTAGAAGCAAAACAAAACGTATAATAGATGGGGTGAAAAAATGGGGAAAATCGCTTTTGTTTTTCCAGGACAAGGCTCGCAAACAGTTGGAATGGGACAAGCCATTGCTGAGGCAGACCAACGGGCGAAGCATATTTTTGAAGAAGCAGATCAACGATTGGATGAATCGCTATCATCCCTTATATTTAATGGACCAATTGAAGAATTGACAAAAACGACGAATGCGCAACCGGCATTGTTAACGACGAGCATTGCTCTTTTGCAGCGCCTTCAAGAAGCAGGGATTCAACCTGATTACACGGCTGGTCATAGTCTTGGTGAATATTCAGCGTTAGTCGCAAGCGGTGTGATGGAGTTTTCCGATGCCGTTTATGCCGTTAGAAAACGTGGAGAGTTTATGGAAGAAGCCGTTCCAAACGGAAAAGGAACGATGGCGGCGATCATGGGCTTTGACCGGGAAAAGTTGCAGCAAATTACCGGCGAAGTTACCCAAGCTGGTGATTCTGTACAAATGGCGAATATTAACTGTCCAGGCCAAATTGTTATTTCTGGTACGGTCGCTGGGGTTGAAAAAGCTGGTGCAGTCGCAAAAGTTCAAGGAGCAAAACGAGTCATTCCGTTGCAAGTGAGCGGGCCGTTTCATTCCGAATTAATGAAGCCGGCAGCAGAAAAATTTGCTCAAATTTTAGCTGAAATTAATATAAGTGATGCAAAGGTTCCGGTTGTAGCAAATGTGACCGCGCATCCACTTACAGACGGCTCGCAGTTTGCAGAAAAATTAATCGAACAATTATACTCACCCGTTTTATGGGAGGATTCGGTTGAAGCAATGATCGCGAATGGGGTCGATACATTTGTTGAAATTGGGCCAGGAAAAGTGCTTTCTGGATTAATTAAGAAGATCAATCGCTCCGTCACAACGATTTCAGTCCAAGATCCGGATAGTTGTCAAAGCGCGATCGAGCAATTGAAAGGAGAAGGAAAATGAAGTTAGAAGGGAAAGCTGTCATTGTAACAGGTGCATCACGGGGAATTGGCCGAGAAATTGCTTTACATTTTGCTAGAGAAGGTGCTAATGTCCTTGTCAATTATTCAGGCAGTGAAGCGAAAGCAAATGAAGTAGTCAGTGAAATTCAAGCATTAGGACGCAATGCAATTGCCTATCAATGCAATGTCGCTGACAGCGAATCTGTTGGTGAAATGGTCAAAGCGGCGGTTCAACAATTTGGCAAGCTTGATATATTAGTAAATAATGCAGGGATTACGAAAGATAATTTATTAATGCGCATGAAGGAAGACGAATGGGATGATGTCATTAATATTAACTTAAAAGGCGTATTCCTCTGCACGAAAGCTGTATCAAGACAAATGATGAAGCAAAGATCAGGTAGAATCATTAATGTTTCTTCTATTGTTGGTGAAATCGGGAATCCAGGACAAGCTAATTATGTAGCGGCAAAAGCTGGCGTAATCGGACTTACGAAAACATCAGCAAAAGAACTTGCTGCAAGAGGAATTACAGTCAATGCACTTGCACCAGGCTTTATAACGACAGATATGACCGATCAATTACCAGAAGATGTGAAAACAGCGATGTTACAGCAAATTCCGCTCGGGCAATTTGGTGATGCGGAAGATATCGCAAAGGCAGCGTTATTTTTAGCTTCAGATGATGCGAAATATATTACTGGCCAAACCATTCACGTTAATGGCGGCATGTTTATGTAATCATTTTAAACATTTTACTTTTTAATGTTTTCCTTTATAATGACTTGAGGGGAGGTGAAACGAATGGCAGATACAGTAGAACGCGTAACTCAAATTATCGTTGACCGTCTTGGTGTGGAAGAATCAAAAGTAACACTTGAAGCTTCTTTTAAAGATGATTTAGGAGCAGATTCATTAGATGTTGTTGAACTTGTCATGGAATTGGAAGATGAATTCGATTTGGAAATTTCCGATGATGATGCTGAAAAGATCGCAACAGTCGGCGACGCTGTTAATTACATAGAAAGTAAAAACTAGTCGTTGAAGTTTAGATGATGTCCCGTTCTTTGTAGGCGGGACATTTCTACGTTACATTATTTCTATCAAGGTGGAATCACACATGAGGAAAAAAATAAATCGTGAGAGAAAAATGAGTCATCTCATTGAAAATCGCATGAAAAACTTCCAAGAAAAAATCGGAATACAATTTCATAATCAAAAATTACTTATGCAAGCTTTTACACATTCATCCTATGTGAATGAGCATCGGAAAAAACCGCATGAAGACAATGAACGCCTTGAGTTTTTAGGTGATGCGGTTCTGGAACTAACCGTTTCCCAATATCTATTCAAAAAATTTCCGCTAATGAGCGAGGGCGAGTTAACGAAAATCAGGGCATCGATCGTCTGTGAGCCTTCACTCGTTAAGTTTGCGACTGAATTAAATTTTGGCGAAACAGTGCTATTAGGAAAAGGAGAAGAGATGACAGGAGGAAGATCAAGGCCGGCTTTGCTTGCTGATGCATTTGAAGCTTTTGTAGGTGCGTTATATCTTGACCAAGGGCTTGAAGCAACGATCTCGTTCCTCGAAAAATCTGTTTATCCGCAAGTCGATGCTGGTGCTTTTTCTCATGTGATGGATTTTAAAAGCCAATTGCAAGAAAATATTCAAAGAGATGGAATTGGGGTACTTGAATATAAAATCTTACTCGAAGAAGGTCCGGCGCATAATCGGACGTTCGTCTCACAAGTATTATTAAATAACGAAGTGCTTGGCGAAGGCTCGGGAAGATCAAAAAAAGAAGCGGAGCAGCATGCGGCCCAAATGGCTTTAAGTAAGCGAAAAGAAGAATAAGAAGCAAGAACAAAAAGAAAGGAGGGGAATAAGGTGTTTTTAAAACAGTTGGACATTATTGGCTTTAAATCGTTTGCCGAAAAAACGAATATTGAATTTGTCCCTGGTGTAACTGCTGTTGTTGGCCCAAACGGAAGTGGAAAAAGCAATGTGACCGATGCAATTCGCTGGGTGCTCGGTGAACAATCGGCTAAATCACTTCGTGGCGGGAAAATGGAAGACGTTATTTTCGCTGGAAGTGACTCACGAAAACAATTAAATTATGCGGAAGTGACATTGACTTTAAACAATGAAGACGGTGCTTTGCCGATCGAATACAATGAAGTAAGTGTCACACGAAGAGTGTTTCGCTCGGGTGAAAGTGAGTATTTATTGAATCGCCAATCATGCAGATTAAAAGATATCGTTGATCTTTTCATGGATTCTGGACTTGGAAAAGAAGCCTTTTCAATTATTAGCCAAGGGAAAGTAGAAGAAATTTTAAATAGTAAGCCCGAGGAAAGACGAACGATTTTCGAAGAAGCGGCTGGCGTCCTCAAATATAAAATGAGGAAAAAGAAAGCGGAAACGAAGCTGCATGAAACAGCTGAAAACTTACAGCGCGTCAATGATATCATTCATGAACTTGAAGGACAGGTCGAACCATTAAAAATTCAAGCGTCGATTGCCAACGATTATTTGCAGAAAAAAGCAGAGCTCGAAAATTATGAGGTCGCGCTAACGGTTTATGAAATCGATACGTTACATAAAAGCTGGGAACAATTTAAAGGAAAAGTCGAACAATTACAGGCACGTGATCACCAACTTGCCGAAGATGTTCAAAAAAGCGAAGCGGAGTTGACCGTTGTCCGTGAGCAATTAATCATCATCGATGAAACAATTAGTCAACTTCAGTCCGAACTTCTATCTGCAACGAAGGAACTTGAAAAGCTTGAAGGAAGAAGAGATGTTTTAAGGGAGCGTAAAAAAAATGCGACCGATAATACCGCTCAATTAACGAAAAACATCCATGATGCAGAGGAAAAGATTGAACAATTAGAAATGAAGAAAAAGCAGTTGGTAGACGAAACGCGGATCAAGCAGAAAGCTGCGGAGCAATTAAAAAATAAGCTTAAGCAGAAAAAAGAGCAAGTTGACTTATTTGATGGCTCAATTGAAGAAACAATTGAATCATTAAAAAGCGATTATATCGAACGATTAAATGAGCAAGCATCAGCTAAAAATGAGCATCAATATTTAGAGCAGCAAAAACGTCAGCAGCAAGTAAAGGCTGAACGGCTCGATCGCGAAAATGAAAAATATATTGCTGAACGAAATGAAGTGACAGCAGCACTTGCCGAAAAACAAAAACAGCTAAAAGTAGTGGAAGATCAGCTTTCTACGCAATTAACGTCTTTTCAAGAAACAGATAAAAAGATTTCCGAATTGAAAAAGCAAGTGGATGAACAAGCTTCGCTCGTAAATCAGGCTCATCATTATTTACAGAAATCCATTTCGCGCAAAGAAACATTAGAGGAAATGGAAGACGATTATATCGGTTTTTTCCAAGGTGTTCGTGAAGTGCTAAAAGCGCGGGAGAAAAAATTGACGGGCATCGAAGGAGCCGTTGCCGAGCTTATCCAAGTCCCGAAAAAATTTGAGCTTGCAATTGAAACGGCGTTGGGAAGCACTGTGCAACATGTCGTTGTTCAAACAGAAGCAGATGGAAGAAGAGCGATTGAATATCTTAGAGAAAATCGATACGGGAGAGCGACGTTTTTACCACTTAATATCATAAAGGAAAAACGGATACAGCATGGCTTAATTGAGACATTAGCTGCGCAATCGGCGTTCGTTGGAGTCGCGGCGGATGTTATTCAGTATGCTCCAGAGCATGCCCCTGCTATTAGAAGTCTACTAGGAACGACGATTGTTGCTGATCGATTGGCTGGGGCAAACGCACTAGCGAAGCTTTTGCAATATCGCTATCGAATCGTCACCCTAGAAGGCGACATCGTCAATCCGGGCGGCTCGATGACGGGCGGAGCGACACAGCAAAAAGCCGGCTCATTACTTAGCCGAAAAAGTGAACTTGAAGAGCTGACAGAGAAAATAGCAATGATGCGCGAAAAGACAGCGAATTTAGAAGCTCGTTGGCAAGAGGTAAAAGAAGCGTTAACAGCCGAGGAAAAACAGCTTGAAGCAATTAGAGAATCCGGCGAGCAATTACGCAAGGAACAAAATAATTTAGAAGCAAATATTTTGCAAATTACAGTGAATAAAAAGAATGTTGATGAGCGTCTATCTTTATATGATCTGGAAAAAAATGAGCTAGATGCTGAATCCAGCAAAATTTCCGCACGCATGCACGCATTAAAAACTGTATTAGAAGACAATGAGAAAAAAGCAGATGCGCTAAATCAACAAATTGCGGAACTAACAGCACGAAGAGATCATGAGCGGATTTCAAAAGAGTCATTGCGTGAGGAAGTAAGCAATTTGACGGCAGAATATGCGGTAATGAATGAACAGCTTTCATCAAGCGCGAACTATTTAAAATCATTAAATAAAGAATTGAAAGAAGCAAAGGCGCGAAAAACGTCTCTAGTCGATGATTTGCATTGGCTAGAAAATGAAATGTCCGGTCATTTTACGAGCGAGGAGGAGCTAGCGGCTGAAGCATTGAAGAAAAAAGCCGATAAAGATACGATAGAACAAAAGCTTACTCATTTGTATAATGAACGAACAACACAGCAAGCGACGATCGCTGCAAATGAGAACGAATGTAAGCAATTGAAAAATCAATACAAAGCTGTGAATGATTTGCTCGTGGAGGCGGAAATTCAGACGAATCGCCTTGATGTCGAGTTGGAAAATCGACTGCAAAAACTGCGTGAGGTGTATCGTCTTTCATATGAAGGGGCGAAGGAGCAGTATCAGCTGCAAATCGCTGCAGATGAAGCAGCCAAGAAAGTAACATTAATTAAACGTGAGATTGAGGAACTGGGAACGGTTAATCTCGGTGCGATCGAAGAATATGAACGGATCTCGGAAAGGTATCAGTTTTTAGCTGAACAGCAAGCAGATTTAGCCGAAGCAAAAAACACGTTATTACAAGTGATGGCTGAAATGGATGAAGAAATGAAAAAACGTTTCTCATCGACGTTTAACGCAATCAAAGCACATTTCGAAGGAGTGTTCCAAGCGTTATTCGGCGGAGGGAAAGCTCAATTGAAACTAACCGAGCCTGATGATTTATTGCGCACAGGAGTCGATATCGTCGCACAGCCGCCTGGAAAAAAACTACAAAATTTAAGCTTACTTTCCGGTGGAGAGCGCTCTTTAACCGCGATCGCCCTTCTCTTTTCGATTATTAAAGTGCGTCCTGTTCCTTTCTGTGTACTTGATGAGGTGGAAGCGGCATTGGACGAAGCAAATGTGTATCGGTTCAGCCAATACTTACAAAAGTTTAGCAATGAAACACAATTCATCGTCATTACTCATCGTCAAGGTACGATGCAAGGCGCTGACGTATTATACGGGGTAACGATGCAAGAATCAGGGGTTTCGAAGCTCGTTTCGGTGAAATTACAAGATCAAGAAGAGATGGCTACGATATAAGTTGAAGTTAAAATGTTCATTTAAATGGTTTTAATCAGAAGTATACCTAGTTGATTGGAGTGAAAGGCGGCGACTCCTGGGGGATGAGCGGCAAACGTGCCGCCCCCCAGAAAGCGTCCGCCTGGAACGGAAATCAACGGTGTTTACTTTCAGCATTTTATGTACGTTATTTATTCAACTTATACAGTATATAAATATAGAGGTGGAAAAACATGAGTTTTTTTAAAAAGCTGAAAGAAAAATTTACTACTTCTACGGATTCAATTTCAGAGAAGTTTAAAGATGGTTTGGCAAAAACAAGAGATAATTTTTCAGAAAAAGTAAATGACTTAGTTGCAAGATACCGTAAAGTCGATGAAGACTTTTTTGAAGAATTAGAAGAAATTTTAATTCAGGCAGATGTCGGCTTTGACACGGTCATGCAGCTCGTTGATGAATTAAAAACAGAAGTGAAAAAGCGCAATATTAAAGATACAGCAGATGTTCAATCTGTGATCTCAGAAAAACTTGTTGAGATTTATGAAGCAGACGACACATCCCCAACGACATTGAATATTCAAGAAAACGAATTGACGATTATTTTATTTGTCGGTGTAAACGGAGTCGGAAAAACGACAACGATTGGTAAACTTGCTCATAAGTTTAAACAGGAAGGCAAGCATGTCATGCTTGCCGCTGGTGATACGTTCCGTGCTGGGGCAATTGAACAGCTCGAAGTATGGGGAGAGCGTGTTGGTGTTGATGTGATAAAGCAAGCGGAAGGATCTGATCCAGCGGCAGTTATGTTTGATGCCGTTCAAGCGGCAAAATCAAGAAAGGCAGATATTTTGCTTTGCGATACAGCGGGACGTTTGCAAAATAAAGTGAATTTAATGAATGAGCTTGAAAAGGTAAAGCGAGTCATTGAGCGAGAAGTTCCAGGAGCGCCGCATGAAGTATTACTTGTATTAGATGCAACGACAGGACAAAATGCTTTGATCCAAGCGAAGACGTTTAAAGATGCAACGAATGTAACGGGAATAGTTCTATCTAAATTGGATGGGACAGCAAAAGGTGGAATTGTCCTTGCAATCCGCAATGAACTACATATCCCGGTTAAGTTTGTTGGACTTGGAGAAAAAATGGATGACCTCCAAGAGTTCGACGCGGAGAAATATGTGTATGGATTGTTTTCTGATACGATCGAAAACATGAACGAATAGGCACGTAATGGAATATGTTCAGTGCTTGACAATATGCATATGGACATGTATGATTTTAGTGTAAAGCATTTTAACTTAACAAGGAGTGGATGTAATGACCATGCTTGAGAAAACAACGCGTTTGAATTATTTATACGACTTTTATCATGCGCTGTTAACTCAGAAGCAACAAAGTTATATGTCCCTCTATTATCTTGATGATTACTCCCTTGGAGAAATCGCTGAGCAATATGAAGTAAGCCGACAAGCGGTTTACGACAATATTAAGCGAACCGAAGCCATGCTGGAGGAATATGAGAAAAAATTGTTGTTATTTCAAAAATTTCAAGAGCGAAAAAATATTACCGCACAATTAAAAATAGATTTAGCTGAAGGGAAATTAGATGAGGCTAAACTAAGCGAGTATTTGCTTGCGCTTGAAAAATTGGATTAGGGGGCGGCATTATGGCATTTGAAGGATTGGCCGACCGATTACAGGCAACGATGCAAAAAATCCGCGGAAAAGGGAAAGTTTCTGAAGCGGATGTTAAAGAAATGATGCGTGAAGTTCGACTTGCGCTTCTTGAAGCCGACGTCAATTTCAGGGTCGTGAAACAGTTTGTTTCGAAAGTAAGTGAACGGGCTGTTGGACAAGAAGTAATGAAAAGCCTAACACCTGGTCAGCAAGTCATTAAAGTTGTAAAAGAAGAGCTTACCGAGCTCATGGGCGGAGAGCAAAGTCAAATCGCTGTCGCCAAAAGACCCCCGACGGTCATTATGATGGCAGGGTTACAAGGTGCGGGGAAAACAACAACAACTGGAAAACTTGCCAATTTACTTCGGAAAAAATATAACAGAAACCCATTGCTTGTTGCTGCGGACATTTATCGCCCAGCAGCAATTAAACAGCTAGAAACATTAGGTAAGCAACTCGGCATGCCTGTGTTTTCCCTAGGGGATCAAGTAAGCCCTGTTGAAATCGCTCGTCAAGCGATTGAAAAAGCGAAGGAAGACCATCATGATTACGTATTGATCGATACGGCTGGTCGTTTGCATATTGACGGGGAATTGATGGATGAATTAAAAGCGATTAAAGATGTTGCAAATCCGGACGAAATTTTTCTTGTCGTCGATGCGATGACAGGTCAAGATGCTGTCAACGTTGCGCAAAGCTTCAATGATCAGCTAGAAATTAGCGGTGTCATTTTAACGAAGCTCGATGGTGATACACGAGGAGGGGCGGCATTATCGATTCGCTCCGTAACCGAAAAACCGATTAAATTTGTCGGGATGGGTGAGAAACTGGATGCACTTGAGTCATTCCACCCTGAGCGAATGGCATCAAGAATTCTTGGGATGGGCGATGTGCTTACATTAATCGAGAAGGCCCAAGCGTCTGTTGATGAAGATAAAGCAAAAGAATTGGAACAGAAATTCCGTACAGCTTCATTCACTCTTGATGATTTCCTTGACCAGCTTGGCCAAGTGCGCAATATGGGGCCACTTGACGAACTATTAAAAATGATGCCGGGTGCGAATAAGATTAAAGGCATGGACAATTTGCAAATCGATGAGAAGCAAATTGGGCATGTAGAAGCGATCATTCGTTCCATGACAACAAAGGAAAAGCTGCAACCTGAAATTATTAATGCAAGCAGGCGACGGAGAATTGCGAAAGGAAGCGGAACGACTGTACAAGAGGTGAACCGTCTTTTAAAGCAATTTGAAGATATGAAAAAAATGATGAAGCAAATGACAGGAATGCAGCAAAAAGGCAGAAAAAAAGGTGGATTTAAACTACCTTTCATGTAAAAACATCATTACTTTTTAGATGTTAAGAAAAAACACTTTACAAACAAAACACAAATCGGTATTATATTATCTTGTGTGAAACTATTCGGAGGTGCTAGTAAAATGGCAGTAAAAATTCGTTTAAAACGTATAGGAGCAAAGAAAGCTCCATTCTATCGTATTGTAGTAGCAGATTCTCGTTCACCACGTGATGGACGTATCATTGAAGAAATCGGAACATATAACCCGGTTACTGAGCCAGCACAGCTGACAATCAATGAAGAAACAGCTATTAAATGGTTGAAAGATGGAGCAAAGCCATCTGACACAGTGCGCAACTTGTTCTCTAAGCAAGGTATCATGGAAAAATTCCATAACGCTAAGAATAGCAAGTAATTGTGATACGTATGGAAAAGCTCATTTTGTCGATTGTAAAACCAATTGTTGATTATCCCGATGACGTTCGGGTACATGTGAATGAGGAAGAACAACGCATCACCTACCGTCTTGCTGTTCATGAAAATGATATCGGCAAAGTAATCGGTAGACATGGTCGGATTGCAAAAGCAATTAGAACCGTTGTATATGCGGCAGCAGGGTCAAAACAACATAAGAGGGTATACATGGAAATCGACGAATAGGGAGGGGGAACACCTCCCTTTTTTTGACTTAAAAAAATAAAGTATACATAATCCAAATCGGAGGATGATACAATGAAAATTCTCCAAAAGGTAACAGTGAAAAGGGTACTCACAAAGGTAAGTAAGCAACAATTGCTTGAAAAATACGAGAAAAATAAGCAACAATTACATAAAGAATGTGATCAGCTATTATTTGAATTAAAAAAACTGCAAAGAACAAAAAAATATTCGACATCCCATCTAAAACAGCAGTTCAATAAAGAAATTGAGATGCGGAAGGAAAAGATTAAATTAATAGAATTTCAAATTGAACAACTCGAATTGCTTCCACTAGGGGCGGAATTAAAAGACGATGACGTTGAAGCAATTGTTGAAATAAATGTCGGCGATAATTGGGATGATATGATGAAGGGCAAAATCATTATTATCGAAGACGGAATTGTGAAAGAGATTCGCGAGAGGTGAGAAAGAATGGCAAACTGGTTTAATGTTGGGAAAATCGTTAATACTCATGGCATTCATGGTGAGGTAAGGGTGATTTCCAAAACTGATTTTCCAGAAGAAAGATATGCGGTCGGCAATCAGCTCATGCTTTTTCTGCAAGGGAAACAAGAACCAATTGCGTTAACAGTGAGAAGCTATCGTAGACATAAAAATTTTGATTTATTAATGTTTGAAGGATATACAAACATTAATATGGTCGAAAGCTGGAAAAACAGCATTTTAAAAGTGAGTGCTGAACAATTAGGGGAATTACCATCAGGTGAGTATTATTTTCACGAAATCATCGGGTGTGATGTCATTACGAATGACAATCGATATATTGGTGTTGTAAAAGAAATCCTTACACCAGGCGCGAACGATGTTTGGGTCGTTAAAAGTGAAAGTGGTAAAGAGATTCTCATTCCATACATTGCGGATGTTGTTATTGACATTTCAATTAATGAAAAGAAAATTATCATTGAACCAATGGTAGGTTTGATCGAATGATGAAGATTGATGTTTTAACGCTTTTTCCTGAAATGTTTTCCGGTGTCTTTGGTTCTTCGATTTTAAAAAAGGCGACTGAAAAGGAAGCCGTCTCCTTCCAACTTACCAATTTTCGAGATTTCTCTGATCAC
Source organism: Bacillus sp. FJAT-50079 (assembly GCF_018343515.1). Classification (GTDB taxonomy): domain Bacteria; phylum Bacillota; class Bacilli; order Bacillales; family Bacillaceae_C; genus Lederbergia. The sequence goes on along the minus strand of NZ_JAGYPD010000002.1, from coordinate 459,671 downwards.
AAGCATTCGGCTGTTGATGATTATCCGTATGGTGGTGGAGCCGGAATGGTGCTAAAGCCGCAACCGATTTTCGATGCTATGGCACATATCAAGGAAACGAATGATACGAAACCACGGGTCATTCTGTTATGTCCCCAAGGTGAACGCTACAATCAACAAAAGGCAGAAGAGCTAGCAAAAGAATCCCATCTCGTTTTCATTTGTGGTCATTATGAGGGGTATGATGAACGTGTGCGTGAGCATATCGTTACTGATGAAATTTCGATCGGCGATTATGTACTGACGGGTGGAGAGCTTGGAGCCATGGTAATCATTGATTCGGTCGTCCGTCTCCTACCAGGAGTGCTCGGAAATGACGAATCTGCTGTGCTTGATTCTTTCTCGTCTGGCTTATTGGAACATCCTCATTATACAAGACCTGCCGATTTCAGAGGGATGAAAGTCCCTGATGTATTGCTATCTGGCGATCATCGTAAAATCCAAGAATGGCGAGAAAAAGAATCATTGAAACGGACAAAAAACCGCAGACCAGATCTATTAGAAAACTATCCTCTCACAGAGGAACAAAGAAAATGGCTAGAAGAATAAATTGAACAAAAATAGTCATTAAAAAGACCCGTTAAAAAATAAGGGAACTGAAACAGTTCTCTTAATGCAGAGATTATTCGTATTGTTGATTTCCGATCCAGATGGCCGCTTTTCGCGGGCGGTCCGTGAGCTTCCTCACGCCAAGGAGATATCGGTCACGAAGCAGTTGCCACACAATGTGGCGGCTTCAGGCTTCGATCCTATAAACGGCTCCTGTGGAATCTTGCGTAGATACGTTTTTCCCCCAATAGCTGCCCAATCAACAGAGCTGATGAAAGCTAAACAGTGCCTATGAAAAAACAATCCCTTCGTGTGTAATTGGACCATTTAATCATCCAATTACACTTTTTTGTTTATAAGAGAAAATAATCGTGTTGCCCCTAATGAATTTGACAAAGGAAACGTTTAATTTAAGCCCTTTTATAGCCAATGATGATGGCGTACCAGAATCATCTATTCCGTCAAATGAAAGAGTTGAAATTCCAGATTCTAGGTAACCTTATTGGATTGCATTCAAGTTTGAAACGCGTTGATTGGAGTGACGGCTGTCGACTCCGGCGGGATGTGCGTGCAGCTTGAGACCCCACAGGAGCGCTTGCCGCGACGAGGAGGCTCAAGACACGCCCCCGGAAAGCGTCCAACCAAAACGGAAATCAGCACCCCTATCCCACCGTACCAACCTTAATAAAAAATTACTTAATAGCACGTTTGTCTTGCCATGCCTGAATCGTGCATGAGTACCAAAAAATAAATCTAACAATCTTTATTCCGAAAAAACCTTTGCCCTTAATGAATAGCGTAAACTTTACAAAATAGCAATTGCATTCACTTTGCTCATATGCTATTATAATTGAGTGGCTAGGGAGGGTTGACCCATTCTAGTTCGAAACAACGTTGTTCCGCTGCATGTTTTTACGTATGCAAGAGCTTCGGTTGGAAGGAGATGAATTCGATGCACAAAATTATTGAAGAAATTACAAAAGACCAACTTCGCAATGATCTACCATCTTTCCGTCCTGGAGATACTGTTCGTGTTCACGTTAAAGTTGTTGAGGGAACACGCGAAAGAATCCAGTTGTTTGAAGGTGTTGTGATTAAGCGTCGCGGAGGCGGGATCAGTGAAACATTCACAGTCCGCAAAATCTCTTACGGTGTAGGAGTTGAGCGTACTTTCCCTGTACACACTCCACGAATTGCGAAAATTGATGTCGTGCGTCGCGGTAAGGTTCGCCGTGCTAAACTTTACTACTTACGTAAATTACGTGGTAAAGCAGCTCGTATCAAAGAAATTCGATAATAATACAGCATGGATGCCGTATAGATCAGTATACTGCCCGCTGGATGAAATGAAGAGATTCAAGAAAAGGAGCTTATTGACAAGCTCCTTTTCATATTTATAGATCAAATGATTCCATCACTAAATGGACCTTGTGCTTCCTAAACATTCCTTTTGGAAATAAGGTTCGTTTTCCTGTACAATAGGGAATACATGTAAGAAATGATACATATGTCGGTTTCTAGTATTGAATTGGACGGTGAAATGATGACAAAAGAGAAAAATGAGATTTGGGAATGGACAAAGGCATTATTAATTGCAATTGGTTTGGCGGTAGTGATTCGCTATTTCCTATTTGCTCCGATCGTGGTTGATGGCTCATCGATGATGCCGACCCTTCATAACGGAGATCGGATGATCGTCAATAAATTAGGGAAGCCCGATCGATTTGATATTGTTGTGTTTCATGCTCCAGAACAAAAAGATTATATTAAACGCGTAATTGGTTTGCCTGGTGATACCGTCGAGTATCGAAACGATGTTTTATATATTAATGGCGAGCCATTTGAAGAACCATATTTGGATGTGTATAAAAGCCAAATTACGGAAGGGTTGTTAACTCCTGACTTTAAGCTAGAAGAGCTCCCAGGAGGACATGTAACGGTCCCAGAAGGGCAAGTATTCGTCATGGGTGACAATCGCCGCTTTAGTAAAGATAGCAGACATATCGGAACGATTGATATGAGCGCCATCATTGGTGATACGAAAATTGTCTATTGGCCGGTAAAAGATATTAGACTTGTGAAGTAGGAGAGAATAAATATGACGATTCAATGGTTTCCTGGGCATATGGCAAAAGCCCGCCGGGAAGTAACGGAAAAGCTAAAATTAGTAGATATTGTGTTTGAGCTTGTTGATGCTCGAATTCCGATATCATCGTCAAACCCGATGTTAGGCGAAATCATTCAGCAAAAGCCACGTCTCGTCTTATTAAATAAAGCAGATATGGCCGATCAAGAAAAAACGCGCAAATGGATTGCTCATTTCGCAGAACATCAAATAACAGCTTTAGCGATTAATTCCCAAGCGGGCACCGGTATGAAGGAAATCGTGAAGGCGGCCCAATCGCTTCTTGAAGAAAAGCGGAATCGCCAAAAAGCACGAGGGATTAAACCGCGAGCGATTCGAGCGATGATTATTGGGATTCCTAATGTGGGAAAATCAACACTTATTAACCGCCTAGCGAAAAGAAACATCGCTAAAACAGGAAATACCCCTGGTGTGACAAGAGCGCAGCAGTGGATCAAGGTCGGAAAAGAGCTAGAATTACTAGATACACCCGGGATTTTATGGCCAAAATTCGAAGACCCGGAAGTTGGGTATAAGCTTGCTTTAACAGGAGCAATAAAAGATCAATTATTAAGCATGCAAGATATTGCTGTCTTTGGTTTACGCTATCTAGAGGAATTTCATCCAGAGCGCTTAAAGGAGCGCTATCAGCTTTCAAAGATCCCGGATGAGATCGTCGAGCTCTTTGATCAAATCGCCATACTGCGCGGCTGCTTAGCCTCGGCAGGTGAAGTTGATTATGATAAAACAGCGGAGCTAATCGTCAGAGATTTAAGGTCACAAAAATTTGGACCGATTACGTTTGATTTGCCTGAACAAAGCCCGATTTAAAGATCACACTAACGGAAGGTATTAAAGGTCCTGCGATATATATAGGGGTCATGTGGAATGCTGTTGATTTCCGCTCCAGGCGGATGCTTTCCGGGGGGCGTGAGCCCCGGGCCAACAGGATGTTAGTCATGAAGCCGTTGCCACACGATGTGGCGACTTTAGGCTTCGTTCCTTAAATTGTGCTCCTGTGGGGTCTCGCGTTTACCGCTAATACCCGCTGGAGTCGTACAATCAACGGAACTTGCTTTAAATCAATAAAAAGAATTGGTAACTTAAAAGTGACTTTAAAAGTTCGAAATTTTGAATTTAGAGTCATTTTTTTATGCATCTTTTTCATTCAATGGTTTTAATATACGTTTTACACTGCACATTTAGGGTGCTAATTGAATTTAAAAATCAACTTCTTGTTGCGACAGCCTTATGTTGCAAAAAAATGATTTAACAATTTATCTTTATTTTGGTTCTGTTGGAAGTTTTAACGAATTTTTAAACGTTGATTGGAGCGGAAGGCGAAGTGCCTGAAGCGCAAATCAACACCCAATTTAAAAGCATTTCAGTGACCCATTTCGGGATCTTATTTTTTCAAATCAATAAAAAGCTGGTGTAAGAAATGAAATCAATCGCAATTCAGGAAATAAAAGATATAATAGCAAACATAACTGATGAAAATGATCCAATTTTCGTTGAGCTTGCCGAAGATTCAAGGAAAGGTGTTCAATCTCTCCTAAAAAAATGGCAGCGTGAACACCAAATTCGTGAGGAAAAAAAGCAACGGTTCATTCATATGTCCCAGTATGAAATAGCAGCAAGAAAAGAAGGATTTGAATGGATCGCAGGCATTGATGAAGTGGGGCGCGGTCCTCTTGCTGGCCCAGTCGTTTCAGCTGCGGTCATATTAAGACCAGATCAATACATAGAAGGATTAGATGATTCAAAGAAAATGAGTGGAAAAAACCGCAATAAACTCTATGAACAAATTAAAGAAGAGGCAGTTGCAATTGGAATTGGTGTCATTTATTCGGACGAAATTGACCAGATCAACATTTTTGAGGCAACGAAAAAATCAATGCTTCAAGCGATTAAACAGCTATCACAAGAGCCGGATCTGTTATTGATCGATGCTCTTCATCTAAACACTCCATATACAGAACAAAGTATCGTAAAGGGAGATGCAAATAGCATATCGATTGCGGCAGCCTCGATCATTGCAAAGGTTACTCGTGACCGAATGATGGCCGAATATGACAAGCAATACCCTGGATATGGATTTGCTCAACATATGGGTTACGGAACGAAAGCACATCTAGCTGCAATCGACGCATTTGGCGCATGTCCGATTCATCGAAAAAGTTTTGAACCAATCAAATCAATGAAATGATCGCCTAGAGGTGAAGAGATGAAGATCGAAACAGCGTTAAAAACATTCTTTCCTGATATGCTGCCGGCTGGGAATATAAGCTTTAAGCCAGGACAAATTTTTTATGGGAAGGTACAGCAACTATTCCCCAACCAACTCGCGAAAATACAAATCGGTGGACAGACAATCATTGCCAAGCTTGAAGTAGCTCTCAAGCAAGGAGAAGGGTACTGGCTTCAAGTTAATTCCGATGATGGAGAACAACGATTAAAACTGCTAGCAACCCGAGAAAGTGGAGTGAAAGATAATAGCCCGACGGCATTGCTTCAACAACTGTCGATTCCAAATGATAAACAAAATCGCATGCTCGCTCAATTTTTAATGAGTAATCCTCTCTTGCTTTCCAAGGAGGAAATTATGCGAGCTGGAGAGCTTATAAAGCAAACGAAAAACACCCCATTAGGATTGCAAACATTGAAGCATATCGTTCAAAGGGGAATGCCGCTTACAGAAGCCGTTTTTACTTCCCTGCTCACTGCCCGTAATGATGTAACGACAGGAACCTTATTGCAGTCATTGCAAGCGGAATTTACTAGGGAACAACAAATGAGTGGCGCGGCACGGGAATTAAGCTCATTTTTACAAAAATGGGATCAGGAGAATGGAATCAATACGAATAAGCAACAAAATGCGGAAGATGCTTTGCGGCAAATGAAACAAGCGGTTAGCCGGCTTGGGTTATTTTATGAAAGGGACATCACTGATCCATCGATTAATAAGCATGAAATAAATCAATCGCTAAAGCCGCTTCTCATCAAATATATCCAAGAAGCTACCCCATCTACCACATCAAAACATGTAGCCGAGCAATTATTAATGCGTATGAATGGTCAACAATTATTATCCTATGAAAATGGACCAATCCAGCATATTGTTTATGAAGTACCAATCCAATTTGCCGGATATAACACAGAGCTAACGATCCAATGGGAAGGAAAGCGAAATGAGAGTGGTCAAATCGATCCGGATTTTTGCCGAATTCTTTTTTATTTGGAGCTTGAATCATTAAAAGAAACGGTTGTTGAAATGCAAGTGCAAAATCGGGTCGTTATCGTAAATGTGATGAACCATTCACCTATGTTAAAAGAAGCGGCTCAGTCATTTATACCGGCATTGAAAGATCGATTATTGCAATTAAATTATCAATTATCAGCGGTTCATTTTAAACCATTTGCAAACAACGCAAACAATCCAATGAAGAAAACATATGAGCGAGGCAATTCCGCCTATCATGGAGTGGATATACGCATATGAAAAAGGATGATCGGAAAATAAACAGAAAAGAAGCAATCGCTTTAAAGTATGAGCAGGAAACAGAATTGGCCCCTATTGTCGTTGCTAAAGGAAAAGGAATGATTGCAGAAAATATATTAGAAAAAGCAAAGGAGCATCATATCCCTGTTCAAGAAGATGCTTCACTTGTTGAATTATTAGGGCAGCTACACGTAAATGAAGCGATTCCAGAGGAATTATATAAAGCGGTCGCAGAGGTGTTCACGTTTGTCTATCAATTAGATAAGAAACACTCCGAATAATATTGCTTTCAGTCGATAAAGGTGGACATCTTTCTTTGCTTTTAATACAATTAAATAGCAATCTATTTTTTCTAAGAGTTTGACAGGAGGATGGGAAATGAATATCCATGAGTATCAAGGTAAAGAAATCCTCAGAAAGTATGGGGTAACTGTACCTTCAGGTAAAGTTGCTTTCACCGTTGATGAGGCAGTCGAGGCGGCGAAAGAACTAGGAAGTGATGTTTGTGTAGTGAAAGCGCAAATCCATGCCGGTGGAAGAGGGAAAGCTGGCGGGGTCAAAGTCGCGAAAAATTTAGAAGAAGTACGTACATATGCGAATGAAATACTAGGGAAAACGCTAGTAACTCCGCAAACGGGTCCTGAAGGCAAGGAAGTTAAGCGCCTTCTTATTGAAGAAGGATGCGATATTAAAAAAGAGTATTATGTTGGAATCGTTGTAGACCGTGCAACCGATCGCATCGTTTTAATGGCATCTGAAGAAGGTGGAACAGAAATTGAGGAAGTTGCAGCGGCAACACCCGAAAAAATCTTTTACGAAGTGATTGACCCAGTTGTTGGATTAACTGGATTCCAAGCGCGCAGAATCGCTTTTAATATTAATATTCCAAAAGAATTAGTCGGAAAAGCGGCTAAATTTATGTTAAGCCTTTACAAAGCGTTCGAAGAAAAGGATTGTTCGATTGCAGAAATCAATCCACTCGTTGTAACAGGTGACGGAAATGTAATGGCACTTGATGCAAAGCTAAACTTTGATGCGAACGCTTTATTCAAGCATAAAGATATTTTAGAGTATCGTGATCTTGATGAAGAAGATCAGAAAGAAATCGAAGCATCTAAATATGACTTAAGCTATATTTCTCTTGATGGAAATATCGGCTGTATGGTAAATGGTGCCGGGCTTGCGATGGCAACAATGGATATCATTAAGCATTACGGCGGCGATCCGGCGAATTTCCTTGATGTTGGTGGCGGTGCTACGGCTGAAAAGGTAACGGAAGCGTTTAAAATTATTCTTTCCGATGATAATGTGAAAGGAATTTTTGTCAATATTTTCGGTGGAATTATGAAATGTGACATCATTGCGACAGGTGTTGTCGAAGCTGCGAAGCAAGTAAGCCTCGATGTACCACTTGTTGTTCGTTTAGAAGGAACAAATGTTGATCTTGGCAAGAAAATCTTGAACGAATCAGGATTAAATATTATTGCTGCTGAATCAATGGCAGACGGAGCACAAAAAATCGTTGAACTTGTTGGATAAATGTCACAATTGTTTTCTTATTGTTTAGGGAATTCCTAATTTATCAAGCAGCCAGAAATTTGAAAGGCAGGGAAAATCATGAGCGTGTTTGTAAATAAAGATACGAAAGTCATTGTTCAAGGAATTACCGGCTCAACAGCCCTTTTCCATACAGAACAAATGCTAGAATATGGCACGAAAATTGTCGGCGGGGTAACACCTGGTAAAGGTGGGACAGAAGCTGCTGGAGTGCCGGTGTTTAATACAGTATCAGAAGCTGTGAAAGCAACTGGAGCAACTGCTTCGGTTATTTATGTGCCAGCGCCATTTGCGGCGGATGCAATTATGGAAGCGGTGGATGCAGAGCTTGATTTAGCGATCTGTATCACGGAGCATATTCCGGTTCTTGATATGGTAAAAGTAAAGCGCTATATGGAAGGAAAGAAAACGCGTCTTGTCGGTCCAAACTGTCCTGGGGTTATTACGCCTGAGGAATGTAAAATCGGCATCATGCCAGGGTATATTCATACGAAAGGTCATGTTGGGGTTGTTTCCCGTTCCGGAACGTTGACATATGAAGCCGTTCATCAGCTTTCACAAGCAGGTGTAGGGCAGTCAACAGCAGTTGGAATCGGTGGAGACCCTGTAAATGGTACGAACTTTATTGACGTACTAAAAGCGTTTAATGAAGATCCCGAAACGGAAGCGGTTATTATGCTTGGGGAAATTGGCGGTACGGCTGAGGAAGAAGCAGCAGAATGGGTAAGAGTGAACATGAAAAAGCCGGTCGTAGGCTTCATCGGCGGGCAAACGGCACCTCCAGGAAAGCGTATGGGACATGCTGGTGCAATTATTTCCGGAGGACAAGGTACAGCAGCTGAGAAAATGCGCGTCATGACAGAATGCGGCATTAAAGTGGCTGAAACACCTGCAGTAATTGGCGAAACGATGATCACATTATTGAAAGAAAAAGGATTATACGAAAAGTGTAAAACGCATTAAAACCATGTGAAATAACCCCTCGTGGTGAGGGGTTATTTCATGATGATAAAAATGAGATGAGGTTGATTGCTATTTTTCGAGAAAAATTATTGCATCTGATTCATTGCCGCACATTGACACATCGATCACTAAAAAAACTTCTCACATACGATCCTCGATTAACACATCTGTATTCCTACTCAATCGATACATTTCAACAAATATTGCAGTTAGAACCACCTAAAATCAAAGCGTTTTTAAATGAATTTCAGTCGCTAAAAATAAAGGCATTACTCAAGTTGTATGAAACAAAAGGCATTTCAATCATACATCTCGAAGATCAAGAATATCCCTCCATATTAAAGGAAATTCATGATCCGCCATTCGTCTTATTTACGATTGGAAATAAACAGCTCTTACAGAAGAATATGTTTGCTGTTGTCGGTGCACGCGACGCCAATTTATATGCAAAAGAAACGTTAGACCTGTTAATTCCTCCCCTAATAAAGCGCGGATTCGTTATTGTAAGTGGGCTCGCGAAAGGAACAGATACGTTGGCACATGCGCGCACAATTGAACATGGAGGGAAGACGATTGCTGTATTAGGAGGTGGATTTTTTCATTTATATCCCCGCGAAAATCTTCGGCTTGCAAATGAAATGAAGCAAGATCATTTACTCGTTTCGGAATACCCACCTATTCAAAAGCCAGAAAAATGGCATTTTCCAATGAGAAACAGAATCATTAGTGGCCTTGCGAAAGGAACATTAGTCGTACAGGCAAAAAGCCGAAGTGGTTCGTTAATTACCGCTGATTTCGCTCTTGAGTCTGGGAGAGAGGTATTTGCAGTTCCTGGCCCAATACACCATCCTCTTTCCGCGGGCACGAATCATCTGATTCAACAAGGCGCGAAGCTCGTCTTAAATGCTCAAGATATTTTAGATGAAATCATAGTAGATTAATTGATTTTTTTACTTATAAAAACATAAAAACTTGCAATTCCCTCGAGAGTAGGATAAATTTTTCAAAAGATGTGACGGTAAAGGCGCATCATTCCTTTATTGACAAAAATTAGATATCCGTATAGTATTTACTCTGATTTATATATGAGTATGTTTTTTGAACAATATAAAGAAATAATGAATACCTCTAGGGAGGATTTTGCATGTCGGATTACTTAGTAATTGTTGAATCGCCGGCGAAGGCGAAAACGATAGAACGATATTTAGGGAAAAAATATAAAGTAAAGGCATCAATGGGGCATGTGCGTGATTTGCCAAAAAGCCAAATGGGTGTCGATGTTGAAAAAAACTTTGAGCCGAAATATATTACGATTCGTGGAAAAGGGCCGATTATGAAAGAATTGCGAACGGCCGCAAAAAAAGCGAAGAAAATTTATCTCGCGGCTGACCCGGATCGAGAAGGTGAGGCAATCGCTTGGCATTTAGCCCATAGTCTCGATGTCGATATTGATTCGGATTGCCGAGTCGTATTTAATGAAATTACAAAGGATGCTATTAAAGAGTCGTTTAAGCATCCGCGTCCAATTAATATGGACCTCGTTGATGCCCAACAAGCTCGGCGGATTTTAGATCGACTTGTCGGTTACAATATTAGTCCATTGCTTTGGAAAAAAGTGAAAAAAGGATTGAGTGCTGGCCGTGTTCAATCAGTGGCTGTCCGTCTTATTATTGATCGTGAAAACGAAATAAAAAATTTCATTCCAGAAGAGTATTGGTCGATCGAAGGAGCATTCCTTAAAGGAAAAAAACCGTTCCAAGCTGCATTTTATGGCATGGACGGAAAAAAGTTAAAGTTAGGCTCGGAATCCGACGTAAATGCGGTGCTTGATCAGCTAACGGGAGATACATTCAAAGTAAAATCGGTTGTCAAAAAAGAAAGAAAGAGAAATCCGGCTCCGCCTTTTACAACTTCATCTTTACAACAAGAGGCAGCACGGAAACTAAATTTTCGAGCGAAGAAAACGATGATGCTCGCCCAGCAATTATATGAAGGAATCGATCTTGGAAAAGAGGGTACTGTTGGATTAATTACGTATATGAGAACTGATTCAACGCGAATTTCTGAAGTGGCACAAGCAGAGGCTCTTGATTATATCATGACGAAATATGGGAAAGAGTATACGATCGAAAAACAAAAGACAAAAAACAAAGGAAAATCTCAGGATGCGCACGAGGCGGTGCGTCCGACAAGCACAATGCGTGAACCAAGCGCCTTAAAAGCTTATTTAAGCAGAGATCAGCTTCGTCTTTATAAATTAATTTGGGAACGTTTTGTTGCTAGTCAAATGGCGCCAGCTGTGATGGATACGATGTCTGTTGATTTACAAAATGGACCGGTAACATTCCGAGCAAATGGTTCAAAAGTAAAGTTTTCCGGATTTATGAAAGTGTATGTGGAAGGCTCCGACGATCAGCATGAGGAAAAAGAAAATTTACTGCCAGATTTAAGTGAAGGTGACGAAGTAGTTGCCGAGAATATTAATCCGAAGCAGCATTTTACGCAACCGCCTCCAAGATATACAGAAGCTAGGCTCGTAAAAACATTAGAGGAGTCAGGAATTGGACGCCCATCAACATATGCGCCAACATTGGATACAATTCAAAGACGTGGATATGTTGCGCTTGAAAATAAGCGCTTTGTTCCGACCGAGCTTGGTGAGATTGTACTAGAGTTAATCATGGAATTCTTCCCGGAAATTATCGATGTGGCGTTTACAGCGAAGATGGAAAACGATCTTGACCACATTGAAGAAGGAAGTATTAAATGGGTTTCGATCATTGATGAGTTCTATCAGTCATTTGAAGTCAATCTGAAAAAGGCCGAAGAAGAAATGAAAGAAGTAGAAATAGAAGATGAGTATGCTGGGGAAGATTGTGAAAAATGCGGAAGTCCAATGGTAATCAAAATGGGGCGTTTCGGTAAATTTATGGCATGTAGCAATTTCCCTGATTGTCGAAACACAAAAGCGATCGTAAAACAAATCGGTGTTACATGTCCAGCTTGTAAAGAAGGGCAAGTGATTGAAAGAAAGAGCAAGAAAAATCGGATCTTTTATGGCTGTGATCGTTATCCAGAATGTGAGTTTGTATCATGGGATAAACCGATTGAACGACCATGTCCAAAATGTGATAGCTTGATGGTTGAAAAGAAACTGAAAAAAGGCATTCAAGTTCAATGTACAGCATGTGATTACAAAGAAGATACCCAGCAATAATGATTTATTATATATGTTGAATTTATGATTTTACACTTTCCAGCTGATTGGAGCGGGGGGGCGGTGACACTAGCGGGGCTAGCGTAAGCTGAAGACCCTGCTGGATCGCAGTTTAAGGTCACGAAGCCGTTACCACATCTTGTGGCAACGGCTTCGTGACCAACAACCTGGGGCCCAAGGCTAAAGCCGAGCCTGCGGAAAACATCCGCGCGGAACGGAAATCAGCGGTTAGCTGAATGATTTATTTCAACTTATTAGCATCCACCAAGGAGAATGATTTGTTCTTTTGGTGGATTTTCATGTTTAATCATATCACGTATGTAATTTAAACTAGCTTCCTAGAACGCAAAAATATATGGACTTGCAAGCTATATAAGTTGTAAGTAAGAGTATCATTTAACCGTTTTTTAAAAGAGTTGTTTGGAGTGGAAGGCGGCGACTCTGTGACCAACAACCTGATGGCCCGAGGCTTACCTGTCCACCTTCAGAAAACGCCCGCCTAGAACGGAAATCAACGGTGTTTATTTTCTACTTTTATGTATGTTAGTTATTTTAACTTATATATTCAAGTTAATAAAAAGGCGCAACATTTTTATTTCGACCGCCAATAGTGTAAAATGCAATAGTAATACTCAATTATTACTCGCATTGGGTAATTTCAGGAGGTAAATAAATGGTTCAAACTGTTAATATCGTGGGTGCAGGCCTTGCGGGTAGTGAAGCTGCATGGCAACTTGCTAAACGGGGAGTTCCGGTAAATCTGTACGAAATGAGACCGGTTAAGCAAACACCTGCCCACCATACGGATAAATTTGCTGAACTTGTATGTTCAAACTCACTGCGGGCCAATACTTTAGCAAACGCAGTTGGTGTGTTAAAAGAAGAAATGCGTATGCTTGATTCGGTAATTATCAATGCTGCCGATCGGTCATCTGTACCAGCAGGTGGTGCACTTGCAGTAGATCGCCACGAGTTTGCTGGCTATGTTACTGAACAAGTAAGGAATCATCCACTTATTACTGTATATAATGAAGAAATAACGGAAATACCTGAAGGGATTACAATCATTGCTACTGGACCGCTTACAAGTCCAGCGCTTTCAAAGCAATTACTTGAACTTACAGGCGAAGATTATTTATACTTTTATGATGCAGCTGCGCCAATTATCGAAAAAGACAGCATTGATATGGATAAAGTATATTTAAAATCAAGATACGATAAAGGGGAAGCGGCATACTTAAACTGTCCAATGACAGAGGAAGAATTTAATCGCTTTTATGATGCTTTAATTGAAGCCGAAACCGTACCGCTAAAAGAATTTGAAAAAGAAATCTTTTTTGAAGGGTGCATGCCAATCGAAGTCATGGCTGCAAGAGGGCGAAAAACGATGCTTTTTGGCCCATTGAAGCCAGTTGGACTCGAAGATCCGAAAACAGGTAAACGACCGTATGCAGTTGTTCAGCTTAGACAGGACGATGCAGCAGGAACATTGTATAATATTGTTGGCTTTCAAACACATTTAAAATGGGGACCACAAAAAGAAGTATTGCAACTCATCCCAGGTTTGGAAAACGTCGAAATCGTTCGCTATGGAGTCATGCATAGGAACACATTCATTAATTCTCCGAAAGTGCTTGCGCCGACATATCAATTTAAAGCTCGTCCGACATTATTTTTTGCTGGGCAAATGACAGGTGTGGAAGGGTATGTTGAGTCAGCTGCAAGTGGATTAATGGCAGGAATTAATGCAGCAAGATTAGCGAATGGAGAGGAACCGGTCGTTTTCCCGAACGAAACAACAATGGGAAGTCTTGCACACTATATTACAGCGACGAATTCGAAAAATTTTCAACCGATGAATATCAACTTCGGATTATTGCCTGAACTGCCGGAGAAAATCAGAGATAAAAAAGCAAGAAATGAACAGTATGGCGAAAGAGCATTACGAACAATTCAAAACTTTGTGAAGAGTTTGTAACATTCGTTGCAACGACCACTAAATTATGATAAAATTTAGAAGTCTTTGTGAGGTGAGCCTGTGAAAGAATTTTCTGATCAGTCAGTCTTCTCCTTTGTTGAGTATTTGCAGATTGAACGAAATTACTCACATTATACGATTGATTTTTACAAGAAGGATATCGAGCATTTTTCTATGTTCATGGCTGAACAAGGGATCGAACGTTATTCGGATGTTGAGTATTTGGACGCACGATTATACGTAACAGATCTGTATAATAAAAAATATACTCGTTCAAGCGCAGCGAGGAAAATCTCAAGCTTGCGAAGCTTTTATAAATTTTTATTAAAGGAAAAAATCATTGAAGAAAATCCGTTTGCATTAGTAATTCACCCAAAATCGGGAACGAGGCTGCCTAACTTTTTTTATGAAGAGGAAATGGAGCATTTATTTGCAGCATGCTCAATACCTACTTTATTAGGGAAACGTAATTTAGCGCTTATTGAATTATTATATGCAACTGGAATTCGTGTAAGTGAATGCACGAACATTCAATTAAAAGATGTTGATTTTGATTTTTCCACGATTTTAGTAAAAGGAAAAGGAAGAAAAGAACGCTATATTCCATTTGGAAGCTTTGCATTTGATGCCCTTCTTACATACATCGAAGAGGCGAGAAACAATCTAATTCAAGGAGAAGATCATCAGTATCTTTTCGTTAATTCTCGGGGCGGTCCATTAACAGCTCGTGGAGTACGCTATATTTTGACGAAAGTGATTGATGAAGCTTCGTTAACAGGAAAGATTCATCCGCATATGCTTCGTCATAGCTTCGCAACTCATATGTTAAATAACGGAGCAGATATGCGTACGGTACAGGAATTACTCGGGCATGAAAATTTATCTTCAACGCAGGTTTATACTCATGTGACAAAAGAACACTTGCGCAAAACATATATGAATCATCATCCCCGGGCATAGCAATATAAGCTAGGAGGAAAAAAAGATGGGGCAATTCCATGCGACAACAATTTTTGCGGTTCAGCATAAAGGACAATGCGCGATGGCTGGTGACGGACAAGTGACATTTGGAAATGCGGTTGTTATGAAGCATACAGCAAAAAAGGTGAGAAAGTTATTTAATGGGAAGATTTTGGCAGGGTTTGCAGGATCCGTTGCGGATGCTTTTACGTTGTTTGAGAAATTCGAAGGCAAATTACAAGAGTTTAATGGGAATTTGCAGCGTGCTGCGGTAGAGCTCGCAAAAGAGTGGAGAAGCGATAAAGTATTACGTAAATTAGAAGCGATGTTGATCGTGATGGATAAGGATCACCTCTTGCTCGTTTCAGGAACTGGTGAGGTCATTGAACCTGATGATGGAATTCTTGCGATTGGCTCTGGAGGCAATTATGCATTAGCTGCTGGTAGAGCATTAAAAAACTATGCATCCGATCATTTAACCGCAAAGGAAATGGCGCAAGCTGCATTGGAAATCGCGGCTGATATTTGTGTGTATACGAACCGGAACATTATTTTGGAAGAATTGTAACGTCTCTTTTATAAACATCCGGCGAATATCGAATCGACGATTGAGATTTCTTATATTGCGTAAGGAGGGACCAGTTTGGGAGCTAATAAAAAAGGGTCATCTATGACTCCAAAACAAATTGTAGAAAAACTGGATCAATATATCATTGGTCAAAAAGAAGCGAAAAGAGCGGTCGCAGTCGCATTGCGCAATCGCTATCGTCGCAGTTTATTAGATCCTGCCATTCGCGATGAAATCATTCCGAAAAACATTTTAATGATCGGTCCAACAGGTGTCGGTAAAACAGAAATTGCTAGAAGAATGGCGAAGCTAGTTGGCGCTCCGTTTATTAAAGTGGAAGCGACAAAATTTACTGAAGTAGGATATGTTGGTCGTGATGTTGAATCGATGGTCCGCGATTTAATGGAAACATCGGTCAGAATCGTTAAGGAAGAAAAAATGCTCGAGGTCCGAGAGCGGGCAGAAAAACAAGCGAACCGCCGTCTTGTCGAGTTACTCGTTCCATCAAAAAAGAAAGCAGAAGGGTTTAAAAATCCATTTGAAATGATTTTTGGTGGACAGCAGCAAGATGATGATAGTGAGCAAGAGAAACAACAGGAATATACAATCCGTGAACAAAGGAAAGTTATTTCAGAAAAACTAGCTGCGGGCGAGCTTGAAAACGAAATGGTGCAAGTTGAAGTAGAAGAACAGCAGCCATCGATGTTCGATATGTTACAAGGATCAGGGATGGAACAGATGGGCATGAATATGCAAGATGCCTTAGGCAGCCTCATGCCGAAGAAAATGAAAAAACGGACATTGCCTGTCAAAGATGCGCGTGTTGTTTTAACGAACGATGAGGCGCAAAAATTAATTGATATGGATGAAGTCTCTCAAACGGCGATTGCACGTGCTGAACAAACAGGTATCATCTTTATTGATGAAATCGATAAAATCGCTAGCAAAGGCAACCAATCTTCTTCAGCTGATGTTTCGAGAGAAGGGGTTCAACGCGATATTTTACCGATTGTTGAAGGATCAACCGTTGTTACGAAGCACGGTCCTGTGAAAACCGATCATATTTTATTCATCGCAGCAGGGGCATTTCATATTGCGAAACCATCTGATTTAATACCAGAGCTTCAAGGGCGTTTTCCGATTCGAGTTGAGTTAAATAAATTGTCTGTCGAAGATTTCGTTAGTATTTTAACGGAGCCGGACAACGCTTTATTGAAACAATATACGGCATTATTGGAGACGGAAGGTATACAAATCGAATTTTCTGACGATGCTATCAATAGACTTGCAGAAATCGCATTTAATGTAAATCAGGAAACAGATAATATCGGGGCGAGAAGGCTTCACACAATTATGGAAAAATTGCTCGAAGATTTATCATTTGAAGCGCCGGAAGTGACGTTAGAGAAAATTACAATTACGAAACAATATGTTGATGAAAAATTAGGTGCAATTGCAACAAATAAAGACTTAAGTGAGTTTATATTGTAAAAAGTTTGAATAGGTCAGAGTGCGGGAATGATACTACCATTCGTATATCATTCTCAAACTTTAATCGAAATGGCGAAATATGTCGCATTACTTAGAACGATGAAGAATATTGGAATTATTAGGAGGAAAACATATGGATTTATTAACGAGAACAAGAAAGATTAACGCAATGTTACAAAAGGCCGCAGGAAAACCAGTTAATTTTAAAGAAATGGCGGAAACATTAAGTGATGTGATCGGTGCAAACGTGTTTGTCGTGAGCCGTCGTGGGAAATTACTCGGTTTAGCTGTAAATCAACAAATTGAGAATGAAAGAATGAAACAAATGTTTGAAGATCGTCAATTTCCTGAAGAATATACAAGAAATCTATTCAATGTGCTAGAAACATCTCCGAACTTAGATATTGAAAGTGAATATACAGCATTTCCAATTGAAAACAAAGATTTATTTGCGAAAGGTTTAACAACGATCGTTCCGATTATTGGCGGCGGTGAGCGTTTAGGAACATTGATTCTAGCTCGACTTGAGCAAGAATTCCAAGATGCAGATCTTATTTTAGCTGAATACGGTGCTACTGTTGTTGGTATGGAAATCTTGCGTGAGAAATCGGAAGAAATTGAAGAAGAAGCAAGAAGCAAAGCGGTCGTTCAAATGGCGATTAGTTCATTATCATATAGTGAACTTGAAGCAATTGAACATATTTTCGAAGAATTAAATGGCAGTGAAGGTTTGCTTGTTGCATCGAAAATTGCTGATCGGGTAGGTATTACTCGTTCTGTTATCGTTAATGCACTAAGAAAACTTGAAAGTGCTGGTGTTATTGAATCACGTTCTTTAGGTATGAAAGGAACGTATATTAAAGTATTGAATTCTAAATTCCTAAAAGAATTGGATAAAATTAAATCTAACTAATTGGGAGAAAGATCTTTCCAGTAGGTTAAAATAAACAGGTGAAGGAACGTTGTTTCTTCACCTGTTTTTATGTTTTGGATTTTTAATATGTTAATTTTTGAGTACTATTTAATGTAAGCATTTAGTTGTTTTCTTTTTAGTTGAAATTAGTAATATACATACAACGTGAGAAGTAAAAGTCGTTGAGGCGCATTTTTACCTCTAGTCAAGCGTTTTCAATAAACTATTTTATGGAGCTGGCTAAAAAGATCGGAGGAACTGATCTCTTGGAGCCCTCTTTCGATACTCACTCTGCGTTAAACTCGGATGTTGATTTTTAATCTCCGCACTTCGCTTTCGACAGGGTTGAGTGGCAAGTCGCTTTAAGTCAGCGGGATGTTGTTCATGAAGACGTTGCTACAAGCTGTGACGATTTGGGGATTCGTTCCTGTAAAAGTTCCAGAGGAAGCTCACGTTGACGTGCTTTTTCCGCTGTAGTCGCCACATTGCGTGTATGCCTCTATTCAAAAAAATATTTACTTAGATGATGAATGGAAGATCTTCATTCGATTCATATAGCATTTTTCATTTCCTCTCTAAACGATTCTTTCCGCGCGTTCCCACAATTTCGTTAATTTAACACGTCATTCATTTTATTACATATTAATCGTCAAATGAAAGTCCATGTACCTCGTTTATTTTGTTTCGATTTGTTAAACGAATGTAATGAACGATTTTTCTATCGTCTTCTTAAAAGTAGTTCCACTTTTTGTTTCTGGTTTATAGAAAATGATCTAATTTATGGAAAACTATGCTACTTTCGATTGTCGTATTTTTACGATTTTATCAGTTAATAGGTAAAAATAGTCAACAAATTTATAAAAATAGGGTATTTATTACTAATATCAGAATAGGCTCAAAGACCCAATTTTAAGGGAATGTCGGATATTGTCACATATTTCACTAGAGATGTATGGACGTTTTATTGCATTAATATTACAATGGTAGGAGATTACGTAATAAAATTAGAGATTTTCAGTGAGGGTGTCGAAATTTGAAGTTATTCTCCGGGAATATACATCTGTTGGAAAATGCATTAGGGTATTCGTCGCTAAATCAAAAAGCAATAGCCCAAAATATCGCGAATGTCGATGTTCCAAACTATAAAAGAAAAGAAGTTTCTTTTAAGCAAATGCTAAGTGAGGCCTCTGGTAAACCACTAAATGCTTATCGAAGTGATCCTCGACATTTTCATATTCAAGCTAATTCCGAACATACCTCAATGTATGAAGTAAAACAGCAAACCTATCACCATAATGGTAATAACGTTGATATCGATAAAGAGATGTCGGATTTGGCTGCGAATCAAATTTATTACCAGGCATTAGTTGAAAGAATAAATGGGAAATTTTCGACGCTGCAAAACGTCATTAGAGGAGGAAAATAGATGTCTATCTTTCATAGTATGAATATTACTTCTTCTGCATTAACAGCAAATCGTTTAAGAATGGATGTTATTTCCTCAAATATGGCAAATGTCGATACGACAAGAGGGAGTTATGTAAATGGTGAATGGCAGCCGTATACGAGAAAAATGGTCGTCATGCAACCGAAAGAGTCGTCTTTTTCATCAATCTTTCAATCTGCACTAAGCACTAACACGAGTACAAACAACTTACAAGGGGTAAAGGTTAGTAGAATCATTGAAGATGAAACGCCGTATCGTCTCGTTTATGATCCGGATCATCCAGATGCAAATGAAGAAGGGTATGTACAAATGCCAAATGTGGATCCGTTGCGAGAGATGGTTGACTTAATCAGTGCAACTCGCTCGTATGAAGCGAATGTAACAGTTTTAAATGCTTCGAAGTCGATGTATATGAAGGCAATGGAAATTGGCAAGTAGTGATTTAAAGGAGTCGTTTATATCATGAATCAATTGAATCTAATTCAAGCTGTATCTAGTAATCAAATCAATTCAGTTCAGGCTAATATGAATCGTGTCGAAGGTGAACCAAAACAAAATTTTGCGACATTATTGAAGTCAGCGATCAATGACGTAAATGAGGCGCAGCTTCAATCTGATGCGGCGACGACAAAGCTTGCGATGGGTGAGCAGATTGAACTGCATGATGTAATGATTGCGGCGCAAAAAGCAACGATTACTTTACAGGCTGCACTTGAAATTCGTAATAAAGCAGTCGAAGCATATCAAGAAATAATGAGAATGCAAGTATAATAGTTTCTTACTAAAATCATTTTTAAATTGAATAAATGTATGTAAGCTAAGGGGCCTTTAAATGAAAGAGATAATAAAAAGGTACATAACGATAATGAAAGAATTTTGGACGAGTAGGACGGGCAATCAAAGGGTATTATTAATTGGGTCAGTCATTACTGCACTTATTTTTATTATTGGGATATCCTATTTTGCAACAAGGACGACGTTAGTACCTTTATATACAAATTTAAAACCGTCAGAAACAGGTTCGATTAAGGAAAGTCTAGATGAAAAAGGGATTAAATCAGAGATTGCTAATGGTGGAACAACGATCAAAGTTCCTAAGGAAAATGTAGAAACATTAATGGTTGAGCTTGCCGCGGAAGGTATTCCGAAGTCCGGCAATATTGACTACTCATTTTTTGGTCAAAATGCAAGTTTTGGTATGACTGATAATGAATTTAATATTTTGAAGTTAGACGCGACGCAAACAGAGCTTGCCGGATTAATAAAAACAATCGACGGAGTCAATGATGCGACGGTCATGATTAACATGCCCGAAAAAGGAATCTTCGTTAGTGATGTCAATGAATTTGCATCTGCGTCGATCGTATTAAACACAAAGCCTGGTCACGAATTTAGTGAAAAGCAAATCAAGTCTTTATATCATCTCGTATCAAAAAGTATTCCTAATTTACCGCCTGAAAATATTGTGATTCGCAACCAATACTTGGATTATTTCGATCTGGATAATGATCAATCCGGAAATGGTTATACGCAGCAAATGCAAATAAAGGCGCAAATCGAACGCGATATACAGAGACAAGTTCAAAATATGCTAGGAACATTGATCGGGTTTGATAAAGTTGTGACTTCTGTCACTGCAGATATTGATTTCACACAGGAAAATAGAGAAGAAAACCTCGTATCCCCAGTAGATGAGGAAAACATGCGTGGCATAACAATTAGTGCCCAAAGAATTACGGAAACTTATACGGGGACGGCTGATCCAGAAGGAGGAATTCCGGAGGGGGCGGATCCTGCTGAAGGTGGAAATACAAATTACCCGGCTATGACTGAAGGGACAGGCGATTACGAAAAGACGGAAGAAACTTTGAATCACGAGGTCAATCGGATTCGAAAGGAAATTGTCGAAAGTCCTTATAAAATACGTGATCTAGGCATTCAAGTTTTAGTAGAACCACCAGATCCAACAAATATGAACACATTCCCAGAAGAAAGACGAGCAGACATCCAACAAATGCTTGCAACGATTGTAAGAACATCCATTAATAAAGATTATGAGACAGATATATCAGATGAAGCAATTCGTAATAAAGTCGTCGTTTCTGTTCAGCCGTTTAGCGGAAAACCTGAAGTCACAAATGTGCCGGCAATCGCTTTGCCATGGTGGGTGTATGTTGTAGGCGGCTTATTAGTTGTAGTGATTGCGTTGTTAGTCTTCCTAGTTATTAAAGGACGAAAAGGAAAGCAGGATGAAGAAGTGGCTATTGAGGAAACCTACTCTCCGCCAATTGATATTCCTGATGTCAATGAGGAAGTCGTGACAGAGGCAGGAGTCCGTAAAAAACAACTGGAAAAACTTGCTAAGGAAAAACCGGATGAGTTTGCCAAGTTATTGCGGACTTGGATAACCGAAGATTAGGGGAGGTCAAGCTATGTCTAGAAGAGATGGTAAATTAACAGGAAAACAAAAAGCGGCCATCCTTCTCATCTCTCTCGGTCCAGATGTTGCCTCATCTGTATATAAACATTTGACAGAAGAAGAAATGGAGAAGTTGACGCTTGAAATATCAGGTGTTAGAAAAGTAGACTCTTCAGCTAAAGAAGAAGTGATGGACGAGTTTCATAATATTGCAATGGCTCAAGACTATATTTCTCAAGGTGGTATTGGCTATGCAAAAACCGTGTTGGAAAAAGCGCTTGGAGCAGAGCAAGCGATAGAAATCATAAATCGTTTAACATCTTCTTTGCAAGTGAGGCCTTTCGACTTTGCTCGAAAGGCGGATGCAAGCCAAATTTTAAATTTTATTCAAAACGAGCATCCGCAAACTATTGCACTTATCTTATCTTATCTTGACCCTGAAAAAGCGGGGCAAATTTTATCGGAGCTTCCGCAAGAAGTTCAAGCAGATATTGCAAAAAGAATTGCGATCATGGATAGCACTTCGCCAGAAGTAATTAGTGAAGTAGAGGCGATCCTCGAAAGGAAGCTTTCCGCAACGGTGACGCAAGACTATACACAAACGGGCGGAATCGAAGCGGTTGTCGAGGTGTTAAATGGCGTCGATCGTGCGACAGAGAAAACGATTCTAGATTCGTTGGCGATCCAAGATCCAGAGCTTGCCGATGAGATTAAAAAGCGGATGTTTGTATTTGAGGATATCGTTACATTGGATAATCGCTCGATTCAACGTGTTATCCGTGAATGTGAAAATGAAGACCTATTGCTTGCTCTTAAAATTTCGAGTGATGACGTAAAAGCCGTTATTTTCCGCAATATGTCCACGCGGATGGTTGAAACGTTTAAAGAGGAAATGGAATTTATGGGACCTGTTAGACTTCGTGATGTCGAGGAAGCTCAGACAAGAATAGTTAGCAATGTCCGTCGACTGGAGGAAATTGGAGAAATCATTGTAGCTCGTGGTGGAGGAGACGATATCATTGTCTAGATTGATTAAATATCAACCGGAGCTCCATAAAGACCAAGAAAAAACGAAAGTCATTCAAGTAAGAACGTGGACAAATTCTGTAAGTAATGCCGAAGATCTAGTTGACTCATCCGCTTATGAAGAACGTCAACGAATCATTGAACATGCCGAGCAAGAGGCGAAAGCAATCATCACTAATGCGGAAAGACAGAAACACCATATGCTTCAAGAAATCGATCGTGAGCGGCTTGCGATCGAAGATGAGAAAAAGTCAGTTCTGGAAAAAGCATACGAGGATGGGTTTCAAAAAGGCGTACGCGATGGAAAAGAAAGTGGCTTTCTTGAATACGAAAGTTTGATCGATTTAGCGAAACGTGTGACAGATGATTCAAAGACTGCTTTTACAGAATATGTAGAAAAAGCCGAAGAAACGATTTTAGAGCTTGCAGTTGCAGTTGCCGAGCGAATTTTACACAGTAGCTTAGATGAAGACAAGGATAAATTTATCCCACTCGTCCAACATGCGTTGAAAGAAGCGCGAGAATATAAAGAAGTCCAAATCCATGTTCATCCAGCCAACTACGAACAATTATTAGCAGAAAAGGCTGGGCTTGACGCTATTTTTCCAAATGGAATCAAATGCTTTATTTATCCTGATGCTCAGCTAGCGGAATATTCGTGTGTGATTGAATCGGAAAATGGGAAAATCGATGCGACGATTTCCACACAGCTTGTTGAGTTAAGGGGAAAGTTAAAACAACTGTTGCTTGAAGGTGAAGCTGAATGAACGCGAAGGATTTGATTCCTTTCATAAAAGACATACATACATATAAGCATTACGGAAAGGTAATCCGTGTGATCGGCCTGATGATTGAATCACAAGGTCCAGAAAGTTCGATCGGAGATGTATGTATGATTCATGTGGGCGGAAAAGCGAAACGCAGAAAAATCATTGCAGAAGTTGTTGGTTTTAAAGAACAAAACATCATCTTAATGCCTTATTCGGATATCCAGGATATTGCACCAGGAAGCCTTGTAGAGGCGACGGGGAAACCTCTGGAAATCAAAGTAGGCCATGAGTTAATCGGCAAAGTGATTGACTCATTAGGTCGTCCGCTTGACGGCTCATCGATGTCACTTAATATGGAAACCGTCGCAACCGATCGTACACCGCCAAATCCACTAAGTAGACCACCGATTTCTGATGTTTTAGAAGTTGGGGTGAAGGCAATTGATAGTCTTTTAACCGTGGGAAAGGGGCAAAGGCTCGGCATTTTTGCCGGAAGTGGAGTGGGGAAAAGTACTTTACTTGGGATGATTGCAAGAAATACAAAAGCGGATATTAATGTGATTGCACTGATCGGTGAACGGGGGCGTGAAGTAAGGGAGTTTATTGAGCGTGACTTAGGGCCAGAAGGCTTAAAAAAGTCAATTGTAATCGCAGCGACTTCTGATCAACCGCCATTAATGAGAATTAAAGGGGCATTTGCCGCCACTGCCATTGCTGAATATTTCCGTGATAAAGGCTATGATGTCATGTTTATGATGGACTCCGTAACCCGTGTTGCGATGGGGCAACGTGAGGTAGGCTTAGCGGTTGGTGAGCCACCAGCGACGAAGGGATATACGCCGTCTGTATTTTCGATTTTACCAAGACTGCTCGAAAGAACAGGAACGAGTGATAAAGGAACGATTACTGCTTTTTATACGGTTTTAGTTGATGGCGATGATATGAATGAACCGATTGCAGATGCAGTGCGGGGGATTCTCGACGGCCATATTGTACTCGACCGTACGCTTGCAAATAAAGGGCAATACCCTGCGTTAAATGTATTAAGAAGTGTAAGTAGGCTTATGAACCATTTAACAACGAAAGAGCATCGGACGGCTTCAGAAAAAATTAGAGACTTATTAAGCACGTACATGAACTCGGAAGATCTCATAAATATTGGAGCGTATAAAAAGGGTGCATCAAAGGAAATTGATGAAGCGATCAAATTGTATCCACATATTATTTCATTTTTGAAGCAGGAAACCGATGAGCAAATATCAAGTGAACAAAGCATCCAACGTTTGATTGAGTTGGCAGAAGCGGGTGAATGAACATGAAGTACCAATTTAAATTTCAAAAGATCCTTCATTTAAAAGAGCGAGAAAAAGATGAAGCAATGGGCATTTATCAAGATTCGGTTAAAAAGTTTGAAGATGCGGCGGAGCATTTATTCGGGTTATTAAAGAAAAAAGAAGGCCTTGAGCATTTTCAATCCGACAAGCTATCTCAAGGATTGCCTATTAGTGAAATTAGGCATTATCAAAATTTCATTACTAATTTAGAAAAGTCGATTGAACATTACCAACTCGTCGTGATGAATGCTCGCAATAAAATGAATTGGTGTGAAGAAAAACTGCTTGAAAGCAATATTGAAATGAAAAAATACGAAAAAATGAAAGAAAAAAGTTACCAATCGTATGTACGAATGGTAAACGAGATTGAAAACATGCAACTCGATGAAATTTCTTCCATCCAATATTTTCATCGGGAAGGAAGCTAGGTGATGAAGTGGAAAAATCCTTGAAAAAACAAAAGGAAGTAAAAGAAGCGAGTCTTTTGCAAAGATTCATATTTTGGGGCATTATTCCACTTTTATTCGCTCTTTTTATCGGACTGCTTATTACTTCTTTAATGGGGATAAATGTCTTTGAGAAAGCGAAAGAAATAAGTGGAAAACTCACTGCCATCTCGAATATGAAGGTGGAGAATGAAAACATTGTCCAGCTTGAAGAGAAAATTATTCACTTAGATGCGGAAATTCAAGATAAAGATGCTGAGATTTCCCAATTGAAAAGCCAAATTGAAAGCAAAGAGGCAGAGCAAGATCGACTTTTGTTGGAGCAGCAAAGATTGGAAGAAACGATTGCCGAACTAAGGCAGATTCAGGATGAAAACAAACGAGCTTTTAAAGAAATGATTATGACTTTTGAAGCAATGACAGCCAAAAAATCTGCACCGATTATTATGGAAATGAAAGAGGAAGAAGCGCTTAAAATTTTAGCGAATTTAAGCACAGAATCACTTGCTAAAGTGATGGAAAATATGCCAGCAAAGGATGCAGCGGCATATTCCGAAAAGCTTTCCGCAATAACGAACTAACAGAAGTTGCTCTTTTCTAAGTAAGAAGAATTTTTTCGGAACAAACAGCCTTGCTGATTCACATCAGGCCTTCGGCGGAAGTCACAGCTTTATGAAGCTCAAGAAAGCGATCTAAGTTCGCCGCGAACTGCGGCAACAGTTGTAACCTGTATCTTGCGGGCACGAGGTCAAAAAAATTGGACGCAATTACGCCTTGGCGGATTGACTAGATAATCGAAAGGTGGTGAAAAGATTTGAGAATTGACAATCTTTTGCTAGGGTCTTTAAAAAGCCAAATAGCCTCCCATGAATTGAAGCCGACTACTGAATTTCAAGCAATATTAGAAAACGCACTTATGCCGATTACTTCAAAAGAGAGCGAGAGTGGGAGTGAGGAACAAACAGCCTCATTACTAGATGAATTATATTCGGCTATCATGGAAGCTTTATCGCCGGAAATAGAGCTCAACGATCGTCCGCTCGACCGTGATTTATTTTTTATATCGACAGACATTATTGATCATGTAAAAGCTGAATTACATTTGTCACCAACTGAGGATGACGCTGATGAAAGGGAATTGATTGATGAGTTGCTCTTTATTTTTCAACAGCTAAACATCATCGACTTTCGTGAGCAACAGCGGCTGCCCGTGCAGGAAATTGCGGAACTCGTAAAAATGACTAAGCAAATTCAGCCATTTGAGTACCATGAAACAACGAAGCTAGAGCAATTGAATAGCGAGTTGCAAAAATTCGTAGAAAAACTAAAGCATGCTCAATCAGAAACACGCTCTACTCCTTTTCCTGGTCTGTTAGCAACGGTTTTCATGAATCGCAAAGATTCGTTGCAGCCGTTCATCCAGACTAGCCAGGCGAGCCAGACAAATGGTGCCGATTTTCCTGTATCGATGCAGCAACCGATGACGAAGATTGAACAATTTGTTCTTCACCTTGGTAATCGATCGAACGAACAGCCGCTTATGAATGAATTCGTGAAACAATTCTCAAACATATTAGCCCAATCACAATTCTCGCAAACGCGTACGAGCTCCCGCTTGTTCATAAAGCTTTATCCTGAACATTTAGGGACGTTAAATGTTGAGCTTATACAAAAAGATGGGGCGATGATTGCGAGAATGATCGCATCGACGAGCTCTGCGAAGGAGCTACTTGACAAACAAATTCATCAATTGAAGCAAGCATTTGCGCATCAAAATATTCCTTTGGATAAAGTCGAAATTACATATAACAACCAACATGACTTGCAAAAGTATCCAAATGGACAAGGGCAACAAGAAGGGAAAGATGGACAAGCAAATCATCAGAATGAGAAAGATCACGAAGAGGGTCAAGCAAACTTTAGTGATACATTGAATGATCTTTTGTTTGAAATGGAGGTGTAGGTTAGCGATGGTTAATTCCATTCACTCAGATTTACTATTATCTTCCGTGCAAAAGCGAGAAGTGAAGACGGGTAATGATATTTTAGGAAAAGATGATTTTTTGAAAATATTGATGGTACAGTTACAAAATCAAGATCCGATGAATCCGATGGAAGATAAGGAATTCATAGCGCAGATGGCGACTTTTTCTAGCTTAGAGCAAATGACGAATATGAGTCAGTCAATGGAGAAATTAGTTGAGCTTCAAACACAAACGAGTTTAATTGCATACCAACAATTAATTGGAAAAGAAGTGACTTGGCATACAATAGACGATCATGCAGAGTCTGGAGAAATATCCATTAATGAAGGAAAAGGAATTGTAAAAACCGTTCAATTTATGGGAGACACCGTAAAAATTATTTTAACTGATGGGAAAGAACTTGCACCAGCAAATGTATCAGAGCTAACAGATACAGCGGTGGAAACCCCACTTATTCAAGCAAGTTTAATGATCGGAAAGCAAATCTCGTGGCTAAATGATGATCAAGAATTTAGCAGCATTGTTCAGTCTGTTTCCATGAAAGATGGCTTTGTAACACTTATGACAAATGATGGGCAGGAAGTAAAAACAAGTCAATTAATAAAAATTAGTTAAAGAGGATGGGTGTCATGGGCAATAGTCTTATTCATCAACTTCAATCGCAGCCGATGATCAACCACCCCATTACTAAAAAAAATGTGGCTAAAAACAGCTCCACCAGCGAAGCTTTCTCCACTCATTTGCAACGCGCGGAAACCAACTTGGCAATTAGTAAACATGCGGAGATGAGAATGGAACAAAGGCAAATTAATATACAGCCACATGTTTGGAAGGAAATCGGAGCGAAAGTAGACGAAGCAAAACAAAAAGGTGTGAAAAATTCACTCGTACTCTTACAAAACGCGGCATTAATTGTAAGTGCCAAAAACAGTACTGTCGTAACGGTAATGGATCGCCAAGAAGCAGGGAGCCAAATTTTCACAAAGATTGATGGGACAATTATTATCGATGAATAATACAATTTCTTACGGAAACGGCTGGACCTTATGAGGAGGCCGAGAACCGCTGACAGATTGACGCGGTTAACATGAAAGGGGAATGTAATCAATGATTCGTTCAATGTATTCAGGCATTAGCGGGATGAAAAACTTTCAAACAAAATTAGATGTGATCGGAAATAATATCGCAAATGTAAACACATATGGGTTTAAAAAAGGGCGGATTACCTTTAAAGATATGGTAAGCCAAACGATATCAGGTGCAAGTGGTCCATCCCAAGGTAAAGGTGGAATCAACCCGAAGCAGGTTGGACTGGGAGCACAGCTAGCTGCAATTGATACGATTGATACTCAAGGATCACTGCAGCCGACGGGGCGAGTGCTTGATCTTGCCATTCAAGGAGATGGCTATTTAATCGTGGCTGAAGGAACGCCTGGTGCAGCTGGATTTCCAGATGTAACACTTTATACGCGGGCGGGAAATTTATATTTAAATAACCAAGGGTATCTCGTTACTTCATCCGGCCATTATGTATTGAATAATGATGCCAATCCTGCTCCAATTCAATTGAATGGTGGAAACATTGATGAAATTCAAAACTTAAGTATTTCAGAGGATGGGAAAATTTCCTTTATTGCTGGTGGTGTATTAAATGAAGGGTCTGAACCGATCATTGGTTTAGCACGCTTTACGAATACAGGTGGGCTTGAAAAGGTTGGCGAAAACATGTACCAAGAAACAGCTAATTCAGGAGTACGTACAATTATGACGCCAGCAACAAATGGAGCAGGTACACTCGTTTCAGGCGTACTTGAAATGTCAAACGTCGATCTTTCAGAGGAATTTACAGAAATGATCGTTGCACAACGTGGCTTCCAAGCGAATACGAGAATCATTACAACATCAGATGAAATTTTACAAGAATTAATGAATTTGAAACGGTAAGTGAGAGGAAGAGGGTCGAACTAGGGTGATTATGATTACAAAATTAAATGGCCATTCATTTCACTTGAATGCACTCTTGATTGAAAAAATTGAGTCCTTTCCAGATACGACGATTACGTTAACGAATGGCCGTAAGTACATTGTGGCTGAATCTGAGGAGCAGGTGAAAAAGCGAATCCTCTCCTTTTATAAGTCAATCCAATTATTAGGGCGGCCAGGATGGGGGGACCAAGAAGATGAGTAAAAAACTGATCAACATTATGATCGTCCTATTAACAATGATTTTACTATTAGGTGTGCTTGCCTATATGTATCTCATAAAAATCGATCAAAAAGATGTGGCGAAAGAGCCGACGATTGATGAAATATTAAAGGTTTCCGTTGATGTACCGGAAATAACAACGAATTTAAGAAACAATCAATATGTGAAAATTTCTTTCAAAGTTCAGACGGATGGAAAAAAGGCAAAAGAAGAATTTGAAAAACGTGATTTTCAAATTCAAAATGTAATCATTGGAGAGCTCTCAGAAATGGAGCCAGCTGATTTACACGGAAAAGAAGGCAAGAAAATATTAGAAGAATCCATGAGAGAAAGAATCAATGAATTAATGCAAGATGGTAAAGTCGTTGAAGTGTACATCACCTCCTATATTATTTCGTAAAGTGAAAACAAATTGAATCGGAGGTGTCGCCATGCCGGGAGATGTGTTGACACAGAGTGAAATTGATGCGTTATTATCTGCTATTTCTACCGGTGAAATGACAGCAGAGGAATTAAAAAAAGAAGAAGAAACAAATCGGGTTAAGCCTTATGATTTTAAACGAGCACTAAGATTTTCGAAGGAACAGGTTAGAAGTATAACGAGAATTTACGAAAACTATGCTCGCTTACTGACGACATTTTTTTCCGCACAGCTTCGCACATATATTAATATTACAGTTGCATCGGCGGACCAAATTCCATATGAGGAATATATCCGTTCGGTTCCGAACATGACGCTTTTAAATGTATTTGAGGCCCCGCCGCTTGATGGACGAATGATTATGGAAGTGAATCCGAGTGTTGCTTATGCGATGATTGATCGCATTTTAGGGGGAAAAGGGGCAACCATCAATCGATCAAATAATTTCACGGAAATTGAAATGAGGTTATTGACGAACTTATTTGAACGTACGCTTGAGCATTTACAAGAAGCGTGGGATGGACTTGCTGACATCGACCCGATTCTTACGGAAATTGAAGTGAATCCGCAGTTTTTACAAATTGTTTCACCGAATGAAACGGTCGTCGTCATTTCAATGAATGCAAGTGTTGGTGAGACAACAGGGATGATTAATATTTGCATTCCACATGTGCTGCTTGAACCAATCATTCCACGACTTTCTGCACATTATTGGATGCAGACAATAAGTAAGGAAAGAAAGCCAGATGAAATTTTCTTGCTTGAAGAAAAAGTGAAGGATGCGAACGTTCAACTAACAGCACAGCTTGGTACTTCAAAACTGGCAATCGAGGACTTTTTAGCACTTGATCGTGGAGATGTAATTGAATTAAATACGCGGATTGATGCGCCGCTAATTGTAAAGATTGGCGGGATCTCTAAGTTTATTGGACAGGCAGGCAAGCAAAATAAAAAATTAGCCGTACAAATTTTAGATGTGTTTGAGGAGGGAGATGAGAAAGATGAATGGTGATATGCTCTCTCAAGATGAGATTGACGCGTTATTAAACGGAGGTCTTTCTGATCCAGAATCAATGACAGAGGACATTTCTTTGAAGGTTACTGATTATTTAACTGAAATGGAGCAAGATGCTTTAGGCGAAATAGGGAATATCTCTTTCGGCAGCTCAGCCACAGCTCTTTCAACTCTATTAAATCAAAAAGTTGAAATTACAACACCTGAAGTATCAATTATTGATCATGCAAAGTTGGAAGAAGAATTTCCACATCCATATGTAGCGATTCAAGTGAAGTACACAGACGGGTTTTCAGGGGTAAATATTTTAGTCATTAAACAAACCGATGCTGCGATTATCGCTGATTTAATGCTGGGTGGAGATGGCACATCGCCAGCAAACGAGATGGGTGACATTCATTTAAGCGCAGTTCAAGAAGCGATGAATCAAATGATGGGCTCAGCGGCTACATCGATGTCGTCCGTTTTTAATAAACGAGTCGACATTTCTCCACCGACGATCGAGCTTTTAAACTTAGAAGCAGGCGAAGGAACAGAGACGATTCCACAGCAAAATTTACTTGTGAAAATATCGTTCCGCCTGAAAATCGGAGAATTAATAGATTCCAATATTATGCAAGTGTTGCCAGTTGACTTTGCTAAAAGTCTTGTGGAAGATCTATTTTCACAAACACAAGAAACGACAGCTGTACCTGAAGCATCCGCTTCTATCCAGAAAGAGCCGGAGTCACAAATGGCAACAATGGCAGAGATAAATGTACAGCCAACACCATCAATGGTAAATGAACACAATCAATCAAATGATCCGCAATCTGAACGGAAAAAAGAAGAGATGCCGCATATTCAGACGGCCAGTTTTGCTGAATTTACGGAAACACCGACAACACCGGAAATTAAAAATTTAGATATGCTTCTGGATATACCTTTACAAGTGACGGTTGAGCTAGGGAGAACGAATCGTTCAGTGAAAGATATATTGGAGCTTGGCTCTGGTTCGATTATCGAGCTTGATAAATTGGCGGGAGAACCCGTAGATATCCTTGTCAATAATCGTTTAATTGCCCAAGGCGAAGTAGTGGTTATTGACGAGAATTTCGGTGTGCGTGTAACGGATATCGTCAGTCAAAAGGATCGATTAAAAAGATTAAAGTAGATAGATATTGGAGGAATTACAATGGCTAATAGAATTTTAATTGTTGATGATGCAGCTTTTATGAGAATGATGATTAAAGATATTTTAACGAAAAATGGTTTTGAAGTGGTTGGAGAAGCGGCAGATGGGGCTGAGGCAGTTGAAAAATTTAAAGAATTAAAGCCTGATCTCGTTACAATGGATATTACAATGCCTGAAATGGATGGAATTTCTGCATTAAAAGAAATTAAAGGATTTGATCCAGCAGCGAAAATTATTATGTGCTCTGCGATGGGACAGCAAGCAATGGTCATTGATGCAATTCAAGCAGGTGCGAAAGACTTTATTGTAAAACCATTCCAAGCAGATCGAGTCATTGAAGCTATTCAAAAAACGTTAGGATAAGGGTCAGATGAAATTTTTTCAGAAAGCAGTAACGGTCATCGCAATCATTCTTTTATTTTCTAACTTAGCGGGTTCGCAACTGCATGTGTTTGCACAAGTTCATGATAATGTGGCTGATTGCATTGGTGAAGCGGCAAAATGTGATGAGCCAGAAGCAGAAGGTTCAAAGGGAAAAGAAGCGATTACGTCGACAAATAGCAAAGTAAATATCGGATTTTCTGAAGTGGCGAAAATGATCGGGTCTTTGCTATTTGTCATTGCCCTTCTTTATTTCTTATTAAAATTTGTGAATAAGAAAAGTGCAGCCTTTCAGCAAAATAGGCTTGTGCAAAATATGGGTGGAACATCACTCGGAGGGAACCGCTCAATCCAAGTCGTGAAGATGGGCAATCAATTGCTCGTTCTCGGTGTGGGGGAAGAAGTGCGTTTGCTGAAAGAAATTACGGATGAAGCCGAATATAATGAGTATATTCGTCAGTACGAGGAACAGCTTGAACGTAATCTTCAGCCAGCAGATATCATTTCAAAATGGCTGAAACGCAAAAACGAAGCGGCAAAACCATCTCAGGCAGAAGCAGAAAAGCCATTTCATCTTCATTTAAAAGAGCAATTAGATGACATGAAAAAAAGTAGAAAAAAAGCGTTAGAAAAGCTTGGAGAGAAGGAGCAACATTCAGATGGATGAGTTTATGGCATTTTTTAATAACAGTTCGGGTGAAGCTGTTTCTACTTCTGTGAAGCTGTTCCTGTTATTAACGGTTTTATCGCTCGCTCCAAGTATTTTAATCTTAATGACATCCTTTACGAGAATCATTATCGTCCTTTCATTTGTTCGTACATCACTTGCGACACAACAAATGCCACCGAATCAGGTGCTCGTTGGACTTGCTTTGTTTTTAACGTTTTTTATTATGACTCCTGTTTTTTCAGAAGTGAATCAAGAGGCATTACAGCCATTATTCAATGATGAAATTCAATTGGAAGAGGCGTATGAACGAGCGGCGGTACCATTTAAAGACTTTATGAGTAAACATACGAGGCAGAAGGATCTGGATTTATTTTTAAACTATGCGCAGCTTGAGCGACCGGAAACAATTCAAGACATACCTTTAACTGCACTTGTGCCAGCATATGCATTAAGTGAATTGAAGACTGCCTTTCAAATTGGCTTTATGATTTTCATTCCCTTTTTAGTGATCGATATGGTTGTCGCTAGTATATTAATGTCGATGGGGATGATGATGCTTCCACCGGTGATGATTTCACTTCCTTTTAAAATTTTACTTTTTGTGCTTGTAGATGGCTGGTATTTAGTTGTTAGATCGTTGTTGCAAAGCTTTGGATAATAAAAACACAAACATGAACGAGGTGATTGAATGAATGCAGAGGCAGTTATCGCTCTTGCTGAAAAAGGCGTGTTTACAACATTGATTGTTGCCGGTCCAATATTGCTGCTCGCCCTGATCGTTGGGTTAGCGGTAAGTATTTTTCAGGCGACAACACAAATACAAGAACAAACGCTAGCATTCATCCCAAAGATCGTTGCCGTTCTTGTTGGTATTGTGTTTATGGGACCGTGGATGTTAAGCCGATTATTATCATACGCAACAGAAATATTTCAAAATTTAACTCGATTTGTAGGTTAAGGTCATGGAAAACGTACTTAATAGCTTTCCTGTTTTCTTGCTTGTTTTTACGAGAGTCTCGGCCTTTTTTGTGACAATGCCGTTGCTTTCATATCGAACATTACCTGCATCATATCGAATTGGTTTTGCTTTTTTTCTTTCTTTCATTATGTACAGTACGATTTCGATTGAGACAATGGAGATAACTGGAAATTATTTATTGTTAATTTTCAAAGAAGCAAGTGTCGGGCTTTTACTTGGGTTTATCGCATATATGATGTTATCGGCGGTGCAAATTGCCGGAGGATTTATTGATTTTCAAATGGGGTTTGCGATAGCGAACGTCATTGATCCGCAAACGGGTGCACAAAGCCCACTCATTGGACAATATTTATATATGTTCGCTTTATTGTTTTTGTTAGCGGTAAATGGTCATCATCTTATTCTAGATGGGGTGTATTACAGTTATCAGTTCATTCCGATTGATCAGCTATTTCTCCCATTTGGTGATAGCAATATGATTGAATATGTCATCCAATCATTTAGCTTAATGTTTATGATCGCTTTTCAAATGGCGATACCAGTGATCGCATCGTTATTTCTTGTTGATGTTGCACTCGGAATCGTTGCTCGCACCGTTCCGCAATTAAATATTTTTGTTGTGGGCTTTCCGATAAAAATTGCTGTTAGCTTTCTCATTATTTTTATCGTACTAGCTGTCATGTTTGGCGTCATTCAACATATTTTCGAAACGATGCTACATGTGATGAGAACGGTAATGGAGTTTATGGGGGGATTAAGATGAAGCAGCTTTCTCTTGATCTTCAATTTTTCGCAGGGGAAAAAACAGAAAAAGCAACGCCGAAAAAGCGGCTAGAATCAAAACGAAAAGGTCAAACGGCGAAAAGTCAAGATGTAAATACAGCGATCGGTTTATTAGCTGTTTTTGGCTTTCTCATTTTCTTTTCCGCACAGCTCGGTCCGGTTGCACTTGATGTTTTTCGACATTCCTTTACGACGTTCTTGTTAATGGATATAACAGAAGCGAATATGCAGCTGATCATGCTTGATGTGCTCAAGGAAGTTGCTTTTTTGCTTGGCCCGATTATGTTAGTCGCTCTTTTGGCTGGAATAGCAGCGAATGTTTTACAAGTAGGATTTATGTTTTCAGCAGAACCGTTGCAGCCAAAATTGGAGAAGCTTGATCCGATTAAAGGTTTAAAGCGCATTTTTTCAATTCGGGCAATTGTCGAGCTCCTGAAGTCGATCCTAAAAATTAGCTTTGTTGGCGCAATTACGGTAACCGTTCTTTGGAGCCGGATCGATGAAGTGCTAGTTTTAGCATATAAACCGATTGGGACTGCTTTACAAACGGTTGGCGGTTTGACATTGCAAATGGGCATTGCTGCTTCATTGGCACTATTATTTTTATCGCTTTTTGATTTTTTATATCAAAAATATGATTTTGAGAAAAACATCCGTATGTCCAAACAAGATATTAAAGATGAATATAAAAATACCGAAGGGGATCCGCTTATTAAATCAAAAATTAAGCAAAAGCAAAAGGAAATGGCGATGTCACGGATGATGCAAGAAGTTCCAAAAGCAGACGTCATCATTACGAATCCGACTCATTATGCAATTGCTTTAAAATATGATGAAGAAAATGCGGATGCGCCGATTGTCATTGCAAAGGGTGTCGATTTTATCGCGCAAAAAATCAAGCTAATCGCGAATGAACATAAAGTCGTGATGGTTGAAAATCGCCCTTTAGCTCGATCATTGTACGATCAGGTGGAAGTTGGTCAAGCAATACCCGATGACTTTTTTAAAGCAGTAGCGGAAATTTTAGCTTACGTATATAGAATTAAGAATAAAATCTAGATTGCATTCGCTTGGTTTTGGCAAGGAGAGGTCGTTATGAAGGTCAAAGATATTGCAGTATTATTAGGGGTTATTTTAATTGTTGCCATGCTGGTCATCCCTTTTCCGACATGGTTATTAAGTTTGCTCATCATAACGAATATTTCCCTTGCATTGCTTGTTCTTTTAACAGCGATGAATATGAAGGAAGCTCTACAATTTTCGATCTTTCCTTCATTAATATTATTATTAACTTTGTTTCGGCTTGGCTTGAACGTATCTACGACAAGATCGATCCTTTCAAAAGGGGATGCCGGTGGTGTGGTAGAAACGTTCGGGACATTTGTTGTTGGTGGCAACGTCCTTGTTGGGATTGTCGTCTTCTTCATTTTAATTATTATTCAATTTATCGTTATTACAAAAGGAGCCGAACGTGTTTCAGAAGTCGCAGCGAGATTTACGCTTGATGCGATGCCAGGAAAGCAAATGAGTATTGATGCTGATTTAAATGCGGGTGTCATTTCCGAACATGAAGCAAGGGAACGCAGAGAAAAAGTATCAAGGGAATCCGATTTTTACGGAGCGATGGATGGAGCAAGTAAGTTTGTTAAAGGTGACGCCATTGCAGGGATTATTATCGTATTTATAAATCTTCTATTTGGGATCATCATCGGGATGATGGACGGCTTACCACTTGGGGAAGCTTCGACGAAATATTCGATGCTTACGGTTGGTGATGGAATTGTCAGTCAGATTCCCGCCTTGCTCATTTCAACGGCGACTGGGATCGTCGTCACACGTGCAGCATCAGAAGGAAATATCGGTACAGATATTTTAGAACAATTATTTGCCAATGCGAAAATGCTTTATATTGCGGCAGGGACGATTTTCCTCCTAGGGATTACGACTCCAATCAATGACGTGCTTACGATTCCGATTGCGGCCTCATTAGCGATTGGTGGTTATATGCTTTCACGTGTATCACCAGCTTCGGAAGACGATCTATTAGAATCGGTCGAACAGACGGAAGTTGATGAAATGAAAAGTCCCGATAGTGTTATTAATTTATTAAATGTGGATGCGATCGAATTTGAATTTGGCTATGGATTGATTCCGTTGGCTGATGTGAATCAAGGTGGAGATTTACTTGATCGGATTGTAATGATTCGCAGGCAGCTCGCCTTGGAATTGGGGATCGTCATTCCAGTCGTCCGGATCCGCGACAATATCCAACTGGAACCGAATGAATATCGTTTGAAAATTAAAGGAAACGAAATGGCGCGCGGTGAACTGCTGCTCGATCATTATTTAGCCATGAGCCCCGGTGGAGAAGATACGGTCGAGGGAATCGAGACGGTTGAGCCGGCGTTTGGGCTTCCAGCTAAGTGGATTACCGATGAAGTAAAAGAACATGCTGAATTGATGGGGTATACGGTCGTTGACCCTGCTTCCGTTGTATCAACGCATATTACAGAAGTGCTAAAAGTGAACGCCTACGATTTACTAGGGCGGCAAGAAACAAAGCAATTAATCGATCATCTTCAGGAATCATATCCAATATTAGTAGAGGAAGTAACACCGAACCCATTGTCGATTGGAGAAGTACAAAAGGTGTTAGCGAAACTATTGAAAGAAAATGTATCGATCCGGAATTTGCCAATTATATTCGAAACATTGGCCGACTATGGAAAGTTAAGTTCCGATACAGAATTATTAACCGAATATGTACGCCAATCATTAGCAAGGCAAATTACGAGTCAATATGCGAGCGACGGTTCGACATTAAAGGTGATTACCGTATCTGGTAAAATTGAAAAAATGATTGCGGATAGTATACAACAAACGGAGCACGGTAATTATTTATCGATGGACCCTACGAACTCACAGCAAATTCTCGAGGCTGTTGCTGGACAAGTGGAAGAATTATCATTAATGCAATACTCACCGATCTTGCTCTGTTCACCGGCGGTTCGTATGTATGTCCGGCAAATGTTGGAGCGATACTTTCCGCAAGTTCCGATTCTCTCCTACAATGAATTAGAAGCAAATGTTGAAGTACAAAGCATTGGGGTGGTGAATGTCGAATGAATGTAAAAAAAATTATAGCACCTACGATGCAGGCGGCGCTGGCGAAAGTAAAGGACGAATTAGGTGATCAAGCAGTCATTTTACACTCGAAGATGATTTATGACGGGGGATTTTTAGGACTGTTTAAAAAGAAAAAGTATGAAGTGATCGCTGCGCTTGATGAGAATCCTGTCATTCCAAAGCCGACGGTCAAAAACAAGCAAAGAAAAATTCCGCAGCAAGCCAACGTAGAGGTGAGACAAGCTCAAACGGGTGTTGCTGACAATGTTTTAGCGGAGCTCGCGACATTGAAAAAGGAATTAAAGACAGTGAAGCGCGAGCCGTTTTTCATTCGTCATTTTCCCGAACCAATCCAAGCGTGCTTGCTTCATTTACAAAAAGCAGATGTTGCTGATCAGCATATCGAAGAAATTGGTCAGCAATTATTGGAAAAATGGCGTCAATCACCTACTCCACCTGAGCAGGCCGATGTTTTTTCTTGGTGTAAAAACATCATGATAGAGCGCCTAGGCCCTTTTCAATACAAAGAAATAAACGAAATGAAAAAATATATTAATGTCGTTGGACCAACAGGAGCCGGTAAAACGACGACACTTGCTAAGCTTGCGGCTGTGGCCGTGCTTGAGCATAAAAAAAGGGTTGCATTGATTACAGTTGATACATATCGAATTGCTGCCATTGATCAATTAAAAACTTACGCGGAATTATTACAGCTTCCGCTTGAAATTGCTTATGATCAGCATGATTTTTCGGAAGCAATTAAAAAGTTTGCAGACTATGATCTCGTGTTAATCGATACAGCAGGTAGAAACTATCGCGAACTTGAGTTTGTCCACGACCTAAAAGGTATGTTTGGGGAAACAGAGATGGAAACGT
The DNA here is from genome assembly GCF_018343515.1 of Bacillus sp. FJAT-50079. Classification (GTDB taxonomy): domain Bacteria; phylum Bacillota; class Bacilli; order Bacillales; family Bacillaceae_C; genus Lederbergia. Next base: position 420,751 of record NZ_JAGYPD010000002.1, on the reverse strand, counting down.
TATTAGCATTGCCAATTTCTATGAAAGAAAAGGATCTAGAAATCATCGTTAATCATTTTCAGCAATTACCGTTTAACTATTTTCTGTTTACAAAGGCTGATGAAACACGATCGTACGGAGCAATGTACAATTTAATCGTCGATAATCAACGCGGGGTCACTTATATCACAACGGGACAAGAGGTCCCAGATGATATGATCGCGGCAAGTCCTGAACGGATTGCTCACTATGTACTTGAGGATGAAACGATATGAAAGATCAGGCAGAGAAATTACGGAGTATGCTTCAGGCACAATCGGAATCGAAAAAAATGGCGAAAACAATCGCGGTTGTGAGCGGAAAAGGTGGAGTCGGTAAATCGAATATTTCCTTAAACTTAGCATTCACATTAGCAGATAGAGGCAATCGCGTCTTACTGTTTGATCTAGATATTGGGATGGGAAATGTAAACATTCTACTTGGACGAACGACATCCAATGATCTATCCCATTTTTTGCGTAATGAGGTAAGTTTGTCATCGATTATTCATACTTCCGATGATGGCGTTTCTTATATTTCAGCAGGCAATGGATTAAACGAAATCATCGAGATCAATCCAATCACATTAGAGCGATTATTACAAGGATTGAAAGAGCTGCAAGAGACATACGATTATATTATTTTTGATATGGCAGCTGGTGCGAACTCACCTGCTTTAAATCTTTTGCTATCTGCAGATGATATTTTTGTCATTAGTACACCAGAACCGACAGCAATGACCGACGCATACTCAATGATGAAGTTTATAAGTATGGAAGAAGTGAATAGCCGATTTTTACTCATTTGTAATCGCGCCGATTATGAAGAGCAAGGTCAAGAAACATTGCGGCGCTTACAAACGACGGCACGTACGTTTTTAAATCGCGACGCAATTATGCTTGGTGTTCTTCCGGAAGATAAACATGTAAGGCAAGCAGTCATTAGTCAGGTCGCTTTTTCAAAAAAGTTTCCTAAAGCTGCAATTACTAATAAACTAAAAAAAATCGTCGATATATACGTAGAAGACGATTTTGAGAAAAAGCGGGAAAAAGATTCATTTTTACTGACATTGCGGCGCCTTTTCAGTGATAAGGGGAGGCGGAAATGAAAATAAATAAGAAAATCATCTGCATTGGCACATCTACGGGTGGACCGAGGGCATTGCAAACGGTTTTAACACAATTGCCGGAAAACCTTCCCGCTCCAATTGTTATTGTTCAACATATGCCACCTACATTTACAAAATCATTAGCCAATCGACTAGATGCAATATGTGAGATTGCGGTCAAAGAGGCAGAGGATGGCGAAGAATTACAAAATGGGGTAGCGTATATCGCTCCAGGAGGCAAGCATTTAAAGGTCGTTGAAGCAGGCCTCCGATTAGTCGCGAATATAACAGAAGAACCGACGGTCAATGGGCATCGTCCTTCCGTAGATGTTTTATTCCATTCAGCTAGTCTTCTAGATCCGTACGATAAAATTGCTGTCATTATGACAGGGATGGGAGCAGATGGAGCAGCAGGTTTAATTGAGATGAAACAAAGAGGCGAAACGCATGCCATCGCTGAAGCAGAAGCAAGTTGTATCGTTTTTGGAATGCCGCGGGCGGCTGTCAACACCGGGATGGTTGACACCATTGTTGAGTTAGATCAAATTGCGAGTCATATTTTGAAATATATCGGATAAGGGTGTGGGCGCATGGATATGAATCAATATTTAGAAATTTTTATCGATGAAAGCAAAGAACATTTACAAGTTTTGAATGAACAGCTTTTACATTTAGAAAAAAATCCAACAGATCTAGGCATTGTCGACGAAATATTTAGAGCGGCACATACATTAAAAGGTATGTCAGCAACGATGGGTTATACCGATTTAGCCAATTTAACACATGTGATGGAAAATATTCTTGATGGAATTCGCCAGCAACGAATTACGGTTACAGCAGATATATTTGATGTCGTATTTCAGGCAGTTGATGATTTAGAAGTGATCGTTGATTCTATCGCTTCAGGCGGTGATGGACAACGGGACGTAAGCAGCTCAATTGCAAAGCTCGAACAACTGGAAAAGGGAGAGAATGTCCCGGTTGAATCAGCGGTTTCTGAGCTAGCGGCTACGATTGAAATCGATCATCCACAAACGAAATATGATGAATATGAGCGAACGATCATCGAACAGTCTGAGGAACAAGGATTTTCATGCTTAGAGATGACGATTTCCTTACGGCCTGATTGCTTATTGAAAACAGCTAGAGTGTATATGGTATTTGAAGTGTTGGAGCAATGTGGTGAAGTGATCAAATCTGTTCCAACGGTTGATCAGCTTGAGGAGGAACAATTTGATTCAAGCTTTACGGTTACACTCATTACGAAGGAGCCGTTAGAAGATATAAAAAGTAAAATTATGAAGATCTCCGAAATCGAGTCGATTGAAGCGATTGCGATTGATTCTAATAAGATGATTAATGAAGAACAAAAAGTTACCGAACCGATAAGTGAAGAAAAAATAAAAAAACCGCTCACTAATGAAGAATCTGAAAAACAGCAGACGAGAGCTGGCGGCAAAACAATTCGAGTGAATATTGAACGTCTTGATATTTTAATGAATTTATTTGAGGAGCTCGTCATTGATCGGGGAAGACTGGAGCAAATTTCCCAAGAGATTCAACATGCTGAATTAGCAGAAACCGTTGAAAGAATGACAAGAATATCAGGGGATTTACAGAATATTATTTTGAACATGAGAATGGTTCCGGTCGATACTGTCTTTAATCGTTTCCCGCGCATGGTTAGACAGCTTGCAAGAGATTTAAACAAACAGCTAGAATTGGAAATCATTGGAGCGGAAACAGAGCTTGATCGTACGGTTATTGATGAGATTGGCGATCCGATTGTCCATCTTTTAAGAAATGCGATTGACCATGGAATTGAAAGTCCGGACGTCCGTAAAGCGAACGGAAAACCAGAAAAAGGGACGATTCAATTAAAAGCGTATCACAGCGGCAACCATGTATTTATAGAAATCGAAGATGACGGGGCTGGAATTAACCGCCAGAAAGTCATTGATAAAGCGGTAGCAAATGGGGTAATTACTGCTGGGGAAGCTGTCCATATGACTGATCGCGAAGTCTTTGACTTAATTATGACATCAGGATTTTCTACCGCACAATCGATATCAGATGTATCTGGTCGTGGAGTAGGATTGGATGTTGTAAAAGCAACGATACAATCGCTTGGTGGAATTATTTCTATCGATTCTGAAGAAGGGATTGGTTCGAAGTTTTCGATTCAGCTTCCGCTTACACTATCGATTATTTCAGCAATGCTCATCGAAGTAGGTATAGAAAAATATGCGATCCCGTTATCATCGATTATTGAAACAGCAATTATTCGCAAATCAGATATTTTAATTGCTCATAATCAACAAGTGATTGATTATCGAGGAAAAGTTGTCCCACTCGTTTCTTTAAAAGAAATATTTGAAGTAGACATGGAAGAGTCGGAAGATCCATTCGTTTCGATCGTCATCGTGAAAAAAGCGGATCAAATGGCTGGATTAATCGTTGACTCATTTATCGGTCAACAAGAAATCGTCTTAAAATCATTAGGAAATTATTTAAATGAAGTTTTTGCGATTTCTGGTGCGACAATACTAGGAGATGGACAAGTAGCACTAATCATTGACTGCAATGCATTTATTAAATAAAACCTCAATCATCGAGATTTTTGTAAAGTTAAAACCGTGATATTATGCGGAACAAAATTAGAAATATGGGGGAGTGAGCGCTCGTGCATGAGGCAAATATAGCTTCCGAACGCAAAGTCATTGTTTTTCAATTAAACGGTAATGAATATTCCATTTCAGTTGACCATGTAACAGCAATTGAAAAAATGCAGCATATTACGAGAGTACCGAAATTACCCGTCTATATTAAAGGGGTTATTAACTTAAGGGGAGTCATCATTCCGATCATTGATTTAAAAAGACGTTTCGGACTCGGTGATTTTGAGAATACAGATAGCACAAGGATTATTATCGTTTCGTATCAGGATTTAGAAGTCGGCTTCATCGTTGATGCAGCGAACGATGTATTAGATATTCCCGAGCATGTCATTGAGCCACAGCCGGATGTCGTTGGTACGGTTGCAGCCGAGTTTATAAATGGTGTAGCCAAGCTTGAGAAAAGGCTGCTTATCTTACTCAATTTAGAGTATGTCCTTGATAAGGCGAATCAAAGGGAATTGCATAATGAGTATTGAGAAAATGACATCAATTCAGCTTGATGTATTAAAGGAAATTGGGAATATTGGAGCTGGAAATGCGGCGACAGCTCTATCGGTATTACTCGGGAAAAAAATTGATATGAAAGTTCCGAATGTGAAGGTTATTACGTTCGATGAAATGCTAGAACTTGCTGGTGGGTATGATAATATTGTTGCAGCCGTTTTTCTACGGATCGAAGGTGATGCTTCAGGCAGTATGTTTTTTGTTTTACCGTTGGATCAAGGATCAAATTATATTCAACAATTAACAGGCGATCATTCTATTTCATTAGAGCATCCGCCATATTCTGAACTCGGATTATCTGCCATGCAAGAATTAGGAAATATTTTATCAGGATCGTATTTAACGTCATTATCTGATTTCACTGGACTAAATCTATATCCATCCGTGCCATCAATTAGCATCGATATGGCTGGAGCGATTATTAGCTATGGATTGATAGAGTTATCACAAACCGAGGATTATGCAATTGTCATTGATACGGCGCTAAATGAGGATGACCAGGTGGAGCATGTAAAAGGGCATTTCTTTTTACTGCCTGATCCCGGTTCTTTTTCAACGATCTTCCATGCTTTAGGAGTCCATTTATATGATTGAAACGGTTGTAAGAGTGGGGATCGCCGAAATGGACATCGTTAGAGCGCCTGACAAAATTAGAACGCTTGGTCTCGGTTCATGTGTTGGAGTAGTCATTTATGATTCGCATAAAAAGTTGGCAGGAATGGTCCATATTATGCTTCCTGATTCCTCATTGGCACGAGGAAAGCAGTTGCTAAACAAAGCGAAATTCGCCGATACTGGTCTTCAAGAGCTTGTCGATTCACTGATCAAACGCGGGGCAAGTCCCCATCAACTAAAAGCGAAAATTGCTGGTGGAGCACAAATGTTTCAATTTAGTTCACAAAGTGATGGAATGAGGATTGGCCACCGTAATGTGGAGGCAGTAAAAACGATGCTGCAGCGCTTGCGTATCGAACTTATAGCTGAAGATACGGGAGGAAATCGTGGTAGAACAATTGAATTTGATCCTGAAACCAGCTTACTTGATATACGATCAACATACGAAGATACGATTACAATCTGAATCAGCAGTGTGAGGAGGAGATAGGATGTCAAACTCACCACCGATAGAAGAACAAATATATTGGGAACGTTGGAGTCGTTGCCGCGATGCTGATGCAGGAAATGTTTTAGTAGGGAGATATATGCCGCTCGTCACATATCACGTTCAGCGAATTGCGGTTGGTTTACCGAGAAACATTAGCAGGGAAGAACTAAAAAGTCTTGGATTAATGGGATTAATGGACGCGTTGAATAAATTTGATTTTACCCGGGATCTTAAGTTTGATACATACGCCTCTTTCCGGATTCGTGGAGCGATTATTGATGGGCTTAGGAAAGAGGACTGGATGCCGAGAAGCACAAGAGAAAAAGTGAAAAAAATCGAACAAGCGATCGAGAGGCTTGAACAACGGCTTTTCCGGCATGCTTCACCGGCAGAAATCGCCAAGGAAAGTGGATACTCAGAAGATGAAGTGTATCGGGCGTTGAATGAATATTTATTCGCGAATATTCTATCTATCGATGACCAAATTCAAGAGCAAGAAGATCAAGATAAACAAACCCATGTGATCAAAGATGAAGATTCTCTAAGTCCAGAAGAACAACTAATCAAAAATGAATGGCTGGAAGATTTAGCAGATGTCATTGAAACTTTAACTAAAAATGAACAAATTGTACTAAGTCTCTTTTATAAAGAGGAGTTAACATTTACAGAAATTGGACAAGTTCTTAGTTTATCGACATCACGAATTTCACAGATTCATTCAAAAGCACTATTGAAATTAAGAACGATCCTTCAAAAAAAATCAGGCGAAGGGGAACGTCTATGAGCTTAAAGTCGATTGAACTTCAAGTTGCTATACCTAGAACCGTTGAGGCCGGGAAGCTATCGGAACAGCTACAACAGAGGGGACAGCAAACATTTCAGCAGGCAGCAAGTGAAATGGAAGAAAAGCTTATAAAGGATCGAAATTCGGTAAATAAGATGGAACAAAAAGAGAAAATGTCTTTAAAAGACGGCCATTCAAAAGAACAAAGAGATACAAATGATCATCAACATTCCTCTAATAAGCAAAAAAGTAAGCGGAAAAAGCTGCATCCTTACAAAGGTAAAACGATCGATTATAATGGGTAGTGATCATATTGACAGGAACATTCATTTTTCTTTTATTTATGTTAAACGGAGTAACGATCTTTGCAGTCGTTCTTTTATATTTACGGCAAAATCGATTGAAAGAAATTGAAGAAGCACAGCGGAAAAATCAAGAGGAATCGGCAGAGCTATTGTCAGCTTTTTTGCTTGAATTAAAGGAAGAAAATGAACAATTTCTTTCAATTATTCAACAGTTACAAAAACAAAATAAGGATCAGAAAAAGCCGATAGCGGAAACGTATAAGGAAACGAAGGACTCGCCGCAACCAACGATGCTCAATCAAGAGCAGCCAATTACAGCGGAAACATATGCTACATTGCTTACTTATCCAGATGAAAATATAAATCAATCAGCTGAATCTGATGCCAAAGCAGAAAAGGCCGAAACGATGCAAACATCGCTAATCGATCAAGCGTATCAATTACAAAGCACAGGGGTTTCGATTGACGAAATCGCGAAAAAATTACATAAAGGCAAGACAGAAATCGCATTAATGTTAAAGTTTCGACGAAAATAATAATATATTTCAGTTTAACCAAAAATAAACTTCGTCTATTAAACGAAATAGGCATTCGAAATAATGAGCGATAAACTCTTTTTTCGAATGCTTATTTTTTTATGATATAAAACCCGAAAGAATCTAGAGGACTGAAAAAGTTCCTTTAAGTGACTAGTGGTAAACTGCTGATTTCCAGGCGAACGCTTTCCGCGGGGTGGTTTCGTGAGCTACGCTCCTGCGGGATCTCACATAGACCACTGATCCCGCAGGAGTCGCCGCCTTCCACTACAATCAGAGGAACCTGGAAAATGCTTTGCATTTCCTTCGTGCGGTGCAGGTTCGGAGAAGTATTTTCAATGTCCTGCGGGTTGTTGCGAGGCAGGTGAGGCCCTGCAATGAGCTATTAAGGAACGAAGCCCAAATTCGGCACATCGTGTGGCAACGGCTTTGTGACCAACATCCTGTTGGCCCGAAGCAGCTCACCGCTCGTCCCGCGGAAAGCGAAGTGTCTGGAGCGCAAATCAACATCCAAGTTCAACGTAAGTAAAATTGAAGAGAGCTTCCAAAAAAAGTCGATTTTTTCCGACCTTTTTGGACAGCCCCCAAAAAAGAATTCATAAAAAACACTTGACTAGAGGTAGAAAGTGTCCAGTCAGAATGGAAACCAACGCCCTTATCACACACTAACCTTTTTCAAAAACGACACAAAATACGTTTGTTTTTTCATGCCTAAGCAAGTATGATTTTCATTCCGAAAGAAATATTTTGGCCTTGATAAACTTTAAAAGTGAAAACTCTTGATTGTAGTAGAAAGATATGGTATATTCAATGACGGTGTTAATACACACGTCCTATGATTTTGTAACAAGGTGCTGTAAAACAGTCTGTACAAAATATGAGTAGGGCGGAGGAATTCAAAAACCAAGGAGGAAAACACAATGTCAGTAATTTCAATGAAGCAATTGCTAGAAGCAGGTGTACATTTCGGACACCAAACACGCCGCTGGAACCCGAAAATGAAAAAATATATTTTTACGGAGCGTAACGGCATCTACATTATCGACCTACAAAAAACAGTGAAAAAGGTTGAAGAGGCTTATAATTTCATGAGAGAGCTTGCTGAAAATAACGGTAAGGTTCTATTCGTAGGTACGAAAAAACAAGCGCAAGAATCTGTAAAAGAAGAAGCAGAGCGCGCAGGTCATTACTATGTAAACCATCGTTGGTTAGGTGGTACATTAACAAACTTTGAAACAATTCAAAAGAGAATTGACCGTCTAAAAGCAATCGAGAAAATGGAAGAAGACGGTACATTTGATGTCCTTCCTAAAAAAGAAGTAGTTATGCTTAATAAAGAGTATGACCGTCTTGTTAAGTTCTTAGGTGGAATTAAAGACATGAAGCGCCTTCCAGACGCTATGTTCATTATCGACCCACGTAAAGAACGCATTGCTGTTGCAGAAGCACGTAAATTAAATATTCCAATCGTAGGTATTGTTGATACTAACTGTGATCCGGATGAAATCGATGTAGTGATTCCAGCAAATGATGATGCAATTCGCGCTGTGAAATTATTAACTTCAAAAATGGCTGACGCTCTTTTAGAAGCAAAGCATGAAGAAGAAGCAGAAGTAGCGGCAGAAGAAACAGAAACTGCGAACGCATAATCGATATATAAACTGCAATGATATGGTTTTAAAACCGTATGGTTAAGGGGAAAGGTGATGAGGGAGAGTATACTTATCACCTTTTTTCAAACAATGATTTTGCACACATGCTTAAGGAGGAATTTTGAATGGCTATTACTGCACAAATGGTAAAAGAATTACGTGAAAAAACAGGCGCAGGTATGATGGATTGTAAAAAAGCATTAACTGCAACAAACGGAAACATGGAGGAAGCAATCGATTTCCTTCGTGAAAAAGGAATTGCATCAGCTGCGAAAAAAGCTGACCGTATTGCAGCAGAAGGTACTACTTTCATGCTATCAGAAGGTAATTCAGCAATCATTCTTGAAGTGAATGCAGAAACAGACTTCGTTGCGAAGAACGAAAACTTCCAAAACCTTGTAAAAGAATTAGCTGAACATTTATTAGCACAAAAACCAGAATCTGTTGAAGCTGCGCTTGAGCAAACAATGGAAAATGGTCAAAAAGTAAGTGAATACATCAACAGTGCAATTGCAACAATTGGTGAGAAAATCACGTTGCGTCGTTTTGAAATCAAAACGAAATCAGATAATGGTGCATTTGGTGAATACCTTCATATGGGCGGACGTATCTCTGTTTTAACAGTGCTTGAAGGAACAACGGATGCAAATATTGCAAAAGATGTTGCTATGCATATCGCTGCAATCAATCCGAAATATGTTTCTCGCGATCAAGTATCGGCAGAAGAAACAGAGCGTGAGCGTCAAGTTCTTACTCAACAAGCATTAAACGAAGGAAAACCAGAAAAAATCGTTGCGAAAATGGTTGAAGGCCGTCTTGGCAAATTCTTTGAAGAAATTTGCCTTTTAGACCAAAGCTTCGTTAAAAACCCAGATCAAAAAGTTTCTCAATTTGTAGAAGCAAATGGTGCGAAAGTGGTTGAATTCATTCGCTACGAAGTCGGAGAAGGAATTGAAAAGCGCGAAGAAAACTTTGCAGACGAAGTTATGAGCCAAGTGAAAAAATAAGTTTTCACAAATGATCTAACTTTGACAATGAAATAGGGAGCACATTGCGTGTTCCCTTTTTTATAAGGGAAGAGGGCCTTGCTTCCGATGAATTTGATCTCGGAAATCGGTTTTTCGCCGATATCTTCACCTCAAGATTACATAATAAAGACCTTGGAGGTTCAAATGACCAATCCAAAATTTAAAAGAGTTGTATTGAAATTAAGTGGGGAAGCCTTAGCCGGAGCAGATGGTTTTGGGATTAACCCAACAGTAATTAAATCGATTGCTGAGCAAGTAAAAGAAGTTGCAGAGCTAGGCGTAGAAGTTGCGGTTGTTGTTGGCGGCGGCAATATATGGCGCGGAAAAGTCGGCAGTGATATGGGGATGGACCGTGCATCAGCCGATTATATGGGCATGCTTGCAACGGTGATGAATTCTCTTGCACTTCAAGATAGTTTAGAGCAACTTGGAATCGAAACACGAGTACAAACGTCGATCGATATGCGCCAAGTAGCGGAACCTTATATTCGCCGCAGAGCGATTCGCCATTTAGAAAAGAAACGTGTCGTTATTTTCGCTGCTGGAACAGGAAATCCGTATTTTTCAACGGATACGACGGCAGCATTACGTGCAGCGGAGATTGAAGCTGAAGTCATTTTAATGGCAAAAAACAATGTCGATGGCGTGTACACTGCTGATCCAAAACTAGATAAAAACGCGGTAAAATACGATCAATTATCCTATTTAGACGTATTGAAAGAGGGATTAGGAGTCATGGACTCTACTGCTTCTTCATTATGTATGGATAATGATATTCCGTTAATCGTATTTTCATTTACTGAACAAGGAAATGTAAAGCGAGCAGTAATGGGAGAACAAATTGGAACATTAGTGAGGGGGAAAGAATAATGGCATCCGAAGTGATTTCCAATACAAAGGATAAAATGGAAAAGGCAATTCAAGCTTATAGTAGAGAGCTTGCAAGTGTTCGAGCTGGAAGAGCGAACGCCTCTCTATTAGATAAACTGACAGTTGATTATTATGGTGCACCGACACCAATTAATCAGATGGCATCTATTTCTGTACCAGAAGCAAGATTACTCGTGATCCAACCATATGATAAGACAATTATTTCCGATATCGAAAAAGCAATTTTGCGATCTGATCTTGGATTAACCCCATCCAATGATGGTTCATTAATCCGTATTTCGATTCCAGCTTTAACAGAGGAGCGTCGAAAAGAGCTTGTCAAGCTTGTGAAAAAAGAAGCGGAAGAAGCGAAAGTAGGGATTCGAAACATTCGCAGAGACGGAAATGATGAATTGAAAAAACTTGAAAAAGATAGTGCAATTACAGAAGACGAACTTCGCAGTTATTCAGATGATGTTCAAAAATTAACGGATGATTATATTAAAAAAATCGATGAGATCACCAAAGGTAAAGAACAAGAAATAATGGAAGTTTAATCACAAAAATGACTATTGTACTGAAAAATGATCCCTTCGTTTAGAAGGGATCATTTTGAGTTTTACAGACAAATGTATCTATCGAAGCAGCCGATATAAAATGGTTTATTAGTTAAATAAACAATAAATCAATAACGCATTGCAAGCATTATATGTTAAGATATGCTTTGACGTATATAAACAGGAAGTATTTCTGACGGAGGACTCTTTTCATGTGGAATAAAATGAAGTTATGGAAAACTTCCAAAGCAAAAATGGCTGAAAAAGATCGAATGACCGCCATAAAAAAACAGCCAATACCAGACCATGTTGCCATCATCATGGATGGAAACGGGCGATGGGCAAAGAAACGTGCACTCCCTCGAATCGCCGGGCATCATGAAGGGATGAAAGTCGTCAAAAAAATGACGAAACTAGCGAATCGACTTGGAGTTAAAACGTTGACACTATATGCATTTTCGACAGAAAACTGGAAACGGCCAAAACATGAGGTCGATTATTTAATGAAGTTACCAGAAGAATTTCTTGATAGCTTTTTACCGGAGCTGATTGAAGAAAACGTCCAAGTGAAGATGATGGGCTACGAAAACCAGCTTCCAGCCTCTACAAGAGGAGCTGTTGCGAAGGCGATGGAAGAAACAGCGGAAAATACAGGGTTAAAATTAAACTTTGCATTAAATTATGGTAGCCGTGCCGAAATGCTTGAAGCGATTAAACAGCTTACTATTGATGTAAAACAAGGGAATGTAGACGTAGAGGAGATTGATGAAGCTACGTTTTCAAGCTATTTAATGACAAAGGAGCTTCCAGATCCTGATCTATTAATCCGAACGAGTGGGGAGTTGCGGATTAGTAATTTCATGTTATGGCAATTGGCCTATACAGAATTATGGTTTACGAATGTATTATGGCCCGATTTTTCAGAAGAGCATTTTCTGGAGGCGGTAGAAGACTATCAAAGTCGATCCAGAAGATATGGTGGAATACATAATGAGGAGATTGGAAAATGAAGCAAAGGATTATATCAGCAGTTGTAGCGATTGCAATCTTTGTTCCGATTGTCATGATCGGTGGGCTGCCATTTATTTTATTAGCGTATGCGATGGCGACAATTGGTTTATATGAGCTTTTTAAAATGCGAGGATACTCGCTTTTATCCGGCCAAGGAATCATTTCTTTACTATTGCTTTGGATCGTCCTAATCCCTGATTCGTATTTTGAGTTGATTACGATTGCTGGTCGTTCTAAAATGGAAATACTTTCAGCGGCAGGTTTGCTATTTTTAGCATATACCGTCATCTTAAAAAATAAATTTAATTTTGATGATGCTGGCTTTTCTCTGTTATCGGTCATCTATGTTGGACTTGGATTTTATTATTTTATCGCGACGCGTGAAGCAGGACTTGTTTACCTTTTTTATGCACTTTTCGTTGTATGGGTGACAGATTCCGGAGCATATTTTATCGGTCGCGCGATCGGGAAACGAAAACTATGGCCCGATATTAGTCCGAATAAAACAATCGAAGGATTTTTCGGCGGAGTGATTTCCGCATTAATTGTTGCGGTCTTGTTTATCTTCTTCTCCGATATTCAAATACCGACAGTTAAATTACTTATTATGACGGTTATTTTATCGATATTTGGACAACTTGGTGATTTAGCTGAATCCGCATTAAAGCGGCATTACAATGTAAAGGATTCAGGCAATATTATGCCGGGACACGGCGGGATTCTTGATCGTTGTGACAGCTGGCTATTTGTTTTACCATTGCTTCATTATTTACATGTCATTAGCTAATGAAGCTGCAATCATAGTATAGTTGTTCGAAAGGAAAAAGAAGCATAAAGGATCTTTTTCCTTTTGAGCAACCTTTTATAGGGAGTGGTATAATGAAGTATATTAGCTTGCTTGGAGCTACCGGTTCCATTGGTACACAAGCACTTGATGTCATACGAAAACATCCAGATCAATTTACATTAGTTGCGATCACAGCTGGAAAAAACATTGAATTAACGAGAAAAATCATTGAAGAATTTAAACCAGAATTGGTGTCCGTCCAAGAAAAAGCGGATTATGAATCGTTAAAAGCAGAATTCCCATTCACGCCCAAATTTTTATATGGTGCAGACGGATTAGTGGAAGTAGCCATACATGAAAAAACGGATATCGTCTTAAATTCCGTAATGGGCAGTGTTGGTCTTTATCCAACATTACAAGCGATTAAAGCGAAAAAGACGATTGCCCTCGCTAATAAAGAAACACTTGTAACGGCTGGACATATCGTAATGGAGGCTGCGAAAAAGCATCAGGTTGACATTCTTCCAGTTGATAGCGAGCATTCGGCTATTTTTCAATGCTTGCAAGGAGAGAAGCAATCCGCAATTCGCCGCTTAATTTTAACCGCTTCAGGCGGAAGTTTTCGTGATTTATCCCGCGAACAATTAAAAGATGTGACCTTGGAGCAAGCGCTCGACCATCCAAACTGGTCAATGGGATCAAAAATTACAATTGATTCAGCGACGATGATGAACAAAGGATTGGAAGTCATTGAAGCACATTGGTTATTTGATATCGCTTATGAACAAATTGATGTACTTTTACATCGGGAGAGTATCATTCATTCCATGGTGGAATACCATGACAATAGTGTGATTGCCCAATTAGGAAGTCCGGATATGAGGGTTCCAATTCAATATGCATTAACATACCCAAATCGACTTCCGCTTCCAAATGATGCCCCGTTTAATCTTGCTGAAATGGGGAAACTCCATTTTGAACAAATGGATTTTGAGCGATTTCTTTGTTTGAAATATGCTTATGATGCAGGGAAAATCGGGGGAACAATGCCAACGGTTTTAAATGCGGCAAATGAAGAGGCTGTTGACGCATTTTTACGAGGAAACATATCTTTTCTTGAAATTGAGCATTTGATCGAAAAAGCACTGAACTGGCATAAGCCTAGCGGTGATCCTGACTTTTCACATATTCAAACAGTTGATGCGGAAACGAGAAAATATGTGCGTTCACTCTTCTAATAAAGGTGGGATTATATTTTGAACACAGTCATTTCGTTTATCATTATTTTCGGTGCACTCGTATTTTTCCATGAATTAGGCCATTTTATTTTTGCGAAAAGAGCAGGAATACTCGTGCGTGAGTTTGCGATTGGTTTTGGACCAAAAATTTTCTCGTATAAAAAAGATGAAACAACATATACGATTCGTCTTCTTCCAATCGGCGGGTTCGTACGAATGGCTGGCGATGATCCGGAAATGACTGAAATTAAACCAGGGCACCGTGTCGCTCTTTTATTTAACGACCAAGAAAAAGTAGAAAAAATTATTTTAAATGGGAAAGACCGCTATGCCCAAGCAAAAAATATCGAAGTTGCATCAGCCGATTTAGAACATAAATTATTTATTAAAGGGTATGAGGAAGCTGACGAGGAGCTTCAAACGTTTTCGATTGCACGTGAAGCCGTCATTGTGGAAGATCAAATTGAATCACAAATTGCTCCTTGGGATCGTCAATTTGCTTCGAAAAAATTAAGCTCACGAGCTATGACGATTTTTGCTGGACCGATGATGAATTTCATTTTAGCGATTGTTGTCTTCACGATTATCGGAGCGATTGTCGGTGTTCCAGTGAAAGAGGCGAAGCTTGGTTTGATTTCTCCAGATAGTCCAGCGCAACAAGCGGGATTAATGGAGAATGATCTTGTATTAAGCATTGAGGGGTCAAAAATCGAAGACTTTGAACAATTAACGGATGTTGTTCGGGCGCATCCCGATGATGAATTAATTTTTATCGTTGATCGCGGAGGACAAACGGTAGAAGTTCCTGTTACACCGGAGAGAATCGTAGCAGAAGAAGAGGAATTCGGATTAATTGGCGTACAATCGCAAATGGATAAATCAGTGCTTAAAGTAGCTGTCAATGGATTTACTGAAACATACCATTGGACTGTGAGAATTATTGAATTGCTAGGAAAGCTTGTTACAGGGCAGTTTTCGATTGATATGTTGTCTGGACCTGTTGGTATTTATAAATCAACAGAAGTTGTTGCCCAAGCTGGGATTCTTAATTTAATGAAATGGACGGGGCTCTTAAGCATTAATCTCGGGATTATGAACCTATTGCCGATTCCGGCTCTTGATGGTGGAAGACTACTCTTCTTTGGAGTTGAAGCGGTAAGAGGAAAGCCAATTGATCGACATAAAGAAGGATTGGTCCATTTTATCGGATTTGCGCTATTAATGGTATTAATGATCGTTGTCACATGGAACGATATTCAAAGATTTTTTATGAACTAATAGAATAGAGATTTGATAAAGATGAGGTGCAGTGAATGAAACAAAGTATGACGTTAATTCCTACTCTCCGTGAGCTTCCAGCAGATGCGGAAATTAAAAGCCACCAGCTTTTACTAAGAGCGGGGTTCATAAGACAAGTAGCCAGTGGGATCTATTCCTATATGCCGCTTGCTAAGAAAACACTCACAAAGATTGAAGCGATTATTCGAGAAGAAATGGAAAAGGCTGGAGCGGCAGAAATGTTAATGCCAGCGATTCAGCCAGCAGAATTATGGAAGGAATCTGGTCGCTGGTTTGATTATGGGGATGAATTAATGCGGCTTCATGATCGTCATGGACGTGAGTTTGCCCTTGGTGCAACACATGAAGAAGTGATTACAAGCCTTGTTAACCTTGATGTACAATCGTACAAGCGTCTGCCGATTACGCTCTATCAAATTCAGACAAAATACCGTGACGAACAGCGTCCAAGATTTGGTCTTATGCGTGGACGTGAGTTTATTATGAAAGATGCATACTCCTTCCATACATCTGAAGAAAGCTTAGACGATGCATATCAGAAAATGTATACAGCTTATACGAATATCTTCACGAGATGCGGTCTTGATTTTCGTGCGGTATTAGCCGATTCAGGAGCGATTGGTGGAGATGATACCCAAGAATTTATGGTCCTTTCCGAAATTGGCGAAGATACGATAGCTTATTCAGACGCTTCTGATTATGCCGCGAATATCGAGATGGCAGAAGTAACGGAAACATATGAAAAATCGGTGGAACAAGAAAAGTCACTTGAAAAAATTGCAACGCCTAATCAAAAAACAATTGCTGAAGTATCCGCGTTTTTACAAGTCGAAGCGGACAAGATCATTAAATCACTCGTATTTAAGGTCGATGATGAGTTCGTTATGATTCTCGTGCGCGGCGATCATGAAGTAAATGATATTAAAGTGAAAAATGTGCTTGGCGCTACTTCGGTCGAACTTGCCGAACACGGAGAAACAGCAAACATTCTTCGTTGTGAAATTGGCTCACTCGGTCCAGTAAAAGTTCCAGCAAGCATCAAAATCTATGCGGATCACGCTGTTGAAGCGATGATAAACGCCGTTTGCGGAGCAAATGAAGATGGAAATCATCTGATCAATGTTGTTCCAGGACGTGATTTCCAAGTAGAAAAATATGCTGATTTCCGCTTTATTCAAGAAGGTGACCCTTCTCCAGACGGAAAAGGAACAATCCGTTTTGCAAGAGGGATTGAAGTTGGGCATATTTTTAAACTTGGAACAAAATATAGTGAGGCAATGGAAGCTCATTACTTAGATGAAAACGGAAAATCAAAGCCGTATATTATGGGTTGCTATGGAATTGGTGTTTCTCGAACATTGTCTGCGATTGCTGAGCAATTTAACGATGAACAAGGACTTGTCTGGCCTGCGCATATCGCTCCATATGATGTGCATATCGTTCCAGTTAATATGAAAGATGAAGAGCAAGTTGCATTAGCAAATGAATTATACGATCTATTGCAAGCTCAGCGCTATGATGTGCTGCTTGATGATCGTGCGGAACGACCAGGTGTTAAATTTAAAGATTCCGATTTAATTGGCTTGCCGATTCGAGTGACGGTTGGCAAAAAAGCGGGAGAAGGAATCGTTGAAGTAAAAGTACGAAAAACAGGCGAGATGTTTGAATTATCGAGAGAGGAGCTTCTTGCTCAGCTTACAAACCTATTAGTATAAAAGTGAAGGGTACCTTATTTTAGGTACCTTCATTCGATTTTAGATGAATTTGATGGGAGGTAGAGAGATGACGAGTCGTCACGCTGAACAAAAGGAGCGGTTTATGCTCCTTCTTCAGCAATTACAAATGACTGAGGATGCAATCGTTCAACAATTACAAAATAGTGCAATTGAAAAATTAATCGTCGATCGACAAAGTCAACAATGGCATTTTTATTTTCAATTTGAAAAAATAATCCCTTCCAGTCTGTATGAACAATTTGTACAACGTTTGAAGCAGTCGTTTCAGCATATTGCAACGGTGCAATATTCGATTTCGATTACCGATCAGTCCTATACGGAAGCACAAATACTTGACTACTGGCGCCTATGCATCAGAGAGATCGACGGCATCTCTCCGATGCTGCTCACATTATTAAATGAACAAACACCAGCAATCCAAGGTAATAAAATCATCGTTCAGACAAGAAATAACACAGAAGCAATGACGTTGAAAACAAAATACAATGCGATCATTCAGCAAATTTATGAAAGCTTTGGCTTTCCTGCGCTTACACTTGATGCAGAAGTCGGTAATGAGTCGGATTCTCAACATGATTATGAGCAATTTATTGCAGCCAAGCAAAAGGAAGATGAAGAACGGGCAAGGCAGGCGCTAGTTGAAATGCAGCAACAAGAGTCAGCTAGGGAAAGTAATGGTGATGCTTATACAGGACCTGTCACAATTGGAATTACCATTAAAAATGACGAAGATTTTAAACGGTTGGAAGAAATCAATGATGAAGAACGCCGGATCGCGATTGAAGGATATATTTTCGATGCGGAAACGCGAGAATTAAGAAGTGGTAGGACATTATTAACATTTAAAATTACCGATTATACAGACTCGATTTTAGTGAAAATGTTCTCTCGCGATAAAGAAGATGCAGAAATATTAAAGCTTGTTAAAAAAGGTATGTGGGCGCGTGTACGCGGAAGCATTCAAATGGATACGTTCGTTCGTGACCTTGTGATGATGGCGAATGACATTAATGAAATTAAGCCAAAATCAAGAGTAGATCTTTCCAAAGAAGGCGAGAAGCGAGTTGAGCTCCATCTACATTCACCGATGAGTCAAATGGACGCCGTTTCATCTATTTCTAGCTATATTGCTCAAGCGAAAAAATGGGGACATAAGGCAATCGCCATTACTGACCATTCTGTCGTTCAATCGTATCCGGAAGCATATGGTGCAGGCAAAAAAAATGGAATTAAAGTGTTATATGGATTGGAAGCAAATTTAGTCAATGATGGTGTGCCCATCGCTTATAATAGCAGTCATCGCCTTCTCGAGGAAGCAGAGTTCATCGTATTCGACGTTGAAACGACTGGTTTATCGGCAATTTACGATACGATTATCGAGCTTGCAGCGGTTAAAATTCGCGGTGGAGAAGTCGTTGATACGTTTGAAAGCTTTGCCGACCCACATCACCGTTTATCCGCAACGACAATTGAATTAACGGGGATAACCGATGATATGGTACGCGGCGCCCCTGAAGTAAGTGAAGTACTGCAAAAATTCTATGATTGGTCCGGGGACGGTATTTTCGTTGCTCATAATGCTTCATTTGATATGGGCTTTTTAGATACAGGACTGCAAAAAATGGGCGTTGGTAAAACGAAAAATCCAGTGATTGACACGCTTGAGCTGGCAAGGTTCCTTTATCCTGAGTTTAAAAACCATCGCTTAAATACATTGGCGAAGCGCTTTGATATTGAACTCACTCAACATCACCGTGCTATTTACGATGCTGAAGCGACTGGCTATTTATTTTTGAAAATGTTAAAAGATGCCAAAGAGAAGGGCATTGAGTATCACGATCAACTCAATGATAATATGGGCAAAGGTGATGCATATAAACGAGCAAGACCGAGTCATTGTATTTTGTTGGCACAAAATGAAATCGGCTTGAAAAATATTTTTAAGCTCGTTTCGATTTCGCATATGAACTATTTTTATCGAGTGCCGCGCATACCTAGATCATTACTAGAAAAACATCGCGAAGGAATTTTAATCGGAGCCGGCTGTGATAAAGGTGAAGTATTTGAGGCGATGATGCAAAAAGGCCGTGCCGAAGCGGAAAAAGTAGCGAGCTTCTACGATTATCTCGAAGTCCATCCCAAACCTGTCTATCAACCATTAATTGAAATGGAACTAGTGAGAGATCATCATGATTTAGAGGACATTATAAAAAACATTGTCGACATGGGTGAGGAACTAAATATCCCAGTTGTTGCGACAGGGAATGTCCATTATTTGCATAAAGAAGATAAGATTTATCGAAAAATATTAATCAACTCCCAAGGGGGAGCGAACCCGTTAAATCGTCACGAATTGCCCGATGTTCATTTTCGGACGACCGACGAGATGCTCGACGAATTTTCTTTCCTTGGCAAAGAAAAAGCATATAAAATTGTTGTGGAAAATACGAATAAGATCAATGAAATGATCGAAGATGTCAAACCAATTAAAGATGATTTATATACACCGAAAATTGAAGGGGCGGAAGAAGAAATTCGTTCCATGAGCTATGAGATGGCTGAACATATTTACGGAACACCGCTGCCTGAAATTGTCGTAGAACGTCTGGAAAAAGAATTGCGGAGTATTATTGGTCATGGATTTGCCGTTATTTATTTAATTTCTCATAAACTCGTAAAAAAATCACTGGATGATGGGTACTTAGTAGGTTCACGGGGATCAGTCGGTTCATCTTTAGTTGCAACAATGACTGAAATTACCGAAGTAAATCCACTTCCACCACATTATGTTTGTCCTAACTGCAAACATTCATATTTCTTCAATGATGGATCAGTTGGTTCGGGTTTTGACTTGCCTGATAAAGATTGTCCAGAATGTGGAGAAGCGTATAAAAAAGATGGACATGATATTCCGTTTGAAACGTTCCTTGGCTTTGAAGGGGATAAAGTTCCTGATATAGATTTGAACTTTTCCGGTGAATATCAGCCAAGAGCTCACCATTATACGAAGGAGTTATTTGGTGAAGATTACGTGTATCGTGCTGGTACGATTGGAACAGTTGCCGAGAAGACCGCTTATGGGTATGTAAAAGGCTATGCTCAAGACAACCATTTGATGATCCGCAATGCTGAAGTGGATCGACTTGTTCAAGGCTGTACAGGAGTGAAGCGTACAACTGGACAGCACCCCGGTGGAATCATCGTTGTTCCAGGCGATATGGAAATTTTCGACTTCTCGCCGATTCAATTTCCGGCGGATGATAAAGACTCTGAATGGCGAACGACCCATTTTGATTTCCACTCGATCGATAATAATTTATTAAAACTTGATATTCTCGGTCACGATGATCCAACTGTCATCCGGATGCTACAAGATTTAAGTGGTATCGATCCAAAAACAATCCCGACAGATGATCCGGAAGTTATGAAAATATTTAGCGGAACAGAGACGTTAGGAGTCACAGAACAACAAATTCTTTGTAAGACGGGGACATATGGAATTCCGGAATTTGGAACGCGATTTGTGCGTCAAATGCTTGAGGATACGAAACCGACTACTTTTTCAGAGCTTGTGCAAATATCCGGACTTTCACATGGAACCGACGTATGGCTCGGAAACGCCCAAGAGCTTATTCATAATAAAACATGTACGTTAAGTGAAGTAATCGGATGTCGTGATGACATCATGGTTTATTTAATTTACCAAGGACTGGAGCCTGGATTTGCCTTTAAAATTATGGAATCAGTACGTAAAGGTAAAGGCTTGAGCGATGATATGGAAGCTGAAATGCGCAAAAACAGTGTTCCTGAATGGTATATTGATTCGTGTAAAAAGATCAAATATATGTTCCCGAAGGCGCATGCGGCAGCTTATGTTTTAATGGCCGTGCGAATCGCCTATTTCAAAGTTCATCATCCGCTCCTCTATTACGCTGCATACTTTACGGTAAGAGCGGAGGATTTCGATGTTGATGCAATGGTCCGCGGTTCGGAAACGATTCGGGCAAGAATCGAAGAAATCAATAGTAAGGGGCTTGAAGCATCAACGAAAGAGAAAAACTTATTAACCGTGCTTGAAATCGCTCTTGAAATGTGTGAACGTGATTTTCAATTTCAACGTGTCGACCTATATCGGTCAAGTGCAACAGACTTTATCATCGATGGGCGCACATTAATCCCGCCGTTTAATTCGATCCCAGGTCTTGGCACGAACGCTGCCATCAATATTGTGAATGCGCGAAAAGATGGGGAATTCCTTTCGAAGGAAGATTTGCAGCAGCGTGGACGAGTATCGAAAACAGTCATTGAGTTTCTTGATAATCACGGTTGTTTAGAATCATTGCCAGAGCAAAACCAATTATCGTTATTTTAATAGGAAAGAAAGCTTAAGCGGCCGTTGACTATCTGTATAATTATAGTATCAATTTTTAAGCGGCGCTTATTATGATACAAAATCAATAATCAATGTTTTTTAGTTCTATCTGTTTCGAAAATCTAACGATACAACTGTTGAAATGATAAGAAGTGCATAAAAAATAGCACAACAAAGAGGTTGAGCTATTTCCATCATTGATTTTTAAAGTCGAATTTCTTTTAGTTACATTAAGTGTACGCCCGTTAATTACTACTGAGTCATTATCTATCCATTCAATATGCGTTCCAACTTCGAATGAAAAGATGAATACGAAAGGTTATTAATTCTAGTGATTTAGAAACTTATTTTGAAACGCGTTGATCGGAGTGGCGGCTGGCGGCTCCTCGAAAATGCTGCGCATTTCCTTCGTGCGCTGTAGGTTCAAGGAAGCTTATTCAATGTCCTGCGGGATATGCGTGCAACTTGAGTGAGACTCCGCAGGAGCTTATAAAGAAACGAAGTCTAAAATCGCCACGTTGTGTGGCAATGGCTTCGCGACCAGCATCCCTGTTGGCCTGAGGCCACGGAAAGCGTCCAGCCAGAACGGAGATCCCCCGTCTCACCAGACGACCAACCATTTACAAAGAAAGTAGACTAATTGCTGGATGTGGTTGAAATTCATAAACGGTTGTTCACTTGTAATCGGCTTATCATTTCCTTAACAAGCACGTACAAGTCGTGTTTGTTTGCAAAAGACATATGACTATGTTATATTTTTAATGGAAATACTGTGAATAACTCTCTGTTGACAAAAGAGTGGGCGCCCCCCACTCTTTCGTATTGTTGCGGATAATCTGGTATACAACCACTGAAACTCTTATCCAGGAGGTTATGATGAGTAAAGTTACGAATATTGTTGAAGAACTAGTCACACCCATATTAGAAGATATGCAATTAGAACTTGTTGATATTGAATATGTGAAAGAAGGGAAAAACTGGTTTCTTCGTCTGTTTATTGACAAGGAAGATGGTGTAGATATTGAAGAATGTGGGATTGTTAGCGAGCGTCTTAGCGAGCAACTAGATGAAATTGACCCGATTCCTCATAACTACTTTTTAGAAGTATCTTCGCCGGGGGCAGAACGTCCTTTAAAAAAAGAAGCTGATTATATAAAAGCAGTAAATAAAAATGTGCACATTAGTACGTATGAACCGATTGATGGAGAGAAAATATTTGAAGGCAAGCTGCTCAGCTTTGAAGAAAACATTTTAACGATTGAAATCAAAATTAAAACGAGAACAAAAACAGTGGAAATACCATTAGACAAAGTAGCAAAGGCTCGGCTAGCGGTTATATTTTAAGAAACCCTGACTGAAATAAAGGATTGCAATTGCAAAGGGGATGACATGTTCATGAGCTCAGAATTATTAGATGCTCTGATTATTTTAGAAAAAGAGAAAGGAATTTCTCGAGATGTATTAATAGAAGCAATTGAAGCAGCGCTTGTATCAGCGTATAAACGTAATTTTAACCAAGCCCAGAATGTCCGTGTCGACTTAAATCTAGGCACAGGCACAATGAGAGTATTCGCCCGCAAGGAAATTGTTGAAGAAGTATTCGATTCAAGGCTGGAAATTTCAATTGAAGATGCGAGAATCATTCACCCTTCATACGAAATCGGTGATATCGTCGAGTTGGAAGTAACGCCAAAAGATTTTGGAAGAATCGCAGCGCAAACGGCAAAACAAGTTGTAACGCAACGGGTAAGAGAAGCAGAGCGCGGAATTATTTATTCCGAATTTGTTGATCGTGAAGACGATATTATGACTGGAATCGTTCAGCGCCAAGACCCTAGATTCATTTATGTGAGCTTAGGTAAAATAGAAGCATTATTGCCACAAAGTGAGCAAATGCCAAACGAAACGTACAAGCCGCATGATCGCATTAAAGTGTATATTACAAAAGTCGAAAAAACGACGAAAGGTCCACAAATTTATGTGTCACGTACACATCCGGGCTTATTGAAGCGCTTGTTCGAAATTGAAGTACCTGAAATTTATGATGGTACCGTTGAGATTAAGTCGGTTGCACGTGAGGCGGGCGATCGTTCGAAAATTTCAGTTAGTACTGAAAACCCAGAAGTAGATCCAGTCGGATCATGTGTTGGTCCGAAAGGAACGAGGGTGCAGGCGATTGTCAACGAACTTAAAGGGGAAAAGATTGATATCGTTGAGTGGTCAGCTGATCCAGTAACTTTCGTTGCCAATGCATTAAGCCCATCAAAAGTATTAGATGTAGCTGTTAATGAGGAAGACAAAGCAACGACCGTTGTTGTCCCGGATTATCAGCTTTCATTAGCAATTGGAAAGCGTGGGCAGAATGCTCGTCTTGCTGCAAAGCTGACAGGCTGGAAAATCGATATAAAAAGTGAAACTGATGCACGTGAAGCTGGCATTTATCCTCGAGAAGATTTCATCTCATTATTTGATGATGATACTGAATTAGAGGAATCATTCGATTTAGAAGAGGAAGAAATCGAATAGAGGTGAGAGAAATGGCAGTTCGAAAAAAAGTTCCAATGAGAAAATGTTTAGCTTCTGGTGAAATGAAGCCAAAAAAAGAGATGATTAGGGTTGTTCGCTCTAAGGAAGGCGAAGTATCCATTGATCCAACAGGGAAAAAGTCAGGCAGAGGGGCCTATGTCTCGAAAGATCGTGAGGCAATTATCGCAGCTAAAAAGAAAAATGCATTTGCAAGTCAGTTACAAGCTCATGTTGATGAGTCCATCTATGATGAATTGCTTGCAATGATTGATGGAGAGAAAAAATAAAGCATGAAAAAAGAAAAATGGATGTCCCTGCTTGGATTGGCAACTCGAGCAAGAAAAACGATTTCGGGCGAAGATTTAGTTATAAGAGAAATCCAACAAGCAAGGGCAAAGCTTGTGCTGATTTCGAAAGATGCTTCTGACAATACGTCGAAAAAAATACAAGATAAATGTATTTTTTACAACGTCCCATATCTCTTTGTTGAATCACGAGAACAACTAGGCCACGCAATTGGAAAAGAAGCTAGGGTCGTTGTCGCAATTACGGAGGAAGGTTTTGCGAAAAAGCTAGCTTCAATGCTCGATGAATAAACGGGGGTGACCATATGAGTAAATTACGTGTATATGAATATGCAAAAAAACAAAACGTATCAAGTAAGGAAGTCATTGAGAAATTAAAAAGTATGAATATTGAGGTTTCCAATCATATGTCGACAATCGATAAGGAAACTGCGGTTAAATTAGACTCGCTAATGAGTGGAAAAACTGCTGAAAAAAGTAGTAATCCAACGAATGAGCGGCCTCGAAACCCGCAAAAAAAGAATCAAGGAAATGAACAAAACAAGCAACCCAATAGGAAATTCAATCAACAATCGGCACCACAGCATAAACAAGATAAACAAGATAAACCACAAGCGAACCAAGGTGGCAATCAACGTAATAATGAGATGGGGAAAAGTAAACCTAATATGAAAAATAGTATATCAAACCAACAACAAAACAAGCCACAAAATCAAAAAGGCGGCAATAAAGGCTTTAATAAGAACAGAAGAGGCAATGCGAATCGAAACACAAATCAAAGACAAAAGCCACAACAGCATCAGCCAGCACCGCCAAAACAAAGAGAACTACCAGAAAAAATTGTTTTCAGCGGATCGCTAACTGTTGCAGAATTAGCTAAGAAGCTCCACAGAGAACCATCGGAACTTATTAAAAAGCTCTTTATGCTCGGAGTGATTGCGACGATCAATCAAGATTTAGATGCGGATGCGATTGAATTAATTTGTACAGATTATGGAGTAGAAGTTGAAGAGGAAATTCAAATTGACACAACTGATCTCGAAGTGTATTTCACTGAAGACGAAGAAGAAAATTTAATTGAACGACCTTCTGTCGTAACGATTATGGGACACGTTGACCATGGTAAAACAACATTGCTCGATTCACTGCGCAATACGAAAGTGACAGCTGGTGAGGCAGGCGGGATTACACAGCATATCGGTGCATATCAAATTGAGTCGAATGACAAAAAGATTACGTTCCTTGATACACCAGGACATGCTGCTTTCACAACGATGCGTGCACGCGGAGCGAAAATCACAGATATTACGATTCTTGTCGTTGCAGCGGATGACGGTGTCATGCCACAAACGGTTGAAGCGATTAACCATGCGAAAGCGGCTGAAGTTCCAATTATTGTTGCGGTAAATAAAATCGATAAACCAACAGCAAATCCAGATCGGGTTATGCAAGAGCTTACGGAGCATGGACTTGTTCCAGAAGATTGGGGCGGAGACACAATCTTTGTTCCAATTTCAGCTTTAAAAGGCGAAGGAATCGATAATTTGCTTGAAATGGTTTTACTTGTAAGTGAAGTCGAAGAATTCAAAGCAAATCCAAACCGACTTGCGATGGGAACTGTTATTGAAGCACAGCTTGACAAAGGTAAGGGATCTGTTGCAACACTTTTAGTACAAAATGGAACATTAAAAGTAGGAGATCCGATTGTAGCTGGGAATACGTTTGGAAGAGTACGGGCGATGGTGAATGATATTGGCCGTCGTGTCAAAGAGGCATTGCCATCAACTCCTGTTGAAATTACAGGCTTAAGCGATGTTCCACAAGCAGGTGACCGTTTTGTTGTGTTTAGCGACGAAAAAACAGCGCGTCAAATTGGGGAAGTACGTGCACAAGAAGCGGTGCAAGCTGCTCGTAACGAAAGCTCTCGCGTCAGCCTTGATACATTGTTTGAACAAATGAAACAAGGGGAAATGAAAGATCTTAATGTCATTGTTAAAGCGGATGTTCAAGGTTCTGCTGAAGCACTTGCTGCATCTTTACGACAAATTGATGTAGAAGGTGTAAACATTAAAATCATTCATACGGCGGTTGGAGCGATTAACGAATCGGATATTACTCTTGCTGCTGCATCAAACGCCATCGTTATCGGCTTCAACGTTCGTCCGGATGTTAATGCGAAGCGTGCGGCTGATTCAGAAAAAGTTGAAATTCGTCTACACCGCGTTATTTATAAAGCAATTGAAGAAATTGAAGCGGCGATGAAAGGGATGCTTGATCCAGAATTTGAAGAGAAAATCATCGGGCAAGCAGAAGTTAGACAAACATTTAAAGTATCACGCATCGGTACAATTGCCGGATCATATATGATCGATGGTAAGATTACTCGAGATAGTGGTGTTCGTTTAATTCGCGACGGCATTGTCATTTATGAAGGCGTCATCGATGCATTAAAACGATTTAAAGATGATGTTAAAGAAGTAAGTCAAGGATATGAATGTGGAATTACGATTAAGAACTTCAATGATGTCAAAGAAGGAGATATCATCGAAGCGTATGTAATGCAGGAAGTGGAGCGTAGTTGATCGGATATTGTGAATGTGAATTTAAAATTTACGATTCTCAATCTTTAAAAGAAAAACGAGCGATCCTTCAGCGAGCACTAACGCGCGTGAAGCAAAAATTTAATGTCTCCATAGCCGAAGTGGATCATCATGATGTATGGCAACTGACGAAATTTGCGATTGCAACGGTTGCCAACGCACAGCAGGCAGCGGAGCGTGAACTTGATCATGTCATTAAATTTCTTGATTCTTTTCCAGAGTGGGAAAGAGGAACGACAACATTTGAATGGCTGTAATGAGAGGTGTGTACGATGAGCTTACGTGCTAATCGAGTAGGCGAGCAAATGAAGAAAGAACTTGGTGAAATTATTACGAGAAAAATAAAAGATCCGAGAATTGGCTTTGTTACGATTACAGATGTAAAAGTAACCGGCGATCTTCAGCAAGCCACGGTCTATATTTCTGTATTTGGCGATGACGAACAAAAGGAAAATACATTAAAAGGTCTAGCAAAAGCAACAGGATTTATCAGATCGGAAATCGGTCAAAGAATTCGATTGCGTAAAACACCAGAGATCAGTTTTGAATTTGACGAATCGATTGAATATGGAAATAAAATTGAAACGATTTTAAAACAAATTAAAGAAGATTGACCGCTGGTAGCATATTTGGATAGACATTTTGTCTATCCTTTTTTTCACTTTATCTTACATATAAAGTATTCTTCGAAGTGGGGGAGACTAAAAGCCCCTGATTGACATTTCACTTTAATATAGCAGCAAGGAGTAGGATGCGAATATGGATGGAATCATTCCACTTTGGAAGCCGAAAGGGTTAACTTCGCATGATTGTGTTTTTAAAATCCGTAAAATTGTAAAAATGAAAAAAGTCGGTCATACCGGCACACTTGATCCAGATGTAGAAGGCGTTCTTCCGATCTGTCTTGGTAGAGCAACGAAAATTGCTGAATATATTACCGATGCTGGGAAAGTGTACGAAGGGGAAGTGACGCTCGGTTATTCAACAACAACTGAGGATGCTTCTGGTGAGAAGGTGGCCGAAAAACATGTAGAGAAAGAAATTAGCTTGCAGGAAGTAAAGCAAGCGTTAGACGCTTTAACAGGTGAAATCACCCAAATTCCGCCGATGTATTCGGCAGTAAAAGTGAAAGGGAAAAAGCTTTATGAATATGCGCGTGCTGGTATTGAAGTAGAGAGGCCAGCGAGACAGGTCCATATTTATGAACTTACCTTATTAGATACGGCGATTACGAATGAAAATGGACTTGCTTCCTTCCGTTTTCGAGTTCATTGTAGCAAAGGGACATACATTCGCACGCTAGCAGTGATGCTTGGAGAGATATTAGGCTATCCAGCTCACATGTCGAAGCTCGTTCGCACCGCATCAGCGACATTTACAGCTGATGATTGTGTGACGTTTACCGAGCTTGAAAATACAGATACGATCGAAACTTTTGTCTATCCATTAGAAAAGGGCATCTTCCATTTGCCTCAATTCCAGTTAGATGAAATATTAGCAAAAAAGGTGCAAAATGGAATGGTATTGGATATACCGATGGATTGGCCAAGTGGGCATGTAGCGATGAAACATCAAGGGGAAGTCATTGCTATTTATCAGACTCATCCAGAAAAACATGGTATGATTAAACCGGTAAAAGTATTAAAAATTGATTAAATTATTTGTTTGAAATTAGGTGACATAAAATGAAAGTAATAATGATTCATCATCCACACACATTTCAAAAAGATGAATTTCCGCCACTTGCATTAGCATTAGGATTTTTCGACGGCGTTCATCAAGGACATCAAAAGGTGATCCAAACAGCGATTGAAATTGCAAAGGAAAAGGGCTATGCAAGTGCTGTAATGACATTTGACCCGCATCCTTCGGTTGTTTTAGGAAAAGGAAATACATCAATTCGTTACATTACCCCACTTCAAGACAAAATCAATTTAATAGAAAAGTTAGGGGTAGACTATTTATTTGTGATCCGGTTCACTTCGGCATTCGCTAGTCTTGAGCCTGCGCAGTTCGTACAAAAATACATCGCTGGTCTTCATGCTAAGCATGTTATTGCTGGATTTGATTATACATATGGAAAATTCGGTAAGGGAACGATGGAAACATTGTCTGAGCATGCTCAAGGACGGTTCGATGTAACAACGGTCAGCAAACTAGAAAAGGATGAGGAAAAAATAAGTTCAACATCGATTCGGGCATTGCTGACTGACGGGAAAATGATCGAGGCGAAACACTTGCTTGGCCGGTTTTATACGACAAAAGGAACAGTCATACACGGTGAAAAAAGAGGGCGAACGATTGGGTTTCCAACGGCAAACATCGCTCAGCACCAAGATTATTTCATCCCTAAAAATGGTGTGTATGCAATTCGCATCCTAGTGGCTGATGACTGGCGGGAAGGGGTATGCAATATCGGCTATAAGCCAACATTCAATGATCCAACGCAAGCTCGCCTCTCGATCGAGGTCCATATATTTGATTTTGCAACATCGATTTACGGTGAAGAAGTGACGCTCGAATGGCATGCTCGAATTCGTGATGAACGAAAATTTAACGGAATCGACGAGTTAAAAACACAAATTAATAAAGATAAACAAACCGCCATACAATACTTCGACGAATTGAACATTATTTAAGTTTAACTATCAATAAAACTTGACCTTTATATGAAAACAGGCATCCAAAACAATGAATTTTTGGATGCCTGTTTTAAGTCTACTCCAGAATACTGATGATTTACGCACCGGCCAGAACGGAAATCAACACCCACAGCTACATCAACCATTTTTTTTAATGCATCTAGCCGTACGTTTATTTGAAGATGTCTAAAATAAGCCTCACCTCAATTCAGCAACGACTTTACATCTACAATTAATGGTTTATCTCTTGAAAAATCCTTTAGCTAAGATGATAAACGGTAAACTTAAAGGAACATTAAACTTGATTTTTTATGTGGAAAGTTGTATTCTTAAAAAGTATCAAGAACCTTTGCTTGGCAAGGCGAATCACCGACGCTTGCTCGGTAATAGGGGATTGTAAATTACAGGAGGTGAAATAGGATGGCGATTTCTCAAGAACGTAAAAACGAAATCATCAACCAATTCAAAATTCACGAAAGTGATACCGGGTCTCCGGAAGTTCAAATTGCGGTTTTAACTGAAGATATTAACAACTTAAACGATCATCTTCGCACGCATAAAAAGGACCATCATTCAAGACGTGGATTAATGAAAATGGTTGGCCGTCGTCGTAATCTTTTAACGTACTTACGTAATAAAGATGTACAACGTTATCGTGAATTGATCAACAGACTTGGCCTACGTCGTTAATTTACACGGGGTCAATTGAAAAAGCGGGAGATTTATCCCGCTTTTTTATTAGGTTTCATAATTGCCAATTGCGGCAATACTGCTAAGGACTGTCACAAAAATGTGGCAGAACTGAACATTGGATCTGTGTATGATAAGAAAAGTACAGGTGTCCGTATCGCTTAAAAATCGTAAGTAGATCTAATGTTCAGTGTGCAATCGGCAATTATGTTACTTTTTTTGAACAATATATAGATGAGACGATTTTTAATT
The DNA here is from genome assembly GCF_018343515.1 of Bacillus sp. FJAT-50079. Lineage (GTDB taxonomy): Bacteria > Bacillota > Bacilli > Bacillales > Bacillaceae_C > Lederbergia. The sequence goes on along the minus strand of NZ_JAGYPD010000002.1, from coordinate 390,148 downwards.
TTCGTCCATGAAAGAGAGGGTATTTACGTATGGAGCATGAGAAAAAAATATTTAGCATTGATTGGGCGGGGCGTAATTTAACCGTTGAAGTGGATCAACTAGCAAAGCAGGCAAATGGGTCTGTGCTCGTAAGATATGGCGATACAGCTGTATTAAGTGCTGTTACAGCCTCAAAAGAAGCAAAAGCAGTTGACTTCTTTCCGTTAACAGTCAATTATGAAGAGCGTTTATATGCGGTTGGAAAAATACCAGGCGGCTTCATCAAAAGGGAAGGTCGTCCGAGTGAAAAAGCGATTTTGGCAAGCCGTCTAATTGACCGTCCAATTCGCCCATTATTTGCTGACGGATTCCGTAATGACGTTCAAGTTATTAACATCGTTATGAGCGTTGATCAAAACTGTTCATCTGAAATGGCTGCGATGTTCGGTTCATCTTTAGCTTTAAGTATTTCGGATATCCCGTTTGAAGGCCCGATTGCGGGTGTCGTTGTTGGAAGAGTGGACGGAGAGTTCATCATTAATCCGACGGTTGAACAAATGGAAAACAGTGATATTGATTTAATCGTTGCTGGTACAAAAGATGCGATTAATATGGTTGAAGCCGGAGCAAATGAAGTGTCCGAGGAAACGATCCTTGAGGCAATTATGCTTGGGCATAAAGAGATTCAGCGACTAATTGAGTTCCAAGAGCAAGTAGTACAAGAAGTCGGCAAGACAAAAATGGAAATTAGTTTATATGAAGTTGACGCGGAGCTTGAAGCAGAAGTTCGCGGTATGTGTGAAGAAAAGCTCATCCAAGCGATTCAAGTAGAAGAAAAACATGCACGTGAAGATGCGATTGAAGCGGCAAAAGCTGAAGTGATTGCTGCTTATTCTGAGCGCGAGGACATGGATGATGATGGAATTAAACAAGTGAAACAAATTTTAAACAATCTTGTTAAAGAGGAAGTTCGCCGTCTCATTACGGTTGAAAAAGTTCGCCCAGATGGTCGTAAACCAGAGGAAATTCGTCCACTTTCATCAGATGTTTCTTTATTAGCAAGAACACATGGATCAGGGTTATTTACGCGCGGTCAAACGCAAGTGCTTAGCATTTGTACGCTCGGGGCATTAGGTGATGTGCAAATTTTGGATGGACTTGGAATTGAAGAGTCAAAACGATTTATGCATCATTATAATTTCCCTCATTTTAGTGTTGGTGAAACAGGTCCGATTCGTGCGCCAGGCCGTCGTGAAATTGGACATGGTGCACTTGGAGAACGTGCGCTAGAGCCAGTCATTCCAAGTGAAACTGATTTTCCGTACACGATCCGCCTTGTTTCGGAAGTATTGGAATCGAACGGTTCATCTTCACAAGCGAGTATTTGTGCAAGTTCACTTGCGATGATGGATGCAGGTGTGCCAATTAAAGCACCAGTTGCTGGAATTGCGATGGGGCTTGTAAAATCGGACGAGCATTATACGATTTTAACTGATATTCAAGGAATGGAAGACCATTTAGGTGATATGGACTTCAAAGTAGCTGGAACAGCTAGCGGCATTACCGCATTGCAAATGGATATTAAAATCGAAGGATTATCACGTGAAATTCTTGAAGAAGCAATGGCGCAAGCGAAACATGGAAGAATGCATATTCTTGAATCCATGAATCAAACGATTGCTGAGCCGGAAAAACGCTTGTCTGAATATGCACCAAAAATCCTTACAATGAATATTAAACCTGAAAAAATTAGGGATGTTATCGGACCAAGCGGTAAACAAATTAATAAAATTATCGAGGAAACAGGCGTAAAAATCGATATTGAGCAAGATGGTAAAGTATTTATCGCTTCAGCAGATGAAGAGATGAACGAAAAAGCGAAAAAAATCATCGAAGATCTTGTAAGGGAAGTTGAAGTTGGACAAATGTATCTTGGTAAAGTAAAACGAATCGAGAAATTTGGTGCATTCGTTGAGCTATTCCCTGGAAAAGATGGACTTGTTCATATTTCCCAACTTGCTGAGGAAAGAGTCAACAAAGTAGAGGATGTAGTCTCCATTGGTGACGAGCTTCTTGTCAAAGTAATTGAAATCGATAATCAAGGAAGAGTGAATATTTCCAGAAAAGCTGTTCTAAAGGAACAAAAAGAACAAAAAGAGCAGAAATAAACAGTATAAGGAAATCTCACCGGATTCATCGTAATAGTAAGATTGATGAAAGGAACACACTCGGTTCATATGATTTTAGAGTGTGTTCCTTCTTATTTTGTATACAGAAACCGCTTCACAATTAGTAAAGCGGTTACATAAAAAACGGTTAAACGTTTTTACGCGTACATATGATCTTGTTCTAGTTTTCTCCTCTTTCCGCATACATTAGTTTGAGGGGGGATGATGGATGAATCATACAAAAAACTTGATAGGAATTACTCTGGTTGTTATTCTATCATTATTGGCTGTTTTTAATCCGTATACGGACAAGTATATGCTTGGATTGAAAAACAATGCAATGAATGTAAATAATAAGCCGAATGAGCTATTAAATAAAATTGAGCAGGCTGCTGAAAAATACAATATCCCGCCGGAGGATGCAAAAATCGATCGTGTCTGGTATGCAATGCCGGGATACAACGGTTTACAAGTGGATGTGGAGGCATCATATAAAATGATGAAAAAAGATCAGCAATATGATGAACGGAAGCTTGTATTTATTCAGATCCCTCCCGCAGTACACTTGCGAGAATTGCCCCCGGCGCCAATTTTTCGGGGACATCAGGAGAAACCGATGGTTAGTTTTTTAATCAATGTTGCTTGGGGTAATGAATATATCCCTGATATGCTTGCAACATTGAAAAAACATAGTGTACAAGCAACATTTTTTCTAGAAGGTAGATGGGTGAAAAACAATCCAGATCTAGCTAAAATGATTGCGGAACACGGACATGAAATTGGCAACCATTCGTATAGTCATCCAAAAATGGAACAGCTTGGTGAGGCGCAGGTGAGGGAAGAATTAATCAAAACGAACGAGGTGATTGAGGCGGTCACCGGTAAGAAGGTCGAATGGTTCGGTCCACCGAGTGGGGGATATAATAATAAAACGGTCGAAATTGCTCATTCGCTCCAAATGCGTACGATTATGTGGACTGTTGATACGATTGACTGGCAAAAACCTGCTCCCCATGTTTTAATTCAGCGAGTCATGTCTAAAATTCATTCAGGGGCGATGATTTTAATGCATCCAACAGAACCAACATCGAAGGCGCTAGACGAATTAATTGTTTCGTTAAAAGCAAAACAATTGCGAATCGGTTCTGTATCAAAATTACTCGATGAAGAACGAGTGATGAAACGACAAGATGAACCACATTCATATTAATTTAAGTTAGAATAAGAGATGTTCTTTGCACCATGAACAGGAGGAAATGGAATGATCAAGAAATATACATGTCAAAACGGAGTAAGAGTTGTATTAGAAGAAATTCCGACGATGCGATCCGTTGCAATCGGCATTTGGGTAGGCATCGGCTCCCGTGACGAAAATGAAAAAAATAACGGAATATCTCACTTTATAGAGCATATGTTCTTTAAAGGGACAGAAACTCGAAACGCTAGAGACATTGCCGAAGCATTCGATTCTATTGGGGGACAAGTGAATGCTTTCACATCAAAAGAATATACGTGTTATTATGCGAAAGTATTAGATAATCATGCTTCATATGCATTAGATGTTTTAGCAGATATGTTTTTTCACTCTACCTTTGATCAAGAAGAGTTGAACAAAGAAAAAAATGTCGTACTAGAAGAAATAAAAATGTATGAGGATACACCAGATGATATTGTCCACGATTTATTAAGCCAAGCAGCATATGAAAATCATCCGCTCGGCTTCCCGATTTTAGGGACAGAAGAAACATTAACGACATTTAATCGTGACTTATTAATGGACTATGTTCATCAAATGTATACACCTGAAAATATCGTCATTTCGGTAGCTGGAAATATAAGTGAATCGTTCATTCATGAAATTGACGCGCTTTTTGGCTCTTTCGAAAGAGGGAGAAATCAAGCGACAAATGTTTCACCTGCTTTCCATCCGAATAAAACAGCAAAGCAAAAAGAAACAGAACAAGCTCATATTTGTATCGGATTTGAAGGATTGCCAATTGGCCATGATGATGTCTATGACTTGATTGTTATGAATAATATTTTTGGAGGAAGCATGTCATCACGCTTGTTCCAAGAAGTGCGAGAGGAAAAAGGATTGGCTTATTCTGTGTTTTCCTATCATTCATCCTTTCAAGATAGCGGCTTAGTAACAATCTACGGAGGTACAGGAGCAAAGCAATTGGATGAACTTTGTGAAACAATCAACAATACATTATCAGTCTTAAAGCGTGATGGTATTACAGCAAAAGAATTAAAAAATAGTAAGGAACAAATTAAAGGAAATCTAATGTTAAGCTTGGAAAGTACGAGCAGTCGAATGAGCCGTAATGGGAAAAATGAATTGCTGCTTAGTAAACATCGCACCCTTGACGATATCGTCGAAGAAATTGATAAAGTAACAATTGATAGTGTGAATCGTCTAACGAAACGAATTTTCACGGATAACTATACAATGGCATTAATCGGACCTGATAACCGCTTGCCACTTCGTTAATCTTTCTACTCTAATGTACAGATTTTTTTAATTGACCCTTTCCGCTCAGCCTGTATGTTGTTTATTAGTAAGCCCGATCAATAGAACGAAAAGCGGAGTGCCTGTAATGTAGATCAATATTTATATTCAAATGGCATATTTCGAGGGTAACGAAAAGCTTAAATTGTAGTAGATAAAAAAGGCGACTCTAATCTTTCAAGTTGAAAGATGGGTCGCTTTTTATGTGAAAAAACAGGTTCCTTTATAGTATTCACTTAATATTTACAGTTAATTATGACGATTGCCTCTACATTTCCATACGTAATAATCCCGTGATTTTCACAATAATATATCCGTGTCTATGTTTCACTATTTTTGGCTTCAATTTTATATCCTAGCATAGACGAATCTTTAAATACTTAATCTCCTAAAATTTGATTTCCTCTTTATGCATATAAGCCCTTTTAATTCCGTCTTTATTACAGACAGCATTTAAAATGGATACGATTATTGGAAAAAAGCATCACTTTCTTACGTATTCCCGCTTTGCCTTTGTTAAAACTCGTATCAACATAGTTGATTGGAGCGAAAATTATGGACTTTTTTAGTGCACCCCACGTTTCTCGTCCCATTTTTTCTTTCAAAAATTGTTTTTTGATTCTAAAAACGGATTTCCCTCCTTATATATGAAGTAGTATATGTAAAGGGGGAGCGAGGATGCGCTTAAGTGAGCTTGGGGGAAAGGAGATCGTCGATTACCGAAAAGCAGAGAGACTCGGCATACTAGGGCAAACGGATTTGGAAATAAATTCGAGTACAGGGGAAATTAATCATCTAATTATTCCAAGAGGAAAATGGATGGGAATGCGAAAAGGAGCAGATGAAATAAAGGTTCCTTGGCATTTTATACGAACGATTGGGACCGATATGATTATTTTGGAAGTGCCGGAAAATAAATAACGTAAAAGAGCGACTGTGTCGCTCTTTTTATTTTGAAAGAAAAGAATGCATAAATTTTTCGTTGTTTTCATTTTGAAGTAGTTTATTCTTGTCTAGCTCCAGTCGCCCGGCGACTAGCTGTACGATAAGTCAACATCGGCTCATTTTTCGCCGTGTTACCTATTAAAGATCGTCGAGTGTCGCCACGTCCTGTGGCAACGTCGACGCACCAACATTCTATTGGCGCAGTTTGTAAGTCGCTAAACTGTCGCTTGCGCTTTTCTTAAATAAAAGTAACGTGACCGTTTCACGTGCCCAATCCCTCCAACATACAATGATCATGCGATTGTATTTCGATGTATGAAGAAGGTGAAAACATTGATGTTGACGGATATGAATATCGCAATTTTTGGCGGAGATGCAAGACAAATAGAAATCATTAATAAATTATCTGAACTAGATGCCAAGCTGTATTTAATTGGTTTTGAACAATTAGATCAATCAATTCCAGGTATAGTGAAAGAAAAAATTAAAAACATTGATTTTTCTATTATGGATGCTGTTATCCTTCCTGTCCCAGGAACAAGTCTTGATGGAGAAATAGAAGCGGTATTTTCCAGTGAAAAGATCGTCTTAACCGAGCAAATGTTACAGCAATTACCTGCACATTGTACAATTTATTCTGGGATTAGCAACCGTTATTTAGACGATATTTCCAAAAAAGCGGAACGTAAATTAATTCAATTATTTGAAAGAGATGACGTAGCTATTTACAATTCGATCCCGACGGTTGAGGGAACAATTATGATGGCGATTCAAAATACCGATATTACGATTCATCAATCAAAGGTAGCCGTACTCGGTTTAGGAAGAGTTGGGATGACCGTAGCGAGAACTTTTTCTCTATTGGGGGCAAAGGTGAAAGTAGGAGCAAGGAAGAGCGAGCACCTCGCACGTATAACGGAAATGGGGCTTTATCCATTTCATCTTCAACAATTAAGAGAAGAAGTGAAAGATATCGATATTTGTATAAACACAATTCCCCATCTCATTTTAGATGCGGGAGTCATCGCGAAAATGCCAGCACGCGCCCTTATTATCGATCTTGCTTCAAAGCCTGGGGGGACAGATTTCCGCTATGCAGAAAGAAGAGGAATTAAGGCATTGCTTGCGCCTGGCTTACCGGGAATTGTTGCACCAAAATCAGCAGGGAAAATTCTTGCCAATGTATTGTCTCAGCTTCTATCAGATGATTTTGATCAAAGGAAGGAGAATGGATGATGAGTTTATCCGGAAAAAGAATCGGGTTTGGACTGACGGGTTCACATTGCACATATGATGCGGTCATGCCTGAAATTGAGAAGTTATTACAGATGGGGGCTGAGTTAGTTCCTGTCGTCACATATACATTAAGAACGACCGATACAAAGTTTGGCGATGGTGCAGATTGGCTTGAAAAAATTGAGAAAGCAGCCGGCAGGAAAGCGATCACATCTATCGTTGAAGCAGAGCCGCTCGGTCCAAGAGAACCGCTAGATTGCATGGTCATTGCCCCCTTAACAGGAAATTCAATGAGCAAGCTTGCTAATGCGTTAACAGATTCTCCAGTTTTAATGGCTACGAAAGCGACATTGCGAAATGGAAATCCAGTCGTACTTGGGATTTCGACTAATGATGCACTTGGATTAAATGGTGTGAACTTAATGCGATTAATGGCAGCAAGAAATATTTATTTCATTCCATTTGGGCAAGATGACCCCGAGAAAAAACCGACTTCGATGGTTGCGCAAATGACGTACCTCCCGGAAACGATTAGCGCAGCTTTAGAAGGAAAGCAATTTCAGCCGGTGATTATCGAGAAATTTCGCTATTAAGGAAAGAAAAACTCAATATTCATAGAGGAAACATCAGCTTTTTAATAAAATAATAACGATAGCCTTGCTAAATGTGATAAAATAGGAATTATTAATGAAATTCAATTATCAACAAGAGTACTATTGGTTGGTTGGAAGGGGAAATTAAATATGTCGAAAATAGAAGGCTATCATCTTGCTGTAATGGGAGCGACAGGAGCTGTCGGTCAACAAATTTTAACGATTTTGGAAAAAAGAAATTTTCCAATCCGAAAATTAACATTGCTCTCATCTGCACGTTCAGCAGGTACAGAAATTACATTTAAGGGAGAAACGATCGTCGTTCAGGAAGCAACACCAGAAGCATTTGAAGGGGTCGAAATTGCTCTATTTAGTGCTGGTGGAAGTATCTCTGAGAAATTCGCGCCTGAAGCTGTAAAGCGTGGAGCGATCGTCATTGATAATACAAGCGCATTTAGAATGGATCCTGAAGTACCTTTAGTTGTTCCTGAAGTAAATGAAAAAGCCATTCTTGACCATAAAGGAATCATTGCTAATCCGAACTGTTCAACAATTCAAATGGTTGCAGCATTAGAGCCAATTAGACAATCCTTTGGCTTAAATAAAATTGTCGTTTCCACTTACCAAGCGGTTTCTGGTGCAGGGGCGGCAGCGATCAATGAAATGAAGGAGCAATCAAGCGCGATCTTAAACGATCAACCGTTCCAGCCGGAAATTTTACCAGTAGGAAGCGCGGATCAACATTATCAAATTGCGTTTAATGTGATTCCACAAATTGACCAATTTGCGGATAATGGCTATACATTAGAAGAAATGAAAATGATCAATGAAACGAAAAAAATTATGGAAATGCCTGAATTAAAGGTAGCCGCAACATGTGTGCGTCTCCCAGTAGAGACAGGTCATTCGGAATCGCTATATATTGAAGTCGATCGCGAAGACATTGATGTTGCTCAAATCCAAAACGTTTTAGCAGAAGCGCCTGGAATTACGCTTCAAGATGATCCGAAAAATCAAGTGTATCCAATGCCGGCGATGGCACAGGGCAAAGACGATGTATTTGTCGGAAGAATTAGAAATGACTTAGATGAAAAAAATGGCTTCCATATGTGGATCGTTTCTGATAATTTAATTAAGGGTGCCGCACTTAATACAATCCAAATTGCAGAAAGCTTAGTTAAATTAGGAGTCGTTACTGCAAAGTAGAATCGCTAATGGTAGATGGGGTGTTAAGATGAAAGTAATCGTCCAAAAATTCGGCGGGACATCTGTACAAAGCCAAGAAACCCGCCACCATGCAATAAACCACATAAAAAGGGCGATTGATGAAGGATATAAAGTCGTTGTTGTTGTCTCTGCAATGGGAAGAAAGGGAGACCCTTATGCGACTGATACGTTATTATCGTTAATAGGTGGAGAACATACGCGTTTAAATAAACGAGAGCAAGATATGCTATTATCTTGCGGAGAAATTATTTCATCGGTTGTTTTTGCACAATCGTTAAATGAACAAGGGGTTTGTGCTTCGGCTATGACCGGAGCACAGGCTGGCTTTTTAACGAATGATGACCATACGAACGCGAAAATACTGGAAATGAAATGTTCTCGCTTATTAAACGAACTTGCTTCCAACGATGCGATCGTTGTTGCTGGCTTCCAGGGAGCGGCTAAAAACGGAGATGTGACGACGATTGGAAGAGGTGGAAGTGATACAACAGCAGCCGCTTTAGGAGCGGCATTAAAAGCGGATTCTATCGATATCTTTACGGATGTGAATGGGATGATGACAGCTGATCCGCGGATCGTCAACAATGCAAGGCCGCTTAGCGTCGTGACGTATAACGAAGTTTCGAATATGGCGTATCAAGGAGCAAAAGTGATTCATCCGCGCGCGGTAGAAATTGCGATGCAAGCGAATATACCGATGAGAATTCGCTCGACTTATTCGGATTCACCTGGTACATTGGTTACTTCGAAGGAAAATCAAAATGAAGTAGTGAGCATCCGCGAGCGCCTCGTTACGGGAATCGCCTACGTTCCAAATGTTTCTCAAATTAAAGTAATGGCAAAAGAAGGAGAATACAATCTTCAAACCGAAGTATTTAAAGCGATGGCTACTGAAAATATTAGCGTTGACTTTATTAACATTTCTCCAAACGGTGTTATTTACACAGTTTCAGAAACAGCGTCCGATCGCGCAATAGAAGTGTTGAAAAAACGGGGTTATGAGCCGCAAGTAGAGAAAAATTGTGCAAAGGTTTCGGTTGTAGGAGCGGGGATTTCTGGTGTTCCGGGCGTTACATCCAAGATTGTTACTGCCTTATCTAGTCAAGATATCCGCATATTACAATCCGCCGATAGCCATACGACGATATGGGTTCTCGTGCGCGGAGATGAATTAGTAGGTGCAGTAAATGCTCTTCACGATGTGTTTGGGCTTCAAGAAGAATTGGATATGAAAGATAAGATTGAGGTGTAAATAATGATTGATTTTGGCCGTGTGTCAACTGCAATGGTAACTCCATTTGATAATAAAGGTAATATTGATTTCTCAAAGACGACAAAATTAGTCGATTATTTAATCGATAATGGAACGGATTCACTCGTTGTTGCTGGAACAACTGGAGAATCGCCGACGCTTTCTACGGAAGAAAAAGTTGCTTTATTTAAGCATGTCGTCAAAGTGGTGAATGGTCGAGTGCCTATCATTGCAGGAACAGGAAGTAATAATACGTATGCATCAATTGAATTAACAAAGCAAGCGGAAGAAATGGGTGTCGATGCGATCATGCTCGTCGCACCATATTATAATCGACCGAATCAAGCGGGATTATATAAACATTTTTCTACCATTGCTAAATCAACAACATTGCCGATTATGGTTTATAATATTCCAGGAAGAGCTTCCGTGAATATTGAAGCACAAACGATGATTGAGCTTTCTAAAATTGATAATATTATCGCGGTAAAAGAAGCGAGTGGCGATTTAAATGCAATGGCGCAAATCATCGCAGAAACTGCCGATGATTTTAAGCTTTATAGTGGGGATGACGGATTAGCATTACCTGTTATGGCGATTGGCGGTGATGGAGTCGTTTCAGTTGCTAGCCATGTGATTGGTCCTGAATTACAAGAGATGATTCGCCATTTCCTGCAAGGAAATCATGAGCAAGCAAGCAGCATTCATCGCAAAATATTGCCGCTTATTAAAGGATTGTTTGAAGCACCAAACCCAACACCTGTAAAAACAGCATTGCAATTAAACGGTTTAGATGTTGGCAGTGTGAGATTGCCGCTCGTACCTTTAACCGAACAAGAAAGATCTAAATTATCTGCCTTGCTTCAAACGGTGAAATCTTAATAATGGACAAAATGAAAAGCTGATTCCCCCAGTTGGAATCAGCTTTTCACTTATATAAAGGTTGAACAGCGATTTCATATTCTAGTATAATGAACCTAACTGATGAAGATCGGGAATACCACATGGGAGGAAGAGAAATTTTGACAAAGATAAAAAATGAAATAATTAAAATTATTCCACTTGGAGGTGTGGGGGAAACCGGGAAAAATATGTACGTCATCGAAGTTGATTCGGAAATTTTTATTATCGATGCAGGCCTGATGTTTCCCGAAAATGAAATGCTTGGCATTGACATCGTTATCCCCGACGTTTCTTGGTTGGAAGAGCAACAGGAGCGAATTAAAGGGATCTTTTTAACGCATGGTCATGAGGATGCGATTGGTGCCCTTCCATATGTACTTCAAAAAATTAAGGCGCCAGTATATGGATCTAAATTAACAATTGCGCTGGCAAGGGAAAAAATGAAGGAATATGGGTTAAAGACAGATGTTAAATTTCAAACGATTCGTTCGAATTCGAAATTAAGATTTGATACTGTCACCGTTTCGTTTTTCCATACAACACATAGTATTCCAGATTCACTTGGCGTATGTATTCATACATCAGAAGGTAGAATCGTTCATACTGGAGATTTTAAATTCGACCAAGCTGCAACAGGTTTCTATCGGTCTGATATTGGGAAAATGGCGAGCATTGGTGATGGAGGAGTGCTTTGTCTATTATCTGATAGTACAGAAGCTGAACATCTTGGGTTTACAACATCTGAATCGGTTATTGCACGTGAAATATCGGCCGATTTTCGTGCTGCTCAAGGAAGACTAATCGTGGCATGTTATGCATCCAATTTTATTCGCATTCAACAAACACTTGATGCAGCTGCAGAAAACGGAAGAAAAGTAGCGCTCGTCGGTAAGAGCATTGAACGTAGCTTAGATATTGCCTTAAGGCTTGGTTACTTACAAGTGGATAAAGAACTAATGATTTCGATTCAAGACATTGGCAAGTATGAAGATAACGAGATTGTCATTATTTGTACGGGAGCAATGGGGGAACCGATTGAAGCATTAAGAAAAATGGCAGAGAAAAATCATAAGCAAGTGACGATAAAAGAGGGAGATACCGTCATTATGACGACAACACCTTCCGCTGCCTTGGAAACTTCGGTTTATAAAACCATTGATCTGCTTTATCGAGCAGGTGCAGAGGTGAGCCCAATCAATCGAAAAGTACATATCTCCGAACATGGAGGTCAAGAAGACTTAAAATTAATGATTAATTTAATGAAGCCGAAGTACTTTATTCCGATTCAAGGAGAATATCGCATGCTTGTTGCCCATGCAAAAGTCGCTTACGAAATCGGTCTTACGGAAGAACAAGTTTTCATCCCAGGCAATGGGGAAGTCATTGAATATAAAAACGGAGAAATGAGCACAGGGAATCGCGTGCAAGCTGGAAATGTATTAATCGATGGAATTGGTGTCGGCGATGTCGGTAATATCGTGCTTAGAGACCGTAAACTATTATCACAAGATGGTATTTTTACCGTTGTAGTGACGTTAGATAAAAAAAGGAAAAGCATTGCCTCTGGTCCCGAAATCATTTCACGTGGATTTGTTTATGTGAGAGAATCCGAGCATTTAATTGATGAGTCGGCTCATATTGTCAAATCAATCGTCGAAGAATCAGTCTCTGGTGATTCTTTTGATTGGTCAAGCATTAAACAGGAAATTCGCGATCGCCTCAATCAATTTTTATACGAAAAAACAAAGAGAAGACCAATGATTTTGCCAATAATTATGGAAGTTTAACCGTCAAGAGCTGTTCCTAATTGTTAAAGGAACAGCTTCTTTAATGAATATGGTTATTTTTCATATGAATTGAATGTGCATGTCTAGCTCCAGTCATCCACTGAGTCTTAAAGATAAGGAGTTTATCATCGATGAATCAAGCATTTTTACATATACTTATCATTATTGCGATTGGATACATTTTAAAACGAATCAACATATTAAAAGAAAAAGATGGAGAAGCCATCGCAAGAGTTATTTTTAATATTACCCTCCCATCATTAATTATCGTTACGTTTCATTCAGCAAAAATTGAATACTCGCTTATCATGCTACCAGCATTCGTCCTTATGTATGGAATCATCTCGATCTTTTTAGGCTACTTTGTTTTTCGTAAAGAGGAACGCGAACTAAAAGGAACATTAATGATGCTTGGTCCAGGCTATAATGTTGGATTATTTGCCTTTCCGCTTGTTCATGCGATCTGGGGATCTGAGGGACTTACTTATTTTGGCATGTTTGATGTTGGGAATGCGATCATTGTTTTTGGAATAGCCTATGTCATCGGCAGTTACTATTCCAAGGATGGATTGACCTTAAAACCAATGGGCATTCTTTTAAAGCTTAGTAAATCGATTCCATTAATGACATATATTATTGTGAGTATATTGAATTTAAGCAGCATTCAATTGCCGGCCGATTTTATTGATGTGGCGACAACGATATCGAAAGCGAATATTCCTTTATCGTTAATATTATTAGGCATCTATTTAAATTTTACATTTGAAAAACAATATATAAAACCTGTGATGAAATTTTTATTGTTCCGCTATGGATTCGGTCTATTATTTGGTATAGCCTTTTATTTTTTAATGCCGGTTGAACCGATGTTTAAGTATACTGTCTTAATTGGTTTATTGCTTCCGGTCGGATTATCAGGTTTGCCGTTCGCTGTTGAATTTAAATATGATACATTACGTTTAGTCGGAATTATTTCCAATGTGACGATTGTCGTTAGTATGATCATTTTATATTTGTTTGCTCAGTTTTTTATTTAACTTGAAGCTGGATTTACTAATCAGTGATCCTGATTTTTTTTTGAGCGAACTTGAAAAAATCTGACGTAATTGATACGAGTGTTTCTCCTGACTTTTGCATGATTCCTCACGATCCGTTCATACTATAATCATTAATGGTTTTCGGAGGAGGTAGTTATGGTTAGTCAGCGCGATGTAGAAGGAGAGCCAAACGAACCGAATGAGGAGAAAGCTTCAGGTATCATTGAAAAAATCCAACAACTTGGTCAAACAAATGTACCTCAGATGCCGGCAGATACAAATATTCACTGTCTTACGATTATCGGACAAGTTGAAGGTCATATGCAGCTTCCCCCGCAAAATAAAACGACGAAATATGAGCATATTATTCCTCAGCTTGTTGCAATTGAGCAAAACCCAAGCATAGAAGGGCTTCTCGTCGTTCTAAATACGGTTGGTGGAGATGTGGAAGCCGGCTTAGCAATTTCAGAAATGATCTCGACCATATCCAAACCGACTGTTTCTATTGTGCTCGGAGGGGGACATTCGATCGGTGTCCCAATTGCCGTGTCTTGTGATTATTCCTACATTGCTGAGACCGCAACAATGACGATTCATCCGATACGGTTAACAGGGCTCGTCATTGGGGTACCACAATCATTCGAATACATGGATAAAATGCAAGAACGGGTCGTAAAATTTGTTACAAAGCACTCGCGAGTGACAGAAAATACATTTAAAGATTTAATGTTTGCCAAAGGGAATTTAACCCGAGATATTGGAACGAATGTCATTGGAGTGGATGCTGTCACATATGGGCTTATTGACGAGGTTGGGGGCTTAGGAAAAGCATTAAAAAAGCTAAATGAAATGATTCAATTCAATAAAGAGCAAAGAAATAATGAGGAGCTGATCCAATGATTCTTCATACGATCGTCCCACTTGAGCTCATTTTTCCAAATGAATCCGATCGATTTGCTGAACAAAAGGCAGTGATGAGAAACGGAATTCCAATGATCGTGGAACAAAATGGCGATATGTATAAAGTAGTCCGTATTATGAGTAGTAACCCGACCGATTTTTTAAGAAATGACCTATCTCCAGGCTCTTATATTCCAATTACCGAAAAATAAACGCTTAAACAAACTAGTAGGTGAAGAAACATTTTTTCTCACCTACTTTTCTCATTTTAATCAAATCGTTACGATTAAAAGGTCCTCAATTTTCTTAATGCGCAACACATTTCTTACGGAAGTCAATATGGTATAATATTCTAAGTGCCTATGCAGCAAAATGGATCTAAATATGAATGATAAAGGTGATAATATGGCTAAGAGAAAAAGAAGAAGAGGCCGTCACTCAAAGCAAACGAATCAAACGCTAAAAATTGAAATTATTGGACTTATATTAATTGCACTAAGCGTTATTGCGATTGTAAGTGGCAATAAGCTATTTTCCTTTGCGATTCCATTTTATTATTTATTCGGTGAATGGTATATGGCTGGAATATTAGGCGTGATCGCTTTAGCAGGCTTTATGATTGTTAAACGCCAATGGCCTAAACTATTAAACCGTCGATTAATTGGAATCTATTTAATTTTTGCTTGTATTCTATTATTAAATCACATAAAATTTGTAGATTTGAAAATAGCTAGCGGTGATATTGAAAGCAATAGCATTTGGAATATTACTCATTCGCAGTTTATCCAAAACTATCAACATCATAAAGTAGGTGAAGCGGTCGCTGATCTTGGCGGTGGCATAACAGGAGCTATTTTGCTTATTTTTACGTATTTTTTGTTCGATTCTTTAGGAGCAAAAATTTTAAGTTTCTTTCTCGTATTAATTGGGCTTATTTTAATTACTGGAAGATCGCTTGGTGATGTACTAATCGTGATCGGGAAAAAAATAGCACCGTTTTTTTCCAAGCAATGGAAAGTGGTTAAACAAGATATAAAAGAATGGAAACAGGAAAGAAAGGAGAAAAACACAGCTCGGAAAAAGGATGAAAAGATCGAGCAAAGTGAACGAGCTTTCATCAAAGAAGATGCGACCAAAGAACCGGAAGAGCCGCTTATTTCAGAGCCAATTATTTCGAGCTTTACTGAAACGGCTTATCCCATCGATGAACCGAAAGTAGAAAAGGTGACCAAAAATACCGAAAAAGAAGAAATCATCGAAGAAGATGAACTTGTTCCGGCAATTACGTTTACTGAATTGGAAAATAAAGATTATCAACTTCCTCCACTCTCCTTGTTAACACGTTCAAAAACAACGGATCAAAGCAGCGAATATAAGATGATTCATGAAAATGCCGCTAAGCTTGAACGCACATTCCATAGCTTTGGTGTAAAGGCAAAAGTTACGCAAGTCCATTTAGGTCCAGCGGTAACAAAATATGAAGTACATCCAGAAGCTGGAGTGAAGGTCAGTCGGATTGTAAGTTTGAGCGATGATATTGCTCTTGCTTTGGCTGCGAAGGGGATTCGGATCGAAGCACCAATTCCTGGAAAATCGGCGATTGGGATCGAAGTGCCGAATTCTGAAATTGCGATTGTCTCGCTTCGAGAAGTGCTTGATTCAAAAGAACATGATAAGCCAGAAGCGAAGTTGCAGATTGGTTTAGGTCGGGATATTACTGGTCAAGCTGTCGTTGCTGAATTGAATAAGATGCCCCATTTATTAGTTGCTGGTGCAACGGGAAGCGGAAAGAGTGTATGTATTAACGGGATCATTACTAGTATATTAATGAGGGCAAAACCACATGAAGTGAAAATGATGATGATCGATCCGAAAATGGTTGAATTAAATGTATATAACGGTGTTCCTCATTTGCTTGCTCCTGTTGTAACAGATCCTAAAAAAGCATCGCAAGCATTGAAAAAAGTCGTCAATGAAATGGAAAGACGTTATGAGTTATTCTCCCATACCGGAACGAGAAATATCGAAGGTTATAATGAATATATGATGCGATTAAATCATGAAAACGATGAAAAACAGCCACTTTTACCATTCATCGTCGTAATTGTTGATGAGTTGGCCGACTTAATGATGGTCGCATCAAATGATGTCGAAGACTCGATTACAAGATTAGCGCAAATGGCACGAGCGGCCGGTATTCATTTAATCATTGCGACACAGCGCCCATCTGTTGATGTCATTACGGGTGTAATCAAAGCGAATATTCCATCAAGAATCGCCTTTGCTGTTTCTTCGCAAATTGATTCACGTACGATCCTTGATACGAGCGGTGCTGAAAAACTATTTGGAAGAGGCGATATGCTCTTCCAACCAGTTGGAGCAACGAAGCCGATTCGCGTACAAGGGGCATTTTTATCTGATCAAGAAGTTGAAGAAGTTGTCGACTTTGTTATTTCCCAACAAAAAGCGCAATATCAAGAAGAGATGATTCCTGATGATGTTCCTGAAGTTACTGGACAAGCAGAGGATGAATTGTTCGATGAAGCGGTTCAGTTAATTGCTGAAATGCAAACCGCATCCGTTTCAATGTTACAACGTCGATTTCGAATTGGCTATACGAGAGCAGCCCGTCTCATTGATGAAATGGAAGCGCGAGGAATTGTTGGCCCATATGAAGGAAGTAAGCCAAGAACAGTACTTGTACCAAAGCAAGCTGAAGAGCATACATCTTAAAGAGGCTGCCCAATAAGTCCTTAAAATGAAGCAGGTGGAGAAAAACAAACTGAAAAAGTCCTCTCATTCAAGGATCTATTCATCCAGTTGATTTCCCTCCCGGCACACGCTTACCGCGGAAAGCGTGTGCCGGAACGGAGAGCAACAGACCGGTGACATCGTTCGAATTTTTCGTTGATGTCATCTTTCTTTATATCTTCAAACATGAAAAAGGGGCTATCACAGAAAGTCAGTTTTCACCTACTTTCTGTGATAGCCCCTTCCAAAAGAAAGGAAAGAATAAATTTTTCGTCGTGTTTCCTTTAAGGATCGTCGACTAGGATCGCCACGTCCTGTGGCAACGCCGATACAATAACATCCTGTTGGCTCAGTTTGTACGCCGCTAAACGAGCGCTTGCGCTTTTTTTTATGAGGAAGGACCTATACTTAATAATTTATTTATCATAAAAAAAGTGTTATAGTATTTTCGATTAGCAGGAATGATATATAGAGATGCATCGCATATCTAATGAATTTTCTGTTAAATCTAATACAATAGGGGGTTCTCTAAGTGAAAAAGCGGACACTTGGTTTCACGCTATCACTCATTTTGGCTGCGGGTACAATTCTTGGAGCGTGTGGGACAAGCGGAAATAAGCAAGGTGGAAAGGACAACGAAAAAGAAGGTGCAAACGAAAATAAGAACTTTACAGTTGCAATGGTGACAGACGAAGGCGGAGTTGATGATAAGTCATTTAACCAATCTGCTTGGGAAGGATTACAGGAGTTCGGTAAAGAACATAATTTGGAAAAAGGAACAGAAGGTTTTAATTACTACGAATCAAAAACAGATGCGGATTATGCAACGAATTTGAATACTGCTGTCAGAAATCATTTCAACGTTATTTATGGAGTCGGCTTTAAATTAACGGATGCGATTTCAAAAATTGCCGATCAACGCAAGGATAATCATTTCGTTATCGTTGATGATGTAATTGAAGGTAAGGACAATGTAGCTAGTCTTACGTTTAAGGAGCATGAAGGATCTTTCCTCGTCGGTGTTGTCGCTGGATTAATGACGAAAACAAATAAAGTCGGTTTTATCGGTGGAATTGAAAGTGATTTGATTAATAAATTTGCTGCTGGGTTTGAAGCAGGGGTAAAAGCGGTAAATAAAGATGCAACGGTGCAAATTGAATTTGCAGGCACATTTACAGATGCAGCAAAAGGAACATCGATGGCGGCTGCGCAATATGGTTCAGGGGTAGATATTATTTATCATGCAGCAGGTGGAGCTGGGCTTGGTGTGTTCACAGAAGCGAAAAACTTAAAGCAAAAAGATCCAAGCAGGGATGTATGGGTCATTGGGGTTGACCGTGATCAGCATCCAGAAGGCGATGTAAAAGTCGGCGATAAAACGGAAAACATTACATTAACATCAATGGTTAAACGTGTCGATGTAGCGGTGAAAGACTTAGCGAATTCCGCCAAAGAAGGAAACTTCCCTGGAGGTGAAAATGTTCAATATGGACTTGAAGAAAACGCGATTAAGATTTCTGATTCTGATGAACATTTAACACAAGAAGTATTAGACGCAGTAAAAGAATACGAGGGAAAAATTAAAAATGGTGAAATTGAAGTCCCAACTACATTAAAGAAATGATAACGATAAGGTCCGGCTTTGTGGTCGGACCTTTGTAAAATGATCAAACGTAAGGAGTGGGCAATGATGGATTACGCAATCGAAATGTTACATATTCGCAAAGAATTCCCAGGGATTGTAGCTAACGATAATGTAACATTGCAGCTAAAAAAAGGTGAAATCCATGCCCTTCTAGGTGAGAATGGGGCAGGGAAATCGACCTTAATGAATGTCTTATTTGGTTTATACCAGCCTGAACGAGGGGAAATAAAAGTAAATGGAAAAAAGGTGACGATTTCTAGCCCAACAATTGCTAATCAGTTAGGGATTGGTATGGTTCACCAGCATTTTATGCTTGTAGACACTTTTACCGTTACGGAAAATATTATTCTTGGTCAGGAGCCAAAGTCAGGTGTGGCCATCAATATAAAGAAGGCAGAAAAAAATGTTCAAGAAATATCGGAGAAATATGGTTTAGAGGTAAATCCCCGAGCGAAAATCGCGGATATTTCTGTCGGAATGCAGCAACGGGTGGAAATTTTAAAAACATTATACCGAGGTGCTGACATTCTCATTTTTGATGAGCCAACAGCTGTATTAACCCCGCAGGAAATTAAAGAGCTGGGGGAAATTATGAAGGCGCTCATTAAGGAAGGGAAATCGATCATCTTAATTACACATAAATTGAAAGAGATTATAGAATTATGCGATCGCGTGACGGTAATGAGAAAAGGACAAGGGATTGGAACGGTGAATGTGGAAGAAACGAATGCAAATGAACTTGCCAATTTAATGGTCGGTAGGGAAGTTGTATTTACGACCGAAAAAACGCCTGCAAAGCCTGAAGGTACCGTTCTAGCCATTGATGATTTAGTCGTTCATGATGCACGCGGTGTATCAGCAGTTCGTGACTTAAATTTACATATTCAGGCAGGTGAAATTGTCGGAATCGCTGGTGTTGATGGAAACGGTCAAAGCGAATTGATTGAAGCGATTACGGGATTACGTAAGAGTGAGAGTGGATCAATCCATTTAAACGGTAATGATATTACAAATATGAAGCCGCGAAAAATCACTGAGTCCGGACTCGGGCATATTCCTCAAGATCGCCATAAACATGGTTTAGTACTTGATTTTCCAATTGGTGAAAACATGGTGCTGCAAACATATTATAAGCAGCCTTTTTCAAAAGCAGGCATCCTGCAATTTAAGGAAATTTATAAGAGAGCGAATGTGCTCATTGAAGAATTCGATGTACGAACTCCGAGTGAATTTACGCCGGCACGTGCCTTATCAGGAGGAAATC
The DNA here is from genome assembly GCF_018343515.1 of Bacillus sp. FJAT-50079. Classification (GTDB taxonomy): domain Bacteria; phylum Bacillota; class Bacilli; order Bacillales; family Bacillaceae_C; genus Lederbergia. The sequence goes on along the minus strand of NZ_JAGYPD010000002.1, from coordinate 369,949 downwards.
AGCAAAAGGCGATTATCGGCAGAGAGGTCGATCGAGATCCTGATCTACTAATTGCTGCGCAGCCGACGAGAGGATTGGATGTTGGTGCGATTGAATTTATTCATAAACGGCTTATCGAACAACGGGATAAAGGCAAGGCCGTCCTGCTGATCTCGTTTGAACTGGATGAAATTATGAATGTAAGTGACAGAATCGCGGTTATTTATGAAGGGCAGATCGTAGCCATCGTCAAACCGGAGGAAACGACGGAGCAAGAACTTGGGTTACTAATGGCTGGGTCGAAGCGCGTGGAAGCGGGGGAAAATGCGCATGTCTAATCGATTTTCAAATTTATTAATTCCGGTCGTCGCCGTCATTCTAGGTTTACTCGTTGGCGCAATCATTATGTTGATTAGCGGATATAATCCAATCGCTGGTTATGCAGCATTATGGAGAGGCGCTTTCGGTGAATCATATTATTTTGGTGAGACATTGCGACAAATGACGCCGTACATATTTGCCGGCTTAGCGGTCGCCTTTGCTTTTCGCACGGGTTTATTCAATATTGGAGTAGAAGGGCAGTTGCTCGTAGGATGGGTTGCATCCGTTTGGGTCGGCTTAGCGTTCGAACTCCCAAAATTTATTCATCTTCCATTAGCCATTCTTGTCGCAGCTGCGGCTGGTGCCATTTGGGGATTTGTCCCAGGCTTCTTAAAGGCAAAGCTTCGTGTACACGAGGTCATTGTGACCATTATGATGAATTACATTGCTTTGCATATGACAAATTATCTTATTCGTTATGTGTTATCAGAGCAGAAAGATTCAACTCCGGCCATTCATGGATCGGCGTCATTATGGTCTCCATTTTTTGAAAACATCACCGATTATTCTACCTTGCATAACGGAATCTATTTAGCTTTTATTGCTGCAATTATTATGTGGTTTATTTTAGAAAAAACGAAAACAGGCTTTGAGTTGCGTTCCGTTGGTTTTAATCAGCATGCTTCTGAGTATGCGGGGATGAGTGTCAATCGAAATATTATTTTGTCCATGGTTATTTCAGGTGCCTTTGCTGGACTAGCTGGCGCGATGGAAGGACTTGGGACATTTGGCAATGCCTTTATTCATTCAGGTTTTTCTGGCGTCGGTTTTGACGGAATTGCTGTCGCCCTTCTCGGTGCAAATACGGCGATCGGCGTTGTGCTAGCTGCATTTTTATTTGGTGCGTTAAAAGTAGGTGCGCTCATGATGCCAGAAGCGAATGTTCCAAAGGAACTTGTTGAAATCGTCATTGCGTTAATTATCTTTTTTGTTGCTTCAAGCTATATGATTAAATGGCTGATTAATCGCTTCAAAAGGGGGGTGAAATAAGTGGATATTATGACACTTTTAGCTATCATCATCTCCTCATCTATAATGGCAGCTGCACCACTTATTTTCACGGCACTTGGAGGCGTCTTTTCAGAACGATCCGGTATCGTCAACATTGGACTTGAAGGATTAATGGTGATTGGTGCCTTTAGTGCCATTGTGTTTAACTTAGGAACAGCCGATATGTTCGGTGCAGCCACACCGTGGATATCGATTTTATTCGCGATGATCATTGCGGGCATCTTTTCATTGCTTCATGGTCTTGCCTCAATCACCTTTCGGGCGGATCAAGTCGTCAGTGGAGTCGCCATCAACTTCCTGGCATTAGGATTATCGATTTTCCTTGTGAAAAAGATGTACGGAAAAGCGCAAACGGAAATGATTCTTACAAATATCCGCAAGATTGATATTCCATTTTTAAGTGATATTCCGATCATCGGAAAACTATTTTTCAGCAATGTTTCCTACGTATCGTATGTAGCGATCATTACCGCATTTGTCGTTTGGTATGTTTTGTTTAAAACGCCTTTTGGCTTACGGTTACGGTCCGTCGGCGAGCATCCGATGGCAGCTGATACAATGGGGATTAATGTTACATTGATGCGTTATATCGGTGTATTCCTATCAGGAGTACTCGGAGGCGCAGGTGGTGCTGTTTATGCACAGTCGATTACACTTGATTTCAGTTATTCAACGATTACTGGACAAGGGTTTATGGCGTTAGCTGCCATGATTTTCGGAAAATGGCATCCGCTCGGTGCAATGGGTGCGGCGTTATTTTTTGGATTCGCACAAAGCTTAAGCATCGTCGGCTCACGGATTCCATTTTTAGAAAACGTACCATCTGTATTCCTGCTTATCGCTCCGTATGTATTAACAATTTTGGCATTGGCCGGATTTATCGGTCGTGCTGATGCACCAAAAGCATTGGGACAACCATATATAAAAGGAAAAAGATAATTCAAGCTAAGAAAAAGCCTGAATGATGCTAGCTACTAAGCTTAAAGGATCTGACATTTTCTTGAATGTCTGGTCCTTTTTTTGAATAAGATGTTTGATTCAACATAATATAAAGTGAAACGGATTAAGAGTAAACGAATCATGTTTTTAAATGAATGAACGGGCAATCGGTTGGAAATCATTGCCCTATAATGACCGAAGCATGTATAGTAAACATAATAGTGAATATGTTTTAAATTGGAGGAGTGCCACATGCAACTTGTAAATGAACAAGTCGTTAAAAAACAAGGTTATACGTTGCACGTAATTAAAACAGATAAATATAAAACAAATACACTTGTTTTAAAGATGAAATCTCCGCTTAAAGAGGATACGGTTACATATCGAGCCCTTTTACCTCATGTATTACAAAGCAGCACAAAAAACTATCAAACAACAACAGCTCTTCGCTCCTATCTTGATGATTTATATGGAACTGCTTTTTATACAGATTTAGGAAAAAAAGGGGAATATCATATTATTACGTTTACTATCGAAATTGCAAATGAGAAATTTTTGCAAGAGCAAACTCCTCTTCTTCAAAAAGGAATTGATTTTTTACGGGAAGTATTGCTACACCCTAACAGCGAAAACGGTTTATTTGATGAAGAAACAGTCGAAAAGGAAAAACGAAATTTAAAGCAGCGAATTGAGTCACTTTATGATGATAAAATGCGTTATGCTAGTACACGTCTCGTAGAGGAAATGTGTGCTGGTGAACGCTATGCCATCCCAGTTAATGGCGAATTAGATCAAGTTGATTCGATAACGGCAGCAACATTATACGATTATTATGAACGAGCGTTACGTGAAGATGAACTTGATTTATACATTATCGGTGATGTAGAGATGGAAAAGGTTGAACAATATTGCCAACCATTCCAATTTGATAAAACGGAAGCTCCAGCAATGGCGAAAACTCCGCTTAAACAAATTGATAAGGTCAACGAAGTAAAGGAAGTTCAACAAGTGAAGCAAGGGAAGCTGAACATCGGATATCGAACGAATATTACGTATGGTGATGCTGATTATTTTGCCTTGCAAATGTTTAATGGCATTTATGGCGGTTTCCCACATTCCAAATTATTTATCAATGTTCGAGAAAAGCAAAGCCTCGCTTATTATGCGGCGAGCAGAGTGGAAAGTCATAAAGGCCTTCTAATGGTCATGTCGGGAATCGAAAATCAAAAGTATGAAAAAGCAGTGGCAATTATAAAAGAACAAATGGATTTAATGAAATCTGGAGATTTTACCGATGAAGAAATAGAGCAGACGAAAGCGGTTATTCAAAACCAGTTTTTGGAAACCGTTGACTCTGCGAGAGGATTAATAGAAGTGTTCTATCATAACGTTGTTGCAGGAACGAACGTGCAAGTTTCCGATTGGTTAGATCGTGTTGCCCAAACGACGCGGGAGGAAATCATTAACGTTGGTAAAAAAATTCAATTAGATACGATTTATTTCCTTGCTGGAGAGGACGGTGGGCAAGCATGAAAGAAATTGAATTTCGCCAATTAAACGAAACGCTCTATCATGAAACATTAACAAATGGCTTGCAAGTCTATTTATTACCAAAGCCGGGATTTAATAAAACATTTGTCACATTTACAACGAAATACGGCTCCATTGATGATCAGTTTATTCCGAAAGATGGAAAGGAGCTTAAAAGGGTTCCGGATGGGATCGCACATTTTCTTGAGCATAAAATGTTTGAGAAGGAAAATGGAGATGTTTTCCAACAATTTGGAAAGCAAGGGGCATCAGCGAACGCCTTTACCTCCTTTACAAGAACGGCTTATTTATTTTCCAGTACATCGAACACAGAAAAGAATATTACGACCTTGCTTAATATGGTTCAAGAACCGTATTTCACAGAAAAAACGGTTGAAAAAGAAAAAGGCATCATTGGGCAAGAAATTACAATGTATGATGATAATCCTGACTGGCGGCTTTATTTCGGTGTGATTGAAAATATGTACCATCATCACCCAGTCAAAACGGATATTGCTGGAACAATTGAATCGATTTCTCATATTACAGCTGATTTGCTCTATGAATGTTATTACACGTTTTATCATCCAAGCAATATGCTTTTATTTATTACAGGTCCGTTTGAACCGAATGAGATGATGGAGTTTATTCGAACTGAGCAGAGCAAACGAGATGATGAGCAAGCTCGGCCGATCGTTCGTCATTTTGAAGAGGAGCCAAAGGAAGTGGCGACGAAAAAGCAAGTATTAGAAATGAATGTACAAACATCGAAATGTCTCGTCGGCGTAAAAGCAGAGAAAACGGATATAAGTGGCAAGGAAATGCTGAAAAACGAGTTAACAGTTCATTTATTGATGGATATATTGTTTGGCAAAAGCTCGAAAAAATATGAAGAGCTTTACAATAGTGGAATAATAGATGATACATTCCAGTTTGACTATACGCAAGAGCAAGGATTTGGTTTTGCGATGGTTGGCAGCGATACGAAAGATCCGGATTTGCTTACCGAAAAGCTTCAATCGATTATGCTTGAGGCAAAAACGGGAATGCATCTTTCAGAAGAGGCCTTGGAAAGAGCAAAGAAAAAGCGGATCGGCGGATTTTTACGGGCAATTAATTCACCTGAATATATCGCCAACCAATTTACACGCTATGCTTTCAATGAGATGAATTTATTCGATGTTGTGCCAACACTCGAACAGCTAACGTTTAGTGATTTAACTGATATGGCCAGTCATTTCTTTACTGAGGATCGAATGACAACATGCCATGTTGTACCGAAAAAATAAACATATCCGAGCACCCGGTATCGATTGCCGGGGCTCTTTTCATTCATAAAGAGAAGGTGAATCAATGGGGAAATTTGCTTTAATTACGGGAGCAAGCGGCGGAATTGGCCAAGCAATTGCCAAACTGCTTGCACATGAAGGATGGAATTTATATTTACATTATCATCAAGGGGAAGAAAGGATGAAGACCTTACACGATGAATTGCGGGGCGATTCAATCGAAGTGATACCCATCCAAGCTGATCTCTCAACGAGAAAAGGTGTAACAACACTTTGTGAAAATATTTTTCAGCTCGATGCGATTGTGTATGCAAGCGGGGATGCTCCATATGGATTATTAATCGATATGAGTGAAGAAACAATTGATCGGATGCTCCAGCTTCATGTGAAAAGTCCGCTCACATTAACGCAAAAGCTTTTGCCCAAATTAATGCGGAATGAATCGGCGAAAATCATCATGATTAGCTCAATCTGGGGACAAACCGGTGCGGCGTGTGAAGTGTTATATTCAACCGTAAAAGGTGCACAAATTGCCTTTGTGAAAGCATTAAGCAAAGAAGTTGCGACATCAGGTGTACGTGTTAATTGTATCGCACCAGGCGCGGTGAAAACAGCAATGATCGACTGGTTGTCGGATGAAGAGTTGGCCGCTCTTGAATCCGAAATCCCTGTTGGGCGCTTGGCACAGCCTGAAGAAATTGCGGAAGCGACCGCTTTTTTACTCTCTGATAAATCCAATTATATTACTGGGCAAGTGTTAGCGGTTAATGGCGGTATGTATACTTAATTTTTATCAGATGTATAATGAATTCTCCAAAGCACATAATAAATTTGAACATTAAATTAAGGGAGTGAATTGGATGTCAGTTTTAAATAATTGGGATCAATGGAAGAACTTTCTTGGAGATCGAATTGATGGTGCTGAGGATCAAGGAATGTCACAAAAGATCATTAATCAATTGGCATTTCAAGTAGGGGATTATTTAGCGAAGAAAGTCGACCCTAAAAATGAACAAGAAAGAGTATTATCAGACCTTTGGTCCGTTGCATCGGAGGATGAACAACGTGCGATTGCGAGTGCAATGGTCAAGCTAGTAGATAATAATAGTACGCATTAATTTACTTTTGCGAATATTGAGAGGATTCTTTCCTCTCTTTTTTATATATAGCCATGTTTTTTATGGGATATTTTTCTTTCTTCTTGATCCGAAATCAGCTATCATATAAGCTAGACAACATGAGAATATGTAAGTTCGGCAAGGAATACCTTTATAAAGGATGTTCAAAAAGTCCGGTAAAAATGACACATCGAATCTCCTCGTTGGCGAGAGGGAACTTCCGTTAAATCCCCCATGTCCTTTGGGCAATACGGAATGTACATCCTGTACAGGCTTGAAGCCTACGTATTAAATTGCATACGCTGTGCTGCTCAAGGCTGTGCCGCTTCGAACTTTTCGGTCCTTTTTATCCTCTTTTTAGAACACGCACTTTTAGGGAGAGGTTTGCATGGAAAGAAAAGAATGGTATTTGGAATATGAAATTACGATTGACCGCCCTGGATTATTAGGAGATATATCCTCCTTATTAGGGATGTTATCGATTAATATTGTCAGTATCAATGGTTTAGACAGTGGTCGACGCGGTTTATTAATACGTGCTCGCAATGAAGAACAAATCCTCCGCCTTGAATCGATCCTAGAAACGGTTGACACAATCAAAGTGACCAAAATACGTGAGCCAAAGCTAAGGGATCGTCTTGCCGTTCGACACGGTCGTTATATCCAGCGTGATATGGATGATAAAAAAACCTTTCGTTTTGCTAGGGATGAATTAGGATTGCTCGTTGATTTCATGGCTGAGTTATTTAAGCAAGAGGGGCATAAATTAATTGGAATTCGCGGGATGCCACGCGTTGGTAAAACAGAATCAGTCGTTGCGGCTAGCGTCTGTGCGAATAAGAAATGGTTATTTGTATCATCGACTTTATTAAAACAAACGATTCGTAAGCAGTTGATTCGTGATGAATATAGTTCCGAAAACATTTTTATTATCGATGGAATTGTGTCAAGGCATCGCGCTGATGAACAGCATTGGCAACTTGTGAGGGAAATTATGCGATTGCCTGCGGTAAAAGTGATTGAACATCCAGATATTTTTGTTGAGCACTCGGAATATTCAATCGAAGATTTCGATTATATTATCGAGCTTCGCAATAGTCCGGAAGAAGAAATTACATATGAAATTGTAGAACAGAATCAATTTAGTGAACCAGGATTTGGTTTTGATTTTTAGGAAGGGAAGGTGTGTGTTCATTGACGGAGCTAGGAAGCCGACTGCGAGCAAGGAGGGAAGAGAAAAACCTTTCCTTGGATGAGCTTCAGCGGATGACAAGAATACAAAAGAAATATTTAATCGGAATCGAAGAAGGAAACTATTCGATTATGCCGGGTAAGTTTTATGCGCGTGCTTTTATTAAGCAATATGCGGAAGCAGTTGGATTAAATCCCGAAGAATTATTTGATGAATTTAAAAGTGATATTCCGCCCGCATATGAGGATGATCTGCCCGAGCAGCTTTCTCGTGTGCAATCACGCAGTTCTGTTAGTACAAATTATTCAAAGCTCGTTGAACTTTTCCCGAAAATTATTTTCGGAATTGCTATTTTAGCACTCATTGTTTTCATTTATTTTATCGTTATAAAAAACTATAATTTCAGTAATAAGACGGGAACAAATCAAGGAAAAGACCCCGTCAATATTACGGAATCAAATGAGGCTGCTCAGCAAAAAGAAGATCCAGCCAAAAGCAATGAAGATGAGATGAATGAAAATGCTGACACAGAAGACGAACAGACGGATGAGCAGCCTGAGCCACCAGCACAAGTGTTAAAAGCAGAGAGTGTTGCTGGTAATGTGACGACCTACTCACTTGCTCAAGCGCAGGAATTTGTCATTGAAGTAAAGGCGACAGACCCTGGAAACTCGTGGTTCGAGATAAAAAACGAGAATAATCAGAGTGTTTTTTCCAGAGAATTGAAAAATGGAGAAACAGAATCGGTTGATCTGACTGGACAATCAGAAACGTATATAACCATTGGCAAGGCACCGGATGCCGAAATTTATATCAATGGCGAACGCTTGGAATATGAGCTTGCTCCACAGCAAAACATTACGCAGTATGTTAAAATCATGTTGCAAACTGAGGAATAATTTGATTGACTTCCGCCGCTTGTCGGCGGTTATTTTTTCAGGAGGAAGAACGATGAATCTACCAAATAAAATTACTGTATCACGCATTTTACTCATACCTGTATTTTTAATCATGATGCTTGCACCATTTGGTTGGGGAAGCTTTCAATTTTTAGGTACGGATATGGACGTCGCTCATTTTATTGGGGCGTTAATCTTTATTTTTGCTTCAGTTACAGATTGGGTTGATGGATATTTTGCTAGAAAATATCAACTAGTGACCGATTTAGGAAAGTTTCTTGACCCATTAGCCGATAAATTACTCGTATCAGCTGCATTAATTGTTCTTGTCGAAATGCAGCTTGCTCCATCTTGGATCGTGATCATCATTATTAGCCGAGAGTTTGCTGTTACCGGATTACGGCTGATTTTGGCAGGGACAGGAGAAGTCGTTGCAGCAAATATGCTTGGCAAAATTAAAACGTGGGCACAAATCATCGCGATTGCGGCATTACTCCTTAAAAATGCGCCCTTTGAGGCAATTGGCTTCCCATTTGCGATGATCGCTCTTTGGGTTGCAATGATCTTTACAGTTTGGTCTGGCTATGAATATTTCCATAAAAATCGAGATGTGTTTAAGAACTCAAAGTAAATAGCGAAAGGACTTGTCATGATGAATGCTGAAATTATTGCGGTTGGAACAGAACTTTTATTAGGGCAAATTGCCAATACAAATGCACAATATCTTTCGGCGCGACTCGCTGAAATTGGAGTAAATGTATATCATCATACAGTCGTTGGCGATAATCCGGAACGATTAGAAAAGGCGATCTGTCAAGCGGAAGAACGTGCTGATTTAATCATTTTTACCGGTGGACTAGGGCCAACGAAAGATGATTTAACGAAGGAAACGATTGCTATACATGTTGGAAAAACGCTTGTTGCTGACGAACTTGCTTTAAAAACGATATTAGATTATTTTACAAAAACTGGACGTGAAATGACCGAAAATAATAAAAAACAAGCACTTGTCGTGGAAGGGTCCAAAGTGTTACCAAATGAGCACGGAATGGCACCAGGAATGTTTATATCCACAGAGAATACATATTTTATGTTGCTCCCCGGACCTCCGCATGAAATGCAGCCGATGTTCCGAAAATATGGCCGTGCAGCGATTATGAACGAAATGGAAAGTACTGAAAGAATCGAATCGCTCGTCCTGCGCTATTTTGGAATTGGTGAAGCACAACTAGAAGAGGTCATCATAGATATTCTAGAAGAACAGTCTAATCCGACGGTGGCCCCATTAGCGGAAGACGGAGAGGTGACACTACGAATTACTGCTCGGCACGAAAATAAAGAAGCAGCCCTCGAAATGATTAAAGAAGTAGAAAAGAAGATCAATGAAAGAGTCGGTCAATTTTTCTATGGATATAATGACACATCGCTAATGAAAGAGCTATTAAAAATATTAGAGGCAAGAAAGCTAACGGTTGCAGCTGCTGAAAGCCTTACCGGAGGTTTGTTTCAATCGGAAATGACAGCTGTTACCGGTGTAAGCACGATGCTTATCGGTGGTGTCGTTTGCTATTCAAATCATTCAAAAATAGAATTGTGCGATGTAAAAAAAGAAACGATTGAAACTCACGGAGTTGTCAGCGAGCAATGTGCGCTTGAACTGGCAGAAAATATTCGAAAGAAGCTTGGAACAGATATCGGCATTAGCTTTACAGGTGCGGCTGGACCAGATCCGCTTGAAGGCCAACCAGCCGGAACAGTTTGGATCGGTATCTCCTTTAAAGGCGAGCCCGCTAAAGCTCGTTTATTAAAGCTTGCAGGAGCTAGAAATGGAAATAGAAAACGTTCTGTTAAATACGGTTGCCATTTTTTATTACAGGAATTACTTGATAAATAGATTATCGGTTTAATCGATGCTTTTATATGATCAATATCACGGTTGCGCGGGTGAAATTATTGAGAGAGTTGGAAGCCACGCTTTTAACATTAGAAAAACAGTTGATGCATGCTCGACTAAAGGATTATAAAACGATATTGTCAGAGGAATTTTGTGAATTTGGAACATCGGGTAAAGTATATGATAAGAACGCACAATTAAGTCTCATAGACGATGAGGGAAAAGTTGAAAATCCTTATATTATTACGAGTTTCCATGTAAAATCATTATCACAGCACAGTGCCCATGTAACGTATCATACAGAATCAAAATCTAATGGCTCCAAATCATTAAGAAGTTCTATTTGGCGTTATGAACATACACGATGGTATCTTTATTTTCATCAAGGTACAAGGTCTATATAAGTTGAAATAAATCGAATCTGGGAAGTAAACACCGTTGATTTCCGTTCCAGGCGGACGCTTTTCGGGGGCACGTGAGTCTCGGGCCAACAGGATGTTGGCTACGAAGCTGTCGGCTACACGTTTAGGCTTCGTTCCTTTAAATGAGCTCCTATGGGGTCTCACGTTTACCGCCATGTGAATTTCTTTATAGCGGCGGCCGTCTCGTATTTCAATAGCTAAACAACTTACAAACAATACAAATAGAGTGCCGATGGCTCTCTATTTTTTTGTAATAAAAGTGAAAATATACTAGTCTTATTTTTTGGAAATAAAACGAATAAACGTTCGCTTTTTGCTTGCAATATCGATGAATAACGGTATAATAAAGATAGGTTTTGTAATGAGACAACTTATGTGAGTGCAAAATCAGTTAGTTTTTATAGTGATAACTTTATTGAAGGAGGAAAAATTGTGAGTGATCGTCAAGCAGCATTAGATATGGCGTTAAAACAAATAGAAAAGCAGTTTGGTAAAGGTTCCGTTATGAAGTTAGGTGAACAAACGGATCGCAGAATTTCAACAATTCCAAGTGGTTCGATTGCATTGGATGTTGCCCTTGGAGTAGGTGGATATCCACGTGGAAGGGTCATCGAAATTTACGGCCCAGAGTCATCGGGTAAGACGACAGTTGCACTTCATGCAATCGCGGAAGTACAAGCAAATGGCGGTACAGCGGCGTTTATCGATGCCGAACATGCGCTTGATCCTGTGTATGCTCAAAAATTAGGAGTAAATATTGATGAGCTTCTCCTTTCTCAGCCCGATACGGGTGAGCAGGCGCTTGAAATCGCTGAGGCGTTAGTACGAAGCGGAGCAATTGAAATCATTGTTATTGACTCAGTTGCCGCACTCGTTCCTAAAGCGGAAATTGAGGGGGAAATGGGTGACGCTCACGTCGGGCTTCAAGCGCGACTGATGTCACAAGCTCTTCGTAAACTATCAGGTGCTATTAACAAATCAAACACAATTGCTATTTTCATTAACCAAATTCGTGAGAAAGTTGGAGTTATGTTTGGAAATCCTGAGACAACACCAGGAGGACGTGCGCTGAAGTTCTACTCTTCCGTTCGCCTTGAAGTTCGTCGTGCCGAGCAATTGAAGCAAGGCCAAGACATTGTCGGAAATAAAACGAAAATAAAAGTTGTGAAAAATAAAGTCGCTCCACCATTCCGTGTAGCGGAAGTTGATATTATGTATGGAGAAGGAATTTCTCGTGAAGGAGAAATTATTGATATAGGCTCCGAACTTGACATCGTTCAAAAAAGCGGATCGTGGTATGCGTATAATGAAGAACGCCTTGGTCAAGGTCGAGAAAACGCCAAAATTTTCTTAAAGGAAAATCCCGATGTTAAACACGATATTATGGTTAAAATTCGTGCCCATTACGGATTGGATGAAGAACAGTTTGCTCAAGAAGACGAGGAACAAGAAGAGTTATCCTTATTAGAAGAGTAAGTGTAAAAGAATCAGATGAAAAGTAGGTTCAAATCGTAACGATTTGAACCTTTTTCATATTATAATGATGTTCGATTTTTGTCTAATTTACAGAATCTTTTTTTATCAAATGAGGTATTTTCCATTCTCCACTGATAAAAGGTTGTTTTCTCTATAAGAAAAAGGTTATTCCCTTGACAATAAATCCCTACAACTATAAAATTAACATGTATATTTTCCATTTTTTTAGCATGAATAATTGAGCTTGGCTCTGTATATTACAACAATGTACTAGCCGACATGTTAGAAGCATGATACAAGTTGAAAGCAAGAGGGGGTGAAAGTATGGATGCCATTGACATCATCTCCATTTTGCTTGCCCTAATCGCCGGTGTAGTTGTTGGCTATTTCATTTACAAGAAAATTGCTGAAGCAAAAATCACAGGTGCGAAAATGTCCGCTGAACAGATTATTGAAGATGCGGTACGAGAAGCGGATGCTTTGAAGAAAGAAGCCCTGTTAGAAGCAAAAGATGAAAATCACAAACTTCGAATTGAAACTGAACGCGAGCTTCGTGAAAGAAGAAATGAGCTGCAAAAACAGGAAAATCGCTTATTGCAAAAGGAGGAGAACCTCGACAGGAAAGATGACACGCTTGACAAGCGCGAAAATACTCTTGAAAAGAAAGAGGAATCTCTTAATGAAAGACAACAACATATTGAAGAGATGGAAAGCAGAGTGGAGGAATTAATCCGTAAACAGCAGACTGAATTGGAACGTATTTCAAGTTTAACAAAGGATGAAGCGAAATCCATCATTCTTGCTAGCGTAGAAAAAGAGCTTGCTCATGATACAGCCTTAATGATTAAGGAAAGTGAAACGCGGGCAAAAGAAGAAGCGGATAAAAAAGCAAAAAACATTTTATCGCTTGCGATCCAGCGTTGTGCAGCTGAACATGTAGCAGAAACAACCGTATCTGTTGTAAACTTGCCAAATGATGAGATGAAGGGACGGATTATCGGACGTGAAGGCCGAAATATCCGTACACTTGAAACACTTACTGGTATTGATCTAATTATTGATGACACTCCAGAGGCAGTGATTCTTTCAGGCTTTGATCCAATTAGGCGGGAAACAGCGAGAATTGCGCTTGATAAGCTCGTTCAAGACGGTCGGATTCATCCGGCTCGTATTGAAGAGATGGTGGACAAAGCAAGACGAGAAGTAGACGAGCATATTCGTGAAGTTGGGGAGCAGACAACTTTCGAAGTGGGGGTTCATGGGTTACACCCTGACTTAATTAAAATTCTCGGTCGCTTGAAATACCGGACAAGCTACGGTCAAAATGTATTAAAGCACTCCATTGAAGTTGCTTATTTATCCGGATTGCTCGCAGCGGAGCTTGGCGAGGATGAAACACTTGCACGGCGCGCAGGACTTCTTCATGATATCGGAAAAGCGATTGACCATGAAGTGGAAGGTAGTCATGTAGAGATCGGAATCGAACTAGGGGTTAAGTACAAAGAACACCCAGTTGTTATTAATAGTATTGCATCACATCATGGCGATACAGAACCGACATCGATTATCTCGGTCCTTGTGGCAGCTGCCGATGCTCTCTCAGCGGCGCGACCAGGTGCAAGAAGTGAAACACTCGAAAACTATATTCGTCGTCTAGAGAAGCTCGAGGAGATTTCTGAGTCCTATGACGGAGTTGAGAAGTCATTTGCAATCCAAGCAGGAAGAGAAGTACGAATCATTGTGAAGCCTGAGCAAATCAATGATTTGGAAGCTCATCGACTTGCGCGTGATATTCGTAAACGGATTGAGGACGATCTTGACTATCCAGGACATATTAAAGTGACGGTTATTCGTGAAACGAGAGCAGTCGAATACGCAAAATAAAGCGGTGTGCATTGTGCACCGCTTTTTTCTGCGGTAAAATAAGATGAAAAAACTAATGTTGAACGGAAAGGATTTTCCATGGATATTTTATTTGTTGGTGATGTCGTTGGCTCACCTGGAAGAGAAATGATTAAAGAATATGTACCAAAATTAAAAAGAAAATATCGTCCGCAATTAACGATCATTAACGGTGAAAATGCGGCTGGCGGCAGAGGGATCACAGAAGCGATTTATAAACAATTTTTAGAAGCCGGTGCGAATGCGATTACCCTTGGAAATCATGCATGGGATAATAAAGGAATTTTTGAGTTTATTGATCAAGCGAAATATTTAGTAAGACCCGCTAATTTCCCTGAAGATACGCCAGGTACAGGCTTGGTTTTTATTAAAATAAACGAAATCGAAGCAGCGGTCATTAATTTACAAGGCAGAACATTCATGCCACCGCTCGATTGTCCGTTTAAAAAAGCCGATCAGCTCATTGAACAAGCGAAGAAACGAACGAATATCATTTTTGTTGATTTTCATGCGGAAGCAACGAGTGAGATGCAGGCGATGGGCTGGTACTTAGATGGAAGAGTGACAGCGGTGATCGGTACACACACACATGTACCGACAGCGGATCAGCGCATTTTACCGAACGGAACGGCCTACATGACAGACGTCGGCATGACGGGTCCGTATGATGCGATTCTTGGAATGGAAAGAAACGCAGTGCTTCAGCGCTTTTTAACAGCACTTCCTGTCCGATTTGAAGTGCCAAAAGCAGGAAGAAAACAATTATGTGCTTGCTTGATTCGTGTGGATAACCAATCTGGCAAAGCGTCATCAATTGAAACGATCGTCATCAACGATGATCACCCATTTTTTGAATAATAAAAAAACGATTTCTTCACTCCTGCGGACAAACCGGAATAGTTCATATTCCTCCTGAATATAGTAGCAATGGAAGGTTTTCACGCGATTGTAGCTGATGAAGGCAATCGCTATGGGGAAATGACAAGGAGGAACATGAAATGGAAATATTAAAAGTTTCAGCAAAGTCCAATCCTAATTCCGTAGCGGGCGCGCTGGCAGGAGTTCTCCGTGAAAGAGGCAACGCAGAGATTCAAGCGATCGGGGCAGGAGCATTAAATCAAGCAGTAAAAGCAGTCGCGATTGCAAGAGGCTTTGTCGCCCCTGGCGGTGTTGATTTAATTTGTATCCCTGCATTTACAGATATTTTAATCGACGGTCAGGAACGAACGGCGATTAAGCTCATCATTGAACCAAGATGAAAAGAATAAAGGAATAGGGACTAATTGAATCGTGCTTAAAAAGCAAATGGGGAAAAACGCATCGTTTTTCCCCATTTGCTTTTTAAAAAATTTGATGGAAGATCAAAAAAAGGATATAAAGAAAGATTACATCAACGAAAAACTCGAACGATGTCACCGGTCTGTTGCTTTCCGTTCCGGCGCACGCTTTCCGTGGGGCATGGCTTGAGCCTCCTCAGTCGCTGCGCCTTGCGGGATCTCAAGGCTCATGTCATTCCCGCAAGAGTCGGCGCCTGCACTGCAAGCAACAACCAACTAGAATGCTGGAATCTTCAATCAGTGAAAATAGAAGAAGTTGACCAAATCGTTAATATTACGTAACAGATGATCTCTTGAATAAACTAAATCATAAATCGCCATATAGGGACTGAGAATCATTGATTGTAGTTTTTGAATCATAGTATATACCCATTTAAAATGTATACAATAATTATCCCTTTTTTAATCCTGTCTCCATTAGCCTGAATGTTAATTTTTGGCAGGTTCCGTTGATTGGAGCGGTAAGCGTCCGCCTGGAGCGGAAATCAATAGTATGAATAGATCCTGAATTAGGAGGAATTTTTCAGTTTTGTTTTTTTCCACCTGTCTCATTTTAAGGACTTATTGGACAGCCCCATCTATTCTGGTGCGTTATCTCGGTATTTTTCTTCAAGCATTTGGATCGCATCATTGATTTGTCCATCATTGAGTGCATGCAACTCGGCTTTTAGCTTTTTATATTCTGCTTCAATCCAGTCGTGGTATTCGCGATTTTTATTGGCTAAATACTGACGGCTTTCCTGAGACATTAATTTTTTATCTTGCTGTAAATATTGCAAGGCGAATCCGACTTGTTGACGTTCATCGATCCATTTTCTTTCTTCATCCGTATCATAACCGAAAATGGCAAGCCAATTGCGAATCCGATCATGTTCTAAACTAACACCCTGCTTCTTTTTCCAGTCTTCCCACTTTTTAGCGACTTCGCTCGCTTGATTCAACTCATCTTGGAGAGTTTCAGCATTTTGTACATCCCGATAAGATCCTTCCGTTGCTTTTGCCACTTCTTTCAATTGTTTCTGCCCTTCATGATCAATATTAAAACCAATTACATTTACGATCGGAGTAATATCTGAATTGTAAAGGGATTTAGCGGCTGTGACTGGATCATCGTCGCAAGTGGAAATCCCGTCACTAACGAGGTAGACGATATTTGTATTTTCTTCACCTTTAAATGGGGCTAGATCTTTTTCAGCCTCATTTAAAGCAAGCTGAATCGGTGTCCAACCTGCCGGTTTTATTTTATCCAAGGCCGCTTGAAAGTCCGCTTGAGTGTAGGGGGTTAGCGGATAAACGAGTTCACTGCTCGAACATGATAATTGTTTATCGGCATCGCTGCCAGTTCCTTCATGTCCGTATATTCGTAGCCCAACATTCGTATCTATCGGTAATTCTTTCATAAAGTTGGTAATTGCTGTCTTGGCAGCTTCCATTTGTGTTTGGCCGCCAAGATTCGCATTCATGCTTCCCGATGCGTCAAGCAAAACGAGTACATTAAGATTTTCTTTAAATTGCATACGGGGATTGTCAATGTCCGGGCTACCAATCGCTTGAAATCTCAATGAAGCAATTAGCTCCTCGGGACCATGAAAATCTTGTTGGAAAATAGCCAGTAACTCACTGTAATAAGCATCTAATTGTTGCTTGGAAGGTTCGCCAGAAATATCGGGTAAATGTTTCGTCAGTTCATCCATTTCCTTTTGTTCTTCTTCTCTAAGAATCCCAACATACTCCGTTTTTCCTGGAAGACGCTCTGCTAATTCAGCGAGAGTTTGCGGTAATGGTTGAACGACCACTTCTTCACTATCTTTTTCTTCATCCTTTATCATATCCTCATCATCTATCATTTCATCCTGTTGCTCCGTATTAGTTTCTTTTGATTCAGCAAGTTCAATCGCTTCATTTGAAAGAGTTCCTTTCTCATCTGCTGTTTCTTTTCCACCGCAACCGGCCAGAATGAAGAAAATAGATAAACATAAAAACAAATTTCTTATTTTCATATATGCTCCTTTCACTCATTTAACGTAATCTATGAAAAATTGTAGCATTTTCGAATAAGTGGTTGGGTTAAAATCGCCTGAATGATAGAAAAGACCTGTGGTTTTTGTTCGTTTGAAGGCCGAAAGATACATGGAAAAATAAGATGGTATATGTCATTCGAATTAGTTAAGCTAGTTTTAAATAAATAAATTTCTCGCTAAAAAACATTAATAAGCAGGGGGAATATCGTATACTTCTCAATGAGAAACTAATACATATGTTAGAATGTATGGCAAAATGCGAGGAACTTTGCATACATCGTGTTGGGAAAATACTAAAGTACTAATTATGAAACATCATAGAACATTTTTCATGGATAAATGAAAGCGCTCTATGATATTTTTTAGAAGGGGACTGAAAATGAGAGTATTAGAGAAAGGGGGAATGCCAATGAACATACGGAATGTACAATCCAAACTTTTATCCTTGCCATACCGTTTTAAGCTTATATTTGTCTTCTTGCTTCTCATTGTATTGACCGCACTCATCCTTGGCGGTATTACCTACTATCATTTTGCTGGTGCCAGCCAACGGGAAGCAAAAGATTATCAGATTCAACTTGTGGATCAGATCAGCCATAACTTTGATCGTTACTTAAAGGAAATGCAAATCATTTCACTTTCGCCATTATACGATGAAAAAGTATTAAGTATTTTAAACAAGCATCAAGACTCTGCTGATTCTACTATTTATCCACCTGCTGAGGAAAGGATTGAGATGTGGCGCTATATTTCTAGTTTGATTCATGGACGTAATGAAATTAAAGGAATACATATGATGGCAAATGATGGGACGATTTTTAGTAATTTGGACTCAAATACCGTTTGGTTAAAGCTTCTTGATTTAAATAATCAAGAAATATCGCAAATTAAACAGGCTGATGGGGAATGGGTGCTGCTGCCCCTTCATAAAGCGAACTATTATTTGAATAAGGATACCGAAGTGTTTTCCGTAGCAAGATTAATTCGGGAACCATCTACGAATAAGCATCTTGGGATTATAAAAATTGATATAAAACAGGAGCTATTTGATGGATTTATTAGTACAGAGAATAATATTTTTATTTTAGACGAAAATAATCGGCTTATTTATCCAAAGATGTATGAAACGCGGTTATTTCAAGCGATTATGCCTCAACTTGCCAATATGGAGGATCGGTCAGATTTAACGATGACGAATGATCGTAAATCGTACATGATGACTCATCATGCATCTGATTACTCTGGAGCAAAAGTGATTATGTTAACACCGTTTGATGCAATTTTAAGTGAAGTGATTCAATTACGGCTTTTACTTTTATTCGTCGTTTTACTCGGGATATTGATTTCTTTCATTTTAGGTTTTATTTTATCCAAACCGTTAGTTAGTTCGATTCATCGTTTACAAAGGGCGATGGCGGACGTTCAAAAAGGGCATTTATCAAAAAGGGTAAAAAATCATTATCATGATGAAATCGGTCAACTAAGCGAAGGGTTCAATCATATGGTTGACGAAATTGAAAGACTTGTCATTGAAGTATATGAGACGAGCTTACGTGAAAAGGATGCTGAAATTAGGGCGCTACAAAGTCAAATGAACCCGCATTTTCTTTATAATACGTTGGAATCGATTAATATGCTTGCGATTACGAGAGGGAACCTGGATGTATCAGATATGGTGAGCTCACTAGGCAAACTATTAAGGTATACGATCGATCAATCAACGAAAATCGTAACATTAGAAGAAGAGCTATCATTTATTCGTTCCTATATTATGATTCAACAAATGAGAATGGGAGACAGTTTACAGTTTGAAGAAGAGATTGATCCTCATTTGCTTCGTGTATCGATTCCAAAAATGATTTTACAGCCATTAGTTGAAAATGCGATCATTCATGGCCTCTCTGGACAGGGCGGCAAAATTTATTTGCGTGTGAAGGAACGTGAGGGAGAAATGCACATCCTTATTTCTGATAATGGAAAAGGAGTAGTCAAAGAAAAGCTTGAGGAGCTAAAAGAATGTATACAGACGATGGAACGAATACCTTCTGAAAGTCAAAATGGAATTGCTTTCGTCAACATTAATGAACGAATTCAATTTTTATACGGCTGTCATTATGGGATGGAGCTGCAAAGTGAAAAGGGGAAAGGCTTTACTGTTACATTGAAATTACCGAGGAAGCAAAAGGGGGAAGAATCGATTGAAGCAAGTATTAGTCGTAGAAGATGAGAAGATCATTCGACAAGGGCTAAAGGTCCTTTTGGAAGATGTATTAGGTGGGTTTCGAGTCGTGGAGGCGAAAAGTGGTGAAGAGGGCTTGCTTTATGTAAGGGATGAGCTGCCAAATTTGATCATTACAGATATCCGGATGGGTGGTATGGATGGGCTAACTTTTATTTCGAAGGTCAAGCAGGTGTCAAAGCAAATACCGATTATTATTTTAAGTGGATACAATGATTTTGAATATGCAAGAACGGCATTAAGACATGGAATTTCTGAATATTTGCTTAAACCAGTGAATCGAACAGAGCTTTCGGAAGTACTTTCACGAATTTTTGGTACGACTGATATAGAAGTAGAGAATCCAACATCGTCGAGGCAATTTCAAAACATATTGCAGTATATTCAAGATCATCTAAGTAAGGAAATCACATTAAAGCAGATTGCAGAGCATGTTGATCTTCACCCACAATACATCGGTCAATTATTTAAATCTGAGCTTAATCAATCTTTTACGGAATACATCACAGAGAAACGATTGGAAAGAGCAAAGGATTTATTGAAGCAGACGCAGTTAAAAGTATACGAGGTTGCTCATTTAGCAGGCTATAAAAGCCCAAAGCATTTTATGACCGTCTTTAAACAGGAGGTCGGTAAGACGCCGGTTCAGTATCGCAATTTTTCCTAATAATGAAAAAATCTATGTTTGACGAACCTTTTCTTTTACTCAGAGGATATTTATTGAAAGCGATATCATTATATAATCTCTTCAAAGGGGAGGGGAAAAGATGAAAAAGAGGTTCGTACTATTTGTGGCGATGATGCTATTAATTTTTACAACGGCATGTAGCAATAAGGCGGGAACCAGCGAAGGAGATAAAGAAGGAGCAACGAAAAAAGACGTTGAATTGACGTTTATGATGTGGGGAAATGAAGCACATCAAGAAGTATATAACGGTTTGATTCAAAAATTTACTGAACAGCATCCGCATATTAAGGTGAAGATGGAAAGTGTGCCATTTCCAGATTATCAACAAAAAATCACGGTATTAGCTGCCGGCAAGGAACTTCCGGATGTCGGATGGGTTGCTGAGCGGATGGTTCCACAGTTTATGGAAAATGATATTTTGGCAGATGTATCATCTTTTAAAGAGGACAGCGATTATAATATGGATGACTTTTTCCCATCTACATTAGAGCTGTTCCAAAAGGACGATCATTTATACGGAATTCCATTTTCGACTCCGCCAACGGTGTTATTCTATAACGAAGATTTATTTGTGAACGCTGGTGAGCAAACGCCAAATGAGCATGTAGCTGCTGGCACTTGGAACTGGGAGCAGTTTGAAAAATCAGCCAAAGCGATTTCAGGTCAAGGTGTGTATGGCGCTAATTTCTTCCGTGACTGGAATACGTGGATTTCATTATTATCACATACGTGGGGATATGGTGGAGATTTATTCAATGAGGAGCAAACGGAGTTTACATGGAATTCCCCACAAGGTGTCGAGACATTAAAACTGCTTGACCGAATGATGTTTGCAGACAAATCCCATCCAAAAGCTGGGGAGCAAGTAAGCTTTGAATCTGGGAAAATTGGTATGTTTTTTGACGTGTATAGCTATGTTTCAAGAGCGCGAGAAATTGAAGATTTCAAGTTTGATATTGCCCCGCTTCCAGAAGGACCTGAGGGAAGATATCCAATGTTAGGGCAAGCAGGATACTCGATCTTTAAGGATTCGAAGCATCCAGAGGAGGCGGAGGAGCTATTAAAATTCTTTACGAGTCAGGAAGGAATAACCGCGACATCAACGTTCTTTGTTCCGCCTCGTGAATCCGTACTCGCATCAGATGAATTTATTAATCAACCGAATAATCCACCTAGAGAAAGCATTCAAACAGCAGTATTGGACGAAATGGATAATGCACGCCTGCAGGCTGGCCATATGAACTGGCAAAAAATCGATAATGCAATCCAATTCGGCTTCGATGAATTATTTGGGGAATTAAAAGAACCAGAGGAAATCCTTGAAGGGATGGAAAGCAAAATCAATCCGTTATTAAAGTGAATAGGAAGAGACGGTTAAGCTTAACCGTCTTTTCTTAATAAAGAGGTGAGAGGTTTGTCGTTAAAGAAGTTATTGGATGAGAAAAAAATGACGTTAGCCATTAGTATCCCTAAAAATGAACCAGAATTAGCTAGGGCAGCAATGGACGCCGGGGCTGATGTCATAAAAATGCATGTAAATGTCGATCACTGGGCTTCAGGTAACTCGTTTGGAGATGCGAATGTCTATGAAAATGAATTTCGTGAAATTAGGGAGCGATTTTCGGGTCCATTAGGAATCGTTCCAGGCGGCTCGTTTGAAGCGATTGAAAGAAATCAATTAGAAAAGCTCGCTGACTTTGGGTTCGATTATTTTTCAATCTATGCCCATCATATGCCATCATGGCTGTTGGATTTGGATACGTTCGAAAAAACATTTGCGATTACAGGGAATGATTCGCTTGATTGCATACGAAAAGTAAAAGATTTGGGAATTGCTGCGATTGAAGCATCGAT
This sequence comes from Bacillus sp. FJAT-50079, assembly GCF_018343515.1. Lineage (GTDB taxonomy): Bacteria > Bacillota > Bacilli > Bacillales > Bacillaceae_C > Lederbergia. Next base: position 347,778 of record NZ_JAGYPD010000002.1, on the reverse strand, counting down.
TATTCCCGCAAAAGAGTATGGGAGTCCGCTTACGTTTAAGGATGTCCTTACTTACCGTCAGATCGTTCAAAGCACAGATGTTCCAATCATTATTCCATCGCAGCGCCGACTTATTGCGGCGGACATTCCTCTTTTATATCAAGCCGGAGTAAAGTCCGTTATGTTAGGAGCTGTCGTCGTTGGACAAACGAAGGAAAGTATAGAACAAACCGTATTCGCTTTTAAAAATGAAATCGAAAAGCTGTAAGGGAGGTACTAATTTTGGATACGAATGTAAAGACAGACAGACCTCTAGCAGCGCTGAAAAAAAGACGGAAATTTGTAGGCAGTGAAGCCTTTTACGGGTATCTTTTTGTTAGTCCGATGATGGGTGGCTTTTTGCTCGTCATGTTATTTCCGTTAGTGTATTCGATTTATATGAGTTTAACAGACTGGCAGTTGCTAGGTGACCCGAATTTTATTGGAACGGCCAATTATCAGCAAATGGTTAATGATCCAGAGTTTTTCATCGTCTTGAAAAATACATTTCTTTTTTCAGCGGGGCTTGTTCCGATTAATATCATTCTTGCTTTATGGCTTGCTATGTTATTACAGCGTAATTTACCAGGAATGGGGATATTTCGTACAGCGATTTTCATTCCTGTTATGACCTCGATTGTCGTTTGGTCGATTATTTGGAAATATATGTTTGGAACAGATGAGGGATTCATTAATCAAGTGCTTGGAGTATTCGGGATTGAGGGGCCAGCTTGGCTATACAATCCTAACCTTGCTATGGGGGCAGTGATTTTTGTTAGTGCGATTAAAAACGTTGGATTAAATATGGTTTTGTTTTTAGCCGCATTGCAACAAGTCGATAAAAATCTTTATGAGGCATCTTATTTGGATGGGGCAAATAAATGGAATCGTTTTCGGCATATTACATTACCAATGATTACACCGACAATTTTTCTAACAATCATATTAACAGTGATTGGGTCGATGAAGGTATTTGGACAAATATACGTCATGACAAACGGCGGGCCAGGAAATCACACGAAAGTACTCGTCTACTATATTTGGGAAAGTGCATTTAAGCTCTATGAGTTTGGATATGCCTCGGCAGTTGCAATTGTCCTCTTTATTATTATTTTATTTTTCACTTTGATTCAGTGGTGGGGCAGAAAAAGGTGGGTGTTTCATGAACAATAAGATGAAGAATGGTCTTATTTCACGTATTTCTTTTTATGGTGTTTTGACGACGATTTCTCTCGTAATGATCGTACCATTCTTATGGATGATCAATACATCCTTCAAGGATTCAACAAAAATCTTTAGTTTTCAGTTCATTCCTAGTCCTTTTCGCTGGGAAAATTATATCGATGTGCTAACGTCCACTCCATTTCATCTCTTTTATTTTAATAGCTTATATATCGCAGCTTTAGTCACAGTTGGGACGATCTTTTTAGGATCGCTCGCTGGCTATGCGTTTGCGAGATTGAAATTTCGTGGCAGTTCGATTATGTTTCTCTGCTTATTAAGTACGATGATGATTCCAGTTGAAGTGATTACGATCCCGTTATTTTTATTTATGAGGGATTTAGGATTAATTAATACGCATGTTCCGTTAATTGCGATTCCGATTTTGGGACCAGCGGGCGTTTTCGGCGTTTTTGTGATGAGACAGTTTTTCCTGGTTGTGCCTAAAGAATTGGAGGAAGCGGCGAAATTAGATGGCTGCTCGTATATTCGAATCTATTGGAATATTATGCTCCCTTTGGCTAAACCAGCGATTGCAACGTTAACGATCTTTACCTTTTTAACGAGCTGGAATGAATTTTATGAGCCGCTCATTTACATTAATTCCAAGGAGCTTATGACTTTGCCCGTAGCATTGGCCTTGTTTACGGATGAAGTGGGAACGAGATGGGAGTTATTAATGAGTGCCTCAGTAATGGCTACGGTACCATTGCTAATCGTATTTTTCTTTGCTCAAAAGCAATTTATCGAAGGGATTGCAATGACTGGCAGCAAGTAAATCTTTGGAAAGGGACGTGTTTATTTTGAAAAGAGAATTAACTTATGATGTGGTCGTTGTCGGAGGAGGACCGGCAGGCATTAATGCAGCGATTGCTGCAGCTAGGGCTGGTGTGAAGACGTTGCTCGTTGAGCGCTATGGATTTTTAGGAGGAATGTCCACCGCCGCTCTTGTCTATCCATGGATGACCTTCCATACAAACAGCGGAAATCAGGTAATTAAAGGGATTGCCCAAGAAATTGTTGAGCGATTAATGACGGTTGATGGTTCTCCAGGGCATTTGCGTGATACGGTTGGATTCACATACTCCGTTACGCCCTATCATCCTGAAAAATATAAGCTTGTCGCTCTTGATATGTTGGAAGAAGCCGGAGCCGATGTATTAGTTCATAGTTTTGTCGATCAAGTGGAAGTAGAAGAAAATAAGATTTGCTCCATTCATTTAACAACGAAATCTGGTGCGATTCGTGTATTTGGAAAGCAATTTGTTGATACATCAGGTGATGCCGATGTAGCGTATTTATCTGGTGCGCCATGTTTGCAAGGGCGTGACAGTGATCAGCAAACACAGCCAATGACAATGAAATTTAGAATGCGAGGGGTAGATTTACAAAAAATAAAGGAAGAAATGAAAGCAAATCCCGATAATTTTTATCGAAAAACACCAATCGATGAATTGGATGAAATCCCATTGACAGGAGTTCAGGGATTTTATAAAGAATGGAACGAAGCGGGCATTCCGATTAATCGCGATCAAGTATTATTTTTTGCAGGGCCTGAAGATGACGAGGTATTAGTCAATTGCACGAGAGTCCAAGGTTTAGACGGAACGAATGTGTTCGATCTTTCAAAGGGGGAGAAGGAAGGCAGAAAACAGATGTTTATGATTGCAGAATTTCTCCAAGCGAACATTCCAGGCTTCGAAAAAGCTTCAATCTCCGCTGCAGGAGCACAAATTGGCATTCGGGAAACACGGAGAATCAACGGGGAATATGCATTGACATTAGAAGACGCCGTTTACGGAAAAAAGTACGACGATACGATTGCGTTAAGCGGCTATCCAATTGATATTCACGACCCAACCGGAAAAGGTGTGCAAGCGAATGATATTGAGGGGGATGGAAGCTATGGCATTCCTTATCGCTGCCTCGTACCGAAAGTCATTGACAATTTGCTCATGGGGGGGAGATGTATCTCGACCACCCACGAAGCGCTCGCTACCACTCGTCTGACACCAAGCTGTATGGCTACCGGGCAAGCAGCTGGCACCGCGGCGGCACTGGCGATTCAAGATCAAGTGACACCTAGACAGCTAGATGTCACCAAGCTGCAAAAGCAATTAGTAGAAAGTGGCGTTGTGTTATAAGTCTATCGTAATCAGATCGATGAGGGGGATGTGGAATGAAACGATGGAGAAAGTATGTAATCGTAAGCTTAACGCTCCTTTTATTTTATAGTTCGGCCGGAATGGCAGGGGCGACCCCGATAAAGAAACCATTGGCTACGGTCCTCATGGTTCCTTTGGATGATCGACCAGCGAATCTTTATTTTCCTCAGCAAGTTGGGAAAGCTGCGGCAATTGAGGTCGTAACCCCACCAAATGAAATGATCGGACATTTTACCGAGCCTGGTAATGGAGAAAAGATTAGTCAATGGCTTTTAGACAATGGAAAAAAAGCGGATGCCTTTATCATTTCAACGAGCATGCTTGCCTATGGAGGGTTAGTTGCCTCGCGTACGGGTACGAAGTCACTAGAGGATGCGACTGCTGATATTCAAGTCATTAAGAAATTGAAGGAGAAGTATCCACATAAACCAGTATACGTATACGATACGATTCAACGATTAGCTGTGACAGCGATTAATGATGAATATGTAAAATACTATTCGCAAATTAGTGAATGGGCGATTTTATATGATCAAGTTGTGAATTTAAGTATGCCTGGAAAGGAAAGATTGGAAGAATTAGAATCAATCATCCCGGCTTCGGTCTTGGAGGATTATAAAAAGGCCAGAGCTAGAAATCATACGATCAATAAGCAAATGATCGATTGGGTTGACAAAGGGTATATTGATTATTTGATATTATCCCAAGATGATGCCGCACCTTATGGACTTCATCGAGCAGAGAGGGAATTACTCATTGAAAAAGTGAACGAACAAGGAGTAGAGGAGAAAGTAGCCGTTTTTCCGGGAGCGGATGAAGTGGATGTTGTCCTCGTCTCGCGATATGTGAATCGTTTGTTTGGCACCTCTCCGTCTTTTCATATTGAATATGGAGGGATAGATGGTAAAGACTGGATTGCACCATATGAGGATACGACATTTGATTATAATGTGAGGAAACATATCATCGCAGCTGGTGGTGGAATTGCTGAGAGTGAACAACATGCCGATATTCATCTTTTGCTCAATACACCTTCCGCACGTGCAGAGGACAGAGAAGCAGATATTGAACATTTAGTGAAGAGAACAGAGGAGCTCATCGAAGCGGGGAAACAAGTAGCGATCGGAGATGTGCTGATCGTCAACAAAGCAGATGAAGCGCTCGTCCTCGAACTTGCTGAGAGAGTCGATTTAACAAAATTGCTTTCATATAGTGGTTGGAATACTGCTGGAAATGCACTTGGTATCACAGTCGGTCATGCCGCTTCCCGATCCGCATTTACGAAGCAGAAATCTGGCTTCGGTGTACCTGTATACGAACAAGCAGCAAAGGCACATTACGAGTTTTTACTTCATCGTTTTGCGAAAGATCAAGGCTATAAAAATATCGTCCATCCAGCCGCCAGAAACTTCATAACGAGCATTGGCGCAAGTGAGTGGGATCTAGGTAATCATTATGAGCAAGTCAATGCCTTTGTCGATGAGCAATTAACAAATGAAACAGAAAAATGGTATGAATATTTTGATGGAAAGAAGGTATATATTGGTTCACGGGGAAATAAGGATTTCTATCAGACGATCACATCCTTAAAAGATGTATACGTTAAACTTCCATGGCCAAGAATTTTTGAAGCCGAGTTGGAACCGGAACTGGAGTTGAAGTAATGGAATGAAGGCTGGAATCCCCAGCCTTTTTCCGATGAATGAGTAAGGAGGTTGAAAGAATGATTCATTCTTATTTTAATAGAATTGAAGAACGATTAAAGACGGTATTAAAACACGAACAAGCAACGATGAAAAAAGCAGCTATGGCCATTACTCAATCAATTACAAACGGTGGGATCGTTCAGTTATTTGGGAGCGGGCACTCTCATATGCTGGCGGAGGAAGTGTTTTATCGGGCAGGCGGACTTGTACCGATAAAGCCAATTCTTTACGAACCGCTCATGCTTCACGAGGGAGCGATGCTCTCCTCTGAATTGGAGCGAAAGAATGATTACGCAGCATCATTTATGGATGAACAGGACATCCAAAAGAATGATGTTATGATTGTCATTTCAACATCTGGACGTAACTCGGTACCGATCGATGTAGCGAAAATCGCAAAGGAAAAAGGCGCCTTTGTGATAGGAATGACTTCCATCGCATACGCAAATAGCCAACCTTCACGTCACCCATCAGGAAGGTGCTTGCATGAAGTTGTCGACCTTGTGATAGACAATCATGCAAACATTGGCGATGCTTGCTTGTCACATGAAAAAGTAGTTGGATCGTTCTCTCCTACATCGACGGTCATTGGTGCAACGATTATCAATGCCGTGATGGCAGAAGTCATTGTCCAATTAGCAGAAAGTGGGGTAAACCCTCCGATCTTCATAAGTGCGAATCTTGAAGGGAAAGATGAACATAATCAAACTTTGATGGAGAAGCATAGTGGAAGAATTGAATGGTAAATGATTTTATTAGAGTGAGTATACGAAGTTAATTTGTCTTTCAAAAAAGTAAGTCCTACTATCGATAGTGAGGGATAGAGTTGAAGGCACTTGGAACTATTAGAATATCTAAAATGTTGGTCATTCTATCCCCACTAAACTACATACTTCTCAAAATGAGAATAAGCTATTCTTAAATATGAGGAAAATAAGTTTTACAAAAAATAAAAAATATGTTGCCTTTTTCAGAAGATTATATTATCATCCTAATTAACGCATCTAAACGATTAAATATTATACATTCTTAAACGACCTTAACATCTAAGATAATGTAAGTTTATTAATAAAAATGATAAAAAATACTAATGAAACAGCTGGAAATGCATTTTTTAAAGATAAATATCTAAACGATTAGATAAGAGGGAGGTGACAAAATTGACGACTATGAAGGATATCGCGAAAAAAGCTGGTGTTTCCGTAGCGACCGTATCATATGTGTTAAATAATACAAGATACGTTAGTCCTGAAAAAAAGGAAAGCGTTTTACGCGCGGTGAAAGAACTTAATTATGTTCCTAATGCGGCTGCTCGGGGGTTGAGATCAAAAACGAGTAGAACTTTAGGGTTGATACTATCGGATATTACCAATCCATTTTATCCAGATTTATCTAAAGGGAGTGAAGATGCAACAAGAGAAGCCGGATATTCCTTGATTATTGTTAATACGAATGAGCAAGAGGAAAAAATGCATAATGCATCGTCTCTCATTCGCGAAGGAAAAGTGGATGGACTCATTGTTGCGAGTGCATTAAAACATGACAAATTATTATTAGAGCAATTACAAAAAGAAGGGCATCACATCGTGCTTGCTCACAGATCAATTGCGGGATTGCAGATGGATACCGTTGCGACAGATAATATGAATGGAGCCTACGATGCTTCACGTTATCTCCTATCATTAGGTCATCATAAAATTGCCATGTTTACAGGTATAGATGAGTCGATCGTAAATACGGAACGTAAAAATGGGTTTTTAAAAGCTTTAAATGAGTATGGGGTTGAACCAATTCTATTTAATACACGAAGCAATTATGAACTTGCGTATAATATGGCTTCCGAATTTATAAAACTGCCTAAAAATGAGAGGCCAACGGCAATCTTTGCCATTAATGATGTTGTGGCGTTCGGTATATTAGACGCCCTTCAAAACAATGGATTAAAGGTTCCAGATGATCTGGCTATAATTGGTTACGATGACATATTTATTCCAGGAACAAGAGCTATACAATTATCAAGTGTTCGTGTTCCAAGATATGAAATTGGATACCAAGCTGCCAAAATTTTAATCGATAGAATAGAAGGTAAAAAGTCACCTAGTCCAATCGAAGTCATTTTGCCAACTCAATTAGTGATTAGAAAAACATGTGGGTCAATGTTAATGAGAAATTCCGATTAGATTTCATCTTAGTATGTTCAGGTCGGATATCTAATCGTTTAAATGAATATAAAAGGAGATAGGAAAAATGCTAAAAGGAATAAAGGTTCTAAATTTTACACACTTTTTGCAAGGTCCTTCCTCGGTTCAAATGTTAGCTGATCTTGGCGCGGATGTTATTAAAATTGAGCAAACGAAAGGTGCTTATGAACGGTATTGGTCTGGATTAGACGCATATAAGAATGGAGTTAGTGTATTCTTTCTTTTGGCAAACCGGAATCAAAAGAGTTTGGCACTTGACCTACGCTCAGAAGAGGGGAAAGAAATTATCTATCAACTCGTTAAAGAGGCTGATATTGTTGTAGAAAACTACCGCCCAGGAGCAATGGAGCGATTGGGATTGGGATACGAGCATTTAAAGGAATTGAATCCAAAGATTATCTATTGCTCATGTTCAGGTTATGGTTCGACGGGACCATATTATAAGCGTCCAGGTCAAGATTTGCTTTTACAATCTATGAGTGGACTAATGTCACTATCTGGTAGGAAAAATGACCCGCCTACTCCTGTGGGGACAGCGGTGGTTGACCAACACGGCGCAGTTCTTGCAGCGTTTGGAGTTGTAACCGCTCTATTTAATAGGGAAAGAACAGGAGAAGGTATGAAGGTTGAGAGCAATTTGTTAAACGCAGCATTGGATTTGCAAATTGAGTCGTTGGCCTATCACTTAAATAAAGGTGAGTTATGGGAAAGAAGTAATTCCGGTTTAGCTACTCGGTTTCACCAAGCTCCATATGGTGTTTATCAAACGAGAGATGGCTATATTACCGTCTCAAATACTCCAGTCGAAAAGTTATCACAAATATTGCACTCGGAGGAATTAGCGAAGTTTACCTCTGCTGATCAAATGAGTAAGCGTGATCAAATAGACGGAGTATTCAGTTCTATTATGAAGGAAAGAAGTACAGACGAATGGATCGAATTTTTTGTGGAGAATGATATATGGTTTGCGCCGGTTAATGACTATCATGCGGTTATTAATGACGAACAAGTAAAACATAATGAAATGATTATCACCCTTGAGCATCCAATAGCCGGAGAAGTTAGGTTAGTAAACCATCCAGTTAAATATAATGGTAAAGCTCCAGAACATCGTCTACATCCACCGTTATTAGGTGAATACTCACGTGAAATTTTGCAATATTTAGGTTACTCAGATATAGAAATAGATAGGTTAATAGAAAGGGAAATTACTGTATCGAATGAAAGGGAGGCAAAATCTATTGGTTAGACTTGAGAAACTTGCAAATAGGGTCGGTATTTTATACATAGATAATCCACCTTTAAATGTATTGACCTTGAAAATGACTCAAGAAATTATTTCCTTAATGAGTGAACTTGAATACGATAATGATGTTCGTGTTTTAATTATTACTGGCGAAGGAGAAAAAGCATTTTGTGCGGGAGCCGATATTAATGAGTTTATGGAAGTACGGGATCAAGTAGTTGAAAAGAAGCTAAAAGAAGAAAACAAAGCAATGTTAAGTATAGAAAGGTTCTCGAAACCGGTAATTGCTGCTTTAAATGGCTATGCACTTGGAGGAGGATGTGAAATCAGTTTAGCTTGTGATATTCGCATCGCGGCAGAAAATGCAGAAATAGGTTTGCCTGAAATTAAATTAGGTGCTTTCCCGGGGAGTGGTGGAATTTATCGAACACCACGAATGATTGGGATGTCTAAGGCTTTAGAGTTAATGTATAGCGGTGATCCGATAACGGCAGAAGAAGCGTATCGAATAGGTCTCGTAAATTACATTACTAAAAGAGGAAAATCTCTAGAATTAGCGAAAGAACTTGCCGGAAAGTGGGCGAAAAGGCCAAAGCATAGTTTAACAGTGATTAAAAGGGCTGTTCGGAGCTCATTGGAAATATCCCAAGAAGAAGCCATTCAAGAAACATTAGAACTAAGTGAAAAAATATTTAAGACGGAAGATCTTCAAGAAGGTGTGAGGGCATTTCTTGAAAAGAGAGAACCAAAATTCCAATAAGTTTTTTCATCATTACAAAAAACAAACACAATTCAATTTTATGATAAATAGCAAGCGATTACAAAGAGGAGGAAACATCATGAAATATCAATTACCTGTAAAAGTGAAAATGGGAGAAACAGTTATTGAAATAATTGGCCGAGATGTAAAAGAATACGGAAAAAAAGCCTTGATTGTAACAGATAAAGGAATTGTTAATAATGGCTTAGTTGAACCAATTATTGATTCATTAACAGAATATGGTGTCCAATTTATTATTTTTGATGAAGTCGTTAGCAACCCGACTGTAAAAAATGTAGAAGATGCAACGAATGTCTTTATTAGTAATGAATGTGATGTATTAGTTGCGGTAGGTGGAGGAAGCCCGATTGATACTGCTAAAGCAGTTGGCGTAATTGCTACAAATGGTGGGAAAATTACGGATTATGACGGATTCGATAAATTCGAAAAAGATCCTATCCCACAATTTAACGTTCCGACAACGGTTGGAACTGGAAGTGAAGTATCAATGGGGGCTGTTATTTCAGATCCAGAAAATAAATCAAAATTAGTTGTGGCCTCGGAACGATTATATGCGATTGCTTCATATCTGGATAAGCGAATGGTAGCTAATTTACCAGGACCTATCTGTGCGGCGACTGGGATTGATGCATTGACCCACGCTATCGAAGGATACGTTTCAAAAAATGCGAATCCCTTTACTGATGGATTGAATTTACAGGCAATTCGATTGATTCAGAAACACTTGAGAGGAGCGACGGCAGGCAATCCAGATGATTTATACCAATCATTAATCGCTGCAAGTATTGCCGGTGCTGGATTCCATATTGCCGGCTTAGGATTAGTTCATGCGATTGCAAACACAGTTGGAGGACATTTCCCAGTCCATCACGGAGTGGCAAATTCCATTATTTTACCCCATGTAATGAAATTTAATTTAATAGCAAACTTCAGTAAATTTGCTGACATCGCACAAGCACTTGGCGTCAATACAAATGATCTAACAGAAAGAGAAGCTGCTTTGCAGGCTGTTGTTGAAGTAGAAAATCTGATGAGTGATGTTGGAGTTCCGACGCGTTTGCGTGATGTAGGGGTTAAAGAGGAAGCGATTCCTACTATCGCAGAAGAAGCACTCCATGCCATTGATCGCCCAACGAATCCAAGAAAAAATACGGTAAAAGAAATCGAAGAAATTACTCGTAGTGCATTCTAAATTTAATAATAAGTGAAGCGTATTCACATTCAAAGCTAACAAATTCTAGAGAAATTAAGGAGATTAGTATGGGTAAAAACATTCGAGCTTATAAGCATTTAATCAACGGTGAGTGGGTTGGCAGTCAACATATAATTGAAAGAATGAGTCCAGCTACTGGACAAGCAGTCGCTACATTTGCCAATGGAACAAACAATGAACTAGAAATGGCAATTGACAGTGCAAGGGCAGCATTTGATGATGGATTATGGCCAAAAATGTCTGGGAATAAAAGAAGTCAATATTTAAGAAGATGGGCAGATAAAATTAGTGAGAACAAAGAGCAATTAATACAGATAGAGGTAGAAGAAACAGGAAAAGCAATTAAGTATGCTCGCGGTGATATAGAAGGTTCCATTGGTTTAATTGAATATGCAGCAAGTCTTGCACAGACCGTACATGGAAAATCATTTTCTAATTTTGGAGATGAGTATACCGGCTTAACTTTACGCGAACCTGTTGGAGTTGTTGGTTTAATTGTACCTTGGAACTTCCCAGCACTTATATTTTGTCAGAAAGTGCCGTTTGCACTTGCTGCGGGTTGTACGGTTGTCGTTAAACCTTCCGAGTTTACTTCAGGTACAGCCCTTGAAATGAGTAAATTGGCAGAAGAAGTAGGGATTCCTAAAGGGGTTATAAATGTAGTAACTGGATATGGCGATCCAGTTGGATCAGGTCTTGTAACAAGTGAAAAGGTGGATAGAGTGTCCTTTACGGGTTCGACAAGAACAGGAAAAAGCGTTATTCGTAATTCTGCTGAAACGATTAAACCTGTTGCTGTTGAATTGGGCGGGAAATCAGCTATTACTGTCTTCGCGGATGCAGACATAGATGATGCCGTCGATGGAGTTGTGTTCGGTATCAATTTCAACCAAGGTGAGGTCTGTGTTTCAACCTCTAGATTAATTATAGAAGAAAGTATTGCAGACGAATTTTTGCAAAAATTAGTGACTAAAGTGAAAAACTTAAAAGTCGGAAACCCATTTAGTGAAGAAACGGACTTAGGTTCACTCATTCATCAGGAGCATCTTAACAAGGTACTAGAATATATTCAGTTTGGACAAGAGGACGGAGCTACATTGTTAACAGGAGGAAAGCAAATTAAAGTTGATGGGTCTTCTTGCTATATTGAACCAACAATATTTGATCACGTCCAAGAAAATCATCGTATTTTTCAAGAGGAAATTTTTGGTCCAGTATTAAGCGTAATCAGATTTAACGGTGTGGAAGATGCAATTAGAAAGGTGAATAATACCGTCTATGGTCTTGCTAACTCCATTTGGACGAAAAATATTAACCAGGCACTAACGATGTCTAAAGCGATTAAGAGTGGTACGGTCTGGGTCAATACAATCATCGACGGCCCCGCCCAATTGCCATTGGGAGGATATAAAGCGAGTGGATTCGGAAAAGAAATGGGCGAAGAAGGAATGGAGGAATTTACCCAAATAAAATCAATTAATATTTTTACAGGAAAGCGTAATCACTATTTTATGTAAAACATATTGTTCTGTTGATTATACAGATTTCTAGTAGAAATAGCATTATTGTGGAAGTCACTAGGCTATTGGAAAACCAGTGTACTCAGGGAATTAAAGTAGCCTAGGCCGGACGCCAAAGATGCAGATGCGGACAATGAATCAAGCGAAAAAACAAAAATAGAGAGATCATAGATGATAATGGAGGGAATATATCGAAATGCAATTAAAAAAACAAAATCAAAGTACGATTACTAAAGAGGAATGGTATGAAATTTTAGAAAAAGGCATGGCCAAAGTAGCGAAAATGGAAGAAAAATTAACCGCCTTTCCCCATACTACAAAAAATGGAGAATGGCTAGTTCATGAGAACGGACATTGGACAGGAGGCTTTTGGGTTGGGCTTCTTTGGATAGAGGCGATTTTAAACGGGGACAAGGATTTTACATCTAATACAGCATTGGCGTGGGCAAAGAAATTCTCCGCTCGTATAAATGACAATAAAACCCATGATCAAGGATTTATATTTGGGCCAAGTTGTGTGCTAGGATTTCACTTAACCAATGATAAAGAACTATTCTCATTAGCGCAGGCAGGTGCTAATAATATGAAAGATTTATATGAAGAACGTTCAGGATTTATATTAGCATGGGATGAGCCGGGATATGAAGGAGTATCCATTGTCGATACAATTATGAACTTGCCATTAATGTTTTGGATTGCAAGTAAAAGCAATGATCCGGAGTTTCATAGAATCGCAGAAGATGTAGCAAAAAGCATTATACAACATCATATTCGTGAAGATTCCTCTGTATATCATGCTGTACGTTGGGACACAACGGATTTCAATGTAGTTGATAGATATACACACCAAGGTTTTTCAAAAGAAACTTGCTGGTCAAGAGGTCAGGCATGGGCAGCTTATGGATTTGCCAATCTATATAGGTACACAAAGGAGCCTAGATACTTAGAAATGTCCATGAATGTAGCCGAGTATTTTTGGAACCATCTAGATGATGAAACGAATCTGCCAAGATGGGATTTTATCTTTAAAAACAAAGAGGAAGAACCATATGACGCTTCTGCTGGATCGATCGCTGCTTCTGGAATGTTACTATTATCTGATCTATTGAAGCGGGATAATAAAAACGGCTTAGCTCAAATGTGGAAAGAAAGGGCGGAATTAATCTTAAATGGCCTCGTAAAGCACTGTATGTATAGTGATATTGAAAAGTATGGGATTGTTGAAAAGGCAACCGTTGATAAACCAAGAAACTCCGGAATTAATGAATCAACGATGTATGGTGATTATTATTTTATCGAAGCGATTTTCCGACTAATCAATGAAGATAATAAGGTATTGTTAGATCTTCTATATTAATTCTTAGTAAATCGATTACTATAAAGGGATTGATCTAAATTGAAAGCTATTTACTATGAGGGAGATAAAAAGTTAAGAATAGGAGAATGTGTACCTGTTTCTCCACAACAAAATGAAGTACAAATTCAGGTAGCATATAGTGGGGTATGTGGGACCGATTTACATATTTATCTAGGTCATATGGATAAAAGAGTAACTTTGCCACAAATAATGGGACATGAAATGTCCGGTTATGTAACCGCTATCGGCGAGGGTGTTACAAATGTAAAAGTTGGAGATAAAGTAACGGTAAGACCATTAAGACCATGCATGGATTGTCCAGCTTGTATTGGAGGGCATACACATATATGTCATAACTTGAAGTTTTTGGGTATTGAGACTTCGGGAGCATTCCAGCGATTTTGGACCGTTCCTGAATATGCCGTTCATCTTCTTCCAGAGGGATTATCTTTAGAGCATGGGGCATTGATCGAACCACTAGCGGTAGCTTGCCATGATGTTAGAAGAGGAGAAGTAAAAAAGGGTGACTTTATTGTTGTAATCGGGGGAGGGCCAATTGGAACGTTAATAGCATTAGTGGCTAAACAAGCAGGAGCGCAAGTAGTCGTTTCAGAGATTAATCAATTTAGGATAAAACTTTTAACAGAACTAGGAATAAACGTCATTCATCCATTAGAAGAATTGGAAAAATACGTGATTGATAAAACGAATGGTGCAGGTGCTGATGTCGTTTTTGAGGTTACCTCCACTATAAAAGGTGCGGAAACAATGACAAAGCTCCCACGTACAAGGGGGAAAATTGTAGTTGTTGGTATTTTTAGCGAACCTGTAAAAGTCGATCTTCATCGCTTTTTTTGGAGAGAATTAGAATTATTAGGGGCAAGGGTCTACGAAAGTGAAGACTTTGAACATGCTATAAGGCTAACTGACTCAGCTCAATTGCCTTTGGATAAGTTAATCACTATTTTGCCAGTTGAAAAAGCGGAAGATGCCTTTAAGCAAATGGTATCTGGAGGAAAGGTAATGAAGATCTTATTGGATCTCAGGTAGGTTTTAATTGTCGATTATAAAAGAAATTTTAGTAATTGCTTTTTGACAATTTTACTTATAACTGATTAAAGGAGGAGAATTATGGATTATATCCTTGAAATGGTGGAAATAAACAAATCCTTCCCCGGAGTAAAGGCGTTACAAAATGTTTCCCTTAACGTGAAACGTGGGGAAATTCTTGGCCTAATAGGTGAGAATGGTGCAGGGAAGTCCACATTAATGAAAATTTTATCTGGTGCCTATGATAAGGATTGTGGAATCATTAAAATTGATGGTCTCGAGATTAAAGAAGTAACTCCGAAGAAAATGATTGATCTTGGGATAGCCGTAATATATCAAGAAATGATTCTTTCACCTAATCTATCCGTTGCTGAAAATATATTTTTAGGAAGGCTTCCTAAAACAAAGATAGGAAAAATTAATTGGGAAAAATTAAATAACGATGCCATTCAGGTATTAGCGAAACTAGGATTGGAGCTTGACCCCAGTATTAAGATTAAAGACCTAAGTGTCGCCGATAGGCAGATGATTGAAATATCGAAAGCGCTATCAAGGGATGCGAAGATTATCGTACTTGATGAGCCAACGGCTGTATTAGGCGATGCTGAAGTGAAAAAGTTGTTTAATGTAGTAAGAAAATTATCCGAAGAGGGGATTTCTTTTATCTATATCTCCCACCGATTAGTAGAATTATTCGAATTAACCTCTAGGGTAACTGTTTTAAAGGATGGTCAGCATGTAGGTACCAAAAATATCGAAGATTTATCAATTGACCGATTAGTAACAATGATGGTGGGAAGAGAAGTAAGTGATATTTATCCAAAAAGAAATCAGCAATTTGGTGAAATAGCAATTGAAGTGAACAAGCTTACTCGCAAAGGTATTTTAACAGATATTAGTTTAACTGTACGGAAAGGTGAAATTTTAGGTATTGCCGGTTTAGCAGGATCGGGTCGTACAGAAATACTAAGAGCAATATTTGGTGCGGATTCTATTGATAGTGGCGAAATTAAAATGAATGGAAAAATAGTGAAAATAAAATCTCCAAGAGAAGCAATCAAACTCGGTTTAGGATTTTTAACAGAGGAAAGGAAAGTAAGCGGATTATTTTTACATCAGCCCGGATATTTTAATGTATCGGTTTCAAGTTTATCAAAAGTAAAGAAGTTTTCCTTTATTAATCCTAAGTTAGAAAAGAAAATAACATCTGATTGGGCTAAAGAGATGGATGTCCGACCACCAAATGTAAAAACACATATTGGAAACTTTAGTGGGGGCAACCAGCAAAAGTTTATGTTTGCACGATGGCTTTTTTCTGGATCAAATATTTTATTAGTAGATGAACCGACGAGGGGGGTCGATGTTGGAGCTAAAAAGGAAATATATCGAATTTTAGCTGAATTGGCGGAAAAAGGTGTAGCCATCGTCATGGTCTCTTCCGAACTTCCTGAGATTTTGGGAATGAGTGACAAAATATTAATTATGAAAGAGGGAATGGTTGCTGGGGAAATGGAGGGGCAACATGCAACAGAAGAGAAAATTATGGCTTTAGCTGCGAATTGAATAATATTTCCCGTATTTAAAAACTAAGAAGGGATAGGCGGTTGAACGACTATGAATAATAGAAATATTGCAGAATCTTTAATGAAAACTGATCGCTCTATTAGTTCAAAAAAGAGTTTCAAATTATTAAATAAAAATATAATTCAACAATCCCGGTTATTTTGGGTCTTACTACTTTTTATTATCATTGCATCAATAGTTTCACCAAATTTCACACAAGTTGATAACATCATCAATATATTAAGACAAGTTTCTATTGTAGGTATAATTGCAGTTGGAATGACCTTTGTTATTCTTACTGGAGGAATTGATTTATCAGTAGGTTCGATTGTAGCGGTAGTGGCAGTTGTGAGTGCCCAGCTTTTAGCAGCCGGTATTCCCATCTTTTTAGTGCTAATTCTTGGTGCTTTATTAGGTGCTTTAATAGGTGGGATAAACGGATTAGGTGTAGCGAAATGGAATATTCCTCCATTTATTATGACGTTAGGAATTATGGTCGCAGCAACTGGATTTGCATTAACACTTGCAAATGGACAGCCAATCAGCCTAGGTAAAGCAGCGACATCTTTTTATTGGCTAGGTGGAGGAAGCTTTCTTGGATTACCAGTTCCAGTTTGGATATTTATTCTTGTAGTTTTTAGTTCCATCATTGTCTTAAAATATACTTCATTTGGTAGAAATGTTTATGCAGTTGGTGATAATAAGGAAGCAGCACGCTTATCTGGTATAAATGTTAAATTAACTGAATTCTCAGTCTATTCAATCTGTGGGTTTTTATCTTCCATTACGGCTCTAATCCTTATATCTCGATTAACAGTCGGAGAACCAACAGCTGGAACAGGTTATGAATTAGACGCAATTGCTATGGTTGTTATCGGTGGAACAAGTTTAGCAGGCGGGCAGGGCGGAGTGATAGGTACGGTATTTGGTGCCGCCATTATTGCTCTAATATCTAATATTTTAAATTTAATGGGGGTTAATCCATTTACTCAACAAATTGTTAAAGGGGCTATTATTGTCTTAGCAGTATATCTGGAAACTCGTAGAAGGAAATTATAATTCTAGTAATAAATTTTAAAAAGGTGGGGGATTTTATGATGAAAAAAATGTTTGCTTTATTAATATCTATGCTTCTACTCTTGGTAGTCGTAGGCTGTTCATCTGGTACAGATGAGAAAGCTTCTGGTGCTACTAAAGGAAAAGAAGGATATACGATTGGATTTTCGCAAGGGACAATGAATCATCCTTATCGTGTGGCGATGGTGGAAGGGAATGAACAATATTTTAAAGAAAATAATCCGGATGTAAAAGTGGTAGTTACAGATGGAGAAAACCAATCTAGTAAGCAAGTAACTGATGTAGAGTCTTTATTAGCCCAAAATATAGATGCATTAATTCTTAGTCCACTTACTGAGGATGCACTTACACCAGTAGCTAAAGTTGCTATGGACAAAGGTATTCCAGTTATTACGCTTGATCGAAAAGTAAACACTCCGGTTACTCTTCATATTGGTGCGAATAATAAACAAATGGGTGTGGATGCAGGCAAGTATCTCACTGAAATATTGAGTGGGAAAGGTAATATTATTGAAATTCAGGGAACGGCAGGAGCTTCTGCAACAGAAGAAAGACATAGTGGTTTTGAGGAGGCAATCGCAGGTACAGAATTAAACGTGATCTCCACTCAGTACGCTGACTATCTTCGAGAGCCTGCAATGAGTTATATGGAAGATATGTTACAGCGTTTCCCCAAAGGTGAAATTCAAGCGGTTTATGCACATAATGACGAGATGGCTTTGGGGGCTGCTAAAGCAATTGCGGCGGCTGGACGTGCGGATGAAATTAAAATTATTGGTATGGATGGGATGAATATTGCAATTGAAGCGGTAAAAAATGGAGAATTAGCTGCTACATTTATTTACCCAACTACGGCGCCAGAAGCAGCACAATACGCTTATAAGATCGTGACTGGCAATACGGAAGGTTTGGAATCCGAAGTTATTTTGGAAGCACAACGAGTAGATCCAACAAATGTAGATGAATTTATCGATAAAGGGATTTAATAAACAATGAGAGCTTGAAAGTATAATTTCTTTCAAGCTCTAACTTTGTACCACGTCAATTTTGACTGTATGTGTTTGGATAAGAAATAATTGCTTAATGACGCTGGGAGTTCACAGTTACCCCATCCAATAAATAAGAATGAAACCATTTTAGGTTTGGAATATCCATTATTATTCTGGCTTGGGGGGAGAGCCAGAATAAATCCTGAGGAGATAATGTGATATTTGCTTCTGGATAGATTGTTACAAAAAATGCTCTAGTCAATTTAATTGAAAGTGCAAGCCTGCAACTAGTAGAATTATAAAATTCATAATAAGCAAAGGTGATAACTTATGAACGAAAGCATTATTTTGATAGAAGAATTTAATAATAATGAATTAAATAGTCAATTACGATGGTTTTCCCCGCCTAAAGAGTGGGAACTTGATCGTCAGGAATCAAAGTTAATTTTTCAAGCTGAAAAGGGAACGGATTTTTGGCAAAAAACTCATTATGACTTTCAAGTCGATAATGGACACTTTTTATTCTATGAAATGAGAGGTGACTTTAGATTAACAACTAAAGTAAAATCCAAACCAGTAAATTTATATGACCAGGCTGGCTTAATGGTACGATTGTCGAGTGATACTTGGTTAAAGACATCTGTTGAATATCTAAATGATAGTGATAGCAGATTAGGCGCAGTTGTAACAAATCAAGGTTATTCCGATTGGTCTTGTCAGAAATTTTCAGGAAAACAAGATTTTCTTTATTATAGAATAACAAAAAAAGAAAATACATTTTACGCTGAAAGCTCCCTAGATGGGTTTTCATGGAATCTAATGAGAATGGCCTGCCTTTTTGAAAAAAAGGAAATAATTCAGGTCGGTATCTATGCTTGCAGTCCCCAAGGAGAAGGATATAAACCTGAGTTTCACTTTATTAAAATAGAGACCATTGATAAGGATACCGAAGTATTTTTAAAATAAATTTCATCTTGAGTTAATGAATGAGCAGCTTAGTGCAAGTGACGAGTTAAAAAAGACGTTGGCAATGGGTATATATTTTCGGTTCAAGAAGGAAGATGAAGAGGCGGAATACTCCTCTGCTTTCATTAAAGAAGATCCGCCGTTTTTTAAAAACTTTATAGATGATGTTATTGAACGGGTTAGAGGAGGAGTCACGTGGGGGTTACCACCAAATGGAGATTTTGAAGTTGGTTTTGAAGATAATACGAAAGAAGGCAAATTTTTAGGCCGAGTGAAATGCCATAAAGAAGATTTGGCCATTGACCCAATTGCTTTGATCCATTCGAATATAGTGAAGAGGAATGCGATTGGTGGCTACGTTGTTACAACGAGTTTATTTACTCCAGCGACAAGTAAATATGAAGAAGGGTTGAACGTGGAATTAATTGATGGAGTAACGCTTGTTGAATTATGGTTGGAAGGACTCCAAGAACAGCAAGATTAAATCGTGAAGTCGATTCCTGAATGGACATGAAGCGTTCGCTTGATTTGAAAATGGACCTGTCAAAATTATATTGACAGGTCTTTTCGAACTTTATGCAACAAAACGGATGATCAGTTGTATTCAAAATTGAAAGACGATATAATTATGTTTTGTATAGATATAATTTTGGACAAATTGAGCATTTTGATATGATCGATTTTGTTTTTAGAAAGAAAGGGGATTTTCATGAACGAGAAACAGCGTTTAGAAAGTCAACAAATTACAAGCACAACTTCAAAACCAGAAAAAGATTATAGTAAATATTTTCAAACCGTTTACACTCCACCTTCTTTAAAAGATGCGAAAAGACGAGGAAAAGAAGAAGTCAAGTTTAAAGATTTCCAAATTCCAGAAGAGTTTTTAAATATGGGGGAAGGCCGGAATTTTTACATTCAAACGTATGGCTGTCAAATGAACGAACATGATACAGAAGTCATGGCGGGAATATTCATGGAACTGGGCTACAAGCCGACTGATTCCGTGGAAACTGCAGATGTTATTCTATTAAATACATGTGCGATTCGTGAAAACGCTGAAAATCGGGTATTTGGTGAATTAGGCCATTTAAAGCCGCTTAAGCTTGAGCGCCCTGATCTTTTAATTGGTGTATGTGGCTGTATGTCCCAAGAAGAATCGGTCGTCAATCGAATTTTAGAAAAGCATCAGTTTGTCGATATGATCTTTGGTACACATAATATTCATCGACTTCCGCAAATTTTAACGGAAGCATATATGTCGAAAGAAATGGTCGTTGAAGTGTGGTCAAAAGAGGGAGATGTCATTGAAAATCTTCCAAAAGTTCGCCGCGGCAATATTAAAGCATGGGTGAACATTATGTATGGGTGTGATAAGTTTTGTACGTACTGCATCGTCCCTTATACACGCGGGAAAGAGCGAAGCAGACGTCCGGAAGATATCATCCAAGAAGTACGTCATCTTGCTGCTCAAGGCTATAAAGAGGTCACATTACTCGGCCAGAACGTTAACGCTTATGGAAAAGACTTTGAAGATATGGATTATCGCCTAGGTGACTTAATGGATGATTTAAGAAAGATCGATATTGCGAGAATTCGCTTTACGACGAGTCATCCGCGTGATTTTGACGATCATCTTATTGAAGTGCTTGCTAAAAAAGGCAATCTTGTTGAGCATATTCATTTACCTGTTCAATCAGGTTCAAGTGATATTTTAAAAATCATGGCACGTAAATATACGAGAGAGCAATATCTTGAGCTTGTGCGTAAAATTAAGGCGGCGATTCCGGATGTTGTGTTAACGACAGATATTATTGTTGGTTTCCCGAATGAAACAGATGAGCAATTTGAAGAAACGATGTCATTATACCGTGAAGTCGGCTTTGATATTGCGTATACATTCATTTATTCACCAAGGGATGGCACGCCAGCTGCAAAAATGAAGGATAATATTCCGATGGAAGTGAAGAAGGAACGTTTACAGCGCTTAAATACACTTGTGAACGATATGTCACGTGAGGCGATGAGCAAGTACGAAGGAAAAGTAGTTGAAGTACTTGTAGAAGGCGAAAGTAAAAATAACCCAGATGTCCTCTCTGGATACACACGTGAAAATAAATTAGTGAACTTTGTTGGACCTAAACATGTAATTGGTCAATTAGTCCAAGTGAAAATTACCGGTTCAAAAACATGGACATTAGATGGGGAAATGGTTGAAATAGAAGAAACAACTGAGGTGGTATAAATGGGGAAATATACAAAAGATGATATTGTTGAAAAAGCTCGCGAGCTTGCAAAGATGATTGCAGAAACGGAAGAAGTCGATTTCTTCAAGCGTGCAGAAGCACAAATTAATGAAAATCAAAAAGTAAGAGAAATGATTGCAAGCATTAAAAGTTTGCAAAAACAAGCAGTCAATTTCCAACATTACGATAAAGAACGTGCATTAAATTTAGTGGAAGCGAAAATTGAAAACTTAGAGAAGGAATTAGACGAGATTCCAATCGTCCAAGAATTTAAGCAATCTCAAGTGGACGTCAATGACTTGCTTCAATTAGTCACTTCAGCGATTTCCAATAAAGTAACCGATGAAATTATCCAATCAACAGGCGGCGATATGCTTTCTGGCGAAACTGGCTCGAAGATTAAAAACAGCCCAACAAGCTGCGTATAATTACATTATAGAAAGCTAACTCAAGTTAAAAAATGAGTTAGCTTTTTTGATGTTTAGAAATGAAAAAAGTTTAGCCTATTAATAACTGCATAATGATGTTAGCTGAGTTCCAGGCGCCTAGCGCTTTTTTTATTTGTTCTTTTTCCGAGTGGCACACTAGTCTAGGTGAATGCATAGGATACAGAGAAAATGAATGAGGAGGGTTCGCTCGAATGGCAGAATATAGAGAGATTATTACGAAAGCGGTCGTGGCTAAGGGGCGTAAATTTACGCAATCTAATCATGCGATCACCCCACAGTTCCAACCTTCGAGCATTTTAGGCTGCTGGATTATCAATCATAAATACGAGGCGCGAAAAGTAGGCAAAACTGTCGAAGTTAGTGGTTCGTTTGATATTAATGTTTGGTTTTCCCATCATGATAATTCTAAAACATCTGTGGCCACTGAAAGAATTGAATATAAAGATGTAATCAAACTAAAATATCAGGATCCAGATTGTTTAGATGACAAACAAGTCGCAACAAGGGTTCTTCAACAGCCTAATTGTGTCGAAGCGATTATTTCCAAAAAAGGTAATAAAATTCTCGTAAGCACAGAGCGTGAATTTATTGTTGAAGTGATTGGCGAAACGAAAGTATGTGTCGCCATTCATGAAGGCAAATGCACATGTGATGACGATGAAGAGTTTGGCGACGAACTTGACGATCGTGAGTTTGAGGAAATTAACCCTGATTTCCTTGTCGCTCATGAAAAAGATTAAACCCTGGGAAGCAACTGCTTCCCATTTTTTGTTTGGTTTAAGCTAACGAACTTATGATATAATCGGGTTACAGTTTTTAGAATGTTTAGCGCAAGTGCCAAACTAATCGAGTTCACAACTCACATTACTCTGTGTGTCTTGGCACTAGAGACCCATATATTGTACTTGTTGGGGCTGAACAAGGTGCTTGCGCTTTTCTTATCGGAAAGGAAAGTTACATATGCAACAGTATACGCCAATGATCCAACAATATTTACGTGTAAAGGCAGAGTATCAAGATGCCTTTTTATTTTTTCGTCTCGGTGATTTTTACGAATTGTTTTTTGAAGATGCATTAAAAGCTTCTAAGGAGCTTGAAATTACACTTACAAGCAGACAAGGCGGCACAGAGGAACGAATTCCGATGTGTGGCGTTCCCCACCATTCTGCAGCAAACTATATTGAACAATTGATTCAAAAAGGTTATAAAGTAGCGATTTGTGAACAAACGGAAGATCCGGCAAGTGCAAAAGGAGTCGTCCGTCGAGAAGTCGTTCAATTAATTACCCCGGGGACCGTGATGGAGGGGAAAGGGCTGCAAGAGAAGGAAAATAATTATATTGCGGCGATTACGATCGATGAAACGAATCAATTTGCGATTGCCTACACCGATCTATCGACAGGGGAAAGTAAAGCGACGCTTTTAGCTGGAACGGAAGACGTATTATTAAATGAACTGTCAATTATTGGAGCAAAGGAGATTATTGTTGATCCTAAGCTATCTTCAGCGGTTATAAAAATGATCGAAGAACGTTGCCGTGCAGTGATCTCTTATGAAGAAAGCACGGAAAGCCATTCACAATTTCCAGATGTGCTAAATGATATTAAAGAGGAATTTTTACAAACGGCTGTTCAACGCTTGCTTCACTATTTATTGAAAACGCAAAAACGAAGCTTGGACCATTTACAGCCATTTTCGTTGTACGAAATCAATCAATATATGAAAATTGATTTCTACTCGAAACGAAATCTTGAATTGACCGAGCCGATCCGCGGCAAAGGCAATAAAGGAACATTGATTTGGTTACTTGATGAGACATCGACGGCAATGGGTGGAAGGATGTTGAAACAATGGATCGACCGGCCGCTTATTCAGCAATCGATGATCGAAAGGCGTCATCAAATTGTGAAAACGATGATCGACCATTATTTTGAACGCCATGAACTCCGTGAATTACTAAAAGAAGTGTATGATCTTGAAAGGCTTGCGGGCCGAGTCGCATTTGGAAATGCAAATGCGAGGGACTTTATTCAATTAAAAAAATCACTCCTACAACTACCCGCGATTCGCCAGACGGTTTTACAGCTCGGCGATCAACAAGCCGCAACACTAGCCAATCAATTAGATCCTTGTGAACAGCTAACCGATTTACTAGAACGCGCAATTATGGACAATCCTCCGATTACGGTGAAAGAAGGAGGAATCATTAAAGATGGCTTTGACTCTGATTTAGATACATTCCGAGACGCGAGCCGAAACGGGAAAAGCTGGATAGCAGAATTAGAACGTGAAGAGCGTGAAAAAACAGGGATTAAATCGCTAAAGGTCGGCTACAACCGAGTGTTTGGCTACTATATTGAAGTAACAAGGGCGAATGTTCACCTTCTCGAAGAAGGTCGCTATGAACGTAAGCAAACATTAACGAATGCGGAACGATATATTACTCCAGAATTAAAAGAAAAAGAGTCACTTATTCTTCAAGCGGATGAGAAGTCGATCGAACTGGAATATGAATTATTTATTCAAATAAGAGAATCAGTAAAAGAGTATATCCCGCGCCTGCAAAAAGCAGCGAAAATCATTAGTGAGCTTGATGTATACCAAAGCTTTGCGACCGTTAGTGAAACAAGACATTATTCACGCCCAAATTTCAATTCAACAAGAGAACTGAATGTAGAGAATGGCAGACACCCTGTCGTTGAAAAAGTAATGGGTTCCCAAGAATATGTACCGAATGATTGTTATATGGACGACACGAAAGAAATGATGCTCATTACAGGACCGAATATGTCGGGAAAAAGTACGTATATGAGACAAATCGCTTTAACAGCAATTATGGCGCAAATTGGCTGCTTCGTACCCGCCTCTAAAGCCAATTTACCGATTTTTGATCAAGTGTTTACAAGAATTGGTGCTGCCGATGATTTAATCTCTGGTCAAAGTACATTTATGGTGGAAATGCTTGAAGCAAAAAATGCGATCACATACGCGACAAAAAACAGTCTCATTTTATTCGATGAAATTGGTCGCGGAACATCGACGTATGATGGAATGGCATTAGCCCAAGCAATCATTGAATACATTCACGATCGGATTGGTGCTAAAACATTGTTTTCAACTCATTATCATGAATTAACAGCATTAGAAAAAGAACTCGATCAGTTAATCAATATCCATGTAAGTGCGATTGAACAAAATGGTAAGCTCGTTTTTCTTCATAAAATTAAAAACGGACCTGCCGATAAAAGTTATGGGATCCATGTTGCCGAGCTGGCTGAACTTCCAACAGAATTAATTGAACGTGCAACGGTTATTTTAGAGGCGCTAGAAACGGAAAATGCTAAAAAGTCGGTCAAAGTAACTAGTCATCCAAGCACAGAGCAACTTGCTTTCTTCGCCGAAGCACCTGTGAAAAAAACAGAAAATAGTAAGGCGGATAAAATTGCAGCTGAGTTATTGGATTTAAACATCCTTGATATGAATCCACTTCAGGCGATGAACGTCTTATACGAATTACAAACCAAATTAAGAAAGTAATGATGCGTAGAGGGGGACGGAACGATGCACGAAATTATTGAATTAGATGATTCTCTATCAAATAAAATAGCCGCAGGAGAAGTAGTAGAACGTCCTGCCTCTGTCGTCAAAGAGTTAGTTGAAAATGCCATCGATGCGAATAGTACGATCATTGAAATTGACGTGGAGGAATCGGGACTTAATAAAATTCGCGTCATTGATAATGGCAAAGGAATTCGAGAGGAAGACGTCCTTTCTGCATTCAAGCGGCATGCGACGAGTAAAATAAAAAACGAGCATGATTTATTCCGAATTCGAACATTAGGGTTTCGAGGCGAAGCGCTTCCGAGTATCGCCTCCGTCTCGAAGCTCGAACTCATTTCTGCTCGTTCAGGTGAAAACGGGACCAGATTAGTGCTAGAAGGCGGAAAAGTCGCCGTCCACGAAAAGGCAGCTGGGAGAACAGGGACAGATATTACGATAACGAATTTATTTTTTAATACACCAGCACGGCTAAAATATATGAAATCATTAAATACGGAAATCGGCCATATATCCGATATGATCAACCGATTGGCACTTTCACACCCGACGATTTCCTTTCGCCTTCGTCATAATCAACGTCTCCTGCTGCAGACAACGGGAAATGGAAATATTCAACAAGTACTTGCTGCTATTTATGGGGTGAACATTGCAAAAAAGATGATTCCAGTTGAAGCACAGTCGCTTGATTTCCATTTAAGCGGTTATATTGCCTTGCCAGAAGTGACACGAGCATCGAGAAATTACGTGTCAACGATGCTCAATGGCCGCTTTGTAAAAAACTACTCGCTAATCAAAGCGATTACGGATGGCTATCATACATTGTTGCCGATCGGGCGCTTTCCAATTGCTCTTATTTCCATTCAAATGGATCCATTGCTCGTCGATGTCAATGTTCATCCAGCAAAACTAGAAGTAAGATTAAGTAAGGAAAAAGAAGTGCAAGAATTGATCACATCAGAAATCCAAGCGGCATTTAAGAAGCAAGTATTAATTCCTGAAGGGACCGCACCTAAGAAAAAAACAGTTGCATCTTCAGAGCAAACAAGTTTGCAGCTTGAAAACAATGCTGAGAAACAGAAAAACCGAATTGAGTATACACCAACATTCAAAAGAGAAACACTTCTGCCAGTAGAGAAAATGAGAACATTGTATGAGCCGGATCCTGAACCGGAGGAACCTGTAACTTTCATTACGAAAGAACCGGAGCTTGCTCCACCAATGCCACAAATCGAAACGCTAGAGGAAGAAGACAATCAACCTCAAGAATTTGTGAAGCCAGAGCCGCGAATTCCGCAAATGTATCCGATCGGCCAAATGCATGGAACGTATATTTTTGCACAAAATGAAAATGGGCTTTATATGATTGATCAACACGCAGCACAAGAACGAATTAACTATGAATTTTACAAGGAAAAAGTCGGAAAAGTAGAAAACGAACTGCAAGAGCTGCTCGTTCCACTTACATTACAATTCTCTCATGATGAATGTATGAAAATAGAAGAATATAAGGCGGAACTTGAACGAGTAGGCGTCTTTTTAGAGGAATTTGGCATGAACAGCTATGTTGTTCGTTCGCACCCACAATGGCTACCAGCGGGACAAGAGCAAGAAATCATTGAAAGTATGATCGAACAATTAATTGATATGAATAAAGTTGATATTAAAAAACTACGAGAAGAAGCGGCGATCATGATGAGCTGCAAAGCCGCAATTAAAGCGAACCACCATTTGCGAAACGACGAAATCCAAGCATTACTGGATGAGCTGCGTCATACGAATGATCCATTTACATGCCCACATGGACGTCCAATCATCATCCATTATTCGGTAAGTGAAATGGAGAAAATGTTTAAACGAATCATGTGAAAAACAACAACGTGAAAACCTTGAATATAGATTTTCACGTTGTTGTTTTTTTATAATGATTTGATGGGTAACTTGTTAAGAATTAATACTATAAGGTAATCTTATCTTTTTTGTGCGATTAATTCGTCTAGTAACTTAATATGCTTTTGATCGTATGTCAAAACTTTTTGGACAAGTGCTAAGCTTTCAGGATCTAAGTCGCCATCAACAAGCTTTTTAGAAATTTCGATACCTTTATTTTCTCCTTCTAGTGCATCTCTTAAAATAAAAGTAGGGTCGTTGGAAGAACCTTTGAGTTTATTAACAAGTACAGCCATTGTTCCTTTGATTCCAACGCCATCAACTGGTATTCCGTTAAGATTTTGTATTCGTTCGGCAATCATTGCCGCATGCCGCTTGTGGTTCTGCTGAATATTTTGGAGTGTTTGTTTTATATCAGAATCGTTGACTTGGTGAATGTATTTTTCATATGCATGTATAGCCATATAGTTTCCTTCTAGAAAGGTATTAAGTTCTTTGATGATGTCGCTCTTCATAAGTAGTAGGCTCCTTCATTATTTTAATAATATACTTCACCTATTTTGGAAAAATATTCGATTCAACCAACTAATTAGAAAATGTTTAGATTATGACTAGCAATCATATATATGTTGAAAATCACTAGTTTAATGTCCGTTTGTAATTATATTTGGTATATAAATTAATCGATATACGTAAGACTTGTCCTACATTTCAGCATAAAAGGTAGGACAAGAGGTGAAAAATATGTTCTTTAACGAGAATGTGGCTGGTTTATGGAGCCGTGGATGCAATGGAAATAGTGACAATGTAATCGTGCATCCTACTGAAAGAGTTGTAAATACTAGAACGAACAAAACTATCGTAAGAAACATTTATCCAACTGAAGTAATTAATGTGAAAAGAACGATCGTTCGTAATGAACATTTTTATCCAGTAAATGAAAGAGAAGTCAATGATACGATTGTAATAATCGATGTAGAAGAAATCGCTCACTTCGTTGGTAGTCAAGAATAGGAGATTGGCAGCACACATCATTGTTTAATTTTTTTTGTTAGCAAATCATTGCAGTGGTTACAATTTTCATGGATAGAGACTGGTGAAATTGAATATGTATATAAAGTAGTTTTTAAGTAATCCATTCATGAATAGTGTCTTAAAACAATAGCCTCAAGATCAAATTCACACAAAATTGCTGAAAAAGAAGTTTACAAATGCATTATTTTGATTATTAATGAGTGTTAAATATTTAAGGGTTTTATTTACTTTGTAAGTATGCTATAATAATTAAACGCTTATCGAATGAACTTGAAATATCAAAGATGAAATAAATTTTTTGGCGTTCTTGATTAAA
Source organism: Bacillus sp. FJAT-50079 (assembly GCF_018343515.1). GTDB lineage: Bacteria > Bacillota > Bacilli > Bacillales > Bacillaceae_C > Lederbergia. Next base: position 319,214 of record NZ_JAGYPD010000002.1, on the reverse strand, counting down.
ATAATTAAGAACTAATCACACTGGATCGACTAAGGAGTCGTAAGGATGTATGAGAGGTAGGGCATACGTCGTTTAGGTATTTAATGAGGAATACTACCGCGGCAATTTGTCTTAAGATATATAGGAACAACAAGTTTTTTAATAAATTCGTAAAGTATGTTAAAAGTCACCGTTGATATGGTGGCTTTTTGTGTAGAGAGGATAAGCCTTTCGCTTAATAAAAGCTTTTTAAAATCGAAAAAGATACAATAATAAAATAAATGTATAATCATCGTTTATTTCAATCTAAACGTGTTATAGTATAATTACATAATAAAGCATAGAATGAAGAAGAGACCGTCGGTGCGTCAACACCAACGGTCAAGTACAATTGCTGGCTCGCTCGATTAGTAAATTGAAATGGACCATCCCTAAAGGTGTTCAGGACTCAAGGGAGGTCTATTTCTTTTTGTGGAATGACAACAGGACAACGATCAGAAGACTGAATTGAAGCATCAACGTGATTGCTTGAAATGTTGTCATACTTCTCACCCCCCCTTTCTTGGGGGAGTGAGCCAGACCACCCTTGAGGAGCCGATTCAATTGTACAAGGAATAGTGTACCATAGCGTTCTCTTTTGATGGAGAGTAATCATGTATAAATGTCATCAATCTGTCTTATTCACGACTATTCCTTTTGCTAAAATGTTGTACGATATAGATAGAATAATAGCTTCGTTTGACAGTTTTAGGAGTGTGAATAATAAGAATGACTACTTATATGATTGTTGCTGCGATCATTACAGGGATTGCGGCTCTTGTCGGAACATTGCTCGTTGGTAAAGATGTAAGCTCGAAAATGAAACAATATGAGGCGGAAGGCGATACGTTTGAAAACGAATTAGCAAGGTCCCATGCTTATGAAAAAAATTCGTTGAAGACGAATATCAAGTCTTTAACTTGGATTTATATCGTTCTTGGGTTAGTTGTGTTCATCGTTTGTCTAGGAATCTTTTTTTATTAAGCACCTACATATATAGGTGCTTTTTTAATTTATATACAATAATATTATTATGTAAACTAAATGTTATTTTGATCAATGACATAAACATGATATGATCGAAATAATAAAAGGGGTTCGTGTGAAAAGTTATGAGCATTCTTATAGACGAATAGGCAGAATTTAATTGTATTCGGAAATGTTGAGTGAAAGGATGGGGTTAACAATGATAAAAATAAATGAAAACATCATTCCGCATTTATGGTATGACAAGTTAGCGAATGAAGCTGCGGCGTTTTATACTTCTATTTTCCCAGACTCAAGAATTACAAATGTAACAACACTTCACGACACACCATCAGGCGATGCGGATTTAGTTTCTTTTGAATTGTGGGGACAAAAGTTCATGGCGATCAACGGAGGCCCGTTTTTCACATTCAATCCAACGATGTCTTTTTTCGTAAATTTTGACCCATCACGAGAAAATAACGCGCTCGAAAAATTAAATACGGTTTGGAACAAATTATCCGAGGGCGGCACAGTGTTAATGCCACTTGATATATATCCGTTCAGCGAGAAGTATGGCTGGATTCAAGATAAGTATGGATTATCGTGGCAGTTAATCCTTACCAATCCAAATGGCGAAGAGCGGCCTGCGATCATTCCCTCACTACTGTTTGTTGGTGAACAATACGGAAAAGCAGAAGAGGCGCTTCAATTTTATGTATCTATATTTAAAAACGCAAAGCAAGGTCATATTGCCCGCTACCCTCAAGGCATGGAACCTAATAAAGAAGGAACGATTATGTTTTCTGATTTCATGATTGAGAATCAGTGGTTTGTTGCAATGGATAGTGCCGAAGACCATACATTCAGTTTTAATGAAGCAGTCTCATTCATGGTATATTGCGATACAGAGGAAGAGTTAGATGACTATTGGGAGAAGCTATCTGCGGTGCCTGAAGCTGAGCAATGTGGCTGGCTAAAAGATAAATATGGAGTGTCCTGGCAAATTGTGCCGAGAGGAATGGACGAGATGATGAGAAATGGCACACCGGAACAATTTGAACGTGTAAATCAAGCAGTGCTTAAAATGAAAAAACTCAATCTTGCAGTATTGCAGAAAGCATATAATGGGCAATGATTGGTTAGTTGTAAGCATCGGGTCAAAAATATATAGTAAATAATAAGGAAACAACTCCGATAACCTTAAAAAAATAGTTTGGAAAGCAGTGAAACAAATGAAAGAAAAGGTGATTGTAATCGTCGGTCCGACGGCGGTCGGGAAAACCAAATTGAGCATTGATGCGGCGAAGGCGTTTGACGGGGAAATTATAAGCGGCGATTCGATGCAAATTTATAAAGGGATGGATATTGGAACGGCGAAAATCAAAAAAAGTGAGATGGAAGGAATTCCACATCATCTGATTGACATTAAGGAGCCCGAGGAAGCTTTTTCCGTTGCCGAGTTCCAATCCCTTGTCCGCAAAAAAATAACAGAAATACATGGGCGAGGGAAAATGCCAATCATCGTTGGCGGGACAGGCCTCTATATTCAAGCAGTGTTGTATGATTATCAATTTACTGATAGTGAAGGAGATCTGGAATATAGAGGCAAGCTGGAAGCGCAAGTTGAAAAGGGGAATGGAGACCAATTATATGAACAACTAAAAGCGATTGATCCCGATAGTGCAGCGAAAATTCATCCGAATAATTATCGCAGAGTGATTCGGGCATTGGAGGTGTACCATTCAACAGGAAAAACGATGAGTGATGCGCAAGTCCATCAAACTTCTGAAATGTTGTATGATGCAGCGATCATCGCTTTAACGATGGAAAGAGAAATCTTATATGATCGGATTAACAAACGAGTAGACATCATGCTTGACGAAGGGCTTCTACAAGAAGTCAAACGTTTATACGATGCGGGGATCAAAAACGTCCAATCTGTTCAAGCGATTGGATATAAAGAGCTATATGCGTATTTGGACGGTGAGATCACGTTTGATGAGGCGATTGAGCTATTAAAAAAGAATTCCCGAAATTATGCGAAGCGCCAGCTCACATGGTTTAGAAATAAAATATCTGCTTCATGGTTTGATATGACCAAAGAAAGGGAACAATTGATAAACATAGCGGAAATAATTGATTTTATTGCAGGAAAGCTGCAAATTAAGTCGAATACATAAGTATAGAGATTATAGAGGAGGACATAAAATGAAACAGCCGATTAATATTCAAGATCAATTCCTAAACCAACTTCGCAAAGAAGGCGTTTCTGTCACGGTATTTTTGCTAAACGGGTTTCAGCTGCGAGGTCAAGTAAAAGGATTCGATAATTTTACCGTTTTGTTTGAGTCTGAAGGGAAGCAGCAGCTCGTTTATAAGCATGCCATATCTACTTTCTCACCTCAAAAAAACGTTCAAATTAATTATGAAGAATAACGATAAGAAAATGAAGGCGCGCATACACTCGATATGCGCGCTTTTTGCTGATCAGAAATAAAAAAAGTATACTAAATCCTTAAAATCATTATTATTAAAGCATGCTATTTCTGTCTAGCTCCAGCTGTCCAGCGTTTACTCTTCTAATTGTGGTAAGTCAATATCGGCTTTCTTTTCGTGCTCACTGTGTTCCTTTATCTCGACGAGTAGGGGTCATCGCCACGTCCTGTGGCCAGTTGCCGTAGCAACACCCTTGATGCGCGGTTTGTAAGTCGCTAAATGGGCGCTTGCGCTTTTCTTATCGCTCGGCATGACAGGTTGTACGTCTGAATATAATGAGTTGATACACACATTGGAACCATTTTACGAATCTGGGCGTATACTGTTTTCGAATGTGAGGTGATGGGGATGGATGAATCAATCCGCATGAAAAACAATGGACAGATAAGCATTATGATGAATGTAAACAAACGGGAAAAAACAAAACGGAACGCACCGAAAAAAATATCATCGAATTCATTATCACATGAACATGCGATTTTACATGAAATTGAAGCGGAAATGAATGAACTCGTTGGCATGAGCGAAATAAAAAACATGATGAAAGAAGTATACGCTTGGATTTATATAAATCATAAAAGAAATGCAGCTGGGCTCAAGCCTGGAAAACAAGTGCTCCATATGATGTTCAAAGGCAACCCCGGAACAGGTAAAACAACAGTCGCCCGTCTGATTGGTAAGCTATTCCAAAAGATGGATGTCCTCCCGAAAGGTCATTTAATTGAAGCAGAAAGGGCAGATCTTGTTGGGGAATATATTGGTCATACCGCTCAAAAGACACGAGATTTGATAAAAAAGGCATCTGGTGGGATTTTATTTGTTGATGAAGCCTATTCCCTTGGTCGCGGTGGAGAAAAAGATTTTGGTAAAGAAGCGATCGATACGCTTGTCAAACATATGGAGGATAAACAAAACGAGTTTATTCTTATTCTTGCTGGGTATTCAAAAGAAATGGATCATTTTTTAAAATTAAACCCTGGTCTCCATTCGCGTTTTCCACTCGTTTTCAATTTTCCGGATTATACTGTAAATGAATTAATGGAAATTGGTAATAGAATGCTTCTCGATAAAGAATATACGCTAAGCCAGGAGGCAAAAGCAAAATTAAAAGACCATCTTTTATATGCGAAAGCGATCAATCCAACCGGTTTTGCGAATGGACGATATATTCGCAACGTGATTGAAAAGGCGATCCGTGCCCAGTCCATGCGATTGCTCCATGAACCTCTTCTCGATCGCCAAATGTTATCGTCCCTTCAAAGCGACGATTTTCAATTTCAAGAAACCGAATAATGCAGATAAAACGGCAGTCCTTCAAGGGTTGCCGTCAACACATCAAGCTCGTCATCACTCATGCTTTCTGCTATGATGTGAGTGGGATTAACGGAAAGAAGGGGATGTATTTGCCGATATCACAAAAAGAAACAGCAATTTTAGTTGGCAGTCAAACGGATGAAACCGATCGCCATTTCCAATATTCAATGGAGGAATTAGCTTCATTGACAGCGACGGCGCAAGGTGAAGTTGTAACGAGGCTCACCCAAAAACAAGTTAAGCATCATCCGGCTACATACATTGGAAAAGGAAAGCTAGAAGAACTACAAGCACTTGAAGAAGAACTAGAATCGGATTTAATCATTTTTAATGATGAATTATCACCAAGTCAATTACGTAATCTTCAAGAACAGCTAAAGGGACGAGTGATCGATCGGACACAACTTATCCTCGATATTTTTGCCCAACGTGCAAAGTCTAAGGAAGGACAGCTGCAAGTAGAACTCGCCCAGCTCCAATATTTACTGCCGAGGCTTGCTGGTCAAGGAATAGCTCTGTCGCGATTAGGCGGTGGAATCGGAACGAGAGGTCCTGGTGAAACGAAGCTTGAATCAGATCGAAGACATATTCGTAGAAGAATTGATGAAATTAAAAAGCAATTGAATATTATTGTTGAACATCGTGAACGTTATCGTGAAAGAAGAAAACGAAATCGAGCGTTTCAAATTGCGATTGTTGGTTATACGAATGCAGGAAAATCAACATTATTTAATCGCATATCGACAGCAGATTCGTATGAAGAAGACAAGCTCTTTGCGACATTGGACCCGATGACAAGAAAATTAGTTTTACCAAGCGGATATTCAGCAATCATCACCGATACGGTTGGATTTATTCAAGAATTACCAACAGCCCTCATTGCAGCATTTCGTTCGACGCTTGAAGAAGCGAGAGAAGCCGATCTATTGCTACATGTTGTCGATAGCTCAAACCCGGATTATGAAAATCATGAGCAGACGGTCCAACAATTATTAAAGGAGCTTGAGATTGACCACGTTCCGCAATTAACGGTGTATAATAAAGCGGACCAAATTCATCATGAGTTCGTTCCGAGCGCGGGCGATGTTTTTATTATGAGCGCTTTTAAAGAAGAAGATCGTCAGCAATTAAAGAAAAAAATTGAGGCACAAGCCGTTGCATCAATGGAATTTTATCATATGCTCGTCCCCTCAACAGAAGGAAGATTATTGTCCGTTTTGAAAACGGAGACGATTATGCGAGAGCTCGTTTTTTTAGAGGAGAAAGACGCGTATATGTGTAAGGGATACGTGTTAAAAGACCATCCCGTTTTAGGGGCGGTAAAATTATATGGAATTTGAAGGAGTTAGCAACATGAGTCTTTTTTTACAAACAAATGAGCGCATCAGTGAACTAGTGGAAGGAATTGAACAGCAAATTTCTCAAGTTCACCACGCAATTGATCGAATGATTGAAGTCAATCAGTATCGAGTATTAAAGTCATTTCAAAAACATCGGGTAAGCGATACACATTTCACGCCTTCAACGGGCTACGGCTATGATGATATCGGCAGAGATACATTGGAGAACATTTATGCCGATGTTTTCGGGGCGGAAGCGGGTTTGGTTCGTCCGCAAATTGTCTCAGGAACACATGCAATATCGATCGCATTATTCGGTGTACTTCGGCCTGGTGATGAGCTTTTATACATTACAGGGAAGCCATATGATACATTGGAGGAAGTTGTTGGCTTACGAGGGGAAGAAAATAATGGATCGCTTAAGGAATTCGGCATTGATTATGCTTGTATTGATTTAACAAAGTCAGGTGAAGTCGACTTTGAAGCTGTCCAACAAGCAATGAAACCAAATACGAAAATGATTGGGATCCAAAGATCGAAGGGGTATGCGGATCGTCCATCGTTTACAATTGTACAAATTAAAGAAATGATTGATTTCGTAAAAGAGATTAATCCTAAGGTCGTTGTTTTTGTTGATAATTGTTACGGAGAATTCGTGGAGGAGCTTGAGCCTTGCCACGTCGGTGCCGATTTAATGGCTGGATCGCTAATTAAAAATCCAGGTGGTGGTATCGTCAAATCGGGAGGATATATTGTTGGAAAGCAGAAGTGGGTCAATGCGGCATCCTATCGAATGACATCACCAGGACTTGGTGCAGAATCAGGTGCATCATTATATAGCTTGCTCGAAATGTATCAAGGTTTTTTCCTTGCTCCACATATTACTGGTCAAGCGTTAAAAGGGGCGGTATTCACTGCGGCATTATTAGAGCAAATTGGCATGAACACAACGCCAAGCTGGGATGCCAAACGAACCGATTTAATTCAATCCGTCCAGTTTCCGAATGCACAAATCATGATCGAATTTTGCCAGGCGATTCAATCTGCCGCACCAGTTGACTCGTATGTCACGCCGTATCCGAGCGCAATGCCTGGTTATGAGGATGAAGTCATTATGGCCGCAGGTGCGTTCATTCAAGGTTCAAGTATCGAATTATCAGCTGACGGACCGATTCGTCCGCCATACACGGCTTACGTCCAAGGTGGATTAACATACGCCCATGTAAAAATTGCCATCGTCATCGCTATTGAAAGATTGGTAGAAAAAGGTTTAATCACATTTAATTGAAAAAAATTTGCAGACAGCTAAAAAAAAGCTGTCTTTTTTTAAAAAAGTTTTGTAAAATTTGTATTATGTTTTTTTTCAACTTAGGAGGCAATGACAGGGCGATGGGAATGTTTACGAAAGAAAGTATCATACAACTTGCTGAAGAACAAAATGTGAAGTTTGTCAGATTGCAATTTACGGATATTTTGGGTACGGTAAAAAATGTGGAAATACCGATCAGCCAATTAGGAAAAGCGCTTGATAACAAAATGATGTTTGATGGTTCATCCATCAACGGATTTGTTCGCATCGAGGAATCGGATATGTATTTGTATCCAGATTTAGATACATGGGTCATTTTTCCATGGACAGCGAAGAAAGGCAAAGTCGCTCGCTTAATTTGTGATGTGTATAACTCTGATTTAAAGCCTTTTGCAGGAGACCCACGCAGCAATTTAAAGCGAGTGTTAAAAGAAATGGAAGGGTTTGGATTCACTCAATTCAATCTTGGACCAGAGCCTGAGTTTTTCTTATTTAAGTTAGATGACAATGGAAAACCAACACTGGAATTAAACGATAACGGCGGTTATTTTGACCTTGCTCCAACGGATCTTGGTGAAAACTGCCGCCGTGACATTGTACTAGAACTTGAGGAAATGGGCTTTGAAATTGAGGCTTCGCATCATGAAGAAGCACCAGGGCAGCATGAGATTGATTTTAAATATGCAGATGCAATTGCAGCATGTGACCAAATTCAAACATTTAAGCTTGTCGTTAAAACAATTGCCCGCAATCATGGGCTGCATGCAACCTTTATGCCTAAACCATTATTCGGTGTTGCTGGATCAGGGATGCATTTCAATATGTCCTTGTTCAAAAATGGGCAAAATGCCTTTTTCGAAGAAAGTGGAAAGCTACATTTGAGTGAAACTGCATATCAATTTATGGCAGGCGTTCTTGAGCATGCCCCTGGCTTTACCGCCATTACAAATCCGACCGTCAATTCGTATAAACGGCTCGTACCAGGCTATGAAGCTCCATGCTACATCGCTTGGTCTGCTCAAAACAGAAGCCCGTTAGTAAGAATTCCATCTTCACGTGGATTAAGCACACGGCTCGAGGTGAGAAGCGTCGATCCGACTGCCAACCCTTATTTATCGATGGCTGTTTTATTAAAAGCAGGATTAAGCGGAATCGAACAAGGACTTACACCGCCACCTTCCGTAGATAAAAACATCTATAATATGAACAAACGGGAAAGACGTGAAGAAGGGGTCTTCGATTTACCGGCAAACCTCTACGAGGCGTTAGAACAATTAAAACAAGATGAAATCATTAAAGCGGCGCTTGGCAACCATATTTTTGACAATTTCATCGAAACAAAAGAAGTCGAATGGGAACGATTTAGAACACAAGTACACCCTTGGGAAAGGGAGCAATATATGACGTTGTATTAAAAAGGAGAACCGTTGGAGCTGTAAGGCTCTGGCGGTTTTTGTATATTACAAACGGATAGTATTTTGGTCAAATATTTCAACTTGACCATATATTGACCAATAAATTTCATTCTATTTCCCTCATATCGGTCTCGAACTTTTCGATTGACCTTGTCTCAATTCGTTTTGACACGTGAGAATATATATCTGATGTAATTTGCATACTTCCGTGACCAAACCTTTCTTGAAGTATTTTCATGTCAGCGCCAGCCTCTAACATCATAACAGCGTGTGTATGGCGTGTAGAGTGAATCGGAAGCTTTGGACCATCTATTTTTAAACTAAACAAGATTTAAAAGCGTTATAAAAGGAATATTTGGCAAAGGGGTACCATCATCCCTACAAAGAACTAAATTTAGGTTGTGGTGATCAACGTCCTCTAAATACAATTTACGTTGATTCTGATATTTGAGATGTGCTTGTAAATCCGACATCACTGATTGCCGCATCGTATGACACGTTTCGAATGATATGTCTTAGTATCTCCAAATAATTCTTCATCCTCGTCTGGTTGAAAATCGAGAGTATGCTTAATAGTTATCGTATTTTCTTTCCAGTTAATATCAGACCACTGAAGAGCGGCGGCTTCGCCTTTTCTCAGTCCGCTTTCAAACAAAACCTTAAAGAATAAACCATAGATGTTAAGCGTGTTTTAAGAAGGGGGCAACGAATTCAGGCTCTAGATATTTTAACTGTTTTACTTCTCTTCGCTTGATTTGTACACCTGCACATGGATTCTTTTCTAAATATCCATTTAACACAGCTCGCTTATAAGCTTGATTCATTAAATTGTGTATTCGCCTTGCTGTTTCGGTCGATAATCCAGATTCAATTTTATCGTTAATGAATTTTTGATAGATCATTGGTTTCAAATCTTTAATATCTATATTTCCAAAGTAGGGGTTAACATGGCTATCAATTACAAAATCATCCTCCTTTAAACTAGACAAGACAGGGGTTTACGCATCGGATATGGGGGGAGATTCGACGCTAAGTGAATTTGCTATAAAAAATACACTTGCTGGGGTCTTAAGCTGTTAAACCCTTCATATTCGGAGACGTACGAAATTTGCTAACGGTGAGATTGATGTGCGGCGGCGACATGCGCCTTAAGCGTGACGATGAAAACTACCATCGTATAGGAGATAACAATCACCAGTGGCATCGCAGCGGCAAGCTCGGGTCCCCTTCGATGTCACTGGTAGGCGAGACGTTAAATATCGCGAGGATAGCGCAAAATTCATACACTTCACCCTCGTTTATGAACTTCTGGGTCAATCGTGGATCAGGGTATGCCCCAGCAGGCTTTGTTAAAGATCGTCAAGGTTGGGTTCACCTAAAGGGGAGTGTCCGTCCGATGTTTAGGCTATCGAGTGGGCATATTCCACCCGATGCTCGCGTGTTTCCAGTTCCAACTAATACGGGCTTCGGTAAGATTTTTATTGCTAATAATGGTGACATATCATTATTTGAAGGATCTAATGGCTGGGTGAGCCTTGATGGAGTTTATTTCTATGTGGTGATAACTTGCAGTATTTCAGAATTGATGGAAGCGGAAAAGTCGTAGAAGCATTAAGCGAGTGGGAAGACGATGAGCTTGTCGTCAGAGGATGGACGGGCTCTTTATGTGATCCTGTCTATGATTTTACGTTTAGAAAATGGGTAACGAGGAATTAGAAACGCGAAGAAATGAAAGTCCACAGCCAAGTGAATTTGATAGATTAAGAGAAGAAACTGAAATGACAGCCATGGCATTTATGGAATTGGTAGAGGAAAACGAAAAATTACTTAAAGAAGATTTGAATAACGAAGAAGCGATTGCTGATATTTATATGATGTTAATAGGAGGGGGGGATTGTTTGAAATAAAGCCGATACATCGTATATTTGCGAGTTTGATATATAATTAACGTAGGACAATAGATGGTGCTCCAGAACAAGATCGAACAGATATTCAAATTGTTTTAGATACAGAATATGGTAAATAGCATTTTCATCAGATTGATAGGAAGTTTAATTCAAATGAAAATGGCAGATAAGATAAAATTGCATGTCGAGTCAGAGGGATACAAATTATTAACCAGTGAATACGTTAATCAAATGCAATATTTTGAATTAGTCTGCCCTTCAGGACACCTACTCCAAAAGAGATGGAAGATGATTAAAAGGGATGGTCTCTTTTGTTCCAAGTGTGATAATAAATGGACTACCGATAAAATTCGAGACTATCTAAATAACACTTATAACGGATTTGGAATATTGTCTGAATATCGAATGAATATTTCTATGATTGACATGCGATGTCCAAATGGTCATGTTTTTTGAAAAATGAAAGCAAGTGTCGGATGTGCAGAAGAGAAGATAGAATTAATAGATTTAAAAAAGAGGTTAAAAAAGAAAATTATAAATTTGTTGACTTCGTAACGGAAGAAAGAGCTGTTCTGCAATGCGAAAAATTTCACGATAAGTATGAAGTTGATATGAGTAAGTTTTTTGACGGGGGGAGATGTCCGCAGTGTGCAATCCAAAAGAGGGCCGATAACAAACGGCATACTATCGATTTTATCAAAAACCACATAGAATTTGAGAGTGGAACAGGCTACAAATTATTGAATAGCGATTACCAAAGTAATCTATCAAAGCTTAAGATCGAATGCGACAAGGGTCATATCTACACAACAAATTTTATTAATTTTTATAACAATAAAAGCAGGTGCCCTTATTGTGCAGGGGTCGTTAAATATACCTACGAATATGTTAAGTGGTATATAGAATCATTTGGGCACGAACTTATATCAAAGAAATATGAAAATAATAGATCAGGAATAATGGTGAGATGCGAACGAGGTCATGAATCGGAAACAACGTTCGGAAGTTTCTTAAAGGGCCATAGATGTCGGCTTTGTAGTTACGAAGACGTACGAGGAGAATACCACCATAACTGGAAAGGAGGAGTAACAACTTTAAATAAATTCTTAAGGGAACTGCTACATGACTGGAAGGAAGATTCCCTCAAAGCAACGAATTACACTTGTGATATTACTGGAAAAAATGGATATTTAGAAGTTCATCATAAGTATCCATTTCATAGTATGGTCTCCGAGGTTTTAATCGATCTTAACATAACGAATAAAGAAAGCGTAGGAGATTATTCATAAGGTGAATTAGATAATATACTTTCTGAGTTTATGAATCGTCATAAAGACAATTTAGGCGCACCGCTTAAACCGGAAGTTCTTCTTTTTATCATAAACTGTTTCGATTTAACAATAACGAAGAGCAATACAGATTTTTCAAAGAAAATTATAAGAAACTGAGGGAAGAACAAACGTTGATCGACATGGGGCACCTAGCTGAGTAGGTGTTTTTATTTCGACTTGCATCATATGTCATTCCTTATAAAGAATGATGTATTCTTGTTTGAACAATTATTGATGTAAAATCCAGGTAAGGATGTAATGCTTGGTGGGAAGATCATGGAGAAAACAGAAAAGGAAAGTAAATTTTTAAAAGGTCTTTTGTGGGGACTATGGACTATGTATGTCTGTGCCTATTTTGATTTTAATCGTGTATTTGATTTATAAATTATTTTAAGTCCTCCTTTGAGGTTTTTTTATTTTGCCTTGAAAGGGTAAATAAACGAATATGAAATCTCGCAACACATATACTAGATAAAAGGAGGGCAAAGCGATGAAAGTAAAAATACTAATCTCAACAGTTGTATTATTTCTTGTTGGTGCCGGAGTAGGAGCTGCACTAGCCTATCACATCGAGGATGCAGCAGCGGCGTTGAAAGGAACTTATCAATCAGAAATCGAAGCCTACCAATCGGGGAAAAGTGAAAAGATAAAGAATGATGTATCGGATTTAACCCAAGGGGAAATTGAAAGGTTGGAGTTAGAGACAAGGGAGTATTTACAGCAACAGCTTAACAGTGATTATCAAGATTCACTTAATGAAAAATCGGCTGAAATCCAACGGGTGACGGACGAAAAAATTCAAGAGATCAAAAATTATATTGATGGACTGTTAAGCGCGAAATAGGCGCTTTTTTTATTAGGAGGATTCACGATGCCGGGATATATAGAAGGTTTTAACGATGGGTATAAAAAAGCGTTAGAATTAATCGGGAAGCCACAGCTAAATGTAACAATGGATGGAAAGGAAATAGCGAAGGTGGTATATAAAGATGTCGAAGAGTTAAACGAACAGGATAGAGCGAGAAACGGAAAATTCTAGGGGCTGATAGTCAGTTGGTTATTATATTGTTTTGAAGGGGGGGGGGGAGGATATCGGTGGATAAAAATAGTAAAGGTGAATCATTGCTCTTAGGAAAAATAGAGCAAATTATTAAAAGAAATCCATAAATTATAACTAAAAAAATAAATGAAAGTAGGTGCAACTTGTTTCATTTCCAATAACATGTTAAATTTTCTGTTAATATGTTAATTGGAGATGGGCTAAATGGAAAGGGATCAAGAATTAATTTATATTGCCAAAAATACAGAAAGTTATCTTCATGTAAAAAGCAAAAGCTTAGACCAAAGATTGCAACAAACCGAATTATCACAGCAAGAATTAGATGAGATAAAAAGAGAGAAAGGCTTGAAAACTCTAAGAAATAAGGGATTATCTCTATTTGGTAATATCGGCGAAGCAATATCAACTATCATAAATTGGAATGAGGAAGTTAATCAAGAAATAAATGAAGCAAAAAAAGCGCATCTTATTGAGCAATATTTAAATAAAATTGATGATCAGGATCAAGCCATATTAATGTTGAAAGAATTTATAACAAATCCGCAGGGAAATACTCTTTTTAATAAAATTATTAGGATAATTGAAGATTTCCCACCTGATGAAGAGCTAATGGTGCATTTGTCGTCGGTGCTGAAGTTTGTAATAATTAATAGCGATTTTGAAGAATTGTTCGATCAGCATAAATATGCTTTAGCCCAAATTGAGAGATTGACTCCGCAATCTTTATCGATTATTGCAGACTATGAAAAATGGCCACCGATAACACTCCAATCTGTAACTTCGATTGGAGCTAAGATCTAAGATAACATCGGATTGGCATCATGAATTTACAAGTGCATATTGTCAAGTCAAAGGAATGACTAATCAACAAAGTTACAAAAGAGTCATGCATTCCGTGATTGAATTACAAAGACAAGGTTTCATAGAAGCCTTCAATGGTGAAAAAAACTTGACATACTGTAATTTAACTCAAATTGGAACAGATATAGTTCAATATCTTAGGTAAAACATCATTGCTTTTTTATGAAAGAAGGGTTACTTCTCCTTTTGTCGAATGTGGTAGACGAGAGGAGGGGGTAATGTGAAAAAATTTGCTAAAGTTGTTATCGATAATCAAGAAATTATCGGAGATGGATTTTATATTTTAGATGAAAATAATGTCTTTGTAAAAACAGAAGAAGATGAAATAATAGTATTTCTTAGAAAAGCCTTAAGGGAAAAAAGAAAAATATCATTAATAGAATTCAGCGATGGTAGTGTTATCTCAGGACCACTTATCATTAATCGTATAGATTTTGGGTCTGAAATTACAAAAATTTATTTAAGAAGATAGAGCATCTGTTATGTGGGGCTTTTTAATTAAATAAGACGACTTGCAGATGAAATAGGTAAAATGAACTGTTCTAAGACTGTAATTTAGGTATAATGTTCTATACATTACTTTTATTACGGAGATGAAGATTATTGTTCGATTTATTAGTAAGTAAAAATTTTAGTTTTAACTTCTTGGGCATAGTGCCGATTATTGTTGGCGTATTTAGAATGTTTGTTGATCATATTAATATTCGACCAGTCGAAAAAATATTAACATCAAACGTAAAAAAATTTTATATCGAAGCTTCCAATATTTTATTTATTACCTTAGTATATTCACTAATTATCGCTGCAGTAATGTTTTTTCAAGGTATTCAAATAAAAGATATACAACAACTGTTTTATTATTTTTTTTATTGTTATGCTCTTACCTTTGTTTTTGTTTTCCCATTATATTTGATTATTATGTTTATTGTTGAGTTTGTTAGCTTTAAGGTTAGATATTATATTTATTTAGATAATATTAGGGATAAAATGTGGTTTATTTCTAGAAGGATTAATAGAAAAACCATTTTAATTTGTGATGAATACAATAACTGTAAATTTTTGGAAGTAAATAATAGTTATAACAATTTAACATTTTACAGTATTATTCAAGAAAAAAAACCAAAATTATTAAAGCTATATATATCAATTGCAAACAAAAAGAAAATTTTGATGAGGATTATTGGGCCAGTCTATGTGATTATTCTGCTGTTGGCTAACTATTGCAAAGGTAACATAAAATTACAGTTATTATTTTATTTTACTTTAGTGATGTTAATTATAATTACATTTTTAATCTATGTAATCAATAAAAATATAACTAGCTTAAAAGGAAGATCGAGTAGTTTAAATATGAGGAGAAGACTGGAAAATTAAAGTTAATTAATCTTCAGAATCTAGTTTGCTATATGAATAGTGTAGTGATTAATTATCTCTGGTTTTTGTGTAAATAGATTAGATAAAGGAAGGGGGTAACCAATGACCAAGGAGTTGGACAACATGCCCATTTGGCAAAATCACGAACAACGAATAACGACGCTTGAAGTTACGATGTCAGGACTTACAAATAAAATGGACAGTGTTGAACGTACGATCAAAGAAGGGAACAGTGAACAAAAAGGAAATGCTTACCACTATAAACAATCGCATGGTAGATGAATTCTTTGCAAAGAAAAATTTTAACTTATCAAACTGGTGGAAGTTACTTTTTACCCTATTGGGTGGAGGTAGCTTCTTTTATTTATTGATAGAAAAATTCATTTTAGGAGGTAATTGATATGAAAATAAACTGGAAAGTAAGGGCTAAAAACCCTGTATTTATTGCACAAATCATATTAGCTACATTGACACCAATCCTGCTTATGTAGGACTGTCATTTGCTGATGTGACTACATGGCGCACGTTGTGGGATTTAATCGCACAAGCGTATAGCAATCCATATTTACTGGCTTTGGTCGTTATCAGTGTATTTAATACTGTTACGGATCCGACTGTCAAAGGGATCGGCGACAGTAGACAAGCCTTACGTTACGACAGACCACGGGATGATAGCAAATTTACTTGAGAGTAACGATAAATTCGTTGCTCTTTTTATTTACATTAAGGAGAGGATAAATCATGGCAATTAAGGATCTGCCAAAATATTAAGATATTCGGAGTACAATTCGCAGAAACGGTCGCTATCCACTTGTGGGAACTGGTGTAAAAGATACAATCGTCATTCACCACTCGATGACCGCCATGCAACTTAGAGGCTCTACACCTCAAGGGTTTGCAAATACGCATATTGATACAAATTGTTGGCCGGGAATTGCTTACCCGTTTGTAATTATGCCTGATGGTACTATATACCAGTGTGACGATCTTGATCGACGCACCTATCATGCAGGTGATACAAACACACGATCAATCGGTATTTGTGTAGTTGGTGATTTTCGAAAAGAGGGTGCAAAGGAAGTTCCGACGACTGAGCAGATGCAGTCGGTTTATTTACTCGTAAAAGAACTGCAAAACACTTTGCCGAAATTAACACGTATTCTTGGACATCAAGAATGTCCTGATTACTCTTGGAAAAATTGTCCGGGTGATACTTGGAACTTTAAAGATGTAATTGCAGGTAAATATTTTAATATCAAAAAAGATGAAAGGATGATTAATTTGCCAATCAAAAAAGGCAATACATACGATTCAGTAAAATTAATTAATGGATTTTTAGCTGCACTTGGCCATATTTCACGTGAGGATTTTGAGAGGGAGCATTTCGACCATTGGAGGGAAAAAGGTGTTCAGCGTTTCCAACAAGCACAAAAAATAAAAAATCCAAAGCCTGGTGAGGTCGATTACGAAACGTTTATTGCGTTTGCTAAAGTGTTGACGGTTTATCATGATCATTGGATAGCTAGTAAAAAGTGATAAATAACAAAGGGCCCGGCGATGACCGGGCATATTTCTTATAATTAACCTCTTATCCTTCATTTTAAAACCTCATTTACAACTTACCAAATACATTTGTAGAAATATAAAAGAAACATTTGTAATACAAATGAAATAATTTTGGTAAAAAATGAAACCTTTTCCATTCATCCCCCGTCTAATAGGTATAAGATAAAAAGGGGAGATGTAATAATGAAAAAGAAATGGTCTTTTATTATTTTTATGGCAGTTTTCTTATTAGCGGTCGGAGCATTTCACTATGACGGAACCCAAAGTAAAAAAACAGCAACGCAAGAGCAAGAAGATGAATTAATTGAAATTAACGATGATGCTATTAGTGAAAGTACTGAAGTTGAACAAGCAGAAGGGGACGGTCTTGAAAACCCTGTTGATGTAATTAAGGATGATGAAATTCAGCCAGTTACTTCAAAAGAGGGAACCACGGAACCAATAAAAGGAGTTGATAAAGAATCGAAGCAGGAGACGGTAACAGCAGAAAAAAATACATCAAAAGAAGAAGAGATAATAATTGATGGTACCTTATATACACTTACCATGGATGAAGAAAAGTATTCAAACCTTCTTCGGTTAATAATTCCTGCAAAAAATCATGGTGCCAAACTGTACGCGGCTTATAGAGAGGACTTTGTTATTGTAAAAGATGGTAAACCTCTTGCATATATTTTCTTGGGTGAAATCCGCGCTTCAGTCCAACACGTTGGCTTATTAAAAGATCTTCTTACAGATGAAGGATATAACTTAGGTATTAAGGATAATATTGATTTTGTGGTAAAAACAGGTGCAACTGTTAGTGTAAAATGGGATGATCATTCTGGTTACGAAATAAGAATAAAAGATGATTGGCTAACTGTATTTTACATGTAATGAAATGATAAATAACAAAAGGCCCGGTTTGCGCCGGGCTTTGGTTAAATTGAATTTATTGTACTAACGTTATTAAGCCAACCAGTATGCATGTCTCCGCCAGTATTTAGATAATACCATGAACCAGCATCTTGTATCCATCCAGTTTGCATTGCTCCTTCCGGATATTTATCTGTTTTTACCGTAGTCAAATAATACCATTTACCCCCATATTGAATCCAACCTTTTTTCATCGCTCCATTTGAAGGATCGAGATAATACCAATGTCCTCCGTTCTGAAGCCATCCAGTAGCCATAGCCCCTTGCGGTGTACCATCAGTTTGCTTCTGTGGATGGAGATAATACCATACACCGGCAACTTGTACCCATCCAGTATCCATTAATCCTGTTGAAGGATTAAGATAATACCAATTATTTCCGTTATTCAGCCAACCAGTATGTATATGGCCGTTTGAAGTATTAGTGTAAATCCAACTAGATGTAGTTTCAACCCATCCAGAATAGTTGTTTGTTTGGACGTAATTCAAAGGGTTTTGATGAACACCATTGATCATTACTTCAAAATGTAAGTGTATTCCAGTTGGACCAGATACGTCCCCGGTATTTCCCATCTTCCCAATTATTTGCCCTTGTTCTACTTTTTGATTTACATTCATATATACAGATTCTAAATGCGCATAACGAGTCGTAAAGCTAGTGCCGTCATGCCTAATTAAAACATAGTTCCCATATCCACCACCACATGTGGTTTGCCCTGTTGCACAGTTCTTGACGACATAAGGGGGGGAGAAAAATGAATGACATTGATTTTAATGAAAAAGGAGAAATACTGGTAACTTTTAAGGCGGGAGAAGAAAATTATGTAATGTCTTTGCCAAAATGGGTTTTAAAAAGAATGCTGTGGTCTCAGAGCAAGAAAGTCTATGCGTTTTAGAAACGAGGAAAGGAATCCCAGATGAGATGTTTGTGGCACTTACAATCACGAACGAATTTGGGGAGACCATAAAATCGTAGTTCGAACATTATGCAACTATAAGGGATTACATTAAGAGTAATCAAAACGCAATACACCGGGATACAACTAGACTTGCCTAGAGTGACAACGTTAAACGATTTAAGTGTAACAGTGAATAGTAAAGAAGAGTGCCCGGCGTAAGCGCTCTTCTCGAGGAGAAACGTATTAGCTTTGAATGTGGCCTAGTTATGCTCTAGATCTGGCATGGAGGCTAAATATTATCTAACAAATAAATGCTGAAGCGACAATAATTAGTAGAATAAAGAGGACAACAATTAAAGCAAAACCACTGCCTATACCACCGACTCCACAGCCACCGTCGAATCCACCACCATAGCCACCATATCCACAGCCACCACCGTAGAATCCCATAAACTTCACCGCCTTTCGATTGTTAATTCAGCTTATGCTCGTTATGGGTAATTGAGCTAGGTCAAGGGAAAAATGGGTGTATTAACTAGAAAAAAGTAAAGGGTGAATTCAAATCCATCCACCAAAAATGGATCGTTAATAGAAAAATTGAAGTTAAATAATAGAGCTGGTTATGAAGAATCAGCGCCACTTGCTATATCTAGCCAATTACGAGCAAAAGCCCTTAAAGAATTAGAGCGAATCCACTTGAAAAAGAAAATTTCGATTCCAGCAGAAAAAAGACGAGACTTTGCAAGAATTGCTGGTCATTGGAATTAGCTGTCAATGAATTTGTAAGAATAAAGGATTTACTGAATTCATATTCCATTACACTCGGGTCGAAAATCAGAAGTCATGATTTAAGATATACCAAAAGACAAAATAACGTTAATGAAATATACAGCATCGTCACAAAATGTAGAGAAAATCAATATCATTACTGAAAATGATATTGATCATGCTAGAAACTACAAAAAAAATTACTTTATCGGAACAATTACTTATTACCTTGGGGATATTGATACTATTAAGAAATTAGATGATTTATTGGATGAAATAAGAATCGTATGCCTGTATTCTTCAAGAATTATGTATCACAAATTAGCTCTGACGATTTAATCGGATATGATATCGTCTATGCATATATGTTTTATGTGATTATTTATAGTGA
Organism: Bacillus sp. FJAT-50079; assembly: GCF_018343515.1. Taxonomy (GTDB): domain Bacteria; phylum Bacillota; class Bacilli; order Bacillales; family Bacillaceae_C; genus Lederbergia. The sequence goes on along the minus strand of NZ_JAGYPD010000002.1, from coordinate 299,282 downwards.
TTATTCTGTTGAGCGGTTGATCAATCTCTTATGAAGCCGGGAATAAGGAGAGGAAGGATTTGAAATATAATTAAAGATCCTGCCAGCCATCTAGAGGACGACAACGATTGCTTACAATAACCGCGTCCAATTTTTAGGGATCACTTCAAATGTGGACGGGTCGTTTTTTTTATTTTTATAGAGGCCCGGCGCTAACCGGGCTTTACTATGCAAAATTTAGGGGGTTGCCTCTAAAAGTAATTTTAACTCTTTTATTTGTTCTGTATGTCGCTGTTCATGCACATATATTTGTTCAATCCATTGATCGAGAGATAATTCACCCAAAGCCGGATGCTTCACTGATTTTTTCTCCAATATGGATTTATCTTTTATAGTACTAAGAAAAGCAATTAATTTTTTTCTGGAATCGTTTAACAAATCAATTATTTCTTGAACTTCAAATGGTTTTACATCTGGTTCAACGATTTTTGGAGCTTTCATTTTTTTCGTTCTATCCAATAATATTGCGGGAACATTTTTACGTTCGCATTGATTACTATTAGTCTCTTTTAACCCCCATGCAATAGCCTTTATAGATGCTTCTTCTACTAAAACTAAATGATGGCAAACTTGTGCTATGCTCCACTTATTCATATCAGGCTTACTATTTAATTGAGTATCGCTTAATAAAGCAATCTCCTTTACTAGGTTATTTCTCGTATCATAAAGATTATTTACTAATTTATACATGCGAATTCCCCCTTAGGCAGAATGAATACTTTTCCTAATCTGTATATATTCTCTACGATAAAAGTATTTTCCTTTATTACGAGTCTATTATTACTACTTCTATATTATAACGGCATTCTTGAGCAATGATATGGCACTTATTCATAACATGGGGAGGATTGCTAGATGAGGAAGCCGGGTCGGATTTGCCCGGCAAAGATTAGATGAAATCGTTTATTTAATTTTATTTAAGATGGGAATCAGGTTCTCAAAGAATGGCTTGACGATAAAATCAATAGCGCCATTTCTTAAAGCTTCAATGATCAAATCTTGATAACCGAGAGAGGAGCACATAATAACATTGGCGGTGGGGTTGAATTTCTTAATCTCTTTTAGGGTTGTAATGCCATTTATACCCGGTAATGTAATATCTGATAATACAATGGATGGGAAGTGGGCTTTATAAAGCTTAATCGCTTCTTCTCCACTTTCTGCTTCAGCAATGACTTTGAAGCCATTTCTTACAAGTTTTCTTTTTAAGAAGTTTCTCATAAATTTTGAATCGTCTATAATCAGTACAGTTTTATTCAATTTTTCACCCCTCTCTTATTAACGAGCAATGAAGTGAGGAACATTCGGTAACTAGTATGAAACTAGGATCGTTTTAAACTCATGGCGTTGCCCATTAAGATATTAGCATACTTCACACTTAATAGGAATTAAGATGCGGGTTTAATTACCTATTATCATTTGCTGGGCAGAGAATAGGTGGAGGGGGCTGAAATGGAGCAGGAACAAAATAAAAAAACAGACTAAATGTCCGGCTCAGACTTAAAATACAAGTTTTATTATCCTGCCAATTAGTAATAGTATGGCCCCTGTTATTAAAGCCACTTGAGTTGTATCGTTTGCCTTGTGAAACAATTAAATAAAGGGCTTGATTTGAACCACGGAGCAAATATTATTCATACATATGCCGTATTAACCTTTTAATACTTTTAAAGCCTCGGCCACTTTTTGTGCGAATGACAATGGCGGCTCTACCGACTGAAAGTGAACATATAAAATAGTCGGATTCGTGAAAATCCAGTGATTATGGACTGCGCTTACGATTAAATGATTTTTTACGAGAATAGTAATAAATAAGGGTAATTCATCTTGTAGAACTGCTACTTCCCCAAGATTTAGTGCATTTCCTGCATAATCTAACGATTCAAAGGTGATCCCGGCTGGTAGTGCACTTCTACTTACACGACCTTGGATAGTCAAATGAAGATTGCGTCCGATTTCTACTGAGCAAACCCCATGATCTATTTTAGGCTTTCCATTAACAATCTGGGCATACTGATGGCAAAGATGTTGTAGATCATCCATATAGAGACACCTCAAGGTTTTTCTACATTATATGAAATTAGGGCACTCTTAGAACGTAGAAGGATATGGAATGACCAAAGTCCTCGCTAGATAGATGTTGGATTTTGAGTTGCAATCATAATTTTGTTTCTCCTTTCGTATCAAATTGCTTTTACGAAGTGAATATTTAATTGTTGCAAATCCCTTTCGGTTATAAGACAATATTCCAGTATAATATTTTGGAGGTAATTAAATGAGAAAGTTAGTATTTATGTTATCAGCAATCCTTTTGGCATTAGTAGCTTGTAATGCTGAAGAACCAAAAGAAAAAACGGATGTAAAACAAGAAACAACTTCTGAAAAAACGCAAAAAGAAGATAAAGGTCAGGAAGAAGTGTCAACTGAGAAAACAACGGTAGAAACGAAGCAAGAGGACAACTCCCAAACGATAACGGAAGAGGGTTTGAAAGAAACGATTGAATATTACGGAATGGGCGAGGGGGACACGTTAGTAAGTGCGTCATTAGAGAACGGTGAAATAAAAGCCGTTATCAATGTTGCTCCGTCCGACTTATTTTCCGCTGAAGACTTGGCGGTTACGAGATATAGCCAGCTTTCTGATGAATTATTAGATTATGAGGGTTGGGAAGTATTGACGATTGAATATGTAGATGTCGGAACAATTAGTATGCAAAGAACAGAAAAAGCATCGAATGAATACGGTGATTACTTTCCAACAGCAGAAATAGAAAAACGGTTGAAATAAATCCGATTACTCAATCGTAAATCATATGTAAATTCCCCCTTTGAACAAAGGGGGATATGCTTTTATCATGTAATGGGATTCAATATTGAATTTCGCCCTATCTTTTCAATATCGGCATCCATATTTCACAGTTAACGTTCGGCAATGTTAAATCTTTACCTTTAATAGACAGGATTTCTGGACCTTCGAATTGTTGATAATTTGAGGATGGGAACCATTCAGAATAAATGTGCCCCCATGTTTCTTGCAATGTTTGCGGAAAAGGACCAACGGATTTGAATACGGCCCAAGTACCAGCAGGAACTTCTAGATATGTGAAATGCTTTGGACATGCCTTTGTTGTTGCTATACCTATATAATGATCCAACTCTCCTTTTTCCTCCATCCGACCTTCAGAAAAATTGGTTGACGCTTGTATGATGCCGTGTGGTTCTACATTCGACAAATCCTTCAATTCATTAATCTTCTCCATGTTTAATGTTTTCCACATTGCTGTAATTTCTGTATTTTCTCCTTGAAAAATAATCGGCACTCTTTTTTTTATCCCAACGATGCGAAATGCTGGTTTTTCTTCCATACGGTAATTCAATTCGCGTCCTCCTTCAATTGATAATTGGAAGCTCATACGTGGAAAGGCTTTGAGAGATTGACCGGTTAATCTTGCTTCAGATGGTGTAATTCCATGCAATTGCTGGAAAGCTCTCGTAAAAGAATCTGGAGAGTTGTATCTATATTTCATTGCGACATCAATAATCCTTTGATTGCCATCATTAAGCTCAAATGCTGCAAGAGTGAGACGTCTGCGGCGGATATATTCGGAAAGTGAAATACCAGCAAGAAAAGAAAACATCCTTTTAAAATGATATTCAGAGCAATATGCTAACCTAGCGACTTCTTTATAGTCAATCTCGCCCGAAAGGTTTTCTTCGATATATTTAATTGCCTCGTTCATCTGTTTAAGCGAATCCATTGTACGACCTCCTTTATCCAAAGAATAGCAAGAATGAAAGATATACGTCCGACATCTCGTGCACTATTTTGTAGGACTAATTTTAATATGTATTGTATCAAATACAAAAAAGGAACTCGTCGTTTTCTATTTTTTTACAAGAATAAACCCACTGTCTAAAAAGCGACAGTGAGTACTAATCTTTGTATGGAGTAATGATAAATGTACTTAACTTGCAGCTTTATTCACAGGCGATTCCATCGCCATCACGATCTAGATGACTCGCATACCCAGGTTCGCCTTGGTATAATGGTGTGACGCCAGCGGCTCTTGCAGCTGAGCAGTTTTTATAATAGACATTGCTTCCGCTTGAGCTCGCATTTGCTGTCGAGGAGGAATTCGAGCTTGTCGATGCGGCACTTGTCGTTGAATTCGAGCTCCTACTTGCGACTTGATTTTTTAAACGCTCTACTTCTGTGTTCAAAGTAGCATTCGATGCTTTCAAATCGTTGACTTCTTTTTCAAGTGCCCCTTTTTCTTCAGCCATCGCCGCTTGTAGCTCTTCTTTTTCTTTTTGGAACGCTTCGGCTTGCTCTTTTAATTCTTGTTCCATTTTATCAAAGTCAGCTAGTTTTGAAGTTAATTCTTCATATTCTTTTTGTAGCTTTTCATTTGCCTCTTCAAGAGTTAGATTCGTAGATTTAAACTCTTCATTTTCAGCGGTTAAAACTTGATTCTTTTCGAGTGCCTCATTCAATTGATTTTGAAGGTCTGAATCATTAGAAAAAACACCAATTATAAATAAAAGAAATCCCCCAATCAAAATTGGGAAAAATATTTTTTTAGATAGTGTCCGTTCTCGATTTTTGATCTTTCTAATAAAATGATAGATAAGATAAAATAATGCCCCTACAAATAGGAGAAGTCCAATGACTATAATAGCTTCCATATCTACACCTCGTTGAATGTTATGATTAGGTCTATGTGCCTATTCGAATCACAAAAAAATTGTTATGGCGTTACTCCATACATAGTAGAAAGTACCTTTATTTTGCCATAAACATACAAATTAAGCAAACGGATGGTAAAATTGGAAATTTTCTTTTTGGAAGAAAAAAATATGCCCCTAATTCATAGAGGCGGTAAATCATTATTTAGGAATTGTTGGTTTAACAGAGATAGCAGGAGAAAGTGTTGTTATGATACAGCCATCAAGGTCTTCTTCCCGTAATAATCCTAGACTGAGGGCTGACTTAATTTTTGTCGCATCCGGTTTTTTAATCGTCTGAATGAGTTCATGCATGTTTAAATCTTCTAGTCTTTTAATCGTGGTCTCATCATGATATTTTTCCATTTTTCTTATTTGTCTTTGTAATTTATAGCCATTTAATGTGATTTCACCTTTATGATTAGCTCCTATGTGATCATCAAAATAAGTATGGAATACTCTTTTTAAATGATCCATTTCTTCGTCAATTTCCTTTTTCTTTTTATAAAGCTCATAATAATTTTTTAATGCTTCATCGGTTAAAACACTGCTTTTTTTCATATGATATCCCTCCTGAAACAATAAGTATTTCATTCTATTAATGAGAATGCAGGAATATAACCCGTCTTTTTGCCTAGCAATCTGTTTTGAAATGAGAAAAATTACATTTTGATTACGTTTTGCTTCTCTAATAGACGTTAAGGGATTTATAAGGTAAAGTGTGAATGGTGGGTCGAAAAAATGAACGAGTTCCTCCCTTTTTCTGTTACATATTTAAGACTATTGGAGTGTTTTTGAGTTTTAAATTTAATTAGAATTGAAATTATGTATAATATAAAAGCGCAAATTAAACGTTTTTCTTGCTAGGAGGTTTATAGAAGGATGGAATGGGTATTAGCTATTTTATTTGGAACAGCGATTTTGCTTTTAATTGTGGTGTTTGTGAAGGAGAAGCAATCATCGTTAAAAACGGACAAGGAAGTGGATCAACTAACTTTTTCAGTTATGGATGAAGTACATCAATTACAAGAGCAAATTCGTAAGCTGGAAATAGATGGTGAAATTACTGTACAAGAGGCTGGTTTACTTGCGATTGATTCGGAGTACCGACTTCAACTGCGAACGTTGTTATACTTATATAAACGAGGCTATTCGATTGAGACAATCGCTGAAAAGCAGCAGTTGACAGTTGATGAAGTAACGAGCTTGCTCTCTCCCTATATGAAAGAAAAGGATGAAGGGAGAATGGTAGCAAATGAAGGCTAATTCAATACGTAGTTTTGCAATCGGTTTGCTTATTGCTACAAGTATGTGTGGGGCTGCCTACTTTCTTAGTCCTAAAAAAGTAAAAAGCGAGCCTACTGTTGAAAAGCTGACTGAAGCGGAGATGAAAAGTAAACTTGCCGCTAATGGATATAAGATTCTAACGGAAGAAGAATGGAATGAACAGCTTGCGGCCAATGAAAAAGCGGAAGAACCGAAGGAAGAAGAAAAAGAAGAAGGAAAAGAAGAAGAATCAGAAACGGTTGTGTACCGAACGATTCTAACGGTTTCTTCGGGAATGACGAGTATCGATGTCGGAGAAGCGCTTCAAAAGGCAAATATCATTGATAGTGCAATCGGCTTTTTTAAAGAAGTGGAAAACAAAGGGCTCGCAAATGGACTACGTCCTGGCACATATGAAGTGGATAGTGAAATGACTGTGGATGAAATCATTTCTACGGTTTTTAAATAACAATAAATTTAAGATTTTCATAGAAAATGCAGCGATTACGGCTGCATTTTTCTTATTTATATAAAGGAAAACTCCGACTACGTATAGAAATGACAATAAAACGTACATTAGGACAAATGGAAGAGAGTAGGGGAATGGATGAGATGGCTTTTATCCGGATTACAGTGGATGTTATTTATGATAGCAGGAGCGATCGCGGCCCCCATTGCGATTGCCGATTTGTTTCAATTATCACCGGTCGAAACGGCTGGATTTATGCAAAGAACGATCTTTATATTAGGTTTAGCTGGCATCCTTCAAGGACTTTTTGGTCATAAGTTACCGATTCATGAAGGTCCAGCCGGGTTATGGTGGGGAATTTTCACTATTTATGCAAGCTTAGTGTCTATTTTATACAGCTCAAACACGATTGCGCTGCAAACATTAAGCGGTGGAATGATCATCAGTGGGGTATTTTTTATTCTATTGGCGCTATTAAAACTGATCGATAAGATTGCCCGTTTATTTACACCGACGATTACGTTTGTTTACTTATTCCTTTTAATTTTTCAATTAAGCGGCTCTTTTATGAAAGGGATGCTAGGCATTACGGCTGAAAATATTGAAATAAAGCCGATGATTTTATTTTTAAGCGTGATCGTCGTTTGCATTACGTTTTGGCTAGGGAAAAATAAACAAATGCTTTTACAACGCTATTCAATCATGATTAGTATTGTTATTGGCTGGCTATTATTTCTTCTTTTTCAACAAGCAGATCCGATTCAAAAAGCCGACCGCCTATTTCAACTTCCGAAATTACTTCCTTTTGGCCCTCCGCTTTTTGACATGGGAACAATCATCACCTCAGCGTTGTTAACTTTATTATTATTAACGAATGCCATTGTCTCAATCCGATTAATGGCTGCCATTGTACATTACAAAAATGATCCGAATCGCTATTTACGGGCAAGCTTCGTATCAGGGATCAATCATTTTTTTAGCGGCTTGTTTGGAGCAATCGGTTCGGTTCCCATATCGGGTGCGGCTGGGTTCGTTGAACAAACAGGAATAAAAAAACGCCTTCCTTTCTTAATTGGTTGCTTTTTTGTTATTGCTGTATCCTTATTTCCGCTTGTAATGAATCTGATTGCAGCGATTCCAGCACCAATTGGTTATGCCGTTACATTTGTCATTTTCGTCAGTATGTTTGGTTTAGCATTAAAAGAACTAAGCAGCGTTCAACATGTAGAACGTGCATATATAGTAGCGGGAGTTTCGCTCCTAATTGGAATTGGATTAATGTTCATTCCAGCTGAAGCGACAAAGAGCTTATCACCTGCACTTGAGGTACTTGTAAATAATGGACTAGTTTGCGGGAGCGTCATCGCCATTATTTTAGAACAAGCATTTATCGCTAAGGAAAAGCTCGACCAAAAAAATAGCAAAAATCATTAAATATCGATTATTTTCAAATTTATCCCAATGTTATCATACGAAAGTTTCTAATACCTCCTACTATTTATTCGACATGTATAATAAATAGGAATTTTGTCGAATGGTCATTTCGTTAAAATAACAAGATAATAAAAGTAATTCTTGTTAAGAGGAGGTTATCATGACTAAGGGAAACACTCTCTCTATTTTTTTATTCGGCATCATCTTTCTATTATACTTTAGTTCTTATGAAGAAGCGTATGCTAGTGATACATACAAGATTGGTGCTAGTTCATTAAACGTAAGAACCGAACCGTCTATCTATGCGGATGTCATCGCGTCATTGCCAAGGGGAACTACAGTCCATGTATCAGAAATTAAATATGATTGGGCGAAAATAGAGTTTAGTGGGCAAACTGGTTGGATTGCGGCGTACTATCTCTATCAAGAATCTGGACAAGCGGCGGTTCAACCCATATCGACTTCAACGGAAGTAACAGTGAATGCTAATGGTGTTCGCTTACGAAGTGGTCCGAGCACAGAATTTACAATCATTGGGTACGCTACTTATGGGGAAACTTTCCAGTTAATTGAAACAGCAGGCCAATGGCAACATATACGTATGAAAAATGGGAAATCTGCTTGGATAGCAGGATGGCTTGTTTCTAATTCGGCATCATCTACTTTACTATCAGCTAGCCCGCATAGCACGAAGTCTGTTAATAATAGCGGGTCGCTTGCTGGTCAAACAATTATCATTGATGCAGGTCATGGGGGATATGATCCTGGTGCCATTGGAATTGGCGGAATTTTAGAAAAAACCCTCACTTTAAGCATGGCTCATTTACTTACAGAAAAATTGAGAAATGCTGGAGCGGATGTGATCATGACAAGGACTAGGGATCGACATTTGCATGTAAGTGAACGGGTTAATTTAAGCCAGTCGTTTCCAAATAGTGTGTTTATAAGTATTCATTATAATGCACATGAAAATAAGGGGGCAAATGGGGTTAAAACATATTATTACCACCCAGCAGACAGGGATTTAACAACCTCTATACATCAACAACTCGTAGCTCAATCCACTTTGAAAAATGGTGGTGTACAGTTCGGAGATTTCTATGTGCTGAGAAACAATCATAACCAATCGATCTTATTAGAACTCGGTTTCATTACGAATCAGCACGACATTCAGATCATACAGACACAAAATTTTCAACAAAGTGTAGCAGAATCCATTGTTCAAGGTCTAATTAATTATTTTCATTAATATTTTCAATAAATGCGAGATGGCTTCACAAAATCGTAATCAAACGATTGTGAAGCCATCTCGTATTTTATTTGGTTTATTTCTACTAGTTTTATTTATTTATCATAGTCTCTTCTTTCATTCATATAAATGATTAGTAACAAACGTAGCAAGGGTGGAAGCCGATGTTAAAAATTGTAGCAAGATCCTCACTCTCTATTATTGCAATCTTTTGTTTTATTTCGGTCATCGCTTTTTCAAGCCTAAAAATTAGTTTCTTTTCTTTTATTGGTAACGATGAAACAAAAACAGAGTCTTTTCTATACATGATGTCCATGGAAAATCGTTCCCTGCATTCGGTGCTTCCTTTTAATCCGAAGCGTTCACTTGGAAAGGATGCATTGCAGCTGCTGACAAGTATTAATTTAACCGATATGAAAACTTTTTTAATTAGTGAAATTCCAGGCCTTTATGCGTCCAGTCCAAAGATTTTAATCGCGGGAGAAGGGAGCGATTTTACTAATTTGCCGATTGAATCACCGCCACCACCAGATTTTGGTGAATGGGACGAAACAGAGGAAGATATTGAAAAGCAAAGGGCAGAGACGCTTGCGCTGACAGATGATTACAAAGCATATATTTATCATTCACATACACGCGAATCATTTTTACCTTTACTGCCAGGTGTAACTAATCCAAATAGTGCCTCAAATAAAGAGAAAAACGTCACATTGCTAGGAAAAAGATTAGGAGAAAAGCTTGAGGAGAAAGGGATCAAAACATTAGTAGACACCACTGATGTGCAAAGCATACTATCGCAAAGAAACATGCAATATTATCAGTCTTACGATGTAGCGAGGGAATTGGTCGTAGATGCAATGAATAAAAACGATCAGGTTGAATTAATTTTTGACCTTCATCGTGATTCGCAAAGAAAAGATGTGACAACGACGACGATCAATGGTCAATCATACGCAAAACCATACTTCGTTATCGGCTTAGGTCATTCGAATTACGAAAAAAATATTGCCTTTGCGGAAAAGCTTCATAATAAGCTAGAGAAAAAATATCCTACTCTATCAAGGGGAGTTTTTGAAAAACCGCGAAATGAATATAATAACGGAATATATAACCAAGATTTATACGAAAAAAGCTTAGTCATTGAAATTGGGGGAGTCGATAATACGTTAGAGGAGTTATATCGAACAGTCGACGCCTTAGCTGAGGTGATCAGTGAGTATTACTGGGAGCAAGCGGTTGAAGCAAGTACAAATAAATAGAGCCTCACTTATATGAAAGGCTCTATTTACAATTTTCCGATCAATGAATGACTTGACGATATAAGCCAACTACTTTTCCAAGGATGGAAACATCACGCACGATAATCGGTTCCATCGTGGAGTTCTCAGGCTGCAAACGGAAGTAATCTTTCTCTTTGAAAAATCGTTTCACCGTTGCTTCATCATCTTCCGTCATGGCCACGACGATATCGCCATTATTCGCTGTTTGTTGCTGACGGACGATCACGTAATCGCCATTTAGAATTCCAGCTTCAATCATACTTTCACCAACAATTTCGAGCATAAAGACTTGCTCATCGCTCGAAGCAAGATGCTCTGGTAATGGAAAGTATTCTTCGATATTTTCAATAGCGGAAATTGGTAAACCAGCAGTTACCTTACCAACGAGCGGCACATTGATCGTCTTTTGGCGTGGGATATTGTCTTCTTCGATTTGTAAAATTTCGATCGCTCTCGGTTTTGTTGGATCACGTCTGATAAAGCCTTTGCTTTCCAATCGAGCAAGGTGACCATGAACCGTTGAGCTCGACGCAAGACCAACAGCTTCACCAATTTCGCGAACAGATGGTGGATAGCCCTTTGTCTTTACTTCATCTTTTATGAAATCCATAATATCTTGTTGCCGCTTTGATAATTTCATCAATATTCACACTCCATTATCGTTATATTTTGTCTTATTTTCATTATAACACGATCTTACATTCTGTACAAACGTAGGTTCGAATAATTGTTGACAACAAACGAATGTTCGCTTACAATAAAATTAATAAATAAGAACAAACATTCGAGAAAGAAGGAATGATCAATGATGTTCATTTGGAAAAAGTACTCTTTTGTCATTATTTTATTTTTTTTGATGTTGGCTATGGCACTTTATTTATCATTTAGTTCCAGCAATAATGAAGATAGCTCATTTTTTATTACGATCAAAGATGGTGATTCACTCTGGTCGATTTCAGAACATTATGCGACTCAGTTAGGCATTCCAACGATGGATGTCATGAAAACAATAGAAAAAGAAAATCAATTAACGTATCAATGGTTAAAAAGCGGTGATGAGTTAAAAATTCCTGCGTCACTGATCAATCAGCTAGATAGTAACCATCTCGTTTTTCAAACAGAATAAAGGACGTGTGTTTTTTGAAAGCCATTATTTATTGTCGAGTAAGTACAAATAAAGAAACGCAAGAAACCTCACTGAAAAGACAAGAAGAGGAATTGACTGAAGCTGCAAGTAAATGGGGATTTGAGATTGATTCTATTATTTGCGATCAATCGAGTGGCTATGATCTCGATCGCTCAGGGGTTTTGGATATGCTCGAAAGAATCCAACAACATCCGATTGATGCGATTCTTATTCAAGATGAAACGAGGCTTGGGCGAGGGAACGCGAAGATCGCTTTATTGCATTGTCTAATGAAAGAACAGGTGAAAGTATATAGTTTTTCTCACCACGGGGAGCTGCATTTGTCTGAAACAGACTCAATGGTTATTAATATCGTGAGCATGGTGGAAGAATACCAACGCAAGCTTCATAATCTTAAAATTCGCAGAGGAATGAAAAGGGCGGTTGAGCGTGGATATCGACCTGAAAAGAACTTGAAAAATCGTGGGAATCTGGATGGTCGTGAACGCAAGGAAATTCCGATCGAAGAGATTGTTCGCTTGCGGAAAAATGAGCTTACGTTCGCAGAGATCGCTGCTACGATGAGGGGATTTGGCTTTGATGTTTCTAAAGCAACCGTTCATCGCAGATACCAAGAATACGTTCGCGAACAGGAAAGGATAAACAATGAAAAGGAATCACCTCAGGCTGATTAAAAATGCTTGTCAGCCTTTGCGAAGTCGAGCGAAATGGATTATGACAGATGCGACGTTTGTCAACAGGCTGAAAGACGGATCAGTTGTGATACGTCTTTTTTTTGTGTATATTTAACCGTGTATTCGATTTCGTATGGAAAGTAAAAGAAAAGGAGTTATCGCGATGCTGCCAAAAGAAAAAATGGCAAGAATTAATGAGTTGGCTAAATTAGCGAAAGAACGGAAATTAACTGCGGAAGAAGCAAAGGAACAATCAAGCTTACGTGCAGAATATTTACAAACATTTCGCTCATCGATAAAAAGAACGATTGAAAATGTCCGTGTCATCGATGCCGCGGGAGAAGATGTAACGCCAGAGAAAATTAAAGAAATTCAAGAAAAGAAAAGACTTCATTAATTGTGTTAAAAATGAGATTTCTTTCACAATTATCGTAAATATGTTGTTAAATCGACAAAAAACAACTATGATAGAAGAGGACATATCAAGGAAAGAAAGGTTGTTGTCAATGTTTAAAGAAGTGGATCAATTAGCAGTAAACACGATTCGGACACTTTCAATCGATGCAATTGAAAAGTCTAATTCTGGACATCCGGGTCTTCCAATGGGCGCAGCTCCAATGGCTTATACACTATGGAGTCGTTTTATGAATCACAATCCAAAAAATCCGCAATGGTTTAATCGCGATCGCTTTGTATTATCAGCAGGTCACGGTTCGATGTTGCTTTATAGCCTGCTTCATTTATCTGGCTATGATGTGACAATGGATGATATTAAAAACTTCCGTCAATGGGGAAGCCGTACACCAGGACATCCTGAATACGGTTATACAGCTGGAGTTGAAGCTACGACTGGTCCACTAGGACAAGGTATTGGAATGGCAGTCGGAATGGCAATGGCTGAGCGTCATATGGCAGAAGTATACAATAAAGACAATATGAATGTCGTTGATCACTATACATATGCACTATGTGGTGATGGAGATTTAATGGAAGGTGTTGCATCTGAAGCTGTATCACTTGCTGCTCACTTAGAGCTTGGTAAATTGATCATGCTTTATGATTCAAATGATATTACACTTGATGGAGAATTGGATAAATCATTCTCTGAAAATGTAGCAGGTCGCTTTGAAGCGTATGGTTGGCATTACGTTCGCGTTGAAGATGGAAATGACATGAACGAAATCGCAAAAGCAATCGAAGAAGCGAAGAAAGAAACATCAAAACCAACGCTTATTGAAGTGAAAACGGTTATTGGATACGGTTCACCAAATAAAGGTGGAAAATCTGCTTCTCACGGTGCACCACTTGGCGAAGCCGAAATGAAACTGACAAAAGACTACTACAAATGGACATTTGAGGAAGATTTCCATGTTCCATCTGAAGTATACGATGAATTCGAAGAAAAGATTGTGAAAAATGGAAAAGAAAAAGAAGCAGAGTGGGACGCACTTTTTGCTACTTATAAAGCAGAGCATCCTGAGCTTGCAGCTCAACTTGAATTAGCGATTTCTGGTGAGCTTCCTGAAGGCTGGGATAAAGATGTCGCTGTTTATGAAGAAGGATCAAGCATTGCTACTCGTGAATCAAGCAGTCAAGTATTGAACGCGATTGCACCAAATCTTCCAACTTTATTTGGTGGAGCAGCTGACCTTGCGAGCTCAAACAAAACAATGATGGGCAGCGAAACAGATTACAGCGCAACAAACTACGCTGGTAGAAATATTTGGTTTGGTGTAAGGGAATTTGGAATGGCGGCAGCAATGAACGGGATTGCCCTTCATGGCGGACTTCGCACATTTGGAGCAACATTCTTCGTCTTCTCTGACTACTTACGTCCGGCAATTCGTCTTGCAGCATTGATGAAAGTTCCTGTGACATATGTATTTACACATGACAGCATTTTTGTTGGTGAAGATGGTCCGACACATGAGCCGATTGAGCAATTGGCATCACTTCGTGCAATGCCAGGACTTTCAGTTATTAGACCAGCCGATGCAAATGAAGTTGCGGCTGCATGGCGTTCTGCGATAGAGTCGAAAGACAAACCAACAGCTCTAGTATTATCTCGTCAAAACTTACCTACTTTACCTGGCACAGCAGAAACTGCGAAGCAAGGCGTTGCCAAAGGGGCATATGTTGTATCTCCTGCTGCGAACGACCAAGCGGATGCACTTTTACTAGCGACAGGTTCAGAAGTAAGTCTTGCAGTTGAAGCGCAAAAAGCATTAGCTGCTGAAAATATTCAAGTATCGGTTGTGAGCATGCCTTCATGGGATAAATTTGAAGAGCAATCACAAGAATATAAAGATTCAGTATTGCCAAAAGCAATTAAAAAGCGCTTCGCATTAGAAATGGGCTCATCACTTGGCTGGCATAAATATGTTGGTGATGAAGGCGATGTATTAGCAATTGATCGCTTTGGAGAGTCTGCACCTGGTGAAAAAATTGCTGAAGAATTTGGTTTTAGCGTTGGAAACGTTGTTGCACGCGTGAAATCTTTATTACAATAAGATCGATCATCCAAAAGGGGAAAACTTTTACATATAAAGTTTTCTCCTTTTTTTTGCGCAATTGAAGGAAAATTAGAAAAAATCACGAACTATATAAAAAAGTAGGTCCTATATTATTACATGAAACCTTGTCAATATGGATAAAAAAACGACTAGGGAGTGACCGCGTATGAGAACGTACTTTATTTATTTAATAAAAGATGAGTTTGCTAATTATTTTTATGGTCGAGAGAATAAATTTTATGAACTATTTGTTGCTGATCGCTACGAGCACGGTGAGATGAAAAACATCGTGAAAAAACAAATACAATACATAACAAAGCCATTGCCGCATTTAGATCTCCATCGCCATTTTGCTGATTCCGTCCAAAGCAAAAATTTTTATATTAAAGGAAAAAGTTATTATGTTGGTATTCCAAAAGGAAAAAAAGATGCTGAATTATTAATTGGGGAGCGGAGCTTAAAAGTAAATGCGAATGGTGGCTTCGAGTCCGAATCAGTATTTTTCGAGGCTTTGCGCAAATTTGATGGTCGTTTCCTAGCCGTTGATCTCGAAAACAATCGATATGGCTGGATAAAGCCAATAAAAGAAAGAAAGTTTGTATGAAATAGGTGTGTGTTATTGTATTATTTGCGGGTATTTAGTAAACTGAGGTGTAGACAACTTGAAGGAGGAAATTCATATGGTGTGGCCGTATATTTTAACGGGTGTATTAGCGCTTCTTGCTGGTGTTGCACTCGGATTTTTCATTGCCCGCAGATACATGATGACGTATCTAAAGAAAAATCCACCAATCAACGAACAAATGCTTAAAATGATGATGATGCAAATGGGAATGAAACCATCCCAGAAGAAAATTAATCAAATGATGCAAGCAATGAATAAGCAGATGAAGTAATAATCCCTTGATACATAAGGGTTTGGAGAGGTTTGAAATCTCGATTACTCATCAATAATTTGCTTGCTTGGTGAATCTTTCATCGTGATTTTTAACGAAATTATGGTGAATCTTTCAAATTACATTCAAAAGATCATTCTATTCATTGGAAACTAAACCAATGGGAGGAGTGATCTTTTTTGTTGTTTGAAGACGTGTTGCGGGAATATGAGTATTATTGCTTAGCAAAAAGATACACAAAAAAGACGATGAAAAATAAAGCTCAGGAGCATAAACAGCTAAAAAAGTTTTTAATAGAAAAGCGTGGCATTACAGAATTGGAAAGCATCAGCACCCACGATTTAAAAGCTTATGTGAGGACGAAACACAAAGATGGATTACAACCACAAAGTATTGTTTCTATGTTTAAGATGATCAAGGCATTTTTTAGTTGGTGTGTAAAAGAGGGATATTTGAAAGAAAATATTGCATCAAATGTTGAAATGCCAAAGGTACCGAAGAAATTATTAAAAGGATTTACGATAAAAGAAGTTCAAAACATGATTGATGCCTTCACTTATAAAAATTATCTTGAAGCCCGTAACAAAGCGATCATTGCGATGCTTGCAGATTGTGGATTAAGAGCAATAGAGATCAGGAGACTTGAAACAAGAAGTGTGCATGAAACTTCCATTCTAGTAAATGGAAAAGGCAATAAAGAGAGAATGATTTTTGTCAGCCCTGCTCTAAAAAGAATACTCATTAGATATGAACGAAAAAGAATCGAATATTTTCGAGGCAAATATTTTAATGATAATTATTATTTTTTGTCATATGCAGGAGATATGCTTTCTCATGTTGGTTTGGATAATCTTGTTAAAAAAGCAGGTGAAAGGGCAGGAATTAAAAATAAAAGAGTATCACCACATACTTTTAGACACTTTTTTGCCGTCCAATGTATTTTAAACGGAATTGATATTTATACATTATCCAAGTTGCTAGGTCATTCGGATGTTACAACTACACAAAGATATTTACAATCACTTGAAGATTTTGAACTCATTAAAAAGGCAATGCCGTCAAGCCCACTCATGAATTTAAATAAAAGGGGAGATAAATCATGAAAGTATGCAGGGCTTGATGCAAGAGCCAGAAAGGAGGTGTTTTAAGCCTATGGGAGCGTTTATCTTCCTCGTTGCTTTTATCCCTTTCAGCATCATTGGACTAGCGTTGTTAAACATCTATGTTTATGGATGGGATGCATTTTTAAATGAAATAAAAAAGCCTGCTAGTGTTGGTAGCACTAACAAGCCGATGTAAAACTTTTCAATCCCATAACTTAATATGGAATTTCCCTACCTTCAATATTATCAAAAAAATGAGATATTGCAAGGCTTATTAAGTATTGCCTTTTTTAGGTAGGGTGTTTCATTGGTGGATTGCCAATTTACACCAATTGAAAATAAACTGGAAAGGTTAAGTGTTAGCCGATGCAATAAATAACACTAGGACACATAAAAACGTTCCCTATTTCGTTTCGTGTCTGAATGGTGAAAGCTACCTTAGTGCTGTCGTTAGGAAGGGTAGACGCTCATTGTAAGCGTATAGGACAAGCCATAGACGATTGTAAGTTGATCTGAACTGTTAGGGCTACTTGATGCAGTAGGCTTGTTTTGGAGCAATCCAACGGCAAATAGGGTGCATAACAATACGGATACAGGGCGATAAGCCTAAGCTGATATTGCAGTCGCTATCTTTGTTCTTGATAATCTTTTTTATCTTGAATGTAGGTAGCAACTTTGCTCCAAGCCGTTTCATGGCTCAATCCACGCTGATAAAACAGAAAATCAAAGTCAAGTGCAAAGATCATAAAACCTTTAAAAATATTATTCAATTACAATGTATAAATATGCAATTGCAATGTATAGATGCGAGGTGCATCCAATTACTCAATTTAGGAGCTTTAGAGGGCTTTCAAGATATTATGGATTATGGATACGAATCATATTGGAATGGTTTAGAAGGGGAATAGGGGCTTTTGAGGGGGTGGTTTGATTTGGAAGTGTGATAAAGAAAACTGAAATAATTAAACGATATTTTCATTCTCTTAATCTGATTTTTGGCTTTTGCTTAAATTTCTGTAAATAGTATATTGTCAGCAGATTAAGGAAATCTGCAAACCATTGATATTAATGGGTTTTTGGCGATTTCAACCGTTTAAATTATAATTTAAACACCCATTTAAACGATTGACAAGCTTTGTAAGCAATAGGGGATTTAAAGATGTTTAAAAGAATGTTGATTTTTTTGTGAATGAAGTTTTAAAAGAAGTTTTAAAACTTCATTAATGTAAAGTAATAAACATTTATTTTTAAAGTATTCATAATATACGGATAATGTGGTACTTTTGGATTAGGTTATTAACCTTAATTTAACAAAGGTGGAAGGAGTTGGGGGAAATTAAGAAGATATTATTATCATTATTATTAGTGCTGCTTACATTCGTTATTGTGGGCTGCAAAGAAAATGATGAAAAGGTTGACGCTGAACAGCCTAAAGAAGAGGTTGATG
Source organism: Bacillus sp. FJAT-50079 (assembly GCF_018343515.1). GTDB lineage: Bacteria > Bacillota > Bacilli > Bacillales > Bacillaceae_C > Lederbergia. Next base: position 281,040 of record NZ_JAGYPD010000002.1, on the reverse strand, counting down.
TTGAAGAACAAGAAGTGGATAAAGAAGCAGTTGATGTAGTAGAAAAAGCAGAGCTAACAGTTGACGAAATTAAGTATGTAGAAATGCTTTCGGGGCTTTATTCGAATCTTGATGATTATGTAGAAGAAATGAATAAGATAGTATCTTATGTTGAATCTGATCCTACTATAATTGAGGAGGAAGACTTTAATTTACTTTTAAGTTTGAAGGCAGGAAATTTCGTAACATTAGTTATGTATCTTAAAGAAGTAGTGAAAGAAGAAGATGTACCAGAAAGATTCAAGGAGATACATTCACTTTCGATAGATGCATTTTCAACCATGTCTTCTGCAAGTTATAAAATAGTTGAAGGTATTGAAGATGGCAATAATCAAGATACGATTAATGAAGGTGAATCAATGATGGAAGATGGCTTTGAAAAAGTTGATCAAGTTCTTGCAATATTAAAAGAAGTTCAATGATGTTTAAGCAACGTTAAAAGAATGAACGATCATGTTCATTCTTTTTTATTTTTGAAAAATAACGCACTAATAATTAGGGAGAGTATTTTGTTTACACATTTCGTTTAAATAAAAAAATTTTCAATGCGGAAAAAAGTGTTTAGTTATGGGCTTTATTAATGAGGGGTATTTTACTTCTCAAAAAAAACAATTAAGGATGGATTAAATATGGAACTATGGAAAACAATTGAGGGTGCAAGTGCCTATGAGGTTAGCAATTTAGGTCGTGTAAGAAGAAAAGCAAAGAAGGATGGTAGTTGCCTTAAACCAACTGTAAATGGTTCTGGTTATGAAACAGTAAAACTTAAACAAGATGAAAATGGAAAGTATCGAACACATTATTTACATAGAGTTGTTGCAGAAGCTTTTATTCCCAATCTAGAAAATAAAATTGACGTAAACCATAAAGATGGAGAAAAAACAAATAATCATGTATCTAATTTAGAATGGAATACGAGGAAAGAAAATATCAATCACGCTTGGGAAATAGGCTTATTCGGAAGTGAAAGCATTTTATATGAAGAAGATGTTACTGAAATTCATAAATTATATATTCCTTACAACAAAGAGTGGAACATGGAGAGATTAGCAGAAATGTATGATGTTAGTATAACAACGATTCACAAAGCATTGAAAGTGAATTTGATGGAGCTTTATCTTACTGATAACTATTCGTTTAGATAAAAAAATGGGGGCTTGCCCCCAAGGTTTTGAACTTGAACGAGCGTTAGCGAAGGATTGAAGATACATATTAATCTATTTAGTATTTTCATCTATTTATACTGTGTCAAAAAGGGCGTAAAAATTGCCTAAAATGACACTGGTGAGGTGTCAAAAACAGCAAGAAAAATACCCTTTTTGATACCCCTAAATTAAGGTAGTGTCAAAAAGGGTATAAATTATGCTCAAAATGACACCCCTAAAATGTTAATTAAAGGAGTTTATTACAAGATGACAGCACAAGATTTTTTCTTTTGTTACAACAAAAAAACAATGAAGTATTTACGATACGATAAAGGTTTTGAATTTATCACAAAAGCCTTCACTAAAGAAGGTGTTGAATTTTGGTTGTTTTATATAACACCATAATTGAATCAAGCATTACAAGAAATGAAATAAATGTAGGTAATTACTACAATGTTAAGCAATTAACAAGGATAATCAATATAGCAGGAGTTAATCGAAATGGCAAAGTTAAATTATGAGAAACTAAGTGAAAGATTGCAATTCACAACTGATAATAGGAAATATGGAAAAGTGTTTATGCCAAATGATTTATTTGCAAGGCTATCAAAAGAAAAAGCATTGACGAAAAAAAATAAGGAAAGAAAATCAACTCATGTTGATGTAGCTTATACATATTTGTATTTGGTGTCATGGTTTTATCGTAACGCCAAATATGGTGAATTAAGTGATTCTTTAACAGATACAGGGGCATTTAAAGAGGTCATAGGCTTTTCACCTAAGAGCAAGGAAATTGATTACATAATCAAAAAGAATGGTGTATTAGACCAGATGGGATTGACTAAGACATTACCATTCAAGGAAGCACCAATTTTAGCAGGGTTTGATGAAGATATACTTCAATTTATTTATGCTGATAGCTTAAAAACAAAAACATGGTCAAATAGAAAGGTGTTTAAATATCCTATATTTTGTCTTGAAGATGATGATGAACATGGTCTTGGAACATTCTTTGGATATATTGACAACACGCACCATGTTGATTTTAGAGTGTTTATGCAATGCATAACAAATAAAAATTTAGGCACATCTGCTTTTTACATTTACAGCTTTTTAAAGCATAAATGTGATGTAGCAGGTGGAAATATTGAAATTGGTTTGAGCAAGATTTCAGAGCAAACAGGAATTACAGAAAAGAAAAGAGATAAAGCATTGGATTATTTAAAAAGGCATAATCTTATCAAATGCATTCCTGCTCCATTTGTTGTTGGTGCGGAAGAAGGTGAAGGGGCAAACATCTACATCTGCAATGGCGTTGAAAGTTATATAGAAGAGGAGAAAAAGTATAGCAAACGTCAATTGATTAAAGCAAAAGATGTAAAAGAAAAGAAAGTAATTTAATAGTTTTAAAATCCAAAAGGTAGGATATAAGGGAATATATAATAAATAATATATTTATATGAATGTTATATTTAATTTTATAATATCTAAGTAAATAAATATTATTATATATTAGACTAAAACCAACCTTTTGAAAAACACTTTATAAATAACAAACACAAAAACACAAACACAAACCCTTCTCATTTTATCGAAGGGCTATTTCACATTAAAAGTAATGAAGGCGTTTTCATTGAAGTGTGAAAAAAATCAAATATAAAAAGGGGAAATTTAAATTGAAAAAAGAGAAATTTACAAAGAAACAATTGGTTGAAAAATTTGGAAATGAAAAGCAAAAGGCTTATTTTGAAAAATATGGTTTTCTTGCTAAAACGACCGAGCAAGCAATTTTAAAAACACTAATACAAAAATATGGCTTTGTGCAAAAAACTAAAGAAGGAAACTGTATTTATTATATTGTTGGAGCAAAAAGAGATAAAGAGATTATGCGTGATTCGCAAAGAAAGCCATATGATGAAAGCTTTTACGTTGAAGGTGTGGTTTATTGCGTCACTAACAAAATTAATGGGAAAAAATATGTTGGCAGTACATCCCAGACGTTGGCACAAAGGATGACAAAGCATAAAAATTCAAGTTTTGATGCGGAAAGCTTAAATTATAATACAAAAATTGCCGAAGCGTTTCGTGAATATGGTTGGGGCAATTTTAAATGGGAAGTTTTGGAGATTGTTGATGATGCTGATGAGCTAAGACAAATCGAGTGTTACTGGATTTATTATCTCGAAGCGTTTGAAGATGACAAGGGCTACAATTATGAACTTGGTAAATGGGTAAAGATTGGTTAATTCGTTTTAAAAAATAATATAAAAATAAGGGGAAATTTTAAAAATGAGTATGAAAGAATTAATTAAAGATTTTAAAGCAGGCAAAAACAATGATGTTATTCAAAAGATTTTGGGATATGTTGATATGGATTTAATGAAGTATGGCTACGATGAAGGGAAAGAAAATCTTGATGTTGATGGCTTAATTTATATTGCCATTAAAATTCGAGCATCTTTATTAAAGGATTGTTTTAGGGAAAGGAATTTCCGATATAAATATCAATCGGATGCAGAGGACAAAGCAGATTATAAGGCATTGTTTGGAAATAAAAACAAGTTGAAGGATTACTTTTTCGATGAAAATAAACATGCTAATTTGAAAGATTGGGACGACAATGAAGGCTATAACGTAATTAAGGCAGATGATACTGAAAGCTATTGGTTGGAGGATTTAAAAGATAATCCTTGGTTAGGTGTTGATATTGATGAGGTTGAAAACTATAATTTTGATTCAATTTGGAAGAATAAAGGGAAACTTGAAAGGCATTATGGCGGACAATCACATGAATTATTCTATCTTTGTAAGAAGTTTAGAAAGTTAAGCCAAGACAGCCGAGAGTTTAAAAGGGATTTTAAAGAAACTAAAAAGAAGTTGCTTCCATTTTTTGTAGAAGCTTTAAAACATGGATTAAAAAAGATTGATGTTGAACGTGATGAAAAGGAAATCGTAAAATATTTAAATCTTGCATTACAAACTAAATTTATCGAATTGCAAATGAAAGAGACAGGTGTGAAACGTATTAGAAATGGCAAAGAAAGCCACTACATAAAACCTAAATTTAGTGATGATGCAGAAAATGAAGCGTGGATGATGATTTTAGGTAAGAGCTTAAAATTTATTGGAGCAGATGCTTTTGATGGATATTTAACGAAAAGCCAAAAGGAATTTATGTTGAAAGTTTATTCAATTGTTAAAGGTGAGATTGAAAATGAAAAGGTTGAATCGTTCTGGTGGACGCCAGACGGCAAGGCTTATTTAAAAAAGATATATGTTGCTGAAAGAATGGAAATGTCGGAAGCGAATTTTAAGAATACATTAAAGCGTATCGAAAATAAAATCTATGACAATTGGAAAAGTGTATTTTCAGAGGTATGGAAATTAAAGAATATTGGTTAAAAGAGTATCTTTTTTCCATAGATGTTTTGTCTATTGAGAGGGTAAATACAAGAGGTTTTTTAAATAAATAATCAAGGCGCTTGCAAATATGCAGGCGCTTTTTATGTTGAAAATTTTATAAAAAGTGGGTGAGAAAATGTTCGGAAAAAGAAAATTAAAAGAACTTAAAGAAATAGCTCTTCTTCAAATTGAAGAGATCGGGGATTTAAAAGTATTGATCGAATCCCAGAGAAATGAGATCAATTCATTAAGAATGGAAGTTGAATTTTTAAGAAAGCAAAATATTGAGCTTGCGAAGGCTTATGAAGAAGTAAAAAAAGAAATTAATAATTTAACAAAGAAAATGGAAAATTTTTAATGATCTTGACGTTACTACCTACCATGCGATAGGTACAATCGGCTGTTTTAGCGTCACTAAATAAATGAAACGGCTAATAATCATATTTTTTTAGTATGATTATTCCTCCTAAAACACATGAACCAGAGTAAAAGGCAAACATTTGCTCAAGAATTATGCCAGTCCTTCAAAAAATCAATATGGAAAATTCATGAATTTTCCTTTTACTCTTTTCGTGTGTTTTTTAATTTAAAATTACAACTTAATATACAACTAAATAAAAAAGGGGCAAATTAAATTGAAAAATTTAATTAATGAATATCGAAAATTATATGAAATAGAAGTTAGCGATAATTTTAATTTTGGTAAATTTGTTGATAAAGTAAATGAAGTTGAGAATGATTTAAATAAATTTAATAAATTAGCAGAAGTAATCGAGCAAAAATATCCATTCATTACCGTTTCAACTGGTTTTGATGTGGATGAGCAAAAGCTTGAAGAATTTCTTTTGTCATTTTTAAAGGTTGATTAACTTGGCAGAAGCAAAACTAAGTACAGAAGATGTTATTGAAATTAAAAGATTATTAGCAGGTTTTGGCGGGAAAATAAGTCAACAGAAGATAGCTGATAAATTTGGGGTTTCTCGTGGAACCATCACAGATATTAGGTTTAATAAAACCTATAAAAATGTAGTAATTGATGAAAATGGAAATTACATAAATAATGAAATTGAGATTTTACCAGAGAATTTTCCAGTACCAATTATTGAAGAGGTTGAGGAAAAGGAAAGTCCGATACAAGATGAAACAAAAGAATATAGAGTTAAATTTGTTGAAGAATATTTTGTGAAAAAGGGTAAAAGGCATGAGCCTAATTCTAAGAAATCAAAAAGTTTTATATATTCGATTTGGCATAGTTATAAGTGGCTTTTTAATAATGAGGAAAATGATTTTATGAGTGAAATTATGCTTTCGGTTACAAGAACTGTAATGACATTTCAGCCGAAGGATAAATATTTTGATTGGTCAAAGGTTTCGACAGCAGGAACTAGAGAATATTCAATACTTCATGATAATGTAAATAAAATAATAAAAACAGATGTAAAAAATTATGCAAACGAAGTTAATAATAATTATAGCGTTAAAAAAGATGGTCAAGTTGAATGGCTTAAGCCCGTTGTTGAGAGCTTTGACACTGTTTTGAGTGGCGAAGATGGGGATTCCAGTTTGATTGAATTTTTAAGTGATGAAATGAATCATTTTCATATGAAGGATGATTATTTTTACTCACACTTTCTAGATTGGTTTTCAAATTCACATGAGGATATTTTAACAAAAGATCAAATTAAATTCTTGAATATTATGAAATTCTTTCAACGTGATAGAGATGATGAATATTTAACGCCTTACAGCCAATTGCCAGATACTTGCAAGCCATATAGTGAATCAGCAGTAGGAAGTATGAGACATCGTTTAAAGCATAGTACAGAAGAAGCTTATGCGGTTGTTGAGAAAAAGGGATTACGTGAAATGAGCATTGATAAAGAATTGAAGTTTTGGGCTGAATTTATGGGGATTCTTAAAGATGATGGGAATTTAAATGAACAGAACGAGATTTTGAGTAAATGGGTTATTGAGAAAAAAGAAAACAATTTTATGGAAAAAATTTTATTTAATGTTGATGCTGATGGTATTTTATCGATTAGAAAAAATGAAATTTCAAGCAAGCTGCTATATAAAATTGTTGTCTTAATTGAAAACAGAATTGAAGAATTAAAGGGGCATAAAAGGACTGAGAAAAATGTCAACAATTAAAGATAAAATTCGCTTCAATTTCGATGGAATATGGTCGGATACTTATGGTTTGATACATGTTGTTCTTGACGGCGGGATGTTTGATGAAACATTTATTGCAGAAAGAGAATTAAACGAAACACGAATTAGGGGAAGCGATAGACCTGCATTACACAGCGTAGAAGATTCTCCCATACAGTTTGATATGGTTGTTGCTTTTGAGGATAAATTTTCGGAAAGTAAAATTGATAATATCATAAAGTGGTTATTTGCAAATCATTATAAACCATTATATTTCGAAGGGAAAGAAGATAGGGTTTATAATTGTATATTTATTGGTGAACCAAGAATTATACATAATGGATTAAATGAGGGATATTTCACATTAACTGTAAGGTGCGATTCCTCAAACCTATATTCTCCATTAATAACTACTAATCTAGAAGTAATAACAACAAACAAAACAATAACAGTCTCAAATAATGGTCATCTGGATACATTTATGGAAATATCGTTAAAGAAAAATGGATATGGAAATATCGTTATTGAAAGCTTGGATGACGGAAATAGTATATTTGAAATACGTGATTTAACGGATTTAGAAGATATTTATATAGATTGTGAAAGAGAAATAATAGAAACTGATGCAATTGGTGTTTATCGTTATGATAAAATAATTGGTGAGTTTCCTAGACTTTTCTTAGGTACGAATAGATTTAAGGTAACAGGTGCTTGTGAAATTAGATTTAGGTATGTGAGCAGATACAGATTTTAAGATCACATAATAGCATAAAACATCTATGTATAAAGAGGACTTTCCAACCATTTGCAGAATATTGTCATTATAAGACGATGTTTAGGAGGATGGTTGATGAAAACTTATTTAGAGCCAAATTGGATTTTAGATTGGTCGCAATATCCGATGCTTAACAGAGAAGAGTTTCATTTATTAAATCAGGTTGTCAGAGCAAATAGAGAAGATCAGGATTACTATATATTGTGCAAGCAAGATGGATTAGAAGAGTTTGAGAACAAAAGGATAGCAATGCTAAAGATATTAAGGGATTATGGCTTTATTAATTTTCAAGAGAGACATTTAAAAAGGAAATTAAGAGTATCGGAAATTGTGGTATTGGTTTAGGGCATCCATTAAATTGGGGGCTTTTCTGATTTACTTAATTAAAAATATGATTAAATAATGAATTGGGGAAATAGAGGACTTTTTACATGCTTGTCGAATATTGGAAGTGTAGGTAAATATTTGATGGGGGTGTTGAAGGTGGCTATTTTAGCAGTTGATTTTATTACAGAGGACTTGGAAGCAGTGAAAAAATATTTTAAAGATGAGCTTACAGGTGAGTTGGTTAAAATTGATATTGGGAAACATGAAGAAACAAACAAGTATCAAGCCCAATTTTCTTTTGATGTAATTACTAGTTTGGATGAGAGCATTCCTTATGGGCAAGAAAAAGGATATTTGAGTTTATTTATGAGAATGGAAATGGAAAAGATAATCAGTGAATTTAAAATTGCTACAAATATTAGAGATTAATTAGGAAGTCACATTCAATCGAGTGTGACTTTTTGAGATTAAAGGTCAAGGTTGGTTAAGGTGAAATCTCTCATTAATAGAAGACATATGGTAAAATGGAACCATATTACAGGTGGGGTGATTCTATGAAAAAGGAAGCTATTCCTTCTTTAAAAGAGAATAAATATAATTGTCCATATTGTCATACTTATTGTCCTCAGTATCATTACACTTTAGAAAGAATACTCTATAAGGAAAACATACCACGGATAGATACCTATGATTATGGAGCACGACGAGGTTTTATTAAAGTTGATTCAATCGAAAGTGAAACTAAGAATAACGAGAATGAGTATTCTTCAACAGCATGTCCAGAATGTGATGGCATTTCCTTTTGGCATAATGATAAAATGGTCTATCCAATTGTCGGGAGTATACCTAAGCCATTAGCAGATATGCCCAGTGGGGTTAAATCATTATACACAGAAGCATCTGACGTATTTAATATTTCTCCGAGATCATCATCAGCGCTATTAAGGCTTGCGATTGAATTATTATTAGAGCATCTAGGTGAAAAAGGTGACTTAAATGACAAAATAAAATCAATTGTGAAATTAGGAGTATCTACTAAAATACAACAAGGATTAGATGCTGTTAGATGGTATGGAAATAATAGCGTTCATCCTAGTAGTATTAATTTAGATGAACGGAGAGAAGATGTAATATATTTATTCGATTTATTAAACATTATTGTTCAAGAGCTAATTACAGATGTGAAAGAAGCGGAGAAGTTTTATCATAGACTACCTAAAGGATTTATTGAACATATAGCGAAAAGGGATAAAAATAAAGTTAATTCTTAATATGTGTTCGATCTTTGACTAAAACATCCATGTTGAATGGGTGTTTTATTTTTGGATTGAATTTGGGTTTTAGTAGAGTAAACCCGCACAAATGGAAACAGCTTCCAGAAATTTGACTATGAATTATTAATGAAAGGAAGTGATAATTATGTTGGAAGAAAGACAGCTAAAGGCTATTGAAATGCTTGTTGAAGGCGGTCATACAATTACAGCGATTGCCAAAGAAGTTGGGGTATCAAGAAAGACAATGTATACATGGATGTCTAAAGATAATTTTAAAGCTAAACTTCAAGAAATGCAGGAGCTAAAGAACAATATCCTTAAAGAAAAAGTAAAGGGCAATGCAGAAGCCAACATTAAAGTGTTGGAAGAATTAAGGGATTCATCGAAAAATGATATGACCCGCTACCATTGCGCCAATATTTTATTACAGTATGCAGGTTGGAACAGCAATCAAGTGCAAGAGATCACCATTAAATCCGATGATTCCAATGATAAAAACTACCTTTTGGATTTACTTAAAAAGAAAAGAGAAGAAAAGCAAGATCAAGAACCTTTGCATTAATAATAACTTGATAAAAGTTTGATTTTATCTAATGTAAGATATTACATAAAAACTTACATTCATTTCATTGATTCTATTGGTTTTATAAACATTTTCATGATATACTTATATTAATAAATAAATCGTACATTCAAAACGTTGATTCTATTGAGTTTACGAAAGGAGAATATCATGATTAATAAAAAAGAAGAAATCAAAGATGTTCAGCCAATCAGAAGCTTGGAGCAGTTAGAAGATATGAAATGGAGTTTGAAGAGACATTGTTCAGAGCGAGATTATATTTTATTTCTCATTGGAATTAATACTGGATTGCGAATAGGTGATTTATTAAAACTTAAAGTATCAGATGTGAAAAGAAAGAAAAGGGTACTCATTTACGAAGGTAAAACCAAGAAAAAAAGAGAAATTAATCTAAGTAACATCTATGATGAAATTCAAGCTTACATTAAAATAATTGAGAGTGATTGGTTGTTTCCTTCTAGGAAAGGTGATAAGCCTATTTCAGCGACACAAGCTTACAGACAGCTAATTAAAGCAGGCGAGTTTGCAGACCTTGAAAGCATTGGTACTCATACAATGAGAAAGACATTTGGTTATTGGCATTATAAGCAATTCAAAGATGTGGCACAGCTTCAAATGATTTTAAATCATTCTCATCCAGAAATTACATTGACTTATATCGGAATCACAAATGAGGAAATTGAAAAAAGCTTAAATAATTTTGTACTTTAATTTTATTAAATTCCCATCTGTTATAGTTTGAAATCAAATCACCAGACAGCATCATTTATAGAAGTATATTATAAGGTACATTATAGGGTTACTTAATTAGTAGTAGATGAAGTAGGTGTGAAGGTACGTGGAGTGATACAGCTATGACAGGTAGGTGATGTGTGTAGTGTAACAGGTGCGTGGTGTGTAGTGTAGGACATATATACTACACATAAGCTATGCAAGGTACAAGGTACAAGGTACAGTACATACACATATAACACACACATGTACATAGGCATACATAGTATACGTACAAGAGATACAGTACATCCATGATAAGCCAAGTACAGCACAAGCCACAGCATACACAATACACACAAGAAGTATAAGGTGAAGTGAGGTGTTTGTGAAGTTGGCTGAATTTAGAAGAGAGATTATCGAGGGGGTGGGGGATAGTTTTGCGAACGTATTTTCGCTCACACCACCACCCACAAATTTTTGCACCATTTTCTAAACTTTGACTCAATCCTATTAATTAACCATATATGGTACATTTAATAAAAAGGAGCGAATCAAATGATTAAAATCGTAATCCCTAAAACAGATGTATTTATCTTAAAGCAAAAACAACTTGGAGATATTTCAGAGCCAAAACTAAGTAGTATATATGGTTTTACTGATTACAGAAAAATTCCTAGAGATGTGGCAGGAATCTATATGTTTTTCAATAAAAATGGGGAACTTTTGTATTGTGGGCAAACAGTTAAATTAAGACAAAGAATACGAAGTCATTTTAATGGAACTACTGTAATTAATTTTAATCTCGATGAAGTTTATAAAATTGCTGTTTTTTTCGTACCAGACGCTTTAGACCGAGAGATATATGAGTCATATATAATTAATAAATTAGAAGCAAAATACAATATCGATAAAGTGTTTTTTAGAAAAGTTGAACCTTTACCTAACAGCAATAATCACAATTAACAACAATCAAATAAAAATCAGCAAATAAGCCGATTCGAGCAATCTTCAAAGGTTTCCTCTCTCCCTTTCCTTTGTTTAGATTGTTCGAATGGGCTTATTTGTCGTTCAAAAAACTTAATCGAAAGGAGGAAGCAACCATAAAAGAACAAGATTTAAAATTGTTAATGAAATATCTTGAAAAACATTTTACAAGTGAAGAAATTGAAACCCTAATCAACAACTACCCTTTAACAGGACAAGATGGACTAAGAAAAATGTTAGCAGAAATCAACATATCCTATTTAGCACAAGCCTATTTCCCAAAATACTTCAATAAACCATTTTCACAATTTCATACATCATTAATGAAAGAATTAAATTGGTTGATTGAAAATGAAGGAAAACGAATGGTTGTAGGTGTTCCTCGAGGTTTCGGAAAATCAACTTTATCAAGTTTTTTATTCCCCTTACACATCCTTTTATATAAAAAACTTCAATTCATTTTACTCGTTAGTGCCACCGAAGATATTGCAGTTCCCTTCCTTCAAATGATCAAAGATGAATTAACATCAAATGATGCCATTATTGAAGATTTTGGAAAGCTAAAATCATCAAGCAAATGGGCATTTAATGAAATTTGGCTGAACAACGATACATGTATGATGATTCGGGGGATTGATGGTTCTATTCGAGGTGTGAGATACAAGGAGCATAGACCGTCTTTAATTTTAGCAGATGATTTAATTAAAGATGATGTTGCAGAGAGTGATTCGGCAAGAGAAAAACTTGCAAATACATATAAAGATTCATTGTTGAATGCAGGAGATGAAAATACAAGAACATTAGTTGTCGGGACAGTGTTACATCAAGAAGATATACTTTCAGAGCTTCTTTCACCAGAAACAACAGGTTATAAACAACTATTCTTCCAGTCTGTTTTAAATTGGGCTGAAAGATCGGATTTGTGGGCGGAATGGCGAAAACTATATACAAGTTTAGAAGATAAAAATCGTGAGCAAACTGCCCATGATTTTTTTATTGCCCATAAAGATGAAATGTTAGAAGGCGCTCGTGTTTTATGGGAAGAAAAGTTCAATTATTATCACTTAATGAAAAAGTTAGTTGATGATGGTGAATCCTCATTTTATAAAGAAATGATGTGTCAACCTAGAGGCGCAGAAGATTACATATTTAATAACATAAAATACTTTGATAGTTTACCAGATTTGAATGAATGTAACAGCGTTATGTTCGTTGACCCTGCAATGGGAAAAAGAAATGGCGATTACAGCGCAATTACGATATTAAGTAAGCACAAAATTACTGGATATAAATATGTCGTCAATGGTGAAATCAGAAGAATTACACCAGATAAATTGATTGATCTTATCGTTGAAAAAGTAAAGCAATATGAAGATTTTATTGATGTTTTGGCATTTGAGAGCGTTTTATTTCAAGAGTATATTCTTGAAGATTTGAAGAAGCGGCTTAAAATTGAGGGTATCTTCCACATTCGCATTAAACCAGTCAAGCCACGCACAAAAAAGGAAGTTAGGATTATGCAATTACAGCCAGATATAGCGAATGGGATTATAAAATTTAATCGAGATTCACAGGAATATAACAGCCAAGTTAAGGACTGGAACCCAAAAGCAAGTCATGATGATGCACCAGATTCACTAACAGGGGCGTGGGAATTGATTGAAAAAGTAAAGAAACCGAAACAAGTTCGACCTAAACCAAGTTGGTTATAGGTTTATTTGTGTTTAAAAGGAGGTTAAAAATTGAGCATTAATTTTAAAGATAAGCGTCACAGGCGCTATCAAAGAATGTGGGATTTATATAGAAATAAACCACAATTCAAGAAAACAACAGGAAAATATATTGCAATTCCTCTTCCTGCCGAAATAGCAAAGTTGTTCAGAGATTTATCATTTAAGGATGATATTTCAGCGATTATAAAAAACAATCCAGAAGCATCAACAGCAATTGATCGTTTAATTTTTGATAATGAATTTAACATTTTACTATCTGAAATGGCGATTACAGTTGCGGTAAAAGGTGGGGCAGTATTAAAAAACTATCTAGATGAAGGAAAGAGTCGTATCACTTTTATTCAACCAGAATACTACTTTCCACAATTAGATCCCTTTAATCAGAGAAAGATCGTAAAGGAAACAATTGCTTTTCCAGTTGTTGAAGGAAAAGATACATTCCTTTATCAAGAGATTTATGAAAAGCGTAACGGTGAATATTGGTGCATTACTAAAAAGAGTTTCTACAATAACAATGAAATTGGCGCAGATGTTGAAGTTTCAGAAGTGAATACATATTTGAAAGAATCGCCTTTGACGTACATTCCATTTAGTCGTCATAATGGTGATTTTTTTGGTTATAGCTTATTTTTTGGGCTAGAGCCTTTATTTGAAGAGTATAATCACAGGGTTTCACAAATTAGTAAAATTCTAGATAAGCATACGAACCCTTCAATTGTTGGAAGTGTAAGTTTACTTGATGAAAATTACAAGTTTGTAAAAGGTGAAAATTCATTATTTCTTCCTGTCGAAGATGGCGAGCAAAAACCAGAATATTTAACTTGGGAATCACAATTGAAAGCTAATTTTGAGTTTCTTGATGAAGTAATCATGAAAGCGATCCATTATGTTTCGCCATTAAATGCGAATTTATATGGGTTAACGAAGGAATCAGCCAATAGTTCAGCATTATCTATTAAGTTGAAAGCTTTCAGAACCTCAACAGTCATTGAAAATTCATTGAAGTATTTCGAACAAGGGATTAAGAAAGTCTTATTCCAAGCTCAACAACTTGATGTTTTGACAGGAGCAAAATATACGCCTGCTTTGCCATCCGTTGAAATGACGGCATCTATGCCAAACGATGAATATAACCAGATGCAAACTGAACAACTTAAAATCGTTTCGGGCGCAACTAGTATAAAATCAGCAATTGCAAGATTAAATCCTCATTACACTTCACAAGAAGTTGAAGAAGAGTTTCTTGAAATAATTAATGAAGAAAACGAGCGTCAACGATTATCGTTTATGAACAGTGAATCAGTAGATATTGATGAAATCGAGATCGATCAATAATGGCAGAGTTTAATAATCTAGATGATTTAGAATACGAATCCCTTGAAGAAATTGACAAAGAAACAGAAAATCTCATCATTAAATATATAATCGCCTACACATTAATTTTAAAACATCTACAACAACAAATTAATCAAGGATTAAATGAAAAGCAATCGCAGCGATTATTAAAAAAGATTCAATCACATCTGAAAAAGCTTGATGCAGATGCTTTGAAATATGTAAAAAATGTATTTCCTTCTTATTATTTGTTGTCTTTAAAAAATATCGACACCGTAGCAGTCGATTTGCAAGGTGTAAAAAAAATTAAAGGCTCTAAACATGCCCATAAACAAGCCTTGAAACAGGCTCAAAATGATCTTTATAGAGATTTAGCGAAAAGAACTCAATTTATGAGCGTTCAAGCTAAAAGAATTATACGTGAAAATGCTAAAGAGTTGCTCACAGCGATGATTGAGGATGGAACAAGCCAAAAGAAGATTAAAAAAGAGTTGAAAGAAAAACTATTAAAAAGTGGTGTTTCTTCATTCGTTGATGCAGGGCGTAAAGATTGGACTATTGAGCGATACAGCGACATGTTGATAAGAACGAAAAGCAGGATTCTATATAATCAAGGTACGATGAACAGGTTGAGAGAATACCAAGAAAACAGCGACACATACAATGAAAATCTTGACCTAATTCAAATTTCTAATCATGGTGCAAGCGATTGGTGTTCGCTTTACGAGGATAAAGTTTTTTCAATTAGTGGAAAAAGTGAAATCTATCCAAGTATTGAAACCCTACCAAATCAAGGTTTTCCAACATTGCATCCAAATTGCAAACATGTGTTTTTACCCTATATTTCTAGTTTAAGGGGTAAAGGTGAAACAGTTGATAAAAAATATCAAAGTTTGAGCATAAGCGAACTAAATAAAATTGAGTATCAATCACGTAAAAAGAAAGCGTGATATTTCTTTGTCCAAAACTATGAAGACATTAAAAGCTTTAGTTAATTTATCACTAATTGCATTCGTGGACTCAACCACGTAAATAAATGTCAATGCAAAGGAGATTATGAAAATGGCAAAAGAATATTTAGAGAATATTGAGGAACTAGAAGATCAAGAATCAACCGACTCATCAGATGAAGATGTAAAAACAGATACGGTTGAAGATGATTCAAATGAAACTGAATTAATCGAGGAATCAGACAAAGACCACACAAATGATGGTGAAGATGCGAATGATAATGAGGATGAAGATGATTCAGATGAAAAAGCAGTTCCTTATCAAAGATTCAAGGAAATCAACGATAAATATAAACAGGTTAAAGCTGAATTGGAAGAAATTAAGAAATCAATAAATGATAAAAATGAGAGCCAAGCAGAGCCTAAAACAGATGATGTTAAAGTTGATGAAATTGAAGAAGTTGAAAATGTCACAGAAACCAACAATGAAGTAAATGCAGAACTTGAAAAATACAAAACAGCATTCAATGATATTTTTCAATCACGATTAAATGAAGTCCCAGAAGAATTTCAAGACTTAATCCCAGAGGGTGACGATTTATTCAAAATTAAATGGATTGAATCAGCAGTTTCCAAAGGATTATTCAAAAAGCAAGTTGTTGAAGATTTCGGGAATAAAGGCAATAATCCAAGCGAACAAGAGCCTATAAACAATACGGCTTTTATTAAAAGTCTTGGAAGAAAGTTTTAATTAACTTTCATTAAAAAAATATAAAAAGGAAACAGTCAGCCAATTTTATTGGGTGGCTTTTTTGTCGTTCAAAGAAATGACAGAAAAAATTAGAGAAGGAAGTTTATGTAAATGTTAAAAGAAAATGCACAAGGCGTATTTCAAGCCGAATTAAGCAATGAAGTTGTAAAAGGAGTTCAAAAGGGTTCAGCCGTTATGAACCTATCAAAAATTGAAGCCATGAAATCAGGAGAAAAAATCATCCCTGTATTGAATGGCTTAAATGCTTATGTAGTAGGTGAAGGTGAAAAAATCGGTACAAACGAAGATGCAGAATTTGAGTCAGTCACATTGAAAACTCAAAAATATGCAATCATCGTTCCATTCTCAAGCGAGCTAGTTAATGAAAGTATCGTTGATGTTTTCGAAGAAATCAAAGATGACATTAATGAGCAATTCGCACGTTTATTCGATGCAAAAGCAATTGCTAACATTGTTGCAGGTGCAGGAGCGCAAGCAGTTGCAGAAGGAGATACAGCAGGTCAAGGCTTACATGAAGATATTTCCGATGCGATGAGTTTGGTGGAATCGCATGGCTATAATGTAAATGGTTTCCTTACAAAACATGCTACTAAAAACCGTTTCAGAAAATTGAAAGATGCAAATGGAAATTCTCTTTATGTTCCTGCAATCACTCAAGAAATGAGCGATGAGCTATACGGACAGCCAGTAGAATATTCATTTGGTGTTGGTGCTGATACAACAGCAATTACAGGAGACTTTAAATATTCAGTTGTTGGAATCAAAGGTGACATTGAATATAAATTACTTGAAGAAGCGACAATTGGGAATTTAAACCTTGCGGAACAAGATATGGTCGCTTTACGTGTAATTGCACACTTTGCACACGTTGTAACAAGAGAAGATGCTTTTTCAGTTCTTAAAAAAGCTTAATTGAAAGTAATTAATAACAATTTGGAGGGGCTTTTCCCTCCTTTTTACATTGGAGGTGAAAAGATGAAGTCAAAAACAATAAAAGTATTAAACAATGCGAATGAAATAATTAAGGTTACCCAAAAAGCTTGGGAAATCTTATACAAAGATCGTGACGGATTTTCTTTATATATTGAAGAAGCAGAAGAAAAACCCAAAGAAGAAAAACCAAAAACAAAGCCTAAAACAGCAACAAAAAAGAAGCCTTCATCTGATAAGAGGGTGAAGAAAGATGATTGATGAAATCTTAATTGACAAGGCAGATGAATATTTTAGAAGTCACACCGAAGCCGATGCATGGGATGAAACACTTTATGATGAACGAGAAAGCCTGTTAAACAAAGCTGAAACGATGATTAATAGTGTCTTTGATTTGCGTAAGGGAACAGAAGAATTAGAAATCTATCAATTTGCCATATTTGAGCAAGCGATCTTTCTAGCAACTTTCGATAAGGAGCGCTCACGACTTCAACGTGAGGGAGTTACTTCATACAAAGTTGAAGATTTATCTTTTTCAATGAATCAATCTGTTATTTCACCAATTGCTTATACATTCTTAAAAAAGCACATCTATAAAAAAGTGGGAAAAATCCTATGATCACGTTATATCAAGATTGTATTATCATTTACGAAATTGGACGGGATGGTTACGGCAAGCCTATTAAAAAGAATGAGCAATTTATTAAATGCAGAGTGAAAGAAAAATATCAATTGGTGAAAGATAAATCAGCCAAAGAAGTTGTTTCTCAATTAGAAATTATTATTTCGCCAGATGTTGATGTAAAAGTCGATGATAAAGTTGAATACGAAGGCTTGGAGTATACAATCATTTCTTTGAAAATCACTCGAAATACCATTGGTGAAGTTGTGAAAAAGGTGATTTTTGTATGAAAAATATTAAACTTGAAGATTTTTCTAAGGAATTGCAAAGATTTGCATTTGAAACAGTTACCAATATTGAAGTTGGTGTGAACGAAGTGGCAGAGGATTTGCTTTCAGTTTCCCAGAAACTTGCTCCACTCGATGAAGGTGGACTTATGGAAAATGGTACGGTTGAACCCGCAGTCAATAGTGGTGGAGAGATCAAAGCAAAAGTCGGCTACAACAAAGAATATGCGTTAAAGATGCACGAAGATTTTTATAATTTAGGTGCTACATCAAGAGGGAAAAGTGGATTTGATGGTATGTCCGTAGGTCGTAAATATTTAAGTACCCCACTTTTTACATATTCGGAAAAGTATATGAAACATATACTTGAAGCGATGGTGAAGGGCTTTGAATAGTATTAATATTCCATTTGGATTGTGCGAAATTACATACGATGATATAAAGCTTCCTGCAATGGCAAGTGATGGTGTATTTTCAGCTATTCCTACATATAAGCCTATGTTTGGTGGCGCATTGGCAGAAACCCAAAGATATATACTTGAAAGCTACGAAGTCACTTTTACCGTTTCGATTGAGCATCAATCCTATGAAACTTTAAAAATGCATATGCAAACTTTAAAAGATCATCAACATGGTTTGTACGATGATGCTTCCAATGTGAATATGGAAGGTAAAAGGCTTATTGTGCATCCAAAAGGTACGGATTCGAAAGAGTATGACTTGTGTATCTTGGAAGCTTACATCTCACCAGAAGAAGGATTTAAAAGAACCTTTAAAAAGGAAAAAGATATGTTTGAAATTACTTTTATCGGAAAGATGGCTAAAAATCATGTTGATGGAAGTTTAATAAATTCATATTTCTTTATTGGTGATTGGGAAGAAGCTTTGTCGAAAGTTGGTGCTACTAATGGGTAATCTTCTTGATAATGTTAAGGATTATATTTCAGAAAATGTTAAAGCTGAAAACTTAACGTTCGGCGAAAATCTATTCATCAACTTTTATCCAGATGAGCCAGATTTAATTGTAAGTGTGATTGATCTTGGTGGCTATCCACCAGATTTATATGCACCAACAAGAGAAAAAGTTGTCGAAATTAAATTTAGGACTTCCACATATGAAGAGGGTAGCGTTTTAGGTAATGAAATAATGGAACTTTTTCATTCAAAGGAAAATTATCATTTGGGTGAAATAAGGGTTCTACATAGTTATGCAAGGACAGATGTTAATTATCTGTACAAAGATAAAAACGAGAATGAGGAACTTGTCCTTGAACTCGTTTTTCTAATTAAAAAATAATAAGAAGAAAAGAAAGAGTGAATTAAATGAGCAATGAAATTAAAGTAGGTTTTGGGCTTGCTGATATAACTATCGGCGGTCAAGACATGGGCTTACAAGGCGATGCGGCTACTTTTACCGCCGAGCCACAATACCTTGATGTTGAAACGTATGAGTTAGGTTTATATGATCTTTATCTCGACAGTTGGGCAGTCAGTTTGAAAGTTGTTTTCCAAGAGGAGAGCTTCGATAAATTAAAAATGGCTTTGCCTGCATTGGATGAAATTAAAAATGGTGCAACAACAATCGGTTTAACCGATGGGAAAATTCATCAACGTATGAGAGATAAAGCAGTCGAAATCAAGGTTCATCCGAAAGATGCAGGGGCAGATACAGATTACGATCTTACAATCTTTAAAGCTTTCCCAACAGGTGCATTTGAGCGTGTTTATGGTAAAGATGTAGTGAAATACGAGGTTGAGTTTAAAGCGTTGCCGTTAACAGGTGACAGCTCAAAAGGTGGAAACTATTTCCGCATTGGACAAGAAGGAACGGTTGAAGAAGAGTAAAATCTTCTTCTTTTTTAATTTTAGCTAAATTTAAAAAAATATTAAAGACAGAAACAAATTAAAAGGGGATATGAGAAATGCAAGATTCAGTAAAATTAAATTTTAATGGTGAAGAGTTCGAGGTTAAAAAGATTCCAGTTCGTAGAATTGGAGCATTGGCAATGACATTAAATAATTTGCCAGAGGTTTTTAAAGATATTTTTATGAATGAAGAAGGTGAAGCAAGGGATTTAGACACGACAGCGATGCTTGAAAAAGCACCAATGTTGATTATGTCCGCATCCGAAACACTACCACCATTTTTAAGCGTTGCAAGTGGGATTGATTTAGAGAAAATTCTTGATGGTGGAATTGATGATTTTATCTTATTAATTCAATCAGTTTTAGCAGTTAATAACTTTGAAACGATTGTAGGATATTTAAAAAACTTCATGAAGAATCAGAAGTAAGCGAAAAGGCTAATTCTGATTCTCTTTCTAAAAAGAAGAAAGAAAGCTTTTTTACAAGCTATCAAAAGATGATGCTTTCAATAGTAAATCTTTATGCGAAAGAATACGGATGGACAAGAAATGAGATTCTTGATTTTCCTCTTGATGAACATATTTTAAATCAAGAAATTATTCGGGATTCTCAAAGGAATGAGTATTTAATGCAAGCGCAAATTTCCTTGCTTTCACATCCAAATATGGATAATAAAGGGCGAGAAGAATTTTTCAAATATTTTGAGAAAGAACAAGAGCATGAACTTATTGAAAATACGAATACTGATTTTGAAGGCATTAGAAAAGCAAAAGAACAATTGAAGAATATGTAAAAAACTAAAATTCAATCAAATAAGGGGATGTCCATTCAATTGGATGTCCCCTTATTTTTTTTGGATTTTTTTATTATAAAGGAGTGAGAAAATGGCACAACAATTTAGTTTAGTTGCTGAAATCATAGCTAAGACAGATTCATTTACAAAGGCTATAAATGACGTTGGTAAAAAGACAGATAGTCTTGCTAAGAATTTTGCCGCAAAAACCAAGTCGATCGGTGAAGGATTTACAAAAGTTGGAACAAGTTTAACCAAATCTATCACTATGCCCGCAGTGGCGGCAGGAACAGCCTTAGCAGGAATTACATTAGCAAAAGGGTTTAGTCGTTTAGTCGGCATTGATACAGCTAGGGCAAAATTAACAGGTCTTGGTCATGATGCCAAAGGTGTAGAAGCGATCATGACATCAGCACTTGATGCTGTTCGTGGCACATCGTTTGGTATGGACGAAGCCGCAACAACAGCCGCAAATGCAGTTGCCGCAGGAGTTAATACAGGAAAAGAGTTAACCAGATATTTAAGTTTAACAGGTGATGCGGCGGCTATTGCAGGCTCATCAATGAGTGAAATGGGTAGTATTTTAAACAAAGTTACAACATCAAATAAGGCTTATAATGGTGAATTACAACAATTATCTGATAGAGGTTTGCCAGTTTATCAGTGGCTTGCGAAAGAAGCAGGAGTAACCTCAGATGCGGTTTTTAAAATGGCATCCGAAGGTAAAATATCAAGCGAAATGTTAATGAACGCCATCGAAAATAATATCGGTGGTGCGGCAAAAACGTTTGGTGAGGAATCATTTACCGCAGGAATCGCCAACATGTGGGCGGCAGTTGGTCGTTTAGGAGCATCATTTTTAGATGCAGGTGGTAAAGGTGGAGGGTTTTTCTCTACTATCAAAGAAAATATACCAAAAGTCATTGAATACATAGACGGAATGGGTGCAAAGGCTGAACAAGCAGGCGAAAAGTTCGGCGCTATGGTCGGGGGATTTATCGACAAAATCAAAGACATTAAACAATGGTTTGATAATTTAGACCCATCTATCCAAGAAATCATTAAAAAGGTAACTTTATTTGGTAGTTTGGGAGCAATTGCAATCGGGCCGATTTTGTTAATTGTTGGTAAATTAATGACAGCAATAAGCGCATTATCCCCAATCTTTTCAGTGTTAGGCACAGTTATTGGAGCAATTGCAAGCCCGATAGGTTTAATTGTTGCAGGAATTGCGGCACTCGTAGCAGGGTTTATTTTGGCTTATAACCATTCCGAAACATTTAGAAATGGTGTCAATGCAGTTTTTTCAACGGTTAAAGAAATTGTTTTAAATTTATTTGGCGCAACAGTCGCATTTTTTCAAGAAAAAGTGCAAATTATAAAGGATTTTTGGGCTGAAAATGGAGCGCAAATACAAGAAGCCTTTTCAAATGTTTTTAATGCAATAAAGGCAGTTGTTGATTTTTTAATGCCTGCAATAGAATTTGTAATAAAAATGGTTATGGATAATGTAAAAGGTGTAATTAATGGAGCGCTAAACACAATCTTAGGATTGATAAAGGTTTTCGCATCCCTTTTTACTGGTGACTGGAAAGGTTTATGGGAAGGAACGAAGCAGCTTTTATCGGGAGCACTCGAATTTATATGGAATCTAGCGAACTTGATGATGATGGGAAGAATTTTAACGATCTTCAAATCATTTGGTACAGGTTCAATTAATCTATTTAAAAATATGTGGAGTAGTATTACAGGATTTTTTAAAGGTCTTGGTGACGATGCGATTAGAATAAGTGAAAATCTAGTTTCTGGTGTCATAAATTATTTTAAGAATTTACTAAGTAATGCAACTTCAATTTTTAATTTAGTAAAATCCGCCATGACAAACCCTATTGAAACAGCACGAAATGTAATATCAGCAGTGATTTCAGCAATCAAAGGCTTTTTTACTAATTTAAGCTTGAAATTCCCAGAGTTATCAGTCAATCCATTCACGAAGGCACGTGATTTAATAAGTGGCGTAATTGATAAAATCAAAGGCTTTTTCAGCGGGCTATCGTTAAGTTTCCCATCAATTAAGATGCCTAAATTACCAAGATTTACATTGACAGGTAGTTTCTCGTTAAATCCCCCAAGCGTTCCGAAAATTGGCTTACAATGGTTTGCTAAAGGTGGACTTATGCTCAATCCTACTGTTTTCGGGATGAATGGCAACAACTTAATGGTTGGTGGCGAAGCAGGAGCAGAAGCCATTTTACCTTTGACTAAACCAATTCTTGGTACAATTGCCGATAAAATATTTGCTAACATGGAAGCATTATCAACAGGCACAACAAATAACCAAGACGTTAATATCAATAATGAATTTGTCTTTAACGTTGACGGAAACATGAGCGATCAGGAAATGAAAAAGATCGCTAACTATGTTGCGAAAGCACAATTAACAGGGCTTAAAAGGCTCGGAAAATAACTTTAAATATATAGAATCGCTTAATTAATTTTAGGCGATTCTTTTTTATTTAAACAGCTTCCTCAACGCTTTTCCAGTTGCCCTTCCAGCAGTTCTTCTCATAATCCTTTTCCCAACTTTCCCCTTTTTAACCGCATTTACATCTCCTAAAATTTTTGCAAGAGTATAAAGAAAACTTCTAGTTTTATTAATCGACATGTCAATTCCCCCTTAAATAAAATTGTCTTATTAATCTATACGTTCCAAATTTGATTTAGTTTCAATCATCATTTTTATTCATGTATTCATTTAACAATTCATCGGATGTGCTTTTCAACACGTTGTTCGCATAAAGGCTAGGTTGTTGATAACCATTATAGACAATTAAGTAGTGTGTTCCCATTTTATCTGTTTCTTGACGCTCTACTTTAATTTTATTTCGATACATGTACCGTTTCACTTGTGCAAGCTCAAGTTGAATTGATCTTAAAGTTTTGTCGATTAAATTAAGATAAGCTGTTTTTAGTTTAAATGTACTATTTTCAACTATGAGTAAATCTCGATTTAAGTTAATGATAAGTAAAGGTAAATAGATGGCTTTATTAATAATATCTTGGTCGTGATCTGGAATCATCATCATCTTCATCATCCTTTTTACAAGATGATTTCATTTTACAATGAAAATAAAATAGGAACAAGTGTTTGTTGTTGCTTTTTTAATTTTCATTGTAAAATTGAAGTCGATTATATTATTATGAATTACCAATATTTAAAAGGATTTCCACCTTTTATGTCGAATGTGCTAGGTAAATTGGAGGGAGTGCTGTAACATGAAAAAACGATTATATGGTATTTTACTTTTATTGTTAGTTGGTTGTTCAAACACATTTGGTATAGATAAAAAAATATATAACCAAGGTGAAGAATATGCACAAATGAAGATAATTTCAAGTTTAAGTATGAATTGCTTAACTTGTTCGGTGCAATCAATATACTAAATTCTAATATTAAACCAAACAAAAATGAAATTGATCAATTTGAAAAAATATATAGTGATACAGTTCAAACATTAAAAGATGAATATGGATTGGATTTGGAATGAGAAGTGTTAATTAACGTAACATTTGAAATCAAGGTGATCCTATATTCATTTTTGCTATTGTGGTGGGTAAATTATTCGATAGTTGGATTATTGGCTCTTATAAGTGAGAGGACAATATCATAATAACGTGAATGCTAAACCATTTTATTAAAATATTAATTTATTTTTCATCAATAACGCTAGACAAAATAATGCCAATAAGGTATATTTTTCATAGATGAATAGAATTTTCTAAAATTGAAAGAAACGTTGATATACCAAGCATTTGATGCAAATGGGAATGAAACCATCCCAAAAGAAAATTAATCAAATGATGCAAGCAATGAATAAGCAGATGAAGTAAGCTTCACTCTCGTTAAGTTTTTGTATGATCGATGAGCATTTATGAAATAAATTATTATTTCATCTATTTATAGAGTGAATTTTTAACATACATCTTATTTATTGCTTTATCTTTCATCAAACGAATCCAAAACCACTTTTTCTATTGGAAACAATACCAAGGAGAGTGGTTTTTTATTTTGTAAAAATTAGGAAGTCTTATCTAGAAATTATAATTCTATACTATGCCTCCCAATGATTGTGAGTATTTTTTATGAAAAAGAATAAGGGAGAAAATCGATTCCTTTGCTAACATGATTCGTCTTTTTAAGTAAGAGGAGATGGGGTGGTGGATTGGGAGCAAGTGTATTTTAAATATAGTGATTTTATCTATCGCTATATTTTATTTCATGTTCGGAAAAAGGAAGTAGCGGAAGATTTAACACAGGAATCATTTTATCGAGCGTTTAAACATATTCATACGTTCAATCATCAAGCGAGCATTTTGACGTGGCTTGTAAAAATAGCAAGAAACGTAACATATGATTATTTAAGAAGAAAAAAGCTAATTCACTTTTTCCGTCTCGGGAAAAAGGATGTTGTTGATGACAATGCGATTTTGCCCGCAGATCAGATCGTAAAAAATGATCGAATCGTACAGCTGTATGAGGCATTATCGACATTGAAAACTCATTACCAAGCTGTGATCATTTTGCGAAAAATCAATGAACATTCAATTAAAGAAACGGCTTATATATTAGGATGGACAGAAGCGAAAGTGAAGTCAACGATGGCAAGGGCTTTTGCTGCATTGAAGGTAGAGATGCTGAGGAGGGGAAAAGTGATGGATGAATATAATCAGGAATTTGAAATATTACGGCATGTCGAGCGATCGGAAGTTACTAGAAACGCCAGCTTAGTGAAAATTAAGTTGCGTCATAGCAAGAAGAGATCTTGATTTCTTCCGATCATTCTTTCTTGTTGTGCAGCCATCTTCATTGCGTTCTTTTTCTTCACAGTAATGAATGATCAAGCGATTTTTTGGAGTGGAAATAGTGTAATGAAAGATGAGAAAACGTCTCAAACGATTTCATTTATAGAGGCCAACCAATCACATTTGCTCATTTTGGATGATCGGTTAGACACGATGGATTATGGTAATCACGACTTTTATGCACATGAGCTTGTAATCGATCCAACTGCTTATCAGCAGAAAAAGATAAAAAGAGGAGAAGTGATTTTGTACGAACAGAATGATGACGTGCTTGTAGCAAGGGTGATCGCTTTGCCAGGTGAAACGATTTCGATTAAAAAAGGACAAATCTTTATTGATCGCCGTAGACTTGATGCCTTTTACGGAAAGGCGCATCGGCTTGGGTATGAGAAGGATGAATATGAACAAGTGCTAAAGGAAATTGGAAGGTTAGATCACTTTCATCCTGATCTATTTGAACCATCGATGGAAGAATTAACTCTTGAACAGAATCAATATTTCGTAATGGGGGATGATTGGTTGCGTGGGTCTAGAGAGATGATTGATTTTGAGCAGATTGTAGGAGAAGTGTTGGGATATAAGCAAGAGCAATAAATTAATTGCTTTATATTCCAAATGCCACAAAAGTTTCACAAGCCTTCTACGGTTCTTATCGATCGTTATCTGATAGAATGAGGAATGGTAGGGTGTTCAAAGCTATGGTCGCGAATCCAAGTTGGATTTCGAACGTTTGTCTTTTGACCATTTTTGAACATATAAATACGTGGTGGGAGTTGTAATTTATGACTGGGGATATTAATTTGTTTTTAGCATTAGGGGCAGGGTTTTTAAGCTTTATTTCGCCGTGTGTCCTTCCATTGTATCCCGCATTTTTATCCTATATTACCGGAATGTCTGTTTCAGAGATAAGGGATGATCATGCGATGTTTAGACGGCGAAGCATGTTACATACCTTCTTTTTTTTACTAGGCTTTTCGGTTATTTTTGTTGCGCTTGGATTTGGATCGTCATTTATCGGTAGCTTATTTAGCAATTATCAAGATTTAATTCGTCAAATTGGTGCGATCTTTATCGTCTTATTTGGATTAATCGTTGCCGGTTTTCTTTCGCCGGAATTTCTAATGAAAGAACGCCGCATTCAGTTCAAGAATCGTCCAGCGGGCTTTCTTGGCTCGATATTAATTGGGATGGGATTTGCTGCGGGCTGGTTACCATGTACGGGTCCGATTTTAGCAGCCGTCTTAACGTTAGCAGCGGCTAATCCGGGTTCTGGTGTTATCTATATGCTTGCTTATACGCTCGGTTTTGCCATTCCGTTTTTCATATTGTCTTTCTTTATAAGCAAGCTGAATTGGATTCGCAAACATAATGTTAAAATCGTCAAAATTGGCGGAGTGATTATGATCTTAGTTGGAATTTTGCTCTTTTTTGACGCAATGACGTTAATCATCAGCCTTCTGTCGGGGCTTTTCGGCGGGTTTACTGGATTTTAAAAAAAGAGAATCCCTCACAATGAAGTGAGGGATTATTTTTATGGGAAAACTAAAGCTTCAGATTGTATTCTTTCATTTTACGATAAAGAGTATTGCGGCTAATTTGAAGCCATTCAGCGACATGGGAAATATTACCTTGTGCAAGTCTTATATAGTCCCTAATTGTTTCTTTCTCTATTTCTTTTAACGATTGAATTAAAGGCTCATCAGTTGATCGAACCCCCTCTTTTTCCAATTGGAAATCCTTGGAGTAAATGATGTCACCTTCAGCTAAAAATGCTGCTTCCACAAGCGCACTTGATAGCTCACGAATATTACCAGGCCAAGAGTATGACAAAATAAGGTTCTTGGCATCTTCTGATAAATATTTTCCACTGTTTTTTAAGATGCTTTTAGCAATTTCAATGATATCGCTTCTTTCTCTCAATGATGGGAGTGAAAGGAGGATCCCTCTTAAGCGATAATATAGATCCGCTCGAAAATTTCCTGAACTGATTTCTTCTAATAGATTTTTATTCGTTGCAGCAATGATTCTTACATCCACTTTTTTGCTTATGTGACTGCCGACAGCTGTAATCTCACCTTCTTGTAAAGCGCGAAGCAGGCTAGCTTGGGCACGTAAGGACATGTCGCCAATTTCGTCGAGAAAAAGAGTTCCACGGTGTGCAGCCTCAAATTTCCCCTTCCTTCCTTCTGAATGTGCCCCTGTAAATGCCCCTCCAATATATCCGAAAAGCTCACTTTCAATTAGTGATTCAGGAATGGCGCTACAATTGACGGCAATAAACGGTTGATGCGCTCGAAAGCTTGATGTATGAATCGATTGTGCAAACAGCTCTTTTCCTGTTCCAGTTTCACCGAAAAGCAATGTCGACATATCGGTAGCTGCTACTTTCTTTGCCAATTCTTTCAACTGTGTGATCTTGGTACAGCTCCCTTTAATATCGGCAAACGTATATAAATCTTTATAATTGATCAGCTTTTGTTGAACAGCAATGAAATGCTTGCTGGTCGAATCATGTATAATAGGCTCGATTGTAAATGAATGTTGATAGCGCTCGATTTTTTTACCGATGCAGCTTTCTCCGAGTATTTTTTTTGCATGACGATTCGCCCTCACAATCCGCTGTTCATGATCGAGAGAGACGTAAGGGTAACTAACATATTTATTAATGGTATATTCAAGTTCTGCAATCGGAGGCTGTTGGTCTCTTTTTGATTGCTGAAGCAACAAACAGTTGCGAATATCATCTGCAATAATTTGCGAGAGTAAGAAATGATATGGATTAAATAGCTCTTTTTTTCCACTAATGTTGATCGCACCGATGATTTGGCCGGACGGAGAGAAAATCGGTGATGCCGCACATGAGAGAAAGCGGGCTGTAATATAAAAATGTTGGTCTCCATGTACTCTAATCGGATTTTTTTCAAGTAAAGCCACACCAATCGCATTCGTGCCTCGGTTATTTTCTAGCCAATTAGCCCCGACTTGCATTTGCATTTTTCTAGCCTGTTTTTTAAAGCACTCATCACCAAGTGTGTATATAATCGTTCCATTTTTGTCAGTAAGTGAAGCCATATGCCCAGCTTGGGTTAAAATAGTTGCAAACTTTTCCAATATCGGAATCGCCGCATCCGTTAGCTCTTTGTTTTTTGCTAATAATTGTCGTATTTGTTGATCATTAAGAACTTGATCTTGAGGGAGCTCTGAGGGGTTGAGGCCAAATTCAAGACAGCGTTTCCAAGAGAATTGAATCATTTTTTCTTCATCCACTTTTTGTTGCAGCAAACGTATTCACCTCACATGAATAATATAATGCGCAGTGATTGTATGCATTGGTTGTCCTAAAATTATACACTGAATTGTTAGAAAATGATACGAGTCTATGTAATTTTTTATTATTCATGCATGTTAACAATGGTTGTTAAGTTGGCACGAAAATTGCATGTTAAATAAAGTGTAAGCATTAACAATCATTTAGGAGGTTATATCATTGTCGAATCGTGCGGTTGTGTACAAAGAGCCAGGTAAAGTAGCGGTTGAAACAACTTCGTTTCCAGATCTCGTATTAAGAGATGGTCCAGGTGTAAATCCCTTTAATGTAGGGAGAAAATGTGAGCATGGTGTCATTCTTAAAGTGGTTGCTACGAATATTTGTGGCAGTGATCAGCACATGGTTCGTGGAAGAACGACTGCTCCAAGTGGGCTTGTACTAGGTCATGAAATAACCGGTGAAGTCATTGAAGTTGGCAGAGATGTAGAATTTATGAAAGTGGGCGATCTAGTATCTGTACCATTCAATATCGCTTGTGGTCGTTGTAGAAATTGTAAAGAGCAGGATACACATATTTGTACAAATGTGAACCCAGATCGTCCGGGCTCTGCATACGGCTATGTCGATATGGGAGGCTGGGTCGGTGGACAGTCCGAATATGTAATGGTTCCTTACGCAGATTTTCAATTATTAAAGTTCCCTAATAAAGAACAAGCGATGGAGAAAATCGTTGATCTAGCTATGCTTTCAGATATTTTCCCAACTGGGTTTCATGGGGCATATAGTGCGGGTGTTGGCATTGGATCAACTGTTTATATTGCAGGAGCGGGGCCTGTCGGACTTGCGGCTGCTCACTCTGCCCAATTATTAGGTGCATCGACGGTGATTGTAGGAGATTTAATCGAAGAGCGTTTAGCGCAAGCAAGAAGCTTCGGATGTGAAACGGTTAACCTTAGAGATCATGATAATTTAGGTGAGCAAATTGAGCAAATTCTTGGTGTTCCTGAAGTAGATTGTGCTGTTGATGCGGTTGGATTTGAGGCAAGCGGACACGGACCGGGAAGTGGGGAAGCACCTGCAACTGTCCTTAACTCGGTGATGAGTATTACGCGGGCAGGGGGTAAGTTAGGGATTCCTGGTTTATATGTGACCGGTGATCCGGGCGGTATTGATGAAGATGCTAAGGTTGGCACACTGAAAATTCGCATTGGGCTCGGATGGGCGAAAGCGCATCATTTTGTCACAGGGCAGACGCCAGTGATGAAGTATCATAATTTCTTAATGAAATCGATTTTAAGCGGCAAGGCGCAAATTGCCAAAGCAGTGAATGCAACTGTTATTGGTTTAGATGAAGCGCCAACTGGTTATGAAGTATTTGATAAAGGGGCAGCGAAGAAGTTTGTCATCGACCCACATGGAATGATTGCGCAATAAGAAAACATTCATTCGGTTAAGAAAACGTATTTATGCCTTTCTTGGGAGGGCTGCATATGTCAGCTTTTTTCGGTGAATTAGTCGGGACAATGATTTTAGTCCTATTTGGCTGTGGTGTAGTAGGGGGAGTCGTATTAAATAAAACAAAAGCACAGCAGTCTGGTTGGATTGTGATTACGATGGGGTTTGGACTTGGGGTAGCGATTGCGATCTATACAGTTGGCGGCATTAGTGGAGCACATTTAAATCCAGCTGTGACGCTTGGTTTAGCGTTGATTGATGCCTTCCCTTGGTCGAATGTGCTCCCTTATGTGATAGCACAAATGATCGGTGCATTTATCGGTGCAGTGTTCGTTTATTTACATTACTTACCGCATTGGAAAGAAACGGACGATGCAGCAACTAAATTAGTTGTATTTTCAACAAGTCCAGCGATCAAAAATCCGCTTGCCAACTTAATTAGTGAAATGATTGGTACATTTGCGCTTGTCTTAGGTATTTTGGCAATTGGAGCCAATGAATTTACGGAAGGACTCCATCCTTTAATCATTGGCCTTCTTATTCTCGCTATTGGACTATCACTTGGATCGCCAACAGGTTTTGCGATTAATCCTGCCCGTGATTTAGGTCCAAGAATCGCGCATTTTTTCTTGCCGATCGCTGGAAAGGGCTCGTCAGATTGGGGCTATTCTTGGATCCCAGTCGTAGGTCCCTTGCTTGGAGGGGCATTTGCTGCATTATTTTATCAACAAGTTTTTAATGGAATTCAAACGATTCTTTTTTGGATTCTTGCTTTTCTCATTATTGTTTTATTCATCAGCGCCCATATTTTAACGAAGGGAGGAAAAACAAAGGTATTGGAAGAAACGACAACGAGACCGTTATGATACATTAAAAAACAACTCTCATCATTTGAGAGTTGTTTTTTAAAATAAGTGCTCATAAGGAGCAAGATCAATTTTTAATTCATCTAGTTTTTTGCGAAGAAATTTATGATCGCGTTTTGGTGTGGCTAAAATATATCCTTTAATGACGATATCTAAATCAATTTTTTTTGCCTTCTCGTTCAAGGCAACTTCCCCGATTTTCCCGGCAATTTTCTGTCTTGCTACATCCCGGAACAGCTCAGGAACAGGGCTGACAAGCTCTTCCAGCAATTCCTTTACGTCTGAAGTCCACAGTTTTTTCGTTTTCTCTACGTAATATTCTTCCCAATCCATATCTGATTTGCCATCTTGTTTAGGGAGTCTTTTTAAAAACTTTCTAAACATAAAGAATCCGCCAATCGCCATGAGAGAGATTAGTATAACGACCCAAAATAATATAAAGACTAAAAACCAACCATCCAGCATTTTTTCCACTCCTATTACATTGGCAGTTTATCTATATTATAGCCGATATTGAAAGCGAGACAAGTTCCTTGCTTGCGATCATTTTATGAAGAAATTGAATTTTGGGTGTCCGATTCCCCTTGAAACACCTATATAGAAGGTGAAAGGGGGGGAAGACATGGCAGAAGCTTATTTAAAAGCAACACGACTTAAACTTGTGTTTGATCATGGCATGGATGAGGATAACAAGCCGATATTTAAAAGCAAAACTTTTCAAAATGTGCGTCGCAGTGCCGATGCCAGTGAATTATACGAAGCGGCACAAGCGATTGGCGCGTTATCATCACAGCCGCTATGGGCAATCGAAAGAAACGACCTTTCAAGCATTGATGAGTATTAAGTAAGGGAAAAAGTCGGTTAAAGCGAGGTGAGAACATGAAGACATTAGAGCTGATTTTCGAAAGTGAGCAGGGGAAAACAGCGACAATTTCAATCGATCATCCACAGGAGCCGGTTGACCCAGAACTGGTCAAAACGTCGATGGAAAGTATCATTGCTTCAGGTGTGTTTATTGATAGTGATGGGTATATGTATGAAGCAATCAAAAGTGCGCGCCTCGTGGAAAGAAATGTAACTGTTTTTGAGATCAACGAGTAATGAAATTGTCCCATTAGCGAAAGGGTCGCTTTTGGGACAATTTTAATTAGAGAGGAGTTGAATGATCATGGAGCAATTTCTCCCGTTCTTAAGCGAAGTTGGATTTCCGGCACTCGTTACGTTTTATCTTTTGTATCGGATCGAAACGAAGCTCGAAGCTGTCATTCAAACAATCCAAGGTTTACCTGAGCGGATGGGAAAAATAAAATGAGCGATCATGAGTAGTTAAAAAGTATTTTTAAGACGAATTCGTAGGAAGATTCGTCTTAAAATTTGTAATTATGTTCCAAGGGAAACCATTTAACGACTTGTCTCGTATATAAGAATAGATAGATCACGTTTGGATAAGAACGGATTAAAAAACAGATGAAACGTAAAGGAGAGATGAAGATGCTGCAAAAGCTAACAAAGTCCTCAACGGATAAAGCGTTATTAGGAATATGTGGAGGAATAGCGAATTTGTTCGGAATATCCTCTTTCATTGTGAGGCTCATTTTCATTTTTACTTCCTCCGTCTCGATTTGGGTGTATCTATTTTTAGCATGGGAGCTAAGGGATAAACCGTCACTTTGAAAGTTTCGTAATTATGGAAAACGCAGGGCGCTGATTGCTCTGCGTTTTTTTTATGTGCATTATTCAAGGGGAAGAATGGTGCCACAATAAAAGTCGTGCAATCCCTCAAGCCTTCAAAGCAATGCCCGAATTATCTATCTGCCATCTAAACTACTTGGAAAATACCTAGTTTCTTTTTTTGCGAGGAAACAATTTGCTATAATGATAGGTAAAGAATAATAGGAAGTGGTTTTCATGAAGTTTATTCATACGGCTGACTGGCATCTCGGTAAGCTTGTTCATGGTATATATATGACGAAGCATCAACGGCTTATTTTGGATCAATTTATTGAGATCGTTGCTGAAGAAAAGCCTGATGCGGTCATTATCGCTGGCGATTTATACGATCGCTCGGTTCCACCGACTGAAGCGGTCATATTATTAGAAGAAGTTCTCTATAAATTGAATATTGAATTGGAAACCCCAGTAATTGCTATTGCTGGCAATCACGATAGTGCGCAGCGTCTCTCATTTGGATCTTCTTGGTATAAACATCGTCATTTACATATTCAAGGAAGTATTGAAAATTGTTTTGAGCCGGTACGTTTACACGGCGTGAATTTTTATTCGGTTCCATATGTCGAGCCAGGCATCGTTCGTGAATGGTTTGATGATCAAACGATTACGTCACATGATGCAGCGATGAGGCGAATCATAGGTGAAATTGAACAAAACTTACGGCCGGACGAGCCGAATGTGTTCGTTGGTCATGCATTTGTCCTTGGTGGTAAAACAAGTGATTCGGAACGGACACTTTCCGTTGGTGGATCCGGCTGTGTATCGGCAGATTGCTTCGCTCCGTTCGCTTATTCAGCATTAGGCCATCTTCATAGCCCTGATGCGATTCGTCATGAAACGATTCGCTATTCTGGTTCGTTAATGAAATATTCATTTTCCGAAGTGAATCATCGAAAAAGCGTCTCGATTGTAACGATGAATGAAAATGGCAGTTATGAAATTGAAGAGAAATATTTACGGCCTAAGCAAGATATGAGGGAAATCACTGGCTTTATTGATGAGTTGCTTGATCCGGCTTTTTATGGACAGCAAAAGACCGATGACTTTTTTAAAATTACGTTGCTTGATGAAGGAGCGATTTTAGATCCGGTCGGTAAATTAAGACAGGTGTATCCGAATGTATTGCATTTAGAAAGAAAAATTGATCAAATTGATCTGCGGAATATGCAGCAATTGGAGTTCACAGAGAGCAAGCGCCAATCAGAGCTTGACTTGTTTTCTCAGTTTTATCATGAGATGACGACGAGAGAATTCACAGAGCAAAAGCGTGATTTAATGACTGAAATGATCGAACTTGCCAAAAAAGAGGTGGTCAAAGTATGAAGCCGATTTTATTAACGATGCAAGCATTTGGACCATATGCCCGCAAGGAAGTGATTGACTTTTCTCGACTTGGCAATCGTAAGATGTTCGTCATCTCCGGAAAAACAGGATCTGGAAAGACAACGATTTTTGACGGGATTAGCTTTGCGATTTATGGACGGGCAAGTGGGGACGATCGAGTCGGTGCTGATTTGCGAAGTCAGTTTGCTCCAGATGATCTTATCACAGAAGTGTCACTGGAATTTTCGCTTAGAAATGAAACGTATTTTATTCGCCGTACGCCACAGCAAGCAAAGAAAAAAGCGCGGGGAGATGGCTATACACTTGTTAATGCAACGGCGGAATTATATGTGATCGATGAGCGTGGCGAGCAGAAGCTAATTGCTTCAAACATTAGGGAAACTGATGAGAAAATTAATGAAATCATTCAGCTTGATGCGAATCAATTCCGTCAAATATTAATGATTCCGCAAGGTGATTTTAGAAAATTACTAACTTCTAACAGTAAAGAAAAAGAAGTAATCCTTCAGCGCTTATTTCGCACGGAATTATATAAAAAAGTCGAAGATCAATTAAAGGATCGGGCGAACTCGTTAAAAAGAGAGGTAGAGTTTGGAATTGCGGAACGCTCACGTATTTTAAAAGGAGTGGCACATAACGGCCATGAGGGCTTACAAGTGGCATTAATGGAACAACCGTTAAATGATCTGACAGTTTTAGCGTTGCTCCAAGAAGTTCAAGTGACAATGAATAAAGAGTTAGTTGCCATTTCTGAAAACATCACCCAGCAGCAAAAGGCACGCGATGAAGCGAAACGGAAAGTGGATGCAGCCGAAGATCTATTAAAACAAATGACTTTGCGCGACCAATTAATGGTTAGTAAAAATGAACTGGAAGCAAAAAAGGATCATTTTCAATCGTTAAAACGTGATGTCGCGTTGGCTTATAAAGCGAATAAGCTCCATCATCAAGAGGGACTTTGCCAACGGTTGAAGCGTGATATAGATGGTTATAAAGCAAGGTTAGAAGCTCAAATGAAACAGATCGAACAAGTGGAGCAAGAGGTAGAAAAAAAGAAACATCTGCTTGAATTAGAAGAAGGAAAACAAGAAAGAAGTGAAGAGTTACAAACAGAACATACGAATATGCTGCATATGCGTGATGATGTATACTCATTTGCGGAAAGGCAAGCTGACGTAGAAAAGCAGAATAAGCGATTACAAGCGCTGCGCCGGAAAATCGAAGGGGAACGGCAGAGGCTTCTGCAAATAAACGAGCAATTTGAACAGAAAAAAGCGGAGCTTGCGCCGATTGAACCGTTACGGATAGCGATCATGGAATATGAAAAGCAAGAAGCCGAAGCAGGGACCATCATTGATGGATTGGCTGATATTTTAGCTGACGATGAAAAGGCGCGAAAAGGGCAGGAGCAGCTTCGAGCAAAAGATCAGTTGCTTCTAAATATAAGAAGCAAAGTAGAAGATGCAAAAGCAACGTTAACGACGATCGAAAGCCAATGGTTGCAAGGGCAGGCCGCTCATTTGGCGAGTAAGCTTGAAAATGGTGAACCTTGTCCAGTATGCGGTGCTGAACATCATCCAAATCCGGCTCAGTTAGCACAATCAGAACGAAGTGAAGAAGACTTGCAAGCGGCAAAGCGAGCAGTCGACGAAGGTGAAAAAGAATTACAACAAATGGAACGCTCATATTTCCAAGTAAAAACAGAATGGGAAATGATGCAAGGACAAGTAAACAAAAAGATCGAACAATTGAAGAAACTCATTCCAGGATTTACATTTGAGCAAATTGATTTCTTTCATCAAGAGTATGAACAAAAATTTGCGAAGCTTAAAAGAAATAGAACCGAAGCGTTGACAAAGGTCGAACAAATTCCTCGCCTCGTTACGGAGATGAATCAGCTAGAAGTGGCGATAAAAGAAATCAACGAGTTGGTCGAGCAATCAATGAATGCTGAAAAAAAGTTAGCGATTGAGCATGCAGAAGCTGCCGCATTACTAAATCGTTTAAGTAAGACGATTCCTGAACCGTTGCGAATGAAGGAAGCATTTGATCAAAAGCTCTTACAAATCGAACAAGCGCGAAAAAGTTTAGATGCTTCATTAAATGAAGCACGCAATCAATTTACAGATGTAAGTAAAAAGTTAGCTCAATTAAATGGAGCGACTGAAAGCTTACAAACACATATTGACGACGCCGAAAAGGCATTGAAAATCGAACGTGACATTTTCGTACGCATGTTACAGGAAGAAGAGTTCGAATCGTATAAAATGTACGCAGAAGCGAAGAAAGATCAAGCTGAAATCAATCAAATCGAAGAAGCAATTCAAAGGTATTACGAACAATATCGCTCGACATTAGATCGTCTAGCAGATTATGAGCAAAGGTTGAAAGGGAAAGAGAAACCGGATGTCGTTGAATTAGAAAAGACTTTAAAAGAAACAGAGCTTGAACTTACTCAATCATCTGATCAGCATGCGCGAATGAGTATGCAAATAAGACAAAACGAAGAAATTGAGCAGGCCGTTGCGCAAATCAATCGTCAATTAAAAACGTTTGAAGAGCAATATAACCTCATCGGTGAATTATCAAATGTGACAAAGGGGGATAATGCGTTTAAGCTTACTTTCGAACGTTATGTGCTTGCGTCATTTTTAGATGGTATTCTCGTTGCGGCAAATGGGCGATTAACAAAAATGTCGAGCGGTCGCTATCGACTTTTACGAAAAACCGATCGTTCCAAAGGAAATGTGCAAAGCGGTTTGGAATTGCTTATTTTTGATCAATATACAGGCCAAGAACGGCATGTGAAAACTCTTTCTGGCGGTGAAAGCTTTAAAGCATCATTGGCATTGGCGCTCGGTCTTGCCGATGTTGTTCAACAGCATGCAGGTGGGGTGTCGTTGGAAACGATGTTTATTGATGAAGGCTTCGGTACGTTGGATCCAGAGTCATTGGATCATGCCATTGAAGCGTTAATGGATATCCAAAGCAGCGGCCGACTCGTTGGCGTCATTTCGCATGTGCCAGAATTAAAGGAAAGAATTGATGCTCAATTAGAAGTGATAGCAAGCCAAACGGGAAGTAAAACGCGGTTTTTATTTACGAGTTAATCGCTAAAGGTGGTGGATTGATTGGAAAAGACGTTTTTTATTGCAACTCTTTTTTTTAGCTGGTTTATTACAATCAGCTTAGCGGTTTTCTCTTATTTTGCCATCCAACTTGGATATACATTCATTGGAATTTGTTTAATCGTGATTATGATTGCTTCAATCGCGATGAATACGGTCTTTCGAAAGAAGTGGAAGCGGACGTTTTAATGAGAAGTTAGCTATACAAAAAAGGAATAATTCCCTTTGTTAAGGGAGTTATTCCTTTTTCTATACTTTTATTTTTGGTCATTCTTTTTTTGATTTTTATTATACATAATAAATGCAATGATTCCGGCTGTGAACAAGACGAACATAATGCCGGACAACATCGAAGCAATGATTGTCATACTGATGGCACTTCACTCCTTTTCATCATTACCATAGCATGTTTTCACTTGAATGTCAGTTTTGTTAGAGTAATGAGTGAAATATAACTGTAAATAATTGAACATCTCTCTGTTATTGTCCTGACATATCCCTTTGTTAAGATTGGATCTGTTAGTTTCAATCTGACTAACAAAGGGAGGAAAAAGATGAGAAAAAAAATGACGGCGTTTGTGACGGCGGTATCGATTGTAGGAATGGCAGCAAGTGGAGCTTCGGCAGCGACCCACGAAGTTAAAAATGGGGATTCGTTATGGAACATTTCTCAAGAGTACGGGGTAACAGTTGCACAAATGCAAGAATGGAATGATCTACCATCTGATATCATCCATCCGAACGAGCAATTAAATGTAACACCGAAGGATGCAAGTAAAGAACATATCGTTTCTCAGGGAGATACATTATGGGATATCGCTATTAAATATGAAGTTACAGTAGATGATTTAAAACAATGGAATCAACTTACATCTGCGTTGATTCACCCTGGGGATACACTGATCATTCAAAATAATGGAGATTTAAATAAAGAAGAGGTTATCCAACTATCTGAGGAACAAGGAGTAGAAATGACGGTAACAGCTACCGCCTATACGGCTCATTGTAAAGGATGTTCAGGAATTACGGCAACAGGGCAAGATTTGCGTACAAATCCAAATCAAAAAGTGATTGCAGTCGATCCGACAGTCATTCCTTTAGGAAGCAAAGTATATGTTGAAGGATATGGAACAGCGATTGCCGGAGATACTGGTGGTGCCATAAAAGGAAATAAAATTGACTTATTTATTCCATCACATGAAGAAGCGGTTGCATTTGGAGTAAAAACCGTAAAAATAAAAGTGTTACAATAAGTAAAAATCCGGCTTTGTATAGCCGGATTTTTTTCATATTTGCTTATACTTGCGAAATGGCGCTAACTTTTCCATAATGGATTCATGAATGGTGTCGAAAGGTGATGTAAATGAAGAAGGCGATCAAAAACAGCAAAAAACAGCAGCAAGCAGCGAGAAAACGCGTCGTCTTATTTTTAATACCCGTAATCATTTTCTTATTAATTGCTATTTATTACGATACGAATAATGAAAAGCAAGAAGTGAAGCAGACGCTTGTCCCATCAGAGTTTATTCCAATTTATGAAGCAGCTGAAAGAGAATTTGGCGTTCCGGCGTATTTACTTGCAGCTCATCATCGGGTTGAAACGATTTTTTCCACGATGGATCCAATGCTTTCACCAGCTGGTGCAGAAGGACCGATGCAATTTATGCCTTGTACGTTTGTTGGTTGGTCACACCCTTCTTGTGGTGGGCTCGGATTAGGAGATATTCCAGAGGAAGATAAAGTGAATCCTGCGATCATTCAAAAATATGGTGGTTATGGGGTTGATGCGAATGGAGATGGAAAAGCAGATCCCTGGGATATAGAAGATGCGATTTTTAGTGCAGCCAATTTTCTATCGAAGTATGGTGCGGCAGAAGGGAAGCTAAGAGACGCGGTTTATGCGTACAATCATAGTGAGAAGTATGTCGAGGATGTTCTTTACTTTGCAAATATGTATAAGGAAGAACTTACTGTGAATGTCCAAAATATCCAGTAATATTTTGAGTGGACTACGTGCTACATTTTCAATAGAAAAAACGGAAGCAAATTGCCTCCGTTTTCTTTATTAACTGTGTCGACGTCCGCGGGCCATAGAGCCTAAAATGAGACTTAAAACAAACACTAATATTAATGCACCAATCAGTGCAGGGACGATAGCTATACCAGCAATATCAGGACCCCAATTGCCAAAAATGGCGCCGCCGAGCCAAGCCCCAATAATACCAGCAATAATATTACCAATAATACCACCTGGAATATCTTTACCAAGAATCAAGCCTGCAATCCAGCCGATTACGCCACCTACAATAAGGTATAATAGAAAGCCCATGTATTTCATCTCCTTTAGTGAGTGCTTCTTTTGTTGCTCATTATTATTATTGCCGGATATTAGAAAGGATAAACATTTTTTTCATGTAGATTAAAGAAGGATAAAAGAAATAAAGAAGGTGTATTTAATGAAGAAAAGCGTGTTGATCGTCCAAATCATCACCGTCATCTTATTCTTGTTTGCTTGTTCAAACGATGATGATTCCTCACGAATCAGTGCTACGGTTTTACGAGCGGTTGATGGAGATACGATAGAAGTTCAATTGAAAAACGGCGAAAAGGAAAAAGTACGAATGATTTTAATTGATACTCCGGAAACGAAGCATCCGCAGCTTGGTGTCCAGCCCTTTGGTGAGGAAGCATCAGAATTCACTAAAAAGATGTTAGTAGGTAAAAAAATTGAACTTGAGCTTGACGTTTCTGAAAGAGATCGTTACGGTCGGGTATTAGCATATGTTTGGATCGAGGGGATCAACTTCAACCGTTTGCTAGTTGAAACAGGATATGCGAGAGTCGCTATTTTCCCGCCTGATATTAAGTATGTTGACGACTTCGAAGAAGCCCAAGATAAAGCACGACAGGAAGCGGTCGGAATTTGGTCAATTGAAAATTACGTCCATGATAAAGGGTTTAAAGACAGTGAACAAGAGGTAAGTAAGCAAGTGAGCGAAGTCGACGAAAAGTGCAAAATTAAAGGGAATATTAATAGTAAGAAGGAAAAAATTTATCATTTGCCGTCGGGCCAATATTATGAGCAAGTTATCCCAGAACAATGGTTTTGTACCGAGGAAGAAGCGCAAGAAGCCGGATTCCGAGCATCAAAAAGATAAATGAAAAGTTGTATCATATAGGCAAATCATTTTCTTTATCAGAATTTTTTGGTATGATTAAAAGCGGTTGATTTTAACTTGAATCAGCAAAAAGATTTGCTGATTCAAATTAAGCCTCAGGTGAATGTCACAGATTTTTAGAGGGGCTAAGGAAGGCAACCTAAGTTTGCCGCATCCTACGGCACAAGTTCGGAAAAATCTAGACGCAATTACGCCGAGGCGTAATTGATGTTAGACTACATAACCCTTGATAAGGAAATCTTATCAAAAACGATAACTTTCTTATTATTTACTTATATCACTTACTATTATAAAATAATAATGAAGGTTATGAATGAGTCTAATCAACAAAATGAGATGAAACAATGAAAAAGTATTGTGAAAAGAGGGGAAAAGCATGACACAAGCAAAAAACGATGTGTACAACGCTCGTTCTTCTTTTGATGTCGACGGTAAACGGTATCATTATTACCGCTTGGCAGCTCTAGAAGAAGCAGGTGTGGCAAAGGTTTCCAATTTGCCATATTCAATTAAAGTATTGTTAGAGTCTGTTTTACGTCAAATGGACGGTCGTGTAATTACGAAGGAGCATGTTGAGGATCTTGCGAAATGGGCGACAGATGAAGTTACAGATGGTGAAGTTCCTTTTAAGCCGTCTCGTGTTATTTTACAAGACTTCACAGGTGTTCCTGCTGTTGTTGACCTTGCTTCATTAAGAAAAGCAATGTCAGATCTTGGCGGAGATGCTGAAAAAATTAATCCGGAAATTCCTGTTGATCTTGTTATCGACCATTCTGTTCAAGTTGACACTTATGGTTCACCAGAAGCACTAAGAATTAACATGGATTTTGAATTCGAAAGAAACGCGGAGCGCTATGAATTTTTAAGCTGGGCGCAAAAAGCATTTGATAATTACCGTGCGGTTCCGCCTGCTACGGGGATTGTTCACCAAGTAAACCTTGAGTATTTAGCAAACGTCGTTCATGCGATTGAAACACCAACGGGTGATCTAGAGGCGTATCCGGATACACTCGTTGGAACGGATTCACATACGACAATGATCAACGGTGTCGGTGTACTTGGCTGGGGTGTTGGTGGAATTGAAGCGGAAGCAGGCATGCTAGGTCAGCCGTCTTATTTCCCAATTCCTGAAGTAGTTGGTGTGAAATTAACAGGAAAATTGCCAAACGGTGCAACTGCGACAGACTTGGCATTAAAAGTAACGCAAGTGTTGCGTTCACACGGTGTTGTTGGTAAATTCGTAGAGTTTTACGGAGAAGGGGTTGCGAACTTGCCATTGGCTGACCGCGCAACGATTGCTAACATGGCGCCTGAGTACGGAGCGACATGCGGATTTTTCCCTGTTGATCATGAAACAATCAACTATCTACGTCTTACAGGCCGTGAAGAAGAGCAAATCAAGCTTGTTGAAGCTTACTTAAAAGAAAATGATATGTTCTTTACGGTAGATAAAGAAGACCCAGTTTATAAAGATATTGTAGAAATTAACTTATCTGAAATTGAAGCGAATCTTTCCGGACCAAAACGTCCACAAGATTTAATTCCACTTTCACAAATGCAAAAAGCATTTAAAGAAGCGTTGCGTGCTCCGATCGGCAACCAAGGCTTTGGTCTTGAGCCAGCGGAAATTACGAAAGAAGTAAAAGTAACGTTCAACAACGGCGACGAAGCAACGATGAAAACGGGTGCGATTGCAATTGCTGCGATTACAAGCTGTACGAACACATCTAACCCTTATGTTATGCTTGGTGCGGGCTTAGTTGCGAAAAAAGCGGTCGAAAAAGGACTGGAAGTGCCTAATTATGTAAAAACTTCGTTGGCACCAGGTTCAAAAGTTGTTACAGGTTATTTGCGTGATGCGGGCTTAATGCCATATTTGTCTAAGCTTGGTTTTGATTTAGTCGGCTACGGCTGTACGACTTGTATCGGAAACTCTGGACCACTTAAAGATGAAATCGAAAAGGCCATCTCAGAAAGTGACTTATTAGTTACATCCGTATTATCTGGAAACCGTAACTTTGAAGGCAGAATTCATCCGCTTGTGAGAGGAAACTACTTAGCGTCACCACCACTTGTAGTAGCCTATGCATTAGCAGGAACAGTTGATGTCGACTTAAACAATGAGCCACTTGGAAAAGATCGTGATGGCAATGATGTATTCATGAAGGATATTTGGCCGACAACAGAGGAAGTGGCTGAAGTTGTGAAACAAACGGTTACTCCTGAATTGTTCCGTAAAGAGTATGAGCGTGTGTTCGATGATAACGAGCGTTGGAATGAAATTAAAACGAGCAACGAGCCACTTTATACTTGGAATAATGATTCAACATATATTCAGAACCCACCGTTCTTCGAGAACTTATCAACGGAATTAGACACGATCAGTCCATTAACTGGTTTACGTGTTGTTGGTAAATTCGGTGATTCTGTTACAACGGACCATATTTCACCAGCAGGTGCAATTGGTAAAAATACTCCAGCAGGCAAATACTTGCTTGATAATGGAGTTCAGCCACGTGATTTCAACTCTTACGGATCACGCCGAGGCAACCATGAAGTCATGATGCGTGGAACATTTGCGAACATTCGTATTCGAAACGAAATCGCTCCTGGAACTGAAGGTGGATTCTCCACTTACTGGCCAACAGGAGAAGTTGATTCAATTTATGATACATGCATGCGCTACAAAGAAGACGGAACAGGTCTTGTTGTATTAGCTGGTAAAGATTACGGAATGGGATCTTCACGTGACTGGGCAGCAAAAGGAACGACATTATTAGGTATCAAAACAGTTATCGCTGAAAGCTTTGAGCGAATCCATCGTTCTAACCTTGCATTGATGGGTGTGCTTCCACTTCAATTTAAAAAAGGTGAGAACGCAGAAGTGCTTGGCTTAACAGGAAAAGAAGTGATTGATGTTCAAATTGATGAGAACATCAAACCTCGTGATCTTGTGAACGTAACAGCAACGGACGAAGACGGCAATAAAAAGGAATTTGAAGTGCTTGTTCGCTTTGATTCTGATATCGAAATTGATTATTACCGTAATGGTGGTATTTTACCGATGGTATTACGCGGTAAGCTTGCTGAGTAATAATAGGAGAACACTTTGCAAAATGCAAAGTGTTTTCTTTTTTTGTGTAAAAAAGTTAGAACATTCGGTTTAATCGATCTGCTTTAAGCCAATACTTAATAATAGGACATCATGTAAGGGGTGAAAATGTTGAGAAGACCAGGAAGAAAATCATTTTCAGAGCTTATTCAAGAAAATAAGCAAGCTTTATTAAATGATGCTGAAGCAATGGAACGGATAGAAGAAAAGCTGGAAGAAAAACATAAAGGGAATGCATAATTATTTCATTGCTATCGCTAACGACGCTTAATCGTTATACCTGCAATCTATACACTTAAATGTCCCACAAACTTCACACCTTCCTTTAAATGGGAAATTTACTTCTTATTCATGCGGGATAATCCGGTCGAATGAGGCAATAATGAGAGAAGGAAGGGGGAGTGGCTTGTGAGCAATCCGAAAAAAAGCCAACAAAACTTTACTCCAGATCATCTTGGAGAAAAGGAATACGCGTCAAAAAGCAATAACGGAAAGAAAATGGCTGATAAAACGGGTAGGGAGCCAATCGTGATTCAAACGAAAGGTGAATAAGTGTAAATCAAAATCATGACGGGAGGATTTTTGACAATGGATAATCATAGACCAAAGCCAGATAACCGAAGTGATAACGTAGAAAAATTGCAGGAAATGGTACACAATACGATTGAAAACATTGAAAGAGCAGAAGAATCGATGCAGTTTTCCGATAGTGCTGAACAGCATGAACAAATCCAAGAAAAAAATGAAAGACGTCGTGCAAGCATCGAAGGAATGAAAGAAGAAATAAAGGATGAAGCTGCACAACAAAATCAATATGAATAAATAAGAACCGGCATTGCCGGTTCTTATTTTATCGTTCGAGAAATTTAAAATATTAGCTAGTGAACGCAAACTTACCGTGAAATGTACAGCCTCATAAAAAGTCTATCCAATTCAAGCGTAAATTCAAGGAGCTTTGTCTATAAGCTTTTTTCTTTTGAGAAATTCGGAGAAATGATAAGATGGATGTATACATAAAGGAATAAGGTGGAAAAAGAAATGTTAATTTCGGAAACAACGATTGCTG
The DNA here is from genome assembly GCF_018343515.1 of Bacillus sp. FJAT-50079. Classification (GTDB taxonomy): domain Bacteria; phylum Bacillota; class Bacilli; order Bacillales; family Bacillaceae_C; genus Lederbergia. The sequence continues at coordinate 236,346 of NZ_JAGYPD010000002.1, read as the reverse complement.
TAAGATATGCGGAAACGGACCAGATGGGTGTCGTTTATCATGCCAATTATCTCGTTTGGATGGAAATTGGCCGAACGAAATTAATTGAAGACCTTGGATTTACGTATGCAGAAATGGAAAAGGATGGGATTCTCGCTCCGGTTATTGATGTACAGGCGTCATATAAGCAACCATTGAAATATGGTGATAAAGCGCATGTAAAAACATGGATTGAAAACTATGACGGGATCCGAGTTACATATGGTTATGAAATTTATACTGGAGAAGGCAATCTTGCTGTAACAGGCTATACGAAGCATGTGTGTGTAAAAAGGGAAAACTTCCGCCCTGTATCATTAAAAAGATTATATCCAAATTGGCATGAAGCATATGAGAAGGCGAAAAAACAAACACAGCCTGAAAGGGTAAAATAACATGGCATTTGGAATTACTCGTAAAGAAATCATTATTTGGAAGCAAGCCATTGATGAAGGTCATTTCGCATTTATAACTCACTATTGGTTAGACGACCGTTTTCCAAATATGAACACAGTAACAAAAGTAGGTTGTAAAGATCTAGACAAGCTTGCTCGCTGGGGACAAGGGCACGGATTGAGAAAAGAATGGATTCACCATCGAGTTGATGGGTACTCACATTATGATCTTCTTGGAAGTAAACAAACAGAAATCTTTCGCTTATTAGGAGAAAAGAAGCAATTAGGTGTTTTTGTAATAAAAATGGATGAAAACTGGAGGCTGTTACAATGAACATCAAATTAACCGATCGTGCATCAGAGTGGTTTCAATCAGAATTATCTTTAAATCAAGGTGATTTTTTACGCTTTCACGTAAGATATGGAGGGTCAAGTCCAATTCAAACTGGATTCTCACTTGGCTTTACGACAGAAAATCCGATTGATATCGCTATAAAACATGAAGTAAATGGAATTATTTATTTTATTGAGGAAGAAGACCTTTGGTATTTTGATGGTCATGATTTACTTGTAGATGTAGATGAAAACTTGGATGGACCGATTTACGAATACAAATAAAAAGGCTGCCCCTACATGGGCAGTCTTTTTATTTGTATCTTGAGAAACTTTGATGTCTATTTAACAGTTTGAAAAAACTCTTTAATTTCTTCGTTGCTATGCGTAGTCAATCCTTTTTCGCTTGCCGCGTCTAGAGGATAAATTTCGTAATTACGAAAATTTTTGCTAGCCGTAAACGTCGGATATAACTCCACATGTTCAATCGATGTGGTCGTTTCACCATTTTCGATTTCTTTTCTAACTTTTATTTCTACCATTCCGCCGACATCTTTATAATCCCATATTTGTCCAGATAAAAAATTTCCTAGCGAATAGATGACTAGACCACGCTTTCCATCTGATTGCTCAATCCACTCCATCGGTTGGAGGACATGCGGATGATGACCTAAAATAATATCGGCACCCGCTTCAATAAACTGTTTAGCCAGCTCCTTTTGCGTTGCGTTCGGTTGACGCACGTACTCATCTCCCCAGTGCAGGGCGAGAAGGGTAACATCGGCCTGTTGCTTTGCCTTTTCGATGTCCGCAAGTACTTGATTTGGCTCGAGCACGCTTACGAGATAATCTTTTCCCTCAGGAATGCGAATGCCATTGAAGTGGGTTGCATAGGCTAGAACGGCGATACGTATTCCACTTACATTAATGATTCGCATTTCCTCTTTATCCTCAGGACTTTTAAATGATCCTGTATAAGGCAGGTTTTTCTGCTCGTAATAATCAATCGCACTTAATATGGCGCGTTCTCCTCGATCAAGAGTATGATTATTTGCCGTTGTTACCATGTCAACGCCGGCATCCATGAGCGCGTCGATGATTTCATGGGGGCTGTTAAACGATGGATAGCTCGTAATTCCAATTTCAGTGCCCCCAGGGATCGACTCTTGATTTGCGATAAGAAAATCGGGCTTTTGCAACAAAGTACGTACGGGTGAGAACATGGAATGAAAATCATAGCCACCATCTGTTTTCGCATCCTCATACACCCAGTCATGGATTAAAATATCTCCGATTCCGCCAATTGTTGCCTCTGTGTAAAATGATTTTAACCCGACATTGGTCGCTTTCTTTTGATGGAGATGCGCTTCATGCTGCTGAAGCGGCTCTGCTTGATTTTTTTGAAAAACGAGTAAACCAATAATGAAAATCAATAAAATAAATACGAAAACAACTGTTTGCTTTTTCAATTCATTTCATTCACTTTCTTTGAATTTTTAAATCCACTTTACTTTTGGTTCTGTTTTGTCTTTAATTCTCTTTAGATTAGCCCGGTGACGATAAATAACAAACGCTGCTAATGCAATCGTTACGGCAATTAGCGGTCCGTCCCCAAACAAAAGGCTGTAAACTACCGCTATAATCCCTGCTATCATCGAAGATAATGAAACGTATTTAGATATTTTTAACGTCATAAGAAAACCTGCGACTACGACGAAAAAAAGAATGGGCGCAGCCCCTAAAAGCAACCCACCAGATGTCGCAACCGCTTTTCCGCCGCGAAAACCCGCAAAAATAGGAAACATATGCCCGATGACGGCGAAAATACCGATGAATAACGGGTGAATGTCCAATCCAAAAATCGCAGGTAGAAATGTGGCTAACGTTCCTTTCAAAATATCTGCAAGCGTTACGGTAATACCAGCTTTTTTGCCAAGTGTTCGGAATGTATTTGTACCACCAAGATTCCCGCTCCCATGCTCCCGGATGTCAATCCCATAAAATACTTTTCCGACGATGAGTCCGGATGGAATGGATCCTAATAAATAAGCTAATAAAATGATAAGTGCATACATCATGTCAATGGCTCCTCCTGCCTGAATCTTGTCAACCAATTGTACCACGAAGATTCTCCAAAATGGAAAAATATTTTAAGCAAATGCCAGAAGTTGTCGAAAATCTGAAAGCTTGCAACAATCTGTATCCTGTTCTACGATAGAAGCATAAAGTGATGATGCTGAAAGGGGAATATTAAGATGGCAATTGAAAATCCAACTCGTGAACAATTAGGAGAAATTTTAAAAAAATCAAAGCGAATTGCGGTTGTTGGTTTAAGCGGAAATCCAGAAAGAACGTCTTACATGATATCAGAAGCAATGCAAAAGGCCGGATATACAATTATTCCAGTCAATCCTCAACTTGATGAAGTGCTTGGTGAAAAAGCGGTTTCGTCCTTAAAAGAAATTGAAGGGCATGTCGACATCGTCAACATTTTCCGTCGCTCAGAGTTTCTGCCGGAAATCGCTAAAGAATTTGCGGAAATTGACGCAGATGTGTTTTGGGCACAAAGCGGGGTAGAAAATGAAGAGGCTTATGAGTATTTAAAAGACAAAGGTTACACCGTTGTGATGGATCGCTGTATTAAAGTGGAACATGCATTAACAAAATAATATTTATCGTTTAAAAACAAGTGTATGTTTGCATGCACTTGTTTTTTTCCTCATTTTTTCCACGTTTTTCTTATCGTATTTGCCAAAAGGGGGCGCTCAGATATAAAATGGGATATATGTGTCCTGAAATATGATATAATAAAGCGAACGGGTGTTTGTTGAGCGTTGTTTGGTTTGAAAGGGGAATATGTGTGGCAAAAAATATTGTTGAAGTTGAATATAATGATGAATCCATTCAAGTTCTAGAAGGATTAGAAGCAGTGAGGAAACGTCCAGGAATGTATATCGGTTCTACGGACTCAAAAGGACTGCATCATCTAGTATATGAAATTGTCGATAACTCCGTAGATGAGGCATTAGCTGGTCACGGGAATGAAATTAAAATTACGATTCATAAAGATAATAGCATCAGTGTAGAAGATAAGGGGCGCGGCATGCCAACGGGAATGCACCCAACTGGACGCTCAACCGTTGAAGTCATTTTAACGGTTCTCCATGCGGGAGGGAAATTTGGCCAAGGCGGCTATAAGACGAGTGGGGGATTGCATGGTGTTGGTGCATCTGTCGTCAATGCCTTGTCAGAGTGGCTAACCGTTACGATTAAACGGGATGGTCATCTATTTAAGCAGGAATTTCATAATGGAGGAAAACCGAAAACAACGCTCGAAAAAATCGGTAAAGCGAAAGAAACAGGAACAACGATCCATTTTAAACCGGATCCTTCGATCTTTAGTACAACCGTATACAATTATGATTTATTAAGTGAAAGATTGCGGGAATCAGCGTTTTTATTAAAAGGCTTAAAGATCGAGTTGATCGACTTGCGTCATGATCATCATGATGTGTTTTACTATGAAAACGGGATTGAGGCATTTGTTGAATATTTAAATGAAGAAAAAGACGTATTGCATCCAGTTGCCTCTTTTGAAGGCAAGGTGCACGAGATCGAGGTGGAGTTTGCTTTTCAGTTTAACGATGGATATGCGGAAAACATGCTTTCCTTTGTCAACAATGTTCGGACAAGGGATGGGGGAACACATGAAATTGGCGCAAGAACAGCGATGACGCGAGTGTTTAATGAATATGCTCGGAGAACCGGATTGCTGAAAGAGAAAGAGAAGAATTTGGAAGGGTCTGACATTCGTGAAGGACTCGGTGCTGTTGTTTCTGTAAGAATTCCTGAAAGCATGCTCCAATTTGAAGGGCAAACGAAAGGTAAATTAGGAACGAGTGAAGCGAGATCTGCGGTGGATGCGGTCATTTCTGAGCATTTGGAATACTTTTTAGCTGAGAATCATGCAGTTAGTGCGTTGCTTGCCAAAAAAGCAGTTAAAGCAGCACAGGCACGCGAAGCAGCACGAAAAGCGCGCGAAGAAGCGAGAAGCGGAAAAAAGCGGAGAAGAACGGATGCGCTTTTATCGGGAAAATTGACGCCAGCGCAATCGAGAAATCCAGAACGTAATGAGCTTTACTTAGTGGAAGGTGATTCCGCAGGCGGATCAGCAAAGCAAGGGCGGGATCGTCGCTTCCAAGCGGTGCTTCCATTGCGGGGGAAAGTCATCAACACAGAAAAAGCGAAATTACAAGATATTTTTAAAAATGAAGAAATCAATACGATTATCCATACAATCGGTGCAGGCGTAGGTCCTGATTTTAATATAGAAGAAATTAATTATGATAAAATCGTCATTATGACAGATGCGGATACAGACGGTGCTCATATTCAAGTCCTCTTATTGACGTTCTTCTATCGCTATATGAAACCTCTCATTGAAGCAGGCAAAGTATATATTGCTCTACCCCCTCTTTATAAAGTAAGTAAAGGCAGTGGAAAAAAAGAAGTGATTGAATACGCATGGACAGATGAAGATCTTGAAAGTGCGACGAAGAAGGTTGGCAAAGGGTATATGCTGCAACGTTATAAAGGGCTTGGAGAGATGAACGCGGATCAATTATGGGAAACAACGATGAATCCCGAGACTCGGACGCTGATTCGTGTCTTAATTGATGATGCAGCAAGAGCAGAAAGACGAGTAACGACATTGATGGGTGATAAAGTGGAACCGAGAAGAAAGTGGATTGAAAATAATGTTCAATTTGGTCTGGAAGAAGATCATAGCATATTAGATAATGAACACTACATAACGGAAGGAGGCCATCCGTTATCATGAGTACATTAGAAATCTTTCAAGACATGCCGTTGGAGGATGTCATTAGCGATCGTTTTGGTCGTTATAGTAAATACATTATTCAGGAGCGCGCATTGCCAGATGCAAGGGATGGTTTAAAGCCCGTGCAGCGGCGCATTTTATATGCGATGCATATGGAAGGAAATACCGCAGATAAGGGCTTTAGAAAGTCGGCCAAAACGGTGGGAAATGTAATTGGTAATTATCATCCGCATGGGGATTCATCTGTGTACGATGCGATGGTAAGGATGAGTCAGCAGTGGAAAGTAAGAAATATGCTGATTGAAATGCATGGGAATAACGGAAGTGTGGACGGTGACCCGGCTGCTGCCATGCGTTATACCGAAGCAAGGCTTTCCCAGGTGGCCTCTGAATTATTGCGAGATATCGATAAAGAAACCGTTGATTTTGTACCGAATTTCGATGATACATCATCAGAACCGACAGTTTTGCCTGCTCGTTTTCCGAACTTGCTCGTCAATGGTTCAACAGGAATTTCCGCTGGGTATGCGACCGACATCCCTCCGCACCAACTTGGTGAAGTTATAGATGCGGTCATTATGAGACTGGAAAAGCCAGCTTGTACTGTCGACGATGCAATGACAGTGTTAAAAGGCCCTGATTTCCCAACAGGCGGAATTATTCAAGGGATACAAGGGATTAAGCAGGCATATGAAACAGGGAAAGGTAGAATCATTGTTCGCGGGAAAACAGAGATTGAGACGATTCGTGGCGGACGCCAGCAAATCGTCATTACAGAAATTCCGTATGATGTCAATAAAGCGAATCTCGTAAAAAAAATGGATGAATTTAGGCTTGATCGAAAGCTCGAAAGCATTGTAGAAGTACGTGATGAGACAGACCGGACCGGAATGCGCATCGTTGTCGAATTAAAAAGAGATGCAGACGCCAAGAGCATTTTAAACTATTTATTTAAAAACAGTGACCTGCAAGTGGCCTATAACTTTAATATGGTTGCGATTGAAAATAAACGTCCGAAGTTAATGAGTTTATTAGAGTTGTTAGACGCCTACATCAATCACCAAAAAGAAGTCGTGACGAATCGATCACGTTATAATTTGGAGAAAGCGAAGCAACGCCAGCACATCGTTGAAGGGTTAATGAAAGCTTTATCTGTTCTAGACGAAGTAATTGCAACGATTCGTGCTTCCAAGGATAAAAGAAACGCAAAAGATAATTTAATTGCAGCCTTTCAATTTACAGAAGCGCAAGCAGAAGCGATCGTCTCCCTACAATTATATCGTTTAACGAATACAGACATTACCGCGCTAAGAGCTGAACAAGAAGAACTTTCAAAAACGATTGAAACGCTAACTGCGATTTTAAATAATGAAAAGATATTATTAAGCGTCATCAAAAAGGAATTAAAAGAGGTTAAAAAGAAGTACTCGGATGAGCGTAGGACGATCATTGAGGATGAAATTACGGAAATTAAGATTAATATGGAAGTAATGATTCCGAATGAAGATGTCATTGTTACGGTGACGAAGGAAGGATATTTAAAACGGACGAGCCTCCGTTCGTATACGGCATCGAATGGTCAAGATCTAGCGATGAAAGAAACCGATCGACTATTATTGCAAGCTGAGTTAAATACGATTGACACGATCATATTATTTACGAACAAAGGAAACTATTTATATTTCCCTGTCCATGAGCTACCCGATATTCGCTGGAAAGATCTTGGGCAGCATGTTGCGAGTTTAATGGCCATTAATAAGGATGAGGAAATCATTAAAGCGATACCGATTAAAGAATTTAAGAAAGACGCGTATCTCCTGTTTGTAACGAAAAACGGAATGATTAAAAAGTCAGAGCTATCCTTGTACCAAGTTCAGCGTTATTCTCGACCACTCGTCGCATTAAATGTTCGGGATGAAGATGTGCTCGTCGATGTTCACGTGACGGACGGGGAGCAAGATATTTTCTTAGCGACTCATTTAGGATATGGACTATGGTTTTCTGAAGAAGAAGTAGGAGCAGTCGGGGTGAGGGCGGCTGGTGTAAAAGCAATGAATTTGAAAGAAAATGATTTTATTATAAATGGTGAAGTGTTCCATGAAGCGGATGATTTGGCGATTTTGATTGCAACGCAACGCGGGGCTGTGAAAAAAATGCGTTTAAGCGAATTTGAAAAAACGACACGCAATAAACGTGGCGTCATCATGCTTAGAGAATTGAAAAACAATCCGCATCGGATTATTGGAATGAAATTCGTTGGTCAAAATCAGGACGTAACGATTCAAACAGATAAAGAAGTACAAGAGCAAGTAAATGTATCATCGATCCGCTATAACGACCGATATTCAAATGGTTCGTTTATTCTAGATGAAGCGGAAAGTGGCCGTACGATTGAGCTTTGGGTTAATGAACAAGATGAACCATCATCTTAAAAGGGAGTCCCGGATATAAGGATTTCCAATAATACCTATAAAAAAGACGATTTACTTAAAAACTCAATGTAAATCGTCTTTTTTATTTAGTTGTATATAAATTTTTTACTAATGCTAGCTTTGGATTATATTAAGGTAAGTTGAAGTTATGATTTCACACTCCTCTGATTAGAGTGAAGAGCGGTGACTCCAGCGGGAATAGCGCGAGTTGAAGATTCCATAAGAACGCATTTAAACAAACTAGGCCTAAAGCCGCCGCGTCTGGCAACAACTTGTTGGTCAGAGAATGAAGGCGTGCTCGTGGAAAGCGTCCGTTGGGAGGGGAAATTATCGGTTAGCTGAATGATTTATTTCTACTTAAATATTAACTGACATTCATCGTTTAATGTTTCGATAAAATACCTTCCTTGAATGATGTATAATGGTGAAATCATATTAAATTGTTATGGAGTTGAACGTTTTAATGAATAAGAAGGATATAGCGGATATTCGCAAGCATTTAAAATTAGACAATGAATTATTAAAAGTGAAAGATATTTTTAATGTATACATAAGACAGGATAGCAGTGAAATTTATCATGAGGAGAGCCAGCCATTTTCGCTGTTGGATCGGGAGCAGCAAGAACTTTTTATGAAAAATTTTAAAAAAGTGCTTTCCGGGAATGTGGATGAAAAATTATTTGAGGTCAGGTTTCAAAAGGAAGCGGTCGACCATACTCAGAGCATTCTTTATGAAAGCCTTCAAAAAGAAGATATAGAAGACTGGAAAGAGCAACTGCTTTTAATCGTGGAAAAAATGTTTAAAGATGTTCAGTATGAAAAAGATATGGTTGTCACATTTATTCGTGGGCAATATTTTAAACCGACAAAAAAGGGCAGTGAAGAGGCAGAAACAAGCGCTTTGGATGAAGTGTATGATCGACCATTTATTCTTTGCAGCATTAACCAAACAATACAATCAAAGAAGTCGCTTGTGTTTGATTATATTGAAAAGGAATTTAAATCAAATGTGTCGGTGGACGCAATCATCAATTTGGCATCACCTGTCGCCGGTTTTCTGTTTCCTTGTTTTACCGAAGGCTACTCAGACGTCAATCATATTCTTTATTCATCCGGAAAGGTAAATCAACCAGATTACCACTTTATAGAAACGGTACTTAATGGTGAGGAGGTCATGACTGCGCAAGATGACAAAGCCATTTTCGAGGAAATTGTTAAAGAAGTGGTTGGTGAAGTCGTCGATACAAATACATTATCTAATGTGTATGAAGAAATTAACCGAATGATGGATGTTGAGGAAGATGAAGATAAAGAAGTGCCAACGTTGGATTATAAAGACGTGGAACGTGTGTTACGGGTAAGCGGTATAGAACATATAGACACGGATCAAGTCGAAACGGCCTTCCAAAAGATCATTGATGACGAAAATTATGAATTAAAAGCGAGTGGAATTATCCCTAAATACACATCAAAATCAATCAAAATAGAAACAAAAGTAGCGAATATTACAATCAGCCCGCAAGACTTAAAGTATATAAAACAAGTAAATTATAACGGAAAACGTTGTGTATTAATAGAAGTGGATGAAGATACAATCATTGAAGGATTTAGAATTGTGCCGGAAACGCTATTGAATGATTAATTGGTGAAATAAAGGGATGGTAATCAACAGCTATGCTAAGCGTGGCTGTTGATGATTAAAAGGAATTTCTCCAATGTTTCACTTTTTGCGAAAATAAATAAATATACTATTGAATTTATTTTTATTCAAAGTATAATAGAAAACATCATATATTATTCAGTGTTTATACAAAAATATGTATTTATTTACAATTTCAAATTAAAAATGATTGATTGTTATATAGGAGTGAAAAAAATGAGAGCAGGCGTTATTGGTGCAACAGGTTATGGAGGAGCGGAGTTGTTGCGAATTCTTCATACACATCCACACTTGAAAGCAACATCCGTATACAGTTCTTCCCAGCAAGGTTCTTTCATTACGGGACATTATCCTCATTTACAAGGAATCGTTCCATTAAGATTGGAGGAAATTGACCCGGGAAAGGTTGCGAAGGAAACGGATATCGTCTTTTTAGCCGTTCCGACTGGGATTGCTTCTGAATTAGCACCACAACTGCTTAAAGAAGGTTGTACGGTTATTGATTTATCTGGTGATTTTCGCCTGAAAAATTCAGATGAATATGAAAATTGGTATAAGAAAAAACCAGCTCCAAGCGACTGGGTTGAAAAAGCGATTTATTCAATCCCTGAATTCCACCGCGAGCAAGTGAAAGAGGCAAACTTTATATCAAATCCAGGCTGTTATCCGACAGCGACATTGCTTGGTCTTGCCCCGCTCGCTCAATCGGGCCTGCTCGTTGAAGACTCGATTATCATTGATGCAAAATCCGGGGTTTCAGGCGCGGGGCAAACAGCGAGCCTAGGTACGATTTACAGTGAATTGAATGAAAATTTTAAAATATATAAAGTGAATCAACATCAGCATATCCCGGAAATCGAGCAAGTGCTGCAAAGCTGGGGGCTTCATTCTCCGATTACATTTAGCACCCATCTCGTTCCGATGACGCGGGGAATTATGGCGACGATCTATGGATCCGTGAAGAAGGAAATGACGGAAGCGGATGTATATGAACTGTATAAAAACCATTATGAAAATGAACCATTTATTCGAGTAAGAGAAAAAGGCGTGTTTCCAGCAACGAAGGAAGTATCTGGCTCCAACTATTGTGACATTGGCATCACGCTTGACGAACGAACAGGTAGAGTAACGATCGTTTCAGTCATCGATAATTTGATGAAAGGCGCTGCTGGCCAAGCGATTCAAAATGCAAATATTTTATTAGGATTTGAAGAAACAGCTGGTTTAACGATGAGCCCGCTTTATCCATAACACCCAATGAGGAGTGAGCAAAATGCAAACGAAGCAAAGTCAACAACTAAAGAAAATCAATGAAGGCAGCATTGTTTCCCCACTTGGGTTTACTGCGGCTGGTATCCATACGAAAGTAAAAAGAAAACGAAAAGATTTAGGAATGATTTTATGTGAAGTTCCAGCAGAATCGGCTGCAGTATATACATTAAATCAAATTACAGCCGCGCCTCTGCAAGTAACGAAGGACAGCATCGCGGCTGAAGGAAAGATTCAAGCGGTCATTATTAATAGTGGTAATGCGAATGCGTGCATGGGAAAACAAGGAACGTTAGACGCGATATCGATGCGAAATAAAGTTGCAGAAACCTTTCAATTACAAGCCCATCACGTTGCTGTCGCATCAACTGGAGTCATAGGTGAACCTATGCCGATGGATAAAATCATTCCCGGGATTGAATCTTTGTCATTAGACAACGGCGAAAATGCAGCGCTTGACTTTCAAGAAGCGATCTTAACGACAGATACATGCCCGAAATCAACATGTTATCAAATTGAAATCGAGGGTAAAACAATTACAATGGCCGGAGCAGCAAAAGGATCAGGAATGATCGCTCCAAACATGGCGACGATGCTTGGATTCATTACGACTGATGCGAATATCGCTCATCCTGTTTTGCAACAAGCATTAAGAGATGTAACCGATCAAACATTCAATCGAATTACGGTTGATGGGGATACGTCAACAAACGATATGGTGCTCGTAATGGCAAGTGGGTTAGCAGAGAATGCTGAACTCACACCAGAACATCCAGAATGGAGTTCGTTTAAAGCGATGCTTAAACAAGTTTGTGAGGACTTAGCGATTATGATTGCTCGTGATGGCGAAGGAGCAACCAAACTTATCGAAGTACATGTCGAAGGTGCTGACAATGATGTCGATGCTGGCATCGTTGCAAAATCGGTTGTCGGTTCTAATCTAGTGAAAACAATGGTATACGGATCAGATCCGAATTGGGGCCGCGTCATGATGGCCATTGGCAAAAGCGGAGCAAAGCTGAATCCAGAGACGATTGATATTACACTTGGCACGAACCAATTATTAGTCCAAAGCCAACCAGCTCCATATGAGGAAGAGCAGCTTGTCGATTATTTAAAAAATGAAAAAGTGATCATTGCGATTGATTTGCATTTAGGAAACGGAACGGGAAAAGCATGGGGCTGTGATTTAACCTATGATTATGTTCGCATAAACGCCAGTTATCGCACATGAGTAACTAACAGGAGGAATCGGAAAATGGGCGGAATTGTTGTCATAAAATGTGGTGGCAGTATGATCGAGTCTCTAACAGATGATTTTTACGATAGCATTAAGCAGATGCAATCACTTGGATACAAGCCGGTTATTGTTCATGGCGGCGGTCCAGCGATTAATAAAATGCTTAATGACTTAAACATCGAATCTGAATTCGTCAATGGATTAAGAAAAACGACGAATGAAGTGATGGATGTGGTCGAAATGGTTTTAACCGGCTCGATCGCTAATCAGCTTGTTCGCACTCTTCAACAAAAGGACATTTCCGCTATCGGTATTAATGGAGCGGACGGCGGATTGCTTCAAGCGAAAGCGAAAGATCGTGACCAACTTGGCTATGTTGGAGAAATTACAACGATTAATCAACAATTGATTTTACAATTACTTGCGCTCGATTTCATCCCCGTTATCTCCCCGATTGCTTCTGGCGTTGATGGAGAGCATTGCTACAATATTAATGCAGATACGGCAGCAGGAGAAATTGCAGTGGCGGTTGGAGCAGAAAAATTATTATTCGTCACCGACGTTCCCGGCGTTTTAAAAGATGGGAAAATAATTGAAAAAACAACAAAAAATGAATTACTCGCCTTGATTGATAGTGGAGTTATTTATGGAGGCATGATCCCGAAAGTAATGGCGGCGATCCATGGACTAGATGGTGGAATGGCGGAAGCGGTCATTGTAAGTGGAACAGCTCCATTGCTGGACGGGGAGAATATCGTTGGCACAATGATACGCAAAGAAGTGGAGGTAGTTTTATAAATGAGTCATTTGTTTAATAATTACGGAAGATGGGACGTAGAAATTGTTTCTGGCAACGGAGCAAAATTATACGATCAAACAGGAAAAGAATACATTGATTTTACATCTGGAATTGGCGTTTGTAATCTTGGACATTGCAATGAAGCAGTCGTAGCGGCAGTTGAAACACAAATGAAAAAGCTTTGGCATGTATCCAACTTATTTCAGAGCTCCCTCCAAGAAGAAGTAGCAGAAAAACTTGTTCAATCATCCGCTGGTGCAAAGGTGTTTTTCTGCAATAGTGGAGCAGAGGCCAATGAAGCGGCAATTAAACTTGCTCGAAAATTTACCGGCAAATATAAAATTATTACCTTCCATCAATCGTTTCACGGACGAACAATAGCAACAATGGCAGCTACTGGTCAAGATAAAGTAAAAACAGGATTTGGTCCGATGCCGGAAACATTCGTTCATTTACCATTTAATGATATAGAGGCGCTAAAGCAGGAAATCGATGATCAGACAGCGGCGGTGATGCTTGAAGTCATTCAAGGTGAGGGCGGTGTTCATCCTGCTGGAAGTGAGTTTTTAAGCGCTGTCGAGAAGCTTTGTAAAGAAAATGACGCATTGCTCATTATCGATGAAGTGCAAACAGGAATTGGCAGAACAGGCAAACCGTTTGGTTATCAGCATTATTCGATTACACCGGATATTATTACGAGTGCGAAAGGCTTGGGCAATGGTATTCCAACAGGGGCGATGATAAGCAACGAGAAAGTAGCTGCTGCATTTACACCTGGAAGTCATGGCTCGACATTCGGTGGGAATCCACTCGCGATGTCAGCGGCAAAAGCAACATTGGATATTGCTTTTGATGAAGAATTTTTACAATCTGTCAATGCAAAGGGAGATTATTTAGCGATTCGATTAGCGGAACTCTTTCTCGAATTTCCAGAGTGCAAAGGCGTACGCCATAAAGGGATGATGATTGGTATCGAATTTTCTTCAGAGGTCAATCCTTTTGTTACGGCCCTTAGAGAGAATGGTTTACTAGCGCTGACAGCTGGAGCAAATGTTATCCGCTTTTTACCTCCACTTACGATTTCACATGAAGAAATCGATGAGGCAATTCAAATCATTAACAAAACATTACTTAAATATAAACAATTAGTGTAATATTTTTTTGTATCGTGTGTATAAAAATTCATGAGTGAATATAAAAATACAATTTGTGCGGGAGAGGGTTCAAATGAAAGGCTCCATAAAGCTTGCAAACGAAGAAACGTTTATTGGTACATGGAATGGCGAAACACAAAAGAGTTATGGGGAATTAATCCATTATACGGGGATGGGAAATTTTCAAGAATTTTTAACTGACCCGGCAATTAAAGGTAAAATTGTCCTCTCCACGTATCCAGGTGTTTTAAATAGTATCGTTGAAGCAAATCAATTCGAAAGCAATGGCATTCAAGCCGCAGCGATCATTACCCAGCAGGAATGGCCACAAGCCACATTGGATAAACAAAATCTTGCTCATTATTGCATGGAACACAATGTGCCGATATTAACAGGGGTTGACACAAGAGCGATTATGAAGCGACTTCGCAACGGTGGTGAAATGCCAGCACAGTTGCTTGTCACTGAGCAAGGAACGGAACAAGTAAAAACGAAAAACAACACAAAGAATGTTTCATTTCTTCATAAAGTCGTTCATCCAAGCGGAAAGAAGCATGTACTCGTCTTGAATTTCGGCTTGAAGCATTCGTTAATCGATGCATTTGTCGCTGCGGATGTGAAGGTGACAGTCGCTTCTCCATATGTATCGATCGATGAAGTAGAAGTGATCAATCCAGATGGAATCGTCTTTTCTGGAGGTCCTGGTCACCCACTTGACTGGGAAGAACATTTCTCTGTATATGAAAAATTAGCCAAAACTTTTCCGACGATCGGCTTTGGGCTCGGTCATCAAATGCTTGCTGTCATTTTTGGAGCAAAAATCGAGAAAATGAAACATGGTCATCGTAGCTTTAAACAACCAATTGTTCATCTTGCATCCAATCAAGTGTATTTGTCAAAGCAAAACCATGGATATGAAATAGACGAGAAAAGTTTGGAGCATACTGGTTTTCAAGCTTCATATCAATCTGTACAAGATGGGGCGATAGAAGGACTGATTCATACTCATTATTCAATTCAAACCTTTCAATTTCACCCACATGGGAAGCATACAAAGTTAGAAATGGAAATGTTCCGTTCGATCATTAAACAGCTAGAGCAAGTCAAAGGAGTTCGTGTTTATGCCTAAACGAAATAAGATCAAAAAAGTGTTAGTGATTGGTTCAGGGCCGATTGTGATCGGTCAAGCGGCAGAGTTTGATTATGCCGGTACACAAGCATGTATCGCCTTAAAGGAAGAAGGCTGTGAAGTCGTATTAGTGAATAATAATCCAGCGACGATCATGACCGACGAACAATTTGCTGATACCGTTTATTTTGAACCACTCACAGTAGAAAGCATTACGGAAATTATTAAAAAAGAACAACCCGATGGCATTCTAGGAACAGTTGGAGGGCAAACGGGATTAAACTTAACCGTTGAACTGTATCAACGAGGTATTTTACAAGATCTTCAAGTCGAAGTAATGGGTACAACGCCAGAATCGATTATTCAAGGAGAGGATCGCGAAGCATTTCGTGCTCTCATGCATGAATTAGGCGAGCCGGTTCCTGAAAGTGAAATTATTCATACGGTAGAGGAAGCGGTCAAGTTTGCTGAGCAAACAGGTTTCCCTGTCATCGTTAGACCCGCGTATACGCTTGGCGGCGGTGGCGGTGGGATTGTCGATACGACAGAAGATTTAATTCGCGTCGTTGCCCAAGGACTTGAAGCAAGTCCGATTACCCAATGCTTAATTGAGAAAAGCATTGCTGGATGTAAAGAGCTAGAATTTGAAATGATGAGAGACGAAAATGATACGTGTATCGCAATTTGCAGCATGGAAAACTTTGATCCTGTCGGTGTACATACAGGAGACTCGATTGTGATTGCCCCGCAACAATCTCTAAGCGACAAGGAGTTTGAAGCCCTTTACACATCCGCTGTGAAAATTATTCGTGCATTAAAAATTATCGGGGGCTGCAATATTCAGTTTGCGCAAGATCCTCATAGCTCGCAATATTATCTCATTGAAGTAAACCCAAGATTAAGTCGTTCATCTGCATTGGCGTCGAAAGCTGTCGGCTATCCGATTGCGAAAATTGCAACTAAACTAAGCATGGGCTATTTACTCCACGAATTGATCAACCCTGTCACAGGTAGTACATTTGCCAGCTTTGAACCTGTTGTCGATTACACGGTTGTGAAAATGCCGCGTTGGCCGTTTGATAAGTTTTACGGTGCGAATCGAAAGCTCGGTACGCAAATGAAAGCGACCGGGGAAATTATGGCGATTGAACGCAATTTACCGGCTGCCTTGCAAAAAGCGGTACGATCATTGGAATTAAAAACGATCGGATTGGAAATGCCAGAAATATCAGCTCTAACTGATGAACAATTATGGCATTCCGTCTTATTGCCTGATGATCGTCGTTTCTTTTCGATCCTAGAATTGTTGCGACGAGGTGTATTGATTCAAGACATTCATGACGAAACGAAAATTCAACTATTTTTCCTAAAGCAAGTTGAAGGATTGATCGAAATGGAGCATGAAGCGAAAAAAGCAACGATCGATGCGGTTTCGCCAAGTCTTCTATCCCAGCTGAAAAATAACGGATTTTCCGACGAATGGCTAGCGAAAACATGGGAAGTACCATTAAAGACGCTTCGCCAGAAATTAAAAGAGGCCGATCTTGCACCGGTATATCATATGGTTGATTCATGTGCTGGGGAATTCGCCGCAAAAACACCTTATTTTTATTCAACATGGGCAGCGGAAGGCGATGAAGTGATCGAAACAGAAAAGCCGAAAATAGTTATGATTGGATCTGGTCCGATTCGTATTGGCCAAGGAATTGAATTTGATTATTGCACGGTACAAGGAACGCTCGCATTGAAAAAGGCTGGCTATGAAACGATCATGATTAATAATAACCCTGGAACGGTGAGTACAGACTTTTCAATTGCTGATCGACTCTATTTTGAACCATTGCGTACGGAAGATGTATTAAACATATTAGATCATGAAAAACCAGACGGCGTCATTGTACAATTCGGCGGGCAAACCGCGATTAATTTAGCGAAGGATTTAGAGGAAAACGGCATTCCGTTACTCGGGATTACACAAGATCAAATCGATATCGTTGAAGATCGCGAACGTTTTTATTCCTTGCTTCAGCAGTTAAATATCCCGCATATCCCTGGTGTAACAGCAATCGATGAAGCCGATTTATTTGAAAAAGTAAGCGAAATTGGTTATCCGCTCTTATTGCGTCCGTCGTACGTGATCGGTGGTCAAGGCATGATTATTATTCAAAATGAAACTGACTTAAGGGAATATCTACCGCAAGTTCAGTATCCTGTGCTGGTCGATGCTTACTATCGTGGATCTGAAATGGAAATCGATGTACTGTCAGATGGGAACGACATTTTTATCCCAGGATATTTTGAGCATATTGAAAAAGCAGGCGTCCACTCCGGAGACAGTATGGCTGTAACACCGCCTGTAACGATTGCTGCTAATCATATGGAAACCGCACATCAATATGCGAAGCAAATGGCGGAGGAACTGCAATTTAAAGGAATCTTTAATGTTCAGTTTGTCATTTATGAAGGGCAAGTATATGTGCTCGAAGTGAATCCGCGAGCATCACGAACGGTTCCAATCATTAGTAAAATTACAGGAATCAATTTAATTGACGAATGCATTCAAATCCTAACAAACGCTAGCGAAGTGAAAAAATTCGAAATTAATCCGACTTATTACGCAGTTAAAAACCCGATATTCTCAACTGGAAAATTGGAAGGTGTAGATCCGCTCCTCACACCTGAAATGAAATCGACGGGAGAATTGATCGCATTTGGTCAACATTATGAAGAAGCGCTTGCTAAAGCGATCAAATGGAATAACCAAGTCGCTCATAAAAACGAGCTAACTGCTTTAATTGATGGTGATCAATCACAAGTCCTATTAGACTTGCTTTTCGAATACAACATCGCTTATGTTAAATATAATGAAGAGTTGGCATTTTCCGAATGGGCAAAACAACATCGCCACGCCCTTCTCATCAGTATCAATGGATCAAGCGAGCTAAGAAAAATGGCATCTGCTGCACAACTAAACGTCATAACAGAATTAGATACGCTACGCGTCTTTTTAGCAGCATGGAATGAACAACATAGCAGTCCACAATCACTCCAAGAGTGGCAACAGGAAGTCGTAAAAAAGGAAAAGGTGATCGAATGGAAACGATAATGACGAGCTTGAAAGGCAAGCATTTGCTTACATTAATGGACCTTTCAACAGAAGAAATTATGAATATATTAAATTTCGCTAAAAAACTGAAGCAAATGAACAAAGCAGGCGAAGCTCATCATTATTTAAAAGGAAAAACGCTTGCGATGATCTTTGAAAAATCGTCAACGAGAACACGTGTATCATTTGAAGTCGGAATGAACCAATTAGGCGGGCATGCCCTCTTTTTAAGTCGTGATGATATTCAAATTGGCAGAGGCGAAACAATCGAGGATACGGCAAAAGTATTGTCGCGTTATGTTGATGGAATTATGATTCGCGCGTATAGTCATGAAGGAGTTGAGCAATTGGCTGCAAACTCCGCCGTTCCTGTCATCAACGGCTTAACCGATGATTATCACCCTTGCCAAGCTTTAGCGGATTTACTCACATTATATGAGGTGAAAGGCACACTAGCCGGAACAAAATTAGCCTATGTCGGTGACGGAAACAATGTGGCCCATTCGTTAATGCTCGGCTGTGCAAAAACAGGTGTCGATTGTTCTGTCGCTGTTCCAAAAGGATATGAGCCAAAAGCAGAAGTCGTAGAAAAAGCGAAAGAAATCGCGAAGCAAACAGGAGCCAAAATCGAAGTAACTAACAGCCCACAAGAGGCTGTCGCTAATGCCGACGCCGTTTACACAGATGTCTGGACGAGTATGGGCTGGGAAGAGGAAGCAGAAGTAAGAATAAAAGCCTTCCAACCATACCAAGTAAATAGCGAGCTAATGAGCTTTGCTGCCGAAGGTGCGATCTTTTTACATTGCCTCCCTGCTAAAAGAGGCGAAGAAGTAACAGCAGAAGTGATTGATGGCCCACAATCATACGTGTTTGAAGAAGCGGAAAATCGCATGCATGTACAAAAAGCATTGATGGTTGCTTTGATGGAATAGGGTCTAGCTTAGCCGTCTCAATTTAATCGAGACGGCTAAGCTTATTTTAGGAAGAATGAAAAATTAATAATCAAGTCTATCTATACGTTTGGAACTTATTTTCTATTAAATTAATAATTTTCTATAAAATAAAAAATATTAATTTAATAATCTATTGACAACGAAACATAAATGAATTAATATCCTAACTAAGAGATTGGTTAATCGATTAATCATACTAAAGTCTATAATATATAGTTTACTACATAAGGTTAATCGATTAACCTTATAGCTAAATAACGTATGGAGAAATAGTCGATAAAACCAATGGTTTCTGTGTAAGCGTTTTACAATGTGTAATTAAGCGGAAAAACTTTTATGTTAAGTATTAAGTTTTTAAAATGTTGCACATAACCCAATTGGTTAATCGATTAACCAAATTACGCTTTTTAAGAAAGCGTCACCATTTGGCACAGCGTCCCCTAATTAAAGGAGGTGAGTAGGACTAGGTTAACGAATCATAATATTCATTATAAGATTGCTCTAACTTAATTATGAATCTATCAAAAAAGGGGTATAAAAGATGAGAAAAATATTATTTTCTGTAATGACATTCGTATTAAGTATTGTGTTGTTAGCGGGTTGTAATAGTGGGCCAGCAGGCACGGAAACAAGTGGAAAAGAGGAAGCAAAAGGCGACAATGAAGAAATTAAAGTAGCAATGATTTTGAAAACGTTATCTAATCCATTCTGGACAACAATGGAAGAAGGGATTAAGGAAGAAGCGGAAGCTCTTGGTGTAAAAGTCGAAATATTGGCGGCACAATCTGAAGAAGATTCACAAGGGCAGCTAAGAATGTTTGAGGACCTTTTGAATAAAGACTATGACGGCATTGGCTTTGCCCCATTATCACCAGTTAACCTTATCCCTCAAGTTGTTAATGCACATAAAAAAGGGATTCCAACGGTTAATATTGACGAAAGAGTAGATATGGAAGAGTTAAATAGTGCGGGTGGGAATGTAAACGCATTTGTAACGACAGATAATGAAAAAGTTGGCGAACAAGCTGGTAAATTTATTGTCGAAACGATTCAAGGTGGACAAGTTGCAATCGTTGAAGGAAAAGCAGGAAACGCGTCTGGTGAAGCGAGAAAAAATGGTGCTAAAAGTGTATTCGATGCAACGGAAGGAATCGAACTAGTTGCAAGTCAGCCAGCTGACTGGGATCGTAACAAAGCGCTAGACGTAGTAACAAACATGATTCAAAGATATCCTGATTTGAAAGCGATTTACGCTGCGAACGATACGATGGCATTAGGTGCTCAGCAAGCTGTTGTTAATGCTGGTAAAAAAGATCAAATTATTGTCGTTGGAACAGACGGCGCCCCTGAAGCAATTGACTCTGTCAAAGCTGGCGAATTAACAGCTACAATTGCTCAAGATTCAGCGGAAATTGGTAAAGAGAGCTTAAGATTATTAGTAAAAGCGATTAAGGAAGGAAAAATAATCTCCGTTGATGAAGAAGCAGAGTTTGTAACCGTTCCATCATATATAGTGAACGAATAATCCGAAATACGAGTTTAGGAAGTGTCTAACATGGAATACATGGTGAAAATGGAAAAAATCACAAAAGAATTTTCCGGAATTCCCGCATTGCAAGATGTAGATTTCAATCTATTACCTGGTGAAGTCCATGTGTTGTTAGGGGAAAATGGTGCGGGAAAATCCACGTTGATGAAAATACTATGTGGTGTGTATGAACCGACTGATGGAAAGATGACCATTCGTGATAAAGAGTTTACACAACTATCTCCAAAAGAGGCTGCGGAAAATGGGATTGGTATTATATATCAAGAATTAAGTGTAATTGATGATTTATCGATTGCCGAGAACATCTTTGTCGGGAAAATCCCGACAAAGAAGGCTTTCGGAATATCAATCGTAGACTATGATTTAATGAAGAAAACGACGGAACAACTTTTACTGCGTGTTGGTTTAAATCGCAAACCTGATGAGCTAGTTAGTCAATTATCTATTTCTGAAAAACAACAAGTAGAAATTGCGAAGGCACTTGCGGCAGATACGAAAGTTCTAATTATGGATGAGCCTACATCGTCTCTAACCGATGGTGAAATTGAGAAACTATTTACTATTATGAGACAGTTAAAAAGCGAAGGCGTTGGCATTGTCTATATTTCTCATAAGTTAAAAGAAATTAAAATTATTGGTGATCGAATTACGATTTTAAAAGATGGAAAATTTGTCGCGACAAAGGATATAGCTACAACACCGACAGAAGAAATGGTAAAACTAATGGTTGGTCGTGAGCTTCAATCGAGATATCAAGGTAGTCAACAGTTTGATTCTGAACACGCTCCAATCATTTTTGAAGTAAAACACTTAACGAGAAAAGATGAAAAAGTACAAGATATTAGTTTTCAACTAAAAAAAGGAGAAATTTTAGGTTTTGCTGGTTTAATTGGCTCAGGACGTACCGAATTAATGGATGCGATTGTTGGTTCCGAACCAATTAAAAAAGGAGAAGTTATTTTAAATGGTAAGTCACTAAAATTGAAAAATCCGTATGAAGCAGTGAAAAATAAAATTGCTTATATTACTGAAAATAGAAGAGAAACAGGCTTTTTCCCTAACTTTGAAATTTGGAGAAATGTGTCGATTTCCAAATTACTAAACGATACAAAACTTGGTGGATTGTCTGGTTTAGTGAACCGTAAGCAAGAGCTGATTTGGGCTGAGCGGCAAAAGGAGAATTTATCTGTAAGATGTTCATCTGTTAATCAAAATATTACTGAGTTATCAGGTGGGAACCAGCAAAAAGTAATTATTGGCAGATGGTTGGCGGCAGATTCTAATTTATTCATATTTGACGAACCAACTAGAGGAATTGACGTGGGAGCAAAAAGTGAGATTTATAAAATTATGCGCGAGTTAGCCGAAAAAGATAAAGGTGTATTAGTCGTATCTTCTGAGCTTCCAGAATTATTAGCGATTTGTGATCGGATTGCTGTGTTTCATGAAGGGAGACTTAACGGCATCTTAATGAGTGACGAAGCAACCGAAGAGAAAATTATGGCGTTAGCTACATCTTAAGGAGAGGGAAGACATGCAAAAAAAATTCAATAAAATCTGGGAGAAATTTGGGACATTCGGAATATTAGTATTAATTATCCTTGTTCTTGGAATCCTCTCACCAAAATATTTTTTTACGGTATCGAATTTAACACAAGTCATCCTACAAAGTTCGATTAATATTATTGTTGGTGCTGGTGAATTCTTTACCATTTTAATAGCAGGAATTGACCTTTCAGTTGGCTCAATTATGGCTTTAACTGGAATGATTACAGCAAAATTACTTGTTGCCGGTGTGCCTGTTATTTTAGCGATACTAATCGGGGGAATTGCTGTTGGTGCGTTATTAGGATTTATTAATGGATTTTTAGTTGTAAAAACCAATTTACACCCGTTTATTATTACATTAGGTACCTTATCAATTTTTAGAGGACTAACATTAATTATTTCCGATGCGCGTCCTGTTTACGGTTTACCAACTGAGTTTACACAAGGTGTTGCCGGTTGGATTTGGATCATTCCGATACCGGTCATTATCGCCATCGTTTTAGCTTTAGTCCTTACTTTTGTAACGAATAAAACGAAAATGGGAAGAAATATTTATGCTCTTGGTGGGAATGAACAAGCTGCTTGGTTCTCTGGAATCAATATTAACCTCCATAAAATTGTTGTATTCATCATTTCTGGAGTTTGTGCCGGGATAGCAGGGGTTGTTCTAACCGCACGTTTAGGAGCAGCAGAACCACTTGCTGGAACTGGTTTTGAACTGTTTGCAATTGCAGCAGCTATTATCGGTGGAACAAGTTTCTTTGGAGGCAAAGGTAAAATTTACGGTGTCGTTATGGGGGCACTTATTATCGGTGTTATTAATAACGGATTAAACATTTTGAACGTTTCTACTTACTACCAACAAATTGTAATGGGATCATTGATCATTGGAGCGGTATCATTAGACCGATTGTTTGGTGGGAAGAAAGAATAGAAGATTATGAAACAGGAAGGTTGATAGACAATGCAAAAATTTTCACCATCGTTAATGTGTATGGATCTGACGAAGTTTAAAGAACAAGTAGACGTATTAAACGAAAGAGCCGATTTTTATCATGTAGATATTATGGATGGCCACTTTGTGAAAAATATTACTCTTTCCCCATTTTTTATTGAACAGTTAAAAAAGATTTCTAAAATACCGATTGATGCACATTTAATGGTCAAAAATCCAGAAGACTTTGTCGATATGACGATTGATGCTGGGGCAGATTATATTAGTCTCCATGCAGAAACGATTAATGGCAAAGCATTTCGCGAGATGCAAAAGATAAAAGGAAGAGGCCGGAAATTAGGTGTCGTATTAAATCCTGAAACACCGATCGAAGCGATCGAAACATATATCCATCATGTTGATAAACTAACGATTATGACTGTTGACCCAGGCTTTGCCGGTCAAAAATACATTCCAGAAATGCTTGATAAAATTAAAAAGGCCAAAGAATGGAAAGAAAAATATGGTTATAACTATTTGATTACGATCGATGGCTCATGTAATAAGAATACGTTTAAACAGCTTGTGGATGCAGGAGCAGAGGTATTAATTGTTGGAACTTCTGGTTTATTCAGTCTTAATGATGATTTGAATCAAGCATGGGATATGATGACCGATACATTTAAAACAGAAGTAGGTATATCATAATCAGGCAAGCGCCTCTCATCTCCTACGATGAAGCATATAAAGAGGGGAATCTAGATCATGGATAATAAGAGTAAAACGTATGTCATCGGGGTTGATATTGGTGGGACGCATACACGTATTGGTGCGGTTACCCCTGATGGTACACTTCATTATTTTTTAAAGAAAAAAACAGTCGATGTTATCGATGAAAAAGAACCGATTGCATCGTTACAAAATTTCTTAGTTAACTATATACAAACCAATATTCAAAATGACCGAATCCTTGCGATCGGTCTAGGTTTTCCTTCCGTCGTAAGCCGAGATAAAAAACGAATTTACACGACGACGAGTATGGAGTCACTAGCAAATGTAAATATCGTCGATCCATTGGAAAACTTTTTAAACATACCAATATATATTGATAATGATGTCAATCATTTGCTGCAATATGAAATCGCTAAAAGAAATATATCAAAAGAAAAAGTTATTATTGGCTTATATATTGGGACTGGATTTGGTAATTCCATCTATATTAATGGCCAATTTTTACGAGGTAAAAATGGCGCCGCTGCCGAATTAGGTCATATACCAATTTATCAAAATATGGATGTATGCGATTGTGGAAATGTTGGCTGTCTAGAAAATATTGCTTCAGGAAAGAGGTTAGTTACTCTTCATCAAAAATACTTTCAAGATGTAGCGTTTCATGAAATCTTCACAAAATATAGTGATCACCCAATTATCGATGATTTTATTCAAGCACTTTCTGTCCCAATTGCCACGGAGGCAAATATTTTTGATCCTGATCTTATCATTATTGGCGGTGGGGTCATTGGTATGGATGATTTCCCCCGGCAAAAACTCGAGGACAAAATACGTCAATCATGCCGAAGACCATTTCCAGCGGAAGGCTTAGTGATTGAATATGCCGAAGATGTAAATGCTGCTGGTGTTCTCGGAGCAGCAAGTCACATTTATGATCTGTTAAAGATGTAAGTCTACTGTAAAGTGTAGTATAGTAAAGTAAAAAGATTACAGTGATGAGGCATGATGATCATGGGCAGAAAAGTAACGATTAAGCAAATCGCTAATCTAGCTGGTGTATCAAGTGCAACAGTATCAAAAGTGCTAAATAATAACGGTAGATTTTCTGAAGATACGAGAAAAAAGGTGCTTAAGATTGTCGAGGAATATGATTACCGTCCGAATGCTGTTGCTAAAAGTTTACGAACGAGTAAATCAAAAACTATTGGTGTGCTCGTTCCTGATATTACAAATGAGTTCTTTGCGAAAATTGTATTAGCGATTGAAAACTATTGTGATCCGAGAGGATATTCAGTATTTATTTGTAATTCAGCAGAGAATGAAAATAAAGAGCTCCAATATTTTCGAGAACTAGAAATTAAAGGCGTTGACGGTTTAATCTATTTATCAGGTAGTGATCAGTTGTTACAAGAAAAAACGAGGTTACCAATCGTTTGTATTGATCGAAAGCCGAAAAAGCACCAAGTGACGATCGTAACTTCAGATAATGTTCAAGGCGGATATTTAGCGGGAAATGAATTAGTATCAAAAGGATGTAATAACATTCTTCTCATTCGAGATTATCGTGATGCTTTTACAACAGAAGACCGGGTAAAAGGTTTTATTCAAGCACTCTCCGAAAAAAATCGAACATTTAAAGAAAAGAATATTTTAAAAGTAGAAGTGGGTATTGATATTGCGAAAAATGCAATTGAACTTTTACTTAATAATGATGAATTTAAATATGATGGGATTTTTGCAACGACTGATTGGCTAGCATATGGAGCGCTATTAGCTCTAAATGAACGCAAGTTAAAGGTCCCTGAAGATGTGAAAATTGTAGGATATGATAATATTAGCATGGTTAAATATGCATCGATTACTTCAATTAACCAAAATAAAGAACTACTAGGGCAACAAGCTGCTCAAAAGCTAATTGAATCGATTGAACAAAATCAGTCTTACAAGAATAGTATTATTACGCTACCAGTTGAACTAATTGAACGTGAATCAACGGCTTTAAATATTTCCGCATCTAGCATATGAAGAATGAACATCAGCAATTGATAGCATTTTAACAGGATTGAAGCATACCACAGCATTGCTGTGGTAATTTTTTTGACCTAAAGATAATTGAACCTCAGATGACTTGAGAGTAAATATAGTTCTAATAACATTATGTGCTAACAACACAATATAAAACAATCAGCGCTCCCTACATGATTTACTTTTGCCTCTTATTTCGCTTCCCATCAGCGACTAAACGATTATAATAGAAGGGAAGGAGGGGAGTGTGTGGATACAATTACACATACATTATTTGGATTAGCTTTGTATGGGGCCGTGGATAAGCGGGCATTGAATCGTAAACAAAAAACAGCCTATCTTGTGACAGCAATTGGGGCTAGCCAAATTCCAGATATCGATGTCATCTCACAAATGTGGGACCATAGCGGGCAATATCAAATGTGGCATAGAGGAATCACTCATTCCATCTTTTTAACACCAATTTGGGCGTTACTCTTTTATTTTATATGCAAGGTCATTTTTAAAGTAAAGGATATGAAATTACTTTTGCTCGGATGGCTGGCTGTGTTTATACATATTACAAGTGATTTATTCAATGCATGGGGGACAGGGTACTTAGAGCCATTTTCCGCAATAAGAATTACGTTCGGCACAATTCCCATCATCGATTTTGTCTTTTGGTTGATTATCGGCGCTGCATTTGTTTTATCGAGAAGAAATAAGGAAAAATCACCATATTATTTTAAAGTCGCATGGCTGCTTATCGTCCTTCATGTCGTTGTTCAAAGTGTGCAAGGATATGGAATATATAAGCAATATGGAGGTACATATGATCAAGTCGCACTATCAGCGGATTTCATTCCGTGGAATTACTCAGTGATCACGAAAAAAGATGATGTAGTTACGATATATAAAGATGGCTACTTTCGGGAAAAGCAGCTTCAATATGTATTACAGTCGAATGAAGAAGCGGATGTAGATCGATTATTTACAGAGCTCCCACAAGCAAAAACACTTTATAAGTGGGCGCCAATCGTCGTCCTCGTAGATGACGGTGAAACACTAGGACTTTACGATCCGCGTTTTTATCGAAACGGCCAATCATTTTTATTTGAATACATTGAAATGCTTGAACAGTAAATTGATAGTGGGGAAATACAAAGAGGTGATAAAAATGAAAACAATATTAGCAAAAGAACTCCGGGCAAAAATGGAAAAAAGTCGAGATATATGTATTTTAGATGTGCGAGCAAAGGAAAAGTTTGAAAAAGAACATATCAAAAATGAAAACATCGAAACGTTAAATATACCTAAACATATGATCTTTGAGAATCAGCCAATTGCTTTACCAGATGATAAAGAGATCATTATAACCTGTACAACAGGCAATTCCGCACGCAAATGTGCAGAAATTTTAGAAGAGAAAGGGTATGCTGTTACATTGCTTGAAGGCGGAATGACGGCATGGAAAGAGAGTATTAGTTAGTAAAAAATTCAGCAATGCTTTTTACTGCACCCGAACAGGCAGAGTGAACTCTACCTGTTGGGGTCATCTCTTTATTAAGATTTTTTGATAGTTGATTTAAATATATTTCGGCATCATCAGGTACCTTAAAAGTGGAAACCTTTGTGATAAGATGTGCGACTCCATAGATTGAACGATCTTCCTCATCTTTTGCAGCAAGTTTTACACTTCCTGGGGGGCGGTCAGGCAAGTGCTGATTTACAATGTTTTCTTTAGTTTAATTACGCTTATTCGCCTACTTGTAATAATGGAACAAACTTTTCATGTTTATATATCCCTTCGGAATCTGAAATAATCTGAGAAAGAACGGTATCCATAGACTCGATTAATAAATTTAGAGCATATTGGACTGAACCATTCTCAAAATTCTTCAGTGCCTCAGGTAATTCATCTTCGTCTAAAATAAAGTATTTACCATTTGGAAGTGCTAAAATATCAATAATTAAATCTTCAAATGTTACCATATTGTCGTTTATACATGTATTCTTTACGATATTAAAATAGGAGCCAAGGTAATTCCCTTTATTATCTCTCCAAAAATATAAATTATATGGACGATTTTCCCAATAATAAGCTATTGTATAACTTCCTTTAGGAATCGTTAATTTATTTTGACCGGCTAACATTGTAAAGGAGTCTTCAATAATGTGAAATAACACAAGTTTTTGATCTTGTGCATTTAAAAGCTTACATTTATATTCCACGACATTAGAATCATATCGTATTTTTCTCTCTATAATTTCATCCCATTGATATTGATGTGTAGTTAAATTAAACAAAATTTTATTCACTCCATCCTAAATCCATTTAAATGATTATGTATAGATTAACAAAATAATCTGCACCTTTTGTTTAAGCACAAACTATGTTTACTCAATATAAACTAATTTATTTACAACATATCAACTGTGATCAAAAAGATGTTGAAACGGTTCATTATTATCCGCCACCTTAATCATTCTTATGACAATCATACCATTAGACTTAGTGGCTGATAACAAAGGGGAGAAGTAAGACATCTTAAGACAAAAGGTATGATATGTTCAAAACCTCACAGCGGGAACGGTCTTATGTGTGTTATACTTTAAGATGTTGAAAAGAGTGCTCAGTTTATGATGATGGTGGAGAGAAGATGAAGAAATACAATTTAGCAAACATTGTCTTGTTTATTTTATTTTTCGTAGGTTTAATCATTACGTTATTAATTGTATATCAAAATATTACTCTTCCATTTGCTCATTCATTTGTAATAGGTTTTATTATTTATCTTATCGCATATGTTACGTACTTAATAATGGCCGCAATGAAAAATATAGGCAAATTACATAAGGATGAAGTACGAAAAAGAATTGTAAAGTTTATTATTTTATTTGTTTTACTTGGTACAATAAATTATTTATTAAACTTTATTTTTCAGCCAGCAAAAAATGATCATTACGGATTTTTATTTACAGCTTTAGGCTGTTCCTTAGGCTTAACTTTTTTTGATCTAGCATTGTTAAGAAAGAAAAGAATCTAATTACTCCTTGAATAAAAAAAGAAGTCCAGTGATTTGGACTTCTTTTTACTTTGTTTAGCAGGCGAAAATGTATTAAGAACTCATTATCAGAGAAACATGGAATGGTGGGCGAAAATAACTAGATTTCACATTTTCCTTGATCATGGAAACACCGTATTTCTTAAGCTCATTATGAATAAATGGACTGTCCTCTAGGCCTTGACAGTAACTATACTCAAGTAAGAAGGAGTACATATAGCCCCATGCAGACTCTAAATCATTAAGAAGTTCACTTTGTGTTTCAGTAGATAACGTTTCTTCTAATTGTCTAAGCAGACGGCCGACTTCTTCACTAGCAGCATGGTATTCTGGGTCATTGTTGCATTTCTTAAACGCAACTTGATGAACCCGTTCGGCAAAGATCACTTCAGAAAATGCCTTTTGAATAAAATTATTTGTTACCATCGAAAACCCTCCTAATTAATTCATTCGAACATTAGTAATTTTCAAAGTTGAGTGTGGTAGAGCGGCGTCTTGATTAATATTATTCTAACTTAATTATAGAACATTCGTTCCTGTTGGTCAATTTAGTGACTCTAAAATAAATAAGGAGTTGAATGATCTCATTCAACTCCTTGAATTATTTTCCTTCAAAATCACACTCTTTTAAAGGAATTAATTTCGTTTTGTATTTTACTTTATAAACGATCCAAACGATGAAGAAAAGAGGGAGGCCGATATAAGAGATGAACACACTATTCCAATCAATTTCGCCGCCAATAAAAGCTTGATAGTTTTGGCCTAAAATAATGAAAGTGCAAAGTATCAACGCTAAGAGCGGACCGACTGGAAACCATTTAGCACGATATGGTAACTTGCTTATATCGCCACCTTGTGCAATATAAGCTCTACGGAATCGATAATGACTAATAGCAATCCCAAGCCATGTAACAAATCCAGCCATTCCGGACGCATTTAGCAACCATATATAGACAATACCATCACCAAAGAAGGTTGTTAAAAATGCAAAGGAACCAACTAAAGCGGTAATGATCAAGGCATTTACCGGAACGCCTCTTTTATCTAATTTACTTAAAAATTTTGGTGCTTTTCCATCGCGTGCTAAGTCCCACAGCATACGAGTAGATGCATACATACCAGAGTTACCAGCAGATAATACAGCCGTTAAAATGATCGCGTTCATCACAGATGCGGCAAAGGCAAAGCCTGCTCGTTCAAAAACGAGGGTGAAGGGACTGACAGACACAGATTCGTTTAGCAAACGTGCATCTGTATAAGGAAGAATCATTCCTATGACGAAAATCGCTAAAATGTAAAAAAGTAAAATGCGCCAAAATACAGAGTTAATCGCTTTAGGAATATTTTTTTCTGGATTTTCACTTTCACCAGCGGCAACACCGAGCAATTCTGTTCCTTGGAAGGAAAATCCAGCAGCCATGAAAATACCGAGGATTGCAAAGAAACCGCCATTAAATGGTGCATCTTCAATCGTGAAATTCGTGAAACCGATCGCTTTTCCACCCATTAATCCAAAAATCATTAAAAATCCTATGATAATAAAGAGAATGACGGTAATAATTTTAATCCACGAAAACCAATATTCAGCTTCGCCAAACCCTTTGACTGATAGGTAGTTAAAGCCAAACATAATAATGAGTGCAAGGGCACTCCAAATGAATGAAGGGCTGTTTGGAAACCAAAATTTCATTATTAATACGACGGCGGCAAGCTCCGCAGCAATCGTAATCGCCCAGTTGTACCAATAATTCCACCCAATCGCAAAACCAAATGCTGGATCAACGAACTTCGTTGCGTATTCCTTGAACGAACCTGCGACAGGCATGAAAGCGGCCATCTCAGCAAGACTCGTCATTAAGAAGTAAACCATAATTCCGACCGCCGCATAGGCAACTAATGCTCCACCTGGTCCTGCTTGATGGATCGCACCACCGCTTGCAAGGAATATTCCTGTTCCAATCGATCCACCAAGGGAAATCATCATTAGGTGCCGAGCTTTAAGTTTTCTTTTTAATTGAGTGGGGTTGGATGACTGTGATTGTTGTGACAAAACTCTACACTCCTTTTAATGACGGAAAGGCTACCTGGTTTTTGGACAAACAAAAACAGCCAATCGAAAAAGATCGACGGCTGTTTGATAAGTCCGTTTAATCCTTCCGAAGATAGCACTCCACGTCTAATAACGTGACAATAATGTTCCTTTTCGAAAACATTACCAACTTGAATATACAATGATATACCCAAACTTCGGCAGTTTATCCTTTCACACGGAGTCATAAATGTCATTGAATCTCGTCCGTGCTACTTTTACAAACCGCAGCCTCTATCCCATAGGCAAATGGGAATATTTAATTGACAGTAGAAGTATAGCTAAACATTAGCGATAAAGCAATGGTAAATGCTAGTTTTCTAAAGTTTGAAATTGTCTAATGATTGCGTGTAGAAGCGAAAAAGAGGGGGGGAGGTGTAGGTTTTGAGTTAGCATCTGATGTATTTAATGTGTCCGAACATTTGTTTCGGTAATGGAAAAACAAGAGGGAGGAGAAATTTTTGAAGTGAGAATGTGATGAAATATAATTAATAATTTGTGTTAAGTATCGGAAAGCATGCAAACAGTTTCATTGTTTAAGCGCAAAGAAAACTACGCAAACGATTGAGACGGATCATTGTTAATGATGAATAAGTTTCTTGAATAATAAAAGATCCATGATGCAAATAAAGATTAATTTAATTGATTTTACAAATCTTATCTCAATGATAATAGTATACTTAGTTATTGAGATAAGATTTGTTATTTATATTTAACTTCCGATAATGTATATTATGTAAACTAGAAGACAACAAAAGTAAAAGTAGGAGTTTCCTGTCTAGCGACACAAACTTCCCCTTCTTACAAATCTTTAGTGATTGTTAGGATATTTTAAATTCTTTGGAATATTACTTCAGGCCAAATATAAAGTTCAGCAGCATCGTTCTCTTTTGTTGGAAATACATCTAACCAATTTATAAAGTAATCAATCAATAAATGTGAAAAAAATTTATTGATTGATTATTTTGTTGCCGTTAAGTTTTCTACGTTTATATATTGTAATACGTACGGTTCTGAATCGTTATTAAATCACAGTTGATTGTGATGATTTCTCCCTATCCATTTTTAATTGTCTTTAATCTCTCATTAATATTCCTGTTGTACTCAACATCAACATAATATTGTCTACATATACATTTTAAACCATTTATGTTGATGCTTCGTTTGCTGTAGTTACCATTAAACTGCTTTATGATATCTGCTTAGATTTTTACATTTCTTAACTGGATCATAGGGATTTAAAAGTACCAATCTTATTCCAAGAAATAATCTCAAGAAGCGACTGCTCCTGTTGAACAATCGCACCCGTTCGTAGAATAAGAACAATTAAGGTATTATTGTCACTAAAACAAAAAATACTATTACAGAAAACGGAATAATATATAAACATTGCTTTTTCCTTTTAGGAACCAGAAGTAAAATGATAATTATCATTAAAGCATATAATATTTCAGTGCCAAGCATATAAAAATAGTTTCCCTTACTCATAAGAACATTTTCGTATTGCATGAATTTTTCATAATAGTTTACCGTAGAACGATAGATTTTATATCCTTCAAATGCAATTGAAGAAATTGGTAACGCCGTAATAATATTGGAAATCAAGTGATTACCATGAGAAAACCATATTATATAGGCTGGAATCGTTGATAGTAATGCAAGGATGCACCAAAAAATAATATATTTTAATGGAAAAAGTTCAAGAAACAATATTGTATATATATAGTACGAAAGTAGTAATGAAATAAGGAATATAAAAACACGTGTTGCGGCTAATTTAGGCGTGTATGAATATACAGCTATCAAAGTGGAAATAAATATCCACATTCCCCAGTTACTTCCGATGTAACCTAAAATTGAGACTTCATTAGGAATTATAGGTGAATCGAGTATTTTAGCAACGATTCCCAATGTAAATCCAAAAATGAATGAAAATAAAACAGAATATGCTATTTGCTTTTTACCTACTCTATTATTAGTACGTATTTTATCAGATTTTAAAAATACACTCATAATTAACCTCGATTATTTTCTTATTTTTACAATGGATTGTTTAACAATAGTTAAACATCACTCTTTAACTAACCTGTTCCTTTAGTTGAAGAAGAAAAAAGAGTCGTTTAAGCATCTCAACGATCTTCAATTAAACCACCCTTTAGTTTAATAAGAGTAAAAGTGATTCTTGTTCCATTCATATTCCATTATTGTTGCTGTTTTTAATGCTCTTTCTTCTCCAAATAATCTTTCTATAACATATAAGGACGCATCTATACCTGCTGATACACCAGCAGAAAAAATAAACTTTCCATTGTCAACGTATCGGACTTCTTCCAATAGTTCAGAAGATTTAGGTGCTACTTCTCTTAATTCATTAAATGCCAAACGATTCGTTGTGAGTTTTAAACCATCTATATGATTTGTTTTTGCAAGGATTAAAGCCCCAGTACACACAGATAATACAATTTCTGTCTCAGTAGAAATTGTATTTATCCAATTTATTATTGTTTCATTCTTCATTTCCTTTCTGGAACCCCATCCCCCTGGAATGATAAGAATATCTGGAGGTGGACAATTTTCAATTGAATACTTAGGATTTATACTAAGCTTCCCTAAAGTAATGACTGGATGTTCTTTTTCAGCCACTGTATAAACATTGAAATCTTTTCCTCTATTACTCCCTGTGATAAAAACTTCATATGGTCCTGTAAAATCTAAAATTTCGACGTTTTCGTAAATCAAAATCGCAACATTCCTGGAAGTTTTAACATTTTCCATTTAATCGTCTCCCCTAAAATAATATAAAGCATTTGATAAATTCTAATGCTTTGCCCTGGCGTACGGCTATTATAAGTTTGTATTCCCTCGTGGTAATCCACATTTCGGCAGTTATACATACCAAAAACACCTATAATAGGTTTGTGTCGTAATATTCAGTATAATACATCTTATACTTTCTTTCTTTAATTAAACTGCCCCGTTAGTTTAGGTACACTTTTTAACAACCATATTTATATTACTTAAAATTCATTTTTGTTAAACAAGGGCCCTCCTAGGGTGGATTTATGTAATCCTCAGCGAAATCCTCTTTGTAAGGCGATTAGTTTTAAGTATTTTTTCGAATGCCCTTTTTGTATCATATGATGTTATCTTTAAATCAACTTCAGGATCGAGATTATAGTCGCCTAACTAGGCTCAAGTTGACTATCATATTCAAAATTCTCATAACACTCAGGGTTCTTCTCATAATAAATGGTTTCGAATTTAATGTCTTGGGTTGGACTGAATAATTCCCGGTAGGTCTAATAATTATGATTTACGTTCAAACTACGGATGATTATCTTATGTATTTACAAGTTGCGAAAAACTATTCTATGAACACCTTAACTAGTTACGCGTTCGATTTAAAGCTTTACGGTGAGTTTTTGACTTCTAACTACCGATCTATAGATTTATATGAACTCGCATCGTCTAGTGTGCGTTGTTTTATGCAAGATCAAATTTCATTAAGTTCTTTTTAATCGTTTAAAATAACTTGTTTGTGTGAATTCCTCTATCCAACAGACGAAATATAACCTTTTGCTCGAAAATCTTTACTAACTATTAAAAAGATTTATTTTTATATTATCCCTCGTGATTTCATCAATGATCTATCATAATTGTTTTTATTGATTAAATCTCTAATGTTGAATTATATTGATATAACAATTTCTTTGTGTAACCCCGTGTTTTTTCTCATCCTCACCCATTTTAACTATATTGAGATAACAATTTGCATAATGGAGAATTTTAAAGGGAAGCCCTTTGGCTTCCCTTCCCTCATTACTTCAGAATAAATTGCAAACACATTTACCCTTCTTTTTTACATTTTACCATTGTGAATTTAAATGGAGGCTTATGTTCCATATTCTTATGGGGCTCAACAACTTCCGAAATTTCTATCAGTCCATAATTTCCAAATTCTTCTTTTATCGAGTCAGAATCATAAAAGAACATTTTTACGCCTTCCATAATCTCAAAATAGTCTTTCCCCAGTAGTTTACCCTTACCAAACATCGGAGCTTCTTTTGAAATAGTGATAAAAACCATATACCCGTTTGGCTTTAATTGGTTGTAGCAATCTTTAATAAGCTTCTCTCTTTCTTGCTTATTCAATAAGTGAATAAGTGCGTAACAAAATATACCATCATAAAGTTTGTTATCAAATGGCATATCGGTTACTGAAGCATGATAAATATTGAGATCAAGCCCATTCTGCCATGCTAATTCAATCG
Source organism: Bacillus sp. FJAT-50079 (assembly GCF_018343515.1). Taxonomy (GTDB): domain Bacteria; phylum Bacillota; class Bacilli; order Bacillales; family Bacillaceae_C; genus Lederbergia. The sequence goes on along the minus strand of NZ_JAGYPD010000002.1, from coordinate 200,826 downwards.
CTGTTTTTGAAATCTCAATACCTGTTACATTTATTCCGTTGTCAATAAAAACCTTGGCATTTCTGCCGTAGCCAATACCAGGAATCAATATATCCTTAACTTTCTTCTCAAGGAAAAAGTCCTTAGTTAACATTGCGGAATCTGAAGGTTCAAACCCCCACATCATTTGATTTTCAATAAAACTTGATACCCAAAATTCTGTCATACCTCGATCTCCTTTATAAATATATATTGCCTCGCTTCAAAAAATCCGTTGTATTAAAATGTACTGGCACATTACAAGAAACCATAAAGTCTCCCTTTATGGTTTCTTTATCTTTCTTATAGTGTAATCCTTGAAGCGAATAAATTTAATCATTCTGCTCGAGACATTGATAAACCGCCATCATATCCTGTTTATTCAACTCGCGAATACGATTGAAAATTGGAATGTCTGCAACCGCTTCTGTGTATAAGCTTCCATCTACCACGTCCTTTACTTTGCCTGTTAGCCACGTTTGCACATCTACGCCTTCGACGATTTCGGTCCGACCTTCATCGTTGATGCCACTTGCCTCACAACTCACACATGGGATCGTTAATTTGTATACACCATCGTGGAGATTGTCTTCTGAAATCACCTTTTTCCCTTTACAAAATGGGCATGGATGGCTTTTTTTAATTTTATTGATTTGGGTGACGATTTTTTTATAGCCAAATGCTTCATAAACGTATGTCAGTTTTTTGTATTTACCGTTTGTGAAATATTTATCAATAATTGTTTCTCTTGTTTCGTATATATTTGGAAAATCACAAATGGTCACTTTGTTTTTGCTGCTAATGGATTCGATATTGTCTTTGATTGTGTCCCAGAATGGTAAGACATTTTGTAATACCATTTCATAACCAACAAAACTTGCTAACTCGAGTTCAAGCATTTTCAGCGCGACTTGTGTCTTCCTAGATAGTAAAGAGACATCCTCTATTAAAATCATATCGCCACCTACAATTGACTTCAATTTGACGAGTACTGGTAGATCTCCTACTATTTTCAATACTTGGTCAATCGGCTCGTTAATCATTTCACGAATATCTGTGCCTCCAAATGTAAGAGGTTTACGGTGATTTAAAACTGTCCCCTCACAAATAGGACATGTAATCATTTCTTTAGAGGCTTTCATCTGCTCTTTAATCACTGATTTTGAAACGACAATATACATACCAAGGATCGTATTAAAACCTACCCATGTTCTGCGTGCCTTGCCTTTCTTATCATAAAATGACTTTTCAAAATATCCATACCAAAAAGTGTGTTTTTCTTCATCGGACATTTCATTATAGCTTTTTGTCAGATCATGACCAAGTTCATTCTTAATTTCTTCAAATAAGAATTCTAATTTAGGATATTGATAAAATTTTAATACTTCCATGATTTCCGGATAAAATAAACCATCCCAGAATGGAAGGTTTTTGTCTTGAATCACAAGCTCTTTATCAAAGATTTCGATTTTAAGACGTCCCGAACATGATGGACAATGATTTTCTTGATGATAAAAATCAAAGCTTCTTGTGTCTTTATTTGTCGGATGCGCCGCTACGATATGGTTGATTAATCCACCTATCTCATAAAGAAAGCTATACTGACTATACAAATGCCTTTCAAGATCAATGGCGATAACTGGTGCAATCGTCTCAGATTCGTACTCGCCGTAAATCAAACGGGCCATGGATGATAAGCTTTTTAAAATGCCACCCTTATAGACGTTTTCTGCAAGTTTAAAGTACCCAATATGATTTTCTTCTAAGTAATCAATCCCCTTTTGCCGCTGGAGTGCTGAAGAAATACGCAGTGATTCGGTTTTATCCGCATCCTGTTTTTGACGAAAATAATCATCGTGACTGACAGCAGCAAGATGTTTAACAGGCTCAAGCTGCCTTTTGCCAAAATCAACGATAAAATCAGAGCTTTCCAGCATATAGGCGTTATGTTCAATCATAATGATGCTGACAGATTCATCTTGGAGAATGTTCCTAATACTATCAATAAATTGGTTTAATATATTTTGTGATAATCCTTTTGAAGGCTCATCAAATATAAACAGCGTATGTGGGTTTCTGAAGTTCGCGAATAGTTCAGAAACTAAGTGAACACATTGGAATTCACCGGTTGATAAGGTTTGTGTTTTTCTTTCTAATGTCAAATAACCTAATCCAAGTTTAATTAATAAGCTTAGGCGTTTATATGCGATGTCTTCATTTGGGAGTTCTTCAATAATATCTTCAATTGAGCGCTCAAAAATATCATCAATCTCATCACTATATTTTGTGAGTTTCCTTTTAATATCAAGAAATGTTGCAACTGTTGAGCGGCTCGTAATCGATTGGTTTCGATCTTGTCCGACCATGACCAGCTTATCTTTTGGATATCGTTTCAAAAAATCTTTGGCAATACATTCATTAACAAGTGTAGATTTACCACAGCCGGACTCACCAGTTACGGTTACAAGTCTGTTCTTAGGTATTTGAAATTGGGCCATTTGAATATTACGGCAATATAGATCCTGAAATTGATAGTATTCTGCTGGTGCTTCCTGATTACGTTCCCAATAGATTGGTTCTGGACGCGGTGATTCTTCGACAATTTTTCCACCGTATTTACCGCTTCCGGGCCCAAAAAATAATTGCTCATTCGCTGTATCTAACACGGTGTCAGAGTGATCGATCAGCCAAATTTGGTTGTTATATCCCAATTGTTTAATCTCTTCTAAAATTTTTAATAGCGTTTGGTGATCAAGTCCTACGGAGATTTCGTCAATAATAATTACGGTATTTTCACTTGCTGCCATAAATTCAGCCAGGTAAAGCCGTGTCAATTCTCCGCCTGACAATGTTCCCATAATTCGATTTAATGTTAAATAACCAATATTCATATTGATGATGTTTTCAAGAATATGTTGTTTAGCTTCACTAATATGTAATTCATCTGAAAGAGCAAGAATCGATTCAACACTTAAGTTGTTAATATCGGAAATACGGTGTGGTTGCCCCAATAATTCTATCTTATATTGTTCAACCTCTGGTTTATAACGCCTACCTTCACATTTTTTACACTCGACATTTTGGGTCGTACCGCGCCCTTTGCATTTAGGGCACCAGCCTAATTCATTATTAAAAGAAAAAACTTCTGGAGAAAGATGAAACTTTTCGGCAAGCCGCTCACGAATCTCTTTAAAAACGCCAGTATGGGTGCCAATCGTTGACCGTGGATTGGAAGAAATAGATGATTTGCCGAGAAAGAGAACGAGAGGCATTTCCTTCATTTTAATGGCGCTAAAATTCGTTTCCATTATATTTGGAAATAAATACTGATATTCCGCCTTAGGCAATAAGGAAACGAGACGCTTCTTCGATTCCTCGCCAATCGTTTGACAGAAAGTTGTTTTACCAGAACCGGATAAACCGGCAATTCCTAACGATTGATCTTCCGGCAAGCCAGCATCTAAACGGTTAATATTATTGGCAATCAATTGATTGATTTTCATATTTGATATCCTCTCCAATCTCTATATAAAAGTATGGCCATGTAGACAACTTTAAATCTAATATTAATACAAAAAAAGCAAACGGCCCGGTCGGATACCGAGCCATTTGTTTTTCTATATGTTTGACCTTACAGATCTTCTAACACCTTTTCAAACCCTTCGAACCAGTTCATCCATCCATACTTCGCGCCTTCTGCTCCCTGCTCACTTGAAATTCCGGTTTGTTCGAGATGGAGATTCACTTTTCCGTCCCCTGCATCTTGTAGCGTCCAAGTAACCGTGTGCTCCTCTCCGCTGGCGAAAGTATAGGACAACCGATTTGGTGGGTCCACAATAAGCACTTCGCCTTCAATTAGCCCGCTCCACCATTCTGTCGGTTCTGTTCGAAATTGAAATGTATGTCCAACGACTGGTTTAAAGTCATTTTCCATGATCCATTTTGCAAGAGTATCCGAATCAGTTAATGCTTTCCACACTTTTTCGATCGAACTTGTAAACTGAAAATCCATTGATAATTCTGCCATGATTATTCCTCCTAATTTTTTTACGTAGCTTTCAACTTAATACGTTTTAAAAAAATCCGCGATCAATGAATCCCCCAAAAGGAATCCTTCTTAATATTCCGTTTTGGGATATTATTATTTTTCAAATGATTGGTAATCGACTCTACCATTGACTTCGAACCTGCAATAAAGTATTTGCCATTATGTTTATTTGAGGTAATAAATGCATCTATTTCTCCATATAATTCATCCCTCGATTTAAGGTAAGTTACATTGATTGACGTTTGATCAAGTTCATCTTTATATATATAGGGTTTTTCACTATCTAAATAGAGTAGTTTTACTTGTTTCACGATTCCATTATTTTCTGCCTCTAATTGTTTGACCATTGCCCGAAACGGTGTAATGCCAATGCCACCAGCAATTAAGAGAGATGGACTGTTATCTTTTAAATAAAAAGATCCTACTGGTCCACTCATTTTAATTTTCATTCCTTTTTCTAGTTCCAGCAAAGCCTTTTTAAATTCACTTGGCTTATCGCTAATTTCTGTAGTAATTTGAATAACATTCTCTGTTGGAGAAGATGCTACACTGAATGGTCGTATAGCGTTTTTTATCTTCTTATGGGTAATTGTGAATAAACCATGTTGCCCCGCACTCCACGTTAACTCATTTTCTTTTTCGAATAAAAAAGTATACACACTGTCGGATTCTTTATTCCTTTCTAAAAATGCAAGTTCTCTTTTTTTGAATATGGAAAATGTATCTTTAAAAAAACTCATTTCACTTACTCCTTTAAATTAAGCCATCTCTTCCGCTAATATTTTTTTCAGTTCGTTTACTTTACTTGCCCAACCATATTTCGCGCCATGGAATGCTTGATTTTCTTTTTCGAAGCCTGAATGGTCAAGATGTAAATGAGTTGTTTCACCCTCTTGTTTCAATGTCCATGTGACGATCGTGTTGATTGGTCCACCTACCCATGTGTAAGATAATTTATAAGGCTTGTCCACTACCAACACTTCACTATCTACGATTAAGCCTATTTGTTCATTTCGAAACTGACATTTATATCCTACGATTGGTTTGAAATTATTTTCCATTACCCATTGTGCAAGAGTATCTGAATGTGTTAAAGCATCCCATACTTTATTGATGGAACTCTTAAATTGAAAGTCTAATGATAAATCCGCCATGGTTTATTCCTCCAATATATTTTTTAGTAATATCGCTCTTTCATTCCAAAACTTCTCATAAAAAGATAACCAATCCTTAATTTCCTGCAAAGGAGCTGCATTTAATCGATACCTTGTTTCTCTACCAATTTTCCGGTTGGTTACTAAATCAGCTTCTTTAAGGATCGCCAAATGTTTGGAAACAGCTGTACGCCCTATTTGAAAGTGAGGAGTTAATTCGTATAGGGGTAACTCATCTGAATCTGCTAACAATCGTATTAATTTTCGTCTCGTTGGATCTGCAATAGCGACATAAACATCACGCTGGTAAGTATTATTCAAAATCCTCCCTCCACTTTTCTGAATTAGACACCTTTCAGTGTCGTAATTATATGACACTGAAAGGTGTCTAGTCAACCATCTAAGTATTATTGTTATTTATAAGTGACAATTTATGTAGAAGCTTATTGAGCATAAAGCGATCATCTGAAATAATGAGTGGAACGAATGATTTGCGGAGTGTGAAAAATGAGAAATGTGAAGCTATTTTGTTTGTTTGCGGTGCTCGGCATGCTTTTAACGGGGTGTGTAGGTGCAGAAAAAGAAAAAACGTCATCAAAATTAACGATTAAGCCATATAATTTGAGTGAAAAGGAAAGTTTTCTCATAAGTAAAACAGATGTGGGATGGATTGAATTTTTTATGTTAACAGGTACTTTAAAGGTAGAGGATGATTTACAATTTTCCGTAGAGGTATATGAAAACGGCGAGTTTAAGGAGGAGTTGCTTACGACTTCGAAGGGACCCGAAGCTACGTTTAATGATAGCATCATTTCTTTTGCAATAAGCAACACGATGGATAAAAATCACCCTATAAAATTAATAGCTGGTGTACCTTCTGGGCATGTTACAACGAATTATTCAAATAATGCGATGACAGTATCCTCTTTTAATAAGCTAATCGGCGAGAAGGTCACTTTAGAGAAAAATAAACCTGTTTATTTAGCGGCGTGGCTAGGTACAACGAAAAACGAGCTGCGTTCTGTCGGAAACGAAAATGGCGAACTGCCCATGGGCATGGAAGAAACGGAGTTGGCCTTCTTATATAAAGTCGTATGGACGGATCACGACTAAATCGAATGAGGTTTTTCTATTTATTAGGTTGTTTTCTTTAAGGTATTTACGCCCTCCTTGCGAATAATCTTAGCCAGTGTTCGTTTTCTTTTTGGACAGCAAAGGTAATGTTTCTCGCTACGCAAAGTCGTTTATTAGGATTTCTGGGCGCTAATGATTTTTGAGTTGATTTCAATCTTGGGCACATCCTTTCGCTTTGTCAGTATAGCTTATGCGACTTCTTGAAAAAATAACATAAAAAAAGAGAAGGTCATTGATTTACCTTCTCTTGTCTATCGTGCTCGCATGATTGCATCTCTGTCATTGGCTTTCATTCGGCCGATGGAACGACTCATATTAATAATTGTCGGTCGTTTATTAGGATTTCTAGGAGGCATTTGACCGTGGCGGAATGTGTTCTTCGCTTGATCTTTTTCTGCATCTTTAGCTCGCATTTGAACGGACATTTCTCCACACTCCTTTATTCTTAGTAATATAATTATAACATAGCCTATTGTCCATTTCCATCTACTATGCTATGTTCTGGTTCCTCGCTTTCATCACCAGTTAAAAACTCATCTTCCTTTGATAGTAACCACATATCGAACGTATAAAGCATGTTTAACATAAGGGAGGCGTCTGCGCCTGTAACTTCATTCCCCTTTCTAGAGCTCACGACAAAAAGCAAGTTATAATATTCACCGAAATAAGGGAATAACACAGAGGAACATTCCTTTTCGAGAATTTCGATATTCTCTCCGTCTAAGAGTGTTTTGATTACTTGCTGTTTCCTCATCCCCACTCCTCTAAGGGTAAAATCATGGTCTAGCCGAATTTGTTCATAAACGGACGCTATGTTTCTTTGAAACAGATCTTCGTTAGGAGAAGATTCAACCATATAGGAGTATACCTCAAGATGAAAAGATGAAGTGAAATTTCTTAAGTAAGAGAGAACAAATTCTTCATATGTTTCTGGAGTAAATTCGAATTCTTCCAAATGCCACTTTTGTTCACTTTTTGGCATCAACTCATTTACTTTTATTAACTTTTCGCTTAATTCAATAAATGTTCCTCGGTTTTTATTAATACTTTCGACTAAGCTTTCTTGTTTTAACTCATTAGACATGAATTTCGTAATATCTGGTGTTTGAAAAATAAATAAATCAATTGCAACAATACTAACGACAAGAGCAATTAAATACTCTAATTCAGCTCCAACATTAGGAAACGCATTAAATGCCCACAAGAAAAACGAGGTGGCAATAACGGTTCCATAATATATTTTCCTAATAGCTATCCGGTGCTTTAAATAAAATTCTCGACTCCATATGTACAAACCGATGCTAAAGGCAATCCCAAGTAAAAGAAGGGAACAAATCGTAATCATATACCAGTTTGCTTCCAATCCCATCCCTCCTTTGTCATTACTTCACATTATTACATCTTGATCATTAAAGCGGTTGTTTTATATCCTTTTCTTTATTATAAAACAAATGTTCGTACCCTGCAAATAGCAGCCAAACCCTTCTCCAAGTGGATGAAAACCCGCTGATAACAGTGATTCTGGTTTCAACGGGTTTTCACAGAGTAATGATGCATTGATTTTGGAATGCCTTTTAACTCAAGCTTCCCACTATATATGAGGAAGCGAATTCGATATTCTAAATAATAGATGTTTACATATTCATTCGTTTCTATTATTTCTGCAATTACTCTGTTCGTTTTAATAAATGTTTTGCTGTCTTGTTCACTGTGAAGTTTTTCAATTGTATTAATGATCAATGGGTCGTATTGGGCTGAAGGAACGCCCTTAATCCTTTCGTTGCTGTAAATATGCAAAATGTCCTTGGATCGAGCGAGTGTTTGCCACTTATTTTGCCATTGGCATCGTTCTGTTTTCGATAACGGCATATTGTCTTTCCTTTGCTCGAATAAAAGTTTGATTGATTCCGGTTCTAGCTGGTTTGTATATTGTTTCCCGCTATTCATAAGAAAAATGGGATTAAGCTTTTCTCGTAATCGATGCAGCATATAACGAACTCCGATTTGTTCATCAGCATTTTCAGCATACCAAATATAAATAGGTACATGTGCTGGAATATCCTCGAGCGCTAATAACGTATTCATAAAACTAATTTCATATTCATTCTGGTCATCCTCGAAATTAATATTTTCATACAACCATTCAGATCTGGCTGTTTGTCCGCGCTTCTCGCTAAGTTGCCAGAGCGGACCGATTGAAAACATATCAGGAAATCCGATCACTGTTTTTGGATATGCCAGTGAAAATCGCAGCAGTCCAGCCGCCGCCTCGGAGGAAGCTAGATGAACGGGAACCTGACTTTTTGATAGACGACGGTTCTTATGAATATGTTGGTTGATGATTTTGACTATCTCGCACATGTCAGCTTGCTCAAGCATGTATGCTTTTCCTTCAAGTGGGTTGCTCAGTTGGTGATCAAATGTTGGGAACGTCTGCTTATCGTTAAGCTCGAATGTTTTCCAGCTCTCCGATTCACGCACCTCTAATAATGTTACATAATTTTCTGTATTTAATTCGTAAACAAACACAATATTTGGTTCAAAGAAAAAATAAAGAAAAGGATCATTTACCTTCGTCTCTATATTCATCACCCCGTTCAATAAATGTATTATTCAGATATTTTTAATGGTAATTATCTTCTAATGCTTTTTTAATCAGTTGGTATCCGCGATCTAGATCATGTTTTATTAATTTCTTATATGCATTCGCCTTTTCAATATCGCGAATATAATAAACGGCAATTTCTTGATATTTGCTCCCTTCTTTTTTTATTTTTCCTCGCTTTAATATTCCTTGCTCAAGGAGTTCGTGGAGTGCTCGATAAATTTCAGGGTGTTGTGGCTCGAATCCCATTGGTTTAAATTCCTTTCGCAATTCATCCAATAATTTCATTCCGTACCATCTGCCATTTTCAATATTCGTAATTAAGTATAGCTTTAAGAATGCTCGCTGCTTAATTAAAAAACCTGTACTTTCCCTTTGTTTTGTTGCGATGACAATCCCCTCCCCTTATTGTGCTAATAACACGTACTTTCATTATACATGAAATTTGTTCCTTTCTCGCCCTTATTCAAAAATAAAAACAGACCCCTATCATATGACAGGAGTCTGTATAATTATAAGCTTTAAGAGACTTTTACTTTCCCTTCAACTGCTACATCATCGTTCCATACTTGATCATAATTATATCCAGTAAGTGCTTCAACTACTTCTTTTATTCTCGGATCGACATCATGTTTAGACCCATTATTTTTTAAACGCTCAATTTCATCAACTAAAATTCCATGTGTTTCTTTGTTTAATCTGAAAGTTAAAGCGATTGCTAACGCAATGAGAAGTAGTACGATTGTTCCGATAACTAATGTATATACAATCGTCTTGATTGCTTCAGGTGTTTGCGCTTCCGCTCCTTGTACAAAGCCACCCCATTCTAGTAGAGCTCCTACAAAGAATGTTGCAATTGCAACGGAAGTCTTTCTAAAGAATGTCATAACTGCCGCAAAGAGACCTTCACGTCTTTGTCTAGTAACGATTTCATCAACATCCGGAATAAATGGATAAACGTTCCAAGGAGTAAACTCCAACATACTTCTACCGATTTGATAAACCCCTGCGATAATAAATAGAGAAATGATCATCGAACTTGGCTGAATCAAATAAATACCCCAGAACCCTAATAAACAAACAATCATAATTGAATAAGCAATTTTAAATAAATTTGAAGGTCCAATTCTTGTAAACAAAAATCCCGATAAAATCGTCATCGGCACCCCAATAATACTTAAGGACAATAAGTTTGCGCCAAGTGAAGCAGAAGTATTTAAAGCGTACACACAGAAGAAAATGAATACTGCGTTAAATACATCTTTTGCCGTAAATGAGAAAATATAAATCGCCAAATGTTTTCGGAAACTTTTAATTTTAAATGTTGAAACATAATCACGTAATACACCAACAAGAGATTTTACTGTCTCACCAAACGTTTTTCGTTTATTTGATTCTGCCAATAATGCTGCTTCTTCTTCAGGAGTAAGTTCAGCTTCCCAAGTTGATCGATACGAAATAAAGATACATACAGCAAATAATATAGCAAAAAACAGACCATTAATAAAATAAGCATAAGAATTATTTTCGCCAAAAAATGCAATTAATTGACCAGGAATAAAAGTAGCTAAAAACGTACCTGTACCAGATAAAAACATCCGAGCCGTTGACAATTTTGTTCTTTCATTGAAGTCTTTTGTCATTTCAGACGGCAATGTTTCCCACGGAATTAATACGAGTGCCGCGACAATCTCAAATAGTAAGTATGTAGCTAAGTAATACCAGTAGTTCATTCCTGTTACCCACAGCAAGATGTAAGTTAACATTAAAGGTGAACCAATTAGTAAGAAAAATCGACGACGACCAAATTTCCTGCCTAACTTATTTTTGAGAAAGTTATCTGTAATACTCTTTTCTGGACATCATTTTTTTCCTCTCTTTCAAACATTTTCCAAGTAAGCGCATAAGTGAGTGCTTACAAAACTTTTAATCTACTAACAATTACTACAATCATGAACAAATTAATACATTGCACTCTTACTAGTCATGGTAATTTTCAAAATACTGAAATCCCTTTCAATAAAGTGAAAAAAGAGGCATCGACATCTCGAGTGCTAAATTTTAATCACTCCTATTTCTAATTAATTTGTTTGGTAAACAAACAAATGTGATATGCATTATTTGTAGAATACCATCCTTTATTTCTCCAGTCAATTATTAACTTTTTAAAAAAGCACCTAAACAAGTGCTAGTAAATTCATAGGTTTAGCTTGCATAAAAGATATAAGCATACGTCAACTTCCACGAATGGATCTGCTATTCCCCTTCATTCAAACCCCTTATAGACGGTTTACGTGCACTATTCATATAGAATATCAAAAATATTGAGCGAGCTCCATATTTCACCATATCGTGTTGTTAGTACATAGTGTTGCTTGTATTTGCCTCTTCGTGCTTGTCTTTCTTTATTTCTTATCGGTTGGCTGCCTTTTATCTTTAGAACTGCTTTATTGTTTGTCATCATTTTGTAATAAATGAAATATATTTGTAGGAAAATGAAACCTTATTCTCATCTATATCGTCTATATATATAAGAGAGGCTAAAAGGAGGAGTTAATTGTGAAAAGAAAACTGTATGCGATGATCTTTCCAATTTTAATAATCATGGTCGTTGGAGGATTTTATTATGATAAGGATCATAGCAAAGCTACTGCAACGTTAACTCCGAATGATCATGTAAAAACAGTAATGGATGAAACTCATGATCATGCGACTTCTTATTTTGAACAGAATGACTTGTTACAGCCAACGGAAATGCGTACGAACAATCAAACAGAAGTGAATACAATAGAGTCTGTACAAGATGTCCCATTAATTGATACAACGACAATTACTGTGAATACTGATGAAAATATAGTGAATAAAGAAGATCAACAAAGCGAGGCTCCGATTGAAAATCAAAATGATGAGGATACGTTTACCCTTGATGGCAGTGTTTATGAGTTGGTGAACGAGGATAAATTTTCGCATTGGATTGAAGTAGCAGAACGTTACGGCGCAAAGTTATATGCGATTCCATATAGTGATGTGTTCGCGATTGTAAAAGATGGGACACCGATTGTACATATGAGTACGGGTGTTGCAGCTAGCGAGGTAGAGAATGCTGAGATTTTAAAACAATTATTTTCACGCGATGGCTTCGAGGAATATGAAGGGTTAGTTGAAAATATTGATATCGTAGCCGAAACTGGAGAAGAAGTATCGGTAACATTGGAAGAGTATGTTGGCTATTCAATTTTCCAAGAAGATGGTTGGCTGATCGTATCATGGTAAGAACAAAAAAGTTGCTTATGTATAGTAAGCAACTTTTTTATGTTATCTTTTTTCCATAACAGCGAAATAACGCTCTTCATTATCAGCAAAGTTAAACACTCTGCCTCCTGGCATAGCGATGATTTCTCCAACAGTAACCCCTTTTGAAGATAGTTCTTGATAAAGGCGATCAAGATCATCGGAGAAAAACATTAACGAAGGTGTGTCTAGGTTTAATTCCGGTTGCATCTCGGCAATGAGTTTTTTGTTGTGAAGAATGATGCTCGTCTCTGCTTCCTTTGTTGGAGCGATTTCAATCCAGCGCATCCCTTGGCCATTATTTTCTTCAGAAATAAGATGAAATCCAACTACTTCCGTCCAAAATTTCATTGAATCATCTTGATTGTTGACGTATAACATAATTTGTCCAACTTGTTTAATCATACGGATCACCTCCACGAATTGTATATTTATATTACAGTAGGGATCCTCACTTGTCCCCCATTTTGACTCTTCTTTTTGTAATGTCTACTATTGATCAAACAATTATGAAAGATCATAAAAATGTGGTAATCTTTAGCTATTATGAGAGGAAGGGTGAATGAGATGATTCAATCAATTCCAACTGTTACATTGAATGATGGATTGGTTTTTCCAGTCATAGGTTTAGGTACATATAATTTAAAGGGAAATGAAGGTGTGAATGCGATCACAACTGCGATTGATTATGGTTATCGCCTGCTTGATACTGCCTATAATTATGAAAATGAAGGAACGGTTGGTGAAGCGGTTCGTCGCACGGCCATTCCACGTGAAGAATTGTTGGTTACATCGAAATTACCTGGTCGTTATCATCGCTATGAGCAGGCAGTTACAGCCATTCAGGAATCATTATATCGGGCCCAATTAGATTATTATGACTTATACCTTATCCATTGGCCAAATCCAAAGCAAAATCATTATGTAGAGGCTTGGCAAGCATTAATTGATGCGAAAAAATGGGGATTGATTCGTTCGATTGGTGTTTGTAATTTCTTACCTGAGCATATAGAACGTTTAGAAAAGGAAACCGGTGTAATACCAAGCATCAATCAAATTGAACTGCACCCGTTTTTTAACCAAGCGGAACAAAGAAAATGGCATGAAGAGAAAGGTATTTTTACAGAGTCATGGAGTCCATTAGCCCGAGCAAATGCAGTGCTAGATAATGAAAAGCTGAAAAAAATTGCCGATCATCATAATAAAACGATCTCACAAATCATCTTGCGCTGGCATTATCAGCTCGGTGCGATTCCAATCCCTAAATCCTCTTCACCAACTAGACAGCTAGAAAATTTATCGATCTTCGATTTCAATTTAGATGAGGCGGAGATGGAAATGATTACAGGATTATCTCACTCTGATGGTAGATTGAAAAATCAAGACCCTGCTACATATGAAGAGTTTTAAATTTAAAATCCGCATCACGACATTTAGTGATGCGGATTTTAGCTATTATTTTTTTAAAATACTTAAATACTCTTTCCATGGTCCGACATCTTCACTGTATCGTTTGGCGAGCACGCGGCCAATTTGTGTGATATGTGTTAAATCATGAACAACCCATGTGGAAAGCAACTCTCTTAATTTGACAGTCCCAAAATCTGGATGCAGACCAGTTAATTCTAATTGTTCCTTGGTTTGTATTCGCGCTTTTAATTTTTTCGTATTTTCAGCTCTTATTAATTTAAATTCATCTAGTTTATGTTCAATTGGAGATGCGGATTTTTTTTGTAAATGAGAATATCGATCAAATGGTGGAAAAGCTTCACGTTCTCCTTCATCAATTATCATGTTTAATCGAGGGATCCAATTATACTTTTCAGCTTCGATAAGGTGTCCAATTACTTCGGATGGATTCCAGGTCCCTTCCCCTTCATTACATGTAAACCAACTTTTAGAAATGCCTGTTAATAAAACGGCTAATGTTTCTGGTGTTCGTTCAAGAATTTCCATCGCTTCGTTCATCTTAAAATTCATTTCGAATCCCCTTTTCCATCTTTCAAGACTATTTCTTCGCTTCTTTTATAGCATACTTATTGATCAATTGACAAGAAAACGAAAAGAGCCCTACAAGACATTGAAACATCTTGTAGGGCTCTTCGTTTAATTCTCTTCTAATTCTTTACGATTTTTCTTAAATAGCTTCGATAAGATTTCATAAACAATTGGTACGACAATTAATGTTAATAACGTCGAACTGATCAATCCGCCCATAACGGTAATCGCAAGTCCTTTCGAAATTAAGCCACCACCGCCGTTTGAGTTCATCGCTAATGGAATTAATGCACCGATTGTCGCAATAGCTGTCATTAGAATAGGACGTAAACGAGTTACCCCAGCCTCTAAGACGGCTTCACGCATTGGCATATCTGCATCACGTTCCATCCGAATAATCCGGTCTACAAGTACAATCGCATTCGTTACAACGATACCGATTAACATTAATAGACCCATCATTACAGATACTGAGATTGTTTCACCTGCAATTAATAAACCAACAAATGAACCAATGACCGCAAATGGTAACGAGAATAAGACTGCAAACGGAGCAACCCCTTCACGGAATGTAACAACAAGGATGAAATAGACGATTGCGACCGCTGCAAGCATGGCCACACCAAGTTGTGTAAATGTCTCCTGCATATCGGCAGCAACGCCACCAACATCAAAAGTGACCCCTTTAGGGAAATCTAATTTTTCAATCGCTTTATCTACTTCAGATGTTGCTTTTGAGATATCATCACCGATAATCGTAGCTGAAACCGTTGCGTAGTATTCCCCTTTACTACGAGCAAGTGTATTTAGTGTTGTGCCTTTCTCGACTGTTACGAGCTCAGAAAGTGGCATCGTTGTTCCGAGCGCTGTTGGCACTTCCGTTGCTAATAAGTCATCAATCGATTTTGGTTGTTTCGCTTGCTCTTGCTGAACGATGACCTCTAATGTATTTCCATCTTTTTCAATCGTCGTCAATACATCTTTTGTTTTTGTCGGGTTTAACATCATAAGGATTTGCCCTGTCGTTAACCCGTATTGAAGCAACTCATCTTGGGCTACCTTGAATGTGTACTCCACATAGGCATCCTCTGCACTTGAAGAAACCTTCTCCAAGCCTTTGTTTTCATTCATTACATCTTCTACCATTTTAACTGTTTCGTTCAGTTTATCTAAATCTTCACTGTAAAATGAGTAGCTAATCTCATTCGTAGACATTGACATTGAACTAAAGTCTTGGCTCTTCCATTCACCAGATTGGCCAATATTAAACACATAATCTTCAATTTCTTCACGAGCTTTCGGGAAGTCTTTCATGTCAGGATCAAAGATCAGGTACATTAAAGCACCGCCTGCTCCTCCACCCATCATCGCGGTCATTGCATCGCCATTTTCTGTAACAGATAATTGAACGATGTTAATGTCATCACGTTTTAATAACTCTTCCTCCACCGTGGTGATATTTGCTAATGTATCATCCATTAGTTCACCTGTTTCAGGTGTGTACGTCAAATACATCACTTTCTCTTCATCGCTGCCCATAAAGCTAAAACCAATCAATGGCGTTAACGCTAAACTTCCTATTAATAACACAATCGAAATGATCGATGTAATAATTTTATGGTTTAGCGACCAATTGAGTGCTTTTTTATACCCCTTGGCCATTTTTCCAGCTTCTTTATGACGAATCTCTGTCTTTTCACCATATAGTTTTTTCTTAAATAATGTATGTGATAATGCTGGAACAATGGTAATCGCAACAAGAAGTGAAGCACCAAGTGCAAACGTCATTGTTAATGCGAACGGCATAAACAACTCTCCGACCATTCCGCCAACGAAAATGAGTGGTGCAAATACCGCAACCGTGACGATTGTTGATGACATAATCGGTTTAAACATCTCAATCGTTGCTTCACGTATGAGCGCACGTCCTGTTAATTTCTCTTCTTTTAAATGGATACGTCGATAAATATTTTCTACGACGACGATTGAGTCATCGATTACACGACCGATCGCAACCGTAATTGCACCGAGCGTCATAATATTTAACGTGATATCCATCCAGTGCAATAAGAGTAATGCCATGAAAATCGATACTGGAATCGAGATAATTGAAATAATCGTTGATTTGAAGTCACGTAAGAAAAGGAGAATAATAAGTACGGCGATTAAACCACCGAATAACGCTTTTTCAATCATTGTTGAAATTGAATGTTCAATCGGTTCACCTTGGTCAAGTGTTACATCAATAATTAAACCGTCGATTCTCTTCTGCTCTTCCTCAATAAGCTTCTTCACATCATTGACGACATCAACCGTATTCGCTTGTTGTCCTTTAATAATTTGAATCGCAATCGCATCTTCACCATTTGTTCGTGATACAGATTCGACCTTACCAATCACTTCAATCGTAGCAATATCACCTAGCTTCACAAACGGTGCTGGATTTTCTGCTGAAGGAGTGACAGGAATAAGCATTTCCTTTAATTCATTCGCGGTCATGAACTTACCATCGATTGCTACCGCTTGTTCCCCTTCTTCAAACTCATAAAGCCCTAGTGAAACGGCTAAGTCGCTCGCTTGAATCATTTGTTTTACATCATCTTCAGTGATGTCAAGCTCAGACATTTTTTCTTTGTTGTACGTAAGCTCTACTTCCTCGATATGTTGCCCCGTAATCGTTGCTGATGCAACTCCATCAATCTTCTGTATTTTCGGGAGGATAACATCTTCCACCGTTGATGTAAGATCAACGATATCCTCATCATGACTACTTACACTTAATGCAACGACAGGCATCATATTCATGCTAATCGCTGTAATTGTCGGCTTTTGCGCCCCTTCCGGCAAGCTGACAGAGTCTAGAGCGGATTGTAATTCACGTTTTGCCTCGTCCATATCAATACCATAATCATACTCTACTTGAATGCTTGCCATATTCGAATATGAATTAGAGTATACCCCTTTTACATGATCAAGGTTTTCCGCTACTTTCTCTAAAGGCACGGATACATCTTCCATTACCTGCTCAGGTGTCGCACCTGGATACACGTCCATCACCATTAAGAATGGAATGGATATATTTGGGATCGTCTCCGTTTTCATTCGTGTACTGGAGTACATTCCAGATGCTACGATAATAATCGTAAGCAACCAAACAGCTAATTTATTCTTTAAAACAAAATTAACTAAACCTTTCACTTCTACACCTACCCCTATATTGACTTATGGAACTCACTTCTTTATAATAATGACTAGTTAGTCAGTTGTCAATGATATATTTCCGCAAAAATGACTGTGTAGTCATTTTTTTGTTGATAAACTAATAGGAGCGATTTAATAAAATGATTAAAAAACAATTAATTATGGAGAAAGCGATCGAGTTATTTGCAAAACAAGGATTTAAAGCTACCTCTGTTCAACAAATAACAGAACATTGCGGAATTTCCAAAGGCGCTTTCTACTTATCTTTTAAATCAAAGGACGAATTGATCTTAGCATTAATTGATCATTTTATGATAAAGTTTACCTCAGATATTGACTACTTGGTCAACAACACAAAAGATGATAGTAAGCTTTTATATACTTTTTACTATGCCATGTATCAGTCTTTTCAAAAGCATTCTGATTTTGCGAAGATTTTCATTAAAGAGCAAACCCAATCATTTAATGAAGAATTTATTATAAAAATTCGATACTATGATCAGAAATTAGAAGAACTCATCTTATCGATGATTCAACGATTATATGGCGAAGAGATTGGACAAACAAAATATGATTTAACTTATATAATGAAAGGTTTTATAAAAAGCTATTCGGAGTTATTTTTATTTTATAATCTACCTTTAGATTTGGATTTACTTGCACGATCATTAGTGGAAAAAACAGACCTGCTGGCAAAACATACGACGATCCCCTTTATTTCCAATGAATTAATTGAAATGTTTCAACAAACGAAAGATAATGAAGGGCTGGAGGATCAATTATTAGAAGTATTGGATCAAACCGTTGAAAAGCTAAATGAATCGATTGAAAAAGAATCGTTAGTTTTATTAAAACAACAAATCATCGAGCCAACATTAAGTGCTGCAATGATAAAAGGCTTGCTCAAAAATATCGAAAATGATCCTAGTTGTAAAAAGGCTTCTTATTTATTGCGGAGTTTTTTTGAAAGTAAAATCGATCAAGCATAATTAACAGCGGTAGCCATAAGCTTTTGCTACCGCTGTTTTTTTAATTAACTGTAATAGGCATTTTCGGCAGTATATATTGGCCACCACCAAAATTTTACACCTTGACTGATGATAAATCGTTCTAACCACAATTCGAAATTCATTTGTAATGGTATTGCTTCTTTCAATTGATCAATATGACTTTTCCAAAAAAGATAATTTCTACTATTTTGTGAGTACAGATTAGAATGGATGACGATATGGTCTTGATAAATGTAAGCAATCACAAAACAACCTTCGTACGGATCATAGTCTTGATTTAATTCAATGATCTTTTCTAGACTAAAAAGTTCTATTTCACCACCAAATTGTACATCATCAAATAAACGACAACCATTTGATATTTGTAAAAAAGCTTTATAATCTTCAGGCAAAATAAATCCAGTTTCTTTTTCAAAATAGATGATATCCTTTTCGCTTGCAGGAGGGGTGAACGTACATGTTGCTTTAAATACATGCCCTTGCTCGTTTTGTAATTCAATGATTTGGTAGTTATCTTCTAAACGCTTCTTCAAAGAATGCAGCGTTTGCTTAACGAGACGCCCTTCTTTTTTCATCATAGATTCCTCCAAGTGCTAACTTTCATTCATCCACCGGCTTTTTCCATTTGTATGAGTCGATTTCTAAGTTATTCTTGTCCCATTAGATAATGCCTAAGCTCAACTGATTTTTGCTGAACAAACTTTGCACGTTCTTTCATTTATATTACCACTATCTTTTGCATCCGGATAAAATCTTTTCAAATTTTCATACATTCGTAAAAAGCGGCTTTCTTATTTCTCATATTCACGTTGGTTAGTGTACAATTATGTATGATTTTAAGGAGGTCGTGTATAATGACTGCATCTGAAAAGACATTAAGGGTTTGTTTAAATGGTCATACATATTATAAAAGTACTGATTGTCCCACTTGCCCAACTTGCGAACAAGAACGAAAACCGGCTAGTGGATTTCTTTCAATGCTTTCGGCACCAGCTAGAAGAGCGCTAGAAAACAATGGGATTACAACGTTAGAAAAACTAGCTCAATACAGTGAAAAGGAAATATTAGCATTTCATGGAATGGGTCCAGCTTCTATCCCTAAATTAAGCTCTGCCTTAGCAGAAAAAGACTTATCATTTAGAAACTAAGCAGTCAATCGTTTGGATTGTCACTTTGATCCAAGCGATTAATTTTAAACCTGTAATTTTCCTTCTCACTCTCCCCTGTCCCCCTCGTTGCCTTGACGCTCAAATATATTATTGTTATTCTATGTCCATTGTTAGCTAAGGCGCTGTCCCATTTTAGATACTGGTTTTCGTCCTGCTATTGGAGGTTTTATTTTGGATGTGAACGTAAAGCGATTAATAAAAATGAATCAAAAACATCTTCTTTTGTATATCATCATTGCACTTTGTTTTGTCACTTCTCTTCTGTTTGTTTACAATAATTATTCTTTTTATGAACGTCCGATTGCCAAAGTTATTGAAGCCGATTTGATTGATTCGACTGAAACGATAGATATGTATAATAATAAAGATCGACTATTTACTCAGGAGATCATTGCTGAAATCAAAAATGGAAAAGAAAAAGGGCAGCATATTCACTTAATGAATGAATATTCATCATCTGGCGCATATGATCATGAGTACGTTGTTGGAAATGAATTATTTGTTTCCATTAATCCAAATAAAGAAACAGACCAATTAATAGGAACGATAAATGATGTAAAACGGGATAAATATATCGTCATCGTTGCCTGGATTTTTATCTTTGTTTTACTCATTGTCGGAAAAAAACATGGGATGTTCTCTTTTATCAGTTTAGTGATTAATGCTGTTATATTGTCCTATGCATTGGATATGTACGTGAATCGTTCTCAAATCAGTTTGCTCCTAATATGCAGCATTAGCGTTATTTTATTTACAGTTATTTCTTTATTGCTTGTAAATGGCGTGAATGAAAAAACATATGCTGCGATTGTTGCGACATTGTTAGGAACATTTATCTCCTTGTTCATTACTTATATTGTGCTGTGGGCTACGAATGAAAATGGGCTTCGCTATGAAGAGATGCAATTTCTGACCCGGCCATATCGTACCGTATTTATGGCTGGCTTAATTATCGGCTCATTAGGCGCTGTAATGGATGTGGCGATTACGATGTCTTCTTCTATCTTCGAATTATACGAAAAAGACAAACATATTTCCGTGAAAGCATTAAAAGCGTCAGGTTTGGATATCGGAAAAGATATTATGGGTACGATGACAAGTATTTTATTTTTTGCCTATATAAGCGGCTCGATTCCGATGTTGATCTTATATTTTAAAAATGCTTCTCCACTCGGTTTTACCCTTTCCATCAATCTTTCATTGGAATTAGCGCGCGCACTGGCCGGTGGGATTGGCATTGTCATTACCATTCCGATCGGTTTATATACTTCGATTCTTTTTGTTAAGCGAAAGAGGGTAAAAGGATGAATGTATTACTATGGCTTGCAGCCATTTTATTCATATTGATGATTGTAATTGGTGGAAAAAAAGGGGTTCGTTCTTTTATTGCTTTATTTTTAAACTTTGGGGTGCTTCTTATTACAACTATTCTTATGACAAGCTCGCTCATGAATCCCATTACCTTAACAATGATTGCGTGTACGATCATTAGCTGTATAAATTTATTTTATATTAATGAAGTAAACAGTAAAACAATTACAGCTTTTATTTCAACATTGATTACGATTTTCATTTTATTTGTACTAATTGGTCTTGTTACAGATAAAGCGATGATCCAAGGATTTCGTGAAGAGGAAATGGAAGAACTGGGCATCTTCTCCCTTTATATTGGCGTCGATTTCGTAAAAATTGGGATAGCGATGATCATTATGAGTACAATTGGAGCAATGACAGATGTGGCGATTGCCATTACCTCGCCAATGCAAGAAATATTTAACCATCATCCGAGCATTAGTAGAAAAGAGTTATTTACATCTGGTATGAATATCGGAAGAGATATTTTAGGGTCTAATACGAATACATTATTTTTCGCTTTTATTGGCGGTTATATGGCTTTGCTTTTATTGTTTAAAGATCTTGCCTATTCCGCTGGAGAAGTGATTAATTCAAAAGTATTTAGTGAGGAAATACTTACAATCCTTTGCGCTGGCATTGGGATTGCCTTAATCATTCCTATCGCTTCTTGGATTAACGCTTATTTTCTAGTAAGGATGCGGGAAAAAGTAGCGAAATAAATTTGGCGACCATTTGAAACGCTTGGAATCTTTTTTCCAAGCGTTTTTTTATCGTGTACATCATTCTATCTTTCTGAGAATTTTTGCCGGTTGTCCGGCTACGATTCGATAGAGTTGTTAGCAATCTTCATGCTGGGAAGAATCACTCAACTTCCGTCAACCCAAACATCATTTCCAAACTTAATGGGTATTGCATACCCACTTTTATCCCGATCTTTTGCTTCGATAGAGTGGCCTGCGGTATAGATTCCAACATTAGGAGCGATCATGCAGTAATTACCTGCATAGAGAGCCTCATTGTGAATATTATCGCCTAACTATCATTCACTTCATTAAGTCGATTATTTTCATTTAATTACTTTTGAAATTGTTATCCCATCACCGATTGGAACGAGCACAGATTCTAATCGAGGATGATTAGCTACCACTTCATTAAAATTTTTCATTAATTCAGTATAACGTTTTTGCTTTATACTCTCGTCTGCAACACTTCCACCTGCAAGTACATTATCTGTAACGATTAACGCCGCTGGCTCCGCTAGTCGCAAGCAGTATTCCAAATAATTTTCATAATTGCCTTTATCTGCATCAATAAAGAAGAAATCAAATCGCTTCTTGTCAGCAACTAAATGTTCGAGGCTTTGTAATGCTGGTCCGGTCATATAAGTTACTTGATTACCATATCCCGCTTTCGTTAGATTTTTCAGTGCTAGTTGTGCATACTTCTCTTCTAATTCAAGTGAGGTTAATTTGCCATCTTTGTCGAATCCTCTAGAGAGGCAAATTCCGCTATACCCACCTAGAGCCCCTATTTCCAGGACGTTTTTTGCGCCAGAAATGGATACAAGCATCGTCAATAATTTTCCAGATGAAGGAGATACAGAAATGGAAGGCATCCCATTTTCCTTTATAGACAAAACGACCTCCTCTAAAAGCCTATCCTCTTTATAAAACATGGAATCGATATAGTTATTCATTTGTTTCATCATTTTCCATCCCTTCCTCATTTTGATCTGATCTAGAAGTTTCTGTCTCTTCGTTTTTGTGATAAACCGCTTCTGTTACTTCACCTTCATGTATGTCAAATAATTGAATAAATTGATTAATTACCATGTCAATCGCCTTTAATTCGCCAATTAAAATAGGTCGAATTGAGTGAAACTCGGGCTTTTCTAATTGGTGCTTAATCGTTGAACGTTTAAGATACATCATTTCTAAAAAAGCAATGGCTCTCCCGCGGCGGAAGGTTTTAGGTCCGTGTTGCAATGAACCATCATATCCTTTATAACGCCCACCACGATGATGACCTCTTTCTTTAAATTTTTCGTCTCTCATAAAAAAACCTCCTTTTGTATACGAATGTATACGTATAAATCTGATTAAATTGTATACATTCGTATACGAACAGTCAATACTTTTTATTTTATTTAAAATATAGACAGAAAAAAGGCTGAATCTGCATTCAGCCTTTTTGATTTAATAGCAATCCCAATTATAAAGGATTTTGGAAAAATCACGTTTCCTTAAATCTTCTTCTGCGATAAAGAAATTCGCCACACCTGAGTCTCCCCACATGATATTTAGGCTATCTTCTGTATCGATCTGCAATAAAAGTGTGTCAAATGTTGGATAATCCCCGTAAGCTCTCGGATCTTCTTGTGTGAAAAAAGGATACCCGCCTATTTTAGAACCTTGTCCACTTGCCAGTTCAAAATACGCCTCGGCCATTTCATCATATGCCTCATAATTTTCATTCTCTAATAATTGATCAGCCTGTGTAATAGCGTTAAAACGATAATCACTACCCGACACAATTTCCTCGAAATGCTCAAACGATAACGTGCATTCCTTCTCTATCGGAAAATCATCGTCATTTTCAAAGCTGGGAAACTCCGTCATCCACTTTGATTGATCGGATTCAACCTTTTCATGGTAAATAACACGGAACGTATCTTGATTCGTCATATCATCGAAATCTAAACCATATACATCATCATTTGCGACAAAAAACTGTAAAATTCCTTTTGTTGGATAATTTGGAATGGCTACTTCTATTTCGTTGAAATTGATTTGTGCAAGTAAACGAAGCGGATCGCCATTTTTACTCGTTGGATAAGCATCTGCTTCTAGCCAATACGGCTCCCCACTAAACTTACTTGCTTGCCGTGTTGCTTTTCCAATTTTCCCACGAATAATTAAACTTGATTTTTTTGTCTCTATTAGAGCATCCGCATACGGCTGTAATTGCATCGGTAAATTCATCTTTCCACTCCCTCGTTCATTACTGATCAATCTAGCATGATACTTTAATAACTAAAGAAAAAAGCAAAAGAGCTTGTTTTGAAAAAAAGATGAATCAAAACAGGCTCTATAAATAGCTTGGAAGAATAATAATGATTAAAAAGTTTAATGATTGCTTTAAGTCGAAAATATAATATTTTCGACGACTTCCATCATTCTAAAGGGTGATCTGTTTCCCCTTTCTCCTTTTTCAATGTTCGGTGTAATTGATAAATTCTCATCATACTAATTAAACCTACTAAAATTGCTCCTAATAGAACTGATCCAATAATAACGAGGATCAATGGCCATTCGGCTTTACCAAATAAATAATTAACTGTTACAGGTTCAACATTGATAACTGAAAAAATGGCAATGATTAAGGCAATCAGTAGTGCTAATATTAAGTTCCATTGACCTTTCATAAGTCACCTCGTTTATCCGTGTTAACGTCATTTTAAAGCAATTTTCTTACTAGTTCAATCGATTAATATATCGCTGTAATTAAATTGCAAAAGAAAAGTGCACTCATATAGAGTGCAACTTGAATGGATCAGACGCAACACTCGCTGGATTGAAATTTCAATCCATGCACTCATATAGAGTGCAACTCCCATGCATTGCTTGCCAAGTCAACGGATCCAGCATTTCAATCCATGCACTCATATAGAGTGCAACAGACCGGATTCTTTGATTGATTGCCAAAGATCAATATTTCAATCCATGCACTCATATAGAGTGCAACCGGTGTTTTGCAGCGTTACTTCGATGCTGACGATATTTCAATCCATGCACTCATATAGAGTGCAACAATAAATACAAACGAATGTTCGAGGTGGTAGCATATTTCAATCCATGCACTCATATAGAGTGCAACGTATTAACTGCCGTTTTAACAGCTTGCACGGATATTTCAATCCATGCACTCATATAGAGTGCAACGATCATGCCTATTTTTAAATTGTAGGTGTATAAAATATTTCAATCCATGCACTCATATAGAGTGCAACTAGAATTAGCTGTTGAGTCGTTGGGGGGTAGAATAATTTCAATCCATGCACTCATATAGAGTGCAACAAAAGAACTTAGAAAAGAATCTCATTCATCAAGTATTTCAATCCATGCACTCATATAGAGTGCAACTTCAAGATACATTCGGCGAATTTAGAGGATTATTCATTTCAATCCATGCACTCATATAGAGTGCAACTGTGTAACACGTTTAACAGAATGGGGCGATGGTAATTTCAATCCATGCACTCATATAGAGTGCAACAAAGAGGTCACTGTCGATACTTGGACCAGGACGATTTCAATCCATGCACTCATATAGAGTGCAACGGAAAGGAAGTGACAGTTAACAGTTGGACCCGAACAATTTCAATCCATGCACTCATATAGAGTGCAACCAGACTTGCTATAAAGTAAAATATCAACACCCTTATTTCAATCCATGCACTCATATAGAGTGCAACCGAATTGCAAAGTATCAAAATTGAGGAAATTGACATTTCAATCCATGCACTCATATAGAGTGCAACTGAATTGTACAAGCTGCAAGCGAGAATCCAAGAGATTTCAATCCATGCACTCATATAGAGTGCAACATTCTTTCCTCAATAAATCCTTCAAATAGTCCTCGATTTCAATCCATGCACTCATATAGAGTGCAACTGCGAAAATAGGGTATTTTAGGTTATTAACTTCTTAGTTAGCATTGTTTAAATCCATTAAATGTCATTTGCTAAGCTGAAAAGCAAGATATATTTAGAAATCTATCCACTTTTAGGGTGCGGATCTCCCAGAGATTTCATGTGTGCTTCTGATCCGCACCTAAAAGCGGTGTTGTATCACTAATAACCTCTTCACTATGAATAATAGATTTGTTTCTATTTGCTACATGCTAATCCACAACTGATCGACAAGAGCCCTACAACGCTTTACTTTCATTAAATAGCTTAATTGGTAGTTTTAATCATTATAGTATGTTTGCCTGTTAAATTACAGTGTTTTACCATTAATTGTACTTTAGTTACTCTCTATGCCTCCCTCGCCATATTCTTTGAATTGTAAAGTTTTTAAAAAGTATGATCGTTGTTTCATAGATATTATACTTATTCATATAGCATGAATAGCTACCATTCCCCATCGACCTTAACACATTTTAAAGTTTGTACAATCAACAGAAAAATAAATTCATATTATTTTAGTAGTTCAATCAGAAAGGAGGGGAATAACATGGGATTACGACGGAAATGTTGTGGGATTGCGTTAGGGACAAATTATAGCCCTCTACCTAGTCTACCTTCTGATGGGACATCAGCGATTCTTTCAACGGTAACAATTACTGTACATGAACCTACTGATACTGTTAGATTAATGGCTTCAATTTGGTCACAGACTAGCTCGTCAACTGTACTCACTTCACCACTTCGAGGAAATACTGTTCAATATCTAATTGTCCGAACTTCCAATAATGCTACAATTAGAAACGTATTGGATACAGATTTCGATGAAATGACAACTACTTTTACAGCTTTTGATCAGCCAGGGGTAGGAACATACACCTATAACTTAGTTGGAAGTATTTCACGTTCGACAGCACCTGCACAAAATGAAGTTGTATTATCGGTTAACTTTACGGCTGAAGAACTTAATGTAGTATAGTGCCTTAAAGGTTTTGCTTGAGCTGCTCGATTATTTGTAATCGCAGCAGCTTCTTTTTTTCTTCAATCGGTTTCAATAGATACAATATAATACAAACCGAAAGACTGCATTTATTTGCAAATGCAGCCTCTTGCTTCTTAATTTTCCTTTTCCAATATATAATCGTTAGGGAATCGTTTTTTTATGCCAAGTAGATAAATACTTGATCCAATTAAGAGGAATCCTGCAATGAGAAATGTTAGTTGGACACTCATGTACTCTACAATTACTCCAAAGGCTAATGTCGATATTCCAAATACCAATGAAATCATCGAAGATTGTACACTATAAATCTTTGGTAAATCTTCTGCAGATGCTTCCTTTTGTAAATATGTGTGTATGGTGATCCCTTTTATTTGATCGAGGAATCCACTTATAGCGACCATTATTAATGCCAGCCAAGCTATTGAATTTATTCCAAATAAAAACGTTATAATGGAAACACCAAAGGAAGAGTATAACACTGTCTTTCTTATGTTCTTTTCAAGTTTTACAGAAAATCTCGAACAGATTACTCCACCGAGTAGCAAACCTAGAAAAAACGCTGTGTTTATATATCCCCACCATGCTTCTGTTACCTTTAATACTTCAGTTACAAATACATAAAGAATGGCTGCTACCCAAACTACGTTCGCCATTGCTTCTATAAAAATCATGACATGGATGCTTCGAAAGAACGGATTTTTCCATATCGTAAGCCAACCTGCTTTTAACGTTTCAACTGTTCTTTGTTTCTCAACTTTAACTTGGAAAGGTGTATGATCTACAATCCGTATCATCATAATTGTAGATACGATAAATAAGGAAAAGGTAAGCCAAATTGTATTTTGGCCATTTATTAATGTAACTAGCATTCCTCCCAATGCCCAACCACCTATTTGAACCGTTTCATTAATCATTGAAATAATACTGTTTGCTTTCAATAATTCGGCTTCTTTGACCACTCTGGGAATCATAGCATTAGTTGCCGGCATGGCCCATCCATCAAAGAAAGCGATGAATAGGATACAATAAACAATAAGCCAAATTCCAACTGTTAATTGAAAACTAAGACAAAATGCTAGGATGAATAAAATAGTCGTTTTACTTAATTGAGAGCTTACCAAAAGTGATTTCAATCTGTATTTGTTCAGTAGTAAAGGTGAAATTGCCCCACTTATGAATCTTCCAAACGTATTTAAAAACGGTAACAATACCAAATACATTGCGGACCCGGTCATCGCATACAAAATAGAGATTAACCCCATGACATAAAAAATATCGCCTAAATTAGCAAACAATTGACCCATCCATAAAAAACGGAATGAATTACTTTTCATCATCTCTCCCCTTATTTACCATGTTTATTTTGATGATAAAAAGGGAATTTTACAATGGACATACCCTCCCGTTTATATTTTGTTTTTTATTGAAATTCAGACTGATTCAAGGTAGACAAGGCAGAATACTCAAATTATTATGGGGAGATAGTGAAAAAGATTTGGTCCGGGTCAAAATTAGCTGTCAAAGACCTGGGTATATTTTACTTTGTATAAGGTATACCACTTTTTAATCAAAGAAAGCACAGATTACACAATTACCTTTCTGAAAAAACAGCCATTCATATTAATTTTTATATTATTTATGATCTGGGTGTGTCTTTAAAAACCAAAAAGCAATAATCTTCCCTAATGGAAAAATCCCTGCTCAATAGCTAGTTAAGTTATTAATGTGATTCATCAGATAAATTCCTACAAGTTATCAGAAGTGTAACATATTCATAAGGTCGATGGCAGACTTTTTTTATTTTATAGCCAACCCCTCCCTATAAATGCATTTGGAGTATTGTTTATCTGTCGAGTATCACTCTCATCATTAAGCTTCTCAAACATAATGGACGAACCTCTAACTACAATAGTATTCGTTTTTTTAGTTTGGCCCATTTTAATGAGGGTATTAAAGTAAGGCTTCCGTCTTTTGTCAGCAGTCTCCCTTATGCTACACTAAAAATATACGGTTGCTCGAATATTTCTTTCTATATGCAGAAGGAGTGAATAGGATGCAAAAAAGTCAATTTGAAAAGATTAAAAATGGTAAAGGGTTTATTGCAGCACTGGATCAAAGTGGCGGCAGTACGCCCAATGCACTTGCCGCATACGGTGTTTCAAAAGATGCATATAGCAATGAGGGTGAGATGTTTGATTTAGTACATGAGATGCGAACAAGGATTATTACATCACCTGCTTTTAATTCAGATAAAATCTTAGGTGCTATCCTTTTTGAACAAACGATGGATCGGAAAATCGAGGGCATGTACACAGGAGATTATTTAGCCGAAAAGAAAGGAATTGTACCTTTTCTAAAAGTGGACAAAGGACTTGCCGAAGAATCAAATGGCGTACAACGAATGAAACCAATCGACGACCTGGACGAAACGTTGGAGCGTGCTAAGGAGCGTCATATTTTCGGTACGAAAATGCGCTCAGTAATAAAGGAAGCCAATCCAGAAGGCATCAAAGCCGTTGTTGATCAGCAGTTTAAAACCGGAAAACAAATTATAGCTGCTGGACTCGTACCAATTATTGAACCAGAAGTTGATATTAACAGCCCGGAAAAGGAAAAATGTGAAGCGCTGTTAAAAGATGAACTTCTAGATCATCTCAATCACTTGCAAGAAAATGAAAACGTGATGTTAAAATTAACCATCCCTACTATTACAAATATATACAAATCGCTCATTAACCATCCTAGGGTGGTTCGCGTCGTTGCACTTTCCGGCGGATACTCCACAGATGTGGCGAATGAAAAGCTAAAAGTAAATGATGGACTAATTGCCAGCTTTTCCAGAGCTTTGAGTCAGGACTTGAATGTCAACCAAACAGACACCGAGTTTAATGAAAAACTCGCCAAAGCCATTGATTCTATTTATGATGCTTCTGTATAGAAATTTTAGGACTAACGCCCTTATAGATTTTATTAATTTATAGCTATACAAAAAGATGTAGTACAAACCACTTATATTTTTCGAATTCACTTATCGACTTTAGATGTTATTATTGGCACAAACATACCCCTTTAGAGTGCATCTTCAAAGGGGTAAAATTTTCTTAGCTTTATTTTAATATAAACGTTTTTCTAATGTATATCATGCTTTTTGAAGTTACCGCCCTTAACTTCTGCTACATCATATACCGTTACAAAGGCATTTTCGTCAATTTCACGAATGATTTCTTTCATTTTGCTATCTTCTAAGCGGTTAATCACACACGTGATTTCCTTGAATTCTTCATTAGAATAAGCGCCTCGAACGATATTAAACGTTGCCCCCCGTCCTAAGCGGTCACGAATGGTCTCTATCATTAATTCGGGTTCATTTGTAATAATTTTAAAGGTTTTAGAACCGCTTAAACCTTCTTCAACAATGTGAATGACTTTAGAAGCAATAAAATAAGCGATTGCCGATAAGATCGCTCCTTGAAGACCGAATACGGTTGAGACAACAATAAAGACAAACATGTTCAAAAATAAAATAAGATCACTGGTTCCAAAAGGTAATTTACGAGAAAGTAGTACGGCTAACATATCAATTCCATCTAAAGCACCGCCATTACGCAACGCTAAACCCATACCAAAACCGATGATGATACCACCAACAACAGTGACTAATAATGTATCTGCCTGAACAATAGTCGGCACATGGTGCATGACACTAGTGCCGGTCGCTAGTGAAGCGATACCGATAACCGAATAAATGGCAAAACTTTTACCAATTTGTTTATATCCTAAAAATATGAATGGGATATTCAGCAATGCAATGAGAAGTCCTAATGGTAACCCAATTAACTGTGAACCGACAATACTCAGGCCTGTCACTCCGCCATCGGAGACATTGTTAGGAATTAGCACCGATTCAAGTCCATACGCTGTTATAAAACCCCCAATAATAATCAATAAGATTCGTGGAACAGCCATAAGTTTATGGGGTCTTCGTTTTGTAATTGTGCTCATTTTAAAATCCTCGTTTCAAACTTTTTTATTCAATTATGTAATTATTTGATTACACATTCGCACTATTTAGAGTTAAATTATATTCGTTTTTTATAAAAAATAAAACTATTTTGAAGTGCTCAAATAATAATTATGTAAAATTTATTTATTAACTGAGTAATATTATTAACTCGTTTATTATAAGTAAACCAATTCTCCCTTGACTTATTTAAATCCCCCTTTCGGTTTAAAGGGGGATTATCTATTTCTATCGTGTATTTAAGCTTCTTTTATCGCAGGTTTCCCTGCTTCAATTAATACTTTGTTTTTGCCTAAGAAGATGGACAGTATGATAATAAATACTCCTGTTCCTGCTAATAGCCATTCGATTTTGATAAAATCTGCCATCGGACCGAAGATAAGCATTCCTATTGGCATCATCGAAGTTGAGATCATCCCCATTACTCCGAAAACTCGCCCTAAATAATCTTCCTCTATCGTCTCTTGTAATAATACAGTCGTTGGTGTATTAAAGATAGGCATGGCAATTCCGAAAAATGCCATGAAGAGGAGATAGATCCAAAAGATTGGAACGATCCCGAGCGCAAATGTACAGACTCCCATAATGATACTTGCTAAAGTCATTGTTTTAATTTTATTTGGAAAGCCTCCCCAGGCAGCAATTACTCCTCCGCCGACCATCATCCCAATGGAAAAGGCAATTTCGATCGCTGTTAGTCTCCATATATCATCCCCAAAGCTTCGTGTTACTTGTAATGGAGTCAAGAAGGCAGCTGGAGCCATTAATACAAAGAACACAGCAAAGAATAGGAAGAATGTTTTCAAAAACGTATGGTTATATACGTATTGTAATCCTAGTTTAAAGTCACTAAAGTAACTCGTTGTTTGTTTTGTCAATGCCTTTTCATGGACAGAGATTTTTAAGAAGGCAAGCAGCGTAACAATTGCTATCGTTGCCGTAATCACATCGATGAAAAGGATCATTTCAATCGATGCTAATGATAATAATGCGGCACTGACAATTGGGGAAACAAACATAATCATCGCTTGAATGCTTCCGTTTGCTCCGTTTACTTTCGTCAGTTTATCTTTTGGAACAATTTGTGGCAAAATAGCACCAACAGCCGGCGTTTGAACACCCGTTCCAAAAGCACGAACCGCGGCAATTACGAATAGCAACCAAATTGCATCAAAGCCCATTAAAAAGAGAATGGCAAGAATAAGTGTTGCTAATGCAATTAGACCATCTGATACAATAATGAGCATTTTTCGATTGTAACGGTCTGCCCATACTCCTGCAACAGGCGATAAAATAAACGTTGGAATAAATCCGCAAATAATGTATAACGTCATCATCATACCCGACTCTGTCGTCAGAGTGATGTACCACATAATCGCGTATTGAACGAGAGACGATCCAAATAATGAAATCGTCTGGCTACTTAAAAAGAGAATAATATTCTTTAACCAATTCTCATTATTGTTTGTATGCATGAAAGATCAACCCATTTCTATTTAATTTTCAAATTCCATCCTTCACCTACATTCATAAATCTCTTGGCGCTCTATTTCATATTTGTTTTTTTCCACAACAAAAAAAGAGGTAGACTCATCCCCTCTTTTAATACAACCGTTAAATGTAGGTTTTCTTAAAAATAGACAGACCAATCCCGTTACTCTGAACGTAGGCAGAGCTTTCAAACGTATTTAATTAACGAATGAACGTAGGGAATCTCAATCTCATTGATGCTGTCACAAGAAAAACCTCCATTTCTTTATAGCTGTTAATATCATAGCAAAATCGTTTTATGAAAACAATCATTAATTTGCTACTTTGTTATTAGATTAAAATAAATAATGCGACAATATCACCGATCGCTCCTATACAATAATAAAACGAATGATAGTCATGTTCGATTCTCAATTTACAAAAATCATGAAGTTGGGTATGCAACAAAACTAGATATAATAATAGAACTCAATAACATAAAAATTATTAGGCTCGTTTAAAGTTAATTGTTGATAACTTAAATGTGGTTGCCACCTGTTAGTTAAACAAAAAACTTTAAATCTTTAGCTTTAAACCTTCGTGCGTTGCTTTAAAACCTAGCCGTTCATAAAACCTTAACGCATCTGGTCTTTTTTTATCAGTTGTCAGTTGTACCAAATGACAACCGCGTTCTTCTGCACGTTGAATTGCCCATTTTATAAGTTCAGTACCTACACCCTTTCCTCTTACAGAAGCGGATGTTCTCACTCCTTCGATAGTAGCTCTCCATCCACCTTGATGTGTTATATAAGGTGTAAAAGTAATTTGTTGTACCCCAATCACTTCATTTCCGTCACAAGCCACTATTAACTCGTTATTGGGGTCAGATGTTATAGCCTCAAATGCTTTTATGTAACTATTTGGAAGTGGTTGCTCATAACGCTCACGTTTACTTCCCAAAACATCATCTGCCAGCATTGCAACAATGCAATCTAAATCTTTTTCAGTAGCCATTCTGAACCTTATTTCTTTATTCAATCCAATCCCCCTCTTATAAGTAAAACTTTTATCAATTTCAATGCTAACTGAATCCACAGCATAAGTTAATTATAAGTATTTTATGATATTCAATAAGCCTAAATGACAGCTTGATCTTCTGCTAATGTATCCTATCTAAATTTAAATCTAGTTTGGCTTCAAGTATTAGAAAGCATTCAACATCAAAGAAATGAAGTCAAAATGAATGACTTGATTATTAGAGGGAATCTAATACAAAATTTGGAAAGCTATGATACACTTAGATTAACTAAATTCACGATTGTAACATCGTATCTTCTTCTACGAAAGGGCAGGTTAGTTGAAGAAGAAATAGATAATTAGGAGTTAAGGAAATGGAACACAATATGAGACTTTATGAAACACCTTTTAATTCAATTAAGACTGGTAGAAAGAAAGTAGAAGTAAGATTGAATGATGAAAAAAGAAGAAAAATAAGTGTAGGGGATACTATAAAGTTTACAAAAATTCCAGAAAATAATAAAACACTAACAGTTGAGGTCATTGAATTAAGGGAGTTTCCAACATTCAAAGAAATGTATAAAAGTATTCCTGCGAGTGATTTTGATGCTGTTGGTGGTTCAATTGACGAAATGGTAGAATGTACTTATAGAATATATACTCCAGAGAAAGAAAAGGAATGGGGTACATTAGCAATTACAATTAATTTATTAGATTAAGGCTTATTAAGTAACGGTAGCTTTAGTTGAAGAAGAGCATACAACGAAACAGAACTTCCAAACAATTGGAAGTTCTAATTTTTTCATTCAATATCACATTAAACTTTAATAAAGCGATTTATTAATAAAATCCCGCATGTTAGACTGCCTTTCTCTGAAAGTATAAATATCCTCCGAGACAAAACAAGATAAAGCTTCCTCCTACAACGATTAATAATTGTTCCCACGGCACAAAAAATACATCTTCAGTGCCTCCGCCTATATACATCATTGAAAACGGTTGGGCCCATGGATAATACGGACCGAAACGCTCGGAATTAATAACTAATATGGACGGGATGGTAAAAATCACATTCACAGCAAAAGGCGCAGCAAAGCTCTTAAACAAGATAGACATCCATAATTGCAAAGCGACTAACGGTAATGTTGCCACCCATCCGCCAAAAATACTTTTCCAAACAATATTTATCGGAAAAGGATCGACAAAACCTTTCACCATCCCCACTGTATAAACAGCAGCAAGATATAATATTTGCATACTCATTACGAGGATCATTAATAGTATGTATTTCGAGAAAAATACTCTTCCTCTTGTGACAGGCATAGCTAATAATTGTTTCCATCCACCTGATTGATGTTCATATCTGCATATCGTACTTGCTAAAACCCCTGTGATTAAAGGTAAAAATAGTATAGCATACGTTAGATTCATCGATAATAATGATAGATACCATTCATTCACTTCAACACCTATATCAATCACATTTGTCGTTAACCCGATGAAAATTCCAATCAACGGTCCTGTAAAAATAATTGGCAGCATCTTTGATTTTCGTAATTTAAACCATTCAGATTGTAAAATAGAATACATTATTTCACATCCCTTCTCGTGAAGTCGACCATGCCAACGATATACAGTACAATTCCTACTCCCAATCCTAGCATGACATTGATGATCGGCTCATTCCATTCATTCATTAATGATGGCCATTTCCAAATCATCCAATCTGGCAAAATAAATGCCGAATAAGCGAATATTACGCCTAAAACCCCTGTTGTAATCGGAATTGCTTGGTTTTGACTGACGATCGAAATCCAAGTCTGCAGTGCCAGTATAGGTAATGCGGCAAAATAAGGATAGAAGCTATGTTTTATTAATTCCGCATAAGGAATCGCT
Source organism: Bacillus sp. FJAT-50079 (assembly GCF_018343515.1). Lineage (GTDB taxonomy): Bacteria > Bacillota > Bacilli > Bacillales > Bacillaceae_C > Lederbergia. The sequence continues at coordinate 165,748 of NZ_JAGYPD010000002.1, read as the reverse complement.
CCCTCTAAATTCAAAGAAATTCCATAAGCTAAGGAAAACAACATTAACAGTACGGAAGACAAAAATAGTAAACAAGCAAGAACAGTAAATTTAGATAAATATACACTCATTTTTGAGAGAGGTAACGAAATTAACTGCTTCCATGCATTTGTTTCATTTTCAATACTCGCGATAAAAGAGGTTAGAATAACGATTCCTAATACGATGGCAAGGGGAATAAAGGAGTTTACATTTAATAAGTAATACCCCCACTGATCCTCACTTTGCTGTAATAAATAATCTTTTCTAACTCCATAATTAACCATTTGTAAAGCCACGACACCCAATGGTCCTAAAAAAGTGAGAAACCAAAACCCTTTCCGTTTTATTTTTAAAAAGTCAGCAAATAAAAGTTTCCCTATCATCCTACTTTCTCCTCCGTCGTCATTTGCAGGAATATATCCTCTAGCGATCTTTTTTCCTCTTCCACCCGATAAATCGAAAATCCATCTTGGACGAGGATTTGAACTGCTCTTGCTACTTGTTCATCTGAGCGCTCAGATAAAAAAATCATGTCATCGTGCCAATCTGCTTTTATTCCTTTGCCTAATAATGATCGCCACGCTTGCTTACTATCGCCAGCCTTTATTATTACCTTTTGTTGTGCGTACGCGCGTAAAGTTTCGATGGAATCTTGAAAAATCATCTTTCCTTTCGTAACGATGCCAACCGTTGTTGCCATTTGTTCAATTTCTGTTAACAAATGACTCGAAATTAAAATCGTCATTCCCGTTTCAGAAGGTAATCGTTTAATTAGATTTCGTATTTCAATGATGCCAGATGGGTCCAGTCCGTTTGTAGGCTCATCCAATATGAGCAGTTCCGGATGATTTAATAGAGCAGCAGCAATGCCTAATCGTTGTTTCATTCCTAATGAGAATCCTTTCACTTTTTTATGAGCCACATCGGATAATCGAACAATCTCTAATACTTCGTGAATTCTTGTTTTCGGAGCACCTACAATCATCCTCATTGCTTCTAAATTCTCATAAGCAGTTAAATGAGGATAATAGGATGGGTTTTCTACTAGCGAACCGACTCGTTCTAATATATTGATTCGCTCTTTTTTTAAATCCTTTTGGAAAATATGGATCGTGCCTGCTGTTGATTTCATCAGCCCTAAAAGCATGCGAATCGTCGTTGTCTTACCAGCACCATTGGGCCCCAAAAACCCGTATATTTCTCCTTTCTTTATTTTCATATCCAATCCTACTACTGCATCTTCCTTGCCAAAACGCTTTGATAGATTTTTTGTCAGTACAACATATTCCATTTATCTCACCTCATCTTCTATCATAGAAAGGGTAGGTTAAAACTAGGTATCCGGAAAGGTTAAATTTTGTTTAAAAAAAGGGTGTATTTGAAAGTAACCATTTCAAATACACCCTTACTTATATTTCTTTATTTTAACGATTGTTCCATTTTCACTTGACGCTATATCCCAATCCAAATTCATGCCTTTTACCATCATATCAACAATGGACAAACCAATCCCGGCACCTGCTTCATTTGATTGATGTTTCATCCCTTTTCCACGATCTGAAATAACGATGGCATCATATTTATCTGTGGACTCTGTTTTCACATGAATATACATTCCACTTTTAGCATGACGCAACACATTTTGCAATAAATTATCTAGAATGCGTCCTAACCAAATTGGATCAACCATCCATTTCTTTTTTTCAAATGAGCTTAATTGAACTTCCATTTCAAATCCTTCTTTTTCAAAAACAGGATACCATGAAGCTAAACATTCACGAACAAAACGGATTACATCCATGTCCTTCGGGTCAAATTTATATTTACTATCCATTAATAAAGTATAGGACATTAAATTATCAATTAACCTATCAATGTTCACAATCGAGGACTCTAACGCCTTTATAGCCTCTTTCCCATCCCGTGATAACTCTTCCTTTGCGATCGAATAGCTTTGCGCTCTGATTTTTGTTAAAGGCGTTCGTAAATCATGGGAAAGATTCGCAATCAACTCCAGGCGTAATTGTTCCTCCTCCTGTTCTCGTTGTTTACTTTCCCTTAACTCAAATACCATTTGATTAAACGTTTTTTCAAGTTGTCCAATTTCATCCTTTTTGTTTACATGTATTTCAATCGGCAGACCATCAACATCTCGTATTTCCATTGCATCTTGTAATTGCAATAATCGCTTTCTAATCCCTCTGAAAAACAAAAAGGAAACAGCAATAAATAAGGCAATAAAAAAGATGACACCGAATAATAAAATCATTCCATATTGTTCATACACTTTTGCCACCATTGGGCTAAATGCTTCTCTTTGGATCTCAAATACAATAAATCCATGCGATTCATCTTTTCCAACAAACGCAATTACCGTAAAAGGGTCTCCGTCATAACGCTCTTTTATAAATTTTGCTGTAAAGGCAGATGACCATTCAGAAGGAAGTGACTCTTTAACGTCCATTTGTTTAATTAACATTCCATGTTCATCGACCCAGAACATCGATGCATCTTCATATTGACGTTTCCACTTTGTAAAATGTTGTTCGATTGTTTCCGATGTGAATGGTTGCAGATCTTTTGCTTCAGCATGCCACTTTTCCTCTATTTTAGTTAAACCCTCACTACCTTGTGACAAGCTTTCCCCTTCTAAGTTTTTTGCAAGTCCAGATACAAAAATAGCAATTACTAGGTATGAGATTTGAACGAGGGAAATGGCTAATAAAATAATGAACATGTACTTCGCTAATAAGGATCGGAAAAACTCCCTCATAGTTTTACCCTATATCCGATTCCACGAATGGTTTCAATAATAGTTGGCTTTGCCGGGTTCTTTTCGATTTTCTCCCGTAAATAACGAATATGGACCATTAATGTCTTATCTCCATCAATATAACTTTCTCCCCAAACGCCCTCATAAAGCTGCTCCTTCGTTAATATTTGGTTCAAATGCCGAATAAAGAATTGAAATAAGTGGTATTGCTTTCCTGTTAAATGAATTTCGATACCTGTGTCGTTGTCAACGGTCCTCATATCTTTTGTATAAATAGTCAAATGTTGTAGTTTTAATGTGTCGTCATTCTTTTGATATCTTCTTAATAACACCTCAACACGCGCCGTAAGCTCATCTGGGTGAAAAGGTTTCGTTAAATAATCATCAGCAAAGTGAAGACCCTCTATTTTATCTTCCACCGCTGTTCGTGCGGAAAGCATTAAAATCGGTAAGTCTCCATCTTCTTTTTTGATACGTCTGCCAATAGAAAAACCATCTAATCCTGGTAACATTACATCTAAAATGACGATATGGGCGGTTTGTATATATTTTTCAATACCTTCGCCCGATCGCAGCCACGTTACTTCATACCCTCTTTCCGTTAAATCCTTTGTTACCCAACTGCCAATTTCAGTTTCGTCCTCTATATACAATACATGGACCATTTTCCTCTCCAACCCTTCACCTAACATAGAGTGTAAGCTCCCGTCGGAAGCATCTCATTAAAATTTATCATAAATACTCCCGTTAAATAGTGCTACTACATCACCAATCGCTCCTACGCAAGCGAATAAGAAATAATAACTCGCAATGGTAATCTCTTTATTAAACAGTTCTTTAAATGCCCGAATGAAAAGTTGCTCAAATTTGAACCAACTTAGCACCCATGCAATAATAATAAAACTAATGATAGTCATGTACACTTCTCCATTTATCAAAATATAAACCTATATAACTATAGCATGATCGTTATTTTAATGTGAAAAATTCAACTAGTTTAAGCTAGTAATCAGGCTCGCTTATTAATTACTTGGTTTAGTAGCTTCCTTCGAAATAGCTACTTTCCAAGAAATAATCGTAGTGCTGTCTCTAACCTCATTATCTTTTATCTTGTTCAACATGAATCGAATGCTTTCCTCATCTTTGGTATGAGAGAAAGAATGATAAATATTCATTGGGTTTACATATGGTTCATTTGGGCATTCAAGTAAACCATCAGTAGTTAGAAAAAGACGATTTTCCCCTTTCCGCAATTCCCTCATCCCTAGTGTATAACAAGGAACGTCCAGCTCGAACGTATTGATTTGCCCTATCCACTCGTAAAATTGCCTTTGATTTAACTGATACTGGCCAAGTGCAGCGAGTTCGCGATGAAATAAATAAAGAACGCAATCTCCAACTGAAAACCACCATATAAATTTATCTTTTCTAGCAACAATCAAACAAGCAGTTTCTCCACTAACCTTTCGACAAGCGGAAAGAAATTCTTCCGATTGGAACATATTTAAAATCAACTCTTCAAGTCTTTTAAACATTTGATGATTCGTAGGCATAGATAATACATGTTTGATTTTGGATTTTTCCCTAGTAAATTGCCCTAAAATGAGTTCAGCACTCTCTGATGTGTTATGCGAGTCCAGAAGAATAGCGAATTCCCAGTCTTGCTTTTTATTTAACCATACCAAGCACCCATCTTCATTCTTGAATTGACCGACATTGGAATTACCTCCGTAGCGCCCAACCATAATATCGTCGTTTAGTTGAAATATATTTGGGGTGTCTGCAAAATTTTCTTGGCTGCCGATCCAGCAAAACTCCTCCACATAATTACTCATATGGGGTATTCTCCAAATATGTTTTAATACGAGAGCAAAATTCAATCACATCATTTGGGTCTCCCATTGGAGCATTATCCCAATCATAAACGGAATGAGGTCCCCAATGTTCTTTAGGTGTGTTTGGATAACGTGGGACAAGATGCATATGAAGATGAGGAACAGCATCACCTAAAACATAAGAATAGACATGTTCAGCCTTCTCGCTTTCCATTAGCGCCTTGCTTACTCTAGCAATCATCAGCCCAAACGCCGTTGCTTCAGCCCTATTCATATCACCGAGTGTTGGAACATGTCTTTTCAAGTCAATCATAATGTGACCTAAATAGTTTGGATTCCCATTTCTGTCGATGTGCCCGACATAAACATATTCATCTTCGTAAATGATAACTGCTGATGTTTGAATCGCACCAGCATGCTTATTACAAATGAAACAATCCGCCATAAACCATCCCTCACCTTTCAAATATTCCTAAAATTATAATACAAATATAGCTCTACTAGTATATTTTTATGAAATTTTATCTTAAAAGGAATAGAAAGAACCGGAAACAAGTCGTTCCCGGCGTATCATTTTCGGCATCTTGACAAACAAAAATCTTTCATATTCAATTGATCTCTACGATTTCTATCGCAGTGTTTTGTAAGAAGGGACTTGGTTCCCCTACACTGTATAGCTGCAAAACATGCATTGCTCTTGTGCAGGCGGTATAAAACAATCTGCGCAAGTTCTCATCACCATAAGCTTGCGCAGATGCATCGTAAATAATAACGGCATCAAATTCAATTCCTTTAGCTAAATATGCCGGTATGACGACGATACCTTGTTCATATTCAATCGAGCCACTTTCCACAAGTTTAATTCCTTCCACATCACTTAGTGATTCGTAGGCAGCAGCGCTTTCCTTGGCGGATTTGCATATAATCGCGATTGTCTGAAATTGCTGCTTGCGCAACTTTTCGATGTTGGAAGCGATGAGATGGTGAAGCTCGGCGTGATCGGATCGTTTCGTTAGTGCTGGTTTCTCTCCGCCACGTTCAAAAGCCACAATTTGATTCCCGCCTGGCACAAGCCCCCGTGTAAACTCGACGATCGGTTTTGTCGAGCGATAGCTGCGCGTCAAGTGAATGGCAGTCGTTTCATCTGGTCCGTATAAAGCGGTAAGTGTTTGGAAATCAACCATTTCATGCGCATGGGCAAAGATGGCTTGGTTAAAATCTCCAAATACCGTCATCTTTGCTGAAGGAAATAACAGTTTTAAAAACTCAAATTGAAACGGGGAGTAATCTTGAGCCTCGTCCACAAGTACATGTTTAATCGAAACATTCGTTTGAAACCCTTGGATCAGTTCTTTTAACAATAAAAATGGAGTCGCGTCTTCGTAAAATAGTTTTCCTTCACGAAGCATTTCCATTGTTAATCGGCATATGTCCTTCCATTCATCTGGTGTTTCCCCATCAATCCACTGTTTAATATTCGCTGAATCAGAGAAAAGCTGCATATATATTCCAGTAAAATCGACGAAGCGAAGAGTTCTGACCCATTTGCGCAATGGTTTTAGCTTTTTGCGAACGATCATACGCGCAAGTATGTTGCTTTCCCTTTCATAATCATCAAAATCGTCATCTGTAATATTTCCGTTCTTTTGCATTTGGGTGTAAGCCTTCTGATACTCTTCATTACTAAGCAATTCGATTTCATCCTGAACCCATTGTTTCGTCATTTCGACCTTTTCCGTTTCATCTATTTGCTCTATAAGCCACTCTTTTATCTTTTCAATTCTGTTATAAAAGCGGAGTGAGGTGTCTTGGCTATAAAATCTTGCTGCTATTTGTTTAGCTGATACAAAGGATTTTCCTCTAAATTTAACCCCTTTGAAGATCATCCCAGCCAGCTCCAGCGACTGCCTATATGTTTTAATCGTCTCAAAAAAACGGGTCGATGCCTTGAATTGAATACTTGCCGTTCTTATTCGATAGGAAGGATCATTCATGCCTGTTAAAACAAATTCTAATTGTTCGTAAGGATTTTCCACATGAAATGCGTTACCCAACCGATAGTCTAAGTACTCTTGGAATGTGGCCTGTTGCATATTTTCTTCACCAAGCTCAGGTAACACTCGGGAAACGTAATGATTAAACATCGCGTTTGGTGAAAATAAAATAATTTGGTCGGCTTTGAGCCATTCTCGATGTTTATAGAGTAAGTAAGCAATCCGTTGTAAAGCGGCGGATGTTTTACCACTTCCGGCTGCACCTTGAACAATAAGCAGCCGCCCGCGATCATGACGAATGATCTGATTTTGCTCTTGTTGTATCGTAGCAACAATGCTGCGCATATGTTTATCCGTGCTTTTACCAAGCGCCTGCTGTAAAATCTCATCGCCGATCGTAATACTTGTATCAAACATCGACTCGATCACACCATTTTGAATCATGTATTGCCACTTTTCCTCCAGTTTGCCGCTGATTACGCCTCCAGGTGTCGTATATTCTGCTGGACCAGGCGGATAATCGTAGTAGACACTTGAGATCGGCGCCCTCCAGTCATATACTAAGAATTCCTCTCCACTTGTATCTGTGAGTGTTGCAACCCCGATATAGATCTTTTCTACATCCTTATTTCCTTCTTCAATGAAGTTGATCCGACCAAAATAAGGTACATCATGCATGCGGCGTAACGCGGATAGCCGATTGACTTTATGCCGATGAGTGCTCTGAGTTACACTTAAAGCTTGAGCTTGCTGTCTCAAGCCAATGATCGTCTCAAGATAATCGTCAAACGTATCGACATTTATTTTTACATCATCCCAAAAATGTTTACGAATATTGATAACTTCTTTACGTCCCCGTCCAGTTTCCTCTTCTAACTTGTCGATTTGTTCGTCAATTGTCTCAATAACTATATCTAACCGTTTTTGTTCTTGCTGAAGTTCATCGTTCATATTATTATTGCACTCCTTTAAAATTAGAGTTGACACCCAGAAGATTTTGATGTAAAATTAAAATAAGGATAATTATTTTTTAAAATAAAGATTTTGGGTTTCTATACTAATTTACCACACTTACCTTATTGGTTCAATACATATAGGCATGAATACGATCGTTAAAAAAACCTATACAAAGCAATTCTATTACAACTTTTTGACCATATCCCATGATGTTCCATTTACACCAACTTTCACAAATCCATCCCTTTCATATAAGCGAAGCGCAGGATTTTTAGGGTCTACACTTAATGATAATGAAATATAATCAGATTGCTTGGCTTTGTCAATCATTTCATTAAGAAGAACTGTTCCTAATCCTTGCCCTCTATATTCTGGTAAAATCGCCATACTTAGAACTGGTATGTTTTTATTAATATATCCATAGGTTTTATTGGTTTCATCAAATAACCGCACCTAGACTGCTCCAAGCGGGGTATTGCCTTCATCAGTAGCAATATAAGCGATGTCCCCTTTTCTTCCCCAATTACACAAGTATTTCTCGATATCAGGTTGTTTTAAAACTTCCCGTGCGGGCCGTTCTTCTTCTTCGGTCACGTAAATCGCTTGATAAAGCGTTTCCCAAAGGAACTCAATATCTTGATTCTTAGCTGGCCTAACATTATAATTTGCCAAGCTCATTCCTCCGTCCTTTTTATATAGTATCCATCGCTGCTTGAGCTTTTGTTCCCTACCCTCCATACGAACAAAATCCAGTGCACCTTCTTAATTCTGCCTTTTTTATTAAACAAATTAAGAAACATCATCAATACATTCATTTTCGTTTAACTTAATTTTTTTAATCTTGCACCCTTCCACAACGAACCCCATCGATTTATAAAGAGCGATTGTTCGATGATTTGTTAAGAAAACACCTAAACTAAGTTTTTTAATTAACGGATTTTCTTCAGCAGCCGCATTACCAAAAGATAACATCAAGCAGTGCGAATTTATAACTTTATAGATGCTGAATTTCTTCGTACCTTTTGTGGGAAGGACGTGTCATACTTGGGATAATCTTAAGTACTAATTAGAAAATCTTAACCTACGTAAATATTGAAACCTTTAACTTATTTTATTCGTAGAAGAACTGACAGGAGGTTGAAATCATGCATGAATACAAATTTGTAGAAATTAAACTATCTTCTTGGAACAATAAGCCGACAGAGGATTATAGAGAAATCATTAAAAAACATGCAAAAGATGGATGGAGATTCGTCCAAATTTTTGCTCCAGCTATTAAAGGATATGGTTCTGCTGCTTATTTTGAAATTATTTTTGAGAGACCCCTCAATGAATGAAGGGTTCTTTTTTTAAAAAAACATCGATTAAATATGCAATTCTCCTTAATTTCGATAATACTTCGCAATGACCACACCCAATTAACTTTTTGATCTAACAATCCCATAACATACGAGATCTTCGTATCGATCTTCTTTCCGCACATGCTCAACGAGAATCCCTTCTTGTTTCATTCCTATCTTTTGCATCACTTTTCCTGAAGCTGGATTTGATTGAAAATGACGAGCAAATACTTTATGATATTGCTTTTCATCGAAAGCAAATTGTACTAACGCCTGTGCTGCCTCTGTCGCATAGCCATTTCCCCAAAATGGTTCACCAATCCAGTAGCCTAATTCACCATGATGGAACATTTGGTTATTCGATAATCCAATCGCTCCATACAATTCTCCACTATCCTTATCTGTTATCGCAAATTCAAACGATTTGTTTGTATTAAAATGGTCCAAATGGTGTTCAATCCACGATAAAGCATGGTCGAGCGTATACGGATAAGGAAGTAGCAACGTATGCCGATAAATCTCATAATTATTGCAAAGTTTAGCAATCGTAGCTGCATCGAATTTTTGAAACAGTCTTAGTGCTAACCTTTTCGTGGTAATTGTTTTATTTTGATCGTCGTAGATCATGAGAAGTCCTCCCTAGCTTATTAGCATTTTTGCCACGCGGAAAATTACGATAATAAAATGATGATAGCTTTCCTATTCGCTAGATTTGTAGCAAATCCTTTATTAATCTTCCAAATTTCATTTTCATCCACTATCTATTTATAAGTGATTAACTTTGATTCTCCAGATCATATGGTGAAAGTCCTCTCCCCAATAATCTTTTAATAAATAATCTGGTTCTCCAAATTTCTTTTTCCATATTTTTTGAGCATGCTTATATCCTGAATCTAAACAGAATTCTTCTATGCCTTTCCTTTTTAAAGTTGAATACATTCGATCTAATAATTGATTGCCAATTCCTTGCCTTTGATAGGTTGGATGCACGAATACGGTCCCGACTTCCTTTAATTGTTTTAATGCATGGTCTGTACAATGATTGATAAGTGAACTTACCGGGCCATATTCGATCGACCCAATTATTTTTTGTCCATCTAGAGCAATTAAGAAATATCGCTCTTCCCCCTCACTGTCTAAATCCCTTTTTAGAGCGTTTTTCTTAACTTTTATTTCTTCCTCTATATCATCTAGCATATCTTCAATTCCCTCTTTTAAAAATGTATCGGTTATTACTATTCTAAAAAACTCGTGTAACTTTATTTGTTCGTCTACCCTAGGTCTTCTAATTAATACATTTTTCAATTTTATCGTCCCTCTCCGCATCTGGATATCATCAATATAATCAAGAGCTAAACAATTTGCCAATGATGTTTTTAAAAGGTAAAATAAAACCGTCCAGACGGTCAGTTAAAGGAGTGGTTCTTTTGACGAAAAGAGCAAATAAAAAAGTTCTATTAATAGAAACGGCAAAGCAATTATTAATGGATGATAAATTAGAGACTTTGACGTTAGATGCCGTGGCAAAGGCGGCGAACATGAGCAAAGGTGGATTACTTTATCATTTTCCAACAAAAGAAGCATTGTTGAACAGCTTAACCACGTATATTTTTGAAAAGATGCAGCAGCGCTTTTTAGAAATCGCAGCCGAGTTACCTGAAAGTTCCTACCGTTATACACTGGCCCTTATCCAGTTAACAGAAGAGGACTTAATAGCCAATGCGGAAGTAAACGTGGCATTGCTTGCTCAAACGACGCTTCCTGATGAACTTAAACAACAATTGTCACAAATGTATCAGCAGCTGTTATCCTATCAAGATCATGACACAATTGATCAACAAAAACAGCTCTTCGTGCGGTTTGCATTGGACGGTTTATATTATAATCAATTATTCAAACTGGCTGCACCAACTCAAAGCGAAGTGGATCAGACGCTTAATTATTTAAAATCATTTATTGTGGAGCAACAGTAATGGGATTTCTTTGGCTATCTATTGCAATTATTTCAGAAGTGGTTGGAAGTTCTCTTCTAAAATTAACGAATGGATTTAAACGTATTGGACCGACAATCGGTGTCGCATTAGGTTATGGAGTTGCTTTTTATACACTTTCGCTTTCCTTGAAAGAATTGCCACTCGGCATTGCCTATGCGATTTGGGCAGGCGTCGGAACAGCTTTAACGGCTCTTATTGGCATCATCTTTTATAAAGAGACGATCCATTTCAAAAAAGCGCTCGGCATCTTATTTATTATCGGTGGCGTCGTCCTCCTAAATAATGGAATGTAGGAGGTTAATAATGAAGGGATTTATATTTTTAAGCATATCGATTACGACAGAAATCATCGCCACGATGTTATTAAAATTATCTAATGGATTTACCGTTATATTGCCAACGATCGGAGTAATAATAGGATACGGTTTAGCCTTTTATTTTTTGAGCAAATCACTGGAATTTATCCCGCTAAGCATTGCTTATGCGATTTGGTCAGGTGTTGGCACAGCTTTAACAGCGATTTTAGGGATTATCTTCTTTTCAGATCCAATCAATCTAGGGGTTGTTCTAGGTATCTTATCCATTATATTTGGTGTCGTTATGATGAATGTTCCAAATGTGAAAAAAGCAAAAAATTAAAAAGGATTCAGTGAGGTATTAACATGAAGAAAATAGCAAAGCTTTTTTTTGATGACCGCATTACTTTTCTTAAACGGATGCCACTCGAAAGAGGAAAATAACATGAAAAAAGATATATTAAAGTTAGTTTCTCAAGAGCAAAAACGCACAGTTTTTTATCATCTGTGCGTTTTTGAATACTGATTTAGTTACGATTCTAATACGCTATTTTAAGTGCTAAAATGGTGCCGCGAATTTTGATTTACTACATGCTCTGAATTAATTAATCTCATCATCTACTTTTATTTTCTACCTTTTTGATGGATATTTACCGCAAGCAAAAAGCGCTAAAAATCAATAGGGCCTTACCATATTCCGATCACTCCTAAAATAAAACCTATTCCTAAAAATGTTATTGCTATCTGTAATTTCTTCCTGACTTCAATCACTAAAAACATACATCAATTAATTAACAGAAAAATGGATATACGATCATTATACGGATAAAAAGACAAAGGAGAATATAAAATGAATTTAAATGAATTCTATACAAAAAGCTGCCTAGAAAATCTAGACAGCTTTTTGTAACTTATATTATTCTTTCACTCAGTTTAGTTTCTTACTTTCATCGATTTTACATGATCGATTACTGCGGAAAGCTCGATTTCTTTCATACTTGCTAATCTCATAGTGTAACGCTCGAATGGTAGATTCTCTGTAATTTGATTCGGAACAATGACACAATTTAATCCCGCCGCGACGGCTGCCTTCGCTCCGTTTGCAGAGTCTTCAAATGCGATTGCTTCAGAGGGATCTATCCCAAAATGGTTGATGACATTCTGATATAAAGCTGGATCTGGTTTTACTTTCTCTACATCATCCTGTGTTTGAATTACATCAAAATATTCGAGAAGATTTAATTCCTTTAAGAAGTACATGACCCATTCCCTATTCGAGCTTGATGCAAGTCCTATCTTCAATCCCTTGCTTTTCGCTGCTTTTAAATAATCCTCCACACCATCTCGTGCAATTGGCAATTTTAGATTTTCCTTATGTAGGATCGAGGATTGTTCCTTTATTTCTTCCAGTGACAACGTTCCATTCGATTTTTCACAAATATAATCATAAAGAGCTACGGAGTCCGTTCCGATAAATGAAGCATACTCTTTAATTGGAAGATCCTGATCATCTATCTGTAATAAATGACAAAATGCTTTATAAAGTGCATACTCTGTATCGATGATAAGTCCATCAAAATCAAAAACGATTGCCTTTACCATTTAATCACCTTCTACTTTTATTTTCTTGATCTATTACAATGTGGAAATAAGAGTATCGCTTTCTTTCCCATATTGGTTGATCCAATCTTCTTTAAACTGCTTCACATTTGCCTCAACGGAAGGATTTACAATCATGGCCTCGATTAATTCTGGAGCAGCTGTAATCCCATGAGTACCAGCTAAACAAACATCATGTAATTGCTGCACATTTTTAAAGCTTGCTGCCAATACTTTGCAAGAAAGTTGATGTTGGGCAAAAATCCGCGTTATTTCTGATACGACATTTACACCATTCCCCGTTAAATTATCAATTCGGTTGACGTATGGTGCAACATATTCAGCACCTGCCTTTGCGGCCATATAGGCACTCATTGGTGTATAGATCGTCGTAGCTAATGTACGAATTCCTTCCTCTTTTAACAATTTTATCGCTTTTATCCCTTCTGCAGTTACAGGAATTTTCACGATCACATTGCCAGTTATTGCTTTATTCATATAACGAGCTTCTTTAACTATATCATCCGCTAATTCAGCTACTGCTTGAACAAATAGCTCTTTTTCTTCTCCAATCACATCTCTTATTTCCTTTAATAATGGCAGGAAAGGCCTTCCTTCTTTAACGATAATCGTAGGATTTGTCGTTACTCCATCAATCGGAAAATACTCATTCAATTCCTTTATTTTTTCAATATTAGCTGAATCAATAACGAGTTGCATTGCTTCCTCTCCTTTTCTAATGGGTATATTATAATAGCTTAACTTTTGTTACCCCTTTTCATGGATTTAACAAAAGTTAAGCCGATCATTGATTTGTTCATTTCTAATAGATTTGAATGAGATCACCAGTTGTAACGTCAGAAATATCACTATCTTCTAAGTAAAGTGTTCCAGGTAATTCTGGTGTTTGAGATCCATCAAATTTTAATGTGATATGACCAAGTGATGTTAAATTCTGTTTGACAGCATCGCCGACAGCAGTAATTGTATATTTGTTTTCCCCCAATTGAAGTGTGTCTCCAGCTTCGATATCACCTTCAACATTGTTCACATCAATTAATAAGCAATATTCGGCTAACTCAGTTGGGGCGTTTTCCCCAAAAAGGATTAGCATTTTCTCGCCGAGGAAATCTGCTACTGATGGACCAATTTTATTCACCTTTGTTACATATTTGTTAGACATCATAAACTCTCCTTTATCGATATTCTGTAAAAGTCTATACAGGATATGGAATTCTGTATAGACTTTTTAATAGTTAACTATCGTATAATCCAAAACTTGCTAGCCATGCGATAAAAACGGTTGGTGCACCTGTTAAGAATCTTGAATAGAGGACGGATGGAACACCTACTTCAACCGTTTCAACCTCTGCTTCTGCCAATCCTAGACCTACTGGAACGAAGTCAGCCGCAGCTTGAGCGTTTATCGCAAATAATGCAGGCAATGCTAAGTGTGCAGGTATATTTCCCTTTCCAATCTCTACACCGATTAGTGTTCCTACTACTTGTGCAATAACTGCACCAGGTCCTAAGAATGGGGATAAAAGTGGAAATGAACATACTAACGCGATAACGATAAGTCCCCAGATTGAACCAGCAAATGGTGATAAGAATTTCGCAAAGACATCGCCAATACCAGTTTCAATAATAACTCCAATGAGCATAGCAACGAATGCCATAAATGGAAGAATCGTTTTAATAACTGTATCGATTGCATCGCGTCCAGCTTGGTAAAATACGTTTGTAATCGACCCCATAGCCATTCCGACTCTTGCCATGAAGCCTTTTGGTTTTGTTTGCTCACTAATTTTCTTATTTGTACTATACTTTCCTTCTGGTTTGCTCTCTTCCTCGCTTACTGGCGTAGCAGCTTGTTGAGGAGTAGCAGCTGCTTCAGCCGGCTGAATATTTTCAACCTTTACTCCAGAAACGTAAATATCTTCCGTAATATGTTTTGCAAGTGGTCCACTTTGACCAGTTGGCATAATATTAATCGTTGGAATTCGTTTCTGAGGATATAGACCACAACGTAACGTTCCGCCACAGTCGATAATCACACACGCCATTTCATTCTCTGGCACGCTTGTTTTAAACCCATCGACTAATTCACATCCAGTAAGTTCGGCAATTTTCTCTGCAATATCTGGTCTTTGACCGCCAGTAACGTACACAACTTTATTTTTCTCAGCTGTTGGCGTTATTACTAATGGACCACCAAAGCCACCTGAACCTTTTGATACTTTAATTGATTGAAATATTGTCATTTTTCCCACCGCCTATAATTGAACAGAATCTTTTAATTTTACGTTTTGTTGTTTTGCTACATATGCTGTTGTTAAATCCGTTACCCAACCTCTTAAGAAGTTTGTCACAATACCTACTAGGAAATAACGAAGGGCTAATTCTGTGATGTCATGACCTAAGCTAGTGATTCCAGCCGCAATTCCTAAGAATACAAATAATTCGCCGGGATTTACGTGTGGAAATAATCCGTTATGCGTATGGCATGAATATGAAGCTGCTGCGTAATAACTTGGTTTGTACTTTTCCGGCAGAAACCTTCCCAGTGATAATGTCATTGGATTTGCCAATACAAATGTTCCGATAACAGGTAAGACAAAGTATCTAGTAAAAGGATTTTTCCCTGATTTTCTGGCTAGTGTTTCTACTTTTTCTTCACCCACAAAACGAACTAACGCATTCATTGCAACCAATAACATAATTAAAAGTGGTACAATTCCAGTAACAAGGTCCACAAAAACCTCTCCACCGTGTCGAAATAAATTCATAAATCCTTCAGCATATTTTATAACTGTATCCATTATTTCACCTTTTTCTTATTTCTTTTTAGGAATGAGATAATCAATCCATCCTTTTTTTACTTTAAGCTCCCCGCCTTTAGAAATAATGTCATAACTTCTTAAGGCATCAGCAATCGCTAGTCTAGTTAACTGATCCACGCCTTTAAAGTCTTCCTCCGAAATTTTCAATAAATATTTTCCTTCGAAGCCCTTTAAATCTCTTACACGTGAAAAAACAGTAACCCCCTGCATTTTTGCTGCTTTTAAAATTTTATTTCTTTTATCAATGCAAAACATCACTACGGTACCTGCTCGCAGCTTCCCTGTCCTTTTTCCAATTGCCACTCGCCCCATTGACCTCATTTCAGCATATTTCTTATTAAAATGCCTGATTTGAAGAAAGCCGAGTATACTCTGCACAAGCCACGCTATACCAACTAATATAATTAAATACCAAATCATCTCTTCATCCCTTTTACTTAAATTTATTTATGATTCAAATGATGAAAGAGCAGTGTCTTCGTTTGTGATAAAGGTAGTAAGCGAACTAAAGCTAATACAATGGTTGATTGTACAGGTGGTATGATAGCTGTTCCCCGTCACTTCATGTAAATCAGCAAATCCTTATAACCATTTTCATGAATACCGCTTTCATCTTTTTCCTACGGTCTACTTCCCTCTTCTAGAATTTTCATCACATCATCGTAACCTTTTGCACGAACCAATACGTTAATTAACTTCTTATTATTAGCGATACGAATAATTTCATCATAGATTTTTACAATTAGGTGCTCGATGTTGTCCGATTGTTGTTCTGGTAATCCTAGAAGGAAGACAAGTTTTATTTCCTTCCCATCCGCGATGACGCTTTCAGGAAAGATACCAATTGCAAGCTCAATGGAAGAAGATTGGTAATTAAACGTATGTGGTAAAGCAATATAATGATCAAAAACCATTGATCCTTTATTTTCTCTCTCTTTTAACCGTTCTTTAAAACCTGCATCGAGATAGCCTGTACGGACTAAATGATCAATCATTTCTCTTACATTTCCGTGATAGCTATTTGTACTATCCAACATGAAGAGTTTATCTTTCGTAACCAGATTTTTTAAGATGGAATGATGAGTACTTCCATTTTGGATCTTAAATGTTTGCATATAGCTAATCTTTTCAATTTCTCTTTCAACACTCTTTTCATTAAAAATTTCACTAATCATAATGAATGGAGTACTCATTTCAAATGGTAATGTCACCGTCGTAAAGACGATATCATACTGAGCTAAAAGCTCCTTCGTCACCTCTTGTTCCGAGTATAGGTGGATCTCTGTATCTTGATTGAGAATCCGTTCCAATTGAATAGCAACCAATTTAGCCGTACCTCTTCCAGTTCCGCAAATGATGGCTGCTTTTTGAAATCGTTTCACCTTGACATCATTGTTCGTGATAAAGACGCCAAAATAGAAAGCTAGATAACCGAGCTCATCTTCTGTCACTTCAAGTTCATACTTATTTTCAATTACTTGACCGGCAATTTGTGCCATTTTAAAAGCGACAGGGTATTTCTCTTTTACATCAGCGAGCAAAGGATTTTTTAAGCGCAAACCAAAGATCAAACGGTTGATCATGAAGGTTAGATGATATTGGAGATCCGTAAAAAAGGATTCATTTTCCTTAATAATTTCCTTAT
This sequence comes from Bacillus sp. FJAT-50079, assembly GCF_018343515.1. GTDB lineage: Bacteria > Bacillota > Bacilli > Bacillales > Bacillaceae_C > Lederbergia. The sequence goes on along the minus strand of NZ_JAGYPD010000002.1, from coordinate 148,451 downwards.
TAAATCCCACCTGCTCAACAATTGATTCTAATAAGTTTTTTATATCATCTGTAATCACGATATTAGCCATTGTTCGATTATTTGTTGGCGTTCTTCTCCCCGCAATCGGCATGGTAATAAACAAAATTTCAAGCTGAGGAATCTTGATTGGCAGCTGACTTTCGATCGCATGAACGATTTCTAATGCAATCTCATAGTCTTTTGAATCCAATAACTTTTTATGCTTCTCATCCATTTCCGTTAGTGGATGATCCTTTAAAAGCCGATCCAACATTACGATGATAAATTGTAATAATCTTGTTTGCGTGGTGGATTCCAAATCATGCTGAATGCAAATCTTTACAATCTCTTCTATGATGTCGGGGTCAATTGGATATGAGTCATACAATAAATCGTATATGTTATCTAAGAGAAAGAATCGCAGGTCGAGTTCCTTTCCACTTAAATACATCCCTTTGTTTTGCTTTCCTTGAATGATTAAGTTATACGACTTCAAGGAAACAGACGACTTTTTCAATTCATTAATTAAAGTCGTTCTGCTCATATGCATTTCAAAGGCCAAATCATCTAAAGTATAAATCTCTTCACTATTGATCAATCGATCAATAATCAGTGCCATCCTGCGTTTTGGTGAATCAAGCAATTCGTCTGATTTATTTATTTCAAGCAAGGACTGAAGCATTGGCTCATCCAAAACATGCAAGTAATAGCCTTTCCCTTTTTCATTTTTTAAAGAGACAATTCCGATCAGATCATTATTCAACTGCTTAATATAATTGCGGATCGACCTTGTACTCACTGCCAATCCTTCAGCCAGATCATCAAGGGAACTGTAGGATTTCTTTCGAGCTATCTCAATGATTTGGACCACTCTATCACTTAGTATCATATTAGACATTTCGTCACCTCTTAATCGAACTGAATGCCAGTAATCATGCAGCGCTCAAAGAAATACAGTCATTTGAACAACCTTTTCACTGGCGATTCATTAAGGCTTTGATCTGCCTCTTTTCCTTACAGGTTATCCGCGTGATTTTCCGCCCGAGATGTTAATGGTCGTTCCAGTAATATAACTAGATCGGTCAGAAGCGAGGTAAGAAACAAGATCGCCTATTTCAGTTAATTTCCCTTCTCTTCCAAGTGGGATGGATTTACTATAATCACTTGATAAACCATCTACTGTCACACCACGGGTGTAAGCCAATGCTTCATTATAAGCATCTGTTCTTAAACCAGTTGTTTCAAGAATTCCAGGGGCAATCGCGACAACACGTATATTGTATTTTCCTAATTCTTTCGCCCATGCACGAGTAAATGCAATGACCGCGCCTTTTGTAGCAGAATAGCAACTTTGACCCGCTGAACCTTCTTGTCCCGCTTCAGAAGAAACATTAATAATAATACCTTTATTATGTTTTAACATTTCTTTAGCAGATGCCTGTGCAAAAAGGTATGGACCTTTCTGATTGACTGCCACCATAAAATCAAAATCTTTTTCACTTAGTTCATATTCTGGTCTTTCGCCTTTATCATCAACCAATAAACGAGGAAGATTGACCCCTGCATTATTCACTAGAATATCTACTGAACCAAATAATTCAACCGTTCTAGCTACAGTTTGATCAACACTTTCCTTTTTTGTTACATCGCACTTCAGAAAATATGAGCCATTCGCTTGTTGTCCTTCTTCTCCATTCAAATCAGCAACAACAACTTTTGCCCCATTCTTTACTAGTTCATTAGAAATATTTAATCCAATGCCAGAAGCACCACCGGTTACAATTGCGACTTTTCCATCTAAACCAAGCCAAGTATTACCCATATCATTCTCCTCCTTCATTCTAGTAGGTAAGCATTTTCAACCTGCGCTTTTATTATAGGAACAATGATAAGATAAATTAATACACACTTTTTCACACATAGGTGAAAAGATGTGTACTATTTAGATCATGCACATGAAATCGTTATTCAATTCATTTATCAGCCTTGATCTTTTCATTTTTAGTAATGTTCTTATAAACCGATGAAATACTATATTTGAAAAGTTTTTATAGTCATTTCGAACAGGGGATTTAGCAGTGAGATAGAGGAATCGACTTTCTTTTATTTGAGTGGTTTAAAAAGGTTTGCAGAAAAAAATAATCCATTTCGTGAAAATATTTATCAAAATGGATTATAGTCTGAAAACTAGATATGAAGTTATAATTAATGATCATACTTCCCTAAGAAGCTTTTTTGTCCTTCTAAAAGTTGTTATTACGCTTGCCTTTTATTTGCTTTTAACCGGGATCCATATCTCACTATAATAATCCTCTGAATAGGGGTCAGTGTCACTTAAATATACTTCCATTTCAGGTCCACCTGCATGTTCGTATCCAGTTGATGGAAACCATTCGGAAAAGATCCTCCCCCATACTCTTGGCATTGCTTCAGGCATAGCCCCATGTACTGGAAAAACAGCCCATGTTGCAGCTGGGATTTCTCTTTCTTCCCAATCAACTGGGATTTGTTCAATATTTTTTTCCGCGCCGATCAGGTACGTTAGATTTTCTTGCTCTTTGTCAAAATCTAAGCAAATCCCTATTAATCCAAGTGGTCCGCAGTTTTTAGCCAAATGTTCTGTAAATCCGTTCTGATTCGATTCCATCCAGAAGGCAGCGATCTTTCGGTTGTTCTCCCCCCCAATTGTACTCGTTCGGATGCTCTTTCCTATCACTTTTAAGCTGTCTTTTTCTACAATCTTGTAATCCATTTCCACATCACCCTTTATTTGAATTTGAAAGGAAAGTTTCGGATATGCCTTCAAGGAGGTACTCTTTTTCCTTGCGTCAGATGGACTAATCCCATGAACTTTTCGAAATGCTTTTGTGAAAGATTCCGGGCTCTCGTATCCATACTTCATTGCAATGTCAATTACTTTAGATTTAGAATGAATCAGCTTTTGCGTAGCAACTGTCATCCGACGATTTCGGATATACTCACTTACGGTATATCCAGTTAACATCTTGAACATTCGCTGAAAGTGAAATTTAGACATGAACGCCACTGCAGCAACATCTTCAATTACAAGCTCATTGTCTAAGTTCCTTTCTATATGTTCGATGCTATTTAGCATATTTTGCAGTCCTTCGATAAGAAACCTCCTCCTTTCAATAGTAGTTTATCAACGACGAATTCATCATACCTGATTATTCGTGCTCTTTTTGGACAGATCTTACTAAAAAGAATTATTCCACTCCACTTTCTAAAATGGTGAAAGTTTTCTTAGCACAATTCAATTCTGCCATTGCTCCATATGGCAAAATAAATTTCGGTTCGGTATGACCAAAATTCAGATTATAAAAAATCGGCAGATCCTCCAAATTAAATTCTTTCATAACTTTTTGTATTTCTACTTTATACTCGTCGTAATACTTTTCGTCCTGTGGTTTACCAAAAATGATTCCATTCGCATTTTGTAGAATGCCTTGAATGGCATAATTTCGTAGCCAATACTTAATCAATTCGGGTTTCGGCTTTTCTTCAGATGTCTCAAAGAAAAGAATCGTATCTTTCCAATATTCTTTATCAGGCCAAAGTTCTGTTCCTTTTGCAAATTCTAGTACTTCGATACATCCCCCAATCAATCGTCCTCGTACTACTCCTGATCCCTGAAGGACTTCAACGCCTGCATTTTTCCGCATTGTCCGCCGCAAATTCTTATTCTCTTCAGCCCATTCTAAAAATTCGCTTGTCCATTCTTTAGCCGGTTGTATCTCACCAACTATCTCATTTGAAAAGAGGGTTCGATTGATCATTTCAATTGTATAAGGATCCATCTGAACGTTCTCAGCAAAGTCGGTTAAAATCGCTGGGCCGTAAAAAGAAGAAATTCCTGCTTTATGACAAAATAAATGCGAAATGGTCACATCAGAATAACCCATGAAAATTTTTGGGTTTTCACGTATTACATCAAAATCAATATAAGGTAGCAAGCGGATACTATCTTCACCGCCAATATTTGCAAAAATTGCTTTAATGCTTTCATCCTTAAATGCCGACATCAAATCTTCCGCACGAGCTTGTGGATTTTTATAAAGATAGTCTCCACCTTTCAAACTATTCGGCATTGGAGTAACTTTTAATCCAAACACTTCTTCTAATCTCTTTACCCCTTGTTCATATCGCCATCTAAGTTCTGGATCACCTGCTCCTCCCCATGAAGGACTTACTGTTGCAACACGATCCCCTGCTTGCAATTTCTTTGGCTTTATTAACATATTTACTCCCACCCTTATATTATCTGAAACAAACTAGCCTATCATTAACTATACAATCTGAAAATTTAGGAAATATTGAAGCTCTCTAATAATACACGAGTTTATCAAACTTGATGAATAAAACAAATAGAAAATGTTTCGTTCACCTGAACATTTAAATAATCCTTCATTTTTACGCTTCATACATAGGGTTGGTGAACTAGCCTTCATTGCCATACTATCAGCTCAACGTTCGAAAAATGTAGAACAATGTGTTCCTTTCTTCTAATCCTTCCTGCTAAATTAAAATGGGAACACAGCGGTTTAATCGTCTGGTACAATCTATACAAGTAGAAGTTTTAAAATTGTATAACCATAGGGAGGGTATCCATTGTCACAGGGGCTTATTCATCACATTGAAATATACGTATCTGATTTAAAAAGAACGATTGATTTTTGGGAGTGGTTCTTAGAGGAATTAGGTTATCGCCTTTATCAGGAATGGGAAAGTGGGCGGAGCTGGAAAATAGGCGAAACTTATATTGTTTTTGTGCAAGCGGAGGAAAGATTTCTTGATATCTCCTACCATCGCTGTCGAGTAGGTCTTAACCATTTAGCATTTCATGCAAGCTCACGCAAACAGGTTGATGATATGACAAGCAAATTAGAAAAAAGGGGAATAAAAATCCTTTATACTAACAAACATCCATATGCTGGAGGAGAGAAACAATACGCTGTTTACTTTGAAGATCCCGATCGAATTAAGGTCGAATTGGTAGCACCTGACTATTGTTAACTCTATAAGCCATAAAAGATCCTAGCAAAACGAATTGCTAGGATCTCAGACTGTAGACAAAGTCATTTATATCTTGAAGCACATGTTGTGATAATAAATATGCAGTGCCTCCTTTTTAATCCATCTCTGCTGTAATTGAATAAATCAGAATTTAGTTTAGTAGTTGTAACTGTAGGCTATTTATATTTTGTGCGGAGCGCAACTTTGAATTGGCAGAAAGCAAACATTAGGTGATAAAAGTCAAAGCGTCCATCCGTTAAAATTTAATGTATACTTTAAAATGTGAGGTGAAGAAATCGTGATAGACAAAAAAATCACAGTACAATTTACGATGCTGACATTTTGCATAGCCTATCTTGTGTCAGGTGCTTTGATTGCTCTTGGGCAATTCGGATATTCGGTTCACAATTGGGTTCACTCGTTACAGCAATTCGGGATGAATATCCCTTTTGCAATCTATATTTTGTCGCCCGCTATTGCTTCATATATCGTTCTGAAGAAAAATAACAAAATAGCAGGTTTCAAGGAATGGTTGAAAACTGTTTTTTATGCCAAAAATAGCATATCTCTCTATTTGTTTGTTGTTGCAGGACTTGCACTGTATTTTTTGATACATATTGCAGTTTCAGGCCGCACGGAAATGGTGCTTCCATTTTATACGTTCTTCCTTTCCCTGCTTGGTAATCTTATAATCGGTGGCTTGGAGGAAGCTGGCTGGATGTACATATTGCAGCCTGAGCTTGACAAAAAATACGGTTTTGTTTTGTCTTCTTTTTTTGTAGGAATCATTTGGATTTTATGGCATATCCCTCTCTTTTTCATTCCGGGGACGAATCACGGAGAGGGACTCATTAACTTTGGGATGTTTGCAGTTCAACTCATTGCATTTCGGTTTTTCAACGGGGCAATCTACAAAATATCAGGAAAAGGCCGTGTGTTTATGTGCGTATTATTCCACACCATGTTCAATGCGGCATCCCCCATCTTCGGCACCATGACTATGACTTGGGCGGGAACCATTGCCGCAAATACTGTGATTGTTCTTGTTTCAATTGTAACCGTTGTGATATACGACAAGAAGAACAGCCGAATAGTATAGGTATAATGTTAAGTAATTAAATTCCAATTTAAGAAGGCTGGGACATAACTAGCTTCAAATAAAGAAAAAAGGGAAATTGAGTGTACTCAATTTCCTTCTTTTTTTCTTTATTCTAATTTGCATACTACACTAGTTGTTGGCCGTGAATTTTCTTAAATTCACGGCCATTAATGCGAGCCCCATTTCGTTTTCAACCTTCGATTTACCTCGGACAGAAAATCGAGTGAAACGCAAATTAGCCTTCAAGAATCCAAAAACTGGTTCTTCGTCAATCTTACGTTGACGGTAAAGGCTACCCGTTTTTTCTTCTGAAAGCTTCGCTCTCACATATTCTTTTTGTTGTTCCCATTTCTCATTCACCATTAATTTTCGATTGTTTTCTTCTTTCGATTTCGTACAAGATGAACGAAGTGGGCATCCTGAACAGTCTTCACATTCATATATCTTACCGCCACAGCTTTTATAGAGGGATTTTAAGAACATCCAAGACACAGTGATAGAAGCCACCATGATGATTCGATATGATCAAATTAAGTTTCCCTCCAATAAAGAAGCCCTAATAAATAAGATGAAGTGTCATCCCTATTCAAACATTTAAGGGTTCTTTTAACATCCCAAAGCTCTGTTTAGTTCAATCGATTCATTTTATTTACAAGATGTTCACTTGCCATTCATTTAGTTTTATTAATAATCTCTATATATTGTGAATCCCCATATCCTATCGCTGGGAACAATTGAAATAACCTGTTAACTAATCCTGTTGTTGGTAAATCTTTATTTTCAGAAATATATTTTACTACTTCATTATTTTCTTTTAACATGTCTAAATATATGTCTATTGCTTGATCCATTACTGGGAGTAGACCGTTTGACGGTTTTTGACGATTTACCAAAACTTCATTGTATACGGAAGCATAGTTGCCTAATGTCAATTCGAATTGACTTACTTTAAATTCATCCTCTTTAAAGCTGTTTAAAAACACTTTGCCATCAAAGCTAGACTGTTCAAGATAGGAAAGAAGTGTAAGGAGGTTCATTTGACAAAACATGTCTTCACCAAACCATAAAACGATATACTTATATTTTTTATTAAATAGATTAGCTAATGGATCTATTACTTTTTTGATATAATTTTCAACAGATTCATGATGCCCCAATGCCCGTGTTTTTATAAACCCTTTACTAAAAACTTCTTTCGTAGTCGCATTTACACACATCGCTTCATTAAATGGAGCAAAATCAGAATCCCCCATTAAATTCTTTTCTTTAAACTCTTCATACATTGCCTGACCATTTAATATGTTTAGGGTGTCTTTACTAAAAAACTCTCTTTTTTCATTTTTTAGTTTTTCAACTTCAAATTCTCTAGAAATATTCATCCTACACCCATCCTCATTTTTAATTAATCGTGCGACTAACAAACCCGTTGAAGGAGTTAATCTTTCTTACATTCCAGGTAATAAGATCTTCGTTTCCAATCCATCTACAATACTATGAAAGGCGTATACAGGTTGATAAAAGCCTTTGGAATCTAAATGATAGGTTACTTCTACTTTAGTAATATGTAAGGTTTTAACGTTGTTATTTTCAGAGTAATATGTAAATCTACCCTCTGTTAGGTCATTATAGGCTTGTTGTTCGCTTTTTATTTGAACATCCCTCACCTTGTCATAAGTAATGAATCGATTGTCTATTTCCTTCACGGTGTTATCGTTATAATACTTTACCGTTAAAAAGCCATCAATTAGATGGTTTTCCCTTACTTCTTTATCGACCGTCCATTCATACGTACCAGTATCGACTTGTTGGAAAGACGAAGCTTGTGGAATCTCTATGCCAAATTTTGATACGTGTTCTTTTAACATTTCTTCATCTGCATCTTTTAGTTCCTCATCAAAGCTGGAAAAATCCTTATAACGATAACTTCCATCTAAATAATGAAACCATATATTATAAGTATTCTCATCTCTAAGCCAATAGACACCTTCATCCTGATAATAAATAACCTCTAAGTCTGCTGCATCCAAATTTATTTTATTAAAAAACGCGATGACAAAATCATTCGCGGTAGCTTTCGTATAGCTTGGTGCTTTATAAATCGGAACTGTCCTTTTTTTGTTCATCAAGCTGAACATCAATCGTGATCGTATCATTTTCCATATTTGTTTTATAAGCTGGTACGATGGAAAGATTGCCAAATTCCTTTGAATAGTAGTAGGCAAACATGCCTCCGGATATAAGAATCACTAGCAATAAAGGCGCAAAATAAACGACGGATCGCTTTATTTCTTTTTTTCTTATGTTCATGAAACCGATCGTGATCCCATAGCCGATGATCGCGCCTAGAAAATTATTAAATAAATCATCCAACTCAAAAATTCCAAATCCTGTGATTAGCTGGACACTTTCAATGGAAAAGGTAAATAATGATGCCAGTCCAATTGTCCATCTTGCTTTTTGAAACCGTGAATGTAATAACGGCAAAAAGATACCAAACGGCACAAACATGAATATATATGAACCTCCCGCCACTTAAAACGTCCCGTTTTTGAAGTGGGGGTTTCCAAATACATTGTTGAGTTCATACCAACAAGGAATATGGGTGACATGCCCCTTTATGACAAGTCACAGGTATTGTCCTCAACAATTAGATTTGGCAACAGCCAATATGGTGATTGACTGGGTCGGAACAGACCATCTACTACTTCCCGCCGTTAGGCGATCCGTAGATACTTTGTATGCTTTAGGCTAAAATAAGGCTTTCTGATTTCGCCATAAAATGTTTTAGCGAAGAAATTCGCTGCGCCGTGAATATCACGGTGATTGCTGTATCCACATGAACAGGTGTAGATTCTCGAAGCTACTTTTCGTTTCTTCGCACAACAAGGACATTGTTGGCTCGTATCCCGTTCGTCATGTTTGTCTATTTTGATCCCATTAGCTTCCAATTTGTAAGTCAAATAGGTATATACTTTACCAAAGGACCAATTGGATAACTTTTGGTTCGTCTTTCTGCGGCGAACCTTTTTCTTTTTACGTGGGGATGTATGTCGCTGAACACCGTCCACATCGCCAAAAGCCACTTCCTTTACTTCATTTTCAATGCACCAATCCACAAACTGTTTCGTCGTTTTATGAATGGCATCTGTTAATTGGTTGTTGCTTTTGGATAAAATGTATACCTTAGCCCGTTGATACTTCCTCCATTGCCTCGAACCTTTCTTACAACGACTCATTTTCCGCTGAAGATCTGCGAGTTTTTTATTGCGTAAGCGATGAATCGAACGCACCTTTTGACCCGTAATGATGATGTTTTCGCCATTCTCAGCCACTGCGGCAATCGTATGAATTTCACCTACATCAATGGCTGCGCGATGTGTAAAATTATTCTCCTTTGATTCTTTTCCATCTTCATATGCGATCGAGATTATCAGTTTTCGGTCGAAGATCAATTCAATTTCTTTGATTTGTCCCTTCGGCAGTTCTTTCACCCAAATAAACAATGGTTTCTGTCTTTTGCCTGCAAAATCCCCCATCGATAACTCAATCTTTCCGTTTTCAAATAGCTTGAAACCGTTGTTTGCCCATTTCGTATTGAAATGTTTTTTCTGTTTATAAGGATATTTCGTCTGATGACCTGCCTTTCTTGCTTTCCTTGCCGCATCACGTGCAAACAGGTATTTATGGCAAACAGCCTGTACAGATTGGGAGTGGATAGGGAACATTCCCTTTGTGCCTTTCTGTAACCCACTTTTCGTCACCCATTTGCCTGTTTTCAGATGAGTTTCCTTCGCTAGTTCAAGACAGCGGTTCCAAACTTCTCCTGAAACACGATACTCGAATAATCGGTTGATAGTCTCTTGATTTGCTCGAAATGAAGTCTTCATACAGCGAATCATTTACATCCCTCCAATCATACGTTCCTATATCAATCATACCAAAAATAGAACGTATATTCTAGTGAAAGGATCTAAAATAAACCTACATCTTTCGGATTTTGAGGAAGGAGACTTCTGCCCTAGGGTGTTAAAAAAAGCTCCCTAGCTTTAATCGAAGCGGGGAGTTTTGTCACTACATCATTAAAGGCTCGGTAACATGAAGAGAATGATAGCTACTATCAAAGTTGAACTAGCCCAAGTAATGAGCAGTTTTTTCTCTATTTTTGCTGGTGAATCAATAAATTTATGTACAATCGATAAAACCAATAGATTCATAAAAAATAAGAAGTAGTAAATAACAATAAACATAGACCAAGCATATTGACTCATTATGTCCCCCAATGGCGTCATAAAAAATAAAGTAATAAATATGACAAAGGAAATCATTAGCCATATGGGCAGAATAATAAACATTTTACTCCAAATAGAATGTTGCATAAATTGTGGCTCTTTTTTTGCGTAATTATAAAGTAGCTGATTACAAGCGAATAAAATGATTGAAATGACTAAAAATAATGCGAGTTGTTTTAAACCAGTAGTCTCTATTGTTAAAAATGATTGAAGCATATTAAAATTTGCCACAACCGTAAGCAAAACTAAAAAAATAAGTACCCAAAGCTGTTTCACCCAGTATGCTTTCATAATCTAGTCACCTATTATTTATATTTTAAACCATCTATTTTACGGAATACGATGAAAAAAGTTTCAATAGAATAATAAGTACCGTTTATTATTCTCCCTCTAAAAAACGCGCAACTGAATCTGTGTACCCTTCAACCCACTGAGAAAATAGCAATTCATCATCCCAAGTAACCATATTCATTGCTTTTGCGCAGCCCCAATCTAAAATCCGTTGATGAAGCATATGTACCTTCATACGTTTTATCAAGTCTTCTTTTTCTTTGAATTCACTGCAATACACACGGACCAAGTGCTTAGCCATCTCCCATTCATTATTATCCATGTAAAATGTAATCATCTTGATTAAATCTGAAATCGGGTCCGCAAAATAGGAATTGGTAAAATCAAATACACCGCTAATTTCCAATCCACGATCGCCTAAGTTAATTAAGAAATTCCCAGGTTTAAAATCCCCCATTACAAAAGTTGGTGATGAGAAACGATCTAAAGATTCTTTGGAATCATCTAATAACGTTTCTACCCACTCAAAATCCTCAGACGTTATAATGGAATATTTTTTTGCATCCTCTAGCCAAAACATGATTCGCTTATAAAGCCATTGGACATAAGTATCCTTAAAGGGTGTAATGTTGAAGTTTTCTGTATTAAGTTCCCCAGATTCGGTAACAGACCATGTATGAAATTCAGCCATTGTTTTAGATATCAATTCAGCAATTTCAAGCTTTTCATCTACATGTAGTTTAGATTTTGAATATAGATGTTCACCTTGAAGACGGGGCATTAGTGCATAACTCCAACCAAAAAATTCTTGAGAATCATCAATAATATATGGTACTGGAACAGGCACATTCGTTCTTTGCTGGAGATTTTCAATAAAAAATTTTTCCTCAACCAATTGCCCTTTATAAAGTGGATTTCCTTTAAAAACAAACTCACCTTCCGTTGATGAAACAAACATTGTTTGACCCATCGCTCCATTTGCTGTTTTTTTAAATGAAATGAGTGTACCCATATTAAATTTTTCAAGCATTGACTGTAATTGGTCATCATTTATTATACCTAATTGATTTGAAGCAAAGATAATCTCAGCCGTCATATAAGCAACCTCTCTTTTTACAAACTCTTTGATAATAATGACTTCGTTCTCTATTCAAATAAGTCCTGCATACCAAATCAAACTTAAACATTGCGAAACTACCGGAAAATTATCTATGCTTCTTCTCTTTGATCATATTTCCTATCTGATCCCATCTTTTATCGGCCGTTAAAACCATTTCATCAATTAACTCCTGAACGGTTGGAATGTCGTTGATCAGACCAATCACCTGTCCCGCCCATCCAAAGCCTTCCATTTCTTTTCCATCATAAATATAATTACAATTCGCTTTCCCACTAATCATAGTTTGTAAATCTTCATAAGTTGCGCCATTCTGTTCTTGTTCAATAATATCCAGTGTAAATCCGCTTTTTAACACTCGTCCTGGCGCCCCCAACGTTCTTTTTATTATTACTGTATCTGTTTCTTTGGCTGCGAGAATTGCTTGCTTATATTTTTTGTTTGCATGAACACACTCTTGTGTGGCAATAAAGCGAGTCCCCATTTCTATTCCCTCTGCTCCTAATGCGAAAGCTGCCAATAGACCGCGGCCATCCCCTATCCCTCCGCTGGCTAAAACGGGAATGGATACAGAATCTACAACACGAGGAATAAGTACCATTGTACCGATATCGTCACGTCCTACATGCCCTCCACCTTCCTGGCCGACTGCCATAATTGCATCTGCACCTAATTGTTCCGCTTTTTGTGCTTGTCTAACTCCTGATACAAGTACAAGTGTTTTTATATTTTCTCCTTTGATTCGCTCAAACACAGGTTGTGGGTTGCCGCCTGTTATTGAAATGGCTGGTACCTTTTCCTCGATCGCTACTTCAAGCAATTCCTTGTATTGGCCATCATGTCTTGCGATTGCAAAATTCACGCTAAAAGGCTTATTCGTAAGCGTCCGTACTTTACGGATCTCCTTCCGAAGTCTGTCAGGTGTACGTAATGTGGCTGCAGTAATTTGTCCAAGTCCCCCCGCATTCGAGACGGCAGCCGCCAAATCAGCATAGGCAAGGTATGCCAGTCCACCTTGAACAATCGGATATTTAATTCCAAAAATGTCTGTTACTCGTGTTTTCATCGTTCTCCTCCTTCACATTTAAAAGTGTAAAAAATGATAACCCCGATCTACATTTAGAACGGGGTTAAAACGTAAGCTGAAAAAAATATAAAGCCGATTATTAAACTAGCTAAAATGAGCAACTAACTTAATCTCTTTCTCTCGCCTTGTTTGTGTCTCTAATATTTTTCTGAACGGTGATCGCTGCAAATAAACTAAGCACAAATGACATCGCATAAAACCCTTTTTCGCTTAAAACAATACTTCCTGCATTGTATAAACCGATAGCCATTAATGAAATAGCTATAATAAGTGCAAGCCAACTAATACCATAATAAATACTCGTAACAGGTATGTCCTCATCTTTATCTCTTACTGCCTTTTGCAAAGACACAGATGCATAGAGCCCAAAAATTAAGACTGCAAAATAATATCCTTTTTCATTCAATTCCATTGTTGCATTAAACAAACCGATCAGATAAGCTGAGACACCTACCAACAGCGCCGCCCAGGAAGCCCCTTTAAAAGCTGCAGTCGGTTCACCTTCTTTTCTTTCTACTTTTACTTTTGGAATATTTTGTTTTTCCTTTTCAAATAAAACCTCATTCTCATTCGACATTGATTCTTTCACCTCTTTCTGTCATTATAATTACCTTATTATTGTATCTTTGTTTTTACATTTTATATAATACGTGGACTATTTGGAAAAGTTTCACTAAACGTTATAAATAAGCCTAAATACTCAGCTTAGTTAAGCGTAATCTTTAAACCATCAGAAGCAAACATCATATTCTTAGGTAACTCCCTCGTACGCTTCTTTATATCAATATCATGAGATAAATGTGTTAAAATCATCTTTTTTGGCTCGATCATTCTGTTAATATCGAAAGCTTCAGTCACATCATAAACAGATCTTTTCCATCTTGGCTGATTTTCTTTCCAAAAAGAAGTTCCAAATATGAATAAATCGAGATGATAAAATGGTCGCCACTGATCCTCCAAAACATCGAAAGAATCAGACATGTAAGCCCAACGGTATCCATTTTCTTTAGCGACTAAAATCCCATAAGAGTAGCCGTTATGACCATGGTTTACCCGATGAAAAGAGATCTTAATCCCATGGTTTACCCGATGAAAAGAGATCTTAATCCCATTGTTAGCCCATTGATCCGTGCCTACAAAAGTTAAACCTTTTCTGTTAACCAAGTAAGGAAAGCGGTTTGTTAACATGTTGATGATGTCAGGAGGACTTATAATTTGTACCTCTTTATTATTCCAATAACATAAATCAGCAAAATCTCCCAAACCTGCAACATGGTCATTATGTGCATGGGTGATTAACACCGTTGAAGGAATATGGCTATTATTGTAAAGTTGAAATTGTGATCTAAAGTCAGGTGAAATATCAATTAAAAATGTTTGTTCATCGATATTAAATTCACAACTTGGTCGCGTTCGATGATTATGTGGCTTCACCGATTTACATACGTGGCAGCCACACAATAATCTCGGTACGCCTTGTGCATCGCTTGTCCCGTAAAATGTAAGTGTATCCAAATGATTTCCTCCATTCGAACGATTCAATTAGATGTTTTTATGCAAGTCCGTATTTTTAGAAAGGCATGATCAGATTGACAGCATCTGTTCGTATACTTTTAAATTCTGGTAAACTACTTTCAACAATGGTGTTTCTATATTGTATTCTTTCGCTAACTTTAACAAATAGCCTTGTAAAAAATCGCCTTCTATTTGTGAACCTTTTTCCATATCCCTTTGCATAGATGATTTCATTTGATAAGAAAGCTGGTTCATTGCTTTCATCTGCTTTTCAACGATACCATCTTGGATGGGCGCTCCAAATGCTCTCATCGTTTCCACGACCTCATTAAATAATTGACGAACAAACGCTTGTCCGCCATCACTTGTTCGAATCGGACCGATTGGAGCACGCATCAGGGTTGTTACTCCTGACAAAACCGTTATAAATGAATATTTATACCATATATCTTGCTCAATATGATTGCTCAATGTGAAATCTGCTTTTGTTCCACTAAATGCATCCGCAATTCGTTGTATTCTTTCTGAATTTGGATCCCCTAACTCACCAAAGACAAGGCGGTCTGCATCACTTGTTTGAATGATTTCCCCATTCTCGTTTAAAGTCGTTTCGATGAAACATAGACCGCCGATCACGCTCTGATCACTAAATGTTTCTTTTAGTAAAGCAAGATGTGCGACGCCATTTAATAACGGAATAATAACTGTTTTCTCACCTATAAATGGTTTTAAATCAGCTATTGCTTCTTCTAAATGGTATGCCTTAGTGGAAAATAAAACGATATCAAACGTCTCGCTTTGATCCGCTTTTGTAATTAATTTTGGCTGAAATGAAAAATTTCCTTTTACACTGTTAATGACTAGTTGGTTTTTTTCCAGCTGCTGTTTTCTTTTACTGCGGACTAGAAACGTTACATCCTCCCCTTTTTCTACTAAACGGCCTCCAAAATAACCTCCGACTCCCCCAGCTCCTACGACTAAAATGCGCATTAATCATTCTCCCTTTCAAATGTTGTTACACAATCAATTAAATAGCTGTATCTCCAATAATGGCAATTGTTTGAGTTATTTCCTTGCGAACAGCGGAATAAATGTTTTGTATTTTTAAAATTTTACAAAATCGGCACATGGTGCGATCCGTCTTCTACTATCTTCATATTAATATGTATATGTAGTACAAGCCCAGTGTTTAGCACTTGCTTTTCTTTTCCCTTTCCAACCCATATTCCGGAGTTCTTTCGCTATTAACATATTGAAAAATCCATGTCCGACTAGAACAACTGTATGATGGTCTTTAGCATATTTTACTAGTTGTGCGGCTGCCGTTTTAGCTCTTTGTTTTGCACTAATGAAAGACTCACATTGTTGCGAGTAACCACAAATCCATAGGCATCTTAAAAACAAGGCCCAAAGACTTGGATTTAATTTTATCCCCCAAAAATTTGTCATTGGATTGGGTAACTCTGTTTCTCGAAACATCAGAGCTGATATAACGTTTATGTGAGAATGTAATAATTTAGCCGATTCAACAGTCCTAACTAAATCACTTGTAACGATCATATTCGCTGCTGCCATTTTATTAACGGTTTCTAATGGATATGATTTTTCCGCAAACACTCCATGATCATCATATTTTTCAACCCAATTTTTAAACTGTTTACATGTGATTCGATTATTTTCAGTATACTTGGATGTACCATGTCTTATCAATGTTATTTCCACAATCATCCACCTGCAATAAGTAGTTGTCAATCTCCAAAGGCAAAGATTAGCTCTGTCTCGCAAACAATTTCTCCATCAACAGTTGCGACCCCTTTGCCTTTCCCAATCGGCCCTTTTAATCGAGTGATTTCAACCTCGAGGCGTAGTTGATCTCCTAGTCTTACTTGTCTTCTAAAATGACATTGATCGATCCCCGCTAATAATCCTAATCGTCCTTCGTTTTCTTCTTTCGTCAGCATTACAACCGCACTTATTTGAGCTAATGCCTCAATAATCAATGTCCCCGGCATAACAGGATCATTTGGAAAGTGTCCGATAAAAAAATGCTCATTCGCGGTTACATATTTCAAACCTACTGCTCGTTTTCCTTCCTCTAACTCTAAAATATGATCGATTAATAGAAATGGATAACGATGTCTAATTACTTCTAATATTTTATAAGCTTCAACCAACATCAATACCTCCATTGTGTAATCATTTCTTTAACGTCAAAATTCTTTACAATGGTGTAGGCGCTGAAACTTGTTCGTCGAAATTTATTTGTAAAAGCTGTCCAGCGTGAACCAAACCAGAACCAAATCCATACATCAGAACCCGATCGCCGTTTTTAACTTTCCCGTCACGGATTCCCAGGTCAAGTGCTAGAGGAATGGTAGCAGCAGAAGTGTTTCCAAACTCCACCAAACTATAAAGCGTTTTTTCCATTGGGTATTCTAATTTTTCGCATATTGGCTCGATCAGCCGTAAGTTAGCGCTATGAGGAATGAACCAATCAACTTGATCTAGACTCGTTTGTGTTTTATCTAAAATCTGTCTAACACCATCAGGAACATTCCTTGCAACCCAGCGAAAAACTTCTCTGCCGTTTTGTACAAGTAATTGAGTATCAATCAACTCAATCCCATTCACCTGAGTTGATAGCCCAGAACGATATACATGTTGTGCACCACTTCCATCACTTCCTACATGGAATCCGATAAAATCCTCTGAGTTTTCATTTCTTTCAACTAGTACAGCTCCTGCCCCATCCCCAAATAAAATACATGTGCTTCTATCAGTATAATCTGTAATTTTCGAGATTGTATCAGCTCCTATAACGAGCACTTTTTTGTGAAGACCTGAAGAAATCAAACTATGTGCTGTATGCAAGGCATAAACAAAACCTGCACATGCCGCATTTAAATCGATCGCTCCCGCTTGGTGTATGTTTAATTGCTCCTGTATGATGCTTGAGACAGATGGAAATGAGAAATCTGGCGTGCTCGTAGCCACAATAATCATATCTACATCTTCAACTGTTTTATTGTATCTTTGCATTAAGTCTTTTACAGCAGATACACATAAATCACTTGTAAATTCATTAGGCCGGGTAATTCTCCGTTCACGAATTCCTGTTCTTTGAATAATCCACTCATTACTCGTATCAACCATTTGTTCAAGATCAACATTTGTTAATTTCTTTTCAGGTACATAAGTTCCAATTGCAGTAACACTTGCTCCAACCATATCGCTCACCTCACAGATTTTTATAACCTAATATTAATACCTGGTACTAATTATAGCGGAAAAAGATCAAATAAATCAACGTTTAAAATATACAAAATTCTGCGAATGGCCGTTGCTCGAATTATTTATTAAGGAAAATCGCCCGATATAGCTATAACGGCATTGAAGTAAGCAGGAAAAATTCCATACTTGAAGTGAAATCGAAAAATAAAAAAGTGTACTAGCAACCCCACTAGTACACTTTTTCATCACCTCTAATTATCGTTTTTAAAAATCGTAGTATTTTCGATTCTAATAGAATCTACTTCCCCGCAATCTAAACAAAACGTATATATTTTGTTTGCTCCTTTCCAAGAGCTTTTAGTCGGTTTGACAGGCATAAAATCTGTCGCTTCTGTAAAATGTATGCCACCACATTTTTTACAATTCTTTTTCTCCATAGAAAATTCCTCCTTTGAACTTGGCTATGATTACCTTTCCTTTCTTAGAAACATTCGCAATACGACAAATGTACCAAGAACCGAATAAGCGAATGCCCAAGTTGCAAGCATCCAAAAAGCTTTCCCGATTTGTACTGCATCACCTTCATTCAAATAATGAAGCACATGTGTAACTGGTGGAAATAAGAGAAGTACCCATTTAAGCAGACTTACTTTCTCCACTAATCCTTCATATGAAATAGATACAACAATGACGAACATCGCTAAGAGCCAAGCGTATTTTCTTGTGGAAAACGAAGTAATAGAGAAAAAAGTACCTACTAACATTCCAAACCAAGCTAAAAAGAAATGACTATAAATGGTTAAGCCAATATGTATCGGCAAAATTGTACCTTTAAAATTGTTCATCCAGATCGGATAAAGAATGACAAATAGGATAAGTATGAATGCAAAAATGAAACACATTGTCCAATTTCCCCATATATAACGAATTTTACTATTCAATTGGACAAATAATAGATGTTTCTCACTAACTTCCTCTAGTGAAAAAATACTCATAGCCAACCACGTCATTACTAAATAAATCGTCATGCTTGAGACTGCATAGCTGCTTAAAATCGGAACACCGCTGTATGCATACAAAATAAATATCCAGACAGAGAAAACAGTTAGGGGAGGAATCATTTTTAATGAGCGAACATAACTAATCAATTGATAACGAATAAATCCAATCATGCTTACCTCTTTTCCTTCACTTCTAAAATCGAGCATTTTTTATGTAATAAATCGAGCAATAATTCATCACACTTGGCCGCTTCTACGGTTATTAAAGCAGTATTCCCTTCATAAATAATATCAAGGGCATGTAGTTCTGTGAAAATATCCTTATGTTTAAATGTAATCTTTATTAGCTTTTGTTCATTTCGTGTCTGTACATAACGTGAAACCATTCCAGATTCCACATAGAGGATCTTATCTGCTAATTTCTCGATCATCTTGTCTTCATGCGTGGTGAAAATAATCGTTACTTGCTTTTTTAGTTTTTCTAGAATGGAAATTAATCTTCTTTGGCTTGAGCTATCCAATCCAGTAAGTGGTTCGTCTAAAAGAAGAACATCTGGTTTCGTCAAAAGCGCTTGTATTAAACCTACCTTTTGTTTCATTCCTTTTGAACATTGCTTTAAAGGTGTATTAACAAATGATTGTAATCCAAAGAATGTAGTATATTCTAAAAGATCTGCTTCAATTTGTTGCTTTGAAAAACCTTGAAAGGCCGCTGTTAGTAGTAAATATTCTTTAAGCTTGAATCGTAGGTTTTCTGGAAAATGCTCTGGTACATATCCAATCTTTTTCTTTCCCCTGTTGACTTTTCCACTAGTAGGTTCATATATTCCGGCTAAAATTTTTAATAAAGTACTTTTACCAGACCCATTTTGCCCGCAAATCGCCATAGTCGTATAATCTTCACAACTGAAGCTGATTTGGTTAAGAATCCTTCGTCCTTCAAATACTTTACTTATATCAATTGCTTCAAAACTTGCCTTTCCCATTCAACCACTACCTAATCTTATTTTCATTTACGATGTCTGGCCTGCATTTAGTTAAGAATTCCACTTTCGTTTCTACACCCTTTTGCTAAGATACTTCTTGTTTATTTTATGAAATTCCTGTCTTATTTGTTGATTTGTTTTCAATGTTGGATAAAAGAATAAGACAGCAAGAAAAATTCCTAAGAAATTAAATGTTCCTGTTCCAATATGAATATAGCCTTGCAATATATAAATCATTGATAAGCCAATGATGAAAGTGATATTATCTCTAAAAATGAGTCTCTGGCGCTTTTTTTCATTTTTATAGAAGGCAATAAATTTCTCATTTGTTAAATAAAAATAGATACCTAAAAGGACAACAGCGATCAACAACACTATATGTCTATATTCTTTACTAAAAAATTCAAACGCAAAAATCCCTCCTCCAATTAATAAGAAAATTAATACATATGAATAACCTGCAAAAAAGATGGAGCGGTAACTGTTGTTTATTACTTCTTTTTCTGCAAGAGACTTAAATTTTAGATCGGATCGCTCCAATAATTCATTTATTTCTTTTTTGGTTAATAAATCTTCGTCGGCATGTTTCAAAGGAACTAATTGTTTATGTAACACCCACTCTATTACTATATTTAACGCCATAAAAATGAGCCCGAAGACGATTATATTTTGAAAAGAAAAAGGAATGAGCCTACTTATAGAAAGAAAGTTAATGATTAACACGATGCACCTTAATACAAAATCTAAAATGGCCATTTTTTTAGTCAAGCCTATTAACTTCTTCTTTGACATTTCAATCACAGAGGTAGTAAATAATATTAAAATAAAGGGGCTGAAAAACCATAATGCCGCAATATCCTTTAGTCCGTAAACATTCGCAAGAATGATTACAATGAAATTATTTAAATAAAATAGAAAATTAAACAACATTAATCTTTTTATGTTTTTATTCATTTTATACCTCTTTTCTTTTCCTTCTTAAAGTTTTTGCCCGTTTTTGTTTCCTCTTCTTGAAGCACAGAATTCAGTATACGGCAGTTTCTGTTTAGGGAGAGATCTGTAAGGAGCCCGAAAAATACCCGATCTTTTAGGAAACGCATTAAAAAGTCAGGCTTCCCCCTGTAACTCCTTTTCTTGTCAATATTGGGCTCTCTTTCTGAATATTTAATTGTCTCATTTGAACAAATTATTAACAAGACAATCTACATCGGATTACACATACATTTCCGCATCCTCCCATATACTACAATGATTCAATCGAAAGGTGGAATATGAATGAACGATCAACAATCGAAAGTCGATATAGTGAGTGCCATTGACCCTTATTTTTACCAGACTTTACTAAATTTTAGGAATAAGAATGTTGTTGTAAATACAACGAAAAGTCCCTTACAAGGTTCGCTGACAGAAGTTATGCCTGACCATATTGTTATTGAAGTAAGTGGAAGCCCTTTTTATGTTAGAGCACAGGAAATTGTATGGATCACGACTGCATAATCGTATGAGAGCTACTCATTTTATGAAGGGAGAGAAAAAATGTTTAAACGTGTAAATAAATTAGCCATTGATCTTCCAATACCTGAATATGGAGATGCGAATGCGGCAGCGGCTGTTCAGGAATTATTAGGTGGTAAATTTGGGGAAATGTCAACATTGAATAATTACATGTTTCAATCATTTAATTTTAGACAAAAAAAGAAATTCAAACCTTTCTATGATTTGGTAGCCAGTATTACGGCAGAGGAGTTCGGTCATGTGGAACTTGTGTCAAACACGATCAACATCGTAAATAAAGGAACATCCTTTACGGCCGATCCCGACCTTACACCGCTTCAAGATGCAGTCAACAAACGAAATACGCATGCATTTATAGCCACTGCTCAGACTTCTATCCCAGGTGACTCGATGGGGCATCCATGGCGAGGTGACTATGTATTTTCCAGCGGGAATTTAGTGCTTGATTTATTGCATAATTTTTTTCTGGAATGTGGTGCTAGAACTCATAAGATGCGGGTTTATGAAATGACAGATCATCCTACGGCGAGGGAAATGATCGGCTATTTACTCGTCCGCGGAGGTACTCATATACTCGCTTATGCAAAAGCAATTGAAATAGCCACCGGAACTGATTTGACCAAGATGCTACCGTTGCCTAATTTAGATAATCGTGCATTTGATACAGCTAGGAAGTATGAAGAGCAAGGTTTCGGAAATGTTTTGTTTACTTGGAATGATGAAGGTGAATACAAAGATATACGCCAAATTTGGAAAGGTACCAATCCTACTAATGGTGAGCAACTGATCGTGAAAGAAGGCATACCAGAAGGTTATGAAATACCTGATCTCGAAGATCTTCCTGAGATGTTTGCACCGGGTATTGGACCTGATGAGTATCAGCAAATTGCTAAACGTCTTTTGTCAAAGATGTAGATGATTCATACACTAGCATAAAATAAAGTAGGTGGAAAAAAACGCGTCGTTTTTCTCCATCTACTTTTGTATTTGTGAGAGCTATTTTAATTGTAAATTTCCTGCACCTGCAAAATGTTATTTACAAATAAAAAAGATTGAATGTTGTTTGACAAGGAGATTCTTACCTACCCTTTCGTGCTTGCGATTTCTTTGATCAATGGCTTTAACCAGTTATCTAAATAAGTAAATGAAAAACCAGCTTTTGTTGCTTTTTCATTTGTCATATACCATGAAGAAGGAATCGCATATGGTGAGCGAATTTCGTCATTTCCAACTAAAGAGATTTTTGCGGATTTCCCAGTAGCTTCTTCGATTAATTTTATTAAATCAGATAATGAAATTTTCCCATTCGCTGTTGCATTATACGGACCTTCCACTTTTGACATGCCAGCCCAATGTAAAAATCTTGCTGCCTCCGTTGCTTGGATAAATGACATATCTGCATCCATATTCAAAAATCCAATTGGCTCCCCAGCCGCAATACGTTCAACATGAAAATGCAAACGTTGTGTATAATCATTCTCTCCCATTACAATAGGAAAGCGCACGGCTACAACGGGGAATTTTGCATACTTTAAGAAAACTGCTTCAGCTTGACGTTTTCCCTCTCCGTATGTGAAGTCTGTACTTTCACCGAAACGAATATGATAATGATATGGATCAAAATCATCCTCGCTTTTTTCCTTTCCATCCATTTCATATGTAGAAAGTGTAGAAGTAAAAACAAGCTTATCAATTTTCCCATTAAATATTTCACAAAACTGATAAGCATCATTTGGAGAATAGCAAATATTATCATAAACAAGATCGAAAGTCCGTCCTGCCGTTAGTTTTGCAAGATCCTCCTTATTCGAACGATCGCCTATCAGATGTTCTACCTTATCACCAAAAGGGTTGCCCGATTGACCTCGTGTCATAATGACAACATTATGTCCGTTTTCGATAAGTAACTCTACTAATTCACGACCAAAAAAACGTGTACCGCCTAGTACTAAAATGTTTTTCATTTGTTCGTTCTCCTCAAATTTAAATGTTACTAAGTGTAATTCTATAAAAATAGCTGTAATCCTTCTTATTAATAACGGTACCGTTACTATAATTAAAACAAGGCATCTTCTCCTCTTGAAAGATGCCCTTTTCTTCATTATTCAAAGCAATCCGATCCAACGCCAATAGGTTAAACTGAAAATGATAATTAAAACATAGCCAATGATTGTAATTGGCAGACCTGATTGTGAACTACTCCCACCACTTCCCACCCTTAAGGGCGCTTGAAGTGGGCGCTTCTCGACTTATCGTTACTTTTACTAGCTAACGAAAAATGACCGAGCTAACCCTCTTGTTCCAAGAGTTTTTACTTCTATGCTAATGCCAATAAGGGGGTCGCCTTCATTTTTGATATTGATTGCGGAATTATAGTCACAATCTGCTACATATCCACATGAACAACGGTAAGTGCGTTCATATAGTTTCATCGGTTTACGCCACAACAAGAACGCTTATTCGTAGAAAGGAACCACTCATCGATTTTCACAAGTTGTTTCCCTTCTACTTCCAGCTTGTACGCTAAGAAAATAGTGAACATGCCCCAACCATTGTCGTGAACGCTTTTACCGAAGCGAAGGGCTTGAATAAAAAGCGTTACACGTTTATGCAAGCCTGTTAATTCCATTACGGTAGCGATAAATAATGCACCGCCAACCATCCAACTGATCCCCCTAAAGCTAATTTCAAAGCCCCTTGAGTCGTATAGGGCAGTGAAGAATCATCGATTGTTGGGGACAAACCGATAAAAATGGTAATAAGACAAACAATGATAGCAGCGCTTACCGGATAAGCGACAGCCTCTGTCATCCAGAGAATGACTGCTAAAGCTAATATACCTAAAGCCCTTTGACCAGCCAATGCAAACTATCAGGGGTAGGAAGAGAAATTATGATGAAAAAAGCAATGAACAATAAAATGGATAGCCACTTTTTATTGTTCATTGTACATCCCTCTTTTTCTATATCATTATTGTCAAATATAACGAAGTACATAAATCACTTTCGATTCTCTCGAAAGACTTACATTAGTTACATAAGTCAAAAGGATGTCCAACAAAGATTTTAACCAACGACTACCTCCCACTATTCGGTACCAGTTACCTAAGTGAACACATATGCCCCAATCGACTAGTGGCAAACAAACAAATAAATAAATACTATCTCCTCTCCTTTGAACATATGATTCTTTCATTTCTATATCAAAATTTGCAATAAATTTTGCTCAACACTTCACTAACTTTAATTGCATAACTTACGTTAATTACAATATGTTCTAATAATGTCGTCATTTTTTTAGACTTAATTTAAATAGCCATTTATTTTCAATCATGATTACAATCATTATTTGATCCCAGTTTTCATTTGAGTGATTTGTTTTTTCATACAAAAACACCCCTTTAATTAAATACTAATCAAGGGGGAATGCTTGGCAACTTTTTCATAAACGCTGTGATTTGATTTTACTTGTAGAACAAAAGCAATACTGTTGTTAAAGCTCCGACCACTCCAACAGTTAAAGTCAATAGCATCCTTCTTATAAAAGGCGAAACCTAACCCGGAGATTGGAAATTTAAAAACACTCTCGCTAAATCAATAACTTAATAGTTCATCGAGCAGTTGATTAAATGATTGTTGATTTTCTAATGGTGCATTATGTCCTACGTTTTCAATCGTTACAGTCCTTCCAAAACTAGCAAGTTTTTTAATGGACTGCTTCATTAACCAATTTTCGTTCTCACCGATTGTGAATAAGAACTGAGTGTTTCCATTAGCTAAATTGGGCGGAAGTGTAAAACTTAAATTTTCTTTCAAAATTCTTATTAGATTCTCTCTACTCATATTACACGTATCTAAATAATATTTTTCAAAATATGTATCGCTAATACCGATTGTTTTCGCTTGCAATTTAGCAAATTTCTTTTTTCTTATCAAGGGGTAGGTTAAATATATTGTCGGAGTAACAAACATTTTCATTATCTTTTGCGGAATAATTAATGAACTATTAATCATCGCTCGTTTAAAAGCGTTTGGTCGTTCACTTATCATTTGAAGAGCGACTTGAGAACCTAGGGAAAATCCAATAATGTTCCACTTTTTATTTGGGGCTATATGTTCGAGTAAACTCCATAATGTTTCTACTGTATATTTCATAGAAAATAATTCATCACTGCTTGCTCCATGCCCCGGCAAATCAGGAGTTATACAACGATAATCTTTAAAATAATTTATTTGCGACTCCCACATCCAGCTACTTACACCACCACCATGAAGAAATAGTAATAATTCATCACCGTCACCAAATTCCTTAAATTCCACTATGTAACCCCCCTACCATTTCCTTAACTACATAACTAAGAAAAAATGTTTTTAAAGAAAATTCATCCATTAGCTGAATAAAATTTGCTTTGAATTTTTACAATAACATATTTTTTAGTCCACATTTGTGTTGTAGCAACTAATCTTTCACCATCTTTTTCAAAAAATAAGCCGCTGCCCTCTTTCTCCTTAAAAATCCAGCCCTTCGAACCGATCATTTCTTTAATCTGTTCATCAGCGATTGAAATCCCTTGATTTTCGCTTCTTGTTATATACCAAATGGCTTCATCTTCGCTTGCAATTTCCACTACTTTACGATCGGATTCTTCCAGTTTTTCAATTACTTCTTTTGCTGATAAATGCTCGATTGGAAGATGTGGATAGTATGATTTATTTACAAATATGAACACACCAATCATAACGATGACGATACCTAAAATCACTCCAATTTTTTTCATTTTCTCCCTCCTTTTTTTGCAAACACTCAGGTCAAACAGTACGTGTTTTTCTAGTATAGAGCTGCTATTTTAATTCATCATTCATTTTATCTTTTTTGTAGGCCAATGGCGTCATGTTCATTGACTTTCGAAATTTCTCAATAAAATAGCTTGTACTATTAAAACCGACTTGATAAGCATCTTCAGTAACATTAGACTCCGCTTCTTGCAATAGGACAAGGCTTTTTTCAATTCGGTAGTCCATCACGTAATGTAACGGTGTCGTTTTTAAAATCCGCTTGAAGTACCGGCAACATTCAGAGCGACTCAATTGCCTTGCTCTTGCAATGTCATCCAACATAATTTTCCTATCATAATGCAGGTGTATCCAACTTAACATTTGCTTCATTCGCTCACACTTTACCATTTCTGTCTGAACATATTCTGGTTGAAAACCATTTAATATTAAGTTTTTCCAAATTAACGTTAGTTGCATAGTTATACCAATTTCAAAGTAGTCTGTTTTTTCCTCAATTAGCTGTTTGATTTTTAAAATGGCATTTAATCTATTTTCCCCCCAAACTGCATGTGCTTCGACAAGAACGCAAGGTAAATTGGTCGCCTGAATATAGGGAGATACATAAATTGCGTAGAGTTCTTGTGATAAAAGAAAATGAGGAGAAACATTTAAACAAACATACACACAACCGGATTGATCCTTCCCCTCTGCCATGTGTAAGCAGCCATTGTTTATAAATAATCCGTCACCTTTTCGAGCGATTATTTTCAAATAGCTGAATAGTAAAGAGTTTTTGGACATCAAAGACCAATTTTGTGATAATAATGGAACGACTTATCTCACCAAATATATACACTATTTATGATCATTTGCTCTCACATTGATATGCTTCATTTTTATCCACTAGTCCATCATAATATAATTATGTAGTTGAAACTTGTTAGGAAAGGATGAGCTGAAGTGGATAAGGAAAATGTGAAGGCAAAAGTCATTAAACAATTTGGGAACAATGCGAATAAATATGTAACAAGTGAATCTCATTCCAAAGGGGAAGACCTTACATTGCTGGTGGATTGGCTAAAACCTCAAGATCATTGGATTGCATTAGATATTGCAACAGGTGGTGGACATGTAGCAAAAGCATTAGCACCACATGTCAAACAAGTGGTTGCATCAGATTTAACGAAAGAAATGTTAGCCAATACGTCCCAACATTTAGGAAGCTCTTTTCAAAATATTTTTTATGTCATTGCAGATGCTGAGAATCTTCCATTTTTAGATCAAACCTTTGATGTAATTACTTGTCGGATTGCTCCCCATCATTTTCCGAATCCGGACAGATTTGTTAAAGAAGTTGCCCGAGTGCTAAAACCAAATGGTTCTTTTCTAATGATTGATAATGTAGTTCCTGAAGAAAGTCACCTGGCAAAATTCATGAATACATTTGAAAGATTGAGAGATGAAAGTCACGCTGCTTGCCTCTCAATTGAAAAGTGGAGACCTTTATTTTCGGAAGCAAATTTAATGGAAATTAAATCAAAGGTGAGAAAGAAAACATACGTATTTCCAGAGTGGGTAAAAAGAACGGCGGTTAATCAACATCAAATAGACAAGGTTACGGACTATATACTTAAAGCAGATGAGAAGATTCACGAATATTTTCATATTATTATAAATGAACAAAGCATTGATTCCTTACAAGTCGATGAATGGATGGTTCAATATATGAAGAACTAATTTTTAACGATCTAGCAATAACTTTATGTTTGAGGTAGTAAGTGGCCCTAATTAATAATGTGAATAAATATTGCACTTTGTACGTTAAGAAAAATGGATCGTTGTTTGCTTTGAATTGATTTGAATATTCCCAGTCATTTGTTTTTGGAAAGCGTTAGAGCCTTCCTACATAAAATTGTAGTTAGGCTCTTCCCTTTATGACAAACTATTCTAATTCAATCTCTATATTTTTCACAAAAACAGCCGTACCTGAAATAGAAATGTCTAGTTCCCCTTCTTTTTCTTTTACATGGACATACACTCGTCCATCTTTATTGATTTCATGTCCTTGCTCTACAATTAGTGTCGCAGGTAAACTAATATTTTTATTTATATACTTTTTATAATACGCTCCCATCACACCTGAAGCTGTTCCTGTAACTGGATCTTCAATCGTTCCCGAATAAGGAGATGAAAAATGACGGGCATGAAGATTGCTCCCATGATCGCGCACTTCCATACAAATGGGATGTATAGAAGCTTTCGGCATCTTTTGTAAAATATTCGGAAATTCTTTATTGTTAGGTGTCATGTTTGAAAAGCTAGATCGCTTTTTAATAGGGATAATTAGCGTCCAAATACCTGTGCTGCCATATACAATCGGATATTCCGGATGTATATCCTCTTCTTTTAATCCAATAGCCGCAGCTAAATCAGACTTTGAACCTTCGAATGATTGAAACTGCGGTCGCGCCTGCTGCATAGTAATATACAATTGATTATATTCTTCACGGATCTCTATCGGTAGTACACCAACATTTGTTTCAATTGTGAAAGCTGATTTTTCTAGCAATCCATTCGTTTTTAGGGCATAGATAGTTCCCATTGTCGCATGGCCACAAACATTTATTTCATGGCCGGGTGTAAAGTAACGAATACGAAAGTCGGCAATTTGTGAAGGAACGACAAAAGCTGTTTCATTAAATCCAACTGCTGCGGCGATCGCAAGCATTTGTTTTTCTGTATAATTCTCGCCGTTCAATACGACCCCTGCAGGATTGCCTTTCTCTGGAATGGAACTAAACGCATCAACATGCTGAACGATAACCTTTACCAAAATACATATCTCCTTACTCCTTGAAAATCAAACCTTATCTGAACGGTTCGATAGAAGGGATTTTATTGGCAATTTTATTATAACTTATTATAAATATTATTAGAAAAATATTAAATGGATTCATATTTGAAAAGGGGCCCCTCCCCTTTTCAAGTTAACTTAAAAACTATAACTCTCTCCGTTTAACTTAAGTTGATCGAAAGTCGAAACTCAATGCACCATCATTTCATGGGCAATATCATGTCCGTCCATTTCCGATGGATAGTAGGTAGGCCAATGAAGGACTTCATCCAATAATGCTTCGCGATCGTCACCCCAATACAGGTGATAATGACCAGCTTCAGTCGGATAAATACTATGATCACTAAATTGGATATACTGAGGGAGACCTTCCGCTTCTTGCTCTAGTTTAAATATGTATCTTACTCCTCTATTTCCCGCATCATATGTTAAAATTTCGTAGCCATCATATATATACTCACCAGAATATTCTTCCCCATCTTTGAAGAACGTTATAGTCTTTTCTTGTATGACAATGCGTTCAACATCTGTTTGATACCCTTCGTTATAATACTCTTTATATTCTGCCGCCGTCATGTCACCTTTTTGCTCTGCCTTATGACTAAATACTTCATCCAGCGCACCATCCCGTAAATATGGATACACAGATTGCCAGTCTCCTTCCCAATCGGAAAGTGATCGGTCCTTTATTTGATTGTCATCAAAATAACCTTTATAAATTTGTTCTGTTTCTTCATCATGTGCATGATTATGTTCATGTTCGTGTTCATGCTTTTGTCTTTCAGAAGAGGCTTCTGTAACTGGTGATGTTGTTGTTTTAGCGGCAGATTCACTTT
Organism: Bacillus sp. FJAT-50079; assembly: GCF_018343515.1. Lineage (GTDB taxonomy): Bacteria > Bacillota > Bacilli > Bacillales > Bacillaceae_C > Lederbergia. Next base: position 118,821 of record NZ_JAGYPD010000002.1, on the reverse strand, counting down.
CGGATGAATCTAACGACTGACATGCTACTAGTAGTGAACTTATAGCCAATACACTTATCCCTTTTGCAAATGAATTTTTCAATGATAACACTCCTTTTCCTTTAAATCGTAATGATTACGATTTAGAATGTAACATATTCCATTTATAATCGTCAAGGGAAAATGTACCAATAAACTGAATAAAATTATTTGATCTGTTTATAGTGATCAGGAAACACGCTGTAATAATTTTATATTTTCGTTATAAGTTTAAGAAAAATGCAGATTAATCATGTTCAGGAGAATAAATTTAATAAAGCCTAGTTTCTCAGCTTTCACTTGAGAAATCAGGCTTTTTTTATTGACTAATCAATCAACCGAACGGTATATATTTAACGCCAAAAAGTCGAGCATTCTGCCTTATCTAAAATATTAAACTCGATCATTTTCTCAAGTAACGAGAAATCGACTGGCCCTTTCCATGAGATACGTACCAATTGCTTTGTATGATCATAGCCAGCTTGTACAATTTCGTCAGAAAAATGATCGATACCTGCACTCTCAGGAGCAACTGCTAAATGTTGTTTAGCTATGCTAAACCCAATAATGTATGTGCCATGATCGGTAAACATAGGCTGGTTCCATTTAATGACGGGAGTTAGAGTTGGGAATTTTTCAATTACCCAAGACAACACCTCATGCGTTCTGTCTCGATGTTGGGGATTATCAATTTTCGCTAAGAATTCTGCAAAAACGTTCATATTGTTGCCTCCTAATCTATAAGGAAAAATTATATCATTGAGAATAGTTATTCAAACCGATTCGTCGGTTAATTTCAGTTTATATTTTAATATAAATGACTTAAAACGCAAATTAGAGACTGATTTATATTCTTTTCAAGATAAATTTAAGCCCTGTTTGCTTTTGGAACGGAATTTTATCTCTACCATCAGTAACATGCCTTATATATATTTTTTGTTTATGTACTCCTATACAATTTCCAATTATCCTCTAAACAATAAAAAAGCAGTGTGGTTTTAAATATTCGAATCCCATTCCCCAAGTTCCTCAATTCATTATATCAGCTTTTCGCCTTGGTGATTATTCATTTGGACCGATTACCCGATTACGGATATCTAATTTTCCCTCGCCCTGTGCTCGTTTGTTTAACACAGTACGCCAGTTAGATGCTAGGAGCTCACAAGCAGCAAGTCTAGCTGCTAATCCTAAATCATGTTTTTGATTATGCATAACATCGTTACATCTCGCCACTGTCCACTCAGGAAAAGGTCTTTCTTGAAGTTGAAGCTGATCCCCTGCTTGAATCTCACCTTCCTTAAGAACACGAAAATACCAGCCTGTCCTGCCCTGTTGTTGTATTTGTAAAGCTAAATCTTTAATCTTCCAGCGTCTTGCCGGCTTCCAACAAGGCTGTCTTGGTTGTGAAACTTGTACGATAGCTCCCCCAATATGAAAAATATCACCGATACACAGGTCATCTTCGGTGATGTGCTGTACAGCCAAGTTTTCGCCAAAAGCACCAACGGTAAAATCGGTTTTTTGCAGCCTTTTTTGCCAATAATTATAATGCGAGACGGGATAGACAAATATTGCTTTTTCCGGCCCACCGTGATGTTTGAGATCGGCTTGCCCATCCCCCTGAAGATTCGTTTTTCCCGCCCAAATCTTTCCTTTTACAGTTTGCTTCACAATTCCGCTTGTCCACTCACGATCCATTGGCTGTTTAGCTTCTTTTCGTCCATATGTTCGCGGCATTCCAACCATTATTCGTTCTATGAATGGCTGCTCCATTAATCTCTCCCCCTTATTATCATATGTTTTGAGACTGCATAAACGAATAGAGCTGTTTTTGTAAACTATGTAACCCTTTATTTATTTGAAACGGATCTTTAAATGCAAATCTGAGCTTCTATCCTTGAAGTTATAAACTTGGTCCACCCACTCTCTTATCCTTATTATCTATTAGGTATTTATTATGAATTAGTATATATGATAGAATAAACCTATTATTCAGAAATATCATACGGGAGGGAATTCGTTGGAACTAAGGCAATTGGAATATTTTATGACCCTGTGTCAGGAACTGCATTTTACCCGAGCGGCTGAGAAGCTTGGCATCGCTCAGCCCTCACTAAGTCAGCAAATTCGCTTACTGGAGCATGAAGTGGGCACACCCCTGTTTGATCGTATTGGTAAAAAAACCATGCTTACCGAGGCGGGAAAAATATTGCTACACCACAGCTACAATGTGTTTCATGAACTCTCACAGTCACGTGCGGCAATTAGCGAGCTACAGGGGTTAAAGAGAGGTACGTTGAAAATTGGCGTACTTCTGACAGTTGTTAATTACTTGCTTTCCCCTACAGTCATTGGGTTTCACTCTGCTTATCCCAATGTAGAGCTTTCTGTGCACGGACTACGTACTGGTGATATTTACAAAGGATTACTGCAAAATGAACTTGATTTTGGGATCGTATTTTTGCCCATGGAACATGATGACCTAGAAGCCATCCCATTGTATAAGGAAAAACTTGCCCTTGCTGCACCGATAGATCATCCCATTGCACAGAAAGCATTTGTGACACTTCATATTTTGAAGGATACGCCATCTGTTTTATTGCCTGACACCTATTTTTTGCGGCAAGTGATTAATGAGCAGTGCCGTTCATTGACATTCACCCCCCAGCCCGTACTGGAAATGACAACGATGGAATCGATCATCAATATGGTTAGCAAGGGGGTTGGTGTCACCATACTACCAAAAGCTTACTTAGATTATATTGATAATACACAAATTCGAACGGTACCTATTCAAAATCCTGTGATCACTACACAAATTGGTATTGTTCATCGAAAGAACAAATATTTAAGTGCAGCCAGTCGTGTTTTTATGGAACAATTGATTTCGTCAGTCAAGGATGAACCCATTAGCTAGGCCGGGCAAGGAATCTTTCAATACGCCTCAGCACGTTTTCAATGAGATCAATAGCCTGGTCAATTTCTTCTTTAGTTATTAATATGCTCGGTAACAAGCGGATCACATAGGTCCCTGCTGTAAGTACGGGCAGTCTTTGTTGAACCAGTTCTTGAATCATTGGAGCAACTGAATCACGGCATTGAATACCAATTAAAAGACCGACCCCTCTTATAGATTCCACTATTGAGTAATGTTGAAGTCGATCTATCAGTCTTTTTAAAGCATACGCTCCTACTTGTGCAACATGTTCTGTTATACGTTCATCAAGTACGTGGCCAGCCCAGCTGTTGCTGCAAGAGGAGCGCCCCTACAGGTCGAACCATGTTTTTTGTTTTCCCATCATCACGCCGATTGGAAATCAACTGGCTAATCCTTTCGCAAGTGTGATGATGTCCGGTTCGATGCCATATTGCTTATAAGCAAACAAATTTCCCGTACGCCCATCCCAGTTTGTACTTCATCGATAATGAGCGCACTCCATGCTCCTTGCATAAGGTCGAAAGTTTAGCCACAAATTCGGGTTCCGCTTGGTAAACCCCGCCCTCGCCTTGGACTAACTCCAACATTATTGCCGCAGTTCGATCACTCATTTGTTCTTTTACAGATTAAGCAAACAAATTGAAAATCATTAAAGCGTGCATATTTAAACCCTTGCGGTAAAGAATAAAAGCCATCCTGGACCTTATCTTGCCCTGTTGCTGTCAATGTTGCCATGGTGCGCCCATGAAATGATTTCTCTAACGTAATAATCTCATATCTCCCAATTTCCAGTACACGTTGATGATATCCTGCTTCGTTGGCTTCTGCACTGCTGTTACAAAAGAAAACGAGATCCATACAACTTTGATTTAGGAGTAGCTTTGCTAGCTTCTCTTGACTAGGTATGTGAAAAAGATTAGAGACATGCCAAACGAGATTCAATTGTTCCTGAATTCTTTGTTTCACTTTCACAGGTACATACATGTCCTAAATTGCATACCGCAACGCCAGACATAAAATCCAAATACCTTTACCTTGATCGTCCCATAATCGGCTGCCAACTCCTTTGACTAGCGAAATAGGGTATTTCGCATACGTCGGAAACAGAACATTGTTCTCTGCATGATTCACATAGCATCACTCCTTGAAGTATTTTTTACTTTTTGCAGTGCCGAAATAAATTGATCGAAAATATTTCCGTATGGCTTCTACATCTTTTGGATAGACCCTGTCCGAGTATCAAGGTCCTAAAATGAATTCAATGTTGTAGATATTATTTAAGTGGGATCACTGCCCTCTTGCTATAAAAACAGTGTTAAGCTAAAAATACTTAAACAAGGCTAATCATCCTCCCGGAAAATATACTTTCGGTCTGATCACTGTTCCTTTGGATTAAACATCTTTTTTTGTTGTCGAGTGTTTTATTCATACAAAGCGAATTGCGAAGTTATTTCCTTGACTCTCCCATTGAGTTGTCCAAGTAATGTTGACCGTTGTGGGTTTTTTAGTGCTTGTCCAATGATGCGTGCAATCTCCCTCATTTCATCCGGACCCATTCCTCTTGTGGTTACAGCAGGTGTTCCGAGACGCACTCCACTTGTTATTAGTGGACTCGTTGGATCAAATGGAATTGCATTTTTGTTTACCGTGATGCCGATCTGATCAAGGAGAAGTTGTGCATCCTTACCTGTTAATCCAACGTTGCGGAGGTCAAGGAGGATCAAATGATTGTCGGTGCCTCCCGAGACAACATTCAAACCCTCCGCCAGCAATGTTTGAGCTAATACATTGGCGTTCTGTAATACCCGTGTCATATATAGCTTAAATTCAGGCTTGGAATTTTCTTCAAAAGCAACCGCTTTAGCCGCGATCGTGTGCATGTGTGGACCTCCCTGGATAGCCGGAAAGACTGCTTTATCAATCGCTTGCGCCCAAGGCTTCTGGCATAAAATAATCCCACCTCTTGGTCCCCGTAAGGTTTTGTGAGTTGTGGTTGTTACAAAGTGAGCATACGGCACGGGATTTGGATGCAAGCCCGCTGCGACAATGCCTGCAATATGAGCCATATCTACAAGGAAAAATGCTCCCACCTCTTCGGCAATTTGAGCGAATGGCTCGAAATCAATCGTGCGAGGGTAAGCACTCGCTCCTACGACAATCATGCGTGGATTATGCTTATAGGCAAGCTTCTTTATTTCATCATAGTCAATCTGATAAGTTTGTTCATTAACACCATATGAAACGAAGCGGTAAAGCTTTCCGGAAAAATTCACGGGACTACCATGTGTCAAATGGCCCCCATGTGATAGATCCATGCCGAGGATTGTATCACCTGGATTTACAGCGGCAAAGTAAACGGCTGCGTTAGCCATTGCTCCTGAATGAGGTTGTACATTGGCATGTTCTGCCCCAAATAGATTTTTCACTCTTTGTCTAGCCAACTCTTCTACCGTATCAACATACTCACATCCCCCGTAATATCTTTGTCCAGGGTAGCCTTCTGCATATTTATTCGTCAGGACCGTACCCATTGCTTCCATAACCGCTTCGCTGACGAAGTTTTCAGAAGCGATTAATTCAATTTTATTGCGTTGCCGGTATAGTTCTTGCTGAATCGTTTCAGCAAGAGCAGGATCTTGTTTAAGTAAATTCTCCATTCTATCATCCCCCTTGGTGCGCATTTATTTTATATAGTAATTTTGGCATCATTTTTTAGTGAAAATGTAATTCGACCTGATACATAAAAAATTCCCGCTGACCAGATTATTCTGATATAGATATTTGTTCATTCCAATAATAACTGTCGGGATATTCCCTTTCTCCAAAAATTGCAGTCCCTACTCTAACCAGTGTTGCCCCTTCCTCTATGGCAACCTCAAAATCATTGGACATACCCATCGAGAGGATATCCATTTCAACCCCTGCAAAATTTTGTTGGATAACTTGTTGCTGAATTGACTTTAACAAGCGAAAACATTTTCTGGTCTCTTTTACGTCAGTGGTCAATTTTCCAATCGTCATAAGGCCCTTAAGATTTAATGTATCTAATTCAGTAAGCTGTTCTATCAAATTCAACGTTTCATTAGGAGCAATTCCAAACTTACTTTCCTCATATGAAGTATTAACTTGAACAAGAATGTCTAGTTGTCTATTTTCCTTAGTGAGCTGTTTATGTAATTCTTTCCCCAACTTCAAACGGTCAACAGAATGAATACAAGTTGCATATTTTAAAACACTTCTTACCTTATTTGTCTGCAAATGTCCGATGAAATGCCATTCAGCTCTATCATCTTCTTGTAATAATGGATACTTTTGCTGCAATTCTTGAACTTTATTCTCACCAATCAGGGTTTCACCTGCATCAAGAGCTTGCTTAATTTTTTCTACCGTCACAGTTTTTGTAGCTAACAATAACTTTATCTCTTCGGGTTTTCTCCCGACGGATTGACAAGCTAAATTTATTCTTTTTCTAATTTGCTGCAGATTATCACCAATCCATAAATCATTCATTTCTCTTCCTCGCTTCTTTTAAAAGGAAATTTTGATTAGAGGGAGTATCTGGAGTTGAACCAGAAGTGAAGGTTTTGCAGACCTTTGCCTTTCCATTTTGGCTATACCCCCAAAAAATATATTTATTTTCTATAATTTTGATATTACTGATTTCCATGTACAGGTTCAATTACAATATTTTACTCATAATGATTGGTTTTACCTATCAATCAACATCACAAAAAGTAAAATATCCGTTATATAATGCAAGAAGATGAAATATAGCTTAGTAAGAAGAAGTATGTTATTGGGAATAGGGACAAGTTAATGTGGGCAGAACGATTTTCCTTTCGATGCTTAGGATCAAATATCATAGGATTTCATCCTTTCCGTACTATTTCATGATCCGATATTCTTCAGCAAAAAATGATAGAAGTCTTCGATTTATTAAAGATGTTGAAAGAAAAGAAGGTGCACAAGCAGCACCTTCTTTTCGGAATTTATCCCTTAACTTCATCTAGACTCGCACCGTAATTAATATGATATACATTTCCGCCAAGCACCAAAGCTGGGACGGATTTAACACCCGCCTTCTCTGCTTCATTAATACGATTTTGCTCAGTACCGAGATGCACAATTTCCGTAGTAATCTTTGTTTTGTCAAGATAATCAAGAACCACTTGCTCTGCATCTACACACACTGGACAGCCCGCATGATAAAAAACAGCTTTTGACATTCTCAATCTCTCCCTCAATTTTTTTGTAGCATTGCTACTTATTTTTATTATAGAGGGGGATATGAAGCGTAAACAATATCATATTCCCTATCATTCTTATAGGTAAATCTAATAGGAACCATAATACTAGCGTTCCTAAATCTACTTTAGCAATATTTTCACGATCTAATTAAGCATTTCCTATTGGACTCCTGCAAATTCCTATTGGAATTCCCTTATTATTGATGATTTTTTTCAGATTCACAATAGCGTTTCCTTGATAAACTTGTTCCATAATATTTTCTATTTTTTGGCTTTCTTGTTCACTTACTTTTTGTTTCATAAGCATCTTTTGAAACCATTGACTAATTTCAATTGGGGAAACATTTCCGGCAATAGAAGAAAGACGATCATATCCATGCAATACTTTTTTTTCTAACTCCACTTCTCCGCCTGCATAAAAATATAAATCATTTCTATGTATACCATTTTTAATTCGTTCGACTTTTTCTTTATTGCCAGCATCTTTTATGCCAACGACTAAATCTATCTTACTTAATTGAATAATACTTTTTTCCGCTAAATCAAATCCAGTTCTTTTTGGATTATTATATAATATGGTTGGTTTATTACTGAGATCTATAATCCTCTTTGTATAAATAACTGCTTCTTCTTGGGTTGGTATAACATAGGGTGAATATCCTATTAAAATTCCCGCTATTTTTGTATGGCGAATTTTCTCAGCTAATAGCTCTGCCTCTTTTTGTCTAATGGCTGCTACCCCAAATATAATTTCCATATTACTAATGAGTTCTTCTGCCTGTACTATACCGTTTATAAGCTCAATTTTCTCTTGGAGGTTTAGACTATGTTGTTCTCCAGTACTTCCAGAGACTAGAACAGATTTTACTCCTTGTTTATATAGGTCACTTATATGGCTTATTGTCCCTTGTATATTTAACGTTTCATCTTCAAAAAAAGCTGTTGGTACGGCAATATGAACTTTTTCTGTCAGCATTATGTTATCTCCTTTCTCCTTTTTATCTCTGAAAACTCATCTTCTTAAGTAAATATTTTCACAATTTATTCTAAATTTCAACTTATAAAGCTTTGATCATTAAAGGTATTGCCCCATGATCTTTCTATGTAAATAAAATAAAGAATCGTTTGGCGCAGGTACGAACAAAACAGTTATAACTATCTAGTAATGATTACGATTCTAAGTCAATAAAAGTGCAACTGCACATTGTAAAAGAAATAAAGCCAATATAATATTTATTACTCGAAAATGTTTGAAATAGGTCTTATGGAATAAGCCTCCAAAAAATATCCAAGTAAGCGTAGCAAGCGTACCTATTGTAGCGATTATCATTTCAAAAAATAAAAACATGCTTAGCGATGAGTAATAAGGCATGATATATCCTGTTAAAGAGGTAATCCCAAGTAAAAATATCTTTACATTAACAATTTGTAAAACAAAACCAGTCCAAAAAGAGGGTTGTTTCTCTGATGTTTGTTTGTCGGGCTTACTTATGACAATCTGATAGGCAAGCCATAATATATAAATAGCTCCTGCATATGTAAGGGCAATTATTATTGGATTTATTACGTGTTCGAATCCAAAAATAAAAAAGGCACATAATGTTTGTACAAAAAAATAACCGGTAAAAATTCCGAGGTATAATGGTTTTCCCTTTTTCCACCCAAAATTCGTCATTGTATTGAATGCTAGAATATTACCTGGACCTGGTGTAAAGGCACTTATTAGTATGTATGTAACAAATGAAAATAATATTTGAGCGCCCATATCAAAATTCACTCCACTTTCATATCAAATGATTCTTATTATTTGTAAGTATAGTGAGTTTTTTCGATATAGTATAATACTAAAATAACATTACCTGTTATAGCCAGCGACTATGGCAACCCCATTATTTAGACCATTTTCAATTATAATTTTGTGCAAATCTTTTTAATGCACTCAAATATATTTCACCAAGTCTCGTTAATGTAACGTCGCTATGCTTAATTGTTCCAACACGGATGACTTCATCTACATTAAGAGGAACGGCAATAATTTCATCTCCATGGAGGTATTTAGGAAAGACTCCCGAAGAAATGGTATAACCATTTAGGCCAATCATGAAATTAACGATAGCGGCTCTGTCGCTTACTTTGATACTTTTCTTTACACTTCTTGTGCTTAGAATCTCTTCCGAAAAGTAAAAAGAATTGTATTCTCCTTGCTCGAAAGAAAGACATGGATAATCATCTAATTCATCCAAATTAATAGATTCTTTGTTAGACAATGGATGTCTTTTATTTATAAATACATGCGGTCTTGTAGTGAACAGTTCTGAAAACGTAATATTTCTTTCTCTTAATAACTTTAATAATATGGATTCATTATAGTTACTTAAATAGATAATCCCTAACTCACTTCGTAAATTTTTAACATCTTCAATGATTTCATACGTTTTCGTTTCACGTAGTGTAAACTCATATTCTGACGTTCCAAATTCTTTTACAAGTTCAACAAAGGCATTGGCTGCAAAAGTATAGTGCTGCGTTGAAATAGAAAAATGTTGCTTGGCTGTATTTTCACTTATGTATTTTTCTTCAAGCATGTTATACTGCTGCAATACCTGTCTGGCATAACCTAGAAACTCAGCTCCCTCATTCGTAACAGTAACTCCTCTGTTAGTTCGGATGAATAAAGTGACTTTTATTTTCTTTTCTAATTCTTTTATCGCATTTGATAAACTCGGCTGTGAGATGAATAAACCTTTTGCCGCTTCATTCATAGATCCCTTACTTGCTACTTCTATTGCATACTTCAATTGTTGTAAATTCAAACGGAACACCGCCTTTCCCCCGTCTCCTATTTTACAAGGAAAAACATATTTAATTAAAGAATTTGCTGCTAATTATGGAAGGGAATTATAATCGGAAGTAGATATGTAACCCACTAATCTTTTATCCGTAACCAACAACTTCATATCGATCCAACGATAGCTTATCTACTATTTAATATTAATGAAGGTGGCTGTCCAGAAAGTCAGCTTTTCCTAACTTTCTAGACAGCCCCGTAAAGCTTAATGTTTTTTTACAATCATTGTACTTTCTTTCAATTGCGAAAACCCTTTGCTTTGCCATAATCATTCTGCAAAAAGTTAACCGTTCGTGTACGGGCAGTAAGAAAGACAATGAATTTTTTTATTGCTTTTGCTGTGCATGATCGAGCTTTACGATTGATGTTCGTCAGTTAAGACAGTCTTAGCGATTTTTTGATCGAGTTTTTCATAGTCATAATAGGAAATCGTCTCATACAATTCACTTCTCGTCTGCATATCTTTAATTCCTTCCCTCTGTGTGCCCTCGCTTTTTATAAGCTGGAACATTCGTTCATATGCTTTTGCCGCAGCTCGCAATGACGTGACAGGATAAATGACCATCTGAAACCCCATCTTTTGAAATTCATCGGCGGAATAATAAGGGGTCTTTCCAAACTCGGTCATGTTCGCAAGAAGGGGAGCCTGTATACCATTTCGAAATAAGCGAAACTCTTCTTCGGATTCTAAAGCTTCCGGAAAGATTGCGTCTGCCCCAGCATCTACATAGGCAGCTGCCCTTTCGATTGCATTTTCTAAACCTTCGCTGTTTCTAGCATCGGTACGGGCAACGACCATTAATGAAGGAGCAACCTCTTTTATTACTTTGATCTTTTGAACCATCTCTTCCGGTGATACGAGTTGTTTTCCATTTAGATGACCACATTTTTTAGGCAATTGTTGATCCTCTAATTGAACGGCAGCCACATGAGCTTCCACCATTTCGCTAGCCGCTCTGGCTACATTAAGATAACCTCCGAATCCTGTATCGATATCGACTAAAATCGGCAAGTTAGTCGCACGCACAATGTCTCTAGCTCGTTCAGCCACCTCAGTTGACGTAATGATTCCTAGATCGGGAAGTCCCCTGCTTGCTGTATAAGCCGCTCCCGATAAATAAAGGGCTGAAAACCCAGCTTGTTTGGCAACAAGAGCAGCCATTGCGTCATGCGCGCCTGGTATTTGCAAGATGGATTCAGCAGATATCAATTGCTGAAATTGATCAGCAAGCTCTTTTTGTGTTAACAGTTGATTTACAATCCATGCCATCGGGATCTTCCTCCTTCCTAGATGAATAAGTCGACAAATTCATTTACATTCATACTCTCTAATTTTTCTTGATCGTCACACGCTTCTTCAATCAATCGAAGTTGCTTGCTTGTATAAAGAGTCTTAAGATTGTTTATGAATTTTTCCTTAATCTTTGGAATGGCTTCGTTTCTGCGAAAACGATGTCCTAATGGATACTCTCGTTCTACGTTTTCGGTAACAGATCCATCTATGAAACGAATTTGTACACTATTGGCGATTGAGCGCTTAGTCGGATTAAGGTAATCTTCACTGTACTGTTTGTTTTCCACTACTATCATTTTTTCACGCAAGGCATCAATTCTTTGATCCTGTGCAGCATCATTTTCGTAATCTTCTGCTTCAATGTCCCCTTTTAACAATGCAATTGCTGTAATGTACTGCAAACAATGATCACGATCCGCCGGATTATGCAGCGGCCCTTTTTTATCAATAATCCGTATAGCTGATTCATGGGTCGTAATCTTAATTTCCGCGATTTGATCAAGTCGATTAACAACGAATGGATGAAGTTGCACTGCACATTCTGCTGCTGTCTGAGCATGAAATTCTGCGGGATAAGATACTTTGAACAAGACGTTCTCCATTACGTACGATTCAAGCGTACGACCTAGCACCAATTCTTTTTTATTAAAAAGGACATCTTGGAAACCCCATCCGGGCGCTGATAACGCAGTTGGATAGCCCATCTCTCCTTTTACCGCCATCATCGCCAAGTGAACGCCTCTGCTTGTCGCGTCACCTGCCGCCCAAGATTTGCGGGAGCCTGTATTCGGAGCGTGTCTGTACGTTCGCAAGCTGGAATTGTCGATCCAAGCATTCGATAACGCATTGATGATTTCTTGGCGTGACCCACCGAGTAGCTTTGTTACGACAGCTGCCGTCGCAATTTTCACAAAAAGAACATGGTCAAGCCCCACACGGTTCAAACTATTTTCCAATGCTAAAACACCTTGAATCTCGTGTGCTTTAATCATCATTTCGAGTACAGCTTTCAATTGTAATGGTTTTCTTCCTTTTGCAATTTGTACACGGCTTAAATAATCGGCTACAGCAAGAATGCCTCCCAGATTATCAGATGGATGGCCCCATTCAGCAGCAAGCCAAGTATCGTTATAATCAAGCCAACGAATCATACACCCGATATTAAAAGCTCCATTTATAGGATCAAGAACATACGATGTACCGGGTACACGCGTCCCATTTGGTACGATTGTTCCTGGCACAATCGGTCCTAGCAGTTTCGCACATTCAGGGTATTTCAAAGCTAGAATCCCGCACCCAAGTGTATCCAGCAATACATAACGTGCTGTTTGATAAGCTTCGGCGCTCGTAATGTCTTTATTCAAAACGTAATCTGCGATATCTTCCAACAACACGTCTGTTTTTGTATGCTCGTTTGTTTGTAACATGCGATCCCTTCCTTTCTGATAGAAGTAAATATCAAAAAATATCGGTCACAACCCTTCTATTTTTTAACCCAATATCCGCCGCTCACCAGTGTAATGTACACGTGGACGAAAAAGTCGATTATTTGCATGCTGCTCAATCACATGTGTACATAGTCCGACGGTTCGTGCACTAAAAAAGATTGGGGTATAAAGCGGGATCGGAATTCCGAGCATCCAATAGACAGGAGCGGCATAATAATCCAAATTCGGATAAATCCCTTTCTCCCTTTCCATCAATTTCTCACCTGCCTCACACATTTCATATAAAAGATGGTCGCCTTTTATGTCACATAGTTCTTTTAATGCCATCTTCATCAATTCGGCTCTAGGATCCATCTTCTTCATATATACGCGATGACCAAAGCCCATAATCTTTTCTTTTTTAAACAGTTTTGTTTCTAATATCTCTTCGAACTTTACTACGCTATCCGCTTCATTGAGCATATACATGACTGCTTCATTCGCTCCTCCATGCAGGTTGCCTTTTAAAGAAGCGACCGCACCTGTTAATGCTCCGTATAAATCAGATTGGGTAGAGGCGATGACTCTTGCTGTGAAGGTAGAGTTCGGCATCTCATGCTCACTATAAAGCACTAATGAGCGATCAAATATTTTTTCTTCTAAAGGAGAAGGGATTCGGCCGGTAATCATATAAAAGAAATTTGCACTATAAGAAAGACTTTTGTTTGGTTGAATTGGCTCCATTTTATGAATCACTCGAAAGCTATTTACAACGATGTTTGGCACCTTTCCTAGTAATTGATAAGCGCGATTTTTATTTACTGGCAGTGAGCGATCATCAAGGTTGTTGTCATAGCCTGCAAGTACTGAGATTCCTGTTCTGAGTCCATCCATCGGATGTGTATTTTCGGGAAGGTGCTTGAATATTTCTAGAAGCTCAGCAGGTATTTCATATTCATTCTTTAAAATCGTTTCTAACTCTGTTTTTTCTGTGGAATCTGGTAACCTTTCTTCAAGTAATAGATGTACGATATCCAAGTATTCTTTAGATTGAGATAGCTTAATAAGGTCATAGCCCTGGATGACAATTTCACTTTGGATCGTATCTAAAAACGAGATCTTCGTTTCCGTCGCAATCACACCATCAAGTCCAGGATAATATTTTTCCATTTCCACTTATCTCTTCCCCCAATCTCCAAATAGCTCTTCATTAATATTATTGTATGCCTTTTCGAGATTGCTCAAATACACTTCTTTTTCTTCGCTTAATCCTGACTGCAACATGATTTTTTTCATTAACATCTGACGATAATCAAATAGCGAATGTGGCTGATTCCCAATAAGGTTATGCATAATGCACATTTTGAAATAATCGATAAAATACTCAACAGTTCCAAACAAATAAATCCTCCTCAAAACACCTCTTGCTTTATAAGGCAAATAAAAAACAACTTCCAAAAAGAAGTTGTTAAGATCGAACAGATACTCAAATAAACATGTCTTTTCCCACAAAAAATAAAAACATGCTAATTAATCGCTCGCACTTAACACCCCCTATCCTCGTAGGTATTGATGTGTGCTGAAACAGGCAGGTCTCCTGGCTTATGATCATCACTATCCGAACCTTCCCATTTTCATGTTTCTGAAAACAGTGGCATTTTCGAATCGTTCCCAAATACAGTTGCGGGACAGCGTCGGACTCTAACCGACTTCCCTATTAAGTAGATGAAAGAAATTTCAATCTACACCTGCTTCTACACGTATTCAGTTTTCTAGTCAAACATATCAAATCTTCGGAAAGTTTGCAATTGTCTTTTGAACTAGTTTTATTTAATTAACTTACTTTTCTCGCTTCTGATACAAAATCAACGAAGAAAGAAATGAGTTGCCCCTTTATATTTGAAATTCAAAGCTGGTTGTTTGATTGAATGGCATTTTATACTCTTTAAAATTTAATTTATATGTAGAAAGATCGTCAGATAAAGCAGGTGAGACAACGAAAGAATAAGATTCATGCCCTCCAGATCCACTTCCCCCCGCGTTCCGACAATCATACTCCATTCCTTCTCTTTCAATTGAGAGTTCAAAATAGCGATGTTCCTGTGGAGGCCAATTAATCATCTCATCATGAGTATTTCTGTCTATATTCAAATGAACAACACTTGCGTTTTCAAACTGACGGACGAAAGTCACCGAAAAAAATGTATCTTCCTTTTCAAAAGAACGTAATATAGGTACATTTTTAAGAAATCCTTTCGGCTCTACCATCGGTTTATATAGTTCTTCGTTTAAAAAATCTGCAAATATACTGTTTAGAAACTCTTCATAAAAACCATATTTTTTAGCCCATTTTTTAATCAGTTGTTTCGACGGAAAACCAGGATTATCATTTGAAAGCTCTTTTCGTTGTTTGATTAAATGACATATTTGTTCATCAATTGCAGTAATTCGTTCATCATAGTGAGTTGTTGGTGGTTCAAACGGCATTCGCATCATATTCTCCGCCTCCTAGGTAAAAAAATCAGTTGTTTTAATATAAATTTCTATTATGGAATTGCGCATATCATACCATAAAAGAACGAAGTTAGTAGAACTCCGTCAGTAGTGATTACATTCTTGTACGAATTCTATCGTTTTAGCTATTCTTTCGGAAGCAGGTTTACCCATGATTTGTTCAACGAGATAAAGTGCCATATTAATCCCAGAAGAAACTCCGCCAGAAGATATGAGATTGCCATCGTGTACAACTTTACTGTCTGATATAACCCGGATATCAGGATATTTTCCTTGCAGCAGCTTTAATGCTAAATGATGGGTTGTTGCCTTCTTTCCATCTAACAACCCTGTTTCTCCTAAAATATATGCTCCGGTACAGACTGAACATATATATTCAATACTTTTATGTTTAATTATCCAATTTTTTATCTTTTGGTTTTTAACGATGGATTGTACTGCTCTTAAAGGCCCGCCTGGAATGATTAGAATATCTAATTCAGGGCTGGTATCAATGCTGAAATCAGGTACAACTTTAATACCGGAATGCGTTTTTATTTCCTTTCCAGCTTCTGTAATCGTAAACACTTTAAAAGGTCTTGCTGGCAATAGTTGTTTTTTGTAAAGTGTAACTGCTTGTTCAGCTTCATTATTCGTAGTTAACGCCAATACTTCAGCGGGACCAGCAAAATCTAAAATATCCACATAGTCAAACAGCAAAATTCCTACATTTTTCCTTCTCATTTAATTATTCCCCTTCTCGTAAACCATTAAAATAGCACTTACTCTAATAGAAATAATTAGATAATATTTCCTTATATATCACATTGTTCTAACATTCTCTCACTCTATACTATACCGTATCAGGGTATATGTAAATCGAAAGTATTCTGTAATAAAGCTTTAATCCTTCTATCTATCCATTGTCAAAAATTTTGTGTGATGTTCATTTTGATTAATAGGAACTAACGTTCTATAATGGGTGTAAGGAGGTATTGCTAGTGAGGCCTAATCTGACAAAAGATATTAGCATTCAATGTTTTCAAGAATTTTATTGGCTAAAAGAAGAATTACAAACATTTTGCAAGGAAAATGGAATAAGTGCATCTGGTTCAAAAGTAGAAATTTCCGAGAGGATCGAAACATTTCTACGGACGGGAGAGATTAAAAATCCGATTAGAAAATCAAAAATATATAAAAAGCTGGAAACTCAATCCGGATTAAGCCTTGATACAGTCATCACGAGAAACCATCGTTGTAGTCAAGATGTAAGAGCATTTTTTAAGTCAGTCATCCCGAAATTTCATTTTTCTACTTATATACAAAACTATTTTAAGGACAATATTGGAAAAACATATCGTGATGTTGTAGAAGCTTGGTATGAGGAAGAAACTCGAAAAAAAGATCCCACATATAAAAAAGTCATTGCTCCTCAATTTGAATACAATCAATTCATACGTGACTTTTTCGCCGACCCGAAAAATCATGGTGAAAGTCGAATAGCAGCGATTGAAGCATGGAATAAAATCAAGCGACTTCCTGGAAGTAACAAATACATACCTAAATGAGAGCCTTTAAAGGATTGTTAACAATTTTACTGTAATTTGATTTTCGCAAGGCAAAAATCCCCGAAATGAAGTTTCTTAAACATGGATTAATTATAGTGAAAAAATTTATATAAATATGGAATGATCACCAATAGGACAAGCAAGAAAACAGAGATGATTTTCATGAAATCACTCCTTAAGGTTAGTGTATCACAATCCATATACTTTTTAAGACAATTTCTACCAAGTATGTTTCCTTTACGTTGTAACTCACTGGAGAGAAATTGGGGAATGATGACACAAAAAGACTGAACCCATACATATGGGGTCCAGTTTGGATGATGATTAGAAAAACTTCCGAGTACATATAGCTTCTTTTTTTTAGCCTAGCTCCTATGGATACCAATTGTTCAAAAACCGATCGCTAGTTCCTTCATATTTCAATTCGTTTAATAATTTTTGCCGGATTACCGCCAACTACAACGTTATCAGGTACATCTTTCGTAACGACTGAGCCTGATGCAACTACTACATTATCGCCTACTGTTACACCTGGATTTATGATCGCACTACCTCCAATCCACACATTATTGCCGAACGTAATCGGTTTTCCGTATTCTATTCCAGAATTCCGTTCAACTGGATTTAGGGGATGTGTCGCTGTATAGATTTGTACGCCAGGAGCAAGCAAACAATTATCGCCAAAACGCACTTCACAAACATCTAAAATCGTACAGTCAAAATTCGCAAAAAAGTTATCTCCTACGTGCGTATTATAGCCATAATCAAATCTGATATTTGGCTCCATCGATACGTTTTCTCCAGTTGATCCGAGCAATTCCTTTAATAATTTTGTCCGCTTATCTCCTTCCGTTTCTAACGTTTGGTTATAGATCCTAACTTTACGTCTTGCTTCCATCCGTTCTTTTGATAATACAGGGTCTGCTGGATCATACATTTCTCCAGCTACCATTTTTTCTTTTTCTGATTTCATTTTAATGCCTGCTTTCTTGTAACGATAATATTTGAATCATTGTTTTCATCACACCATCTTCTTCATTTGAACGGGTAATGAAATGGGCAGCATCTTTTACTTCTTGAACTGCATTTCGAACAGCGAAGCTATATACGCTGCGAGTCATAAGCTCTAAATCATTGTAACCATCTCCGAATGCCATTGTTTCTTCCGGAGTAACATTCAATAAACGCTGCAAATGTTCAACCGTCGTCCCCTTATGAACATTTGCATTTGCTATATCGATCCATGCGTCTTCAGAAGCAATAATATAAGCTGACTCAAAAAAACGAGCAAGCTGTTTCTTTGTCTCCATGCATCTTAATAGTGGATCATGAATCGTGATTTTAACAAAATCATCTGTTATATAGTTAAAATGAGAGACCTGTTTTACTTGAGCATATGACCTTCTTACAATAGCTGCCTCTTCCTTTGATATGTTATCTTTAATGACCGCACCGTTTCTAGTACAGGCAATAATCGTATGTTCTTGGCTTATTTCCTCTAGTAATTGGATGATTTCAAGCCCTAATTTATTACTTAACAAAGATTCATACACAAAGTTCCCATTATGCTTGATTCTAGTCGCACTATCACCTAAAATCCACAAATCTTCTGAATCATCGCCAAATAGCTCTTCAACACGTTCACACTGCTTCCCGGTTACAGGAGCGAAAACAACTCCTTTTTCTTTTATTATTTTTTTGACATCCTTATATAATTCCCGGTTAAAATCACCACTATTATTTAAAAATGTTCCATCCATATCCGTTAACACTAATTTAATCATATGATTTTCCCCTACAATTCTAAATTATAAATGCTTCTATATATGTTGAAATAAATAACATACATAAAATGTGGGAAGCAAACACCGTTGATTTCCGTTCCAGGCGGACGCTTTCCTGGGGCAGCACGTGAGCCTCCTCGTCGCCGCACTCCTGTGGGGTCTCACGTTTGCTGCTAATCCCCAGGAGTCGCCGCCTTTCATTCCAATCAACTAGGTATACTTCTGTTAAAACCATTTAAATGAACATTTTAACTTCAACTCATATAGTAATCTTATATTGCTTTCGAATTGCTCTTTAATAATAGCTTCTTCTTCAGTAAAGTATTTAATGTTTCTGAACTTAGAAGCATGGCTGCAACAAAAATAACAATACAAATTGGAAAGATTCCAATCGTTGAATGAGATGCGATAAATCCAAGGAGAGGCGGCATAAATGTAGTGCCAGTGTAAGCAACTGCCATTTGATAACCCATGATTGTCTGAGAATGTTTTTTTCCAAAGCGTGTTGGCGTTTCATGCAACATACATGGAAAGATCGGTGCTAACCCTAGTCCAACGATAATAAAACCTATAAGTGAAAAAATGGACGGAAAAGGTAAAATTAAAATAATAGCACCCGTTGCTGCGATCAGTTGTCCCGCTCGAATAAGCGTATGATTCGTCATTTTAAACGTAATAAATCCGGTGATAAACCGACCAATTGTTATTCCAGCGAAATAAAAGGAAACCCATTGGGCGGCAGTAGCTGCATTTAATCCTTTCATATTCACCAAAAAACTGCTTCCCCAAAGACCCATTGTCGCCTCAACTGCACAATAAAATAAAAAGGATACGAGCGCTAGTTTCACTCCTTTGATTTGCAAAGGTTTTGCATCTCCAACATCATCTTGAGCATGATTGCTATCTTTTACATCCTCTACCTCTTCGTGTGATGGAATATTGCTACTCTTGTTCACTTTTTTCCATAAAGGCAAAGTGAAAAGAAGGATGATCACTAATGCAAACTGAATACCAGAAATAATAAAATATCCATTTCTCCAAGAATTTTCTCCCAAAATAACCTGAGCCATAATAATTGGTCCAAGAGTCGCTCCTACGCCCCAAAAACAATGTAACCAACTCATATGATGTGCCTTATAATTCGTCGCCACATAATCATTTAAGCCTGCATCAACAGCCCCTGCCCCTAATCCAAGTGGGATCGCACAAACAATTAGCCAAACAACAGATGGGGCAAAATGAAATCCTAACAATGCGAGCGCAGTCATGAGGACACTGACAAACGTGACGTTGCCAGTTCCGAACCGTTTAAGCACTTTTCCGCTAACTAAACTGGAGATAATCGTCCCACCTGCAATCGTCATGAAAAGAAAGCCCGCCGTTTCAAGTGGAGCCCCCAAATCTAATTGCATCACAGGCCATGCTGAACCCAACAATGAATCAGGTAAACCTAAGCTAATAAAAGCTAAATAAATAATGACTAAAAGGAATGTTGTCATATTTGCCCTCGCCCTATAAATTTTATTCACAGAACATTCTACATAGAAAATATTTTTGACCGTTTTACTCCACGCTTATTAAAGTTCTTTAATAAGTGTGGAAATCAAACGATCTTCAGCTGTTTGCCAATTTTATCATTCAGTCAACTCGATCAGGTTTCCTTCAGGATCTTCTATCACACTTTCATAATATCCGTCTCCAGTCACACGTGGACCATTAATAACAGGATAGCCATCATTTTTTAATCTGGCCGTCAATTGATTAACAGACTCTCTGCTCCCCAATGAGATCGCAATATGAGCCCACCCTAATTGAACACCCGGATTTTGCTGATTTATCCCCTCTTTACGCATAATCTCCAATCTTGCACCAGAATCAAAAGTTAGAAAATAAGATTCAAACTTATTTTTGCGATTGTGGTATTTCATGTTTGACTTACAATTAAAGTACGTTTCATAAAATTCCCTCACGCCTTCCAAATCATTGACCCAGATTGCTACATGTTCAATTTTCATCCCATTCACTCCTTTAAATGATCGACAATCACTTTTACATTTCTTTGATCATGAGATCAAGGCATAGTCTTTGTAATCCGTATAAATAGTCTTGCATCCAATCACTTACCGTAAGTTCTGGAAGATGTTCTGATGGAATATATTTTGAACTGCCGATTGCAACTTTCGTTAATCCCTCTTTTTCGATTTCATCGTTACAAAAAATAATCGTATGTGGATTAATGATCGATATAAAAGAGGCTACTAATCTACTGATTGCGTCAATTTGTTGTTCCCCGCTTATCATTAGCTTTTGAGAGCCACTTTCGTTTTCTAGCGCCTGTCCAAAGTTTCGTTCATTATACTGAGGAACGAAAGAAACCTCGCCAGCGAAAAAAGTACTTCCTCGCACGACATCTCCATTGATCATAAAACCTGCGCCAGGGCCATTTTGACCAGAATACAAATAAATAAGGGATTGATGACTCTTTATCTTATGGTGATGGTAATAACCAAGAATCGCCGCATTCATGTCGTTCTCTACAACAATAGGGATAGAAAAACGTTCCTCACAGTATCCTTTTAAATCAAAGTTTTGAAACTGCTCGTATCCAGGTATATAAAAAATTCGTCCACGATCAACGGAACCAGGAACACCAATAGCTATCGAACTTATTTTATGGTATTTAGTCATCATGTTATCAATGTACTCCATTAATACATGTAATCCATCATTTTTTAATACACTCGGAGCTTTTCCTTGTTCCTTTATGTCTCCTACACAATTAAAAATTGTATAATGGGTTTCTGCTTTCTCTAAGAAAATGGCTATGCCAAGCATATGCTCTGGATTATATGTATATCTTTTTGCTCTTCTCCCACCGCTCGATTCATCTAAACCAACGGAATGAACTTCTCCATCTTTCTCCATTTGAGCAAGGAACTTACTTATTGTTGGAAAACTAATCACTAATTTTTCACTGAGCTCAACTTTTGTTGCACTTCCAAGCTCTAACAATGACTTGCGAATATCTGAAAGAATGACTTTTCCCATCGATTTTGGAGTAGTATTCATCAACGTCACCACCTTATGAAATAGACTTATTAAACCTCTTTAATATGTATCGAATAAAAAACTTACTAAACATCTTTAATAAGTGATGCTGATACTATAACATATAAAAAAAATGAAAACAATGGAGGTTATAAAGTATAAGCGAACAAGTGGTAGAAAAAGAGCTGAACCGCAATCGAGTGGATTCAGCCCGAATAATGTTTGAACGCTTTTTAAATCGTCTCTTGACTCTGCCCCTCTGGTTTTTGACCAACAAATTGGATTACATGTGATCGTCCGTTATGGAGTTCGCCTTCGTGACGGGTCACCTCACCCATGAAAAAATGAACAATCCTCCATTCGGAAAAGTTACTTAAAAACTCTTCTGGTTTGTACAAAAAATCAAGATCTCGCGGTCCGCCACTTTTATAAGGTAGCTGGTAATGTGAATACACCTCCGTCAGAAAATAACCACCCGGCTTTACGGCTTCCTTTATACCCTGGAGTGTTTTCTGTCGCAGTTCTGGCGGGAAATGGCCAAATATACATACAATTTCATCCCATTTAGCTTTATTCCAGTTTGCTTCGTTTAAATCGATAAGCTCAGTTGAGACAATAACACCTCGTTCTTTTGCAAGCTTATTTGTTTTCTCAAGTCCTGACTCCGCATAATCCCATGCTGTAACATTCATTCCCTGTTCTGCTAAATAAACCGCATTACGTCCTTCTCCTTCAGCTACGGCCAAAACATCACCAGAGATTATTATTTTCTTTTGAAATTCTTTCAAAAAAACATTCGGTTCCCTGCCATAAACATAATTCTCCTTTTGAAAGCGAGTATGCCAGTGGTTCATCTTTTCATCATCCTTTCTATTATTAATTGTCTATCTATCTAATTCTATTACGGTGAATTAACCGAAATCAATCAAAGGGACGTTGAACAGATTCAAGATGAAACTATGGATTAAAGCGGCTGGTAAAAGGAGAATAATACTTACGATCATCTTGATCTCATATAATAGATTAGTTTTGTCAATCTTCTTACCTTTGATACGGCTTCTAAATGCACTTAACGCAATCCCGTATATGTTCCCAATCATAATCATTCGAATCGCACCTAAGATCCCCAAGGCTTTTTCCATTTCATATGCTTCAACGATGCGCTCCCATGCTTCCCTCGATGGATTTCCTCTCGTATCCGCATAATGCTGCGCAAAAACAATAGCCATCACTTCATAATTAGAAATCCCTTCCGTGTTTCCGGATAATAGCATTGCTATTTCCTCTTCACTCATTCCTTGCTCTAAAGCAATCTTTGTATGAGCATATGAACAAACCTCACAGCCATTCACTTCCGTTACAGCGAGCATAATTCTTTCAATCAAATGTGATGACATCTTATTTGTTTTTTTGTTTCTTGTCATATATTTGAATGTTCTTAAACCTTTATACAGAGCAATATAAAACTCCTTAACGTTATAAACTTTTTTATATAATTCCTGTCCCACCGGTATACTTCCTTCTCCATTTATAGTTTATTTTCATCTGATTTCACAGCAACCATATTATAAATTTTACTTATCCTATCTTGCAAAGATTGCATATGAACAAAGTGAGCTTCCCTGATCATCTCTTTACCATCTACAAATAAAAGCAGTGCCGGCACGGTGAAAATTGAAAAACGTCCTGCTATTTCTTCGATATCATCCGCATTTATATGCCCTAACTCTATGCGTGGAAATTCTTTCAGCATATCCTTCACCTGGGGAAGTAACGCATGACAAACTCCGCAATTCGGTCTCGATACATATAAAAAACTAAACTGATGTTCCTCGATAAATCTTTCTACTGAGGTGAGCGATGTTAAATTAATCATACATACTTTCTCCTTTCATTTAACTATATCTATCCATATCTTCCCTGCGGTAGCAACTATTAATATAGCTAAAATCTCTTGTAACACTTTTGTATTAACCCTTTTCCCCGCCAGAGCCCCGAGCGGTGATGCAATTAAACTAGCGACTACCATGATAAGTGATGGAAAGATTTCAACTTGTCCAGTTGTCATTTTTCCAGCTACGGCGCCTATGGATGAGATAAGTGTTATTGCTAAAGAAGAAGCGATTGTCATTCTTGTAGGAATTTTTAATACGGTAAGCATGATAGGCACTAATAAAAATGCTCCTCCCGCCCCAACAATCCCGGCGCCTATCCCAACGATTAATGCTAGCGATGCGGCAAACCATTTGTTAAATTTTACTTGCTCAAAGGATAGGTCATCAAGTCCTTTTTTAGGTACAAACATCATGACAGCTGCAATGAACGCTAAAATTCCATATACTACATTAATTCCGCCTTCAGACATACGTGTAGAGCCTAATCCTCCGATAAAACTTCCAATTAAAATACTAACACCCATATACCCAATTAACTTTTTATTTAAAAATCCGCCTTTACGATAGGCAATAACACCGCCAATCGTCGCAAAAAATACTTGGATGGCAGTAATTCCTGACACTTCGTGGGAAGTAAAATGGGCAACACCAAGTGAAGCAGGGATATATAATAGCAGTGGAAAATTAATAATGGCCCCACCTATTCCTAACATCCCTGAAATAAAGGAGCCTATCAACCCAATTAAGAAGAGCGTTGCAATGAAGCTAATATTCATCTTTTCCTCCTTCTAAAAAGGGAACCAATAATGGCTCCCTTTTATTAATTTAATCTTTTTGAAAAAGCTTCATTGCCGAACCGCGCAACGATTTGGTCCAATTTCCATTTCTCGCTGCAATTCTTCATCAGGGGTCATTTTCCCCATATTCGTTTCACGAATCTGTTGATATGCATTTGGCTGAGGAGGTAAGTTTTCAGTAACAAGCTTTCTAAAATCATTTTCGTCTTCAATGTTTAGTCCGTGATTTGTTTCGTAAAGTGTACTTAATTTTGCAGCTACACTACCATCCGCATTTAATTCATCGATAATCATGAAGTGTGCTGGTAAAACGATGAGTTTCCCAGATAATTCTCTGTATCTTCTATATAGACTTTCCCTTAAATCCCCAACCCAGTCCTCTGCCAATCCCGCAAGATCTGGTCTTCCAATGGAATCAATAAATAAAATATCTCCTGATAGTAAATACTTTTCGTCCACAACAAAGGATGTGGACCCGATTGTGTGACCTGGAGAATATAATGCATGAATATTTATAGCAGTACTACCAATTGTCACTACATTTCCATCTTTCAATGGTTGGTAATCAAACGTTACTTCAGTAGCATCTTTTGGTGGAAGCCAGTATGTTGCGTTTGTTTCTTCAGAGAGTTTTCTTCCGCCGGAAATATGATCGGCATGTAAGTGTGTATCAAATACATGGGTAATTTTTGCTCCAATATGATTGGCAAATTCAAGATAGATATTTGTCATTCTTGCTGAATCAATAATGGCTGCCTCACCGTTTGAGACGACCATGTAAGACAAGCATCCCTTACCAATTCGTATAAACTGATAAATTTCTCCGCCATCTTTTAGTTCCCCAACTTTAACAGGTTCCAAATGTTCGCTCCATACTGTCATTCCGCCTTCTAAGGAAAAAACGGAAAGTCCTTTTTCTGAAAGCATCTCAGCAATCACAATAGATGAACGCCCTTTGGCACAAACAACAAGCACATCTTTATTAGAAGGAATCTTATCCAAAATTCCTTCCACACCATCAAGTAAATCAAAGTAAGGAACATTTAAATAATCAAAGTTTTTTCCTTCAATTTTCCAATCTGCAAAATTACTTTCATTCCGAACATCTAAAATAAATAGTTCTTCATTATTAAATACTTTTTTCGTTACTTCCTTTGAAGTCATTGTGTTTACACCCATACCTAAACCCCCTATGGTATATTGATTATTAAAAAATAGCAATCGTACATCTACATTATTTCAATGCCACTTTACCTCGGATTTCAATTGCAACATCTGCATTTTTTAATAGATTACCAACTTCACAGCTTTTATCTGCTGCTTCTATTGCTCTTTCAGCAGATTGAACCTGATCTTCTCTATAAAATGATTATTGGATTGTGAGTAATGTTAAACCCATTACCTGATATCGCAGCCTCAGAATTTATTGATAGTTCTACTACGGGCAGTTTTCTGTTTTCAAGCATATATACAAGAGTTGCTATATAACATGTTGTTGCTGAAGAAACGAGAAGTTCTTTGGATCTGCACCGTTTCCACTGCCTCCCAAAGATGTTGGAATAGCAACTTTTGTATCAAGATGCTCCGCTTTCAATGTCCCATTCCCTGTTGCTCCACCATACCAAATAATTTGTCATATGCCATCCCAAAGTATAAAACTTCTATTTAAACAAGTTAAAATGTCAATGTTATATCCGCATCCTTTGCAAACTCTAAAAATGTAACGGCTCCACCTACTTCAATTCCATCAATAAAGTTCTCTTTTTCTAATCCCATCACATCCATTGTCATTTGACAGCCAATGAACGTTACACCCATTTCTTGTGCCATTGCAACTAATTCTGGAATGGCTGGAACATTGGATTTTGCAAAACCTTCTGCGAAATGCTCTTTTCCTTCTGGCATTGGAAGTTGCTGATCCGCCTCTTTATGAATTAAATTTAATCCTTCAAATGTGAAGAAAATTGCTACTTCTTGATCTGTTGCAGCAGCTGCTGTTGCGATATTAAACACTTTGTATGCATCAAATAATCCACCATTGCTTGCAATAATTGCTACCTTTTTCTCCATTGATGTTTTCTCCATTTCTTAACGCCTTAATAATATTTTGCGGATCAAAACCTACAATCCATTGGCCGTTAACTTCAGTTTGTGGTACTCCCAATTGTCCTGTTATTCTTACAAGTTGTTGCATAATCTCAGGTTGTGTTTCAACATTCACTACCCTAAACTGAATGCGTTGTTCTGATAAAAAGTTCTTTAACATAACACAATACGGGCATTGTGTTGTTGTATAAACGGTTACTGAATTCATTTAAACTCTCTCCTGATAGATATACCTGTATGGGTATTAAATTCCTCGAAAAATTTATCCCTCTATTCCTCCCCAAGAAAGCATCCCGCCTTGCATATTGATAACATTAAATCCTTGGCTTTCAAGAAATTGTGCTGCCTGACCACTTCTTCCTCCGGAACGGCAAACCATAATATATTCCTTTGACTTATCTAATTCATGCATACGAAACTCAACTAATCCTAGTGGGATGTTTATAGCTCCCGGAATTTTCCCTGTTGCTACTTCATCTACTTCACGTACATCGATGATGTTTAATATCTTTCCTTCATTAACTAAAAGCTTAACTTCTTTTGCAGTCATTTCTTTCATTGCAAATTCCTCCTTATCTCATTAGCGCCAAGCACTCATGCCACCTTTTACATTTGTCACCTTTGTAAAACCTAATTTTTTTAGTATTTTACTAGCCTTTTGGCTTCTCATTCCACTTTGACAAATGACAATTACTTCATTTTCCTTTAATAGCTCTTTATCAGCTTTTTGAGAAAGTTCATTGAGGGGAATATTTTTAAACCCTTTTATATGGCTTGCTTTAAATTCTCCAGGGGTTCGAACATCAATAAATTGCTTATTTTTGTTAATGAGTTCCTCTTTTACATCAGCTGCTGATATATGTCTGACACCTTTTGCTGGCAGAAAACGCTGTAAGACGAAAAAGACGAAAAATGCAATAACAATGTAGTTTACATATTCCATATCTTATACCTCCTTGTTATCCATCCACCTTATAAGTTAACTCTTTTTTATCCAAAATTTTAAAACATCATTTTCTTCTTCGTGTTTCAAAAGGTCGTGTCCGCCTGATTTTGCCCATGCTGGAAAATCGCTTTTTGCCCCCTTATCAGTTGTATGAATTTCTAAAACTTGCCCTGATGCAAGCTCATTCATCGCCATTTTTGTTTTTATGATCGGCATTGGACACATTAATCCTTTTGCGTTTAATATTTTATTTACAGTCATTTTCATTCCTCCATTCCATTTAATTACCTGTACCCCTATGGGTATATTACTAAGTTAAAAAAAGAATGTCAACCATAAATCATCTACTTTTTACAAGCAAGTTAACAGCTTCTTTAATTAATTCGTCCGTTTTACCCCCGTTTTTTTCAGCTTCTTGAACACATTCAACTAAGTTTGAACTCACAATCACACCTACGGTTCTGTCTACTGCTGAGCGAACAGCTGACAACTGGGTAACGACTTCTTTACAATCTTTGTTTTCTTCCATCATTTTTAAAATCCCTCTAAGTTGTCCTTCCATACGCTTTACTCTATTTTTAATTTGATCATTGTATTCCATATGAATTCTCCTTTCCATAACAAGAATAATATTATACCCTCGGAGGTATATTGTCAACAATATCATATTACTTCCTCTCTGAAACTTCTCAATTTTATTGTACTCACTATTTATTAATGACAATTGATAATTTGCATGATCGTTTAAGCCTTCTAAAAATTCATCTATAATTTGAGTAGATGGAAACTTACATTCAAGCAGGTAACAACCTTCTCCACTGATTTTATAGTTATGGATGATATATTGTTCTTTTGCTTTTATGAACGATAAATAAGGTTGATGGTAAATGTTTTGTGTCATTACGGTAATAAAAGCATGTATATGACACCCTACTATCCTCAATCACTCAGTTATCTTCTAATTTCGCAACCCTAGCAGAAGCAGCTTGCCAGTATGTGTTAGCGAAGTTTTTTGAGCGCACTCAAAAGAAGAAATTCATTTCTAAGTTAAAGGATGCAGCAACGATTATTTCTAAAACAGAGACGGTCATTTTTATCGGGATTGGTAGTTCAGGAACGTTCGCGGAATATGGAGCTAGATATTTTTCAAGCTTGGGAGAGTTTTCTATGTATATAAAAGATTGGTTTATGCCGATTCATGCCGACTTAAAAAATAGTATTACGATTGCTCTATCCGTTTCAGGAGAAAATTCGATTACTATGTCGCATATTCAAAAGTTAAAAGAAAAAGGTAGTAAGATTTTGAGTATTACCAACAATGAGCAATCTACAATTGCAAAAATATCTGATTTTAATATTTCCTATTATGTAACAGAAGAATTTTTTTGAAAGCATAAATATCACTACACAAATTCCAATTATTTTTATATTGGAAGAAATCGCACGAAAGGTGTATGACATGAATAGAAAGGAAAAATAAAAAGGTACAGGAAATTTGCCCTCACTGTACCTTAATTAATATAAAGGTTTTGACGCTCATCACCTATGGTGCATTAGCAAGTTTTAAAACACTTCTTCAAATAGATGAAATCTCTTTTTTTCCTAAGGATTGAGCAACAATAATGATCAGTCGCTAGGTTTTTCGAACACAATTGACACACTAAAAGATCTTAGTTCTAAATATTTCATGCGCTTTAAGCATAAGTGTAAAGGGTTATTTACTTTTCCAATTTCACCCTTTGTAGACGTAATGCGTTTAGTACGACCGACAAGGAACTAAATGCCATTGCCGCACCGGCAACCCAAGGAGCGAGTAGTCCGATTGCCGCAATTGGAATCCCTAGTGTATTATAGCCAAATGCCCAGAATAAGTTTTGTTTAATATTGCGCATCGTTTTGCGACTCATAATAATCGCGTCGGCAATACTGTTTAAGTCCCCACGGATCAGTGTCACATCAGCGGCTTCCATCGCAACGTCAGTCCCTGTACCAATGGCCATACCAATATCAGCCGTCGCTAGTGCTGGTGCATCATTAATGCCATCGCCGACCATTGCCACCTTTTTACCCTGTTGTTGTATCTTTTTCACTTCTTCTGCTTTACCTTCGGGAAGCACTTCCGCAATCACCGCGTCAATGCCAACCTCTTTAGCAATTGCCTGTGCTGTACGCTGGTTATCCCCTGTCATCATAATGACTTTAATCCCCATTTCGTGTAAGCGGCGTACAGCTTCTCGAGACGTATCTTTAATCGTATCTGCTACGGCAACTAGCCCTGCATATTGTCCATTAATTGCAGCCAACATCGTGGTTTTACCATTGCCCTCCAATTTTTCCATCGTTGGGAGGACCGATTGGATTTCAATACCATATTGTTGCATCAGTTTACGTGTACCAATGACAACGGCTTGACCTGAAACAGTTGCTTGTACACCATAACCCGGGATTGCTTCAAAAAATTGAACATTTCCAAGTTCGATACCTTTATCTTGAATCCCTTGGACAATTGCTTGTGCTAATGGGTGTTCAGATTGTTTTTCAGCCGCACCGATTAATGATAAAAAGTTTTCTTCGTCTTGGTCAGAAGCTAGTAAAACATCTGTTAATACAGGTTTACCATGTGTGACAGTTCCTGTTTTATCAACGACAACTGTGTCAATACTTTGCGTCTGCTCTAAGTACTCGCCGCCTTTGAACAAAATACCAAGCTCAGCTGAGCGGCCAGAGCCCGCCATAATCGATGTTGGTGTTGCAAGACCGAGCGCACATGGACACGCAATCACAAGGATGGTAATAAAAACTTCTAATGCTGGTGTGACTTCGCCTGGTCGAACCCATAAAATCCAAACAAGGAATGAGACGATCGCAATCCCTACTACGATCGGCACGAACACACCTGAAATTTTATCCGCTAAGCGCTGGATTTCTGCTTTTGAACCTTGCGCATCTTCGACGACTTTAATAATTTGCGCTAATGCGGTATCACGTCCAACTTTCGTTGCTTTCATTTGAATAAAACCATTTTTATTAATCGTTGAACCGAATAAGATGTCCCCTTGCTTTTTATCGATCGGAAGACTTTCTCCTGTTAACATTGATTCATCGACAGCAGTATTCCCTTCAAGTACTTCACCGTCAACGGGGATTTTTTCACCTGGCTTCACTAAAATGGTGTCCCCTATTACGACTTCTTCCAAAGGAATTTCTTTTTCAATACCGTCGCGCACAACAGTTGCAGTTTTTGCTTGTAAACCCATTAACTTTTTTATCGCTTCTGATGATCGCCCTTTTGCTTTTGCTTCAAAATATTTTCCTAAAAGAATGAGTGTAATCAATACCGCACTCGTTTCAAAGTAAAGATGCGGTTCGTGTTGAGAGCCGATCGTAACAATCGCTTGATATAAACTGTAGAAGTAAGCGACGGAAGTACCCATCGCAACAAGTACGTCCATATTTGCAGTGCCATTACGCAGTGATTTGTAAGCACCGACATAAAACTGTTTTCCGATCATAAATTGCACCGGTGTGGCGAGTGCCATTTGCAGCCACGGATTGATTAAGATATCTGGTAAGTAAAGGAATGATGTAAATGAAAAATGCCCGACCATCGTCCATAATAATGGTAACGACAAAATGGCTGAAATAATGAATTTTCGTTTCTGGTCTTTAATTGCCTTTTCACGGTAATCTACATGCTCTTTATTCTCCTGCTTTTGGTGTGCACCGTAACCAAGCTTCTCTACCTTTGCAATAATGTCTGCGATCGTTACCTCTGATGGATTATATACGATTGTTGCTTTTTCAAGCGCTAAATTAACGGTGGCAGATGCAATACCCTCCATTTTATTTAGCCCTTTTTCAATACCTAACGAACAATTTGCACAAGTCATTCCTGTAATATCAAATTCTGCTTTTTGTTTCACAACTCCGTAGCCAAGCGCTTCTATTTTCTTCTCTAAATCCGATTCACTCAGTTTTAAAGGATCATATTTGATCGATGATTTTTCTAGTGCCAGGTTGACGTTTGCCTGCTCGACACCTTCCATTTTATTTAACCCTTTTTCAATACCAGTCGCACACGCTGCACAAGTCATTCCTGTAATTTGTATATTTGCTTCTTTTACTTCTCTACTCATGATAATATCCACCTCTCATATACTTACCAGGGGTATATATATTTGAAAATTTGAGAGTGCTTTGGAAGCACTCTTATTCTACATCATATCCTTGATCTTCAATCGTTTCTTTAATTGTCTCAATTGATACTTGTGATTCATTGAATGATACTTCTACTTGTGCATCGGCTAATTTTACGTTTACTCGGTTAACACCTGCTAATTCACCAACGCTTCCCTCGATTTTCTTTACACAATGCCCACATGACATTCCCTCCACCTTTAATGTTATATTTCCCATGTTTTTCTCTCCTTTAAGTTAAATTTTTATCAATATGAAATTGATTCATATTTGGGCAACCTGAACAAGTTTTACTGTTTAATTTGCCCCCCTTTTTTATACTCATAGGGGGTATATATTTACGAAAAAAGAAAGATTATACCTTTAAGTACAATCATTTCTCCATATACCCCCATGTGGTGTAAGTGAAAATTCTATTTTTATTTTCAGACAAGATCATAGCCTTGATCTTCGATTGTTTCTTTAATTTTAGCTAATGTCGCTGCATTATCAAATTCCACTGCAACTTCATTATTATTTAAGTCTACTTTAACTGCAGCTACACCTGCAAGTTCCCCGACATTTGTTTCGATTGAATTCACACAGTGATTACATGACATTCCTTCAACTTTTAAGATTTCTTTCATATTAAATGCCTCCTAATTTATTGTAATTAATTTAACATACCCTATACCAGTATGTCAAAGAGTTTTTATTTTGTCATTGTTTTCATGACACTCATCAACTCTTTAATCGCCGTCTCACCATCTTGTCCTTTAATCGCGTTTACTACACAATGATGTGTATGATCTTCTAGTAACGCCAAAGAAACTTTATTCATCGCTGATTGGATTGCGCTAATTTGATGTAAAATATCTACACAATAACGATCATTTTCGATCATTTGATGAACGCCTCTTACTTGTCCCTCAATACGTTTTAATCGATTAAGAAGCTGTTGTTTATTAGGTTGAACGGTTGTTTTAGGTGTTTCTGACATATATTTCACTCCTCAAGGTTCAATTATACCCCGTACCCCTATATTAACAATTTCCTTTCAGCAGGTCAATAAATATGTTTCTACCTATTTGAGTGAGTCACCATCAAACGAGTCGTTTATTACTCGACTTTTCAAATTTTCTACTCCATAACGTTTTACAAATTTAAAAAGATTTTCTCTTTTCTTCCCATATTCAACATAAATAGCAATGATTTTGTCAACAGCTTCATACAATTGTTCAGGTTGTACTTGCTCTATGGTAAGTGTACCTGCTTGAGCATTTATCCCTTTTGTCTTTCCCCCAATCAATGAGCGAGGCACTGGTAATGATAAAAGACAGCTTCATCATTTTTATTTACATTAACTCCTAATGTTAAGCCTATATCCAATTGAATGATTAGAGTCAGCTAGAATATTGTAGCTAAGACATCTATTGGGGACATGCAAGATTAGCAGGGGAAGTGAGAACAATGAATGTATAAAATATTTAATTCTTTATAAAAAATGCCTGTTTAGAATGAACTTCCAAACAGGCTAATCATATGGTGAAGGTTTTTATTGATAACCGGAATATTTAATCTTAATTCATTTATTTTTAATCATTTAATCCCTTTCCGTCAAGAATTTGTTGTACGTATTTTTCCACTCTCGACACTCTTGTTTTAGATTGTTTCGCTGAAGAAAAATAAAAAATATAGGCTCGTTGTCGCCCCGGTGTCAATGCTTCAAAAGCAGTTTTTAATTCAGGGATTTCATCAAATTTATTTTGAAGTTCTTCTGGAATGTCATATTCTTCATGTTTTTTTAAACTTACTTTCAAACCGGCTTTTTCGATTTCAATCGCTTCAAAAATATATTCTTTTATAACATTTTCCAATTCAAGGATTTCTTGGACATTGGTAAACCGAATCTGGCGCGCCGCCTGAACATTTTCTGTTTGCTGAATTAAAATCCCATTTGGATCCTTTAATAAAGCACCTTTATGAAATAAAAGCGCACAATATTCTTTAAATCCATGAATTAACACGACGTTTTTGTTCTCAAGTGTATAACAAGGATGCATCCACTTGAAGTCTTCGGTTAGTTCACAGTCAAGAATGATATTTCTCAGCAGCTCATATTCTTCTTTCCATTTTTTCGCCTTGCTTAAAAATTGATCCACCTTAGGATTCATTTTACTCTTTATCATTAAGGATCACTCCAATTCAATTTTTCGACCAGTCGTCAATTATGAATGATCTTGTCTCCATCCTATCTGTCAGTTTTTACCTTTATAAAAAAATTATTAAACTTGAAGTATTTTTTTGGATTACGAGGTGTTAGTAAGGTCGTCATACAGCGATTGTCTTAATAAATACGAGTAAATACATTCTCACTTATTCTAGGGAGACGCTTATCATTAGATATTATTTCTCCCACACATAATAAACAAAAGACAAAAGTTGCCCATTCAAATTAATTTCTTCAGTACCTGTCGCTGTGTACTTAAATCCGTTTTTCTCCAAGACCTTTTGAGATGCTATATTATTTGTTGTCGTCTTCGCTAAAATCTTTTTTATACCCAGCTTACTGATTGTTTTTAAAAAAAGCCCCAATCCTTTATTAGCAATGCCTTTTCCAGTGTATGCTTTTCCTACTCTATAACCTATATGGCCTACACCTTCTGATTTTTCAATATCTACTACATTCATTCTTCCAAGAATTAAACCTTCTGTATTTTTAATCAAATAAAAATACATTAACCCTCGAGCTTGCTCATTCATTAAAGCTTCGTTCCTTCTTTTAAAAGTTTCATAGATATAGTAATCATCTCCACGGCCTGGCACCATTTCCTCAAAAAAATCCCTATTTTCAAGTTCAAAATCAAATAACTTCTCTAAATCTTTAGCGTGTAATTTCTCAATTAAAATTTCCAATTTTATTACCACCGATTCAAATAATCACATACTAGACTTATCATCCATTACTTTCATAAACATCTTACTCTTATTACCCTAACTATTTCCACCTTTCCGATATATTGCTTCTTTTCCATTTTATAAGAAATTATTTAAATTTGTTAAGCTAGTCAACTTCTCACTCCTTCTCTATCCACTTACTTAATCAAGTAGCTTTATATAATAGTTGGATCGAATAGAAAATCTGGTAATTGGTAATTACCTTTATGTATAGTAAATAAAAACAATGCAAAATTAGTATTAGAAAAGCTAATTTTGCATGTAACTTTGGAGCTATTGAGTCATAGAATAAATTGCATTAGAGCAATGAGGGTCGTCCCCCATTGCTTTAATTTGGCGGAGTTTATGCTTTCTTTTTTGCTGGGTATCCGATGAAGATAGAGATGATTCCGCAGATTCCTATAAGAATTGGATAGAAAGAGTATTGTAGGATGCTCACAGGCGATATTCCGGCTACACTTGCTGCTGCCAGAAGCTGGGCTCCATACGGTAGAAGCCCTTGGACCGCACAGGAGAATATGTCTAATATACTTGCAGACTTTCTTGGCTCAATCCCATACTGATCCGCAATATTTTTTGCAAGCGGACCGGCAATTAAAATAGCAATCGTATTATTGGCCGTCGATAAATCAGTTAGGCTAACAAGACCAGCAATCCCAAATTCTGCTCCCTTTTTCGATTTAATCCTTCGAGTCACAAGATGAAGCAGAAAGTCTATTCCACCATTAAATTTAATAACCTCCACCATTCCAGCGATTAATATTGCAAGAAAGGCGATTTCATACATGCCTGCCATTCCTTCACCAATCTTTTGCAAAAGACTCATGAAATGATAGCTACCGTCCACTAAACCAACAGCCCCAGCGAGAACAATCCCGAGAGCGAGAACCAGGAAAACATTCATTCCAGCCAACGCAAAAATAATAACCAAAACATAGGGAACAATTTTTACCCAACTATAGCTTAAATGTTCCACCTGTGCCGCTTCACCCATTGTGATGATCCCTAAAATAATGCCCGTTACAATAGCTGCCGGCAAAACAATCCAAAAATTCACCTTAAATTTATCCTGCATTTGTGCACCTTGTGAACGAACGGCAGTAATAGTTGTATCTGAAATAAACGATAGATTGTCGCCAAACATCGAACCGCCAATAATCGCAGCGATCGCTAAAGCCATCGAAAGATCGGTATGCCCGCTTATCCCAACACCAATTGGCGCCAGTGCAACAATCGTTCCCATCGATGTCCCCATTGACAAGGAAATAAAGCAGGCAATGATGAACAAGCCTACGACTAGCAGGTTTTGGGGAACGACTGATAAAGCAAAATTAACAGTGGACTCGACTGCCCCCATACCTTTTGCTACCTCTGAAAAGGCCCCGGCCAAAAGGAAAATAATTACCATCAGCATGACATTTAAATTTCCTGCTCCTTGGCAAAAAAGATCAACCTTTCGCGCAAACGGTTCTTTTCGATTCATTGCCAGAGCCACGGCTCCCGAAATGACAATAGCTACTATGACAGGAAAGGCATAGAAATCACCTATAACCACCCCTGAGCCAATAAATAAAGTCAAAAACACAACAAATGGGATCAACGCCCATGGATTCCCCTTTTTCATTGTTACACCTCCAAAAAATAAAATAGAACACGTCTTTTGCCCATTCTTTGCACGAAAAAAGACCTCATCTTGAAACAACAAGAAGAGGCCTTATATCTATAAAACACTTTTCTTATCTATCAAGCTGTTGCTTGCTGGATTTGGCACAGCAACCTAATCACTAAGTTCCGCTGCCGAGATCTCATCGGGCCAGTCCCTCCTTCTCTCTTAATAAGAAGTAAATAACTTATTTATTACAGTAATATAGATTACACACTTTCTATTACTTTATCAATATAATATTTATGGATATTTTTGTCTGCTAAATGAAACTAAAAATGTTGAAATTGCAAAGACTTTTCGGAGGTAAAGCATTCTGCATTCTCCAAATATAAACTAAGAAATATGATATTACAAAAAGGAAGATTTTCCAGCGTGTTGATATTAAATGGATGAATACCATTTAATGAACCTTTACCTTTCTTAATAAGGGTATTTTCGATTCTTTCGTTGTAAAGCATGAGAATAAATAACAACCTGTGATTACGATGGCAGTACCGATTCCTTGTACCAAAGTCAATTGTTCGCCTAAGAATAGAAAAGCTAAAATTGCTGTAAAGATCGGATTAAAATTTAGCAAAACTCCTGAAGTCATTGAAGCTAATTTTTGGACACTAATATTCCAAAGGATCATACAGACTACTGTTGAGATCACACCTGTATAAAGCATAGCAGCTAAGAAAGAAGGATTGATATTAGAAATAATTAAATTTGGGGCACTCAAAGGCAGGAGAATCATTAATCCAAAAATAGCGGAGTATAAAGTAGACATCAAAACTGAAGTTTTGGTCATCGCCCACTTTGTGCAAATCGTATATAAGCCCCATACACATACAGCAGCTATCATCCATAACACAATACCCCCGCCTGATTTTTAGGCGGGGGTAAAATAAAGTTGTTTAACCAAACTATCTACGGCGCTTAATGGAGTAAAAACAGGGTTATAATTTGCTAACAATTAAAAGGGGACAAAATTTATTTATCGTTCTCCTTCTGCCATATTTACAAGTGTTCTTCCTCTTGCTTGACCTTTCAATAAAGTTGGTAGAACATCTGGAAGTTGCTGAAGTGTTATTTCTTGTTGAATAAATTGTTCTAAGTTTGCTGGCTTGAATTCTGTTGCTAAACGATTCCACACTTTCAATCGTGTTTCCATGGGGCAATAAACAGAATCGATTCCTAGTAAATTTATCCCTCGTAAAATAAAGGGGAAGACGGTTGTCGGGAGCTTTGTCCCTGCTGTTA
This sequence comes from Bacillus sp. FJAT-50079, assembly GCF_018343515.1. Taxonomy (GTDB): domain Bacteria; phylum Bacillota; class Bacilli; order Bacillales; family Bacillaceae_C; genus Lederbergia. The sequence continues at coordinate 81,370 of NZ_JAGYPD010000002.1, read as the reverse complement.
ATCCACTCATTGCAACTGAACCGCCATACATGATTTGACTTAATAGAGATGCCAATGGTTCGCCACCAACTGGATCGACGGCAGCTGCCCATTTTTGTTTACCTAATGCTTTGATTTTCCCACTAAATACCTCGTCGCGTGAAACAATTGAAGACGCTCCAAGTTTTTTTAAATACTCATGTTCAGATTCTTTCCCTGTACTTGCTTCCACTTGATAACCTAGAGTTGAGAGGATAGAGACAGCAAAGCTACCAACACCACCAGTTGCACCTGTGACAAGTACCGCTCCCTTTTCTGGTGAAACACTATTTTCTTCTAGTCGTTGAATGGACAATGCTGCAGTAAAACCAGCTGTTCCGATAATCATTGCTTCCTTTAACGTCATCGCTTTTGGAAGTGGAACAATCCACTTAGCTGGGATACGAGCATATTCACTATATCCCCCATAATGGGAAACACCAATCTCATAGCTAGTGGCAATAACCTCGTCACCTTCTTGAAATCGAGGATCTTCAGATGAAATGACGACTCCCGCTAAGTCAATTCCCGGTACAAATGGATAGGTGTTGACGATGTTACCATTAGGAATAGTAGCGAGACTATCTTTATAGTTCACACCAGAATAATGGACGCGAATCAATACCTCTCCTTCTGGCAAATCTTGAAGGGTTAGTTTTTGAAGTTTCACAGAAAATTGATCTTCTTGTTTATTTACAGTGAGTGCATCAAATGGTTGCATCATAGTTATTTACTCCTTTCGATTATGGAAATATCTTATTAAATTAATTATACAAGAAATAAACTATACGAAAACCATTGGACCTAATATGCTAACCTGCATACTTTTGTTTGAAATCTAAAACTGATTTTTGCAACACTAAATGTTAATCCTTTATATGAATCTCCTTGTGAGTACAAATATTTTAAAAACTTAGATTAGTATACTGATGAAATTAGTTCTTTGCGGTAAGTTTTTCATGTGCATAAGCTAGTCCATTCACTTATTGTGCGGCATGTATGAATTCGCCAAAATGAAAGCTCAGATGTTCATGGTAAGCGCCCGATACATAAAAAGAGCACAACTGCATCCCGAAATAGCACCTCATTGCTGAAATATGGAGAATGCGAAAAATCTATTAAATAGCACCAGTTAGATATATAGAACCATCAAATCTTCGTCAAAATACTGCCCGTTAAATTTCAGGGCACTCCGTTCTACGCCATAGACTTCAAATCCCACTGACTTGTATAACTTTTTTGCGGAGTCATTTTCAGATACAACAGTTAAGTTTATTTGTTCCAAACCATCACAATTTTTCGCCCTCCTTATAAGTTCAACCATAAGTGATTTTCCTAAACACTGCTCTCGAAAATCTGGTGCTACATACATCCCGAAAATATTCCCTTTATGACTAGTTTTAAGGCTGTTTTCACGCATAAAAGTTACGCTTCCAACTAACGAACCATTATCAGCAAAAGCACCTATAACAAATTTGTCTTTAGTTGGTTTTAATCGCTCTACAACAGTTTCTAGTGGGAATTTCACTTCCCTCTCATATGTTGAACCAAATGCTTCCGGGTTGACTTTTAATCCACTCAATCGTCATTTTTGGTATAGCTGAGCATCAGACTCATTTAAAATACGAATATTCATTAGCTCTCTCCCCAGTTTCTTTCGTTTCACTTTTATCATACTAGTTGTTGAACTAAACTACACCGTTATTTTTTCACAATATGACCCGATTAACAGATACATTGACTTATTCATTATGTGCACTCGATTGTTAGAAAAAATCTAATTCCCATTTTACATCTAAACTTACATCAAAAAAGAATATGCTGGTTTTCACTCTATATCACTTCGAGGTGACTTAACTTTTTTGCTACTACAAAGAGCCTGATTAGAACGCTTTTCGCTGGTAGATCATAGTAGTGATTCCCCAAGAAATCACATAGATGACCATGAGAACGATTGTCACACCCATATATAAAGTCGGAGCAGATATATTCATAATAAACTCAGTAATTGCTGGTAAGTGTTCAGTAATAAACCATATTACAGGCCGTGCGATCCATGTTAAAAGAACAAAGCTAATAAGAACAGCTGTTGTAATATAGCCTGGTTTTAATATGTAAAATAGAGGAAACGTAAGCGCAGCAAATAATAAGAATAAGCCACTGCCAATCGCGATATCTGTGATCGTAAAAGGTTTATTGAAAACAAATAATGCTAAACTTGTCACCCCAATAGATAAAAACATATAGACAATCGCACCAAGATAGCGTGATGCAATAATTTCCTTACGTGTGTAAGGTAAGGAATTTAATAAAATATTCGTCTCTGCTTTTTCATCGTACCCAAAAGCATTTAAGGGAATAAAAATACCGGCAACGAGAAAAGTTACAACTGGAGGAGCCCCCATAACGATAAAAAATAATATAAAAGGAATACCAATAACTAACTGCCTTTTCTGCAATATGGCATCGCGTCTAATTAAATTAAGCATGCTGTATGCCCCCTTTGTAGTAATACATAATATCGTCCAGTGATGCTTGTTCAATGATGACTGAATCTCCAAATGTATCCTTCACTGCTTGAAAATTATCCGTCAATGCTTCAAACCCTGTTGGTGCACGGTGTATACGAATAAAGGCTTTTTCTGTGTCTCTATCGAGAAGATCCAATCCTCCTTTAACAAGAGCATAGTTTTCAGCTACATCGTGAATGGAATGATTAAAAACTAATTCCCCCTTTTGTATGAAAGCAATATAATCTGCAATTCGATCTAAATCCGTTGTTATATGCGTAGAAAAGAAAATCGTCCGATTGCTATTAAGCATTAATTCCTGTAAAAGAACCAATAGCTCTCGTCTAAAAATCGGGTCTAAGCCAGCTGTTGGCTCATCCATAATGATTAGCTCAGCATGATGTGATAAAGCTAATGCCAATGAAGCCTTCATTTGCATCCCTTTTGAGAATGTTTTAATCGCCTTGTTAAGCGGTAATTCGAATTGTTCAATGTATCGATAAAATAATCGATCATCCCACTGTTTATAAGCTGGTGCTACGATACGTTTGATATCTTTTAAGTTCAGTCCTTGAAAAAATACATTGCCATCGTAGACAAACCCAATGCGCTCCTTAATCTCTTTCTCATGCGTTTTGTAGTCCAATCCGAAAAGCTTAACCTGGCCAGCATCTGGTCTTAATAAATTCATCATCATTTTTATCGTTGTCGACTTGCCAGCTCCATTCGCTCCGATGAATCCTGTGACAAAGCCTTGCTTCACTTGTAAATCTATATTTTCAACGGAAAAATCTTTGAATTTCTTCGTTACATTTTTTAATTCGACCACGTTTTCCATTCATTTCACTCCTCAGATAAAATCTGCAACAATTGTTGTAACTCATCTATTGAAAGGCCGATTTCCCTGCTATTCGCTATGACTGCACTCAGCTGCTCCTCTATGACCTTCAGTTTCTTCTCCTTTATCACCTCTAAATTTTGCTCTGCGATAAAAGATCCTTTGCCGACAATGGAATAGATAAATCCTGCTTTCTCCAATTCCTCATAAGCACGTTTCGTCGTAATCACACTAATTTGTAAATCCTTTGCGAGATTTCGCATGGAAGGGATTGCGTCTCCTTCCTTTAATTCACCTGATAAAATCAATGCTTTCATTTGATTCGTAATTTGTTCATAAATCGGCTCCTTTGAACTGTTGGAAATAATGATTTGCATGCCAATCCCTCTACTTTCCTTTTTTGAAAACGCATTTGAATCACAATAGCAATCACCTAATTGGTAGTAAGTGGTTAGGAATAAGAAGTGATCTGTTCAGTAAAGCGCTTCGACTCCAAAATCCGCTTTATACTATCTAATCCAGCTAACTGGAAGAGAATGGAGCATTTTTTCTTTGGCTTACTTTTGAATTCAGCTTCCCCCTTTACTTCATGTTGATTAATTATTAAATTTTGATCGCTAAACTCGTGTCTTGAATAATGTATATATACTATATATACATCATATACATGCATATGATATCGCGCAACCATTTTTATTGATACCGAATATCATTCATATTTTAGTAACTCTCCCGTTTCAGCAACTAACTCTAATCTTTAACAATTATCACTTTTTTCTATCGACTCCATTTTTTCAAGGACTCTCTTAATTCGATTATATCTTTGTAGAAAAATTGGATAAATATTTATTATGACATTCAATGCAGTAAAGAATAATAGAAATATAATATCTAAAATTCCATCAAAAAAATAAAAATCCTGATCTGATAAAGTAAGATTATTATTGCTATAATGACGTGACTTCTTTCACTTTTTTAGATTTATTCTCAAATTCGATTATTCCTTCTTTTGGAAATATATTCAAAAATTATCATTAAATAGGACTCGTTTTTTCTTTTCCTCGCTAATCTAAGCAGTAACCTTTTAAACGATTTTAATCCTAAAATTTCATATATTTTACCCCACTGTTCTGCATTATTTAATTAGAACTATGCATCGAATTTCGAAAGTCGCAAACTGTCAGTCATATTTAAAATGAATGAATATGAAACATGGGAAAAATCTCTGCTTGCGATCAAAGCAGGTACTTTTGAAATCTTCATATATTAGGGGAATGATTAGGGGTTGTTATTTAATGATTCTAAAAAAGCAACAATACTTACTAACACTTATAGATTATTGACACTTTCACTTAAATTGCGTATAATTACTTACAAACACTTAATAAGCAGGTGAATTTTTTGTATCAAGAAGAAAGATTGGAATTAATTATCGATTTTCTCAAAAAGCATAAACGGATTACTGCTGAACAAATCTGCTCTCTTTTTGATGTATCTAGAGACACGGCTAGAAGAGATCTTGTCAAACTAGAAGAAGAAAAACGCATTGTGAGAACACGAGGTGGTGCGATCCTCCCACCTGTTCATAATGAAGTTAAAAGCTATATTAATCGCTTAAATACGGTAACGGAAGAGAAAAAGATGATTGGAAATAAGGCTGCATCATTCATTTATCCAGGTGATAAAGTGATCTTGGATGCCTCGACAACCGTTCAAGCATGTGCGGAACAAATCGAAAACATGGAGTGTACGATTATTACCAATTCAATTAACCAAGCTGAAGTACTATCCTCTAAGTCAGATATCAATATCCAACTTCTAGGAGGTACACTTCAAAAAGAGCACCGTTTTCTTTACGGTTCCGCCGTTTCAGAAAAGCTATCAGAATACTATGTAGATAAAGTGTTTATCGGAGTTATAGGAATATCGGAAAATGGCTTAACAATCGCTCATGAAGAGGATGGTCTCGTCAAACGAAAAATGATTCAGCAAGCAAAGCAAGTGATCGCATTAGCCGATCATACAAAAGTAGGACTCACAGGTTTTTTCCGTTTTGCGGACTTACGGGATATCGATCTTCTGATCACAGACCGCGCTCCTCAAAAGGAGTTTAGAGAGCTGTTGCGTAAAAACAATGTTGAACTTTTAACAGCTGATTTGGAAGAGGAGGATGAATAAGATGGTAGAATTAATTGCTATCGATTTGGATGGTACATTACTAAATGAAGAAAACCAAATTAGTAAGAAAAATTTAGAAGCACTCGAGTTTGCCCAAGCCAATGGGGTTGAAGTCGTTATTGCTACTGGGAGGGCCCATTTTGACGTCCAAACCATTTTTAAAGATACTGGCTTAAAAACCTGGATCATCGGGGCCAATGGAGCAACCATTCATCAGCCAAATGGTGAACTGTTCCATTCTGTTTCGATCAATCAGCAAGATGCATTCCAAATTTTGAACTGGCTAGAGCAAGAACAATACTATTATGAAGTTTTCAGTAATGATTCCATATTCACTCCACAGAACGGTCGGGAACTATTAGCCATTGAAATGGACAGAATGAAAAGCGCAAATCCAGAAGTAAGCAATGAACAACTCATAAAAGCTGCTGAGAAGCAATACAGCCAAAGCGGATTTTCCTTTATTTCATCTTATAATGACCTGATCAACACGAATGTTGATGTTTATAACATTCTTGCCTTTTCATTTGATGAAGAAAAACTCCAAAAAGGAAAGGCACAATTTAAAAATATGAAAGATGTTACAATGGTCACTTCCGCTGAGCATAACTTTGAATTCGAACACATAAAAGCATCAAAAGGAATTGCCTTAGAGATACTGACTAAAAGATTAGAATTGGATCTAGTGGATACGGCTGCGGTTGGTGATAACTTTAATGATTTATCTATGCTTCGAATTGCTGGAAGAAGCGCCGCCATGGCAAATGCACCAGAGGAAATTAGGAATGCCTGCCAGGAAATCACGCTAACAAACAGTGATGACGGAGTAGCTCATTTTATTTACTCTTTACTACGGAGTACGTTGTAATATTTACCTAAAAAACATAAGCAAAACCCACATTGGCGTAACACAAAAAGTGGCGTGACAATGTGGGTTTTACTATTACTATAAGCTTCATTCTATTACTTGACCCGTACATAAAATTACTGCTGAATGATTTGAATCAGGTTGCCGCATGTATCATCGAAGACAGCTATTGTCATTTCTCCCATTTTTGTCGGCTCCATCGTAAACTTCACGCCTTTTTCCACTAATCGTTTGTACTCTGCTTGAATATCAGCAACGCCAAACATGGTTACCGGGATGCCTTCAGCAAATAACTTCTCTTGATACTCTTTTGCTGCTGGATGGTTATTCGGCTCAAGTAAAAGCTCGGTCCCTTTTTGATCCTCAGAAGAAACAAGCGTTATCCACCTATATTCTCCTGTCGGAACGTCATGCTTTTTTACAAATCCCAGTGTATCTGAATAAAATTCTAGCGCCTTATCTTGGTCTTCTACGAAGATACTTGTAACAATGATTTTCATCATGTTTTACCTCCCTTAATAGTTGCATTATCTGGCTTCGCTCAGAAAAACATACATTCATCAAATTTTTCCTAATAATATTACTCTAGCCATCCTTTCAGCAAATTTTTAAGTGGTTCGTTTTGGAATATTAGTACCCGATATCTTCCCTTTCGTTTGGATTTTACAAGTCCTGCCTCTTCCAATACAGAAAGATGTTTAGCGATCGCCTGTCGTGAAATGGAAAGTTCATGCTTAGTAATCAGGCGTACTGTAAGTTCATATAGCGTTTGCTCATTACGTTCGGAAAGTTCGTCTAATATTAGTCGTCGCGTCGAGTCACCAAGTGCTTTGAATATAACATCTTTATTCCCATTCATAGATCGATCATAAGCAACTTTAAGGTTGCATGTCAAATATAAGCAACTGAATAGTTGCCTAATTTAGGAATCGAATTGTGCACTCATAACAAGTTAAATCATATCTATACACGTTTTTTATGAGGTAAACTGGTAATTTTAGTTTTTCATGCTAGTAGCTTTCATTAATGCAATTGTATCCGTACTTATCAATATCAGCCAAACGCAGTATATTAATACACATCATACTTTTAATATCGTTTCTGTTATTCATATTCACAAACTATGATCTTCCTTCTTTACTATAATCGCATAAGCAATAGTTCCAAATAAATAGCCTATTCCACTTCCTATACTAATTGTAAATACTAGAACGCTAGGTTTGAAAAACATGCCGAAAAGTACACCGATAGCGCCACCAAAAATCATTCCCAATGGAATTAAACTATCTATTAAAACTTTAGTGTTGTCTCTTGAGCTTTTCATACCTAATCCTCCCCCCTATTTATAATTATTTGTAGTACATTTTCAATCCCATGAGTATCACTATCTATTCTGGACTTATAGCAGTTTCATTTTATGTTATGTGCGATTTCATGTTGCACATAAACGCATCCTAATTTGTCAGAAAAAACAATCCTTTATGATCATATTATCTTTAAATTTTGTTATTATCAAACTTAATTTCCAACATCTGCTCATCATCTAACTCCTTCAATTTCCCTATAAAAAATTATATTCAGCACTATGGTCATTAAATGTGAGAGCTTTGGCAGTATTTTATTAATCACTTGGAATCCTTACTCTACATATTCATAAAGTTTTACTTACTGTCCAACGACCAGACGAGTTGAAAAAATAACTATTGAAAAGGATAATAAACCTATCGATAGAAAAGAGGTTATAGACAAGATGATTTCTATAAGAAATGTTCGTTCTGCAGATTTAGAACAGATGTTAATTATTGAGAATGAGGGATTTTCAATGGAAGAAGCTGCCACGCGAGAAGCATTTGTGGAAAGGATTCAATTAATACCTGATACATTTATTGTGGCTGAAAAGCAAGGAAAAATCCTTGGTTATGTTAATGGACCGATCATTGATCAACCTTATATAACAGATGATCTTTTTGAGAAAATCAAAGAGAATCCGAAAAGTGGAGGATTTCAAAGTGTTTTAGGATTGGCCGTGTCCAAACAGGATAGAAATCAAGGAATTGCAAAGCTTTTGATTGAAAAGTTGGAAGAGCTAGTCGTAGAAAATGAAAGAGAAGGAATCACGTTAACGTGTAAACAGGATTTAGTTTCTTTTTATGAAAGATTTGGATTTGTTAACCATGGCATGTCCGAATCACAACATGGAGGAATACGCTGGTACAATATGGTTAAGTTAAGGAAGATCATTTAACCTTGAATCAGATAATGGTATAAATTCTTATTGGCCATGAATTGGAAAGGTTGGACAAAAGAAAAAAGACTGGATCACCATTGGATTCAGTCCGACTTTGGGTTGATTTTACGATTGGATCAAGATTAAGTTCTTTTCCCCCATGGTCCTTACTAATGTCCCAACTATTATGATTCGCTCCATTAGAACAAAAATCTAATTGCAGCCATACATACGATTCCTACTATCACTGTAATGGACAAACTCTTCGTCCATATAGCTACGATCAGTGTTGGTATAATAGCAACAAGAGTACTCCAATCAATGGATAGTAATGATTGTCCTTGAATGATAAAGCTATCAACAATAAGTGCAGCAAAAATACAAATCGGAATGTAAGAAAGCCATTTGACTACTATCTTCGGTAGCTGTATATTTCTTATCACTATAAATGGAATCACTCTCGGAATAAAGGTTACAACGGCACACCCTAAAATGATTAATAAAATGGATAAATTGATACTCATTTGTCTTTTACCACTCCAATCGTTGCAGCAATGATTGTCGATAAGAGAATCGCAATGTAAGATGGAACAAACATACAGAAAATCAACATCAATAGAACAACATAAACAATTAATGATAGATAAAACTTCAATTTACCTTGATCCATGTTTTGTAATTGCAATACAAGTAATGCTAAAAACATTGCTGTTAATGAAAAATCTAAACCAAATACTTCTGGATTTGAAATCCATTTACCAAAGATAGCTCCCAACATACAAGATAAAATCCAGAATAAATATGCGGTAATATTTAAACCATTCATCCATTTGTCATTTAAAGGTACTCTTTTAGCAATTTTACTAGCCGCTACACCAAATGACTCATCTGTTACAAGCGCTCCAATCCCGATATTTTTCATTAAAGAATATTTTGTAAAGTGCGGAGCTAATGCCATACTTAATAAAAAATGGCGTAAATTTACAATGAAAGTTGTAAAGACAATGACTGAAATCGGACTTCCTGCCACTAACAATGCACAAATAATAAACTGGGATGCACCAGCATAAACGAATACCGATAAAAGCGTAATTTCAAATATACTTAGATTGGATGATGCACCAACAATCCCCATGGCAAGCCCAATACTGATGTAGCCAATTAAAGTTGGAACGCAATCTTTTACCCCTTGAGAAAAAGTAGAGAGCTTTTCTTCCTTATGTATTTTATATGCTAATTCATTCATTATTCCCTCACCTTTTTGTATGTTATAATAAATATCTGTCTGTTATGGCGTTTGTATGTATGTTATAATGAATACAAAATAGAGTCAAGGAGATTTTTATGGAATTCATTCAAGAGGTTATAGCAAATAATCTTGCCAAATTGAGAAAAAAGCGAGGATTAAGCTTAGATAGCATGTCGGAACTAACTGGCGTTAGTAAGGCGATGTTAGCTCAAATAGAAAATGGAAAATCGAATCCAACTGTCACCACTCTTTGGAAAATTGCAAATGGATTACAAGTGTCTTTTTCGGGTTTTTTAAAAGAAGATGATAAACCACAAATTGAAAAAATAAATATCAATGAACTTAATCCAGTAATTGATAATGATGGAAATTATCATGTATATTCTCTCTTCCCCTTTCATCCAGAAAAAAAATTTGAAATTTTCACTGTCGACTTAAAGCCTGGTTTTAGTCATCTATCTGAAAAACATACAGGCGAGGAATATGTACTTACACAACGAGGAACACTTACGCTTGACATTCAAGGTGAGAGGTTTGAATTAAACACGGATGAAACGATTAAATTTAATGCAAATACGGAACACATTTATATAAATTCTTCTGATGAGCTCGTTAGATTCTATATTATTATCTTTTATCCCGATTAATATCTAGCTCTAATTGTTATTAAAGACTTTACAGTACGCATATTTGATTATAAAACAGATTAAAATCTTATTTGATAAGGGCTTGGACCCAACACAAATTTGTATTATACTGTGATTTCTGAGCTTTTGACATAAGAGTCCGCGATAAAACGCGTAGATAATGAGAAGGGTGTGAATTTGTTGGGAATTATAAACTTCGAAGTATTTTTACTTACAGCAATCTTATTAAATTTAACACCTGGTACAGATACAATGTACATCATTAGTAGAAGTATTTCCCAGGGCAGAATGGCGGGAATTTATTCAGCCCTTGGCATTTCCGCTGGTATCGTAGTACATACATTTTTAGCTGCATTTGGATTATCGGTCATATTAATGCAGTCGACTTTTTTATTTAATTTAATTAAAATCGCAGGTGCTATCTACTTAGCTTACTTAGGCATGAAAATGATAATTATAAAAAATGAGACAAAAGAACAACAACCATTACCAAAACAGAGCAATAAAAAAATATTCCTGCAAGGTATGATAACAAATGTGACGAATCCAAAGGTTGCTTTGTTTTTCTTAGCCTTTCTGCCGCAATTTATTCATACTCATTCGAGTGTTTCAACACCAACACCTTTTATTATCTTAGGACTTACCTTTACTTTAACAGGTGGAATATGGTGTTTAATCACTGCCTATTTCTCGTCATTGGCCACAAAAAAATTAAGAGGTAATTTTAAAGTTTCTATTGTTTTAAATAAATTATCAGGAATTGTCTTTATTGCAATGGGGATTAAATTATTACAAACAAAACCAGCATGATAAAGAACATCGGGCAATGGTATGCAATGCTCAGGCTGTCGAAACTTTTTCGATAAACTATATTCTACAAGGTAACTAAACCGTCCCTCTTCCAACGGTTTCACTTCAATGACAAGGAACGAAAATGGTTTTCTTTTGATAAGATAATTAAACTTTGAGCATCATATCCATCCGCAATAGGTGCCATCACCATACTAATCTCATCAACAAGAGCACTTTAAAGCTAAGACCAATTCAATGCCCTTCCCCCACCAATGAACACTCGTTTCAAATTAAATAATGTAGCAAGCAAATCAAGCTATCTTTTCCGGCAATAATATATGAAATATGGACGAGTAAAATATAATCCAAGCGAAAAATGCATTGCCTAAAGTTACTTTGGGTAATGCATTTTTTTCGAGACATGGGTGTGCACAGGAAGCAGACTCATAATCTAAAAAGATATTTTTAGTGAAGTTTATTAGATATTATCTGTTTTTCATTAAAACTTACGTTGGTTGGTGTGATACACACTTTATTTCTGCCGGATTGCTTTGCATCGTATAACGCTTTGTCGGCATCTTCAATTAATATAAGAGGATCATTTGTTGTTTCTTGATAAGAAGCAACCCCAATGGAAACGGTAAGATTAAGCTTTTTACCTGAGTTCAATATAAAAGGTTTATTTTCTACATTTCCCCTTATTCTTTCGGCTATTTCAACAGCTCTACTTAGAGGGCAATCTAATAGAATTGCTGTAAATTCTTCTCCGCCATTACGACTGACAATATCAAAAGCTCTTGTATTATTTTTAAGTCTTAATCCTAATTCTTTTAGTACAACATCACCTTCTGAATGGCCATAGATATCGTTTACACGCTTAAAAAAATCAATATCGATATAAAGAAGTGATAATTTTTGCTCATTAATTTTTAACTCACTAATTAAATGGTTGAAAACCTCATCAAATTTTCTTACATTATTCAAACCTGTTAAACTATCCGTTATAGACTCTGTCTGATATTTATTAAAGAGCCTTTGACTTTTACGTATATATCTTAAAATATAAAACGATAAAAAAGCAGATACATATGAAGCAAACCAATATATTGGCATTACTTTTAAAATCGTAATAAGGTCATAAATAAGATAACTAAATACAAAGGTAAACACCAAATTGTTAAATGTGATGATTGAAATGATCTTCACATTTCTTGAACAATTGATTTTTGAAAAAAGGATCGCAAATATAGTCCCCGATACACTAGTAATAACCGCAAAATAAGAGGCTATATTGGCAGAAACGAAAAACCTTCCCATTATCGTCAAAATCATTGCAATGAATGCAGGTATTGCTCCGCCATAGTAAGCGAGTAAAATGGTAGGAATATGCCTTAAATCCACGATTGTAGCATCAATTTCAATACTAAATTGCATAAGAATAATACTTAGCAAGCCTCCCAAAACACCTGTAAATATCTTTACCTTCATTGGAGATTTAGAAGTCAAAGGAAACTTACTAGAAATCTGAGAATATAAAAATAAAAGTGAGACAAGTATAGTTAAGTTTACAAAAAAGTCCCGAATAATCATTTTTATCACCAATAAAAGAATAGCATATTATTAGCTTATATTTGAGAGTTATTTATTTTCGATACAATTCCCGATCAATCTCTTCAAAAAAAACCTTCTCTTGAATAAGGTAATCACATAAATGAGAGAATGTTTTCCTTATTTCCAAGCCTTTTTAGGATCTTCAATTCACCAATATAGTTTTCATTTCTTTTTTGTGAATTAGATATTAATATTCGTCGTATTTTTATGCCATTAAAAAAGAACCGAATGGCATGCCGACATACGCTTCCGGTCCTTTTTGCGAGTTACAAGGTTGACAAATATATGTAGCTTTGAATATATAAAGATAACGATTTCCATACGATTTTTTTCTGCTTTATATTCGTTTTGAAACTAGCTCCCCTCATTGCGTTTCTTTTCAATTTTTTATTCTGACCATGGAGAATATAAAATGCAATGACAGAAACTCAACTAATGGATCCGGATGCTTAAGATCAATGGTTGAAGCAGGATCGTAGTTATTTAACTCTGGCATTTGTTTGTTCAATCACTGCAATTAACTCGATAATAGACATATTACGGTATTTCCTTCTATAATAACAATCTCACTCGAAATCTGTAACATATGAACTATGCAAATCGCACACCCATCATCCCTGTGACCAACCCAACTATGACGCCAAATATACACACCGCAAGCCAAACCTTCCTGCTCCGTCCCCCTTTCAAAGAACACCATCCTGCTCCGTCCCCCTTTCAAAGAACACCATCCTGCAACGGCAAGTAAAATGCCTTCAATCAAAAACCACGGTTCGAAAATGACCAAATCCCACACCACGTACATATCATCACGAATATTAAATGATCGACTCTCCAAGCCAATCACACCTGTAATTTGCAAGACACGATAGATAATACCAAAAATGCCATGAGAAGTGGCAATTGAACACCCTAATGCAGATATGGCAAATAACAAAGAGTGAAGAATTTTACTTTTTCCTAAATAAATGAAACCAAGACCTACAAGACCAGCAACAATAAAAATTGGTAACGAGATCCAATTAATCAGTTCAAACTGGGAGGATGCAGCCACGCCAGGTTTTAGTAAAGATAGCCCCATTCTTCCACCTAATGCCCAATAGAGATGTGGCAGCATATAGGCAAAGGACCAGACAAAAACAGCGCCGCCAGCCCAAATGATTGATTTTGATTGCAAGGGGTTTGACGACAGGTTCGAATTCACTAATAATCACCTCGACAGTGTATTAGAGAGCTTTGTGTAAGTCTTAAACTTAAGGATGTTAGTCCTTATACTGGGGATGTGCCCGAGTCTGCTTTGTATGAAGAGTCTTTAATGATAGGGAATTATGCTAGATATAATTAAATAATATAATTAAATCGGTTCATCGCACAAATACCTTTTAATAATTTTTGAAAATGTAGCCATTAAATTAAAATACTATATAGGCTGAAATAAATAACATACATACAATGCAGAAAGTAAACACCGTTGATTTCCGTTCCAGGCGGACGCTTTCCGGGGGGCAGCACGCGAGCCTCCTCGTCGCTGCGCTCCTGTGGGGTCTCGCGCTTGCTGCTAATCCCCCAGGAGTCGCCGCCTTTCACTCCATTCAACAAGGTATCTTCTGTTAAAATCATTTTAATGAACATCTTAACTTCAACTCATATAGTCTCAAAATACTAATCTGGTGAATTCGATAAATGATCTTTTTGATAAATTTCCATTGCTTCTTTTAAAAACTCCTGCTCCTTTTCGGTAAAAGGATTAGGGAATGGAAAAGGTTCCGTGGATGGTAGCTTTTCTGAAATCAAATCCAAATTCCCTTTCATAGTTACATTCATAAGCAGCATTAGTGATTCAATTGTTTCTTGTGATTCCTTAGAAGACGGTGTGTTTTCAGTAAACGTTAATTGTTTGATTTCAGATAAAATTTTCGTCCATTTTTTATCTAGATCAATTTCCTCCGACTTATCTATATTAAATAAATCATCTTTTATATCTTTAGAAAAATGATCTTCAAACCATTTTTGTGTATCTTCTTTAAATATTAATTTTTGAAGCATCGCACAAAATATATGAATATTGATAATTTCCTCATCCTCTATTGTTTCAATGAGATGGTTTAAATCAGATAAAATAGTATTGATTTCAAGTTTTTTTGCTTCAAATAACTGTTTTTGATCGTTTAAGGACTTCAATACTGCTGCACCCGTAACAGAGTTTTTTTGGAGCATGTTTTTGATATCTTTTAGGGAAAGGCCGAGAAACTGCAAGGATTTAATTTTTTGAAGGATAGATAAATCCTCTTTTGAATAAAGTCTATGTCCCCCCTCTGTATAATCACTTGGTTTAAGTAAATCGATACTGTCATAATATCGAAGAGTTCTAATACTGACACCAGACTTTTGCATTAATTCTCCAATAGTAAACATCCCTTTTTCCGACATATCTCCTCACCTCCTGTTTTTATCTACTTATATCTATCTTTCAAACTTTAAAATAACGAATAACAGGGTAAGAAAACTTTTTTCCCTTTAAAGTATAAATGACTGCAATTAGGATCAATATGGTTTCAAGGATAATAAGGCCATAAGAAAAAACAGATACCACACTCCATTTTAGGGAAACTAAATTTAAAATTAAAAAGATTGGGAAAAAAGTAAAGTGAAGATTCATCCCCTCTTTTGCATGATCTGCAAAATATTTATTTCTATCCTTCGTCCCTAAGTATACCAATATAGGTAAAACAAAAGTAAGCAATAACGAGAATAGATGCATTGAGCTTGCCCCTATCCTCTTTAACAAACTTTCTCTTTTCATATCATCAACCTCCATCATTTATTTTGTAGTTACTTTTTAATTTGAGTAACTACATTGATTATAAAAGGTGACGCAACTGGAGATTCAAGCACAAAAAATAAAAGGCATTGTTACCAACACAAAAAACCATTTTGAATAAAGATTAATCAAAATGGAGTATGCAAAGACCATGACCTGTATAAGAATTTGCGATATAAAAATTCCCGCCATATGTCAAATCACTAACTATTATGCTAATTCCTGGAGTTTAAGTGTATGTAAAGCTTTGGTATCACTAGCATTGACAACGTTCCCCAATTCTTTTTAGAAGAGGTGGATACGCAAAATTTACGTAATGCTTCAATTACGTTAAACCTATCTCTATTAAGTTTAATTATTTTCTACCAATGTTGTTTCACGATAGTGCCTTTTAATTGAATAAGTTCAGTTCATCCAATGAGATGGTGGTTGAATGTGCACAGGTAATATTGTTTTATCGTTGCCTTTAGCTGAGTTAATTTGCATTTGCGTTAGAAACATACTTGTAGAAAGATTCGCACCACTCAAATTTGCATCACGCAAATCCGCTCCAATGAAATCAACACCCCTTAGATCCGAGTTTCGTAAATCCGCAGCGATTAAATAAGCTCCTCTTAAATCAATCGTTCTTAAATCCTTACCTTTTAAATTCTTGCCAACCCAATCAACACCTCTGCACTGTTTTCCTTTTTTAATCATAAAAACTTTTGAGCTTAGCTCACTTCGGATATATTCACTTGTTTCTAAAAGTAACTCGTTTACAGGCATTCGACAACTTATCATATCTAGTGACAATAGTTTATCTGCGTCCATATCCGTCATTGCCTGTAACTTTTCAAGTTGTTTATTTAACTGTTCCTGCAATGAATGTGAGATATGATAAGTTAATGCTTCAGCGATAAATGCAATCATTTCATATAGCTGTTCCATGACAGGAAATACACTAAACATTCTTTTAGCAATTTCAGGTTGTTCCTGCCAACTTTGCCCGTTAAAAGTGTCTTGAGAAACTTTTTGACCAGCACCTAAACAATCGAACACTGTACATCCCTTAAATCCTTTATCTCTTAGATTCGTATGAATTTTACACCTGAAATCTTTTTGTAAGTTGGGACAAGGTCTCCCAGCAGGTTTATTTATTGCAAAATCACTTGATGCTACAATATTAAGTGCTGTGCAGCATAGTCCAAAGCATTTCGAACAATCGGCTTTCAAACTTTTTCTAATGTTTTTAGCTGTTTCATTATACATTTTTATACCCTCTAATAGAGATTTCTTAATTCTATTGTACACCACGGTTTCACAATCTACCTCTTTAATTGAATAACTGAATTATCACCTAATAGCTTCTTAATCCAAAAGAAAAACCGAAATCCCTTCTTTATAGAGATAGGAAATTTCGGTTCATCTTGCTAATAATCGGTTTTCAAAACCACAAAAAACTGACTAGTGACAATAAGATTGTTTAATTCCGGATTCTGAAACCTACATTGCTCCGTTTTAAGATTGGAATAATGAACAGAAAATACATCAGATTTCGTCAATCATTATTTTTCAAGCAGATCCGCCTTGGTGGCAGTGCCATCAGAAGTTAATCTGTACATCCCCAAAACAACTGGATTGACTTGAACCAATCCTTCATGTAAAAGATCTTTAAGTGCCTGTTGTACGTCGGATAAATTACCCGATTCTTTCGGAATCTGATTAACAAGCTGTATCGGTGTCTGCCACTCAGCGGATAATACATGTAACACCAATTGTTGATATGGGGTCAAAATCATCCTTAATACCACCTTACTTTTTGTGTCTATCATTTTAAAAGCATAATATTGTATGTTACCATTATTACAGAAAAATATTTGAAGTTCGTTTATCAAATGATTTTATTATAAATGTAACAAAGTTATTGTCTCTCAACAATATAGCTTTAGAATAAAGTTTGATTAAGACATGAGCTCTATACTTGAATAAACAATTTTATTGGAGAAAAAAGTTTATAGAAATTAGATAATTTTTAAGCTTACACAATTAGAAAATAGAGGGATAAAATGAAAAATTACGATATTATATTTTTTGATATAGATGACACACTCTTTGATTTTGCTAAATCGGAGCAAGAAGCTTTTAATAAAGTCTTTGATAAATATAATTTATTTAATAGCTTAAAGCTATACAAAAAGAGTTACCAAGAAATTAGTAAAGTGTTGTGGAGAGATTTAGAAAATGGAAAAATGAACCTTGTTGAACTAGGTTCAGAGAGATTTAGGAGATTATTTTTAGAGCATAAACTTGATATAGACGCAGTTGTATTCAATCAAGATTATTTAGGATTTCTTGGAGAACAAACACATCTCATTCAAGGAGCTGAAAAAGTCATTAGCGATCTTTCGCATAAACGTCTAGCAATTATTACGAACGGTTACACTGATGTACAAACATCAAGAATTAATAATTCACCGTTAAAAAGTACATTTGAACATATTATTATCTCTGAATCCACTGGATTCCAAAAACCACAAAAGGGAATTTTTGATTATGCTTTTAATAAGCTACAAATTACAGAAAAATCCAACGTATTAATTGTGGGCGACTCGTTGACTTCTGATATTCAAGGTGGAATTAACTATGGTATTGATACATGTTGGTTCAATTCCGAGTATAAGGAAAATAATACATCTTTAAAACCTACTTACGAAATCAATAAATTAGAAAGCCTGTTAGGGATAATAATTAGGTAATTGCCGTTCGACATCATTCCCTCTAATTACATTATATTACTATTTGTAAATTAATCATAGACTACTCTTTTTGTAGTTCCTGTACTATACTGCTATACACAAGCAAGTCTAAAAATATAAGGGGTGTATCAGTATGAATGACAAAAAAGATCTCTTAGATAATGGTCCTTTTTTTCATGGTACTAAAGCAGAACTAAAAGTTGGAGAATTATTAGAACCGCACCACTTATCAAATTACCAAGATAAAAAATCGAACTATATATATTTTACTGCCACATTAGATGCCGCTAAATGGGGTGCTGAATTGGCAACATCTAAAACAAAAGAAAGAATTTATATTGTAGAACCATTAGGTGATTTTGAAAACGATCCGAACTTAACAGACAAAAGATTTCCGGGAAACCCAACACGTTCTTACAGGTCTAAATCTCCTTTAAAAATAATAGCTGAATTAGGTTCATGGGAAAGACATTCCGATGAAGAGATAAATCATATGCTTACATCTTTAAAAAAATTACGTGAACAAGGAAAAGCTGTAATATACGATTAATCCATAAAATCTATAAGAAAATGATTTAAGAAACCAAAAATCAATTTGCTTTTGCACGCTGCCCTGACCCAGAAAATCTTCAAATCTAGACAAATAAAAGCCCCTCAATCATTGAGGGGCTTCCTTTAACAATATGGATCGATTGCTGAATTAACGCACCCTTTACTTTAAGTACTGCTACCTATGATCTATCTATTAACTCTTTTTCGGGCTCCAATTTTAGTACGGGTAATTCTACCAGCACCTCTCCAGAGTGATCTGCATTATTGCTAAGCCTTATCCTTCCATTATGCTGCTTGATTACTTTTTCAGTAAACGTTAATCCCAAGCCATAATGGCTGTTATTCGTCCGTCCATCATTTTCGGTATAGAAAAGTTCAGATCCTTTTTTTAGAGCTTCCTTAGAAAAACCAGGTCCCTGATCACTGATAATGAATTGAATAAAATCTTTATCTTGCCTGACGCTTAATTGTACTTTTTTATCCTGTGGTGTTCTTTCAATTCCGTTTAGTACGACATTATTAATTGCCCGAATAAGAAGATTTACATCTATAAAAATTCTAGTCCCATTCTCCGTAAAATCTTCGACGACTATATTATTACTTAAGCTCTTCACTTCGGCTTCTAGCTTGTACAAGAAATCATTGATTGCCACTTCTTCTTTATCCGTATTTATTTGCTTATTGTTCAGATTAATATCGATAACTTCCTGAATGTATCGTTCAATCTGTTGTACGGAGTCCATAATGTCACTAAAGTTTTCCTTCATATCATCGGTTATCATCATTTCCAGCAGCTCCGTATTTCCTTTTATCACGGTTAGTGGAATTTTAATATCATGTATTAAATAACTGATTTGTTCTGCCTTTGAGTTAGTGACCTCTATTTCCTTTTGAATCGATTTAACTAGCGCTTCTGATAAGCTTTCCATTGCGCCCATTACATCTTTATACTCATTAAATCGAACTTGCGGAAATTCGATATTCAGATCCTTTTCTTCTATTTTTCGTGCCACATTAATTAGCTTTTGATTTTCTTGTATAATCACTCGCGAGAAACTTCTAATATTCCAAACTATATAAATACAGTATGTCAAAATCGAAAGGATGGAAAGCCATACACCCGGGTTAGGAAATACCTTTCTTAATTCAACGTTTGCGAACTGAACTTTCAAATTATAATAAATCAAAATCGCTTCATTTTTACTATCATATCTTATAAAAGAACTCCTTTCGTCCTTACTTGAATTCCGAAAAGCTTCTTTTGCTTTTTCATTATTCCTGGAACTCATATTACTCCTTATCATCTCATTTGTTTGCTTATTAAAAATGGCGTAATCCAGTTCAGAAGGAATAATATTGAAGTCGATATAATCTGCGTTTACAATTTCACTTTGGATATTTTCCGCCTTTTTGATCGGCTCGTTTGCCGGAATTAATAGGTGGTTATTGATTCCTCCTAACACGAACCAGATATTTAGCATCAAAATAAGTAAACCAACAAAGCATAACTTTATAATCGATTTAACAAAATAAGCTGAAAATGTATTCTTTATTCCCATATATACCCTACGCCCCAGACCGTATTAATGGGGGTTAAATTAAATTGGGCAAACTTTTTTCTTATTACCCTAATATGTTCAACAATCGTTGAAATTTGAGAATCACTTTCTATTGAATAGACAGATTCATAAATATCTTCTTTTGAAAAAGTTTTCCCTTTATGTAAAGCAAGTAGTTCACAGATTCTGTATTGAGTCTTTGTAAAACTTACCTCTTCACCTTGAATACTTATTTTTTTTGCTTCTAAATCAATGAGTATATTCCCATCAATAAACACACTTTTAGTTCTATTCCTTGGTCTAGCTTCCCGTCTTAAATGAGACTCAATTCGTGCATTTACTTCATGTATACTAAACGGCTTTACAATATAATCATCACCGCCGATTGATAAACCTTCAATAATGGAATTTTCATCACTTTTGGCTGTCATAAAGATGATTGGTATATCAATCACGGGTCTAATTTTCTCACAAATTTTAAAGCCATCCTCACCTGGCATCATGACATCTAGTAAAATCAGATTATATTTATTTATTTCCTCTATTGTGATATCCTTTATGCTTTGCAAGGTTGTAACCTTATGTTTTTTCAACTCTAACATTTTCCCGACCAGTCTTAGAATTGCTGCATCATCATCAATCGCTAAGATTTTTGCCATTATTATGTCACCCTTTAATCTTATTTAATCAGTTGTTTTCCTTCCGCTCCAACGATTAACCCAAACAATGCTTACAAAAATCACTCCAATTGTAAGAATAAGAAAAAAATAACCTCCTGTCACCAGCATCGGATTTCTAATCAAGTTCACATCCATCGTATTCAAGTAATCCATTACATATTTGCTGAATCGGTTTGCCCAAGCCCAAGGCAAAAACCCCCACACTTTATCTCCTATCGTGGTCAAAGAAAGAGCAACGATAATCACTCCTCCAAACCCGCATATGCTACAAATTCCTATCCCATACCTATAACCAATGACTTGATAGAAGAAATATTGAAAGGCGGAAGTTATTGTAAAAATTGTACCTGTTAAAAAGTAGAGAGTAAAATGAACTTCATTAACACCAACTAGAAACTTCAGAGCCAAAGTATAGATTGAAATCGTTAAAGTCATTGCAGCACTATAAGAGATAATCATCATTGTTGTTTGACTTACAAATGAGATCGTTTTGCTCTGAATTATTCCAAGCATATTTTGGAAATTGCCTGCTTCACTTTCAGAATCAGCCACCATTCCACAAATAATAGAAATGATGGCAGGTGTACCAACACCTATTAATTCTAGGAAAATAGCGTAGCTTGCTTCTGAACTTATCAAGCCATTTCTGGATAAAAAATACATCACCAAGGTACCTGGTAAGATAAAAGGGATGCACAAGTGTAATAAAAGGAAAAAACTTCGCTTTCTCTTCCTAAACTCACCTAGTAAACATCTATTAAATTGTAGCATTATTTCACCTCTATCTTATTAAAAGACCTAACAGTTATCAAAGTAAGCACAATAAAGAATAGAATGCTTAATACAAGAGCGATTGGGATGGCCGAATAACTCAACAGTTCATCGTTTTGTGGCAAAGGTATTCCATTAGAGTGCAGATGTGTTAAAGGCATTTGCACCCTTAAATGCCAGCTATATGGGATAAACCACCAATCTTCTGTGGGAGCAAAAAATGCACCTAAGCTTAAATTAAGCATGCTATTCAATAGTAACGTAATGAAGAAATTCGTTTTTCTTGAAAGCCACAAACAAAATGGAATTTGCCATAGTGAAGTAACAAACATCAAAATAACGGCCAAAAAACAAGAAAATAGTGGAACCAAATATGGACTTGTCTGGATTAGTAAACTCGTTAGGCTAATAGCAACAATTATAAGAAGAGACCCTAGCACCGCAAAACCAGTCACTAATAAAACTCTGCTCATTTCCTTTTTTTGAAGATTGATTGGTAAAGCAATGATGGTTTTATAGTTTGTAGACTTCCTTTCCAAATTATTTAAAAGCCCTGTCGTAAGGGCAATAAATACGGAGATCCATAATATTCCCCAATGATTGATGATTGTTTCTGCACTGAGACTTATAATCTCTGGATCGCCGCTTAGAAAATTAAAGCCAAGTGCAAGGAGAGAGCAAAGTAAGGGAATCATCAACAGTATTTTTCTTATGTTTGTTCTTTTTGTTTTTAAGATCTCTGATTTCAAATATAAATACATACGGTAACCTCCTATTGAGCTTTATTCTTTCGTACTACATCGGTAAAAAGCGTTTCTAAATTTTCATAAGAATGGTATTTCCCTTCATAACCGAGTATCCCATTGCTGATGATGCCGATATCGTCAGCTATATGTTCAACTTCCGATAACAAGTGGCTCGATAAAAGGACTGTCATGCCCTGCTTCGGAAAGGAAGCAATCAATTCCCTTAATTCTTGAATCCCAATAGGATCTAATCCATTCGTGGGCTCATCTAGGATTAATAGCTTTGGACGATTCAAGATAGCTAGGGCAATACCTAGACGCTGCTTCATTCCCATTGAAAAATTCATCACTCTTTTACTTCCTGTATTTGTTAAGCCAACAATTTGAAGAACCTCCTCGATTCGTTCTTTTGGCAACCCAAGAATTGTATTGATGACCTCCAGATTTTCTTTAGCTGTTAAATTCCCATAAAGTGGGGCATTTTCAATTAAAGAACCAATATGTGCTAAATCCTTTCTAGTCCACTGATTTCCATTAAAAATCACTTCTCCGGATGTTTGCTTAAGCAAACCGGTTATGATTTTTAACGCTGTTGACTTCCCCGCACCATTTGGTCCCAAAAGACCGTAAACGGTATTCTTCCTTACATTGATTGATACGTCATTTAAAACTGTAGTCCTCCTGTAATTCTTAGTTAGCTGTCTAGTTTGTAAGATATACTTATCCATTTTCAAATAGCTCCTTTCACGTTTATAAAGGGAGTTTACCAACAAAAAATCAAGATTCTATCAACATCGCTAAAGAAATAAAAAAAGATGATTGATCAGTTAAAATCCTGTTCAACCATCTTTTTCTCCGTATCCTATGTCCATATGAAGTTTTTGTGTAATCTGTTCGTTCCATTCTCGTGCTCGATTCTTAAATGAGTTGGCTTTTCTATTTAATTTGGGTATTCGGATTTTATGGTGGAAAAGGGTTTATAAGTCTCCCTTTTCCAAATTCTTAATAGTGTGGAAAAAACGACACCATAGTTGCCTATTATGATGTGGTCTGTTACTTCATGCCAGATACTTTAGTCTTCATGATTTCATAGACATGGCAAGTCGCATCACCAGCCGCACAGGAGTTGCGGGGTTTTCCATTTGATTGACATCTCCAATAAAAAACATATCCTTTTCGGGATAGTAAAATGCTAAGGAACCTGTTGAACCAGAATGACCAATTAACTCACCTTTTCCCATAAAAAGTGTTGCAAGACCATTTAGTGGAACTCTCATATATCCAGCAGCGTAATGAATTGGAAGCATAGAAGCCTGTAACCTGTTATTTACTTTTAGTTCATGAAAAACAGTATTATTAAATAATTTTCCTTTAAAGAAAACCTTGATGAATACCATTAATTCACGAGCCGTAGAAACACAACCGCCACTTGCGCGAATGCTCTTAAGTAACTTTGGACGGTAAAAGGCAGTGTCCTTATAATAAATATACGGGATAAAATCATCCTCATCCTTCGGGAGATAAGTATTTTTGAGCCCTAAAGGATCAAAAATTAATTGTCTATACACATCTTCCAATGTTGAATTAGTAACTATTTCAATTATTTTTCCGAGGATTTCAAAGTTTATATTTGCGTAATGAGCTCTTTTCCCCATATCTGGTGCAAAGTGTGGTTTGATTTCCTTCGTCTTTATTATGGTTTCATTAAAATCAATTTGCACATCCTTATAAATAGCACGTTTTTTCGACTTATTGCTGCCCTCCTCAATCACATCCCTCAATCCACTTGTATGAAACAATAAGTTCGAGAGTGTAAGTCTATTAGAATACTCTCGACCTTTGTAAACGTGAAGGTTCCTTAATGTATCTTTTTTTAAATATCTTGTTATTTCATCATCCAGTGACAGTTTGCCCTGCTCTCTCAAAATAAAAATACAAGTGGTTGTGAACAGCTTTGTGATACTTGCAATAAAGAATGGCGTATCTACATTCTTACCCCCGTACCCCAAACTGTATGAAACATCTCCATTGGAGTTTTCTACAAGAAGAATAGATTCATGTATATTCTTTTTCTTTGTAACGTTTCCGAAAATTTTTTGGAATTTTTGTTTTTGAATTTCCATATGGCTAACCTCCCCCCATGTTATTCATTATAATAACAATTTTGACTGATACCATTGTTCCATTAAATGGCCCCGATTGCTGAACAAAGATCAATCAGGACTCTTCCACTAAACTGCCCCGTTAGTTACACAAGGATCTATATTAAATTTTTCCATTCAATAATTCGAATAGCCCGATACATTTTTTAAATTTTTTCACAAAGTATCACTCGTATTTGATCGATACTATTGATTGACACAACATTCCACCAGAGATAATCCGATTTAAACACTATTTGTTTTAAATTATAAAAAAAGTAATTCCACTATATATTCCGAAGACCCTTTAATTTTATTCTAATAATCCTATTTGGAAAGAGTCTACACTTCCTTATTCGCCCATCTTTTTCTCTCATCAACAATTGTTTTTATAGTTAATAAGACAACTAAAGCGATCGTACCAATCTTTAGTACAGGAGACCAGTTTTTTTCTAACATTAAGAAGAGGATTGCTACTGTTAAAGATGTGTAAAAGTGAATTCTATAAGTCTTTTTTGATATAGCGTCCATAGCAAAAAATAATAAAAACACACCCATAAATAGATATTTAAGTATTCCGCTGGCAGTGCCCCAATCCCTAAAACCAACTCCTTTTCTATTCGACATATGGCCCGTTTGTTTGAATTGTTAAAATTCAGTTTATCAATGTAATCGTAGCAAATTTTTTATTAATTCATCACGGTTTTTATTCAAGTACAGTATGTATGAATATCCTGACATTGTAACTTGACTTTAATACTAGTCGTTGAGCATTTCAGTAACCCTATTCCACCAAGCCACCCTTTAGTTGAAATAGTGTATAGCTTCTGCGTTGTCTTTTAAAATGACTAACTTTCTATTATAGGGAGTTAACATATCAAAAATTTCCGGCTTACTTTTATATTCGAAAACAGTGTTGTAGTTATATAAATCTTTGAAAATTTTTAATGTCGGTTTATAGTTTGCTTTTTCAATACCCATTTTTTGCCTAAAAAACCGCTTAATTATCCTCATTCTTCTTGTAGATAAATCGGTATCCAAAAATAAAATTAATTCAGCATGGTGAAAGCAAGGGCACACCCAAGTATGATGAACACCTTCAATAATCCATTTTTTATTGTTGGTTATTGAATTTAAATATTCGTCTCTTTCTTGTTCAGTTCTTCTAATATCTCCAGTATCAAACCTTTTCCAAACTACATTATCTAATTCATAATATGGAATTTTCAACCGATTAGAAAGTGTTTTAGCTAAAGTAGTTTTTCCACTGCCGATTGAGCCTATAATATGGATTTTATTTGGAATCGTGCGTTCCATATAACCCCTCACTTTGTTAAATAAACTAATTCTTTTCAGTATACTACAAAGGAAGCCCCCAGCATGTTCACTAATCTCCCTATTTAATATTTTAATTTTTCCAATCTTGTATATAACATCAGGGATGTGTCCTTTGTGTTTACTTTCTCTTTTATTCCCTCTATTTCCTTTATTCCTTTTCCCTGAAAAAACACGAGAGAGATAAGAGATTTTAGCTAATTACCACTATGTTATAACAACTGTATAAGTAAAGTTGGAATTTTAATCATGTATAGTCCTGATTACATCCATTAAACAGTACGACTTCTTCCATGTTTTTTACAAGCGATTTTCACAGATTTTATCACTTGTCGTCACCGCACTTACAATGAGATAACGTCAACGAAGCCCGCATATTCACTATTAAGGATTCTGCAAGATGAAAGAGCTAATTTATCAAGGTTTCACTGAGAAATTATCCCTTCACTATTTAACAATAGCGCCTAATTATTGGATATTGAACAGCATGTAGTAGCAATAAAAAGAGGTTCTCAGTTTTTCTCATAAGCCCTCGTTAAATCCAAAAACATCCACTTCCTTTTAGATACAGATAAAAAATTGAAAATGATTTATGGGAATTTTTAATAGGAGGTTTATGTTAAAATAGAGATAGATCAAATGGATATATAATCCAGAAATAGAGGTTAAAATCAAAATGATAGAAGACTTTATATTAGAAATTACTGATTTGAAAAAAGATTATGGTCCAAAATCGGTCTTAAAAGGTGTTTCCCTTCAAGTAAAAAAAGGAGAAATCATTGGGTATATTGGACCGAATGGAGCTGGGAAAAGTACCACTGTAAAAATCATACTTGGCATTGAAGACGACTATTCGGGTGAGATAAAAATCTTTGGTCATGATATCTCTGACGGAAATATCGAGTATAAAAGAAAAATTGGTTATGTACCGGAAATCGCCGATGTTTACGACAATTTAACTGGCCAAGAATATCTAACCTTTATTGGCGAATTATATGGTCTTGACCTTGATCTCGCTAATTATAAGGCAAAAAGCCTAATGGAGCTATTCGGAGTAGGCGAAGTCTATCATTCTCGGATTGCATCCTATTCAAAAGGAATGCGTCAAAAACTTTTAATTATCTCAAGCCTGCTACATGATCCAGAACTATTATTTTTTGATGAACCTATCAATGGTTTGGATGCAAATAGCGTGATGATTTTCAAAGAAATTATGACACAACTTTCCGAGCAAGGAAAAACGATATTCTACTCTTCTCATATTATGGATGTCGTCGAAAAAATAAGCAGCCGCATCATTCTCCTGCATGATGGTAAAATTGCTGCTGATGGTACATTTGAAGAGTTAAAACAGCAAAATACTGAGGGGTCGCTTGAACAAATTTTTAACCAACTTACAGGATTTAATGAACATAAAGAACTTGGTGCAAAATTTGTATCGGTCGTAAGGGAGATGTAAAAATGCAGGATTATCGCACGCTGAAACTATTGGATCGTTTTGAAAAAATCTTTAGCAGCTTTGGCGTAGATTACAAAATAATGAGAAGGATTTTACAAGTTAAGTTAACGATGGATGGTCGGCGTGTTCCAACCATTTTCTCACAAAACGCGAGAAAAAAAGACAAGGAAACTAACAATCAGTATATTAAATCTTTATGGATTTACGTATTTTTTGGTCTGTTTATGATTCCATTTGTCCTGATGGGTGAAAATTATCTTTTTCAAATGAGTCTATTCTTTGGGATTTTTACCTTTTTTGTCATGACCTCCATGATTGCCGATTTTTCTTCTGTTTTACTAGACATCCGTGACCGAAACATCCTTTTTCCAAAGCCAGTTGATCGAAAAACGATTGGCACCGCGAAAATAGTGCATGTTGTCATTTATTTGTCTTTCCTTACTATTGCGCTAGTCAGTATTCCTTTGATTGTGGGACTTATCAAAAAGGGGATCTTATTTTTCTTGGTTTCAGTCGTTAATATTATCCTCATTGACCTGTTAATCGTTGGGTTAACCGCCCTTATCTATTTAACTATTTTACGATTCTTTGATGGAGAAAAATTAAAAGATATTATTAATTATGTCCAAATTGGGTTGTCACTTATGATTATGGTTGGATACCAATTGCTTGTTCGCTCTTTTCAGTTTATTGATTTAAACGTTTCGCTTGAACCACAATGGTGGCAAATATTTATCTTTCCAATGTGGTATGGGGCAAATATGGAAATGTTGATGAATGGCTCCTTTGAGCTGTTTTACCTTTTCTTTTCAGCTTTAGGAATTTTGATCCCTCTCCTATCTATTTGGATTTATATGAAATTCAATCATGCTTTTGAAAAAAATCTTCAAAAGCTCACTTATCATGGAAAAGCAAAGGAAAATAAACATAGTAAGCTTAGTCATTTGTTCCTTAGAGTCATTTGTCACTCAAATGAAGAAAAAGCATTTTTTCGATTCGCCAGTTCCATGATGAAAAATGAACGAGATTTTAAATTGAAGGCCTACCCATCTTTGGGTTTTTCAATCGTAATGCCTTTTATTTTTATCATGAATGGATTTAATACTAATCTTAATCATCTATCCACTAGCAATTTATATTTAACTATTTACTTTAGCCTAATTATTATCCCAACCATCATGATCCTTCTAAAGTTTTCAGTAAAATATAAGGCGGCGTGGATTTACAAGGTTGCTCCTATTCAACAACTAAAACCGGTATTTAGTGGTACGATAAAGGCGTTTATCTTTAAATTATATTTACCCGTTTACTTGCTTTTAAGTGCAGTATTCATTGCATTATTTGGAGTAAGGGTTTTGCCAGATCTTGTAGTTGTATTTTTAAATGCCTGCATTTATGCGGTCATTTGTTTTATGATTCTTCAAAAGTCTATTCCCTTCTCGGAGTCTTTTGAACAATACAATCAAAACAGCAACGGTGCCATTGCATTTGGATTAATGCTGTTTGTTGCATTGTTTGCTGGCTTACATTTTGTCAGCACTTTGTTCTCTTATGGAATATATCTATATTTAGTGATTATAATCATCTGCTTGGCTATACTTTGGAAACTAGCTTTCAATATTACTTGGAAAAAGATTATTGGATAATTTCGAAGCGATACGCCATACAGGTTAGTATTAACCCAAAAAACGTGGCTGCCTAAAAAATGAACAGCCACGTTTTCTTATTTCAACTCTTGTGTGACGAAAAGCATTTGAAACCACTTTTTGTTGATGGTTCATTAATAATTTGTTGTTCAATATTTCCAGTTAGGTTTACAAACATATACTTTTAAAACTGAAGTAAAGCAATTCCTTATTTGTATGTTACTGTTATTAACCATTTATTTGGGCAGATTCATATTCACCATTTTCATTTACATCTACAACAATTGTATGTCCCCAAAACAAATCTCCGTCATTATAATACAATTCAGCGTTACCTTCGCAGAAGAATAAAATACCTTCTAACTTTATTCGGTTTACAAACTCCTCTTTAGAGTTTATTTCACCTTCATTCCATGTCTTATTGTGTAATTCAATTAACTCTTCAGAAGCTTTTCTTTTGTAATTCTCTTCTTGTTCTTTGGTTATCCGGAGTGTTATTTCTACTAATTTTAGAACGGTATCTCTATCGTAATCTTCAATTGAAACCGTAACATCTATAAAATGTTCATTTTTAAATTCCTTCCTTTCCTTGCTCCCACCTCTAGACAATGGAAATAAGCATCCCGCGAATGACAAGGGATCAGGACAACATTAGACAAAGAGAAAAAGACTGGTACCGTATTAATTCTATATTGATTGAGGATGGTAAAAACCGATTGGGGGAATGATTGATTACACCCCCGATACAATAAGAGGGATCTTTATTTAGCTGATTTCGGGGCCATTTCAATTACGATTAGTAAAATTATTCAATAAAGATGTGTTAATCTACCTTTAATCAACACACCTTTATCTTATCTCAGTATAAAATCACATTCATAAGTCATTAAAGATTTTTCCAGAAATTTCCAATTTGCATTCAGTTAAATGTGGTTAACTCTTCTGAAACTGAACTTAAAAAGTCCTTCTCAAATTTAATATAGTAAGCCCCATCTATCATTTCATCTTTTATTCCATCCAATAATGATACTGATTGTATTGAGGGAAGTTCCATTTTATTTTCTAACAATTGTTCAATCGGAAAATTCCCTTCTAGTTTAGTAGTGAATTGTTTTAATTCTGTTTGTGGTAATTCGTTTATTGTTTGATTTATAACTGCATTAATGAGGTTTAATTGGTCTTGTTCATCCAAGCTTCTTCCCACTGTCGCATCCATCATTAATGCCACAACCTCTTCTCCATTCAAACGATGCGTTCCCTTTTTGAATTCAAATGCCACTGTAGATATAGCTCTTACTCGAATATCTTCTTGTAAGTCGTAATCTATACCATTCACTAAATCAATCATTGATGAAAGGGTTTCTAAATCAATAACAGCATAATAATCTATTGTTAAATCAAATAGCTTAGAAACTGTTGTTCTTACATTTTCAGCTCCTCCCGAACCGTAAACATAAGCATGGGTCAATTTATCATATGAAGTAGTTCCATCATTCTTTTCTAATATTGGAGCATAAGCATCCCGAGGGATAGAAAGAACCTTCATCATCTTTTTATCTTTACTATAAGAAAGTAAAAGATTAATAGGTATTCTATTATTTTCATCTTTCACCGTTAATAGAGTAGTTAAAAACTCGTCCTCTTGAAATACTGATTCACTTGCATTATTTTCATTATTAAAGTTTCCAAGAAGAATCGATGGAATGAACAAAAATGTACACAAACCTACTACTAATAAAGAAACTATAAGTGGAGCGAATTTTTTTGAAGAAGAAACAAGTGATTTCTTTTTTGTATTATTTTTCTTCTCCAGTTTATGAATTTGTTCAAACACTTCATTGCGGTCTTCTTTCGTAAATCTTAGTTCCTGATCAGACGTTTTATAAAACTTATCCCTTAATCGTTTATCTTTCATTAAGTTCTGCCTCCCTTATCATCGGCTCTAATCTTTGTTTTGCTCTTCTTAATCGAGTTTTCACTGTATTAACTGGAATATCCAAAACGTTGGCGATTTCCTCTGTCATTAATGACTCATAGTAGTATAGATAAACCACTTCCCGATACATTTTGGGAAGTGAAAAGATCGTATCTTTTATTTCTTCATTATTGTATTTATCGATAACTGTTCTTTCTGTTGATGGTAATATTGACTTTGCTGTCTCATTTATAAAACTTTTTACTTGTACCATTTTGTAATTCCAACTTTTTAAATAATCTTTACATTCATTAATTGTTATACGATAAAGCCATGTTTTTATTTGTGCGTCAAATCGAAACGAATCAAGGTTTTTGTAGCATTTGATAAACGTATTTTGAACCATGTCCTTAGCAGTCTCTGTATCTTTCACATAAGAAAATGCCAATCGTACTAACTCATTACCATATTCAATCATCACTTTTTCTAATAGGAAATCTTTTTCTTCTTTGTCCAATCTACTATCCTCTCCTTCAACCTACTTCGAATTCTGCTATTAGACGATTATCAAATCATAATAGGTTCAACTAAAAAAAATATTTAACTGAATCAATTTCATAAATTCCTTATTTAAAAAACGGCAGACCTACAGAATTTCTAGCTATCCAATTTTTAAAATTCATGCTGCTTGCTTTAGCTATTTAAACCTGTAATAATTGCGATCAGTTTTGAAGCATTATAAACTAAGGTTACTGGGAAAACACTGGAAGGGATACTGATTTTATACCATGGGAGTAACAACTGAAGTGGATTTGAGACTGCCCTCAACCGGACAAGAAGTGAAGGTGAATTGGTTAAAACCGATTAGATCTCTAGCGATTTCTTCATAAAAAAACGAAGGTCTGCCGGAAAAGTACCGAAAAAAACCCTTTGGATTGGGAATCTTCATTTATTTTAAAGACATAATAGACATATGCTTTTGATGAAGGATTAATGGCTTGTTTCATATTATTCAATTTGAATATGCTTGCAATGAATCACTAAACCGCCATTTTTGGAATGGATTCTGTTTTGTTATGAACGTTATGAATAAAATCACCCGGTAGCGCAAGTACATTACTTCACCATCTTACTCTCAAGACCGTGACATTTAAAGTTATGATTAGGATTTTTCCTAACCTCTTCTTTCTGAAGTTCATACATGGCGATTTTATAGTTAAGTTCTTCTAAGGATACATTCCTTTGTCCTCCTTAGTTCCCGTAACTGTAATTAAAGAAATATCATATGGAAGAATATTATATCAATAATCTAGTGTATAATCATTGTAATCTTTACTCTTGACTTACCTTTACGTCAACTAACTATACTGAGAAAGAACTTAGGAAAGTTGTGGTGGCTCATCATGATAACCATAATACAGTAATAACCTATCACCTTTAGAAATGGAATAACAATCAAGAATAGAGTCATTATGTCACCTATGACAACATGGTCAAGTAATGACGACCTTATGTCAATTTGAATAGGCTTCAATAATCCAATCTCATCATAATATCTTAAAGTTTTTATGGTCTTACGATGAAGCTTAGCCATTTCTCCTATCGAAAATCGATTCTTCATTTAAATCTCCCTTTTGCGATAAACTCTGTTATCAACATAATACTCCATTATACAATGATTAACTAACATGCCCGTTCTTTTAAGTACTAAATTTCACAAATCTCAGCTAAAGTTAATTTTTACTTTCAAAAGTCTTTACTATAAAATTCCTGCCTTATTTTCCACAAAAAGTGACAAAAGAAAAAAGGAATAAATTCTATCCTGTATTCATCTTTTTAGTTACATTCAAGTAACCATTTTAGAATGAACTTTAATTCTGAGTGAGAGTAGTCTTCAATGCATACTATCTTTGATAAGAAATCACAGATATTTTCCACTGTTTTTACAAATTTCTAACCAAAAACTCACTATAAAAAAAGACGCAATTCTTAGTTAGAGAATTGCGTCCATTGATATTTTTGGTTATTGTTTATTGCATCTAATTAATTATGATAATATTCAGCTAATGCGTTTGCAGCAATAATTGCTTGATACACATTATCAGGAGTTACTGGATGTGGCATGTTGCCCATTGTGTCTCCTTCAGCACACGCATCTTCCGCTACTTTTCTCCATTCTTCTTCTCTAAATTCATCAAGACCTAGATCTTTTAAAGTTAATGGTAGACCAACTTCTTTAATAAAATTAATAACCATTTCAATTTCCTCTTTTGGAGCACTTTCTAAAACAAGTTGTGTTAATAAACCGAATACTACTTTTTCACCGTGTTGTGCATGGTGGAGTGATGGGACAGCAGTCATTCCGTTATGAATAGCATGGGCAGCAGCTAAACCACCAGCTTCAGCACCAACACCACTTAAATAAATAGTAGCTTCAATTGTGTTTTCAACAGCTGGAGTAGATATTCCATTATCAACTGCAATTTTAGCTTGAAGGCCATATTCTAGGATTGTGTCATAGCACATTTTAGCTAACCCTAGCCCAGCAAGAGATGGTTTCAAATTAACTAGATTGTCACCGTTTTTACGGTAACATGCACGCGCTTCGAAATAAGTAGCAAGAGCATCACCGATTCCAGCTACAAAAAAACGAGTTGGAGCAGCTGCTAAAATATTCGTATCAGCTAATACAACGTCTGGATTTGATGGTAAGAATAAGTAACGATCAAATGAACCATCTGTATTGTAAATAACAGAAAGTGCTGTACAGGGTGCATCCGTTGAGGCGATTGTTGGAAAAATCACAACAGGTAAATGTTCATAATAGGCAGTTGCTTTAGCTGTATCTAATGTTTTTCCACCACCAATACCAACGACTACATTTGCATTTGTTTGTCTAATTGCTTCGCGGTGTCTATCAATTTCTTCTTGAGTAATTTGGTAATTAAATTTAACAAATTCACTTTTATGTCCAGCATCTTCGAATAATTTACCAGCTTCTTTATTTGCTCGATCTAGAATGAAATCATCACAAATAACATAAGCATGGTCGCCATATGTTTTTGTATATGTAGATAAGTCTTCTAGTAAGTTTTGACCGACTATAAACCTTTTAGGTGATGTAACTGATTTTACTGATTTTGACATTTTAAGCTACCTCCTTTTATTTAGATTCCTTTCAATATTGTCCACTTTAAGTAATTTTATATACAATTTTTTCGTATAATTAAACCATGTCTTTTTTTCCCTATAAAAACACCCCTTTAGAAAAAATCCAAAGGGGTAGAGCTTCGTAACTTTTTTTATAAACATCGCTACTTTATTTCAAAACAATAGCTACTGTAGCTTTAGAATAAATTTTGATCAAAATACTTTGCAAATCCACATTCTACGTTAACTTAATCCATTTTGAAAAAAAGATTGATCAAAATGAATTCTTTTATTGTAAAATATTGTACATTTCCCATAAAAAATTTTTATCATTCTTCTAACTATCATTTTCAACTATCGCGTAATTTGTCGTTCTATTTTGGTTAATTCTATACTTGGTATCTCAAATTACTTCCTCAGTATTGACATGAAATATCTAATAATAAAATTCCCAATACAAAATAGTGACACATAAAATAAATGTAGAAGCAGTCGTCATCATCCAAGCTAGTTTTTCATATTTACGTAGCCTTTTACTTTTTATTTTAACAATCAAATATCCACTATTGATAAGAGCGATAACAACATAAATAAGATTTAAAGTTAAAAATGGCTTAAGAAATGAATAACTTACCATCGATAACGCCTTATAAACGATCCAAAGAACGTTAGTAAACATAAGCAGATTTAAAGAATGTTGAGCAAAAAGGAATATAGGTAGGTGTTTTTTATTCCATATCCTTCTTAAAATAGTGACTATAACATAGATTAAAGAAAACATTACAGCTAGTAATCCTAGAATAATCCCTCCCCACTCCAGGAGGTGTTTGTAATAAGGAACGTAAAGTAAATCTGAATATGTATTAGATAACATTTTTTTAGTTTGTGGATGTTTTGAATAAACGTCCAGACTGTACATACTGAAATCATCTTCTGTTTTATAGATGCTTGGTTCTAGCTGTGAATAATATAAATCGTTTATCATTAAATCGTGTGACCCACTCTGTTTCGTATTGCCTCTTAAAAATAATCCATACGCTTTACTAAATCCGTGTCGAGGCAACCGAGCCGGCTCATAAATCCCTTTCCATTGGGATGAGTTTTCCAAATTTATGTCATTTTCATCATGTGCATATTCACCAAAAATAATTTCAGGTATTCCCTGTGTGAACGTATTTTCATCTTTCATGTTCGTCAACACTAAAACTCCAATCCGTTCTTTTCTATCTACATAAAAAGAAGAGCTAAAAGCCTTAGAATTCCCACCGTGACCATAAACATGCTGACTTTTCGATGGTAAATAAAATAAACCGTTTGCGATTCTTGGGATATTCGTTTCCGGGTAATATAATGTTGGTTCAAACATTAATTCAATCGTTTTTGTATCTTTAAATAAAAGCGTTCCATCTTCAGTCAATAACACTTGTAATAACTTTTGCAAATCTGACGCAGTTCCCATAACACTACCGACCGGATACATCGGAATCGAGTAAAAATTAGGTTCAATTAATTGCAGTGCATTCGAATATCCCTGCACCTCTCCCCTCTGTTCTTTCACCCATTTGTTATCGTCTTGTTCAGGATCTATTGCTGTTTTCGTCATTTGAAGTGGTTCAAAAATATTCATCCGTACGTATTCTCGATAGTCGAGACCACTAACTTCTTCAACAATGTAGGCAGCGAGGCCACTTCCATAATTTGAATAAGCAACCACATCACCAGGGCGAAATATTTGTTTAATATCTGCTTCTTCAAGTACTTCTCTTAATGAGTTCTTTTTGGTTGGACGATGAATCATTAAATCTGTATAGCTATCATCAAATCCCGCAGTATGATGCATTAAGTGATGTATCGTGATCGGATCTTCAAATTTTGTTTTAGAGAGGAAATCAATTGGCAAATAAGTTTCGATGTCTGTTTCTAAATCAAGCTTTCCTGTCTCTACTAATTGTAAAACACTGATCCAAATAAGAATTTTAGAAACAGATGCCCATTCAAAAACAGTATTTTCATTAACTAGAATTTGTTCTTCTATATTTGAATAACCTTTCATTTTATAAATAATTTCATCTTGGTCTATCACAATCGTTGCTAAGCCAGCAATATTTTCCTCATGTTCTTTTATATAATTCTCTAATTTGTTTTCTAAAACTGGATGTTCATTTGCAGAAAACGTTGATTGCGGACTATATCCAAATAAGATCAAGAGTAGCAGTAAACAAATGAACGTTTTAAAAATCTTATTATTGCGATTACTCAATATGATTCAGCCCCCTTTCATCAATTGAACTAGATATATAATCTTTATCCTGATTTCTTTAAGAATTTTCTGGAAGTTCAATATAACCCTTATCCTCATTATATAACGCGCGAAAAAATCCTAGGTTAAAGCACTGCCAAATAACCAACAGAAAGAGTTCTCATAATGGATACTCTACCCCAAACAACAGTAGAGTTCAATCGACGTATTCTAATATTCTACGAAATGGTCCTGTTAAAATATAAAATGATTCAACAATTTGCCTTGCCAGATATTTCTCGTTAAGCATTGCCATATTCCTCAATTTTAGAATCTGGCAATAAATAAAAAGGACACAGTTTATTCTTAAATTGCGCCCTTTAATTGAATAACTAACCTCTATATCACCTTAAATACAAAACTCGATGTTAACAAATGGACTTTCTTGTTCTGTTAAATGATTTTTTCAAGGAGAATGATTCAGTACATTTTTTTGGGTCGTATCATAACTATTTGATTTTTAATATTATTTTCCCTTTAGCCCTACCAGACTCCGCATATTCCATCGCTTTTTGAGCATTCTCAAAAGGAAAAACTTGATCAATTATAGGTTTGATTTTACCAGTCTCAATAAAATTTGCGATGATACGTAATTGTTCTCCACTTGGCTTCATAAATAAAAACGTATAATGAACATTATGCATTTTTTCAAGATTAGTGAGTTTGCGACTTGCTGCTGAAAACAATAACGTTTTAAAAAATCCGGAGCCATATTCTTTACCAAAACGAGCATTCGGAAATCCCGAAACGGAAACAATTTTTCCTCCGCTTTTTACCACTTCGAATGATTTTTCGAGTATCTCACCCCCAAGTGTATCAAATACCGCATCATAGTTTTTCAGTATCTCTTCAAATTTTTGTGTCTTGTAATTTATCATTTCATCTACACCAAGAGATTTTACTAAATTCGCACCAGCCTCACTGGCAGTCGTAGCAACAGTGGCACCCATTGATTTGGCCAGTTGAATAGCAAAGGTACCGACTCCACCTGCACCAGCTTGAATTAAAATCTTTTGTCCCTTTTGTAATTGCAAAATATCTGTTAGCGCTTGATAGGATGTTAATCCAACCAGTGGGATCGATGCTGCTTTTTCAAAGCTCAAGTTTTTAGGTTTTAAGGCGATGTCTTCTTCATGAATAGCGATATATTCAGCAAAAGTACCGATTTTACTCTTACGCGGACGTGCATATATTTCGTCACCTACTTTAAAACGAGTCACTTTTGCGCCAACCTTTACAACCACACCAGCAAAGTCATTCCCTAAGATAAGAGGCATTTTATATTTAACTAATAATTTCACTTTGCCATCACGTATCTTAAAATCAACAGGATTAATACTAGCTGCATGAATTTCTGCGAGTAGCTCATATTCACCAATCTCAGGTGTGGGCATTTCTGCCAAACGCATTGGAACTTTCCCGTACCTATCAATCACCATTGCTCTCACAGTCTATCCCTCCAAATAATGTGTGATTAACTTCCATCATTTCAATAAAAATTCTGCATGAACTTATCAATATCTAACACAAGCGTTTTTAATAAACCTAATTCTGTACGTACATTTATATAATAAAAGTTTTTTGTCCCTTCTTTACGCATTGAAATAACACCGGCATCTCGTAAAACTTTAAGATGATGGGACACAGCAGGTCGAGAAAGATGTGTTTGTTCAGTGATTTCACCCACACGTAATCCTGTTTGACAATCCGTCCCCATTAGAACTAACAAGATCGATTGTCGTGTTTCATCACCAATTGCCAATAATACCTTTTGACAATTAATAAAATCCTCTTTGATCATATTTAGTTGGTCCTGTTTATTCATTCAGTAAAATACCTCCAATATTTAGTTTAATCGTTTAAGTTAATGAACCATTTCACTGAATTCAACAATATACGATTGTTATGTTAGGTGCAATATTGAGAAAGCAAATCGAGACGAACACATCTTAGAGGGAAAGCATGCAACTTTAGTATTCCGTAAAAAAACATTAGATAAGGAATCTAAAGGTCTTCTAAAAAGAAAAATCTCTGAATCGCATCGTCCATTTATTACAAATTCAGGGGGTATTTCTTTCACTTGTCTATTTTATTCACTGTTAGTCCGATAACAAAAAGACACGCATCTATATGCGCATCTCGATTACGATGAAGTTTAATTTTTATAGCTTTCAATAATAACTAGTATAAAAATCTTGTCTCAATATACCACTTAGCTGAGCATATATTTTTGTGGTCTCACTCTTTTCATGACCAAGTAAGCTTTGGATCACTTCTGGTGGCGCACCGTTATTGATCATATGAGTAGCATAGCTGTCTCGTAGTTGATGAGGATGAATACTCTTACACCTTTTTTTCGTAATATATAAGTTTCTTCACCATCTTCTTCATCCAAATAGAACAACGGGTATTAATG
Source organism: Bacillus sp. FJAT-50079 (assembly GCF_018343515.1). Classification (GTDB taxonomy): domain Bacteria; phylum Bacillota; class Bacilli; order Bacillales; family Bacillaceae_C; genus Lederbergia. The sequence goes on along the minus strand of NZ_JAGYPD010000002.1, from coordinate 42,204 downwards.
TATACTTCCCTTTCTTTATCATGTATTTTCCAACCACTTTGTATTTTTTATTTTAAGAATAACCCGATTCATTACTATTAGCAGACAACCAAGCATGCAATAAACAAAGGTGAAACCTACTATGACTAACGCTACATTTACATAGCTTCCAACTCCATCAGGGATATGACCGTTCGGATTTAGGAAAAAATAAGGATAGAATCCATCGTACATTCCTCTTATTAAAGATATAGCGCCGTAAAGGATTGGGAAAGACAACCACAAGACGATTGATTTGTAACTATACCACTTTTTCTCTTCAAAAATAATCCAATTTAGTAAAACGAATATTGGAATTAAGTAGTGTAATGTGAAATTTGTAATGATCCTAGTCCCACTGTATTCTCCACCACTAGAAAGGATAAGGTGGTAAGTTGATAAAACTACCATCATATATATAAGGGCTGCATTTTTACACAAGTCCAACATATGACTTTCTTTTTTCTTTAACAAAGCAAACGTGCTTACTGTAAATATGATGGTGACGATAATATTAGATTGGATTGTGAATTTCGTAATAGAAACACTTGGTTCGGGAGAAAAAAGTATATGCAGCGGTACACTAATAAACCCTATCGAGGCGATTAAAATATGAAGTATAACCTGTATGAATGTAAGCTTTTCTGAAACTATCTTAGTCATGATTCATATCTCATTCCCTCCTTCAATATAATGGCTCGATTCTGACACAATACTATTCTATTATTGCAACCGATAATGTAATAACTTTAATTTGAACTTTGAAAAAAGGCCATAAATTATTTGTTTTTAATCAATTACATCTGTTGGTGTTGCTTCTTTTAAAATAATGATGCCGTCATAGGCCTGATTGGGTATCATTTCGATTGTGTAAAACATTTTTAATAGCTTCTGCCAAGAACGAAAGTCGTCACCTATGTTTACCATTTTTTGTTTACTTTTTATAATGCCCAACAATTCCTTTGACTCACTGGCTTTTTCAAAATCAACGTAAAAGATATTTGGCTCAACTTCACTAAATGCATCAACTAAAGCATTATGATTTTTTATCTTATAACTCTTTCTTTTATTAGATCCCCGGTTTAATGCTTGAAATTTACTATTCATTAAGTCGGTACCAATTGCAAAATACTTGGACCCGTATAACTCATCTAAGTAACTTCCCATCGATTTATAACCAGCTAATGAAGCAGACGTTTTTTCGATATGCCCATTATGTCCGGAGAAGAATACCTTATCATGACCACGGGCAGCTTCAAATTCAACAATCCATTGCAAATTGTTAGCTAAATACTGATCGCGAAGTTGTTGGTAGTCTCCCTCGTTTAAAAATAGCTCTGTTCGTTGCTTCATAAGTCGTGCGTATTCTAAAGTAAAGGCAAACGTTTCCGAAGATGAATGTTCGGTATAAGCTACTTCGTTTGATTGCAGATCAAAAATGATATTATCGAGAATCTTATAAATTTTTTTCAGTTGCTTCGTTGATAACGATCTCATTGTATTATTTGAAGCATCTTCCAGTTGGACTGCATATTTTTGTCCTGCATCCTTGTTAACTACTTCGTAATAGTCAAGCAAACCTTTTTTACTGTAATCATATCGCTGCATATCATTTCCGTAAAAATATATTTTCTCATCGTCACTGGCCGTAGCGTTATAATCATGCATCCATTGAACAAGATCGATCATTTGCTCCGTTTTATAAATACTGTAATCAAGTGCGTTCACGGCTTCTTCTGCAGTACCTTTTCCATCTAAAATGAACTGATTAATTTCCTGTCCGCCGCCAAAATCCCCTTCTATTACAAACACACGGACATGTTCATTTTTAATTAATGCTTCAAATACATCTTTTTTCAACTTCTGAAGTTCTATATTCCCATGTGTTGCCTCTCCCAAGCCAATTATTCTTACATCATCCGGAATATTCATTTTTTTAACAGACGAAATATATTTTTCTGCTTCATCAAACACTTTATCATTGTTACTACAGCCTGATAAAACAATCATGAGACAAATAACAGCTAATAAGAAAGGATTCTTTTTGGAAAGGTGCATCACTAAATCCCCCGTTTATTATTTTTCTTTTAATATTGAATACTTTCGATACGCTTTATAGAAACTGCTAGCAAAGAAAACAACCATAAGGGCGGGAAGCAACCTCAAAAGGGCAAATGGAGTTTCAAATAAAAATGCTTTCCAAAATAATGCACCTTCCATACTCCAAAGACCTTCTGCTAAATATAAACCTGAATCCTTGTAGAGCATATAACAAAAAAGCAATAACAGTATACCTAAACTGGATGAATAATCCATCAATCTTTTATAATAATTACTCTTTGATTGGCGATCCGAGAAGATTTCATTTTGACCAACCTCTTCTTTTTGCCAGTATCGAATTCCACCAAGCCAGGGGCCACTTATATACATCCAACCGAAGTCTTCATATATCGCTTTGTAATCATCGAACTTTTTCTTTGATAAATAATCTTGATAATCCAGCCGCATCACATACCTCTTATCGGTTTTTTCGAAAGTGTATATTCCTAATCCACTAATATTTGTACAACGATAGCCTTTTTGTAATTGCTCGTTCAGCCATTGCTCCTCTTTTTCAATATCAAAAAACGACTTAATTTTCTTCATTCGATTCACTTCCTTCATACAGAGATAAAATATGCAATAACCTGTTTTGTTCGATTTTCAAAATGGCGCTTCCTTCCGCAGTTATCATATAAACTTTTCTCCGTCCTGACTCTCCAACAGGTTCAATCCAACCATGCTTATTCAAGTTTTCAATCGCACCGTATAATGTACCTGCCGCTAAAATAACAGTTCCATTACTCATTTTCTCGATTTTTTGCATCGCAGCATAGCCATGGAGTGGCTCACGCAGAGCTAACAGAATATAATGCATCGTTTCAGACAACGGTAATAATTTATGTTTCACATTCTCACCTTCTATTCAGTTCGACTATATAGTTCAACTTAATAATAAGGTAATACAGTTCAACTGAATAGTCAACAACATTTTCAAAATTACTTGATAACAAGGGAAAAACCAATCTAAAAAGTCGCTTTCCTTATGTAAGGAAAGCGACTTTTTGTGTAGTCTTATTAATTAAATAGCGCGAATGCGGAATAATGTTATGGCATTTTTAACATAAAAAGATACAGAGCATATCCAAAGGAGGTAAGCATCATGACTTTATTTCAAAGCTACATATGTTGCTTTTCTTTTTCTTAATGTTCTCGTCCAAATGCTTTAGTATCAATATTTTTCTTATCAAGGAAATCCTCTATTTTTTTCTGTTCTCTTCCATTCACCACGTCGCTTTTATCAATTATTGACCCAATGTTTACTTTTGGAAAAACTCCTTTATTTACGTCATCTGCCATATTACTGAACATTTCACCTATTTCATGAAGAGTCTCATTTAAAGCTATAATGTACTGGCTAATTCTTTCAGACTCTTCTTGATAATCTTCAGGCAATGTATTATGTAAAATATAGTTAGAAAAATTCTTATCATTTTCTTCTGTAAGCTTGTTAATTTTGTCGAATTTTTCTAATTCATTTTCAGTAAATTCCTTATCTTCATATATAATCTCTTGAAATGGTTCACTAGCATTAGATAATTCATCATAGCTATCTAGATATGTTTTTATGCTTAATTTTATCTCCTCTTCGTCTATTAAACTATTTTGTTTTTCCGAGGTAAAAATGACATCAGGAATCTCCACATCCTGTATAGAAAGAACTTCCTCTTCATCTTCTCTAGTGTCAATATTTTCTCCCTGCGAACATGCGCTTAATATAAAAAGAATTAAAAAACTAACAAACAATTTTCTCATAATCATTTCCCCTCTTTGCCATTGACGTGTTCCATTCAGATGTTCTTTTTCTGCATAAAAATACCTCTATAGATAATCATATCCAAGGGGAGAAAACGGTGCAACGTTTTTCACAAACATCATCAGTATATTCTCTTACTTCATGGTCTGTACATGAATATCCTATTGCGACGATATGATACTCATCTTCCCATCCTCTAGATTTGTAAAGACATCCAGATCAAAGTAAATACCTTTATACAAAAATTGATCAATGAACTTTGTAACAATTCCGAATAACACCTAAAAGTGCTTCTTATTTTCCTGTTTCATAGAATTGCTTGATACGTTCCCCAATTTCGTCGCGAACACGTTGAAATTCAGACCACTCTTTTCCGGCTGGATCATCGAACCCCCAGTGTTCACGTTTAACATGTGATGGTGTGATTGGACATTTATTAGCAGCATCTCCACATAATGTAACCACCAAATTAGCAGCATTTAAGATTTCACAATCAATAACATCTGATGTTTGATTGGAAATATTGATACCAGCTTCCTTCATGGCTTTTACAGCATTCGGGTTTAATCCATGTGCTTCTAATCCAGCACTATATACGTTCCACTCATCACCTAGATATTTCTTTGCCCATCCTTCCGCCATTTGGCTTCTACAAGAATTTCCTGTACATAAAAAGTAAATCGTTTTTTTTGACATCATGTATTTCTCCTTTATTAATTAGTGAATGAATAATAACCAAATATATAAGCCAACTAATGTAAAAAACAATGTTGGAATAGTTAAAACAATGCCCGTTTTAAAGTAAGTCCCCCATGATATCTTAACCCCTTTTTGGGATAAGACATGTAACCATAGCAGGGTTGCAAGAGAACCAATCGGAGTGATTTTAGGACCTAAATCTGATCCAATAACGTTCGCATAAATAAGCGCTTCTCTTATGACACCACTTGTATTTGTATCCGCAATAGCTAAAGCATCAATCATGACGGTTGGCATGTTATTCATAATGGAAGAAAGAATAGCGGCTATGAATCCCATACCGACGGTAGCTGCAAACATCCCTTGATCAGCTGTTACTTGAATTAAATTGGCTAAGATATTAGTTAACCCTTCATTTCTTAATCCATACACAACAACATACATTCCAATTGAGAAAAAGACGATTGCCCAAGGCGCCCCCTTAATAACGATACGAGTGTTAACAGCATGACTTTTTTTAGCCATGAAAAGGAATAAGATTGCGACAATACTAGCAATAATAGACACAGGAATACCTGTAAATTCACTAGCAAAATATCCAACAAGTAGTATACCTAACACAATCCAAGATAATCGAAACATTTTTTCATCCCTAATGGCTTCCATCGGCTTTTTCAATTGGGACAAATCATATTTTTTTGGAATACTTTTACGGAAAAATAGATATAAAACTAAAATACTTGCTACCAATGAAAAGATGTTTGGAACAATCATCCTTGAAGCAAACTCTGCAAACCCAATACCAAAAAAGTCCGCTGATACGATATTAACTAAGTTACTTACGACTAATGGAAGTGATGTCGTGTCTGCAATAAATCCACTTGCTATGATGAAAGGAAAAACCATTTTTTCATTAAACTTTAGATTTCGAACCATTGCTAAAACGATAGGAGTCAAAATGAGTGCAGCACCATCGTTGGCAAAAAAAGCTGCGACTAATGCTCCAAGTATAGATACATAAACAAACATCAAAATTCCATTTCCTTTAGCAGCTCTTGCCATATGAAGAGCTGACCATTCAAAGAAACCAATTTCATCAAGTATTAATGAAATAATGATGATTGCAATAAATGCCAAAGTGGCGTTCCAAACGATAGATGTTACATCGATCACATCTTTAAAATCAACAACCCCAACAATTAATGCGAGAATCGCTCCTCCACAGGCAGACCAACCGATGGATAAACCTTTAGGCTGCCATATTACCAAAATTAGTGTTACTAAGAAAATCACTAATGCGAATATTACTGATGTCAAAGCAGTTTCCTCCTATTATCCCTCACGAAATACACAATCCTACTTACTTAGCAACAAGAAATTGTTGTAGCTTTGTTTTTATGAATATCACTATCTACCCTTGTATAAAAGACTACTGAGAATTTATCTTGTACCGCATAACAACACGTTGTATCTATCACATCAACTGCAAATCTTTCATTGTGAGCCGTAATCTCTTCAGTTCTTGCGACTTGAATACTAAGAGTGCGTAATTAACAGCAGTTTCCTTTTCCTTTTTTTCTAAAAATGCAACATAATTCTTCTGACAACAAAGCATTTACCTCTGTATCATTTAAATCATAATAACTCCATGTACCTTTTGTTTCTTTTATAATTAACCCTGCGTCCAATAAAATTTTCAAATGATAAGATAGCTTAGATTGAGTCATTTGAAATACCTCAGTTAAATCACATACACATGTTTTTCCTCTTTGACAAAGCTCATACATGATTTCCAAGCGTGTCTGATCAGCTAAAGCTTTAAACTTTTTTTCATATTGCTTAAACTGTTTCATCATTACAGTCATAAATAACTTTCCTTTCATCAAATTTTTTTGATATTAAAAGTATAATTGAAAACTTTTTGTATATGCAACCAATAAATCAATTTTTTTTGATTTATATACAAGGAGAAGTCTTGCAGTAAAGAACAATTTACACCGTTGAGGAATTCCGAGATAATAAGCTCGATTCCTTGCATTAATGTTGAGTAATTAAGCTCTTGGTGCAGCATTAAAATAAAGTTTGATCAAAAATACCTGGTAAACCCATATTTTACGTTAAATTAAAAGAATCCGTTTTGAAAAAAGATTGATCAAAACGAATTCATTCTATGTGAAACATTATACATTTTTTATAAAAAAGTTTGATCATTTTATAGATGAGTAAATACTTTTAACTTTTCTTCAAAATTGTTGATTACTAATTGTTGATTTGTAATCATCTTTTGCACCTAATTAAATTCTAAAAGAATGACAATTTGTCCTTTGTTGCAAACCTTTGCAGTACCAAAATATGTTTCCTTCTGATTTAAATGCGTCTTAACTTCAATCCATATAATTAAATTTTATCTTGAGATAAATTCAACCAATTCTCCTCATCAATGGCTTGGATTTTATAATTTGATCCAACGATATCTAACATTCTTTGATAAGTTTTAATATCCCAAGAATCGTCTATATGTTCATATAAGTCATTTTGTACATATTCTTTAATAATAAAGTTCGTATTAGAACTAATGTCGACTAAATTTCCGAAAAACTCTCTTAACATCATTGAATCCCCTTTATCTAAAGGTTCATCAGTTAAAAGGTAAATTTTAAATACATTAACAATTTTATTTAAATCTTCTTCATCTAAAAAACAAAGTGAATCTAACTTTTTGTCTTCTTCTGTATAAGGTCCTCTCGTATCTTCAATAATGACATAAGATAACACTTTGTCGTCTTTGAAGAAACGAAAAATCTCTATATCTCGTAATCTTAATTTTCTATCAATTGAAATCATTTTTTCACCTATTTATCTGCAAAATCTTAAAAAGTATTATTGTAGCTATGTTTATATACTTTTGCATAAAAACCGTATAAACAATATGCACCTCAAAAAAGATTACAAACAATGATATAACAGCGTTTATGACTTTTAGGTGTGTCCCCAAACCTGCATTTGGGAATGTATTATTGAATGAATATGTTTCATTTAAAGACGAATAGAGCCATAATGATATCGACCCTCAAAAAGAAACGCAATAATACTCTCATAATAGGGTATAAATTTTTTTAATTCAATTAGCTTTAAGATTTCCTCTTTTGAAGCCCATTTCACCGCTTGTACCTCTTCAGTCTGTAACGTCAATTCATTCAACTCTAAGTCATATTCAATTAAATAATAATCATCAAAGCCACGTTCAAAGTTAATAGTAAATTGTGGACGTATCTTTTCAAAGTTATAGTGAATCCCCAGTTCCTCAAATAACTCTCTTGAAGCAGCCTGCTGACTTGTATCGCCTGCAACCGCACTACCACCACAAGTGATATCCCACAGGTTCGACCACCCTTGCTTAAAGGGCTGACGTTGCTGAATTAGCATTTCTCCTTTTGAATTAAATATACACACGTGTACCACTAAATGAAACTCGTCTAGTGTCATTTCACCTCCACGAGTTATTTGTTTCTCTATTTTATTACGATGCTTATTATATAAATCCCACTTTTCCATTGCTAAACTCCTTAAGTATATTTTTGTAACAAGATTCCCAGTATACTATAAAAGGAAAAATTCTGTATATGAGATTGTCCAGCTCGTAACAAAAGGAATGACAAAAACATCTACATATGTACATGATGAATCTCAGGCTATTACTAGGTAATGATGAAATGATTGCGAACCTTAACATGTTGGTGCGGTTTAGTAAATTAATTGGGCTGAGGGGTAATTTCACAACTTGCTTAAATTGGCACTCAAGTACTTTTAATGCCTCATCGGCTGATACCTTCCCACTAACACTAGCGGAAATTAACATAAGTAAAACAATACTAATTATATTTTTCATTATTATTACACCCCTTTAGGGTATAATTCCCAATCCTCTTCAACGATCCTGCCACATTAATACAAGAAGCAACTGTTCCCGTTCAACAATTGCCACCAATAGCTTAATAAGAATATCTAGAAAGAATAAACAACGCGATAATAATGATAACTAATGTAATGATTTTTGTAAGACCGCCACCATTTCCTAATGCACTTAGGTCACCAACCATTGAACGGTTAACGGAATCAGCAAAATCAATCATAGGATTTTTTTCTGTTTTTCTTTTTGATCTTTCTGCATAAAGTACGCTCCCTCCGTCCATTGAAGCCGTTAAAGTTACGAATAATCATTACAAAAAGTTTCTTCCTTATGCAACTAACCTTAAGTACATTTCTTCACAACCATAAAAATAGAAAGTGACAAAGAGTCGTACTTCATTTTAATTAACATTACTTATTTGATTTCCTCAGCTAATTCCAAAATAATTCCCTCTGGACCACGAACGTAGCATAATTTATAACTTTCTTCATATTGCTGTATCTTACTAAAGATTTCCGCACCCTTCTTTTTCAATTTGGCAACAGTAGCTTCAATATCTTCAACAGTAAATGCAATATGTCGGATGCCCAATGTATTTGCAAAGGATTGCTGAATACCTTTTTCATCTAGCGGAGAATAAAATTTGATTAGCTCTATCCATGTCTGACCATCTGGCGTTCCCAATCCTACACACGCTACTTTAACGTCATTAAGCCCAACTGCATATCCCATCAACTCTCCTTCCATTTCCCATTCCCCTTTCACCTCAAGTCCAAAATCGACAAAAAACTCTTTAGCGGCAGAGAGATCATTTACGATTACACCCACATGATCTATTCTTTGGATCTTCAAATTTCATACCTCCTATGTTCCTGTCATTTTGCAATATACTGTTTCAAATTCTAGTATTAACAAAGGGACAATTAAGATACAGCATTGCCGGTGAAGAAAAGAATCATTTCACTAATTTTTTATTAAATTATTTTGAAGCTCCTTCCTCATTTCCCTAACGGTGTCAATTGGGGATAATTATTCATATACTTTCCACCTATTTTTCTCAATGTTTCCCTTTGGTTATTAAACAATACTGCTCTTTAGTTTGAGTACATTTGTCACAAACTTCCATATATCATTCGATTATTTCTATAAATTCAGTTTACACTGAACTACTTAATTAAGTTAGTCCTTCTACAACGAAACACCCCATTAGATAAAAAATCCAATGGGGTAAACGGTATATCTTTATTTCAAACAGTACATCTTTTTTACAAACGGTACGACTTTATTTCAAATCCACAAACAAATGTATAATACAAAAAAAGTTGGAAACAAGACTCCTTATTAATTGAGCGTTCAAGGGTTGTTAAAATTTGGATGAATAAAAATAAAGTTGGTAACGGGTGAGGAAAAAATAATAAACGGGATAAAATGTATTACAATTAAAGTTGGAAACAAAACCGTATGGGAATAGAAAAAGAGCCATTTTGAATTTAACCCTCCAACAATTATTTTTTCGTAAGACTTATTTTGTTTAATTTGCGATAGAGGAACTTTGTATGAAATTGTAGGTAGGTATCCGGATTGTTTATAGGTGGTACAATGAAATGTAAAATAGCCCTTCCCAATTGAAAGGGCTATTTTATATATCATAAAATTAATAAAATCAATATCGCAAATGAAATCATCTAAATAATTTCACCAGGAATTAAATCATGTGATTTGGAGAGATGTTGCTCTAAATAATTATTAAATATACTATTAATAATGAGATTTACATTTAATTGCGATATAGCCTCAATATCAATTTTTTCGATTTTTATATTGTAATCAAAAGCTCCGTCAATCATTTTTGCTGTAAATTCACTGTAGAACGCAAGAACATATTCCAAAAGTATTCCGTCTAAGGTTTTGATCATACTGCAAAAGGATCTTCCAAATCGGATTTATGTTTTTGAGGAGTGAATAACCACACTACTTTTAGACTTCTACAAGAATTTTATTCTCACTACTCTTACCTAAACTTTTTGCTTCAATAATCCCCTTTGTGTATATTTCTATTATATTGTTTATGTTATTTAAAATCGATCTAAATTTATTAAAGTTTATATCAGTATAGTTATTTAGAATATACTTAGAGAAAATTTCCTTGCCATAGTACTTCGAGTGATCATACTTGTCCTTCCTGCAAAATTCTCTTCCATCTATTTTTTGCGAAAGGGTATTTTTTCCAAATAAGTCTTCTATGTCACATTCGGACTTTCCATCAATTAACGGTACAGTTAAAAGGTATAAATTATCAATGATATTAACCATGTATTTATCCTCTAATATACCCTTTTTTTTATCATCAAGCTTTGCATGGTTAATAAAATTACCTATGGGTTTATTCTTTCCACTTTTAATCTCATTATCAAACATTAAAATTACGGGGCTTTTAGGTAAAGTATTGCTTATCATCTTAAAATAACTCAAATAATTTGTAGTGGATTTCTTAGTATTAGCATCAAAGAACTTATATATATTATTTAGTCCACTCCCCCCATCCTGGAAAATCCCCAGAAAGTATGCTAATCTCTTAGTTTTATTTAAAAATGATACTTTAAACTCAAATGACCCATCAATATTTTTTGTAATTAAATTAGGATATTCATTATAGAGATTTTTTAAAGATGCTTTTAAATAAGCAATATCTGTTTTACCTTCCGTTACAATTATTGGCTTTGGGTTAGCATAGAAGTATTTATAAAAAAGAAACTTTTGATATTGAAGTTCTCTCGAACTCAAGTTATTAAAATTATGTTTCTCACCATCTAATTTATTATTGTACCTAGTTAATTGATTTATAAACGTAAATCTTCCTTCTAATTGATTAAGGTTGGCGGGTTTACCATTAATCTCAAACTTTCCTTCTTTATAGAGTTGATGAGCCATTGCTCTAGTCTCTTTGTAATAAATTCTCTTAACGTTGATTTTCTTATTTACAACAAGTCCTGTTACCACCTGTCTTGAATCTCTAATTTGTAACCTTTTCTTCTTATCATTAATTTTAAACCCAGCTCGTATTAACTCACTTGATAATCTTTCATAAAATGCCGTTTGTAGATCAAAAAAATTTTTATCGTTGGTAGAGAATGTCAAATCATCTGCATAACGTGTATAATCCAACTTGTATTTTTTTGCGATTTTCAATAATCTTTGGTCAAGTATCTCACAAATTAGGTTTGTAATAATTGGAGAAGTTGGCGCACCTTGCGGTAGTTTTCCTTCGTAACATGTTAATTGTGCAATAACTGTGGCTACTTCACTAGATAATAAGAATTTATTATTCTTAATAAAAAAACCTCTTACACGACCAAAATGAAAACTTTCAAAAAAGTTTTCTAAATCAATATTCAAAACTAATCTTTTATTCCGATGAATTTTTGCATTAGTTACGATGCTCTTTTCTTTTTCGAATGCATGAGAGAGATTATTTTTTATCTTCTGGTTATTTTTCTTATGCTTATACAATGCCACTGCAAGTTTTTTTTGAATGTCTTTGAGTTCTGCTAATGGAGCATTAATTTTTCGAACGCCACCATTTTTTTTATCTATTTCAAACGAACTGTATAAAGTATTAATTCCCCTTTTATACAATAGATAACTAAGATTTTTTCTGGGAATCTTAAGAAAGTCAGCAAGGTGATTTCGTGTTTTTATATCGTGAAATTCCATTATATAAAACTCCTTCATAAATAAACGTGTGGCTACTCATTAGGCGAAAGGCGGCGAATAAACCGTGAAGTATACCACCATGCAGATAATTAGAATCGGAGAAGCGAACGTTCCCACCATTTTTGTCAACACTTGCGAAACACAAGCGAAAAATCTAGCCACACGTTAATAAAATTATACACTTCTTTTTAACTAAATGGGATATTTATAATGATTTTTATTATCTAGAATCTTTTATTAATACAGTACCAATTAAATCTTGCTTAATTTTTTATTTTTCTATTTCGTCTCTTATTCCTAAACCTTGATCTTGTTAATAATTTGACTGATGAGAGACGAGGATTATTTATACATATCGCCCTCTACCTTTGATCAATGAGATAAAACGGGGTTAAACAGCACAAGTGATGAAATAGAGGGGAAAAACCAGAGGTTGAAGGTGATTTAGCTAAAACAAGCCAGAGATTCGGCTTGTTTTATTTACATAGAATAAAACCGAGTTTTGAATGCCAGTTAAGAAATTAATTACCTTCTACGAGTTTGTAAATCGGAAATACTTTAAAACTATCCTGATCCTCCTCACTTAACTGACTAAAATAAAAGTCAAACTCAGTTCTATTCCCTAGAAGGGCTAAATAACCACAGATGATAAACGGATCTGTCGCTTTATTTTTTCTATTGATGATTTTCGCTATTTCTTCTTGAGTATATTTTCGTTGCCGCTTTACAATTTGCATTACATTTAGAAAATAAGTCTCGTCTTTTTCTCCTTCAAACTTAACCAGGTGTTCATACATTTTTTTGGCAAAATCCAAGATCTCTTTGTCTTGATCCACCTCATCATAGTGATGGATAATATCTAATAAATAATAATTTACATATTGTCGTGCAGAATCTGTATCGTAATCTATTTTTAAAAATGATTTCTCAAGTTCTTGTAGATTGAAATTAGCCATTTTAAATAATTGTTTTACTTCTACCATCATATACGGGCTGATTTCAAAACCAGGCCCAGATGGCTCCTTAGAAGCAACTATTCGAAAAAGTTTTTCCGATTCGAATGCGTTAAATACACTCCATTCCCCGTTCTTTTTTGTAACCGCAAGTAAGATAGTAATATTACCAATTTCCTGTTTCAAAAAACCAGTTTGCTTTAAATCTAATTCATTATAATTTTGGTAAAGAATGATATCTCGAAGTCTCTCCATATTTCTAAAATCAGCTACTTTTAGATTGTTAAATGGTTGTTCAAATGAAACGTTCAGTTCATCAAATAGCTTATCCAATTCTTCAAGGTCTCTTATAAGATCAGTTAATTCAGTTATTACATTATGATCAACAGTATTTATTATGATTTGAGATCCCATAACTTCGATATGTTTTGCGATTAAGATTGACACCATAAATTTAGTATCTTTTAATCTTTCCTTAATGGGGCCGGATCGAGTGAAATTTATATTTAAATTCCTAATATTAAGTTCTGTTCCACGTTGGATCTCCATCTTAAAACTATCACCAAACTCAATGATTGTTCGATCTTTTTCTATCCGTTTGGTTGCGTTTGTGTAATAGATTTCTCCGTTTACTCCGATTTGAAGATCGGTCTCCTGTATAATTTCAAAAATATGTATTTTTTTAATAGGAATTTCCAAATTATAATATTCTTCTTTGGAATACACGTATGCTGGATAATCGAACATAGTGGATAAATTAGGGCTTACAGTAGGGATCACAATCGTTCCATTTCTGTTTATATCGGAAACATTAATACTTAATACATTTTGCGACTGTTTTTTTGAATTGATTATAAAATGTCTGCAAATAGTATCCAACGCATCATTTTCTGAAGGCAGTATATTAAATTCGTGACTGATACTTTTTTGATTCTTCATTTTTTCAATAATCTCTTTAAGATCAAAGGGTAATAAAGCATCATAATAGACTTTTTTCTGGTCGGTATCGATAAATTCCACAATAAAGAATAAAACGCCGCCGTCGTGGTAGTAATTTCGAATATCATTTTTATTCAAACTATATTTAATTTTATCTTTATTTAAGTGTTTCACTTTACGAGATTTAACCTGAACAGGGACCCTTCCAAATAAAGTTGATTTATGATGACTTTTTTCGTTATATATTTGTATTTCTCCGTCCCAAGAAACACTTTTATCATTTGTTGGTATTTCTCCTTTTAAAAATACATTTCTTGTTATTTCAATTGAAACAGCATTAACCCCGATCATTTCTCTTATCGAATTATTCATTCGGAACACCCCATTATCCCTAAATAAATATTTTAATATTCACTACTATCTTACCATTATCAGGAACGAAAGTCGGCAGGATTACAGAAATTCAAAAGGGGAATAAAATAAGGGTGATCATATATGCTTCTTTTTCTGCTGTTGTTGTTAAAAAATGGATTATCATCTTTTTAGTAGCTACCGAAAAGCGTAGCGAACCTTTTTTATATACTAGGTAATTGATATGAGTGAAAGTAAATTAAGATATATTGGAAAAATTAGTACGTGAAGGTGCGCAGACAAGTTATTATCCGTCTTAGGCTAATTAACATGGAATTATAAGTGGATAAAGATGAAGGAATCGCAAGAGAATATACGCAGAATTAATCGAAGAAGGTTATACAAGAGGTTATTATCCGACTTGTGATCTTGAAATTTAAGATGACGAGGATAAATACTAATTAAAACCCACAAAGATCATCTATTTATTTTGACGATCTTTTTCATCAATCAAAAATGAGCCAAACTGAGTAGTTTTATAGCTCAACTATTTAGCCAGTATCAACCTGAGAAAGTTCATCTTCTTCTGCAAAATCAAAATTATAAACCATTTCTTACTTTGTAAATTGAATAATTATTTTCTTCTGGCTCTGTTAAAGTTGATTGTAGTTGTATAAAATTAAAGTGAGGTGATAAAAGTGATCGATATTTATGATAAAATGCTAAAAAAAGCTAAGGATTTCCACATTTCAAAAGAAAAATATGAGCAATTGGAAAAAGTAATGTTCGTCGCAAAACGTGCAAAGTTATTTCAACAGATTAATGAACTAGAAATAAAAAACTCATTTGATTTTGCACTATCTTTAACTGGAGCAACTGCTTTATACGAGTCATTTAAGGCACTGGGAGATGAAGGGCGAATTGCCTATCTTAATGAAAAAAATCAATTCGTTCATCATTATGCCGATGGAAGAATTAATGTTATAAAGGAAAGAACTTAAATTAACTTTGTTCTTTAGGGCCTTCTTTTAAATAACCTTAACCTTCATTTACATTGAGGTATAAAGCACCTTACTACTTTTAATATTTTCAAAAATGCAGAAGTAGGTTCTCTTCCTTCATTGAAATAACTATGCAGCAACTTCCCCCATAATTTTGGTAGAGTCACATTTATCTGTATTTATCAATAGATGTTATTGTATCTTGTTAATATAGTCCCCGAAAATGTTTCTTCAGGTAACTGTTCTCATTTAAAATTTCTGCCTCAATAGCTTGATTTGCATCAGGCGTTCCCTCGCCTTCATAGTCTGTACATGAATATCGTATTGCGACAATGTGATACTCATCTTCTCCTTCCTCTGGATTTTTAAAGACATCCAGACCGAATAAACACCTCCATTCGAAAATTGTACAATGAACTTTGTAACGATCCCTAAATAACAACTATAGAAAAAAGTGCTTCTTATTTCCCTGTTTCATAAAATTGCTTAATACGTTCACCAATTTCGTCGCAAACACGCTGAAATTCAGACCACTCTTTTCCGGCTGGTTCATTTTCTTCATTCAAATAATAATAGCTACAACCAGTTCTTAATTCAGCTTTTTTCATTACACTTACCCCAACAAATAAAAAAGGATGGCATAACTACAATATTCAACCCTTTTTGAAAAAACAACAAAAGCCCAAGAATATTGCTCAAGGGCTTTTGTATTTCAACATTTTTACTTTTATTTATTCAGAAATTTTTATAACAATTTTACCAAATGCCCCTTTATATAGATGTTTATAAGCTTCAAGAGCTTGATCAAATGAATAAACAGTATCAATGACTGGTTTAATATTTAATTCATCAAATGCTCTCATCATGTCATCAAACGCTCTATGATGTCCTACATTAATCCCCTGAATGTGAGCTTGTTTTGCTAATAATGCGAATAGATTCACTTCTGCCATCATACTTTCCAAGAAACCAATAACATAAATATGACCTTGAAGAGCAAGTGCTTCAATTGATCGGTTAATACTTTGACCACCGACCACTTCAAGAATATGTTGTACACCTTTTCCATCAGTAATTTTTAATACTTCTTTTTCCCATTCCGGAGTCTCTACATAGTTTATAACATCTTTTGCACCAAGTGCTTTTACTCTTTCTAATTTTTCGTTGCTGCTACTTGTCACAATTACTCTTGCGCCTAGTGCTGAAGCAATTTGAACAGCATATACTGAAACTCCTCCAGTTCCAAGTACAAGCACGCTATCTCCTGCTTTGATTTTCCCATATTCAATCAATGAGAACCAAACAGTAAGCGCAGCAACAGGAAGTGTTGAAGCCTCTTCATCCGTCAAGCTAGCTGGAGTCATTACAGTTGCATCCTCATCAAGCAACATGTATTCTGCTAACCCACCATTTTTAGGCCCTCCTAGAGCATTTGCACCATCATCTTTATTCGGACTGCCATCAAGCCATTTAGTAAACATATGTGACGTTACACGGTCACCCTTTTTAAACTTTGTTATCTCTGAGCCTACACTTACCACTTCACCAGAAGCATCAGATACTGGTACGAATGGTTTAGTCATTAATTCTGGCAAATAAACCCCATCAACAATGGCTTTATCACGGAAGTTTAGTGAAACAGCCTTTACACGAACGAGAAGTTGTTTCGGTCCGGGTTCTGGTATTGGTAAATCCACCAATTTTAAGTTTTCTAATCCAACGCCTTGTCTTTGCCATGCTTTCATGAGATAAATTCCTCCGATCTTGAATATAATTTTAATCTTCAACTGTAATCCGAATAAAAAAACTACTTATCATCTAATTGTTTGATAATGCAGGAAAATATGGAAGTACCTCTTCTCCTAATTCTTGGATCACTTCTTCAACTGGACGATGTCCATATTTCAAATTGAATGCTACATGATTAACACCAATTCCCTTTAGAGTGTTAAGGAAAGAAATTAAATATTTATGTCCAGCTCGGAATCCTAAGTGAATAGGTGTCGGATCTTCATTTGGGTTATCAGATAAATCTATATATAAGGATTGTGCAAAAGGTTTAAATTCACTAGTTAATGTGCGCCACTCATTAATTAACCTTGCTTGGAGATCTAAGTTTCGCGGATAATAAAACCAGCCATCGCTATTCAGTGCGATCCATTCGGGCGTTTGTGAAGAATGTCCCGTTACTAAAACAGGAATATCCTCTAATTCTGGTTTAGGCAATAAATCACCATTTTGAAGGCTTATCTTCGTTGAGTGAATTTCTGGGAACTCTTCTTCCCATACTTGTCTCATGACATGTAACGACTCTTGAAACAATTGACCACGTCGCCCTCTGTCTTCGGAAAACGCTGAAAACTCTATAGGACGGTCACCAGTGGCAATACCTAGCACAAGCCTGTTTCCAGAAATACGGTCAACAGAAGCTGCTGCTTTTGCCACATGCAATGGATGGCGTAATGTTGTAACGATGCTTCCAGTTCCCAAAGCAATCTGTTTCGTATTAGCAGCTAAGTAACCAAGAAAAACCCACGGGTCATAGATTTGCCCCACATCCCCAAAAGTTGGATCATGTAATGGAACATCCCTGACAAATAAAGAAGCAAAACCAACTTCCTCTGCCTTTCTCGCTAATTTCATTTGCTGGTCCAAGTTCATCTCTGGAATACTTCCCTTATAGGATTCAATAGAAAAAAACAATCCTAAAGACAAATTATTCTCTTTAAACATGTACGTATAGCCTTGATGTGCTTTAAATTTATTCAATTCCCCTATCCTCCATAAAGAAAATAATTATTTTCATAACCATAAGAAAAGAGCTACTTTAAACTAGACATCTATCAATTAAAAATTCTCCAATACAATTTTTCCGATAGTTGTTCTTGATTCCACTTTTTTGTGCGCCTTTTTTAGGTTTTCTGCATTGATAGGAGAAAGGCGTTCTGACAATGTCGTTTTGACTTTTCCATCATCAATTAAATCAGTTACTTTATTTAATAAATGATGTTGTTCGATCATATCGCTTGTTTCAAACATAGAACGTGTGAAAACCATCTCCCAAACAAATGTCACACTTTTATCTTTCATCAAGGTAATATCAAGCTTCTCGTCAGTTTCAACAATCGAGCATATTTTACCTTGTGGGACAATGACTTTCTCCATCGTTTCCCAGTACTTTTCAGTTTTACTTAGGCACAAAATATAATCTACTGTATCAAGACCTAGTTCTTTTAATTGTGGAATAAATTCCTCATAGTGATTAATAACATGATCAGTTCCAAGATCTTTAACCCATTTTGTTGTTTCTGGACGTGATGCAGTTCCAATAACTGTTAACCCCGCTAATTTTGCTAATTGAATAGCAATTGACCCTACTCCACCTGCAGCACCAATGATAAGAATGCTTTTATTTTTATTTTGGTTTACATCATGGCTTATTTGAAGTCGGTCAAATAAGCTTTCATATGCAGTAGTTGTTGTTAACGGAAGCGCAGCAGCTTGTGCAAAGTCCAGTGTTCTTGGTTTTTTACCGACGATTCTTTCATCAACTAAATGATACTCACAGTTTCCTCCCTGACGAATAATACTTCCTGAATAATAAACTTCATCACCTGGGTTAAATAGTGTACAATCAGGTCCTACTTCTTCCACAACACCCGCAACATCCCAACCTAAGATTTTCGGGACTTCTTCTACCTCAGGTTTTGGGGAACGAACGATAGCATCGACAGGATTAACAGCAATCGCTTTTACTTTTACAAGGAGATCTCTCCCAGTTGCTATTGGTTTTGGAACTTCAACATCTAATAAACTTTCTGGATGATCAATTGATAGATATTTATATAAGCCCACTGCTTTCATATTTGGCATTATTATTCATCTTCCTTTGTAATAAAATTTCATTTTCAATTTTAATCTTGACTATTTTAAGTGCTAGAAAAAGGCTCTAAATCGCCCCTTTCTAGCACTTTAAATTAATCTTTTTAACTTTTTAACCAGTTGGAACCATACCGTGTGTATTGCACAGGTGCTTCAATATTAGCATCCAATTCCTCTGCAGCTGCACGTGGCCAAAATGGATTTTTAAGAAATTCCCGCCCAATGAATACTAAATCTGCACGATTGTTTCTTAATATTTCCTCCGCTTGCCTTCCTGTTTTAATTAGACCAACTGCACCAGTTGCTATTCCAACCTCGTTTCGAATTCTATCTGCAGCAGGAACCTGATAATTTGGATATGAGTTGACTTTTACAGGGGCAATCCCACCTGAACTACAATCAACTAAGTCAACACCTTGTTCTTTCATTTTTTTTGCATACTCAACATAAGTTTCAGGAGTATTTCCACCTTCTTTATAATCCGTACTAGATATACGCACAAATAGTGGTCCAGTCCATTCTGCTTTCACAGCATCAATAACTTCTCCTATCATACGATAGCGATTTTCCATGCTTCCGCCATATTCATCGGTACGTTGATTTGAAAGGGGAGAAAGAAATTCATTTAATAAGTAGCCGTGCGCACAGTGAACTTCAAGAATATCAAAACCTGCTTCTCGCGCTCTACGTGCAGCTTCTTTAAAACTATGAACTATTGTCTGAATGTCCTTTTTCGTCATTTCGATTGGTGTTTGAGTATTTTCACTAAAAGGAATTGGAGAAGGACCGATTGGTGTAACTCCCTCTTTATTTGTAACTCTGCCGGCATGACCAATTTGAGCGCCAGCTTTTGCTCCAAATTCATGGATTCGATCAACAAGATTTTTCAAACCCTTAATATGATAATCATCCCAAATTCCTAAATCCCCAGGCCCTATTAATCCATCAGAGTCAACAACAAGCGTTTCAGGTATTATTAATCCAGCCTGACCCAACGCACGAGCTGTATAATGTGTTAAGTGGAAATTCTTAACTTCCCCGGATTCATCCGAACTATGCATACACATCGGAGACATCACAATCCGATTTTTAAACGTTACATCTTTAATCGTATATGGTGAAAATAGTTTTGCAGTCATATGAACACTCCTCTATTTTAAATATTCGTCTTTACTTGCAAAATCAATGGTACGATATATAATATTAAATTGTAAGTACGCACATTTTTGTTGTGTAGTATACATTTTTATACTTAGTATAATGGAGTGATATGATGGAAAACTCAAATAAAGAAATCTGTCCAGATCCTTTTGCTTGTCCAGTTGCAGTTACAGTAGATGTAATAGGAGGGAAATGGAAAGGTCTTATTTTGTACCACTTAGTTCCCGGTCCAAGGCGTTTTAATGAATTACGAAGACTGATGCCTGAAGTCACGCAACGTATGTTAACATTGCAACTTCGGGAGTTGGAGCAAGATGGCATTGTCCATCGTGAAATATATCAGCAGATTCCTCCAAAAGTAGAATATTCTCTTACAGATTTTGGAGAAACATTAAAACCCATTATCTTCCTTATGAGAGATTGGGGAGAGGTGTACGAAAACGAGATTTTAATGAAACGAAAGCTTAAAGAAAATGAACAAGCAAAATAGATATCAAATGTTTTATGGTTAATGGGAAAAAGGCGGTATGAGAATGCAAAAGAAACTAAAGATAAACCGAATTCGCTGCAAACATTGTGGTGACATTGTAGAATCCAAAAATACAAATGACTTTCAAAAATGTAAATGTGGAGCAGTAGGTATAGATGGTGGATTAGACTATGCAAAACGTGTTTATGGTTCAAATCCAGCAGAACTACATTACGAGGAATTATCCGAATTTGAATGAATAAAAAAGGAATGTCCAAAGCTGGTCTATCCCGCTGAATAGCTAAAAGAAGCAAAACCCAAGAATGCTGTAATCTCAACATTCTTGGGTTTTTAAATTAAGTAATTTTCACTTTAAAATTGATTTTTTAGACAGCCCCTAACTTCTATTTATATTATTAACTTTATTTCTCCAAGTAAGCGGTTTAGGTAGAAATTCATTGAACCAATCTAAATCATTTTTCTTTAACCATCTATAGTCACCTCTTGCCAATTTTTCAATGTCGCATCGCTTTAGATTAGGATTTTCACTCATTATATTTACGATATTTTGGCGTCTCATCAGCAATAATTGTTGATGATAATTTGTAGCCGCAACTTCCTCCATTGCCATCTTTATTTCATTAATAGCCTCTACATCATGAGCAGGCATCTGCTCAAGCCTTGAATTTATGTTATACAAGGAATAGTTATTTTTTGGATTGTACCGTTTGATATAACCTTCACCTAATTTTTCTTTTAAAAATTTCGCAATGGAATCTGATTTGTTTCCCAGCCCTATTCTTCTTGCTATATTCTTCAAACTTAATCCTTGATCATAAAGGCTTAAAACTTCTTTCTCCCACAGTTCTCCCCTACTTATTAAAAATGGCTTTTTTACTTCTCCACTTTTTTTATCTTTGTTCCATATGTACTTACGTCCATATGTATACCCGCAATTAGGACAGGTAAATTTCCCTTGAACATAGCTAGGATAATATTTCTTACTGTATATTCCGATTACCAGAATGTCAGAGTATTTACAGATTTTATTTAAACAAGGTTGTGGCTTATTTTTAAACGGAATCTCAATTGAATAGCCTACAACATCAGTAAAGAATGCCTCAGCAGAGTTGGATATAAATTGGATTAATAATAAATTAGCAAGAATATTAGGTACATCGTTATTTATTTTGCTTAGAAGTGTATGAAAACGGCTATTAACAACATTCTTTAGTTGAACACCCAATATCTGAACATAAGTAGACACAAATTTTGTAAAGTCATTTTTTAATCTTCTTGTTTGTAGATATTCAGAGTAAATTTCTCCATAGCCACATTTACCAAGTGCTGAATAGATTTGATCTACTACCAAGTTTCTATTTATTTTGCGTGAGTAGGAAACAATAAAATAAACATCTTGAAGGACTCTTTTAATTAGTTGTGGACAATCGTTGAGGTTGGTAACATTAGAAGTTAAATAATGTCCATTTTTACAGAATGGTCTTTTTAATAGCACCTTGCCATCGGTATTTGATAGTGGCACACTGCATTCTGGGCATATAGAAATCAGCTCCGTTTGATGCTGTTCACAATAATTCAAAAAACAAAGTTGATGAAATCGATGGGAGTAAACTTCACCATATTTTTCATAATCCTCTTCTAAACATTGAGGGCAATATTTTATTTCCTTAGCTATATAATCTTGAAATAACTTTTTGTTCTTTAAGGAATCCTTTATGCGTAAACTTTGCTGATAATCTTGCTTTCTTTTTTGAGATAAGAAAGGATTTATTAACGGAAAAATTGTATGATTACTCAAAAAATTTTCTATGGAATACTCGGAATAATTCAATAAGCCTATTAACTCACCAACATTATGATGAAAATAAATATTTCGTTTTGAACTCACGTTAAATAATTCTTTATTTGTTTCTTCAAATGATAAATGACCTGATCGAATATGATATCTATGAATAATACTTCTAAAATCTTCATCTGGATATGGCTTAGGAAAAAAAGCAAGCATCATTCATCCCCCTGCATATTCATTTCATCTAAAATTACCTGTTGGACAAAATCGTTTGAAATCTTTTTGATTCCAACCGTTCTTGTTAGGGTCGAAATGGAAATGTCCATATTTTTTCTTCTGAATTGGTCACCAAAATATCTAATTTTTCGTATTTGAAATTCTTGTACCGTCTCTGTAACATCCTGAAGGATATTTTTGCATTTAGGAAGTTTATCTAAATTATTTTCAAACCTTGTTTGTACATCTAGTCTTTGATATATTCTTGTCTTTGTCACTCGAACCAACGGAATCTCTAAAGACAAGATTATAGCTTCCCTAATGATCAATAGTGAATATTCATCATCTCTTTCCTCCCAATCAACAATTGTTCTTGAAATCTGTCTTCTTTTAACGTGTGGTAAATTACTTGTAAACCACTCTCTGTCGTTTTTATATAACCAGTTGTATAGTCTAGGAGAGCTTTTTCTTAATTCGGACCTGCTGAAATTCGGATATCTCTTTCTGAGTTCCATGAACATCTTTCTTTTTTCTTCAAAGGTATTTTGTTCACCCTCATTTGAAGTGGATGGTATATTTTTGACATCATTCGTCAGATATTTTTTCGTTGTTTTTGAATCCACTCCTAACATGGATGAAATTCCACGGATGGAGTACATCCCGCTTGTATACAGTTCGTCTAATTTGTTCTGCCAAACTGGACCAAAATTTTTTATCCTACCAATTCGGTATTTATCTTTTTCTGAAGCATCCGGACCCGTTCTTGAATAGGTAAAACCACAATCTTTACAAGTAAATGTTCCAACAGGCTTTCCAGTTTTGTAGTCCCTTGTTACAATACAATCGGTTATGAGGAATTCCTTATAATGCGTAGCAGCTTTATTTAAACAAGGCCAAGAAGTCCTTCCAAAAAAATGTACTTTATGATGATTTTCCGATATTTGGTCACCAATTCTCTGTCCTAAAAATAATAGGAAAAATAAATGCCTCAACGGATGACAGGCTACTTTCGGCTTTCTTACTACCTTGTGAAACCAAGTATCTTCATCGAAATATTCAAAATCACTATTTAAAAATTTCAAGAAACCCATCGGAAAAGAATCAAGAAAGTCAGGGATTAATTCTTGAATTCTAATTCTTTTTGATGGTGTAATGTAATGTTTTTCATTTAGTTTTGCAAGATAGAATTGGTTGATATTTTTCAGGCCCAATATAGCAAACTTACTATTCAACAGTGCATACGACTGTTCTGCTATATACACTAGGTTTTCATAAAATTCTTCAGGAATGTTCATCTCTTGTCCACTATCTACGCAGCTTTTTTGCAGGGAAAAGAATCTGTGTTTATTAGTCTTGTTTCGAAATGGGACATCTGAAATCCACAAACTTTCTTTATGACTTGGACATACATAAACACCCGGTAATTGATGTATCCTATGCCAGTAAGCCTCACCGTATAAATCCAATTCTTCTAAATAACAACGTAAGCAATATCTAAAGTGATCTGGTCCTTTTACTTTACTTGCCGCAAGTCCTAATGCTAAAGAAATTGAATTAGCATCACCATAAATCATTTGTTCAACAATCTTTTCAGCTACATTTTCGGATATATACGGCTCATAATAAGGAAAAAGTGTATGCTCATAAATAAGTGAGTTCGGTTCCTGATTGATCTTTTTACCAAGCAAATCGAGGCTACTTGGGAAATCTGTTATGGCACTTGTTGTACGGTTTTCATAAAGATTCATAATTGTATCTTTATAACTATTGCTACCACTTCTTTGATGAAATCGGGCCAACGCACTATACAACAATTCATCTTTGTACATATGAGGGAAAAATCCTAACATATTTCATCACCTAGCCTATAAATTCATTGAACGGTTTAATAATATTCAAATTTCTCAGTTCTTCTTCTAAAGGCTTTTTCTCTTTTAGCACCTTTAAGCCAATTACATGAAGATAATATTCAATAGTTGTTTTTTTATTTTTCGCCTTATTTTCTTTAGGTTTTCTCCCTACTCTATCCGGAAATAAAATTTTTTCTGCAATTACTTTATTCATACTCTGACTATCATTACTTTCCTTTTCTAACACTTCAGATACAAGTTCTACAGCTTCCTTTTTAGATAGTCCTAAACTTTGTGCAAAATTAATATACTGTACAAATTCTTTAGCATTTGAGAGAGCATTTTCATGTTCCTTCTGCATTTCCCCTTCAATCATTACACTTTCGGGTATTTCTTTTATGTAATTATTAACATCTACCCAATCTGGTTTTAAATCCTCAATTTTCTTTAGCTTTTCAATATCTCCAGTTTGAAGGGCTATAAGTGTAGGCCGAAGAATCTTTAAATTGGTTTCTGCAGCTCGCTTGATGAAATTTATACTAATTTTCTCCTTTCCTAGTGAAAGGGCCAGCAATTGTACTTGAATAAACAAATTGACAACTAAATCCGTTATTCCCTGTGTCTCATGATAAAATAATTCGTTCATTTCCTCGGATAAGGGTGTATATTCTTTTAACCACTGATACCTCCACAATTTTTCTAGAAATAAATCCCACTTCTTATCTTTCTCCATTCTGTCAAAGAACAAAATACCCATCCCACTTGCCCGTCTTGCAGTCGCAAGTAATGGAGTGAAAAGATCAATAGATGAATAAGTACCAATAAAAACAAGGGGTACACCTAGCTTATTGTGCAGCTCCACAAAAAAGTTAATGGTTAATTTACCTTCATTTCCTCTTTTCATTCGCTGAATTTCATCAAATACAAGAACTCCAATACAGTGTAAAGCCGCAACATGCGCCATCTTGTCAATTAAATCTGATTCATTCATTCTAGCTTTGACAAACTGTTTATAATAGTTCGTACCTAAGATGTTATCTACTGCCATAAAAAAGTTTTTACAAAGTGAACCTCTGGAAGCGTTAAAAGGACATTCTATTACCAACCAAACAATTTGCTTTAGATACCCGACATAAATCCCATTATGCTCATAATCAGAATGAATAATGACTTGAGGATATAATAAAAGTATTTTTTCAATCGCTGTTGACTTTCCAATACCACTAATTCCTATTATCGAAAAGTTCGTTGCGGTAGAACGATTTCCTAATATATTTCCCTTCTCCAAGTCATAGCCCCCTCTAAAAATTTCCGATATACCAACAGAAAATTGCTTTGCATATAAAGGGCTAACCGGATTTCTTCCTACATATCCAGTCCTAATCATTGTTGAAATTTTAACTTCTAATTCTAAGTGAATCGGCATTGGTTGTATAAAATGATGTTTTATTTGTTGAATTAAATGTATTCTAATCTCAGGACTTTCATTTATTTCATCCTGAACAAAGTTTGGTGTTTCCATTAAGAGTTCAATTACTTTCTTTCGAGTCAATATATCGGGTAAAGCCTCAATAAGAGGGTTATGTTTGTAGTCATTTATTTTTTGCTCATGATAAATTGCATTACATTGTCTGCCCATTAAAACAGTAGTAGGCTTACGTTCATACTCAGTACCGTTTCCCGACAATTACATTTCCTCCTTCCCATCATGTTGGATGATTAAATTTAATAAGTATTCTTCATCATCCTCAATATCATGATTTTTAAAGTCCTTCATTTCAATCACTTCTGTTCCATATTGATCTTTGTCAGGTTCAAGAGTATTTCCCCAATGTTCTTTGCCTCTCAAAAATTCTTTTTCATTTTTTCTATTTTCCCTTATGTCCCTTAACCTTGCTGCCTTACTTTCATCTGGATTACTCATTTTGTCTGTATCCCTTTTCTCATCCTTCATAATCTTTTCAATCTGTGCATTCGTGTCAATTTTTAACTGTCTTTGTGAAGTTGCCTGTAATGCTTGATTAATATCCATAGTGAACTGTTGCTCTTGTACTTCCTCTAATCTAAATTGAGAATACCTTTGATCACCCTCTACTATTTGACACTTAACGAAATTGTTACCTTCCGCTGTCTTTAAATAGATATGTTGAATATCTCTTGGGTCGTAGTAAATGACTTCCTTCCATCTTTTTATTCTTGCCTGTTCAAACCAAGCATTTTCTATACAAAAGTCGCTTGAAAATCTCATTTTATTAAAAACAATTCCTTCTGCTGTTATGCTTACTTCTTTTGAAGGCATTAAATTTAATCTGACTAAATCTCGGTCTACCGTTTTTAACAAGCCAGATCGGTGTTTAAGTCCCCAATTCCATAAATTAATTGGCGTAGGTAGTAAGTTAATTTCCATCATTTCTTTCTCTAATGCGTAACCATTTAGGATGCTATTGTTATGTTCCAATATTGTTAAGACAATCACCTTCTCAAACGCTTTTAGCGTTAACTTTGCATCAAGTCTGTAGTCCCTACCCCCTCTTTCTTTAAAGTCCTTATGGACAACTCCGGGCATCCAATGTTGGCTGATTCTTTCGTTAAGGATTCTAAAGTGACGTTCAACAATTCCCTTTAAATCTGCTCTATACGGTGGAGTATTTATAACTTGGATGCCAAGCGATGCTACGAGGTTATCAGCATTTTTACTCTCCATTTCCCCTCTATCTGCCTTAATTCTCTTTGGCAAATGTTCACACGGCCAATCCTCTTCTTCGATATCATCAATTCCGATTTTTTTACAATATTCCTTTTTGTTAGTTGTTGTATTTCCTAATGCCATCATTGCCCCAATCCATGACGGCCCCTCTAATCCTACATAAACACCGACAACCATTCTCGTATAAACATCTTTCACAATGTAAACAACAGGTCTACCTATTATTCGAGAACGATCAATTTCACTCACTAAATAAATATCCCCAATAGTAGCATCAATTTCAAAAATATCACCGGGTCCTGCAGCCTTATTTGTTGCATCCCCTAGTAATGGACGATGATTCAAATAATATTTTCTTTCACCGTTCTTATTGATGAGCCTTTCTTTGGTATTATAGGTTGAATTGTACCAGTTTAAGAATTGTCGATAATTTGGAATTCGTTCGTCTGGTAATGCAATTGGAACCAAAACTCCATTTACAGTCTTGTATCCAGCTACATAATATTTTTTTATGATTTCTTCATATGCCTTTTTTAATTTTGTCTTTTTTCCTTTATAGTAAAGTTTGATTCCAATTTCGAATATTTCTTTATCAGCATCAGTGACATTAACCCCTTGAATTCCTTTTTCAATAGACAATTTTGAAGGCCGACCTATCTTTTTATCTTTTAATTGCTTTGGTTTCCCTCTACCGCCACTATTGGCATAATTGGGCAATAATGCATTAATAGTTTTTCCCCCTCGCCAATATTCTCTTAATATTGCATAGACCCTTTTGCTACTTTTGCCTGTTTTCCTTTTCATTTCAGCAACCATTTTTTTTAAATAATCTGGATCATAAATATAGGGTTCGTCCTCAATATAATCTTTAATAATC
The DNA here is from genome assembly GCF_018343515.1 of Bacillus sp. FJAT-50079. Classification (GTDB taxonomy): domain Bacteria; phylum Bacillota; class Bacilli; order Bacillales; family Bacillaceae_C; genus Lederbergia. The sequence goes on along the minus strand of NZ_JAGYPD010000002.1, from coordinate 13,791 downwards.
TCCCATTTTCCGTCCCTTATTTCTTTATGTTTTTCTAAATAATCTTGTTCTGGTCCATTTAAAGCTTTATATGGATCAACCATTAGGACTAACGCATATGGAGTAGCTAGTTCTTCGGCCAATTCAGAATATGATTTAATTGTAGGAACGTGGGGCAGTTTCTTGTCAATATTGAATAAAACAACATCTTCTAAATCAGACGATATCCAAAGAACTCGCTCAACCGCAATTGTTTCCATCCCACTATTTCTAAATTCAATTAATGTATTAACATGAACTGTCATGATATTCCTCCTAATCGCTCACTTATTTGATTCGTTTGTTTATCAAATATCTCCATCTTCGCGGATGGATTAATTAGTTTATTCATAATGTCCATTTGCCATATTTTATTTGCAAGTAGATGCTTGACCATAAATAAACATGAACCATATTCCAGTCCAAATATCTCATCATACTTCAATGCGAGTTGGGATAATCCTAATTCTTCCGTCTTTATTGCTTTGTATAATCTAGGTTCCAATTTTCTAACTAACGCAGTATCCAAATTCGGTCGATTATCTAAGGTCTTCGCATCATAAAACCAACTAATATTTTTTATAAAGGTTTTAGGTATATCTGTATCCGTCACAATTCCCCAATCCGTTATCCCAATCTCTTTAAAAAACGTTCTCTCAATATCGAATTTTTCTAATTCCCTTATGGTTAGTTTATTAGACGGCTTAATGCTTCTCACAACTGTTTTCAAACCAGATTGTGTTTTCACAATTAAATAAAAATCTGTTGTAATTACTTTTAATGGCCCTGTACTCCCATTTTCTTTAGGGTGATTAATGCCAAAGCTTTCAGCAATTTCAATTGTTCTCTCTAAAGGCAATAAGGGATATTGTTCCCTTATGTCTAATACATGGGGAGACCATTCCAATGTATAAAAGTAATGAAGTTCAAGGTCTGAAAGAAAATAATGCTTGCGTTGTGTCTTCCATCCTAAATTTCTCGTTGCATAACCATTAGAAGCAACATCTTGAATCTCCAACCACGGTTGATAATTAGTCCCTTCCCCTTGACCTCTTCCTTCTTTAATCCACCGTTCAATTTTTGTTTCAGTTGAATTTTCCCTTTTTCTCTTCGCCATTTTTTTCTCCTTAAAAGTTCCAAAGTAACTTCATAAGAATATTATTTTATGAAGTTATCCAAAAAGAGGACTATCCCGTGGGATAGTCCTCTTTTTTTTAAAACACTTATTTTTAATTTTTTTCGGGTAGAAAAACATTTCATTTTAATCACCACTATATCAACGACACTTAATGTCTAAACTGTTTCCATTATACCCAATATTATACATCTTCTAAACCTTTTACTAATACAGTTGGAAACTTATCCACAGTTTCCAACTTTTTTTGACTGTTTCCAACTTTATTTGTACATTTCCATCTTTTTTTGTACGTTTCCAACTTTAATTGTCCTATACAACAAAAGCCAACAATTCCCTCCACCTACTCAACCGTCACACTTTTTGCGAGATTTCTAGGTTTATCAACGTCGCAGCCACGGTGTATTGATGCGTAGTATGCGATGAGTTGGAGCGGGATGACAGAGATAAGAGGTGTGAATAGTTCATTTACTTCGGGCAAGACAAAACGATCTTCCTCTGATTCGAGCCCTTTCCGCGAAATGATGCATGGGTTGGCCCCTCTTGCAGCGACTTCTTTTACGTTGCTGCGAATGCTCCCGTTTACGTTTTCCTGAGTGGCTAGTGCAATCACTGGTGTGCCTTCTTCAATTAAGGCAATTGTTCCATGTTTTAATTCGCCACCGGCAAAACCTTCTGCTTGGATATAGGATGTTTCTTTTAATTTTAATGCTCCTTCGAGACAAACAAAGTAATCGAGGGAACGGCCAATAAAGAAACAATTTCTTGTAAATGGCAGAAACTCAATAGCAATGTTTTCGAATTCGTCCTTGGATTGGCAAAGCATTTCCATCGCATGAGCAACGATTCCTAATTCATGAACGAGATCAAAGTCAATGTCTCGTCCTTTGGATGTTGTAATGGCATTGGCAAGAATGGCCATGACAGCCATTTGTGCCGTATACGCTTTTGTTGATGCGACAGCAATTTCAGGACCTGCATGCAAATAAAGGGCAAAATCGGCTTCACGGGCAAGCGTTGATCCCGGGACATTTGTGATTGTTAATGCCTTGTATCCCATTTCTTTCGTTTTGACGAGTACGGCTCTGCTGTCTGCCGTTTCTCCACTCTGGGATAGAAAAATGAAAAATGGTTTTTCAGATAAAAGCGGGATATTATAGCCAAACTCACTTGCTACATGAACTTCGACTGGGATTTTCGCCAATTGTTCAACGAATTGCTTCGCAACCAATCCAGCATGGTAGCTCGTTCCACATGCGACAATATAAATGCGATCAGCTTCCGCCAACGCCTTTGTGATCTCTTTATCAATTTCAAGTTGACCATTTTTATTTTGGTACGCTTGAATAATTTTTCTGATTACGAGCGGCTGTTCATCAATTTCTTTCAGCATATAGTGAGGATATGTCCCTTTATCAATATCACCAGCATTGATTTCTGCTTTGTACGGTGCTCTTGAAACGATTTCCCCTTGAAGATTGCTAATCGTTACACGATCCTTTTGTACGATGACGATTTCTTGATCCATTAATTCAATGAAAGAATCAGTCATATGAATCATTGCCATTGCATCGCTAGCTACGACATGAAAATCCTCTCCGACACCAACAAGCAACGGGCTTTTATTTTTCGCGACGAAAATCGTGTCTGGGTTTTCCTTATCAAGCATAGCGATTGCGTAGGAACCATGTAACAAGCTTAACGTTTGTTTAAAGGCGGCTTCTGTTCCCATTCCTTCTGAAACATATTGTTCAACTAATTGAACAATCACTTCTGAATCGGTATCACTTTGAAACAGGACATTTTGTAAAAATTTACGCTGCAGCAAAGCATAGTTTTCGATGACCCCATTATGAACTAAGACGAAGCGACCTGATCTACTTGAATGTGGATGTGCATTCGCATGACTTGGTACTCCATGTGTAGCCCATCTTGTATGTCCGATCCCGACTTGAGCTGAGATTTGCGTATCAATGAAATTTCTTAAATCAGCTACACGGCCTTTTTCTTTGAAAATATGAATACCAACTTCATTGTTTACTGCGATCCCGGCAGAATCATAGCCTCTATACTCAAGCTTTTCCAAACCTTTTACTAAAATTTCCTTAGCATCTTTCGTTCCAATATAACCTGTAATTCCGCACATATTCCGTTCCTCCCTAAAGAGGGGGCAAGCGGCACGGGGGCGTACTTGCCCCCTTATCTCTGTTTATGATGTTTTATATGTGCACATGATCTTTCCGTTGTCCACCGAGTCACCTCTGATGATTTATGAAAGAACATACGACTGTGTGTCACAGCCGGGAGGCATCCGCCGAACCATTCGATAAACCTCCACCTCGTCAACTAATCAATCCGCGATTAGTTCTGGCGCTTTATATAAAAAATAACCTCTATGCTCCTTTCCTTTCTTGAGTAAAAGTGAAACAAAAATAATCATACTACATTCTTTTTTTCTAGGTCAATCATAAACTATGCAAAAAAAATAATTTGGATCGTTTTTTCTTCATCGTAACGATTACTTAGGATTTCAGTCCCCAAGAAAATTTCACCTAAACAACGCCATATCTCTCTTTAAAATCCAAATCAGCTAAAATAAAAATGGACCAAAAAGCCACCTGTGATGACTCCTCGTCCACTTTTCACTATATTTGATAAACTCAGCTCGATGAACTCCGATTTAAAAATGCCTTTGTTCGATCAAAACAAGGATTGGTGAACATTTCAACTGGATTTCCAGATTCAATAATTTCTCCATTATCCATGAAAATGGCTCTATTTGCTACTTCTTTGGCAAATCCCATCTCATGTGTAACGACAATCATCGTCATATGTTCTTCAGCTAGGTCTTTCATTACTTGTAGTACTTCTCCTGTCAGCTCTGGATCCAATGCAGAAGTAGGCTCATCAAACAATAGGATTTCAGGGTTCGTCATAAGCGCACGAGCAATTGCCACCCTTTGCTTTTGACCACCTGAAAGGGTTGACGGATAAGCTGTCGCCCATTTAGAGAGACCGATTTTTTCCAAGAGCTCATCGCTTCGTCGTCGGATGACTTCCACCGGCTCCTTCTTTACTAATCTAGGAGCTAGTTCTAAGTTTTCTTTTACTGAAAGATGCGGAAAAAGATTAAAATGTTGAAAGACCATTCCCATCTTAGCTGTAATCCGTTTAATCTCTTGCGGCTTAGAGTAGAGACCGTCCTTTACGAGATAATCGCCAGATACACAAATACTACCACCGTTTATTTCCTCTAGATGAACTAAGCTGCGGAGCATTGTGCTTTTCCCAGAACCGGAGGGACCAATCACGGCAATCACATCATTTTTATTTACATCAAAAGAAATTTGTTTTAATACTTCAAGTTCGCCATATGATTTTTTGAGGTTAGTTACTTCCATAATTGCCATTTTCACCACTCCTTTCTAGTTAAATTTGTACCGTCTTTCAAGCCATTTAAAAAATAAGGTCATGACTAGCGTTATCAATAGATAAATGATGCCGGCGAAAAAGAAAGGCACAATCGTAAAGTCACGGTTTACCGCAGTTTGTGCAAAGTGTAATAATTCAGGTACAGCAACCGCATAAAGCAGCGCCGTATCTTTGACAAGTGTTATCGATTCGTTCGAAACGGCTGGAAGTGCAATCCGGAACATTTGCGGCAATATCACTCGTGTTGTCGTCTGCCATTTATTCAAACCAAGCACTTGGGAAGCTTCATATTGTCCCTTATCAATAGCGAGAAGTCCACCACGGAATATTTCTGCAAAATAGGCAGCATAGTTTAAAATAAATCCTAAACAAGCCGCAACAAAGCGGTCCAAAACTAAATATTCACCAATTATTGGGATGAGTGGCAGCCCAAAACAAATAAATAATAATTGCAGCAAAAGCGGTGTGCCCCGCATTAAATAGATATAACCTTGGGCGAACAAGGATAACGGTTTGATCCTGCTTCTAACAGCCAAAGTCAATATGAAGCCTAGTGGAATGGACACGACAATCGCGATGACAAATAATAAGATCGTTACTTGTGCTCCCGCTAGCAAGGGCTTAAGGATTGAGATCATATAATCTAAGGACATAAAAAAGATTCCTCCAAAAACAAAACAGGGTTCCCAAAGGAAATCCTGTTTGCCTTTTATTTGTTCTGTTTATTTACTTTAATACTTTATTTTCTCCAAACCATTTTTGTGAGATTTCGGCAGCCGTGCCGTCTTCATTCATTTCATCAAGAGCTTCTTGAAGTTTCTTCAATAACTCCTCGTTCCCTTTTTTCACACCTACGCCATATTCTTCTGGTGTAAGTGATTCATCAAGCAATTTGAAGGTACCTTCCTCTTTTGACATATAATAGTCAATGACAACTTCATCAATCACAACCGCATCCAAACGACCTGTTTTTAAATCCGTTAAGGCAAGAACATTGTCAGCAAACTCAGAAACGGTTTTGATTTTTTCTTTAATTGGATTTGCATTTAAAGCATTTTCAGCAGATGAAAGAGCTTGTAATCCAACAACTTTCCCTTCTAAATCATCAAGTGCATGAATGTCTGATTTAGCCAACGTGACAACTACTTGCGCATTTTTTAAATATGGCTTTGTAAATAAAACCATCTTTTTACGGTCATCTGTAATGGTATATCCATTCCAAATGAGATCAATTCGTCCACTGCTAAGTTCAGACTCTTTTGTTTTCCAGTCAATCGGCTGAAATTTTGGTGTGTACCCCATTTTTTCAACAGCTGCTCTGGCGTAGTCTATATCAAAACCGACGATTTCGTTATTTTCGTCCCGAAATCCCATCGGTGCAAATTGATCGTCAATGCCAATTACCAATGTGTTGTCTTGATTTTTATCTGACGATTTAGAGCACCCCATCAGGAGCGTAAATACCGCTACCATCGCCAGAATCATTGTTACGAAACGTTTCATAATTGTCGAAAACCACCTTTAACTGAGTATCATTTCACTTTAGTGCGTTACCACTATAACATACCACAATTTTAATAGATTGAGTACCCCCAATTATTGTTTTTAATCATCCCAAACCGTCTTCCATCATTGCTTCATCACATATAAACTACACAAATCTATTTGTAGTCACTGAGTGAATAAGCGCTCCCTCTAAGAAAATCAACCATTCTAGTACATACGAAAAAGGAAGACGCCAGCGCAAAGACTTTCTGGCCCCACTTCAAACGTGATTGCTAATTCAATCACATTCTGCTTATTTTCTTTATTTATGATTAAATGAATTTCATTATCCATACTCTATCCATCTCCCGCATATAGATGAATTATTAAACTATATTAAAGGATGGAACAGATGACAAAACAAAGCCTTATGAAAGGGACGATCATTTTAACTTCCGCTGCTTTTATTACAAGACTATTTGGATTTGCTATTGGATTAATGTTAGCAAAAATTCTTGGTCCTGAAGGAGTTGGCCTCATGATGATGGCGATGCCGCTCACCGGTTTGCTCATCATCTTAACAACGTTAGGATTCCCATTGGCCATATCCAAACTTGTCGCAGAAGCCGAAACAAAGGGAGACAAGCTCCGAGTCAAAAAGATTCTGGTCGTTTCCTTAACAACGATTTCATTATTAAGCATCGTCATCATGATCGGAGCATTTTTATCCGTAAATTTTTTATCTACCTTTCTATTAACAGACAAACGAGCGTATTATTCTTTCCTTGCTTTGATCCCGATCGTGCCACTAATAGCGATCTCCTCTGTTTTCAAAAGCTATTTTCAAGGAAAACAACATATGACGCCGATTGCCTCATCCCAAGTACTGGAGCAAGTAATGACAATCGGATGTATATATGTCTTTGTTCAATGGCTTCTTCCTTTTGGGATTGAATTTGCGGCAGCAGGTGCGGTATTGGGGAGTGTCGTTGGAGAAGTTTGTTCTTTACTCTATATTTTGATTTTATTTAAAAAGGACAAACAGAAGAGTTTCAAATTGCGAGAATCGTTCATTAAACATCTTCGCGGCTGCAAAGCTGTTCTGAAATCGTTGCTTCAAATTGGCCTTCCCAATAGCGGAGATGGGATCATTCTCTCGGCGATTGGCATGTTTATGCCTGTCCTTATTACACAAAGCTTAGCGATTGCTGGTGTGGAGACTTCCCTTGCGACAAAACAGTTTGGGATGTTAATGGGCTATACGATTCCGTTATTAATGCTGCCTGGATTTGTCACTCACTCTTTAACGGTTTCTTTAGTTCCAGCGATTAGTGAAGCCCATGAGAAAAATGACCATTCACTGATCAATAAACATATCCAGCAGGCAATTAAAATAAGTTTAGTTGTTGGTGTACCATGGACCCAAGCAGTGCTTAATGGTTTAGGTAAAGTAAAAGTCGTCATGCTCAACAACTTAGTCTCTTCTTTCATGACGCTTCCGATTATGTTTTTGCTTGCTTCTAATTCTCGATTTGGTATGAATGGTGTAGCGATTGCGATGAGTGTCGGAGTGATTTTAAGTACAGCCTTTCATTTTTTCACCTTGATTAAATTCATTACAATCCGTCTCCATTCATTGGACTTTGTAAAGGTCATTTTATCTGGGATGTTGATGGGCTATGCCGGATTGTTCATGTATCAATACGTCAGTCATGCAAACGACTTCCTCCAATTGGGAATGGCATTTGGCTTTTCGTTGTTTACGTATGTACTATTACTTCAAATTAGATACTTATCACCTTTTAAGAAAAGCGATTAAACCCTTGCTTTCCTGGTAATAAAGGGTGTTCAAAAAGTTGATTTCATCGACTTTTTGAACACCCTTCTTAATTCGCACCTCTTTTTGTTATATGCAATCCAAACCACTTTCTTAATGAGCGTTACACTTGGAAAATCACTCTAATTATTTTCTTTTTTTACTTCGATGAATCCTTTCGCCGACTTAATCCGTATGACCAGCAAAAGGAGGTCAATTCATTGGCAATCAATTATGGCGATATTATGTATACATTGTTTGCTTTTTTGAACGTAGTATTTTTCTTATTTCTTATTATGTTGGTCGTGTTTTTTTAAAAGTCTGCGAAAAGATCAGCTTCATCGGATTGAAGATAAATTAGATCGCTTAAGTGAAAAATTGAAAAGCTCTTATCAGATTTGAAGGACGAAAAACGAAACATTTTAGATTGAACCGTCCTTCAAACAGTTGAAAGACAATTGCTTAATAGATAATAAGAAAAGCGTCCTACAAATACGATTTGAAAGACGCTTTTCGTCTTGCCTTCTAAATTATTGGCAAGGTTGTTATGAAATCCAAAAGCAATGGATGTTGTTCTTCCATGCTCCGCTCAATCTTTTATATATTTTCCTGTTTCAACGCATCGATAATATTTTCTTTTTTTACTTTGGCGCTTGAGTAAAGCATTGCCGCGCCGGTGATGATAAACACGGCGATTATCACATATAGGGCACTGATCCAAGGTAAAGCAAAGCCATACTCAAAACTGTTCATCAATGCTTTATAGATCAAATACATGACAGCAACACTGATTGGAAGTCCGTAAAGCAATGACTTCATGCCATAAAAGATGCTTTCATAATGGATCATTTTATTAAAGCTGTTTGGTGTCATCCCAACTGATTTGAGCATCGCGAATTCTCGTTTTCGCAAGGAAATGCTCGTTGATATCGTATTGAAGATATTAGCGATCGAAATCGCTGTAATGAGAACGATAAAGCCGTAAGTAAATACCGACATTAACATAATCAACTGCTCTTCCTGCTGCCTATAATGATACACATTGTGAACCATTATTTTAAAGTCTTTCATTTCCTCTATTTCCTGTTGAGTTTTCATTGGATCTGAGCTCTTTAAAAAGAGATCCGTGTTCATATATTCTAATGCCTCGTCATCAAACACCTGACGCATTACTTTCTCTGAAATAACGATACCTAAATTACCTAGTCCCGCTGGATAAACCCCCATCGGAAACTGATCCGTTAAAGAAGAGACATGCAATGTATTTAAAAAATGTGTCTCCTCTTTTTCCCAATCAAAATCTACCAAATCTATGCGATCTCCCACTTTCGTATGGATCGCTTTCGTTTCGACATATTTTCCAGTATGGGGGTCTTCATATGGAATCGTATCAATGACAATGCCTGAAAATGCCTGCGGATCGATTAATTGTTTGTAATCGGCACCAACCTGACTTGCATATTTTTTTAAGCTTTGATCATCGAGACCATATAATTGAATACTATATGGAAACGCCTCAGAATTCTCCGTTCTCAGTAGCTTATCAGACATTTTTGCTTCTTCAATCATTGCATTAACACTCAACATATGAATGACGCTATATTCCGTGACATCATGAAGCGAGGCAACGGACTGAGTGAATTGATCATCAATAATATCGACACTACCATTTGCTATTTGAATGTCATGGTTCACACCTATCTGTGAAAGCTCAACCGATTTTTGCAAATTGGCTGTGAAAAAAGAAACCGTTAAAAACAAGATGATGCTAATAACGAGCGAAAATACCGTTGCTTGATATCTACGTCTATTTCTCTTTAAGTTTTTCAAACCAATTTCCGCCTCAATGCCAAACAGCTGGCGAACAAGCTTTGACGTTTTCACTGCTTTTCGAGTCAGCTTCACATCTGTTGTTTGGCGGATCGCATCAATGGCTGAAATTCTCGACGCTTTGATCGCCGGAAGATACGCGGATATAAAAATGGTGATACACGATACACCACAAGCAGCAATGATCGATAGTGGTGTAATTGTTACGTTTAATTTTTCTGTCACTCCGAGCGCACCTTGAATTGTCGAGTTAATGAAGAAAAACGTAACCCCAATTCCTACCAGTCCGCAAATGATTCCGATCGGGATACTAATGACTCCAATGACGCTTCCCTCAAAAAAAACGGAATTCCTCTTCTGTTTTTTCGTCGCTCCTACACTCGCAAGCATCCCTAAATGACGAGAGCGTTCGGAGACAGAAATCGCAAATGCGTTGTAAATTAACGAGACAGCACCAATAATGATGATTACCATAATGATCGTTGCGAGCGAATAAAGTGTTTTACTTAAGTCACCATTATTCGTTACACCGTAATAACGAAGTAAGTTATTATTAAAAGAGACTGACTCGATGCCAGTTTTCTCTGCTAATTTTTTCGCATGTTTATATAAAGAATTTCTCACTTTTTTTAATACAACAATCGCATCAATTGTATCGTTCCCTATCATCATACGTTCATCTACGTAAGTGATGATTGTATATCCTGGTGACCATGTCGGTTCCCAGACCGGACGCTTGATTGTTCCGACAATATGGTAGTTTTCTATTTTTTTATTTTTTATTACTTCTACTAATCCATTCTCACTTTTTATTAATGAATCGTTCTGTAAAAGCTCCTGATTTATTCCATCCTCTTTGACGAGTACTCGGTTTCCTACTTCCACTGTCAGTTGGTCGCCGATTTTATAATGAACGTTGGCATTGCTTGCAATGTCTTCGGAAATGACAACCTCATTTTCTGCTTCTGGAAGTCGCCCCTCACTTAATTCTATTGGAAACTGCTGAAAACCTTGAGCATTATACTCTTTGATGAATAAATACGGTTTATTTTCATTTTGACTTTCAGCTAAGGTGGCGTAACCGCGATTTCTTGACATGACAACGGCTTTCGTTGCCTCGTCTTTTTTTATCGCTTCAAGCTGAGCTTTATTTACATCTTTGTATAGGACATGCCATTCGCCTTCGTTGGCAATCGTCTGTCTTTGCACTAAATCCAAAAAGGAGACAGCAAGTGTAGCAACTGCCGTAATCATCGCCACAGAAATAATAACACCGATCATCGTTACGAGCGTTCTTTTCTTATTTTGCCGCAAATGCCTAATGGTTAGTTTATTGACGATATTCATGGACGAATCACCTCATCCTTAGCGATCCTCCCATCTTGAATAGAAATAACCCTGTCTGCTTGTAAAGCAATTCGTTCATCATGAGTAATGACGATCAATGTTTGGTTATATGTTTTATTAAACATTTTTAATAAATCAATGATCTCTTTGCTATTTTTACTATCTAAATTTCCTGTTGGTTCGTCTGCAAGCATAATCGCGGGCTGATTCATCAGCGCCCTCCCGATTGACACCCTTTGCTGCTGTCCACCAGAAAGCTGATTAGGTAAATGATTTAAGCGATTTTCTAAACCAAGTGCTCCAACAATATTATGAAACTGGTTTTTATCGACTTTTTGTTCGTCAAGCAACAATGGAAGTGTGATATTTTCTTCCACAGTTAATACGGGAATAAGATTGTAAAATTGATAGATCAGACCAATTTGTCGCCTTCTAAAAATTGCGAGTTGTGTTTCATTTAGATTGTAAATATCGGTATGATCGACAAATACCTTTCCACTCGTCGGCCGATCCACTCCACCAAGCAAGTGTAATAATGTCGATTTTCCAGAACCGGATGGACCAATAATCGCTACAAACTCTCCTTTATTGACTGTAAATGAAACATCATCAAGTGCCTTAACGGCCGTGTCACCTTTACCGTACACTTTAGACAGATGTTCAATTTTTAACATTTCCATTTTAAAACCTCCATAATGTGACTGTTGCATTTAGTCTATCTGTCTAAAATGACTTTCACGTGACTGGAAAGTGACAATTTAGTCACTTAGGATTAAATGATTTGTTTATAAAATTTCATGCGGAACTGAGTGCCTTTTTCACTCGTTACTGCTATATCACCATTTTGGCTCGTAATAATGCTATGTGCCATTGCAAGCCCAATCCCAACGCTCTCTTCACTTGCATTTTTCCCTTTATAAAAACGTTGAAAGATGTATGGAAGATCTTCTCTTGGGATCCCTTTTCCATTATCGGTGATGGTGATTTCTGTAAACAAGGCGTTTTCTGAAAAAGAAATATGAAAGGTGCCACGCTCTGGTGTATGCTCGATACAATTTTTGATCACATTAACGAATGCTTCGAGCGTCCAATGAAAATCACCTAGAAAAGAGGCGTTCTCATCACCGTCAATCTTCACCTCTTGTTGCTTAATATCGATTGGAATAAGAAACGGTTCCAGTGCTTTTTTAATTATATCTTTAACGAGGATGGGCTCCTTTTTAAATTGCACCGTTCCTGCATCAATTTTCGATAGTTTCAATAATGCGGATACTAGCCACTCAATCCGCTCTAACTGAACTTGAATATGGTGGGTAAATTCGATTCTTTTCTCTTTGGGAAGCTCATCATCGCTTAGTAAATCCGACATCACCATCATCGATGTTAGCGGCGTTTTAAGCTGATGGGAAATATCAGAAATCGCATTTGTCAGCTGGATTTTATCTTGGCGTAATAACGAGCTTTGCTCTGAAAGCATGAGCGTGACTTTATACATATCGTTCTTTAAAATACTTAATTCACCTTCGTGATTATCACGAACATCGAGGGAATAATCACCGCTGCTAATTTTTCGTAAATAGCCTGAAAGCTTGGCAATTTCACGATAACGCCAGCGTGTAAATACGAGGCTGCAAATAATAAGCAATGCTGTGGTAACGAAAACGATCCACGCACTCGCATACGAGAAAAAAGCGGCCGCAATCGTTGCCACTACACTAATAGAGCACATCATGAGTATGAACGCTTGAATCTCTTTATTACGGAACATATGAATCACCCACCTTATACCCTAAACCACGGACCGTTTTGATCATCGTAGGATGTTGTGGATCATCCTCTAATTTTTCCCGTAGTCTTTTTATATAAACGGTTAACGTATTATCATTGACGAAATCTCCCGCCACATCCCAAATCTGCTCCAAAAGCTGATTTCTTGAAAGAACTTGGCCGAGATGATTGGCAAAGATGAGCAATAAACGATACTCAAGTGCAGTTAAAGTGATTTCAGCGCCTTGTTTATACACTTTGCCTTCCAATGTATTGATCCGAATCTTTTCAATGTCAATGATCGCCTTTGATTGTGAATGTTTTTGATATCGCCGTAAAACGGATTTGATTCTAGATAAAAGTTCGCGAATCCTGAACGGTTTTGTAATATAATCATCTGCTCCCATATCGAGTCCCATCACGACATTTACCTCGTCATCGACCGCTGTTAAGAAGATGACAGGAATATCACTTTTTTCCTTTACAAGCTTACATAGCTCGTAGCCGCTTCCCCCTGGCAATGATAAATCAAACAAGCATAAAGTAAATTGATCGATTTGCTCCGTAATGATTTCTTTCGCTGATGCAAAATCATAGCAAATGACTGTTGTAAAATGATCTTGCTGCAGCGAATATTCAAGCCCTGCCGCAATCGCTTTATCATCTTCTACTAGCAAAATATTCATCCAATGATCATCCTATCTCTTTTTACATAGATTGAAGTCTTTACACCATCTTATGGTATTCATATCAATTCTCCAACTATTTTAATAGAGATTGTAATTCGTCGTTGGGATTTCTAAGCCGTTGATGAGATTTCTAAGCCGTTGATGAGATTTCTAAGCCGTTGATGGGATTTCTAAGCCGTTGATGGGATTTCTAAGCCGTTGATGGGATTTCTAAGCCGTTGATGGGATTTCTAAGCCGTTGATGGGATTTCTAAGCCGTTGATGGGATTTCT
>NZ_JAGYPD010000015.1 GCF_018343515.1 Bacillus sp. FJAT-50079 | reverse complement strand
TCGCCGATTCAACTAATCCTTCTGGAAGCCCTTGGAAGAAGCTCCGTAAAATGATCATGTTAAAGACGTTGATTGAAACGGGAATGACGAGCGATGCAAGCGAGTCAAGCAAGCCCGTTTGTTTAACAATTAAGAACGTCGGGATCATCCCACCGTTAAAGAGCATTGTAAAAATTACGAAGAACATAATTTGTTTACGGCCAACCAAATCTCTTCGCGACAAACCATATGCCGTAAGCGTTGAAAGGAACATACTCCATAACGTTCCTAATAACGTGACACCGATCGATACTAACAGTGCTTTAAAAATCGTGTCCGTTGAGAAAATATATTTATAAGCCGCTAAGCTAAACTCTGTTGGAAACAGTACAAATCGTTTTTGTGCAAGCTCGGCACTTGTTGTAAATGAACTCGCAACAACGTGAATAAATGGCAGCACCGTCACGAGTGCGATAATAATAAGCAAGATCGTATTTGTATAGTTAAATAAACGACTGCCTAGTGATTTGTCTTCAACCATCGTGTTCCCTCCTATTTAAGTAACACTGTCGCTTAAGCGCCAGCACTACACACCATTAATAGATTCCTTCCTCGCCGACCTTCTTCGCTAGTCTATTAGCGCCCATGACGAGAATCAATCCGACTAACCCTTTGAACAAGCCGATCGCTGTACTGTAACTGTATTGCCCTTGTTTTAAGCCTGTCACATATACATACGTATCAAAGATTTCTCCAACTTCACGATTCGATGCGTTCAACAATAAGTAAACGTGTTCAAAACCAAGCTCTAAAACGTCACCGATTTTTAAGATTAAGAGAATAATGATGACACTTTTGATCGCTGGCAATGTTATATGCCAAATTTGTTGGAAACGATTCGCTCCATCCATCCGAGCTGCTTCGTACATCGAAGGGTCAACTGCCGCAATGGCAGCCAAGAAAATGATCGTTCCCCATCCAGCTTCACGCCAAATGATTTGTATAATGTACATCGGTCTAAACCAATTTTCATTTAAAAGGAAGTTGACTTTTTGGAAGCCAAACATTTCTAACAACCCATTCACAAGTCCGCCGTCCATCGTAAGCAACACATAACTGATCGATACGATAATAACCCAGCTCATGAAATGCGGGATGTAAATTAATGTTTGTACG
>NZ_JAGYPD010000014.1 GCF_018343515.1 Bacillus sp. FJAT-50079 | reverse complement strand
TTTTTGTTGGCCTAGCTGCCAACAATATTCCTTAGAAAGGAGGTGATCCAGCCGCACCTTCCGATACGGCTACCTTGTTACGACTTCACCCCAATCATCTGTCCCACCTTCGGCGGCTGGCTCCCAAAAGGGTTACCCCACCGACTTCGGGTGTTACAAACTCTCGTGGTGTGACGGGCGGTGTGTACAAGACCCGGGAACGTATTCACCGTGGCATGCTGATCCACGATTACTAGCGATTCCGGCTTCATGCAGGCGAGTTGCAGCCTGCAATCCGAACTGAGAATGGTTTTATGGGATTGGCTAAACCTCGCGGTCTTGCAGCCCTTTGTACCATCCATTGTAGCACGTGTGTAGCCCAGGTCATAAGGGGCATGATGATTTGACGTCATCCCCACCTTCCTCCGGTTTGTCACCGGCAGTCACCTTAGAGTGCCCAACTAAATGCTGGCAACTAAGATCAAGGGTTGCGCTCGTTGCGGGACTTAACCCAACATCTCACGACACGAGCTGACGACAACCATGCACCACCTGTCACTCTGTCCCCCGAAGGGGAACGCCTTATCTCTAAGGTTGTCAGAGGATGTCAAGACCTGGTAAGGTTCTTCGCGTTGCTTCGAATTAAACCACATGCTCCACCGCTTGTGCGGGTCCCCGTCAATTCCTTTGAGTTTCAGCCTTGCGGCCGTACTCCCCAGGCGGAGTGCTTAATGCGTTTGCTGCAGCACTAAAGGGCGGAAACCCTCTAACACTTAGCACTCATCGTTTACGGCGTGGACTACCAGGGTATCTAATCCTGTTCGCTCCCCACGCTTTCGCGCCTCAGCGTCAGTTACAGACCAAAGAGCCGCCTTCGCCACTGGTGTTCCTCCACATCTCTACGCATTTCACCGCTACACGTGGAATTCCGCTCTTCTCTTCTGCACTCAAGTCTCCCAGTTTCCAATGACCCTCCACGGTTGAGCCGTGGGCTTTCACATCAGACTTAAGAGACCGCCTGCGCGCGCTTTACGCCCAATAATTCCGGACAACGCTTGCCACCTACGTATTACCGCGGCTGCTGGCACGTAGTTAGCCGTGGCTTTCTGGTCAGGTACCGTCAAGGTACCGGCAGTTACTCCGATACTTGTTCTTCCCTGATAACAGAGTTTTACGATCCGAAGACCTTCATCACTCACGCGGCGTTGCTCCGTCAGACTTTCGTCCATTGCGGAAGATTCCCTACTGCTGCCTCCCGTAGGAGTCTGGGCCGTGTCTCAGTCCCAGTGTGGCCGATCACCCTCTCAGGTCGGCTACGCATCGTTGCCTTGGTGAGCCGTTACCTCACCAACTAGCTAATGCGCCGCGGGCCCATCTGTAAGTGACAGCCGAAGCCGCCTTTCAACCTTTCCCCATGCGAGGAAAGAAATTATCCGGTATTAGCTCCGGTTTCCCGAAGTTATCCCAGTCTTACAGGCAGGTTGCCCACGTGTTACTCACCCGTCCGCCGCTAACTTCAGGGAGCAAGCTCCCATCCATTCGCTCGACTTGCATGTATTAGGCACGCCGCCAGCGTTCGTCCTGAGCCAGGATCAAACTCTCATAAAAGAAGTTTGTTAGCTCATAAGCTGGCAATGGTTAAAACCATTGTTTAAAAATTATCTTGACGTTCGTTTCGTTCAGTTTTCAAAGATCAAACTTATTTGTCGTCTTCTTAAGGCGACTTTCCTAGTTTAACAACTCTTCGAAGAGTTGTCAATAGTTTTTTAAAAAAATGGTGGAGCCTAGCGGGATCGAACCGCTGACCTCCTGCGTGCAAGGCAGGCGCTCTCCCAGCTGAGCTAAGGCCCCGTATTAGAATGGTCGGGAAGACAGGATTCGAACCTGCGACCCCTTGGTCCCAAACCAAGTGCTCTACCAAGCTGAGCTACTTCCCGTTCCAAATATAAGAAACTAAAAATATTAATACTAAGTTTCCATTTTATTTTAAAAATGGCGCGCCCGACAGGAGTCGAACCCATAGCCTTCTGATCCGTAGTCAGACGCTCTATCCAATTGAGCTACGGGCGCAAATAAAATGGTGCCGAGGACCGGAATCGAACCGGTACGGTAGTCACCTACCGCAGGATTTTAAGTCCTGTGCGTCTGCCAGTTCCGCCACCCCGGCAACAAATCAAATAATTTTTGGAGCGGAAGACGGGGTTCGAACCCGCGACCCCCACCTTGGCAAGGTGGTGTTCTACCACTGAACTACTTCCGCATTTTGATTAGGTTGTTTTGACTTCCGTGCTTGCCACAGGATATGACAATTCTTAACAGAAGACCATTTATTTTTAAAGTGCGGGTGAAGGGAGTCGAACCCCCACGCCTTACGGCACTAGATCCTAAGTCTAGCGTGTCTGCCAGTTCCACCACACCCGCAATATAAAATGGTGAGCCATGCAGGATTCGAACCTGCGACCCTCTGATTAAAAGTCAGATGCTCTACCGACTGAGCTAATGGCTCGTACAAATGGTGCCGGCCAGAGGACTTGAACCCCCAACCTACTGATTACAAGTCAGTTGCTCTACCAATTGAGCTAGGCCGGCATATTCATATGGTGGAGGATGACGGGATCGAACCGCCGACCCTCTGCTTGTAAGGCAGATGCTCTCCCAGCTGAGCTAATCCTCCAAAGTATAAGGACGTACAAGTTATCCCACTTGTCATCCTAAAACTTTATATGTATGCCTGGCAACGTCCTACTCTTGCAGGGGGAAACCCCCAACTACCATCGGCGCTGAAGAGCTTAACTGCCGTGTTCGAGATGGGAACGGGTGTGACCTCTTCGCTATCGCCACCAGACTTATACAGGATGTACTGGCTTCTGTGTTGCTCACAGGACGTGAGCGATCTTAACAGAAGATCCTTTTCTGCTTGAGAAAATGTTCGTTCTCTCAAAACTAGATAAATGAGAAGGTAAACCATGTAATAAATTGATTAAGTCCTCGATCGATTAGTATCCGTCAGCTCCATGTGTCACCACACTTCCACACCGGACCTATCAACCTGATCATCTTTCAGGGATCTTACTAGCTTGCGCTATGGGAAATCTCATCTTGAGGGGGGCTTCATGCTTAGATGCTTTCAGCACTTATCCCGTCCGCACATAGCTACCCAGCGATGCTCCTGGCGGAACAACTGGTACACCAGCGGTGCGTCCATCCCGGTCCTCTCGTACTAAGGACAGCTCCTCTCAAATTTCCTGCGCCCACGACGGATAGGGACCGAACTGTCTCACGACGTTCTGAACCCAGCTCGCGTACCGCTTTAATGGGCGAACAGCCCAACCCTTGGGACCGACTACAGCCCCAGGATGCGATGAGCCGACATCGAGGTGCCAAACCTCCCCGTCGATGTGAACTCTTGGGGGAGATAAGCCTGTTATCCCCGGGGTAGCTTTTATCCGTTGAGCGATGGCCCTTCCATGCGGAACCACCGGATCACTAAGCCCGACTTTCGTCCCTGCTCGACTTGTAGGTCTCGCAGTCAAGCTCCCTTGTGCCTTTACACTCTGCGAATGATTTCCAACCATTCTGAGGGAACCTTTGGGCGCCTCCGTTACATTTTAGGAGGCGACCGCCCCAGTCAAACTGCCTGCCAGACACTGTCTCCCAGCCGGATCACGGCTGCGGGTTAGAATGTCAATACAGCAAGGGTAGTATCCCACCAATGCCTCCACCGAAGCTGGCGCTCCGGTTTCCAAGGCTCCTACCTATCCTGTACAAGCTGCACCAACATTCAATATCAGGCTGCAGTAAAGCTCCACGGGGTCTTTCCGTCCTGTCGCGGGTAACCTGCATCTTCACAGGTACTATAATTTCACCGAGTCTCTCGTTGAGACAGTGCCCAGATCGTTGCGCCTTTCGTGCGGGTCGGAACTTACCCGACAAGGAATTTCGCTACCTTAGGACCGTTATAGTTACGGCCGCCGTTTACTGGGGCTTCAATTCGCACCTTCGACCGAAGTCTAAGCGCTCCTCTTAACCTTCCAGCACCGGGCAGGCGTCAGCCCCTATACTTCGCCTTACGGCTTCGCAGAGACCTGTGTTTTTGCTAAACAGTCGCCTGGGCCTATTCACTGCGGCTTCCGCAAGCTTTCACTCGCGGGAGCACCCCTTCTCCCGAAGTTACGGGGTCATTTTGCCGAGTTCCTTAACGAGAGTTCTCTCGATCACCTTAGGATTCTCTCCTCGCCTACCTGTGTCGGTTTGCGGTACGGGCACCCATTTCCTCGCTAGAGGCTTTTCTTGGCAGTGTGGAATCAGGAACTTCGGTACTATATTTCCCTCGCCATCACAGTTCAGCCTTAGGAGTAAGGATTTGCCTCACTCCCAGCCTACCTGCTTGGACGCGCTAATCCAGCAGCGCGCTTACCCTATCCTCCTGCGTCCCCCCATTACTCAAACGGAAATTAGGTGGTACAGGAATATCAACCTGTTGTCCATCGCCTACGCCTTTCGGCCTCGGCTTAGGCCCCGACTAACCCTGAGCGGACGAGCCTTCCTCAGGAAACCTTAGGCATTCGGTGGAAGGGATTCTCACCCTTCTTTCGCTACTCATACCGGCATTCTCACTTCTAAGCGCTCCACCAGTCCTTACGATCTGGCTTCACAGCCCTTAGAACGCTCTCCTACCATTGACACCAGAAGGTGTCAATCCGCAGCTTCGGTGATACGTTTAGCCCCGGTACATTTTCGGCGCAGAGTCACTCGACCAGTGAGCTATTACGCACTCTTTAAATGGTGGCTGCTTCTAAGCCAACATCCTGGTTGTCTAAGCAACTCCACATCCTTTTCCACTTAACGTATACTTTGGGACCTTAGCTGGCGGTCTGGGTTGTTTCCCTCTCGACTACGGATCTTATCACTCGCAGTCTGACTCCCAAGGACAAGTAATTGGCATTCGGAGTTTGTCTGAATTCGGTAACCCGATGAGGGCCCCTAGTCCAAACAGTGCTCTACCTCCAACACTCTTACCTTGAGGCTAGCCCTAAAGCTATTTCGGAGAGAACCAGCTATCTCCAGGTTCGATTGGAATTTCACCGCTACCCACACCTCATCCCCGCACTTTTCAACGTACGTGGGTTCGGGCCTCCAGTAAGTGTTACCTTACCTTCACCCTGGACATGGGTAGATCACCTGGTTTCGGGTCTGCGACCTCATACTTATTCGCCCTATTCAGACTCGCTTTCGCTGCGGCTCCGTCTCTTCAACTTAACCTTGCATGAAATCGCAACTCGCCGGTTCATTCTACAAAAGGCACGCCATCACACATGAATGTGCTCTGACTACTTGTAGGCACACGGTTTCAGGATCTTTTTCACTCCCCTTCCGGGGTGCTTTTCACCTTTCCCTCACGGTACTGGTTCACTATCGGTCACTAGGGAGTATTTAGCCTTGGGAGATGGTCCTCCCTGCTTCCGACGGGATTTCACGTGTCCCGCCGTACTCAGGATCCACTCTGGAGGGAACGAAGTTTCGAATACAGGGCTGTTACCTTCTCTGGCGGGTCTTTCCAGACCGCTTCATCTACTTCGTTCCTTTGTAACTCCGTGTAGAGTGTCCTACAACCCCAAGAGGCAAGCCTCTTGGTTTGGGCTCTTCCCGTTTCGCTCGCCGCTACTTAGGGAATCGATGTTTCTTTCTCTTCCTCCGGGTACTTAGATGTTTCAGTTCCCCGGGTCTGCCTTCCATTTCCTATGTATTCAGAAATGGATACTACTCCATTACGAGCAGTGGGTTTCCCCATTCGGAAATCTCCGGATCAACGCTTGCTTACAGCTCCCCGAAGCATATCGGTGTTAGTCCCGTCCTTCATCGGCTCCTAGTGCCAAGGCATCCGCCGTGCGCCCTTATTAACTTAATC
>NZ_JAGYPD010000013.1:1171-5973 GCF_018343515.1 Bacillus sp. FJAT-50079 | reverse complement strand
ACTTCGTTTAACATCAACGCCAAGATAATCGGAATCGGGAAGTAAATGAATAAGTTTAACCCGAATAAAATGAGTGTGTTTTTAAAGATCATCCAGAAGGTTGGTTCAGAAAAAAGACGAATAAAATGTTCAAAACCAACCCAATCACTGCCGCTAATCCCTTTATATGGTTTATAATCTTGGAAGGCAATAATCAGACCATACATCGGAACATATTTATAAATAAAGAAATAAAGTAGACCTGGTGTGATCATTAAATACAGCAATTTGTTTTTCTTAATTCGACGCATCAGCTCTGCACGCATCGACGATTTTTCTACGACTTCTTGTACAGGCTCGATCGCTGTTTCAGTATTCATAGCTGACGTCCTTTCATAGAAAGATTTCATGTTTAGTAGAAGAAAAGGCTGTCAAATTTCAACAGCCTTCATCTGTTTTCTATTAATTTTGCTTTTTATAATCCTCAGTGAATTCATCGATAATCTTGTCTCCACCGGCTTTTTTCCATTCTTCAATCACTTTGTCAAATCCGCTTTCATCCATTTGACCAAGGATAAATTTATATGTTGCATCTGTAATCATTTGATTCAATCTTTCACCAATTTCAATATAAGTTGGAGATTCTAATGGAATACTAATATCCGGAACTAAATAATTATTATTATCTTTAATTAACTCTTCTGCCTTTTTCCTTACCTCATATGTTGCTAAACCTTCATAACGGCCATTTGTTTCTGGCTCACCAATTTCCAGTGCTTGGTAAGGCTTCACTTCACGATCTGTAATATTCGCATCAGCAATTGGCAATGCTGCATCATCTTCAACTGTGTAGTGTTCACCCTCGATTCCCCAGAAAAGCAAGTTTGATAGTTCAGGACTTACTAACTGATTAAAGAACTCTAAAATATGTTTTAAATCTTCTTCTGTTTTAACCGCAGATTTCGGGAATAAAACGATCGATCCATAACCAGGCAATGACCAAATATTATATTCACCATTTGGGCCTTCAATTTTGTTTTGCACATCGAACTCTACATCCGGGTTAATATTGACTGCATCGTTGTTGATCGCAAATACGTCTCCCATTGATCCTACATACATACCAGCATCACCGCTCTTAAAGAATGATTGCTGATCATCTTTGCTCGTTACTGGGAAGTCTTGGTTCATATAGCCGTTATCACGTAATTTTTTAAAGAATTTCATTGTATCTACATACTCAGAGAACATAAACTCAGGTAGAACTTGACCATCTTTCTCGCCCCAGCCATTCGGAGTTCCGTGCCAGGATGCAACCGTTTTAAATGCACCGTAAATTAAATCGCTTCGATCCGCTAAACCGAATGTATCATTTTTACCATTTCCATCTGGGTCGTCTTCCGTAAAGGCTCTCGCCATTTCATAAAACTCATCAATATTCGTTGGAGCTGATAAGCCTAGATTATCTGCCCAATCCTTACGGTAAATTAAACCAGAACGTGCAGCAGGTCTTCCTTGGTACAGTGCGTAGATCTTTCCATCTACTGATGTGTTTTTCAATGCTTGTTCGTTTAAGTTTTTCAAATTCGGGAATTCATCCAATAGTGGGCCAATTTCCCAGAACTGATCGTCGCGAATGGCTTCTTTAAATTGAAGGAATGTCGTCGTATTTCCTAAAAATGTCGCTTCAGGCAATGTTCCAGTAGCAAATGCCGAATTTAACTTTTCTATATAGTTACCATCTGGAACCCAAGAAATATTAATTTTAGCACCTGTCTTCTCTTCAAGAAGCTTTTCAATTTTATCTGAAGGTACTTCAGGTGTGTGCAATGTGGTCATAATTGTAAATTCTTTTGGTCCACTATCTTTTCCACTTGCACCATCGCCTGAAGAACAAGCCGCTAAGGAACCGATTCCTAATAATAGTGCCAAACTTGTGCCTAATATCCGTTTCTTTGATTTCAACAAAATTTTCATCTCCTATTTTCTATGATGTGTGACTTGCTAATTCAACCATACATGGACTTGCTCGATTTCGTAAATAATCACTTCGTCATATATAACTGAAAACAAGCGAAATATCGGCATTGTTCGACCCTAATCTAAGAAAATGATTACATGTCAAAATAAAGAAAGAACAATGCGAGCTTTACTATGGCTCGCATTGTTCTTAGTTCAATCGTTCGCCTATACTTGAACGCTTTTTAAGCGAAGTAGGTTTTTGATCATTTGCCAAATATGGAATAAGCCATTGAAATGCTGCTACGGCAAAAATGATCCATGGTATCGAAGATGTATGAATATCTCTTGAAAAAATTAAAAATAGAATAATCCCCATCCCTCTTCCAAGGTTAATGATCGCTTCTCGTAAAACAATCGTTTCAACGCGAAAATTTTCTTTTAATGGGAGTCTATTCACCCAACTATAATAATAAGCCTCATATGAGTTCTGTTGCAATGGTTTGAATAAAGATTGAATCGACATAAATAAAACGACAGACCAGATCGCAACTTCTGATAAAAGGAAAAAGGACGATAGCATCAACCCTGCCGCAGAAATGGTCAAATATAAAACAGTTCCTTCCATTCTAGCAAAGCGCGAAATCATATAACTCGCAATGATCGATAGACTTAAAAAAACGACATTTAAATAGGCGACAGACTGTTCTTCCTGAAAAATATTATATAATAAAATCGACGGAATGAATGATAAGATCCCATGGGGAAATCCAATGACAAACCAACCGAATAATGTTTTTGTGAATCCTGGTTCCCTCTTGATCATTTGCGGTAAATATTTCATATAGTAAGCTCGATGATGAGTTTCTTCTTTTTTAATCTGTAAGCTCCCAACCGCTGCAATGATAAACATGATAAAAGCTGCCGCAAACACAATCATATATCCTTGAAAACCTGCATATAAACCGATGATAAATCCGGCAACAGCTGGTCCTGCCAAGTTTGTGCCATTCGTTACAATTTGATTCCAACCTAAATAACGATGGCGATTTTTATCCGTTGATACTTCGTGGACGATTGTAAAATACCCTAACCAATAAAGCGCTTGACCGATACCTTTAAGTAAAGCGAAAAAAGCAAAATAACTCACAATATGCTCTTGAGCGATTAACACAAAGAAGTAGAATAGTGTCGTAATAAAAATACCTGAACGATAAGCCATTAACCGTCCTTTTTTCTTAGCTATTTTTCCAATCGAAAAAGTTGTTATCGCCTGAGCAAAAAGTGCAATTAAATTAAATAGACCATTAATAAGTAAACTATTCGTTAATCTCCATAAATAAAGATTAAGAAAGATGAGTGACATTGAATTTCCAAATTGATAAATCGAGTGATTCATTAGTGTGATGACCGCTTGTTGCGTAAATCTTTTCTCCTTAGCCATTCGAAACATAATCTATTACACTTCTCTCTGTCTATTTCTTCCACTCTCTCTTAAATGCTTGCTAATGCGGAATAAAATCGTTTAGCTTCTTTTAATGGTTCCGCATGGATTCCGAGTAGCTTATGTAATTGTAATCTGATTAATGTCGCTTGTGTACTCGCGTTCATATCACCTTCATATAATCCATTGCTTAATGGCACAGGTATAGGCATATTCGGATAGTATTCATCCGCTTTCACTTGCGCTACGTTTGGAGCAACTGGTGAATGATCGATTTCCCTTGAAAATCCACCATCAGGGCGTTTTAGCTTTGTAATGTTATCAATCGTAATCCGAATGATCTCTGTTAATTCATGTTCAGGAATCGCTACATTCATATAAGATAATAAATCGATCGGGTTACGAATATAACACATATCTTTGGCGTTCTCTGTTCTTAAACAATGTAAAACCGTTTGATAAATTTTATCGATTCTTGGCATCGGAATTTGATGTTTTCGATAAAATGTATGAAGCTTGAATGTGCCCGAAATTTGTACATATAAGCTTCCTTCTCCCCATAATCCAGTTTCAGGGTCTTGAATACTTTCTAAATATTGAACCGCATGATCAACGAATGGCTTTTGTTTATCTAAAGGCATTTGGCCAATATAAATACATGATGAAGCGAGTAAATCACATCCGCGCCAACTGTTCACTAAAGAAATACTTTTCCATTTCTCAGCATATGCTTCTGGGCTTTTGATAAAATCCGGTGCTTGATTTGCAAGTACAGGTAAAGAATAGAGTGGATTGCTTCCTAATCTTCTCAACGAGCCAGTGGAATAATTTAATGCACGGCTTACCATTACTTCATCCTGTTTCATCGCCGGGTTCTCATCATAAAAATATCCCGATTCTGGATCTTGTTTGTTTTGGAAAAAGTGAACCATTTTAGCCCGCATTTCTGCGGGCATCAATGTTATTAATTCATTTCTTAATAGTATATTGATCGCTTGAGCTGTTGACTCAATATCCGGCGTAAAACGTTGGTCATCGATAGAGCTTTGCGCATAATAAAATCCGCCAGATGTTCGGTCATACTGCTTTGCAAGCCAATCAAAGAATCCTTCAAAGATCGTATCTAATCTTGCTAATTCACTATTATGCATTCATCACATCTCCATCTAATATCATTTATTCGCATATAAGGTGCCATGAGACCTCACTTTAAGATTTCTTAGATGAGAGATTATGGCACCTGATGTACGAGTGGTTCTGGTTCTGCCCCTGCCCAATGCAGGGACAAAGACGATTGGCACAACAGCCATCGCTCCATAATTGCTTCTAATCCTTTGCACTTTCTTATAAATGGGGGCTCTAACCCCCATTTATTGAAGTTCTAGTTTACTCTTTCAATGATCCTAGTAATGCACCTTTC
>NZ_JAGYPD010000013.1:0-1161 GCF_018343515.1 Bacillus sp. FJAT-50079 | reverse complement strand
TTCTGGAAGCCCTTGGAAGAAGCTCCGTAAAATGATCATGTTAAAGACGTTGATTGAAACGGGAATGACGAGCGATGCAAGCGAGTCAAGCAAGCCCGTTTGTTTAACGACTAAGAACGTCGGGATCATCCCACCGTTAAAGAGCATTGTAAAAATTACGAAGAACATAATTTGTTTACGTCCGACTAAATCTCTGCGTGACAATCCATATGCCGTAAGCGTTGATAGGAACATACTCCATAACGTTCCTAATAACGTGACACCGATTGATACTAACAATGCTTTAAAAATCGTATCCGTTGAGAAAATATATTTATAAGCCGCTAAGCTAAACTCTGTTGGAAACAGTACAAATCGTTTTTGTGCAAGCTCGGCACTTGTTGTAAATGAACTCGCAACAACGTGAATAAATGGCAGCACTGTCACGAGTGCAATAATGACAAGTAAGAACGTGTTCGTATAATTAAACAGACGGCTGCCTAGTGATTTATCTTCAACCATCAATTTCCCTCCTATTTAAGTAGTACAGGCCCTTGATTAGCTTCTCAAAGATCCAATAAATATTAAAATGAGCTTTGAGAAAAGCGCCGGCACTACACCATTAATAGATTCCTTCTTCGCCGACCTTCTTCGCTAGTCTATTAGCACCCATGACGAGAATCAATCCGACTAATCCTTTGAACAAGCCGATCGCTGTACTGTAACTGTATTGCCCTTGCTTTAAGCCTGTCACATATACGTACGTATCAAAGATTTCTCCAACCTCACGATTCGATGCGTTCAATAATAAGTAAACGTGTTCAAAACCAAGCTCTAGCACATCACCGATTTTTAAGATTAAGAGAATAATGATCACACTTTTGATCGCTGGCAATGTTATATGCCAAATTTGTTGGAAGCGATTCGCTCCATCCATCCGAGCTGCTTCGTACATCGAAGGGTCAACCGCCGCAATGGCAGCCAAGAAAATGATCGTTCCCCATCCAGCTTCACGCCAAATGATTTGTGTAATGTACATCGGTCTAAACCAATTTTCATTTAAAAGGAAGTTGATTTTTTGGAAGCCAAACATTTCTAACAACCCATTCACAAGTCCGCCGTCCATCGTAAGCAACACATAACTGATCGATACGATAATAACCCAGCTCATGAAATGCGGGA
>NZ_JAGYPD010000012.1:12500-13600 GCF_018343515.1 Bacillus sp. FJAT-50079 | reverse complement strand
GATTAAGTTAATAAGGGCGCACGGCGGATGCCTTGGCACTAGGAGCCGATGAAGGACGGGACTAACACCGATATGCTTCGGGGAGCTGTAAGCAAGCGTTGATCCGGAGATTTCCGAATGGGGAAACCCACTGCTCGTAATGGAGTAGTATCCATTTCTGAATACATAGGAAATGGAAGGCAGACCCGGGGAACTGAAACATCTAAGTACCCGGAGGAAGAGAAAGAAACATCGATTCCCTAAGTAGCGGCGAGCGAAACGGGAAGAGCCCAAACCAAGAGGCTTGCCTCTTGGGGTTGTAGGACACTCTACACGGAGTTACAAAGGAACGAAGTAGATGAA
Organism: Bacillus sp. FJAT-50079; assembly: GCF_018343515.1. Lineage (GTDB taxonomy): Bacteria > Bacillota > Bacilli > Bacillales > Bacillaceae_C > Lederbergia. Next base: position 13,258 of record NZ_JAGYPD010000012.1, on the reverse strand, counting down.
GCGGTCTGGAAAGACCCGCCAGAGAAGGTAACAGCCCTGTATTCGAAACTTCGTTCCCTCCAGAGTGGATCCTGAGTACGGCGGGACACGTGAAATCCCGTCGGAAGCAGGGAGGACCATCTCCCAAGGCTAAATACTCCCTAGTGACCGATAGTGAACCAGTACCGTGAGGGAAAGGTGAAAAGCACCCCGGAAGGGGAGTGAAAAAGATCCTGAAACCGTGTGCCTACAAGTAGTCAGAGCACATTCATGTGTGATGGCGTGCCTTTTGTAGAATGAACCGGCGAGTTGCGATTTCATGCAAGGTTAAGTTGAAGAGACGGAGCCGCAGCGAAAGCGAGTCTGAATAGGGCGAATAAGTATGAGGTCGCAGACCCGAAACCAGGTGATCTACCCATGTCCAGGGTGAAGGTAAGGTAACACTTACTGGAGGCCCGAACCCACGTACGTTGAAAAGTGCGGGGATGAGGTGTGGGTAGCGGTGAAATTCCAATCGAACCTGGAGATAGCTGGTTCTCTCCGAAATAGCTTTAGGGCTAGCCTCAAGGTAAGAGTGTTGGAGGTAGAGCACTGTTTGGACTAGGGGCCCTCATCGGGTTACCGAATTCAGACAAACTCCGAATGCCAATTACTTGTCCTTGGGAGTCAGACTGCGAGTGATAAGATCCGTAGTCGAGAGGGAAACAACCCAGACCGCCAGCTAAGGTCCCAAAGTATACGTTAAGTGGAAAAGGATGTGGAGTTGCTTAGACAACCAG
>NZ_JAGYPD010000012.1:0-10000 GCF_018343515.1 Bacillus sp. FJAT-50079 | reverse complement strand
GGTTCGATTCCCGTCGGGACCGCCATTCAAATGAATCATAATTTTATCCATATGGCTCAGTAGCTCAGTCGGTAGAGCAAAGGACTGAAAATCCTTGTGTCGGCGGTTCGATTCCGTCCTGAGCCACCATTTAAAATTAGCTTATGTGGTGGGGTAGCGAAGTGGCTAAACGCGGCGGACTGTAAATCCGCTCCCTCCGGGTTCGGCGGTTCGAATCCGTCCCCCACCACCATTTCATAGGGGTATAGTTTAACGGTAGAATAGAGGTCTCCAAAACCTTTGGTGTGGGTTCGATTCCTACTACCCCTGTTTATTTTCTTTTTATGGCGATTGTGGCGAAGTGGTTAACGCATCGGATTGTGGCTCCGACACTCGTGGGTTCGATTCCCATCAGTCGCCCCATTATTATAATCGATGGGCTATAGCCAAGCGGTAAGGCAACGGACTTTGACTCCGTCATTCGTTGGTTCGAATCCAGCTAGCCCAGTATATGCGGAAGTAGTTCAGTGGTAGAACACCACCTTGCCAAGGTGGGGGTCGCGGGTTCGAACCCCGTCTTCCGCTCCAGTGAATTCGGCGGCATAGCCAAGTGGTAAGGCACAGGTCTGCAACACCTTTATCACCGGTTCAAATCCGGTTGCCGCCTCCAAATAATTTGCCTGAGTGGTGGAACTGGCATACACGTTGGACTCAAAATCCAATGCCTTCACGGGCTTGTGGGTTCGAATCCCACCTCAGGTATACTTTTACAAAAAGACTTTCAACTTTTATGTTGGAGGTCTTTTTTTGTTATTTCCTTCTTGAGCTAAAATTGAAGCTGGTAAATTTCCTGAATATGCTAGAATCAATGGGAGGTGAAACCGTTGAAAATAAGAGCATCTATTATAATAGATAGAATATGTCAATTTTTTCTTATGATATCAGCAATATATTTAGTATTAAGAATAGCAATGATTGTCCTTACTTTTGGATTCGACTTCTCTCTTTTTTTTAGAAATCCAGATTTGAACTTGTGGGCAGTAGCATGGATATCAGATGTAGTAATAGGTTTTGTGGCGTTATTCTCTTCAATTTTATATTTGAAAAATAGAATTCTTTCATTTGTTTTAATGTTAACAACATCATTTTCCCTAGTAGTTTTTATATTTGCAATATCATTTACAGAACAGATTACTTCTATCGAAGATCCAATATTAAAAGAAAACTATGCTGTTTATCAAAGCCTCAACAGCTTCAGGGGAGATGAATACTTTTTTATGGCAAAAGTTTATAAAGAAGTATTCCCATTAGTTTATAAGTTGACAGATACAGTAAATGAGGGGGTTCAAAAGAAGAGGGAAAAGAAATTTTAAGTTCCTTCGATGAAGGAAGATATAAAATAAGTGATGATGGAAAAACATTGTCTTATGGCCAAATAAAGCTATCTTTAGAATAATAGGATTATAAAATACATATTTTATTCAGGATCTACTTCACATTTCTTATAAATTAGATAGAAATATAGACAGGAAAATAATTACTGTGCCTGCTTATGGTTCAACGCACACATTATGGAACTTTTTTCATACCTTCTTTCACTTTGCTTAGAAATATTCGAATTCTTATAAATAAGATTCATAAAAAAAACACAACTCAATATAAAGCGCTTACAACTGAATTGTAAGACTTTTAGAGTAGAGTAGATGTAAAGCGGATTGACATGATGAAAGGGGAAAGAAAAATGAAGCAATCTCTAGTAGATAATACGATCGAGCACGATTTATGGGTTGATGATGTGTGGAGACGAATTGTTACTAAAATAGAAAGAACGAGCAAAAGAATCGGTATAAGTACACCGCATGCTTCAGTTGATGGCGTGTATGATCAAATGCGGCCTTCATGGTGGACAGCGGGTTTTTGGCCAGGGATTCTTTGGCAAATTGTAGCGGAAGAGGATGCGAATGAATTAAAAGATTTGGCTATAAAATGTGAAGAAGGCTTGGATGAGTCATTATATAATTTATCGGTTCATCATGATGCAGGTTTTATATGGTTATTAACGGCAGTAGCTCATTATAAGTTGACGGGGAACGAACAATCTAAACATCGCGGATTAATGGCTGCCAGCCAGCTAGCGAGTCGATTCAATATAAAAGGAAACTATATTCGGGCATGGCATGATGGATTAGGGTTCAATCGTTCAGGCTGGTCAATTATTGATACGATGATGAATATTTCACTTTTATATTGGGCTTCTGATATTACGAATGATCCTCGTTTTAAACATATGGCTATGGCACACGCAGATACCGTTTTAAAGGAGTTTGTCAGAGAAGATGGTTCAAGCTATCATATCGTTTGTTTCGATGCCGAGACGGGGCGACGCGTAGGTGAACGTCCTGGTCAAGGCTATTCGACCGAATCTGCATGGACAAGGGGATCGGCATGGACGATTTACGGGTTAACAAATTGTTATTTACATTCAAAAGAAGCCAGATATCTAGAAGGAGCAAAGAAGGCGGCTAATTTCTTCTTAGAAAACTTACCGGAAGATTCTGTTCCGCATTGGGATTTTTTTGTAGAAAAAAATGGAGAGACACCACGGGACAGCTCAGCTGGAGCAATAGCAGCTTGCGGATTAATTGAACTTGCCAAAGTTTTACCAGATATAGATAGGAAAGTTTATTTTGATGCAGCAGTAAGGATATTACAATCCCTTGATAAAAACTACGGTGCATGGAACGACCCTAACGAAGAGGGATTAATTAAAAAAGGGACATCTAATGTTAACGATGATACACATGTCAATCGTCCATTAATTTATGGAGACTATTTTTTTGTAGAAGGAATCGCAAAGCTTAAAGGAAGTAAATTAATGGTATGGTAAAAAGGTGGGTGATGAAACGGCGGATGTTTCATCACCACTTTTATTTTGTATATGGAAATGTCAAGAGGATTTCGGATGATTTTAAAACAAAACAATTGGAAGCGCTTTTTAATGGACAGTTTGTGACAAAGGTTGCTATTTTTCGCGCGATTTAATATACTGACGTTAATCACTTTTGCTATGGAGCAACGCGGGTGTAGTTTAGTGGTAAAACCTCAGCCTTCCAAGCTGATGATGTGAGTTCGATTCTCATCACCCGCTCCATACATAATATTTTTCCCAACGCAGTGTTTCGTTCCTTTGATGAACGGGGTGCTGCGTTTTAATTTGTTTAAAAACAGTTAATGATTGAATATGTAGCTTCGCCGCCGTTGACTTGGGTAAACATTGTCATTAAAGATTCAAGCAGCTGTTTTGCGCGATCTTTCTCTAAATCAGTAGGTAAATAGACGATTTGTAAGCCGTTTTTTGTTTTGTCTGTAACTACGGTTCGAGTTGAATCGACAAAAGGGCTTCCGAAAGCTCCTTGGTCATCTGCTGAAAGGAGTAAATGTTCCAGTTGATTAACTCTGCCATTTAGCCCTGTATATGTTTCGTTCGCGCTTCCTTTGCGAAGCGTAACAGGTCCGTAAATACAATCTCTGTCATAAAGCCCGATTGGTATCCGGTATTGCATAGAGAAAAAATTATTAATATCTGCACCGGAATTCAACGTTTCAATATAGTTTTGTTTTTTTATGCGACGATAAAGGGCTTCGGCTGAGTGGCGGTAACGATTTGGATCTTTGCCAAGCTGTTTAAAAATCGTCCGCCATTCATTGATTTCTTTATATTCATTTACATTTTTATTTTCAAGTTCAAAATAAATCGATTCTTGAAATAGCCGCAATCGTCCTTTTAACATTTGCGGTGAATCACCAATTGTTATATTGTCATATTGGATGATCCCGAATTGCAGCTTGGGAATTTCTGCGCGTAATTGTGGGTTAATCGTGATTTCCAACCATTCCACCTCCAAAATAGAATGAAAATAGTTTACCATATAAGAGGAGGAAATGCTTTGATATCGGCCTATTGCCGTTTATATAACCAATAATAATGAAAGGAGGAAGGCCGGTGGATTATAAACAATTAAAAGAGGATATTATCGCATATAGCAAATCGATTGGAATTAATAAGATCGGCTTTGCCGGTGCGCATCCATTTAGTGAAATGAAAAATTTATTGCTCCGTCAACAAGCACTTGGATATCAATCGGGTTTCGAAGAAAAAGATATTGATAAGCGCACGGATCCATCGCTTATCTTCGAAGAACCTCGATCGATTATTGCGATTGCACTTGCCTATCCTTCAAGATTAAAAGATGCACCCCGCAGTGTGCGAGGGGAACGGAGAGGCATTTTTTGCCGTGCCTCATGGGGGACGGATTATCATGTGCTTGTAAGAGAAAAGCTTGAGCAACTTGGGAAGTATATTGATAGTCGTGTGCCAGAGGCACGTTTTAAGTTTATGGTCGATACAGGTGAACTTGTTGATCGTGCCGTTGCTGAAAGAGCGGGCATTGGTTGGAGCGGGAAAAACTGTTCAATTATTACGCCGGAATTTGGCTCCTATGTTTATTTAGGTGAAATGATTACGAATCTTCCGTTTGAGCCGGACGAGCCAATTTATGATCAGTGTGGCGAGTGTAGAAAATGTATTGACATATGTCCGACAGGAGCACTAGTTCAGCCAGGTCAGTTAAACGCGCAAAGATGCATCGCATTTTTAACCCAAACGAAAGGAATACTTCCCGATGAGTTTAGAGGGAAGCTTGGAAATCGGTTATATGGCTGTGATACATGCCAAACCGTTTGCCCAAAAAACAAAGGGATGAATTTTGAAGGCCATCCGAAAATGAAGCCTGACCCTGAAGTGGTTAAGCCTTTGTTGCTACCGCTTTTGCAAATTTCCAATCGTGAATTTAGGGAGAAGTTTGGTGAGATAGCGGGGTCTTGGCGTGGAAAAAAACCAATACAGCGAAATGCAATCATTGCTCTTGCCCATTTCAAGGAAGAATCCGCTGTTGATGAATTAATCAAAGTACTTCGTAAAGACGTCCGTCCGGATATAAGAGGAATTGCTGCATGGGCACTTGGAAAAATTGGCGGTGAGGAAGCGAAAGCAGCTTTGTTGGAAGCTAGGGAAATAGAACAAGATGAAACTGCGTTGCGCGAAATTGATAAAGGGTTAGCTTTTTATGTAGTAACAGACGAGGTGTGATTGGAGCTTCGTCTGTTTTTTTATTTCAACTTTTACCTAAGCTTAAAGCAATTTTTACTGATTTGCGGAAAATGTGCATATATCTCATACGAGGAGGGATGATGTGAAAAAACAATTAGCGAATCATTTACAAAAACGCCTCGATGAAATTGTTGGGAAGCGAGCGGCGGAAGATAAGAAAATAATAAAAAAATTACATGCTTTGGAAAATAGAAAGGCAGAGATTGTAAAAGTTTTAGCAGAAGGGAAGGTTGATTCAAGGGAAACAGTTAAGGATCAAGATCATTTAAAGTATCGCGTCCATCTAAAGTATTTGATTAAGCAATCTGATTCCTTTTATATGGAAGAAGAGGTGGAGCGCAGGAAAGCTTGCTTCTATAAAGGAGAACAGATCGATGATGTAGAGATGTTGATTGATTTTCAGGATGTCAAAATTAATGAGGAAGTAACAAAGGAAAGCGAGGATTTGTTAGAGCAAAGTAGAATTCATTATACGTATGATCGATTGAATGCCGTTCGCTATGCTGAGCGTTGGTGGAATGACTATAATCCAGCATATAAAAAATTCGACGTAGATTGTACCAATTTTATTTCGCAATGCCTTCATGTTGGTGGAGCGCCAATGCGTGGGCATCCTAATCGATCAGCAGGTTGGTGGCACCAATATAAAAACTGGAGTTATAGTTGGGCCGTTGCCAATTCCTTAAGACTTTATTTGCAAAATTCGAATACAGGACTAAGGGCAAAGGAGGTAAATGATCCACGTGCATTAAGGCTTGGAGATGTTATTTGCTATGACTTCCAAGGTGATGGAAGATTTGACCATAATACAATCGTAACGGGGAAAGATCCAGAAGGAATGCCGCTCGTCAATGCTCATACGTATAACAGTCGGATGCGGTATTGGGCATATGAAGATTCAACCGCCTATACACCGAATATTAAATATAAAATGTTTACTATTATAGATGATGCATAGTGTTTATTGTATAATGACACGGTATGAGAAAAAAAGAGGTGAAAACAAATGCCGATTCATATCGTGTTATATCAACCAGAAATTCCAGCAAACACAGGAAATATTGCAAGGACCTGTGCGGCAACGGGAATCCATTTACATTTAATTCGTCCATTGGGTTTTTCGACAGATGATAAAATGTTAAAACGTGCGGGACTTGATTATTGGGAATATGTAAAAATTACCTACTATGACTCGCTCGATGACTTTTTCGCAGCAACAGCCAATGGAGAATATTTCTTTTTATCCAAATTTGGTACGAAGCCATATACGAGTTTTCAATATGATGATCCTACGAGAGAGTATTACTTTATTTTTGGGCGTGAAACAAAGGGGCTTCCGAAAGAAATAATAGAGCGATATAAGGAAAGATGCTTAAGAATTCCAATGAATGATCATGTACGCTCGCTTAATCTGTCCAACACTGCAGCCATTCTTGCATATGAAGCATTGAGACAGCAAGGGTTTCCAGACTTACACTAATGGTTGAGAAACTAGAATATATAAAAGTAAAAAAGCAGGTGAAGAATAGATTTTCTTCACCTGCTTTGATTTAACTTGAAACAGCAGAAGTCCGCCACTTATTGTTATTTACATTAGAGGGAGTTTTTCGAGCGAACTCGAAAACTGTGGGCATAATTTATGACGACATAGTAGATTATGATTCATATTTTCTTTGCTTCACATTACCCAATCCGCTCAATAAATCTCCATAGTTCCTGAGTTACTCCAAGTAATTCATGCTCGTATTCCGTATGTTCGAACGCAAGCGGCAATGTTTGTCCAATGCTTTCCAATAAGAAAATTCGTGGTTCCTCCATTTGCATTTCGGTTAATAAAAAATGGATACAATCTTTGCTTTTAGCAGGGATCGCATTATCTTCTTCGATTTTAGTTAAAAATCCTTGAAACTGTGTAATGACATGTTGTTTTAATTTCTCCGGTTCGGCCAATATCGAATGATGGTAATGCTCAAGCCAATTTTCTGGATAAAAAGCATCGTCTAGCTTCATCTGATCTTCGATGATTACTTTGATTCTTCTTAAGGCAAATTGAATGACTTCTTCAGGTGTTCGACCTGTTTTTGCTCGCAATCTCCAGACAAAAAACAGGTTTTGAATCATGCCTAATAAAATCACCGCATTATCGACCGCATATTTTCTTGAATTAACACCAAATAAATCAATAATTCTTTCCGCTGTCCATTGCATCTCTTGCATATGCTGCTTTTTTATAAATAATTTTAAATCTTCATCGTTGGAATGAAAAACAGTGGACAAAATAGAAAAGAGATTATGTTCGTGATGCATTTTCATCCGAACGGCTAATTGCTTAGCAAATACGTCTTGATCGTCTTTTGATTTCCCGATCAATAGTTCACATCGCTTTTGATCGGAAATTTCTTGCACGTGTTCTAAAATGGCGATTAAACACTCGTTTTTAGAAGTGAAATGATTATAAAAAGTTCCCTTGGAAATTTTTGCTTCTTTTAAAATATCTTGAATTGACGTTGATGCAAATCCTTTTTCAATAAATAAACGATGGGCTGCATCTACAATTTGTTTTTTACGAGGGTTCATAAAAATCTCCTTTTATACCATCAGTATATTTATTATTATAACGTTAAACGCCTGTAAATACAATGTTTGTAAAAAACATTAGAATATGTGTTGATTTTTTTATACCTCGGGTATAGAATAGGTAAGTAATTAATTTGAATTCATCTTTTGGAGGAATTATATGGACATTCAAGCAATGCATAAGAAACCACCTTATGGAATGATTGCTATTTTATTTATTGGAGCTTTCGTTTCTTTTTTAAATAATACACTGATAAATATTGCACTTCCGTCAATTATGACTGAGTTTGACGTGAAGAGTACGACAGTTCAATGGTTAGCCACTGGATATATGCTCGTAAACGGTATATTGATTCCAGCAAGTGCTTTTTTTATTCAGCGCTTTTCTAATCGAAGAATTTTTATTACAGCGATGACATTATTTACGCTGGGGACATTATTAGCATGCTTTTCTCCATCGTTTGCAGTGTTGCTCGCGGGACGGATGATTCAAGCATCGGGATCTGCCATCATGATGCCATTATTAATGAACGTGATGTTAACAGCCTTTCCGATAGAAAAAAGAGGAGCGGCAATGGGGTTATTCGGTCTGGTAATGATCGCCGCACCAGCAATTGGTCCGACTTTATCTGGTTATTTGATCGAGCATTATGAATGGAGAACTTTGTTTTATGTTGTATTGCCATTTGCAGTTATTACATTGCTTTTGGCGATAATAAAGCTGAAAAATATAACACCGCAACGTGATATGAAGCTCGATTTTAGTTCACTTGTTTTATCAAGTATCGCTTTTGGAAGTTTATTATACGGTTTTAGCTCGGCAGGAGATCCGGAAGTAGGTTGGAGTGCACCAATTGTCATAGCTACCCTCTCAATTGGAACGATTGCACTCATTACATTTATATGGCGCCAATTACGATTAGACGATCCAATGCTTGAGTTTCGAATTTATAAACATCCGATGTTTGCCTTATCATCAGCCATTTCCATCGTTATATCGATCTCAATGTTTTCGGGAATGATCCTTACTCCGATTTATGTGCAAACGATCCGAGGCATTTCGCCAATGGACGCGGGATTATTAATGCTTCCGGGGGCATTGGTAATGGGAATTATGTCTCCAATTACAGGACGTTTATTTGATAAATATGGTGCAAAAGCACTCGCCATCACTGGACTTTCGATAACGATCATTACGACATATTTATTTAGTACTGTCACAGCGGAAACAAGTTATTCTTATCTCATGTTTTTATATACGTTTCGGATGTTTGGATTTTCCATGGTTATGATGCCAGTAATGACGAATGGGATGAACCAACTTCCTATGAAGATGAATCCACATGGAACAGCGATGAACAATACACTTCAGCAAGTTTCTGGGGCGATTGGTACAGCTTTATTAGTAACTGTGATGAATACGCGTACTGAGAGCCGTGCAGAGGAATTAGCCGCAAATGCGATGGCTAAGCTTGCTGAGGGCGGAGCGCAACCATCTGCTGAGGCAGCTGCAGAAATACAGAACCAAATTTTAAATGAGGCGATGTTAGCCGGGATCACACATGCTTTCTTCATTTCAACTTTAATAGCTGCGATTGCTCTTGTTCTTGCACTGTTCATTAAAAGGGTGAAATCTCCAGTACAAACGGAGAAAGAAAGTGAAAAAGTAAATGCAAAAAGGGTAGCTACTTAATAATAGATAGGTTGAATTAAGATTTTCCATTTAGTTAAGTAAGTGATATTTGAACAGAAATATGTTTAGTTGATTGAAGTGAAAAGCGGCATAGGTGGGACGTATGTAAGGAACGGAGCCTAAAATTGCTATATTGTGTGGCAACGGCTTCGTTACCAACTCCTGTTCACCGCCCGATCAGAACGTAAATCAACGGTGTTTACTGCTCACATTATAGTTAGAAATAACAAAAGGGTTGGAAATCATTTTGATTTCCAACCCTTTTCCTATTAATTCAGGTTAAATCTGTGAAAAAGTTCATTTCAGCTTTCCATTTTGGTTCTTATTAAGCGATGGTTGGCGTTTTCCATGTCCAACTGGCCAACTTCTTAAGATTTAAGGCAGCAAAAGTCAGCATCGCCTGCATGGACAATTTTTTAATACCTTTTAAGGTTGTCCAGCGCATGCCATGCTTTTCTTTGGCATCGGCAAAGACACGTTCAATCGTCTCTTTACGCTTTCCGTATATTTCTTTAATTTCATGATTGTGTCGTAAGTCCTCAGCTACATCCAAGTAATCTTGCCAGATATGACGTTGGATC
>NZ_JAGYPD010000011.1 GCF_018343515.1 Bacillus sp. FJAT-50079 | reverse complement strand
TTTTTGTTGGCCTAGCTGCCAACAATATTCCTTAGAAAGGAGGTGATCCAGCCGCACCTTCCGATACGGCTACCTTGTTACGACTTCACCCCAATCATCTGTCCCACCTTCGGCGGCTGGCTCCCAAAAGGGTTACCCCACCGACTTCGGGTGTTACAAACTCTCGTGGTGTGACGGGCGGTGTGTACAAGACCCGGGAACGTATTCACCGTGGCATGCTGATCCACGATTACTAGCGATTCCGGCTTCATGCAGGCGAGTTGCAGCCTGCAATCCGAACTGAGAATGGTTTTATGGGATTGGCTAAACCTCGCGGTCTTGCAGCCCTTTGTACCATCCATTGTAGCACGTGTGTAGCCCAGGTCATAAGGGGCATGATGATTTGACGTCATCCCCACCTTCCTCCGGTTTGTCACCGGCAGTCACCTTAGAGTGCCCAACTAAATGCTGGCAACTAAGATCAAGGGTTGCGCTCGTTGCGGGACTTAACCCAACATCTCACGACACGAGCTGACGACAACCATGCACCACCTGTCACTCTGTCCCCCGAAGGGGAACGCCTTATCTCTAAGGTTGTCAGAGGATGTCAAGACCTGGTAAGGTTCTTCGCGTTGCTTCGAATTAAACCACATGCTCCACCGCTTGTGCGGGTCCCCGTCAATTCCTTTGAGTTTCAGCCTTGCGGCCGTACTCCCCAGGCGGAGTGCTTAATGCGTTTGCTGCAGCACTAAAGGGCGGAAACCCTCTAACACTTAGCACTCATCGTTTACGGCGTGGACTACCAGGGTATCTAATCCTGTTCGCTCCCCACGCTTTCGCGCCTCAGCGTCAGTTACAGACCAAAGAGCCGCCTTCGCCACTGGTGTTCCTCCACATCTCTACGCATTTCACCGCTACACGTGGAATTCCGCTCTTCTCTTCTGCACTCAAGTCTCCCAGTTTCCAATGACCCTCCACGGTTGAGCCGTGGGCTTTCACATCAGACTTAAGAGACCGCCTGCGCGCGCTTTACGCCCAATAATTCCGGACAACGCTTGCCACCTACGTATTACCGCGGCTGCTGGCACGTAGTTAGCCGTGGCTTTCTGGTCAGGTACCGTCAAGGTACCGGCAGTTACTCCGATACTTGTTCTTCCCTGATAACAGAGTTTTACGATCCGAAGACCTTCATCACTCACGCGGCGTTGCTCCGTCAGACTTTCGTCCATTGCGGAAGATTCCCTACTGCTGCCTCCCGTAGGAGTCTGGGCCGTGTCTCAGTCCCAGTGTGGCCGATCACCCTCTCAGGTCGGCTACGCATCGTTGCCTTGGTGAGCCGTTACCTCACCAACTAGCTAATGCGCCGCGGGCCCATCTGTAAGTGACAGCCGAAGCCGCCTTTCAACCTTTCCCCATGCGAGGAAAGAAATTATCCGGTATTAGCTCCGGTTTCCCGAAGTTATCCCAGTCTTACAGGCAGGTTGCCCACGTGTTACTCACCCGTCCGCCGCTAACTTCAGGGAGCAAGCTCCCATCCATTCGCTCGACTTGCATGTATTAGGCACGCCGCCAGCGTTCGTCCTGAGCCAGGATCAAACTCTCATAAAAGAAGTTTGTTAGCTCATAAGCTGGCAATGGTTAAAACCATTGTTTAAAAATTATCTTGACGTTCGTTTCGTTCAGTTTTCAAAGATCAAACTTATTTGTCGTCTTCTTAAGGCGACTTTTCTAGTATACCAACCTCACAACCTGATGTCAACAACTTTTTTAAAAGTTTTTTTGTTGTTTTGTCGGTAATGAAGCACGAATAATAATATAACACCTTTCTTTTATTATGGCAATACTTTTATCTCTAAAAACCAAATTATTTTTTCATCGAAAACAAAGACACGATATATAGATTAAAATAAAAGGTGAGATACTACAAATAGTAGATACTCACCTTTCTTTTATCATTCCAAACCTCACTAATTTGCGAGGCTATTTAATATTAATCCCGCTTTCTCATCAAAGGGAATAATAATACATCTCTAATAGAAGGGGAATTTGTTAGTAACATAACTAAGCGATCAATTCCGATTCCCAAGCCACCTGTTGGAGGCATTCCATATTCTAGCGCTTCAATAAAATCCTCATCCATTTCATGAGCTTCGTCGTTTCCTTGCTCACGTTCAAGCAATTGACTCTCAAAGCGAGCACGTTGATCAATCGGATCGTTTAATTCTGTAAACGCATTGGCGTGTTCGCGGCCAACAATAAATAATTCAAAACGATCTGTAAAGCGCGGATCTTCTTCGTTCTTTTTGGCAAGCGGAGATATTTCCACTGGATGTCCATAGATAAACGTAGGCTGAATTAGCTCCTCTTCAACTCTTTGTTCAAAGAACTCATTTAATATATGACCAAATGTCATATGTTCTGTAATTTCTATTCCATGCTCCTTCGCCAACGCGATTGCTTCTTCGTCGCTCATTTCCTTCCAGAAATCAACCCCACAGTATTCTTTAACAGCATCTACCATATGAAGTCTACGCCATTTTGGCTCTAGGTTTATTTCTTCATCATTATATTGAACGGTCGTCGTGCCAAGCACATCTTTCGCGATGTGAGCAATCATATTTTCCGTTAACTCCATAATATCATTATAATCTGCGTACGCTTCATATAACTCAATCATTGTAAATTCCGGGTTATGTCTTGTTGAGACTCCCTCATTTCGGAATACACGGCCAATCTCGTATACTTTTTCAAGCCCTCCGACAATAAGGCGTTTTAAATGAAGCTCTATTGCGATTCTCATGAAAAATGGCATGTCTAGCGCATTATGATGAGTTTCAAATGGGCGGGCTGCCGCACCACCTGCGATTGCATGAAGCATAGGTGTTTCCACTTCTAAAAAGCCTTGTCCATCAAGATAACGACGCATCGATTGAATAATTTTACTGCGGCCAATAAAAGTCTTTTTGCTTTCCTGATTTGTAATCAAATCTAAGTAACGTTGGCGATATCTTTGCTCAATGTCTTTTAAACCATGGAACTTCTCGGGAAGTGGGCGTAGCGCCTTAGTTAAAAACGTAAATTCAGTAGCCTTAACAGAAAGCTCTCCTACTTTTGTTTTAAAGACCGTACCTGTAACACCGACTAAATCACCGATATCCGCCGTTGTGAAATGACGATATTGATCTTCCCCAACTGCGTCCTTACGTACATAAATTTGAATTTGACCAGGAAGATCTTGTATATGAGCGAATCCAGCCTTTCCTTTTCCGCGTTTCGTCATAATTCTTCCGGCGATCGTCACGTTGATGGCCATTTCATCCAATTCTTCTTTAGTATATTGTTCATATTGCTCGCTTATTTCTTGTGAAGTATGTGTCCGTTCAAATCGCTTACCAAACGGATCCACCCCTTCTTCACGCATAGCCGCCATTTTATCACGTCTAACCTGCAGTTGATCATTCAATTCTTCGTGACTCATGTATAACACTCCAATCTATTTATATATCCAATGACCCGATTTCATATTGTTCAAAAAGAAGGAAAAGTAGACTTGTCCGAAATCTGATTTTAACTATACAGGTCGATTTAATGATCTAACGAAAAATTCGATGTATCATTTTACCAAACTTTTTGAACAGCTTCTTTAAATATATCTTTATTATTGTACACAAAAATATCGATCTAGACATCTTTCAGCATGCAAAAAAATAACTGCCAGCTTGGAACTGACAGTGTAAAATCATTTTATACCGCTTGTTTTACAGCTGCCCCATCTGCAATTAGATCAAGCAAGTGCACAAGCTCGGCTCTTGTATTACACTCATTAATCGCATTTCTTACATTCGCATTTCCGCGAATTCCTTTTAAATACCACGCTGCATGTTTTCTCATTTCTTTGACTGCAATGTTTTCCCCTTTTAAGGCGATTAAGCGATCGAGGTGAAGCTTGCAAACGTCCATTTTCTCTTGGACGGACGGTTCACCAGTCAACTCACCCGTTTCTAAATATTTGACTGTTTGGTAAATCATCCAAGGGTTTCCGAGCGCAGCACGCCCTATCATTACACCGTCAACACCTGTTTCTTCTAACATTCTCTTTGCGTCCTGAGGTGTTTTCACATCACCATTTCCGATTAATGGAATATTAATTGATTGTTTTACCTCGCGGATAACGTCCCAATTCGCTACACCTTCATACATTTGCAATCGAGTACGACCATGCATTGAAACTGCTGCTCCTCCTGCACGTTCTACGGCTTGAGCATTTTCGACTGCGAATATATGTTCATCATCCCAACCAATTCTCATTTTAACCGTTACAGGCTTATCCACCGCATCCACAACAGCCGAAACCATATCGTATATTTTGTTTGGCTCAAGCAGCCATCTTGCACCGGCTTCACATTTAATAATTTTATTTACTGGGCATCCCATATTAATATCAATAATATCTGCATTCGTATTACGATCAACAAATTTCGCTGCCTCAACAAGCGTTTCCTTTTCTCCGCCAAAGATTTGCAATGACAAAGGTTTTTCCCGCTCATCGATATAAAGCATGTTCATCGTCTTTTTGTTTTTAAGAACGATTCCCTTATCACTAATCATTTCCGCACAGACAAGACCCGCCCCAAACTCCTTCACTGTTAAACGAAAGGCCGAATTACAAATGCCAGCCATCGGCGCAAGTACCACTTGGTTTTTCATTTGAATATCGCCAATTTTTAACACTAGATTCCCCCCTCCTTATTATTTTTCGACTTCTTTTGGTGTTAGTTCCTTCATCGTGATATCAAGAGAGTTCGATATTTTATCGAGTATATGTTCAGCGGGCATACGATTACCACGCTCAATCTCCCCTAACACTGAAACTGATACACCTATATGTTTCGCAAGTTCTTCTTGCGTATATCCCTTTAATTTTCGAAAAGCTCGGATGCGCCTTCCCCATTTATCTCTTTCCATAACTGAACTCCTTCTTTGTCACGTATTTCATTAAGTGTATGGAGCAATGGCTTGATTGAATTCGGTAGTGTAAGCTCCCGATCAATCTCAAGCAATGGAATGAGGACGAATGCCCGTTCCGTCATCCGTGGATGAGGAATTTGCAAAGCCTCCATCATAATATTTTCGTTATTATATAATAAAATGTCAAGATCTATTATTCGAGGTCCCCAGCGAAACTCCCGCACTCTTCCCAATTCTTTCTCGATTTGTAAGCAAAGCCGAAGCAGTTCTAGCGCTGATAATGATGTAGATATTTTAACGACCATATTCAGGAAATTCGCTTGATCGACGTAGCCTACCGGTTCCGTTTCATAGATGGAAGATAGTTTCTCAATCTTCACATGCGCGTGATTCACCAATTCATCTATTGCCATTTTTAAGCAATTTTTCCGATCACCCATATTTGATCCCAGCGAAAGGTAAGCAATATTATTCATACTTATTCTCCCTTGTTATTTCAACTGCCACCGACCGATAATGTCCCGGTATCGGCGGATCCGGTTTAATTACCTTCACCGTTATCCGCTTGATTTTTCTATATTCTTTTAAAATAGTATGAGCAATCTTTTCCGCAACAGCTTCAATTAGTTTATATGGGTGTCCTTCGACAATTTCCTTACACACTTCATACATATCCGCATAACTAACGGTTTTCTCTAAGTTATCCGTCTCTCCCGCTTCGCGAAGATCTACTTCCGCAATGATAGAAACACGAAACCTTTGCCCTAATCGGGTTTCCTCACTCAAAACTCCATGGTAACCGTAAAACTCCATTTCATGTAAATAAATTTTATCCAATTCCTCCACCCTTTCCGATCAGGACATCGGTCATTGCTGCCATTCGACTCATTTCTTTTACATCATGAACCCGGATCATATGGCAGCCTTTTTGTATCCCAAAGCAATTAGCTGCCCCGGTGCCTTCTATCCGCTCTTCAACCGGTAAATCAAGCGCTGTGCCGATCATTCTTTTTCGCGATAATGCTAATAAAACCGGGTAGCCTAGCGAAACGATTTTATCTAGGTTTTTCATAATCTCAATGTCCTCATTGTACCCTTTTGCAAAACCGATGCCTGGGTCAAGAATGATCTGGTCATCATTTACCCCAGCTTTTTTAGCAATCGTAATACTTTCATATAAATCATGCAGCACATCGCGTATAAACACATCATAATTTTGATTATCCCGATTATGCATCAAAATAATAGGTACATGATGCTGCGCTGCTACGTTAGCGATTTCCGGGTCTTTTTTCGCACCCCATATATCATTAATAATATGTGCTCCCGCTGCAATCGCACGATGTGCCGTCTCTGCCTTATATGTATCAATTGATAGTGGGACAGCAATCGTTTGAGCAAGTGTTTCGATTACAGGAACAACCCTTTCACTTTCTTCCTCAGCTGTCACAGGAGTGTGTCCAGGTCTTGTTGATTCTCCGCCAATGTCAATTATATCAGCACCATCGGCGACCATTTTCCTTGCATGTTCAATTGCAATTTCTCTCGTATTGTAACGCCCTCCGTCCGAAAATGAATCTGGAGTGGTATTTAATATTCCCATGATCAATGTTTTCTCGTTAAAATTTAATTTATATGGTCCACAACTCATCATCGCATACTCTATCCTTCCGATTCCCAATTTTATTTCTTTAGTTTATCAAACGGAGACACTGAACAAAAGCATAAGGCGTCTGCGAGGCAGCATACTCTTCTATGATTTAATGATTAAACTACGATGAATTTAGTATTGAATATCTATATGTATAAGTGGAGTACTTTAATAAAAAAGAACCAGAAACTTATAACGCTCCTATTTCCCCATAAAAAAAGCAAGCCCAGCATGGACTCGCTTTTTTTAATTAATCTTCAAATTGGTAAAGCGGTGTACTTAAGTATCGCTCCCCGTTACTCGGAAGGACTGCTAATACCTTTTTGCCTTTTCCAAGCTTCTTCGCTACCTTTAGTGCCGCTGAAATCGCTGCACCTGAAGAAATCCCACCAAGAATTCCTTCTTCCTTAGCTGCTCTTCTAGCAAAATCAAATGCTTCCTCATTTTTAATTGTAATTACTTCATCATATATTTCAGTGTTTAATACACCAGGGACAAATCCAGCACCAATCCCTTGAATTTTATGCGGTCCCGGTTTTCCACCCGAAAGAACAGGAGAATCTTCGGGTTCGACTGCATAAATTTTAATGTTTTCATACGTTTCCTTTAATACTTCACCAGCACCTGTAATTGTACCACCGGTTCCAATTCCGGAAACAAAAGCATCTAGCTCAGCACCCATTTGCTCAACAATTTCCTTTCCAGTTGTTAAGCGATGGATTTCAGGGTTAGCCATGTTTTCAAATTGTTGGGGTACGAAATAACCATGATCAGCGGCTAATTCATTCGCCTTTTTAATTGCTCCGTTCATCCCTTCACTACCCGGAGTCAACACAAGCTCAGCACCGTAAGCACGAAGTAAATTTCTCCGCTCCATACTCATCGTATCAGGCATAACAAGAATGGCTTTATATCCTTTCGCAGCAGCAATCATCGCAAGGCCGATTCCTGTATTTCCGCTTGTCGGCTCAATGATCGTATCTCCAGCGTTAAGCTTCCCTTCTTTTTCCGCTGCTTCAATCATCGCCAAAGCAATCCTGTCCTTCACGCTGCTTCCGGGATTCATGTATTCAAGTTTTACATATACGTCCGCACTGCCTTCATCAACCATACGATTAAGTTTTACAACTGGCGTATTTCCCACTAGATCCGCAATAGAATTTACCAAAATCGCCATTTCCCCCACCTCTAATTCCGAGTATTTTTGTTGGTTTATTTACAAATTAACATGCTTGCACTTCCATGTCAATGATGAAAGCTATTAATATTAGTATTAACTAAATCGTTTAATAAGTAATCAAAAATAATAAAAGAAGGTAAGTCTTTCAACGAGACCTACCTTCTAAATTTATTTCTTCGCTTCATTTTTCAGTTCTGACAATTCTTCTTTTGAAAAATGATACGTTTCATTACAAAAATGACATTGTGCGTCTGCTTTACCGTCTTCATCAATCATTTCTTGAATTTCTTCTGTGCCAAGGCTAATGATCGCATTACCAAAACGCTCTTTAGAACAAGTGCACTGAAATTCAATCGGCATTGTTTCAAGTATTTTTACATTTTCCTCTCCGAGTAACTGCGAAAGAATTTGTTCTGGTGATAACCCTTCGCGAATCATCGTAGAAACAGGTGTAGTCTCCCCTAAACGCTTTTCAATTTCTGTGATTGTTTCCTCTGTTGCTCCCGGCATTAGTTGAATAATAAATCCACCCGCAGCCAAAATTGTATTATCCGGATTAACGAGTACCCCTACACCGACGGACGATGGAGTTTGTTCAGAAGTTGCAAAATAATACGTAAAATCTTCCCCAAGTTCACCTGATACAAGTGGAACCTGGCCTGAAAAATGATCGCGTAATCCCACATCTTTTACAACAGTTAGTGTACCGTTTGTACCGACTGCTCTCCGCACATCGAGCTTTCCTTGTTCATTCAGATCAAAATGGGTTTGTGGATTTGTGACATAGCCGCGAACGTGACCTTTAGCATCGGCATCTACGAGAATAATCCCAAGCGGACCATCCCCTTCGACCTTAACTGTAATCTTTTCTTCCCCTTTTAACATCGCACCCATCATTGCGCCAGCAATCATCCCTCGGCCAAGCGCTGCGGATGCAGTTGGCCAAGTATAGTGTCTGCGCTGTGCTTCATTAACTGTTTCTGTCATTTGTGTCGCATATGCACGGACTTGCCCATCAAATCCAAGTGCTTTCACTAAATAATCACTCACAAGGAAACCACCTTTCATCCATTTACATTTCTTTGATAAATTAATTGTAGTCCTTTTAATGTTAAATCTTGATCAACAATGTCGATCATCTTTGTTTCTGTCGCAATTAAGTTAGCCAATCCACCTGTTGCAATGACGGTCGGCTTTTCCTTACTTTGCTCAATTAAACGCGTGACAATCCCTTCCACCTGTCCAACAAATCCAAATAAAATCCCCGCCTGCATCGCAGAAACAGTATTTTTCCCAAGAATTTCATCTACGTGAGTGATTTCGATTCTAGGAAGTTTAGCAGCCTTAGAATATAGAGCTTCCGTTGAAATACCTATTCCGGGAGCAATAACACCACCCATGTACTCGCTTTTTTCATTGATATAACAAAACGTCGTCGCTGTGCCAAAATCAACAATGATTAATGGATTGCCATAATTCGCAATTCCGGCAACTGCATTGACGATACGGTCTGCTCCAACTTCGCGTGGATTTTCGTATTTTATATTTAATCCGGTCTTAATTCCTGGTCCAACGATTAAAGGCTTTTCCTGAAAATATTTATGGCACATTTTCTCGAGCGTAAACATAATTGGGGGTACAACCGATGAAATGATAATTCCATTTATATCACTAAAACGGAGGCCAACATGTTCAAATAATGCTTTAATTGCCATGCCAAACTCATCTTCCGTTTTGTGACGGCTCGTTTCAATTCGCCAATGATATTTTAAATGATCTTGCTCATATACACCTAGCACAATATTTGTATTTCCAACATCAAGAACAAAAATCAACATGCTCACCACTTTATTAGAGACTTTTTCACTTCAAACATCATACCTATAATTTACTTTGATGTCTAGAAAAAGAGGAGCTCACTTGCCCTTTTAAGGCTGATTCATTTCCTTTACAACTAATTACATACGAATATTACTCAGGAAGCTGCTAAGTGTTGGGGCAATTTATACAAAAAACACCGTTAACTAAGAACGGTGTTTTTTTGTATAATTATTCTTTCTTATCATCTGGTTGTTTTGTCGGTCCAAGTTTTTCATGAGCGTTCCCATCTCCATAAGAATCCATTGGTGGAGGATCTTTTAGCACATCGTCATCACGTTTTTCGCCTATCTCCATATCGCCAATTTCCTCTTGTAGCTCTGTCTGCTCATTAGATACAGCAGAGTCAGATTCATTTGTTACTAAATCTTCATCTGGCATTGTACCATGTTCAAAAAGATGATTGATCTGCTTCGCATCTAATGTCTCAACCTCTAACAAAGTTTTCGCAATTAAGATGAGTTTATCTTGATTCTCAAGTAAAATTTTCTTAGCACGATTGTAGCAATCCATAATAATGCTTTGAATTTCTAAATCAATCTCATGAGCGATCGCTTCCGAATAGTTTTGTTCATTATGCAAGTCACGACCAAGGAAAACTTGACCACCTTGCGGCTGTCCAAATTGCAATGGTCCGAGCTTATCACTCATTCCATATTCCATCACCATTTTACGAGCAATACCCGTTGCACGTTGGAAGTCATTATGCGCACCTGTTGATACTTCTCCAAAAGTAATTTCTTCCGCAACACGACCACCGAGAAGTCCTGTAATTTTATCCAGTAATTCCGGTTTTGTCATGAAGTAACGATCTTCCCTCGGAAGCATAACTGCATATCCTCCGGCTTGACCACGTGGAACAATTGTAACCTTATGAACAACATCAGCATCATCTAACACAAGCCCGATGACCGTATGTCCACCTTCATGGTACGCAACAATATTCCGTTCTTTCTCGGAAATAACTCGACTTTTCTTGGCCGTTCCTACGATTACTCGGTCAGTTGCTTCATCAATGTCGGATTTATCGATTTTCTTTTTATTTCTACGAGCGGCAACAAGTGCTGCTTCATTTAATAAGTTTTCTAAGTCTGCACCAGAGAAACCAGGAGTTCTTGTAGCAATCGTCTTGATATCGACGGATTCATCTAGTGGCTTATTTCGTGCATGTACATGCAATACTGCTTCACGACCCTTAACATCTGGTCGATCTACTGTAATCTGTCTATCAAAACGTCCTGGACGAAGCAATGCCGGGTCAAGAACATCCGGTCGGTTCGTCGCAGCAATAATGATGATTCCTTCATTTGCACCAAAGCCGTCCATTTCAACGAGCAATTGGTTCAATGTTTGTTCACGTTCATCATGACCACCACCAAGACCAGCACCACGCTGACGACCTACTGCATCAATTTCATCAATAAAGATGATACAAGGTGCATTTTTCTTAGCATTTTCAAATAAATCACGGACACGTGATGCACCGACACCGACGAACATTTCAACGAAATCGGAACCACTGATGGAGAAGAATGGTACACCAGATTCTCCAGCAACAGCTCGCGCTAATAACGTTTTCCCCGTACCAGGTGGTCCAACTAAAAGTACCCCTTTAGGGATGCGCGCACCAATGTCAGAAAACTTACGAGGGTCTTTTAGGAATTCGACAACTTCAACGAGCTCCTGTTTCTCCTCATCTGCGCCCGCAACATCTTTGAAGCGGACCTTTTTCTTTTCTTCGGTGTAAAGTTTCGCTTTACTTTTACCGAAGCTCATCACCTTGCTTCCCCCACCCTGAGCTTGATTCATCAGGAAGAAGAAGAGGATAAAGATAATGACGAATGGAATAATCATTGTAAAAAATGAAACCCAACCACTCGTTTCTTTGGCAGGCATGACCGTTACTTTCGATGATGCCGCATCTATTCGATCCAGCATAGCTGGACTATTCATCACATACGTAAGAAATTGCTTTCCTTCTTCAGCACCTACAAGTTGGCCTTTAATAACATAAACCCCTCGTTCAGGCTGCATGGAAAACTCTTTAATGTCACCATTTTCCAAATGGGTAACAAATTGATCATAAGATATCGGTTCTGTTGACTCATTTCCATTGTTAAACCAGCTTACAATTCCAATCAGTACTAGAAAAATGAGTAAATAAAAGATTGTATTTCTAAATATCCGATTCATGACATACCTCCTCCCACGCTGAAAAAACTATATTCAATAGTATCATAGACGTTTCTGCCTTTACAACATTTCGTATCTTTTTTCAATGTTAACTTACTCTTCATTCTTTCCATATATTTCTGGCTTTAGTATACCAATATACGGGAGATTGCGGTATTTTTCAGCGTAATCCAATCCATACCCTACAACGAAAGCATCCGGCACTTCAAAACCAACGTAGTCAGCGTTAATGTCCGCCTTGCGACCTGTTGGCTTATCAAGTAGGGTAACAATCTTAATTGATTTCGCTTTGCGATAATGAAACAAATCAACTAAATAACTTAATGTTAAGCCACTATCGATAATATCCTCGATAATAAGAACATCTCTGCCTTCGACTGCGGTATTTAAATCTTTTAATATTTTTACTTCTCCTGAAGAAACAGTTGAGCTTCCGTAGCTTGATACATCCATATAATCAATTTCTAAATATGTATCTACTCGCTTCAGTAAGTCTGTCATAAATGTGGTTGCTCCTTTAAGAACACCAATCGCGAGCGGAAATTTCCCATCGTACTCTTCTGTTAATCGAGCTGCAATTTCTTTAATTTTGTCGTTAATCTCTTCCTCTGATATGAGGACCTTTTCAATATCATGCTTCATTACTTCATTTCCTCCCAGAAAATGTTTCGTTATAGTTGAAAAATATATTGTAATAAAAGGATTCTTTATCCGGAGATATATCATAGCAAGATTTTTTCAATCCGGGGATCCAGAGGATTTTCCCTTGTGTATCAGTGACAATTGGCCATCCTGCCCGTTCATGCACATCAACCTTCATATCAATGAAAAGGTTTTTTAGCTTTTTTGAACCTTCCATTCCTTTCACTCGGATACGATCGCCAGGCTTTCTCGTCCGAATAATTAATGGTAGCTCGATATCGTCGGGATTAATCACAAGTTGATTTTCTCCCTTTTTTAAACAATCGCCTCGGTTTTCCTCGAATCGAAACGTCATTTGATTTGGAAGTGTGAGCACTTCACCAACTGATAATGTAAATGAGTATCCCGGTTGGATCTCACGCTTTTTAAATGTAAATGTGCATTGTTCGTATGTACGAATCACTTTTAAACCGGATGGTAAGTTCAATTGCCCCGATGGGTTGAAACCCTTAAGGAGCTTATTGATTGCATCAAAATGGTGTGCTGATAAATCAGGCACTTTATGCTGATAAAGATAGTTTAATATTAGATGAATCCCCCTCCTTTGTAAAGGCAAAGGCATTGAGTTAAATGCAGGGATTTTCAATACAATATCTTTGTCATCAAATTTTTGACAAATCTCTTTCATTTGCTCTTTAGCAAGCGTCTGCAAATATTGTTCATCTTCTGTTAGCTCTTCACTAAATCTTTGAAAGTGCACCTCTACTTGATGGTTTTCCCGTTTTAAAAAAGGAATTACTTTCATTCTAAATCGATTCCTCGTATATAGATGCTTTTGGTTGCTCGGATCATGACGCGGGTCTAGTTTCTTTTCCTTACAATATTGTTCAATCATATCTTTTGTTATAGCTAGAAGAGGACGAATCAGTTCTCCATTGCCAAAAGGTCTTTTTGTTTGAATCCCCGCCCTAGCCATCCCGCTGCTTCCTCTCGTTAATCGCATAAGAATCGTCTCGATTTGGTCGTCAGCATGTTGAGCAACAGCTAATTTATTTGCCCCAAGCTCAGCCATCACTTCTTTAAAGTATTGATAACGGTATGTCCTGGCCGCTAGCTGTACCCCCGTCTTATCCTGCTTCATTTTTTCTTTTATATTAATCGATTTTGCTTTAAAGATGATATGATGCAGATCGCAGTATGCCTTTACATATTCAAGATCATCCAGTGATTCGCTTCCCCTGAGCATATGGTCAACATGGACACAGGCAATTGTAATGCCTAATTGCTTTTGCTTTTTAGTAAGAAAGTGAAGGAGTGCCATTGAATCCGGACCACCGGACACAGCAACAAGAATATAGTCACCCGGTTGAATAAGTGAGTGCTTCTTTACAAACTTCACGGTTTTGGTTTCAAATTCATGCATCATCATTCATTCCTCTGTCAATGTCTTGAATTCTATTTTACCATTTCCTTCTCTTTCCATATAGCGATTTAGCTTATAGATTTTAAATGAAAAAATTGAGCCTTCATAGTGATAAAGATTGTACAATGTACACAATATAAATCATAATCGTTACGAATATCATCATGCTTGTTTCAAGTATATTACTTTTATTGATTGAAGTCTTTTGTACTCGCTGCTCCCCCCTAGCGGCAGCTAGCAGTTCCGTCCGCATCACTTGTGCACTTTCATACTCTCCACCTAGGGCCCTTCTTAATGGCCATTCATATTTTCTGAGCTCCGAATGGGATTGAACGATATCAACGAGCTGCTTATGCCCAGCTTCCTTTTTTGTAAATCGCCTCTGATAAAACAAGTGAATCATTAATAATGCGACAGAAAACAAATCATAGGCTGGCTCTGCTTTCCTTGATCCTAATCCCCAATAACCACGATCATAAAACTCTGTAAATTCCTTAATCGCTCGCCCCGTTTTTGTTGTCCCACCAACGTCAATACACCGAATCGTAGCTGGGCTTTTTGTTACGATTAAATTTTCAGGTTTGATGTCGCCAAATATCCATCCCTCTTGATGTAATTTATCTAAAACATCTAATAGTTGAGCAATCATTACAACTGCCCATGAATGACCTTTTTGTTGGATAAACGAAAGTAGATCTGAACCGTGAATATACTCCATCACATAATAATAGTAATGAATTCCATATCTTCCCCAGTCATCTACATCAAATAAAGAAGGTCCAAGGACAGATCCCTGAACCTTTGCGAGCTCCTTCAGCACATTTACCTCAGACATAATGGAAAAACTGTCATTGCTTATTTTTAAAGCGACGTACCCCCGTTTGCTGTTCGCTAAATAAACAACTCCATTTGCTCCTTCACCGAGTTTCCTCATGATCTGGTAGTTTTGTTTGTTCCACTTTCCTTGGACAATGGTTCCAGAAGGCAGGTTACATTGATTCTTCCATGAATGATTGATGATCACCTAAAATCCGCCTCCTTAAGGAACGTTTTTCCTCAAAGAAGCTCCTCGCTTCACGCAATGCTGGACCTGTCGGGGTAATACCGCCAACAGCAAGCTTCGGAAAAATATTTGTTAACGTATTTAAATGTGGCGTCCACTCCATCAGCTTTTCTACTTCTTTTCTTTTCCCGGGAAATACTAATACAGCAAATTCATTATTTCCCGTTCTAGCGTTCAAACTCAATGATAAATCAAGCAATGCCTCTTTTACCGTTGGCAATTTATGTTTCATACTAGCACTTGTATCAATCATGATAAGCACACGTAAATCGGCCGTCTCCCCAAGTTCATCGACCACCTCCATTACTTCTCCTCGCGTTTCAGGTGGTAACTCTTCTAATTTTTTCTCATTTCCCAAAATTTGTCTTAGCTCTTTATTAACGACCCCTTGTAACGTTTGCGTCATTGCTTTTCTCGTAACCATTTGAACGGTTTGCGAAAGTTGCTCCGCATATACGATTTGGCTAATACCACCTCCAGCACTGGCAATTTCCTCTATTTCCTGTACTCCTTTTTCCTCGATCACATCGTCTTCGATCACCCCAATCACGTTAACAGTTAACCCGCTTTCTCTCGCAAGCGCTGCCATTGCTACCGGATCCTCACCTTGATTAGAACAACCGTCAGTAATTAGCAAAATTTGCTTCAAGCATCCTTTTTTCATACTTTGCCCTCCAATATTGCAATAAGTATCGTTATTGCATAATGGTAACAGCCTCGCCTAATCACAGGTTTTTTATACGATTCAGATAGTTTTGACAGCCAGCTTCCTTACGATATTTTTGCTTTACGGCGATGGGCTGGAATTGCCGCCCATTTCGGTGTATTATGATTGATTTGTAATACCGCAATCGTCATATCATCAGCAATGACACCCGAACGCGTTCGAATTACTTCCTCCATAATTAAGTCCGCAACAGCCTGCGGGTCCTCTGTTTCCATTTCTCGCAACTTTCTTCTCATCCACACATCATAATTTTCCACATGCTTCGGCCCTTCAAAAATCCCATCGCTCATCATAATTAATAAATCCCCTGCCCTTAACTGTTCGGAAACCACATCGACATCAAACTCCTGCAAAATTCCCATTGGTAAATTTCCTGCTTCGACCTTCATAATCTTCGATCCTCTTTTAATAAAACTCGGAGTTGAACCAATTTTCAAAAACTTTACTTCGGCACTATGCAAATCAATAATAGCTAAATCCAATGTGGAGAAAATTTCATCTGTCGAGCGCAGCGATAACACTGAATTCACAGATTTAATTGCCACTTTTTCTTCTATGCCGGATTGGAGTATTTTTTGCAAAAGCTTTAATGTCTCACTGCTTTCATGATGGGCTCTCTCCCCATTTCCCATCCCGTCACTAATCGCAACCGCATACTTTCCCGGCCCGAGCTCCATAATTGAATAGCTATCCCCAGAAAGAAAGCCTCCATCTTTTGCCGCATGGGCTACTCCCGTCTCAACGACGTATGCCTTTGCTGATCGGAACGTTACATAGCAGTTTCCAGATGTTGATTGGGTAAAATCTTTATGATGAACAACAATCGTTTCTCTAACGATATCCGATAAAAGCGGGGCGATGATTTTTTCACATTCTCCGTATCCTTTATCATTCGGAATCGTAATATCAATATCAACATTTCCCACTTCTAAACTATATATTTCAACCTGATCCACCTCCACTCCAAATTCTTGCAAAGCATCGAGAATCACTTCTTCTTGACGATGATGGTTTTCTCTCTCTTTCTTCATCTCCTTTGCAAAATCACCCATGACTTCGGAAACACCGAGCAGTTGTTCAGCTACAAGTTTTCTACTTTCCTGAACTTGCTTTTTCAAATGCTGATTCGCCTGGAGCATTGCTAACTCTTGATGGATCGTATCCCGTACTTTATTTGCTCGATTGCAATGCTTGTCCAGCTCTCTATATAAAGGTGACGGAATCGTACCAGTATTTTCATCCATTCCATGCATAACCCTGTCCATTAAATCATACGTTTTATCAAAGCGATTTCCCCAGCATTGATTTTTTTTGAAACAAGTTTGACATGTTTTTTCAGTCACATTACTAAGGAATAGATCAAACTCTTGTTGTTCATTTTCGGCTTCTTGCCATTGTT
Source organism: Bacillus sp. FJAT-50079 (assembly GCF_018343515.1). Classification (GTDB taxonomy): domain Bacteria; phylum Bacillota; class Bacilli; order Bacillales; family Bacillaceae_C; genus Lederbergia. The sequence goes on along the minus strand of NZ_JAGYPD010000011.1, from coordinate 55,643 downwards.
CTGGCTGCGAAAAGCTATTTGACAGCGCTTGAAAAACAGAGGAAAATTGTTCAACTCTGCGAACGGTAATGTCACGAATTTTCTTCGCATAGAGCTGTTGATCTTGGGCGTGTTCGGGTGTACCCGGTATATGACGAGCGAGCTTTTCTGTAAAACTTAAGGGCGTAATGAGCAATAAGAAGATTGCAGCAAAAGACTCATACAATGTCGTCATAAGTGAAGCGTTTGTTTCTCCATACAAACCAATTAATAGCGTTGCAACCAGGAGACCTAAAGCCGTACCAATACGCCTCCCCTCCTTTAATAAACCGCCAAGCAAGCCTGCAAATGCAAGCAAACTCATTTGAAACAGACTTGAGATACTAGCAAGGCTAAAGATTAAACCTGTGACGACACCAACTGTTGATCCAACGGCTGCTCCTGCGGTAAAAGCAAATAAAATGACGAGATAGCGTGAAAGAATATGCTCAATCGACAATCCGTAAACGGCCCAGCCAATCGTACCTGTCATAATTGACGCCAGCATAATAATTAAGCTAATGACTTCTTCTGTTTTAAGCGCTTTTCTCTTGGTGAAGGATGCGAAGAAAGGAATGCTTTGTACGAAGATAAATACAAGTACATATGACAATCCCGCCTCTACACCGGCCATTAGCCCATCGTAACGAGTAAGCTGTTGTCCATTTTGAATATACGAAAAGCCGCATGTAGTGAAGAATGTTAAGCATAAAACGAAATATGGCAAGGCCTTTAGCGGATTTTTTAATAATCCTTTAAGGAGTTGAAAGGTTAAAAGGAAGCCGATGCATAGAAGAAGTGAATAGGCTGCTTTTCCAACGGACAAAGTTAGTGCACCACACAGTAAGCCGATTAAAACGAGTGGAGCTTTGTCCCTCCGTAACATATACACTGCTGCAAAAAATGGTAAGGAAAAGGGGGTTAAATGGGATAAGATCAAGGCTCGTCCCAGCAAGATCGCAACGATGAATAAGGCGATGCCTTTTTGAAACAATACATATTCAATTTTTTGTTGCATCTTCCTCAGTCCTTCTGCCATATCCCATCCTGTCTTCTCCAAGTCCATACTGACCGTTGACTCAACCAGACTGCGATCTCCGCGTTCCATCTTTACCACTCCCTATTTATGTATATTGCTCTCATTATAAAGTGGACCCCCTTAAAATTTTGTCACTTTGATGCAGGGAAAGAAAAAAACGTTCGACTTATTTGGGCATTTTCCACTTTCCTCCTCTGTTTTGTCCTTCAATGGCTTGATGATGGACAAATCCTCTCAGTATTTTCTGTCAACTTTCTTCTTAACGACTTATCTTAATAAGATAAGGTCAAATACATTTCGTTTCGAATATTTTTGTGACCATGTCTTTCAAATAAAAAAAAGGCAAATCCATTAATTGGATTTGCCTAATGTATAAAAAAAAACAGACAGCAAGTTAACCTCGCCTTGCGCCACGCCCACCACGCTTGGATTCTGTGTTGCGCTTTAATGAAGAAAGACGATCTTCACTATCCTTTAAAAACTTATTCATTTTTTGTTCAAAGCTTTCTTTTGGACGGAAATCGTTATTTCTATTTTGACGCGGTCGCTGGCTCGATTGAGATTGGGATTGAGCTGGCGGCTGATCCTTTGCTTTGCGGATCGATAAACCGATTTTTCCATCACTTTCAACATTTAACACCTTAACGAGAACTTCTTCACCAACTTTTAAATGCTCGTTAATATCCTTTACATAATTGTCGGCTACTTCACTAATGTGAACAAGTCCTGTTGAACCGCCGGGTAATTCCACAAACGCACCAAAATGAGTAATGCCTGTTATTTTTCCTTGTACCTTGCTGCCTACTTCGATCGACATAAAAAAATTTATCCTCCTTAAAGTTTAAAAACTACACTTATACTATATTATATAGGATTTAGAAAAAAGGTGTCAATAAGGCACCTTTTCTTCCTCCTCTTCTTCCTTTGGATCTGGAATATTAAAAATAACTTCACCTTTTTCGGAGAGGAAATACTCGCTTCTTGCCAATTTAGCAATATAGTCATCGTCATTCAATTTGACAATTTCATTTTCCAACGTAAGTTGCTTTTTCTCCAGTTTGGCAAGCGTCTCTTCCAACAGTTGCTTTTCTTCCTTCTTAGCTTCAAGAACTTTATTGCTTGAAATAAAGGCGGACAAAATTAAATAAGATAAAGTAAGCACTAGGATGAGAAATGCGGATAAGCGACGAATTAGAAGCTTTTTCCTTTTAGCCGCTCTCCTCATCGAAACTTCCTGCTGCTTCATATAATTTGTCTCTAGTGAAGCAATCGGTCTTCTCTTTTCCACACCCATCCTAACGCCTCCTTCTATTTATTTACGGAATAGCTTGTTCATCATTCCAATCCCTTTACGTATCACACGCTTTACGATCGTGTAATAGCGAGTTAACCAATGATAAATAAATTCAATATAACGCTTCGCTCGTTTAGGAACGAGTTTCCATATTCCTTTGCCTATTAGGAATATAGGGTAAAAGATAATCTTTACCAACCATAATAACACTTTCCCTATTACTTTTACAACCCCTAAAAGAAGCCGGTATATGAATAGGACTATACTAATAAGAAGAATAATAAGCCCTTTTATCGGTTTGTAGATGATGAGTAAAAACAATCGATAGATAAACCTAGCCGATGCTTGAACAAAGGAAATCATCCATTCAAGCAAGCGAAGATACGTGCTTTTTATTAGAGCGTTATATGCCGCAAAGCCACATAATAAAGCGACAGCTAAATAAAAGCGGAGTTCCCCATAATTAACAAGAAAAAGAACATAGAAAACGATCAACCCTTGGACAAGCCAAAATAAAATATCGTTGATAAAGACAATGATCTTTTTCCGCTCTCCTCGCTTTAAAAATCGTTGATACGTGTCTAGTGTGGCACCAAAAAAGCTTCCCATGGCAATCATGGCAAGCATCGTATAAAATTGAACGGATAGACTCATCGAAATAACTTGCCAAAAAAGCCTTTGGCCTTCTCCCCGTCATGATTATCGAGATAGACGAGATCATACACTCTACCTTTGATTGAAACAACTCCCTTATCAACGTCTAAGTTTTTCATTTGTAAATTTTGTCCGCGAATCGCTAAAAAACCCATCGTTGTTTCAAGCAAGAACTCTTCATTATCAAAGCTTTCTACTTGTTTAACGCCCGTTATATCAATCACCCTCCGCCCTCGCATTACAATATCATGCTCGGGTGCCGGGCCTTTTCCTCCGGAAGTTTGCTCATAAAATTGGCTCATTCCTATCCCTCATTTCCGAACTCATTTTAATATATTCCTATGAATAATGAGGGATAAATAGAACAAGCCCTGATTAGAAAAATAGAAATGGAAAAGGGGATGATCATCTTACATTTTAATGATTCCCTTCATCAAGCCGTTCTTCTTTCACAATCGTATAAAGGCTAGCTGCATCTTCTTTTCGCGTTGATTCTTGTAATTCATTTACTTTGACCGTCACAAGCTTTTGACCGAATTGAATCGTTAGCTCATCACCAATCTTTACGTTCGAACTTGCCTTTGCGACCTGGCCATTTACCGTGATTCGGCCTTTATCCGCAACCTCTTTTGCCAGTGTCCGCCTTTTAATTAGCCGAGATACTTTTAAATATTTATCTAATCTCATTGTCGCCATCTGACACACTCCTAACTTCCCTTGTTTTCGCCTCATTCCAAAACTGATCCAATTGCACTAAATCAAATTCCTCGAAAGGCTTTCCGCTCTCTAGGACTTTCATCTCTACATATGAAAATCGTTTTGAAAATTTATCATTTGCTGTTTGCAATGCCTCTTCGGGATGAATACCTGCCAAGCGCGATACATTAATCACAGCAAAAAGAAGATCACCTAACTCGTTCAACTGCTCCTGTTGATTGTCATTCGCTAACTCCAATTCAAATTCCTGCAATTCTTCACGAACTTTTTCAATAGCAGGACCCGGTTGGTCCCAATCAAACCCGACCTTTCCCGCTTCCTTTTGATATTCGTACGCCTTTAATAAGGCTGGCAATCCTTTTCCAACAGTCGCAAGCAACGTTACCTTTTCTTTATTTGCTCCTTTTTCAGCAGCCTTAATCTTTTCCCAATTTTCCTTTACTTCCGCTGGTGAATCAGCCTTGGCATTTCCAAAAACATGAGGATGACGTCGAATCATTTTTTCACTAATCGACTCAATTACATCCTCGATTGAAAACATTCCATCATCTTCACCAATTTGAGCATGGAGCAGAACTTGAAGCAAGACATCACCGAGTTCCTCTGTCATATCATCAATATCATCGTGATCAATCGCCTCAAGCAATTCATACGATTCCTCAATTAAATATTTTTTCAATGACTGATGTGTCTGTTTTTTATCCCAGGGACAGCCTTTCGGTCCTCTTAGTTCAGCTATGATTTCTCGCAATGTAGAAAATTCTTTGTATGCATATTCCCGAGATGGAATCGGAGGAACATACAAGCTAGTTAAGTTTGATAGCTCGACTTGACGATCCAATTCAAAAAGCGGGATTTCTTTTACTTCTTCCCACTCACTTCCAGCCGCTGTTACAATCGTCACCGGATAATCATCAGGGTATTTATCCATTAATGTTAATTTCACATCAGATGCGATAAAAGCATCAAACACTTGTGAAATAATAATATGCTGGTGAATCATAATGTCTTCCTTGCGGAGCATTGTACCGTCCAATAGCTGAAATCCGTCAACTGGATCAACTTTTACTGCTGTAAACAAACTATCCAAGAAGCTTTGGCCGCCGCCAATTTTCACGTCAATTCCACGAGCGGCACCCCTTTCCATTAATAATTGGACCGTTCTTTCCGCGACTAGCGGGTGGCCTGGAACTGCATAGATGAGATCAGATTCCGCCGCTCTCTCCAAAAGCGTTTCAGCTATTTCTTCATAAACTGCCGCAAATTGATCATGCTTTTCGTATATTTCATCAAACGAAGAAAAAGCAATCTGTTCATCAATAAGCTCTTCTACTACTGGATGTTCCTTCGTTCTCAAAAATAGTGGCCGCCCTGTATTTTTTAATTGCTTATAAACGCCGAGTGGCATTTGATCAAGCTGCCCGGCACCAAGACCAATAATTAATAATTCATTCATCCGTATCACCTTTTTCTTTTTGATTGCGCACGAACCGATTTGCGAATGGCAACAGACCCAACTCTTCATCATTCAATAACTTCATCCGCCAAATAAAGTAAATATATACGCATCCACCGAGCGCGACTCCAAATATGGCAACGAATGTACTTACCATTCTACTGTTTTCAAACGTTGAAAACAGTAATTGCCATAATTGAAGACAAGTGCTCATCACGATGACTCCCACGACGACTCGAGGCATAATAAAAGTGAAGGTTGACATTAGCTTCACTTTTTTATGTACACTTCTTACTAATAAAATAGCGATGACCGCAAGTCCGAGAACCGTGGATATCGCTGCACCGATAAGGCCAATTGCCGGAATGAGTAACCAATTGCCAAGTAACTTTAAGGCGAGTCCGAAAAAAATATACTTAAGTGGAGTAAATACTTGATCAAGTCCTTGCAAAATTGCTGCACAAACGAGAATAAAGGAATTAAAAAAGATACTGATCGATAAAACTGCTAAAACAAAAGAACCTGCCGTATCCTCAAATAACATCATATTTGTCGGTTTTACAATATTAACAAGCCCTACGGTTGCTCCCGTTCCAATGATGGCACTTATTTTGATCGCGCTAACCGCGTTTTTCTTCCACATCTCCTCTTTTCCTTGTTTCCATGCAAGCGTCACAAGCGGTACGAGTACAAGTGAAAAGGATGCGGCCGCAACCGTCCCTAACTGAATGAGCGGCTGCCCTCTATCGAATACACCCTTTAATGCTTTCGCTTCCTCCATTGCCATTCCTGCTTTCACTAAGAAGGAATATAAGCTAAACGAATCAACGAGTTGAAAGAGGATCAGAACGATGCTGCTCACACAAATGGCTGCGCCTTGAATAAGAAGAAGCCGTGCTGTTTGTATGAAAGTGGAAAACGATAGACCACTAATAAAAAAAACTTTCATGCCATCATGTTTATTTGCAAAATAAAACAATAAAAGAATAGCAACTCCGCTTCCAAACAACGAACCAATATAAGCCCCTTGTCCAACTTCATATAATGAGTAACCACTCGATACAGCAAAAAAGGAGAAGAGTAAAATAGCAATGACTCTAATAGCTTGCTCCGTCATTTGGCTGAACGCCGAAGGCTTCATAAAACCATTCCCTTGAAAATATCCCCGCCATATCGACAAAAATGGCAATAATAAATAAATAAAAGCAACCGTTTTGATTAATGGTCCAAGCTGAACATCTCCCATCCAGCCTGCAATCATATTGGCTCCGAAAAAGAAAAAGCAAAATAAACAGACCCCAATAGTCATTAAGGTGAGAAATGCCGCCTGCCATGTATAAACAAGTTGGCGACGATCAGCAATTTTGTCAGTCGTCATTTTAGAAATCATAATGGGAAAGCCAGAAACACTTAGCACTGCTGCAATTCCATAGATTGGATAAATTTGTTGGTAAATATAAAATCCAATATCACCAACGATATTTTGAAAGGGCACACGATAGGCCGCGCTTAATATTTTTACGACAAAGCCAGCTAACGTAAGTATAAATGCCCCCTTCATAAAAGTATGTGATGGATTGTGAGGCAACCTTCCCCTCACCTTTCTATATAAGTTGATATCGGGTGTATTATAGCACAGAAAAAGGCCCAAAGCTTTAGCTGAGAGCACTAAAAAGGTCCTTATAATGTAAAGTTGTGTTACTGTTATTTCCGCTTCAGGCGGACGCTTTCCGCGGGGCGGTCCGTGAGCTTCCTCAGGCCAGCAGTATGTTGGTCATGAAGCCGTTTCCACACGATGTAGCGACTTTAGGCTTCATTCCCTAAAAAATCTCCTGCGGGATCTCACGTGACACGCTAATCCCGCAGGAGTCGCCGGCTTACGCTACAATCAACGGAATCTGCTAAAAATCTATAACCAATGTTTTTTAATAACATTTTTAGGGGGTAAAAGGAGGTAAATAGACAAGAAGACGACTTAAAATTCACTTTTTGAATTTCGAGTCGTCTTTTGTGCACGTTAGATCGGTATGCTAAAAGGCAAAACAACATATTTTTTTAACATTGTTAAATAAAAAGTTTTGTTTATACTTCTAGCTAAATTTCACTGTGTTGATTGAAGTGAAAGGTGCGAAACTTCTCGAAAATACTTCGCATTTCCTTCGTGCGGTGCAGGTTCAGGTAAGCTTATTCATTGTCCTGCGGGATGAACGGATAACGTGAGACCCCGCAGGCGCGTTCAGCGCCGAGGAGGCTCCCGATCCGCCCGCGAAAAGCGAGTACCTGCAACGAAAATCAACACTCGTAGCAGAGAATCATTTGTTAAGATTCCATTTGTCTCGCAAGGAAGCTAGCGGCTGTTTCTGCTGATTTCTGTTCAATTTCACCAATCGTACGATCTTTTGAAAAGATAACAACCGCACCAATCGCATCACCGCTTGCAATAATTGGTGCAACAGTGTAAGACGAGACCTCTTCTTCATTACTATCTAATAAAGAGACTTTTCCCGCCTTTCCTTCCAAATATGAAGTGCGCTCCATCATTGATTTTTCAATAATTTCACCATTATGTTTATTTAAATAGTCCTTTTTGGAGCCTCCAGCAACTGCAATTACTTCATCTCGATCGCAAATTAAAACAGAGCTTCCTAAACTTTCGAACAGCGCCTCAGCATATTCCTTTGAGAAGTCCCCCAGTTCATTAATCGGTGAATACTTTTTGAGAATGACTTCCCCATCTCGATCGACAAATATTTCTAGTGGGTCTCCCTCTCGAATTCGAAGGGTTCTACGAATTTCTTTCGGGATTACAACTCTTCCTAAATCATCAATACGACGGACAATACCTGTTGCCTTCATCTTATGTTGCCTCTCTTTCATCAGATGATTTTCTCGGAAGTCTTCATGTAGAAAAATTACTTACAATCGCTTCCGAATTGATCAGTTTATTCCATCAGTGATTGAATTTAGTATCTTTCAGTTATTGAGTTCTATACATCATCAAGTAAATTTTTAGATGACATAGGTAATTTTACCTGAAAAAAAGAGGTCCTCACTTATTTTTTTGCCTTTTCGAGATCTTTAATAATCTCTGTCGCGATCGCTAGCCATTCATCCGTGCGTAATCGATTCGTTTGAATACTAATCTTTAACTTATTGCCATCCATTCCAAGTCCAATCCCTCTACCATGTTTGGAACAAACATCAAACACTTTCTTCCCATCAATTTCACTTGTCCCCTCTTCAGATAAAAACATAGCAATGATTGATTTGGATTGTTTGACCGATTCCAATTTCACTTTTCGAGCATCAAGCTTCATCTCTGCAACAGTGAATAAATAGCCTACTTGTGGTGGATAATCCCCAAAGCGATCAACCATTTCTTCACGTAATTCCTCAAGTTCTTCCATTGAATCAATATTTCTGAAACGCTTATACATCTCAATTTTTTGATGTCCATCACGAATGTAAGTATCCGGAATATAGGCATCGAGCTCAAGGTCAACATCAAGAGAAAGTACCTGCTTCACGTCCATGCTACCTTTTCGTTCATCAATCGCTTCTTTTAACATTTGTGAATATAAATCAAACCCGACGGAATCAATAAATCCGTGTTGCTGTGCTCCTAATAAGTTCCCAGCTCCCCTAATTGAAAGGTCACGCATCGCAATTTTAAATCCAGAACCAAGCTCGGTAAATTCTTTAATGGCTTGAAGACGTTTTTCGGCAACCTCTGTCAACACTTTATCGCGTCGATGCGTAAAATATGCATAGGCAATCCGATTGGACCGTCCGACTCGTCCTCTTAGCTGATAAAGCTGTGAAAGCCCCATCCGATCAGCATCATGAACGATAAGTGTATTGACATTCGGTATATCAACACCAGTTTCAATGATCGTCGTCGTTACCAATACATCAAATTCACCATCAAGGAAGCTTAAAATAATCGATTCTAGTTCCGATTCAGTCATTTGCCCATGTGCATAGGCAACTCTCGCATCTGGAACTAGCATTGAAATTTCCTCTGTTTTGCGCTCAATATCTTCTACACGATTATAAAGAAAATATACTTGTCCATCTCTTGCCAATTCTCGCTCAATCGCTTCCTTTACAAGCAAACCATTATACTCCATGACAAATGTTTGCACAGGAAAGCGATTTTCGGGCGGCGTTTCAATGACCGATAAGTCCCGTACTCCGAGCATAGACATATGCAAAGTTCGCGGAATCGGTGTCGCCGTTAATGTGAGAACATCAATATTCGTTTTTAATTTCTTTATTCTCTCTTTATGTGTAACCCCAAACCGCTGCTCTTCATCGACAATCAGCAAACCTAGGTCAGCAAAGTGAATATCCTTTGAAAGTAAGCGATGTGTACCAATGACAATATCGACCGTGCCGTTTTTTAAACCTTTCATCGTTTCCGTCTGTTGCTTTTTCGTACGGAAGCGGCTTAATAAGCCGATATTAATCGGATGATCTTGAAAACGCTCTTTGATTGTTTCGTAATGCTGCTGCGCCAATATGGTTGTCGGAACAAGAATGGCTACTTGCTTACCATCAACAATCGATTTAAATGCAGCACGAATGGCCACTTCTGTTTTTCCGTAGCCGACATCTCCACATAAAAGACGATCCATTGGCCGCTCTCTTTCCATATCACGTTTTATTTCTACAACTGAGCGTAATTGATCTTCTGTTTCTTGATATGGGAAGGATGCCTCAAACTCGCGTTGCATCTCACTGTCTGGGGAGAACGCATATCCTTTCGCCGCTTCCCTTTCGGCATATAACTTAATCAAATCATCCGCAATATCCTTTACAGACGATTCTACTTTTTTCTTTACTCGTTTCCAATCGCTGCCACCAAGCTTATATATTTTCGGATCTTTCCCTTCAGATCCTACATATTTTTGCACAAGATCGATTTGTTCAATCGGTACATATAATTTATCGTCTGCTTGGTATTTTATATGGAGGTAATCTTTATGGACTCCATTTATCAACAATGTTTCAATCCCTAAATATTTACCAATCCCATGATTCACGTGAACGACATGATCTCCTACTTGGAGCTCCGAATAGCTTTTGATTCTTTCCGCATTTGAAAGCTTTTGACGGCGCTTTGATTTTCGTGTCGTTTTATTAAAAATTTCCTGCTCCGTGATAACCGCTACTTTTGCCATTGGCAATTCGAATCCCGTTTGCAATGTTCCGATCATGATCTGAGCACCAGAAATCACTTTTGATGGATCTTTCACAATCGCCGCTTCAATTTCATAATCAAGTAAAACTGCATTCATTTTCTTTGCCCGTTGTTCATCTGGCGCAGAGAAGACAATTGAAAACTTATTTTTCTTCCAGCGATCTACTTCTGCTTTTAGTACATGCATTTGACCATGAAAGTTTTGCATTGGCTTGCACGGGATATTAGCAATGTTTTGCGGATTCGTGTTTGGAATATGTCTCATAAATAATGATAAATATACTCGTGGTGATTGATTCGCGCTTAAAAGCTGTACAAGCGAGTGTGATACGGATAAATCATGAATGATTGTTCCTTGTTCCAACAACGCCGTAAACCATTCCGCTTCCTCTTTCTCCAGCCTTTCATTCATTTCTTGAATTCGACTCATCTCATCAAAAACGATAACATCATCATTAGATATATAGTCTAGTAAACTTGCAGAGTTTTCATAGGCAAGTGATAAATATTTAAAGAGGTTATCCGGCTTTTGACCATTTCGCAATTTTTCTAAATCAAAACCGATATTTTCAATCAACCGCTCTTTCGCCTGATTGTTGGAGACCCGCTTTAAAGATTTTGCTAACCCGACATCAAGTTCTGCTGCTATTTTTAATAGTTGATTTTTCTTAATTGGAGATTCTACCGCTGGCCCAATGATCACATCATCTTTTTTCTCCTTCGATCGCTGATCGTCGATTGAAAAACTACGAATTGAATCTATTTCTGTATCAAAAAGCTCCATTCGGATTGGGTCCGCTTCGGTTAAAGGGTAAATATCAATAATGCCTCCGCGTACACTAAACTCACCTGGAGCACTTACCATATCCACACGGCTATATCCCATTTCAATAAGGATTGATACATCCTCATTTAAGTCAATCTCCATTCCTACCTTCCGATACAACTGATACTGTTTCCACTCAGAAGGTGGTGGTAAAACCTTCCTTAAACCCGCCATTGGAACGACAAAAACACCGCGTTTCCCCGATGCTAAGTAATTTAATGCTTCAATTCTTTGGGCACGTAACTCCGGGCTTGCAATGCTAAGTTCAGCCGCAATCAATTCATTTGCCGGATAAAGAAATAATCTCCCTTCGTCAATAAATTGCGTTAGATCTTCATGTAGTTTTTGGGCTTGTAAAAGATTATGAGTAACAAGAACGACTGACTTTCCTGTTTTTACAGCCAGCGCGCCTATAAATGCTGCTCTTGCCGACCCTGTTAAACCAGCAATGAGTTGTTCCTTTAAATTTTCCTCAACCCCAGAAACGATGGATTGAATCTCCCCTTGCTGTAAAATTAACTGTTGTAAACCTTGCATATCTATCTCCTCTTCCCTTTCATGCAAATGAACAAAAGCGTAAGCGCCTGTTTAGCGACGTACAAACTGAAGGTTCTCCTGACGAAATAAAGGAAACACAGTAAACCGCTATTTAGCGAACTGATGTTGACTTATCGTAGGAAGATCGAAGTTTGCTAAGCGCTAGGCGCTGAAGCTGGACAAAAATTGAACAAGAATAAATTTATCCACAAGCTGAAAATTTTTATACTTTCTTAAAACGGGAAAAACGCTTTGGACTTCTTTCCAAAGCTTTTTAATGAATTAAGTAATCATATTGATGTAAATCGGGATTTTTTGTATAAGCATCATGGCAATCCTCGCAAATTGCTTGTATATAGGTATCTCCATTCGAGTCGTAAGAAATCATTTCTTCTCTTTCTTGGGCCGTTAAAGCTTGTATACCTAGTTGTTCCTCTTTTAATGATGCTTGTTCAAGCGTACCCATCTTAGCCATGCAATGACGGCAATAATAATGAATCATGAAGACCCTCCTCGCAATCCAATCAGTCTTTATTAGTATGATCGCTTTTGCAAGGAGTTATTCATCATTTAACGTTAAAACGATTCATAACGTCAAGAAACGGTTTATCAACCCATTCTTTGCAGGCATCTGCACATGTTTGTATGACTTCTTGCATTGTTTTCCATTCTTCATGACGAAATTTACTTAATACATAATCAGAAACTTTCATACCAACCGGTGGACGGTCGATGCCAATTCGAATGCGATTGAACTGCGGTGTACCTAAATGGGCAATTGTAGATTTCATTCCATTATGGCCGCCGGCACTTCCTTTTTGACGAAGTCTAATTTTCCCAACAGGTAAATCAAGGTCATCATAAATAACTAATAGATCTTCTATATCTATATCGTAATAATCCATCATCGGACGAATGCTTTCCCCAGATAAGTTCATATACGTAAGCGGCTTTAATAAGAGTAGCTTTTCCCCATTTAAATGAATGATTGAATAAACACTATTAAATTTTGTTTGAGTAAGCGGCATTCCAAATTGACGAGCCAATTCGTCAATTACTTCAAATCCAATATTATGTCTTGTTTTATCGTAATTTGATCCAGGATTTCCCAATCCGGCAATTAGTTTCATCTTTATAAACACTCCAGTTTCTTATTCCTTGATAGCCGGTTTCTTTTATTATACCCAAAAATACGTTCCAAACAAAGGAAAAAAGCGCTTGCTTATGATCAATTCATGTCTATTTATTAAAACAACAGAGCGCAGCCACTGTTTAGGCTGCGCTCATATATCAATTATTCTTCAGTTGTTTCTTGTTCCTCTTCTGCTGCTTCAGCGTCTGCATTTTCTCTTGGTGGTGCAATTGAAGCAATCGGTTCGTCATCTTCATGATTGAATACAATCGAGTAATTCCCTTTTACTTCACCAATCGTAATTGAATCCCCAATTTCCAAATTAGAAGTTTCCACTTGAATAACTTCAGGAATTTCATCTGGTTTAGCTGTAATGGAAATTTCATGAAGAATATGTTGCATCAATCCTCCATTTTTAACTCCAGCAGCTTCTCCCAATAATTCCACTCGAACATTTGCCTCGATTTCCTGTGTTAGGTCTACAACGAGGAAGTCGGTATGAAGAATTTCTTTCCGCAAAGGATCCTCCTGGTATTCATGAAGAATCACATTTAGCTTTTTTCCTTCCAGTTCCAGAGAAATAACACCATTTCTCCCAACTTCACGCATTACTTTACCGAAATCCTTACCATTTACTGAAATAGGTGTGTCTTCTACCTTGTAACCGTAAACCACCCCAGGGATATGGCCCTGCGCCCTTAGTTCACTTAGTTGCGAGTGACGATCATTCGAACGAGTTGTAGCTTCTAACAATGTACTCATGAGTATTATCCACTCTCCTATTTATGTATTGTTTTATAGTCCCTATAAATACCCTACCATAATAAGAGATAAACACCTAATGATATGAGGTTCCCAAGATTTGATTTAATCAAACAACTTACTTACAGACTGATTCTCGTGTACACGGATAATCGCTTCTCCAAGTAATGGTGCGACAGAAAGTTCCTTTATTTTACCAATTTTCTTCTCTTCTGGAAGAACGATTGAGTTTGTAACAACAAGCTCTTTAATATTAGAATTTTCAATCCGTTCGATAGCTGGACCTGATAAAACAGGGTGAGTACAGCATGCATATACTTCTTTTGCACCACTTTCCGTAAGTGCATTTGCAGCTAGTGTAATGGTCCCCGCTGTATCAATGATATCGTCAATTAAAATCGCTGTTTTTCCTTCTACATGTCCAATAATATTCATCACTTCTGCTACATTTGGACGTGGACGACGTTTATCAATAATCGCTAAAGGTGCCTTTAAGCGATCAGCAAGCCTTCTTGCGCGCGTAACACCACCATGATCAGGTGAAACAATTACAATTTCATCGCGGCTGAAATTCTTCGCTTTAAAATAATCACCCAAAATTGGGACACCCATAAGGTGATCATTAGGAATGTCAAAAAACCCTTGTATTTGTGGAGCGTGGAGGTCGAGGTTAATCATTCTAGTTGCTCCAGCTGTTTCAATCAAATTAGCAACAAGCTTCGCTGTAATTGGTTCACGCGCTCTTGCTTTACGATCTTGGCGAGCATATCCATAATATGGGACAACAAGATTGATTGTTTTTGCCGATGCACGTTTTAATGCATCGATCATAATAAGAAGCTCCATTAAATGATGGTTGACTGGATCACTCGTCGATTGGACAACGTAGACATCACAACCACGGATGCTTTCTTCTATATTAATTTGAATTTCTCCATCACTAAACTGATTTACAGAACATTTACCTAGTTCCAACCCGACTACTTTCGCAATTTCTTGCGCCAAAGCACGATTTGAACTCAATGAAAATATTTTTAAATTTGGGTCAAGATATTGATTTGACATGTTGAACCTCCAATTAATTATTCAAACTTAGTTTCTTGACATAGTTTTCTTTATTTACTTGCTTTGCGCGTGCGATCGAAAGGGATTCTCCTGGAACATCCTTTGTAATCGTTGACCCTGCCGCAATAAAGGCATTTTTACCTATGGTTACTGGGGCCACAAGATTAGCATTGCAACCAACAAAAGCATGATCTTCGATGACTGTTTTGTATTTGTTTTTGCCATCGTAGTTAACCGTAATCGAGCCACAGCCAAGATTTACATTTGCACCGATTTCAGCATCACCAATATAGCTAAGATGGGAAGCCTTGCTTCCTTTTCCAACTACTGATTTTTTCACTTCTACGAAATTCCCAATTTTCACTTCATCGTGAATAACGGCTTCAGGACGAATATGTGCAAACGGACCGATTTCAACCTTCAAACCAATCGAACTATCATGAACAACTGATTGTCGGACATTCGTATAATCCCCCACTGTTGAATCACTTATTTCGCTATTCGGTCCAATAAGACAATTTTCTCCGATAATCGTTTTCCCTTGCAACATTGTTCCTGGAAGGATGGTTGTATCGCTCCCAATCACGACATCCGCCCCAATATACGTATTGTTAGGATCTTTGATTGTAACCCCATTACGCATATGTTCTTCATTAATTCTCTTTGTCATAATACGTTCCGCTTCAGCTAAAGCGATGCGGTCATTGATTCCTAACGTTTCTTCAAATCTCGGAGCTTGGTATGCGGACACAATGTCATTTCGCTGCTTTAATATTTCAATGACATCAGGAAGATAAAACTCACCTTGTGCATTGTCATTTGAGACTTGTTCAAGCGCATCAAATAAAGCTACATTATCAAAGCAGTATGTGCCTGTATTTATTTCTTTCACACTTCGTTCTGCTTCATTCGCATCTTTATGTTCAACAATTTTTTCAACCATTCCCTCTTGATTGCGGATAATGCGTCCATATCCATCCGGGTCATTCGTATACGCCGTTAAAATGGTTGCTTTTGCGCCTTGTTCGTTATGCAATGCAAGTAGAGCTTCCATCGTTTCTGCCTTAATAAGTGGTGTGTCACCGCAAATAACAAGAGTCGTTCCTTTTTGTCCGTTCAATAATTCCTTCGCTTGTTTAACTGCATGTGCAGTCCCTAGCTGTTCCTCTTGGAGAACGAAGTCACTTCTTCCTTCCATATGACTTTTCACAAGCTCTGCTCCGTGCCCAACAACTGTGACAGTTTGATCAAAACGAAGCTTTGAAATATTATCTATAACATGCTCGACCATTGGCTTTCCGCAAACCGGGTGGAGCACTTTATATAACTTTGACTTCATTCTTGTCCCTTGTCCTGCAGCCAGTATTACAGCGAATCTTTTTGACATAAACGGTCCTCCAATATCCTATTTTCCTTTATGAATATATCGTAAATGTCCATTCTTTTCAAGAAATCGACAATTTCTTTGAAAATTAGACATAACCTTATTGAATTGCTTATTTAAAGGTATTGCTTATCACACAAAAAAGAGCCTTACAATAGGCTCTTGGTACAGTTTTATATTCAGGAAGCCCCGGCCCCTTCCAGCTCCGGCTCTCCAATTTCCCCTAAACGATGGTATTCTGCCAATACTACGTCCTGAATCTTACCGCGTGTATTGGAGTTAATCGGATGGGCGATATCTCGGAACTCTCCATCTGGAGTCCGCTTACTCGGCATTGCAACAAATAAACCATTGTTTCCATCAATCACCCGAATATCGTGAACAACAAATTCATTATCCAAGGTTATCGATGCAATCGCTCTCATTCTTCCCTCTGTATTGACTCGGCGTAGTCTCACGTCTGTTACTTCCATTGTGTTCACCACCTTTTTGATTGAATCATAGACTATGTATTCAACATAGATTACTTTTCTCCTTCTTTTATTTGTAAATATTTCAAAAATACACAATAAAAGAGGATGGTGGTTGATTATCAATGAAACTTTGTATGTTAACTTAAAAAAAGGGATCTATGAAACCATTTTAAGTTTATCGTTTTTCCGCTAAAATGTTATATACTTTTTGAAAAAATGTTAAAGAGGTAAAACGAAGGTGTTGATCTCCGTTCTGGCTGAAGCCCAAAACCAACGGTATTCTATGTAGATCTTTATATTAAGAGGACTTTTTTAGAGCCCTCCTTCTTAACAGCTACTTTTAACGTACAAGTGCGATTACTTCTATTTCTAATAAAGCATCTTTTGGAAGACGTGCTACTTCTACACATGAACGCGCAGGTTTATGTGTCGTAAAATATTGGCCGTATACATCGTTAATCGTAGCAAAGTCATCCATATTTTTAATAAACACAGTCGCTTTCACAACTGTATCAAATGATGCGCCTGCCTCATGTAAAACAGCTTGAAGATTATGGAAAACTTGATGCGCCTGTTCTGTTACATCACCTGTAACCATCTCACCTTCAGGTGTTAATGGTATTTGTCCTGAGCTAAAAAACAAATTATTCACAATGACTCCTTGTGAGTATGGTCCAATTGCTGCTGGAGCTTGATTTGTAGAAACGGTTCTCATCTTTTCTCCTCCATCTTTCCTCATTTTTATAATAGAAATTCAAGATTGCTCGAAAAATAATTGCCCTTCACAACGCTAATTTTCTTTTCTTTCACATTTACGTCTGTCAATTTGACGAGTGATATATAATCATCAATTAAGCGTTCCTCTTGATATTCTGATTCAACCAGTACAGCAATCCCAGCAACTGTCGCATTGAATTCAGCAAGAAGGTCAATCATGCCATTAATTGTTCCGCCAGCCTTCATAAAGTCGTCGACGACAAGAACCTTTGCCCCTTCTTTCAAGCTACGTTTAGAAAGGGACATCGTTTGTAATCGTTTAGATGAGCCCGAAACATAATTAATACTTACCGTGGAACCTTCTGTTACAATGCTATCCCGCCTTACGATCACAAAAGGAACATTTAAATGTTTAGCAACCGCTTGGGCAATCGGAATCCCCTTCGTAGCAACAGTCATAATTACATCGATATCACGCTCTGATACAGCAGAGGCTAAATATTTCCCAACTTCATTTAATATTTGGGAATCACCAAGCAAATCGGTTGTATATAAATAACCGCCTGGCAATAGCCGATCTGGGTCTTCCATCAAATGACAAAGACGAGTAATAAATTGCTCTGCTTGATCTTGCTTTACTTTCGGAATAAATTTAACGCCTCCAGCAGCTCCAGGGAAGGTTTGTAGCGTTCCAATTCCTTGGTGTTCAAATGTATCTTTAAGAATGACCAAATCCTCACTAATCGATGATTTGGCTGATTTATATCTTTCTGAGAAAAAAGTTAATGAAACAAGTTTTCTCGGATGATTCAATATATAATGAGTCATATCAATAAGACGCTCACTACGGCGAAATTTCATCCTTCAACCTCCTGTACAATCCCAAATGCGAATATTATTAGTGTAATAATACACGATTGTACGGATATTAGCAAGCTTCGTCCATCATTATCTTCCCTCATCACCGAGCATCCGTACAGCATATACCTGTTCACAAAAGCCTCTTAGAGCATTATAAATCCTTTGCAGCCTCGAGTCATACTGCACTAATCCAAATACAGTCGGGCCGCTGCCACTCATCATGACCGCGTCTGCACCAAATCTCTCCATCTGTTCTTTAATATGAAGGACCTGGGGATGCATTTTCAATGTGACATCTTCTAGCACATTGCCCATATTCCGACAAACATTCTCATATTGCTGATTCTCTATCGCTTTTACCATCGCCATCGTATCTGGGTGCTTGATCCTTTTTAAGTCAAGGTTTCTATACACATCAGCAGTCGATACTCCAATGGATGGTTTAGCTAAAATAACCCAACAATTGGGTGGTGCAGGAAGAGGTGTAATTTGTTCTCCTCGCCCTTTAGCTAGTGCTGTTCCCCCATGAACACAAAAAGCTACATCAGATCCAATTTCCGCTCCAAGCGCAGCTAATTCTTCTTGTGGCAATCTTAAACCCCATAATACGTTTAATCCCCTTAATGTCGCAGCTGCATCACTACTGCCTCCAGCAAGTCCAGCAGCGACTGGGATCATTTTATCGATTGAGATTGTTACGCCTTCATTTATTCCGTATCTTTCCTTTAAAAGTTTAGCGGCTTGATAAGCAAGATTGCGTTGGTCGTCAGGAACAAAGCGACTTTGAGAAATAATTTCAATTCGATCTTCCTTCGTTTCCTCCAATTCAATCCGATCTGCCAAATCAATTGTTGTCATTACCATCTCAACTTCATGATACCCATCTTCACGCTTCCTGAGTACATCAAGAGATAAGTTGATTTTCGCCGGGGCCTTCATTAAAAGTTTCATTTTTATCACCTGCTCGTCTTCCGACTCTTTTATTTTTTTCATTTTACCACGAAAAGAGTTAACTCCAAAACTCTTGGTAAAAGAGACGTCGGTATAGACCTAATTTTTCAGGTAATGACGAAAAAAACCGAAGCCTTTGCTTCGGTTTTTGCGGATCGTCTATTCGGTTTTCAGGCTATTTAAGAAGTTATTTGTCATTGTCGTTATTATCGGCAAGCTGACGTTCAGCAATTTCGATTGCTCGTTTTACCATATTCCCTGCATCTCTTGCCTTGATTCCGCCCCAACCTTCTTCTTGGACGACATCATAAAAGCCAAGCTCTTTTGCCAATTCAACCTTCAATCGATCTGACATTACACCTCTTCTTCGACCCAAAGTAAATCCCCCTTTGTTATCCGCTTTTATATTATTGACAAGAAGTTAATAATTATCATAGGACTCTTTATAAGTGGGATATTCTAGCACAGTTTACACTGCCCAAAGACACTTCTATAATACCGATAGGTCTTCACTGCCTAAATGTAATCATTTCCTTAAGAAATAAAAAAAGAACAGCAGTAAACACTGAATGTTTACTGCTGCCCTAATGCTAATGATCCAGCCGTATCTTCATAGAAAGTAAGTTCAACCGTTTCGGTTAGTACATCTGCATAGCTATAGGAAACACGCTCAAAAGCATTTTCCTCTTGATCTAATTCGATGACAAAAACTGAAGGATAAGTTTCTGCCAAAACCCCAGAACGTTCAATTGTTTTCCTGCGGCCACCATTGGCTTTTAACATTAATCTCTTACCCAAATTTGAATCAAGGGACTTTTTAATGCTTGCTAATGTTTTTGGCAATTCGCTCCACCTCACTGTAAATAATTATAGCACAGGTTGAATATCAAGTCAAATAAATATTTAATTTTACCAATATACCCGTTCTGTTGTCAATCATTTTTTTACAACAAAATCACCCAATTTCCAACATTAGTATGTGCCAATTTTTTATCTTTATGTATAAATGAAGGAAATTCACTCGAAGAAAAGGCACTGAGCAATCGCTCAATGCTTTCAACTACTTTGTTATTCATCAATCTCTGCTGGTTTAAATGGCATCCCCATACGTAAAACACCTTTCGTATCGATTCCTCCAAGTCCACGTTCTCCCGTTAATGTGTTCCTTAATACATCCCATACATTGATCCTTTCCATAAATGGAGTAAAGCTAATTTTCGATACAATATAAACAGGATCAAGTGCGTGAATATTCACACGATGCGGAGAGCTTGCGAAATTTGCTCCAGCATAGATAAGCGATTCAAAATGGGATTGACATGCTCCAGCGAAAATAACGAGTTGATCAAGTTGAGGGACTTTTTTACGCGCTTCTTTTACCGTTTCAACAAAATATTTAGAATGACGGTATGCGTGTAAATCCATCTTTTTCCCCTTCGCTTTTGAATATGCATCATGTCCAGTAATAACGAGAATATCGGGGCGATAATGTTCAATCAATGAGCCAACATGTAGATACATTTCTTTTTCATTACAATGAATCCCATATACCGTGACACCAAGCGTTTTATATAAATCAAGGCATTTCTCTAAGTATGAAGGATCCCCATCTAGATGAAGCACTCGACCCGGGATTTGAAAATAATTTGGCTCTCGCTTATAGCTGGATGTTGCTTTATATTCTTGAGTAAGGCGAAGAAGATCTACGTCCTGACGGAAAAGTTTTAGAGATTGCTCCTCTAACGAGCGAACTTCGGACATTTTTTTTGTTCGTTCTTCCTCCGATATGACAATTAAGTCTTCAATTGGCGCATCTGCAACAAGCCGAAAATCCTCACCAAATAATGTAGCTATTTGTTGACCATTCACTTGGTTCATTGCAATTACCCGAAATAAAAGATCGCATTGATAAGATTTTCGTCCAACAAGTGTATTGATTTCCATTAAGGCCATCAACTCCAATGAACAGCAGAATTATTACATCCTCTGTCATAGGCTATGCCATAGCAGGAACGAATGTGTCTTTTGGGAAGTTGGAATTAGGAAGGGAAGATAAAAAAATCGGCAATAAAGCCGATTTCAAGAGGATAATTTATTCATCAGTTGTTTGTTCAGAAAAGGATGCTTCTAGACAATCACTTAAAAGCCCAAACTCTTGGATTGAGAGTGTTTCTCCACGTCTGTTAGGGGCAATATCCGCTGCTTCTAGCGCCCTCATAATTTCCTCCTTTTTTTCCTTTCCTTTATTTAAACCATTTGTTAAATTATTTAAAATCGTTTTTCGCCGTTGAGCAAACGATGTTTTTACAACTTGAAAGAAAAATGCTTCGTTTTTCACAGCAACCGCTGGAGCCTCTCGTTTCGTTAAACGGATAACTGCTGATTCTACATTCGGCTGAGGCATAAAAACCGTTTTAGGGACGATCATGACCGTTTCAGCTATTGTGTAATATTGAATCGCAATCGATAGTGACCCATACTCCTTAGTACCTGGCTTCGCAGCAATTCGATCAGCAACCTCCTTCTGAAGCATAACAACCAGTCCACGAATCGGAAGATGTGCTTCCAATAATTTTAAAATGATTGGCGTTGTTACGTAATAAGGTAAATTCGCCACTACCATCACATCTTGAACATCATGAAAATCAGTTGCGATGATCTGTTTTATATCAGCCTTTAATAC
The DNA here is from genome assembly GCF_018343515.1 of Bacillus sp. FJAT-50079. Lineage (GTDB taxonomy): Bacteria > Bacillota > Bacilli > Bacillales > Bacillaceae_C > Lederbergia. The sequence goes on along the minus strand of NZ_JAGYPD010000011.1, from coordinate 33,871 downwards.
GTCTTGATGAATGATTTTAACATTATCATAGGCGGAAAGTGTGTCATCTAAAATTGGAAATAAGCGTTGATCAATTTCAAATGCGACTACTTTCTTGCTCGTCCGAGCCAGATGTTCTGTTAAAGCACCAATTCCCGGTCCAATCTCAATTGCTCCAGTTTCTTTCGTCAATTCTGCAAAGCTCGTAATATTCCGTAAAATATTTGGGTCAATTAAAAAGTTTTGTCCTAAGCTTTTTTTAAATGAAAATCCATATTTACTTAAAATTTCCTTCGTTCTTATTGGTGTAGCAATATCCTTCTTCATTTCCTTTGCTCCTCCTGTAACACGCACTGTAAGGCCTCCACAAAGCTTGCTTGACTAATTTGAAACATCATTAAGCGTTTATGAAGCTGCTTGCCATTTGTATAGCCAATTTTCAACAGCTCACCTAATCGTTCCCTTCTAGATTTTGCTAGAGGACCACCAATTAAACCAGCAGCCATGAGGTCGTCCTTCGTAATCTGCTCTTCTACATCTTCTTCTATTTGCTGGGCATCTCGTAAGGCCTCAATAATTGCTTGGGGTGGTGCATGCTCCACTCCGATTCCACGTCCATGCTTAGGCAGTGCATACTTTTTCTCAATAAAAGCATGTTTACATTCTGGGACATGTTCCGCAATAAGCTTGCGAATTTTTTCCCCTGGATAATCAGGATCGGTAAACACGATTACCCCTCTGACTGCTTGTGCCAGCCTAATCTTTTCAATTGTCTCTTTTGAAACTGCTGAGCCATTTGTTTCAATCGTATCAGCATTGATGGCTCTTTGAATGGCTCTCGTATCATCTTTTCCTTCTACAACAATAATTTCTTTAATTTTCATCTTTTCCTCCGAAAACATTGAAACCTTTTTAATTAAATGAACGTCTATCTATATGAATACATTCCTGCACGTTATATTTCATTTTTTTATTATAACCCGCTTTTACGAAAAAAGAAAAAGCAGGGGATGAATCCTCCTGCTTAGACAGTCTATTATTTAGTTTAATATACGGATCTTTACCTTTTTCGTACCGAAACGATAAGCTTGCTCTTTTGTTGGAACAAACACATCAATTCGATTTCCTTTAATTGCACCACCGGTGTCGCCAGCAATCGCATTTCCATAGCCTTCTACCCACACTTTGGAACCAAGCGGAATGACATTTGGGTCAACGGCGATCACTTTTGCATTCGGATTCGACCGCAGATTGATACCTGTTGCCGTAACTCCTGAACAACCGTTACAATAGGCGGTAAAAGCTGTTGCATCAACATACAATTCTTTCCCGCTACTTGGGGCAGCTTCACTTGCCGTGCTCGCTGCAGACGCTTGACCGCGAGATACTTGTGCAACCAATTCTTTCGTACCGACTGCAACAATTTTATCTGCGCTATCTTTCAATTTGCTTTCAGCAATAAGTGTGCGGCTAACTTCCACACCATTTTCTTTCGTTACTTCAAACTCTTTCTTCAGAAGGCCCTTTTCGCCTTCCTGTACGACCTTTTCTGTACCTTTTGCTAAGCTTTCATCTTTTTTAGTCACAACTGCGAAATCAATTGGTTCTTCCACCACATCGGTGACTTTTTCAACGCGGATGACGTTTACGACGCCGTTTGGCTCCACGTTCTCATCTAGCATTGGCTCCACTCGATCCAAATTGCCAAGAGTAACTCCTTGTTGCACTAAAAAGTCAGCGACGGTAGCCGAAGTTGTCCAGGCTTCCTCTTCTTCTCCATTGCCATCTTTTAAAACAAGTGGAAAGGCTCGCTCGATCGTAAGATTCATATTGTCTATGAGTTTATCTTCGAGTGAAAAATTGATTTTGTCATGTTCGCTGACTGTAATATTTTCACTAGCAAAAAATTCCTCGACTGTTTTTGCTGTCGTCCAGACGAATTGCTTTTCCTCATTTCCATCTACTAAAGCAATTTGTCTAGCCGGTTCCCAGATTACATGCAGTTTATTTTTCACTTCTGTTTCTCTAGGGTGGGATAAAAAATCGACATCTTTAATCTCTATGTTAAGTTCCTTTAAAACATCGTCAATCGTCTTTGCATGTGTTTTCACGACTACTTGCTCGCCATCGATCACAAGCGCAACGGTTTTCTTTGTCCCTTCGTAAGCTAAAATACTCAAAGTTGCTACAAACACTAGGAAACTAGCAATAATAAGCCCTAGTTTCTTTCGACTTACCGCTGATAACAGCGGTTTATCTGATGGTTCTGTGTTCACAAAACACGCCTCCTTCTTCTCCGAGAGATTATAAAGACATTGTTTGTCATTTGTCAACCCCTTACCATTTTGGAATGTACGCCCTATTATGCACATCGTTTTCCAATTTGCAAAGGAAGATTTAACGACAAAATCAATCAACGGAGAAGCAAAGTTTGTAGAAAAAATGACATTTACGCTGCTGAAGGCAGGACTTTTCAAAGGATCGATGGACTCAAATTTTGTCAATCAATGCCGAAGAGTTTTTTTGCATTTGCCGTTGTTGCAGCTGCCACTTCCTCAAAAGAAATTTCTTTTAATTCCGCGATTTGTTCTGCAACTAATTTGACGTAAGCTGGCTCATTTCTTTTCCCGCGATATGGATGTGGGGCTAAATAAGGACAATCGGTTTCAATGAGCAATCGGTCTAACGGAATTTGGACGGCGACTTCTTTTGGTACTCTTGCATTTTTGAATGTAACTGGGCCACCTAAGGAAATATAAAAGTTTAGATCTAAGCATTGCTTGGCGATCTCAGGGCTGCCAGTAAAACAATGCATAATGCCTCCTACTTCCTCCGCATGCTCTTCTTTTAGAATGTCTACTACGTCTTGAGTTGCATCACGATTATGTATGATGATGGGTAATTGAACCTTTTTAGCTAACCTAATTTGCTTCCGAAACACTTCTTTTTGAATGTCCTTCGGTGATTTATCCCAATGATAATCAAGTCCCATCTCACCTAAGGCTACGACCTTAGGATGTGCGGAAACTTCTTCTAACCAACGTAAATCTTCGTCGGTCATATCAAGTGCATCAACAGGATGCCAACCGACACTAGCGTATAAAAAATCGTAAGTTTCAATTAGTTCTAATGCACGATCAATTGTTTTCCGGTCAAAACCAACAACAACCATATTGGCTACTCCGGATGCCTTTGCTCTTGCCATTACTTCTTCAAGATCTTCAGCAAATTGATCATCGTTTACATGTACATGAGTATCAAAAAGCATCTTTTTGTCTCCTTCATTGAGTATAATCCATAATTTCGTAACATTTATCACAGTAAACTAACATTTATATTACAAAAAATAACATAGAGAGAAGTAATCGTCATACATAATTACTGTTTATTCTCTCTATGTCGCTACTTTTCAATATCTTTTCGAATATTACGTTTTATTACATTTACTTTACAAATGCACCATTTTCTAATGTTTGGTCAACTTCTGCAACCGAGAGGACGCCATTTTTTTCACCAGCTAAAATCATTCCTTCGGATAATTCTCCACGAAGTTTCACTGGTTTTAAATTGGCTACGACAATGACCTTTTTACCGATTAATTCTTCCGGCTTATAGAATTCAGCAATCCCTGAAACAACTTGACGTTTTTCATAGCCAAGATCAAGTTGCAGCTTTAAGAGCTTGTTCGTTTTCTTAACCGGTTCACAAGCAGTTACTTGTCCGACTCTTAACTCAATTTTCATAAAGTCATCAATAGAGATTTCCGGCAATTGATCGTTATTTTCACTCTCTTCTTCCACTTTCGGAGCAGTTCCTTGCATTTGCTCTTTAATATAAGCAACTTCCTCTTCCATCTCTAGTCTTGGGAAGATTGGCTCACCTTTAGAAACGACAGAAACTCCCTCGGGAAGATTCGCAAATATTTTCAAGCTTTCCCACGATGTGAGCGCCTCGTTGTCGATATTTAACTGAGTAAAGATATTAGATGGTGTCTTCGTTAAAAATGGTTTGAGTAAAATCGCAATTCTTCTCAATGATTCGACAAGATGCACCATTACGCTGCCAAGTTCTTGTTTCTTATCTTCGTCTTTTGCCAAAGCCCATGGCTCTGTTTCATCGATATATTTATTTGTACGGCTCACAAGCTGCCAGATCGATGTAAGTGCAACAGAAAACTCCATATTGTCCATTGCTTTTTCAACATGCTCAACAATTTCTTCATTCATTGTGCGCAGATCTTTGTCGAACGGCGTCACATCACCTTCGTATGCCGGAATATCGCCGGAAAAATATTTATTGATCATAGCGATCGTACGATTTAATAAGTTACCAAGATCATTTGCTAAATCAAAGTTAATTCTTTCGACAAATCCTTCAGGAGTAAAAATTCCGTCAGAACCAAATGGTACTTCACGCAATAAATAATAGCGCAGGGCATCTAATCCATAACGATCGATTAACGTGACAGGATCTACTACATTTCCTTTAGATTTCGACATTTTTCCATCTTTCATCAACAGCCAACCGTGGGCAAATACTTTTTTTGGAAGCGGCAAATCAAGTGCCATTAGCATAATCGGCCAATAAATTGTGTGGAATCGAACAATCTCCTTGCCGACGATATGCACATCAGCAGGCCAATATTTTACAAAATTTCCATCATTGTCTGTACCATAGCCTAATGCAGTAATATAGTTTGACAACGCATCAATCCAAACATAAATCACATGCTTTGGATTTCCAGGCACTTTAATCCCCCAGTCAAATGTCGTTCTTGAAACAGCTAAGTCTTCAAGACCAGGCTTCAAGAAATTATTAATCATCTCATTTTTCCGTGATTCAGGCTGAATAAAGTCTGGATTTTCCTCGTAATATTTCAGTAATCGATCAGCATACTTACTCATTTTAAAGAAATACGATTCTTCTTTTACTTTTTCTACGGGACGGTGACAATCCGGACATTTCCCCTCATCAAGCTGACGCTCTGTGAAAAAGGACTCACAAGGTGTACAATACCAGCCTTCATATACATCAAGATAAATATCACCTTGATCTAGTAAACGCTGGAAAATTTTTTCGACAATTTCCTTATGACGCTGCTCCGTCGTTCTAATAAAATCATTATAGGAAATATCAAGTTTTTTCCATAATTCTTGGATTCCACTTACGATTTCATCGACATATTCTTGTGGTGTAACATTATTCTCCTTGGCAACCTTTTGGATCTTCTGTCCATGTTCATCCGTTCCTGTTAAATACATGACATCATATCCACGCAGTCGCTTATATCGAGCCATCGCATCACCAGCAACGGTTGTATAAGCGTGCCCTATATGTAAATTTCCACTGGGATAATAAATCGGAGTCGTTAAATAAAATGTTTTCAATTTTTCCTTCATGATTTTCCCTCCATCAAAATAGTACAAAGCACGAAAATAGATTATTGCCATCATTTCCTCTTATATCATCAAAATATACGTGAAAATGCCTATTTTCGCAACTTGTGAACATTGGTATGCTTCCGTATGAATGCGTTTACTCATGCATCCCATCGGTTATGAAGATTTAAAAATTTAAGTAATTGACGTTTTTGGGGAAAATTGGTATGATAGAAACATAGAAAAAATTGTCGAATAATGGCGATTAATGAAGGAAACATTTTTTACATTTTGGGAGGAAAAGAGATGAAATCTACAGGTATTGTCCGTAAAGTCGATGAGTTAGGCCGGGTTGTTATCCCAATTGAACTTCGCCGCACATTGGGGATTGAAGAAAAGGATTCTCTTGAAATTTATGTAGACGATGATAGAATCATTTTAAAAAAATATAAACCAAGTATGACTTGTCATATTACTGGTGATGTTTCCGATGACAACGCATTCCTAGCTGGCGGAAAGTTAGTGCTAAGCAGAGAAGGCGCAAATCAATTAATTAAAGAAATTCAAAATGCTTTTAATCTCGAAAAATAAATAATGAATGAAAAGAAGAAGCAGTTCATTAAGCTGCTTCTTCTTTTCTTTTAGTAAACAAGGTTTATTCGATTGTGATGAGGAATAAATACTATATAGCTATAATTTAGAAGGGTGAAAGATCAATTTGGATATTAAATATCTCCATTTTATTACTATTCCTGAAAAGAAAATAATGGATGGTATCATACGATTGCACGAAAAGATTTTTGGCGATGCTCAATCTATTCAACAAATGGAAGATAAGTCCGAGTTGCTCATTCATGTTGCAATAGATGGCACAAAAGTAGTCGGTTACAAAATTGGCTATAAACTCAGTAACGTTAAATTTTATAGTTGGCTGGGCGGGGTAGATGAGTTTTATAGAAATCATGGTGTTGCCTCTAAACTAATGGAAAAGCAACATCAATATGTAAAAGAAAAAGGGTATAAGATTATTCAAACAAAAACAAAGAATAAATGGCGTAATATGCTCGTATTAAATATAAAAAATGGATTCGATGTGATCGGTACATATACGGATGAAAATGGAGAGCCAAAAATTATTCTTGAAAAAAGATTATATCGCAAATAATAACGAAGCCAATATCGAAAGATGACAAAAAACCATTTTGAAAAATTGCTCAAAATGGTTTTTTTAACGTAGTATGTGGCGTACATTTTTAATTTAGGGCTTGTTTAAGATCTGCTACTAAATCTTCAACATCCTCAAGACCGACGGAAATACGCACGAGTCCATCTTCAATTCCAAGCTCCAATCTTCTTTCCCTTGGAATCGATGCATGAGTCATTAATGCAGGTACTGAAATTAAACTTTCTACCGCTCCTAGACTTTCAGCCAATGTAAAATATTGAACATTTTTGACAAGGGCCAACGCTTTTTCTTCACTTTCGACTGTGAAAGAAATCATCCCGCCAAATCCATCCGCTTGCTTTCTATGCGTCGCATGGCCAGGATGATTTTCAAGCCCAGGATAATAGACTTTTCCAACCGCGGGATGTTCAACTAAAAATTTAACAATTTCCTTCGTGTTCGCTTCGATTTCTTCCATTCTAATGCCCAATGTTTTAATTCCTCTTATTAATAACCAGCTATCTTGCGGCCCTAGCACACCGCCTGTTGAGTTTTGAATGAAATGAATGTCATTACCAAGATCTTCGTTTGCTGCGACGACAAGACCTGATACGACATCACTATGTCCGCCTAAATATTTTGTCGCACTGTGTAAAACAATATCGGCTCCTAGAGAAATTGGATTTTGCCAATACGGTGTACTAAACGTATTATCAACGACCAACATTAGTTCATGCTCTTTAGCAATTGCGCTTATCTTCTCAAGATCGGTAATTTTCAACAATGGGTTCGTCGGTGTTTCGACATAAATTGCCTTCGTGTTTTCACGGATGGCAGCTTTTACTTGATCTATATCCGTTGTGTCGACAAAAGTCACATCAATGCCGAATTTATTAAGCACTTTCGTCATAAGACGAAATGTTCCGCCATATACATCATCTGTAAAGATAAAATGATCTCCCTTAGAAAATAATTGCACAACAGCGGTGATCGCGGCCATCCCAGATGCAAAAGCAAAGCCGCGTACCCCGCCTTCAATATCCGCGATTAGTTTTTCAAGTGCCTCTCTTGTTGGGTTTCCGGTTCGACCATATTCATATTCAAAATTTCCCACACCATTTTGTTTAAATGTACTCGCATGGTGAATGGGAATCGAAACAGCTCCCGTATATGGGTCACGACTAATTCCTCCATGAATCAATCTTGTCTTTTTTTTCATTATTTGTTCACCTCATCGTAAATATTACTGCTAATATAACGTTCACTACTATCAGGGAAAATTGTAACGATATTCGTACCTGGTGTTGCCTTTTCTGCTTCTTTTAGCGAAGCCGCCATGGCTGCGCCCGAGGAACTGCCGACTAATAATCCTTCCTTTTTAGCCAAATCCTTTACATAATAGAAGGCTTCTGAATCAGAAATCGTGTGAATGGCGTCAAAATAAGAGCGATCGACAAATGGCGGCAAAAATTCCATGCCAATCCCTTCCGTTCGATGGGGTCCTGGCTCACCGCCATTTAAAATCGATCCTTCTGGTTCAACAATGACACTTTTGACATTCTTTAATCGCTCTTTTAAATATTGAGAGGTCCCCATAAACGTTCCACCAGAACCAGCTCCTGCTACAAATATATCAATCTTTCCATCTAGCGCCTCAAACAACTCCGGGCCTAAGCTTTTATAGTATGTCGCCGGATTATCAGCATTTTGAAATTGCCCCGGGTAATAGGCACCAGGAATACTTGAGAGCAATTCCTTTGCTTTCTGAATGGCTCCTTCCATTCCCAGCTCTGTTGGTGTATTGACTACTTTTGCTCCAAGTGCGCGCATTAATGTTTGTTTTTCCAAGCTAAACTTCTCAGGAGTAACGAAAATAGCCTTTACCTCGTATTTCAGTGCGGCGAGCGCAAGACCAATCCCTGTATTGCCTGCGGTTGGTTCAATAATCGTGCCGCCCTTTTGCAGACAGCCACTCTTCATTGCCTGTTCAAGCAAATATAAACCAAGTCGGTCTTTTACACTTCCACCTGGATTAAAATATTCCAACTTTGCAAACAATCGTACACCGACCGGTAATGGGAAAGAAGTAATCTCCAATAACGGTGTTTGCCCAATTAATTCATGCACATTCTTTGTATAGTTCATTTTTCATTCCTCATTTATAGAAATACATGGCTCCACTTATTGTTTTGTTGCTTCAATCAACCAGACAAAATCATTCATTTGTGTAAAAGCACTTGTAAATCCGAGTGATCGAAACAACTCTTGAAAGAAAGGGATCGTCGTATAAAATTCCGTACTTAAATCATTTGCTAAGCGATGAAAGCCTTTATTTTTTGCATCTTGAATCATTGCTACTTTTGCCTGTTCATCGACAAATACGGTATCCGCAAAAATAATTTTTCCACCATCTGCTAGCAGCTCATTATATTTTTTTATTGCTATCGTCTTTTCTTCATCTGTTAAGTGATGAAAAGCATATGTGCTTACGATCGAATCGACAGATTGAAAGGGTGGCTGAAATTGAAGGAAGTCTCCTTTTTCCAGGTTGACATATGGCAATTTCTCTTTTGCAATTTTTCGCATCCCATCGGAAGGCTCAAATCCATACACATTCTTTTCGTAACTAACTAATTTTTCAGTTAAATTACCTGTGCCGACACCGAATTCAATAACGTTCCCGAAAGCTTTTAACGCCACTTCATTCAATATTTGATCGTACCCCCGAAAAACCTCATTATATTCCGGATCATTACCAGCAACTGTCTCATCATACGTGCTAGACCATTCATCAAATAATTGATTAAAATCAGTACCCATTTTCATTCCACCTTTTTCGCATAAAAATACTCGGAATTAGTATATGGTTTAATTTATCATGTGCTACATAATAAAGCAACAACAATTTATTTACATGCGGATGATTTCCGTGGGCACGGCTTCAGCCCCGGGTCATCACGAAGCCTTTGCCACACGATCTGGCGACTTTAGACTTCGTTTCTTCGTAAGGTGAAAGTTCAAGTGGCGAGTCCCAGCCTAGAAGACTTGCTACTCGCCCGTTGGAACGAAAAATGCTTCGGGGTGAAATCAATAGTGTTAATAGCTCCTTATATACAGAGTACTTTTTCAGTGCTCTTTTCACTTTTCGACAGTATTACTCATTATCAATATGATAGGCCTGATATACTTCACGTTTTGACAGCTTCCGATCAACCGCAGTTTGCTTTATCGCTTCTTTCGATGAAAGTCCTTGCTCATCCATATAATGAAGAACATGTTCTTTTACTTCCATCGATATCCACCACTCTTGTCCGGTTTCTTCGGCTTGGGATTGCACACTTCCTTCGACAATAAGGCAAAATTCCCCACGAATCTCTGATTGTTCTGCCCAATTCATTGCTTCGGCAATTGTCCCGCGCAAAAACTCCTCAAATTTCTTTGTTAACTCACGTGATAAAACGATGTTGCGATCATTTCCGAAAGTTTCAGCCATCAGCTTTAACGTTTCTTTTAGACGATGAGGAGATTCATACAAAACGATGGCTCCTTGTTGACGTGCAAGCTTTTCCAATTCTCCCCTTTTATCTTTGCGATTACGTGGTAAGAAGCCGTAAAAGTAAAAGGGCTGTGGATCAAGGCCTGAAGCAATGAGTGCAGTTAAAGCTGCATTCGCTCCCGGAAGCGGCACAACAGCAATTCCTAAGTGAATCGCTTCTTTGACAAGCTCGTAGCCTGGATCGGATATGCAGGGCAAGCCTGCATCACTGACGAGCGCCACATCTTCGCCCTGTTCAAGTCTTCTTAACAATTGAGCACCGCTCACCTTTCGGTTATGTTCGTGATAGCTAACGAGCGGTGTTTGAATATCGAAATGGTTGCAAAGCTTTTTTGTATTTCTCGTATCTTCCGCAGCAATCACATTCGCTTCCCTCATGATTCGAATCGCCCGGAATGTCATATCTTCTAGATTTCCAATCGGCGTAGGAACCAAATAGAGGTTTCCACTATTTTTTTGTTCAAAACTCTTCTGCATCCTCATTCCATTCACTCGCCTTTTTTAAAAATTCTTCCTTTTTCCTACGCGGCATTTGCTTAAATGAATACTCCGCTTGCATCGCTTCACGCTTATCCGCAAATTCCTCTGAATAAATCATTTTAACGGGCCGCTTCATTCTCGTATATTTTGCACCTTTTCCACGATTATGTTGTAATAAACGCCGCTCTAAATCGACCGTATATCCCCCATAAAAAGAACCATCATTACATTCAAGGACGTAGAAAAAATGTTTAGTTTTCATTGCCATATAATATTTCTCTCACTTCAGACGTGTATTCATTATCTGCATTATAAACAAATAACGGCGGAAGGCTTTTTAAGCCGGCACGTCCATTTTTCGTACCTTCAACTAAAATTGTGTTTGCTTCTTTCCCCATTTTCGGATAAACAAAACGAAGACGTTTCGGTTCTAGCCGATATTGTCTCATAAGTGTGAGAATATCCATCAATCGATCTGGGCGGTGAACAAAGGCCGCTTTCCCGCCTTGGCAAAGAAGCTGACTGCTAACACGCACGACGTCTTCAAGCGTACATAAAATTTCATGGCGGGCAATCGCTAAATGTTCATTTTCATTGATTACATCTTCCGAAGGCGATAAAAAATATGGGGGATTGCATGTAACAACATCATATTTTCCATGCCCTAGTACCTCAGGCATCTCTTTTATATCGCCATGAATCATCTTAAGCCGATCCGCTAATCCATTATAATCGATGCTTCTAACGGCCATATCGTATAAACGGGATTGAATTTCAACACCCGTTATTTTGCCCTTTGTTTGATTACTTAATAGCAATGGAATGACACCGTTTCCGCTGCACAAATCGACAATATTGCCTTTTTGAATTGGCAAATATGCAAAGCGGGCAAGCAATACGGCATCTAAGGAAAAGGCAAAAACAGAAGGACTTTGAATAATTCGTAAATCCTCTGCAAGTAAATAATCAAGTCGTTCATCACCAACAAGCGTTACCAACATTTATTCACTCCAATCTAGGAACATATAACATCATGATCCCAAACAAAACACATTTAAGCGGGAGCTGACCATAAATGAAACATGAAAGAAAGGATGTCCATCATTTATCATGGACATCCTCTTATAGCCAACTTCACCCTATTTCTGCTCACTTTTTATTTAAAAAGGAGAGACAGAATAGACAATCTTCATCCCCGCGGGGACTGCCAAAATGGACATTGCAAATATGGAAGCCTTCTTGATACAGCCGGGCAAGGTTATCATAGCCTTCACCAATTTCAGTCATTTTATCATAAACAGATTTCTCTTTTGTCTTTTTCTCATGATTAGAAGAAGTATTTGTCTGCTCGGGCTCCTGCTCCATATGCCTTCGCAAATGGTCATTTTCCAGTTTCAAGGCATGGTTTTCCTCTATTAACTCAGCAAGATATTGCTTGATTTCTCCAAGCTGCTGATACAAATGGCCAATCTGCATCTCCATACTGCTTACTGAATCGAAGAACTCCTTTTTATCCATACTTTTTACACCTCGTTATTCTGTCGCCGAAACCGTACTTTCATTCATGATCTCTTCCAGTGTATATTCCAAAACACGTTCTTGTCCCGTTAAGTTTACTTGAATGATTCGTTCTAAGATGTTTAATCCGATCACTTTTCCAGGACCATCCGGTGTTTTAATGAATTCTCCTACATCTGGTAGTTCCGCCTTCGCTGCCTCATACTCATCATTTTCATATTTTAAACAGCACATTAATCTCCCACATAGCCCTGAAATTTTTGTGGGGTTTAAAGAAAGATTTTGATCTTTTGCCATTTTGATTGAAACAGGTTCAAAATCTCCAAGAAAGGTAGAACAGCATAGCATGCGACCACACGGGCCAATACCACCAAGCATTTTCGCTTCATCTCTTACCCCGATTTGTCGCAGCTCGATTCTCGTTCGAAAAATTGATGCTAAATCTTTCACAAGATCGCGGAAATCAACACGGCCATCCGCAGTAAAATAAAAAATAACTTTATTACGATCAAACGTATATTCTACATCAACCAGTTTCATATCAAGCTGATGTTCGCTTATTTTTTCATTGCACACAACATGAGCTTGCATCGCAGCTTGCTTATTTTCCTCGACATTTAGTTGATCTTTTTGGTCAGCAAGCCGAACTACCTTTTTAAGTGGAAGAACAACATCGTGTTCACTTACTTGTTTAATATCTGTGACTGCTTTTCCATACTCGATCCCCCTAGCGGTTTCCACAATCACGTAATCATTAATAACGATTGGGAATTCACCTGGGTCAAAATAATATATTTTACCGGCTTTTTTAAACCGGACACCTATCACATTATACAAAAGAAGGTCCCCCCTGCAAATTTAGCACAAGCTGTTCCATTAACAGCTGAGGATTCATATTTGCGTTTAATTTCCGTTTGGCTTCCAAAATTGCAGTCATTTGTTCCGACAATCGTCCAGAGGAGATGTGAAGAGCATCTGTTTCGAGCATACTTCGCTGATCTGAAAAGACGAGCCGCTGATCCTTCCCCATTTGTATATAAAGTACATCTTTATATATGAGCAATAAAAGATTGAGCCCCATGTCTAACTGGGCCTTCTCTTTAAAATGACCATTCCATTCATCCTGAAGAATCGTCATTGCATAAAGTGGATTTTGCTTCAGGACTTCATATAATTTTAACACTATTTTTCGTGCTTGTGCAAACCAATCATCACCGTCAAGCTCCAATGCCTCATGAATATGATTCGTTACTGCGGCAAGAAGAGGTGCTTTTACAGGATGAACGCCAGCTTCTTCAAGTTTTTCACACAAAATGGCAGCTGGAATCGATTGAAAGGAAATCACTTGGCAACGCGATAAAATCGTTGGCAAGATTCGCTGTGGTTGCTCCGTAACTAAAATAGCCATCGTCTCTGAATGCGGTTCTTCTAAAAATTTCAATAAACTATTTGCCGCTGAAACCGTCATTTTCTCGGCCTCAATAATGATATATAGTTTTTGCTTTGATTCCATTCCTGATTTACTAAATTCCGTTCGTAATGAACGAATTTGTTCTATTTTAATCGATAGTCCATCTGGTTCTACGAGATGAACATCGGGATGATTGCCATGCTTGATCCGTTTACAATTTACACAGTCTCCACATGGAATAAAATCGACACGATTTTCACAGAAAAGCGCCTCTGCCATTAATAAACTAGCTGCTCGTTTCCCTGTCCCGCGCTCCCCTTCAAATAAATAAGCGTGAGCAATTCGATTCTTTTCCATACTGCGCTTCAGCATCCTCGCAGCAAGCGGCTGTTCTTTTTCGAATTCTACCCATGATATAGACACATCACTCAACTCGCTAACTATCATAAAATAATGAGCAGCCGTTAATTTCTATGATCTTGCGAAATTAATGACTGCTTGTATCATTCTAAAATTGGTGAAACTCTTCAATTGGAAGGACAAAAACAGTCGCCCCGCCTACCGAAACTTCTACTGGATAAGGAATATATGAATCAGCATTACCACCCATGGGCGAAACCGGTGCCATGAGTTGCTCACGAGTTTTACAGTTTTCTTTAATTACTTGAAGAGCTTTAGCAACTCTCACATCTTCCGTTCCAATCATGAACGTCGTATTGCCAGACTTTAAAAATCCGCCTGTTGTTGCTAGCTTCGTTGCTCTAAAGTTATTTTCAACTAATGCAGTCATTAATCGATTGCTATCTTGATCCTGCACAACTGCCATAATCATCTTCATCTATAATTCCCCCCTTGAGAATACTTTTTACATATTGTCTTATATTTATTATATCAGCTATCGCTTTATGATACATGTCTTATCATAAAAGATTTTCTTTATATTCAAAATTGATAGATACTAATTATTTTTACACAAAAATGCCTCCACTGCTTCTTTTGCCGCTTCATAAACAAGATCGACCGAAGCACTTGCATCAATACTTACAATTCTTTCAGGAAATTTTCTTAATAGAAGGTGATAGCCTTCCCTTACTTTGTGATGAAAATCGATCGCTTCTAAGTCCAAGCGATTAATTTCTCGTCCTTGATGTTGATTAATTCGTTTTAACCCCATTTCAGGAGGAATATCTAAATATAAGGTTAAATCCGGCATTAATTCTTGAATCGCAAATGCATTAATTGCCAACACTTCATCGATTCCCAAGCCCCTTGCATATCCTTGGTAAGCGAGTGAACTATCGATAAATCTGTCACATATGACGATTGCTCCTCGCTTAAGAGCTGGCACGACCTTTTCAACCAAATGTTGTCGTCTTGCCGCAGCGTACAATAACGCTTCTGTGCGTCGGTCCATCATCGTATGATCAGGATTTAAAATAATCTGGCGAATTTGCTCGGATATGTCAATTCCTCCAGGTTCTCTCGTGATCACTACTTCCCTATCCATTTGCTGTAATTCCATTACCAGTTTATGTATAATCGTTGTTTTTCCTGCACCTTCAGGACCTTCAAACGTAATAAATATTCCTTGCATCATGTCACCCCATCTTTTGTTGCTCATGCCTTTTAGTATATCATTGAGGTTTCCCTGATGAAAATACTTCAATTTTCCCCTTTAAAAATGTCTCTTCTCCACCTTGAAAACGTGCATTTGCTTGTATCAATAAATTGAGTTGATCCAATTGTTCAACCTTTATTTCTTCTCCTGGCATGATTAATGGTATCCCTGGAGGATATGGAATGATCATTTGTGCCGCAATCCTTCCGATCGCTTCATCAAGTTCAACTTGCTCCGTAGACAGATGACGCATTTCTTTATATGAATAAGTTAATTTACTTAATTTCTCCGTTTCATATTCTCCAAGCTTTACCATGACCGGCTGATTTTGCTTGCCACCGTCGATGCGGATATTGCTTATTTTCTCAATTGCCTGATCATATGGAAAGATCATGCCTTGCTTTAGCAATGGCAATGTGAACAGCACTTGTGAAGGATCGGCTAATTCTGGATAGATGGATAATCTCTCCAATTCCCTTTGGAGCTCAAAACCTGTCATATATGGATGATAAATCGTCATTTTTAATGGATCTTGTCCACGTTCTAGCGGGTGAATGTGAAGATCAGTATGACGGGAAAGCTGTGTAGAAAATTGCTCACGTTTTTCCATTGTATACGCGATATCTTCATCTGAAAAAGACGCCAAATAATGGCGAGCGATATCTAATGAAGCCATAATTGGATAGGATGGACTGCTTGATTGCAAAATAGATAAATACGATTCAATATCAAGCCTACTTACCCTGTCACTATTTAGATGTAAGTAGGAACCCATTGTCATAGCAGGTAACATTTTATGCGCAGAATGAACAACAACATCAGCATTCATAGTAAGAGATGAAGGAGGAAATGGATCACCTAATTGAAAATGGGGAGCATGGGCCTCGTCGATTAAAACAACTGCTCCATGCTGATGAGCAATTTCAATGATTTGTTCCAGTTCATATGTTTTTCCATAATAATCAGGGTATGTAAAAATACAAACCTTTATATTAGAATAACGTTCGAATGCCTCCTTTACTCGGTTGTGATTCATGCTTGCTGGCAACCCCGAATGCTTGTCTATTTCCGGGGAAATGAAAACAGGGCGAACATTTGCCAGCATGAGGCCGTTTAGAATCGATTTATGGCAATTGCGCTGGACAAGCACGTGCTCTCCCTCACAACAACTCGCCAATATCATCGCAATATTTCCTACTGTACTCCCATTTACAAGGAAGTAACTCTTCTTTGTTCCATAAAATTGTGCAAGAAGCTGCTCCGCCTCGGCAATTGCTCCCTGTGGATCATGCAAATCATCCAATCCTGTAATCTCAGTAAGATCATACGTTAAAAACTGTGAAAATAGCTGATTTGTTTGTTCCATTAGCAATCCATTTTTATGTCCCGGAACATGGAAGGAGATGCTATTTTTCTCCCGATGCTCACGTAATATATCAAAAATCGGCATACTTTCTTGTTTCATTACAACTTCCCTCTCGTTCATTATCGCTTGTATATACGATCATATCATAGAAAGAAACACAAAAAAATATAGCCAGCTTCTTTCTTCTGGCTATGATATCGTTCTTTCTTCTGTTATCGCTTTTAATTTATGAATAAAATACTTATAGGTCGGATCAACTGGATCACTATTAATCATAGCAGTCTCACAATCTGTACAAATATATGATGTATAAAGATGATATCCTTGCTTATTTCCCCCATTGCAAATAATACACTTACTCATACCTCCACCTCCATACAATCTAGGTTACCCATTTTCATCTGTTGTATACACAATTTATAAGATTAAATCAATTACATCATTATCTTATGCTTATCATGTTGAGACGTTGTTTGTCTTATAAAGAAAAGAACAAGTTAAAACCACCTACAAAGAAAGTGTAGGTGGTTAAACGAGGATATATAGTTGAATAATTGTCAATGCAGCTACACCTGGTAATCCTAAAAAACCGGAGATCGATGAAGTTACGAAGTTGATCGGAACAAATACACCAAATTGATTGCCAACTGCATTAAGAAAAAATAAAAATAATGCTCCAATCAGTATTTTCATGACGGCTTGTCCCGTCCATTTCAAAAGCTTCCCTGGCAAGCTAATGAAGAGCAATATGAGAATGATTCCACCTATGATTGCGATCATTGCAAATGAGTTCAAATTCTGTCCCTCCCGCCTCTCGTCTACAATCCTATTTATATGACGAGTTTTAAAAAAAAGAACAGATTTGGATTCATTTCATCGTTCGATCCGGGTTTTCAATGAAACAGGTCTTAATTTTGCTTCTCGGAACAAGAAAAAATATTTTGCTTTAGCAAGCTTTGTTTCATATCGTAATTGGTCGGTATGTTCATAGCTTAATTTTTCTATTTGCTTTTGCTTCATCCAGTCTTCCTTCGTACTTTCCATTAAATCTAATAGCCGTTGATCGTACTCTTTACGAAGCCTTTTTCTCCGAAACATTATAGTTCTCTTCTTCCTTCCATCGCTTTAGAAAGCGTCACTTCATCTGCATATTCAAGATCTCCACCAACCGGAAGACCGTGAGCAATTCTCGTAACTGTAATACCGGATGGCTTTAACAGTCTGGAAATATACATTGCTGTTGCTTCCCCTTCGATGTTTGGATTAGTCGCTAAAATGACTTCTTGAACGGTGTCATCTTGTAATCTTTTTAATAGATCAGGTATATTAATATCT
The DNA here is from genome assembly GCF_018343515.1 of Bacillus sp. FJAT-50079. Taxonomy (GTDB): domain Bacteria; phylum Bacillota; class Bacilli; order Bacillales; family Bacillaceae_C; genus Lederbergia. The sequence goes on along the minus strand of NZ_JAGYPD010000011.1, from coordinate 16,065 downwards.
TCTGGACCGATGCCTTCCATTGGAGAAATTGAACCGTGAAGAACATGATAAAGCCCATTATATTCACGCATTTTCTCCATCGCAATGACATCCTTCGGCTCCTGAACGACACAGACGACACTGCGATCACGACGCTCATCTTTACAAATATAACAAGGATCCTGATCCGTTATATGTCCGCACACGGTACAAAATCCTAAATCACGCTTAGCATTAACGAGTGCTTTGGCAAAATCAAGCACTGTATCTTCCTTCATATTAAGAACGAAAAAAGCCAGGCGGGCAGCGGTTTTCGGCCCAATTCCCGGCAATTTCATAAAGCTATCAATTAGCTTTGAGATTGGTTCTGGATAATGCATGATCTAGCCTCACATTCCAGGAAGGTTAATCCCTTTAGTGAACTGCCCCATCGTCGCATTCGTTAAATCGTCCGCTTGCTTTAATGCGTCATTTGTTGCGGCCACAACGAGATCTTGAAGCATTTCAATATCTTCTGGATCAACTACTTCCTCATTAATGTTTACTTCGAGCACTTCTTTATGTCCTGAAACGATGACAGTTACCATTCCGCCACCTGCTGTTCCTTCAAGTCTTTTCTCACCGAGTGCTTCTTGTGCCTCAGCCATTTTCTTTTGCATTTTTTGCATTTGTTTCATCATGCCTTGCATATTTCCCATTCCTCGCATCATTACCATTCCCTCCACTAGATTAATTTTTTATTTCAAGCAAATCCGCACCTACTAATTTCATCGCTTCTGCAATAAGCGGATCTTCACTCATTTCTTCATTTTTCTCGCCATGCTGACTTTGATTTTGTAAAAATTGTTGCCTAATTTCAGCCCATTGATCTTCTGGAACCCCAACAAACTGATATTGCTTTCCTGTCAATTCTTCTAGAAATTGTGTCAGTGTTTGAATAAATTTATGATTTTCCACTGCCATTTGACAATGGATTTCATACTTAAATTTCAGCACAAACGCATTGGTCGAAGCAGCTGCTGGCTCAGCATCATTTAAAAGAGCAGATTGAGAACGCATTTGCCTGCTATTTAACATCTCAAGCAAATCTCCCCAGCGACTTTTAATCGCATTTAAATCTTCTCTCGTTGCCTGCTTTAATATTTCTCCAATCATTCTTGCATTTGCCCGATAGCCCTTTGTAGAACGTGTTACCTTTTTCGTCGCTGGCTGATCTCGGCGAACCTCTTCTTGGGCTGGTGGATTTTTCTTCAATGCTTCAATTTCTTTTTCAAGCTCATTGATTTTTGCTAATAATTGTTGGCCACCCGCTGAATCGATCACATTGTTTTTCACTTCTGTCTGACAAAGCTTTACGAGGCCAACTTCTAAATAAATGCGGGCATGATTCGTAAAGCGCATTTCTTGTTGGGTTTTATTTAGTATATCAATGTATTCGTAAATATGCTCCGGCTGAATTTGTGCTGATAATGTTGTAAATTCTTCGTCAAGCATCGCCCGTTCTAGCGACTCTTCTAGCGTTGGCGCCGTTTTATAAAGCAGCATATCACGAAAATATAAAATCATATCTTCTGCAAACCGCGCAGGATCTTTCCCTTCGAGCATTAATTCTTCCAATGCTTCAAGCGCCATTGGTGTATCCTTTTCATATACCGCTTTCCCTAAGCGATTTAAATAGCTTTGTGCAACAGAACCTGTCACCGCTAAAGCGTCCTCTACGGTCACCCTCTCATCACTAAACGAAACCGCTTGGTCAAGAAGGCTAAGTGCGTCCCGCATGCCTCCCTCAGCTGCTCGAGCAATGACATGAAGCGCCTTTTCATCGAATTGAAGACCTGATTCAGTCGCAATATGCTCCATCCTACCAACGATATCTTGAGAAGTAATTCGTTTAAAGTCAAAACGTTGACAACGGGAAATAATCGTTAAAGGAATTTTATGTGGCTCAGTCGTTGCTAGAATAAATATAACATGCCTTGGTGGCTCTTCCAATGTTTTTAACAGCGCATTAAAGGCACTGATCGAGAGCATATGTACCTCGTCAATAATATAAACTTTATATGGAACCGAATTAGGGGCAAAATTTACTTTATCAAGTACATCTCGCATTTCCTCTACCCGGCTGTTGGATGCCGCATCAAACTCGATCACATCTTGATTTGACCCATCTGTAATTCCAATACAGGCCGCACATTCATTACATGGCTCAGAGACTGGCATTTTCTCACAATTCACTGCTTTGGCTAAAATTTTAGCTGCACTTGTTTTTCCTGTACCGCGTGGACCTGAAAATAAATAAGCGTGGGATATTTTTTGGTGGAGGAGAGCATTTTGCAATGTTCTTGTGACATGCTCCTGACCAACGACGTCTGCAAATGATTGTGGTCTCCATACCCGATATAATGCTTGATAGCCCATTTTCTCCTCCTCCTTTTCCCATAAAAATTTCTTCTCTTTTATTATACCGTTAGAAACATGAATTTCAAAATGAATTCTTCTCACTTATTGAAAAGGAGTTAGGTAATACAATAAGAAAAAACCCACTCAAATTTGAATGGGCTTTGCATGTTATGTAAGTACCGTGCACCTTCCTTCGACTGTGTGCCATAAGCGTTACTTAAGCAGTTAGCTCGACCCAGGCAACCCTGCGGCACATGAGAGCTTCCACTTAATGCTGCTTCCTTCCGGACCTGACATGGTTCATGGATTCCCATTGCGCAGGACCCGGGTGTCAACACCACTTACTTAAGGCAGACCTTACAGCACGACAGCCTCAGGAAAGGAATTCAACCCCGCTGGAGCGGATTGCGGGTTACAAGGCTCCGCTATTTCCCCGTCTAGCACGGTAAGACTTAGTATACTATCTTTTTTAAAATTAATCAATGGTTGCCATTTCCAATCGTCAATTATTGCTCTAGACGTTGCTGTTGCTTTTCGATCTTTTTTCTTTCACGAATGCCACGGAAAAAATCGCTTAACATTGTTCCGCATTCTTCTTCAAGCACTCCCTTTATTACTTCAGATTGATGATTAAAGCGCTCATCATCAAGTAGATTCATCAATGTACCAGCACAGCCGCCTTTTGGATCTGAAGCTCCATACACTACTTTTTTAATCCGTGATAATAGAATCGCTCCGCTGCACATCGGACATGGTTCCAGTGTGACATAAAGCTCCGCCCCTTCAAGTCGCCACGTTCCTAACTTTTTACATGCTTGATCGATCGCTAAAAGCTCTGCATGGGCGATTGCATTTTGTTCTGTCTCCCGTAAATTAGATGCAGCAGCTATGACCTCTCCATCTAAAACAATGACGGCTCCAATTGGTACTTCATTGGCCATCTCCGCCTTTTTTCCCTCAGTGATCGCAAGCCGCATATAATCCTCTTCTGTTCGCTGTACCATCGTTCGCTGCTCCTTATCGCTTCTTTTTTATATTTTAACATAAACATACTTCTTCACTCATACAATGGTGTCAGCCATTCATTTGGTTAAGGGGGATTGTTATGCAAATTCATGTTGTTCAACCTAATGAAACAGTGACTTCCATCGCTTCCCGATATAGTGTGACCGCTTCGTTAATTACAGAAGCAAATGAGCTGCCTAATCCCAATCAACTCGTCGTTGGTCAAGCACTTGTCATTCCAATCGTAGGGAGCTTTTATTGGGTAAAAAGCGGAGATAGTCTTTGGTCGATAAGTAGACAATTTGGCATTTCCTATGTAGAGCTCGCCCGCATCAATGGCATTCCAGCGAATCAGCCACTTCAAATTGGCATGCGACTTTACATTCCACAACGAGTTAAAACGGATAGGGAATTTAATGCGTATGTTGAGCCGCTTGGAGGAAGCGTTTCACAAGCGCTTGAAACGAGCGCACGCGATGCGGCACCTTATTTAACTTATTTGTCTCCATTTGCCTATTTAGCTAAACGAGACGGTTCATTAACGCCGCCTCCACTCAATCAATTTCCAGCAATTGCCCGGGCAAATAACAACGTCCTAGTGATGGTTATTGCCAATCAAGAAGGTGGTCAATTTAACTCAGATCTTGGGCATGTTCTATTAACGAACATGGATGTTCAAAATACGTTTTTAACGAATATCATTAATGAAGCCAAACGTGTTGGATTTGGTGATGTTCATTTTGATTTAGAGCGGCTTCTTCCCGCTGATCGTGAGGCATATAATCGATTTTTACGGACGGCTCGTGACCGGCTTCATGCAGAAGGATTAATGATTTCTACCGCGCTAGCTCCAAAAACAAGTGCTACCCAGCAAGGAGAATGGTATGAAGCACATGATTATAAAGCACACGGTGAAATCGTCGACTACACGGTCATTATGACGTATGAATGGGGGTATAGCGGCGGTCCACCGATGGCCGTTTCACCAATCGGGCCTGTCCGCCAAGTGCTTGAATATGCACTAACAGAAATTCCAGCAAATAAAATTTTAATGGGTCAAAACTTATATGGCTATGATTGGACTTTGCCGTTTGTTCAAGGCACAACAGCAAGAGCAGTAAGCCCACAACGCGCAATTCAAATTGCTGCAGAAAATAATGTAGCGATTAGGTATAGCGAAACATCCCAAGCACCATTTTTCAACTATACAGCCAGTGATGGAAAACAGCATGAAGTATGGTTTGAAGATGCTCGCTCGATTCAAGCTAAATTTGATTTAGTAAAAGAATTAAAATTACGTGGGGTCAGCTATTGGAAACTCGGACTTTCCTTCCCACAAAATTGGTTGCTTATTACGGATAATTTTAATGTTGTCAAAAAATAAGTTAGAAGTCCTTTAGCGCCTACAAACTACACTAACGAGATGTTATGCGTCGACGATCCTAAAGGAAATAGAGCGAAGATTGCTAGGTAAGCTGATGTTGACTTATCATAGAAGAAGAGTGAAGATTGTCAGCCGCTGGACGCCGGAGCTAGACTTAATATCCTTTATCTTTTTTCAAAATAAAGAAAACCCACTGTTTTTTTTCAGTGGGTTTCATATATGTCCAATCTTTATATACTATGTATGGAGGAGGTAGAGGGATTCGAACCCCCGCGCGGTTTGACCCGCCTGTCGGTTTTCAAGACCGATCCCTTCAGCCAGACTTGGGTATACCTCCGTAATAACAAAAATAATAATAACAAGATCTTTTTCACTTGTCAACAGAATAAGAACAAAAAATTGAAACCCATTTGAAATAGACTCAGAATAAGTCGTTTTTCGAGGAGTCGTGCAATTCCTAAGCCTTAGAAAGGGGGGCTATCACAGAAAGTTAGTTTTCACCTACTTTCTGGACAGCCCCTTCGGACATTGTTTATTTAATCACTTCTTTATTTCTCATATAAGGCTGAAGTACTTTTGGAATCTCGACCGTACCATCTTCTCTTTGGAAGTTTTCCAAAATAGCGGCTACCGTTCTGCCAATTGCTAAACCTGAGCCATTTAACGTATGAACATGCTCTGGCTTCGCATTTTTCTCCCGGCGGAAACGAATATTGGCACGTCTTGCTTGGAATGCTTCAAAATTTGAACAAGAAGAAATTTCTCTGTACGTTTCTTGACTTGGAATCCACACTTCTAAGTCATATTTCTTCGCTGCTGTAAATCCTAAATCACCCGTACACATACTCATGACGCGGTATGGCAAATCCAACAGCTGGAGAACTTTTTCAGCATGACCTGTTAATATTTCTAATTCAGCATAAGATTCTTCCGGCTTCACAAATCGTACTAATTCTACTTTATTAAATTGATGCTGACGGATTAAGCCTCGCGTGTCTCTGCCAGCAGAACCGGCTTCTGAACGGAAATTAGTGCTATATGCTGTATAGCTAATCGGTAATTGATCCGCAGATAAAATTTCATCACGATGATAATTCGTTACTGGTACTTCTGATGTTGGAATGAGGAAATAATCCTCTTCTTCAATTAAAAAAGCATCCTCTTCAAACTTTGGCAGTTGACCTGTACCAACCATGCTTGCCCGGTTGACCATATATGGCGGCAACATTTCTACATATCCGTGTTCCTCCGCATGAAGATCAAGCATAAAGCTAATAAGTGCCCGCTCCAAACGTGCTCCTAACCCTTTATAAAAGACAAAGCGGCTTCCTGTTACTTTACCCGCTCGTTCAAAATCCAAAATGTCTAAATTTGTTGCAATATCCCAATGAGGTTTCACTTCAAAATCAAACTGACGAACTTCACCCCATTTTCGCACTTCAATATTATCTTCCTCATCTTCTCCGACAGGTACACTTTCATGCGGGATATTAGGGATTGATAATAATAATTGTTCAAGCTGTGCTTCCACTTCACGAAGTCTCGTATCAATCTCCTTGATTTCATCCCCAACCGTACGCATTTCTACAATTAGATCATCCGCATTTTGTTTTTCTCTCTTTAGCTGAGCGATCTGTTGTGACACTTCGTTGCGTCGGCTTTTTAATTGTTCCGCCTTTACAATCGCATCACGTCGTTCGCGATCTAGCTCACCAAACGCATCCAAATCAGTTAAATCTTCCCCACGGTGCTTCAATTTCTCTTTGATTTCTTCAAAATTTCCTCGTAAATATTTCATATCAAGCATTGTAATTCCTCCTATTTTTGAATTTTTATGAAAAAAAGACAAAAAACTCCCGTCCCTACAAAAGGGACGAGAGTTACCCGCGTTGCCACCCAAATTGAAAGCAATTGCTTTCCTCTTCTTAAGATAACGGTTTTAACCGAAAATGCTTACAGGCATCATGCTTTCGGCATTTTACTCAAGGATGGATTCACAGAATGACCCCACCGATTTGCACCAACCATCGGCTCTCTTTAGAATTCATGTCTGTTACTATTTCCTCTCAACATACTAGCTCTTATAAATTTGCTCATACTATACTACATACAAGTATAGATTGCAACTTTTTTTACGAACGGGCTTCCTTCACCATTTGAAGAAAATAATTCATCAGGCTGACATCATCTGATAATTCTGGATGGAATGAGCAACCTAGAAATTGTCCTTCTCGCACTGCAACAATACGCCCATCATATTTTGCTAAAATCTCCACATTCTCGCCTGCTTCAAGAATATGTGGAGCTCTAATAAATACAGCCGTCATCGACTTCGCTACACCAGCAACAGCAATATCAGCCTCAAAACTATCACGCTGACGCCCAAATGAATTGCGTTCAACAACGATATCCATCAACCCTAAGTGTGCCTCATTTGAACCTGCAATTTGTTTTGCCAGCAAGATTAAGCCGGCACATGTTCCGAACATCGGCTTCCCAGCATCAGCAAATTCCTGAAGTGGTTCAATCAAACCGTTTTGATCCATCAGTCTCCGCATCGCTGTGCTTTCGCCGCCTGGAAGAATGATTCCGTCCAATTCGGCAAGCTGTGCTGCATCCTTTACAATGACCGCCTGCGCTCCGCATTGTTCGATGGCTCGTACATGTTCTTTTACTGCACCTTGAAGGCCTAAAACCCCAATAACCGTCCCTTCACTCACGATTTACCACCCACGCTCTTGCATGCGTTGTTCTGGTGAAAGAGAAGAGATTTCAATTCCTTTCATTGCTGCTCCTAACCCTTTTGATAGCTCAGCAATTCTTCCATAATCTTGATAATGCGCTGTCGCTTCTACAATTGCACGAGCAAATTTCTCAGGATTTTCCGCTTTAAAAATTCCCGATCCAACGAACACACCATCAGCACCAAGCTGCATCATTAAAGCTGCATCTGCTGGTGTTGCAACTCCGCCAGCTGCAAAGTTTACAACCGGTAAGCGGCCTGCTCGTTTGATTTCTAGTAATAATTCATATGGTGCACCAAGTAGTTTAGCTTCCGTCATTAATTCATCTTCGTTCATATAGGCAACCTTACGTACTTGAGCATTAACTTCTCGTAAATGGCGAACAGCCTCAACAATATTCCCTGTTCCCGGCTCCCCTTTTGTTCTTAACATCGAAGCACCTTCTCCGATTCTACGAAGTGCTTCGCCTAAATTGCGGCATCCACAAACAAATGGTACCGTGTATTCCTTTTTATTTAAATGGAACTCTTCATCAGCAGGAGTTAGTACTTCACTTTCATCGATATAATCGACTCCCATTGCTTCCAATACTCGTGCTTCCACAATATGTCCAATTCGCGCTTTCGCCATCACTGGAATCGAAACAGCAGACATGACCTCTTCTACGATTGTTGGATCAGCCATTCTCGCTACACCGCCAGCTGCACGAATATCAGAAGGTACGCGCTCAAGGGCCATTACAGCTACTGCCCCAGCTGCTTCTGCTAATTTCGCTTGCTCCGCGTTAATGACATCCATAATGACGCCGCCTTTTTGCATTTCTGCCATTCCACGTTTTACTCGATCTGTTCCAGTTTTCATATCCAGTCGCTCCTTATGATTAAAACATATTTTTCCTATTAAAACTATCAGAATAATTCAATATACTTTAGTAAACTATAAAAACATCTCCTTGTCAATACAAGGAGATGTAAACTTACTAAAACCAACCTTTAACTGTTTCTGTGACACTTCCCCATATATCTGAGAAAAACCCACCAACGCCACGCATCATTAATACGAACCAATTTGCTTTCTCGACTTTATCGACTGTTACAACTTTTACGGATGGTGTATATTCTTTTTCTACATAACCATAATCTTCTTGATCCTCTTGAACAACTGTTAGCACACCTACTTGTTCATCTTTCTTAATAGGGGCTTTAATCTCGCCATCCTTGCTAACTTTCTTTTCATCTACCGTAAAAGCAGGTGTAAATGATTCTTCTTGCCCATTTTTTACGATTACATGTAAAGGATCTTTTGTACGAATTTGAACAGATTTCTCTTTCCCTTTTGTTACCTTTAATGATTTATGCCCTTCAATCGCGTAATCCTTCGGAATAATTTCTTTCATTGAAAAATTAGAAAACGCATAATCGAGCATTTTTTTCGTTTCACCAAATCTGCCTCTGTCACTGCTATTTCCATTTTCGTCTTTTGCATTCATAACAACTGTGATAACTCTAAAATCCCCACGTTTTGCTGTTCCTGTAAAGCAGCGCCCAGCAAAGTTTGTCGTTCCCGTTTTTAGTCCATCTACTCCTGGATATTCATACTCCAAGGACGGGAGCATTAAATTCCAGTTTTTCATTTGGCCTTCTAAATTACGGAAATCTTTTTTTGGTACACTTGTTGTTTCTAAAACTTCAGGGAAATCTTCCATAATTCGCATCGCTAGTTTTGCCGTTGAACGTGCAGACATAACGTTTTCTTCGTCTGCGCCTGTCCCTTCTGGATGCTTCCCTTGTAAATCACTATTATTCAACCCTGTTGAATTAACAAAATGATAATTGTCTAACCCGAGTTCTTTCGCTTTATCATTCATCATTTTTACAAATGCTGATTCTGAACCTGCAATCGCTTCAGCAATGGCAATCGTTGCACCGTTTGCTGAGAATATTGCCATAGCTTCATATAATTCTCTAATTGTGTAATTTTGACCAACCTCTAATGGTACATTGGAAAGTCTCGTATCTACAGAAACATCATGAACAAATTCACTAATTGTATGTTCTTGATCCCAACTAATTTTCTTATCATGAATAGCTTCAAACATCAGATATTCCGTCATCATCTTCGTCATTGAAGCGATGCCAAGAGCTGTATCCTCATTTTTCGCATATAAAATTTTCCCTGTGCTTGCTTCCACCAAAATAGCTGCATCTGCATTAATATTTAATGGATCAGCCGCTAAAGCGCGATTCGGAAGTTGAAATAGACTGACCAACATTAATACAGATAAACAAATAGCAATATACATCTTGCTTGATTTTTTTATCACATGAAAACCCTCCAACATAATATGTACACGTTTGTCATTTTATCATAGTTACGTGTCATTTAGAAAGTGACAATTTTCTTTTATAGGCGACAAAAAATGGCAGAACCATGAACATTTCTTCTATGGCCCTGCCATCTTATTTATGAATACCTACAAATTATACGATCAGTTAAATATTGACTTGTGATCCGTTTGACTCAATTCATCGCACAGTTTCTTACGATAACGAATAGTTTGGCGCTTCTTTCGTAATTTGGACTTGATGTGGATGGCTTTCGCGCAAGCCTGCCCCAGTCATTTTAATAAATTGAGCTTTCTCACGGAAATCCGCCAATGTAGGGGCACCACAGTAGCCCATTCCTGCACGTAATCCGCCTGTTAGCTGATAAAGAGTATCCGCCAAAGGTCCTTTATATGGCAAACGTCCCTCAATGCCCTCAGGAACAAATTTCTTTGCGTCCTCCTGGAAATAGCGGTCTTTAGAACCTTTTTCCATCGCAGCTTCTGATCCCATTCCACGGTACACTTTAAAGCGGCGTCCTTGGAAGATTTCTGTTTCTCCAGGGCTTTCGGAAGTACCTGCAAGCAAGCTACCTAACATTACAGCATGTCCACCAGCAGCAAGTGCTTTCGCGATATCCCCTGAATATTTAATTCCGCCATCGGCAATAATGACCTTTCCATGCTTTCGTGCTTCTGTTGCACAATCATAAATCGCTGTGATTTGTGGTACCCCAACACCAGCAACAACACGAGTTGTACAAATGGAACCTGGACCAATTCCGACTTTTACAATATCTGCCCCTGCATCAATCAATGCTTTCGTCGCTTCAGCAGTTGCTACGTTTCCTGCAATAATATTCAAATTTGGATAAAGTTCGCGAATGTTTCTTACTGTATTTAATACACCAGCAGAATGTCCATGCGCCGTATCAACGACAATTACATCGACTTGTGACTGGACAAGCATATCGACTCGTTTCATCGTATCGCCGCCGACACCAACAGCTGCACCTACAAGTAAGCGTCCTTTCGAATCTTTGGCTGAATGAGGGAATTCAATTACCTTTTCAATATCCTTAATTGTAATTAGCCCTTTTAATACTCCATTGTCATCAATTAACGGTAGTTTTTCAATTCGATGCTGTTGTAAAATGCTTTCCGCTTCATCAAGGGTCGTACCAACAGGTGCTGTCACTAAGTTTTCCTTTGTCATAACATCGGTAATTAATAAAGAATAATCTTGAATGAAACGCATATCACGATTCGTAATAATTCCTACAAGAATTTTTTCTTCTTCATTATTAACGATTGGAACTCCAGAAATGCGGTATTTCCCCATTAAATGTTCAGCATCGTACACTTTATGCTGTGGGGTTAAGAAAAATGGATCCGTAATAACTCCACTTTCAGAGCGTTTTACTTTATCCACATTTTCAGCTTGCTGTTCAATGCTCATATTTTTGTGAATAATTCCGATACCACCTTGACGAGCCATTGAGATCGCCATTCTTGATTCAGTCACTGTATCCATTCCTGCACTAATAATAGGAATATTTAACTTTAACGTCTCCGTCAACGCAACCTTAAGATTAACATCTTTTGGCACAACTTCAGATTTAGCCGGAATTAACAGCACATCATCAAACGTTAAACCCTCTTTTGCAAACTTTGATTCCCACATTTTTTCGTCCCCCTGCTCCGAAATATTATTAGTAGGTTATCAATTGGACAAAATACTGTCAAGGATAAGCTACAATGTTCCATTTTTCAAATAATTTAGAGGTGAAAACATTGAACCATATCAAGCAAGTATGGAAGCGTATAAACTTCTTTCAATCAGCAGAAATGACCGAGCATTACCTGAAAAACACTTACAAAAATTTGCCTAATGCTCATACAAAAAACTACGATAACTGCTACCCCTTTATGTATTATTTAGAACAAGGTGAAATTTTTTATAAGCAAGCAAATGACTCCCCACTATCGATTAAACCAATGTTGCTCTTTTATGGGCTTGTTCATTTAATTAAAGCATGTTTATTAACTGTCGATCCATTTTATCCTAATTCGACTTCCGTACTTGCTCATGGTGTATCAGCCCGAAAAAGAAAGAAGCGCGATTACCTCTTCTTTGATGATGAGATTAAAATTCAAAGAAATGGTATATGCACATATTTTTCTGAAAAAATGTTTCATGTGAAACATTTAGAAGGTGAAAAGTTCAAAATGGGGGAACTTTTATCACTTGTAGCAGAGTTAGACGATGTTTTTTCATTTGTAAAAGGGGAGTCGACTATGGTCCCTTTTGATGATGGAATTGATGCATGGATTATTCCAAAGGAAGTGGCGCAATCTTATTTTATAGATGAAAAAAGATTGAAGGAATTACTAAATAATAAATATCCAGGCAATATTGATTGGAAAAAAAATCATTCTAACACCTTGCTAATAAATAAGAGAGAGATGTATCATCCACCTTTTCGTTATCATTTTGATAAACAACAGCTATGTCTACCTAATAAGTTTCACCAACATGATACATTGCCTGATATGCTCATTCATTATTTACTTTTATACAATTTAAGTATGATTTCACGATATGAAACGGAATGGTGGTTTGAGCAGCTAAAAACAACGCCAAATTCCGATATGATTTTCATCCAATCTTTTCTTGATGTCACTGAAAGAAAAGGACCTTATTTAATTTATCAATTTTTAATGGAAAGAATGAAATAAAAAACACGACTCAGTTTATCACTATGTCGTGTTTGCATTTTCCTGGCAACGTCCTGCTCTTACTGGGGGAGTTCCCCAACTACCATTGGCGCTCGGAGCTTAACCTGCCGTGTTCGTGCTGCGGATCAAGATAACCGGCGAATCTCTTCGTCACCTGCGCTCACTCGATTCTCACGGGCATCGCCCATTCCGAGTCTCGCTCCCTTGGTTCCTCGTCCTGATCCTCACTTCTGTCGTGTTTTTTTATGTCTTCGACATAGATAAAGGAAAGAACCAAAAAAGACACCCTCTTTTGAGAATGTCTTTTTGCTTGCCTGGCAACGTCCTACTCTTGCAGGGGGAAACCCCCAACTACCATCGGCGCTGAAGAGCTTAACTGCCGTGTTCGAGATGGGAACGGGTGTGACCTCTTCGCTATCGCCACCAGACTTGTACAGGATGTACTGGCTTCTGTGTTGCTCACAGGACGTGAGCGATCTTAACAGAAGATCCTTTTCTGCTTGAGAAAATGTTCGTTCTCTCAAAACTAGATAAATGAGAAGGTAAACCATGTAATAAATTGATTAAGTCCTCGATCGATTAGTATCCGTCAGCTCCATGTGTCACCACACTTCCACACCGGACCTATCAACCTGATCATCTTTCAGGGATCTTACTAGCTTGCGCTATGGGAAATCTCATCTTGAGGGGGGCTTCATGCTTAGATGCTTTCAGCACTTATCCCGTCCGCACATAGCTACCCAGCGATGCTCCTGGCGGAACAACTGGTACACCAGCGGTGCGTCCATCCCGGTCCTCTCGTACTAAGGACAGCTCCTCTCAAATTTCCTGCGCCCACGACGGATAGGGACCGAACTGTCTCACGACGTTCTGAACCCAGCTCGCGTACCGCTTTAATGGGCGAACAGCCCAACCCTTGGGACCGACTACAGCCCCAGGATGCGATGAGCCGACATCGAGGTGCCAAACCTCCCCGTCGATGTGAACTCTTGGGGGAGATAAGCCTGTTATCCCCGGGGTAGCTTTTATCCGTTGAGCGATGGCCCTTCCATGCGGAACCACCGGATCACTAAGCCCGACTTTCGTCCCTGCTCGACTTGTAGGTCTCGCAGTCAAGCTCCCTTGTGCCTTTACACTCTGCGAATGATTTCCAACCATTCTGAGGGAACCTTTGGGCGCCTCCGTTACATTTTAGGAGGCGACCGCCCCAGTCAAACTGCCTGCCAGACACTGTCTCCCAGCCGGATCACGGCTGCGGGTTAGAATGTCAATACAGCAAGGGTAGTATCCCACCAATGCCTCCACCGAAGCTGGCGCTCCGGTTTCCAAGGCTCCTACCTATCCTGTACAAGCTGCACCAACATTCAATATCAGGCTGCAGTAAAGCTCCACGGGGTCTTTCCGTCCTGTCGCGGGTAACCTGCATCTTCACAGGTACTATAATTTCACCGAGTCTCTCGTTGAGACAGTGCCCAGATCGTTGCGCCTTTCGTGCGGGTCGGAACTTACCCGACAAGGAATTTCGCTACCTTAGGACCGTTATAGTTACGGCCGCCGTTTACTGGGGCTTCAATTCGCACCTTCGACCGAAGTCTAAGCGCTCCTCTTAACCTTCCAGCACCGGGCAGGCGTCAGCCCCTATACTTCGCCTTACGGCTTCGCAGAGACCTGTGTTTTTGCTAAACAGTCGCCTGGGCCTATTCACTGCGGCTTCCGCAAGCTTTCACTCGCGGGAGCACCCCTTCTCCCGAAGTTACGGGGTCATTTTGCCGAGTTCCTTAACGAGAGTTCTCTCGATCACCTTAGGATTCTCTCCTCGCCTACCTGTGTCGGTTTGCGGTACGGGCACCCATTTCCTCGCTAGAGGCTTTTCTTGGCAGTGTGGAATCAGGAACTTCGGTACTATATTTCCCTCGCCATCACAGTTCAGCCTTAGGAGTAAGGATTTGCCTCACTCCCAGCCTACCTGCTTGGACGCGCTAATCCAGCAGCGCGCTTACCCTATCCTCCTGCGTCCCCCCATTACTCAAACGGAAATTAGGTGGTACAGGAATATCAACCTGTTGTCCATCGCCTACGCCTTTCGGCCTCGGCTTAGGCCCCGACTAACCCTGAGCGGACGAGCCTTCCTCAGGAAACCTTAGGCATTCGGTGGAAGGGATTCTCACCCTTCTTTCGCTACTCATACCGGCATTCTCACTTCTAAGCGCTCCACCAGTCCTTACGATCTGGCTTCACAGCCCTTAGAACGCTCTCCTACCATTGACACCAGAAGGTGTCAATCCGCAGCTTCGGTGATACGTTTAGCCCCGGTACATTTTCGGCGCAGAGTCACTCGACCAGTGAGCTATTACGCACTCTTTAAATGGTGGCTGCTTCTAAGCCAACATCCTGGTTGTCTAAGCAACTCCACATCCTTTTCCACTTAACGTATACTTTGGGACCTTAGCTGGCGGTCTGGGTTGTTTCCCTCTCGACTACGGATCTTATCACTCGCAGTCTGACTCCCAAGGACAAGTAATTGGCATTCGGAGTTTGTCTGAATTCGGTAACCCGATGAGGGCCCCTAGTCCAAACAGTGCTCTACCTCCAACACTCTTACCTTGAGGCTAGCCCTAAAGCTATTTCGGAGAGAACCAGCTATCTCCAGGTTCGATTGGAATTTCACCGCTACCCACACCTCATCCCCGCACTTTTCAACGTACGTGGGTTCGGGCCTCCAGTAAGTGTTACCTTACCTTCACCCTGGACATGGGTAGATCACCTGGTTTCGGGTCTGCGACCTCATACTTATTCGCCCTATTCAGACTCGCTTTCGCTGCGGCTCCGTCTCTTCAACTTAACCTTGCATGAAATCGCAACTCGCCGGTTCATTCTACAAAAGGCACGCCATCACACATGAATGTGCTCTGACTACTTGTAGGCACACGGTTTCAGGATCTTTTTCACTCCCCTTCCGGGGTGCTTTTCACCTTTCCCTCACGGTACTGGTTCACTATCGGTCACTAGGGAGTATTTAGCCTTGGGAGATGGTCCTCCCTGCTTCCGACGGGATTTCACGTGTCCCGCCGTACTCAGGATCCACTCTGGAGGGAACGAAGTTTCGAATACAGGGCTGTTACCTTCTCTGGCGGGTCTTTCCAGACCGCTTCATCTACTTCGTTCCTTTGTAACTCCGTGTAGAGTGTCCTACAACCCCAAGAGGCAAGCCTCTTGGTTTGGGCTCTTCCCGTTTCGCTCGCCGCTACTTAGGGAATCGATGTTTCTTTCTCTTCCTCCGGGTACTTAGATGTTTCAGTTCCCCGGGTCTGCCTTCCATTTCCTATGTATTCAGAAATGGATACTACTCCATTACGAGCAGTGGGTTTCCCCATTCGGAAATCTCCGGATCAACGCTTGCTTACAGCTCCCCGAAGCATATCGGTGTTAGTCCCGTCCTTCATCGGCTCCTAGTGCCAAGGCATCCGCCGTGCGCCCTTATTAACTTAATC
>NZ_JAGYPD010000010.1 GCF_018343515.1 Bacillus sp. FJAT-50079 | reverse complement strand
ACGATTGGACGTCCTACCTGGTCGATGATTTTCTGGACTAGCGGTTCAAGCATATTACTATCGTGAACATTTCCTGGAGTGACGATGTTTGCGAGTACAAATCCCTTCTCGTCCGTAGCAGCGTGAAAAGAATAGGCAAATTGCTTTGTCCGTTCATCCTTAACGTAATAACCACTCTCAGGGTCCGTTGTCGATTCTTTAATCTCCTTGTACTCTTCTGTTTCAAACTTTTCCGGTGGGAATGGTTTCTTCCCGTTCTTTTCACGATCAAGGTTGAGCTCCTCCTGGAGCCTCTTCTCATAAGCTCGCGTCTCTTTACGAACAACCTTCTTCTCGAACTTTCTCTTATTCGCACTCGCTTTAACATGGGTCGAATCAATGAAGACATGATCTGGGCTGAGAAGCCCACGATTTGTCACTTCGTTTAGAACTTTATAGAAAATCTGCTCGAACAGATCAGTATCTGCAAATCGACGGACATAGTTTTTCCCAAACGTGGAGAAGTGAGGAACCTCGGTATGAAAGCCAAAGCCTAGAAACCAGCGATATGCCACGTTCGTTTCAATTTCCTTGATTGTCTGGCGCATGGAGCGGATGCCGAAGGTATACTGAATGAATGTCATCTTGATCAGCACTACAGGATCTATGCTGGGTCTACCGATGGTCGAGTAAAGATCTTCAACTAATGGATAGATGAAGGAGAAATCAATAGCCGCATCTAGTTTGCGAACTAGATGATTTTGAGGAACCAACTGCTCTATGGTCAGCATTTCCAACTGTTCGCGCTCATTGATTTGATTCTTCGTCATCATATCCATCACCTCCTATTTTTAATAAGAAATACCGTTGATTGGAGCGTAGGGCGGCGACTCCTGCGGGAACAGCGCGAGCTGAAGACCCTGGACTGAGCACAGCGAGGGAAGCGGCTGAAGCCGTGCCCGCGGAACGCGTCCGCCCGAAGCGGAAATCAACTTTCCTAGGTTACCACTATTTTAAAAGAAAAAAGACCGTAAGCAAACACCTAAATTTCTGTGTTTGTCTACAGTCTGAAATAACAAAAAAATCCGGTTCACTAATGAACCGGATTTTTTTGTTATTTTTTATGAACACCCGGCTTATCTTCAAATCCAGATGTAAAAATGACTGCTAAAAAAGCAATGCTCACACCGATTACAGTAATCGTTCTCATTTTATATGTAAGCCTCCTTATGAAATGAATAGTGGTTGTCCTGTGAATATTATACCCCATTTTTATATCAAAGGGAATGATCGGCATTTTTTTATAAAAAGAAATGGCAGGATGGTGAATATGCTCGGGCTTCTTGAATATGTTTTCTTAAAGGGCATGTCAATATGCAATTGTTGAATCATTTTTGTTTGTCCACGTGCATAGGATTAAAGTAAATATCTCTCATCATGTCCATAGGGGAGGTTCAAATGGATATTATAAAAAAGGTAGAACAATATCGATTGCAGGAAGATCAGCTAAGGTGGGAAGGTACATTTTATGATTATTTGAAGCTGCTTGAGGAAAAGCCTTGGATTGCTCAGTCTGCTCATTCACGTATTTACAATATGATTAAAGATGCAGGTGTGGAGGAAGTAAACGGTAGGAAGAAGTACAACTTTTTTAGTCACCAACTTTTTGGACTTGAAGAAGCATTGGAAAAATTAGTTGAAGAGTATTTTCATCCATCAGCGAAGCGGCTAGATGTGAGAAAAAGAATTTTATTATTAATGGGACCGGTGAGTGGAGGAAAATCAACGCTTGTCACGATGTTAAAAAGAGGGCTAGAAAAGTATTCGCGAACAGAGCAAGGGGCAGTTTTTGCAATAAAAGGCTGTCCAATGCATGAAGATCCATTGCATTTAATTCCAGAGCATTTGCGTGACGACTTCTATCAAGAATATGGAATACGGATTGAAGGAACATTGTCCCCGCTGAACACGATGAGGCTAGAGCAAGATTATGGTGGGCGAATCGAAGATGTTATCATTGAACGCATCTTTTTTTCGGAGGATAAGCGAGTCGGGATTGGAACATTCAGTCCATCTGATCCAAAATCTCAAGATATCGCAGACCTCACGGGAAGTATTGACTTTTCAACGATTGCCGAATTCGGATCTGAATCAGATCCACGAGCATATCGCTTTGATGGGGAGTTAAACAAAGCGAATCGTGGAATGATGGAATTTCAAGAAATGTTAAAATGCGATGAGAAGTTTTTATGGCATCTTCTCTCCTTAACTCAGGAAGGAAACTTTAAAGCAGGACGTTTTGCACTTATCTCCGCTGATGAACTTGTTGTCGCCCATACGAATGAAACAGAGTATCGTTCATTTATCGCAAATAAAAAGAACGAAGCGCTTCACTCTCGAATTATTGTTATGCCTGTCCCATACAATTTAAAAGTGTCCAAAGAAGAGCGAATTTATGAAAAGATGATTCGTGAAAGTGATGTAGCTGATGTGCATATCGCTCCACATACGCTGAGAGTGGCTGCCATGTTCTCGATATTAACGAGATTAAAGGAACCTAAGCGTGGCGATATTGATCTTTTGAAAAAGATGCGTCTTTATGATGGTGAAAACGTTGAAGGGTTTAACTCCGCGGATGTGACTGAACTTCGTAAGGAAAACCAAGAAGAAGGAATGAGCGGGATTGACCCAAGATATGTCATTAACCGCATTTCATCAACAATTATACGGAAGGAAATAGCGTCTATTAATGCGCTCGATGTGTTACGATCCTTAAAAGAAGGCTTAGACCAACATCCATCGATTACGAATGAGTTGAAAGAGAAATATTTAAATTTCATTTCACTTGCCCGTAAAGAATACGATGAAATGGCGAAAAAGGAAGTCCAGAAAGCATTTGTTTATTCCTATGAGGAGTCAGCGAAAACGCTTATGGATAATTACCTCGATAATGTTGAAGCTTACTGCAATAAGTCAAAAATGCGCGATCCATTAACAGGTGAGGAAATCAATCCTGATGAAAAATTAATGAGATCGATTGAAGAGCAAATTGGCATTTCGGAAAATGCGAAAAAAGCATTTCGTGAAGAGATACTTATTCGAATTTCAGCTCTAGCAAGAAAAGGGAAGCGATTTGATTATCGTTCACATGATCGCCTTCGCGAAGCGATCCAAAAGAAATTATTTGCAGATTTAAAAGACGTAGTAAAAATTACAACATCGGCGAAAACGCCAGATGAACAGCAGCTTAAGAAAATAAATGAAGTCGTTGCGCGTTTAATTGACGAACATGGATATAATTCCACATCAGCCAATGACTTACTTAGATACGTCGGAAGTTTATTAAATCGTTAAGCCTGTGACTTCCCATCCACTTGCGATTTCTGGATGGGAAGCTTTTTTTATCGTTTATAGCAATAAAAAGAATTTGCACTTTAGATAATCTTTCTATTTAAGTAATCTACGACTAGACCCATGCGCACATCGACTAAGCTGTACGATGAGGCAAGATTAGCTCACCATTCAGGCTTCGCTCTGCTTCCTTTAAGAATCGCCGACGTTGCCAGAGAACGTAGCAACGTCGACGCACCAACTCTTGTTGATGCAGTTTGTACGTCGCTAAACGGGTCTGGCTTTTGTTAATTATTTGATCGACTTTGTCCAATTTGCCAAACAATCTGTCAATAAAAGCTTTTTTCTGCATAATATAAAGTAATAAACGTAGTTTCAATGTTTATAAATTGTATAAGGAGGGTGTTCAAATGACGGATTCAAATCACAAGCAATTTGCAATTTCCCAAGAAGATTGGTCCCTCCACCGTAAAGGTCATGATGATCAACAACGCCATCAAGAAAAAGTGCAGGAGGCCATTCGCAGTAATTTGCCAGACTTGATTACAGAAGAAAGCATCATTATGTCCGATGGCCAAGACGTTGTGAAAATTCCGATTCGATCTTTGGATGAATACAAAATTCGATATAATTATGATAAAAACAAACATGTCGGTCAAGGCGACGGAGACAGTGAGGTCGGAGATGTCGTTGCTCGTGACGGTGCTCCACAAAAGGGACCTGGAAAAGGCCAAGGAGCAGGAGATCAAGCGGGGGAAGACTATTATGAAGCGGAAGTGTCGATGCTTGACTTAGAGGAGGCATTATTTAAAGAACTGGAATTACCTAATTTACAAAGAAAAGAACAAGATACAAATCAAATCGAACATATTGAATACAATGATATTCGTAAAACCGGCTTAATGGGAAATATCGATAAGAAGCGAACGATGATGTCTGCCTTTAAACGAAATGCGATGAGTGGAGAGAAAGGCTTTTACCCGATCTACCCAGAGGATTTAAAGTTTAAAACGTGGAATGAAATTCAAAAGCCAGAATCAAGTGCTGTCGTGATTGCGATGATGGATACAAGTGGCTCGATGGGGGTCTGGGAAAAGTATATGGCCCGCAGCTTTTTCTTCTGGATGACAAGATTTTTAAGAACGAGGTATGAAACGGTGACAATCGAATTTATCGCTCATCATACGGAAGCAAAAGTGGTCACAGAAGAAGAGTTCTTTTCAAAAGGAGAAAGTGGAGGAACCATTTGTTCATCCGTATATCGTAAAGCATTAGAAATAATTAATGAAAAATATGAGCCGAGTCGTTTTAATATATATCCTTTTCATTTTTCCGATGGAGACAATCTGACTTCTGATAATGCAAGATGCATTAAACTTGTTGATGAACTGATGAAAAAGTCTAACATGTTTGGCTATGGTGAAGTGAATCAATATCAAAGAAACTCAACATTAATGTCTGCCTATAAAAATATAAAAGATGAAAAATTTTATTATTATATTTTAAAGCAAAAAGCAGATGTATTTCACGCAATGAAAAGCTTTTTCCATAAAGAAGAGCGCCAGCCTGTATAAGTACGAAAAGTCCAGAATCTACTTCTGGATTTTTTTATTTTGAATGTTCAGAAATTTAATTGACACGTGGTGAAATAAGCAGTAATGTAAAAGATAATATAACGAAAATTTTCATGAACGGAGAAATACTGTCATATAAATGATTATGCGAAGCTTCTTCACCTTGAACTTATCGTAAGCGTTTTCCTTAGGGCGCATGAAAGGAGAGGTTGGCAATGCCAAGCATTGAAGGGCAGACGTATGAAACAAAGCTTCAACAATTTATTGAAAAGATTGAGTCAGGTGTAAAAATCGAGGCAGATGACTGGATGCCTGATGAATATCGTCAAGCGTTGATTAAACTGATTTCCATGCATGGAATGAGTGAAATCATGGGGGCGTTGCCTGAGAAAGAATGGGTTCCTAAAGCGCCTTCATTACGGAGAAAGCTCGGGATTATGGCAAAGGTGCAAGATGAAATGGGGCACGGTCAGCTGCTTTTACGTGTTACAGAAGATTTAATGGCCCCGCTTGGAAAAAATCGTGAATCATTAATGATTGATTTACTTAATGGCGATTTAAAGTTTCATAATGTATTTCATATGGAAGCACCGACATGGGCAGATGCAGGTATTATTGGCTGGCTCGTCGATGGTGCAGCAATTATGACGCAAACGAATATGTTAAATGCTTCGTACGGACCATATTCAAGAGCATTGCATCGAATTTGTGCGGAAGAAGTTTTCCATGCTCAGCACGGGGAATCGATCATTATGGCTTTAGCCGAAGGGTCAAAACAGCAAAGGGAAATGCTTCAAGCGGCGATTAATCGATGGTGGCCTTCTTTACTTATGTTTTTCGGCCCAGCTACAGCGGCAACAACAGGAACATCCAAACAGGATATTACGATTAAATATAAAATTAGAACGAAAACGAATGAACAATTGCGGCAAGACTTTTTCACGAAATACATTCCTAGAATCAAGTCACTTGGCTTAACCGTCCCTGATGATACATTGCGATTCGATCAAGAAAAAGGGCAATGGGAGTACGCGCAGCCTGATTGGAATGAGTTTAAGAAAATCATATCAAATCGTGGTCCGAAATCACAAAATCGGCTGCGATTAAGGAGGAGTGCTTTTGATCATCATGCATGGGTAAGGGAGGCATTACGTTAGAGGAAAGGAGAAATGGAGCATGGGCATGAATGAGCCTAACTCAGACGGTTTTTATGAAGTATTCGAAGTGTTTAGTAAGCGTTCGTATAAAAGTGATTTTCAACATCAGTTTAGCTTGCTTGCTCCAAATGCCGAAATTGCTTTCGTTATGGCACAAGAAAATTTCTTGCGTCGTGAATCTGTTGTAGATTTATGGGTTGTCAAACGTTCAGACATAAGGATGATGCAACCAGAGGAAAGAGAATCCCTTGCACGGCTTGATAATAAAGATTACCGTACGACGAAAGGCTACGGTTATTTAAGAAAAAAATGGCGGCAATATGAACAAAACATATTGGATGAAAAGGAAATCATGTCGTGGGGGGAGCAGTGAATGGAAAAAATCACCTCGCCGCAAGCGGCAATGAAAAACGAAGAGTATCGGCTTGCACTCGTTGAACTTCTTTATCAACTTGCTGATGATGATTTTATCATTGCGTACAGAGGTTCTGAATGGCTTGGGTTAGCTCCGCATATTGAGGAAGACGTTGCCTTTTCTTCGATTAATCAAAATACGATGGGGCACGCAGCGATGTATTATCAGCTTCTTGAAGAATTAGGGGAAGGGGCAGCAGATCAGCTAGCACACGCAAGAAAAGCATCTGAACGACGAAATGCAGTGTTATTAGAACTCGTCAATGGAACAGGCACATATTTGGATGAGCCTAAATTTGACTGGGCATTTGCGGTTGTTCGCCATTATTTTTACGATGTTTACAAAAAAATGAAGCTGGAAGCATTGAAACATTCAACATATGAACCGCTTGCGCACGCGGCGATTAATATTCATATGGAGCAATATTATCATGTTATGCACTGGCGAGTATGGTTTGAGCAGCTTTGTAAAGGGAAGGGAGAAGCGCCGGCACGAATGTCCAAGGCAATTGAGCGAGTGTGGGCGGAGTTTCTTGGCGTGTTAACATTTGGACCACTAGGAGCGGCAATGTGGAAGTATGGGATCATTGAAAAGCAGGACCAGCTGCAAAAGCGCTGGGAACATGAAATGAAATCAATTTTTCAATCCGTCGAAATGCCGTACCTTGGAATTTCAGGAATGAAAAGTGGGAATGGGCGAAATCGTGAGCATACGGCAGATCTCGATTTGGCATTAGCGACGCTTAGTGAGGTGTATCAACTCGATCAACAGGCAATTTGGTAAGGTGGTGATCATCATCGACGTGAAATTGAAAGAAGAAGTAATGCAAAAGCTGCAATTCGTGAAAGATCCAGAAATTCCTTCGATTAGTGTCATTGAGCTTGGCATGATTGAAGCGGTGATTGTTGGTGAGAGAGAGATTACGATTAAAGCTTTGCCTACCTTTGTCGGGTGTCCAGCACTGGAGCTTATTAAATGCAATATGATTGATGCCCTCGCGCATATAAAGGAAAATCGCGAAATAAAGATTGAGTTTATTTATGATCCACCATGGACATCGGAAAGAATTTCGGATGTTGGAAGAGAAAAGTTAAAAGAATACGGAATTGCCCCACCGCCCGAATTTCTCAACGATGGCAGCTTTGGAGAAATCTGTTGTCCATATTGTGATTCCCGTTATACGACACTCGAAAATTTATTCGGACCAACAGCATGCAGATGTATTTTATATTGTAAATCATGTAAAAATCCATTTGAAGCGATGAGACCCGTATCGAACTTAATGTGAAATTGGGGGAATGACGATGTTTAAAATGATTGCTCTCTTTACAACGCCAGAGGATAAGGAAGCGTTTGATCAATATTATTTTTCCACACATTTGCCGCTTACTAAAGAGATTCCGGGATTGCGAGATGTAAAGGTAACAAAATTTACTGGTTCACCAATGGGAGAGACACAATATTATTTAATGTGTGAAATGTATTATGACAGCAAAGAGTCATTTAAGCAGGCTTCAAAAACAGCCGAATCTAAGGCATCTGGGAAAGATGTAATGAAATTCGCTGGTAAGCTGGTGACGTTTATGTTCGGTGAAGACGTCAATGAGTAAATTTTGCTATATCGAAACAGAACAAATCGGTGCGGTTGGAATCGTACGATTAAATCGGCCGGAAGTTCTTAACGCACTTAATCGGCAATCGGTATCTGAAATTTTACTTGCTTTTGAACAATATGATCAAGCGAAGGAAATTAGAGTCATTGTCCTTTGCGGCAAAGGAAAAGCATTTGCTGCCGGAGCAGATATTGAGGAGATGGCTGGCGATGATGCAATAAAGCTTGAGTTGATGAACCAATTTGCTGATTGGGATCGGCTCGCACTTATTAAGAAACCGATCATCGGAGCTGTTCATGGGTACTGCCTTGGTGGCGGCTTTGAACTTGCACTTATTTGTGATTTATTGTTTGCTGCAGAAAATACAAAATTTGGTTTTCCAGAAATTCAATTAGCCGTTATGCCTGGTGCGGGTGGTACTCAAAGATTAACAAAGTTGATCGGAAAAACTAGGGCAATGGAATGGCTCCTTTCAGGTGAACAAAAAAACGCAATTGAAGCATTTAAATTTGGAATTGTAAACAAGCTCTTTTTAGAAGAAGTATTAATGGAAGAAACGTTAAAATTTGCTCAATCACTTGCTGAAAAGCCAGCGTTATCTGTAAGATTGATTAAGGAGGCAGTAAATAAAGCCGGTGATTATTCTTTATATGAAGGAATGCAGTTTGAACGGAAAAATTTTTATTTGCTCTTTGCTTCAAACGATCAAAAAGAAGGAATGAACGCCTTTATGGAAAAAAGGAAGCCGGACTTTCAAGGGGATTGAGGTGGAGAAGATGTATGAAACAGTTTTATTTGAAGTATCAGACTCTGTTGCACGCTTAACATTGAATCGTCCGAATAAATTGAACTCCTTTAATGAAAAGATGATTAGTGAATTACGGCATGCGTTGAAGGAAGCGAGGAAATCGGCGGAAATACGAGCCATCCTTTTGACGGGGGCAGGTCGTGCCTTTTGTGCAGGCCAGGACTTGGCGAGTGTAGACGAACAGGCTGATCATGGGGAAATGTTGCGGCAATATTATAATCCGTTAATTGAAGAAATCGTGAGTTGTGAAAAACCGGTTATCGCTGCAGTAAACGGAGTTGCCGCAGGAGCAGGATTTAGCTTGGCATTAGCGGCCGATTTTCGAATTGTTTCTGAGAAAGCGAGCTTTATACAAGCTTTTATCCACGTCGGGCTTGTTCCTGATTCAGGAAGCACGTATTTTTTACCAAGATTAGTTGGCAATGCAAAAGCACTAGAATTAATGACGTTGGGTGAGAAAATTCATGCTGATGAAGCGAAAGAGCTAGGCATCGCAACGAAGCTCATTTCGATTGATCAATGGGATGAGGAAATTCATTCATTTGCGAAAAGGGCTGCAATGATTCCGACAAAAGCTTTCGCTTTAATGAAGCAAAATCTTCAGCAATCATGGGAGCTTTCTTTATCCGCCTTATTAGAAAAAGAAGCATTTGCCCAACGAGTTGCTGGATTAACAGCCGATCACAAGGAAGGCGTACAAGCGTTTTTAGAAAAGCGAAAGCCCGACTTTCAGGGGAAATAAAACTTGGGAATGGATGGGGAGCAGGGGAGAATGAGGAATGGACCTAATACAAGATCGTTAATCTTTACTCTATTTGGTGATTACATTCGTCACTCCGGTAATGAAATTTGGATTGGAAGCTTAATTCGTTTGATGAAAGAATTTGGCCATAATGATCAATCTGTTCGTACCGCTGTGTCAAGAATGTATAAACAAGGATGGCTAGTTTCGAGTAAAATTGGAAATCGAAGCTATTATCGCTTAACAGATAGAGGTATGGCTAGAATGGAAGAAGCAGGTAAGCGGATTTTTAAACTGAAGCCAGATCAATGGGACGGAAATTGGCGGATGTTGTTTTACTCCATTCCCGAAGAGAAACGAAGCATTCGAGATGATTTAAAAAAGGAATTATCATGGAGTGGTTTTGCACCGCTATCAGGCAGCTGCTGGATCACACCAAACAATCTAACGGAAGAAACAAAGCAATTAATTAAAAAATATCAACTAGAAAAGTATGTCGATTTTTTTACTGCCGATTATGAAGGGCCAAAGCAAAATATTCGCTTAGTACAATCTTGCTGGAATTTAACAGATATTAGCAATAAGTACAAACAGTTTATTGATGAATATACAAAAAAATTTAATATGACACGTAGAAAGTGTGAACAAAAATCGATAACGAATGCACAATGTTTTGTAGAAAAAACAATGCTCGTTCATGAATATCGGAAGTTTTTGTTTATCGATCCAGGATTACCGGCGGAATTATTACCAGAAGACTGGATCGGATATGACGCTGCTCAATTGTTTAGTGTCTATTATAAATTATTAGCACCTCCGGCGATTACATTCTATGAAAATGTTTTTAAAGAAGGAAATACAAGCAAAGAAACAAGTAGATCTTATGATTTATATGAACAGCCTTTGCTTATCGCTGAGGATGAACCCCCTTCAAAATAACTAGTTAATTTCCAAAATATCACAGTTACCTGTTACAATTGGTAACTAATGCCAATGAAAATAGAATGAAAGCGCTTTAATAATCTTAACATTTTAAATCTTATTGACTATCAAGCTTGGGCAGTGTACGATTACGATAAAATATTGCCGCAATACAATGAAAGTTAAGGCAATGAAAGAGATAAAAGGGGGACAATTGAATGAAGATCGGGTGGAAGAAAAGTTTGATCGCAATTTTAAGTGCAGTATTTATCCTTGCTGCATGCGGTAGTGGTGGCGGAAATAATAGTTCACCAGAACCGGAAGGGAATAATGAGCCTGCTAGTAATGAAAACAATAAAGATGAAGAAAAAGTGTATAAAATCGGTGTTACGCAAATCGTTGAACATCCATCTTTAAATGCGGCATATGACGGCTTTAGGAAGGCGTTAGAAGATGCGGGCATTAAAGCAGAGTACGATGTTCAAATTGCGCAAGGAGATAATAGTGCGAATACTTCGGCAGCTACGAACCTTGTTAGTGCTGGTGTCGATCTTATTTTTGCAAATTCAACACCGAGTGCACAGGCGGCGGCGAGTGCTACGCAAGATATTCCGATTATTTTTACATCTGTAACAGATGCGGTCGGAGCTGAGCTTGTTGATTCAATGGAGAGCCCGGGCGGAAATGTGACGGGGACAATTGATGCCCATCCAGACGCGATTTCGAATACAATGAAATTCTTGAAAGAAGAGCTTGGAAAGAAAACTGTTGGTATGGTTTTTAACTCTGGTGAGCAAAACTCACGTGCACAAGTGGATTCTGTAAAGGAATTGCTTGCAAGTATGGACATGAAAGTTGAAGAGGCTTCAGTCGCAACTTCAGCTGATGTGAAGCAAGCGACAGAATCATTAATTGGTAAAGTTGATTCATTATACATTATTACAGATAATACGGTTGTTTCTGCTCTTGAATCGGTCGTATCCGTTGCAAACGATAATAAGCTTCCAATGATGGTTGGCGAATTCGATTCTGTAAAAAGAGGCGGACTTGCAGCATACGGATTTGAGTACTTTGATATTGGCTATGAAGCAGGACAAATGGCGGTTAAGATTTTAAAAGGTGAAAGCAAGCCGGCAGATCTACCAGTCCAAATCCCGCAAAATTTAAAATTAGTAATGAATGAAGAAACAGCATCTGCCATTGAAGTAGAAATAAAGGATGCGTGGAATGCTGAACTGATTGAGTAGACTAGGAGATGATTCTAAATGTTTTTAGCTGTATTTGGCTCTGTTGAGCAAGGAATCATCTATGCAATTATGGCACTTGGCGTGTATCTTACATTCCGAGTGCTTGATTTTCCTGATTTAACGGTTGATGGAAGCTTTGTGACAGGTGCAGCCGTAGCAGCGACGATGATTGTACTTGGTTATCATCCCATCATTGCTACGATTGCTGCGTTAGTGATCGGCTTCATGGCTGGCTGTGTAACTGGAGTTTTGCATACGAAGGGCAAAATTAATCCATTGCTCTCAGGTATTTTAATGATGATTGCCTTATATTCAATTAACTTACGTATTATGGGATTAACATCGGAAAATTCCGTTGGGAGACCGAATATTCCATTATTAAACGCTGAAACGGTCTTCACAAAATTTAATGCTTTTTGGGGCAAGCTTGGAATTGATCAAGGAATTAATCAATTTCTTAGCATGCTTGGCGCCAAACATCTCCCATCTACATGGGGAACAGTATTTTTAATGGTCATTATTACAATTATTATTAAGTTTGTTGCAGATTGGTTTTTACAAACAGAGATCGGTCTTGCGATTCGTGCTACTGGTGATAATAAGAAAATGATACGCAGTTTCTCCGCCAATACGGATAATTTAGTCATTATTGGGCTCGGTATCTCGAATGCTCTCGTTGCTTTTTCAGGGGCACTGATCGCTCAATATGCAAAGTTCTCAGATATTGGACTAGGAATTGGGATGATTATTATCGGTTTAGCTTCGGTCATTATTGGTGAAGCGATATTTGGAACGAAAACAATTGTTAGAACAACAATTGCAGTCATCATTGGTGCGATTATTTATCGAGTTGTTTTAGGGCTTGCCTTAAGAATTGACTTGCTTGACACAGGAGATATGAAGCTTATAACAGCGGTAATTGTCATTCTTGCATTAGTCATGCCACAGTTTTTCGAAAAACGACGTGAAAAACGAAGAAAAGCAAAACGTCTTGCTGAACTTGCTTTAAAAAGGGAGGATAAAGCCGTTGCTGAAGCTCGGACAGATTAATAAAGTATTTAATGAATCAACACCTGATGAAAAGATCGCGCTCGATCAAATTAACCTCGAGTTAAAATCTGGAGATTTTGTTACCGTTATCGGCAGCAACGGCGCTGGAAAATCGACGATGATGAATATGATCTCTGGAGCACTTACTCCCGATGTAGGCACTATTGAAATCGCTGGAAAAGATGTTACGAGATTGCCAGAATATAAACGTTCAAAATTAATTGGTAGAGTGTTTCAAGATCCGATGGCTGGAACCGCCCCTTCCATGACGATTGAGGAAAATTTAGCAATGGCTTATTCACGAAGCCAAAAACGCGGCTTAAGAAA
Source organism: Bacillus sp. FJAT-50079 (assembly GCF_018343515.1). GTDB lineage: Bacteria > Bacillota > Bacilli > Bacillales > Bacillaceae_C > Lederbergia. The sequence goes on along the minus strand of NZ_JAGYPD010000010.1, from coordinate 101,542 downwards.
AGGCGTCGATAAAAAACGACGTGAATTTTTTCGTGAGTCACTTGCAACATTGCATTTAAATTTAGAGAATCGTCTAAATGCAAAAGTAGGACTGCTTTCTGGTGGAGAGCGGCAAGCCTTATCGTTATTAATGGCTACATTTACTCAACCATCCATTTTACTTCTTGATGAACATACTGCTGCATTAGACCCCGCTAGAGCAGAGTTGATTACGAATTTGACGAAGCAGTTAGTGGCAAAAGACCAATTAACGACGTTAATGGTCACACATAATATGCAACAGGCGCTTGATCTCGGCAATCGCCTTATTATGATGGACAAAGGGCAAATTATTCTTGAAGTTGAAGCGGATAAGAAAAAAGACTTAACGATTGATAAGTTAATGGCTGAATTCCAGCGAATTCGCGGAGAACAATTAACGAGTGATAAAGCGTTATTATCGTGATTTGACTTAAAGCAGTAGAAACCCCTGCTGCAATAATGGCGGACTGCAATCTGAGGGAGTTCAATCTTCCTGTATCAGACGGTTTGTTTATGGTAAAAAAAGATTTGCTGATTCAAGTTAAGCCTCTGGCGGATATCAGTGATTGTGGCAGGAAGGCAACCTACGTTCACCGCGTCCTGCGGACCAAATTTAGGAAAAATCTGGCCATAATTGATTTGTAAATTGAGGTGAGCGAGTTTGAAGGCAGGAATAGCAATCGGACAAAGTGCAGAGATTTCTTTTAAAGTAAGTCCTGAGATGTTTGCCCAATTTGAGGGTCAGCTCGTCCACGAAGCTTATTCAACCGTTTCGATGGTATACCATATGGAATGGGTATCAAGAAAAACAATTTTGCCATACCTCGAGGAGCATGAAGAAGGCATTGGTGGGGCAGTGAAGCTAAAGCATATTGCCCCATCCGCTGCTAATACGACGGTTCACGTAAAAGCGACGATTAATGAAATTAACGGTAATATCATTATTACGAAAACGGATGCATGGAATGATAGAGGACTGATTGGAACTGGCGAGGTTACACAAGTGATCTTACCGAAAACGCAAATTGCTACAAAGCTTGCCTTATCTTCTTTATAAACACTAGAAGGAAGGGATCGTTTGTGGATTTTTTTACGTGCATGGAAGAGCATGAACAAGTGGTTTTTTGCAATGACCCGAATACAGGGCTCAAAGCGATTATCGCCATACATGATACGACACTTGGGCCAGCTACGGGTGGATGTCGAATGTATCCATATCGAACAATTGAGGAAGCGTTTGCAGATGTACTTCGACTCTCGAAAGGAATGACATATAAATGTGCGGCAGCCGATATTGATTTCGGTGGCGGTAAATCGGTTATTATTGGTGATCCAGCGAAAGATAAAAGCCCAGAATTATTTCGCTCCTTTGGAAAATTCGTCGAATCATTAAATGGAAGATTTTATACAGGGACGGACATGGGAACAACTCCGAATGATTTTATCCATGCAATGAAAGAAACGAATTGTGTCGTTGGACTTCCAAAAGAATATGGCGGTGGTGGCGATTCATCAATACCGACAGCTCGCGGTGTTATCTACGGAATCCAAGCAACGAATTATTTTATCGATGGATCAGATGAGCTTGCAGGAAAAACGTATGTGATCCAAGGGTTAGGAAAAGTCGGATATAAAGTGGCAGAACGATTATTAGAAGAAGGGGCAAACTTATACGTTTGCGATTTAAATGAAGAAGTGATTGCTGCTTTGGTCGAATATGGAAAGGAACGTGGGAATCGTTCCGTTAAGGCTGTTTCAGAAGATGCGATCTATTCCGTCGAGGCAGATATATTCATCCCTTGTGCGATGGGAGGAATCATCAATGATGAAACAGTTGAAAAATTAAAAGTAAAGGCAGTCGTTGGTTCGGCGAACAATCAATTAAAGAATGAGTACCATTGCGGAATGCTTCAGCGAAAAGGAATCGTGTATGCACCTGACTATATTGTAAATGCTGGCGGGCTTATTCAAGTGACAGATGAGCTTTTTGGCATTAATGAACAGCGTGTTTTACAAAAAACAAAAGCGATTTATCATACATTATTAAATATTTTTCATAAAGCAGAAAATGATAGCGTTACCATCTCCGAAGCAGCGAATCGTGTCTGTGAACAGAAAATCAGTGCTAGGAAAATGGGCAATAGCTTCTATTCAAGGAAAGAACCACCTAAATGGCGAGTACGTTATTAATAGAAAGTCGAATTGTAATAGAAGGCAACCTGAGCGATATGAATGCAAGCGAAGGAGGTTTTTCTCATGAGTCAGTTCGAAATGATTTCTTACGTTGATCAACAAGGTCATTTATTAAATGAGGAGCATGAATCAAAGTTAACGGAATCGTTTTTAAAACGGGTCTATATGCAAATGGCTCTTGCTCGCAGCTTTGACCGAAAAGCGATTAATTTGCAGCGTCAAGGAAGACTAGGGACCTACGCGCCGTTTGAAGGACAGGAGGCCGCACAAATAGGCAGTGCGCTTGCACTTGAAGATGAAGATTGGCTTTTTCCAACATACCGTGATCATGCTGCGATGATGACTTTTGGTCATTCATTGACTACGATATTTTTATATTGGAACGGAAGGGTGGAAGGATGCATCCCTTCTAGTGGAAAAAAAATTTTCCCGCCTGCTGTCCCGATTGCTACACAGCTTCCACATGCAGCAGGAGCGGCAATGGCGGAAAAATATCGAGGCACGAAAAATGCTGCAATTGTCTATTTCGGCGATGGAGCAACATCCGAAGGTGATTTTCATGAAGGGCTTAATTTTGCAAGCGTCTTTAAAGCACCAGTTATTTTTTTCAATCAAAATAATCAATTTGCCATCTCCGTTCCGATTGAAAAACAGATGAATTCTAAGACAATTGCTCAAAAGTCGGTTGCTTATGATATTCCTGGCATTCGTCTTAATGGAAATGATGTGTTGGCAGTCTATTTTGAGACGAAAAAAGCATTGGATAGAGCTCGTAATGGTGAGGGACCGACATTAATTGAGGCCGTTACATGGCGATATGGCGCGCATACGACAGCAGATGATCCGACAAAGTATCGCGACCAAGCGATAAGTGATGTAAAGCGTAAAACTGATGATCCGCTTTTGCGCTTTGAACGTTTAATGAAAAATCGGGGAATATGGGACACTCAATGGGTAGAACTAATGACTGAGAAGATCAATGAAGAAGTTGAGAAGGCTGTTCGGGAAATGGAGGATTTTTCGGAAGCAGATGTTAATGATCTATTTGATCATGTGTTTGCAGAAGCCCCATGGCCGATTCAAGTACAAAAGGAACAATATGTTGAATTTTTGCGAGGTGTGAATGGATGAATATATCAGCACCAACATCACAAAAATTGACGCTCGTTCAAGCTGTTACAGATGGTTTGCGAACAATGCTTACAGACAAGGATGAATTAATCCTATTGGGAGAGGATATCGGGAAAAATGGTGGAGTATTTCGTGCAACAGAAGGATTACAGGCGGAATTTGGGGAAGATCGAGTCATTGATACGCCATTAAGTGAATCCGGAATCGTTGGCGTTGCCATTGGCATGTCGGTAAACGGCTTATTACCAGTTGTTGAGATGCAATTTCTCGGGTTTATTTATCCAGCATTTGAACAAATTATTGCTCACGCAACCAGAATAAGAATGCGAACGAAAGGACATTTTACTGTTCCGCTCGTTATCCGTGCCCCATATGGAGCTGGAATTAGAGCACCTGAAATCCATTCGGATAGTACAGAAGCATTGTTTACCCATATGCCAGGAATAAAAGTAGTTTGCCCATCGAATCCATACGATGCAAAAGGATTGCTGATTGCAAGTATCGAAGATCCAGATCCTATTTTATTTCTTGAACCGATGCGCTCTTACCGTGCTTTTAGAGAGGATGTTCCAAAAGGAAAGTACTCGGTTGAAATTGGCAAAGCGAATACAGTGAAAAATGGAGATGATGTCACAGTAATTGCTTGGGGAGCGATGGTTCCGCTCGCAATGAAGGCGGCGGAGAATTTGGAACAACGAAAAATTCATTGTGATCTTATTGATTTACGAACATTATATCCATTTGACCGTGAGGTGATCATCGAATCGGTTCAGAGAACGGGAAGAGCGGTCATTATCCATGAAGCACATGCGACAAATGGTCTCGGTGCCGAACTAATTAGTTTTATACAGGAAAGATCATTCTTATATTTAAAAGCTCCAGTTGCACGTGTAGCCGGGTTTGATGTACCTGTCCCATTTTATTCATTGGAAAATCATTATTTGCCAAATGTAGCAAGAATGGAGAAGGCAATTGAAGAAACCGTGACATTTTAACGAATGGGGGCTGAATCGTTTGGTAGAGGTGAAATTGCATGATATTGGAGAAGGAATGACAGAAGGAGAAATCCTCCATTATTTTGTAAAAGAGGGGGATCGAGTCAAAGATGATCAGCCACTTGTAGAAGTTCAAACGGATAAAATGACAGCGGAACTTCCATCGCCAGCTACGGGGATTGTAAAAGAAATAAAAGTAAGCCCAGGACAAAATGTCTCTGTCGGTACAACATTGCTTATTATTGATGGTGATAAAGAGGACCAACCGACTGAACAAAAGCAATTACAAACGAAAGAAAAGCTTGTGCTTGCTGCGCCTTACACAAGAAAAATTGCTCGTGAACTCGGTGTGAAAATCGAGGATGTTATTGGAACAGGAGCGGCAGGAAGAATTACGGACGAAGATATTTATCGATTTGCAAAAGCAAAGCCAATTGCAGAGTCAAATAAACAAGAAAAAATTGTAGATAAACAGAGCGAGCAAAATGAAGAAATCATTCCTTTCAAAGGAAGAAGAAAACAAATTGCTGCGAAAATGACAAAATCAATGTTTACTATTCCTCATGTTACCCATTTTGAAGAAGTTGATGTCACGAATGTACTAGAGCTAATCACTCAATTAAAACAGTCTGCTGAACGAATATCTGCCTCTGCCTTTTTCATAAAAGCAACCCAGCTTACACTGAAAGAATACCCCATTTTCAATGCCATACTTGATGAAGAAAATGAAATCATTCGGTTGAAAAAAGAGTTTCATATTGGAATCGCAACAGATTCAGATGAAGGTCTAATCGTCCCCGTCATTCACCATGTTGAAAAAAAATCAATAAAAGAAGTTAATCAAGAAATGAAAGACTTAATTAAAAAAGCGAAGGAAAATAAATTATCAGGAAAAGATTTGAGTAATGGCACATTCACGATTAGCAATGTCGGTCCACTCGGATCTGTTGCGGCGACACCGATAATAAATTATCCAGAGTCAGCATTGCTCGCTTTCCATAAAGCTAAGAAACGCCCAGCAGTTGTAAATGATGAAATGGCGATACGCTCGATTATGAATGTATCGATGTCATTCGATCATCGTATTGCTGATGGTGCGCAGGCGATAGCTTTTACGAATCGATTGACCGAGTTTATTGAGAATCCGTCACGGATGCTATTGGAGTTGATATAATGGTTGTTGGTGAAATTGCACAGGAAAAAGATCTTGTCATTATTGGCGGTGGACCCGCCGGTTATACAGCAGCAATTAGAGCGGCCCAACTTGGAAGAGAAGTCCTATTAATTGAGAGTAATAAACTAGGAGGAGTCTGTTTACATGAAGGCTGCATGCCCGCAAAGTCGTTAACGGATGTAGCGAAGCAACAGTTAAATGTAAAACGAATGGAAGAACTTGGCTTTACCTTTTCAGATGTTACGTTTGATTATCATGCATATAAAGCATTGCGTGATCGGATTATTATTCAATTACAAAAAGGAATCGAAGCATTATGTGCCGCAAATAAAATTGAGCTGTTCAATGGTCATGCGAGCTTTTTAGATAGAGAACGGATAGGGATTGAAAATGGGCATCAATTCGAAGTGATCCGTTTTCAACAAGCGATTATTGCAACTGGAGCGACGCAAATAACAGCTCCAAACCAGTTAACGGTCTCAGCACTCTTTCAGCTCGAAACCATTCCAGCATCACTCATATTAGTAGGATTTTCATACATTATATTGGAAGCGGCATTCGCTTATCGGTCGCTTGGCAGTGATGTTTGGATCATTATGGATGAAAACTTTGAGCTGTCATTGGATATAGAGATAATGAAAGAACTTAAACGGATCATGAAGAAAAGAAACATCACCATTATTCCAAATGCAATTCAAGTCACTTGGGATGGAGAACAATGCATTTTTTATAATCAGCGAAATGAAAAAGTGGAAATAAAAGCGGAGCATTTTTACAGTGAAGGGAAATGGCATGGTCAAACAGATAAATTAGGAATTGAACGACTGGGAGTTTTAAACGAATCAGGGTTTATTCCTGTTAATCATGAGTGCAGAACGAATGTGGAGCATATTTTTGCTGTCGGGGATGTGACAGGTGCACCATTGCTTGCTCTGAAAGGAATGAAGCAAGGTAAAACCGCCGCAGAAGCGGCTTGCGGAATTGCAAGTGAAGTAGATTTAACATGGATTCCGACTGTCGTGCAAACCGATCCGCCACTCGCCTCCGTCGGATATACAGAAAATCAGGCAATTGCTGCGGGCTTTAAGGTGAAAACAGGCCAATTCCCATTGGCGAGCAATGGATATGCTGTGTTAACGGGTAAAAAGAATGGAATCACGAAAGTTATCTTTGAAGAAGGAAGTGATAGGTTACTTGGGGTCCATATGTTTGGGGAAGGAGCGGTTGAATTAATTTCAAGCGCGGTGTTTGGTCTGGAAATGGGGGCCAGGGATGAGGACTTGTTGTTTCCGTTATATCCGCATCCAAGCATGAATGAAGCGATATTGGAGGCGGTTGAGCAGATGAAGGGGCAGGCGATTCATTTTCTTCAAAGAAAAAAGTAATATTTATGACAAAAAGCGTTTGCGGACTTCCGGAGAAGGAATGATACAGCTTTCTTTTTTTCTGACAAGGCGATAGCGATTTTTCGCAACGATATCGTAAAATAAATTGCGAATCGGTGCTGGAATTATCGTGAATAGAAAAAAACATTTCCATGCTCCATCCAAATGACGGCATATTTGCAATGCTGCTGTTGATTTCACATATGCTTTTTTATTATTAATAACGACGAGACTATCCACATGAGAAGGGATCGAATACGTTTCTAATAGCGATTGCCCGATCTCGCTTTGTAAAGAGGCAAAATGAAAATAGCCTACTCTATCATGCTTGATAATAAATTGAACATTTGAGTTGCAGAAATGACAATCTCCATCAAATAAGATAATCGGTAGCATGAAAAGCCCTCCCATTTATAAAAAAGAAAGCCTTAATTGGCTTTCTTTTACATAAATAAACTTAATACATAATAAGATAATGCGGCAAGCGTCGCTGAAATTGGCAGTGTAATCACCCATGTCACGAGCATTGTTTTCGCTGTATCCCATTTTACACCTTTAACACGATGGGATGAACCAACTCCAAGGATGGAAGATGAAATAACATGTGTCGTACTTACTGGCAAATGAATAAATGTTGCCCCGAAAATGATAAAGGCTGAACTTAAATCAGCAGCTACTCCGTTAACAGGTCTAATTTTCATTATTTTTCCGCCGACTGTTTTAATGATTTTCCAGCCGCCGACAGATGTACCAATTCCCATTGCAGCCGCACAGGCAAACTGAACCCAAAATTGGATATCAGTTGTAGTTTGATAATTATTTGCAATTAGTGCCATTGTAATGATTCCCATCGCTTTTTGTGCATCATTCGTTCCATGCGTATATGCTTGCAATGCTGCAGTTGCGATTTGAATATGACGGAATCGTTTATTTGTTTTTGCCAAGTTAAGATTTTTAAACGCAAATTTGAAAAAGGTGTAAATCGTAAATCCAATCGCAAAAGCAATTAATGGCGAAAAAATGAGTGCTTGAATAATTTTTAGAAATCCACTGAAATTTAATGAAGAAATCCCGGCTGCTGCAATCGCTGCACCTGCAATTGAACCGATCAGTGCATGTGAAGAGCTGCTAGGAATTCCATAATACCAAGTAATTAAGTTCCAAGCGATGGCGGCTATTAATGCTGCCATAATAACGAGCGAGCCGTTTTGCAGTTTGAATGGATCTACGATATCTCTCGTAATTGTTTGGGCAACTCCAGTAAAAGTCATTGCACCTAAAAAGTTCATAAAAGCTGCCATAGCAATGGCTACTCGCGGTGTCAATGCTTTTGTTGAAACGGAAGTGGCAATCGCATTTGCGGTATCATGAAAACCATTAATAAAGTCAAAAGATAATGCTAAGACAACGATAACTAACGTAATGATAAAAACCGTATCAATTCCCATAATGAAGGACTCCCTTATGCATTTTTCATAACAATGCTTTCAAGTGTATTTGCTACACCTTCACAGCTGTCCGCAATGTCTTCGAGATCTTCATACAGTTCTTTGTACTTAATTAATTGGATCGGATCTTTCTCAACAGTAAAAAGATGTTTAATCGAATGACGTAATGTTTCATCACATTTTGATTCGAAATCTTTGATTTTAATCGCATGTGGACGAATTTCAGGTAACTTTTTACTAAAGATCAGACCAATTGCGATATCAATTTCATCTACACATTTGCGAATCGCATCGACAAATTGCAGGATGTATTCATCACTTTTTGCGATTGAATACATATCGAAAAGGGCTGCTGTATGTTCCATTCCGTCTAATACATCATCCATAATCATCGAAAGTGCAAGAATATCTTCCCTTTCAATTGGCGTGATGAAAGAATTATTAAGCTCTTTTATGACTTCATGAACATACGAATCGCCGATTGTTTCGAACTCTTTCATTTTCCCAGCAAAGATTTTTGTATCCTCTTTTCCGTTAAATTGAAACTCAGCAAAGTAAGTTGCGCTCTCTTTTAAATTTGCAGAAATTTTTTCAAGAAGAACGGCAAACTTATCCTTTTTGCTTTTTTTGAAAACCATCGTAAAGCCCCCTTATTTGAATTGCATTAATATGACGATACCATTTTACAGCATAAAGAGGAAATTTTAAAAGAAAATTGTCGAAAAAACTTAAAGACGAGCTTCAAAGATTGATGGCTCATCAAGAAAAGGTGCAGTTATTTCCAGCTTTTCTAAAGTAAAAGGGTGGATGAATGCTAATTTTCTGGCATGCAATGCTTGTCTAGGAAAAATCGGACGCCCGCCATAAAGGCGATCACCTGCAAGTGGATGGCCGATATGGCTAAGATGGACGCGTATTTGGTGTGTTCTTCCTGTATGTAGTTTGCATTCGACAAGTGTTAATTGTTTATTTGGATAAGTATTACATACTTGAAAATCTGTCTTTGCTTGTTGGCCTGATTTTGACACTCTTCGTTTCGTAGGGTGATAACGATCGCGACCGATTGGCTGATTAACAGTGAAGCGACTCTCCTGTATTAATCCATCGGCTAATGCGACATATATACGTTCTATTTGATGATCATGGAGCATGCGATCCAAAATTGCATGACTTAACGAATGTTTTGCAAATAAAAGCGCTCCTGATGTGTCTTTATCAAGCCTTTGCACATGTTTAATCTTGCGGTGGTCGTCTTTTTTTTGTAAATAGCCAGCAACCAGATTGGCCAGTGTGTTCGTTTCATTCATTTCGTTCGGATGGGTTGTTATACCAGCCGGTTTATTAACGATCAACAGATGCTCATCTTCAAAAAGAACTTGAAGCGATTCATAGGCAGGGATAACTGAATCATTACAATCCTCTGGAAGGAGGATAAGCAGTTCGTCATTTGCTGCAACTTTGCTCGTCCAATTTACTTGTGAACCATTAAGAAATACTGCTTTTTCCATTCTTAGTTCATGGATGAGTTTTTTCGGGGCGTGCAACGTCGTCCGGAATAAATCTTGGATGGATGTTTGCGCCCATTGTTCATGAATGTTTATTCGAATCGTATAATTTTTCAACATCCAGCCTCCTTTAGTTTCATGTTTTTCCCAAGAGAATCATCGGGAAACGTATGTTATCCTAGTTATATCGTTATATAAAAAGGTAGGGTTAATCATGAAAGTTGTTTACGCGGCAACATGTGAGCAAGAACGGACGTTAGCAAACTTAATCGAGCACATGTATTCCTCCGTCTTTCCACACTTTTATTCCAACGAAGAAATTACCAGCTTTCGCGAGTTTGGCGTGTTGCAACCTTCAGTTACTGAAGCGGAAAGACTTTATACATTAAAAACATCTTTCCAAGCAATGGCGAGCTTGCAAGTGATGATTTGTATTTTGGAAAAACGACTTGATCGCGAATATGAACGATTGTTTGAAAGAAATGTCCATATATTAAAAAATTGTGAATTATTTTTTCCGTTTACTTTTCAGTCTTTTTACGAAAAAGCTAAAACAAACGAAATTGTAAGTTTGGATAGACATCCGATGAATCAAATGCTCATATAATAAAAGCCTCCGTATGAAGGAGGCTTTTATTCATTACCGTCACTTTACGTTTTTTTCGAAAAAGGCTTTGAAATCTTCTTTTGGTGCGGCACCGACGATTCGAGCTTGTTCTTTTCCCTTTACAAAATGAACGACCGTTGGGGTGCTTTCGATATTGTACTCGTTTGATCCTTGAGGAAATTCTAGTAAATTGTATTGGACAAGGTCAATATCAAGTTCTTTGGCAACGGGATTAATGATCGGTGTCGTTTGTTTACAAAAAGAGCAAGTTGAGCTAAAGAAATAAACTGTTACATCTTCTTTATTATTTAACTTTTTTTCGAGCTCGTCAGGCAGAATAATGTTTTGATAATTCGGGTCATCAAGCTGATCAATCGTTGCAGGGTGAAGGCTTTCTTTTTGATACACATTACCTTCCGATTTTTGGTCCTGCTGAATTTTTGTAATGAGTGCAATGACCGCAAATAATCCAACAAAAATAGCTAAAAATATAATTACTTTTTTCATTTGTTTGTTTCCTCCAAACGTTTCAAAATGATGACATTAGTGATAAAAATAAGGATGAATGCGACAAGAGCTAAAAATGGAATCGTAATAAATCCAAGCCAATTTATGTATTGGCCATTACACGGGACGAGTCCGCACGCAGGTACTGATTTGGCAAAGGCAGGTAATTTTTGTATCGCATAATGGTAAAGAGAAATGAACATGCCAATCCCAGAAAATGCTGCTGAATATAGTGCGGCATTGTACTGTTTTTTTACTACGGCAATCCCTAAAATAAGAACGATCGGATACATAAAAATTCGTTGATACCAACAAAGTTCGCACGGAATATATTGGCGAATTTCAGAAAAATAAAGGCTCCCAAGTGTAGCAACGAGGGAGATCACCCAAGCAAATAGCAACATGTTTTCAAGTGAGTCATTTTTTTTGTTTTTTTTCATCATTAAACCTCATTTCCAAATGGGCGGCTATCAACATGATTATAATATTAGAAAATGGGAATGTAAATTTGCAGGCGGAATGTCACAGAGAATTCATATTCGTTAAAAAAACCCGGCAATGGCCGGGTTATACAGACATAATCGGATTACCATGGATCAAATCATCCCCTGAAGATGTAGCAGAGACGGCATGTTCTAAATAAGTGAGCAATCCATATAATTGTCGCTCAATTACCGAATAATCACGGGAAAATTGATACGCATGTAAAAAACGTTCAATTCGTTTAGAAAGGATATGATCCTGTGTTCGCACCATTAAAACGACAAGGTTATCCCATTCGGAACGGTGTGTGTAATATAGGGCTCTGTCATAGTCAACTGTATTCATTGATCAACCCTCCTTTTGGAGTTGGTTATAGTATCTCCGTGACAGAGTGAATCGTGCTGTGAAAATGTTGACAATCGTGATTTTGACGCAGTTCCATCTTTTTCATGAATAATCAATTGTGCTTCAGATATCCGGCAGAAATCATAATCGGGACTTCTGTTGATTCGAGTTAAAACCGATCACAAGTCTTCATGATTTTCTTCTTATTCACATATATTGTGAATAAAAGGGGGAATGGCTGATGAATGCAGATACGAAGGCGTTACAATATGCGATCAGTGAAATTACCGAAATTGCCTCCGGATTAGGACTTGACTTTTATCCGATGCGTTATGAAATTTGCCCCGCTGATATTATTTATACTTTCGGTGCATATGGAATGCCGACTCGTTTTTCCCATTGGAGCTTTGGAAAACAATTTTTTAAAATGAAACTTCATTATGATTTTGGCTTAAGTAAAATATATGAACTCGTTATCAATTCAAATCCGTGCTATGCTTTTCTGCTTGATTCCAACTCATTGATCCAAAATAAATTAATCGTTGCGCATGTTCTTGCTCATTGTGATTTTTTCAAAAATAATGTGCGATTTAAAAACACAAAAAGGGATATGGTCGAAAGCATGGCGGCCACGGCTGAACGAGTTCGGGAATATGAAATTGAATACGGAAAAAAGGAAGTCGAAAGTTTCCTTGATGCTGTTCTTGCGATTGAAGAACATATTGATCCATCTCTCGTTAGGCCTACACTGCAATGGAGCATGGAAGATGAGGAATATGAGGAGGATGAGCCGGCCCGAACGGAGTATGATGATTTATGGTCGCTTGATGGTCAAGGCACTAGGAACAGAGAGAGAAAAAAGAAGATGAAGAAATTCCCGCCACAGCCAGAAAAAGATGTATTGCTTTTTATCGAACAATTTAGCCGTGAACTTACGGACTGGCAAAGAGATATAATGACGATGATAAGAGAAGAGATGCTTTATTTTTGGCCACAGCTTGAGACAAAAATTATGAATGAAGGCTGGGCGTCATATTGGCATCAGCGCATTCTCCGAGAAATGGATCTTTCCAGTGATGAAACGATCGAATTTGCGAAATTAAATGCAGGGGTCGTCCAACCATCAAGAACGAGCATCAATCCATATTATTTAGGCGTGAAAATTTTTGAGGATATTGAAGAACGTTGGAATAATCCTACGGAGGAAATGAAAAAGCAAGGGGTGGAGCCGAACTCAGGTAGAGAAAAAATGTTTGAAGTAAGAGAAATTGAATCAGATATTTCCTTTTTGCGCAATTACTTAACGAAGGATTTAGTCATGCGAGAAGATATGTACTTATTCCAGAAACAAGGTAGAGATTATAAAATTGTTGATAAAGAATGGACGGAAGTTCGCGATCAACTGGTGAATATGCGGGTAAATGGTGGTTTTCCGTATATTACCGTCAATGACGGAGATTATATGAAAAATGGGGAAATGTATTTAAAGCATTGGTATGAAGGAATTGAACTTGACCTGAAGTATTTAGAAAAAGTGATGCCCTATATTTATCAATTATGGGGAAGGCCGGTCCATATGGAGAGTGTAGTAGAGAATCGCTCAATGATGATTACTTATGATGGTCGAAATTTACAACGAAAATTTTTGTGAGCAAGCGAAAGCTCCAGTTTCCCTAAAAGATCTGACTCCGCAAAGGAGTCAGATCGATTCAATACATATTTCAAACTAATAAACGAACGCTGTGCCGACTATGATTAATAAAATAAACAATACGACAATCAACGCAAAGCCTTTATTAAAACGGCCATCTTCATGCTCTCCCATAAAATTGCGCACCTCCTTAAAAGGTTTCAACATATTTTATGAGAAATGGCTCATTTTTGATATAGGACAAAGTAACAACTCCTACTAAAATGGGGCACAAACTGTTATAATTTAATTAGAGGATTGATTGATGTATATTAAGTACGAGAAAATCACTAGGCCAAATGACGCATAACCGGCAATACGAGCAGGATGCTTTTTATCTCGGTCAAATGATTCAAATACTCTCGTTGTCAAATCAAGAAAAAGTAGCGTACCAATCGCTATAAAACATCCTACAAAGCTTGATTTTCCAGATTTATTAAAAAGCTCTAGCATATGTAAAATAAAAATAATCCATACATAACCAAGAAAGCCATGTAAAATGGCGGAATAAATGATTTTTAATCCTTTCAAGGAATCTCACCTCCGACAAATATCATACCATAATCAGAAGTGCGAATTTTATAAAAATGGGGGAAAAGCATGGAAATTATTGATCTCCATTGTGATGTCTTATTAAAAATTTGGGAAAGCAAAGGGAAGCTTTCATTCGAGAATTCTGAAAAACTGGATGCAAATTTTGAACGGCTTAAAAATGGACAAGTAAAGATTCAATGCTTTGCCATTTTTATTCCGGCAGAGTTAAAAGTTGAGGCGAAGTTTCAAGCGGCTCTTGATCAAATTGATTATTTTTATACAGATGTGCTTGGGGAAAATAAGTATATGAAGCATATTAAAAGCTGGGAAGACTTTGAAAATTTGCGGGAGCAGGAAACGGGTGCGATGCTCACCTTAGAGGGTGTTGATTGTATTGGAAATGATTTGCAGAAATTACGTACGTTATATCGATTAGGTGTTCGTTCGATTGGATTAACTTGGAATCATGCTAATTTAGCGGCAGATGGAGTCGAAGAGCCACGGGGAGCGGGACTCACTTCATTTGGTCGCGAAGTCATTCAATTTAATAATGAATATCAGTTATTGACAGACGTTTCCCATTTGAGTGAAAGGGCATTTTGGGATGTACTTGATATCGCGAAATATCCAATTGCCAGCCATTCGAATGCAAAAGCGATTTGCCGTCATCCGCGGAACTTATCCGATCTGCAAGCAATTGCTCTTTTTGAAAAAAATGCTATGGTTCATGTCGTTTATTATCCGCCTTTTATTACGGATAATGAACAGGCAACTATATCCGATCTTATTAAGCATATCGATCATTTTTGCGCGCTCGGTGGTGTGGAACACATCGGATTAGGCTCCGATTTTGATGGAATTTCAAGTCATGTAATCGGCTTGGAGCATGCCGGTAAACACCAACAATTAATAAATGAACTGTTAAAATATTATACGCGCGATCAAGTAATTGGATTTGCTTGGCGCAATTTTATGAAAAGAAGACCAAAATAAAGGCTTTTTAATTGTGCCCCTCAACAGAGAAGGGTACTGAAAAATTCCTTGACATGGATTCATTTGCGCTCCAGGCGGACGCCTTCCGCTCCAATCAATGATGTTTACTTCCGCATTTTATGTATGCTAAATTTGGACTAAAAAAATTCAAGGGATCCTCAGTGCCCTCTTTTACAATGGGGGATATGTTAGAAAAAGTGAGGTTTATTTTTGAAATTTGAAGGGAAAGTCCATTATTAATCGATTGAATGTATTTTCCCACTTTAAAAAGTCTAAAATAGGTAACCTTCCCCAAAATTGTAGTCCTGATATTTCAAAAGAAACGGTTATAAAATATTTATCTCCTTTTTCTTTATCACCGAATCAATAAGGAAAAGAAGTATCACTTCCCAAATACGCTGGTCATTTTTCATATACTTTTCCTAATGTTTCATAGGTGCTATGATTAAATTTATTTTCGTCAACCATATAAACTCTTTCAAACTCTACGATGTCGTTAGTAACATGATAACGATTGTTATAATAATGTTGGTCCTCTACAATTTTACCCATAAAAAAATCTCCCCCTTTGCCTTATTTATAGGCGCTTAATTTTAGTTTTTGCATAAGTCTTGACATTATCATAGTTAAATATAGATAATAAGATCACAATCGAATACATTTTCCTTCGGGGCAGGGTGCAATTCCCTACCGGCGGTGATGAGAGAAGCTCTCTTAGCCCGTGACCCGGCTCAATCTTAATTGGGACGGTGGATTCGGTGAAATTCCGAGGCCGACAGTGAAAGTCTGGATGAGAGAAGGAAACAGCTGTCATGTTTTAACCTACTTTTTAGAAAAAATGGCAATATGCTTATTTGAGTTTTCTGAAAATAGTGTAATGATAGTTTATTAAGCATTGCATTTTTCGCCCCAAGACAATTATCTTGGGGCTTTTTGTCTGTATTAACTGTTGTTTTTCTTCGTTGTTTTTTATAGAAAGGAGCTAAAAATGACTGCAAAAGAATCATATATGAGACTGGCGATACAGATGGCAAAGGTGACTATTGGGCAAACAAGTCCTAATCCCGCTGTCGGATGTGTGGTCGTCAAGGACGGAAAAGTGGTCGGGGTTGGAGTGCATGCAAAAGCAGGTGAGGCTCATGCAGAGGTAAATGCGTTAAATCAAGCGGGTGCCGATGCAAAAGGAGCGGATCTGTATGTCACGCTTGAGCCATGTTCACATGTTGGCAAAACACCACCATGTGCCGATTTAATTATTGCTAAAAAAATTCGCAATGTTTTCATCGCATCCATAGATCCAAATCCGCTCGTTGCCGGCGAAGGTATAGAAAAGCTTCGCCGCGCAGGAATCAATGTGGAAATAGGTATTTGTGAAGACGATGCAATAACATTAAACAAATACTTTTTTCATTTTCTTAAAACGAAGAAACCTTATGTTACGTTAAAAACAGCAGTTACTTTTGATGGGAAAACAGCGGCCTCAACGGGTGATAGCAAATGGATTACATCTGAAGCGGCACGATCAGATGTTCATCAGTACAGACATAAACACGATGCGATCTTAGTAGGAATTAATACAGTTATTCGAGACAATCCTTCTCTCACCACCAGATTGCCCCAAGGTGGAAAAAATCCCATTCGAATTGTTTTGGATACCCATCTAAAGATATCGATGGATTCCAATTTATTAACTGATCATGAAGCTCCAACAATGATTGTTTGTGGAAATAAAGCCGACCCGTATAAGCAAGAGCAAATTGAAAAAACGGGTGCGAAAGTAAAAAGAATGCCACAACCAGATGTACAAATCCGCCATTTGTTGGAATGGCTCGGTGAAGAAAATATTATTTCACTATTTGTTGAAGGCGGAAGCAGGGTCCATGGCACATTTTTAGAAAGTGGGAACTACCAAGAACTCATCATATATATCGCACCTAAAATTCTTGCTGACCGAATGGCCTTCCCTGCTTTTGATGGTACAGCTAAAACGTTGATGGCAGAAAATAAGCCGGTTCAATTTCAATCGGTTGAAATGGTTGGACCTGATCTTAAAGTTATCGCTACTCCAGTAAAATGCGGGGGTGAAGAAGATGTTCACGGGAATCGTTGAAGAAATTGGTACGATCGTACGTGTAGAACGCAAAGCATCCTCACTTAAATTAATAATTGGATGCAAAAAGATTCTAGAAGATATTCATATGGGAGATAGCATTGCAGTAAATGGTGTCTGTTTGACGGTCGCTGGATTTACAAGCCAATCATTTGAAGCAGATGTTATGCCAGAAACATTTAAAGCGACTGCACTTCATACGCTATCCCCTCGTTCCAAAGTGAATCTTGAAAGAGCGATGGCGGCAAACGGAAGATTCGGCGGACATTTTGTGAGCGGACATGTAGACGGAACAGGCACGATTATTACAAAACAGCATAAAGAGAATGCGTTGTATATATCGATTCGTGTTCCAGATTCATTTTTGCCGTTTTTAATGGATAAAGGCTCGATTGCAATTGACGGAACATCGCTTACACTTTTTCGGATAGTGGAAGCAAATATTACGATTTCATTAATTCCGCATACGCAAAAAGAAACGGTGCTTGCTCAAAAAAGCATTGGGGAAAAAGTAAATATAGAATGCGATATGTTAGCGAAGTATGTCCAAAGACTGATAAAGCAACCTGAAAAACAAAAAAGCATGATGAATGTATTAGCTGATAATGGATTCATTTAATATGAGAGGTGAAAAAATGTTTGATACGATTGAAAAAGCATTAGATGATTTAAAAAATGGAAAAGTAATTATAGTGACGGATGATGAGGATAGAGAGAATGAAGGTGATTTTGTCGCACTTGCCGAGAAGGCAACTCCTCAAGTGATTAATTTTATGATCAAAGAGGGACGAGGTCTTGTTTGTGTACCGATTACGGAACATAAAGCGGACCAACTCAATTTGGGTATGATGACGGAGCAAAACACAGATTCTCACGGCACGGCGTTTACTGTAAGTGTTGACCATGCCACCACACATACAGGTATCAGTGCGTTTGAACGTTCGGAAACCATTTTAAACCTGATATCTAAAGACGCCAAACCTGAGGATTTTAAAAGACCGGGTCATATTTTTCCATTAATCGCAAAAGAAGGCGGAGTGTTAAAAAGAGCAGGACATACGGAAGCGGCGGTTGACCTTGCAAAGATGTGTGGTTCTGAGCCGGCTGGAGTCATATGCGAAATAATAAAAGAAGATGGCTCGATGGCCCGGGTTCCAGATTTACGGGAAATGGCTAATAAATACGGATTAACGATGATCACGATCAAAGAATTAATTTTTTATAGAAGCTTCAAAGAAGTACTTGTGAATCGCGAAACAGAAATTTCACTGCCAACAGAATATGGGGAATTTAAAGTTGTTGCGTATACAAATCGACTGGATGATAAAGAACATTTAGCGCTTGTAAAAGGAGAGATTTCTCCAGATAGACCGGTAATGGTTCGCATGCATTCAGAATGTCTTACAGGCGATGTATTTGGATCTTGCAGATGTGACTGTGGTCCACAGCTTCAAACGGCATTAAAGATGATTGAAAAAGAAGGCAGTGGCGTACTCTTATATTTGCGTCAAGAAGGCAGAGGAATCGGACTAATCAATAAGCTAAAGGCGTACAAGCTTCAGGAAGAAGGGTATGATACGGTCCAAGCAAATGAGAAACTTGGCTTTGCAGCTGATTTGCGCGATTTTAGGATTGGGGCGCAAATGTTACGGGAACTTGGAGTCAAGAAAATTCGACTGTTGACGAACAATCCAAGAAAAGTAGCTAGTTTGGATGTAAGCGGCCTTGAGGTTGTTGAACGTGTACCGATTGAATTTATGCCTAAAAAAGAAAATGAAAAATATTTAAAAGTAAAAGCAGAAAAGCTAGGACATATGTTGACCTTATTGGGGGAGGAATAGATGGTGAATCAAGTTTATGAAGGAAATTTAGTAGGTACTGGACTAAAAGTAGGAATTGTTGTCGGACGGTTTAATGAATTTATTACGGGAAAATTATTAACGGGAGCACTTGATGCATTAAAACGTCATGGTGTTGCAGAAGAGGATGTTTCGATTGCATGGGTACCAGGCGCGTTTGAAATTCCGTTAACAGCGAAAAAAATGGCCGAGCAAAACAAATATGACGCAATCATCACACTTGGAACGGTCATTCGCGGAGCAACACCGCATTTTGATTATGTTTGCAATGAAGCAGCAAAAGGAGTGGCGAATGTTGGATTACAATCTGGGATCCCAGTCATTTTTGGCGTATTGACGACGGACACGATTGAACAAGCGATTGAGCGTGCTGGAACGAAAGCGGGCAACAAAGGCTGGGATTCAGCCGTTGGTGCAATTGAAATGGCGAATCTTTATCGTTCGATGAAAGAGTAAAAAAGAAGAGTCGATCTTATTCCTTTTCTAAGATCGACTCTTTTTTTCTATTCCTATTTATCTTCATTGCTGCTTTTAATACATTATTTTGAAACAAGCAATGTCTATTATGACAGCTAAATAGGAGCGTCTATACATTTTCCACACTAAAACTATGGTATATTAGACGGTAGATCGTCAGTAAAGGAGTTCGAAAAATGGCAAAAAGTTTAGTAATTGCTGAGAAACCTTCCGTTGCACGTGATATTGCAAATGTTTTAAAGTGTACGAAGAATGGCAATGGATTTTTAGAAGGAAATAAATATATCGTTACTTGGGCGCTGGGACATTTAGTAACTTTAGCAGATCCTGAGGTATACGATAATAAATATAAAACATGGAATCTAGAAGACCTTCCTATGCTTCCAGAACGCATGAAATTAGTTGTCATGAAACAAACTGGAAAGCAGTTTAATACGATAAAAACACAATTAAGTCGTAGTGATGTGAATGAAATAATTGTGGCTACTGATGCTGGGAGAGAAGGAGAATTAGTTGCACGTTGGATTATTGAAAAAGCAAGAGTTCATAAGCCAATCAAACGTCTGTGGATTTCCTCTGTAACAGATAAAGCGATTAAAGATGGATTCAATAACTTAAAGCCTGGTAAAGCTTATGAAAACTTACATTATTCAGCAGTAGCACGTTCAGAGGCAGACTGGTACATCGGTTTAAATGCAACTCGTGCATTAACAACTAAATTTAATGCTCAATTAAATTGTGGTCGTGTACAGACACCGACAGTTGCCATGGTTGCAGCACGTGAGGATGAAATAAAAAACTTCAAGCCTCAAACGTATTATGGCATTGAGGCTCAAACAGATGGACTGAAATTAACATGGCAAGATGCGAATGGTAATAGTCGTAGCTTTAATAAAGAAAAAATCGATGCAATCGTTAAATCACTTGGACGTAAAGACGCGAATATTGTTTCCATCGACCGTAAAGCAAAGAAAACATTCTCACCTGCACTATATGATTTAACAGAGTTACAACGTGATGCTAATAAAATCTTTGGTTATTCAGCTAAAGAGACGCTAAGTATTATGCAAAAACTGTATGAGCAACATAAAGTGCTAACATATCCTCGTACAGACTCACGTTATTTATCTTCAGACATTGTTAGTACGCTTCCGGAGCGGTTAAAGGCGTGTGGTGTAGCTGAATATCGTACTCTTGCTAATAAAGTATTAACAAAGCCAATTAAAGCAACAAACGCCTTTGTAGATGATAGGAAAGTAAGTGATCACCATGCCATCATTCCAACTGAAGGTTATGTGAATTTATCAGCGTTTGCAAATAAAGAACGTAAGATATATGACCTAGTCGTAAAACGTTTTTTAGCTGTATTATTCCCTGCTTTTGAATACGAGCAGTTAACGGTACAAGCGAAAATTGGTGATGAAAAATTCATTGCTAAAGGAAAATCGATCATTCATGCTGGTTGGAAAGAAGTGTACGAAAACCGTTTCGATGATGAAGAATCAACTGATGATGTAAAAGAGCAGTTATTGCCTCGTCTTGAAAAAGATGATGTATTAAAGACAAAGTTAATCGCTCAAACATCAGGTCAAACAAAGCCTCCCGCACGCTTTACAGAGGCTACGATACTGTCAGCAATGGAAAATCCAACGAAGTACATGGAAACAAACGATAAAAAGCTTGTAGATACGTTAAAATCAACGGGTGGGCTTGGAACAGTTGCAACTCGTGCTGATATTATTGATAAATTATTCAATTCATTTCTAATCGAAAAACGCGGTGGAAAAGAAATCTATATCACTTCTAAAGGCCGCCAACTACTAGATTTAGTACCAGAGGCATTAAAATCGCCAGCAACAACCGCTGAGTGGGAACAAAAGCTTGAGCTGATAGCTAAAGGGAAGCTAAAAAAAGATGTGTTTATCAATGAAATGAAACAATATACAAAAGAAATGGTTGCTGAAATTAAAGCAAGTGATAAAAAATACAAGCACGACAATATTTCCACAAAATCATGCCCTGACTGCGGAAAACCAATGCTGGAAGTAAACGGCAAGAAAGGAAAAATGCTTGTCTGCCAAGATCGCGAATGTGGTCACCGTAAAAATGTATCACGCGTAACGAATGCACGCTGCCCACAATGTAAGAAAAAACTTGAACTTCGTGGCGAAGGCGCAGGTCAAATCTTCGCATGCAAATGTGGCTATCGTGAAAAGTTATCAGCTTTTGAAGCAAGGCGTAAGAAAGAATCCCGTGGTAAAGTCGATAAACGTACTGTTCAGAAATAT
This sequence comes from Bacillus sp. FJAT-50079, assembly GCF_018343515.1. Classification (GTDB taxonomy): domain Bacteria; phylum Bacillota; class Bacilli; order Bacillales; family Bacillaceae_C; genus Lederbergia. The sequence continues at coordinate 79,797 of NZ_JAGYPD010000010.1, read as the reverse complement.
TTAAATCAGCAGAGTAAAGAACAAGAACCGGTTAATAATGCGCTTGCAGAAGCATTAAAAGGATTTAAGTTCGACTAACAAAAAGCTGAGCATGTAGGAAATTGCTGCATGACTCAGCTTTTTTATGTAAATTTATTATTTATTTGCAGTAGCTTTTCTACTTTTGTTTCCATAATAAAGTCGTTTAAAACATAATATAGTTGTTTTATATATATTGCTGCTAAAGGATTTCTTTCATTAAAGTCAGGTTCCTTATGGTAGCTGGTAAGGTAGGGAATGACAATGCAAAAAACAAAAGGTATGTGCATTATGAAGTAATTAGAACTTCAAATTCTCTGGGACCAGGTAGATCTAAACCAAAGACTATTTCTAGGTTGAAAAATGGCTTGGATACCTGGAGTATTGGGTCAACTAACGCACTTAGTATTGCAAAAGGTGCGTCTCCAACTGGACGATCTAGATTTGATAAACCACATCGAGCTAGTGAAGGTAAGCATGCACATTATCATCCTTATAAATATGGTTCACACTCATTCTATGGTGGTACACTTTCAATGTATGAGGAGTTTTACGATGATAAATAAACGTGATTTAGCCAATTTATTTCCATCTAAAAAATAAAAAGAGTAGATAAAATTTGTAAAATTCTTTTTGAAGCGATAAAGATTTCTAAACAAGACGATCGAATAAAATACATTTTAGATGACCCATGTTGTCCTGATATGAGTTTAATTCAAGGAGTTTACGTAATCTATAAGAAATCAATACTTGAGTTACTTGAAGGGCGGATTTGTTCCATTCATAGTTATGAGTTCATGAACGCTAAAAAGAAGGATCACACGATTTCTGAAGAAGATATTGAATACTTATTAGAAATGGCACCAGTTGTAGTTCTTGCAAGTGAAACCGATGATATTTTATCAACTTACTTTGTTGCTGGTCACCTTGGTGAAAAGCTATATAGTATTTTAAACTTATGTTTAGGGTACTCAAAAGAGTTAGAGAAAGAAGAATATAAAGAAAGTTTGCAACGTTTTATGAATGATATAAAGCGTGTTGAGCAGATGGGATTATTAGGGGAAATAATTGAAATTGAGTAGAGTGGAAGTTGAATTTGTAAAAAATTCATTGCAACAAGAGACCGAGTGCCCATGTAACAATATAATTTGGCCCTTCGATCCAATGTTTTTGTTTATTTGTACAACCGAGCACCCGTGCCAAATCACGGGCAACGCTTCGTTTTTCTGCTAATACTTATGATTTCAATCTGTGAAAACTCCCTTCAACGTTCAATAACAAGTATATCTAAAAGTATGGAGTGAGTAAAAGAATGAGGATTCCGCGCATGCGTCCATACGAAATGTGGATTTCTTGAATAGACTATGATGCAAGAGTATTTATGAAAGCTTAAATGGCTTCATTTGAGGGGGTGACATGATGGGCTTCGGTTTTGGTGGTTGCTGTGGTGGCTACGGCGGGGGCTATGGCGGTGGTTACGGCGGCGGTTACGGCGTAGGAAACTTTGCATTAATCGTCGTGCTGTTTATCCTTCTAATTATTGTTGGAGCGGCTTGGCTGTAAAAGAACGAAAAGCGTGGAGCAATAAGCTCTGCGCTTCTATTAATTACAAGGCGAAAAACGAAGGTATTACGGATCGGCCAACTTTAGGGAGGACTCTAAATGCTTGACATTTTCCGCAATGAGGTCACATACTTCCTGATAATTCGTCCACATTTCACCTTGTGATTTTGCTGATCGAACAGGATCTTGGATATTCCATGTAACTAATTTATGCTTAAGCTTTGGGGATAAGGGTGGTTCAGTATTTGTATCCAAATCATATATTGCAACGATATAGGTGGCAGCTTCTAACATATCATCATTTAGAAAATCAGTCGGTTTATTTGTAAGATCAATATTTACTTCGCGCATTGCCTTTACACTTAGAGGATCTCTCATACAAGCTTTCCAGCCGCCACTTTTAAAAATCCAATTAACTAAACCAGACTTTTCAGACCATGCTTCCGCGATTGCACTACGATTATGACGTGGTGAAAGAAAATAGAGTAGTTTTTTTGTCATATCTAAGAAGTCCTTTCAAAAGTGATTATTATTCAATACCCATTTTCATCTGATGTAATCTACTAAAGCTATATAAGATCAATTTTTTATTTATTCGTTATAACAAGTTGTATTGAAATAATCTGTTAAATTATGTATAGTAATATAGATGATAGAATAAAAGTCGGATTAGGTCTTTAATCCTCGAAAAAGATCGTAAAAAATTACTGAAATATGCCTATACATATTTGTCTTTATATGCATTATAATGGAGTTATAAAATTCGAATTATATGAAAGATTTCGACATAATAAACATATCGAAAAAAGTTCGTCCATTTTCACCGAATGTCCGGATAACTGATAATCAAACATTATTATTTGATGGGGTGAACTAGATGAAAAAGGGTTTGGAGGAAAAACGAACGGAACATCCAATGATACGCAAATGTTTACAGCATTTAGAAATAATTAATGCAAGTGATAAAGAGAAACAAATTGTATACATGTACATGAAAGCAATGGATGAAGAAATCGTAGCATTAAAGGAAAAGAGTGGAAATTAAGTGACAGTCGGATGAACCGACTGTTTTTTTATGTGTAAAAGATGATAAAATAATCCTTTAAGGATCCTTTTTACTTGCGGTTAGCTTTAATTTTAAAGCAGCAAAAGTGGTGCTCTTGCTGTAATAGAATGACATATCTGATTTATAATATAAATATGGAAACGGAATTAGAAATGAGTGAAGAGTATGATGAATGTTTACCATAAAGGAATGGCAGCAATTAAGCGATTTTGGAAGAGAGCACATATTAACCAAATCTTAATATTAACGCTCTCATTAGGGCTGTTAATCTTTCTTGCTTATTTTGCCTATTTAGCTAGTGCTGCTAATGTTGAGTCGCTAAGGCAAGGCTTAGCGCAAGCGACGGTAATTTATGACAAAGATGGCGATGAAGCAAGTAAAATTTCCGCCAATCGTGTGGAGGGTGTTTCCGTCGACAATGTTCCTGATCATTTGAAAAATGCGATCATGGCAATTGAAGATCATCGTTTTATGGAACATCGGGGATTTGATGTAAAAGGGATATTCAGAGCTTTATTTATAAATTTAAAATCAGGGAGAATTCGTGCCGGTGGAAGTACGATTACACAACAGTTAACGAAAACGGCGCTTTTATCGCCGGAGAGAACGTATAAAAGGAAGCTAGAGGAAGTATTTTTAGCGATTGAAATTGAGAAAAAGTTTACGAAAGATGAAATCTTAGAAATGTATATGAATCAAGTTTATTTCGGAAGCAGTTCATGGGGAGTGCAAAATGCATCAAGAAAATATTTCGGAAAAGATGTTGATCAGATTTCATTAAGTGAAGCAGCAATGTTAGCTGGGATTATTAATCGTCCATCCGCACTTGATCCTTATAAAAATATGGAGGGAGCGCTTGAGCGCCGCAATCTTGTTTTAGAGCAAATGAAAAAACTTAATATGATTACGGACGAAGAATTAGAACAAGCCCTACAACAAACGATTGTTTTGAAAGATAAGGGGGGCGATCCGTTAAAAGGCAAATACCCATATTATACGGATGCGGTCATTAATGAAGCGGTCAAATTATATGGACTTACTCAAGAGGAGATTTTAACAAGAGGATATAAAATTTACACTGAAATGGATCAAAATCTGCAATCATCAATGGAAAATGTATATGCAAATAATGCACTGTTTCCAAAAAGTAGTGATGGCGTATTAGCGCAAAGTGGAGGAATTCTTCTTGATCCACATACAGGTGGAATTCGCGCTTTAGTTGGTGGACGTGGAGAGCATACGTTTCGGGCTTACAATCGTGCAACCCAACTGACAACACAACCGGGATCGGTCATGAAGCCGCTCGCTGTCTATACACCGGCTCTAGAGGCAGGATATACGGCACATTCTATGCTAAAGGATGAGTCTGGGATGTCATTTTCCGGATATGCACCGAAAAATTATGATGGCCAGTACGCAGGAGAAGTTGCAATGTACAAGGCAATCGAAGATTCGATCAATGTTCCCGCTGTCTGGCTGTTAAATGAGATCGGTCTCGACAAATCCTTTCAAATGTTGAAGAAGTTTGGCTTACCTGTGAAGGACGAGGATAAAAACTTAAGCCTTGCTTTGGGAGGGACGGACACTGGTTTCTCACCGAAGCAAATGGCAGAGGCGTACTCGGTGTTTGCGAACGGCGGACAAAGGGTCGAAAGCCATATTATAACGAGAATCATTGGTCCAACAGGAAATGTAATTGCGGAGCCTGAGCCGAAAAAAGTTCGTGTCATTAGTAAAAAGACAGCAGAACAAATGACGGCGATGCTATTAAACGTCGTCGAAACAGGAACAGGAAGAAATGCGAAAATAAATGGATATAAGATTGCTGGGAAAACGGGTTCAACTCAGCTCCCATACTCGGATATTACAGATGGAACGAAAGACCAATGGTTTGTCGGTTATACACCTAATTTAGTTGGGGCAGTCTGGCTTGGCTATGATAAAACAGATCGAACTCATTATGTAAGAGGGAAAAGTGGAGATACGGTCGTCCCAATCTTTCGTGAAATGATGGCACAAGCTGTGAAATACGTTGACCCAGGAGACTTTGATACGCAATCAATTAATGATCGTCTACAAGAAGAGAATGAAAAAGACAATCGTCCACTTAAAGAAAAGTTTAAAGAATTTGACCAAAAGATGATTGAAGAAGCAACAAAATGGAAGGAAAAACTAGAAAAAGGGAAAGGCAACTTGAAAAAATTTGAAGAAAAACTAAAAGATACGATGAGAAAATTTAAAGGAGAATGAATAACGGTGCGGATTTTGGACTTTTAGCCAAAATCCGCATTTTAGATGAAAATTATATGAATTTATGAGAAAATAAAGATGGATGGATAAGTGACATAGGAGGCAATGTAAATGGGATACCGGATTGAGAAAGATACGATTGGGGAAATTAAAGTACCTCAAGATAAGTATTGGGGCGCGCAAACGCAACGCAGCAAAGAAAACTTTAAAATTGGCCATGAAAAAATGCCAATGGAAGTTATTAAAGCGTTTGCACATTTAAAAAAAGCAGCTGCTTCTGCTAACAATGAATTAGGAAATTTATCAGATGATAAGCATGCAGCCATTTCCGCAACTTGTGATGAGATATTGGAAGGGAGATTCAATGATCACTTTCCGCTCGTCGTTTGGCAAACGGGCAGTGGCACACAGTCGAATATGAATGTGAATGAGGTTGTTGCCCGTCGTGCAAATGAACGACTTAAAGAACAAGGTTCAGAAGAAAGAATTCATCCAAATGACGATGTTAATATGTCTCAAAGTTCTAATGATACATTTCCAACAGCTATGCATGTTGCCGCATATGAGGAAATCTACAAACAATTATTACCAGCCTTAACTCAATTGAAAAAAACGCTTCTAGCAAAAGAAAAACAATTTATGAATATCATTAAAATCGGTCGCACACATCTTCAAGATGCAACGCCTGTCACACTCGGTCAAGAAATTAGCGGCTGGAGGGCGATGCTTGAAAAAAGTGAAAAAATGATTAAAGAAAGTGCCGAACACTTATTAAATTTAGCCATTGGTGGGACTGCAGTTGGGACAGGCATTAATGCAGATCCTACGTTTGGGGATAAAGTTGCTAGTGCGCTTAGTAAGCAAACCGGCTATACATTCGTTTCTTCGGACAATAAATTTCATGCTCTGACAAGCCATGATGAAATTGCTTATGCGCACGGTGCAATCAAAGCGCTTGCAGCGGATCTAACGAAGATTGCCAATGATGTTCGTTGGCTTGCAAGTGGTCCAAGAAGCGGGATTGGCGAAATTACGATTCCTGCAAATGAACCTGGAAGTTCAATTATGCCTGGAAAGGTAAATCCAACACAAAGTGAAGCATTGACAATGGTAGCTGTCCAAGTTTTTGGAAATGATGCAGCAATTGGTTTTGCTGCCAGCCAAGGCAATTTCGAATTAAACGTTTATAAACCTGTAATCATTTATAATTTTCTCCAGTCTGTTCATTTACTTGCAGACGGAATGATTTCCTTTGATGAAAAATGTGTTCAAGGACTAGAGCCTAATCTTGAGGTAATTGATGAGAATGTGAATCGTTCACTTATGCTCGTAACCGCTTTAAATCCACATATTGGTTATGAAAAAGCAGCTGAAATTGCAAAATTAGCGTTTAATGAGGGAACGACATTAAAAGAGGCAGCAATAAAAACAGGTTATGTAACAGAAGATCAATATGATGAATGGATTGATCCGAAGAAGATGGTAAATATTAAATAGTAGTGCGTGTTTAAGAAGGAGGATAAAAAAGACCAAGAAGATCGAGGCGGTACACAGCGTATACTAATTAATATGTGAGCAGGGAGCTTGGACAGGATGTATTGACTTCTTCTGTAGGGTTTTTAGCAGAAGTTCTCCTTTCACCAACGAAGAAATTCGACGTGTCATTTTTACCGGACTTTTTGAACAACTTCTAATAAACAGCCCCCGGAATGTACCGGGGGCTTAGCCATATTATAAAATTGTCTTATTATTGGTGATATCCGCCAAGTTGTTGTTCAGCCATTTGAACTAAACGCTTAGTGATTTCTCCACCAACAGATCCGTTCGCACGAGATGTTGTTTCTGCACCAAGGTTTACACCAAATTCTGATGCAATCTCATATTTCATTTGATCAATTGCTTGTTGCGCACCATTTACTACGAGTTGGTTAGAATTACCATTGCTAGCCATTTCGAGTTCATCTCCTTGTTGTAATATAGTGAATGGTTGGGTTAGCCGGAATTGCACCGACGCTGTTACCAGCTATCTATTGTAACCCAGTGGTTTTTTTTCGCTTTGTACTATGTATTATGTTTTTTTTACATGAATCTATTCATTATAAAAACAGGTAATTTTTTCCGAAAGAAAATCCCCCTTTTGAATTTAAAAGGGGGGATTTTTTTCTAGCTTAGCAGCAACTAGCTGTTTTCAAAAATGAAAGTACACTGCTAAATAGATGTTTGGACTTTTTTAAATTTTATTAACGAATTCTTAATTCCGTTGTAGGGTCGAAGAAATGTGCTTTGTTCATATCGAATGCGAGCGTCATTTTTTGACCTGGCTCAACGATCGTTCTTGCATCAATTCTTGAAACAAAATCATGGTTTCCAACACGAGAGTATAGCATTGTTTCCGCACCAAGAAGTTCAGCAACTTCAATGACAACCTCAACTTTTGTTCCAGGAGAAGCATCGATGAATGCAGGCTCATCATGAATATCTTCCGGACGAACACCAAGCATTAGGTCTTTGCCAATGTAGCCTTGTTCACGAAGCATTTTCATTTTTCCTTCTGGAACTTGAATTTTAAATTTATTTTCTAGCAAGAATCCATCATCTTGAAGTTTTCCATCAAAGAAGTTCATCGCTGGAGAACCGATAAATCCACCAACAAAAATGTTCTCAGGGCTGTCATATACTTCTTTTGGTGTTCCGATTTGCTGGATAATTCCATCCTTCATAACAACAATTCGGCTCGCCATTGTCATCGCTTCTGTTTGGTCATGCGTTACATAAATCGTTGTTGTTTGTAGTCTTTGATGGAGCTTTGCAATTTCCGCACGCATCGCTACACGCAGTTTTGCATCAAGGTTCGATAAAGGCTCGTCCATCAAGAATACTTTTGCATCACGAACGATCGCACGTCCAAGTGCAACACGCTGACGCTGACCACCTGAAAGAGCTTTTGGTTTACGGTCTAAAAAGTTTTCAAGACCAAGAATTTTCGCAGCATCATCAACACGTCGTTTAATTTCATCTTTAGGCATTTTACGAAGCTTTAATCCGAAAGCCATATTGTCATATACGCTCATATGTGGATAGAGCGCATAGTTTTGGAATACCATTGCAATGTCGCGGTCTTTTGGAGCAACATCATTTACTCGTTTATCATCAATATAGAAATCACCTTGTGTAATCTCTTCCAATCCAGCAATCATTCGAAGTGTTGTTGATTTACCACATCCAGAAGGACCAACAAAGACGATAAATTCTTTATCTTTTACATGTAAATTAAAATCTTCCACCGCAGTTACTTTATTATCATAAACCTTATAAATATTATTCAAACGTAATTCAGCCATTTTTTATTCCTCCTAATCTCTTGTCTGTAAGTAAGAGTTTACAGAATGCGCTTTCATATCACCATGGACAAGGTGCACAAAAAAGAAGTCGAATTTTTAGGCATATTGCATCATCACTCTTGTTCTTCGTGTAAACAAGCTAAATAAGCAAAGAAAGCACCGTGAAAGGTTTTAATGTCGATGCCGGTTTTTTCAATAAACTTATCGATTCGATATTGCAAACTGTTGCGATGCATAAAAAGCTGTTTCGCTGTTAATGTTGCATTCGAGTGATTCTCAATATATTGTTTAATCGTTGCCGATAGCTCCGGCTCCTCAGCAAGTACGTTACGAATCGTGGCAAATAATAAATGTTTTTCGTGATTTGAGATCGCTTTATATGTATAAAGAGGTACTACCTTTTCGATCGTGATCATTTGTTCTTCTGGCTGTTCCTGTAAGGATAAAGTAAACATCGATTGCTCAAGCTGAAAAAAATCCCGAAGCTTTTGGATGACTGGATAAAATCGTCCGATATAAAAATGGACTTTAAAGAAAAAATCACTTTCAAACGCTTGAATGGTTGAAATAAGCTCTTCTTCGTCCATTTGGATATCGGTCTGTTCTTCAATAATGACTCCTTCATGGATGTTAAAAGGAACAATAATGATTTCATTTGGAAATAAACTTTTCAACGCTTCTTCAAACTCATCAAAATGAAATGTATCACGAATATTAGAAATGGAAAAATGAATAAGGCGGCAGCTATCCTTTTTTAAAGATGGAATTGGTCCATTTGCTCGTAAAAAAGCATTCCAATCTTGCGTTGTTTTTGAAAAAGGGGCCTCTAAATTGCTCATTGACGGAAATAGTGCTTGCAATAATTTACGTTCTTTTTCTGATAAAATTGACTTTGGAATACCGATAAAATCATTTGTATTGTTTTCCTTGAACCAGTACAAATGTGGATCATGATTGGGCTGATCTGCTAAAACGGCTTGTGGGTATAATTTTAATAATTGATTAATCATTGCGTTCTCCTCTTTGATGAAATACGGATAGGGCTGAGAGATGCCCTCAGCCCTATTCCACATCCTTGCATGTTTGTTGATTTTACTCGTAGCTTTGAGGTGGATCTTCAGGGGAAAAATCGATGGCTTCCTCAATATTTGTGTAATCTTCTCGCATATGAACAGAGCCACCAGACATTCCCTCATTGATCATTCGATCGACGTCTACATACATTTCATTTCTACCTTCATGCATCGTATCAGGTAAAAATTCATGATCGAACTTTTTCTTTTTCAATCCTATCAGCCTCCTCAGTCATATTGTTGGCTGATTAAGGAGAATAACTTACTGGTAAATGTTAGCGTTGCCTATCATAAATGTGAAAGATCATTAAATCATGAATTTGTTTTTCAATTTGACCGATCTGTTCAGGTTCGATTTGTTTTGTTGACCATTTGATTGTTCCATTTGGCAAATATATTCCTTGATGTTTCGCTTGTTGGAAATAGAAGGAGAATAGCCAGCCTGGGAGTCGTTGATCCTCATATAAAGATTGAATTTGAAAATGGGTAAGCATTTGCATCACCTCATTTTCATTGTAACAAAAATTGCCGGAAAATTAAAAGGAGTTTGTCATAAATGAATGTAACTTTACTTTCGGTTTGGCAAGCTTTGATGTAGCTGTTAGTATCCATACTTTTTCGTTCTTATCGATCCCCAATGAAACAACAAATTCATTAAGCAGTCCTTGAAGCTGTTGTTCCATTGCTTTTGATAAGGAAACTGCGCATTCGCTTAATTTTTCTTTATATCTAGCTAGTTCTTCTTCGGCCGGGAAAATTTCCGTTATATCTAAATGTTCTTCTCTTTTTTTTGCTTGGATATCACTTACTTTCCATATCTCTTTCTCTTTACAGACGTTGATTTGGAAATGGATCGGTTGTTTGTCATGGCGGAGTAATTGGATTCCTTGCTGAACGAATAGTTCATCAAGCTTGGAATGACGAAACACATAATTACTAAGTTTTTCGAGAGAAGTGAACTTAAGAAGCCGCTCTTGCTTCTCGATTAAACGACAGTAATACTCATCGTTTAATCGGTCATATATGATTTGAATCGTCTTATTTTCTTTCTGTTCTCTTAATGATTTAATGAAAACATGACCGTAATCCGCGAGCATTCTTTCAATTGTAGCGAAGGATTGAAAAGCCGTTGTTTCTGGCAAATAATATTGAATCGATTCATCGTTATCAAGCTTTTCAAATAGTTCTAGCTCATTTATAAAATCTGGGTTATACCATTGGATTAAATAATCATTTTCAAAGCGTTCTTTTACGTTGCGGGCAATTGTATTTGCCGATAGGCTATGAGGGAAGAAATCAAATACAATCTGCGGAAAAGGGATATTCATTTGCTCCCACATTCCATTTAGGAAAAAATAGCCTTTAATAAGTCCTTCATTCCAATCGATATGTTGCTCACCAAAAAGAAAGGCGATCGCTCCGTCCTCATGCTGCTCTTTTAGCTTTTTAGCAAAGAAAGAAGAGCGATTTCCGACTGGATTTAGTTGAAAAGGAGAAAATCCAGCTGTGAAGATTCCAACAAGCGGTCCTAAATAAAGGGCTTCTTCGTCCGAGTCAAATCGAGTTGAGGAAATTAGTGCTGGAATCTGTAATTGATTAGCAAGTTCAGAACTGATTGTAATCACATTCCGACCATTTGGATGTGGACTGCACTGTGCTTCGACTACACTAGAACCGAAAATAATTTTTTTGCTGCCTTGCTTTCCTTCAGATTCACGTGGGTAATAGAAAAGAAGCTCTTGATCGTCAAACACCTTGAATGGAAATAAATCTTTCATTACAACACCCTCCTTAAGTATCCTTATTTGCCTTTTATTCATACATATCTTTATAATCAAATCATGAGAAAAATGGGCATATATCTTATTTATCGTATGAAATGAGTTAATAAAAGTGCTTAGACAAGGAAAAGCGATGCGGAAAGGAAGAAATAGATGAACTGGATTTGGCAGATTTTATTTATGGTCTTTGTAGGAGCGGTGATCGGTGGATTTACAAATTTTTTGGCAATTCGAATGCTATTTCGACCGTATCAACCAATTTTTATCGGTAAGTGGCAGTTGCCATTTACTCCGGGGCTTATTCCAAAAAGACATCATGAACTTGCAAAGCAAATGGGGAAGCTCGTTGTAGAACATTTAGTTACTCCTGAAAGCATTCAAAGAAAGTTAAAGGAAGAAGCATTTCAAAAAGAAATGAAGGCACTCGTCACTCAAAAATTAAATAATTGGCTCGAGCGTGGAATAACAGTAGGAACGCTCTTAGAACAGCTTCAAATCAAAGATGCAGCTGAGAAAACAACCTCCTATATCAATGCCAAAATTGAAAATAAATATAGGACGTTAAAACATGAGGTAGAAAAGAAAAAGCTTCACGAATGTATACCAGGGGAGTGGGGAATCGCGTTAGAGGAGAAAATTCCCTATGTTGCAGATCAAATCCTTGCAAAGGCAATCGTTTATTTTTCCGAACCTGAAGGAAAAGAAAAAATAAAATTGATGATCGAAGATTTCCTGAAAGAACGTGGCAGACTATGGAATATGATACAAATGTTTATCGGCAATGACTCACTTGCAGATAAATTTCAGCCTGAGATTATAAAGTTTTTAAACAATCCAGGAACAAAAACGATGATTGAAACAGTTTTACGCTCAGAATGGAGTAAACTTAGTGATATGGAACTTGGTCAGATGTTAAAAAATGTGGATGATGATCATATAGCCAGTTATTTAAGAAAATGGGTGGCGGATATATTACAAGCTGAAACTTTTTTCGAGAAGACGGTTGCAGAGCTACTTGCCCCATATCGGAAAAAAATGGAGGAAGAGTTTATCCCAAGAATTTTAGATACCGTTGGACAATATGTCTTAGCAAGATCTGGAGAAATGATGGAGAGATTCCAAGTGGAGGAGATTGTACGAGAGCAAATTGAGGCATTCTCTTTGCAGCGCCTTGAAGCTCTTGTTATATCGATTGCAAAAAAAGAACTCGTTATGATTACGTACTTGGGAGCGGTTTTAGGAGGAATCATAGGAATGTTTCAAGGTGTCATTGTTATGATCACCTCTTAATATGTTAGAATACAGGGGAGGAGGTTTTAACATGTCAACGAATGTATATGATTATGCTTATGAACTTGAAAAAGCATTGCGAACGAGTGAAGAGTATGTCGGCCTAAAGCAGATGTATGATATGGTGGAAAATGATCCAGAAGCGAAAGCGATGTTCGATGAGTTCCGCCAAATTCAAATGCAGCTTCAGCAGAAGCAAATGGCTGGTGAAGATATTTCAGAAGATGAAGTGAAACAAGCGCAGCTCGTAGCCAATCGTGTTCAAACAAATGAACTAGTAACGAAGCTAATGGATGCTGAGCAAAGAATGAGCATGGCAATCAGTGAGCTAAATAAAATTATTATGAAGCCACTTGAAGAACTATACGGTTCAATGAACGGTCAATAAAGGTTGAATAGCTGATAATGAAGAGGGGCTGTGCAGAAAGTCGGTGAAAACTGACTTCTGTGATAGCCTTTTTTATGTATGGAGATATAAAGAAAGATGACATCGACGAAAAATTCGAACGATATCACTGGTCTGCTGCTTTCCGTTCCGGCCCACGTTTTCCGCGGGGCATTACTTAGTCCTGCGCGCCTTGCGGGGTCTCAAGGCTCATGTCATTCCCGCGGGAGTCGGCGCATGTACTGCAAGCAACAACTAGCAAGAATGCTGGAATCATCAATCAATGAAAATAGAAGAAGTCGAGCAAATTGTTCATTTTACGCAAATAAATCGTCATATAGAGACTGAAAATCATTGATCTACCCATTTAAATACGCTAATGATCCCTTTTTTATTCCCGTCTCCATTAGCCTGAATGTTAGTTTTTTCCAGGTTCCGTTGATTGGAGCGGAAGGCGGCTACACCAGTGGAATGTGCGAGACAGGTGAGACACTGCAAGGAGCATTTTAGGAACGAAGCCTAAATTCGCCGCATCGTGACCGACATCCTGTCGGCCCGAAGCGGCTCACCGCTCGCCCCGCGGTAAGTGTCGGCCCGAAGCGGAAATCAACAGGCTGAATAGATCCTTGAATTAGGAGGACTTTTTCAGTTTGTTTTTCTCCACCTTCTTCATTTTAAAGACTTATTGGACAGCCCCTTTTCATCCTTCCCGCAGGAAGCAATGTGAAACAAGAACCTCTATCAACGTTCTATTCCATTAAAAAATTTCATATGATTAGTAAGAGGCAAACGAGAATTTAGCTGCTTAGAGGGGGAGTACGATGATATATAAAATGCTTGTTATGAATATAGATGATACTCTCATTACAACAAATGGTCGCATCCATAAATTAACTCGTGAGGCGGTGGAATTTGCTCTTCGTAAAGATGTAATCATTACATTGGCAACATCAAGAAACTTTCCAGCCGCGAAGCGCCTAGCGAAAACCCTAAAAATTGATTCGCACATCGTAGCACATCAAGGAGGATTTATTGCGAATGCTTTGAATAAGCCAATTTATGTCAAGCGGATTTCCGATCAAATTACGAATGAACTTGTTTCTCTTTTAGAGTCGTTTTCATGTCAAATGAAACTCGTACATGAAAAAAAATCGATCGGCAATAAAATCAAACAATCTGAAAACATGATTGCCCGTGTCGAATTCCAATCTGCAAATCGCTTTTCGTATTCTGAGCAATATGTTGACAGCGTAAGTGAAAGCTTGCTTGATCGTCCAATATCACCACCAAAAATTGAAGTTGTATTTGAACAGAAATCGGATTTGGACGTGGCAAAAAGCACGATTAAACAAATGTATGATGAAGTAGACTGCATCGTGGCGGACGAACGGAAGCTTGATATTGTAGGTTCAGGCGTTTCAAAGCTGGCTGGCGTACAATACGTCTGTGATCAGCTTCATATTAACCGTGAAGAAGTTGTTGCTATTGGTTCAGGTGTTGATGATTTGCCGCTAATCGAATGGGCAGGAGTAGGGGTTGCAATGGGAAATGCACCGGAAGAGATTCGGCTAGCAGCAGACTGGATTACCCGTTCGAACGATGATCAAGGTGTCTCATACATGATTAAGGAGCAATTTCGCAAACAATATCGGATTGAATTTTTAAGGAGAAATAATATGTTGAAATAGTAATTACAACGTATTTCCTAGGGAATAAAGGCAGGCGCTTCAGATGACGAAGCGCCTACTTTTATTTGTATAAGCAAAAGTCTGCCACTACTATAAGTGGCGGGATAAATACGAGGTTGGCTTTCAAATTAGAGGGAGTTCAAACTCCCTGTACCTGGAACCACGTTATTGATACAAAAAGATTTGCTGAGTCAAGTTAAGCTTCGGTAGATGGTAGAGGGGCATAGGACGGAAATGGCTGCAAATCTGAATACCTGCCTCCTGTGGGCATAAGTCCGAAAAAATTCGACGTTAACGGTGAAAAAGTAGAAGCTTTCCACTAGAAGATGTACAGCGATGTGTTTGATCGGAAAAGTCTTTTTCAACTAAAAGCTGATAACCTTTTTCTTTTGCAAGCTTGTCATTCTCTGCTTCAAATTCCTCATCTAGCATTTTCTTACCAGATCGTTCGAAGGCTGTTAATCGATAAAATGGCATGAATGCTTCCTCCTCGCTTTTTCCTTATATTCATTTTCACATAAATTGAGGTATGTGGGAAGACCTAAAAAATCAGGCCGCTATCGCCTATATTAATATATAAGAATAATATTTTAAGTACTTCCGTAGTTGCCTGGAAGGACGAATCAAGAGCAACATCAAATTAGCACCTGACTACAATTGAAGATACTGTCTTCCGGAAAATAATAAAATGTACTGATATTTTCCCATCCAATATAGCTAATAAACCTTGAAATTTGAATACTAACACACTCATTTAACCTCCATCTCCTAATTTAAAGCGCAAAACTTGCTATAAGAAGGAGTTATTTTGTATAATAGTAGAACGTACATTCGTTAATTAGAGGTGAATTGCCATTGAAAGAGATAACGTTTATCCATACTGCTGATTTGCATCTAGATAGCCCTTTCCTAGGTCTATCACATTTGTCTAAAGATCTTTATTCGCGCATTCAAGAGAGTACATTTACGGCTTTTAAAAAAGTAATTGACACAGCTCTTGATCGGGATGTTGATTTTCTTATTATTGTAGGAGATTTATTCGATGGAGAAGACCGAAGTATAAAAGCACAGGCTCGACTGCGCAAGCAGCTTGAACGTTTACAAGCAAAGGATATTGCCGTTTTTATTTCGCATGGAAATCATGATCATCTAAGCGGGAATTGGCTTACACTTGATTTTCCCGCTAATACATATGTGTTTGGGGAACGAGTAGAAATGATCCCTTATAAAACAAAAAGCGGTATTACGGTCCACCTTTACGGGTTTAGTTACCCGGAGCGCCACGTCATGGATCGGAAAGTCATTGATTATGAAAAGCTTGCTGGGGCTGATCTCCATATCGGTTTACTGCACGGACAAAACGAAGGTGAAAAGTCACAGCATCATCCATATGCTCCCTTTTCTATTAATGAATTACAGCAAAAAGGGATGGATTATTGGGCGCTTGGGCATATTCACAAGACACAGATATTACACACTGATCCACCGATAATTTATCCAGGTAATATTCAAGGAAGACATCGAAATGAGACAGGGAAAAAAGGGTGCTATGAAGTTAAGCTCTCCTTACAGGGCGAGTGTCAATGGGAATTTATTGAGACGGCAGATATTCGATGGGAGTCATGTTTAATTGAGCTTCAGCAAAGTGTTTCCCTAACCGAGCTTTATACGTATTGTTTGAAAGAACTGCAAGCTCAATCTCAATACGATTGGCAAGGGAAATTGCTTGAAATTAAGATTTTGAATGCTGAGTATGTTTCTGAAGAAGTGAAGCAAAAGTTTGAAAACGGGGAATTCCTCGAAATGTTACAAGATCAGGTTGTGGATGAGCGAAAATTCGTTTGGCCTTATGCAGTTACACTAGAAATGAAGCGTACTAATGTGAAAAATATCGAATACAATGAAAGTTTTTTAAAGATGATTGATCAGTCAGCGGACACATTAGTTCATTCACAGGCATTTGATGAAGCAATCTCTGGATTGTTTTCCCATAAATACGGAAGCCGTTATGTCGAGCCACTTAATGAGAGTGAGAAAGAAGTATTAAGTGATGAGGCCATCGCGCTTGTCATTCAGCAGCTTGAAAAATAAAAAGGGGGAGAAAAGGTGAAACTGAAAAGTTTGCATATATATGGCTACGGGAAACTGATTGATTTCCATATTCATAACCTCTCCTCTTTACAACTTTTTTATGGAGAAAATGAAGCTGGAAAGTCGACAATTATGTCTTTCATCCATAGCATATTATTTGGTTTTCCTTCAAGGCAACAATCTATCAAAAGATATGAGCCTAAAAATCATTCAGCTTACGGAGGGCAAATTATCGCTTATTTTCCATCCTATGGTGATGTTACTATTGAACGAGTTAAAGGGAAATCGGCTGGCGATGTGACCGTTATTTTACAAGATGGGACGGTCGGAAAGGAGCCATTGCTTGCGAAACTACTAGACGGTCTGGATCGGATTATGTACGAAAGCATTTTTTCTTTTAACCTCCAAGCGATTCAAGAGGTGCAAGGGTTAAAAGAAAACGATATTGGACGCTATTTAGTAGCTGCTGGGACAATCGGAACGGATGTGTTATTTCATGCAGAAGAGCAATTGCAAAAGGAACAAGATCTATTGTTTAAGCCGGGAGGGCGAAAACCGAAATTGAATGAACGCATCCAGGAAATCCGTGCTCTGGAAAATGAGTTAAAATTGGCCAAGCAGCAAAATGCGGAATATGAAACACTTGTTAAGCAAGAAGGGACGATAAGGAATCAAATAACGGAAATTGAAATCAGGATAACTGCCACGCGCGCTGAACTTGTAAAGGTCGATGAGTTATTAAAAAGTTGGCCTTTGCTCATTGAAAAAAAAGAAATACAAAGGCGCTTAAATGAACAAGGAAGCTTAGATTTTCCGATTGATGGACTTTCAAGATTCGAAAAATATAAAGAACAATTAATTGCCATTACAAGTAGGCAACAAGCGTTAAAAGAAAGACGTAGGCAGACGATGGAGCAAATGGCTTCCTATATGCCGCTTGAAGCAAGTGAAACAATGGTTAGTAAAGCTGAACAACTCATTTCTGAGTGGCCACGCTATGAGCAACTGCTGGATGAGATGACAACAATGGATCAAAACGTAGTAGAACTTGAGAATCAAGCACATTTCATTAGCCGGGAGCTCCATTTTTCGAAAGAGGATTGGGGGGAGCTAGACCAGCTTAATCTTGGAATGGAAATGAAGGGCCGGATAAAAGATGCACTTCAAAGAGTAATGAACCTTCAATCTCGCAGTGAGGAACTTTTATTAGAGCAAGAACTCGTGAAAAAGGATCAACTAACGATTGAGCAAAAATGTCAAGAGATCGAGGAGTCGATGCTTCCAGAGTCTAAGTTTCAACAACTGCAAAATGAGGAGAAACGCTGGAAATCAACAGAACAGCTTTCGTTTGAGCAAAAGCGTTTGGAAACAGAGTTGGCAGCATTATTTGACAAAAAACAGAATGAGAAGCAAACGAGGGAAAGCACATACGTATGGGGTGGCGGCATTCTTCTTATTTGTACAATCATGTTGATTTGGAGTATTAGTTCATCCGAGTGGATCATGGCTGTTTTTTCTCTTACCGTGATCGCCTATTCAATTTTTAATGGTCGTAAAGTGATTGCAGGAAAAGCGCGATTGGCTATTATAAAAGAAATCGAGCAGATTCAAAGTCAGTTACATGTTATTAAGGATCAATTATCTGATCGGAAATTAAAAGAGAATTATGTATCCAATCAATACAAGCAACAGATAAAACTAAGAGATGAATGGAAGAAATGGGTGATCCACCTTGAGCAAGTAGAACAACGCCTAGCCGAGTTAGAAAAGCAGCAAACATCCATAAGCCAGAAAAAAAGCGAAGTTCATCTGGAACTTTATGCGATCAAAGATGCCTTACATTTGCAAAAAGAGCTTTCTATCCAACGCATGGAAGACGCCTTTGAGTTATTAAAGGAGCTTATCCAATTGTTGGAAAGTAAAAAGAATTTGGAAGAAAAGCTTAGGATGAAAAGGGAACAATATCATCAATGGCTTGCGGAAGTCTATGGATTTATAAAAGAAATCGGCTTAGAAAACATCGAACATGAAAAAATGGCTTATTTTCATTTAAAAGAGTTTGTAAATGGAGAGATGGAAAAACAACTTAGACATAAAGAATACATGACGAAGCTTTCTGAGATAGATGATGATTTGTTGCCCCTTCATAAACAAATTGTAACATTGAACGATGAGCTAAATGAGTTACATGAGCGAGCTGCCACGACTGATGAGGAACAGTATCGATTAAAAGCACAACAATATGCCGAGCAGAAAAAGTTAATAGAAAGGCTTGAGTTGCTTGAAGCAAGTCTTACTAATGGTGTGAACGAGTTTGCCTCATCATTTCAAAATGAACTAGAAATAAATAAACATAGAAAGCTAATTGCGGAAAAGCTTGAAGGGGATGAATCAAGACTTTATGTACTCCGCAATCAAGATGCGAGCATTCGCCATCAAATATTCGTTTTAGAAGAAGGTGGAACGTACACAGAAAAGCTGCATCGATTCCATCAATTAAAATCTATTTTTAACGAGGAAGCAAAGCAATGGGCGAAGTTTGCTTTAGCTAAACAAATTTTAACATTAACAATGAACATATATAAAGAAGAGCGTTTTCCAAAAGTAATGAAGAAAGCACAACAGTATTTTTCTTTATTAACTTCAGGAAAATATATACGGCTAGTAATGGATCAAGAGGGAAAGCTTATGGTCGAAAGAAAAGATCGTCTCATGTTTTATCCTGGTGAGCTCAGTCAAGGAACTGGTGAGCAATTATATATTTCTTTAAGATTCGCCCTTGTTGATGTACTGTTTGATGATTATCCTTTTCCAGTGATGATCGATGACGGTTTTGTTAATTTCGATAAAGAGAGAACGGAAAAAGTGTTAAAGTTGATTTCAACGACAAGTAAAAAAAATCAAGTTTTATTTTTTACTTGTCATAGCCATATTCGAGATTATTTTGTAAAAGATGAAATTATTGATCTGCCACGGAAGACTCAATTAGATCAAGTAGAGCAGCTTTGAATATGTTATGATATTGATAAAGATTGCTAGGAATCGGAGGCGTTTTTATGTCAAAAGAGCTTTTGGAACATGAAGTAGGAG
This sequence comes from Bacillus sp. FJAT-50079, assembly GCF_018343515.1. Taxonomy (GTDB): domain Bacteria; phylum Bacillota; class Bacilli; order Bacillales; family Bacillaceae_C; genus Lederbergia. Next base: position 60,161 of record NZ_JAGYPD010000010.1, on the reverse strand, counting down.
AGCAGGTGAATCTTTTTTTACTCGTGAAAAGCGCGATAAAAGGAATCGCTAGTAATGGAAAACCGTTTTTAACCGTTATTTTGCAAGATCGTTCAGGGGATATTGAGGCAAAGCTTTGGGATGTATCTGATGAAGAGGTAAAGATGTATCAGCCTGAGACTGTTGTTCGGGTTGCCGGGGAAGTACATAATTACCGTGGAAGGCTTCAGCTTAAAATAAGACAAATTCGGCCAACCAACCATCAAGATAATGTGCAAATCGCTGATTTATTGGAAAAAGCGCCAATTAGTAAAGAAACGATATCAAATAAGCTTACCCAATATATTTTTGAAATGAAAAATCCCAATATCCAACGAATTACGCGCCATTTAGTTAAAAAGCATTATGAAAGCTTTTTAGAGTTTCCAGCAGCGACAAAAAACCATCATGAATTTGTATCAGGACTTGGTTATCATGTTGTGTCGATGCTTGATTTAGCTAAAGTAATTGCTGAGCTTTATCCATCGCTTGATCGTGATCTTTTGTTTGCCGGTATTATTCTTCATGATTTGGGGAAAGTGAAAGAATTATCTGGCCCAGTCGCAACAACCTATACAATTGAAGGAAATTTGCTCGGGCATATTACGATCACTGTTAATGAAATTGCGATGGCTGCTGAGGAACTAGGTATCCAAGGGGAAGAAGTCGTCGTCTTACAACATTTAGTTTTAAGTCATCATGGGAAATTGGAATGGGGAAGCCCAAAACAGCCAATGATCAAGGAAGCGGAAATTTTACATATGATTGATAATATTGATGCAAAAATGAATATGCTTGATCGTGCAATGAAACGTGTAAAACCTGGTGAGTTTTCTGAACGAATTTTTCCACTTGATAATCGTATGTTTTATAAGCCTACATTTCATTCTTAATGCCATCATTTTGATGGCATTTTTTATTGTCTAAAACATATAGTGTAGTAATTGGACAAGCAGATGGGAGGAAGAAGATGATGAGTCTGCCGTTTTGGGTATATTTTGTCATTGTCGGTATTTTCGCAAGTGCGTTCATGACAATAAAAACTGCGAAAGAAGACAGAGAGTTGGAGAGGGAATGGATTGAAAAAGAAGGGGAAGTCTACGTGGAACGAATGAGAAAGGAAAAGGAACGCAGAAAACAAGTCGAAGAAATTGGATGAATAGGTAACCTAATGGGTAAGAGAAACGAAGGGGAATATTAGTCCTTTTAAAAGTATGGCCGACCATATTAGCATCCCCAGCCCTTGAGACCTGTATGCTTCTTAAGGGCTGGAGCTAATAATACCGACTGGAAACCATTATTCGATTAGAATGAAGGGGAAGGTAATTTTCCGCCCAATTTAAGAATGCACCGATGATTTACAAGCCAGATCTTCGCAAAAACAAGCGACAGTACCGGGAATACAAGCCAGATCTCCACAAATACAAGCCACTTTACCGAAAGTACAAGCCATCCGCTCACACATCCCTTTTAAGGCGAAAGATTTAGCAAAAATACAAAACAGTAGCCATGAAATTACTTCTCGGCTACTGTAATTAGTTATTTTGTTTCTTCCGTTTTATCTTCTTTTTCTGTGTCATCCTTGCTTTCTGTATCAGTATCTGCTGGATCATCAGCTAATAGAAGGTCAAACGTTGTTTTCAAGTCTTTGTCTTCCACTTTAATTTTTGCCTTTTTAATTTCCTCTTTTAATGCTTTTTGAATCGCAGTTGCATCAAGTCTTGACGATTTTAGCTCTTCTTCAAGCTCTGCTTTCATTTCTTCAAAAGGTTTCTTTTCCTCTTTTTCTGTTACTTCAATAATATGCCAACCAAAAGAGGATTGGACTGGAGCACTGACTTCATTTACATCAAGTTCAAAAGCTGCATCTCTAAACTGCGGATCAATCCCAGATTCATCGGATGCAATAAAACCAATGTCGCCACCGTTTTCATTAGCTACCGTATCCGTTGAATATTCATTGGCCAATTCTACAAAATCGCCGCCTTCATCCAATTTCGCTTTGACCTCTTTAGCTGTATCTTCATCTTCAACTAAAATATGACGAACTTTAATTTTCGGCTGTTTAGTATCGTAATACTCTTTTAATTCGTCCTCACTAATTGTAATATCCTTTGTTGCTGCTTTATTAACGAGTTGATTTAATTTCATCGTTTGACGAAGTTCATTTTCATCTTTAAATTGGTTTTGCATTAAGAAAAACTCAAATTGGGCACCATACTCAGACTTCAGATCATCAACCATTGAATCAATTTCTTTTTCATCGACTTTATATTCCTTAGAAAGAACTTTTTCAAAGACAAGTTGCTGGAGTACTTGCTCACCATATTTATCTTTTAATGCTTCATATAGTTCTTCTTTTGAAATATTTCCTGCTTCCGTTTTGACAACTGCTTCATTGTTACCGCAAGCAGCAAGCCCGATGACCCCAACGGTTAATGAAAGGGACAAAATCCACTTCTTCATCATATACAACTCCCTGTGATTGATCTTTTGTTTGTTAAGAGGATGTTCAAAAGTCTGGTTAAAATGACAAATTGTTTGTAAGCTTGGGGCGAAATCAACGCACATCTTGTCCTTTTTTCCTTCTTTTTGAAGCCACACTCAAAGCTCATAAAACTTACTATATCATATTTTAAGTCGGAACAAAACAATTTATGAAATCGCTAAAAAATAGGCGTTTGATTCAGCCAACCCGCCCGATAAAGACATATGCTGTATCGAAAGAGAAAAAGGAGGTCGTCAAAATGGGTTTTGCAGATTGCTCTGGATTTGCGTTGCTTGTAGTTCTATTTATTTTGCTGATCATCGTAGGGTCGGCATACCTTTGCTAAAAAAATATGAAATAATCTAGGCAAAAATCCTAACACAAAATAAAAGATGGAATAGGATAAAAAGTAAGAATTAGAGGAGGTGTTGTAAATGAGTGGAGGCATTGGATACGGCGGAGGCTTTGCTTTAATCGTTGTATTGTTCATTTTGTTGATTATCGTAGGTGCATCTTGGCTTTACTAATATATAGCTGGCAATGAAAAGGCGGATTCATTTCGGAATCCGCCTTTTTCTGCGGTGAGATCACGTATAAACAATTTCTATATAAGAAGAAAAGAGTAAGATCGTAATTAAAATATTGATCGTCCGAAATAATTTAGGCTGACGTTCTTCGGGGATTTCTCTAACGACACAAAGTGTATTTGTAAGATTATTAAATATGTATAATATAAAAATAGCAAAAAATATAAAAATGGAGATCAATACGCATCCTCTCCCTTCATCTCCCAGTAATATTACGATAGCAAATTTTTCAAAAAAAAGATAGAAGAATACATCCAAAAAAGAAAAGTCAGTAGCAAGGCCCAGACGATTTTTCACGACTGGGCCATGATGGTCAATCTTCATTGACTAATATTTCATACCCGTCTTCGCTCTCTTCAATTAAAGCATGTTTCGGCGAAGAGAATAATGCTTTTACATAAAAAATATCGACAGCACTCATTCCAATATGGTAAGCAAGTAATATCGTTATATAATGAATATATTGCGGTATTAAAAAAGCTAAACCTAAAAGGCCGGAATTAATAATAATAAATGGAAATAAAAGTGCAATTAAAAATTGCCTTTTGGGAATAGGGCTAGAGATTCTTACGTTAATAATCGGCAATATATAGAAATACATATCAATCGAAAATTTAATATGTTCATAATACTTTGCGATCGGTATTAAATGAAATAATTTATGAATCGGGTAAAGGATGGCCATTGCACAGAGAAAAATAAAAAAATTATGGTCCTTTAATGGTTCCGTAGCAATGATTTGCATTGGAACGTATAACATGATAAAAACAAACAGTGTAATCAAAGTGGAAATAGTAAAGCGTCGATAAAAATAATATCTTTTATCAATGTGAAATGATTTCCAACAATGCATGAAAAATTGCCTCCAATAGTAACACAAATATTAGTTTCAATTCTCATACTTTACGACGAAAATGCTGTAAAAGCAATAGGTAAATTCATCTTTTTTTACATCGTTTAAATGGCAAAAGGAAAAAGAGAAAAGACCTAGAATATATAATAAATGGGAGATAATGAAAAATGGGGATGGATAGATTGAATATTATTTTAGAAAGACTAGCAAGGCTTGAATATCATCAAAAACTATTGTTAAATATGATGCCTAATAAAGGATATGAATTCGATCAGCTCATTATCAAAAAAAATTTAAATGAAAAAGAAGTAATTGCTTTTCATAAACTTTGTGAAGAGATGATCAAGGAGAAGGAGAAAGAAAAAGCGGATCATTACGTATATCATACGCCGCTTTTCAGGGATTTCGTTCATCGACTTAATCCGAAATTAAATGTAGAAGAGGTGATCGATGCATGCATAAAACAAAACATGTATGTAGATTTAATGCGTGTGTTTCAAAAAAACATTTAAAAAAGACTAGTCGTTACACAGCACTCTCTACATTGGCTTTTTTTATTTTTCCGTCTATTTCTAGAAAGTCTGTTTCAATATTATGAAATGATTTTTCGAAAATTTCCATGAAGTCATCTCCATAAATATTTCGAACAATCGCCATTAATTCAATTGCTTCTGGAAATTTACCGTATAATTGCCGCAATGGAAGAGCACCTTGGAAGACGGAGTTGTTTTCTGGTTCATAATCTTCCATTATTTCTAACAATAAATCTTCACCTGCTCCAGTTAATTTTACGTACGTATTACGCTTATCGTTTTCCTTTTTTGAAAACTGTAATAAACCTCGCGTTTCAAGCCTTTTTGAAAAATTAAAAGCAGTTGATACATGCATCACACCAAATTTCGCAATGTCAGAAATAGAAGCACCATTTAAATGGTAAGCAATCCATAATATATGGTGCTCATTAATATTTAAATGATATGGCTTAATCCAATTTTGCCAATCCTTTTCAATCGATTTCCAAATTGCTTTGCTAAGCTGAGCCATACGTTGGCTAAAGATCATCGATTCGATTAATGAATAATGTTTTTCCCCCATAATATCTCCTCTCCTTTTTATTGTTATGTATCATTATGCCAATAAAACAAAAATTAATAAAGATGTAAATTAACAAAATTTTAAATTAATTTAGAAAGCGGTTACAAAAAAGTCATATTTGAACCTTTCAATTGAAACTCCTTAAAGAGAAAAACAAAGGCATTTCGCCTTTGTTTAATGCTGTGCTTTATTATCTTGAAGCTTTTGTTCTAATTGGGCAATCGTTTGCTGAATTTCCTTCATTTCATCTTGCAATGCGTTTTTATTTGATTCAATGTCTTGCTGCCATTCTTCGACAGCCAGTTTTACATCGCCGGCAAGTTCTTTTATGATTTCTTTACCTTCTTTTGATAATTTTGCGACCGATTCTTTAATATCCAACGCATCTTCTTTTATATCATTAGCCACTCTGATCCAATCATTTTTTGAATCTTTAATTTGCCCGCGGAGCTCTTTTCCAGATGAAGGAGCTGTTAATAAAGCAGCAGCTGCGCCAACAGCACTTCCTATAAAAACTCCTAATGCGAATGCTTTAGTATTCAATGTGTATCACCTCAACTTCATAGTCTCTATTCTATCCTTTTCTACAAAAAATAAAAAAATCCTGCATTAAACTTTACCCGCTCACAATCATGCTAACCTTTTTTTGTGCATAAGATGAAAGAAAAGGAGTAGCAAAACTGAGGTGAGCGCATATGAAAGGGATCATAACTGTTATTTTTTTTCTCGCTGCACTCCTGCTGGCAGGGATGCTACATTATGTAGCGTCACAACGGAGACCTGGTATTTACCCTCCTAAAAAGATTTTAAAGCAAAGAGCGATGACACTTGGAGGTGCGGGCTTTATCTGTTTAGTCATCGGGGTGCTGATTGCTCTATCGATAAAATAAAGAAGAACCTGGTTTTCCAGGTTCTTCTTTGGTTAAGCTGCTTGTTCAAGTAAATTCGTTCTCTTTAATACCGTCTTAACAACTGGGTAAATGATGAAAATTAATACACTGTTTAGCAATGCTGCTGGAAGAACCGCTACTGAAATCAATCCTAGAAGTGTTGCTCCACCTGGTAATTCAAAAAAGATTGCCGCTGATCCCAAGAAAAGGACTCCTGAAACGATTGTGCAAATAGCCGTTAGAATGGTAAGCCCAGCAATATGAGGAATTTTTCTAATGATTAAAAATAACCCGAAAAATACGAATGCTGTAATCGGTTTGTCGATCATGTTTGGAATTTGCCCCATTGGAAAACCAGTCGTCAATGCTGATAAAAGTCCAGTTGCAATCCCTAGAAGCAATACATTTTTCTTTTCAGGAAATAATACAATCCCTAGAAACATCATTGCAAGCAGCATATCTGGTGTAACTCCCATAATCGCTGGCATAATAAAATGAAGTGCTGTACCAATCCCCAGTAGCAATGATAAAACAACAAGTACCCTTGTATTCATTTGTAAATCTCTCCTCTTCTCAACTCATCTATGTTGCTTTCCTGACATGCACTCGTTGCTGCCAGCGAAAGTTTAAGAATATTGTAGCATAGATTGTGAGGAGAAAGAAGGGGATTAATTGATCTTTTGCTGAATCGCTTTTGCCATTGTTTGTAAATCCTCCGTACTATAATCTGCTTGATGGCTAATATATTTCGTGCCAAATCCATCTGTTTCATCATAGCGCGGGATCAGATGCAAATGAAAATGGAAAACAGCCTGTCCGGCAAACGCTCCGTTATTTTGTAACAGGTTCAATCCTTCTGGCTGAAACTCAGTATTAAGCGCACGAGAGATGGCAGGGATGACTTCAAATAATTTTGCCGCTGTTTCTGCTGGCAAATCGTAAATGTTTTCACTATGTACTTTCGGAATGACGAGTGTATGTCCTTTCGTAATTTGACTAATATCAAGAAACGCTACGACATCATCATTTTCGAATACTTTAGCCGCTGGTAATTCACCATTGACGATTTTACAAAAAATACAATTATCCATAACAAAATCCACCTTCCTTATTTATACATAGACATCGTACCATATCGATAAAGAAAGTGAAAAACGTGCAGGGGTTTTTATGGAAAAACCCTGCACGTTGAAGGGATTAGCGGGTACATTGGAAAGTTTCTTTATTTGCCATCACGGCAAACGTTAAAGAAAAATCCGATTCTTCATGATCATGCCCAATGCAATCATCTCCCCTGTCATGTTTGTCAAGTTTGATAATCGATGTCCATGTTCAATGTTCATCGTGGCTTTCCGCTTCTACTGCCGATTTCTGTCTTCGACAATCACCCCAGTTTCGCTTTGGTCATGATCGAATGATCATGAGTGAAATGTACGATTTTCCTTGATCATGCCCAATGCAATCATCTCCCTTGTCATGTTTGTCAAGATTGATAATCGATGTCCATGTCAATGTTCATCGTGCTTTCCGCTTCTACTGCCGATTCCTGTCTTCGACAACCACCCCAGTTTCGCTGTTGCCCCGCTCCTTCACTAACTATGATGTCCGCTTTTTTAGAAATATATAAAGGTAATTTCATCCAATGATCAGTGTACGCATTACACTTTTTTGGTACAATAGCATGTATGGAAGTCTGAAAGAAGAAAGGGCGTTTATGATGTCTTTATTAGAAGTAAAAAACGTAACAGGCGGGTATACAAAAAAGCCTGTATTAAAAGATATTTCATTTTCCTTAAAAGCGGGTGAGATGATCGGTCTGATTGGCCTGAATGGAGCTGGAAAAAGTACTACGATTAAGCATATTATTGGCTTGATGGAGGAACGAAAGGGGCAAATTACGATCAATGGCCTGTCATTAAAAAAGGCTCCAGAGGAATATCGTAAACAATTTTCATTTGTACCAGAAACTCCGATTTTATATGAAGAACTTACATTGGAAGAGCATTTGAAATTAGCTGCGATGGCATACGGACTTTCAGAAAAAAAGTTTGAAGAAAGAATTGGACCACTTTTAAAAGAATTTCGGCTAGATAAAAAATTAAAATGGTTTCCTTCGCATTTTTCAAAAGGAATGAAGCAGAAAGTAATGATTATGTGTGCGTTTCTTATTGAGCCGCCTTTATACATTATTGATGAACCGTTTGTCGGGCTTGACCCGTTGGCGATTCAATCCTTACTTGAATTAATGGGAAGAATGAAGAAAGATGGGGCAGGCATTTTAATGTCTACACATATTTTAGCAACGGCTGAGCGTTATTGCGATGGCTTTATCATTTTACATAATGGGGAAATAAGGGCACAAGGCTCACTAATGGAGCTACAACAACAATTTAATATGCCGAATGCAACATTGGATGATATTTATTTGCAGCTGACAAAGGAAGAAGAGATCGATGATGCAGATTAATCAGTTATGGCAAGAAAGAGTTCAATCATTTATTAAAGAACTGCGCCGTTATTTTAAATATATGTTTAATGATCATTTGCTCTTTGTTCTTATCTTTGGGGGCGGTGCGGCAATATATTATTATTCGGAATGGGTAAAGACGCTTGATTCTGGGTTCCCGGTAGGTATTTTGATGGCGGCGGTACTAGCGATATTCCTTGCTGCAAGTCCGATTCAAACCCTTTTAAAAGAAGCTGACATCGTTTTTTTATTGCCGTTAGAGGTAAAGCTTGAGACGTATTTTAAAAAAGGGAAGAGACTAAGTTTTATTACGCAAGCATACATTATTTTACTCGTGCTCGCTGCGTTCATGCCGATGTATGCGCAAGTAACGGGAAAAGGATTTAAGCCATTTTTTCTATTCCTGGCGATTGCGCTCATTGTGAAATATTGGAACATAATTTTGCATTGGTACATGTTAAAAATGAATGATCGCGCAATCTGGCTGTATGATTGGCTGATCCGCTATTTATTTAGCGCACTGCTCATGTATTTTATCATTGTAGAAGCCTCGTTTTGGTATATTGGTGTCGTCGTCATTTTAATGGCTGCATTTACGGTTTATTTTCGGGAATTGGTAAAAAAGAAGCCGATCCAATGGGAACTATTAATCGATAAAGAACAAGGGAGAATGCAGGCATTTTACCGAACAGCTAATATGTTTACCGACGTCCCACATTTAAAAGGACAAGTAAAAAGAAGAAAGTGGCTTGATTTTATTTTTGCGCGAATTCCGTACGGAAGTGATCAAACGTATCGATTTTTATTTGCAAGGACACTCGTTCGCACGAGTGAGTTTTCTGGATTAATCATAAGACTTTCACTGATTGCAGCAGGATTATTGCTTTTTTATGGAAATATCTATTTCTCTGTTGCGATTTCATTATTATTCATTTATTTAACCGGTTTCCAACTAATGCCGATGCTTCGCAAACATAATTGGACGATTTGGACACAGTTATATCCGATTGCTGCAACGCAGAAAAGAATTGCTTTTCTCTCACTGCTCGTTAAAGTATTAATTGGTCAAGCGATATTATTTGGTGTTTGTGCAGCGATAGGAGGGGACTTCATCCAAGGTGTAATCGTTGGGGGAGTGGCGATTGTATTTGCTCTCGTATTTGCAAAGATGTATGCGCCTGGGAGAATTACGAAGTTTGAGGGGAAAGTTTAAGCGGATATGGATTATATGAGAATGGTGGTGAAAAAATTTCACCACCATTTTCTTTATTGTGAATTTAACGCAGCCAAGCCCAGTGTTTTCGCAGCGATAAGCAGAGATTTTTCGTTTATATCAAATTTTGGATGGTGATGTGGATATGTTTTTTCGACGTTGTCTGGTTTCGCTCCTGTAAAGAAAAAGGTTCCATTCACGTGCTGCAAGTAGTAAGCAAAATCTTCTCCACCCATTTGTGGTTTTCCCTCAGCGACTGTATCAATCTCAGTTACTTCTTTGGCGCATGTAACAAGAAAGTCTGTTTCCTTTTCATGGTTGACAACAGCTGGATAGCCTCGATCATAGTTATATTCATACTGACAGCCTGCCGCTAAGCATGTCCCTTTTATAACTCTCTCAATTTCATCTTCCATAAAACCTCTCACATCTTCACTAAACGTTCTGACTGTCCCAATTAATGTCGCCCTATCAGCAATAACATTAAAAGCATTGTCAGAGATAAATGAGCCGATCGATAAAACAGCGGAGTCAATCGGGTCAACTTTTCTGCTCACAATTTGTTGCAAGTTCATAATGAGCTGTGCACCGATGACAATTGCATCTTTTGTTTTATGCGGCTGTGCACCGTGTCCGCCATAGCCTTTAATCGTAATTTCAAAGCGGTCAGCGGCAGCCATAATCGGCCCTTTTCGATATTCCACTGTCCCATATGGCGTATCTGCCCATAGATGTGTTCCGTAGATGACATCGACACCGTCAAGACAGCCAGCTTCGATCATCGCTATCGCTCCACCTGGCGCGTATTCTTCCGCATGCTGGTGAATGAGTACATACTCTCCGGCGAGTCCGTTCCGCATTTCATGAAGCACTTTTCCGAGAATGAGCAGTATCGCCGTATGCCCATCATGGCCGCATGCATGCATCACACCTGGCACGAGTGATCGAAAGGGCAAATTTGTTTCTTCATGAATCGGTAATGCATCAAAATCAGCACGTAAAGCAACTGTTTTTCCAGGTTTCCGGCCTTTAATTTTCGCTACTACACCATTTCCGCCAACACCACTTTTTACTTCCACACCAAGTTGTTTATAAAAATTTTCGATATAGGCGGCTGTTTTGAATTCTTTAAATGAGAGTTCGGGATTTTGATGCAAATATCGGCGAATTTCAATCATTTCATTATTGTATTTTTCCAATCGTTCAAAAAGCTGCTGCTTCACTTGAACACCACCCCTAAAGTTCGTTATGAACCCATTATACCAATTTTTAAAAAAAAGAAGACTGCCTAACAATAGGCAGCCGCAATGTCAGTCTTCGAAAAACTCGATTTCTTCATCATCTACGTAGAAGGTAGATAAAAAGCTAGGTCCTGAAAGTACGCTTTTACTGACGGTCACATGGTCAAGCATACCGGAATTTTTCCATTCATCAAGCTCTGATTCCTTTTGCCACATCGTCATGACAATATACGTATCGGTTGTAAGTGGACGGAGGACACGCAATGCAATAAATCCTTGTTTATGAATGAGCATCTTGCTTAGATTTTTTATTTCATATTCAAAAATTGGCCGCCCCTCATCGCTAATTGCTAAGTGATTGCTGGCGACGAAGCCATGAGCAGAAAGCTTACCTGCTGAATCAATCACCTCATATTTGCGCGGTGATTGAAAAATACTCGGTCCCGGGGTCTCATGCCATAATTGACAAGTAAGACTTTGCATTAAATACATTTGTTCTTCATAGTGTTTTACTTCAAATTTTTTCAAATAATGATACGTCCCAGAAGTAATATATGTGAACACTAGAACCCCCCCTTTTTTGTTATCTTACCACAGAAAAAATTATTTCAAACCTGTTACAAATTCAATGGCAAAGCTGAAATTGTGCATAAGACGTGAACAATATATCGAGAAAAAAAGGACAAATTTATGACAAGCGCTACATCTGTCTATACTTACATAAAGAAAACAACTATATTAAGGAAGAATTCATTGATTCGATTTCTTGTTAGAAAAAGTTTATTATAAAGAATGGTATATATTTTTTTAAAAAAGGTAAGAGGCGGGGAGTCTTAAATTTCCTGCCCTATCTATAAATGAAAGGCGGACTACTTAAATGAATAAAATTTTGAATGATACATTTTTAAGAGCAGCGAGGGGAGAGCAGACCGATCATGTACCTGTTTGGTATATGAGGCAAGCGGGCAGATCTCAACCAGAATATCGCAAAATTAAGGAAAAATATTCGCTATTTGAGATTACTCACCGTCCGGATATTTGTGCTTATGTGACTCGCCTTCCGGTAGAGAACTATAATGTCGATGCGGCCATTTTGTATAAAGACATTATGACTCCACTTCCGGCACTTGGTGTGAATGTAGAAATTGTTGGCGGAGTTGGACCGGTGATTGATAATCCGATTCGTTCAACAGCAGATGTCGAGAAGCTAGGTGAGTTGAATCCAGAAGAAGACATTCCATACGTACTAGAAACAATTAAATTATTAACAGAAGAACAGTTAACCGTGCCATTAATTGGTTTCGGAGGGGCGCCATTTACATTAGCTAGCTATATGATCGAAGGTGGCCCATCGAAAAACTATCATAAAACGAAGGCATTCATGTATTCAGAGCCGGAATCATGGGCGGCGTTAATGAATAAATTAGCGGATATGACGATTGTCTATTTGAAAGCACAAATTAAAGCAGGCGCTAGTGCAATTCAGTTGTTCGACTCTTGGGTCGGTGCGTTAAGCAGAGTGGACTATCAAGCGTTTATTAAACCATATATGAATCGAATTTTTACGGAAATGCGCAAGGAGCAAGTTCCTCTCATTATGCACGGAGTCGGCGCGAGCCACCTCGTTCTTGAATGGAACGATTTGCCGTTAGACGTTGTTGGGCTTGACTGGAGATTGCCGATTGCTGATGCAAGGAAATTAGGTGTAACGAAAGCGGTCCAAGGAAATCTTGATCCAGCTGTCCTCATTTCCAATTGGGAAACGGTAGAAGAACGAGCTAAGACTATTATTGATCAAGGAATTGAAAAGCCAGGCTTTATTTTCAATCTTGGGCACGGGGTTTTCCCAGATGTAAAACCGGAAATGCTAAAAAGATTGACATCATTTATTCATGAATATAGTGCAGAAAAATTAAAACAGCAGTAATTTTTCTTAAAGGAGTGTTTTGTTTTGGCTAAAAAGAAAATGGGGCTATTAGTAATGGCCTATGGAACTCCGTATCACGAAGATGATATTGAACGATATTACACACATATTCGACATGGACGAGCGCCGTCAAAGGAAGCTCTTGAAGATTTGCAAGAAAGATATAAAGCGATTGGTGGGATTTCTCCGCTCGCTAAAATTACAGAAAACCAAGCATACGGTTTACAAGATCGCTTGAATGAAGTTCAAGATGAGGTTGAGTTCGTTGCGTATATCGGGTTAAAGCATATTGAACCGTTCATTGAAGATGCTGTTGAAAAAATGCATAAAGATGGGATAACGGAAGCTGTATCAATTGTTCTTGCTCCGCATTTTTCAACGTTTAGTGTAAAATCATACAATGGGCGTGCACAAGAAGAAGCGGAAAAACTTGGCGGCTTAAAGATTACATCGATTGAAAGCTGGTATAAAGAACCGAAATTTATTGATTTCTGGGCGGATGAAGTGAAAGAAGTGTACGCGAAAATGCCGGAAGAAGAGCGACAAGCGGCATGTCTAATTGTATCGGCACATAGTTTACCGGAAAAAATCCTTCAATACGGTGACCCATATGCCGATCAGTTACAAGAGACAGCCGATTTAATTGCTGAGCAGGCAGGCATTACAGAGTATGCTGTTGGTTGGCAAAGTGAAGGAAATACGCCGGAGCCGTGGATTGGCCCTGATGTTCAAGATTTAACCCGTGATTTATATAATGAAAAAGGCTATAAAGCATTTGTCTACATTCCTGTCGGCTTTGTATCGACACATCTTGAAGTGCTTTATGATAATGATTATGAATGCAAAGTGGTGACAGATGAAGTAGGAGCGACTTATTATCGTCCAGCAATGCCGGATGCACAGCCAGCGTTTCTTGAGGCAATGGCGAACGTCGTTCTGAAACATTTACGTAAACAAGATTAAAAAGAAGGCGATGAAATTTTGGGTAGTAAGAAAAAGATTGTTGTGATCGGCGGTGGAATAACCGGTCTAACGGCAATGTATTATTTGCAAAAGTCAGTCCGAGAGCAGGAATTGCCTGTTGAGCTTACACTAGTGGAAGCAAGTCATAAACTTGGTGGAAAAATCCAAACGGAGTATGTCGATGGCTTTGTTATTGAAAGAGGGCCAGATTCTTTTTTAGAAAGAAAAAAAAGTGCTTCTGAACTTGCCAAGGAAGTAGGTTTAGGGGACCAACTCGTGAATAACCATGCTGGAAAAGCGTATGTGCTTGTTAGAGATAGGCTTCATCCAATGCCAGAAGGTGCAGTCATGGGAGTTCCGACGAAAATAGGACCATTTATCACAACAAACTTATTCTCTGTACAAGGGAAAATGAGGGCGGCTTGCGATCTCGTTATGCCTCGATCTAAAAATGAAGAAGATCAATCACTCGGTCATTTTTTCAGAAGACGTTTAGGTGATGAAGTGGTAGAAAATTTAATCGAGCCATTATTGTCAGGAATATATGCGGGCGATATTGACCAACTTAGTTTAATGTCAACATTCCCACAATTTTACCAAGTTGAGCGTGATCATCGGAGCTTAATTTTTGGCATGAAGAAGACGACGCCAAATGCATCGAAACATCGTTTATCAGGAAAAACGCAAGGGAAATTTCTTACATTAACAGGCGGTTTGCAAACGTTAGTTGATGCCATTGAGGAGAAGTTAGAGCCAGGCTCCATCATGAAAGGAACCCGTGTTTTATCGATCGACAAAGCACCTTTGCAAAGAGGATACGAAATTAAACTAAACAATGAAGAGACGATGTATGCCGATAGCGTAGTTGTTGCCTTGCCGCATTTGGCGCTTACAGAGATGTTTCCAAATGAAGAGTGTTTGGACAGCTACAAACGAATGCCAGCAACCTCAGTTGCAACCGTAGCGATGGCTTTTGACGCAAAAGATATTGATAATCAGCTTGATGGAACAGGCTTTGTCGTTTCAAGAAATAGTGATTACACGATCACAGCATGTACGTGGACACATAAAAAATGGCCACACACAACACCAGAAGGAAAAGTGCTGTTAAGAAGCTATGTCGGGAGAGCGAGTGAAGAAACCGTCGTCGATTTACCAGATGCGGAAATTGAACAAATTGTATTAGATGATTTGCGGGAAACAATGAATATTACTGCGAAACCAAATTTTACAATGATTACACGCTGGAAAAATGCAATGCCGCAATATACAGTTGGTCATAAGCAAAGGGTCGAGGAAATGAAGGCTAGTATGAGTGAAGCAATGCCGGGAATTTTTATTGCAGGTAGCTCATTTGAAGGCCTTGGCCTTCCAGATTGTATTGATCAAGGAAAAGTGGCGGTCGAAGAAGTTTTACAATACATTAAATAAACAAAGCAAAAAGCAGTCGCTCGTCCGACTGCTTTTTGCTTTGTTTGGCTTATATAATGGTGCAAGTGGCTTGTAAATCCGAATGATTGGCTTGTATATTTGTGCAAGTGGCTTGTAAATCCGAATGATTGGCTTGTATAATGGTGCAAGTGGCTTGTAAATCCGAATGATTGGCTTGTATCTAGGCAAGTGGCTCGTAAATCCGAATGATTGGCTTGTATAATGGTGCAAGTGGCTCGAAAATCCGAATGAGTGGCTTGTATATTTGTGCAAGTGGCTTGTAAATCCGAGTAAGTGGCTTGTATCTAGGCAAGTGGCTCGTAAATCCGAGTAAGTGGCTCGTAAATTCGAGTAAGTGGCTTGTATCTAGGCAAAAGGCTCATAAATCTGAATGACTTGCTCATAACTACTTTCAAGATGGCACGAAAAAAGCTTGGCATTAGACGTAAAGGAAAAAATCCAAGTCGAATAAAGGGAAACGCAGAAGTGGGCTTTGAACCCCGCTTCTGCGTTTTATTGTTTTAATGCTGATTTCATATCTTTCAAGATTTGTTTGAATGGTACGTCTTGATACCCGTTGTACTGTGAAATAATTTCACCTTTTTTATTAATTAAATAAAAGTCAAACATATGGACAACGAAATCATCATCTCTAGATTTTTTAATAACAGTTTTAAAGTTTTTTGGTCCCCAATCTTCAATTTCTTCTTGAGTATAACCGGTTAGAAAATGCCAATTGGAAAAATCAGCTCCGAAGGATTCACCGTATTTTTTTAATACTTCTGGTTTATCAATTTCTGGGTCTATGCTGAATGAAACAAACTGAACATCTTTAAGACCGGCATCGATCACATCTTGTTGGACTTCACTCATATGTAATGTCATCATCGGGCATTCTGTTGGGCAGTACGTGTAAATAAATGTAGCTAATGAAACTTTTCCTTTTAAATCTTCAAGACCGAAAGATTTCCCTTCTTGGTCAATATAATTAAAATCTTGGATTGGTCTACCGCTACTGCTCGTTGAAGAACAAGCGCTTAACAATAGAACAAATGAAAGAAGAAGAAATAATGAAATTTTTCGCAAATGATAAACCTCCTAAAACTGTACGATGTATTTATTATAGCCGATAAAATCGTACTTTAGGACGCTTACAGACATTGTTCGGAAAATATCCAAATATGAAATTCTGATGAAAACCTAGTTGCAAGTGAAATAAAATCAAATTAAAGTGATATCTATTTACAATTCTCGATATAGGTATTATTATGTAGATAATTATTCGTTATTAAGAACCGAAAAAGGAAGAAATTTAATCTTTTATCGGGATTTTGATCGAAAAATGGGTCGTTTTTAAAAATATACAAGCATGATTACAGTTGTAGGAGGGTGAGGGAATGATTGGGGCACGAATCCGCCATATTAGGATGGCGAAAGGAATGACATTAGCAGAACTTTCCAATAAAACTGGATTAGCGAAAGCGTACTTAACGATTATTGAAACAAACCTTCATAGTAATCCAACAAATGAGTACATTGAAAAAATTGCAAATGCTTTAGAGGTAGAGTTGGGCGTATTACTCGTCGATATATCTAAAATAAGCGATGAAGCTGAGAATATAGCTGACCAATTTGCAGAAATCCGTCAATGTGTAATAAAAATGACAGATCTTCAATTGGAGGAGATGAAAGATTTTATTGAATTTATTATATGGAGAAGAGCAAAGGAGGATAAACGACTAAAACAGTGCTAAAATAGTACTGTTTTTTCACTTTTCTTAATAGTAGATTGACATTCGAAGTGAACGTGCTTAAAATAGGGAAAATGCTTATGCTAAACTAGATTGATAGGGGGGAGCTGCATGTTTGTTCATAAAATCGATGACGAGATATATTTGAAACTAATTGAAGTACAGGATGCAGAGCATGTTTTTCAATTGACGAATAAGTCGAGAAAATATTTAAAAGAGTGGCTTCCTTGGCTTGATACGATGGTGACCGTTAAAGATACAAAAAAGTTTATTAAATTTACTTTAAAGGGCTATTCGGAAAACAAAAGCATGAATACGGTCATTTTATATAAAGGAGAAATTGTCGGGATTGCCGGTTTTAACGAAATCGATTGGTCCAATCGGATCGCCTATATTGGTTACTGGCTTGGTGAGGGGTATCAAGGAAAAGGGATTATGACAAGGGTTGCAGCCGGATTAACGAATTATGCTTTTGAAGAATTACACCTGAACCGGGTGGACATTCGGGCAGCGGTAACAAATGTTAAAAGTAGAGCGATTCCCGAACGATTAGGCTTCACATATGAAGGATGCATTAGAGAAGCTGAATGGCTATACAATCATTACGTTGATCACGCAGTGTACGGGATGCTTGCGTCGGAATGGGTAAAGAGTCAAAGCACTAATTAGAGTCTGCTTCGGCTCTTTTTTTCCATTTAAATTTGCTTGCGAAAGCTTTTAATTTTTCAATGATATGTATCCTTCTTTCTACTTTTCCAAAGAGACTTCGGTTAACGAAGTAATAAATGCATTCTTCAAAAAGAGCAAATACAATAAGGGGAGCTAAAATAATGAGCAGCCAGTTGGACATACATATTCTCCTCTCTATCACTTTTAATTATCTATATGAATAAAAAAGTTATTCATAACTAAGTATGGTAATTTCTTTTACCCATAAAATAAGTAGAGTGAAACATTAGCTTGGTTAGCAGGACATGAAAACGGGTTAAAAAATATATATGCATGGAATATATACGTTTGAATAAATCATTCAGTTAATCGCTTATTTCCGTTTTGAGCGGATACGGCTTCAGCCTTCACTACAATCAGTTGAAGGATGTAAAATTATCACTTCCCCTATATAGAACAAGGAGACTTTCTCATGAAACATAATAAAAAATGGTTTCGAATGTGGAAAATTCTATATTTCGCTTTTTCCGTCTTAATGAGAGTGTACTGGTATCGAATTTCAAGAAAGTCAGAGGAGAAAAGAGAGCAGCTTTGGGAAAAAATTGGCCAGGACTTTCGGCAAACTCTATTTGAACTGGAAGGATTATTAATAAAAGTAGGTCAGTTTTTAAGTATTCGCAGCGATGTATTTCCAACTTCTTTTATCGAGCAAATTCAGGACTTAGTTGATCATGTACCACCTTCATCATGGGAAGAAGTGCAAGTCGTTTTAGAATCAGAATGGGGCGGGACGATCGAAGATAAGCTTCAAAGCATTGATCCGAATGTCGTTGCTTCTGCTTCGATTGGTGAAGTATATCAAGGGAAGTTAAAAGACGGCACCATCGTAGCGATCAAAGTTCAAAGACCAACCATTGGAAAAATCATGAAAACGGATTTTCGCTCGTTAGCGATCATCATCTGGTTTGTTCACCATTTTGTCCGAATCCCTAGAAATTTTATCCATTTTAAATTATTATTTAAGGAATTAAAAATGGTTATCGAACGCGAATTAGATTATAAAAAGGAAATGGAAACGATCGATCATTTTCGTCACCGCTTTCAACAATTTCCTAAATTAATTATTCCAAAAGTTTATCATGAATTATGTACATCAAAAGTTTTAGTGATGGAATGGGTGAGTGGCACTCGAATTACAGATATTGAATACTTAGAAAAAAACAAGATTGATCGAGAAGAATTATCTGAACGATTATTTCGTCTTTTTATTTCGCAATGGTTGGAAGCTGGGATATTTCATGCAGATCCACATGCAGGTAATGTCATGGTAAAGGAAGATGGAACGATTGTCCTGCTTGATTTTGGAATGGTCGGAGAAATATCCAAAAAAGATGCAACAGATTTTCAAGAGTTGCTTGAGGCGGTCGTCTTGAAAAATTATGCGAAGGCGGCGAAGATCATTATTGATCTAGGTTTTTTATTACCTGAGGCAAATCGAAAAATGATCGCCAATTTGCTAAAAGACGCCCTTGCCTTTGATCTTTCTCAACTAAAGGGGATGGATCTCTTTATTATAAAAAAAGAGATTAATGAATTAATAAAATCACTTCCAGTTCAAGTTCCTACCCGATTTATTTTCCTAGGACGCTCTTTCGTCACAATCGAGGGAATGCTGCATATTATTAGTCCGAATCAAGAGCTATTGGAAATAGCCCGATCGGCTTTTATGTATTGGCTTAAACAAGGGAATCACAGCAAATGGCGCTTATTAGCTAGATGGGTAAATGCTCAGCCACTATTTCAATTTTTCCATACGATGGCAGATCTAGCTGAAGTCCCACAAATGTATTTATCATTAAAAGAAACGATGCAACAGCGCGAATTTTTCTTCGCATTGTATGAAAATAGAAAAAAACAAATGTCCCTTTTCATTGCCGTTGGACTGATTGGAAGTTTATTTGGGCTATATATGAATCAATTGATTGTTCTTGACATATCTGCTGGGGTCGCTGGAATTTCATTTATTCACTACGTTGTTTGTATGAATAAACAAAGAAAATGGTTAAAAAGCATAGAGAAGAAATAGACGGATCGTAGACTTACGCTAATAATTCACTTTGTTTTAACCTAATGATGATCATAGTGTAAAATGACATATGAACTTTATATAGAAAGAAGGAAATATTTGTGATTGTACAATCAGAATCGGAACTACTTGCCTTAAAGGAGATTGGAGAAATCGTTGGAATGATCCGCGATGAAATGGTACAGCAAACAAAGCCGGGGATTACGACAAAGGAACTTGATGAAATCGCAGGTCAATTATTTGAAAAATACGGTGCGATTTCTGGTCCGAAAGGGGAATATGATTTTCCAGGCTATACATGTATTAGTGTAAACGAGGAAGTAGCACACGGCATTCCTGGAGAGCGCGTCATTCAAGAAGGAGATTTAGTGAATATCGATGTATCTGGATCCAAAGAAGGATATTTTGCAGATACTGGTCTTTCCTTTGTTGTCGGTGAAGGAGATCCGGTGTTGTATGAGCTTTGTGAAGTGGCAAAGAAAGCATTTGATGCGGGATTAGCGAAGCTTAAAGTCGGCTCGAAAAAGAGCGGAATTGGAAAAGCAGTATTTAATACAGCCAAACAAAATGGGTTTACTGTTATTAAAAATCTAACCGGGCATGGGGTTGGACGCTCCTTACATGAAGCACCTAATCATATTTTGAATTATTACGATCCGTGGGACAAGGAAATACTCCGTGATGGCATGGTTATTGCATTTGAACCATTTGTTTCTACGAACGATGAGGAAGTGTATGAAAAGGAAGATGGCTGGACGTTTGCAACAAGAAACAATAGTTTTGTTGCACAAATAGAACATACAGTTGTTATTACAAAAAATGGCCCGATCATTACAACGTTATAATCGGAGTGAGTGTATCGACAACTCCTGTCGACGCACTCACTTTTTCATTTAATAATCAATTTCTTCATAATCCTTTGGTTGATGAACGGGTTGTTTCGTAAAAATCATCGACAGACTGTCTCATTTCATCTTTTTCTTTAATTGACTGCTTTTCAGCTTGTTTTCGACGATTATTCATCGATTCCCATCCTTTCTACTTGGTCTATCCATTACTATTTGTTGATTTCTCTGTTTCAATCATTATTTTGTAAAAAGTAAGTGAAAATACGCTCTATGTACCTTGCTTCCTTCACGAAAGTCCTCGTGCCCTCTTGTTTAAATCAACGGTATCAACTTAATGATATTGTGAAAGTGAAGTTGTGTATTATAACAATAAACAAAAAACACCCTCTACCATTGATAAAGGGTGTTTTAAATTATAATGTTTCAGTGCATTTATCGCATTTCGTACCGTAGCACTCGTGCTGTTCAGCTATTTTCTCTCCACATGTTGTACACGTTTTTGGCGGCAAATTTTTAAAGAATTCAACGATGCTTTCGATCATTTTTCTCACTCTCCGTTTGTGTTTTTGTTGTACTACTACTGTATGGTTTTTATCATTGTATTATAACAGTAATCTTGTTGTCAACGATAATTTTCAAAACATGAAAAAAAATGTGTAATCAAGTATGATAAAAAGGAAAGGTTTTTGAGTAAAGGAGCTGTGTAAATGAAGCTAACAGTTATTGGGCATTGGGGAGGTTATCCGAAGGCAGGTGAGGCAAGTTCAGGATATTTACTCGAACATGATGGATTTAAGCTTTTGATTGATTGTGGTAGCGCCGTTTTATCACAGCTTCAAGCATATGTGCAGCCAGAGAGCTTAGATGCTGTCATTTTGTCGCATTATCATGCGGATCATATCGCGGATATTGGTGTCCTTCAACATGCTTTATTAATTAGCAAGTATTTGAATCATACGAATAAAAATATTCCTATTTATGGACACTCATATGATTCGAATGGCTTCGCAAATTTAACATATAAAGATATAACGACAGGGATTGCTTATGATCAAGGTGAGATGCTCTCCGTCGGTCCTTTTTCAATCGACTTCTTAAAGACGGAACATCCTGCAACTTGCTTTGCGATGCGAATTTCCGCAGGTGAAAAAGTACTTGTTTATACAGGTGATACCGCTTATTTTGAGGAGCTCGCTCCTTTTGCGAATGATGCGAATGTATTGCTATGTGAATGTAATTTTTACAAAGGGATGAATGGAGCAAGTGCTGGTCATATGACAAGTGAAGAAGCAGGAATACTCGCTTCTCAAGCCAATATAAAGAAACTCATCCTTACCCATTTGCCTCATTTTGGCGACCATAAACAATTAATTGCTGAGGCAAATGAGCAATACAGTGGAAATATTACATTAGCTTCGCAAGGATTAATGATACATATTTAAAGGGAGATGATCGTATGTTATTTATTGATAATCAAGGAATTAATGATCCGCGAATCAACTTAGCGATTGAAGAATATGCATTAAAAAATTTAGATATTAATCAATCGTATTTATTGTTTTATATTAATGAACCATCCATTATTATTGGAAAAAATCAAAACACGATTGAAGAAATTAATACATCATATGTTGAGGATAATGGGATTCATGTCGTTCGCAGACTTTCAGGCGGCGGTGCGGTTTATCATGATCTAGGTAATTTGAATTTTAGTTTTATTACGAAGGATGATGGGGAAAGCTTTCTCAATTTTAAAAAGTTCACAGAGCCTGTTGTCAATGCGTTACGAGAACTTGGTGTTCATGCAGAAATGAAGGGAAGAAATGATATTCTCGTTGGTGAACGGAAAATTTCAGGCAATGCTCAGTTTTCAACGAGAGGCAGAATGTTTAGCCATGGAACACTGATGTTTAATTCAGAAATTGAGAATGTTGTCTCCGCATTAAATGTTCGTAAGGATAAGATTGAATCAAAAGGAATTAAATCGATTAGAAGCAGAGTTGCTAATATTTCAGAATTTCTTAACGAACCAATGTCAGTTGAGCAATTTAAACAATTTCTTTTACATCACATTTTTGAAGGGGTGGAGGAAATCCCAGAGTATAAGCTGACGGAGGAAGATTGGAAAAATATTGAAGAACTTTCGAAAGAACGTTATCAAAATTGGGATTGGAATTATGGAAAATCGCCGAAATTCAATATCCAACATTCCCATCGCTTCCCTGTTGGGCAAATTGAATTCCGCCTTGATATTCATAAAGGCCAGATTGAGGATTGCAAAATCTTTGGGGACTTTTTCGGAGTCGGTGATGTAAGTGAGATTGAGAAATGCTTAACGGGTGTTCGTTATGAACGGGCAGAGATCGCGAAAGCATTAGAGAATGTGGATATTCCACATTATTTTGGAAATGTGACTTTGGATGAAATTGTCGAATTGATTTACTGATAAGAAGGGTAGAAAAGCCACTTAAAATGGCTCATTCTACCCTTTTTTAAAAGTAAAGAAGGTTTAAATTTTTTATCGTTTTTATTTCAAAAAAGGGTTTCCATGTCTAGCTCCAGGTGCTCAGCTCTTAAAAAAATTCATTCCAAAAGGATGATCGCGATGAGTTCTATTAAATTAGAAGTTAAAGAGTATATTGCTTTTGTAACTTTGAATCGTCCGGAGTCTTTAAACGCATTCAATTACGAGATGCTTACGGAGCTTTCGCAAATCGTAGAATCATTAAAAACAAATCAGGAAGCACGGATCGTTATTTTCCTAGGCGCTGGAGAGAAGGCTTTTAGCGTTGGAGCAGATTTAAAAGAACGAAAAACGTTGAGTGAACAAGAAGTTCTCCGCAATGTTGATAAAATTGCGACTGTATTTTACGCCATTGAAAAGCTACCACAGCCCACGATTGCGATGATCAATGGGTATGCCTTTGGTGGAGGAATGGAATTAGCCTTAGCTTGTGATTTTCGCTTTGCCGCAAAAGAGGCGACAATGGGGTTAACGGAAACGAGCCTTGCGATTATTCCGGGTGCTGGTGGAACCCAGCGCTTACCGAGATTAGTTGGTGAAACGAGAGCATTGGAATTGATTTTAACTGCCAAAAGATTATCGTCTGCTGAAGCAGCCGAATATGGAATTGTTATGAAAACGTGCGAAAGTAAGCAGCTGATGAAAGAGGTACTGCAATTCGCAAAAGCGATTATAGTGAACGGTCCGATCGCCGTGCAACAAGCGAAATTTGCAATCAAGACTGGGATGAATGCTGATCTTCAAACGGGACTGGAAATTGAGCGAAAAGCTTATGAATTAACGATTCCAACTGAAGATCGGATCGAGGCTTTACTTGCTTTCTCTGAAAAAAGAAAGCCCAATTTTAAAGGGAGATAACGTAGGATGAAAACCTATCATTGCTGTGCGACGTGCATTCATTTTTCTGCAAAAAGAGAAGGGAAACAAATGATCTACCGGTGTGAACGGCTCGGTTTTGATACAGAAACTCATTATCAATTTGATTGCTGGGTTCCAAAAGATCATGTGAAAAAATTAATGGATAAGCGCCAATAAGCGTTTCACCTCTTATCGAAAGGCTAAATACTCACTATAATTGAATACGTTATTCAGAATCGATATGAGTGAGATAGGATGGAAGCTTCGGTGCACAAAGTATCACAGGCAGAATTTCGCCAGGGGCTTCTAGAATAGTGGGCGGAGCATTGCAATCGGTTATGCGCCTGTTGCGCTCCTTTGGATTGCTTGCGAAAACGACGGGCCTTACTTTTTTTGAAGCGGTGTTAATGAGTTTAATTTTATATGCAGGCGCATCCCAGTACATCGCATTAAATATGTTTGCATTAGCTACAGGGGCAGCCGAAATGATTTTAACAACCTTTATCGTTAATATCCGGCATTTTCTCATGTCAGCTTTATTGAATGAGAAAGTTGAAGATGAAGTGTCCTGGAAAAAAGCCATTTATGCTTTCGAAGTAACAGATGAAACGTTTGCTGTTGCCGCAACTAAGCCTGGAACTGTTTCGATGGGCTATTATTGGGACTGAATTTCATCGCCTATGTAAGCCGGGTCATTTGCTCTGGAATCGGCTTTGTGATCGGTGCAAGCTTGACACAAGTATTGCAGGAAAGCATGTCCATTGCTTTATACGCAATGTTTATCGGACTGCTCGTCCCTTCCTTGAAAAAAAGCATAAAAGTTGCAAGTCTTGCCTTTTTAGCGGCTGCCTTTAATAGTATTTTCGTATTTTCAGAAATGATGAGTAGAGGCTGGGCGATCATTATTATAACGATCATTGGAATGGCGGTCGTTACTTATTTACCAAGAATGATCCCTTTCATCATGTTTAGAGGAAAAGAACTGTCACCGTTCGTTCAAGGAGTTTTGAAAAATGTCCCTTACGCTACGTTAGGTGCATTTTTCTTATTCAAGAAGGTGAGTTCATGTTTGGTATTGTTGGGATGGCGGCGACCTTTCTCATTGCTTTTCTTGGTGCGAATGTCATTTTCGTCGTTCTCGGTTCAATTGCCGTTTTAAGTATGTATTCGCAGTTATTTTGAAAAGCATCGGTATCAATGCCGATGCTTTTTAAAATTTATGGGTAAACTATATACTTAGGTTGTTCTAACTTGCTTATTTTTCTACATATAATAAAAAAGTGGACAAGGGGGGAGAAGGATTGATTAGAAAATGGGCGTTTAGAGCCGTTATTGCTTATTTATTATTTGGAATTGCGATGTACGCTTATTTATTTTATTTAGCAGATACGTCAATTCCAGATATGTTAAAAGGGACAAAGGCTGACCCAACTACGTTTCTCGATGCCCGGGAACTGATGTTAACGGAAGAATATTCGAGAATTCGCAACTTGATGTTTTTTCTTGCGACTCCATATGAATGGCTTTTTTATTACTTAGTGTTAATTCTTGGTATATCAGCAGCTTTTGAACGTTGGTCAAATAGCGTGTCCAAATGGTTTATTATTAAAGTTGGGATTTATTTATTTTGGCTTTCACTTGCATCGTTTGTCGTTATGTTTCCACTTAGCTATATTTCGTACATGATTTCAAAGTCTTATCATATTTCAACCCAAGTTTTTTCATCATGGATGAAGGATAAGCTAATTGATTTTTGGGTGGAATTTGGGACGATGTTTGTCATTATTACGGTCTTATATGCATTGATGAGAAAATTTAAAAGACGCTGGTGGCTTGCAGCATGGGTATTGTCTATTCCATTTTCAATCTTTATGATGTTTATTCAGCCAGTATTGATTGATCCGTTATATAATGAGTTTTATCCATTAAAAGATAAGGAGCTAGAAACGAAAATATTAACGATGGCTGACGTGGCTAATATTCCAGCTCATCACGTATATGAAGTGGATATGTCGAGTAAAACAAATGCTCTTAATGCTTATGTTACGGGGGTAGGATCGAACTCTCGCATTGTTCTATGGGATACGACACTTGAACGATTATCAGATGAAGAGATTTTATTTATTATGGCTCATGAAATGGGACATTACGTAGAAAAGCATATTTATTTTGGAATTGCCGGTTATGTATTATTAACACTTATTGGTCTATGGCTTACAGCGAAAATCATGGAAAAATGGATAGGTAGAAGGGGAGGGGCATGGAAAGTTGAAAAAATGACGCATATAAGCTCATTACCCGCTTTTCTATTGATTACATCGATCCTATTGTTTGCGGCAAGCCCATTGACGAACTGGGTGTCCCGCTATCAGGAAACGCGTGCTGATACGTATGCGATCAAGATGACCCAAGACAAAGAGGCAGGGATTCAAACTTTCCAAAGCTTAACGAAGGCAGGACTTAGTCAAGTAAATCCCCCGTATTTAGTGAAAATTTTCCGCTATGGTCATCCGACAATGCTAGAACGTATCAATATGATTGAAAAATATGAGCTCGACGAAAAATGAATACGAAAAACATCCCCCCTTCTCTTAAAGAAAGGGGGATGTTCTATTACATTCTTATTTTTCCAACAAACGATTCAGTTCGTCCGAAAGTTTGAGGAAAGTATCTCTATCTTTTTCGTCTAATGCTTTGTCAATGTCTGTTCGAAGTTGTTCCTCGCGTCTTTTTTGCAGTAGGCTGTTTAAAAATACTTCCGTCTGCATCGTAGTCGAGCGTGTATCATCTTGCATTTGGGTCATCGTATACTCTTTCAACAGTTCTTGATAAGATTTCTTTCTTTCCATCGATGATCACCCCTGGAACTTTTTTTTATTATACATGTAATTTTTGAAAAAATCAACTGAAGAATTCAAATTTTCAGATGATGAATAAAGTCGTTTTTATGTAAGTTGGTAGGTTAAATGTAAGAATATGTAGAATATTATGTTTATCCGGTGACAATCACTAGTTCTTTTGGTATGATTCTTTTGGAGGGGCTCGTGATTAGGAAAGGAGAGGTAATATGAAAACGAATGTGATCGTATTAAAAGAATATGAATTGAACCCTTACACGATGATTATTAGGCCAAAGGGAGTAAATGGTCAAATTTGTTCAGAAATAGTTGAAACAGACGGCAAGTATATATGTACAAAATCCCCATTTAAACTCGTTAAGAGAAGCTGTAAGTATTTCGGAAGTACATATGAAGGACGTAAAACTGCAACAAAGGAACTCATTGAAGTTTCGGTTAAACCCCCTATCATCATAGATCCTCACACATCAATTTTCCTTTTTCCAACAGCATCGCCTTTAACACCTCATTGTATCTGGGTTTCACATGAACATGTTAAAAAGTATCAAATGGGAGAACGTCATTCTACGATTGTGACATTTGAGAATGATGAGCAATATGAGTTGCTCATTTCGCATAGGTCTTTTGATGTACAAATGCAAAGAACGGCATTATTGCGAATTCGATACATGCAAAATATTAAACGGATGAAACATTATCGAACAGGTGAAACAGCTGAAATAAAAAGAAGCTATTTAACTTGATTAGCACAAGTTCACGATTGCCAACTTGGATTGCAAATTAGAGGGTGTTCAAACTCATGTACTTGACGCTGCGCTTTTGGTAGTGAGCCTGAGGCGGATGTCACAGATTTAGAGGAATCTAGGAAGGCAACCTAAGTTCGCCGCGTCCTGCGACAATGGTTGCATACCGACATCCTGCGTGCATGAGCTCGAAATCTAGACGCAATTACGCCGAAGCATCTTGATCTTAGAAGCGCCCCTGGCGCTTCTTTTATTTGTTTTTATAAAGAAAAGAGGGTATAAATATTACGAAAGTCGAAATAAATGACGAGGGGAAGAGAGAAAAATGACGATGAACATTGGAATGATACCTGAAGATTTATATGGACTAAAGTCAATTGCTGATCCACAATTGTCTCCGAATGGCAAGGAGGTCGTTTATATTCAAACACATATCAATAAAGATAAAAACGACTATGTTTCCAATTTATTTTACATAAACGTAAACGATAAGAAACCTGTGCAATGGACGTTTGGGGAGGAAAAAATAAGCTCTCCAGTTTGGTCACCAGATGGGAGTGAGCTAGCGTTTGTTTCCACAAGAACAGGCAAGCAGCAAATCTTTGTTTTATCAAAGAACGGAGGGGAGGCAAAGCAAGTAACGAATTGTCTGAACGGTGCTTCGACGCCGGTCTGGTCACCATGTGGACAAAAGCTTGCTTTTTCTGTGAAGCTTGAAAAAGCTGAGACTATTCATACTTCGATTAATAAAGGAGAACAAGAAAAAAAGGAGCTTCAACCACTCGAAATCGAACAGATGAAATACCGATCAGACGCTGGTGGATTTTTAAAAATGGACCAGTTTTTACAAATTGCCGTCGTAAGCCTTGAAACGGGGCAGTTGGAACAAATAACGGAAGGAGAGTATCATTCTCAGCTAAGCTCTTGGTCTCCAGATGGAAGATCCATTGTTTATATGGCTGATAAAACAGACGATGTAGATTTTTCTTTTAACAATGATTTATATTTATTTGATGTGAAATCCAAAAAAGCACAAAAGATAACGAAGCAAACAGGAATGTTTAGCGATACTTCATGGTCGCCAAATAGTAAGTATATCTCTTTTGTTGGGAGCGAAAGAGAATATAAAAATGCAACACATGCAAAGCTTTATATTTATGATATAGAAATGAAGACGATCGTTTGCATTACAAGTGAATTTGATGCACCAGTAGGTGATTTTGTTGTGGCTGACTTTTTGCAAGGAGTACAAGCTCCAAAGGTGCAATGGCTTAATGATAACCATAGTTTTTATTTCCAAGCTACCGATCACGGGAATACAGTGATTTACTATGGTAATCTTACTGGTGAACTATACCCGGCGATTAATGATGATCAATATGTTTACGGATTTTCACTCGATGCATATAACGATAAAGCGGTCGTATCTATTAGTAGTCCGACCGAGCCGGGAGATTTATATTATGTACATTTGACGACAGGGGAAAAAGAGCGGCTTACATTTGTAAATGAGGAATTATTAAAAGGCCGACAATTATCTATTCCTGAAGCGATTGAATTTACAGGTGCAGATGGTTGGAATGTCCATGGGTGGATGATGAAGCCTGTTGATTATGTTGAAGGAGAGAAATATCCGCTCATCCTTGAAATTCATGGAGGGCCGCATATGATGTTTGCGAATGCATATTTTAATGAGTTTCAAATTCTTGCGGCACAAGGGTTTGCGGTACTTTATATAAACCCGCGCGGAAGTCATGGCTATGGTCAAGCATTTGTAAATGCGGTTCGCGGCGATTATGGTGGCAATGATTATCGTGATTTAATGTTAGCGGTAGATTATGCGCTTGAACAATTTGATTTTATTGACGAAAACCGTCTTGGAGTAACTGGTGGCAGCTATGGCGGATTTATGACGAATTGGATTGTCGGCCAGACGGATCGATTCAAAGCCGCTGTCACCCAACGCTCGATTTCTAATTGGATTAGTTTTTATGGCGTAAGCGATATCGGCTATTATTTCAGTGAATGGCAAATTGATGCGGACTTAAATGATGTGGAGAAGCTATGGGATCATTCACCACTGAAATATGTTAATAACGTGCAAACGCCTTTATTAATATTGCATGGTGAAAAAGATTTACGCTGTCCAATTGGGCAAGCAGAGCAATTATTTATTGCCCTGAAACGTAAGAAAAAAGAAACAAAATTTATTCGGTTTCCAGAATCCAATCATGAATTATCGAGAAGCGGCAAGCCAACATTGCGGATCAAACGGCTTGAAGCGATTCGCGATTGGTTTTTGCAATATTTATAAAAGGAAAGACAGCTCCCACGCTGTCTTTTTTATATCGTTTTCTATGGTTGTATTCTAGTAAAGAAGGATATCCTTAGGATATAGGAAAGGCAGATTCATTACTTCATATGATATAATTTAATAAATTTGATAAGTTGAAATTAAGATGATCCATTTAAATGTTTTTTTTAAGATGCATAATTAGTTGATTGGAGTGAAAGGTGGCAACTCCTCGAAAATGCTGCGCATTTCCTTCGTGCGGTGTACGTTGAGGAAAGCTTATTCAATGTCCTGGGGGATAAGCGGGACCGCAAGGCAAGAGTTTTAAGGAACGAGGTCTAAAGTCGGGCTACGGCTTCGTGACCAACATCCTGTCATCGTCCGCTTGGAACGGAAATCAACGGGTTTACTTCCCACATTTTATGTATGTTATTTATTTCAACTTATATAGATTGGCGAATTGGGGAATGGTCATGGATTTTTATTCAATTAAAGAATGGATTACAATTGAAAATGTAATGGAGCTGATTGAAAAATATCGTTCGTTTGGTCCATTGCCAAGTATATTATTGCCAATGATCGAAGCCTTTTTGCCGTTTCTACCATTGTTTTTATTCGTCATGGCAAGTGCAAATGCATTCGGGCTTGGATGGGGATTTTTATTTTCATGGATCGGCTCCTCAACGGGCGCATTGCTCGTTTTCCTTCTCGTTCGCAAATATGGAGATATGCGTTTTTTTCGTTTTTTGCAAAGGAAGGAAAAGGTGCAAAGTTTAATGTCATGGGTGGAGAGACATGGATTTGGACCACTCTTTCTCTTGCTCTGCTTTCCATTTACCCCATCAGCAATTGTAAATATTGTCGCCGGAATTTCACGAATTAGTATATATCAATATATGTTAGCGGTGTTGGCAGGAAAAGCGGTGATGATTTTTATTATGAGCTTTATTGGCTATGACATCGTATCGCTCATAAAACAGCCAATAAGAACGGGACTAGCCCTGGGAATTATTGCGCTCCTTTGGTATGTTGGGAAGCGAATTGAAAATCGTTTTAAAAGAAGATTGAGAAACGTTAATGAAGAATGAAAATTGATGTTGGTCTGACGCCAACATCAATTTTTTTGTTTTGAATAGGAATATATGTTCTTGTTTTGCTGTTTATGTTATAATAATTTTATTATGAATTTGATGATAAGGAGTTGACAGGATGTCATTACGCTTCGTTATCGGCAGAACGGGAACGGGGAAAACAACGTTAATTTTCAATGAAATGGTTGAGATGCTCAAAGAAGAACCTGAAGGCTTCCCTGTTTTATATATTGTTCCTGAACAAATGACGTTCCTATCCGAAAATCGTTTTATCCAAACGCCGGGAATCAACGGCATGATTCGGACGCAAGTGTACAGTTTTACCCGTCTCGCCTGGCGGATTTTACAGGAGACGGGAGGGGCAAGCCGTGCACATGTATCAAGCGTTGGATTGCAAATGCTCATTAGAAAAATTATAGAAGATAATAAAGATGAATTGAAATTATTTAAGCGTGCAGCTGACAAGCGCGGATTTATCGAACATGTTGAAACGATGCTCACAGAATTTAAGCATTATTGCATTGCTCCAGAAGAATTATCTCTTAAGCAAAAGGAATTTGCTTTTGGAGCAGCTACCCGTGCGTTAGGAGATAAATTGCATGACCTTGAACTTATTTATCATAAATATGAAGAAGCTTTAATTGGGAAATACATTGATGCCAATGATTATTTAACTCTGCTTGCAGATGCGATTGATCAATCGAATTATTTAAAGGATGCAGAGGTGTACATCGATGGTTTTCATAGTTTCACGCCCCAAGAATATATGGTCATAGAACGGCTTATGAAAAATTGCCGAAGGGTTTCCGTTTCGCTCGTATTAGATCGACCGTTCAAGCATGGTATGCTGCCTGATGAATTGCATTTATTCCGACTAACAGGCGAATCATATTCAAACTTATATGAACTTGCCAGAAATCATCAAATTACGATAGAAGAGGATGTATTTTTAGCGGGCAATCAACGCTTCCATGGCCAAGGATTATATCATTTAGAATCACGCTTTGATAAACGTCCTGCTCCGATTTTTGAAAAGGGGCCAGCGATTCAGCTAATGACTGCGGCGAATCGCCGTGCCGAAATGGAAGGAATCGCAAGAGAAATTCGTAAACTTGTGATGGAGGATAAGTATCGCTATCAAGATATCGCAATCTTAATTCGTAACGGAAATGATTATAAGGAGATGCTTGAAACGGTTTTTGCTGACTATCATATTCCTTATTTCATGGATCAAAAGCAGTCGATGCTTAATCACCCGCTAATTGAATTCATTCGCTCAGCATTGGAAGTGGTTAGCAGCTCCTGGGGCTATGAGCCTGTATTTAGAGCGGTGAAAACCGATTTATTATATCCGCTCGGATCGAATGTGAATGCATTAAGAGAGCAAATGGACAGTCTCGAAAACTATGTATTAGCATATGGAATTAAAGGAAATTATTGGACGAATGAGAAGCAACGATGGCAATACCGGCGTTTTCAAGGGTTGGAGCTTTATAATGCAGCCCAGACCGATGCGGAACGAGAAATGGAAGAGGATATTAATGAAGCAAGACATATGGTCGCTTCTCCTTTGCTACGTTTATCAAGACGTTTGAAAAAAGCGAAAAATGGCCGCGAGCTATGCGAGGCGCTTTATTTATTGCTTGAAGAGCTTTATATTCCGGAAAAACTCAAGGAGAAGAGCGATGCTGCGGAGGAACGAGGACAATTGGCTCGAGCAAGACAACATGATCAAGCTTGGAATGCAGTGATTGAATTGCTTGATCAATTTGTTGAAATTTTCGGGGGAGAGAAATTGCCTCTGAAAAAATTTATTGCGGTTTTAGAGTCGGGATTGGAAGCGATGAAATTCTCGATTATTCCACCTGCCATGGATCAAGTGTTTGTGGCTGATTTAGAATTATCGCGACTTTCGCATATGAAAGCCACGTTTGTAGTTGGTTTAAACGATGGTGTTATTCCTGCAAAACTAGGGGAGGAAGGCATTCTATCTGATGATGACCGCGAGAAGCTATTAGAAAGTGGTCTCGGAGTTTCTGGAGGAAGTAAAAGGCGATTGCTAGATGAAGATTTTATCGCGTACCGAGCATTAACGAGTGCGGCTGAGAAACTTTATTTATCATATCCACTTGCAAATGAAGAAGGAAAATCGTTGCTAGCTTCTCCATATATTAAAAAAATTAAATCTATGTTCCCGAAACTGTCGGAAGTTAATATCGTAAATGAACCAAGTGAACAACTCCCCGAGGAGCAGCTAGCATATGTCTCACATCCAAACACCGCGATTTCTTATTTAACTGCCCAATTGGAACTAAAAAAACGTCATTATCCTATCGCTGATTTTTGGTGGGATGTGTACAATTTTTATGTGGAATCTCCGATGTGGCGAGAAAAATCAAGACGAATTCTTTCTAGCTTATTTTATCAAAACGAAACGAAAAAGCTTACCACTCAAACGAGTGAACAATTATATGGTGATGAGATTCTCGCGAGTGTATCGAGAATGGAACTATTCCATAGTTGCCCATTTTCTCATTTTATATCGCATGGGCTTAAGCTAAGGGAACGAGATACATTTAAGCTGGAAGCACCGCATATTGGTGATTTATTTCATGGTGCATTAAAATGGATTGCGGATGAGATTAATAGGAAAGATTTATCGTGGGCAAATTTAACGAAGGAACAATGTGAATGGCTAGCAAGAGAAGCGGTTGAATATCTTGCTCCGAAGCTTCAGCATCAAATTTTATTAAGCTCGAACCGCTATTATTATATTAAAAGAAAGCTCGAGCAAGTTATTGGCAGGGCTTCGTTTGTGCTGAGCAGCCATGCGAAATCGAGTGGGTTCGTTCCAGTCGGAATTGAACTTGCTTTCGGACCACATAAGGAATTGCCGCCATTCGCTTTCACATTGAAAAATGGAACAAAAATGCAGCTTCAAGGTCGAATTGATCGGGTTGATAAGGCGGAAGATGAAAATGGTGTCTATTTAAGAGTGATTGATTATAAGTCAAGTTCTCGTGGCCTTGATGTAAATGAAGTATATCATGGTCTTGCACTACAAATGCTTACTTATTTAGATATTATTGTTACTCATTCCCAGTCGTTGATTGGTAAGGAGGCAATTCCTGCCGGAGTTCTTTATTTTCATTTACACAACCCGTTAATTGATAGCAATCAAATTTTAACGCTTGATGATCTTGAGCAAGAAATTATAAAGAGTTTTAAAATGAAAGGTTTGCTTTTAGGCGACCCCGATGTGATTCGATTGATGGATACTTCGTTGGAAATCGGAAGTTCTGATATTGTATCAGCAAGAATTAATCGTGATGGAAGCTTATCAGCTCAATCAAAAAGAAATTCGGCGAGTCCAGAGGATTTTGCCTTGTTAAAACGATATGTGCGCAAACTTTATCAAGATGCTGGGGATAAAATCATTGCCGGAAATGTTGAAATTGACCCTTACAAAATGAAGGATCGAACACCATGTCAATTCTGCTCCTACCGCTCGATTTGTCAATTTGACCAATCATTAGATGCCAATCAATATCGAATCATTCAACCACAGCCGTCATCCGAAGTGTTGGATCGGATGAGGAGGGAGGAAGAAATATGAAAACAATCATCCCGGCTAAGCCTGAACTTGCCCATTGGACGGACGATCAATGGAAAGCAATCATGGCAAAGGATCAAGATATTTTAGTAGCAGCCGCGGCGGGTTCAGGGAAGACTGCTGTTCTCGTTGAAAGAATCATACAAAAGATTTTGGCTGAAGAAGATCCGCTTGATGTCGATCGCCTTTTAGTAGCGACATTTACGAATGCGGCGGCAGCTGAAATGAGGCAACGGATTGGTGAAGCACTTCAACGAGAGATTGATGCTAATCCAACTTCTTCTCATTTGAGAAGACAGCTTAGCTTGTTAAATAGTGCATCGATTTCAACGTTGCACTCATTCTGTCTTGAAGTGGTTAGAAAACATTATTATCTCATTGATATCGACCCAGGCTTTCGGATTGCTGATCAAACAGAAGCGGATCTCCTTCGTGATGAAGTGTTGAACGATTTGTTTGAAGAAGAGTATGGCAAGGAAAAGAACGATCGCTTT
This sequence comes from Bacillus sp. FJAT-50079, assembly GCF_018343515.1. Taxonomy (GTDB): domain Bacteria; phylum Bacillota; class Bacilli; order Bacillales; family Bacillaceae_C; genus Lederbergia. The sequence goes on along the minus strand of NZ_JAGYPD010000010.1, from coordinate 25,160 downwards.
TATCAATTAGTCGATACATTTACAAGTGACCGCAATGATGATGCTTTGTTTGGCCTTGTTTTAAAATTATATGATTTCTCCCGTTCACATCCTGAACCAAATGCATGGCTTGATCAGCTTGTTGCGATGTATGATGTCACAGAAGGCACAAATGTTGAGGAGCTGCCATTTATCGAAGCACTGATCTTTGATGTTAAACTGCAATTAACAGGAGCGAAGGGGCTTCTACAAGAAGCGCTCGCAATGAGTAAGCAACCAGGTGGGCCAGCGCCACGAGCAGTTAATTACTTGGAAGATTTACAAGTGATTGCTGGAATGGAACAGGCAGCAGAAAAAGGCTGGAATGAATTATATCAAGTTTTTAATCAAGGTTGGAAATTTGGCAGAGCGAAAACATGCCGTGGTGATGAGTTTGATAATGAGCTCGTAAAAGAAGCGGACGAGCTTCGTAAAACAGCAAAAACAATGCTTGATAAACTAACAAAGGAACTATTTTTCCGTTCCCCACAAACATTCCTTAAGGATATGGGGAAAATGCAGCCGATCTTTTTCACATTGGCTGAAATGGTAAAATTATTTGCCCAGCAATTCGCACTTAAAAAAGCAGAAAAAGGGCTTGTTGACTTTTCCGATTTAGAACATCTATGTTTAGAAATTCTTACGGAAAAAGAAGATTTGGATGAAAGAGTACCATCTGAAATCGCCACTCAGTATCGAAACCAATTTAAAGAAGTACTCGTCGATGAGTATCAAGATGTCAATATGGTTCAAGAGACGATCATTCGTCTCGTTTCAGCGGAAGGCGAATATGATGGCAATCTATTTATGGTCGGCGATGTCAAACAATCAATCTATCGGTTTCGTCTTGCAGAACCGAATTTATTTTTAAATAAATATGTAAGATTTTCGCAAGAAGGAAAAGACACGGGACTGAGAATCGATCTTGCCCGAAATTTTCGAAGCAGAGCAGAAGTGTTAGCAGGAACGAATTTTCTATTTAAACAAATCATGGGTAAGACCGTTGGTGAGATTGAATATAGTCATGATGCAGAGCTTGTGAAAGGATCAGGTTATTCGGAAGCGGAGCAGTTTCCAATTGAAGTGGCTATCATTGATATGAACGATGAATCAAGTGAAGGAAGCAACGACACTGAAGAAGTGGTGGAGGGCTTTGATGCCGTCGAACTCGAGCAATCGAAGCTTGAGGCACGGTTTATTGCAGGGAAAATTAGAGCGATGATCGATGAGCAAAAGCTGGTTACCGATTTGAAAAAGGGAATCGAACAGCCGATTCGTTATCGCGATATCGTTATTTTAGTTCGATCGATGACATGGACCCCTGATATAATTGAGGAATGTAAACATTTGGGCATTCCCGTATACGCCGATTTATCGACAGGTTATTTTGATGCAACAGAAGTGACCATTATGATGTCTTTACTGCAAATCATTGATAACCCAGATCAAGACATTCCACTTGCTTCTGTATTAAGATCGCCAATCGTTGGCTTAACTGAGGAGGAGCTAGCGTATATTCGGTTGCAGTCAAAAGGAAGTTATTATGCAGCTACAAAAGCTTTTCTTAACGGAGCCGATCATCGAGATTACGAGCAAACAAAGAAAAAGCTTACACAATTATTCCAACATTTTCATGAATGGAGAAGCTTAGCTCGTGAAGGTGCATTATCAGAATTAATATGGCAGCTTTACCGAGATACGGGCTTTTATGAATTTGTTGGCGGGCTTCCAGGTGGAAAGCAAAGGCAAGCGAATTTACGAGCTCTTTATGATCGTGCACGCCAATATGAGGAAACATCTTTTCGCGGGTTATTCCGTTTTCTTCGCTTTATTGAGAGAATGAGGGAGCGAGGCAGTGATTTAGGAACGGCTCGTGCGCTCGGTGAGCAGGAGGATGTCGTTCGGATTATGACGATTCATGCAAGTAAAGGGTTAGAGTTTCCAGTTGTGTTTACAGCTGGAATAGCACGTAAATTTAATATGATGGATATTCATAGCAGTTATTTATTTGATAAAGACTACGGATTTGCGAGCAAATATATTGATGCGGAAAAAAGAATATCTTATCCATCCCTCCCACAGCTTGCGTTAAAGCGTAAGAAGAAAATGGAGTTGCTCGCGGAAGAAATGCGTGTTTTATATGTTGCGATGACGCGAGCGAAGGAAAAGTTATACTTAATAAGCAGTGTGAAAAATGTTGAGAAGGAATTGAAAAAATGGAGGCAAGCGACTCGTTATGATGATTGGTTATTACCTGACTATGAGCGGGCAAAAGCGACCTCATATATTGACTGGATTGGACTTGCATTGGCAAGACACCGTGATATAGAGCCTATTTTTGGTGAGCAATCATTACATGGTGGGCTATCAGACGTGACGAATCATCCATCACAATGGGCGATTACGATCGTTCCTCGAGCAACTTTAGCATATGAGCAACAAAAAACAATCGATGAGCAGATTGATTGGCAGGAAATTGTTGAAAATGGTGAACAAAGTGTGCATAAATCTCCTTTCCAGCAGGAGATTCATGCCCGGCTTACTTGGGAATATGATCATTCGATTGCAACAAAAAGAATGTCAAAGCAATCTGTATCGGAGTTAAAACGATTGGCTGAAGCGCGTGATGAAATGAGTGATACACAATTAATTAAAAGAAAAGCAATCTTTGATAGACCAAGATTTATGAGAGAAAAGAAAGCATTAACTCCAGCCGAAAAAGGGACGGCGATGCATGCTGTTATGCAGCATATTTCATTGGATAAGATCCCAACTGAAAAAGAAGTAAACGAGTTATTAGGCGAGTTAGTTAGGAAAGAGTTAATGACAGAAGAGCAAATTGAAGCAGTGTCGGCAATGCAAATTGTACAATTTTTCCAAGGTGGGCTTGGTGAACGAATGCTCCAAGCTAAAAAAGTATCCCGTGAAATTCCGTTTACAATCGGTATTCCTGCTAATGAGGTTTACCCGGATTGGGATGGGCTTGATGAGAAAGTGCTCGTCCAAGGGATTATAGACTGTATCATCGAAGATCAAAATGGTGTCATATTGCTTGATTATAAAACAGATGCAATTGAAGGAGTTTTTCCTGGTGGTTTTGCTGAAGCAATCCCTGTACTTGAAAAGCGATATCGTGTACAGCTTAGCTTTTATAAACGTGCGATCGAAGAAATTCTAAAAAAGCCTGTTCGTCACACGTACGTATATTTTTTTGATGGCGGCGAATATTTGGAAATATAGATAGGAAAATGGTGTGAATTACGTCTCGGCGTGAGCTCATTCTAAAGGCTCCTCTAAAAATCTGTAATATCCGCCGGAGGATCAGTAAGGTGTTCAAACCTCCTACTGATTTTCATCCCACAGCTTATAGAAATGGGAGATTCCATTATTCGAGTTAAATCATCCTCAAAAAAACCGGCTATCGATATACGATACCGGTTTTCTTGAGATTAATTATTGCCAACGATCGGTTGATCGAGCAATTGTGAGTCGATTGTTGCATTGAAGCTAAGTCCGTCGATGATAAAGACGAAACCGCCCGTGCTAAGTGAGCCTGATCCCGATGTGGATTTTGTGCTCGTCTTTGGAGAAACGACAGCTGTATCACCAAATTGAACACTTCCACCACCAACATTAAAAATTTGCACTGGACCGGTAAAAGCCGGCATTTTTATCACTCCTTATGCACTGAATTAGTTCTTTCTTCGAGTTGTCGTTGATGCCATATCCTTGATTCTAGCGATACATGATCAGTGTTGCCAATATGAAAGATGGCTGATGCTGATATCCCTATAATGGATATACAGTTAACAGTAATATTCGGTATTTCATTGACCTTATGAATGATGGGAGGCATAAATGGCGGAGTTGGAAGCGGGATTGGTTCGGTGAAAAGAGGGATTTCTTGGAAATTCCCCTCATTTCCATAAAAAATTTCTTTCTCTCTTTGAATTGCGATTACATTGCTATGTGCTGATAAATGTACAGAGTCGCCTACTTCCATCACCGCTCCGAGCAACATTGATTTGACCCGAATATCTTTGACGTGACTGCTGCGAATTTGCATGATCCTACCCTTTTGCAAGCGGTAAAAATGGTCCGATAATTAATGATTCGGGTGGGGTGTCAAAAGTCGAAGCGAGCTGGATTGAATTGGCATCCCCAATTAAAAACAATGATGAAGTTGTTACACCGGTAATTTTCACTTCACCAACACAAAGTTCTCGATTGACAACATTAAGTTCCATTGTATCCCTTTCCTTTCTCATTATTTGCTGTTTGTATAATAAAGGCACGGACAGCTTGATCGATATCTGCTACAATCGTTCGATATAATCTTTCGCCAAGCTGTTCCTCAGATCTGTCTTTGTCTTTTTGATGACTAAAAAATTGAATATAATGTTCGGTGCGTGTAGGCAATTGTTTGCGAATATCATCTTGAATCATTGCAATATGTTGAGGAGCAAGCTTTATCCCCGTTTGTTTCTCCGTTTCGTGAATCACTGATTTTACATCATTTTCAATATAATCATTCAGACGGCTTGTCAGTATTTCCTTTTGCTCCTCATTAAATTTGACGGGAGATGGTGGCTGTGAAGGAGTAGGAATGGCTACGTCTTCAATCTGTTTCAAATCAGCAGGATTTAAACCAATATTCAATGTACCTTCCAATGTTTCGACTTTTAGTTGGTCAAATTTATATTCAAGTCTTTCCACTGTGATCCCAGGTTTATCTTTTAATTTCTTTACTTCATTTTCTAAACGATCTACTTCTTTCCGTAGCTTTGCTAGTTCATAATGTTGTTGGTTTACATATTCATAGAGCTGCTGTATACAATACTGAACATCCACCATATCACCGCCTTTCCTATACGACCTGCTTTTGCATTACAGCGGAACAAAACTTGTCTCTGCCAGTTCCTCTTGCGTTTCTTGCCCGATTTTTAAAGCTTCGGGGGCAGCAGTTTGGAATTCTCCAGTATTATATAAATAGGAGGCTGGTGTAATCATCCCTGATGTGCCAATTTGAAAAACGGAGGAGTTTGAAATCCCCCCGATTTTTATCATATGAATATGGATGGATTGTTGAACATTAATAATCATTGCCAACCCTCCTAAAGATTTAGAAGCAACGGTTGATCAACGGCATCATTGTCATACGTATTCGTCGATGAAATTTCATTTGTAACGGTAATATCTTCGCCGGTTATGAAAGATCCCGCTCCCGCGTAGGTTTTTGAGTTACTGAAAGGATTAATTAGAAAAACATCCCCAATATGAAATACGGCCGCCGAACTAACGTTAATTATTTGAACGGCACCGACAAATCCAGGCATAACCGTTCACATCCTTTCTTAAGCTCTACTATCATATTTTATGAGAGGAAAAAGAATTTGTGATAAAGTCGCCCAGAAGTTACAATGAGAAGGTGTAGAAAAAGAGGCTTCAGGAGGAAATACATATGCGTGTTACAATGGAACCGATTCGTTCCAATCAAAGAATCCAATCACTTGATGTGTTGAGGGGCATCTCGCTACTTGGAATTTTACTTGTAAATATGATTAGTTTTCATACTCCATTTAGTTATTACAATCCATATGAATGGTTTAAATACAGTGATTTAACCGTATATTCATGGATTGATATTTTCGTACAAGGGAGCTTTTATCCAATCTTTGCGATGATGTTTGGCTATGGAATGGTCATCATGCAAGAACGAGCTGCGGTTAAAGATGTGTCGTTTTGGAAGATAAGCATTAGAAGATTGATTGTTTTATTGCTTTTTGGAATCATCCATGCCTTTTTGATTTGGTACGGTGATATATTGATGACATACGCTCTCGTTGGGTTACTGCTTTTATTATTTTTAAAAATGTCGGGACGGGCTCTTCTTTGGACAGGTTTTCTTCTTTACTTCCTCCCGCAGGTTTTCATTGGCACATTATTTATCGCCTATTCTTATATTGGCGATGGAACACTTGCTGATTTTACCGATGTTGCGGGTTTGCAAATATCAGCTGACACGTATGCGACAGGTAGTTTTTTAGAAATAACGAGGCAAAGGTTTTTAGACTGGTCTTTAAATGTTGGAATAGATGGGATTTTATTACTCATCTTTATTATTTTGCCTTTAATGCTAATCGGAGCAGGGGCGGCAAAACTTCAATGGCTTAGACGGGCAAATCAGCAAAAATTGAAATGGGTTTTAATTTTGCTTTGCACATTGCCGATTGGACTCGCGGTAAAAATGCTTCCCTTCTATATAAAACCTTCGATTACGATTCAATATGTGCAAGATATGATTGGAGGTCCAATTCTTGGTTTCAGTTATATTGCGATTATTATATTACTGATGAATAGCAAAATTGTTGCGAAACTATTGAAGCCGGTTGCATCTGCTGGAAGAATGTCGTTAACTATCTACATCACACAATCAATCATTGGGACGCTTATTTTTTATAGCTATGGGTTTGGGTTGTATGGTCAAGTATCGATGGCAGTGGCTACATGGCTCGCGATTGCTATTTACATTATTCAAGTGATCTTAGCTGAAATTTGGCTCTCGAAGTTTCGGCAAGGGCCGATTGAAAAATTATGGCGATGGATGACATATGGAAAAATGAAACAGGGGTGATCATAATGAAGTTTATGAGTTTTATGGTGGATGAAAACGAAAAATATGGAATCGTAGACGAAGCAAGACTGGGTGTATGGGATATCGTGCAGTTTGCAAAAGATCAACAAATCGACTATCCTGCATCGCTTCAAGAAATGATTGAGGGCGGCGAGGATAGTGCTAAGCTTGTTAAAGAGCTTTATCGTAAAGCGAGCGAAACTGAACAATATTTCTTATCGTTTGATGAGCTTACTTGGTTAGCTCCGCTTACAAGACCGAGAAAGAATATTATGTGTGTCGGGAAAAATTATCGTGATCATGCGATTGAAATGGGAAGTGAAGCTGATATTCCTGAGCATGTCATGGTCTTTACAAAGGCTCCTACGACTGTAACTGGACATCTTCAGTCCATCGAACGTCATGAAAAGCTCACTTCAGAGCTTGATTATGAAGGGGAGCTCGCCCTCGTGATTGGGAAAAAGGGAAGAAATATTGCTCGTGATAAAGCATTGGACTTTGTTTTTGGCTACACCATTATTAATGATATTACGGCAAGGGATTTGCAGCAGCGGCATAAACAATTTTTCATCGGTAAGAGCTTGGATACGTCATGCCCGATTGGTCCTTGGATCGTTCATAAAGAGGAATTACCAGAACCAGGAAAGTTATCGATTACGACGAAAGTAAATGGGGAAATTCGTCAACAATCGAATACGGAGCATTTTATTTTTCCGATTGAAGAAATCATCTCTGTCCTTTCTAGAGGAATGACACTAGAGCCAGGTGATATAATTGCTACTGGAACGCCAGCAGGTGTAGGAAAAGGTTTTAAGCCGCCACGTTTTCTCCAAAAAGGTGACGAAATTGAGATTGAGATTGAAAAAATCGGGAAATTGAACAATATTGTGAAATGAAGGGCTACCATTCCTAATATGAAAACAAATTATGATAAGATAAGAGACAATGGCATTAAACGTTTTATAAAAGGAGGAATGTTAGGATGTTTGAAAACACACATGCCCATATTTCGACATGGGTGATTGCGCTCATTTTATTTGTTGTTGCACTTATTTTACACAAAAGCGGCAATAAAAAAGCGACAAAGATCGTTCAAATGATCTTACGATTGTTTTATTTATTAATCATGGCAACGGGAATTATTTTATTTGTAAAATTCAGTGGTGGAGATCCAGCGTTATATGGGATTAAGTTTCTCGGCGGGCTCGTCGTCATTGCAATGATGGAAATGATTTTGGTACGTATGGGGAAAGGAAAGAAGACCGGAGTTTTTTGGGCTATCTTTCTCATTGCTTTAATTGTCACGTTTTTCTTAGGTGTTAAGCTTCCACTCGGTTGGTGGTGGATCAAATAAGTTAACTCGAATCAGCAGAGTTTCCTCTTTCTAAAAGCGGCGGATGAAATCAAAGGGAATTCAAACTTCCTGTACCTGACGCTTCGCTTATAGTACATAAAGATTTGCTGATTCAAGTTAAGCCTCTGGCGAATGTCACAAATTATTAGAGGAGCTTAGGAAGGCAACCTAGTTCGCCGCGTCCAGCGGCAACGGCTGCATACCCGCATCCTGCGGGTATGAGCTCGAAATGATTTGGACGCAATTACGTCGAGGTGCAGTAAATAGAAGCCGCTTTTGAGCGGTTTTTTTAGTTTAGAAGAAATGTCTTTATATTTCGAATAATCGTTGTTAGGAGGTTGACATCGTTGTTTAAAAAAATCATTGCACTCACATGTATTGGAACCCTGCTTTTTAGCTTTTCTGTTGCTGCAAACGAAAAGGACGAGCGGGTATGGAAAGATGAAATTATTTATTCATTAATCGTTGATCGATTTAATAATGGAAACGAAGAAAATGATTTTGATGTTAATATGCAGGACCCATATAGTTTTAATGGGGGAGACTTTCAAGGGATTATTAATAAATTAGATTATTTGCAAGATATGGGCTTCACAGCCATTCAATTATCACCGATTTTTGACAATGGGGAAGGCGGATATCATGGTGAATGGGTTATCGATTATTACCAAACAGAGGAACATTTTGGCACAATTGAAGAATTGAAAAAGCTTATAAATGAAATGCATTCTCGTGGTATGAAATTAATCCTGGAATTCCCTATTCATCAAGTCGGGAAAGAACATCCATGGACGACGGGTCCTGATAAAAAGGAGTGGCTTCAATATGAAGGGGAAGCTCCTTATCTCGCACTCACTAATAAAGAAGTACAGCAATATTTAATTGAAGCGGCTTTATGGTGGCAAAAGGAAACAGAGCTAGATGGTTATTTTTTACATGACATGACGGATGTACCATTATCTTTTGTAGAAAATTTTGTAACGGGAATAAAAGCGGCTGATCCTAATTTTTATATTTCTGCATCAGGCACAACCGTATCATATGAAGAGATATCAAATTATCTAGAAGCCGGCATTGATAATTTTATGGATACTAAACTAAACGCACCACTGAGACAAGCATTTGCACAGCCTGATCAATCATTACAGCCTATTTTTGAGGTTGTGAACGAAAGTAAAGCGACGGTTCGTGATCTTGGGCAGTTATCTGCATTTTTCGATGATCGTTATATGGAAAGATTTACACGTGATATGGTGAACGCAAACGAATATCCTGGCCCTCGCTGGAAGCTGGCGTTAACGTATATGTACACACAACCAGAAATTCCAGTTATCTACTATGCATCCGAATTAGCGGTGGATGGTGGAATGGAACCGGAAAACCGTTCATTAATGGGTTTTCGGGCCGATCAGGAATTAATCGATTTTATTGTGAGGCTAGGAGAAGTGCGTCAAGAACAAAAAGCGTTAACGAGAGGAACGATGGAAGTATTATACGAAAACAATGGGATGACCATTTTTACACGTGAATACGAAGGAGAAACGGTTGTTGTCGCTATTAATAACACGACGAAAGACCAATCGGTTTCCATTCCTGTCGATCAGTTTGAAGAAGATAAAGAGTTACGTGGTTTAATCGGAACAGATATGGTACGTACCGACACAGGAGAGTTTAATATTTTTGTTGGGAGAGAAACATCAGAAATATATAAAGTAGTTCCAAAAAGCGGCTACAATATTCCATTTATCCTCTCGATCTTTTTCATTTTTATTGCCTTTGCTTTATTCTTATATATTGCTTGGAAACGTGGAAAAAAACAAGTTTCGTAATGGTTGTTAAACACGGGGGCTGTCCAAAAGTCAAAAGAACGGACTTTCTTGGACAGCCTTTTCAATTTTACCTATTTGTTAAATACACTGGTCGAGCATATTCTCGCGATACTCGTTGCTTCGTTCATTTTTTATTGAAGCATACTAGACGGAGATATCTTGAACATCAGCTTAAAAATAAATCTAGTTCCTCACGAAGAATGAGTCGGATTTTTGATACCCCTAATTAATTAGGAGTGGCTTGTATCTTGTTCGAAATGGCTCGTAAATCTGGGAAAGTGGCTTGTATCTTGTTCGAAGTGGCTCGTAAATCTGGGAAAGTGGCTTGTATTTTGTTCGAAGTGGCTCGTAAATCTGGGAAAGTGGCTTGTATCTTGTTCGAAATGGCTCGTAAATCCAGAACAGTGGCTAGTATCTTGTTCGAAGTGGCTCGTAAATCCAGAACAGTGGCTAGTATCTTGTTCGAAGTGGCTCGTAAATCTGAGAAAGTGGCTTGTATCTTGTTCGAAGTGGCTCGTAAATCCAGAACAGTGGGTTGTATCTTGTTTGAAGCAGCTCGTAAACCTGATGAGTAGCTGTTCTCGCGGTTAGCAATCGCTCAACCTAGTAAAGTTACTAAAGCGAATGGAGAAAAACGGCTCAGTTTTCTCCATTCGCTTTATTTAATCTCTACCCGTTAACAACTTCTCCGCCGTTGACGTGGATGATTTGCCCCGAGACGTAGCTTGAGTCAGCAGATGCAAGATAGACGTAAGCGGGGGCAAGTTCATATGGCTGACCTGGACGTTGCATCGGTTGGCTTGAACCAAAGGTACTCACTTGTTCGGCGGTGAAGGTGGAAGGGATTAATGGTGTCCAAATCGGACCTGGTGCCACTCCGTTCACACGAATTCCTGTTTTAGCGAGTGAATTTGATAATGCTCTAGTAAACGATACAATCGCTCCTTTTGTAGCGGAATAATCAATTAAAGTTGGATTACCTTCGTAGGCAGTGATTGATGCTGTATTAACGATCGTGCTGCCAGCTTTCAGATGAGGCAGCACAGCTTTCGTTAAAAAGAAATAAGAATAAATATTTGTACGGAATGTTTTTTCTAATTGTGCTTCCGTAATATGTGAAAGACTTGGTTGTGGGTGCTGCTCTGCTGCATTATTCACGAGCACATCAATTTTGCCAAAGGTAGCAATGACTTGATCTACGATGTTTTTACAATGTGCTTCTTGCCCGATATCTCCTCTAATTAAAAGGCATTTTCTGCCTTCCTTTTCAATTAGCTGCTTTGTTGTTTCAGCATCTTGGTCTTCTTCTAAATAGCAGATCGCGACATCCGCGCCTTCTTTTGCAAAATAAAGCGCGACCGACTTGCCGATTCCACTATCCCCACCTGTAATAATCGCTACTTTTTCAGCGAGTTTTCCACTTCCTTGATAAGCAGGATTTACCGATTTAGGCTCGGGATTCATCTCTGTTTCAACGCCTGGCTGATGATCTTGCTTTTGCTTTGGTAATGTTTGTTTTTGCTGCTGTTGCTTCATCTTTTGATCACTCCTATAATAATAAACTCCATAAAAAAGACGGGCATATGTTTGATATACCCGTCTGCTTCATAATTTATTCTTTTATCTATAATTGACGAATTGCACATCGATCGATAAGTCCGCTGCTCGAATCGCACTAATTACCTGCTGAAGATCGTCTCTGTTTTTCCCTGTTACTCGCACTTGTTCATCCTGGACTTGGCTCTTTACTTTTAACCCGCTGTTTTTAATGATCGCATTAATTTTTTTGGCGTTCTCCTTGTCAATTCCTTGCACTAGCTTCGCCCTTTGGCGAACATTTCCGCTAAAGGCATTTTCAAGCTTGCCATAATCAAGGTTTTTCACAGGGACATTGCGTTTAATGAGCTTGCTTATTAATACATCCTTTAATTGAGAAAGTTTAAACTCATCGTCGCTGATGAGTACAAGCTCACCGTTTTCTAGGGTAATATCGCTAGAACTCCCTTTAAAATCATAACGTGTTTTAATTTCTTTCATGGCGATACTAATTGCATTTGTTACTTCTGATAGATCTACTTTTGAAACAATATCAAATGAATTTTCCTTTGCCATCTCTTTCCTCCACCCCCGGCTTTTTCTTCATTATAGACAATTTTGTTTATAAAAACAAAGCCCCGAAGCTGTTGAATAAGCTTTGGGGCGAAAGCATTTAAAGATGACCTGTTTTCTTTGAATATTGATGTTTTCCAGCTTTGCGATTTTTTTCACGCACGCTATTTTTCACTTCATGTGCTGCCTGATTATCCCGAGCTTTTTTGTCGTTGTCTGAGGTATTATAACGCATGTAAATGCTCCTTTCCAAAGAGGCTTAGAAATTAGTATAACCAGAATGGAAAGAAATCATTTTGCTTGTTCATTTAAAAAGAAGAGGGCGAGGGTGCCAGGTCCAGCATGTGATGCAACGACTGCACCGATTAAATTAATATAAAATTTCTTCGTTCCAAATCGTTCTTCAATCATCTTTTTGACTAATAAAGCTGTTTCTTCATCATCCCCATGGCTAATTCCAATCCGCTGATTTTCCAAATCAACACCGCGTTCTTCCATAAGATCGATCATTCGCTTGATTAATTTTTTCTTGCCGCGAATCTTTTCAATCGGAACGAGTTTTCCATTTTCCACGTGAAGAAGTGGTTTGATATTTAATAACCCGCCGAGAAAAGCCGATGCTTTTGAGAGGCGGCCACCTCTTGCTAGGAAATCCAAATCCTCTACTGTAAATAAATGTTCCATATGATCGCATTGAGATTGTAAAGTTCGAATGATTTCCTCTTTTGAAGCACCGTTTTTAATTAACTCGACTGCTGATTGGACGACTAATCCGAGGCCAAGAGAAATACATTTCCCATCAATGATCGTTAAATCGAGATCTGGATATTCTTCCTTTACTTGCTCACTAACCATCATAGCTGTCTGATACGTACCTGATAACTCAGATGACAAAGGGATATAAATGCCGGGCTGTCCGGATTTGGCCAAATCTGTAAAAAGTTCTTGTAAAAGCTGTGGTGAAGCTTGTGATGTCTTCGGCATTTTTCCATTGCGAATTTGAGTGTACAAATCTATTGGCTTAATCGTTTCTAGATCTCTATATTCTTGATCGTCAATATGTACTTGCAGGGGAATTAGTTGAACATTATTTTCTTGAAAATAAGATAATGGTAAGTCGGCCGCACTATCAGCAAACAATTTAATTGTCATATATCTCACCTTTCCGTTGCACTTTTCTTAAGTGTACTGGCTTTATAGGAAAAGTACAATATGAACCGTGTTTACAATGATGAATTATGTGAAAAACTAATATAGATGTTTTTAAATAGAGCATAAAGGTCAGAGAACGATAAAGTTGTTTTTGGATTTTTAAAAACTTAACGATGAGGAGGGAATGTATGAGGAGTCAGCAGTTTTCGATTTGGGAACATGTAAAAATAACGGTTGTTATTATCCTTGGCGCATTATTAACTGCGATTGGGCTAAATTATTTTTTAATTCCAGCAAACGTATATGCGAGTGGTTTAACGGGAGCGGCTCAATTAGTTGCCAATATCGTCGATGATTTTACCACTTTTCATGTTTCCACAGGGATCTTACTATTTGTCTTTAATATTCCAGTTATTATTTTAGCATGGAAAAAAGTAGGAAAGGCATTTACATTGTATAGTTTCATCTCGGTCATCTTCATTTCTCTGTTTTTGGAAATTATCCCGATTCAAAGCGATTCCGCAGATATTATGCTTTATGCGGTATTTGGGGGAGTCATTACAGCGGTGGGAATAGGGATTACGTTAAAGGTTGGTGCTTCGACAGGAGGGTTAGATATTATCGCGATGGTCCTATCGCGTATGCTGAATAAATCAGTCGGGACGTATTTTTTTCTCATAAATGCAATTATCATTATTTCGGCAGGAGCGATTTATGGATGGGATAAGGCATTATATACATTGATTTCGTTATATGTGACAACGCGGGTAATTGATACGATTCATACGCGTCATCAAAAATTAACAGCGATGATCATTACGAAGAAAACCTCGGAATTAAAAGAAGCAATCCATGCTCGCATGGTACGAGGAATTACGGTCGTACCAGCAAAAGGGGCTTTTTCAAATGAGGAGAAGGAAATGATGATCATCGTCATTACCCGCTATGAATTATTCGAATTAGAACATATTATTAAGGAAATTGATCCACATGCTTTTACAAATATTGTTCAAACGACCGATGTATTTGGCTTTTTCCGAAAAGAATAAAGCGAAAGCGCATATCGAGAGGCGCTTTCGCTTTATATCATTGAAGGCGATCAAGCGTATCTTGAAACTCACGAAGCTGCCGCTGTTGTGCGAAAGTTGAATTGGCAAAAGCTGATGAAACGGCATTTTTTGCGACTGCTAGTGCTTTTGCCTGTTCATGAGGATCGTTATTTTCAGAAGCAAGTGTCTGGGCCAGTTCTACGAAATGTCTTGCTTCTTGAAAAAGTTGATCTTTTCCCATTATTCAATTCCTCCCAGCGTAGGGTCCGTGATTTTCTTCTCTTCTGCCTCTGCTAAAGTCGATCGGTACGGAAAACGTTCAGCATGTAGCTCTACTGCATTTTTTCCTTGATGGATGAAGCGCTTAGACTTGCTCCTTTTGCTCAAATCCAACACCGCCTTTATGAAATTAGAGAGAAACGCTTGCTGCTTTCAACATATATTGTGCACAACGATTGCTTCAGTGACCCGAGAAAGTATTGCCAATTTCTTTGGAAATTCAAATAATGAATGATAAACTTAAATAATAGGAAATGGTTGGAAAAGGGGAGAAGATCATTGATTGAGATTCATCACGAACAAGTAGATAAAATACCGCTTCTACATATCGTTAAAGCAACGAAAAGGCAGGAATCACTTCCACTTGTTATATTTATCCATGGATTTACCTCTGCAAAGGAGCATAATCTCCATTACGCTTATTTACTAGCTGAAAAAGGTTTTCGCGTATTATTGCCTGAAGCTAATTTGCATGGTGAACGAAATCATGGGCTTGCTCTAAATGAAATGACCTATCAATTTTGGGATATTGTTATACAAACGATTGCGGAGCTAGCACAGATAAAGGACGAATACATAGCGAAAGGGCTTGTCGATCGTGACCGAATTGGACTGGTGGGCACTTCAATGGGAGGAATCGTCACTTTTGGTGCTTTAACTCAATATCCATGGATAAAGGTTGCTGTTAGTTTAATGGGCTGTCCCGCTTATGAACAGTTTGCCCGCCTGCAAATTTCACAATTAAAAAATACTGGGGTGAACATTCCTTTTTCCGATGAGAAACTAGAGGAAATGTATGCACATTTAAAGAAATATGATCTTACTCAACAAAAAGAAGCAGTCGCTAATCGACCAATTTTATTTTGGCATGGAAAAAAGGATCCTATTGTTCCATTTCAGCCTACATATGAATTTTACGAAGAAATAAAAGATCAAAATCCCGCGCATATTCGTTTTATTGTTGATGAACAAGCGGATCATAAAGTGAGCAGAGAAGCATTTTTACAAACAATTGATTGGTTTGATCAGCATCTCTAATGAATAAACACTTTTTAGTTTGTTTTTCCAGTAGGTTTGGTATGATAGAGGTAGACGGATTATTTGGAAGGAGTGTTGATTGATGGATGAAGCAATGAAAGAAAATATACTTGGTGCTCTGGAACAAGTCATTGACCCTGAGCTTGGTATTGATATAGTTAATCTTGGTCTTGTTTATGAAGTGGACTTAGATGAAGATGGTAAGGCGACCGTTACGATGACGCTCACATCGATGGGTTGTCCGCTTGCAGGAGTGATTGTTGATCAAGTGCAAGCTGCATTAGCAGATATTCCTGAAGTGAAGGAAACTGAGGTTGATATCGTTTGGAGCCCACCGTGGACAAAAGATAAAATGTCCCGCTATGCCAAAATTGCGCTCGGCATTTCTTAATATCTGTTTGACCAATGTTAGATGGGGAAAAATATAGCGGAATGCTCTTTACGAGCTTCCGCTATTTTTACATTGAAGGAGTGGATAAAAAAGTATGGATTTAAGTAAAATGACTACGACTGTTCAAGAAGCATTTGCAGAAGCTCAACAAACGGCTGTCCGTCTTAACCATCCGGAAATAACAATCACTCATCTTTGGAAAGCTTTCTCAGAAAAAAGCGATAGCTTATTAACCAATTTATATGAACGAGCGGGTGTGCCGCGCAGCAGCTTACAATTAGAAATTGATCGACTTATAAACAAGCTACCACAAGTGACTGGAAAAGGGATAAAAGGCGGACAATATATAAACTCAGAATTACAGCATGTCCTGCAAAAGGCGGAACAAGTAAAGGCAGATTTTACGGACGAATATCTTTCAATCGAACATTTTATTCTTGCATTAATGGAACTTAAAAATAATGAGCTTTTCTTATTTCTACAAAGGCAAGGGGTGACGAAGCAAGCTTTGCAAGCGGAAATTGAACAAATGAGAGGAGGACAGCGTGTGGAATCTCAAAATCCAGAAGCTACATATGAGGCGCTAAAGAAATATGGCAGAGATTTAGTTGCAGAAGTAAAGGCAGGGAAAATTGATCCCGTCATTGGCCGCGACAATGAAATTCGAAATGTGATTCGAATTTTATCGAGAAAAACAAAAAATAATCCCGTGCTAATCGGTGAACCGGGTGTCGGGAAAACGGCGATTGTTGAAGGGCTAGCGCAACGAATCGTCAGACGAGATGTGCCGGAAGGCTTAAAAGATAAAACCGTATTCTCACTTGATATGGGAGCGCTCATTGCCGGTGCTAAATTCAGAGGGGAATTTGAAGAAAGATTAAAAGCTGTACTCCATGAGATCAAGAGCAGTGAAGGAAAAATTTTGTTGTTTATCGATGAAATTCATACGATTGTTGGTGCGGGAAAAGCAGAAGGCTCGATGGATGCTGGGAATATGTTGAAGCCAATGCTTGCAAGAGGTGAGCTTCATTGTATCGGTGCCACAACACTTGATGAATATCGGCTGTATATTGAAAAAGATCCAGCGTTAGAACGAAGATTTCAAAAGGTGCTCGTTCCAGAACCAACGGTTGAAGATACGATTTCAATTTTACGGGGATTAAAAGAACGGTTCGAGATTCATCACGGTGTAAATATTCATGATCGTGCCCTTGTTGCTGCTGCCACTCTTTCAGATCGCTATATTACCGATCGTTTTTTGCCTGATAAAGCGATTGATTTAATTGATGAAGCATGTGCAAATATTCGTGTTGAAATTGATTCGATGCCAAGTGAGCTCGACGAAGTAACAAGACGAGTCATGCAATTGGAAATAGAAGAGGCGGCATTGCAAAAGGAAGAAGATGAAGCAAGCAAGGAAAGACTTCAGCTTTTACAAAGGGAGTTAGCCGAATTTAAAGAAAAAGCACATCAAATGAAGGCGAAATGGCAGACCGAAAAAGATGAAATTATGCATCTCCAGGAAAAACGTGAGCAATTAGATAAGCTCCGGCGTGAGCTAGAAGATGCAGAAAGCGAGTATGATTTAAACCGTGCCGCCGAGCTCCGTCATGGGCGAATTCCCGCGCTTGAAAAAGAATTGAAAGAGCTTGAAGAACAATTGGCGATGAAACAAGAGGATGAAAATCGCTTAGTAAAGGAAGAAGTAACCGAGGAAGAGATTGCTGATATTGTGTCAAGATGGACAGGGATCCCCGTTATGAAGCTTGTGGAAGGGGAACGAGAAAAATTATTGCGGTTAGAAAGTATATTACATGAGCGAGTGATTGGTCAAGACGAGGCGGTGGAGCTTGTGAGCAATGCGGTTTTACGTGCGCGAGCAGGCATTAAAGATCCGAATCGTCCGATCGGTTCTTTCATTTTCCTTGGTCCCACAGGTGTGGGGAAAACCGAGTTAGCAAAAGCGCTAGCTGCAACATTGTTTGATAGTGAGGAACAAATGATTCGCATCGATATGTCGGAATACATGGAAAAGCATGCTGTCTCAAGGTTAATTGGAGCGCCCCCAGGATATGTCGGCTATGAAGAAGGCGGGCAATTAACCGAAGCTGTACGAAGGAAGCCATATTCGGTTATTTTACTTGATGAAATCGAAAAAGCTCACCCCGAAGTATTTAATATTTTATTGCAAGTGCTTGATGATGGAAGGATTACTGATTCTCAAGGAAGGCGGATTGATTTTAAAAATACGGTTATTATAATGACGTCCAATATCGGTTCAGCTTATTTATTAGAGCGTGAACAAGATGAAGAGATGATTGACGAAAAGACGAAAGAGCTTGTTCTCGGTCAATTGCGCGGATCGTTCCGACCGGAATTTTTAAATCGGGTTGATGATATAATTTTATTTAAACCGTTAAGTTTAGCAAACATTGCTGGGATCGTTTCGAAATTAGCAGGGGAATTACAAGCGAGACTGAATGAACAATATATTCAGTTGGAGATCACGAAAAAGGCAAAAGAATTTATCGCCGAAGCCGCTTATGATCCTGTTTATGGGGCTAGACCGTTAAAACGCTTTTTACAAAGCAAGATTGAAACATTGGTCGCAAAGGAAATCATTGCTGGACATGTTCATCCATACGATACGATCGTTGTTAATGTGGAGGATGACCAATTAAAAATCAATATAAGAAAATAAAAAAACTCGCTCATATGCGAGTTTTTTTATTGCTGTTCTGATGGTGGTGCTGGAGCTAAAGTAGCAACTAAACAAATCAAAATAATTGCTCCAATTGCTAATATTGATGCGGTTCCAAACTCATATGGAGTACCAAGCATTGAATTTGCTACGTATGCAAGCATATGAGTAAGAGCGAATCCCCAAATAAAAGTCCAAACAAATTTCATTCTATCCACCTCAATTCCAAGAAAGATATCTATGTAGTTATTTTCACGAGTATCTCGACCAATCAATAATACCATAGTTCCTAAAAATGATAAAGAAGCAAAGCAGGAAAGCTTATGTTTTTTTTACATAAGATGGTGATAGGAAATATTAAGGAGGATCCATCATGAAAAAAGCGATTGTATTTGCCGCAAGACAGCCGATTGGTTTCAAAGCATGCGTTCAACTTCTTGATCAAGGCTTGCTCGTTGATGCGCTTGATCATGAAATGTGGCAAACGGAAAGACATGTAGAGCAATGGATGTTGATAGGTAGAAATGCCAACCTCACATTAACACTGTACAATGATGAAAATGAAGGTGAAATGGAACGATTTGATTCGATACCGATTAACTATGTGATTATTCCTCTAATTGATTATTATGAAAAAGGAGATGATCGACTTCAAATACAATTGATTCGCTTAGTCGAAATGTTTTATCAGACTAACCGATGTGATGACACATTATTTATTTTTCTACAACCGACTGCGATGGATCGAAGTGGGCAAGCGATGTATGAAAAAATAGAAATGATGAAAGAGCAGTTGAAACAGCATGCTAATATCATTGAATATTTTATAACGAATCATACGTTGAATTATGAAAAGAAGATAGAAGCTTTACAAACATCTCTACCGGAAGTAGATCAATTTGAACAATATTTCTTTGGAAAGAGTAGATGATTGACAAATCGATGAAGAATAGATAAAAAATGAAAGAGTAGCTGGTGAAAAAAACTCCCAAAATTATACGTTGATATGTTATTATGCTTGGTGTTATAATTAGTACCAAGTCTTAATATGTGATGACAAAGTGATGTAAGGGAAAGTAGGGATTGTTACGATGAATGCCGGAATTATCGGAGTAGGTAAATACGCACCTGAAAAAGTGTTAACGAATAAAGATTTAGAGAAAATTATGGATACATCTGATGAATGGATCAGAACAATGACAGGAATTGAAGAGAGAAGGATCGCGTCTGATGATGAATCGACGTCAGATATGGCCTATGAAGCAGCGAAGCTTGCGATCGCGGATGCAGGAATTAGCCCAGAAGAAATCGATATGATTCTTGTCGCAACAGTTACACCTGACCGCCCGTTTCCGACTGTTGCATGTATTCTCCAAGAAAGACTTGGATGTGTGAAGGCTTCAGCTATGGATGTAAGTGCTGCATGTGCCGGCTTCATGTATGGGATGGCAACAGCGAAGCAATTTATTGAAAGTGAAACGGCAAAATATATTCTCGTCGTTGGAGCTGAGAAATTATCAGGAATTACTGATTGGAAGGATCGTAACACAGCGGTGCTCTTTGGTGATGGTGCTGGTGCGGCTGTTTTAGCGCCCGTTTCCGAGGGACGCGGCATCTTGTCATTTGAGCTTGGTGCAGATGGGACAGGAGGAAAACATCTATATCAAGACGAATACATTATGATGAATGGACGCGAAGTGTTTAAATTTGCCGTTAGACAAATGGGAGAGTCATCAATTAACGTGCTTGAAAAGGCTGGATTAACAAAAGACGATGTTGACTACTTAATTCCTCATCAAGCGAATATTAGAATTATGGAATCGGCAAGACAGCGCCTTGATTTACCTGAAGAAAAAATGTCAAAATCGATTCGAAAATATGGAAACACATCATCCGCTTCGATTCCAATGGCTTTAGCTGAAGAATTAGAAGCTGGAAAAATTAAAGATGATGATATAATAGTAATGGTTGGATTTGGCGGCGGTCTTACATGGGGAGCCATTACATTAAAATGGGGTCGCTAAAAAGTAGAAGTTAATCTTCTTGATCGGAATAGAAGGAGATGGTAAAAATGAAAAAAAGAGTTGTAGTAACAGGTATTGGTGCGGTATCACCGTTAGGAAATGATGCCGCAACAACATGGAAAAATATTATTGCTGGACAATCAGGTATTGGTCCGCTTACAAGACTTGATGCTGAACAATATCCGGCAAAAGTAGCGGCGGAAGTAAAAGATTTTGATATTGAAAAATACGTTGAACGAAAAGAAGCAAGAAAGATGGACCGTTTTACCCATTATGCGCTTGCAGCCGCAATGATGGCGGTTGAGGATTCAAAACTGACAATCGATGAATCGAATGCAACCGATGTTGGTGTATGGATCGGTTCAGGAATTGGTGGACTTGAAACGTTGGAAAATCAATTCGAGACGTTCCAAAAAAGAGGATATCGCCGCGTTAGTCCGTTTTTCGTTCCAATGATGATTCCTGATATGGCGGCTGGACAAGTTTCCATCTATTTAGGAGCGAAAGGTGTGAACTCTTGTACAGTAACTGCATGTGCAACGGGAACAAATTCAATTGGTGATGCATTTAAAGTCATTCAGCGTGGAGATGCGCAAGCGATGATCGCTGGGGGAGCAGAAGCGCCAATTACACGAATGTCCGTAGCAGGGTTTTGTGCAAACACAGCATTATCAACAAATCCAGATCCAAAAACAGCGAGCCGCCCATTTGATTTAAATCGTGACGGTTTCGTTATTGGGGAAGGGGCAGGAATTATTGTTCTTGAGGAACTTGAGCATGCGTTAAATCGCGGTGCACATATTTATGCCGAAATTGTTGGTTATGGTGCGACGGGTGATGCTTATCATATTACGGCTCCAGCCCCTGGTGGTGAAGGCGGCGCTCGTGCAATGAAAATGGCGATCAACGATGGTGGACTTGCACCTGAGGACATTGATTATATTAATGCACATGGTACAAGTACTCCTTATAATGATAAGTATGAAACGATGGCAGTGAAAGAAGTATTTGGTGATCATGCTTATAAGTTAGCCATAAGCTCGACAAAATCAATGACAGGCCATTTACTTGGCGCTGCCGGTGGAGTTGAAGCGATATTTACTTGTCTAGCGCTTAAAGAAGGAATTTTACCACCGACAATGAATATTGAAACACCTGATCCTGAATGTGATCTTGATTATGTTCCAAACGAAGCACGTAAGGCGGATGTAAAAACTGCTTTAAGTAATTCACTTGGCTTTGGCGGTCATAACGCAACACTTGCATTTAAAAAATATGAATAATTGTTCAAGGCGATCATATCGAATGAACCACAGTCATTTTTTGACTGTGGTTTTTCAAATTCACTTAACTTTCCAATTGCAAGTGTTTTCCTTTATTTCATATTTTACGCACACCAAGTTTCCAAATGTAAATATCATAAGTAAAGGAGGTGCGCTTATGGGAATCATAAAAACCGATGAGTGGCTTGAGGAGCATTTTACTAATCCATTCAAGCTTTGTGAACTTGCAGTACCAGAAGTTGATAGCCGAAGTTTTTACTATTACGTAAAACGGTTTGGGATGTATGAGCCATCAGAACAAACAAGGGATGTAGTTAAAAAATTGAAAGAGCAGGATGTTTGGAATAAAGTTGATCGTTTTTATCGTTTATACAAGAAAAAGTGGAGTGGACCAGAAGTAGATATTTATATTTTTCCCATTGATCTACATCAATCTTTTTTTCGGGAGCGCCTAAAAGGCCGATCCGGGCTTGCATATAAAAATAAAATTTTTTTATTTTTAACAGATGAAAAAGATGAGAAAGGGTGGGAAGCATTATTCATTCACGAATATCATCATGCGGCGAGGATGGCGAAACAGAAAAAGGAAATATCCGAGTATACATTGCTTGATTCGTTAATGATTGAAGGATTGGCAGAACATGCAGTGCTTTTATATTGTGGTAAGAAATTTACAGCAAGATGGGAGAACGATTTTTCTAGTGAAATGCTGAAATATTATTGGAAACACATATACGAGCCAAATGTAGCAGCAAATAGAGAGAGCGTGTTACATGATGATCTATTGCTTGGGCGAAGAAGGATCCCGAGAATGATGGGCTATGCGATTGGTGGCAAATTGGTCGATGGCTATTTGAGAAATAACTCTCTATCAATAAAAGAGTCATTTGATATTCAAGCGGAAAAATTGCTCGTAAATAATCACTTTTTAGACGAATAAGCCTTCCAAATCGGAAGGTTTTTCTATTGATGACGACTATCTATAAAATATCCGACATAGTAATGAATAGTAGCTGAACAAAAAAGAGTGGGCGTGTGGTGATCTAATGATGTTTCGAACAATCGTATTTCTTATTGGTTTCGGACTAGCTGTCGCAGGAGGAGTAAGTACGATTGCATATTTAAATTTATTGGCAGCAGGACACTCATATATCGATTTTTTATTATATATCGCTCGTCGACCGGAATGCTATTTATTACCATTTGGACTGTTGGTTATTACGATTTCCCTATATATACCTAGTGAAAATGGATACGAGGAATAATTTTATTAAGAGCTGCCTATACTGATTGACAAATAGTTATGAAGCGAGGGGTTCGGAATGCTATATCTTCATGATGTTTGGGTAAATTGGTTTGAAGGCGAAGAGAACGGATACAGTGTTTGCCATTTTCATGAGTGGCGAAGAGGGGAAGATGTAATAGAGCTACTTGATCAAGTACCTTTATTAATCGTTGAGCCTGATCTTTTTGATTATATTGAAAACCACTTGGCTGAATTGCCAGAAGCATTATTAAGTGATATTCATAAAAAAGCATATTTACGGAAAAACCATGAACGAATTCAATTGGAATACTGTTTCGTTGTGACAGATGGCATGGGAATACTAGCAGTTGATACGATTGGCTATTCGATTCCGTTAAGAAAAAGCAGACTTATTCCAAGGCAAGAGCAGCTGGCATATGAGATGATCGCAAATAATAAGCCTGAAAAATACAAATATAATCAAGAGGTAGCTAAAAAGGAGCATAATATTCTATCACCTGCACCTGAATTAATGTTCGGGTTAACGAGGAGAGAGCGGCAATTAAAGCAATTAATGTTTATGGCGCTTGAACAGCTGTATCATTCAAAAAGTACACCGGAAATTCGTTATTGGTATACAGAATGGAGTCCGCATAAATATCATGATATTCAAAAAATGGAGTTTGAAGAGATTTGGACCTGTTTGTATGAAGAAGTGAAGCTAGGTTGGAATGAAAAACATATGACATTATGTGAAAATTTAATAAAGGGGCAGCCGTTTTTTGAGAAAATGTGGGAAAGTGAATGCAATCCAAAGGTAAATTGAAAACTGTTGATTTCCGCTCCAGGCACTTCGCTTTCCGCGGGGCGAGTGGCAAGCTAGGACGTTAAATATGTTTTCCTTCACCGCTTGAAGGAAATTCGTAGCATTTCGGTGAGCCTTCGTGCTTTCCGCTAAAAATCAACATTAAAAGATTGAAAAAAGACGATTCTATAAATCGTCTCAGACTGTAGACAAACACAGAAATTTAGGTGTTTGCCTACGGTCTTTTTTCTTTTAAAATAGTGGTAACCTAGGAAAGTTGATTTCCGCTTCGGGCGGACGCGTTCCGCGGGCACGGCTTCAGCCGCTTCCCTCGCTGTGCTCAGTCCAGGGTCTTCAGCTCGCGCTGTTCCCGCAGGAGTCGCCGCCCTACGCTCCAATCAACGGTATTTCTTATTAAAAATAGGAGGTGATGGATATGATGACGAAGAATCAAATCAATGAGCGCGAACAGTTGGAAATGCTGACCATAGAGCAGTTGGTTCCTCAAAATCATCTAGTTCGCAAACTAGATGCGGCTATTGATTTCTCCTTCATCTATCCATTAGTTGAAGATCTTTACTCGACCATCGGTAGACCCAGCATAGATCCTGTAGTGCTGATCAAGATGACATTCATTCAGTATACCTTCGGCATCCGCTCCATGCGCCAGACAATCAAGGAAATTGAAACGAACGTGGCATATCGCTGGTTTCTAGGCTTTGGCTTTCATACCGAGGTTCCTCACTTCTCCACGTTTGGGAAAAACTATGTCCGTCGATTTGCAGATACTGATCTGTTCGAGCAGATTTTCTATAAAGTTCTAAACGAAGTGACAAATCGTGGGCTTCTCAGCCCAGATCATGTCTTCATTGATTCGACCCATGTTAAAGCGAGTG
This sequence comes from Bacillus sp. FJAT-50079, assembly GCF_018343515.1. Taxonomy (GTDB): domain Bacteria; phylum Bacillota; class Bacilli; order Bacillales; family Bacillaceae_C; genus Lederbergia. Next base: position 352 of record NZ_JAGYPD010000010.1, on the reverse strand, counting down.
CGAATAAGAGAAAGTTCGAGAAGAAGGTTGTTCGTAAAGAGACGCGAGCTTATGAGAAGAGGCTCCAGGAGGAGCTCAACCTTGATCGTGAAAAGAACGGGAAGAAACCATTCCCACCGGAAAAGTTTGAAACAGAAGAGTACAAGGAGATTAAAGAATCGACAACGGACCCTGAGAGTGGTTATTACGTTAAGGATGAACGGACAAAGCAATTTGCCTATTCTTTTCACGCTGCTACGGACGAGAAGGGATTTGTACTCGCAAACATCGTCACTCCAGGAAATGTTCACGATAGTAATATGCTTGAACCGCTAGTCCAGAAAATCATCGACCAGGTAGGACGTCCAATCGT
>NZ_JAGYPD010000001.1 GCF_018343515.1 Bacillus sp. FJAT-50079 | reverse complement strand
TTTTTGTTGGCCTAGCTGCCAACAATATTCCTTAGAAAGGAGGTGATCCAGCCGCACCTTCCGATACGGCTACCTTGTTACGACTTCACCCCAATCATCTGTCCCACCTTCGGCGGCTGGCTCCCAAAAGGGTTACCCCACCGACTTCGGGTGTTACAAACTCTCGTGGTGTGACGGGCGGTGTGTACAAGACCCGGGAACGTATTCACCGTGGCATGCTGATCCACGATTACTAGCGATTCCGGCTTCATGCAGGCGAGTTGCAGCCTGCAATCCGAACTGAGAATGGTTTTATGGGATTGGCTAAACCTCGCGGTCTTGCAGCCCTTTGTACCATCCATTGTAGCACGTGTGTAGCCCAGGTCATAAGGGGCATGATGATTTGACGTCATCCCCACCTTCCTCCGGTTTGTCACCGGCAGTCACCTTAGAGTGCCCAACTAAATGCTGGCAACTAAGATCAAGGGTTGCGCTCGTTGCGGGACTTAACCCAACATCTCACGACACGAGCTGACGACAACCATGCACCACCTGTCACTCTGTCCCCCGAAGGGGAACGCCTTATCTCTAAGGTTGTCAGAGGATGTCAAGACCTGGTAAGGTTCTTCGCGTTGCTTCGAATTAAACCACATGCTCCACCGCTTGTGCGGGTCCCCGTCAATTCCTTTGAGTTTCAGCCTTGCGGCCGTACTCCCCAGGCGGAGTGCTTAATGCGTTTGCTGCAGCACTAAAGGGCGGAAACCCTCTAACACTTAGCACTCATCGTTTACGGCGTGGACTACCAGGGTATCTAATCCTGTTCGCTCCCCACGCTTTCGCGCCTCAGCGTCAGTTACAGACCAAAGAGCCGCCTTCGCCACTGGTGTTCCTCCACATCTCTACGCATTTCACCGCTACACGTGGAATTCCGCTCTTCTCTTCTGCACTCAAGTCTCCCAGTTTCCAATGACCCTCCACGGTTGAGCCGTGGGCTTTCACATCAGACTTAAGAGACCGCCTGCGCGCGCTTTACGCCCAATAATTCCGGACAACGCTTGCCACCTACGTATTACCGCGGCTGCTGGCACGTAGTTAGCCGTGGCTTTCTGGTCAGGTACCGTCAAGGTACCGGCAGTTACTCCGATACTTGTTCTTCCCTGATAACAGAGTTTTACGATCCGAAGACCTTCATCACTCACGCGGCGTTGCTCCGTCAGACTTTCGTCCATTGCGGAAGATTCCCTACTGCTGCCTCCCGTAGGAGTCTGGGCCGTGTCTCAGTCCCAGTGTGGCCGATCACCCTCTCAGGTCGGCTACGCATCGTTGCCTTGGTGAGCCGTTACCTCACCAACTAGCTAATGCGCCGCGGGCCCATCTGTAAGTGACAGCCGAAGCCGCCTTTCAACCTTTCCCCATGCGAGGAAAGAAATTATCCGGTATTAGCTCCGGTTTCCCGAAGTTATCCCAGTCTTACAGGCAGGTTGCCCACGTGTTACTCACCCGTCCGCCGCTAACTTCAGGGAGCAAGCTCCCATCCATTCGCTCGACTTGCATGTATTAGGCACGCCGCCAGCGTTCGTCCTGAGCCAGGATCAAACTCTCATAAAAGAAGTTTAGGCTCGCACGATGCGAGTCACAACGACGTTGTCACAGGATGTGACGTTCTTAGTCGTTGATCCTTACTCTTGCTGGCAATGGTTAAAACCATTGTTTGAAAATTAATTTAACGTTCGTTTCGTTCAGTTTTCAAAGATCAAACTTGTTTGTCGTCTTCTTGAGGCGACCTTTCAATAATACTATATCAAACATTCAATGTCAAATGTTTTTTTTCGTGCCCGTAAGCACGTTTATTAATATAACAAGATATTCATAGGTTTGCAATAGTTTTATTAAAGTTTATCTTTTCCGAAAATGGATAAAGGCTGTTGCATAATTGAAACAACCTTTTCTTATCCATTTATTCATTAATTACTTTTTCAATATACAATTGTCGATTCCGTTCCAAATCAATGATATCATCGCTATCAATTATTTTTATTAGCGGTCGTGTATTCGCATCGTGCTTCTTATAAATGACTTCTCCGACTCTACCATCAGATAATTCCAGTTGAGCACCGACTGAAAAGGAAGCAATAGCTTCAGATAAAATTTTAAAAATCTTAATATCTAATTGCCCGAACAAATCCTCTTCCATTACTTGCAATGTTTTAAATGGTGATTTCGTTTCCTTATATGCCTTTTTCGTTGTCATTGCATGATAAATATCGGCAATAGCAATAATTTTTGACTGTGTATGAATTCGCAATCCCGTTTCCCCCATTGGGTAACCGCTACCGTTTAGACGCTCATGATGTTGTAAAATTGCTAGTTTTGTTTCCGGCTTTAAAATTGAAATGCTTTTTACCATTTGGTAGCTATACACAGGATGGTTCCTTATTTCCTGCCATTCAGCTTCGTTTAATGCAGATTTTTTCCTTAAAATTGTTGAGCTTACTTTTGCCATACCACAATCTGCTAAGCAGCCTGCTAATGCTACTTGAAGTGATTGCCCTTTATCATAATTAAGCTCTTCAGCAATAAAATGCGAAATAAGGGCAACGCCAATCGCATGATGAAATAAATAATCTTCTTTTGTTGAGTAAAGATGAATTCTTTTCAACCAATTTTTTTCACTTTTATATATTTCCATTAATGGAAGTAGAATTCGTCTAATATTCGCTATATTCACATTAATCCCTGCTTGCCATGAATGAAACTCTCTTTTATAGTATTCAACAGCCTTTGTATAGGAGGAATAAAAAGAATCATCCGATACTTTCTCTTTACTATCTTTATTCAATTTAGCAGCTGTTTGCACATACACTTCATGAATGAAGAACATATTTAAAATTTGAATATGTTGATTGGTTAACACAGTGTTTGCCGGGATAATTGGATTCTTTGTTTTCCCCATAACATCCTTTTGTAAAATAAAGCCGGGCTTTACTTCTTCTACCCTTATCTTCACCATCAAACCCCAACTCCGCTCCATTTACTTTTACAATGATTGTATCAAAAAAGGACGTCCATTGACGTCCTTTTTTTCAAAAGATATATGTCCACTGTTAAATGAAACATTAAACGGACAGTTGTGCTTTTCTCTTCTTTGCTGCAAGCAGTCTTTTTTACATCTTTCTATTCATTAACCGTATCTTCTTCATTTTCCGTCGCTTCCGGATGTTCTTCCTCTTCTTTCTCAACCTTTGCAACAGTGGCTACATATTCTTCATCGCCAAGTCGAATTAATGTAACACCTTGAGTATTTCGACCAAGGACAGATATATCACCAACATCCATTCGAATGAGAATTCCACCGGCAGTAATGATCATTAAGTCTTCGTCACCCTGAACAGTTTCAACCGCGACGATCGATCCTGTTCTTTCGGTAATATTGCTCGTAATTAATCCTTTTCCTCCACGGGTTTGAATACGGTATTCACTCGCAGGAGTTCTTTTTCCGAATCCATTCATCGTTACAACAAGTACATCATGATCATCTTCAAGGATGTCCATTCCTACAACTTCATCCTCATCAGATAAGGAAATTCCTTTCACACCTGTTGCCGTTCTCCCCATTGGTCTAACATCGGTTTCATGGAAACGAATTAATAAGCCTTTCTTCGTACCCATAATGATATTTTTATCATTATCTGTCAGCTTCACAGAAATTAGTTCATCATTCTCTCGTAAACCAAGAGCGATTAACCCATTATTTCTAATGTTTTCGAACGCAGTGACTGGCGTACGCTTAACAATTCCATGCTTTGTTGCAAAGAATAAATAACCATTTTCACTGTATTCTTCAACCTGAATAATTGTATTAATCCATTCGTCTTTTTCAATTCCGAGTAAATTAATGATCGGCAATCCTTTAGCTGTTCTGTTGTATTCAGGTATTTCATACCCTTTCGTCCGATATACTTTTCCTTTATTTGTGAAAAATAAAATCGTATCGTGCGTCGATGTCGTCATTAAATGTTCAACGAAATCATCATCATTCGTTCCCATTCCTTGAATTCCGCGACCACCTCTTCGCTGACTGCGATAGGTCGAAATTGGCAATCGTTTAATATAGCCATTTTTCGTTAAAGTTATAACAATATTTTCTCTTGGAATTAAGTCTTCATCTTCAAATTCGATGCCGCCTGCAATAATTTCTGTACGGCGCCCATCATCGAATCGACTTTTAATCTCAAGTAATTCTTCCCTAATAATGTCTAAAACCTTTTCCTCGTCGGCTAAAATCGCCTTTAATTCCGCGATTAACTTCAGGAGCTCTTGATACTCCTCTTCAATTTTTTCCCGCTCCAAACCAGTCAAGCGTTGAAGACGCATATCAAGAATGGCTTGTGCTTGCTTTTCACTCAATTGAAACTGTTCAATTAAGCCAGCGCGGGCAATTTCAGTTGTTGCTGACCCACGAATCAAACTAATAATTGCATCGATATGGTCGAGTGCAATTCTTAATCCTTCAAGAATATGAGCTCTAGCTTCAGCTTTTCTTAATTCAAATTGGGTTCTTCTGCGAATAACCTCTTTTTGATGCTCTAAATAATAATAAAGACATTGCTTTAAGTTTAAAACTTTAGGTTGTCCATCAACCAACGCAAGCATATTAATACCAAAGTTTGTTTGAAGGGCAGTCATTTTATATAAATTATTCAATATGACATTCGCATTTGCGTCTCTGCGCACTTCCATTACGATTCTCATACCAGTACGGTCTGACTCATCGCGTAAATCTGTCAATCCATCAATTTTCTTCTCGCGAACAAGCTCTGCAATTCGTTCAATTAATCTCGCTTTGTTCACTTGATATGGAAGTTCATGTACAAGAATCGTTTCCCGGCCATTCGGCTTCGTTTCAATCTCTACTTTTGCTCGCATTAAAATGGAGCCGCGTCCTGTCTCATACGCTTTTCGTATTCCGCTTCTTCCAACGATCAAGCCGGCTGTTGGAAAGTCAGGACCGTGAATATATTCCATTAATTCTGGAATAGTGATATCAGGATCCCGGCTTAATTCTAGCAGGCCATCGATCACCTCACCAAGCTGATGTGGCGGAATATTCGTAGCCATACCTACTGCAATTCCAGAAGAACCGTTAACGAGTAAATTCGGGAAGCGGGCAGGCAAAACAGCCGGCTCTTTTTCGGATCCATCATAATTATCTTTATAATCAATCGTGTCTTTATTTAGATCTCGCACAAGCTCCATCGAAATTTTTGACATTCTTGCTTCTGTATAACGCATCGCTGCTGCTGAGTCACCGTCAACAGATCCAAAGTTTCCGTGTCCTTCAACAAGCATATTCCGATAGCTAAAATCTTGTGCCATCCGTACCATCGTTTCATATACAGCTGAATCACCATGTGGATGATACTTTCCGATTACTTCACCGACGATCCGTGCTGACTTTTTATATGCTTTGTCGCTTGTCATTCCAAGATCATTCATTGCATATAAAATCCGGCGGTGAACAGGCTTCAATCCATCTCTTACATCAGGCAATGCCCGAGAAACAATGACACTCATTGCATAATCAAGAAAGGATGAACGCATTTCATGACTGAGGTTAATTTCTTTTATATTCGAGTTTGGTACATCTGCCATACTGTTGGGAGCCTCCCTTTCTTTCGCTAGAAGCGATTTTCCGGCATCCAGCGTCAGGCACCAACGACGTACTTCCTTTCGTCATCTTCCGAAAGGAAGTACGTCGTTAAAGGCACCTTGCGCTTTATTTCTCCGTTTTTAAATATCTAAATTCTTCACATATAGAGCATTTTCTTCAATGAAAATTCTACGCGGTTCTACTTTTTCACCCATGAGCATGTCAAAGGTTTCATCTGCTTCAATTGCGTCCTCAAGACTTACTTGCAACAGTGTTCGACTATCTGGATTCATCGTCGTTTCCCATAACTGTTCCGGATTCATCTCCCCAAGACCTTTATACCGTTGTATTCCAGGTTTTACTCCTTGTGGAAGTTCTGCTAAAAAGTCTTCAAGTTCACTATCAGAATAGACGTAATTTTCCTTTTTCCCTTGGCTTATTTTATAAAGAGGCGGCTGAGCAATATAAACAAATCCCGCTTCTAACAAAGGGCGCATGTAACGGTAAAAAAACGTTAAAAGCAATGTTCGAATATGGGCACCATCAACATCGGCATCAGTCATAATAACCATTTTGTGGTAACGAGCTTTAGAAATGTCGAAATCTTCTCCAATACCAGTTCCAAGCGCCGTAATAATTGTACGAATTTCATTATTTGAAAGAATTCTATCTAAACGAGCCTTTTCAACATTCAGGATTTTTCCTCTCAATGGTAAAATAGCTTGAAAATGTCGATCCCTTCCTTGCTTTGCAGATCCACCCGCGGAGTCACCCTCTACGACGAATAATTCGCTAATTTCCGGGTTGCGTGATGAACAATCTGCAAGTTTCCCTGGTAGATTTGAAATTTCCAAAGCACTTTTCCGACGCGTTAATTCACGGGCTTTTTTAGCAGCAAGACGGGCACGAGCAGCCATAAGACCCTTATCAACAATTTGACGGGCAAGCACTGGATTTTCCATGAGCACCTTTTCTAAATGCTCAGAGAATAAAGAATCCGTAATCGTACGAGCTTCAGAATTTCCAAGCTTGGTCTTCGTTTGTCCCTCAAATTGTGGATCGGGATGCTTTACGGATATAATCGCGGTCATCCCTTCACGCACATCTTCCCCAGATAAATTACTATCATTGTCTTTGAAAATATGATTTTTTCGCGCATAATCATTAATGACCCGAGTTAATGCAGTCTTAAAACCTGATTCATGCGTACCACCTTCATATGTGTTGATATTATTCGCAAAGGAATAAATATTACTTGAAAATCCTTCGTTATATTGAAAGGCAATTTCGACAGATATGCCATCTTTTTCTCCTTCGATATAAACCGGCTCTTCATGAACAACTTCCTTTGTACGATTTAAATGTTCAACATAGGACTTAATTCCGCCTTCGTAGAAAAATTCATTTATTTTTGGCTCATCCTCGCGAAGATCCTCAATAACCAATGTAAGGCCTTTGTTCAAAAATGCTAATTCACGTGTCCGTGTCGCAAGTGTATCAAATTCAAAAATGGTTGTTTCAGTAAAGATCTCTGGATCCGGTTTAAAGTGGATCGTCGTTCCGGTTTGATCTGTCTCTCCAATGATCTTTAAATCAAAAAGGGGAATTCCCCGTTCATATTTTTGATAATGAATTTGGCCGTTTAAATGTACATACACTTCCAATGACTCAGAAAGGGCATTTACGACAGACGCACCAACACCATGCAATCCTCCAGATACTTTATATCCGCCGCCGCCGAACTTTCCACCCGCATGCAAAGTAGTTAAAATAACTTCCACTGCTGGTCTGCCCATTTTTTCTTGAATACCGACCGGAATTCCTCGACCATTATCTTGGACTTTAATACTGTTGTCCTTTTCAATTGAAACGATGATTTTATCGCAGTAGCCTGCAAGTGCCTCATCAATACTGTTATCAACAATTTCCCATACGAGGTGGTGCAAACCTTTTCCACTTGTAGAACCGATATACATCCCGGGACGTTTACGGACAGCTTCAAGACCTTCAAGAACCTGTATTTGATTTTCATCGTATAACTGCTGTTCCATCTCTTTTTGATCCATCGTCAAAAAGTTCACCTGCACTTTCAATCTAATTTAACTCAATGAATCTATATAAACAGAGCATGATTATTTAATTCTGTTATTTGTCTTTTTAACGTACTTGTTGCGATTGGTGAAAGATAAATATCACTTTCCGTGAAAACAATTGATTTATAAGGACCGTTAGCAATATCAATGATCTGCTCTTCCTTTTCCTCTAACAGTTTTTGCATCTGCTCAGAAGCTTGAACCGTTTCTTTTGCAAGCATGACGATCATTTCATCTGCTCGGACCATAATATTTTCACCGACATGGATATACATCCCTCCACCTCATTTCACTCTTTCAATCATTCCCGCTTGAACGGAAAAAGTTGATGCATCTCTTAATGTTTGATGATCAATTCCATCGATTGTTGTCGTTGTCACGAATGTTTGAACTTTATCCTTTATCGTGTTTAATAAATGGGACTGACGATAATCGTCCAATTCAGATAAAACATCATCAAGAAGCAAAATCGGATATTCCCCAATTTCTGAATGGATAAGTTCAATTTCTGCAAGCTTGACTGACAATGCCGTCGTTCGTTGTTGTCCTTGCGACCCGAATGTTTGTACATCCCTGCCATTCACAAAGAAAAGAATTTCATCACGATGTGGTCCGAGTAGTGTAATGCCCCGATCAATTTCTCTCTCTCGCATCGTATAAAACTTTTCTTCTAATACATTTACCATCTTTGACCAGTCCGTGCTTTCCGATACATCAAACGATGGTTTGTACTGAATTTCTAGCGACTCCAATCCACGAGAAATACCGGAGTGAATCGGCTGAGCCCAGTTTTCCAACATCCGGATAAATTCATAGCGTTTTTTGATGACTTTGATGGCTACTTCGATATATTGTTCAGTTAAAACATTCAAAAATGTGTCATCTGTTTTTCGGTTCATTTGTAGTCTTTTTAAATAATGATTGCGTTGCTGCAATATTTTTTGAAATTGACTCATATCAAATAAATAAACAGGGGAAACTTGCCCAATTTCCATATCAATAAAACGACGCCTTACTTGAGGGCTCCCTTTTACAAGATGGAGATCTTCAGGCGCAAACATAACAACGTTCATATTACCAACATATTGGCTTAATTTCGGTTGCTCAATGTGATTGTATTTTGCCTTTTTCCCTTTTTTTGAAATGAGTAATTCAAGTGGAACGGAGCCCCTCGCTTTTTGAACCCTACCCTTTATTCTAGCATACTCTGTATCCCAGCGTATTAAATCTTTATCATTCGATGTACGATGTGATTTGGCCATGCCTAATACATAGATCGATTCCATGACATTTGTTTTTCCTTGGGCATTTTCTCCAAGTATGACATTGACATTATTTTCAAAAGAGACAGTAAGACTCTCGTAGTTCCTATAATTTTCCAACTCTAATTGCTCAATGTACATGAAGTCAGCTTCCTTTTAGCGGGCAATGATGAATGTCCCAATTTCTGGTATTACGATCTTATCTTCTGGTTTTAATTTTCTCCCTCTTCTTTGATCTTGTTCACCATTGATAAACACATCGTGTTCACTTAAAAACCACTTGGCCATGCCTCCAGATTGAATAATATCTGCAAGCTTTAAAAATTGTCCTAATGTAATTGTTTCGGTATCGATCGTGATCGTTGTTTCCACGTTCTCACTCTTTTCCAATGTTTAGTTCCTCTTATTATTTTACTAAACTTTCTTGATGATTACAAAGTTATCGGGAAATGATAAGAACTGAGCAGAGTTTATAGAGTGTGCTTAAAAACATGCCAATCAATTCGAATATAAGTATAAATAGAACTTTTCATTTAACGCTGTTAAACAAGGACAAGAGCATCTCTAGATCATTGTATTCATGTATTTTAAACTTACTAAGAAAAAACGGCACAATTCCCTTTGATTGAAGGGGATTATACCGTTTTTAATCTCGTCCCTATTAAGCTTGAATATAATTTATTGTAGATCCTGTTGAATGTAGTGATGGACGGCAACTCCAGCGGGAAGCGTGAGGCCGCCCGAGGCAGAAATCAACAGGATTAGTCAATCTTTGCGTTATAAAGGAATTTCTCAATCCCCTCAAGAGTATGCTCGGTTTTTGGCTTATATTTAAAACGTTCTAACTGGTAAGATCAGCTGTAAAATTGATGTATTTTCTGTTGAGCGAATAATAAAAGGTCTCATCGCACCCGTAAAATTAATTGTAATTGTTGTACCTTCTAATGCTTTTAGTGCATCCATCATGTATTTAGCACTAAATGAAATTTTCAATTCCTCCCCTTCGATCGATTGGCTTTGAATTTGTTCAATAACATTACCAATCTCAGGTGTATTCGAGGAAATTTCGACTACTTTATCGTCAAGTGTTGCTAACTTAACAACATTGTTTCTTTCTCCACGTGCAAGTAATGATGCGCGATCAATCGTATGAAGGAAATCCTTCGCATCTAATACGAGCTCAGTTTTGCTATCCGTCGGAATTAATCTTGATGTATCAGGATAATTCCCTTCAAGTCTTCTTGAGAAAAATAATAAATGTTTTGCTTTAAATAAGACTTGATTTTCTGTAAAAACAATTTCAACTGGATCATTTGAATCATCTAGAATTCTGCTTAATTCAAGTAAACTTTTCCCAGGGATAACTGCGCTATAATTTATCGTTTCGTCAATTTCTATTGGTGCAGTTCTCATTGCCAATCGGTGACTATCTGTTGCTGTGCAAGTTAAAATCCCATTTTCAATTTGCCAGTTGACACCTGTCAAGATCGGGCGTGTTTCTGAGGTGGACACTGCAAAGACTGTTTGTCTAATTAATGTTTTTAATAAATCTGTTGGAATCGAAAAAACATGATCCTCCGAAATTTGTGGCAAATGTGGGTATTCATCATGATCCAAGCCATTTAAATTAAATTCTGCTTTCCCGGAACGAATAATTGTTTGATGGTGATTTAATACTTCAATTTCAACAGTTTCCATTGGAAGTTTTCGAACAATCTCGCCAAAAAAACGAGCATTTAACACAATTCCACCCGTTTGTTTAATTTCAACTAATTCTTCTCCAGCTTCTTCTTTTGGAATAAATGATTCAATCGAAATATCTGAATCGCTACCTGTAAAAATAACTCCATCTTCTGATGCAACGATTTTAATCCCTGTTAATATTGGAATCGTTGTTCTTGAAGAGATAGCCTTCATTACATCTTGCACATTATCGATCAGCCGATCGCGCTGAATGATAAACTTCATGCTATTTTCCCCCGTCATTTAAAAATTTGGCTATAAGCCAGCATATTTAATAATTTAAAGAATAAAAGATCATAGTAATAGTAGTAGGTCTTGTGGATAAGTGGATAAGTGTGTTGAGCACTAGAAAAATAAATGTATCCACATGTGCATAGGTTGTGTACAACTCGTACATAGTTATGCACAATATCCCCATTATGATCTAGTAAGAGATTCGCGTATTTCCTCTATTTTACTTTGTAAATCTGAATCTGTTTGTAAAAGTTTTGAGATTTTTTCATGAGCATGAATGACTGTCGTGTGATCACGTCCACCAAATTCTTCGCCGATTTTTGGCAAAGAAAAATCTGTCATTTCACGAGAAAGAAACATCGCTATTTGTCTTGGAAAAGCTATTGATTGAGTTCGTTTTTTCGCTTTAAAATCTTCCAATTTAATATTGTATTCTGCTCCAACCATCTTTTGAATATCTAAGATTGTAACCACTTTTGGCTTTGAGCTTGGAATAATATCTTTAAGTGCTTCCGCTGCTAAATCCGCATTAATGTCTTTATTAATAAGCGATGAATAGGCGACAACTCGAATGAGCGCACCTTCTAATTCTCGAATATTCGTATCGATTTGATTGGCGATATAAAGCATGACTTCATTAGGGATATCAAGCCCGTCTGCTTTCGCCTTTTTTCGCAAAATAGCAATCCTCGTTTCAAGATCAGGAGGAGTAATATCGGTAATTAAACCCCATTCAAAGCGAGATCTTAATCGGTCTTCAAGCGTGGGAATTTCTTTTGGGGGCCGATCACTTGAAATGACAATTTGCTTACTTTCCTCGTGCAGTGTATTAAAAGTATGGAAAAATTCCTCTTGTGTTTGTTCTTTTCCAGCTAAAAATTGAATATCATCAATGAGAAGGACGTCAGCATTTCGATATTTATTTCTAAAGTTTTCAACCTTATTATCCCGAATCGAATTAATAAATTCATTTGTAAATTTTTCCGATGATAAATAAACGACTTTTGCTGTCGGGTTATGTTCTACGACGTAATGGCCGATCGCGTGCATTAAATGCGTTTTCCCCATCCCCACACCACCGTATATAAATAGCGGATTATAAGCATTTGCAGGTGCTTCGGCGACCGCAAGTGAAGCGGCATGGGCAAACCGATTTCCAGAGCCGATGACGAAAGTATCAAATGTATATTTGGGATTTAGCATACTTTGATAAAAGTCAGTAATCGCTTCATCCTCTTTCACCTTTTTCTCCGCTTTAGTGATCGTGATACCTTCATCTTGTTGGGGAGGAGTAATAAATTTTATATGAAGTTCTTCACCAATAATTTCATATAACTGACTAGAAATTAATGGGGAATAACGACCTTCTAACCAGTCCCTGGCAAATTCATTTGGCGCCATAATAACCATTGTATCGCTTTGTAATTCATGTGCCTTTGTTGACTTAAGCCAAGTATCAAAACTAGGCTTACTGACCTTTTTTTCGATACGCGATAGGACCTTGTCCCAAAGATCAGCTATATTTTCCAATCGATTACCTCCTTATCGAATGATCGCATACTGTTATACAACTGTTTAGACTCTAAATGGACTCAATTCATAAATATACAGTCGTATGAATGTGGAAAAAGCATATAATAGAAAGAACTCGATTTTCGACATTATCCACGTGTTGTGGACAAATTAATTAACGGGGCGTGAATTATTTATCCACATGTTATCCACAATCTGGGGATAACTGACTTATACACAAAAAGTATCCAAAGTGAAAACAACATAATCATACCAAATAAAATGGTGAACCGCAACGAGTTTTAAAAACTATCCACAGTTGCAACGACTCGTGGATTTCTTTTGTCCACAAGGAGTTAGTTTGTGAAAAACTTGTCGATATGTGTTGTGGATAAGAAAAAAAGTAAAAACTTTTATCCACAAGGTTATTATTTTAGGGGAATTAGGATGGAAAATCGATTAAGCGGAGGAATTTGCAAATGAAAGGTTGACAATCATTTACTAAGGTCTTTATAATTAGTTAGTATGTCTAGAAGTGAAACTTTTTTATACCCTCGAGGAGGTGTCATACATGAAAAGAACTTTCCAACCAAATACTCGTAAAAGAAGCAAAGTACACGGTTTCCGTGCGCGCATGAGTACAAAAAACGGCCGTAAAATTTTGGCTGCACGTCGTCGCAAAGGAAGAAAAGTGTTATCAGCGTAAGCCACTGAAACGTCTCAGTGGCCTTTTTTTTAAACTTAGAGCGCTATACTTTAAATGAAGGTGAATGTATGAAGAAAGCGTACAGGATCAAAAAAAATGATGATTTTCAAAGTGTCTTTCGCAGTGGAAAATCGCTAGCGAATAGGCAATTTGTTTTGTATATATTAAAAAAAGAAGATCAAAAAAACTTTCGGATCGGTTTATCGGTAAGTAAAAAAATTGGCAATGCAGTAAAGAGGAATCAAATTAAACGTTATATACGCCAATCATTTCATGAATTGCATGACCGGGTCGAACGTGAGAATGATTATGTAATTATTGCTAGAAAACCTGCCGGAGAGATGGATTTCCATTCGTTTAAGAAAAGTATTGAACATGTGCTTAAATTGGGAAAATGCTTAAAAAGAGAAAAAAGCTAATATGTTTATGCTTTTATCATAAAAAATGTTAAAATATCCGATAGACAACAATCGATTTCATTGTGATTTTTGAAAATAGGGAGGATTAGAGCTTGAAAAAGAGAATATTATTATTGTCAGCAATCATTTTGCTTGTTTTGGTTACAACGGGTTGTTCGACAATAGATAATCCGAATTATATTACAGCAGAAAGTACCGGGTTCTGGAGTAAATATATTGTTTATCCACTTTCCTGGTTAATGACGACCGTTGCTGAAATGTTTGGAAATAGCTACGGGTTGTCGATTATCATTGTAACGCTTTTAATTCGCTTAGCGATTTTGCCATTGATGATCAAGCAAACGAGAAATTCAAAGGCGATGCAAGCGTTACAACCGGAGATGCAGAAGCTAAGAGAAAAATATAGCTCAAAGGATCAAAAGACACAGCAGCAACTTCAGCAAGAAACAATGAAGCTTTTTCAAGAACATAAAGTTAATCCATTAGCAGGGTGTTTTCCGTTACTTATTCAAATGCCGATTTTAATCGGTTTCTACCAAGCAATTATTCGTACGGAAGGAATTTCGAAGGCGGGATCATTTCTTTGGTTCGATCTTGGTGCGCCAGATCCACTTTATTTGCTGCCAATTATCGCAGGTGTGACAACATTTTTGCAGCAAAAAATCATGATGACCGACATGCCAAATTCAAATCCGCAAATGCAAATGATGCTTTATATTATGCCGGTTATGATTTTAGTATTCGCAATTAATTTCCCAGCTGCACTTGCACTTTATTGGGTAGTTGGTAATATTTTTATGATTATTCAAACGTTCTTCATTAAATCACCAGTTGTAGCAAAAGAGAAAGTAAAAGATAGAGCGGGGGGAGCTAAAAAGTGAGAGAAATCACTGCTACCGGACAAACCGTCGAAGAAGCAGTAGAATCCGCACTGGCTCAACTGAACACAACTAGAGATTTAACTGACATCAGTATTGTGGATGAAGGGAAGAAGGGGTTATTCGGCTTATTTGGCGCCCGCCCGGCGGTCGTAAAAGTGAAGGAAAAGCCGACTGTCATTGAAATTGCTGAATCCTTTTTACAGACTGTTTTGAAGCAAATGGAAATTGATGCAGAAATTGATGTCGTCCGTGAAGATGAAAGAAATGTCATTTTCAATATTACGGGTGAAAAAATGGGGTTGCTTATTGGAAAAAGGGGACAAACGATCAATTCGCTCCAATATTTGACCCAATTAGCAGCTAACCGTCATTCGAAACATTATTTGACCATTATTTTAAATCCAGAAGATTATCGTGAACGCCGGAAGCAAACATTAATGCAATTGGCTGAAAGACTTGCATCTAAGTCGATGCACCTTGGCAAACCGGTTACACTCGAACCTATGCCAAATTACGAACGGAAGGTCATCCATACAGCATTATCGGACAACCCTAAAGTAGCGACGCTTTCTGAAGGGGAAGAACCGAATCGTTACGTCGTTATCCGGCCAAAACAGTAGAAAGAACTCTTCAATATGAAGGGTTCTTTTTTTATGGAGAAAATGGTAAAATCCTTGCTGATTTGAATTATTCATGATCAGCTCCAAGCACCTGCTGCTTTTATCTCAATTTTTTTGACTATCGTATTTGGCTACGAATATCTGACCAAGTAAAATTAGGAGTGAAGGAATTTTTGCACTTTGTGGCGATTGTAAACGTACTTGTGAAACTTTCTTAAAGATCGAATCGTCATACAATATGACGATGAATATTAGACTATTCTAATAAGGGATCATGTTAAAATAATTATAGATATCAAAAGTATTGGATGTGGCATGGATGAAATGGGAAAAGCGAGAAAAAAACGAAGTATGGTTTCTTTATATTTGCTGCATGATTTTACTATGGATCAAAATGGGAGTGCTTTATCGATGGGTATTTCATATAAATGTTCAATCGACAAATGAAGTGATTGCCCTTGCGTTAACATCTTTAGGATCAATCGCCTTTTTGCTTGGGATTACTTTTGTTTTCCGGAAACAAATCCAAAGCAAAGTTCTTTTAACGATTTATTTTTTGTTAACCTTAGTACTGTTCGGAAATATGCTATATTACCGATTTTATATTGATTTTATAACCGTTCCGGTTTTACTACAATTTCAAAATGTTGGTGGTCTTAGCCAAAGTACGGTGGAATTAATGAAGCTGACCGATTTATTTTTATTTGTCGATATTTTTATTTTCATGTTCATCACCAAAAAAGGCTGGTTGCCAAAATTTACTCCGAGCAGAGCATTCGTGTCAACGTTTGTTCCTCTCATTATCGTTATTCCGGTTATCGTAAGTATTTTAATTAATCCGTCATTTTGGAAACAATCTTACGATAAAGAATTAATCGTGAAATCACTAGGACTTTATTATTATCATGTATATGATGCGCTACTATATTCGCAAACGTTTGTAACAAATGCCCTTGCCGACGAAACAGAAATTATGGAAATTCAAGCATATACGAAAGGAAAAAATCAAACGGAATCGGAATGGCATGGCGTAGCAAAAAATAAAAACGTAGTGCTCATTTTTTTAGAGTCCACTCAAAATTTTGTTATCGACTATTACATAGAGGGTCAAGAGGTCACTCCATTTTTAAATGAGTTAAAGAAGGAAAGCTTGTATTTTCCTAATTTCTATCATCAGACAGCCCAAGGAAAAACATCTGACGCGGAATTTATTATTGATAATGGTTTATTTCCGCTATCTGGAGGATCTGTATTTGTAAGAAAACCACAAAATACGTTTTATTCCTTGCCTCATATTTTGAAAGAACAAAATTATGTTTCTGCGTCGTTTCATGGGAATGATGCCCAGTTTTGGAACCGCTCGGTGATTTATGATGCACTAGGATATGATCATTTTTTCTCGAAGGAATATTATGATGTAGACGAGCAAAATTCAATTAATTATGGATTGAAGGATATTCCGTTTTTACAGCAAACCATTCCATATTTACAATCACTTTCACAGCCTTTTTACGCTAAATTACTATTGTTAACGAATCATTTTCCTTTTTTACTTGAACCTGAAGATCAATTCATCGCTGAAGCGAATACAGATCAAGGTGTAGTGAATCGCTATTTTACAACGGTCCGCTATGAAGATGAAGCGATTAAAACATTTTTTGAACAAATTGCTAATACCGATTTATATAAAAATTCGATATTCGTATTAGTCGGTGATCATTATGGACTATCGCGAAATTATTATGATGCACTTGGGCTAGCGTTAGAAAAGGAAATAACACCGGCAGAACATATTTCTCTGCAAAAAGTCCCGCTTATCATTCATATTCCAGGTATTGAAGGCCAAGTAATTGATACAGTTGGCGGACAAATTGATTTACGCGCAACGATATTAGATTTGCTTGGAATTAAAAAAGAACAAAAAACAATTGAATTTGGCTCTAGCTTAATGTTAGATGATCACCAAGATTATGTTATTTTTCGGGATGGAAGTTTTGCAACGAAGGAGTATGTCTATACGGAAGGTGCGTGCTTAAGTGGAAAAACGGGAGAAAAAGTAAAGAGAAATAAATGTACGCCATATATTCGACACGTTCAGCAAGAATTAACCTATTCAGATAAAGTCATTTATGGTGATTTGCTCAGGTTCACCGATGTAGAAGAATAATAGTGATCGTAGTTATTTATTAGTTATGAATCGATAGCTTGATGAGAAAGTTACATTTCTCATCGAGCTTTTTTTAATTTCATCTAAGCGCTTATTGTTATTCACATGTGGATAAGTTAAAATGAAGAGTACGGGTTTTTGCGTTTGTGGATAATTCGCACATGAAATAATCTCCACTTTCGATTAAGTGGAAATTTTGGTATTCTATTATATTGTGGATAAGTTTTTCTATGGCTATTTCATTTCATATAAAATGTAATCTTTTAGTAAGGTGAGGTGATAATGATGGAATTTGCAACGATTGCTGCGATCTCTACACCGATGGGTGAGGGAGCAATCGCAATTGTTCGTTTAAGTGGGGAAGAAGCAATTCAGATCGCCGATCAGATTTTCCGTGCGGCGAATGGACAGAAACTTGCGGAAGTAGGATCACATACGATTCATTATGGAACAATTATTGATCTAAAATCAAATGAGACGGCTGAAGAAGTAATGGTCAGCGTTATGAAGGCTCCGCGGACCTTTACAAGAGAAGATGTTGTCGAAATTAATTGTCACGGTGGTATCGTATCGGTCAACCGCGTGCTTCAGCTTGCTTTACAAGCAGGTGCCCAGCTAGCTGAGCCAGGTGAATTTACGAAGCGAGCATTTTTAAACGGGAGGATCGACCTATCCCAAGCTGAAGCAGTGATGGATTTAATTCGTGCGAAGACAGATCGAGCGATGAATGTAGCGCTTAATCAAATGGAAGGGCGCTTATCCAAATTAATTCAATCGTTAAGGCAAGATATTATCGAAACGGTCGCACATGTCGAAGTAAATATTGATTATCCTGAATATGATGACGTAGAAGAAATGACGCATCGGATTCTTATTGAAAAGGCGACACATATAAAGAGCGAGTTACAAGCGTTGTTACAAACTTCACAGCAAGGGAAAATTTTGCGGGATGGTCTTTCAACGGTGATTATTGGTCGTCCAAATGTCGGAAAATCATCTTTGCTTAATAGTCTTGTTCAAGAAAACAAGGCGATTGTTACAGATATTCCCGGGACAACAAGAGATGTCATTGAAGAATATGTAAACGTTCGTGGGGTTCCACTTAAATTAGTTGATACAGCAGGAATTAGGGAGACGGAAGACATCGTTGAAAGAATTGGTGTTGAACGATCGAGGCAAGTATTAAAAGAAGCCGATTTGATTTTACTTGTCGTCAATTCTGCCGATGATTTTACAAAAGAGGACAAGCAGCTTTTTGAAGCAGTTCAAGGCATGAACGTCATCGTTATTGCGAATAAGACGGATTTACCGCAAAAAATCGACATGGATGAATTGCGTGCCATTGCGGAAAATCACCAAATCGTTACGACTTCATTAGTAGAAGAAAAAGGAATTGACGAACTCGAGCAGTCAATCTCTAGTATGTTTTTTGAAGGTCAGATTGAAGCGGCTGATATGACCTATGTTTCAAATAACCGCCATATCGCACTTTTAAACGAAGCATTACAAGCAATTGAAGACGTGCTAACTGGGATCGATTTAGGCACACCAATTGATATCATTCAAATCGACCTAACCCGCACATGGGAATTACTTGGAGAAATTATTGGCGACGCTGTACAAGAAAGCCTAATTGATCAGCTTTTCTCACAGTTTTGCCTAGGAAAATAAATGAGCGATTTTTAAATAAAAGGGCTCTTTTAAAGATATAGTTGATAGGAGCGGTCTGAAGCGGAAATCAACGTATTCGATAACAGAACAAAATAAAAAAGGAGGAACGATTATGCAACGATATGAGGCAGGACAATTTGATGTCGTTGTTATTGGGGCAGGTCATGCCGGATGTGAAGCAGGTCTGGCGGCTGCTAGAATGGGTGCCGAAACATTAATGATTTCGATGAACCTTGATATGGTTGCCTTTATGCCATGTAACCCGTCGATCGGGGGACCGGCTAAAGGGGTCGTTGTCCGTGAAATTGACGCGCTTGGCGGCCAAATGGCTAAAAATCTCGATAAAACGATGATACAAATCCGCATGCTTAATACTGGAAAAGGTCCAGCCGTTCAAGCATTACGTGCACAAGCGGATAAGTTTGAATATCAGCATGAAATGAAAAGAACACTTGAAAATGAACCGAATTTAACATTGCACCAAGGAATGGTTGATGAGTTAATTGTAGAAGATGACGTGTGTAAAGGTGTTGTGACGATGACGGGAGCGGTGTACCGTGCGAAAACGGTCATCATTACGACTGGAACATTTTTGCGTGGCGAGATTATTCTTGGGGAATTGAAATATTCAAGCGGTCCAAACAATCAACAGCCATCAATCAAACTTTCTGAGCATCTTGAAAAACTTGGATTCCAATTGGAGCGATTTAAAACAGGAACGCCACCAAGAATCAATAGCAATACGATTGATTATAGTAAAACTGAAATTCAACCTGGTGATGAAGAGCCACGCTCATTTAGTTATGAAACAACGAAATTCATTACAGACCAGCTTCCATGCTGGCTCACCTATACGAACTTACGTACACATCAATTGATCGATGAAAATCTCCATCGTTCACCGATGTTTTCAGGGACGATTAAAGGAATGGGGGCACGTTATTGTCCTTCAATTGAGGATAAGGTCGTGAAATTCCATGACAAGCAGCGCCATCAAATTTTCCTTGAGCCAGAAGGAAGAAATACAAATGAAGTATATGTTCAAGGCCTTTCAACGAGTATGCCGGAAGAAATTCAGCAGCAATTAATCGAGACCGTTCCTGGCCTAGAAAATGCGCGAATGATGCGTCCTGGTTACGCGATTGAGTATGATGCGATTGTACCTACTCAGCTATGGCCAACACTTGAAACGAAAAAAATTAAAAACTTATATACAGCTGGCCAAATTAATGGGACATCTGGATATGAGGAGGCAGCTGCTCAGGGCTTAATGGCTGGAATCAATGCAGCAAGAAATGTATTTGACAAAGAAGAGGTCATTTTAAGCCGCTCTGATGGGTACATCGGAGTCTTAATTGATGATCTTGTTACAAAAGGAACGAACGAGCCATATCGCTTGCTTACGTCAAGAGCAGAATATCGCCTATTGCTTCGTCATGATAATGCAGATTTGCGGTTGACGGAACTCGGGCATAAAATTGGACTTATCTCTGAAGAGAGATACGAGAAGTATGTAGCGAAAAAGGCGATGATTGAGGCAGAAATTGATCGTTTGCGCCATACGATCTTGAAGCCAAATGAAAAAACGCAGGAAGTTATTCGCAATGCAGGCGGAAGTGAATTGAAAGATGGAATTCATGCGTCTGATTTATTAAAGAGAACAGAAATGAAATATGCGCATATTCATGAGCTAGTTCCGGCCGAGCAACAATTGCCTGCTGATGTTATCGAGCAAGTCGAGATCCAAATTAAGTATGAAGGCTATATTGTGAAGTCACTTCAACAAGTTGAGCGCTTGAAAAAGCTAGAGGATAAAAAAATCCCCGATAATATCGATTATCACGCGATCAATGGAATTGCGACCGAAGCTCGTCAAAAGCTTGATAAGGTTCGCCCGCTATCCATTGCCCAGGCTTCCCGAATTGCAGGTGTAAATCCTGCCGATATTTCCATTTTGCTAGTGTATATTGAACAAGGAAAAATTGCACGGGTTTCTGGAGAAGATTGATAAGGAATGAATGACAATGACGATGGATCAATTTATTCAAATGCTGGAAGAAAGGGGAATCAAGCTTGATTCCCACCAGCTTGCTCAATTTGAACGTTATTTTGAGCTGCTCGTAGAATGGAATGAAAAAATGAATTTAACAGCGATCACTGAAAAATCTGAAGTGTATTTGAAGCACTTCTTTGATTCGGTTAGCGCTGCTTTTTATTACGATTTTCATCAGCCACTTACATTATGTGATGTCGGAGCGGGCGCTGGCTTTCCTAGCTTGCCTTTAAAAATATGCTTCCCCGAACTTGACGTGACGATCGTCGATTCATTACAAAAGCGAATTGGCTTTTTAGAGCATGTGGCGAAGGAACTTCAATTAGAAAAGACTCATTTTTATCATGATCGTGCTGAAACATTTGCACAAAAACAAGATTTTCGTGAACAGTATGATATTGTTACCGCAAGAGCAGTAGCAAGAATGTCTGTATTAAGCGAATTATGTCTTCCTTTAGTGAAGGAAGGCGGGCAATTTATCGCGATGAAGGCAGCGAATGCAGAGGAAGAGTTGAAAGTAGCGAAGCGGGCCATTCACCAGCTTGGCGGTGAGCTTTCTACGATTCATTCTTTTACATTGCCGATTGAAGAAAGTGAACGAAATATCATCATTGTGAACAAGGTGAAGAAAACGCCGAAAAAATATCCAAGAAAGCCCGGTACACCGAATAAAATGCCGCTCGAATGAATGAGGATTCTTATTAAAGAAGGAACTTGTTGCAGGATATTGATAAAGAAAATAGAATGGTGTATATAAAGGGAGTTTCTATTTAAGGTGGTGTAGAAGGATGAAACATCCTTTCTCTCGTTTATTTGGCTTGGGCGAAAAAGAATTGCCATTAGAAAAAGAAATGGCAGAAGTACGTGATGAGGTAAAAAACATTCCCGTATCTACAATCGTCCCCAATCGCTTCCAACCAAGAACGGTTTTTGATGAAACGAAAATTGAAGAATTAGCGAGAACGATTCATACTCATGGTATAATCCAACCGATCGTCATCCGCGAACTAGGCGATGATCAATTTGAAATCATTGCGGGAGAGCGGCGTTTTAGAGCTGTCCAATTGCTCGGTTGGGAAGAAGTACCTGCCATTATAAAAAATTTAAGCGATGCAGAAACAGCCTCTGTTGCATTAATTGAAAACCTTCAGCGCGAAGAATTAACGCCGATTGAAGAAGCAATGGCATATGGAAAGCTCTTGGAAATTCATAATCTGACACAAGAGGCATTGGCACAAAGATTGGGGAAAGGGCAATCAACCGTTGCCAACAAGCTCCGTTTATTAAAATTGCCTGAGGAAGTGCAAGATGCGTTATTACACAAAAAAATTACAGAACGTCATGCACGGGCAATGATTCCATTAAAAATTCCTGAAAAGCAAATCCAATTGATGGAGCTCATTATCGAAAAAAATTTAAATGTAAAGCAGGCGGAGGAACAAGTAGTCAAAATGCTCGCAGCTGCTGAACCAAAACCGAAGAAACGGCGTAAGGCAATAAGTAAAGATATGCGGATTGCGGTAAATACAATTCGCCAATCACTTTCGATGGTTGCTGATAGCGGAATTAAACTCGACTCTGAAGAAGAGGAATTTGATGAGTTTTATCAAATTACAATCAAAATCCCTAAAAATAAATGAGCGTGTAGAGAAGAAAAAGATGAGCAACTTTTTTAATAAGCTGCTCATCTTTTTAATTTTTTTGTATTAAGGGAGTAATTTTTAATAATAGTTTGCTAGAATAGAGACAATATTGTAATTTTGAAGGAGTAAAGGGTAGGTGACATCGTTGGAAAAGATCATTTCCATAGCCAACCAAAAAGGAGGAGTCGGAAAAACGACAACTTCTGTTAATTTGGGGGCCTGCTTAGCATATATTGGGAAAAAAGTGCTGCTCATTGATACCGATCCACAAGGAAACGCAACAAGTGGCGCTGGAGTTGACAAGGGAGAGGTTCATCAATGTATTTACGATGTGCTCGTCGATGATGTAAAGATAAAAGAAATCATAAAAGAAACGGCGGTAGAAAACTTACATGTGGCACCGGCAACGATTCAACTTGCAGGGGCTGAAATTGAGCTTGTTCCGACGATTTCTAGGGAAGTACGATTGAAACGAGCTGTCGATGAAATTAAGGATCAATATGATTATATTATAATTGACTGTCCTCCATCGCTAGGGCTGTTAACGATTAATGCATTAACGGCGTCTGACTCGGTACTTATTCCTGTTCAATGTGAGTATTACGCATTGGAGGGATTAAGTCAGCTATTAAATACCGTTCGTCTCGTACAAAAGCATCTGAATCATCATTTGATGATTGAAGGTGTTTTATTGACGATGCTTGATGCAAGAACAAATCTTGGAATTCAGGTCATCCAAGAAGTAAAGAAATATTTCCAGAATAAAGTATATCGAACAATTATACCTCGTAATATCCGGCTAAGTGAGGCACCTAGTCACGGCCAACCAATTATTGTCTATGATCCGAAGTCAAGAGGAGCGGAAGTATATTTAGAACTTGCAAAGGAAGTGGCTGAAAATGGCTAAAGGTCTCGGAAAAGGGATTAACGCTTTATTTGCAAATATGGATATTCATACAGATGAAGCTGTTCGTGAAATTGAATTAAAAGACATTCAACCGAATCCATACCAACCGAGAAAGGTATTTGCGGCTGAAGCGATTGAGGAATTAAAAGAGTCAATCATTCAGCATGGAGTCCTTCAACCAATTATTGTCCGGAAAAATATAAAAGGGTATGAAATCGTCGTCGGTGAGCGCCGCTATCGAGCATCGAAAGCAGCAAAAATGAGTACAATCCCAGCTGTTGTTCGTGAATTAAATGATCAGCAAATGATGGAGCTTGCTGTTCTTGAAAATCTTCAAAGGGAAGATTTAACACCGATTGAAGAGGCAAAAGCGTATGAAATGCTAATGGACCGTCTACATATTACACAAGAAGAGTTGGCGAAAAGATTAGGAAAAAGCCGCCCGCATATAGCAAATCATGTTCGGCTTTTATCGTTGCCAGAACAAATTCAGCAACATATTACGGATGGAATCTTATCGATGGGACATGGACGTACATTGCTAGGTTTAAAACAAAAAGATAAAATGACTGTTATTGCCGATCAATGTGTGAAAGAAGGATTAAATGTTCGCCAATTGGAAAAGCTTGTACAAAACATGAACAAGGATGTTCCACGTGAAACAAAAAAAACGCTACAAGAGAAAAATGTATTTATTCAAGAACAAGAGAATCATTTAAGAGAAAAGTTCGGAACTACGGTAACAATTAAACAGGCGAAGAAAAAGGGCAAAATTGAAATTGAGTTTTTGTCAAACGATGATCTAGAACGAATTTTGGACATACTTGGGCAATCTAAATAAGCCATCTTTGGGTGGTTTATTATTTTTTGAAAATCAGGTGAAATGATGGCATTATTAGGAACAATTGTAAATGGAATATGTATTATCGCTGGAGCGATGATTGGCAGGTACTTGCATCGGATACCGGAAAAAATAAAAGCAACCGTTATGCAGGGGATCGGACTCATTGTTATAATTTTAGGGTTGCAAATGGGCTTAAAAAGTGAAAACTTTTTAATAGTCATATTAAGCATTGTAATTGGTGCCGTTTTAGGTGAATGGTTGGGATTGGAAGATAAACTGAATGAAGCCGGAAAATGGCTCGAGCTTAGAGTTGGAGCATCAAGTAAAGGCAATATTGCCCAAGGGTTTGTGACGGCAACGCTCATTTTTGCAGTAGGAGCAATGGCGGTCATTGGCGCACTCGATAGCGGAATTCGTGGTGATCACCAAGTGCTTTATACAAAAGCGATCATTGATGGATTTACAGCACTTATTTTAACATCAACATTAGGAATCGGTGTTATTTTTTCAGCGGTGCCGGTAGTAGTATATCAAGGGCTTATCGCTCTATTTGCGACCCAAATTGATCGGATCGTTCCTCAAGAAGTGATGGATATGTTCATTGTTGAAATGACTGCTGCTGGCGGAGCAATGATTTTAGCGATTGGTTTAAATTTATTAGGATTAACGAAAATTAGGGTCGCTAACTTACTTCCAGGAATTATCGTCGTTGCAATCATTGTGAGCTTAATTTATGCTTTTGAACATGTATGGTGAAAGAAACAGGTAGCTACCTGTTTCTTTTATTTGGCAGGTGCTTCATCATTCATATCCCATTCTAATTGTAATGAACTGCTAATCATTGAGTATGTTCTTTCCGCATCGATGATCGCGCTAGCCATTTGTTTTGCCATTTTCATAACAAGATTTAATCTTGTGTTTTGCAAAACAAAAAACTCCATATACCCACTTACATTGACGACACCAGTAATATGAATATTTCCAACGAAAGGAAGATCTTTATTCACTCCAGCTCCAGGTTTAACAGGACCGTCGCCGACTTTTAATGAGCCGATATTATTTACTTTTCCTAAACAGGCATCGATTCCAATAATGAAGGGGCGAAAATGATGTTTTTGAATATAGGACAGCTTTTCCTGTAAGTTGACGGCATGTACAGGGTCATCTAATGTCCCATATAGGTGGAACCGCCTTAATCCAGCCTCTTCGAGAAAAGTTCCAGTGAGAGGTCCAAGTGAATCACCTGTTGACCGATCCGTTCCAATGCAAACGATAACGATCGGACGATGGTGCCCAAATGGAAGATATTCAATAATCGCCTTGGAAAGCTTCTCACTCGAAGCTTCCTCATCATATTTTACACGTATTTCATTTTGTTTTTGTACGTTAAATAAAAGTCGAGGCTTCATCAAGATCGCTCCTTTCATTCCTCTTTTCCCAGTATACGGAGAAAAATTCCTTTCTATACGTATGATTCCAGTGTTTTGTCAACATATGTTAAAATAAGCTAAGGATTTTAATAAAAGGTGTGATTGTATGAAGGAAGAGCCAATTGATTTTGAAGAGCTATCTTGGTTTCGAGAAAAGTTAATGGATACTGACATGTGGCTAGGCTTTGGATGGAAAGCTGTAAAGATTATTCTGATCATTATTTTGGCTGGTGCTGTCATTCGCATTGGAAGAAGTATGATTGGAAACATATTGAAGGGGAAGAGAAGAAATCATATTAAGATGTCAGAAAGAAGGGAAAATACCCTTGTAAAACTACTGCAAAATATTGTTACGTATGTTGTTTCGTTTATTGCAATAGTGACGATTCTTTCGACATTAACGATTGATATTACTGGTTTGCTTGCGGGAGCTGGGATTTTAGGACTTGCGGTTGGTTTTGGTGCGCAAAGCCTTGTGAAAGATGTTCTTTCTGGCTTTTTTATTATTTTTGAAGATCAATTTTCCGTTGGTGATGAAGTGCAGATTGGTGAATTTGAGGGGACTGTGCAGGAAATTGGCTTACGAACAACGAAGATTCTTCATTGGACAGGCAAGCTGTTTATTTTACCCAATGGCAGCATTACAAATGTAACGAATTTATCTGTTTTTAATAGTACAGCTGTCATCGATTATTCAATTAGTTATGAAGGTGACATCCATAAAGTCGAAGCGGTTATTAATCAACTTCTGCAAACAATGCCGAATAAATACGAAGAACTCCTTTCAACGCCGAAGCTGCTTGGAATCGAGCAAGTAAGTGGCTCTGATCTTGTCTTTCGCATAACGGCAGAAACAATTCCATCCAAACATTGGTATATAGAACGGCAAGTTCGCAGGGAACTAAAAATTGGGTTAGATGCTCAATTGCCGGAAAGTCAACAGGAGGGATAAAAATTGGAGAAAAAAGAATTCAATCTTTATGATGTCGTGGAAATGAAAAAGCCACATCCTTGTGGGACCAATCGTTGGCAAATTATTCGAATGGGTATGGACATCCGGATTAAATGTGTCGGTTGTAATCATAGTGTGATGTTACCGCGCAGAGAATTTACAAGGAAGGTTAGAAAGATTTTAGAGAGGCATGAGGAGTAGTCCTTCGCCTCTTAACTTGTTGCGCTTTTGTTCTTAAATCACTATAATTGTGAAAGGATAATGAGGGGGAAATGACCGTATAGCGGAGTAAGCCCCGGAAGAGGAGTGACGGAAATGGCTCTTACAGCAGGAATCGTTGGCTTGCCAAACGTAGGAAAGTCAACGTTGTTTAATGCGATTACAAAAGCGGGGGCGGAAGCTGCAAACTACCCGTTTTGTACGATAGATCCAAACGTAGGGATTGTTGAAGTTCCAGACGATCGATTACAAAAATTGACGATGCTTGTAAAACCGAAGAAAACTGTTCCAACAGCGTTTGAATTTACCGATATTGCTGGAATTGTAAAAGGTGCGAGTAAAGGCGAAGGCCTTGGAAATAAGTTTCTTTCTCATATTCGCCAAGTAGATGCCATTTGTCATGTTGTTCGCTGTTTTGCTGATGATGATATTACTCATGTATCGGGGACGGTTAATCCAATCGATGACATTGAAACGATTAATCTTGAATTGATTCTCGCCGATCTTGAATCAATCGAAAGACGAATCGAGCGCGTTGGAAAAATGGCAAGGCAAAAAGATAAAGATGCAATGTATGAATTTGAAGTCCTTTCTAAGTTAAAAGAAGCATTCGAAGCAGACAAGCCAGCTCGGACGGTAGAATTTACAGACGAACAGATGAAGCTAGTGAAAGGGTTGCATCTATTAACGAGTAAACCTGTACTATATGTGGCAAACGTTGGGGAAGATGATATTGCTGATCCGTCAGGGAATGAATATGTTCAACAAGTTCGTGAATTTGCCGCGAAAGATGATGCGGAAGTGATCGTTGTTTGTGCAAAGATCGAAGAGGAAATTGCGGAGCTTGATGATGATGAAAAGGCAATGTTTCTTGAAGAACTAGGCATTGAAGAGTCTGGTCTTGATCAGTTAATTCGTGCGGCTTATCATTTGCTTGGCCTTGCGACGTATTTTACGGCAGGAGTGCAAGAAGTACGGGCATGGACGTTTAAACAAGGAATGAAGGCACCTGAATGTGCGGGCATCATCCATACTGATTTTGAAAAAGGCTTTATCCGTGCAGAAACGGTTTCTTATGAGGATTTGCTAGCAGGTGGATCCATGGCAGCAGCAAGGGAAGCTGGTAAAGTAAGATTAGAAGGAAAAGAATATATCGTAAAAGATGGAGATGTAATCCATTTCCGATTTAACGTGTAAGGCACCTAATAGGGTGCCTTTATTTTATTTAGCGAGTTAAAAAATCAATTGTTGAATATCTTTTGAGAAGGGGGAAAATTTCGATTTCCCTTGGCAGCCGAAAAATTGGATGGACGGTAACTCGAAAGAGGTTGGAATGCCCTTGATGGCGGAAAAAGTAGCTGGATGGTAATTCGGAAGTGACTCGACTGCCTTTTGAAAATGAAATGACTGTTTAGAAAAGCTTCAATGGAAAATGGGGAAGGATTATTGCAAGGTGGGGCGAAACATACATATATGTAAGTAAAGGAGAGGAGACGGACATGAGAGAGGTTGTCATCATCGAAGCGGTAAGAACGCCGATTGGCAGAAGAAATGGTGTGCTTAGTGGGATTCGTCCAGATGAGTTGCTTGCGCTCGTATTAAAGGAGACCGTACATCGGGCGGGTATAGATTCTGCAATCATCGAAGATGTCATTGCTGGCTGCGTTACTCAAGTGAGTGAGCAAGCACCTAATATTGCGAGAATGGCCGGATTAATTGCTGGCTTTCCAGTTGATGTACCTGGAGTGACGCTTGATCGCCAGTGTGGATCGAGTGAGCAGGCAGTTCATTTTGCTTCTCAAGCAATTGCGAGTGGCGATATGGATATCGTAATCGCTTGTGGAGTGGAAAGTATGTCGCGCGTTCCGATGTTTTCCAATATAGCAGGCACAGAGCATAGTTCGCTTTTAACGGATCAGTATGAAATCATCAATCAAGGAGTATCAGCAGAAAGGATTGCCGATCAATGGGGTATTACTAGGGAAGAGCTTGATCAATTCTCACTACAAAGTCATAAAAAGGCGGTCTTCGCAATTAATGAGGGAAGATTTAACCGGGAAAGGATGTCGGTTACGATTGGAGAATCGACGATTAAAGTGGATGAAGGCCCTCGCGCACAGACATCGATGGAGAAACTTGCAGCATTGCAGCCACCGTTTGTAGCAAATGGAAAAGTGACCGCAGGTAATGCTAGCCAAATTAGTGATGGAGCAGCAGCAATTTTACTAATGTCAAAAGAAAAGGCCGAAGATCTCGGCTTGAAGCCGCGCTTTCGAGTAATCGCTCGAGCGGTTGTCGGTTCAGACCCGACGCTGATGTTAACTGGTCCCATTGAAGCGACGAAGAAAGTGCTTCAAAAGGCAAAGCTTGAGCTAGATGATATTGACTTATTCGAAGTGAATGAGGCGTTTGCGTCCGTCCCACTTTGTTGGTTAAAAGAAACAGGTGTCGATCCGAATAAGTTAAATGTGAACGGAGGAGCGATTGCGCTTGGTCATCCATTAGGAGCAAGTGGAGCAAGAGTAATGACAACACTTTTGCATGAATTGGAGAGATCAGGAAAACGCCTTGGTTTGCAAACAATATGTGAAGGATATGGAATGGCAAATGCGACTATTATTGAAAAAATAAACTGAGTCGCAACTAATTGGCAATTTTTACATGTTATAAACAGCTTCTTTCTTCAAAAAATAGAACGGAATCATGAGCAATCATGTTCTTGGTTTCGATGAAGAGGAAAGGAGTAGATCATGTGAAAACGTTACGACGAATTGCATTAGCCTTAGTCGTCATTGGAGCGATAAACTGGGGGCTTATTGGGTTATTCGGATTTAACTTAGTTGGTGCAATCTTTGGAAATGGAGGCTTCGCCAGATTTATTTACACATTAGTCGGAATTGGCGGTATTATATGTATTGGGCTCCTCTTTAATGCTGATACAGTCGACGTTCCTGCGAGGGAAGAAAGTCAAGGTTTTACTAATACGAGCTATGCAACAGAATTTGCTGAGGAACCAGATCTTGAACGATTATACAATCCTTCAAGGGATGCGTATGAAAATGAGGATATTGAAGATGAAGATGAATTAGTGTAAGGAAAAACCCGACAATTTGTCGGGTTTTCATTTGCAATGATAAGACCTATATGATATAATTTTTCATTGTGAGTAATGAAAATTGCTCCTTGCCCTTTTTATACCAAAAAGGGCCGCATAGTCCATAAGGAGGTGACTGAACGATGAGAAAGTACGAAATTATGTACATTATTCGCCCGAATATCGAAGAGGAAGCGAAAACTGCTGTAGTTGAGCGTTTCGATAACATCCTTACATCTGAAGGCGCAGAGATCATCGAATCAAAAGATTGGGGTAAGCGTCGACTTGCATACGAGATTGAGGATTTCCGTGACGGTTTCTACCGTTTAATCCAAACGAATGCAAAACCTGAAGCTGTTCAGGAATTCGAGCGTCTTGCGAAGATCAGTGACGACATTATCCGTCATATTGTAATTAAAGACGAAAAATAAACATGATATGTTCCACGTGAAACATTTTATAAAGAGTAAAGCGGGAAGAGGTTGATTCTGATGATGAACCGAGTTGTATTAGTAGGACGATTAACAAAAGACCCAGATTTGCGCTACACTCCTAATGGAGTACCAGTTGCAACATTTACGTTGGCTGTTAACCGCACTTTTTCGAATCAACAGGGGGAGCGGGAAGCCGACTTCATTAATTGTGTTATTTGGCGTAGACCTGCAGAAAATGTAGCTAACTACTTGAAAAAGGGTAGCTTGGCTGGTGTGGATGGTCGAATCCAAACTCGAAATTATGAAGGTCAAGACGGCAAACGTGTATATGTGACGGAAGTAGTTGCAGACAGTGTTCAATTTCTTGAGCCTAGAGGTGCTGCTTCACAAGATCGCGGTGGCGACTTTGGAGGAAACCCATTCGGTGGTGGAACCCAATACGGTGAACCCCAAAGAAGTCAAAACAACTCCTATGGCCAAAATCAGAATCAGCAGCGCGGCAATCAAGGCTATACCCGTACAGATGAAGATCCGTTCTCAAATGATGGACAACCGATCGACATTTCAGACGATGATCTTCCATTCTAAAGTAAAAGGAGGTTTTTACTATGGCAGGTGGACGCAGAGGCGGACGCAGACGTCGTAAAGTGTGTTTCTTCACTTCAAACGGAATTACACACATCGACTATAAAGATGTAGACATGCTTAAAAAATTCATCTCTGAACGCGGAAAAATTCTTCCACGTCGTGTGACTGGAACAAGCGCGAAGTACCAACGTAAATTGACAAGAGCAATTAAACGTTCTCGTCAAATGGCACTTCTTCCATTCGTTTCGGGTGAATAATAAATATTAAAAAGAGTAGCACATCATGTTGCTGCTCTTTTTTTGTGCCTGTTACCACCCGTATATTTTCGAAACCATCGACAATAGCGGAGAAGTGACAGGCACTATTTTGTTACTTTATAAAAATTTAATCATTTGTTTAGCTTTTCTTCCCTTTTAACCAGTACAATGAATATTGATTCCATTACAATTGAGGGAGATTTCTATGTCTATACGTAAACGGTTTTTTCTTTCACATGCAGCGATGATTTTGACACCGATTATTGTAATTGTATTCATCGTATTTTTAATACAAGTTGTTCTTAATAGTGAATCAGAATGGAATAATCGCACACAAGAGAGAACCAGTATAGATCTTTATAATCGTTTGAAGAAGACAGCATTTCTGGAACAAGAAAAATTATTTGACAGAGAATATTTGGACTCCATCGCTACGCAGTTATTAAAGGAAAATAATTATTTAATCGTTCGTAAAGGGGATACGCTAGTATATACAACAAATTCAATAGAGATGTTATCAAATCAAGATTTACCTGTTTTTAATAGTGAGGAGCTTAATGCAGCTGATGGTTGGATTAATAGCTCGCATTTTTCTATAAAGCAATACGATTTTTATTTTAAAGACGAGGTGGAGGGGTCAATTTTTCTTTTAAAGAATAGCTCTTCTTTTAATAAAATGGCCAGGGTGTTGTTTCCAATTTTGTTCATTAGCTTGATTTTTACTCTGATCCTCACTAATGTTCTTCTATCTTATTTTATGTCGAGAATTATTTTGAAACCTGTTCAGGAGCTTTCTGAGGCGGCTGAAAAAATAAGTAAAGGGGATCTTAATTTTAAAATGGAGGTTCGGGGAAAGGATGAATTGAGTAAGCTTACTCAAACATTCGATTCTATGCGAGCGCAGCTAAAGGAATCGCTGGAATATAGAGATAAATATGAGAATAATCGTCGGGAGTTGGTTGCCAATATATCTCATGATTTGAAAACACCAATTACCTCAATTATCGGGTATGTAGAAGGAATCCAGGATGGCGTTGCTAATACATCAGAAAAGCGCAAGCAGTATCTAGATACTATTCATAAAAAGGCAATATATACGAATCAATTAATCGAAGAGCTTTCCTTATATTCTAAATTGGACATGAAAAGGGTTCCCTTTAACTTTGAAAAAGTAAAGGTCCAAGCATTTATAGAAGATTATGTTAATGAGGTAGAAGATGATCTCTATGAAAAAGGGGTTAGATTATTTTTACAATCTCGAGATATTCATGTGGATGTTTTACTTGATCGAAATAGCATGGTTCGCGTGCTTAATAATGTCATTTATAATAGCGTGAAATATTTAGATAAAAACCAAGGTCAAATTGAAATTTCAATTTCTAACCAAGGGGAATGGATTCAAGTGAGCATCAGTGATAATGGACCAGGCGTGTCTGAGGAGCAGCTCGGCACTATTTTCCATCGCTTTTACCAGGCGGACCCTTCGAGAAGTGCAGGGGGAAGCGGACTTGGACTCGCCATTGCCGCGCAAATTATTGAAGCGCATGGTGGATCCATTTGGGCAGAAAATAAATCTACTGGCGGACTTGTTGTTCACTTTACACTAAAAAAATTTAAGGATGATCGTAATGGGTAAGTCGATTTTGATTATTGAAGATGATGAGAGTATAGCTGAATTGGAAAGAGATTACTTGGAGATTGAAGGCTTTCAAGTGGAAATCACTATAGAAGGAAAGAGCGGATTAGAGAGAGCTTTAAGTAATGAGTTTGACTTAATTTTGCTTGACTTAATGCTGCCCAACATGAGTGGATTTGATCTTTGCAAAAAGATTAGAAGCCATACCAATATTCCCATATTAATGGTTACAGCTAAATCTGAAGATATCGATAAAGTTCGCGGTTTAGGGTTAGGAGCGGATGACTATATTGTGAAGCCGTTTAGCCCAAGTGAATTAGTCGCACGGGTAAAAGCCCATCTTGCCATTTATGAGCGACTTGTACATGTGAAGAGGCCTACTGAAGAAGTGGAAGTACGCAGTTTGCGTATTAATATATTATCTCGGCAAGTATTTATGCAAGATAAAGAAGTAGAAATGACCAATAAGGAATTCGAATTGCTAACATTTTTAGCCACTCATCCAAATCAAGTATTCTCAAAGGAACAGTTATTTGAAAGAATATGGGGACTTGATTCAATCGGGGATAATGCAACGGTTACTGTCCACATTAAACGAATCCGGAAGAAAATTGAAAAAGGCTCCACAGATTCTCAGTATATCCAAACGGTATGGGGATCTGGATATAGATTTAATAAATAAGATCACAATCACATTATCCCTTTGACGGATGGAGTGGTTGTTTTTTGTATGAAGCCGGAAAGAATACCGCATGTTCGATCAGCAGATACGCGATTTCAAAAAATATTAATGAGTATTTTAGAAAAAGTTTATAAATGCTTTAGGCCATGTTCAGTTTTGCTTAGTAAACTTAAAACTGTCGACGAGGAGGTGAAAATGTGAAGATTTCATTAACATCCAGGCGATGGTTGCTCATTATTCATATTTTGTTTTCGGCAATTATGTTTGGAAATATGGTAACTTTCCTTATTTTAAGTATCACGATTGCTACAACGGAAGATTCAAGCCTAATTGTAAGTTGTTATAAAGTGATGCATATACTATCTAATTCATCTATAAAAGCATCTACAATTGGTACAACGATCACGGGCATTCTGCTTTGCATTTGGACGAATTGGGGATTGTTTAAATATAACTGGATTATTGTAAAGGAAATTCTCACTTTATTGCTTATCGGCTTGAACGTGTGGGGTATGTACGCTTGGACTTTAGATGCATTAAATGGGGTAGGGGCCGAAAGACTTTGGGGCGCAAATCTCAGTCTATGGACTGGTATTATTCTACAAATTGTTTCCCTCATTTTCATATTTGCAATCTCGATTTTCAAACCGTGGGGTAAAAGAAAGATACAAAAAGCACCAGTTAAATAAACCAATCAAGGAACGTTAATTAATCAAAAGAATGGAGGAACCGATATTCATGCACATTATACCAGTTTTTCCTTTTATATTTATTGCATTCATCTTCACGGCTATTGTTATTTGTAGACGACAACGGGAGCATGAACATACGTCATTTAACCCAATGACCATATTGG
This sequence comes from Bacillus sp. FJAT-50079, assembly GCF_018343515.1. GTDB lineage: Bacteria > Bacillota > Bacilli > Bacillales > Bacillaceae_C > Lederbergia. The sequence continues at coordinate 789,028 of NZ_JAGYPD010000001.1, read as the reverse complement.
AAACTCGTTTCGTGAACGGAGAAATCGATAGTGAAGAATATGCAAGGATGAGATCAGTACTGAAGCAAAGTCGTAGTAAAAAGACTAGAAACGATTAAGTAAGTGTCTGTCACCGCCTGATTTTCCATTCGTTGTTTAGGGGAATAATAAATATAAAAAGAGTAGCACATCGCGTCGCTGCTCTTTTTGTTTTATCTATTTCTCTTTTTCTTAAAGCGAATCTTGCAGTAAAGTTGAATGATGGGCGAATCATCGGTAAAATAAGAAGGTATCGATTAGGTTAGAAGAGGTGAAAGAGTGAATAAAACTCGAATGCTTACAGAAGGAGCAATGATGCTGGCAATCTTTACTGTATTGCTCTGGATTTCTATATACGTTCCAGTCATTATGATCATTGTGCAATTGATATTAATCTTGCCCTTCCTTCTATATAGCAGCAAATATCCATTAAAATCTGCCATACTTTTGCTTATTGGTTCAATAATGATTTCGTTTTTAGTAGGCCCATGGATTGCCACCGTACCATTCACAGTGTTATTTGGCACAACTGGAATGATGGCAGGGTATGGAGTTAGAACGGGCAAAAGCAAAATAATTATTTATATCTCTTCAAGCATCGTCTTTCTTTTTAATTTAGTGCTCGGCTTTGCGATTGCATCGAAATTCTTTCAAATTCATTTTTTAGATGAATTAACACAGATGTTACGCTCTTCAACAAGCCAGTACATAGAAGCTCTTGAAAAGCTAGGACAAGCACCGCCTGCGAATTTACAAGAACAAATGAATGAAATGATTTCAATGATTGGATCAATGGCTCCAAGCTTATTAATTGGAACCGCATTTTTCACTGTTTGGCTAATATTAGTCATCAACTTGCCAATTGTTAAGCGACTTGGGGTTGATGTTCCGAAATTTGAGCCATTTCGTAAGTTAAGATTTCCCAAAAGTGTATTATGGTATTATTTAATTGCACTGATTTTAACATTGGTGATGAATCCAGAAGAGGGTACATATTTATACATGGTACTGATCAACGGAGCGTTTATATTGCAAACCCTTTTAGTGATTCAAGGACTATCATTTATCTTTTTCTTTGCTTATGAAAAAAAGTGGCCAATGATTGTACCGATTATCGCAGTTGTGTTGACATTCATTATGCCAATCTTCCTTTCCATCGTAAGGATGTTAGGTATAATTGAAATAGGCTTTGATTTAAGACAGCGTATGGGTAATAAATGAAAACTGGAGAAGGAGCTGAAGGGATGCCTTCATATTTAAATCAACAAAAGCTGCGCTATCCTTTATATGGCATCATGGCTATATCAGCGATTCTTTTAGTGTTTATCAGTCTGCAACGCTGGTGGCTAGCCATAATCGGAGCCGTGCTTCTAAGTGTGCTCATTTATTCCATGTTTATCATTGAAAAAGAAATGGTGAAAGCAACAGAGGAATATATTACAACATTGTCATATCGAATTAAGAAGGTTGGCGAAGAAGCGCTTATGGAAATGCCAATTGGAATTATGCTTATTAATGATGAGTATTACATCGAATGGACTAATTCCTTTATGGCATCTTCCTTTAATGAGAACACACTTGCCGGCCGATCTTTATATGACGTAGCAGAAACGATCATTCCGATTATAAAACAAGAAATTGAATCGGAAATCGTGAATCTAAATGGGAAAAAATTTCGTGTTCATTTTAAACCGGAAGAGCGGCTCCTGTACTTTTTTGACGTTACTGAACAAATTGAAACGGTTAAAAAGTATGAACGTGAACGAAATGTGATTGCGGTTATCTTTTTAGATAACTATGACGATGCTACACAAGGAGTGGATGATCAGACGAGAAGCGGATTAAACAGTACGGTGACATCTTTGCTAAATAAATGGGCGCTAGATCACGGGATTTTCCTTAAACGTATATCGTCTGATCGATTTGTCACTTTATTAAATGAACAAATTTTGCAAGAGCTGGAAAAAGAGAAGTTTTCTATTTTAGATAAAGTAAGGGAAGCAACAGCGAAGGAAAATATCCCGCTTACGCTTAGCATTGGTGTTGGACTTGGGGAATCTTCATTACCTGAATTGGGTGTTCTTGCACAATCAAGTCTCGATTTAGCTTTAGGTCGTGGTGGTGACCAAGTAGCGATGAAGTTGCCGAATGGAAAGCTGAAGTTCTATGGTGGAAAAACGAATCCAATGGAAAAGCGGACACGTGTGAGAGCAAGAGTCATTTCCCATGCATTAAAAGAATTAATGGTTGAAAGTGACCATGTTATTGTAATGGGACACAAATATCCTGACATGGATGCGATTGGGTCAGCGATTGGTATTCGTAAAGCAGCCGAAATGAATCAGCGTGAGGGCTACATTGTGATCGATTTTGATGAAATTGATACAGGAGTTAAACGCTTAATTGAAGAAATGAAAAAGGATCCAGAATTGTATTCTTGGTTAGTCACGCCAGAAGAAGCAAGTGAGCTAATGACTGACAATACATTGCTCGTCGTTGTTGACACACATAAACCATCGCTTGTGATTGATGACCAATTGCTAAATAAAACCGATCGGATTGTTGTGATCGACCATCATCGCAGAAGCGAAGATTTTATAAAAAAACCATTGCTTGTTTATATGGAGCCGTACGCTTCATCAACGGCTGAACTTGTGACTGAGCTACTTGAATATCAGCCGAAGGGAAATAAAATCAATTCATTGGAAGCAACGGCGTTGCTGTCGGGAATTATCGTTGATACGAAAAGCTTTACATTAAGAACAGGGTCAAGGACATTTGATGCTGCCTCTTATTTACGAGCCTTAGGTGCCGATACTGTGCTGGTCCAAAAGTTTTTGAAAGAGGATGTCGCAACGTATATTAAACGTTCAAAGCTCATAGAAACGGTTGAATTTTATGGAGATGGGATTGCGATTGCCACAGGGGACGAAGACTTAGTGTATGATCCGGTCATCATTGCTCAAGCGGCAGATATATTGTTGACGATGAATGGAATCACTGCATCGTTTGTCATCTCTAAACGTAAGGAAGATGTTGTGGGTATCAGTGCCCGGTCGCTTGGAGAAATAAATGTTCAAGTAATTATGGAAGCTCTTGGCGGCGGTGGCCACTTATCAAATGCAGCGGTTCAACTGCCCGGGGTTCAAATCATTGAAGCTGAGCTATCATTAAAACAAGCGTTAGATGAATATCTGGAAGGGAGTCAATTATCATGAAAGTAATTTTTTTACAAGACGTAAAAGGTAGAGGAAAAAAAGGTGAAGTGAAGGATGTCGCGGTTGGTTATGCGCAAAACTTTTTAATTAAAAATGGGCTTGCGGTTGAAGCGACTCCTGGCAATATGAAAAATTTAGATAATAAAAAGAAAAAAGAGCAAAAGCTTGCAGATCAAGAGTTAGCTGAAGCGAAAAAACTGAAAGAAACGATTGAAAGCTTGACGGTGGAATTGAAGGCGAAATCAGGTGAAGGCGGCCGACTTTTTGGATCAATTACAAGCAAACAAATTGCTGATGAATTGAAAAAGGCACATAAAATTACGGTTGATCGCCGCAAAATTGTCCTTGATGATGCGATTCGTTCATTAGGAGTAACAAAGCTACCGATTAAACTTCACCCTCAAGTAACAGCAACAGTGACTGTCCATGTAAAAGAAGAAAACTAAAATTACCATATTTAAAATAGGTAATCCATGATAGAATAGATGTAGATAAAAAATGTGATCTGGTCCTGGCCGATCACATTTTTTCTATGAGTGTATGGACGAACATAGTATAGATAGATTCGTAGAGTTACCGCCCATTCATAGATTTATGGAGGTGGAGAAGTGTGAGTGACTTATTTGCGGATCGAATCCCACCGCAAAACATCGAAGCAGAACAAGCGGTGATTGGGGCGATTTTCCTCGAACCGCCGGCATTAATATTAGCATCAGAAATTCTTATTCCAGACGACTTTTATAAAAGTGCACATCAAAAAATCTTTGATGTGATGTTGAAATTAAATGAGCTTGGCAAAGCTGTTGACTTAATTACCGTAACCGAGGAGCTTGCAGCCGCAAAAATGCTGGAGGATGTTGGGGGAGTTTCGTATTTAAGTGAAATTGCTGTTTCCGTACCGACAGCAGCAAATATCGGTTATTACGCTCGCATTGTTGAAGAAAAGGCATTATTACGCCGCTTAATTCGGACAGCGACAAATATTGCAACGGATGGTTATACGCGAGAAGACGAAGTGAATCAGCTTCTAGATGAGGCGGAGAAGCAGATTATGGAGGTAGCTCAGCGTAAAAATGCTGGAGCATTCCATGATATTAAAGACGTGCTTGTACGTACGTATGACAATATTGAACTTTTGCATAACCAAAAGGGAGATGTTACTGGAATTCCAACGGGGTTTAATGAGCTCGATCGGATGACGGCAGGCTTCCAGCGCAATGATTTAATCATCGTTGCCGCCCGTCCATCGGTAGGGAAAACCGCCTTTGCTTTAAATATTGCGCAAAATGTTGGAACGAAAACAGGCGAAAATGTAGCGATTTTCAGTTTAGAGATGGGGGCTGAACAGCTCGTCATGAGGATGCTTTGTGCGGAAGGCAATATCAATGCACAAAACTTACGTACTGGTAGCTTAACAGATGATGATTGGAAAAAGCTAACGATGGCGATGGGAAGCTTATCGAACTCAGGGATATACATTGATGATACACCGGGAATAAGAATTGGCGAAATTCGTTCAAAATGCCGCCGGTTGAAGCAAGAACATGGGCTAGGAATGATTTTAATTGACTACTTACAGCTCATTCAAGGAAGTGGTCGTTCATCCCAGGAGAACCGTCAACAAGAAGTATCGGAAATTTCCCGTTCATTAAAAGCTTTGGCACGTGAATTGGAAGTCCCGGTTATTGCCTTATCTCAGCTTTCTCGTGGAGTAGAGCAAAGACAAGATAAACGCCCAATGATGTCTGACATTCGGGAATCAGGGAGTATTGAGCAAGATGCCGACATTGTTGCCTTTCTATATCGTGATGATTATTATGACAAAGAATCGGAGAATAAAAATATCATCGAAATCATTATTGCTAAGCAGCGTAATGGTCCTGTCGGTACCGTACAATTGGCGTTTGTAAAAGAATACAATAAATTCGTCAATCTTGAATATCGTTATGATGATTCAGCGGTCCCTTCTGGGGCATAACGGACAAGTAATCATGTAGCTATATAATATAGCTGATGAACGAATGGATTAAAATATAGATGAAGAAGACGACTTAAAGTTCAATTTTGAGTCGTCTTTTTTCATGGTTCATTTTAGAAAAAACAATTGAACATCCTTATTTAACAATAATTACAGGTATATGTTTTGTTTAGAGGATTTATTTCGATTGTTAATGGATATTTACGTTTTATTTAAGTCGTTTGTAATGTGAGGGAATTCGACAAACATTTATAATCAAAGAAATTATGATGACTGTACCTTTAAAAGAAAGGGGGGAAGAACAACCAACTTACCATTAAGGGGGAGAATAATTTGAAACGTATTTGGAAAGTATTAATTCCTATTATGACGATTATGTTTGTTACAGCTTGTGGAACGGATCAGGAGATGGATCCCGGTGAGCCGGTTGATATTGATGTAAACTCAGACGAACCAGCTAATAATATTGAACAGGAGCCTTCAATGGGGGATCCAAGTAATCAAGACTCTGAAGAATCAACTGAGTAAATAATACTTAGCTTAAGCCTTCCTTAGCATTGTCTTTTGCGAGGAAGGCTTATAACATTAATTATCAAATCAAGTACGATGCTGCCGATTGGCACTTCCCCAATTAATACTCCTTTTATTATATTTCAATCATCTATTAATAATTTCATCTTGAAAATTAACAAAATAGTGAATAATTGATTATTTTATTTAATTTGGCCTATCCCCTGATTTTATAAGGATCTCAAAATTTTTTCTTGCTATTTCAATGAATATTGATTACACTAAAATGCATAATTATTCTTATTCAGCAGGATAAATACATGAAGAGTGGAGTCTTTTATAATGAGTCAACAAAGCAGTAAACAAGTAAAATCTGCGGGCAAAAACATTAACGCCTTCGTTTTAATTTTTTGCGTTATGATTGTCGCAGCAATATTAACATATATTGTCCCAGCAGGAGAATATGAAAGGATTGAAGTGGACGAGCGTACGATCGTCAATCCAGAGTCGTTTCAATTTGTAGAACAATCGCCAGTTGGATTTTTTCAAATTTTTACGAGTATCCATTCAGGAATGATTGCGGGTGCAGGAATTATCTTTTTCGTTTTAATGATCGGCGGGGCATTTGGTATATTAAAAGCAACCGGTGCGCTTGATGCCTTCATCGTCGCAATTACAAAGAAATTGGCAAATAAAGAACTTATGCTTATTCCAGCTTTGATGCTGTTTTTTGCTGTTGGCGGAACATTAATGGGGATGTCAGAGGAAACAATTGTTTATGTAGCGATCGTTGCGCCACTTGCAATAGCTCTTGGCTTCGATTCAATCGTTGGATTTGCAATTGTTTCTTTAGGGGCAAATATTGGGTTTCTTAGTGCTGTCTTAAATCCATTTAACGTTGGTGTTGCCCAAGGGATTGCTGAATTGCCCACGTTTTCGGGAATGGGGCTTCGTCTCATTATGCTTGTTACATTTTACATAGCGGGTGTTATTTATGTTTATCGCTATGCGAAAAAAATAAAAGCTCAGCCTGAATTACGTTATATTGGACAAACAGGGAATACGACCGCTCTTAATCAAGAACTAAAATTAGAAACGAGGCATAAATGGGTATTAATCGCCTTTTTATTTAATTTTGTTTTCCTTATTATTGGAGTGTTAAAGTTTGATTGGTATATTACAGAAATCGCAGGTGTGTTTTTATTATTTGGAATTTTAATTGGCTTTATTGGAAAATTATCTCCGAGCAGCATTGCCGATCACTTTATAGCTGGAGCAAAGGATATCGTTGGCGGTGCACTAATTATTGGTTTTGCGCAATCGATTCTTGTCATTGTTCAAGACGGAAAATTAATGGATTCTATTTTATATTTTGCTTCTTCCATATTAAATCAATTATCACCAGCGTTTAATGCAATTGGTATGTTTGTTGTCCAGCTCTTTTTAAACTTCCTTGTACCATCTGGAAGCGGACAAGCCGCGCTAACAATGCCGATTATGACCCCGTTGGCTGATTTAGTCGGAGTAACGAGGCAAACGGCAGTACTTGCATTTCAACTTGGTGATGGAATCACCAACTCAATTTTTCCAACTGCAGGTGTATTGATCGCAGGTTTAGCTGTGGCTGGCATTCCTTATACAAAATGGTTCCGTTGGGTATTGCCATTTGTTATGATCGAAATTATTTTAGGGATTATCTTTCTACTCATTGCTCAAGCAATAAATTATGGGCCATTTTAAAAGAAATTCGAAGGAGGAGTTCTTGTGCTACAAACATCATTAGTAGATGCAAACTTAAAAGCATGGGCAATTGAGCAACGCCGGCATTTTCACATGCATCCTGAACTTTCAGGACAGGAATTTGAAACGGCTGCATACGTAAAAAAAATATTAACTGAATTTGACCTTCCGATTGATGAAACGTATTCCGCACCAAATATTGTTGCCTTTTTGAAAGGAACAGAAGGAAAGAAAACAATTGCCCTAAGAGCGGATATGGATGCTTTGCCGATTATAGAAGAAGGAGAAAACAAACCGTATATTTCTAAAAATCACGGCGTTTCACATGCGTGTGGGCATGATGGACATACGGCAATTCTTCTAGCAGTTGCTAAATGGATGAGCAGCAATCGCGATAAAGTGAAAAACAATATTAAGTTTATTTTCCAAAGCTCAGAGGAAGCTTCACCAAGCGGGGCGGAGCAGCTTGTAAAAGAAGGCGTACTTGATGACGTCGATTCAATTTTTGGAATCCACCTCATTCAAAATCTTGAAATGGGCAAGATTGGTTTTGCTGAGGGACCAGCGATGGCGTCATGCAATGACTTTGATATAGTGATTAAGGGTGTTGGCGGTCATGGCGGACAGCCTCAAGATGCAATTGATCCGATTTATATCGCTTCACACCTCATTCAAGCGTTCCAATCGGTCGTTAGCCGAAGTCTTCATCCCCTTCATGCGGGTGTGATTTCATTTGGCGGCATTCAGGCGGGGAATTCATATAATGTTATTCCATCTGAGGCAAGATTAACAGGAACGATTCGCGCGATGACATACGAAGCGGCTGATCTTATGTATGAACGGACAAAGCAACTAACAGAATCAATTTGTGCAAGTTTTGGAGCGACAGGTCAATACGAATATATTAAAGGTACACCACCACTTTATAATCATCCGGAGGCTTGCGCTTATGCCAAAGAAATGATTGCACAAACATTTGGAGAAGATGTTTTTACAGAGATGGATCCATCCATGGGTGCCGAAGACTATGCTTATTATTTAAAAGAAAAAACAGGGGCATTTATAAATGTCGGAATGCAAAGTGAGAAAAGCCAATATCCCCATCATCATCCGAAATTTGATATTGATGAAGATGCGATTCCAACTGCGATTGAGCTAATGATTCACTTAGCATTAAATAAATAACAAAAACGCAGATAATGATGATATAACATGAAAAAGAAGGTACTCTCCAGTAATTCCTTAAAATGAAGCAGATGGAGAAAAACAAACTGAAAAAGTCCTTCTAATTCAAGGATCTATTCAAACTGTTGATTTTCGCTCCAGGCGGACGTTTACCGCGGGGCGAGCGGTGAGCTGCTTCGGGCAACAGGATGTTGGTCACGCACACGATGTGGCGACTTTAGGCTTCGTTCCTAGGGCCTCTCCTGTCTCGCACATCCCGCTGGTGTCGCCGCCTTCCGCTCCAATCAACGGAATCTGCAAAAAATTCACTTTCAGGCTAATGGAGACAGGATTAAAAAAGGGATAATTATCGTATGAATTCTCTATGAAAGAGATACTATGTTTCAAAAACTGCAATCAATGATTTTCAATCCCTATATGACGATTTATGATTTAGTTGTTCTAAGAGATCATCTGTTGCGTAAAATGAACGATTTGGTCGACTTCTTCTATTTTCAATGATTGAAGATTCCAGCATTCTAGCCGTTTGTTGGTGTTGCTTGCAGTGCAGGCGCTGACTCCTGCGGGAATGACATGAGCCTTGAGACCCCGCAAGGCGCGCAGCGACTGAGGAGGCTCAAGCCATGCCCGCGGAAAGCAATAGATCGGTGACGTCGTTCGAATTTTGCGTTGATGTCATCTGTATATCTTCATACATAAAAAAGGGGCTATCACAGAAGGTCAGTTTTCACCTACTTTCTGGACAGCCCCTTCTTCTTATTAAAAAGTTTCATGCATGATCTGCCCCATTTGCGAAAGATTGTAATCTCCTAATGAATTAATTTCAGTTTGAAACGGTTCAGAAGATAAGATATCTTTTACATTCTGTATAAGTTGTTTGTTTTCGTCGGTTTTAAGAATAACGAGATCATAACGCTCTGTAATTAATGGGATAAAGTCGATACCGACGATTTTAGCCGCTTTTTCGATTCCCACACCTACATTTGCTGCCCCAGTAGAAACGGCCGATGCGACGCTTAAATGGCTTGTTTCAATATGATGATAGCCGTCAATGCTTTGGGCGGAAATATCATTGATACGAAGCTGCTCATCTAAAAGGATTCGTGCTCCAGAGCCTTTCTCTCGATTGACTAATTTTACTTGTTTCCGCTTCATATCCATCCAAGATTGGATGTTAAGCGGATTCCCCCTTTGAACGTACAATCCCGCTTGCCGTGAAATTAAGTTAAGCACAATATAAGGCTGTCCAACCAAGATTTTTTTTACATAAGGCAGATTGTATTCATCTGAATCCCCATCAAATAAATGTAAGCTTACGATATCGACATCTCCATTGTACATTGAAATCAAACTGTTTAAGCTGCCTGTATAGGACCGCAATGCTTGATAAGCCGAATTTTTCTCAACATGTTTTCCGAGAACATCTAGAACGAGGTCTTGACCACTAATAACAATTGCAGAGAACTTTGGAGCAACATGAGATGGTTGAGCCATAGGGGAGGGAACCACTTTACTCCGATTGGTCTTTGTTGTTTGGATATAGTTTTCCAAATCCTTCGCATCAATTCTCATCTGTCTTCCAACCCGGAATACGGGTAAATCACCTTTTTTCACGAGATCATATATCGTTAACTTTGAAACTTTTAAAAGTTGCGATACTTCTTCGACTGTATAGGAAAGCTCTGTTGACATATGTAGCCCACCTTTTTAGTAGTTTGGTCCTCCTATTTATATAAAAATAAATGAATGTGACATTTATCATATCATTATCAGTTATAACCAATTATAATTAGTTATAACTGAACATAACTAATAGGAGATGAGAAAATGATAAAAAGAGTATTTTTCCCACTCATGCTTTTCGTATTGATTTTATCAGGCTGTTCAGCAAAAGAACAGAAACAAGATGTGGAATTGACCGTATCAGCTGCCGCTAGCTTACAAGATGCGTTAAATGAAATAACAGAAATCTTTGTGGAAAAGCATCCTCATATAAAAATTAATTATAATTTTGGAGCTTCTGGGGCACTTCAACAACAGATTAGCCAAGGAGCACCAGTTGATCTATTTTTCTCCGCAGCAGAAGATAAATTTGATCTTTTAGTAGAAGAAGGATTAATTGAAAAGGAGAAAGGAATAGATCTTGTTGGCAATGAAATCGTATTAGTCGTTCCGAAAGAGGCTAATAAGGGAATTCAACAATTTGAGGAATTGAAAAAGGCAGATAAAATTTCAATCGGGATTCCTGAGTCTGTACCAGCTGGAAAATATGCGAAACAATCATTAGAAAATCTACATATTTGGAGTGAGCTTGAAGAAAAAATTGTATATGCAAAAGATGTTCGTCAAGTGCTAACATATGTAGAAACCGGAAATGTTGATGCTGGAATCGTCTATAAAACGGATGCACTTGTTTCCGACAAAGTGGAGATCATCGCATCAGCAGATGAGAACACTCATACACCGATTATATATCCGGTAGGTGTGATTAAAGATAGTGCGCATTTGCAAGAAGCTGAGCTTTTCTATGAGTATTTACAAAGTGAAGAAGCGCTGCAGATTTTAGAAAAATACGGTTTTAAAGGACTTGTTAAGTAAAATGACTCAAGCCTTTTGGCAACCTATTCAACTATCTGTTGAAATTGCACTCATATCATGCGTCATTGTTTTGGTTTTAGGGTTAATTTTAGGGAGAGTGATGTCCAATGTGACATTCAGAGGAAAGGCGATCGTAGAAACCATTTTCCTTCTCCCCCTCGTTCTCCCCCCGACTGTTATTGGGTTTTTATTAATTGTCGTGTTTGGAAAAAATAGTCCAGTTGGACAAATGATCGAGTGGATCTTTCATCAGCCGATTATCTTTACGTGGTGGGCGGCTGTTATTGCTTCAACGGTTGTTGCTTTTCCACTTATGTACCAGTCTGCGAAAACGGGATTTTCGTCAATTGATGTGGATATTGAAAATGCTGCACGTGTAGATGGGGCAAGCGATCTGAAGTTATTTCTTTTTGTTTCGGTTCCGCTTGCACTTAAGTCGATTATTTCTGGTGTTGTTTTAAGCTTTGCCAGGGCATTAGGTGAGTTTGGCGCGACGCTCATGTTTGCTGGAAACATTCCTGGAAAAACACAAACAACATCGACCGCCATTTATATTGCTCTCGACTCTGGAAATATGCAACTTGCATGGCTCTGGGTTGCTTGTATGATTGTAATTTCTTTTATTATGTTAATCTGTGTCCATTTGATCAAATCATAATAAAAAATAGATGAGAAAGAATACAAACGTTCTCATCTATTTTTTATGACATATTTTGGACACTTTATTGAAATACATTTGTAATAAATCTGATAATTGTGACGGATGGTGTCGAATCATAATAAAAGATAAGGCTATCAACGGTCTAAGCGCCTCTTTTGTTTATTACCTTCCGAGTAATTATACAATTATATTACATTCTTTTTAATCTCCTCAAAATGCTAGATTCCTATGTTAAAGTAAAGAAGGTAAAATATTCTATGCAACTAATGACCTATATAGAGAGAAACAGGCAATAGGCACTTAGGGGGATTATTTGAATGGATTCACGAATAAAGCGGCCAATGACGAACAAATTGGTTGGATTTTTCATAACACTGATTGTTTTTACTATCGCAATTACAACGATGTCATATACAGCTTCAGCTGATACGAAACTTGGAACTGATTATCATGTTTATCTAGATGATACATATCTTGGCATTGTTTCCGATAAAAGCATTGTTGATCAAGCGATTGAGCAATCGATTGACGGGATAAAGGAACAGTACCCGAATTTGAAGTTAAAAGCCGGTAACGAGCTTACATATATTACGGAGCAGGTTTTTCGTTCCAGAGCAGATAATGAACAAGTCACTTCAAAGCTTAAAGACGGATTGACGATCGTTGCAGAAACTGTTGCGCTTGCATCAGATGATCAAACACTTGTATACGTCAAAGATAAAGCAGAAGCAGAGCTTACATTACAAAAAATGAAATTTCTATATGTTACGGAAGAAGAGTTAGCACAAGTGGAAGCAGCACAAGCTGCTGACCAAGAGTTGCCAGCACTTGCGGATGGTGAAAGCCGAGTGCTAGATGTAAAGATTGATGAAGATGTTAACTTCCATAACGATGTCATTGATCCTGCTCAAATATTAAGTGCCGATGAGGCCGTTACTCTTTTAGAAAAAGGTACACTTAAAGAAGAAACATATGTCGTTAAAGAAGGCGATGTATTAGGGAAAATTGCAGCCGCTTATGATTTAACGAGCGAGGAACTCATCGAATTAAATGAAGGTCTTACGGAAGACTCTGTAATAAAAATTGGTCAAGAGTTAAACGTAACTGTGACAAAGCCGCTTCTTCACGTCATTGTTGAACAAGAAGCATACAATGAGGAAACAGTGAATTTTGCAAAAGAAGTTGTTGAAAATGACTCGATGCCTAAAGGAGAAACGAAAGTTACTCAAGAAGGAAAAAATGGCAAGAGCGGGTTCACATATAAAATAATAAAGCAAAATGGTCAGCAAATGAGTAAGGAAGTTACTAAAGAAGCAACAATTGAAGAACCTGTAACAGAAGTGATCCAAAAGGGGACAAAAGTAATCCCTTCGCGGGGATCAGGAAGCTTAGCATGGCCTGCAAACGGCGGATATATTTCCAGTCATATGGGAAATCGCTGGGGCAAGCTGCATAAAGGGATTGATATTGCTCGCCCAAGTAATTATACAATTAAAGCAGCAGATAATGGGGTTGTTGTTTCCGCTGGTTGGGATAATGGCGGATATGGAAATAAAATTGTTATCGACCATCAAAATGGAATGCGTACTGTATATGCTCACCTGGATTCAGTAGGAGTGTCAGCGGGACAAACCGTTGAAAAGGGCGCTGCGATTGGTGTCATGGGATCAACAGGGCAGTCAACAGGTGTTCACCTTCATTTTGAAGTGTATAAAAATGGAAAACTTGAAAATCCAATGAACCATTTTTAATGTAAATGTGTTCAGAAGTGGATAAAAAAGACCAAGAAGTTCGAGGCTCCGCCGCTTGGTGCAGCGGACCTGTACAGGAAGTTCCAAGAATTTCAAGGTGTTATGATTACTGGGTTTTTGAACAACTTCTATAAGAGACAGGTCTAATAAGCACAAATGCTTTTGGATCTGTCTCTTTCATTATGGTAAAATAAATAGATTAGAAGCAAAATAATAACATTTCATATAGAGCGATTATTTATTAAAGGAGACTATAATTAATGGAGAAAAAGATTCTTGTAGTTGATGATGAAAGGCCAATTGCTGATATATTGCAATTTAATTTAAAAAAAGAAGGATTTGCGGTGCAATGTGCCTATGATGGGGAGGAAGCGCTGCGCCTTGTTGAGGAGATAAAGCCTGATATGATCTTACTCGATATTATGTTGCCAATCCGCGATGGAATGGAAGTATGTCGAGAAGTTCGAAAAAAATACGATATGCCGATTATCATGCTTACGGCAAAGGATTCTGAAATTGATAAAGTACTCGGTCTTGAGCTTGGGGCGGATGATTATGTAACAAAGCCATTTAGTACGAGAGAATTGATTGCACGTGTAAAAGCTAATTTACGACGTCATTCTCAAATTGCCCAACAAGCTGAAGAGGAAGAAAATAATGAAATTACGGTTGGAACATTAACGATTCATCCAAATGCGTATGTCGTTTCAAAACATGGTGAAACAATCGAATTAACACATCGTGAATTTGAGCTGTTACATTATTTAGCGAAGCATATCGGACAAGTAATGACGCGAGAACATTTATTACAAACGGTTTGGGGTTATGATTACTTCGGAGACGTACGAACGGTTGACGTAACGGTTCGCCGTTTACGAGAGAAAATTGAGGATAACCCAAGTCATCCGACGTGGATCGTAACAAGAAGAGGAGTCGGCTACTATTTACGAGCACCTGAACAGGAGTAATCTACATGCAAAAAGTAAGCTTTTTTCGCTCGATCCATTTTAAATTTGTTCTCATTTATGTACTGCTGATTATCATCGCGATGCAAATCATTGGTGCTTATTTCGTTGGGAAATTAGAGGACCAGCTTGTAAAAAACTTCAAAAATGCGATTGAAGGTCGTCTTCCGCTTCTAGAATACAATATTAGAGAAGAGATCATTAAAGATCGATCTGGTGAAGATTCAACACCACTTGAAGAAGATATATATGATTTATTAGTCGACTTTTCCGCTAACGATATTTCTGAAGTTCAAATTGTAAACAATCGAAGCATCTTTATTGGGACATCAGAACCGAGTAATCAAGGAATTGTCGGACAAAAAACGACGAATCTAATGGTGAAACGAATTCTATCGGGTGGCGGACGAGAAGAAAAAATGCAAATCGACCAACAAACAGGAAGAATTTGGGTTTTAACCTCGCCGATTAAATTAAATGGTGAAGTGATCGGAGCGATTTATCTCGTTGCCAATATTGAAACGGTCTTTGAGCAGATGGATGAAATTAATGGCATTTTTATTGCTGGAACAGCGATCGCGATGTTAATTACCGCATTACTCGGCATTGTCCTCGCACGAATGATCACAAGACCGATTTCAGATATGAAACGGCAGGCAACAGCGATGGCTAAAGGAAACTTTTCAAGAAAAGTACGAGTGTACGGAGAAGACGAAATTGGACAACTTGCCCGTTCGTTTAACTATTTAACAAAAAGGCTCCAAGAAGCACATGCAATGACAGAAGGAGAACGCCGAAAACTAACATCTGTTCTTTCATTTATGACTGATGGTGTTATTGCAACCGATCGAAAAGGTAGAATTATATTAATTAATGAGCGAGCGGCTGAAATGCTGAATGTTTCACGTGAAACAGTGACAGCCGAACCATTTGTTGAAGTGCTTAAGCTAGACGATGAATATAGCTTTGATGATTTGTTTGAGGAACAAGAATCACTCATTCTTGATTATAGTACCGATGATTATCCTTATATATTGCGGGCGGATATTTCAGTTATTCAACGTGAAACAGGTTTTGCTAACGGATTAATTGCCGTCCTGCACGATGTGACAGAGCAAGAGAAACTTGATGCTGAACGCCGTGAGTTTGTCGCCAATGTTTCCCATGAGCTAAGAACACCGTTGACAACGATGCGCAGTTATTTAGAGGCATTGTCAGAAGGAGCACTCTATGATGACGAATTAGCGCCACGCTTTCTAGGGGTCACGCGCTATGAAACCGAGCGAATGATTCGTCTCGTTAACGATTTGCTTGATCTTTCGAAAATGGATAGTAGAAACTATCAAATTAACCCGACTTGGATTGATTTTGTGAAGTTTTTCAATCATATTATTGATCGTTTCGAAATGACGAAGGAACGCCATATTACATTTAATCGAGTGTTTCCGAATAAAGCAATATTTGTAGAAATTGATGAAGATAAATTAACCCAAGTAATCGATAATATTATTTCCAATGCGTTGAAGTATTCTCCAGAGGGGGGGAGGGTTACTTTTCGTATTAAGGAGCAAGAGGATAAAATTGAAGTGAGCATTAGTGACCAAGGCATTGGTATTCCGAAAGAAAATGTGGAAAGAGTATTTGAACGTTTTTATCGGGTAGATAAAGCGAGAACGAGACAACTCGGGGGAACAGGGCTAGGATTAGCAATCGCAAAGGAAATGATTAGTGCGCATGGCGGAGATATTTGGGCGAAAAGTAAAGAAGGAAAAGGAACGACGATTCTTTTTACTTTGCCTTATGACCCCGAACAAGAGGATGATTGGCTGTGAAATATGAAAACGTAAAATCACTCGTATTATTTCTGCTTGTAGCGGCTAGCGGTGTTTTAACATGGAGCCTTTGGACGTATCAGCCGAAATACGATGTAGTTAATAATAAATATGTGCATGAAGTATCTGTTTCAGAGCAAAGAGACGCAACTGACTTGATCAAGCCCATCCGTGTTTTATTCCATATCGATGATCTTCATTATGGCACGGTAATCGATAATGAGATTGATTCGATAATGGAGGAAATGAGCCATTGGAATTTTTATGATATTGGCGACGCAAGAATTGTCAATGATCAACAAATGGCTGAGATTTCCCATTCGAATAATCGCATTGAATTATCTTATCCTGATTTGCTTCCTTTTGAGTTGTATAAAGGGATTGTACATGTAGAAACGGAAAACTTACCGAAAGCATCCTTTGATCGAATCAGCATTAATATTGCAACTAATACAGAAGACGATGCGCTCATTTATTTTCTGAACAGCAAAGAAAACATTGTATATGAAGGCCATGTAAATCGAGAGAGAATTGCAGAATTGCTCAGTAAAGTGAATTATAAACGATTTGATGAGTATGAAGCCTATCCGATTACGAGCGAACGAAACGTGTTTTTACCTGCAAAGGAAACAAGCCTTTACACGTATCAGTATCTTCCAGATTATATTGATCCGGAAAAATTCAAAAATGCTCTATTTGGTGATCCGACTGTTGTAAGAAGAGATATGAAGGCAAACGGTGAGCAGTTTACAGATGATCGGAGTATGATGAACGTCGATTATACAACGAATATGATCTTTTATATTAATCCGATTCAAGAACCGGGAGGAAATCAGCCTAATCTTCACCCTGATTTATTGAAAAGAAGCATTGATTTTGTGAACGAGCATTCAGGATGGACAGACAATTATCGATATTTTGGATTTGATGCCTACCGTCAAAGAACGATATTTCGAATGTTTTGTAATAGTTATCCGGTCTTTAATGAAGAAGGAATGGCGGAAATACGTCAGCATTGGGGAGCGAATGAAATTTACCGCTACCAGCGGCCATACTTTTCTCTAGATATTGATATCTCAACTGATCGGGATCCGGTTATATTGCCATCAGGGGAAAGTGCCTTAAACCAGTTATTGAATGAAGATGAGATTGATGTGAATATGATTGAGGATTTACTTATTGGCTATCGACTAAGAAAGGACCCGAATAAATCAAAAGTGCTTATACTTGAGCCTTCTTGGTATTATTTATATGGGGGCTCGTGGATTCGCCTTCGTTCCGAAGATATAGGGGGAGATTTGAATGGATTGGAGTAGGATTAAAACGATTTATATCGTCGCATTCTTAATTCTCGACCTTTTTCTCGTTAGCCAATTAGTGACAAAGCATCAGACAAATAAACTTGAAGTAAAAAGTGATGCAACCCTTGAGGAAAATTTGAAAACAGATGGGATCGTATACGAAAATTTACCAAAGGATATCCCTCATTATCAATATATGAGTGCAAATACAAAGACTTTTACCGAAGATGAATTAAAGGAATTAAAAAATCAGGAAATTACAATTGAAGACAATTCAATTATTCATTCGGAGCTAGATGAGACAATAAAGCTTTCGGAAAAAGATTTCATCTCCGAACTAAATAGTCTTATAAAAGCAAATATTTTATACGGTGATCAATATAGCTATTGGGATTACGATAAAGAAGCAATGAAAATTACGTATTACCAAACGTTCAATGATCAACAATTATTAATGAATGGAAGTGCGCATCTCGTCTTTTATGTTAATGAATTCAATGAAATATATGCCTACGATCAAACGATGCTTGAAATCGGTGAGCCGCTTAATCAAGAGGAAGAAGTATTAACTGCGATCCGCAGCTTAGAAATTTTATATCGCAAAGGCATGTTGAAACCGAATAGTTGGGTGAAGAAGGTAGAAATGGGCTATTATACCCTCGTTAGCATGGAAGAATCGCAAGTACTAACACCAACATGGCATTTAGATGTAGAACATGATGGAGAGCGAGAACATTTATTAGTGAATGCATTTGATGGACAGATCATTCAAATGAATACGATAAACCAAGAGAAAAAGACAATGGAGTGAAAGGAATGTCAATGCGATTCAGTGTGCTTGCAAGCGGGAGCTCCGGAAATGCGATTTATGTTGAGACCGCTGAAAAAGCATTTTTAGTTGATGCGGGACTAAGCTGCAAGCAAATGGGGAATTTGCTTGAAAAAATTGATCGTGATCCGGCAAAATTAGATGGAATCTTCGTTACACATGAGCATAGCGATCATATTAAAGGCCTTGGAGTCATGGCGAGAAAGTATAAGCTGCCAATCTATGCGAATGAGCGGACATGGAAAGCAATGGACGGGCTTACAGGTGAAATTGCTACGGAACAGAAATTTGTATTTGGGATGGAAACCGTCCAATCATTCGCCGGGCTTGAAGTCGAATCATTTGGAGTCTCCCATGACGCGGCAGAGCCGATGTTTTATATTTTTCGGTCAGGTGGCAAGAAGCTTGTCATTATTACCGATACAGGTTATGTGAGCGATCGGATGAAGGGAATGATTGCAAATGCCGATATGTATGTGTTTGAGAGCAATCATGATATTCAAATGTTGCAAATGAGCCGTTATCCATGGAGTGTTAAGCGCCGAATTTTAAGTGATTTTGGCCATGTTTCAAATGAAGATGCGGCACTTGCGATGAGCGAAGTGATCGGTGATGCGACAAAACGGATTTATCTTGCTCATTTAAGCCGTGATAATAATATGAAGGATTTAGCACGAATGAGTGTGCAGCAAACACTCGAGGCACAAGGAATGCCGGTTGGTTTACAATTCGACCTATTTGACACAGATCCAAGCATTCCAACGGAATTAACAGCTGTATAATGAAATTGGTTTAATATCAACTTTTTATGGTAAAAAAGGAATGAAGAGCGCGGGAAATATCCTAGCCGTCATTCCTTTTTTTTCTTAACAGGCAGCCGTGCTTTTCTCATTTGAGCAAATTTAAGCATATCGATTATAATAATGTCATGAGAAGGCAAACTAATATGTATGAACTTGTGTAGAGAGGATGATGCATTGTGGGATTTTACGATGATCATAGCCCTAATCGTTATCAATCAAAAAATCGGGGCAGATCAAGCTTTTTTATCGGCCTCATTGGAGGAATCATTGGCGCATTGCTCGTTGGATTAATTTTTCCAGGGATGTTTGGCATGCAGAAGCAAGGTCATAACCAAGCGAACATTGAAACAAATCAGGGGAGTAACAATAATAATCTGACCAAGAATCTTTCGCTTGATATTACGACAGATGTAACAAAAGCCGTTGAAAAGGCAAGCAAGAGTGTTGTTGGGATTACAAATATTCAATCGGTAAATTTCTGGTCAACAACGGAGACGCAGGAAGCCGGTGTTGGATCAGGTGTAATTTATAAAAAAGCGGGGGATGTTGTTTACGCCGTGACGAATAACCATGTTGTTGAAGGTGCCTCACAGTTAGAGGTAACGCTGGCAGATGGAACCAAGGTGCCGGCAACGATTCGTGGAACCGATGTATGGACAGACTTGGCTGTTGTTGAAATGAGTGCAGAAGGAATAAACGATGATTTAATTTCTGAATTTGGTGATTCTGAGGCACTCAAAATTGGGGAACCGGTATTAGCGATTGGAAATCCACTTGGTCTACAATTTTCCGGTTCGGTTACACAAGGAATTATTTCAGGTGTAAACCGTACCGTGCCCGTCGATATTAATAATGATGGAATTCCAGACTGGCAGGCAGAGGTTATCCAAACAGACGCGGCAATTAATCCAGGAAACAGTGGCGGCGCACTCGTTAACATTGCTGGACAAGTCGTCGGGATTAACTCGATGAAAATTGCCCAAGCAGCTGTTGAAGGGATTGGATTTTCGATCCCAATTAACTACGTCGTACCCGTCATCGAAGATTTAGAGCAATTTGGCGAAGTAAAGCGTCCGGCAATGGGTGTCACATTGCGTAACGTATCGGAAATTCCTGCTTACCATCAACAACAAACGTTAAAGTTGCCAAATGGAATGAATGAAGGCATTATGATTGAGCAAGTCGTTCCAAATTCTCCTGCGGATAAAGCTGGATTAAAGGAGCTAGATGTCATTATCGAGCTTGATGGAGAAAAGGTTAAGGATGTTCTAGAGCTACGCAAATATTTATACAATCAGAAAAAAGTCGGCGATACGATGAAGGTGAAATATTACAGAGCTGGCACAGAAGAAGAAGTGACCATCACATTAACAGATGAAACACGAATGTAAATGTGGATAACTTAAAGTGGGAAGGCGATCAATAGCTTTCCCATAATTTTTTGCCAATGAATAAATCGGTTGTGGATAACTACCTTTGAAAAGGTAAGAAAAATCGCTCAAAAATGTACACATCATCATTCCACAAATAACGAAAATGATTAATGGATAAAAAACCAATAAGGAAGAGGGTTAGCAATGATTTATTGTTGTAAAGAACATGTTGAATTAGCCTTAGATATAGTCGTAGATGAACACGAAACGGCACCTGTTTTAGAGGAGCTAAAAAGTGATGAAAACTTATCCACACCCTGTGAATATTGTCAAAACCGAGCAGTCTATCTTGTGGGGAACTAATATTCCTATACTGGATATAGATCCTGAATGTGGATATGTGGATAGTTTCTGTGTATAAGTTGTTTGTAAGCTGTTGGTAACATGGGTGTAACATTGGAGGGGGAAAGTTGTGAATATTTCAATCATAACCGTTGGAAAACTAAAAGAAAAATACTTAAAGCAAGGAATCGCCGAATACGTCAAACGCCTTTCCGCTTACGCCAAAATCGACATCATCGAACTTCCCGATGAAAAAGCTCCAGAAATGTTGAGCGAAAACGAAATGATTCAAGTAAAAGGAAAGGAAGGCGATCGCATCCTTGCGAAAATCCCAGCTGATGCTCACGTCATCGCCCTAGCGATTGAGGGGAAAATGATGTCATCTGAGGAACTAGCCGAGCGGATGGATCGCCTAGCTACATATGGGAAAAGCAAAATCGTGTTTGTCATTGGCGGATCGTTAGGATTGAGCGA
Organism: Bacillus sp. FJAT-50079; assembly: GCF_018343515.1. Classification (GTDB taxonomy): domain Bacteria; phylum Bacillota; class Bacilli; order Bacillales; family Bacillaceae_C; genus Lederbergia. The sequence continues at coordinate 767,450 of NZ_JAGYPD010000001.1, read as the reverse complement.
CGAAGTAATGAAGCGAGCGGACGAGAGCCTATCGTTTTCAAGGATGACATTTCCGCATCAATTAATGAGGTTGATATTGGTGGAGCAGGTGTATCGGGGGTTTAGGATTAATCGGGGGGAACCGTATCATAAGTAAATGAGGTTTTTTGTTAATAGTGACAGTTTAAACTAGTTGTTTGAACTGTTTTTTTTTTGTGAAAACACGCACTAATTAAGTAATCTATATAGTAACTATCTTCAACTGAATCCAACAAGCATTGTCGATTTATGGTAAAATTAAGGGAGAAATATATGGAGGAGTTTGGCATGTACCCAATTCAAATTAGACATGTTCATGATAATCTATTACAATTTTATACTGGACTTATAGATTTAACCGACATTCGACCCGACCATGATCCAAGTAATTATTTTTTAACTCGGTCATTAGCTGCATTTTCTCTACAAAGTCTAGTGGGCATATCACCTGAAATTGCTGTGAAGGCAATTACAGATGGATACCATGATAATGGTATAGATGCCATATATTTTGATGGGGATAACAACGAATTATATTTTGTTCAATCAAAGTGGAACTATAAAGGAAATAAAACCCCAGAAGACGGTGAAGTGAAAAAGTTTACTGATGGAATTCGAGATATTATTGAATTTAGATTTGACCACTTTAATGAAAAGATAAAAAAACAAGAGCAAGAATTGAAAAGGTTAATTAGTAAACCCGGTATTAAAATAAGAATTATTTTGACTCATACTGGAGTCGGCTTATCTGATTATGCAACAAGAACACTAAATAGATTAATTGATGATCAAAATATGGCTAATGAAGATGATACAGCACAGTGGATTAATGTTGATTTGAAAAAATTACATAGAGTTGTGCTTGGAGAATCTGCATACGACCCAATCAATATTGATGGGATTATTCTAAATGAATGGGCGATGAAAGATAAACCGATAAAGTCATTCTACGGAAGAATCACAGGTGACCAGCTTGCAAATTGGTGGAACACGTATGGAGATAGACTTTTTGCAAAAAATATTCGCCATTTGTTACATGAAGGTGACGTTCATAAAGAAATTTCAAAAACAATTGATACTGAACCGTCAAATTTTTGGTATTTTAATAATGGAATAACTATGATATGTGATAGTGTGGAAAAGGCCACAGCTGGAGGAGATCGCAGAGATTTTGGAATTTTTGAATGTAAAAATGTCTACATTATAAATGGAGCTCAAACAGTCGGTACAATTGGAAGATACCTACAAAGGCAACAATCAAGTGATCAAGAAGATAGCGAAGAAAGTAATGTAAGATTAGAAGATATTGAGGTTTTAGTAAGGATAATTTCTGTTGGTAAGGAAGAAGCGGATTCGTCAGAAAAATTTGCTCAACAACTAACTAAAGCTAACAATAGACAAAATAAAATTGAAAATAGAGATTTTGTAACTTTAGATGAAAATCAAAAACGTATAGCACAAGAACTATCATTTTATAGTATCACCTACAATTATAAGCGTTCAACTGAAGAAAAAGCTGAAGAAAATATTTTTGGATTAATTGAGAGTACTGAAGCATTATCCTATGCTTATCACGATGTAGATGCAGCTACCTTAATTCACAGAGAACCAGGTAAAGTTTGGGAAAACATTGAACATAGTAGATACAGAAGACTCTTTAATACTGGCTTATCAAGTTTTTATGTATGGAACACAGTTACTATTTATAGGGAAATTAAGCAGGCGATAGAGATTGTTAAAGAAAAACTAAAAAATGAGCCAGAAGCAGTCTTAACACATGGCGATCATTTTGTTTCTCACCTTATTTTTACGAAAATAGGACCTGAAAAAATTAATAAAGAAAAAATGGGGCTGGATGATCTACTTAATGACGTTAATCTGGAAGAATTGGTTGAATTTTATGCAATTGAGGTAGCAAATGAGTCTAAAAACTATGAAAATACCATATCTGGAATATTTAAAACTTACACTATTCCAAGAGAACTTAAGGAAAAGATATTAGAAAAAGAAAGCCATAGGAACCCTGAGGAGCAAAAAGAAAGTCATGTCGGAAGCATTGACAGTCTAATTGAAATAAAGTTTAGAGAAGATAGACCAGTTATTAGAAACAGGATTTCTAACTTTGATGAGAAATTAAGTGGCGATACCATAGCTGAAAAAGGATTTACCTACTGGTTAAATGATCTTTATAATCCTTTAAAACATGAATGTGGAGTAGTATCAAATATTCATCAATACCTAAAAGGTGATGGGAAAAAAGATCAAAGATTCATTTTAAGAATTAAATATGATAATGGAATCGTTGTTGAATTTTCCCATAGTAGTTATGGAACTGACTATGTCAGCTTATTGTTTGCAAATGAGGATTTTCAACAATGGCTTTCAAATAAAGCCGATGAAAAGGGAAGATTAACAATAAAAGATGATGGTGATCTAGGCACATTAGAGGAATTGAAAATTTTTTTTGAGGCACTATAAAACAAAAAACCCGATTTGGTAAGAATAAACCAATTCGGGTTTTTATTTATATTAAATTTTAAGATATGGTAAATAAATTTACTTCTGAATCAAACTCTTTGTTATCGATCTTAGTGCTTGATTCTTTAGTTTTTAAAGTTTCGGGTAACCAATGCCCATTTTTAATTCTTATTTTTTTCATATCCTCTGTAAATAAGACGTTTTTCTTACTTTGGATGTCTTTAATCTGTTGTCTGTGAAAATCGATGTCATCAAAACGCTTTATTATTAAATCACATGGGCCAATTTCACTACCGATCCATTGTCTTTTCAATATTTCACTAACAATATAAGTTGTTCCACTGCCACCAAAAGGATCAAATACTACGTCACCTTCATTAGAGGCCATACTAATTATTCTCTCTAATAAATTTACAGGTAGCTGATTACTTCCTCTAGTTTTATACTTTCTATGTCTAACTGGTGAAATGTCTTTCCACACATCAGGAAGAGTAAGTCCCTTTTCATTTAATTTGTCCTTATACCCACCATAATCTTTTATGTCTCCGCCGCACCTTTTGCATATCTCTAGGGGAAGACGTTCTTGGTTAAACGTATTAGGTTTTTCTCCCTTAATATAGTAAAGAAGAGAGTAATGCGATGGGTAAAGTTTATTTGCAATTGGTAGGCTGTACTTTATATCAACCGCAATCCAATGTCTTAAATTAAGATGCTTATTTAATATTTCTGCACTATAGGTGTTCCATAATGGAAGATTCCAAATAAAGAATGATCCGCCTTCTTTGAGTAATTTTATACATCCCAAGATCCATTCTTCTGTCCATTTAAGGTATTCTTCCTTGGTGAGTTTATCGTTTATGTTTGATTCGTACGTCTTATTTAAATTGAACGGAGGGTCAGCAAAAATAAGATCAACGGATTCTTTAGGTAGTGATTTAATTAAAGAAAGACTATCCTCGTTGTATAGCTCACCTAATTCTGTTGTAAAAACAGGTTTGAACTTTCCTGCCGTTGATTCACCATTTTGAGAATCACTTTTTATAATATCTGTTATTTCTTTAGCTTTATTACTAATTAGATCTAATATCGTCGAATCTAGTACTCCGAGACTAAGCTTAAACTCTAATTCACTGATATTAAGTTCAGAAAGAATTTTGTTTAAGTCTTCATAATATGGAAATATTGCTTCATTATTATAATATTTTAATTTACCCACGGGGATTTTTACTTTTTTTGCAAAGTTTTTTAAAGCATCATTATCTTTAATATTTAAAACTGAAAATAATTTATTTTCGAACATAATTGCACCTCCAAGGGCAGTAAAGCAATATTAATATTAGCATTTTTTTGGGGTTTTGTTAAGGAATCTACCAGAACAGCCTAAATAATTCCAACAGGATTACAAAAAGTAGTTGACTATTTTTACTATCCATACTAGAATTAGATAAGCAATCCCGATGGTTATTATTTACATCAGGATCACAAAAAATTTAAGGGGCTACGTATATGAAAATAAAAAGTGTCGAGATTTTATTGGATAAAGGTCAACACAGTCATAGAACTGAAAAGATCATTGAGCATGTACTTGAATCAATAAAGTTAATGGACAACCCAAGAGGAACTGGGACATTTACACTTTATAATGGGAAAAAGGCAAATGGTGTGAAGCCAATTAAGGATTCATACATGGATAGACAAAAAGAACATGGTTGGATGCTAGAACACAAATTAGATGTCGGCGTTACAACAACAAGACCAGGTCCAATTGATGCGGTTTATCCAGTTGGGAATAAATACTTTGCTGTTGAATGGGAAACAGGAAATATCTCCTCTTCTCACCGGGCTGTAAATAAAATTATTACGGGTATCTTAAATGGTAAATTATTAGGAGGTGTACTGATTTTACCATCGCGAGAAATGTACGAATACTTAACCGATAGGGTTGGTAACTTTAGAGAATTGGCTCCTTATTTTGATGTTTGGTCGAAAGCAAATTATCCAATAGATGAAGGATATGTTGCAATTATAGAAATTGAGCATGATGAATTAACCGATGATCCAAGCTTGCAAATTAAAAAGGGTACTGATGGAAGAGCCTTAGTATAAAATAAAGGGAAAAAGTACTATGACCCTAGGAATTTGTCATAGTACTTTTAAGTACGTGGATATATAAATTTATCAACCTCCTTTATTCGGTAATATAATATATATTTATAATCCATCTCTAATACGGATGAACCAGTCAAGTATAAAAACAGTAGAAACGCATTTTAAATATATATTATTCCTATGAATCTAATATTTGAAGCCTGAGTATCATCGACGATACTTAGGCTTTTATTATTGTAAAGGGGAGTTTAAATGCAATCATCAAAACGAGTAAACATTGTATCGCTTAAATTAGTAAAGGAATCAAGTATTCTTTACAAAGAGCGATCAGTCAGATCACCTGAAGATGGTTATCAACTAATGAAGTTGTTTCTTGTTGATAAAGACCGGGAGTATTTCATTGTTGCTTCACTTGATACAAAGAATCAGCCTGTAGCAATTAATGTTTGTCACATCGGCAGTCTAAATGCCAGTTTAGTTCATCCTAGGGAGGTCATGAAGTCCGCAATTCTTTCTAATGCTGCCTCAATAATTGTTGGACATAATCATCCATCAGGGCTACCTGAACCAAGTAGGGAGGATATAGATGTAACCAAGAGACTTGTTGAAGTGGGGAAAATTATTGGCATAGAAGTAATAGACCATATCATTGTTGGAGATGACTCCTTCACTTCATTAAAGGAAAAAGGGTACATATGAGAGGAGTAAAAATCAATGAAAGTCACAAAAGGCATGATAAAAACAGAAGTCACTTATGATGATAAAGCGAGAAACAAGTATCTTATTAGGAAAGAGTGGGACAAGAATAATAGAAAAGCACTTGTCATCATGAAAAATGCGGGTCAATCAGATGAAATTGTGCAAGACCAAACAACGATGTATGTCATTAATAATCTTTCTAAATTGGAATACGGTACAGCTTACATTGCAAATTTATTTCCATCGATTGAAAAAGATGAATCGATGGAAGCTGCTGCTGAAAATTTAAAGGTTATTCAGGGGGCAATCACCAAAGTAGATGATGTCATTATTGCAGTTGGAAAAGGAGTAGAGACAAATAAAAAAGCTGTTGAACGGTTAAATATGATTTTAGCCATATTACTAGACAAGAGAGCCAACATTCTTCAAATAGAAGCAAATTTTGGTAGGAAAGGTTTCCATCCGCTCTATCCTGCTATTAAACAGCGGTGGAAATTAGTACCCTATGACGATAGCCATAATGTAAACCAATAATATTATTATAAGGAGTTACGTCATGTTTGGTTTAGAGCAATTAATAGATTTTATGGAAGAGAAATTCGGTGTAGCAGTTGAATTAAATGAGATAGGCGAGGAAACGGTACTGCTATATCATGAGGAACTAGACGAAGAACTTATTTCAGAGGATATGTTGCAAATATTACCGAATCCAGTTTCATTTTGCTCATATATATATAATGAAGAGTCAGAGTGGGTTATTGGAATTGCTTTAGAAGCAAAGACCAATAACCCACTCTTTTTAGTTTGTTTAAAAGATGGTGTAAGGGTGTATGAGGAATTGTTAAAAAGAGGTAAAAGTAAAAATGCTTGAACAACGTAAGCTTCGTCGTTATATGACGGGAGCTATTAATAGGGAATTGAATATTCTTCTGTGGGAGCTCTTGAATGTAATTACATTAAAAAGATAAAATGAATCTGATATTGATTATTTGTTTATCTTTTTGGAATCTTGGCAGCCAAAGTTGCAAGAAATAGAGAAGGTATAAAAGTCATCTAGCTTTGGTATTATATTTATATACAGTATTCTTCACCTAAAGATTTAGAGACTATCATCAATCGGTAGGTTCAATTCGACAAGGTACTGTAAAAAATAGGGAAACTACTGTCAGTATCGACAAGGCTTTCACTAAGCATGCTACTGACGCTACTTTAGAAAAATACAAGACTGACAAAAAGGGAGCGCCCAAAAAATGGAGGGAAAAATGCTTGGTAAGAATGGAATAATTGCATTGGTAAAAAAATATGGAGACATAGAAGATGAATTGGATCAAACTACATTAGAAAAAAGGCTAGATTGTGTAATTGACTTCCTTAATGAGGATCGTGTTAAAAGTGTACTTGAACAACAAACGCCAAAAGATGCGGGTAATTACTTTTATAATAAAGAAATGAATATTAGTAGGGCAAAATACAAAAGCAGTGTATTTGAAGGGTATAACTATAACTTAATTGACGCAATATTTTTAGCTGTATTAACTTCCCTATTTGATCAGTCTTTATTAAAAAAGCTTCGAACTCAAAAAAATATAAAAGATGTTTATCAAGAGGAAATTAATTGGATGGAAGACTCTACAAGGATATTGTATCAATTTGAAGGATTGTGGAATCAGGAAGGTAATGGAAAGGAATGGAAGATAATTGCAATAAACATTGAGAGCTTATTCTACCGTTTAACTTTATTGCCTGATATGAGCAGATATGCAGTAGAAATTCAAAGTCAACTACAGTCAATTTTAAATACATTTATTCCACTCCCAGATGAACATAAAGTAGCGTTTTATGGGAAGGTTATGAAAAACAGAATTACTAAAATGCAAACTGAGCTTGATCTATATATTCAAGAATTAAAACAAAATGATCCCAAAAGTTATTATTTTTACAAATCAAACCAAATGCTTGCTGATATTGATAAGAATTATGATTAATAAACATCTTGCCAAAAAAAGCAAGATGTTTTTTTGTTGTAATTTTCACTTCCGAATTTTTTTTGTGAAAAATGTTTAGAAATCTCTAATAGAGCGGACTTTTATTCTTTTGGTAGTATTTTAGCAGAGAGGTTAACCCCTACTCAATTTACAAAGGAGGAGACAATATGAATCAACTAGAAAGGGTGTCCCTAGATCTCACTGAATTCGAAGCATCTACTTGTGAAGCGAAATCTCGTGCAGGTAGAAAAGGAGGATTAACAATAGTTTATTCAGACAATGGAAAACGTCTTTCGTTAAGTATGTCGATTCTTAATCATTTATCAGATCTTAATTTTGTTCAGATCTCTTATAGTGATAATTTAATAGCTGTCGCCAATTACCTAGGAGAAGTGAACACTAAATATGCTATTAAAAAAAATGGTAATATCTACAATGCTGAAATCGTGAGAGAGTTAATCGATCGCTATAAATTAGACTTTTCGAATCGTACATCGTTAACATTTCCAGTGTTTGAAGTACAAGAAACGAAAAATGGAGAAGTAATATATATCAAGATGAAGCCATCTATGGAATGAATAATTTGTTAATTAATAGAAGGTAATACTTCTAATAGAATTTGTCGGAAATTTAGGGGGTATACAGATTGAGTGAATCGAATGAAATTGAACATTTAGTAAGCATTGTAAATGCACTAAAAGTGTTAAAGGTTAAACAAGAAGTCACTGAACTTCGTATATTAAAAACTTCTGAGGGTACTGTAAGTGGTTATTTTAATAATCATGAATCCCTAGCAAAAGAAGCATTAGTATATGATGGAAAAATTCCAGGTGTCTATATTACTCTAAATCCTGTAAAAAATGGATTGCTGACAAGAAATAATAACCGTGTGCAAAGCTTTGCTAAGCAAACAACATCGGATACGGATATTACTTCAAGAAAATGGTTACCAATCGATTTGGATCCAATTCGTAAGTCAAGTACATCATCAACGGAAGGGGAAAAAAATGCTGCATTGAACCTAGCAAAAGAGATCAAGCAATACCTAAACGACCAAGGTTGGCCGGAACCAATTTTGGCAGACAGCGGAAACGGATTTCATCTATTATATGCGATTGACTTACCAAATGATGACATTAGTCGGGAGCTTATTAAGAAAGGGTTGAAGTCATTAGATCTCCTATTCAGTAATCAAATGGTTGAAGTTGATACAACAACTTATAATGCAGCACGAATATTTAAACTTTATGGAACAATGTCCTGCAAAGGTGATGATACAGGAGAACGTCCACATCGACGTTCTCAGATCATCGAAGTACCAAAAGAGTTAACTAAGGTTCTAAATACACAACTGCAACAACTTATAAAAAATGTGGATTTTTCAGAGGTATCTAGTAGTCAGATTGAAGATTCTAGCAATAATTTTAACCTTGAATCATGGCTGGATAAATATAATTTAAACGTTGCCTTCAAAGGGAGGTGGGAGAAGAATGCTACGAAGTTTGTATTAGAAACGTGTCCTTGGAATAAGGAACACACAGATAGAAGTGCTTTTATTATTCAATTTCCCAATGGTGCAATTAGTGCAGGGTGCCATCACAATGGCTGCTCACACGAAAGTTGGCAAACGTTGCGTGAAAAATATGAACCTAGTTATTCTTCACAAAAAAAAGTTGCTGAAAAGGGCAAGCCAACCCAAGCCGATACTTTGATCCGTTTAGGAAGTACTGCAGTATTTTTTCAGAATGAATTAGAAGATGCTTATGCAGTAATACCCATTGATAACCACACGGAAATACACAAAGTTAAAAGTAGAACCTTTAAAATGTGGTTGACTAAAAAGTATTATGATGAAATAGGGCAAGCAGTTAATAGTGATGCTATGAACCAGGCATTAAGTGTTATGGAAATGAAAGCACTTTTTGAAGGAGAAAGGCACCGCTTGGAACTTAGGGTTGCGGAAAAGGCTGGAAAGTACTACTACGATTTGGCTGATAGTGAATGGAGAGTAATAGAGGTTACCCCCAATGGCTTTGAGGTTCTTGACCAACCTCCTATTCTTTTTACGAGAAATAAAAATATGCAGAAACAGGTAATGCCTGCTCTTGATGGGGATATAGGATTATTGTTGAAGCACGTTCGTATCAAAAATAAATATGACCAAATTCTCTTTTTAGTCTATATTATAACTTGTTTCATACCTAATATACCCCATGCTGTACTTGTATTTAGCGGTGAAAAGGGTGCAGCAAAGTCAACTTCTATGAGATTCATGCGTCAGGTTGTTGATCCAGCGGCACGTGATTTATTGACCATGCCAAATAGTATTCAAGATCTAGCAATTTCATTAAGTAACAACTATATGCCATGTTTTGATAACCTTGATAGTCTTTCGGCAGCCAAAAGTGACTTATTATGTATCGCTTCCACAGGTGGTGGATTTAGTAAGCGTACTTTATTTACTGATGATGATGAAACATTACTTGAGTTAAAACGATGCCCTGCACTTAATGGAATTAATATGGTTGTTACTAGTCCCGACTTAATGGATCGCTCAATTCCTATTGAGTTGGAAAGAATTTCTGAGGAAAATCGTAAAGAAGTAAAAGTAGTTGAAGAGGAATTTGAAAAAGATAAACCATTTATAATTGGTGGAGTTTTTAAAACTTTATCCAAGGCAATGGCAATTTATCCCGAAGTAAAACTTGATAAATTATCTAGAATGGCGGATTTCACTCGATGGGGATTTGCGATTGCAGAAGCAATGGGGTATGGAGGAGATCAGTTTCTAGAAGCTTATAGGAAAAATCAGGATCGTTCAAATGAAGAAGCTATTTCTTCTCATCCTGTTGCTGCTGCTATCGTTTCGTTAATGCAAAATCGTAATATTTGGACTGGAACAGTTGCTAATTTGCTAACTCAACTGGACTTCGAGGCAGGTCGTGAAAGAATAGATACCAATGTTAAGTCATGGCCAAAAGGAGCACAAATTCTTAGTCGACGTTTGAAGGAAGTTAAATCGAATTTAAAAGAAGTTGGTATTACATTTGACATTCGTCATGCAGGAGATGCGAAGAAGGTAACAATTACCAAGAGTAGTAGCAAAATTATTCCTCTTGAGAAAAATGAGCTAAATATCTCACCAACCAATCCAGACGATATAGAACTATCACCAGAATATGATGAGTTTGCTGACCTGTGACTAAGAGAAAGTAGCAACAGTGACGTCAGTAGTGACAAATATTGACGCTACTACGCTACTGTCGCTATATTGGCTAGGGAACAGGGGTTACAATATTTAGTGCTAACTTAATTGCACAATCTACTAATTGTTTCCAGCACTTCATTATCAAATTAAAATATATATTATTTAATTGATCTAACAGGGGGTAACTGTTGTGGAAAGTGAAACATCAAGTGATTATCAACTTAATATTTTAATAGATGTTTTATCTGAAATGGTAACGAATTATTTATCAGATAACAACATCAAAAGTGAGGAGAAAGGAAGTGTATCAGATGAAAATTCAAACCATAGTGATTAATCCACTACAACAAGTTGAGAGGTATAGTTCTCCAGGGGAGATTTCTGATAATAAAAGAAGGTGGTGTTTTTGAATGATATTGCTGTAAATCAATTTGGATCATTAGCTCAATCTAATCCGCAAAAACGTATAGCAATCTATGCTCGTGTATCGACTGTTGAACAGGCTGAGGAAGGTTACAGTATTGATGAACAAGTAAGAATTTTGAGACGAACTTGCGAACATGAAGGAAATGTTATCTATAAGGAGTATGTGGATCGAGGGAAAAGTGCAAAGAATATTAAAGGAAGGCCTGCAATGCAACAGTTATTAATTGATGCAGAACAAAAGTTATTTGACCTAGTATTAGTTTGGAAAATGAATAGGCTCTCTAGAAAAACACTGGATTTATTAAGTATTGTTGATAGATTGAAAAGCAAGAATATTGGATTCCGCTCATATACCGAAAAATATGAAACAGAAACTCCAGCAGGTGTTCTTCAGTTTCAAATGATGGCTGCTATTGCTGAGTTTGAAAGAGCTAATATTGCTGAAAACGTAAAAATGGGTATGATAGCACGTGCGAAGGAAGGATCATGGAATGGCGGTCAAGTATTAGGTTATGATGTTATAAGTGTGCCAGGTAATGATAATAAAAAGAAGATATCCAAATTAGTAATTAATGATAAAGAAGCAATTGTTGTTCGAAAAGTATTTAACCTCTATATAGAAGGAAATGGATATAAAGCAATAGCGCAGAAAGTTAATAAAAAAGGTTATCGAACAAAGAAAAATAAAGCATTTTCTATAAATGGTATTAGAACAATTCTTACTAACCCTTTATATGTTGGAATTATCAGATATAACGTTAGAAGGGATTGGAACGAAAAAAGGAGAAATAATATTAATCCTAACCCAGTCATTGAAAAAGGGAGACACAAACCTATCATTACAAAGGAAGTATGGGAAAAAACAGAGGCTATCATGAAGAATAGAAGGGGAAAACCAAATCGGGTTCATAGTGGGGAATGGCCATTGACAGGAATTATGAGGTGCCCTGTGTGTGGAGCTGGGATGGTACTAAGCAGAACAACAAACCGTAATAAAGACGGAACAAAACGGGTACTTGAATATTATGCTTGTGGTAATTGGAAAAATAAAGGTACGGCGGTTTGTAGATCAAATGCAGTTCGGACGGATTACGCAGATAAGTATGTATTAGATAAGTTATCAAAGATAGCAAGTAATGATATATTGATTAAACAAATTGTTGAAAATATTAATAAAAAGAATAAGGAAGATTTAAACCCTCTTCAGCGGGAATTTGAATCATTGAAGAAATCATTAAATTCAATAGAAGCAAAGAAAGAGAAGATATTTGGTCTGTATGAAGATGGGATTATAGCTAAGGCAGAATTTATAAATAGAATAACCAGTCTAAATAATGAAAAGGAATTGTTAGACCAAAGGATCGCTCCTGTCGAACAGCAATTGAATCAAGGTGAAGTAGCTACAATAAGTTATAAGATAGTACAAAAGGTAATGCAGAGATTTACTGAAGCATTTAAAAAAGCGTTAACTAGTGAACAAAGAAAAAGATTAGTTCATTTATTAATTAATAAGATAACAATCTCAGAAAGTCGTAAAATTGACACCATCCAAATACAATTGAATAAGGAAGTGGTTACTCACTTCACTACTAAAGAGGAAGAGGGTTCATCGTTGCTAGATGAGCTCTCTTCCTCTTTTACTGTGTATATAAATATTTAAAGGAGGTGAATTGATGAAACCGGTAGAGTTGTTGAAAGCTGGAATAATGTTTGGCGTGTCAGTTTATTATTATATTAGAGAGCAAAGGTAAGCCAACAATTAAAGAAGGACGGTTAAAATAATGGGATATTTTATATTAGGTATTGGATTAGCTTTGACTATATGCTTAGTTGTGGAATGCGGCGAAATACGAAGAGTAAGTTTCTAAGGTTATTATAAGGTATATGGCTGTTCTTTGTACTATGGTTGATTCAAGGGATAAGAAGCTATTGTAAGAAATATGATTATATAATGGAAATGTTGGCACGATAGGAATTATTAGCAATAGAAAACATATGTTATTACTAATGATAGTATTAGCAAGCTTGAAAAAGGAACGGTTCTATAGGAGTATGATTGTATTTTAAGAAAAACTTTTTCATTATTAAATAAAAATAGTGAGAAATAAGGTGGTTTGATTACAAATGAAAAAGATTAGTGTTTAGAAGGCTAATGGCGTGTTATGTCAAACATCATTAGCCTTTTTATAATAGCCCTGTAAGGTTTGTTGGATTTAAGTAAATTATATATGGAATGACAATGCGAAACTATTGTAGTGCTTATGTAAACGGAAAAAGTACAACAGTCATTGATGCCTAATGGTGTCAATGACTGTTTTTCAATTTGCAATTACTTTGCTTGGAAGAATAATCAAGCTTGGAAATTCAAGCATTCAGTCTATGGGTATTTGAAGCCGAGGAAAGGCACAAAGACCGTTAAATAAAGGTTTGTAAAATATCCTTTAATTCACAGCAATATCGCTACAAGGCGTTTCCTAGTCTGTTTATAGTGTTAAATCTTATTTGTTATTTAACCCAGTGAACTATTTAAAGTACGTTCATAATTAATCAGATATCTTATATAGGGATTACCAAAAGCCACTTACATAACTACTATAAATAAAATAGTAGGATATGAAACATCAATAAGTATGCTAGATTCTACAACTATACAAACAAGCAGTAGTAGGACATACATTAATCAAGGGGGAAATTGAATGAAACGTATCCAAAGAATGAAAGATGTTCATGTACTAAAAACGAGAAAACATCTTCCTTCATTTTATGTTGAGGAAATAGAGAATCAGTTTTTAATGTGGTACGAAGCAGAAAATGAAGGTGAGTCGCTTAAAGAATTTAGTTTATTAAATCATAGCTGTATTTATCATTTTGATAAAGAAGAAGATATGCAGATGTTAGTAGATTATATTGGCGATGTGGAATATGTCGAGGTAGAAAATGTAGCTGGAAAAAAATACTTTCGAATTGGGCTTATGCAAGATCATCATATTTCAATTATCTACTTTTTAGAAGGGACTCTGCCACGAAAAACTGAAAGGTGGCTAACAAATAAAATCCTATAGAATTTCATGGATTTATTGAAATTTTTTCCATGAAAAATAGACTTTTATTTGTGAAAAGACATTGGATAATAGAAATGCTTAACCATTGTATAAATGTAATAGTAAATGCAGATCAATTTGAAAGGAAGATATACAGTGGATATAAGAGCATTAGATAGCTCGTGTTTTAACGGTGTATATAAAGAGTTAGTAGAGTTAATCGGTCATAAAAATACGATCCTCATACATAGCTACTTTGCTGGTCAATATGTAACATTTCCAAAAAAAGTTTTATCTGAAGAGTATTTGCATCAACAAATAGTCCATGAATATAACGGAAAAAATGCGAAAGAGTTAGCAAGAAAATATGATTATTCCTATAGTTGGATTATGAAAATTTTAAAAAAGTATAACTAATATTACAGCAAAAATTTTGCTAATAACTTAAAATATTGGAGGATAATATGAAAAAATCTTTATTTGGTTTATTAATTATATTTGTACTTACTGCTTGTAGTAATGTGGGTCGAACGGATTCTGAAAATTATGAAGTAATAGGAGGTGAAATCGCAGAAAGCGCAACCATAGACAGTAGTCAACCCATCAGTGATATATATGATCCTATAGAAATAGCGGAGATTTTAGTTAGACAGGAAATGGAAAAAAGACAAATAGATCCTAATAATTGGAAAATAACTGAAGTTGGAATATCTTTTGATAGAATGATTGATAATATAGCTGACTATGATAAACCGGTAGGGAAAATGAGGGTAGTTTGGGTTACTGGTAATGTAAGTGGTATTAACGACGTAGGAAACATTGATTTAGAACTATATAAACTAGATGGAGATAATGTTTGGTATATTGATGAACATTGGGGAGTATTAAGAGATATTGAAGTAGCTGAAATGCCTATAGTAGATGAATCAAATTATCAATTGAGCACTAGTGAGGAATTACCGTTTAATGATAGTAATGTAGATGAACAAGAATTCAACAATCAAGAAACAGAAGATGATAAGGACACAAGTGAATATTTTGCAGAGCTAGAACAGAGATATTTAGATTCTATGTACGAACATTTTAATGATATTGGATTAATAGAGTATTTGAATGGAGGAAATTTTAATGTAAAAGATGTTGAGGTGTTTGAAAATCCTCCTGCAATTTCAGACAGGCGTGAATACACGTATTACTTAGAAGGTACATTAACTAGTGACTTTAATGCTTTAACAGAGAATGAACAATTTGACATTTTATCTAGACTAAATTTTGGTTCCTATGAATTTTATGAAGGACACCAATTTGATGTGAAATCTTTGGAGTTATCAAATGGTTCGGATATTTATATTAGAACTTCTAGTTCCTTAGAAAAAAATGGAGAAAGTTTTTAGCATCAACTTGATAATAAATTTGAATACTAGTAGCCTATAAAATGAATAATGTAGGTTGAAAGATAACTAGTTGGGTATTGGGTGAAAATGGTAAAGAAGAAATAGAATTAAAAATAGATTACAATAAGACAGTATAAAAACTAAAAGGGAGAGATTAATCTCCCTTATTCTTATCACTATTTTTATTGAGGAGGTCATGTATTGGAAACAAGAAGAAATAGGAAAGCTATTTTAGAAGAATTCAATAAAGTAGAGAAACAACTGGAAATTGAAATAGCAGCAATGGATGCTCAAAACCCGGAGAATCTCCAAGAGGACAATCATCATTATGATGCTCCGCAAGATGCAATCAGTTATTTAGCAGATAAAAAAGATGAATTAAAAAAAGAACTAATTGAAATTGATTATAGAGATGAGTTCGTAAAAAGACAAAGAGAGATAAAAGATGATCTATTTCATGAAGGATACATTATAACTGATAGTGATAGTTCAAGTGATTTCTTATCTAGGTTACCAGAAGCAAAAGATATTAGTAAGCTTATTCTAAATAAGAGAACAATCAGCCCACTAACTATAGGGATATTTGGAAATTGGGGAGAAGGAAAATCGACATTTCTAAAATATATTGGCGAGAATTTAGAAAGTATAAATAATGAAGTAGATGATGAAGAGAAATATAATAAAGCCCATATCGTAAAATTTAATGCATCAGAATATAATGATCAAGATAAAATTTGGTATTCAATGCTAAGTGAATTGTTTTCAGTATATGAAAGTAAAAACAAATGGAAAGCCAAGCTAAAATATAATTTCAACCTAATATTTAGAGTTTTACGGGAATCGATTTTCAGTTATAATTTGATATTATTAGTAATTTTTATATTTTGGTTATGGTTCTATACTAAAGATAAATCATTGATAGATGTGATAATGAATAACCCAATATCATCAAATTTAATTGGAATATTCTCAACTATAGGAATTGCTACAAATATACTAATCCCAATCTTAAAACGTCTAAAATTTTTATCTAAACCAATTTCGGATAGAATATTAAATGAAGTTAAATATCCTAATTATAAAGATTTATTGGGTACAAGGGAGAAGGTAAAAGATAACCTGAGTATACTTATCAAATCATGGATAAAAGGAAGGCGAGATAAGATTGTAGTAATGGTAGATGAATTGGACCGTTGCTCAGAGAAAACGATTGTTGAGTTTTTTGATGCACTACACTTATTTTTACCTAATGAATCACTAGTTTTTATACTTAGTATCAATAAAGAGGCAGTTTGCTACGCACTTGCAAATAACAACAAACATTTTTTTGAACAAGAAGTTATTACAAACGACATGAAGTTAAAATTTGGAATGGACTATTTAGAAAAGTATATTACTATTCCTTATCATCTGAAAAATACAGAAAATTATGGTAGTTATATTGATAATCTATTAAACAATAATGTAGATAATAACAAGATATTTACTGAGCAAGAAGCAGAAATCTTAACGGTAATGATTACCGAAATTAATAAAAAAAGACATATTACTCCTAGAGAAGTCAAAAAAAACATCAATCTATTGTTACTATCAAGAGAAAAGATAAAAACCTATTATAGTTTGGGTGAAAATGTAGGTTCTTACATTAAATTTGATGAGTACATATGTTTATTTATTTATAAGTACTATTTTCCTAAGACTTTTGATATTATTGTTCAAATTATTAATGATAATAATCCTAAGTTAAAACATCCTTTAGAGGATATTTACTTTAGGAGTAACAGAAATTTGATGAGTGCATTTGAGATGGAAAAATCGGAGCAATACATAAAATATATCGATAAGATAAGATTGGAATATATTCTCTTAGCCAATCGTATTTCTAATAATCTAACTTAAAAAGAGATAAAGGATAAGAATAATATTAAGCAATCTTTAAAACTGCTCCTGAAAAAATAATAAATATTTCCTATTGAGCTGTTGAGACGGTCTAAGTAACTTTTTCTTAAAGCAAGTTATAAACACATAGACAGAGTTTAACTCCTGCTATATTAGTAATTACAATATATTCATAATTTGTATATAGGAATAAACCTCATTTAGCTATATCACGGTGAACCGTACCATAAGTAACTGCAAATCCTTAACTATCCCCCAATAACTATATTGATAGTTTAGGGAAAGTATTTATTAATAAGAGGTTGTAAATATATAAAGAAAACCGCTCGCTTTGCTCAAATTTTTTCTAAAGTATCCCCTTTGTAAAGGACATTTAGAGGTAGCTTCTAAGAAAAAACAACTTTGATCAAGAACCTTGAAAGTACAGGGTCGCTTATAAACGTTTGATATAGATGAGTTCCAACAACAGAGGAAATGTGATAAAAGTTAAAGTATAATAAAGGATAAGGTTATAAAAAAGCAGGATAGAAAGAAGTGGAATAGGGTGTTCAGTAAACGTCAAAAAATCATCTTATCTTATATTCTTTATACGGACATGCCCATTAAACTTGATATACTCGCTGACATTATTCATGTTTCTATTCATACCATTCGGACGGAGTTAGAAAACATTAATTTGATTCTTTCTGAAAGGGACGCTCAAGTAATCGTTTCCAAAAAGGGTCAATGCTATTTAGAAGATAAAAAGAAGGATGCTGTTCGAAGCTTATTAATCAATCCTATCTATGTAGATAAGAACAATATTGCCAATCATATTGTATGGGATAGGATTTACACAATTATTGGTATGCTTTCTTTTGAAGCTGATTACATAAGTATGGAAGAGCTCGCCGAAAGGCTTTATGTGTCCAAGTCGACGATTAATTTAGATATAACGGAAATTAAAAGGATCATTGGCAGAATATCTGGTATTAGTTTTATCGTTTCTAATACGAAGGGATTGAAGCTTAAAGGAAACGAAGAAGATTTTCGCTATTTTCTAGCTAAAATGATCGTCCAAGGCTTAAATTTAGAATCGGTTTTACAATATTTATTTCCTGCAAAGGATTTCGATATATCCGATCAGTATGAACGAATGAATAAGGTTTTAAGGGAAATCATGGTGAAGCATCAGTTTATCATATCTGGTAAAGCGTTTGGACTAGTAGGCGCAAGTCTTTTAATATGCGCGCTTCGTAATGAGCTAGGATGCCATCTAACACATACGAAAGTCGACGAAACACTATTGCCAATGACGAAGGAAATAGAGGAACGTTTAAAAAAAGAAACGGGAGTCGCTTTTACTTACTCTGATATTGTTTATATTCAGCAAATCATCATGGAACAGAACCATCTTTATACGAATGAGGAATGGAATGTAGAAGATCGGCATGTCGTTTCGATTTTTACCCATGTCGTGAAGGATTTTCTCCAAATAGATTTAAAAAACGATCCTCAATTTGCAGCGGATTTTACATTTTACATTAATCAGTTAAACCAACGGGTTAAAAATGGTCATGATTATACGAACTTTTATAAACGACAAATAAACCGATTATTTCCAATGACAGCTAGCATTGTTGCCTTTTGCCAACCACATTTGAAAGAACTCGGCATGATGTATTCGGATGCGGAGCTAGCGTATATTACGCTTTTCTTAGGTAATTTTATTGAAACGGACGAACCGGTATTAAAACTATTGTTTATTTCCGATGAACATACGGCATTAGTAAATTGGATTGCCTCTGAGGTTCAACGCCTGATGGGTTCATCTGTACAGATCGTAAAAACGATACCAAGATATTTATTTGAGGAAAATAATGACCTATTTTTACAGGATGTCGATGTGATTTTAACGACCGATAATATTCATTCGATGTACAACCGAGATGTTATTTTCATCCACTCATTGTTTAGTAAAGCGGAGCAAGATTTTTTATCCTCTCTATTAAATAAATACTTGGAACAGTTAAAAATGAAGGGGTTAAGAGATGTTGAAAACATGGCTATTGGAAAGGAGCATTTCTTTCAAACCCCTGAAAGCTGTAAGGAGCTTGATCAGTGTGTTCGTTATCTTCTCGAACAAGCAGGAGAGCAAGTGTCAGTGGATGACGGTGTTAATATGGATAATCAATTCATACCAAATGATACGAAAATTGCCTATGTTTCTTTTATGACGAGGCGCCCAGGTCAATCCAAGATCATCGTTGGTAAATTATCAAAGAGTATTTATTATAGAAACAAAGCGATAAACATGATAATTATCTCTATTTATCATGCAAATGATGATGCTTTCGCATGTTCCTTTTATCAATGTATCCGCTTTTTAATGGATCCTGTCCAAAACCATCGACTAGGAAAAGTTAAAGACTACGCCGATTTCAAACAAATATTTGACTAATAAAGACTGTTTAGTTTTTTTCTGTTCAATAGATAAAAAAACTAAATGGTCTTTTTGTATTTTCTCGGTTAAAGTAAAAACAAGCACCGAGTTTGTGGTGAATCATGATTTTCTTGTACTTTTTGGAAGCGGATATAACTTGGAATGTTACTGATACGATCAGGCATGACCTAGAATAGATAGCAATTTGCGATATTTGCATATTTGTATCTTTACTAGGTCCTTTTTTGCTTGCATGCTTCTAAATCATCATGATATTTATTCATAATAGGGAGGAACTTATTGATGGAATATAAAGCATACACCTCGTTTGCTCCAGATTTCCTATGGGGGGCGGCTACTTCGTCCTTTCAGGTGGAAGGAGCAGCCAAAGTAGATGGAAAAGGGCTTTCTGTAATCGATGTGATGCAGAAGAACCCTGCTATTACAGATTTCTCTGTTGCAATAGATCATTATAACCGTATGGAGGAAGACGTTGCTCTCATGGCAGAGTTAGGCTTGAAAGTCTATCGTTTCTCGATTGCATGGACGCGTATTTTTCCAAATGGGAATGGCGAGGTCAATGAAAAAGGGGTTGTCTTTTACAATCGATTGATTAATGAATTAGTTAAACATAATATTGAACCATTAGTGACCATCTATCACTTTGATTATCCACAAAGCCTTGTTGAGCAATATGGGGGATGGATGTCGAGGAAAAGTATCGAAGATTATCGAGCTTACGCGGAGTTTTTGTTTAAAACGTACGGTGATCGCGTAAAATATTGGTTAACGATTAATGAACAAGACCATGTTGTTCGTATCCCATCGCGCCTTGGGTTAACTGGAGATGATCATTATGAACAGCTCAGATTAGGTTATCAGGCGAATCATCATATGTGCGTCGCAACTGCACTTACGATTAAAACGTTCCATGAATTAGGCATGAAAGGTAAGATCGGTCCTGCTATATCCTATTCCATGGTTCATCCTGCCAGCTCTCATCCAGATGATATTCTTGCAAGTAAGGATGCCATGCTAATTAAACATAATTACTTAATGGATTTACATTGCTACGGGGAATATAGCCATTCGTTCCGAGAATATCTTGCAGATAGACAGTTCACACCTGTCATGGAAGACGGGGACCTGGAATTAATGAAGCAATATCCGCCAACGATGATTGGAGTAAATTACTATTTCTCTGAAGCGGTCCGTGCATTCCCTGCGACGGAAGAATTCCCAATTGGCTATCAAAAGAAGTCGCTCCTTCCTGAAGCAGAAGCAGGTGTATTCCAAGTCGTAAAAAATGAAAACCTTGATGCTACAGACTGGGGATGGGAAATCGATCCGGTTGGACTTCGATTGACATTGCGCGAGCTTCATGAACGCTATAAACTACCGATCATCATTACGGAAAATGGAATTGGTGCTTACGATAAACTGGAAGACGGGGAAATCGTCCGGGATGAATATCGAATTTCCTATTTAAGGGAACATATTAAACAAGTACAGCTGGCGATCAATGATGGAGTGACAGTGTTCGGTTATTGTGCATGGTCATTTATGGACATTGTGAGTGGACGTAATGGAATGGAGAAGCGTTACGGGTTTGTTTACATCAATCGAGAAGACTTTGACCTAAAGGACATGCGCAGAATAAAGAAAGAAAGCTTTAAATGGTATCAAAAGGTCATTGCTTCAAATGGAGAAGATCTATAATTTCCTTATGATTGGTTAAAGGTATTTCGTTTTCCTTTTTTGTATTCCGATTATTTCTCATTCCATATGATTATAAGGGGGATGGAGAATGCAAATAAAGAAAGTGTTTAATAATAATGTCGCTTTAGTTATTGATGGGACGGAAGAAAAGATTTTGATGGGCAAAGCGATAGGATTTCAAAAATATCCAGGGGATTTCCTTGATGAGATGCTTATTGAAAAAACCTTTATTCTTCATCCTACTGATCCTTTAGAAAAGTTATCTACTTTCTTTAATGAAGTTTCCTTGGAAGTCATTCGCTTAACAAGCCAATTGATTCAAAGAGGGAAAGAGCAGCTTGGTCCGCATATTACCGATAGCCTTCTTATACCATTGTCCGATCACATCGATTTTGCCCTTGCTCGTGTGGCTGATGGTATCGAGATTGAATATCCATTGAAATGGGAAATGAAGCATTTGTATCCGGAGGAAGTTGCCTTTGCCAAAGAGGCGTTAACATATATTGAGAAGGAAGCATCCGTTCAGCTTCCGGCCTCCGAAGTGGTTCCGATTGCGATGCATTTTGTAAATGCAAGATACAGTGGGACGGATATGAAGCAAACAATTGAAATGACTTCCCTAGTAGCCAAAGTGGTTGATATTATTAATTATCATTACTTTATAGAAGTAAATGAGGAATCATTACATTATGCTCGCTTTATTACCCATTTGCGTTATTTTATTTTGCGGCAAATGGAAGGTGAAACCAATCACGTTAATGACGATATACTTTATGACGTAGTGAAGAATAAATACCCGCAAGCCTTCACATGTGCTCTTAAAATAAGCCAACTATTGGAAGGTACGATGAGATGGACCGTCAATCAGGAGGAAGTGCTTTATTTGACACTTCATATTCATAGACTTACAACGAAAGCAAAAGATTAACAGCCCACCAAAGGATTGTTACTGTTAGGCAGGCATGACCTAAATGGAGGGGAAAACACTTATGGAGGATCGTCCATAGGCTTATTTCCCATACCGTTTAGGTCATTTTTATATTGTTCATCATTAGGAGGATATTGTATGAATCAACAACAACTAGCCAAAGACATTCTTGCATTCGTTGGCGGCAAAGAAAATGTGGGAAATGTTACCCATTGTTATACAAGATTGCGATTTAACTTAAAAAACGATGATCTGGCAAATAAGGAAAAGATAGAACAACTCGACGGAGTTATTCGTGTCCAAATGCAAAGTGGACAATTTCAAGTAGTAATTGGTAATGAAGTTGGAAAAGTATATAAGGAAATGGAGAAGTTAGGGAATTTCCAAACGGAAGAAAGCGATGATTCTGTGAAAGATGGTAAAAAAGGAAATCTCATCGGGCGCTTCTTTGAAAATATCGCTTCGATTTTTACACCGATTGTACCGGCTATTGCTGGTGCCGGATTGGTTAAAGGGATTTTAGGCTTAGTTACTTCTTTAAATTTAGCACCGGCGGATAGTGATATTGTAACCATTTTAAAAATCGTTTCTGATGCTGTATTCTACTTTCTACCCTTCTTTCTAGCTGTATCAGCGGCAAGGAAATTCAAAACGAACGAGTTTATTGCGCTTGCATTAGCCGGGGGGATGATGTATCCAACGTTGATTGATGGAGCTCGAGCGATTGCTGAAGGTGGAGCGAAAGGGCTGTCACTATTTGGTTTGCCTATGCCATTTATTAATTATAGTTCCACTGTTATTCCAATCATTATTTCAGTATGGTTGTTAAGCTATGTTAATCGATGGATCGATGCAAGAATGCCAAGTGCGGTGCGTATTATTTTTACGCCTACGATTATTTTACTTATTATGATTCCATTTCAATTAATAGCGGTTGGTCCACTTGGTTCATATCTTGGTTTAGGATTGGCAGATGGTGTGACGTGGCTGTTTGAAAGTGTTGGTATTCTTGCCGGAGGGATTCTCGGAGCTACACGTCCACTTCTCGTTATTGTCGGGATGCATTATGGATTAATGCCAATTGCTATTCAAAATATTGCCGTTCTTGGATATGATTATTTAGTTCCAGTATTTCTTATGGCTAATATGGGGCAGGCTGCTGCAGCCCTCGCTGTGTTTATCAAAACGAAAAATAAAGATTTAAAAACAATTGCTGCATCCTCAAGTCTTTCCGCGTTCCTCGGAATTACGGAACCGGCTATGTATGGGGTAAATTTACGGTTGAAAAAGCCATTCATCGCTGCATTAATCGGCTCAGGAGTTGGTGGTGCATTTGTAACAGGATTAGGTGTAACTTCGTCAGCGTTTGTATTACCAGGTTTAACAAGTCTTCCTGTGTTTAGCGGACCTAAATTTATTTATCTCATTATTGGATTGTTGCTAACGATAGCTGTTGCTATGATACTTACATTCATACTAGGTTTTAAAGATATAGAAAGCAAAAAAGAAAAGGTAGAGAAAAATGAGGTTGCTGCTGTGAATGACGAACGTAGACAAATAACAGTAAATAGCCCAATGAAAGGGGAAATGATTCCACTTCATAAAGTAAGTGATCCCACTTTTGCAGAAGGAATTATGGGAAAAGGAATTGCGATTGAACCGACAGATGGTAGCGTCGTTGCTCCTTTTGACGGATCGGTTGTTACATTCTTCAAAACAAAGCATGCGATTGGGTTACGTTCTGAAGAGGGGCTAGAATTATTAATTCATGTCGGTCTCGATACAGTCAATTTAGAGGGCAAATATTTTGAAGGACATGTAGAACAAGGACAAGATGTAAAAAAGGGAGATTTACTACTTACGTTTAATATAGAAAAAATTAAAAGCGCTGGATATCCGACGGTCACTCCGATCATCGTAACGAATAGCGCCGATTATCTTGACGTTCTTGCTAATGAGCAATCCGACCAAATGAAACAAGGTGAATGGCTTTTAAAAGCAGTGGACGCTTAATCAAATTATCGTTTAATAGTAAATGGACTGCGTTTCAAAGCAGTCCATTTTACTTTAGGTTTTTCTTTGTTATTGACTAACGATCTTCCTAGTTCGTACCATGAGGGCACTGAAAAAGTTGATTTACCTTCGCTTTCAGCGCTTCTACATGGTTTAATCTTATTTTGAAGGGAAGACGGCCATACTTTAAAAAGAGAATTGTTTAGTTTTCTTCTCGATGTACAGATAAAAAAACTAAATGGCGTTTTTGTCTATCATATTTTATAAATAAAGAGAGAAAGGTGGGGGAGAAATGAAGAGTACGGAAGTGAATAAAGTGTACGAGTTAGGTAATGGAAATTATTGCATAAAGGAAGCGGGCTCAACGAACTGCTATTTATTAGTAGGTGAAAGGAAAGCGCTTCTATTCGATACGGGGTACGGCTATGAAAATATTCAAGGAATTATTGAATCAATCACCGATTTACCATTAATTGTTGTGAACAGCCATGGAGATCCAGATCACGCCCTTGGCAATTGCCGATTTAATGAAGTATATATCCATGAGCTAGACTTAGGTAAATTGTTTCGAAATGACAATCCACAAATGAAAAAAGTGGCACTAGATTATCGCTTGAAAAAATTGCCGGAATTAAAAAATCATATTGATTATGAGGCCTACTTGAACACAACTGTAAAAAATGTCAATTATAAATTTGTGAAAGAGGGAGATCGATTTGATTTGGGAGGGAAGGTGCTTGAAGTCATTCATCTTCCAGGACATTCATATGGATGTATCGCCCTTTTAGATACAGTGAACAAAGATTTATTTAGCGGTGATATGGTAACTCGCTATAATATTTGGTATTTTGCTCTGTCGAATGAACAAGCTCCATTTAGTATGGCGAAAGCTTCATATAAGAAATTACAACAACGAAAAGATGAAATTTTAAATATTTACCCAGCGCACGGTGCTATTCCAATTGACAACTCTGTTATTGACGATCTACTGGCATCGTTAGAGGATATGAAAATAAATTCCGCAAATGATCGATATTTTCAGTCGTTTGCAGGTAATGGATATGAGCATCATTACAAAGATACGCTCATTATCTATTCGAGATCACGGCTACAAGAATTTATAGAGCAGGACGAAAAATAAGGAAACCGTTATAGTGAAAGGGAAGATGGGGATGAATCAAAGGAAGCTTGCAGAAGAAGTTGTCACAAGTGTTGGAGGGAAAGAAAACATCCAATCGGTTATCCACTGTATGACAAGGCTGCGATTTGTTTTGAAAGACCCGGCAATTGCAGATAGAAATAAGAAAGGAATTGAAGCGATTGAAGGGGTTTTAGGAGTAGCGAATAACGGAGGTCAATTTCAAGTCATTATCGGTAACCAAGTGAGTTCCGTTTACAATGAAGTGAGTGCATTGATCGGAAAAAATGATGATTTAGAAGAAGGCGGTGACAACAAGAAGGGGCTAGATCGCTTCTTTGATATTTTATCAGGTATTTTTGTTCCTATTATTCCTGCGATTGCTGGGGCTGGGATGTTAAAAGGTTTGTTAATATTATTAACTGCATTTGGTTGGATGTCTGATCAAACGAATACGTACATCATTCTGAATGTAATATCTGATGCTGTTTTTAGCTTCTTGCCCATCTTATTAGCATTTAATGCTGCGAAGAAGTTCCGTTGTAATCCGATGGTTGCAGCGACAGTAGGGGCGATTTTATTACATCCAGTATTTGCGGGGCTTGTGGCGGAAGGTAATGTGAAAATAGACTTTATCGGTATTCCCTTTACAATGATGAATTACGCTTCTAGTGTACTCCCCATTTTAATTGGCATTTGGTTGATGTCCTATATAGAAAGATTTATCAAATCATGGATGCCAAAAACATTGGATATTATTTTTACACCTTTATTAACATTATTAATTATTGTACCTGTCATTCTAATTGTGATAGGTCCACTAGGGATTTTAGGCGGGAACATGCTTTCAGCAGGTTTTAGCCTTATGTATAGTAAATTAACTTTTGTAGCGGGTGCTATTCTAGGTGCTCTGTATCCATTACTTGTTCTTACAGGTATGCATTACGGGTTGCTTCCGATTATGCTGCAAAATTTATCTACGAACGGGTATGATGTCATCTTGGCGCTTTGTGCCGCTGGAAATACAGCAGTAGCTGGTGCTGTGTTTGGAGTGTACTTGAAAGTAAGAAGCAAATCCACTAAAGCTGTCGCTTTATCTTCAACAATTAGTGGCTTAATTGGAGTAATGGAGCCTGGACTTTATAGTGTTGTAATTAAATATAAGAAAACCATTTATTCCGTTTTAATTGGTGGCGCAGTCGGTGGATTCATTATGGGGCTTTTCCAGGTGAAAAATTCCGGCTTTGGTCTTAATCCACTTGGCGGTCTACCAGTCTTTTTCGGCGATACCATTGTTTACTACTTGATTGGTATCAGTGTTACTTTTGTGATCAGTGCGATTACTGCTTACATCTTAGGTTATCCAGAAGCAGATCAAGAAAAATAATAGATTGATAAAACTTTCATGGTTGTTGCATAAGTGTGAAATGATCCCCATCTGACCGGATGGGGATTAAGGTTATATAAATGTATTGTTGTGCCACTTTTGTCTATGCTGCAAAATTTGTAGTTAAAACCATCACAGTGAACCGTATCATAAGTAAATGAGGTTTCTCTAATAAACTAAAACAACAAGAAGTATAGTTTTCAGTATTAAATTTTTTCACAGGAGTGTTCCTGTGTCTTTTTTTTGGTAAAAATCTGTAAATTTTAAGTTACATAAAAAAATGTCCGATAAAGGAACAGTTAAATCATAAAAGGTTATTTTGTCATTTTAATAGAGTTTTCCCTTTGTTGTAAACAAATCTTTCCCATTTTTTCCACGTGCAAGGAGAAACGAGTTTTCTATCTACTCTTTTATATCTCCTGCCTCCCTTGCCAATACTAGGATCTGAAAGTGATTCAGCAGATAATTTGCATCCTAAATGTTCCCCTGTTTTCGAATACTTTTTTCATTATGGGGGTATCGTATGTTATGACTAACATATCAAAAGTCATTCTTATGAGAAGCAATATTATATTGATTATTACTCAAAAAGGCGTTTTTATAATTATCTGTTATAAAAAGGAAATAAACTAACGATTTATTCAGAGAAAGAAATGCGATATGTAGTATGGAAAATAGTCAATTTGCCTTTTCGGGTGTGAACCAGAATATATAAACGATAGGGGACTAATAGAGTGAATAAAGAGTAGCGCATTAAAGTTTTGCAAGATGTAATAAAAATAAAATCAGTAAACGATAAGGAATCAGAAGTAGCTGATTACTTAGCAGATCTATTCCACAAATATGGAATTGAATCTGAAAAAGTAAAATATAGTGAAGGCCGCGAAAGCTTAGTAGCCATTTACAAAAAAGGTGACGGTAAAGTTTTAGGTATTAGCGGACACGAAGATGTTGTAGCAGCTGGTGACGAAGGCGAGTGGAAATTCCCACCATTCTCAGCTGAAATCGAAGGTGACAAATTATACGGCCGAGGTTCAACAGATATGAAATCTGGCCTAGTAGCTTTAGCGATCGCTATGATTGAAATGAAAGAAGAAAACGTAGACATCAACGGTACATTGAAATTCATGGGAACTGTTGGTGAAGAAGTCGGTGAATTAGGTTCTGAGCAATTAACTAAAGAAGGTTATGCAGATGATCTTGATGGATTGATTATTGGTGAACCAACTGGCCCAGCATTGATTTATACTCATAAAGGTTCAATGAACTATACAGTTGTTTCTCGTGGTAAATCTGCCCACAGCTCAATGCCTAAAGAAGGTATTAACTCAATCGCAAATATTAATGAGTTTGTGACTCGTGCGAATGCAGAAATGCAAGAAATCACTAGCAAATATAAAAATGATGTATTAGGTGAAACGGCTCATTCTATTACAATCATCAATGGCGGGGGTCAAGTTAACAGTATTCCTGCTATTACAACATTACAAGGTAATATTCGTACAATTCCTGAATTTGATAACAGCAAAGTTAAAGCATTGTTACAAAGTATTGTTGATGACTTGAACAAAAAGGAAGGATTTAACTTAGAATTGCTCGTTGATTATGATATTTACCCTGTAGAATCTAAATCTGATTCTGAACTAATTAAAGCTATCCAAGCTGTTTCAAATCGAGAATTGCCTGTGACTGGAATTTCACCAACGACAGACGCAGCTGCATTTACTAAATCTGACAATGAATTCGGCCTTGTAATCTATGGCCCTGGTGTTTCAGATTTACCTCACCAAATAGACGAATACGTATCAATTGAAAACTATTTGGAAATGATTGATAATTACAAAGCGATTTACAAAGAATACTTAAAAAAAGTTGTTAATATTTGATGAACATACACACTTCAATTAACCACAATTGAGGTGTTTTTTTAATGAATTTTTCGGCTTTGAAGGTGAAAGCATTTATTGTTCACATATTTATTATAAAATGATTAATAATGGATTTGCCAAAATAGGTGGAGGGGTGTGATTTTAAAAGACAGCCATTATTAAAGATGGAGGATCATTCCATTTAAAAATAGTGATATTGATTCTGATTTAAAAATTAGTTAGTAAAAGGGATCTATTTTAGTGACTCACAGTGTATAATATATTTTATTATTTTAAATAAAATAAAGGAATTTGAAAAATGGGATTATCTTCAATTGAAAGTATCGATGACCAAAAAGATTTTAGTGCGTACTCCGATGGGTTATTTTTTGAACGACTTAAATTGGTTTCTTTTATGCTCATTTTCACATATCCCGGCTTCTTTTACGCTGACTTTTTTCTATTAAATAAAGTGACAGTCCATCTATATAGATGGGTTCTTGCCTCTATTCACCTTACAGGATTTTTGCTTTCTATTATTTTTCTTCTCATTTATTATTTTTACAAAAGTGCGCCTAAAGGCGTCATCATCCATATTTACACTGTTTTATTTCTATTTATTGGCGCGACGGCTTCTATTAACAGCCAGTTATTAAATGGTAATATTTATGCTTATATCATTATTTTACTTGGGGCTGCTGTTATGTTCCCTATTCAGCCTGGTAAGCTTTTAATCTATTTCTGCATGAATCACATTTATTTTTTGATTGGCTTATTCTTTATGGACCCTAACAACTTCTCGCTGATTACAAAAATGATCAATTCAACCGGGACGGCCGTTATTTCCTACACGATTGCATTTATGTTCTATAGGCTGCGAAGAAGGGACTTTGATAATAAATGCAAGTTAAGAAGAAATACTGAGAGTTTTCGAAGATTATTTCATATGAATCCAAACCCATTGATTCTTACAAACCTACAAAGTGGTGAAATTTTGCTCATCAATTATCAGGCAATTGACTATTATCATTTGCAGGATCAAGACATGACGAAAATCGATGGCAAATTTTTATTCGCAAATTCTTGCGAAAAGCAGGATATTTTAAAAATGCTGGACGAGCATCAAAGTATTAAAAATTATGAATTGGAGTATCAAATAAGCCCCGATCTAAAAAAATGGGCCTTGCTAAGCCTAGAATTGATCGAGTATTTGGATCAGCCCTGCATTCTAATTGGGGTTACTGATATTACCGACCTAAAGATAAAGGAAGAAGAACTGCTAAAGCATGCCTCTTACGATACGCTAACAGGTGTGATGAACAGGCGGAGTGGAATGGTCCTGCTGGAAAATAAAATTCATGGACCTTATCAACAAGAATTCATTGTTTGTTATATTGATATAAACGGGTTAAAAGCAGTCAATGATAACCTCGGTCATTCAGTTGGAGATGATCTCATCAAGACAAGCTGCGATATCATCAACCGTAATATCGACCCTGGTGATGTGCTATTCCGATTGGGTGGTGACGAATTTATCATCATTTTCTTCGGAAAAAGTAAAGAAGAAGCGGAAGAGATATGGGAGAATATTAAACGAGATTTCCATCGTTTCAATTTGTCAGGGCAAAAGCCTTATGAACTTACAGCTAGCCACGGATTCTCTTACTATAAGCCCGGTACACTTACCACTGTTGAGGAAATCATAGATGCGGCAGATCAAACGATGTACGAAGAAAAAATTTCAAGGCGGAGGATAACGCCTAGTTAAACTTAGTCTTTCGAGAGTTTAAAGGGGCGAACGTTTTTAAAATTTGCGTCGCGGTCCTTAATGTGGACAAATTAATTTGGAATTAGCTAGTAGTATTAGAACTTCAACTCCAAGCTCAAATAAAACCCAATTTTCAAGATACTTTAATATTCGAATAGTACTATCCGAAATAGAAGAAACCAAAGATACAATGCGCTGTCTTTGGCTTCTTCTGTTTGGATATATTTCATTTAGTTTCAATTAGAGAATTTCACATAAAATCTTCCTCCAATTAGCTAAAAGATCCCCAAGTATTTATTAAATTCATCTTTCAATTCTTGTAATGTTAACTCATATAACTGGCGATCATCAGGTGATTTATAAAATTCCATGTTTAGTAATTGCTGAATAATGTACTGTTTCTCATTATCTATCATTCTGTCTGATGTACCTTTCATTTCAATCAACCCTTTAGATATGATTATTGTAAGTAATAACTTCCGAATTCGTTATTTAAAAAGTTCTCGATCTGCATTTTCAATGCAGTTGCTTCTTTTAATTGCTTTGTACTTTTTAAAAATAGCTCTTCGTCTCTCTTCACAAGAGCTTTATCTATTTGAAGTTGCAAATAATTTAAATCCAATTCTAAATCAAAAACAGACATAAGCTTTCCTTGATAAAAATATTGATCTAAATCTTCAAGGGCTATATAGAAACATCCATGATTATTAATTATAGCTTGAACATACCATCCATTATTGAAAGTGAAGCTTTGTTCACGGACTTCGAGTATGTCCATTTTGTTAATAGTTAGCGAAGTTGAGTGTATATTGCCTGGACAAAAACATTCGATTTGGTGTGTAAACGTTTCTTTTGCAATGAAATGTTGAATCATGACTTTATCTCCTTTAAAAGTAATGAAATGTTTGTGTGATTCGAAAGGGATCTTTTATAGCTCTCCAACTGAATATCTCCTTTTTTATTTATTTTTAACACTATATCTCATCGATTTCTAAAACATCTAAGCCACAACAAGGACAGGTAGTATGATGACTGTCATCATCATTTTCTATAAAATTTTTTTCGATGGTATACTTGCACCAGTCACATATCTCAATCATTGTTACTTCCATGATTGCACCTCCTATTTACTTGCCTTTTCAATATGTAAATAAATATAGGTTCGTGTAGTGATAATGATTATCAATATCAATTATATATTATTGGAGATGAATGTCCATTAATAAATATGAGGGGAATTGCTGAATAAAGCTGTACTGAAGACTGTAACACTTGTAAATATAAGGATTTTGTAGCTATTCAGCTTAATTTGGGAAAGGCTAGGGGAATGAGAAAAACATATTAAATAATTGGATAAGGAGAAATGTTTAACTCAAATCAGTAGTAGCGTCTCACATTTATTAGTTGCCAGATGAAAACGGTATTGGGAGCTCAAATAAGCGGGAGTTTTGATGCTAAGTTAAGCCACTGCTGGATATTAGAATCAGCTCAATTATGCTGATGCGTAGTTGAGCTGATTCCTTTTATCTAAATTCTCTCTTAAAGAATTAATTTTTGGATTTTAGAAACGGAGTATGCTATTGCTCGAATCTTCAAATTGCCTGAGCTTCGACTTTCATCAATGCCTTCGATGGGCTACATATATTTTTTGAAACAGTCTATCTTACGGTAAATGATGTTGCCAACTGGATCAAAATCGTTACTGATGGGTATTCGAATCTCCCTTTATACAGATATAGCCTGCTAGTAAAAAGGATTGGAAATAATGTCCAACAGATGTAAAGCCACATGAGGATAAAAGGGAAATTAGTTCGCCTTCTCGTAGTAAATGATAGGATTTTTCATACGTTTCCTCAAACTTTGTTGCATGCTCATTTGCAACTTTCTGCTGAAGCATATAATTTTTCCAAGCGCTTAGATGCAGTTTCATAAAATATTCGTCATCATTCATCATTGTCGCAATAAATAGCACAGCACCAGGCTTCAGGGAATCATAAATTTTCTTCAGAAATTGTGTTTTCTGCTCTATTCCTTCAATGAAATTAAGTACTAGTAGACAACTTGCCGCATCAAATTGGGTAGTCCCTTCATAATCTTGCCAATTGCTTAATACATACTCAACGTGGTTTCCTATTTGTTCCATTCGTTCTTTCGCTCTTGCCAACATTGGCTCAGAAGAATCGACTGCTGTAAAACAGCAGTTTGGCAGAACAGCTGAGAATGAATATAATTCTTGACCACCCCCTGCACCAATAATAAGCATTTTTTGAATCGGTTGGTGATGTTTAGAAATAAAATGATTTGTTAGGTCGTATAACAAATCATATCCGGCAATTTTTTTAGCGATTTGTTGATCATACATCTTTACATGTTTATCATGCCAACTTAAATTCATCTTATAATAGATACCTCCTCTAATAAATGAACGGGATGGTTTCCCGATAAATGCACGATGCGATGTGAAAGTCTTTCGGCTTCTTTTTCATCGTGTGTTACTAGTAAAACGGTTGGTTTATGTGTATGCCAATAATTGAGTAATAGTTGGTACATTTGTTCTTTCGTTGTTGAATCTAGTCCTTTAAATGGTTCATCTAGTAATAAAAGTACCGACTCCAATAATAATTTCCTTGCCAATTAAACACGTTGCTGTATTCCACCACTTAACTGAGAAGGATACAAATTTTTCCTTTCAACTAATCCTATTTTTTCAAGTAGCTGTTGTATTTGAAAATCTTTGTTAGGATAAAGCCAACTTCTGAATAATTGATTCAATGAAAATACCAAGAATTGCAATAACAATGGTCCAGGCTAATACCTTATCTGTTTGAATATGAATGCGAGAAGTATTAAATGAAGCCCAAATTCCAGTTTGTCCACCGATAACTACTACCATCACGATATTTTCCATTTACATAAATTCGTTGTTTTATAAACTGATGCCATTTCAACTCATAGGGACATTTTCCTTTTCTATAAATCTCATTTATAATTTAATGAGAATCATTTTCAGTTATAATAATAAACAACTATAAATTAAATACCTATCCCATAAATAGGGGGTTTTTAGTAGAGGGGGAATGTGTATGCATTTACTGCAAGTATATCCATCCAACAATTCGTACCATTTTCGAAAAAAGATTTTAGTACAAATAAAGCGCCGGATTCCTTATGAAGCTTATTGTTTTACTACTGTTGATCCCCAGACATTATTATCTACTGGTGCGATTACAGACGAACGCATCGAAGTATTGCATCCCCAATTATTTGAAAATGAATATATAGAAAAGGATATGAATCGTTATATTGAATTGTTCGAGGGAAAAACCTATTGTAATTCAATTTTTGAAGGCACGAGGGGAGAGGGAGTGAGAAGTAAGAGGTTTCGCGAAATTTTATCACCTGCTGGTTTTATTGATGAGTTACGTGCGGTATTAGTTTATAAAAACCGCTGTTACGGTTTTTTAACGTTGTATCGTACGAAAGAACAAGGGCTATTCTCTCAAACAGAAATAGGTTACTTAAAAGAAACATTGGCGTCGATTGCTAAGGGATTAAAGGAATCAATTTCCCGTTCATATCAACTAGTTAGTAGACCAGAGAATACCTCCATTGGGACCGGTCTCATTGTTCTAGATCAAAAATTAAATATTATTTCTACTAATCAAACAGGATTCAATTTTTTAGAATGGTTAAGACAGGAAGAATTTTTAGAAAATAATTGTTTACCAAGACCAATTCGTGCGATTTGTTCACAAGGAAAGAAGCGTTCTTCAAAAATTTTGATCCATGCATTTAACCATTCTTTTATGACATTAAATGTTAGTCCGTTATTTGGTTCGTCTTCTCAAATTGCTTTGTTAATCGAGAGAATCAAATTCCATGAATCTTTAATGCTATTTTCATATCTTTATGAATTAACAGATCGAGAATATGAATTATTAGAGCTATTAATCGAGGGAAAATCAACGAAATGTATGGCGAATCAACTTTCAATCTCTACATATACCGTGCAAGATCATTTAAAGTCAATCTTTATAAAAATTAAGGTAAACAGTAGGATGGAACTTATGAATAAAATAAATACGATTTCTAGATAAGTCTTCGGAAGCCTCCCTAAATTACTAACGGATGAATGTTTAGTAGATTCAGTTTCGGGAATAGTAGTATTTAAAAAAAGTAACTGAGATTTGTGTCGTTTGGTGAGACATGGTTTTCTCTAGTTAGGCGTTTAAGGTTTAGAACGAGGAAAAGAACCATAAGAAAACAAATTAAAAATAAGTAATGATATAAGGAAAACACCACTACGCCTTCTACGTTCACCCCTTAAGCCACCTAGTACGTAACAAAACTTATTTTAAAACCAAAGCGAATAATAAAATACCATCATAACGATGCCTGCCCCTGAGTACGATTATCCTTTATATACTGAGGGACAGGCATTTTTGCTCCAAAATTACCGAATTTAGTGGATCTTTAATCGCGCATGGCTCCCGCTTCCCGCGAAGTCATCGCACCTTGTCCTTGACTTACATCTTTTTTAATTTCCTGTTTTACTTTTTGGGCATCAGTTCCGGCAAATCCTGATTTCATCATAGAACCTGAATTCACATTCTGTTTAGGTTGTTGCTGCTGTTCCATACACATTCACCTCGCTTAATGTTTTACCTTCCATCTTATTATTTGCAACGACACCCAGTATATCCAGATAAAAAAATGCCTGTCACTCCCTGAATGAATCAACAAAATTTGGGAAATGACAGGCACCACTTAAAGCGGTCGCAACTGCACTTTGTCTTTCATCTTCAATTCGTCTATCATGTCGATCCAACGTGCAGGTTTGTTGGAAAGTACGGAATAATAATCTGTTAGGAAGTCGACGACTAAATTCGCATCAATTTCCGTGACAGAATCGTCGGTTGGCATAAAGCAGAAATCTAGCCCTTCAATCGCTTCGCCGTCATTTTTCCAAGAAGGATGCACGTACGGGAAATCAAGGCGTTGATAGCCAAGATGTGAAAGAACTTCGCGGCGTACATACGGGTTCATTGCCATCACACCGCCGAAGGCGAAATCCTCACGTTCGTACGGATCATAGATTTCGGCAAACATGCCATATAGCACTTTTCCATTTTCTTGAGCAAGCCTCGCCAGATCTGCCGCACGTTTCACTGCCAAGAAGCGGCCTATCCCTAGATTTGACTCTCCGATGATTGTAAAATCGGTCATGGCGATATTCCATGCGGGATAATAGCGATATTCAGTTGCCCCTACTACTTCTCCTTCATAGACTGCAACGAACACTCGAATGCTCGGGTCTTCCAACGGTTCTTTCCATAAATCAAATTCCAGCACTTCTTCAGGCGGGAAAATTTTACCTAATAATGCATGCATTTTTGCAAATAATGGGTCTTCAATTGTTGTAATACGAATATAGTCCATTTTACTCCTCCTCATCCGAGAAACGGATTTTTCCATTCCATTAATAAAGCGTAGTTGTGCGATTCTGCATCATCTAGGTAATTTTCAATGAGTGCAAGCGGCATACGTCCACATCGCAGTAAAAATGTCACGACAGGATCAACCACTTCGCCAGTGATGACAGCCTGTGAATATTGCTTCGCAGTCATTCGATCTGCGTAACGATGATATCCTGGCATACGTCCTCCGCCAACTAACCGCTCAAGCTTAAGCGCAACGACCGTTTGGTACATCGCCTGCATCATCTGTTGCCCGAGTTTTAATTTCCGGTAACGGGGGCTAATGCAAATATCGACAACATAGAGCGTATTGCCTTTCGGGTCGTGATTACGGATATACCCATTGTCCGTCATCTCTTCCCATGTATGGTGCGGATTTTTTGGGTCAAACTGCACACGAAGAGCTGTCATCGAACCGACAAGTTCCCCATCGCTCTCCACACAGATTGCCCCTTCCGGAAAAAGGGAAACATGATTTTGAAGCTGCTTTTCATTCCACCAAAGCTCGGAAGGAAAAGGCGGTGGAAAGCATTCCGCCTGCAATTCGATCATCCCTTCGAAATCGTCAGCGTTATAATTGCGAATAATGACTGGAATTGGCTTGCCATCATCAAATGCAAACAGCTCCTTATGATAAGCCATCTTTTTCTCCACTTTCCCAATCAACATATAAATCAGTTCGGCGATCACGCCATGTCGTGACAGATCCTTTTTCCCGCACCTCGTATAATAAAGACAAATCCAAATCAGCGGTCACGAGCATATCGTGGTTCAGTTCACCTTCTGCTAGCAAGCCTTGTGGCGGAAACGGGATATCATTAGGTGAAATAATTGCAGCTTGCCCAAAATTTGCCCGCATCAAATCAACGGAAATCGAACCGACTGTTCCCGTTAACACGACATATACTTGGTTTTCAATCGCCCTCGCATGACTTGTATAACGTACGCGATGGAAGCCATGGCGATCATCCGTACAAGACGGGCAAAAAATGACATCGGCACCTTTTGCTTTCGCCATCCGGACGATTTCTGGAAATTCGATATCATAGCACGTTAAAATGGCGATGCGGCCTTTCGCTGTGTCGAAAACCCGCAACTCTTCCCCAGCTGCCATATTCCATCCTTCAATTTCAAAAGGCGTAATATGCAATTTCGCTTGCTCCTCAATTTTCCCATCTGGATAAAAAAGATGAGCAACATTATACAAGCTGCCACCACGTTCAATAATATGCGTTCCACCAATGATATGCATGTTGGATTCTTTCGCTAATTTTGTAAACAATTCTTTATACTGCTCTGTAAATGCTGGCAGCGCAGTAATATCCAGTGCCTTGCCTTGCTCATTACCGATTGACATGAGTTGTGTTGTAAAAAGTTCAGGAAATAGTACAAATTCCGATTCATATTCTTGAGCATTGCGTACATAATGCTCACATTGTTTTGCAAAATCATCAAAGGAACGGATATCATGCATATGATATTGAATAGCAGAGACACGAAGTTTCAAAGATTCACTCCCCCTAATCTAAATATTTTTACAATTATCATAGCTTGAGCGGGGCATTTTGTCATGCTTTATTTTCGCATGAAATGAAAGGGAAGAGAGTCAAGCATTCATTGTGTAAGCCAATAGACGCCTGACCCTTTGTAATACTTGTCAAATGCGCTGAATTTAATATTACCTCTTCCGACATACCTAAATAATCGAGGAATAATTTAATACTTTGGGGTTACTATAATACAGCATTGTTGCTATTGAACCAAAATATAAAAAGCAACAATCACCATATACCAATAATAGCTAAAGTGACAACGGAGGGAATAACATGGTAAAGGACTCAGAAGCACCTAAAGAAAAGAGAAATAATGTAGCTAAACGACCACCTGAACAACAAAAAGGAAAAGCAAGATCAAATGCCCGTGGAGGAAGAAATTAAAGCCATCAGGGTTTAATTAAACACTCACGAATGTTTAAATATCAACGTTTGTGGGTGTCTTTTTGCTGATTACTACCGGAATTCTAATTTGTAATTTTTTCAACCTTGATAATCGTGTTTGTTACATCTAAATAAGTGAAACGATACTTCTCACCTTTATATATTAAAAAATCCTCAAAAAAGAGTGTCATTTCGCCTTCAGTCGTTTCAATCAGTACAATCTTAGAAGGACGAGATCCTCTATATATATCCGTAACTAATAAATCTTTGACTTGCCATTCGCCATTTGTATGATTTTTCATATCCTGAATAGATTTATTTGCTTCAGTAAAACCGAAAATTATTAAAAATATGGTAATTATTAAAGTGAATATCCCACCAATCGCGAATTTGATCACCGCTGATTTTTTGATTCCCTGAGGGTTATAAATGATAATCATAAAAATGTGATACAGGAAAAATGAGCAGAATGTCAAACCAGTAGCCAACAAAAAGGACGTTCCAATGAAGTCATGGACGAACGCTGTATAAAGATCCGTCGCAAACCTATTTGATACAATAAAAGTGCTTCCTATTATAACCAAAACAATAATGACCATTAAAAAGCGAAAAATGATTCGTAGTCGTTTTTCGTTCGGGTCTTTATTTAATTTTAATGATTTTTTCCTCATACACATTCACCTCGCATTCGGCTATTTCATTGAGCTAAGATTTATTACCAATAAACCATTTACTTAATTTCATAGTGTATACGAAAGAAAGTGGTAAAAGTTTCAAAGGAGAAGAATTGCTATTTGTATTATCTTAATTCTATCGGTGAGACCCCGCAGTCCCCGTTTAAGGAACGAAGCATTCGGCAACGGCTTCGTGACCAATCTCCTGTTGGCCCGAGGCTTAAACAGTCACCTGCGGAAAGCGAAGTATATTTGCGAAGCGAGTTATTTGCAGTTGCTATCATTCGTATTTTGATTTGATAAAAAATTGTCCCAGCCCCGTTCCTTATAACCCCCTTGGTGTTAAAAATCCCTCAACTATTACACTATAAATCGTTGCAGTAACCCAACCAAACGTTACAGTAAATTGCCCTAGTAAAATAGATTTTCCATGTTATATTAGACTTAAAGAGTGCGGGTAAAAAATTGGAAGTAGTGTAAATTTGATTTAAAATTGAAAATTATAATGTTGGATTTCAAAATGCCTATGATTGGAGACCTTGTGATGTTAAGTGAACAGACGAGATATTATAGGCTCGCGAATATAACAAAAGTCATTAATACAAAGTTAGAATTACATGAAGTATTGCAGCGTGTAATGGAGGCAATATCAGAAGAGATCGTTCAATGTAATTCTATCGGTATTTATTTGCCGCAGAAAGATGGTACGTTTAGAGGCTTTGTCGGCAAACCAGAAATGATGAATGAAGTCACTCTTGATATGCTCGTTATTGATCCTGAGAAAGATTTACTGGCTAAAGAAGTGATAGACACGAGAAAAACCATCTATATCCCCGATACGTCAAAGGATCATCGACCAGATCCGGGGCCAGTTGAAGCGTTTAAAATTAAATCGTTATTAGCTCTGCCTATATCATATGGGCAAGAGTTATTTGGTCTTGTTTTTTTATTTGATTATGGAACTCCAATGAATTTAACAGAGTTAGAAATTCAAAGTGTTGAGGCGTATGTAAATATGGCGGCAGTCGCCATTCAAAATGCAAATAATATTAACCAAAAGGAAAATCTTATTGCTGAAAAGCAATTATTACTTGATGTTACACGTGATTTATCGATGTGTTCCTCGAGTCAGGAAAGTCTAGACAAATGCTTTTACTACTTAAGTAAGATTTTAGATAGTAACCATATTGCCGCTCACCTCCTCGACCCATTTAAAAAGAAAACCATTAGCTTAACGAAGGTAAATAAAGATTGCATCTGGTCAGAAGCGGATTGGAATGAAAACCTTAATAACTTAAAAATGGACCTAAGCTATGAAGATATAATTCGAAAAGTGATCCATACAAAAAAGATGATTTTTACCTTAAGTGTAGATATGAAGGGTCTACTTATGATTCCATTGATTTCAATGGGGGAAGTATTAGGGATTATATCTGTTATCAATATAGAAGAGAAAACTCCCCATTACTCCGAAGCCACTATTCAACTAGCGCAATCAATTGTTGATGCTACGGCGCCTACATTTTCAAACCTGTTATATGTGGATCAGCTTGAAAACATGGTAGAAGAACGGACAAAGGAACTAGCTACCGCGAATGAAAAGGTTATAAATGTCATTGAAAGTATTACGGATGGATTTTTTACTTTGAATAAAGAGTGGGAATTTACGTACTTAAATAAACATCAATATTTGCCACAGGGAAAAACAGAAAAAGAGGTATTAGGTAAGAATATTTGGGAAGTCTACCCCAAGTTTAGGGATACAGACATATATAAAGAATTTCATCGCGCGATGTTGGAGCGAATATCCGTACATTTCGAAGCTTCCTCAACCTCTGATGATTATTGGTACGAATTAGTTGCTTATCCGTATGACGAGGGGATTTGTTGTCTTATTAAAGACATCACTGAAAAAAAGAACTATGAGAAGGAATTGAGAAGATTATCAAACTTAGATTTAATCGGGCAAATGGCGGCTGGTATCAGCCACGAGATTAGAAATCCAATGACAACCGTACGCGGATTCTTACAGTTATTACAAAAAGACGATGAATTTGAGAAACATCATCATTACTTTGATTTAATGATTGAAGAACTTGACCGTGCCAATTCGATCATTACCGAATTTCTCTCCATAGGTAATACAAGGACGTCCGATTTAGAAATGTTAAATTTAAATTCAATTATCCAAGATATTAGTCCATTAATCAAAATTGACACAATTAGCCAAAATAAACTGATTCAATTTGATACGAAGGACATACCAGAATTACTTTTAAATCGTAATGAGATCCGGCAATTAATCATCAACCTATACCGCAATGGATTAGAGGCGATGGAGACAGGAAAAGTTCTAACTATCGGCACGTATAAAGAAGAAATATATGTCGTTCTTGCTGTGCGGGATCAAGGAGAAGGCATCCCGCCTGAAATATTAGATAAGCTGGGTACCCCATTCTTCACGACCAAAGATAATGGAACGGGATTGGGACTAGGCATATGTTATGCGATTGCCGCCCGCCACAATGCAACCATTGAAATTCAGACGGGATTAGAAGGGACTACTTTTTATATTAAATTTAAAATATAAAATAAGATAAAACTTTCGTTTAGGTGAACGGGAGCGGTACTACAAGTGAATAGCATTCGACGATTATCTTCCTGAAAAGTCTTATTTATGAGATGTTGAAAAATTTTCCACTAACAGTGTTGTTCTCATTTATTCAAGTAATAGAGTGGGGATACAATTGGAAATAAAATATTTTGGGGAGGTTTATTGTGGTAGAAGTAAGTGCATTTCCTATACTTGAAACGAATAGATTAATTTTAAGACAAGTAACAAAAGATGATGCGAGCAGTCTTTTAAAGTATTTATCTGATAAAGACGTGATGAGATACGTTGGATTAGAGCCATTTAAGTCCATTGATGACGCATTGGATGAGATTTCGTGGTATAAATCAATTTACGAAAAGAAAACAGGAATAAGATGGGGAATTACGCTAAAGGACCAAGGAGAAGTAATAGGTAGCTGTGGTTTCCTTAACATGGTTTCACAGCATCACCGTTCTGAAATTGGTATTGAATTAAGTAGAGAATACTGGGGGAATGGAGTAGCAAGTGAAGCATTTGCAGCCGTTATTAATTATGGCTTTGAGCAGATGAACTTGCAACGGATCGAAGCGTTAATAGAACCTCCTAATATACCGTCACAAAAATTAGCGGAAAGACAAGGATTTACGAGAGAAGGGCTTTTGAGAAGTTATGAGTTTACTTGCGGAAAATTTGATGATTTATATATGTATTCATTGTTAAAGCAAGAATTTAATCTAAATAATAGAAGGCCAAAG
Organism: Bacillus sp. FJAT-50079; assembly: GCF_018343515.1. Lineage (GTDB taxonomy): Bacteria > Bacillota > Bacilli > Bacillales > Bacillaceae_C > Lederbergia. The sequence continues at coordinate 725,514 of NZ_JAGYPD010000001.1, read as the reverse complement.
TGAAGTCACTCATATCAAGGGGACTCACTTTGTTTTTTTATTTCCCTTCTAGTGACGAAGGTTGAACTATATCAATGCACGATCAATCTATGACCTATTAGGACGTAAGAAAAAAATATCATTATTTTATTATGGACTTATTAAATAATAGTTGAGTATAAAAATAATGATTGGTTGTTTTTCGTTTACTAAATTTCAAATGGGTCAATAATTATTTCATAGCCCGGCTACAACAGAAATCCCCCAAACTCCTACCGTAATCATCGCAGTGGTCCTGTTGCTCACACGTCATCCAATATCAAGTTAAACATTGCCGTATTCCATTTTTCTAAAAGAAGGGTGCTTCCAGATCTAATTTCTTTTTTTATTAGACTGCGACTTTTGCTTTTTACCCCTTCACAATAAAGTAAAGATTTTTTTGTATAAATGTGTGAGGTTCTGGTTTTTAGGGTATGCTTTTTATCGAACAAACAGGCGCTAGGGGTGATTCGATTGAGCAATCCTTTACTAGATTTTCAAATATCATTTCAACATATTGATTTGTTAGTGCCAAGGATAAATAAAGGAATCCAATTTGTTCTGGTTATTAGTGGGGAATTAAAGATTGAAACGTCCAGTCGTTTTTATCATCTGGAAGAAAATGACTTGCTTGTGCTTAATCGGAATCAGTCTTACCAAGTTCAAGGAAGCGAAGATAATCAGGTAATGATTTTATCGATTTCAGAGGGATTCATGGATCATTATTACGGGGATTATCGGAACCAGCGATTTGAGTGCTATTCAAGAGAAATTGATTTAGGTAGAGAAGAGATGATTTTGTCCCTTCGTAAGTTATTGGCAAATGTGATGATTAGTTATTATCGGCAGGATGAGTGCTATCAACTTGAGGTAATAAGCTACATCTGTCAAATGTTACTCATTTTGATTCGGAGTTTTAAAGAGGAAGGCAGTGTTCTTCAGAAGATCGATACGGCTGATCGGCGTTTAGTGCAAATCATTGACTATATGGAAAGAAATTATGATCAGATGATTACATTAGAGGAGGTTGCGAAGAAATATTTCCTTTCAACGAGCTATCTGTCCCGCTATTTTAAACAGAAAATGGGAATGGGGTTTAGTCGCTATTTAATGAATATTAGATTGAAGCGCAGTATGAAGGATTTGCTTTACACTTCAAACTCGATTTCTCAAATTGCGATGAATAATGGCTTTCCAAATACAAAGTCCTTTTCAACGTTTTTTAAAAAGGTATACGGAATGACGCCGCATGTATACCGGGATCGCCATGCTGCACAAAGTGAAGAGTCACTTCAAACTTACAGCAAAGTCGATGCTACGAATCCGATTCAATTATCTGAAATAATAGCAAAATGGAGCAGCATCCATTTAGATGATCAAAAATCATACAGTCATACAGAAACAAGATATGAAAAGCTGCCAATCCATTTATCTCTACCTGAATCGAGGCCATTGCATTATCCGAATCATACTTTGATAATTGGGGAGATTTTTGAATTATTAAAAGAAGATGTTCGCGCTCAAATTTTAGATGTGAAAAAGGATTTGAACTTAAAGTACATCGGTGTTCGCCATCCGATTAGTAATACGGCCATTCCGCCAGAAGTAGAGACAGATGAAGAGATTCCAACGACATCTCCTTATTTTAATATGGATAGTGCGCTGCAGTTTATGAAGGACCATGATTTAGCTTTGTTTATACGAGCTGATTATATGGATATTTCGCGGAATGAAGAACAATATTTTACGAAGCTTGGTCAATTTATTCGCCATTGTTTGCAGCTTTATGGGGAGTCGTTTATAAATGAATGGCATGTAATGTTTTACGAGCCGTATTATACAGGAGTTGAGGCAATGGAGCTCCAAAGGCTTTATTTAAAGCTTCATCACTTATTGAAAACGATAGCTCCTTCGATTCAGGTAGGTGTGTATATGCCTTTTTCCTTCCATAAAGAAACAACGAGCAAGCATCATCAGTGGCAGTTAGAGCACGGCGGATGTATTGATTTTATCGGTTATAATGCGAACCAAAATGAGGTTGTTGATTTTAAGGAAATGGCGGAAACGAAATTTGATTTAGTTAAAGAGTACATTAAGGAAAAAACGAATAAGCTTAAGCTCTATTTAAGAAAGAACCATATGGAAAAGCCGATTCACCTTGTTTCTTGGAATACGTTGTCGGGGAATACAAGATATACGAATGGTACCTTTTTTCGCGGAGCATTAATTTTAAAAAATGTATTGGATATATCGAATGATGTGCAAACAGTTGCTCTCTGGATTAATACAATTGTGCATGAGAAGGCAGGGAATGATCATCGTTATCGAATGGATGGCTTAGAATTATTCCATTACCTAAAAGGAAAGCGCCCTGCTTATTATGCTTTGATGTTTTTAAAACGTTTATATGGCGAAATCATTGCATATGGGCGCGATTATGTGATGACAAAGAATGAGCGGGGATATCAGTTAATTCTTATGAATTGTACGATTGTTAATCCGTATTTCTCAGTTGAAGAGGAATTTTTGCAAAAATTAAATAAAGAAATTCAAGTGACGATTTCTGGAATTCCTAAGGGGGAATATCAAATACGGAAGCATGTATTTGATAAAAATCATGGAGCATTATATACAAAGTGGTGGCAGCTAAATAGCAAGCATGGGATGGATGCTGAAATCATTGATTATATTATTCAATCCAGTAGACCTTCCTTAGAAATCTTTGATGAATGTATTGAAGAAGAGTGGTCATTTTATTCCTATTTAACAAGCAATGCGATCCACTTTTTTGATATTCGAAAAGCTTATTGATTTGTGTATCTAAACAATCCAAACAAGTGATTATATTGTCTCGATGACAAAAATCAACCACTTAATTTTTACCTAATAAAACGATAGGTTAAATATTTAGCCTTATATTGTCCCTGTTTGCATAAAAATTGACTCTAAAAATATAGGCGAAATTTTTATAATTAGGACATAGAAACTAAACAATGTTTCGTTCGTCATCGTTTTTTATTAGGCAAAAAAGTGTGGGAGGTTTTTAACGATGGAGACAAATTATAAAGGTACGGATAAGTTAATTACAGGGATTGTGTTCGGTGTAATCACCTTTTGGCTTTTTGCTCAGGCGATGGTCAATGTGGTTCCGGCCGTTCAATCTGACTTAGGGATTTCGTCTGGACCGATAAATATAGCGATTAGTTTAACAGCCTTATTCTCAGGGATGTTTATTGTGGCTGCTGGTGGGCTTGCAGATAAACTTGGTCGTAAAAAGTTTACGTATATGGGCTTAATTTTAAGCGTGATTGGCTCATTATGTCTTGTGTTTGCACAAGGAGCCACATTGTTAATTATTGGGCGTATCATTCAAGGGATTTCTGCTGCTTGTATAATGCCGGCAACCATTGCTTTAATGAAAGCTTATTTTGATGGGAAAGACAGACAACGTGCTCTTAGTTACTGGTCCATTGGTTCTTGGGGCGGTTCAGGCTTTTGTTCATTTGCGGGTGGTGCGATTGCAACATATATGGGCTGGAAATGGATTTTTATTTTTTCAATTATTTTCGCCCTTCTTGCCATGTATTTAATTAAAGATACACCTGAAAGCAAGGTGGAAGGAACAGGCTCTTTTAAATTTGATTATACTGGTTTAGCGATCTTCATCGTTACGATGATTGCATTAAACGTCTTAATTACTTTTGGTGCAGACTTAGGTTGGACAAGTCCAATTGCGATTATTTTAGCTATTGTTACACTTGGTGGCGCAGTGGTTTTTGTCAATGTTGAAAAAAGAAAAAAAATCGCGCTTATTGATTTCTCTCTATTTAAAAATAAACCATATGCGGGCGCTACGTATTCAAACTTTTTGTTAAATGCGATTGCTGGAACACTCGTTGTTGCGAATACGTACGTTCAAGTAGGACGAGGATTTACAGCATTTCAATCAGGGATGCTATCGATTGGATACTTGGTAGTCGTTCTTGCGATGATTCGCGTCGGTGAGAAAATTTTGCAAAAGGTAGGCGCGAAATTGCCGATGATTTGGGGCGCAATTATTACGACGGTTGGTGTAGCGATGATGGGTCTCACCTTCTTGCCTAATTTTGCTTATACTGTCGTCGTATTTATTGGATTTGTTTTCTTTGGTCTTGGGCTTGGAGTGTATGCAACACCATCAACAGATACATCTGTTTCCAATGCGCCATCTGACAAAGCGGGTGAAGCGGCAGGGGTTTATAAAATGGCAAGTTCATTAGGCAGTGCATTAGGTGTGGCGATTTCTGCAACAGTTTATAGTTCAGTTGCAGCGGTTGGAAGCATTGAAACTGCTGCATCAATAGGGATTATCGTCAACGTCATATTTGGTGTTCTCTCACTGCTTTCTATTATGATTATGGTTCCTAAAAATGCTGGCAAATCATCTGAAGTTTTATCGGAAAAAACATTCCAAACACCAAGTGAAGTAGCTAATTAAAGGATAGGGATTCAGCTCATTTTTATAAATGGAAACGGAATGGATGATATCGTTCCTCCATTCCGTCAAAAGGAGACGAAAATGATGAAAAATGAATTAATGAGCATGTTAGAATCACGTAAAGATGAAATCATTGAAATCCGTCGTTATTTACATGAAAATCCAGAGCTTTCATTTAAAGAGGAGAAAACAGCTCAGTATATTGCCGATTTTTATAAAGGAAAAGATGTAGAGATTCAAACAAATGTCGGCAATGGCTATGGCATTATCGTCACGATTAAAGGTGGTAAGCCAGGGAAAACGATTGGCCTGCGCGCTGATTTTGACGCCCTACCTATCGTAGAAGAAGCAGATGTCCCGTTTAAATCAAAGAATGAGGGTGTGATGCATGCGTGTGGCCATGATGGACATACTGCTTATTTGTTAGTACTAGCTGACTGCCTGATTCAATTGAAAGGGTCGATTCCAGGTACAATTAAGATCATTCATCAACATGCAGAAGAGGTGCCGCCAGGTGGAGCAAAAAGCATTGTTGAGTCTGGTTTGATCGATGACTTAGATGCAATTTACGGCATTCATTTATTACCGATGGGACCGGCGGGAACGGTCGGATATCATGCTGGATATTCGTTTAATGGACGAGCATACATGAAATTAATTGTGCAAGGTCGAGGCGGACATGGCTCCTCTCCTCATCTGGCAAATGACGCAATTGTAGCTGCTGCTCATTTTGTTACAGCTGCTCAAACGATTATTAGTCGTAGATTAAATCCTTTTGATGTCGGCGTCATCACGATTGGTTCTTTTGATGGGAAAGGTACATTTAACGTAATTAAAGATAGTGTTGAGCTTGAAGGCGATATTCGCTATATGACCGTAGAAACAAAAAAAATCATTGAAAAAGAAATGAAACGGATTGTGAGAGGGATTGAAGAACAATTTGGCGTCACATGTGAGCTTACGTATACGCCGGATTATCCGCCTTTATATAATGATCCGGAGCTTACAGCGAAGGTAGCAGCAAGTTTACAAAGCATGGATGATAAAGATATTAAAGAAGTAAAGGAATTTCCAGCATTACCGCCATCTGAGGATTTTGCTTATTATGCGGAAAAATTCCCTGCTTGCTTCTTTTACATTGCATGTTCACCTAAAGGGGTGGAAGAGCCTTACTTCAACCATCACCCGAAATTTGATATCGATGAAGATGCTTTGCTCGTAGCGGCAAAAGCGGTGGGACAAGTTGTGTGTAGTTATTACGAATTAGATTAAATAAAAGATGAAAAAAACCATATCACATACTTTTTTAGTATGAGGGATATGGTTTTTTCATTGTATTGGTGACAGATTCAATCAGACAATTAATTATTTTGGGGATTGTACCTTAGGTTCATCTAGAAAAGCCATCGCGGTTTGAGGTAGATAATCAATAAACATCTATCTAGTATTTTCCTGAAATTACTCCAAGAGTGGAAAGAGTTTATTAATTTTTTTAAAAATATGTATTGTATTAATATGCAAAGTGACTTATAATTATTTACAAGACATGCATTAATAGGAGCGAGTGCTATGAAAAAAAATATTATTATTATCGGTGCTGCTGGAAGAGATTTTCACAATTTTAATACATTTTATCGTAATAACGATTCATATAATGTCGTTGCTTTTACGGCAACGCAAATTCCGGATATTGATGGACGGAAATACCCGAGCGAATTAGCAGGTGAGTTATACCCAGAAGGAATTCCAATTTATTCACAAGAGCAATTGCCTGAGTTAATTAAAGAATTAGAAGTGGATGAATGTGTTTTTGCATATAGTGATGCTAGTTATGAAGATGTGATGGGCGTGAGCGCGATCGTTAATGCTGCTGGTGCGAACTTTACATTGCTAGGACCAAAGAGCACGATGTTAAAAAGCAATAAGCCAGTCATTTCGGTTTGTGCTGTGCGAACTGGAACGGGAAAAAGCCAAACGTCGAGAAAAATTATCGAGACACTGTTGGAGCATGATTTGAAAGTTGTTGCAGTAAGACATCCAATGCCTTACGGTGATTTAAACGCACAGCGTGTTCAGCGTTTTGCAACAGTAGAAGATTTAAAGAAACATAATTGTACGATTGAAGAGATGGAAGAGTATGAGCCGCATGTGGAGCGCGGAAATATTATATACGCTGGTGTAGATTATGCCGATATTTTAGCAGCGGCTGAAAATGATCCAGATGGCTGTGACGTTATTTTATGGGACGGAGGAAACAACGACTTTTCTTTCTTCGAGCCGGATTTAGCTGTTACGGTTTTGGACCCGCATCGCCCAGGCCATGAACTAAAATATTATCCTGGTGAAGTATGCTTGAGAACAACCGATGTAGCAATCATTAACAAGGTAGATAGTGCTGCAGAGGAAGCTGTTCAAATTGTAGAAAATAATATTAAATTCGCAAGCCCTAATAGTACAATTATTAAAGCTGAATCGACGATTACAGTGGATCATCCGGAAAGTATTGCAGGCAAGCGTGTGCTAGTTGTTGAAGATGGCCCAACTTTGACTCATGGAGAGATGAAGCTTGGCGCGGGCATCGTTGCAGCGGAGCGTTTAGGAGCGAAGGAAATCGTTGACCCACGTCCATTTGCGGTTGGTACGCTAACTGAAACGTTTAACAAATACCAACATATTGGTAACGTCCTTCCAGCGATGGGATATGGCGAACAACAATTGAAGGATCTTGAAGAAACAATTAATAAAACTGACTGTGATGTAGTGATTATCGGTACACCGATTGATCTAACACGCGTCATTTCAATTAATAAGCCTTGTACAAGAGTTCACTATGATTTAGACGAAATTAGCGATCCAAATCTTGCTGATGTTTTAAAAGATTTTATTAATACACATAAGCTATGTGATAAACAGCCAGCACCAGTTAAATAATGAGAAAAAGACTAGCGACATTTGTTGCTAGTCTTTTCATGTATGATGGACATATTTAACGAAGCGTCTTTTTCCAATTTAAGATAATGGTGTTTTCTTTTCCTCTTTCACTGAGATGATCTCGGCGTCTGCACCGAATTTTCCTCGAATCACTTTTCTAGCATTGACAGGGGTTCTGGCGTTAACTTTGTTGATCTGTTTTTCCCCATTTCGTTCAATTTCTACAAGGAAGCATTTTGATCCGCACATCATATGAATCCCTCATTTTTTAAGTTTTTTATTCCACCTCTTAATTGTAGGATAACTCTACTTTAATAGGAAATGTTCCGCTGGCTTAAGTTAGAGTAGTTTATCTTTAGGTTATAATACTTGAAAAGACACTCCCATTCCAAGACTGTCTTGATATAGGATGGAGGATAGAAATGAACAAAAAGAATGTGTACAAAATGATGACTTCTGAAATGCTAGAAACATTAAATAAACAAGCTGAACTTATTGGAGATACATTTTCAACAGATGTCACTTATGAAAAAATGCGTGAAAACTATGTGAGTGAACGAAAGTTTTGGAATAAGGGCGGCCCAGAACCTAAGCAAACTGTTGATTTAAAGATAGAAGGACCCTACGGTTCAATAGCTATTCGTATCCACTACCCGAAAAAAAGAAGAGGAAATGGCTCAATTGTTTATATTCATGGTGGCGGGTTCGTCGTTGGGAATATTGATACTCATAGTAGGATTATGCGGATGTTGATGGAAGAAACTGAATCCGTGGTCATTGGAGTAGACTATCATTTAGCACCCGAATATAAATACCCTAAGCAAGTAGAAGAATGTGTTTTCTTAGTTGAGTGGTTACGGAACCATGCGGAGAAATATAATATCGATCCCAATGATATCGCCCTTGCAGGTGATTCAGCGGGAGCAAATCTATGTTTAGCGACGGCTTTGTATTTAAGGGACAACAAGAAGCATGTTTCTTATTTACGTTGTTTGCTTCTCTATTATGGAACTTATGGACTCACTGATTCTAAGTCTATGCGTTTATTCGGAGGGGAATATGATGGATTAAGCGAGGAAGATTTAAAAACATATAGAAACATGTATATCGGAGGTGAAAATAAAGATCTACGTTATTACGATTGCCTTTCAAATGATTTAACTCATGGAATACCGCCGTGCTATATTGCCTGTGGAAATTTAGACCCGCTTCAAGATGATAGTAAATTATTAAATGATATTTTAACCTACCATCATCAAAAGGCAGTATTAGAAAAATTTAAAGGGGTTATTCATGGATTTTTGCATTATACGAGCATTGTGCCAGAGGCAAAAGAAGCTATACGAAATGGAGCAAAATTTTACAGAGGCTTGAATTAAATGTTTGCCTGTCACCATCTGCATTATATTGTTTTTCAATATGGTTCGCGAAGTGACAGGGTGTCTCTGTTACTACTAAATATTCGTCAGTTGTGTTTAGGCTATCATGTGGTTCATTTTCCCGAGCGGCGGATATATGGCTTAACCACTGTAATATATTCTAAAGAACTTCAAATCCTGCACAACGATTGGTTCTATTAAAAAAACCAGTCGGTTTTTCCTTGTATAAACCTTTCGATATCGCTCAATTTTTCATTAAATTGTAAATAACTAATGAATCCCATAAAAAAAGCGCTATTTAAATCTATTAAAAATAGTTGTATAATTAGGAATTAATAAGATATAAATAGGTGGCGCTTTAGCTTGTTTGTTATGCAAAGAGGAAGCGTCTACATCCTTTTTTGGAAATTTTATGGCTAAGGGACGGTAAAAATGAGCGACAGACAAACGAAAACAGATGTGATATTAATTGGTGCCGGAGTCATGAGTGCAACTTTGGGAGCTTTACTTAAAGAGGTAGAACCGGAATGGGAAATAAAAGTGTTTGAGAAGCTTGCGAACCCGGGAGAAGAAAGTTCGAATGAATGGAATAATGCAGGTACTGGTCATGCAGCTCTATGTGAGCTTAATTATACAACGGAAAAATCGGATGGATCGATCGATATTAGCAAGGCGATAAAAATTAATGAACAGTTTCAGCTATCAAGGCAGTTTTGGTCCTATCTTGTCAACAGTAACCTAATTCGTCATCCACAAGAATTTATTATGCCGATTCCACATATGAGCTTTGTGGAAGGAGAAAAAAACGTAGCCTTTTTGAAAAAACGTTTTGAAGCGCTTTCCAATACTCATTTATTTGAGGGGATGGAATTTTCAGATGATCCTGAGAAGCTGAAGGAATGGATTCCGCTAATGATGGAAGGGCGTACATCGAATGAACCGATAGCGGCAACAAAAATTGACTCTGGAACAGATGTAAATTTTGGCGCTTTAACACGATTATTGTTTGATCATTTAGAGAACAAAGGTGTTGAGATCCATTACAAGCATAGCGTAAAGGGGTTAAAACGTACGAGTGACGACTTATGGGAAGTAAAAGTGCATGATGCTGATAGCGATAAGATCGAATATCATACAGCGAAATTTGTATTTATCGGCGGCGGCGGTGGAAGCTTGCCTTTACTGCAAAAAACGGGTATTCCTGAAAGCAAACATATTGGAGGATTTCCAGTAAGTGGGCTATTTTTAGCGTGTAATAAACAAGAGGTTGTTGAGCAGCACCATGCAAAAGTGTACGGGAAAGCGAAGGTTGGTGCACCGCCCATGTCTGTTCCACATCTGGATACGCGCTATATCGATGATACGAAATCATTGCTATTTGGACCGTTTGCCGGCTTCTCACCAAAGTTTTTGAAAACGGGTTCCAATCTTGATCTCATTGGTTCAGTAAAACCAAATAATCTTTTAACGATGTTAGCAGCGGGAGCAAAAAATATACCGCTAACAAAATATTTGATTGAACAGTTGATGCTATCGAAAGAACAGCGGATTGAAGAATTACGAGAGTTTATTCCCAACGCTAAAAGCGAAGATTGGGACATCGTTGTGGCGGGCCAACGTGTTCAAGTAATAAAAGATACAGAAGCCGGCGGAAAAGGAACCCTTCAATTTGGGACAGAAGTTGTCAGTGCTGCTGATGGTTCGGTTGCTGCATTGCTCGGAGCTTCTCCAGGTGCATCTACCGCTGTTCATGTAATGCTTGAGGTAATCGAAAAATGTTTCCCGCAACATATGAATGAGTGGGAGCCTAAATTAAAAGAAATGATTCCTTCATATGGCGTGTCACTAATGGAAGACCGAGAGCTTTTCCGGGAAATTCATACGTTGACGGCGCTGACGCTCGGTCTTAGCGAAAGCTTACCTGTACAAGATGAAGAGAATGAGTTGTGTGAAAAGGAAGCCGTACTTGTTTAAGTAAAATGAACTTAGGTACTTAGGAAAGTAAAAATATATAAGTAGAAATAAGCATTGAATCTATTCATGCTTATTTTTTTGTCTATAAGATTATTCGATTGAAATTTCTCCGTTATTTTGATATTATTTAGTTGCGAAATAGTTAGATGTCTAAATAAATAGAGAGAAAATTAGCATGGTAGGAAGATACAGAGAATTTTACGATCGTTCTATACAGCATTAATGCGATATTAATTATTAATATTTTTGTGTAATGGTTGCTTATAAAGGGAAGAATAAATTGTTACAAGCAGGGGATTGGAACTGAATATTTTAATATGATTCGATCGGACAATTAATTAGATATCTAATTAATGCTGATAAGGAGCAATGATAATGAAATTACAAGGAAAAGTAGGCATTGTAACAGGTGGTGCTTCAGGAATCGGAAGAGGAATTGCCATTGCCTTGGCAAAAGAAGGGGCTCACATTGCAATCGTAGATGTGAATGAGGAAAAGGGCAGAGAAACGCTTGCGGAAGTGGATCAATATACAAAAGGCTTCCTTTTTATTAAAGATATTTCAGTGAAGGAAAATACGTATGAAATCGTGGAAAAAGTCGTGGAAACCTTTGGTAAGTTGGATATTTTGGTCAATAACGCGCATGTATCTAGACAGGCATCGTTTACGGAAACAACAGAAGAGCTATTTAATCTGTCCTTTGGCACAGGCTTCTATCCTACGGTCCATTTTATGCAAGCGGCATATCCAGAATTAAAGAAATCCCAAGGTAAAGTCATTAATTTTGCCTCAGGTGCTGGACTGGATGGTCAAGTTACCCAAACTTCTTATGCGGCTGCGAAGGAAGCGATTCGCGCAGTTTCACGTGTGGCAGCAAATGAGTGGGGACCGGATGGAATTAATGTGAATTTAATCTCGCCGATTGCCCTTACACCTGGTGTAGAGCAATGGCGTGAAAACGCCCCGGAAATGTATGATGCGATGATTCAACGCATTCCATTGCGTCGTCTTGGTGATCCTGAGCAAGATATTGGTCAAGTAGCTGTATTTTTAGCAAGCAAGGCTTCGGATTATATTACAGGTCAAACGATTATGGTTGATGGTGGCTCAATTAAACTACGTTAAGGAGTGAGTTAAATGGGAAGATTAGATCATAAAGTGGCAATTATAACTGGAGGAGCATCAGGTATTGGTGAAGGCATCGTTGATTTATTCAGCAAAGAAGGAGCGATCGTCATAGCTGCCGATATTAATGATGAAGCGTTAGAAAAAGTTAGTCAGAAAGAAAATGTATATGGCATGAAATTAAACGTTGCTTCAGATGAACAATGGGCAGCATTTGCTAAAGAAGTGAATGATCGCTTTGGTACAATCGATATCCTTGTAAATAATGCAGGCATTTCTTCAGAAAAGTCTTACCAAGACATTGATCTAGATGATTGGCAAAAAATGCTTGCAATTAACGGGTTTGGGCCATTTGCTGGAATTAAACATGTGGCACCTTATATGGCGGCAAAAGCAAAAGGGTCGATCATTAATATTTCCTCTTATACAGCACAAATTGGCCAAGGATTTAACCATTATTCTGCATCTAAAGGGGCGGTGCGCGCCATTTCTAAAGCAGCTGCAACCACGTTTGGTAGGCAAGGTGTACGTGTAAATGCACTATTCCCAGGAATTATCGAAACACCAATGACACAAGCTTTAAAATCCTCGAAGGAACTGCTTGGTCATTTAATCCAAGCAACCCCTTTGCAACGCTTAGGCCAACCAGCCGATATTGCGAATGCTGCTTTATTTTTAGCATCGGATGAATCATCGTATATTACAGGTGCTGAATTGGTCATCGATGGTGGATTCTCAGCTCAATAGCATGTTATGATAAAAAGGCCTCTAATCATGATTAGAGGCCTTTTTTGGAAAGTAGGGATGGACGTTTATGAAAGAGCAGACGATTTTTGAAATCATTCATAACATGGATAAAGTGACAAATAACTTGATCATTCAGTGGAATAAAATATTTTATGAAGACCTTGGTGTTTCACATATTCTTGTACTTGGGCATTTAATAGAAAGGGGCAAAAGTCGCCCCTCGGATATTGCGAAAACGTTAGGGCTCACACCTCCAACATTAACCCATTTATCGGAAAAGCTAGTACTGAAAGAATTAGCAATTAGAATAGTCGACCAAACTGACCGTCGGATTATTTATTTAGCCATTACTGATAAAGGCATGGAAGTGGTCAAGAGAGCGAACGAAGAAGGACAAAAACTTCGTAGAAAGCTATTTGAAAAGCTGTCGGATGAAGAAAGACAACAGTTATTAAACATTTATAAAAAGTTAAATGACCGTTGATGAATTTCTTTCTATTTGTATATGTAATTCTGTATTGCCCCCACTAGATTCTCAAAAGTAAATTGTCTCATATCGGAAGGCGTCAAAGCACAAAACATTGTCTTTGACGTCTTTTAGTTTGAAATTTCATTGCTATAAACTTGGAAAACTGAAATTCTATGAGTTATGCTAAAATGGATATAAAGTAATAGGTGAAAGGGGATACATCTTGCGTAAATTAGTAATCATGCTGCTTAGTCTTGTTTGTGTCATCCTTTTTTATTTTACCGTCGTTTCAGGAAGTAAAGTGTTTACATCTGATTGGGAGTTGCCGCGAACTCCAGAGCAAGCGGATCGTAACCAACGTCTTGTATTAATTACGCAAGAGCTAGACACACCTTTTTGGAATAAGGTAGCGAAAGGTGCAATCGAACAGGCGAAGGAAGAAAATGCGAGCCTTGAAGTTTGGGGAAGTTACGGTAACAATCGTGAGGATTTTTTAAAGAAAATTGAAATCGCTATCTATTCAAAAATGGATGGAATCATCGTTCAAGGATTAGATATAGATGAATTTAAAATGCTGACTAAAATTAAAGCGGCTTCTTATGGAATTCCTATTATTACTGTCGCAAATGATGTTCCTATGGGAGATAGTCTTAGAAAGTCGTATGTAGGCTCTGACCAGTATAAGGCCGGAAAAATGATTGCGGAACAATTAGTTGCTGACATGGGAACCGAAGGGAAAGTAGCAATTATGATTGATATTCAACATCAATACTTTCAAGAACAACGATTACAAGGGATCAAAGAAGTACTACAAAATTATCCGCAAATCGTAATCAATGAAATAGAAACTGAAAATGCGAGAGAAGAAGTGATTACAAAAACAAAGGATGTATTAAATCGGAACCCAGATATTGATGCATTTATAGCGATAAATGCTAGTATACTACCGGCGATGATTCAGGAAATTGAAGGTAGATCACAAATTGAGCCTTACTATATATATTCATGTGATGCTGATTATGAGGCCATTTCATTGCTAACCCAGGGAAAGATCGATGGCATTATTGAGGAAGCTCCGGAAGAGATGGGGACAATGAGTGTGAAACTCATATTACAATGGCTTAATAATGAGAAATTTCCTCTAGATTTAGAAGGATACCAAACCGATATTCGGATTGTGAAGGCGACGGATGTAAGATGAACAGTATTCAAAAGAAAATATTAGCACTTGTCATAGCTGTTTTATTTATTATGATCGTCATTTGGATATCACTTACTTATTACAATCAGAAAATGCAAAACCAATACAATGATATATTGGAAAGATATTTAATGATGAACGAAGTTTCAACTGAAAGCCAACAAATTGTAGCAACTCTTAATAACTACTTAATCGAACCAACATTATCAAATTTAGAAGAACTTAATCGGAATAAGGATAAGATTTTAAGAATTAAGGAAGAAGTTTCGAAGTTTCGAAATAGTAATAACGATTCTGCATTGACAAGCTACGAAAACTTAATCGATGGTTTGCTTGAGACGGCCAACCAATCTGTTTTGGCGCGTACCGATCAACAAACAGAAGATTACTTGAGCGCATTTTCCGAAGCGAGTCGTATTTCAAAATATATTTCAGAAATGACACTTACCTTAATTGATACGGAACTGAAAACGTATGACCAATTTTACCGTACGATTATCGAGCGTTCACAAGAATTAAGAATACTAGGAATTTGGTTACTGCTTTTGATTACCTTGCTCGTGTTGTTATTGGCTCATTGGTTTTCAAAAAGAATTACAAGCCCAATAAATAAGCTGACGCAAGCAGCACATGAATTATCTTTAGGGCGATTTGATTTAAAAATAGAGGTTGACTCGGATGATGAAATCTCATTTCTGGCGAAAATGTTTGATAAGATGCGGATAAATATTAATAACTATTTATCAGAAATAAAACAGAAAGCGCAATTAGAAAATGAGCTTCAACAAAGTAAGTTGCTTTTACAGGAAAGTCAGCTTCGAAGTCTGCAAAGCCAGATTAACCCTCATTTCCTTTATAACACACTAGATATATTATCTAAAAAGGCGTATTTAGAAGGGTCTGAAGAAACAAGTGATTTATTAGTTAGTGTTGCGGGACTTTTACGCTATAACCTTAATAAACTAGAAAATTCCGCAGCCTTATTTGAAGAAGTACAAGTGCTTAAGCAATATATTGATATTCAAAATGCTAGATTCATGGATCGGCTCCATTTTCAAATGGAGATTGATCATTCATGTTTATTCATCCAAATCCCTCGCTTAACATTAC
This sequence comes from Bacillus sp. FJAT-50079, assembly GCF_018343515.1. Lineage (GTDB taxonomy): Bacteria > Bacillota > Bacilli > Bacillales > Bacillaceae_C > Lederbergia. Next base: position 710,083 of record NZ_JAGYPD010000001.1, on the reverse strand, counting down.
AACCGATCGTTGAAAATGCGGTGATCCATGCGATCGAGCCAAAAGAGGATGGTGGAACAATATCCTTTCGTGTTCAAGATGGTGGTGATCACGTGAGAATAGAGATAGAAGATGATGGACCCGGAATGACAGAAGAGAAAGTTAAACAAATTCTTCAAGTTAGATCTAAAAAGGCAGAGGGGCATTTTACTGGTCTAGGCATTAATAACGTAGAAAAGAGATTGCGTTTATTCTATAACTGTAATGATGTATTTGACATTGAAAGTGAGCTTGGAGTAGGAACGAAGGTCATTTTAAAAATATCTAAAGCAAAGAGGGGGGAAGGCAATGAAGCGACTCCTAATCGTTGATGATGAACAAATTGTAAGAGAAGGTCTTCATGCAATATTATTAAAGAACTTTCCTGAGCTGGAAATTGAAGAAGCAAAAAACGGAAAGATCGCATTAGAGAAGGCTGATTCCTTTATGCCTGATTTAGTATTAATGGATATTAAAATGCCTGGAATGAATGGGCTTGAAACAATACAGAAAATGAAGGAAAAAAACCAAAATAGTAAGTTTATCATGATTTCTGCCTATGCAGAATTCGAATACGCACAATCAGCGATGAAGCTAGGTGTAAACGACTATTTGCTTAAACCAAGTAAAGCAAGTGAAGTTGTACAAACGGTTAGTAAGGTGATTAACAAAATTAAGGAAGAAAGAAGATCTCAACAAGAGAGTATCATTCAGCAATATGCATTACAAAAAGCACTTACCATTGTTGAGACAGATGTTGTCACGCAATTATTATTCGATCATGTACATGAAGTCCATTTAGATGAGCTAGTTGAGCTTTTAGGCACACCGATGACAAATGAAAAGTTTGTAATTAGTGTCTTATTGCCACAGAACTCTGAGAACTTGTATGCAGAAATTAAACAACGTGCTAGAAAAATCGGTAATACATGGGTTGGCGCATTGTACGGACGGCAAATTCCGATTATCGTGTTTAGACAAAAGGCGGATTCTTTTCGCCATCAGGCCATTACGCTTGCAAGGGAGATTCTGTCTGTATCGAGAGAAAGGGAAGGTTGGTTCATTGGGATTGGCAACGTTTGCGATTCTTTGGAGTATATACGTCAATCCTATCAAGAGTCACTGATCGCAACGAAAAATACGTCGCTTCCAGTTAAATATCGCTTTTATTCAGATATTCCTTTGGAGGACAAGCGAATCGACGGATACAATCCGAAAAAATTAGAAAATCAATTTTTCGACCAAATTCGGAATGGACAGTGGCAAAATATTATCAAAGAAGTTTCTGAGCTTATTGGATTTTTTGAAAATAAGGGTGTTCAGGTTATTGAAGCACAGCAACGTGTTTTAGAGTTACTTTGGATTGCATCACGGGTGTTAAATGAAATGGGCATTGCGCCGGAAACTCCATTATATTCTTTCCAAATAAATGATTTCAGGCAATTGCGCTCTGAAACGAATCAGTTGCTTAATCAAATGTGGCAGTCGCATATAGAGTATCATAACCAAGTTGAGGATGACACAATTAAACAAATTAGACAGTATATTATTGACCACTCGCATGAGGAAATTTCGCTAGACAGCATCGCGCAAAAATATGAACTAAGTCCGATTTATATTAGCAAACTATTTAAAGAACAATTAGGTGTGAATTATATTACCTTTTTGACGGAATGCCGATTAGAGAAAGCAAAGAAATTGATGTTGAATCCAGATAAGAGTTTAAAGGAAATTACATTTGAAGTAGGCTACCAAGATCCAAATTATTTTAGCAAAGTGTTTAGAAGAACAGTTGGTGCATCACCAACTGAATATAGAAAGTCTTTACTTGGAGCAAAAGTTTAACAAGATGGAAAAGGTGTGAAATGGATGAAACGACCTCTGATGAAGCTGACTTTTTTATGGTGTATGCTTATTTTCATCTTTGTTGTTACTGCTTGTGATCAAAACAATCGCCCTGTAAATCAAGAAGAATTAAACCGAGGCACGGAAACGGATGAGGAACATTTAGAAGTGGATGATAAAATCACGATTGGTTTTGCTATGGATACGTTAGCTGAAGAAAGATGGCTAAGAGATCGTGAATTATTTAAAGAAGCAGTAGAGGCCTTAGGTGCTGAAGTGAAAATTTTTGCATCACGGGGAGATGACGCCTTACAAATCTTGCAAGCAGAAACGCTCATTAATGAAGGCATTGATGTATTAGTTATTGTCCCGCATAATGCAGAGTCGACGGCGATGATTGTGAATAAGGCTCATTCAGCAGGAATTAAAGTACTGTCGTATGATCGATTAGTACGCAATTCCGAAATTGATTTATATGTTTCATACGACAATGAACTAGTTGGTGAACTTCAAGCAAAGGCGATCACCCAAATCGCCCCGAAAGGAAAGTATGTGTATATTGGTGGAGCAGAAACAGATTATAATGCCCACTTATTAAAAAAAGGTGTATTTAATATCCTCCAACCACTTATTGATAAAGGAGATATTACGATTGTATATGATCAGTGGACAAAGGAATGGGTACCTGACCACGCTTTTGCAAATATGAGAGAGGCTCTAAATGCGAATAATAATGAAGTGGATGCAGTGATTGCTGCAAATGATGCAACCGCAGGCAAAGCGATTCAAGCATTGGCTGAACAGGGGCTTACGAACATTCCTGTTGTAGGACAAGACGCGGACTTAGCTGGTGCACAGAGAATCGTTGAAGGCACGCAAACGATGACGATATATAAACCATTGAAAGATTTAGCTGAACAAGCAGCCGATTTGGCCATCCGACTTGCTAAAGGGGAAGAGATCGTCGTAGACAGAATAATAAATAATGGGAAATCAGAAGTACCGTCGATGCTTCTTTCTCCTATTGCTGTCGACAAGGGAAATATTGAGGATACAATTATTGCAGATGGTTTTCATTCGAGAGAAGAAGTATACAAAGACTAAATGATTAAAATATGAGATTGCAAAATGAAAACGACTTAAAAATTCTGATGCGAATTTTTAAGTCGTTTTTTAGGTCATAATTCTTGTCGAGATTAAGCGTCTTCCTCGAAATTACGCAATTATACCCAAAAGTGGCGCAATTATCCCTCGAATTCGCGCAATTATTCAAAAAATAAATTGAAAACGGTGCTTTTACACACTAATTTTACGAAAACATTAAAAAAAGACAGATGATACTAAGAAATTACCATAAGAAAGCGTTTTTACACATTATTTGAGCTGATATATTTAAAGTGAGATAGGGAGTAAATAACTAAGGTTGAAAGGGGTTACAGTTAGTATGAAAAAATTTAAAATGATTGCAGCTTTACTCGTTGCAATGCTCATGGCAGTTCTAGTCGGGTGTAGTAGTGAGGGTGCCTCAAATAGCAAAGAGGGAGATACAGGTGACAACAAGCCTAAGGGTGGTAAGGTAAACGTTGGGATTGTATTGCCTACGAAAGACGAGCCAAGATGGGTACAAGATGAAGCACGTTTTTATGCTGCGTTACAGGATTCTGATTATTACGCGGAAATTTTATTTAGCCAAGGTTCTTCTGCAAAAGAAAAAGAGAATGTTGAAACACTTCTTAACAAAGGCATTGATGTATTAATTATTGCACCACATGATGGTCCAGCTGCTGGTGCCGCAGTAGAAGCAGCCAAAAAGGATGGCGTTACTGTCATTGCATACGACCGTCTCATTACAGATACGGATGCAATTGATTATTATGTAACATTTGATAGTGTTGCTGTTGGTGAAGCACAAGGACAATATTTAATTGATCATGCAGGAGATGGAAAAGACATTCCTTTATATTTATATGCTGGAGCTGCTTCTGATAATAATGCATTCTTATTCTTTGAAGGTGCTTGGAAAGTTCTACAACCCAAAATTGCTGATGGGACGTTTGTAATCGCTAACTCAAGTGAAGCGGAAGCTTTAAAAGACAAACCAGAACTTTCACGTGATGAATTAGGTAAAATTCTTGGACAAGTAACGACAAACTGGGATCCAAACGAAGCGAAAAACAAAGCGCAAACACATTTGACTGCTGCTAGCGCCGACCTTAAAGGCGAAGTTGTTGTTCTTGCTCCAAATGACGGGACATCCCGTTCGATTGCGGATGTGTTTGGATCAGACCCAGATATTTCAAACTATGTAATTACTGGACAAGACGCTGAAAAAGCTTCAATTCAATACATTATTGATGGAAAACAATCAATGACCGTATTTAAAGATGTTCGTACACTTGTTACAGATGCGATGGGAATGGCTGTTGACATTCTTGATGGAAAAACACCTGAAACAACAGGTACTTATGATAATGGTGAAATCGAAGTTCCAGCAAAACAAACAGATGTAATCGTCGTTGAGCAAGAGAATGTGAAGAGTGAACTTATCGAATCCGAATACTACGATGAGAGTGAATTCACCGGTCTATAAAAAATTAGAGCAGGGCTTTAAAAATAGTGATAGATGAACGTCTATCACTATTTCCTAATGGTTAAGGAGGAAAGAACATGAGCGAATATATTCTGGAAATGAAACAGATTACGAAGGAGTTTACAGGAGTCAAAGCGCTCAGTAATGTTAATTTCAAAGTGAAAAAAGGTGAGATTCACTTCCTTGTTGGTGAAAATGGAGCCGGTAAATCTACATTGATGAAGATACTTAGCGGCGTTTACCCATACGGTTCATATGAGGGAGATATCGTTTTTAACGGCGAGGTTCAACAATTCAATAAAATCAATGACAGTGTTGAAACGGGGATTGTCATTATTTATCAGGAGCTGGCTTTATTTCCAGATCTATCTGTTTATGAAAATATATTTATTGGTAATGAAGTAAATCATGGCGGAGTATTAGATTTTAACAAAACGATTGTTGAATCTAAAAAATTGCTTGAAAAGGTAAATCTGAAGGTTAATCCAGAAACATTGATTAAAGATTTAGGAGTCGGTAAACAGCAGTTAGTTGAAATTGCCAAAGCATTGAGTAAAGACGTAAAACTGCTTATTTTAGATGAACCGACTGCTGCGCTTAATGAAGACGATAGCGAGAACCTTTTACAATTATTGCTTGAATTAAAAAAGCAAGGCATCACATGCATTATGATTTCCCATAAATTGAAGGAAGTCATTGCGATTGCCGATAAGGCAACGGTGATTCGAGATGGAGAGACGATCTGTACGCTAGACGCTTCTAAAGGTGAAGTTAATGAAGCGGCAATTATTAAAAACATGGTTGGTCGCGAAATTGAAGATATTTATCCAAAGCGAGAGAATAAATCCTTTGGTGATAAAATACTCGAGTTAAACAATTGGACTGCCTTCGATCCACAATTAGGTCGCGATGTTTCTAAAGGAATCAATTTACACGTTAGAAAAGGCGAAATTGTTGGGATTGCAGGATTAATGGGCTCCGGTCGAACCGAACTTGCTCTCAGTATTTTTGGAAACTCCAAATCATATAAAATACAGGGTGATTTATTCGTAGAAGGTCGTCCTGTCACCTTTAGACATACGAGTCAGGCAATTCAAGCAGGGATCGCGTATGTTACGGAAGATCGTAAAGGGGACGGATTGTTTTTATTACAAGATATAAAAAATAATATTTCTGCTGCAAATTTAAAAGGAATCTCTTCAAGTGGGATTGTAAATGAAAATGAAGAAATCAAAGTGGCGGATCATTATAAAGCTTCATTAGGAATTAAAGCTACATCGTTACAACAACTTGTTGGTAATTTAAGTGGTGGTAACCAGCAAAAAGTATCATTAGGTAAATGGTTATTTGTCGGACCTAAATTATTAATTTTGGATGAACCAACACGGGGAATTGACGTTGGTGCTAAATTTGAAATTTATTCAGTGATGAATGAACTTATAGAGCAAGGTATGAGTATTATTATGATTTCTTCGGAGCTTGGTGAAGTTCTTGGAATGAGTGACCGTATCTATGTGATGGCTGAAGGAGAAATCAAAGGTGAGTTATTAGCTGAGGAAGCTGATCAGGAAAAAATCATGGAACTCGCTACGCAATAGGGAGGTAAAACATATGAAATTAGTGAATGAAGCGAAGCATTTAATTAAAGATAATATTCGTGATTACGGCATGTATATTGCTTTAATCGTTATTATGGTCACTTTTACAATTTTAACAGATGGATTATTTATTTCCTCAAGAAATATTAGTAACTTACTAGATTCTGCTGGATATATTGCCGTTTTAGCAGTTGGAGTTATGCTCGTCATTGTCATTCGGCATATTGACTTATCGATCGGCTTCTTAGCTGGATTTCTCGGAGCGATTGCCGCAATTTTACTCATGCATGTAGGATTGCCGGTCTATATCGTTATCCCGATTATTTTGATCCTTGGTCTATTAGCAGGTTCAATTACAGGTTTCCTAGTAGCGAAAATAGGAATCCCAGCTTTCGTTGCTACACTAGCAGGCTGGCTCATTTATCGAGGGGCGATTCTTTTAGCGACAGAAAAGACAGGAACAATTATCATTAATAATGATGCATTTAATGCAATCGGCAATGGCTATATTCCATCACTTATGGTAATTAGCGGTTTACATCTATTAACATTGCTCGTTGGCGCATTGGCGATCGTATTCTACATTTACAGCACGATCAACAACCGAAGAAATAAATTAAAATACAATTTTGAAGTTGTTTCAAAAGAGATTTTTACTTTGCAATTAATCTTCGTATCAGCAATTATTGGATATATTACATGGATTTTAGCTAGCTATAATGGATTATCTTGGACTGTTATTATAATGCTTCTTGTTGTGATGGTTTATCATTTTATTACAACAAAAACAGTTGTAGGGCGTCATATTTATGCGGTAGGTAGCAATCCCGAGGCAGCACATTTAAGTGGGATTAATGTAAGTAAAATTACATTTCTAGTTTTTGGTTCGATGGGGATGCTATCCGCCTTGTCAGGTATTCTATTTACTTCGCGTTTACAATCTGCTACAACGACCGCAGGTACTTTATTCGAACTTGATGCGATTGCGGCTGCATTCGTTGGCGGGGTTTCCGCTGCTGGTGGTGTTGGTAAAGTAACAGGAGCAATCATTGGGGCGCTCGTGATGGCCACTTTAACTAATGGCATGAACTTGATGGGGGTTGGAATAGCCCCTCAATACATTATCCGTGGTGGTGTATTAGCACTAGCTGTTATTTTTGATGTGTACACTCGTAAACAGAGAGCTTAATATAAATGACGAAAAGACCTTCCAGTTGTTGAAGGTCTTTTTGCCTGTTTAAAAAGGGGTCTAAATTCTTAGAAACTTCCCTGTTTTCCCTCCGTAAATATAAGGGAAGAAGGGCGTCCTTAGGAGGGAACCAATTTTGATTGAAATGCGTGAAAAGGAAGGGTTAAAGTATTCAAACGATATCCCGAAATGGGCAAAAATAGCTCATGTGGTCTTTTTCTTGTTTTTTTGTTTGCTTGGGGTTGTAGCGTTTGGCTTCGGGGTCTTTTTAATATTAGGGCCGTATTGGCCCGGAGGGATCATTTGTTTTGCGTGTGCCCTGTTGCTCGCTTGGCTTACATCGATTATTTATAAATCCAACAAAATGTATACAGACATTGTTATGAAATGTGAGTTGCGAGAGGATGGTTATTTTACATTTGTTAGGAATGTTAAAACCGGAGAGGAATGGGAGAATTTTGTTGCTTTCGAGCAAATGCAAGAGGTATTAATTGCTCGGACAACCCGCTATATGTCTAGGGGGAGCAATAGTCCCGGCTATCACATTATTGGAGCAAAAATTATCATGAAATGGATAAATAAGCAAGGGCATCATAAATATTCATTGTTCGGGGTGGAGAATGCTGACAAATTGAATGAGTGGGTGCAGCGTTTCAAACAAAAGGATATTCCCGTTTTTAGTTCAGGAGCAAATGTGACTGGATTACAATTAGAAGATTACGAGAGGGCATACGAGGAATTACCTAAGCTGCCTTATGATCAGGACAAAAGTTCACCAATAATTGGCACGGCCCATTACAGAAATTTAAAGCAATGGCTTAGTTCAGAAATGAAAGAGAAAAAGAAGGAAAGACAATTAAAGAATGATAGAAGGGTCTTCTATCCTATTTTACTAGCGCTTTTCATTTTTAATTTTATCGTTACAGTCAATTGGATGCCATCGTGGGAGTTGGCTGATGGCATGTTCGGGATAGAATCCCCATCGTTTTTGGTCGCTAGCATAAATTTTATGCTTCTTTTTTTCGTAGGGACTTATTGGCGTGAAAAAGTAAAGTGGTATCGTTCTGTAAGGGATGTCGGACTGATTCTTCTGGCACAGCTAATAGGCTGGGTATGTTTATGGTTGTTTCAAACTGTCCCAGCCGGAATGCTAGATGCGGTCATCGTTGATGGACTTACACTAGCACTTTTCAACGGATTTTTCTTTATCCTCTTTCGAGCATTAAAGAAGATTTTGGTGAAAGGGTAACATGGTGCCAGACTTTATGCAGTTTGTCGGGTAAATATGTCGGTGGACGCCTCGTTTTTTTGTCCTAGGTCTGTTTACTTATTTTGGGATAAATAGCTAAACTTGGTTGTAAGTGAAATTATTAATAAGTAGACTGAAGATAAGATGTGGGAATGTTCAAGATGAAAGTAATTTATCACGTGGTGAAACGGGGCGAAAGATGGATGATATAAAGTGGAGAAATATGATCATTGAGGTGTTGTGACATCTGCTAGAAGGTAAGTATATAAAGATGTACATATGAAAGTAGATTGTACTGATGATGAAGAACTGGCGTACATCGAACTGCCGTTTTAATTCGGATGATCAATAGGATGTTCCCACCTTGTCAGCAAGCAGATGCTGAGAAGACGGCCCATTTTACTGCGTTGTAAAAGAATCTACCTGAGATACTTAATCGTATTGTATGGAGGAACGTCCTGTATACTGTTTTGAATTGGAAGGAGAATGACATGATTTCATTTCAACGGGTTAATAAATATTTTGGAGATTTTCATGTTCTTAAAGATATTAATCTAACGATTCAAGCTGGAGAAGTTGTTGTCATTATCGGACCATCGGGATCCGGAAAGAGTACACTGCTAAGATGTATTAATCGGCTAGAATCAATCTCTGACGGTTCACTGATCATTAATGGCATCCAACTGAATGATAAGAAAACAGATATTAATCAAGTAAGACGTAATATAGGAATGGTGTTTCAGCATTTCAATTTATACCCTCACAAAACCGTCCTTGATAATATTACGCTTGCCCCGATCAATGTATTAGGCGTATCAAAAGAAGAGGCGAAAAAGACGGCAGAGTTCTATTTGGAAAAGGTCGGAATCCCCGACAAAGCAGGATCCTTTCCATCCCAGCTATCAGGTGGACAGCAACAGCGTGTGGCGATCGCAAGAGGATTAGCAATGAAGCCTGATATTATGTTATTTGATGAACCCACTTCTGCTCTTGACCCGGAGATGGTAGGAGAAGTGCTCGATGTAATGAAAGCGTTAGCAAAAGAAGGGATGACAATGGTTGTTGTTACACATGAAATGGGATTTGCGAAAGAAGTAGGCGACCGAATTGTGTTTATCGATCAAGGCAAAATTTTAGAAGAGGCTGCTCCGGTTGAGTTTTTCAAAAATCCAAAAGAAGAGCGAGCGCAAATTTTTCTCAGCCGTATTTTAAATCATTAAAAACAAAAGGGGAGTTGTGTATATGTTTAAGATGAAAAAGATTCTTTTGTTAACAGTGATAGCGATGCTATCGGCTATGATCCTAGTTGCATGTAGTTCGAAAGACGGAAAAACGGATAGTGCAACAGATGGAAAAAATGTCCTTGAAACGATAAAAAAACGGGATAAAATCATTTTCGGAGTAAAACACGATACAAAATTATTCGGTTTGAAAAATCCGACGACAGGAGATGTGGAGGGGTTCGACATTGACCTTGCAAAACAATTAGCGAAGGAAATTCTAGGGGATGAAAATAAAGTTGAATTTGTAGAAGTAACGTCAAAAACAAGAATCCCACTATTGAATAAAGGCGATATTGATGCAATTATAGCGACAATGACGATTACAAAAGAACGCAAACAAGAGGTTGATTTTACAGATGTTTACTTTGAAGCAGGTCAATCCCTGCTTGTGAAAAAAGGGAGTCCTGTTCAAAGCATTGACAACCTTACAAAAGATACAACCGTACTTGCTGTCAAAGGGTCTACATCAACAGATAATATACGTGAAAAGGCTCCAGATGCTCCTGTATTGGAATTTGAAAACTATGCGGAAGCATTTACAGCACTGAAAGCTGGAAAAGGAGAAGCATTAACGACAGATAACTCGATCTTGATGGGAATGGCTTCTGATGATGATTCTTATGAATTGGTCGGGGGAATTTTTACAGATGAGCCTTATGGGATTGCCGTGAAAAAGGGCGAGAAGGAATTCCTGGATGCGCTAAATGATGGACTTGAATCACTAAAGGCGAATGGAGAATTCGATAAAGTTTTTGAACAATGGTTTAGTGAATTCGAATTCTAAGTCCATTTTAAGATCAGGGTGGGCGTTCACGCTCACCCTGATATGTAAAGTGAGGTGGAGATGAACGTGAGATTTTCTATTTTAACAAAGTACTTCGACATGTATTGGGAAGGGTTTTTAGCGACATTAACAATTAGTATAATTGCGTTAATAGCAAGCTTTTTAATAGGGGCGATCATTGCAGTTATGAGAATTACACCCATCGCACCACTCCGATGGATAGGAACTGCATATGTAGAGTTCTTCCGAAATATTCCCCTGCTTGTCATTGCCTTTTTCTTTTATTTTGGGACCCCTGCTTTAGGGTTGCAGTTATCCGGATTTACATCTGGAACGATTGCATTAACGATTTATACATCTGCATTTATAGGGGAAGCGATTCGATCAGGAATTTTATCCGTGCCAAAAGGGCAAACGGAAGCTGCCAGATCTTCGGGACTCACCTATCTTCAAACGATGAGAATGATTATTTTGCCACAAGCGATAAAAATAGTCATCCCTCCAATTGGCAACCAATTTATTAATTTAGTGAAAAACTCATCTATTTTGGCACTCATTGCGGGTACTGAACTTATGTATCAAGCCGATCTTATTTCAGCCAAGACATATGTAGTCTTTGACGTATACATATTCGTAGCACTATTTTATTTAGTCATTACCATTCCATTAAGTTTTGGCGTCGGGTATCTTGAAAAGCGCCTTGCAACTACTAACTGAGGAGGTGTTTGAATGGATTTTTCGAGTGCATTTTCTTCAGAAAATCTCACATTTTTAATGCAAGGTTTTTATATTACGTTAAAAGTAGCCCTTATTTCGATCATTTTAAGTTTTATCCTTGGAGGAGCGATTGGTACGTTACGATTTGCCAAAATACCAATTCTCTCTAAAGTATTAGCAATCGCTGTGGAATCAATCCGGAACTTGCCGCTTCTCCTTATCATTTTATTTACGTATCTAGCATTGCCGGAGCTCGGTATTAATCTTAGTAAAACAGGTGCTGCAATCGTCGCGTTAACTGTTTTTGAATCAGCCATGCTTGCCGAAATCGTCCGGGGTGGATTGAACTCGATTGAAAAAGGCCAAATGGAGGCTGCGCGATCCTCCGGTCTTACGTATATTCAAGCAATGCGATTTGTTATTTTGCCTCAAGCACTTCGCAGAATGGTACCCAATCTTGTCAGCCAATTCATTTCACTGTTAAAAGATACATCACTTGCGGTTGTTATCGCTCTTCCAGAACTACTTCATAACGCAAGAATCATTCAAGCGCACAATCCGCAAGACACGATTCCGATCTTCATTACGATCGCCATCATGTACTTCGTAGTAAATTATGGGTTATCCCTGCTTGCAAAGAGATTGGAGTTGAAAACTGTATAAATGATTTAAAAAGGTGATTTAAGAGATGAAAGATAAAAAAAGTCATCTGGATTAAAGTGATCGGGGTGTGTACGAATCAGATGATGATTCGTACACACCCTCTTTTTACGTTAAATTCCTTGATGAAATAGGGATTTTACTCATTGCAACCATAGGGTGCGGAAGAGTGCAACGAATTCTTTCTTTACTTCCAGAATCATTTTTAAGCATAATGAGATATAAATGCATGGAAGGTGATTGCCTCAAATGAATTTTGCGGAGAAGTTGAAAAAAGAGAGAAAAGAAAAAGGATGGTCTCAAGAAGAATTAGCGGAAAAGCTTTTCGTTAGTCGCCAATCCGTTTCAAAATGGGAGAATGGTCAAAATTATCCTAGTATAGAAATCATTATTAATATAAGTGATCTTTTTGATGTAACCATTGATGAGTTATTGAGGAGTGATGAAGAATTGAAAGAGAAGGTCATTAATGACAGCAAGCATTTGGCATATCCAAAATTAAAATTTATGTTTGATGTTTTATTTTTAATAGGGATTGCCTTTTTAGTCATAAAATTAGGCGTTCTTATGTTAAATAAGTTAATGGCGTTCGACATCCCTCTATATGGCGGATCGTTCTTTTGGAACTTTGGTCCTTTAATTTTAATGGTAGGGGGAGGCATTGGTTCTGGGGTTCTAAAGGAGAAATATAAAGTGGAATAAGTTTAGAATGATTATTGAAAGGTGGGATTTGCAATGAAAGTAAGAGACTTTATGATTACAAAGGTTTTTACTGTGAAACCTTCGAATACCATCAAAGAATTATTACAGGTGCTCACATCCAATCGAATTGGTGGTGTTCCAGTCGTTGATGATAAAGATCATTTGGTAGGTATGGTATCGGATGGTGATGTATTACGTTATTTATCTCCAAAGCCTCCATGGCCGATAGGTATTGCGGGCCTAGTTTATATAATTGAGGAAGGAGATTTTGAAGATGTATTACGGAAAAAGCTAGATACTCAAGTGAAAGAAATTATGACTAAAAGAAACCTTCTCTTTGCATCACCTGATGATGATTTTGAGGTAACGCTCCGTTTATTATCCAGGCATCATTACAAAAAACTTCCAGTCATCAATGGCGCTGGTCGTGTAATTGGTGTTTTGAGCAGAGGAGACTTGATCAATAATATTTCCAAAAAGATTATTTCATACTGAAAACATCAAATAAGAATTAAAGAGGCTGGGACATAACTAAAGTAATCAATGTGATAGACGAAAAATGCACTATCTTAGTGTAGGAAATATATGTAGACTCCTGCGGGAGGAAAGGCATCGCAGTGCGTATTTAAGGAATGAAGCAAAATTCGCCACATCGTGTGGCAACTGGCCCCGTGACCAACATCCTGTTGGCCCGATGCTCAACAGCCGCCCGCGGAAAGCGAAGTATATTTCCAGTTACTATCGTTCGTATTTTGATTTGATAAAAAACTTTTGTCCCAGCCTCCGAAACTAGATAAAAAAATCTATTATCCGCGTACTGGCTTTGTGGCCTTCACTCCAATCCCATTCTTCGCCATTTACTTTACAAAAACGGCTAATGGATGCCAATTTGTTAAGTTCAACGATACGTTCTATTAAATTTCATTATAAATATCAAGATTATTAAATCGATCGATATAGATTTGAAGTAAATCATCAACAAAATTTGTCATAGAAATATTTGCAAGTTCTATCGGAAAATCTTGAGGGAGAAGGCCATCATGTTTTAATTCATCTGTTGTATTGTATAGCTTAGGTATTTCCGTACTGAAGTCGACGATGAGCAAAGCACATCTTTCATACATATGATGATCTTTAGTAGGATCTACTCTCCCATTTATAAAGTCAAAAAAGCTAATATACTTTGCGATATTCGTAATATTGTTTTTAAATTTAACTTCGTTTTTCGTCATGGCAGCATCATCGTACTCCCTCACAGGGATCATGTATACTTCGCCAAGACATAGATTCGGGTTTAGATTATGAAGGTTTAAAGCTTCAGCAAACGTTCTTTCAAACAACGTATCGGCGTTTTTGGCTAGACTACTCATTTGACTTCGAATATTGATGACTAATGTTTGTTCTGTAAGTTCCTTCCCTAAGTAACAAGTTATGTTTTCATGTACTAACGGACCCCAGCTAATCTTTTCTTGTTTAGGTTGAATATTTGTAGGTTTAACACAAATATCTTGATCTTTTTGCTTTAGCAAGCCCGCGATCTTTAATTCAGGTTTGCTATGCCCTAGTGGGGGGAAAATTTTCGATGGATCGATCTTTTCCTTAATCAGTTCAGATTTAACTAATTCGTGTAAATGATTGATTAATCCTTGTGAGCGGATCAGCGCTTCCTTCGCCTTTTGTCCATTCCCATATGGCTGCCCTTTTGAATTGACAGGCGATCCTTTTACGGTAGCGGTTTTAATCGATGTTTCAAGATCATTTTTCATATTGATCAACGTGCTGTTTATGTCTAGAAGATTGTTCGTATTATAAATCACAAGTATCCGCCTTTCGTTAATACAGGGAATTCTAAATCATATTTTTTAATTAAAAATTGATCGAGCTCTTTCGAATCGTTGCACGAACGAATATATGCCATATCTTCGGAGCTCAACGGTGGGATTGAAAAGTTGTTAATGTATTTCTTTTGATAGCAATAATAGCCACCACTGATCATATAGCTAGTTAGCTTAATATAGTAATCCATTATGATGGAGTTTAGTATTTTAGCTAAGACATTTAAGTCTGGTAAGTGATCGTGAAAAATACTATCAGATGCTATTCCATAAATCGCGTATCCGTTATTAAAAAGTGCAGTTTCCTCAAATAATGTAAACTTTGGTCTATTAGAGTTTGTTGGTGAAATTAACTTAGCTCCAAAGCTATCAAGCGCTTGGCTTCTTCCGTATTCATACCAGACGGAAACAGAAGGGGTGCCTCCGTTACGGGTTTGTAGCTCCTCACGTGCCACTTTTAAATAGGAATAAGCAAATGGATATTTCTCTTGTAATTGATCCTCTTGGATAACCTTGATGCTTCCATTATTGTCGCGAACATAAGGGTAAATGATTTGTACTTTTTTCTTCACAGAGCCAGAATCATGATCAATATTTGTTCCTCCCTTGATTAAGGGGACGGTAATGTCTGTTTCAATTTTATAAGCTTTTCCATCATAATATTTTGTGTAATAGCCTTTATCTTCCTCGATCGAATCATTTTTATTTAACCCGATCATGTATACTCCATCTTTCTGAGTAGCGATTCCTGTACTGATTTTTAATTTTAATCCGGCATTTTCAATTTTATATACATTCCGTTTTTCAACTTCATTTAATAAATTGATTGTTTCAGAGTTTACTTTGCTATAATTTATTTCTTTTAATGTTTCATTTATATCCGTAAGATTTTCACTTTTAACACTCGTAATGATGTTATATGATATATTCTCTTTTTTTGTTCGATCTAGTGTAATAATGGCCGAATACGTTTGAGCATTGGGGAAAAGTTGACAATCCTTAAAATCAATCACTTTTTTCAATAATCTTTCCTTAAGTAAAAATTCCCTTAAAGGTTGCGCTGATTTTAATTTAAGAAAATGGTTCGGCACGATATAGCCTAATGTTCCTTTTTGTTTTAAATGGTTGGCTCCTAGCTCGATGAAAGCAAAATAAATATTAAAACTGCCTGATGTCGTTGTTTTAAAATCAGCTTTAAGCTTACTTCTAACCTCAGGGCTTAAATCTTGAACCTTTATATAAGGAGGGTTTCCAACAACGCAGTCAAAGCCATCTATAACTTTTTCATTCGAAAATTGATGAAGAACATCATGCTCAAGGCCATCATAGCAAATGATATTCAGTTGAATATGTTCGACGTCCACATTTTCTCTATATGCTAGTAACGTCAATAATATTTTCGTTCCTCTTACATTTTCAGCTAATAAATCAACGCCAAAAATGTGATTTTCTATGATTTCAACGATGCTTTTAGACTTATCTTTAGCATATAAATGTTCAGCTGCTCTTACTAAGAATGCTCCACATCCACATGAAAAGTCGCATATTGTAGGGGCGTTATATCGATCAATCGTTTCTGATAAAATGTAATCAACAATAAAATTGGGTGTAAAAATGATTCCATTCTTATCGATCATTTCTTTATTTAAAAAGGAGTAAAAGTAATCTTCAATATCTTTTAATGTCCAAATACTTTTCATTTTTAATAATTTTTTTTCAGTTTCAGGACATGAATCTTGAAGGCAACTTTTTAAAAAGTTGTTTTTAATGCTTTGAGCGTCCATTCCTAATTGGTTTAAAAAGATCCTTATTAATTGGCTTTCAACTAATAATTCCTTTGAATGAACAACTTTATTGGTTGTTTCAGCCAGTAATGTAGCCAAATGATCACCTCATCGATAGTATTCATTTTAAAGGAAATACGGGGAAATTAAAATAGAGGAGAGTATGGGATAAACTGGTATATTTGGTGGGGAATGTTCGTTCTTGTTTATTGTACTACATGTGTGAAACAAAATGTAGTGATAGAGAGCAAAAAACAGCACGTTTATGACCGGAATTGGTCATAAACGTGCTACCTTTTTATTTTTAAACGGGTTCCTCTAAAAGATTAACAAACGTTTCCGCCGAAATGACAGGGGCGAAATAATTATTAATACGTCTCATAGCCGCTGCCTCTTCTTCCGGATATTTACAGCCAGTCGCATCGCCAATGACAATTGGCAAATAACCGTGATCGCGCGCGGAACGAACATTTCCTTCAATACACCAGTCAAGGTGAATGCCGGTAAAAATAATTACTTCTACCTTTTTTCTCGCTAATTCAAGGGGAAAAGGTGTCCCAACAAACGCGGTTTGTAAAGCAAGTTCATTAAACTGTAAATCTCCGGGTCTAACCAAGGTCTGTAATTCATCTACAAGCTCATTGTCCCGCTGCTTTTGCTCCTCTGTAAAATCAAGTCCCTCCACCCATGTTTCATATTGTACTTGATCAAAAATCGTTTGCGGATAGTTTTCTCGGAAAAGGCTATAGCCTACCCAGCTAAAAGATAGGAAATTACTTGCTTTTCGAGCGGCTTGGACAACCTTTATCGTCGCAGGTAAATTCCCTCTTTCACGGTGGTTCTCAGCTCCTTGTACGCCCCATGGTTCATACAAAGATTTACTTTGACTAATCGAAACAAATGCTGCATTTCTCTTAACGATTTCCGCTAAGTTTAATTTTTGCCATTGTGGTGCTAACTCAGGAATCGCATGAATACCACCGATTTTTTCTTTTACTAATTGAGTCATTTAAATCCCCTCCGAATAAAAGTAATCATATGTTTTTACTAGGAAAGGGGCAGATAAAAAACACCCCTTCCAAATAAGAAGAGGTGTCAACAGTCACGTACGTTTCTCTTCTCATCTTTCAAGCGTAATGCTTGCTGGAATTGGCACAGTGCGAAATCGCCTGTTGCCGAGGTTTCATAGGGCCAGTCCCTCAACCTCTCTTGATAAGAATTAATATTTAATTAATCAGAATAATACAGCAAAGGGATGGCGATGTCAACCCATAATTGATTGTTCTTCTTCTCAATGTTACTATCTCTTTTCATCTAAGATAGCTATAATCATAATTAGTTATAAAATATTCTGAATGTTAGAGGGGGAAAAGTATAAAACAATAATCGGAGGAATTTCATATGGATCTGAATGAAACAATGTTGGACTTAATGAAACGAACAAAAAAAGGGATAGCCATGTTTTATGTTGGGACGGTCTACTGGTTGCTTTTAGGAGTTATTAGTTTTGTAAATATCGATGTGAAATTATTAGGTCTCATTTATCTTATTGGCGCAGGTTCACTATTTCCTTTAGGGATACTTATTTCAAAGCTTCTTAAAATTGATTTCTTTGCAAAGGATAATCCTTTATCAACAATGGCTGGGGTGCTTGGTGGGATGCAGATCCTTTTCGCACCGATTTTGATTCTTATTTTTATGGAAAAGGTTGAATGGCTGCCATTTTTTGTCGCGATTTTAACAGGAGCTCATTTTTTACCATTCGCAATCTTATATAAAAGTAAGGGATTTTTATATGCATCCATTATGATCATTGGCGCCACATCGATCGTCGCCATTGTCTTTATGGATCAGATATATACGATTTTGCCGTTTGTTTTAAGCATCATCTATTTCATCACAAGTTTATTGCTTAATGAAGAAAATAAACAGGTTTCTTCTGAGAATGCTCATGTTAAAGCAGAAGTAACTTTAAATTAGAACTCTAGTTTTCAGAAGTAATTATTCGGAATCAATGATATAAACTCTAAAATTGTTAGATTTACTGATTCCGAAAATGATCTAAATGGAATGATTATTTTCGTATGGCCAATAAATCATTCAATTAAGTACAGCATGACTCAAATGCTGGCATTATTTAAAAAGACGAAATAGACAATCTTTTAATTCCGTTGTTGAAGATACAGTGTATGTTGATAAATTGGTTGAATGATTTTCTAGCTTTTGTTTGGCAAGCCAAATTGAATGCCACCCTGCTTTTGAAGCCCCAACGATATCATTGTCATAACTATCGCCGATAAACCACGCATACGCTTTATCAAATTGAAATTTACTTTCTGTCAACTTGAAAATTTCGGTATTCGGCTTGGCAATCCCTTCCTCTCCAGAAACAATGATTTGGTCAGGAGTAAAATAAAGATCTAAACCGAGATTTTTAATTTTATTTCTTTGATGTGCGGATGGACCATTTGTCATAATAAGCGTTGGTACATCTTTTTCGTGTAGGTAATCCAAGATTTCAATAATCGATGGATATAACTCTATATGTTGCTGATTTTCTTCATATAATGATTGAAATTCTCTCGCGCCTTCATTAGAAATATGAACCCCCATTTGTTTCGCGGATTCCTTCATCCTAAAAATATGCGATTCTTCCAATGACCAAATGCGGTCTGTCACATGATCAAAGGCAATATCACTATTGCGCTGAAAAATTCCATGGAAATGTTCAAAGGAAAGCCCCTTCGTAGCTT
This sequence comes from Bacillus sp. FJAT-50079, assembly GCF_018343515.1. Taxonomy (GTDB): domain Bacteria; phylum Bacillota; class Bacilli; order Bacillales; family Bacillaceae_C; genus Lederbergia. Next base: position 691,076 of record NZ_JAGYPD010000001.1, on the reverse strand, counting down.
CAAAGTTTAAGAGGGTCTTCTTTAATGGCTGAGACCTGTCGTACAAAGTATCATCTAGATCAAAAACAACGGTATCCATGTGATCCCTTCTTTCGCTCATCATTCATCATGATAATGATCCTATCAAACGATCGACATTTGTTCAAGATGATGATTGTATCACTAATCGATCATTCACTCCTTCAATCTGATGCAAAGATACTTGCGAAAATAGTGAGAGAGGATAGCTAAACAATAAGATTTGGGACTAAATATACTTTAGCGAATATGCCTATGGCCAATATGAGGAATTGGTGAAGGAGGAGTGACAAGTGAATGCTAGGAACTCTCTTCATATTGAGACTAGCATTTGATTTTATAGATGCTAGTTTAGGGCTTGCTTATATTTTAGGAAAAAGGATCCAGCATGATGGCCGGATCCTTTCTTTAAAATTAAGCAATTTTTTCTTTATCACTACTATACGCTTTGAGACCTAATAATGTTTCTTGTTCATTAATAGACTCTTTTTCGATTGGTTGAATGTCCGCGTAATTTGGTGTGTTTGTAATAATAATAGGTGTAACAACTTGATAACCCGCTTCTTTTATTTTGTCTATATCAAACTCTACAAGCAGGTCACCAACTTTCACTTGATCTCCTTGCTCAATATGTGACGTGAAATATTTTCCGTCTAATTGCACGGTATCAATTCCGACGTGGATTAAAATTTCAGCTCCACTGTCTGAAACAAGTCCAATAGCATGCTTTGTTTTAAAAGCAACTGAGACTTTTCCGTTAACAGGTGAAACAACTCTTCCTGATGTCGGTTCAATCGCAATCCCTTTCCCCATTGCTTCGGATGAGAATACTTGATCTGGAACGTTTGATAATGCAATCACTTTACCATCTAGCGGACTTAATATTTCCTCGTCATTCTTTTCTGTTGTTTCCGATCCCTTAGGAGACCCTTCTGTTTCATCTACTTCTACTGGATCTTCAAAGCCTAATACGTAAGTTAAAATAGCTGAAACAACAAATGCTGTGACGATACCAAGAATGAGGCCCATAAAACCTTCGCCCCCAGGACCGTAGAAAACAGGTAGTGTTAATAGTCCAGGTGCACCTGAAGCAAATGCTTTCGTACCAGCTTGCCCGATAATGGCTCCACCGACAGCACCACCAATGACACCAGCAATAAATGGACGTTTTAATCGTAATGTTACGCCGTAGATGGCTGGCTCTGTAATACCAAATAGAGCAGTAAGGGTAGCAGATCCTGCTAATGCTTTTAATTTTTTATTTTTCGTCTTTAACATAACTCCAAAGGCGGCTCCGGTTTGTGCAAATACAGATGCGGTTGATGCAGGCTTCACACCATCTTGTCCATTGACCGCAATATTATTGATAAACACGGGAATTAGTCCCCAATGTACTCCAAAGATTACAAGCACTTGCCAGCTTGCCCCTAAAATAGCACCTGCTAGCATTGGGCTAAAGCCAAATGCAGCGACAATTCCATCAGCGATCGCGTTTCCGACATTGACTCCAAATGGGCCGAATACGATCAATGTTAGAGGTACCATGACGACAAGTGAAATTAACGGCGTTACAAAGTTTTTAACACTTTCATGTATGAAGCGTTGACATACTTTTTCAAGTTTACTCATAACAATGACAGCTAAGATAATCGGAATAACCGTTGATGAATAACTCATCATTGTTACAGGAATTCCAAGGAACGTTGTTGCGATTCCTTCTGCCTTCAGATTGATAATTGAAGGATATACTAATGCACCCGCAATCGTTAATGCTGTAAAGACATTTCCCTCAAATTTTCTAGCCGTTGTTACTGCTAAAAGTAATGGCAAGAAATAAAACAAGCTATCTGCTGCGGCTGCCAAAATAATATAAGTCGTTTCAGCAGTGTCTAGCCAACCGACATTATTTGCGATTAATAATAGTCCTTTTAATATACCTGCTCCAGCCATGACACCGAGCAAAGGGGCGAAAATACTGGAAACGATATCGACTGCTTGTCCAATTATATTTCCTTTCTTTCCTCCAGTTGAGTCATCTTTCGTTCTGGAATCGCTTAGTAGGTTAGAGTTTTTCCCAATTGCATCGTAGACTTCTGGAACCGTATTTCCAATGACAATCTGAAATTGCCCTCCACTTTCTTTAACAGTGATAATCCCTTCTGTATTCTCTAATTTTTGTTTATTTGCTTTTGTGTTGTCCTTTAATGTGAAACGTAAACGCGTTGCACAGTGAACAAGCGATGTAACGTTCTTCTCTCCGCCGACTTCCTGGATGATTTCTTTCGCTAATTTATCGTAGTTCATGACCTACACCTCCGAGTTTTTTATTTTTTGCAAACAAAAAACCTAAGTCAATGAAAAAATAGTAGACAGTTCTGTCCTACAATTTTTCCCTGACTTAGGTTTTGCCTGCATAACCAGTAACAATCCTAGGTTAGTATATATTTGATTTTTGATAATTGAAGTATATATGGATAAAAAGTCATTGTCAATCACTTTTATTAGCGATTGACAACCCGTTCAATGTGAAGGGTTAAGTAGAGCATTTCTTCATTCGTTAATTCGTGATTATACTCTTTTTTAATATAACTTTTAATTTTTTCGGTACAATTTGCGGCTTCTTTATGTTTCTGTTTAATCATAATGTAAAGAAAATCATCATCATTTTCATAATGTGTACCTTTCATAATACGCTGAACGAAAAATTTCAAGTGAGTGATAAAACGAAAATAGTTTAAGGAATCTTCATCAAATTCAACATTGAAATGGTATTTTACAATGTTGATGATTTGCTGCATGAATTTTGTAATATTCATTGTGTTTACAACATCTTCGTTCATTTCGGCATTGATGAGATGTATCGCAATAAAACCGGCTTCATCTTCAGGCAGTGAAAGTTGAAATTTATGATTAATTTTATCTAATGCTTTTAAACCAATTAAAAATTCCTCTTTATATAGCTGTTTAATTTCCCAAAGCAAGGCATTTTTTATTTCTACGCCTTGTTCATGTCGTTCAATCGCAAAGTTGATATGGTCCGTTAAAGAAACATAAATATTTTCATTCAACTTTTTACCTAACTGATTTTGTGCAAAATGAATCACTTCTTCAACGATAACCATTAGATCAATTGGAACTTCGCGAAGCAGCAACTGAAAGTTCTCGGATGTTTGTTTATTATTCAGAGTAAAGACTTTTTCGATCCTATCCTGATCAACTTGATCCCCTGGTCTTTTCTGAAACGCGATTCCTCTTCCCATAATGACAAGTTCCGTATCATTTTTCATGACACTAACGACATTATTATTTATTACTTTTGCTATTTTCATGGTCTTTTCCACCCGTATTTCTACTTCTAGTACTTAGTTTAAGCATATCCATCTGTTTACGGTAAGTCAACGCTTTCATATTTTACTAAAATAGGAAAGGAAGGGGTGGATATCTCAAAAATAAAGATATCCACTTTCATATTAGTTGTCTAGGTTCTCACCATTTGATGCAATGACGTTCTTATACCAGTCAAAACTTTTCTTTTTAATTCTTTGTAATGTTCCTTGCCCTTCGTTATCTCTATCAACGTAAATATAGCCATAACGCTTTTTCATCTCACCAGTAGATGCACTGACAATGTCAATTGGACCCCAGCTTGTATACCCGATAATTTCCACGCCATCCTGGATCGCTTCACCCATTTCAGCGATGTGCTGTTGTAAGTAGTCGATGCGGTAATCGTCGTTGATTGTCCCTTCGGCTGTTACCTCATCAATCGCACCGAGACCATTTTCTACAACGAATAAAGGTTTTTGGTAGCGATCGTATAATTGATTTGCTGTGATGCGGAAGCCTTTCGGATCAATCGTCCATCCCCATTCAGATTTTTCAAGATAAGGGTTTGCAACAGATCCAAATACGTTTCCACTCGTCATATTTTTCAATACTTCGGGATCCGTACTTGTTGTCCGGCTTGAATAATAACTAAAACCAATATAATCAACCGTATGGCTTTTCAAGATAGCTGTATCTTCTGGCTCCATCTCAATTGTTAAACCATTGTCTTTAAAGAAACGTTTCGCATACGCAGGATATTCACCGCGTGACTGTACATCGATAAAGAAATAAGATTCACGATCCTTTTCCATCGATTGGAAAATATCTTCCGGGTTGCATGTATAAGGATAGAACATCCCTGCGGCTAGCATACAACCAATTTTTGCATCAGGAATCATTTCGTGACATGCTTTTACTGCTAATGCACTCGCTACAAGCTGATGATGTGCTGCTTGATATTTAATTTGTTGCCTATTTTCACCTTCTTTAAAAACAAGCCCTGCACCTAAAAATGGCAAATGAAGCAGCATATTAATTTCGTTAAACGTCATCCAGTATTTTACTTTGTCCTTATAACGAGAAAAAACAGTTTTTGCATATGTTTCAAATAAATCGACAAGCTTACGGTTTCTCCAGCTTCCGTATTTTTCAATTAAATGTACAGGTACATCAAAATGGGCAAGCGTTACGACAGGCTGAATGTCATGTTTGATTAATTCATCGAATAAATCATCGTAAAATTTCAAGCCTTGTTCATTTGGTGCATCGTCCTCGCCAGTTGGAAAAATACGTGCCCAAGCAATAGAAACGCGGAGCGCCTTGAATCCCATCTCGGCAAACAAAGCAACATCTTCTTTATAACGATGATAAAAATCAATGGCTTCATGCGCTGGATAAAATTCATTTTCAAGCGGGGTGAATGCCGGGACATTACCCTCCATAATACTTCTTCTCGTTTTCCCAGTTGGCAAAAGGTCAACGATCGTTAATCCCTTCCCATCAGCTAAATAAGCTCCTTCTATTTGATTGGCAGCAGTAGCTCCACCCCATAAAAAGTCTTTTGGAAAAGTGAACTTTGACATAGTAAAAACTCCTTTTCTAAATGATCGTTAGGCCATTTTAAAAATAAAAAAACCCGAACGAAATGGAAGACGCACGTAGTGCCATCCATTTTGCTCAGGTTATGCCCAATTGGTAACATTCCTAAAAATATAAAATTATTTACTTTTAGGCTATCAGCTTTTTCGTTTGATGTCAATCATCTAACATATAATGATTTCTGCATCGTTCATTTTTTCCTCATAATAAAACTTAAATGTCTTCCCGTTTGTTTATCTTGACGATAGGAAAAACCGTTTGGATGGAGATACGTACATGTGCGATCGATCGTGATTTGTTCGGGTGGAATGCCTGCCAACTCACATTGTTTTTTCACCGTTTGCTGGTTGTCGATGTGGTATTTATTTGTTTGTTCATTGTAGTACATGAAGTCATCGGCATAGCCGAGCTGTTTGAATTTCATATACACGTCTTCATCGACTTCAAATTTCTCTTGGCTAAGTGCAGCACCAATTTGAACATGTAAATTATTTAGCTGACAATGCTCCGTATGTTTTAAATGCTCGAATAATTTTAGCGTAATTTCTTTGACAGTTCCTTGCCAGCCCGAATGAATGACGCCGATAAGACCTTCGAACTCGTTGTAAAAGATGACGGGAACACAGTCAGCGCTAAAGCTGCACAATAACAGATGAGGTTCATACGTATAAAGTGCATCCGTATTTGCAATGGCAGTATCTTGTTGTTTTGCGCCGCGCCCACTGTCAGCAGCCGTCACCCGCTGGAAATTAGCGCTATGTGTTTGATTAGCACAAATGAATGCATCTAGTCCACATTTTAAAAAAGCGGCTAGCAGTTTACGATTTTCCACGACATGATTTGAATTTTCGCAGACGTGAAGGGCCATATTGTTATTTTCGAGCTCGGCCCCATTTTTCAATGTCATGCCTGCGATAAAATTTTGATTATTTACATATAGTTTCATACTGATCACCTTCTTTTAATATATCGCAATGGCATCTCAAGTGTATAGGCGCCAGACTAAAAAGTAAGTTTTTACGGGGGAGAAGAGGGAATTCGTATTATAATGGTGGTACGGTTATTATTTATCGAAGTGGAAGACACTAAAAAGAGTGAAAAAATGAATCGTTGAAAAAGGTGAAATAAATGAAAACGAAAACAGGCTGGAAGTTCGACCATAGTTATGCGCGTTTACCAGAGCTATTTTTTTCAAATACGAATCCGACTGCTGTCAATAAGCCAGATTTAATAATTATTAATATGGATGTAGCATCCTCTCTTGGGTTAAATATCGAAGAATTACAAAGTGATGATGGGGTAGCGACACTTACCGGAAATCAGCTTCCTGAAGGTGCCTTGCCGCTTGCTCAAGCATATGCTGGCCATCAATTTGGTCATTTTACGATGCTGGGTGATGGTCGAGCGGTGCTGCTTGGTGAGCAGATTACCCCCGATGGCAAGCGGGTTGATATTCAGTTAAAAGGAGCTGGTCGAACACCGTATTCGCGTGGCGGCGATGGAAGAGCGGCGCTAGGACCGATGCTGCGTGAATATATTATTAGCGAAGCAATGCATGCGCTCGATATTCCAACGACCCGGAGTCTTGCTGTTGTGGCGACAGGTGAGGGGGTTATACGGGAATCGATATTGCCAGGTGCTATTTTAACTAGGGTGGCTGCCAGCCATCTTCGGGTCGGAACTTTTCAATACGCAGCAAAATGGGGGACGGAGGATGATTTGCGAATTTTGGCGGACTATGCATTGGAGCGTCATTTTCCTGAGATTGAAACGGATGGAAATAAGTATCTTTCATTGCTTCAAGAAGTGATCAGACGCCAGGCAGAGCTCATTGCGAAGTGGCAGCTTGTGGGCTTTATTCATGGTGTAATGAACACTGATAATATGACGATCAGTGGAGAAACGATTGATTATGGCCCTTGTGCATTTATGGATACGTACGATCCGGCGACTGTTTTTAGCTCGATTGACCGCCAAGGTCGCTATGCTTATGGCAATCAACCGATGATCGGAGGCTGGAATCTCGCACGTTTTGCCGAATCTTTATTGCCGCTTTTGGATGAAAATATTGAAAAGGCGGTTGAATTGGCACAAGCGGAAATTACAAACTATAACGATCTTTATCACGCTTATTGGTATGAAGGAATGAGAGCAAAGCTAGGGCTGTTGAACGACGAAAAGGAAGATGAAGCACTCATTGATGATTTACTTCATCTGATGGAAAAATATCAAGCAGATTATACGAATACGTTCCGAGCGTTAACATTTAACAAGCTAGAAGATGCGAATCTTTTTGCTAATGATGAATTTACTAAGTGGCATGAACGCTGGCAGGCAAGACGGAAAGGACAAGGGGAATCAGAGGCGGTAATGAATGAATTAATGAGAAACAGTAATCCCGCCGTGATCCCACGAAACCATCGAGTTGAAGAGGCGCTGGAGGTGGCTGTGGAACAAGGCGATTATAGCGTTTTAGATCGACTTTTGACCATGCTAGAAAAGCCGTTTGCACACTCGTCTGACCAAGAGGAATACACGACTGTTCCTGAGTCAATGACACCGTATCAGACATTTTGTGGTACGTGAGATGGAAATAAGGTCAATCGAAAGCAATTCGATTGACCTTATAAGATGAAAAATCCCCGTTAGATGCGAAAAATCCCTCCAAAAATTAACTACATTTTTTGATAATTACATTCTAGACTAACATCTTTACCATCTAAAATTACCCTATTTTTTGTCGTCTCAATTTACCTAGGGGAATACAATTGCGTTAATGGATCGATCTTGGAAAAGGATAAAGTCGATATTATTTTCAACATCATTGCCTTCCCTTGTAGCTTGAATATTATAAGAAAAAGTGCCCGAAGATGGAGGTAGATCTGTCCATGTTACCGGGACGACCAGATCATTGACAGCCCCAAGCTCCACAGAAAATTTTGCTTTATTTATTTCTCCAACTAAAAAAGATGTAAGGATTTCATCATCTCTTCGAAGGTCAAATCGGATGACATAGCTATAATGGTCAGTAGTGTTTCCAGCTCTTACAATTGTATTAATCATAGAATCCAGTTTCACTCTTTCGCCGGAGAAATTTGTTGTTACATCTACTGCCAATACAACAACAGGAGTGTCCGGCTGAAGCGTTAACGTATCAAATGTTTGATCAAAATAATATCTTGGACAGCCATTTTGTAAACCCATTTTTTCAATCCTCTCAGCTATAAATCTATTTTTAAAATAGTGTATGGAAGAAGTTTGTGATTGGATTGGACAACGGGAAAATCTTATAAATCACAGAGAACGATTTCCTCCTCTTGGAAATAAAAATTTACTATTCTATGATGCCGACACAAACAATTAATCATAAAAAGAATACATTGCTTACAGAAATGGAAAAAGGAATTAGTAGGATAGGAAAGTCTGAAAAAATTTAATATAAGGGGGGCCTTTTTATGGGATTAGGACCAAAGTGTATAATTTTCGACGATTTTACAGATGTATCTGACTTGACACTAAATGGTACTGCTATGACAACGACTGCCAATGGGCGAAATGTTTTAAGACTGACAAGTGCTGGCATAAACCAAGATGGAAGTGCGTTTACAAGCGATGCTTTGCCAGTTTCTAGAGGATTTTGTACGTCCTTTGCTTTCCAAATGACTGATGCAGGCGGGTTTGGTGATGATGATGGGCCGGGGGCAGACGGGATCGTGTTTATTGTACAAAGTAGTTCAAATACTGCGTTAGGAGAAGGGGGAGGAGGAATCGGCTATTTGGGGATCCCAAAAAGTGCTGGGGTTGAATTTGATACGTTTTTTAATGATGAAGAAAATATTGATGATCCTAATGGCAATCATGTTGGGGTTGATTTGAACGGTTCAGTTAAATCGGTAGTCGTTTCTCTAATTGCCGATCGGTTAAACAATGGGAATGTTTGGTTTGCATGGGTTGATTACTCGCCAAAAACTCAGCTTTTAGAAGTGCGTTTATCTACCACTAGTTTCCGTCCAGTGAAGCCGACGGTCACTTATAAAGTTGATCTTCAAGCTGTTATTGGATCTAAAAATGCCTATGTCGGTTTTTCTGCATCTACCGGTCTCGGTTATGAGAATCAAGATATATTATTTTGGGAGTTTTGCACACCTAGATGTCCATAATGATAGAGTAAAAGACTGTTATTAACGGGTGCCAGCTATTTCTAGTCGGCATCCTTATTTTCTTGCAAACAGATGTCTAGGTATATAGTTACATTTTTACAAGAGATCCATATTACCCCTTTTTATTCGTATATAAGGACGATAATTAAAGTATAATGAAGAAAATATAAACGCCAAGGAAAAGAAGAGAGTATGACTGAAATAAATAAGACGGCTCACTCTGATCTTTGGCAAGTTGCCTATACATAACTAAGATAAAAGATTGGCAGGTTGATAAAATGCGTAAATGGTTAGTCCTTCCGATTATTTTGTTGTTGATTGGGGGATGCGCGGAAAAGGTGGAGAAAGATAGGCAAGAAGAGACGGATGAGGCTGTTGTTGCTTATGAAGTGATTGAAGATGAAGGAGAAGTAACGGATGCGACCGGGGATAATCGAAAATCCGAGACTGCGACGGGCTCGATCGCTTTTAATGAAATTGAGGAATTAACAATTCCAGGTTCAACAGAAGAATTGATTGCACAGCCACCGGGTATTTTCACAAAAGATATACCATATGAAAAGGAAACGAAGAAGATGTGGGGGGACTTTGGTCTTGGAGATTATGAAGAAGAGTTAAAAGAAAAGTTAAGGGAAGTAACTGCAACGACCCAAGACCCGGTCACACTCTTTCAGTCTCTTCACTATTTTATTGGCAGCAATGCATATGGTCGTGCAGCCAAGGATTTGAATGAATACAGTGTGGAATGGTATGAGCCGTATCTGCCTGAGCCTGAGGAAATGGAAGAAGGAGTAAATTCAGTCGATCCCGGAAAAGCTCTTATTCTTCTTGATGCGAGTTCAAGTATGCTTTTGAATGTGGAAGGAAAACAAAAGATGGCTGTGGCGAAATCGGCTGCGGGGCGGTTTGCAAACACAATTGGCGCAACGCATGACGTATCATTGATTGTATACGGGCATGCTGGAACGCAAAATGATGCAGATAAGGAATTATCATGTACAACGATTGATGAAATATTCCCGCTTCAGCCGTTTGATGCCGAGAAATTTACTCAGGCGGTGGATGGAGTCGAGGCAAAAGGCTGGACACCGATTGCCAACGCGATTAAAACAGCACGCGAGAAAATGGCAGGCTCTTCGGAAAATGTCACGCTCTATATTATTAGTGATGGAGCGGAAACATGTGACGGCGATCCTGTCGCAGAGGCGAAGGCATTTGCAGGCGAAAATGAGGGAAGAACAGTCAATATTATCGGCTTTGATGTCGATCAAGCCGGAGAAAATTCATTGAAAGAAGTAGCAGCTGCTGGTAATGGCGAATATATTTCTGCTAAAACGATTGATGAATTAAATCATTCGATCAAGAAAACATGGGTTCCATCTTTTCAAGAAATCATGAGCAAAAATAACTCCTTATTAAAGCATTGGGGACAATCAACCCAGTCAATGTATGATCAAACGGGCTTAGCTGATAAATTTTATTATTCGGGCTTAAATGAACAAAGCCGTTTCGTATCCGCCCTTAATTTGATGAGAGGGGAAGAAATGATTACTTCGGAAATATATAACGAGGTGATGAAACTCATTGTTGAAAAGCAGAAGCTTACGTTAGCGGTAATGAAGGAGTTAGATGAAAAGAAAAGCGAGGAAGTTGAAGCAGATCGTCAACAAGTAATTGAACGGGTAAGAGAGTGGACAGAGCGGATGAATCGATTACAAGGGGCTGGAAACTAAGTTTATATCCCAGCCAGAACGGAAATCAACGCTCCCATCTCGGTAATTCAGAAACTTTCCATGAATTAGACAAATTCGTTTATACAATGTATACTGAAGGCAATTACATAAAATTCCGTCCGGGTGCTTGAGTGAATCAGGCTGAGATTGCAGCTATTATCCGCTGCTGACCGTTAATCTGATCTGGATAATGCCAGCGTAGAGAGCTTATTTGAGTATGGATTCTACTATTCTCAACCGTCTGTGCATATGGACGGTTTTTTTGTGTGAAAAATACAAAAAGGGGATAGAAAGATGAGGAAGTTAAAGTTTTCAGATTTGCTAATTACGATTATGATCGGAGTGGTCTTCGGGATTACGATGAAGTTTTGGGATGATTTGTACACCGTTGTTAAGCCGATCTTTCCAGTCGCACGTCAATTATTATACGGTCTTTGGTTTATGGTTGGCCCATTTGCATTCTTGCTCATTCGTAAGCCAGGTGTTGCGTTGTTAGCGAGCGTTGCCGCTGCTGGTTTATCTGCGTTTATTGGACATGGTTTTACTGTTCTCATTTACGGTTTTGCTCAAGGGTTGGCTGCAGAGCTATTGTTCGCTGCTTTTCGTTATAAGCGCTTTGGTGTTGTGATTGCAGGATTTGCAGGCATCGCTTCCTGCTTGGCAAGCTTTTTACTAGATTTAGTTTATGGATATGCGAACCTTGAACTATGGGCATTGATTGTTAAATATGGTTTGCGTATCATTAGTGCCTTCATTTTTACCGGAATTTTTGCATATTTGATCGTTCGTGCGTTAGAAGCGACGGGGGTTACAAATCTCGTTCGCCCGGTAGCGAAAGAGGAATACGATTTGCTTGATAAGAAGGATGTTGTTTCTTGAGTATTCATGTAAAAAATTTGCGTCTAAAGTTTCCAGGGGAGCCGAGCTTAATATTTGAGGACCTCTCTTTTTCTGTGAAGTCAGGGGAAAAAGTACTATTGCTTGGTCCGAGCGGCTGCGGAAAATCAACGTTGTTGCAAGTATTAAGCGGGATAATTCCTCACTCAATCGAGGTTCCACTCAAATACGACTCGTTTGTTGCACCGAACTCATGGGGATTTGTTTTTCAAGATCCAGATACGCAATTTTGTATGCCCTATGTCGATGAAGAGCTTGCATTTGTATTGGAAAATTTAAATGTGCCTAGAGATGAGATGGACATAAGAATTGAGGAAGTGTTAGAGCGTGTCGGCTTGCGATTGGATGAACCGCATACGCCCATTCAGCATCTTTCACAAGGGATGAAACAAAGACTGGCGCTCGCTTCTGTTCTTTTACTAGAACCGGAAGTGATCTTTCTTGATGAGCCGACAGCGTTGCTTGATCCGGAAGGAACGGTACAAATTTGGGAGTCAGTGAAAGCTGTGGCAAAAGATAAGACGGTCATCATCGTTGAGCATAAAATTGATCAAATCGCTGATTGGGTGGAGCGGGTTGTTTTATTTAATGAGACGGGTGAAGTTATTGCTGATGGGGCGCCAGAACTCATTTTCACAAAGCATAAACGGGAACTAATTGAGTATGGCATTTGGTATCCGAATGTGTGGGAGGATTATATCGCCTCCTCTCATTTTTTAAAACAAAAGCGAAGCGATCAAGGAAAGGAAATCATTCAGCTTCGGAATTTCAACGGTTATCGGGGGAAAGAACGGAAGATTCATATCGGGCAAGGAGAAGTTTGTCAGGGAAGCTGGATTGCGATTGTCGGGGAAAATGGGGCCGGGAAAAGCACATTTCTATTATCGTTAATGCATTTGCTGCATACAACGGGACATTATGAGCTTGACGGGAAAATGCTTGATTTGCAAGAGAAAAAAAAGAAACCGCCAATCGGTCTCTCGCTCGTTTTTCAAAATCCCGAGCTGCAATTTATTACGAATTCAGTTTTTGACGAACTTGCCTTTTCTATAAAAGGCGAGAATATTCGGGAGAAAGTGGAAGACCTGCTTAATTTGTTTCATTTGAATATAAACGAAAATCGCCATCCATTTCAATTATCGATCGGCCAGAAAAGGCGATTAAGTGTAGCAACCGCATTGGCACATGGAGCGAAGGTATTATTGCTCGATGAGCCGACGTTTGGGCAAGATGCGAAAAACACCTTTGCGATGCTTGAAAAGCTGGAGAAATTACGCAAGGAAGGAACGACGATTATTATGGTTACGCATGATTCGAATATAGTCGATCATTTTGCAACAGAAGTGTGGACCATTCATAAAGGAGTTTTTTCAAAAGGAAAACAGGAGGAAAAGCAAGATGCTAGAATTGTTCACGCCACGTAGGGAAACTTGGTTGTTTCGTGTCAATCCCGCGCTGAAGTTCGCCTTTGTTTTTGTCTTTTTAATCATCGTGCTTTTCAATCAAAATTTCCAATTTGCCCTCAATCAAATGGTGCTATACGGGCTAATTCTCTATTGTTTTAGTGGGTATTCATGGCGAAAATTATTGCTTTTTTCCATCCCGATTATTGTCTCATTTTTTTCGTCGGCGGTTACAATGATGTTGTTTGGAAAAGGAACGAGCGTCCTATGGTCATGGGGGCTAATTAAAATTTCCGAAGAAAGCATCCAACATGGACTATTGCTAGGTTTTAAAACTGCAAGTTTTGGTTTTTTAAGCTGGACCTTTTTATTAACGTCGCGGCCAATTTTATTGTTCTATGCTTTGATGCAGCAATTTCGCATGCCATCTAAATTTGCATACAGTTTTATCGCCTCCGTTCGGTTAATGCCGATCATTGTCGAAGAGCTGCAAACAAGAGCGAATGCGCTCAAAGTGCGTGGTGTTCATTTTTCAAAAGGGCTAAAAGGCGTCCTTCAGCGTTTACAATTATTCACTGTCCCATTATTTGCACAAAGCATTCGCAGAGCCCAACGAGTTGCCGTGGCAATGGAGGCGAAACGATTCCAGATGGGAGCGAAGCGAACGTACTTTTATTCAACATCGTATTCAAAGGTCGACGCTGTATTTGTTGCTTTTTCGTTCGTAGCATTTAGTGTTGCTTACTTGTTGTCAAAAGGCTATTAAAAAAGGTGCCTGCCTCCAGTATTGGAGGATCAGGCACCTTTTTCTAAGCCAAAGCGCAAATTTCTAAGCCAAAGCGCAAATTTCTAAGCCAAAGCGCAAATTTCTAAGCCAAAGCGCAAATTTCTAAGCCAAAGCGCAAATTTCTAAGCCAAAGCGCAAATTTCTAAGCCAAAGCGCAAATTTCTAAGCCAAAGCGCAAATTTCTAAGCCAAAGCGCAAATTTCTAAGCCAAAGCGCAAATTTCTAAGCCAAAGCGCAAATTTCTAAGCCAAAGCGCAAATTTCTAAGCCAAAGCGCAAATTTCTAAGCCATCACACAAATTACAATCCAAGCCCAATATTTCCAGGCTCTCCTTATTTTGTAAAGTTATCGAAGTAACCTTGAATAAATACGATCGGTGTTCCTTTATCGCCGCTTCCAGATGTTAAATCTGATAATGAACCAATTAAGTCAGTCAGCTTTCTTGGTGTTGTTCCTTGTGATTCCATGGAGCCGACGAGGTTTTCGTCCTTGTTACTAATGAATTCAGTAATGGCTTTCTGGAGTTCCTCGCCTTTTAAATCGGCAAAATTATTATCAGCAAGGTATTTTAATTTCACTTCATTCGGTGTTCCATCAAGTCCTGATGTGTAGGCAGGGGAAACAACAGGGTCTGCAAGCTCCCATATTTTACCGACAGGATCTTTAAATGCTCCATCTCCGTAAACCATGACTTCGATTGTTTTTCCTGTTTTTTCTTTAAGCATTTGCTGAATGGTTTCAACAACAGGCTGACAATCACGCGGGAATAATTTCACGCCGTCATCTGTTGATTTATTGGAGCCAAGCAGTCCGTATTCTTCATTATAGCCGCTCCCATCGACAGGTGCAGATAAAATGTTATCGAGGCTATATACTTTTTCTCCACCATTGGCTTCAAGAATTCTCTTAGTTCTAAATCTCGTATGGATGTCACATGCGAGGACGCTTTTTGTATAATCTAAAATTGTTTTCGGGTTATTGGAGAAGATAACTTCACATTCAACTCCATATTCTTCAACAAGTGATTTATAGTAGTCAATATAATCAATACCAGTAAATGTATGCTTATTATATCCGAAAAGGTCACGAAATTGCTTTTCATTTAAAACATCTGTCCAAGGATTCACTCCTTTTTCATCAAGCATATCAATGTCTACTAGATGGTTACCTACTTCATCTGCCGGATAGCTAAGCATTAAAATGATTTTCTTTGCTCCTTTAGCAATTCCGCGTAGACAGTTAGCGAAACGATTACGGCTTAAGATCGGAAAGATCACACCAATTGGATCGTCGCCGAATTTCGAACGAACGTCATGAGCAATATGGTCAATCGTTGCAAAATTCCCTTGTGCCCGAGCAACAATCGATTCTGTTAATGTAACAATATCTCTATCATTCAATTGAAAGCCTTCAATTTCTGAAGCTTTTAGTACACTATCGACAACGATTTCTTCAATGCGATCTCCTTGATGAATGATCGGACAGCGAAGTCCCCTTACAACGGTTCCAACTACTCTTTCCAATATAATCGCTCCTTATAACTAATAGAGTTAGTTTACTCACTTATCTACTTGTAATATACATGAATAGAGTGGTATAAGTAAAATGTGTATATCTAATGATAGATATAAGGGGGGCTTATATGGTTAGCAAATTGGATTTATATAAAGTATTTTGTACAGTTGGAAAAAGTGAAAGCTTTTCGGAAGCCGCAAAAAGTCTCTATATGACGCAACCGGCCGTAAGCCAGTCGATCATGCAACTAGAAACTGAATTGGATACCCGACTGTTTAATCGAACACATAAAGGTGTGACATTAACGACCGAAGGGAGCCTTCTGTTTGAATATGTAAATTCTGCCTTGAAATTAATTGAGGCTGGTGAAGAAAAAATTTTGGAATTTAAAAATTTAACCGCCGGAGAATTAATTATCGGAGTTGGTGATACGATCTCAAGATACTTTCTCCTTCCCTATTTGGAGGCCTTTCATAACCGTTATCCAAATATAAAGTTCAAAATGATCAACGGAACAACCGCGGAGATTTGTTCTATTATGAAATCGGGTGAAGTCGATATTGTCGTTTGT
This sequence comes from Bacillus sp. FJAT-50079, assembly GCF_018343515.1. Taxonomy (GTDB): domain Bacteria; phylum Bacillota; class Bacilli; order Bacillales; family Bacillaceae_C; genus Lederbergia. Next base: position 675,066 of record NZ_JAGYPD010000001.1, on the reverse strand, counting down.
AATTTCCCCCTTGAGGATCCTGCACTGGAATTACGGCCGTGCATCGATATCCATGATGTTTTTGTTTGTGGGGGAAAATATAAGCATTTACTACAAAAGCCGGTTTCCTTTGAGACGCTTATTAAATATCCTTTAATTTTTCTTGAGCCTGAATCCAATTCGCGGAAATATGTAGAAAGTTTTATGATTTCCAAAGGAATCAAAATTTCGCCCGAATTTGAGTTAGGTTCTTATGATTTATTATTAGAGTTTGCCAAAATTAATTTAGGAATCGCATGTGTGACAAAGGAGTTTTCTGAAGAATACTTAACAAAAGGATTATTGTTTGAAATCCCGCTACAAGAGGAAATTCCAAAGAGAAGCATCGGGATCTGCACGATCAAAGGTGTTCCATTGTCACCAGCTGCAACAAAATTTGCTGAAATTATTGAGGGAGAACGTTTCTTTTAAGACTCTCTCCCTTTGATTTCGTTAAAAGGGAGAGCAGTGCATTTCTTATTACCTTTCCTCCTCATCGCCTTTGTCTATTTCCTTCTGATGCAATTTATACCATATATCTGCACTTGAATGGATGATCTCGTTTAGGCGAATACGATATTTTTCCAACTCCTCCGCCGCGAATGAAGCGGGGTCTCTTCCCTCCATATAAAACGTCAAGTCGCGCTCCAACTCTTGCAATTCAATAAAGGCCTTCCCATCCTTGATCCAAAGTTCTTTATAATTGTAAAAGCCGTTTATGAAATTCAACACCGTGACGATCGCACCAAGGATAATGGATATGTTTATAAACCAGCTTCCTACACTGAAATCTTGTAGACCGAGTAAGGTTGTAATCGTTGCTGAACAGATGACCGTGACAAGGTTTAGATGGAACGCCCTCTTTTTATGACGATTTTTCCTATATCGGAAAAATTGAATGTTTCCTCTAATTTCTTTTTGTAAATAAGTGGCCTTCTCAATGTTCATCGCGTAGCAGCTTCCTTTCGCTCTCATCACTTTTATTCATTTTATTCCGAGCGTAGGGTGGTGTTAATCTAAAATAACTGGGGGGAAGGTGAAATGATGTTGAGGATAACTGCTCTTATACTTACGCTTATTTCAATTGTTTTCGTCTTTTTTCATTACAATGGTGCGATTTTTATATTTGGTGCTGCGCTCGCTTTATTGGGAATGCATGAATTAACGTTGAAAAACAAGCGAATGATGTATATCTATTTCATATCAGGTCTTATCTTTATGGTTGGTATTATTGTAAAAGGCTTTTGAATAGTCCCATAAAAACATAGGTAGCCGCTTGGACAGGAACGCATGCCATTGAATATTTTATAGTATCCAAGTTCAAGCAAGGGAGGTTATCCATTTGTCGCGAAGGAAAAGAAGAAGGGGAGGATTTTGTGTTTTCCCAGGGTATCGCTGGTGTGGACCGGGGTGCAGTGGACCAGGGGTCCCAATTAATGCGGTTGATGCGGCTTGCAAAGCACATGATGAATGTTATCGGAGGAACAAAAGAGCGTGTGATTGTGATCGGGCTTTTCTTCAACGATTGAAGAAAATGACTTGTGAACGAACGAGAGAGGGCAGGCATGCACGGATTCTGTATCGTTACATGAAGTTCCAAACCTTGTTTTCATGCGAGTTTGCCAGAAAATAAATGGGGAAGCACTTCCCCTAACTTCTCTGCACTTTCAACGTAATGGAAGGGAACAAAAACGGTAGTATTCTTCGCTCTTGCTCCCAAAGCTAAACGTATCGATCAGTCATACTTGGATAGTAGTCGGTTGTTAGTTACAAGGAAGTTTGAAATTAGGGTTAATACAAATTTCACCCCGTGCTGGAACAGTTCCCGTATCAGAAGGGACTTGTACTGTAATAGTATTAAAGTTTTGAGCAACAAAGGTAATGCAACTGCCCTCATCTACCCTTAACGTTTGTATTGGCGTATTTCCAGGAGTTGTTGGGTCTCCTCTCCAAAAGCGCACAAAAATAGTCCCTGAAGGGCTAGCGGTACTACAATCATAAGACAGTGTGCCGGTGGCAATTAATTTACAGACTCCCGGACTTGTAAATACCTCTCTATCCACATCAACTCTATTTATCTCCCAACAACATTTTAATTGAGCTTCCTCTCTTTGCCTATCAGAGCAGTTACAAGTAAAGCAGGAGCAATGAATGTTACGAGTACAATCCTGTGGATGGTGTTTCTTCTTTTCACAGCGACAATTCATTCGTGTTAACCACCTTTCATGTTTTACTACTATTAAATGCAAAATGGTGAATCCTCGAATGGTCAAGTTACCTTGAAAATAAAAATGTGTTCACGTTTTAAAGATTGTTTAACATATATCAAAAATAGGATTAATACAAAGCTCACCTTGTGCCGGTGTGTTGCCTTTTTTTAATGTGATTGTAATCGTGTTAAAGTTTGATAATACGAACGATGAACAACTTCCTTCATCAATGAAAAAGCAGTCGATTAAACATTCTTTTTCGGGCGGACCTTTAAAAAACTTAACTAAAAGAAGCCCGTGTGGCTGACTGGATGAACATTCAAATTTTATCGTGCCAAAAGCGGTTAAGTTGCGCTCGCTAGGCCCGGTAAATATAACTCTTTCAACATCCTTTTTATTTAATTCCCAGCAACAATTTAATTGCGTTTGCATTTTTTCTTTTAATGGTGGCTTCTCCTTCTCGTTATGTTCTCCCCAACAATCATCTTCATAAAAAGAGTGATCCTTGGAGTGATAGCATCTGCGTTTCTTCTTACGCATGTCACTCGTCTCCCCCTTACGTAATTTTCTCCTATTTATATTGAATGAATGTCATTCGATTTATGTATAGACGGATGTATGTCTTCATTTAGCCCTTTTCAAATATGGATGGTTTTCGGCCTCCAGTAGTTATAAATAAAGGATGTAGCACTAGATACATAGCTTCAAAGCTAGTACCATAGTATGTTGAGGTTTTTATAATAAAATAGGAGGATTTGCGATATGCCTGAAGCAACATACGAAAGAAGATTACGGATTCGTACATCCGGACTTAGAGAATGGAGGAAAAAGGTGCAGTATAACCGTTATGAAGCAACACCTTATAAGGCATTAGAGGAGCTTTTTAAAGGCTATAAGCTAGAGAAAACGGATCGGGTCGTTGACTATGGTTGTGGTAGAGGCAGGGTTTCCTTTTACGTTCATCATCATTTTCAAATACAAGTGACAGGAATTGAGGTAAATGAACTCACGTATAGCGAGGCGCTTGATAATAAGACGAGGTACCGTCAAAGGGCACGTCATATTGCTGCACCGCTTCGTTTTGACTATGGACTTGCCGAACATTATCAAGTGGAAGACGAAGATAATGTGTTTTATTTCTTTAACCCATTTTCTGTTCAGATTTTTAAAAAGGTTGTCCAAAACATTTTGCAATCTGTTCAAGAAAGGCGACGTCCTGTTGATATTATTTTGTATTACCCAATGCCGGAATTTAAACGTTATTTGAAATCAAGCACTCCCTTCAAATTAATGAATAAAATTCGAGTGCCTGGCGCTCATGATAGTAAAGAAAAGTTTTTAATTTACCGATTTTCATAGTGAAGTTGTAGCGTTTGCAATTCTTCATTCTTCGATGGATAATAAAGGAATAAGGTTGTGAAGAATGGGGCGTATGGACTTGAAATCAATTACAGTTGAAAAGTTAGTTCAAGTATTTTCTTTGGAAGTATTAACTGGAGCAGATCAACTACGACGACCAATCAACCGATCACGGACACATCGTCCAGGATTGGAATTCATTGGCTATTTTGATTTTTTTCCGAAAAAACGTGTGCAAATTCTCGGTCAAAAGGAAATCAATTATTTGCATGAATTAAGTGAAGAAGAGCGAAAGCTGAGGATTGGTAATATTGTAAAATACCGTCCTCCTTGCTTTATTGTGACAACACAACAAGAGGGGTTAACCTATTTAACCCAATTTTGTGCAGAAGAAGGAATCCCGTTATTGCGTACACATGAGAGAACTCCTGAATTTATTGCCAAACTAGATGGATATTTAACGAAAGCATTAGCCCCGGAAACAGCGGTACATGGTGTTTGTCTGAATGTGTTTGGGATGGGTATCTTGTTGCGTGGACATTCTGGCATTGGTAAAAGTGAAATAGCTCACACATTAATCGGTCGTGGACATCGATTGGTCGCCGATGACATCGTCGTCTTAAAAAAGATTAGCCCTCAAACGATTCTTGGTACGCATAATGAAAAAAATAAAGAATTTTTAGCTCTTCGTAGTATTGGGTTGTTAAATGTTGTTCGTGTTTATGGAAACAAGGCTTTCCAAGATGAAACGCGAATTGCTTTGGATATTGAATTAACGAAATGGCAAAAGAATTCTTTGAATAATGAATTAGAGCTTGAGTCTAAATTTACAGAGTATTTAGGAGTGAAAATCCCTCATATTGAAATTCAGCTTCAACCTGGACGTGATGTCGTTGGGTTAATCGAAGCAGCGGCAAATAACTGGAATCTCAGACAACAAGGATATAGTGCAATGGAAGAGTTTATGTCAAGGCTCCACAACGGAAAATAACCACCTATTTTAAAGAAGTGACAACGTGTCATTTTATGGTTGACATGCAGCGTATTGCGATTTAAAATGAAAGTATACTGAATGACACATTGTCATTATTGGGGTGGGCCAAAAGTGAATAAAAAAGATACATATATGGAAAAGTTTAAAAAACTTATAGTTGAGCTACAAGCACAAGGGATTAAAGTATCTATTTGTAAAAGACCAATGCTGAAAAAAGAAGGATGTTAATAAACCCAATTTTAGGGTAATAAGAAGATAGACAATACAAACACCTAATTTATAGTAGGTGTTTCTTTATTTTGAACATGTGAGGGAAAACATTGCCGAAAGTAACTTTTTTTAATTTACCAGACGATAAAAAGCAATCGTTAATCAATGCGGCAAAAAAGGAATTTTCGCGGGTACCTTTATTTGAAGCTTCAATTGCAAATATTGTTAAGGAGGCGGGAATTCCACGGGGGAGCTTTTATCAATATTTCGAGGACAAAGAGGATGCCTTTTTCTTTTTGTTAAATGAATTGACGGAAGAAAACAAAAAATATTTTGTATTCACCTTGGAAAAACATAAAGGTGATTTATTCGAAGCGATGCTTGAATTTTTTGCGATCATTATCAATGAAGAAGAAAACTTCCAATTTTTACGGAATACTTTTTTAAATATGACTCATAAAATTGAAAGTACATTTGCGAAGAGCTTTGGTGATCGTGAAATTACGTTGAATGATATTGGCTTATTCATTAATACATCCAACTTAAATATTTCGAAAGAAGCAGAGTTATTTCATGTGATGAAGATTATTACGTCTGTAACGATCCGCAATGTCGTAGATAAATTTGCTTTAGAAATCCCTTATGAAGAAGCGATGACTCATTATACGACCGAAATGAACTTATTAAAGAATGGTCTATTAAAAGGGGAATGAAGATGGGCGAACATGGTGTGAGGATAAAACGAGCGTATGATAAGCCTTCGCCAGATGACGGTGTGCGGATTCTTATTGATCGTTTATGGCCAAGAGGAGTGTCAAAAGAACAATTGCGAATGGATCATTGGTTTAAAGAAGTAGCTCCATCCTCTGAGTTACGCAAATGGTTCGACCATGCCCCTGACAAGTTTTCTGAATTTAAAAGGAGATACAAGGAAGAATTGAAGACGGATAAAGTGAAGAAAGAGCAACTAGAAGAGCTAAAACAACTGGTTATAAAGCATCAGAAACATATTACACTCATTTACGGAGCAAAAGATGAGAAACATAACCAGGCAGTCGTACTGAAGGAAATGTTGGATCCCCTTAATTAAAAGCAGGAGGGAAAGATAACACCAATGTTTGGACAATGGGAATTCAGGAACAGCTATACAAGGATTTGCATAGCGGGCATTGGGCGAAATCCTGAGAGGGAGCAGATATAACTGGTTGGTATGCAAGTTTTTTAGAAAATATGGTACTTCCCATCGTGATGGCTTGGAAAAGTTGTATATGGTATGGTTGTATCTAGCAATTCCTTAGATCGTAGTGATCAGGGAAAGGGGAGTATTCATTTATGACGACTTGTATAGTGTAAGCCGATAATTCCTAGGAGTAGGAATCATCGGCTTTGTTTAGTGTGTGTGAACTTAATGAACGTTCGAATTGTAAATGATCTTCGTATATTCATCTCTGCCGCTAAATCTTCAATAAAGAAGGCGTCTAGAACCAAATTAACGACTCCCAAAAATGCTCGCTAAGGCTTGAGCACATACCGATGATCTTTAACCTATCTACTGGTTATATCCATAACAAACAAAGGATGAGTTTTATGCAGAAAGAAAAATTATGGACAAAGGATTTTATTTTTGTTTCAATCGTAAATTTCATGATTTTCATATCGATGTATTTGCTTTTAGTAACGATGGCCACGTATGCAACGGAAAACTACCATGCATCTGCCAGTATGGCTGGAATCGTTGCGAGCATCTTTATTTTAGGCGCTCTTACGGGGCGTTTATTTGCGGGAAGGGTAATGGAGAGGTTTGGTAGTAAAAAGGTCTTAATCATTGGCAGCATTATTTTTGTTGTGATGACCTTTTGTTACTTTATCCCAGTAAATATTTACGGATTAATGATCATTCGTTATATTCACGGAATTGGAGTTGGATTAGCTTCAACAGCAACGGGGACAATCGTCGGTCAGGTCATCCCACGGAGCAGAAATGGCGAAGGGATTGGCTATTTTAGTTTAAGTGCCGTTTTATCAACAGCGATCGGGCCGTTAATTGGAATCTTCCTTGTTCAGTCTGTTGGTTATATTGGTATTTTCGTCTTTTCAGCAGTGATGGCGATAGTTAGCTTGCTGCTTTCCCTTCCAATTCAAGCACCGATTGTAGAGAGAGCGGTGATTTCTACACGTGCCGGATTTCATCTATCAAGCATTTTTGAAGTAAGGGCTTTGCCAATATCGATCGCCATGTTTTTCATGGCTTTTGCCTATTCTAGTATTTTATCTTTCATTACCGTATATGTGGCGGAAATTGATTTAATCGAAGCAGGCGGCTTTTACTTTTTTGTTTATGCGCTTGTCATCTTGCTTTCCCGCCCTTTTACAGGCAGACTGATGGACATAAAAGGAGGCAATACGGTCGCTTATCCAAGCCTTATTTTATTTGCAATTGGAATGGCTTTGCTTAGCCAAGTTCAATCAAGCTTCCTATTTTTAGTAGCGGCGGCCATTATTGGGCTAGGGTATGGTAATTTTCAATCTTGCACACAAGCTTTGGCAGTTAAAGTGACTCCGCGCCATCGTATTGGTTTAGCGACCTCTACTTATTTTATTTTTTTAGATCTTGGCCTTGGGTTAGGTCCGTTCCTCTTAGGACAGCTCGTTCCCTTGATCGGATATCGGGGCATGTTTCTATCCCTTGCCTGCTTCATTGTTATCGGCATTTTTCTGTATTATATTCTTCATGGTAGAAAGGATAAGGAGCTTAGTGCAAGTGTAGAAACACGAGTCGCTTTATAATTGTTAAAATAACGCACAAACTACTAAGGTGGTTTGTGTATTTTTATTAAAATTGACATGAAACCAAAAGGTTTTGTATAATTCAATATAAAACCAAAAGGTTTCATATGTTCAGGGGGGTATAAATATGGATACGAATCATGTAGAGGATATAAAGCAGAGGGTTGTTATTGATGCACCAATCGACAAAGTATGGAAGAAGGTTTCAACTGCTGAAGGAATTGCGGCTTGGTTTATGCCAAATGATTTTCAGCCAGAGGTAGGGCATGAATTTCATTTGCAGTCACCATTTGGGCCTTCACCGTGCAAGGTCATTGAAATTGATGCTCCTTATCGACTTTCTTTTATGTGGGATACAGATGGTTGGGTCGTTTCCTTTATTTTAAAAAAGGTGGGGGAAAAGACCGAGTTCACGCTTATTCATGGTGGATGGAAGCATCCCGATGAAATTGTCCCTAAGGCGCAAGATAAGAATGCGGTCATTCGCGATCGAATGAATGCGGGCTGGGAAGGAATCACTCAAAAACTTCGGAAGGTTGTGGAGGGTTAAATGACCGCACCAGCTCGGAAATATGATGTATTTCAGGCGATTGCTGATCCGACGAGAAGAAAGGTTTTACGATTACTTTCTGAAAAAGAGCTCGCTGTTTCAGAAATCACGTCCCATTTTTCAATTAGCCGAACGGCCATCGCTAAGCATCTCCATATTCTTACAGAAGCAGAACTCGTTCGCGGGAGAAAGGTAGGGCGCGAACGACGCTACTGCCTGCAACCTGAACCTTTAACGGAACTGCAACAATGGCTTTCTTATTATGAACGATTTTGGGAAAACAAACTTTCCAAGCTCAAATATGAGATTGAAAATGAGGAATAATAATATGCGAAAAAGTATGGTTGATATAATGGCAGAATAGTATGGAAGGTGATTAATCGATTGTAATTACACTTCGGTTGGAGAGAATAATTTTGGGGTTGCAACAGCAACGCGACTCGCCGCGGTTTTTGGATTAAGCGGGTCCTTAGTCATTACAGCATACTTTGTAATGGATACGAATGGGATCACCATATATCCATTGTTTTTCAGTGTGGCTAAGCCGGTCACTATATTGACATTTGGGCTAACTGTTATTCTTTTCGGAGCGACGATCATATCACAAAGAAAAAGGGAGGATGAAATTTCCAAACACAGCTTACTGAGCATTATTATCCTGGTCGGTGTGGCCACCCTATTTAAGGTAATGACTAGGTAAGCTTAAGAAAAATGGAATAATAGCATCTTTGCACTTTTTTTAACTCAAGCAAAAGAAACACTTTCTTACATGCGGAAGTGTCTCTTTTTTTGTTTGTCTCACTAGACAAATAAGGATTCTATCGATTTAGGTTCGAGCAGGCGATAGTAACACGAGGGGATCATTTGAATCTTTCTGAATGAAGAATGTGTTGAAATTGCGAGCATCAAAAATCCAGTTGCCAATTAAATGATTTCCAATCGATATTTTCCCCCTTTTTTTTGGAGGCATGTCAGTACTAAGGATATTACAAATTAGACATGAGAACTTATCTATCTTTGCTAGCCAGATGAAAGAAAACGAGGTGTTAGGATCTTCAGCATGGAAAGATCCAGAATGCATGAAAGTATACAAAAGTATGTGTTTTTAGATTATTTGTAATATAATAGGTAATATTTAAATAAAAGGAGGCGTAATGATGAACGGAAGAAGAAATATTACAGTACCTGAAAATCCTGTTTCAAGATTTTTATTCAGTAGTACGCGTTCAGCTTTTATTTGGTTAATTATTCGTTTATATGTAGGATATGCTTGGCTGAAGGCAGGATGGGGAAAAGTAACGAGTGATGCATGGACAGGAGAAAATGCCGGAGCAGCTATACAAGGCTTTGTGCAAGGTGCATTGGCTAAATCTCAGGAGGGAGCGGATGTAACCGGGTGGTACGCCAGTTTTCTGGAAAGTGTAGTGTTACCAAATGCAAAAGTGTTCGCTTTCATGGTTGCTTACGGCGAATTGCTTGTTGGTTTAGGGCTCATTGTTGGCTTGTTAACAGGAATCGCAGCCTTCTTTGGTGGATTGATGAATGTCAGCTTTCTTTTTGCTGGAACATTAAGCACCAACCCTTTGTTATTTATCCTTGCCACTTGGTTAGTGATGGCTTGGAAAGTAGCTGGATGGTACGGCTTAGATCGCTGGGCACTTCCATACTTAGGAACTCCGTGGAGCCAAAGTTATAAGGGAAGAGGGAAAATTTCTTTTTGATCTACCGATATAGAGTAAGCCGATGATTCCTAACCGCAGGAAAAATCGGCTTTTACCATTTACCTCTCTAATCTTTCCTCTGTACTTTTAAAGTTGCCAAGTTGTTTCATTGTCGCTTTTATAAATTATTCTACGGGTTGATAGAAAACTTTGCTAAACAAAGCTATTTTCATAACTTTATCTATATAACGAGGGAATTAAAAGAAGCAAGTTTTTATGGAGAAAAAACTCCCGAGAATGAATTTTTAGACATTTTTTTATAGATTACAGATTTAAGAACCCGTATTTCTGGCCTTTTTGAACGATTACGTAAGGACGGACAGGAGATGGAGGTTAGAGAATAAATACTAGGGGTTTTTTATATCCCAAAATGGAGATAGGGTGTAGATCGATTGGTAAAGTAAGGACGAGCGATATCCATATGCGCGATCCATTTGTGTTCTCTTATCCAGTTGAAAACAAATACTACCTATTCGGCACTACATTTGCAGATGGAATAGGAGATCAGGAGCCTATTTTTGAAGTATATGTTGGGGATGATTTAGAAAACTGGGAAGGACCTTATGTCGCATTTCAACCACCGAAAGGATTTTGGGGTGTCAGACATTATTGGGCACCTGAAGTATTTGAAATTGACGGCAAATTTTATATGTTTGCTTCTTTTAAAGGTGGAATTGGCGAACATCGGGGCACGGGTATTTTAGTCGCTGATCACCCTGCTGGTCCGTATGTTCCTCATAGTAATGGAGCAATTACCCCTAAAGAATGGGAATGCCTTGATGGTACTTTCTACGAAGACGAGGAAGGCCATCGCTGGATGATTTATTGCCATGAATGGACGCAGGAATTTGAAGGCAAAATCAAAGCAACCCGACTTACAGAAGATCTAAAAGAATCAAAAGGCGAATCTATCGAAATATTAAACGCAGCTCATATGAAATGGATCCGATATTTTGGTGACCCGCGTATTGAAAAATAAGGATATTTAACAGATGCTCCGTTTATGTATAAGGCAAAGAATGGTGATTTGCTCTTACTATGGTCGAGCTATTCTATCCCAAATTATGGAGATGAAGGCTTTGGCGGCTATACAGTAGCAATTTCACGCTCCAAATCAGGAAGTATTCAAGGGCCTTGGATTCACGAGGATTCATTATTAATGGACCGCAACGCCGGTCATTCGAGTCTATTCAAAGGATTAGATGGTCAGCTATTTATTTCTACCCATTATCCTGATACTCCTCATGGAAATGAACGACCTCTATTTTTAAAGGTGTCTGAACTTGAGGATGGGTTAAAAATTAGTTGAATAATTTATGTTAACTGTTAAGGGCTGCTCGAATATGAGCAGCCCTTATAATTTCATTAAAGTATACTTTTCGCCATGATCTCCAATAACTCTTCACCAGACATCGTTCGCTCCCCGCCGCCTTGGACGAAAGCGTCGTTTCCGCCGCCCTTTCCATTTACAGCCTGAAGCGCAACCGTTGCTACTTGTTTCATGCTTGTTTTAACTGCTGCTCCACAGCCGGCAACGAATTGCAATCGCCCATCGGATTCAGCTACAAGTAATGCGATCACTTCATCATTATTTGCTACAAGAAAGCGGGCCAATTTTTGCAGCTCTTGAACCGTTCGTCCGACAAATGCCGCCTTGACAGCGCCTTGTTCTTGATTTAACAGTAGCTCATTTGCTTCATAGGACAATAAGGATTCATGTGCTGCTCCCAATGATTTTTCAAGCGAGTGATTCGCTTCTAGTAGCTTTTCGATAGCAGCATTGACACGATCTTCAGGTGCGCTTAACTGGCGTGAAGCTTCCGCCAAAACATTTGTTTTTTTATGAAGTTCTCGTAAAATGCGTTCACCGCATACAAAATGCACACGGGTTTTTCGTCTTTGTTTTTCAGTTGCTAAAATTTTAATTGCGTTCACTTGTCCGGTTGAACTTGGATGTGTGCCACCACAGCCGTTGTAGTCGAAATCAGGAACAATGACGAGGCGGATTTCATCGGTTACGGTTAGTTCCTTGCGTAATGAATACTGATCAAGCTCATCTGACGACACCCATTTTGTTTCGATCGGCAGGTTTTTTAAAATCATCTCATTCGCTAGACGTTCCGCCGCTTCTAATTGCTCGCTGGAAACATCTTCAGCGTCTAAATCAATCGTGCAGATCTCTTTACCTAAGTGAAAACTGATAGTATGTAATTTAAATAATTCAACGAATGCGGCTGTTAAAATATGTTGACCGGCATGCTGCTGCATGTGATCGAACCGCCGCTCCCAATTAATCACACCTTTTACCTGGTCCGTAGCTCCAAGCTTTGTCGCGACCGTATGGCGAATTTCACCTTCGACATCTTCCACGTTCAATACTTGAATGTCATTCAGCGTCCCAATATCATGTGGCTGACCTCCACCGGTTGGGTAAAAAGCAGTATTCTCTAATACAACGTACCAATTACCTTCTGTATCCTGTGCCTCTTTTTTGATTTGAGTTGTAAATGTTTTACAATATGCATCAATATAATACAGTCTCTCCTTTAGCATATAAAGACTCCTTTATCTCATTTCCTACATTTTAACACCAAGAATAAAGTTCTAAAACCTTGTTCTTTATTTCTATTGATTAGAAAGGTTTTGGAAATATTGGTGATACTAAAATATAGATTTTAGATTGTCATACTATTTTTATAGGTGTATAGTTATCTGTAAATAATATAAAGAACATATGTAAAGACAGCGGAGGTAAAAATGGTAACTTCAACAAAAAAACAGGTTTCTCTGTCACGTAATAAATTGCTTGGTATCGCTGGAACTGGGTGGGCGTTTGATGCAATGGATGTAGGCATTCTCTCATTTGTTATTACTGCGCTTGCGATTGATTGGAACTTAACACCAGGACAAATGGGCTGGATCGGCAGTATAAATTCGATTGGAATGGTATTTGGTGCGCTTATTTTTGGCATAATCGCTGATAAAGTTGGTCGAAAAAATGTTTTTATGATCACATTAGTGTTATTTTCAGTTGCGAGTGGATTATCTGCATTTACAACTACGTTGGCCGCTTTTATGATTCTGCGCTTTTTCGTTGGCGCAGGACTTGGAGGAGAACTTCCGGTAGCATCAACATTGGTTTCTGAAAGTGTCGGTGTGAAAGAGCGCGGACGAGTCGTTGTTCTTTTGGAAAGTTTCTGGGCTTTAGGTTGGCTTATCGCTGCTCTTATTTCATATTTCGTCATTCCTTCTTATGGTTGGAGAGTAGCACTCATTATTACTGCGTTACCAGCATTCTATGCCATTTATTTAAGACGCAATTTACCTGATTCACCACAATTTACTGCGAAGAAAAATAATACCCAATCGATTGGACAAAATATTCGTGATGTATGGTCAAAAAAATATGCAAAACCTACGATTATGTTATGGATTGTCTGGTTCACAGTTGTTTTTTCTTATTATGGTATGTTTCTTTGGCTTCCAAGTGTAATGGTGATGAAGGGCTTCAGTATGATCAAAAGTTTTGAATATGTGCTAATTATGACCCTTGCCCAGCTACCAGGTTATTTTACGGCAGCATGGATCATTGAAAGAGCGGGGCGCAAGTTTGTGTTAGCTACGTATATGCTCGGTACAGCCGCTAGTGCACTCGTTTTTGGGAATGCTGATACAACAGCGGTATTGCTTATTTCTGGTATCTTTCTTTCGTTCTTCAATTTAGGGGCATGGGGAGCGCTATATGCCTATACACCAGAGCAATATCCAACCGTTATCCGGGGGACGGGGGCAGGTATGGCTGCTGCGGTTGGCCGTGTAGGTGGAGTGCTTGGGCCACTATTAGTCGGAACTCTTGTTGCAGCAAATTACGACATTGGTATTGTTTTTAGTATTTTTTGTGCGTCTATCGTAATTGGTGTTTTTGCAGTCGTGATTCTAGGTAAAGAAACAAAACAACTCGAGTTGGAATAAGCCAGAAATTCGTTCTTCCTATTATTTTCTTGGAACCTGCTTGCAATACCAACAAGTCCCACCTTCAAGGGGGACTTGTTCGTTACGGCATCTCATCATTTTTCACGCGGTTTTTAAAGGCCTCATGTGTCACAATGTCTTCCACTTGTTCATATTGACGGCTATGATCTTTTCGTTCTGCGGGGGTGCTATTGTTCGGGAAATTTCCTGGATGTCCCTTCTTTTTATGGTCAAACCCTTTGCCACGACTCATCTTCATTCGCTCCTTTTCACTGTCCAGCTTCAGCGCCCATTGGCTAACAAACTTATGATAAGCAATATGGCTCCTTTTCATCGCTTAACTGGCGCTTTTCTTTATTAGTTTTCACTAGAAAAGAAAAAATATGAAAAAGCCACCGAGAATTTTCTCGGCAGCTCCTTTATTCTTGGCTCACAATTTTGATTTTTGATAATACCCAATTATATTCCCCGCTGGAAATGACACTTTCACAATATTCACATTGACCGGATGCGTTAATACTTACATTCGCTCCACAGTTCGGACATTGGGTCACTTCGTATTGCTCTTTTTCTTCTTCAGTGACGACATTGCCTTTTCGGATTAATGTCCAAATGTAGGTCATATAAATGTCTCGATTTGGATTTCCTTTAATCACCTTTTTTGTATGGTCATCAATGACATAATCGTTTATGCGCACTCGCAAGTATACATCAATTTCATCGTGATCGCCGTCATTTTCGTAGCGAACAATTTTCGAATCTAAAATGGCGATGTTTTCAACGACATTCGTTCGCTGCTGATCAATATATGACTGCAATTGCTTATGATGCATATTAAATAATGGGTCTGTTTCAAATGGGCGAATGCTATTCCATTGCTTATCCATCCATGCTTGCTGCAATTGGATAAACATATTATTTACTTTTGATAAAAATAATTCATCTGAGAAGAGCGGATCTTTTTCTTTTAATTTGCTCAGATTAGCTGCAACAGGTCGATAAGCAGGACGCGATCGATTTTGCGGCCGGGTTGTCGTTGTTGTCGGCTTCCTGAATTTTTTTACTAAAAAGAAAGCGATAATGACAATCACTGCTAGAATAGGATGCTCCCTTAATAAATAAAAGAGGAACCATAAATCAATGCCTTCTCCAGAAAAATCAAATGATCCCCCACCAGATGGGTCCTCATTATGAGAAACCCCGTTACCGACATCAGCAAAGGTGAAATCGACTTGGATGAGAAAAATGAAGAGCGCGCAAAGCATTATTTTTAATAAAAATTTTCCTCTATTCATTCGATTTTCGTCCCGCACTGGCCACAAAATTTCGCGTCAGGTTGATTGGCGTGACCGCATTCTGTGCAAAATTTCTGTGCAGACGCTTGCTCTGTTTTCTCCCCGCAATGGCTGCAGAACTTGGCATCCTTTGCAATCATATGCTGACAGTGGACGCAGGCCTTCTTTTCCTCGGATACCGGCTGTTGTTGCTTTGGTTGGAGCGAATCGGTAATCAGTTGTCCAAACCCGAGCCCAGCGCCAAGCCCCATTCCCGCTTGCGCCATTCCCCCGCCAGCACCTTCGTTTTCAGACATTTTTTCTAATGCATCCAGTTTACGCACATCTTTATAAGAATCCATACCACCCATCATATTGATACGTGTTCTCTCTTTTAAAATTTTCGTTAAATCGGCTGGAAGGGAAATATTTGAGACGGTAAAAGCGACAATTTCTAAGCCGATTGCTTTGAATTCATCCTCTAGCTCATGCTTCATCGCTTCGTTCATTACTCGGTAATTTTGTGATAGCTCAGCAATCGTTACCCCTTGCTTGGCGACGACATTTGAAAACTCACTTAAAACAAATTCTTTTAGCTGTCCTTTTAGATCATCGACTTTGTAAATTTTGTTTGTAGAGCTAACCGTGCTAAGAAACATGACAGGATCTTCAATCCGAAAGCCAAATGTCCCAAATGCTCTTACTTCTACTTGTTCAAACTTCGGATCGTTAATCCAAATCGGGTTTTGTGTGCCCCATTTTTGATCGAGAAAATGTTTCGTATTTACAAAATAAATATCCGCTTTGAACGGTGACTTAAATCCGAATGCCCAACCTTTTAAGTCTGATAAAATCGGGAGATTCTTCGTTTCAAGCCTATGCATTCCTTCTCCGAAAACATCGGCGATTTTTCCTTCATTTAAAAATATCGCAAATTGACCAGGACGGACGGTTAACTGGGCGCCATTTTGAATTTCATTATCTTCGATTGGGAATTTATAAACCAATGTATTATTTGAGGGATCTTCCCATTCGATAATATCTAACAGTTGTTTTTTGAAAAAGTTTTTAAAGCTCATTGCTACACCCTCTTTCATAAAATTACGATCTTTCATGCTATAATTATAGAATAAATTGTAAATGAACGAAATACTCATTTCTGTATTGTATACGGATGAAATGGGTAAAGGTTCCCAACGTAAAAATAAAGGATGTTTGTTTATGAAGCGATATATTGTTATTGGTGCAGGGATATTAGGGGCATCAACCGCGTATCATCTAGCGAAATCGGGCAAGGCTGAAGTAACTATCATTGACCGTCAAGATCCTGGACAAGCAACGGACGCTGCTGCTGGTATCATTTGCCCGTGGTTAACGAAACGAAGAAATAAAGCGTGGTATGCTCTGGCGAAAGGTGGAGCAGCTTATTATCCAACCCTTATCAATCAGCTTGAAGAAGATGGAGAAAGAGAAACGGGCTATGAAAAGGTTGGGGCGATTCGTCTTCATACGGATGATGAAAAGCTAATTGAATTGGAAGAGCTGGCGTTGAAAAAACGTGAAGAGGCGCCTGAAATGGGGACGATCGAAAAGCGAACGGAAGCTGAGACAAAAGCATTGTTTCCTCCATTATCTGCAGAGTATCAATCCCTTTTCGTTCAAGGTGGAGCACGTGTAAATGGCCGTGCATTGCGCCAATCGCTTATAAATGGGGCGAAAAAACATGGAGCCCGATTCATTCAAGGCTCTGCTCAATTGATGTTTACGAGTGACCACGCAATGGGAATTCTTGTGGGCGATAAGCAATATAGAGCTGATCACATAATCGTAACTGCCGGAGCATGGGCAGCTGAATTATTGTCACCACTCGGAATTGAATTGCAAGTAAGTGGTCAAAAGGCGCAAATTGCTCATCTTCAACTTGAAGGAGAAAAAACAGAGATGTGGCCAGTTGTCATGCCGCCAAATAATCAATACATTCTTTCATTTGCGGATGGGCGCATCGTCGTTGGGGCAACACATGAAGATGATACCAATTTTGACCGCCGTGTAACAGTGGGAGGATTGCATGAAGTATTCGATAAGGCACTTACTGTTGCTCCAGGATTGGCAGACGCGACCTTTGTTGAAGCACGTGTTGGCTTTCGCCCTGTTACGCCGAACTTCCTTCCAATCATTGGTCAAGTGCCGGGATATAAAGGTCTTTATCTTGCGAATGGACTTGGCGCATCTGGATTAACAGTTGGTCCCTATTTAGGGATGCAGCTTGCCAAACTGACTCTTGGTGAAGAGGTGGATATCGATCTAGACAAGTACGATATTAATGGTGCAATCGAGTAATAGACTAATCACGAACATTTATTAAAAATATTTAACTAACATTCGTGTTTTTCGTTGACGAAGATAGGTATTTTGTGCTATAAATGATAGAGTAAAAATACAAATTAAAAAGTTCTATTGAATGTATATGCTTGGGAATAGGGCTCAAGCGTTTCTACCTGGTAACCGTAAATGACCAGACTACATGAAGAACAATAGAGAAATGACGGCTATTTTTGTCGATATATGTCATTTGTTTGTTGTTTGGATGTAGAGTCATAACCTGGGTAGAATAATATCCAGGATTTTTTCTGTTCAATTGAATTTTAGGAGGAAAAGGGAATGCAACGTTATTTCAATTTTAAGGAGTTAAATACGAATTACCGTCAAGAATCGGTTGCGGGTTTAACGACTTTCCTAGCAATGGCCTATATTTTATTTGTGAATACTTCTATTTTAACTGCAGCGGGAATGGATGAGGGTGCAGTATTCGTAGCGACAGCACTTGCGTCAGCGGCAGGTACATTAATTATGGGAGTTTGGGCGAATTATCCGCTAGCGTTAGCGCCTGGTATGGGGATAAACGCATTCTTCGCTTTTACTGTCGTATTAGGTATGGGAATTCCTTGGGAAACAGCATTGGCAGGAACGTTCATTTCAGGGGTTATTTTCTTTATCTTAACATTAACAAAAGTACGTGAAACGATTATAAACGCGATTCCTGAACAATTAAAACTTGCAGTAGGTGCAGGTATTGGTTTGTTCATTACTTTTCTAGGTTTTCAAAATGTTGGAATTGTCGTGCCTAATGAAGCAACAATTGTAGGTATAGGAAATCTGACAGCGCCAAATACGTTACTTGCTATTTTTGGTTTAATCGTTACAGCATTTTTCATGATAAGAGGCTTTAAAGGCGGAATCTTTTATGCAATGATTATTACATCTGTTGTCGGGATGATTTTTGGATTAATACCATTTCCTGATAAAATTGTTGCGCCAATTCCAAGTCTTGAACCAACATTTGGTAAGCTATTTGCTCATATTGGTGACATTTTTACTCCGGACTTATTAATTGTTGTTTTCACTTTATTATTCGTTAACTTCTTTGATGCAGCAGGTACGTTAGTGGCAGTTGCTAGACAAGCTGGATTGATCAAAGACGGAAAACTGCCTAGAGCAGGAAAAGCTTTAACAGCAGATTCGATTGCTACGATGCTTGGAGCAGTTTTAGGTACTTCCACAACGACATCTTTTGTTGAATCATCTGCAGGGGTTGCGGCTGGTGGTCGATCTGGATTTACTTCTGTTGTAACTGCGGGATTGTTTGTTGTTGCGCTTTTCTTCTCACCATTGCTTAGTGTTGTAACACCATCAGTCACTGCGCCAGCATTGATTATTGTAGGTGTATTAATGGCATCTGCGTTAGCAGGCATTAAGTGGGGCGAGCTTGAAAATTCAATTCCAGCGTTCTTAACAGTGATTACGATGCCGTTAACGTATAGTATTTCAACAGGTATTGCTCTCGGCTTTGTCGTATATCCAATCTTGATGGCATTTAAAGGAAAATATAAAGAAGTACATCCTGTCATGTATGTTTTATTTGTCATTTTCGTTGCCTATCTTGGTTGGGCTGTATAATTAGGTGTTTAAGAAATCGAAATAGCGGGAATGCACATCGTTAAAATGGGCATTCCCCATTTTTATAATTAGCGGGGAGGCACTTTCGTGAATAAAAGAAAAAAGTTATATGAAGTAAGCCAGCATTTATCAAAGGTCGCAAGAGGGATCGAGAAAGCGGATCTTGTTATTCAAAATGGGACGTTAGTGAATGTGTTAACGGGAGAATTGCTTGAAAATATCGATGTAGCAATTGGTAAAGGGCGAGTTGCCTATATTGGAAAGGCAGATCATACAATCGGTGAAAAGACAAAAGTCATTGATGCAAGCAACCGATATATTGCCCCTGGATTCCTTGATGGACATTTGCATATCGAAAGCACGATGCTTTCAGTTACAGAGTTTGCTAAAGCGGCAATGGCAAAAGGGACGACGGGAATTTTTATGGACCCACATGAGATCGCCAATGTTTTTGGGATGGAAGGTGTCCGTCTCATGCATGAAGAAGGGCAGCAGCTCCCGTTAAAAGTATATACAACAATTCCTTCCTGTGTGCCGGCAACGACAGATTTTGAGGATGCGGGTGCAGCATTAGGTGTAGAGGAGATCAAAACAGGATTGCAATGGGAAAACGTTGCAGGGCTTGGGGAAGTAATGAATTTTCCAGGGGTCGTTTTCGGAGATGAGCTCATGCTTGGCGAAATTGCAGAAACAATGAAGGCGAATAAAACCGTGACGGGCCATTTTCCTCCAGAAGATGATCAGATGCTTCAGGCATACATTGCATCTGGTGTAACATCCGACCATGAAACAGTCACGAGGGAGCAAGGCCTTGAAAAGCTGCGCTTAGGGATGCATTTGATGATTCGTGAAGGATCTGCATGGCATGATGTAAAGGAAGTTATTAAGGTTGTTACAGAGGATAAAGTGAATACGGATAATATTAGTTTAGTTACCGATGATGTGTATCCACAAACTCTCGTTGAAAAGGGACATTTAAACCATGTCGTCCGCAGAGCAATTGAAGAGGGAGTAAATCCAGTAACGGCGATTCAAATGGCGACGATTAATGTTGCACGCTATTATCATTTGGAACAAGATTTAGGGGCGATTGCACCTGGAAAATTTGCTGATATTTTATTAATCGACGATCTCCAGCAAGTGGAACCGACAACCGTGATTACGGACGGGGAAGTCATTTTTGATCATGGCAAGCTTATAAAAGTATTACCAAGCTTTACGTATCCCGAGCATATTAGAAATTCCATTCATTTGAAATCAGCTTTAACAGCTGCTGATTTTTCACTGAAAAGCAAGAGTGAGAATGCTGAAACAGATGTCAACGTCATTAAAGTAATTGAAAATAGTGCTCGAACGGAAAAAATGGTGGCGACATTGCAAGTTGTCGACGGCGTAATCGAGCCCTCTATTGAAAAAGATATCATTCAACTAGCATGTATCGATCGCCATCATGCGTCAGGGCAAATATCGCTTGGATTTGCCCATGGCTTTCAATTCAAGAAAGGTGCTGTCGCTTCAACCGTTGCCCATGATAGCCACAATATGCTTGTGATGGGGACAAATCAAGAGGATATGGCCTATGCTGCGAATGAGTTAGCAAAAATCGGCGGAGGAATGATCGTAGTCGATAATGGACAAGTACTAGCAAAAGTAAGTATGCCAATTGCAGGGCTTATGTCAGACCAGCCTTTAGAAACGGTCGTGGAAGAGGTTCAACAGCTAGAAAAAGCATGGAAGGAAATCGGCTGCCCATTACATGCGCCTTTTATGACCTTCTCATTAATTGCTTTGCCTGTCATTCCTGAAGTACGTATTTCCAATCGCGGCATTGTCGATGTAACAGAATTTAAATTAATCGAAACAGAGATTGTTAAGTAGGCTGTTATACCTTAAAATGGTTAATAAAAGACATTTCTAATAGAACTATAATGTCCTTCAAGAGTTGTTTAACCGTTGGAGGTTCATAAAAAAATATAAAAGCAAGGGAAGAAAATGATTTTTTCTTCTCTTGCTTTATTTTAGTTTTGGTCAACTAATTAAAGACAGTATCAATACTGACTGTCTTCGTTTTTACATACTATCTAATAAAGCTGAAAGTAATTTGATGTTTTGTCCAATGACAATTGAGGATAATTCGCTATAATTGTAATATTAAGAAATCTCTTTACGAGTAAAAAGTGAGGAGTGTTCAAATGCAAAAACAAAAGCTTTTAATAAACGGGGAAAGATTGAAAGACGAACTTGAACGCTTTGCAAACTTTGGACGGACAGAAAACAATGGTGTCACTCGATTGGCATTATCAAAGGAGGACCAATTAGTAAGGGATTATTTTCGCTCATGTTGTGAAGAACTTGGTTTAACAGTAACAGTCGATGATATGGGATGCATGTATGCGACCCTAGCCGGTGCCACTGATCAACCGCCGATTGTCATTGGCTCGCATTTGGATACCGTAAAGAAGGGTGGTCGTTTTGACGGCGTTCTTGGGGTGGTTGCTGGCTTAGAAGTAGTTAGAACATTAGTAGAGAATGGTATAAAACCTTCTATTCCGATTGCCATCGTTAATTTTACAAATGAAGAAGGTGCACGCTTTGAACCATCGATGATGGCGTCGGGTGTCCTTTCGGGAAAATTTGAAAAAACGGCGATGATCAATAAAAAAGATACGAATGGCATGACGTTTAAACATGCGTTGCAAGCAAGCGGTTATGCAGGTGATCAAGAAAATCGCTTAACAGAGGCTTCAGCTTTCTTAGAATTGCATATTGAGCAAGGCCCAATTTTAGAAAAGCAATCGATTACAATTGGCGTCGTTGAATGTGTCGTCGGAATGATTTGCTATGAAATTGAAGTAATAGGGGAATCTGATCATGCGGGTACGACTCCAATGAGCATGAGAAAGGATGCCCTCTTTACAGCGAATGACTTATTAACAGACATACGAAAACAATTAGCTAGTTTGGATACAGAATTAGTGTACACTGTCGGGAGAATGAATGTGTATCCGAATATTCATACGGTGATCCCAAATACGGTTGTCTTTACTATTGAATCACGACATAAAGATCCAGAAGTAATTGCTGCTGTTGAACAAGTGATTAAAAATCTTCCACAAGTATCGGCTGAAGGATGTAAAATAAAGGCAACAAAATTATGGGGACGAGATACCGTTTGGTTTGACTCAGACATTTGTCAATCGCTCGATGAGTCAGCAAAATCGTTAGGATACTCAAATAAAAGAATGGTTAGCGGCGCGGGGCATGATGCTCAGTTCATTGCAAGCTATATTCCGACCGCCATGGTATTCGTTCCAAGTGTTAATGGGAAAAGCCATTGTGAGGAGGAACTCACTCATTGGGAGGAATGTGAAAAAGGAGTAAACGTCATTTTAGATACGATATTGACGATGTTAGCAAAATAATCATGCATCACTAAAGTAACTTGCAAATGCGACGGTTGCTTTGGTGATGTATTTTTTTGTTTGGCTAATAGATTCGTAAAACTATATCAAATCTTTACATACTATTAAATATATCTTTACAATTGCTTGCCATAATAGGTCTAAAGGCTTGCTTTTGGGGGGATATAGATGGGGATTGACCGGATGAAAGAGAGAATAATAAAGATCGGTCGAAGTATGAAAGGAAAATTGATTGATCGTATTTCTTTTAGTACGAGATTAATATTGTTAGTTGTAAGTATTTGCATTATATCGATGGGAGTAATTGGTTACATAAGTTATACACAAGCAAAGGATATGCTAATGGAAGCAAATGAAAATAGAGTTGAAAGAGAAATTAAAGTAAGTCGTGAACGGGCCGAATATTTAAAGCTTTCTTATGTTAATGATCTGGAAAAATTTGAATCACAATTGGAATATGGAATTCGAGCTCAATCAGTGGAAATGCTCCAAGATGGATTAGCTGCTGAGTTTTTTCGAATCGACGAAGATGGTCATGTTCGTCCGTTTAGCGTGAGTAAGACAGCAAGCTTTTCATTGGATGAAGTGATGACAGCTAATATTTTAGAGAAAAAAGAGGGAAAAATGTATGTGCACATCAATGATGTGGAATACATCGTCGCCTTTTTATTTGTGCAAGATATAAGAAGTACGCTCGTTATAGCGATTCCAACGGCAAATTATTTGGAAGGGATATGGGGATTAAGGAATTCTATGCAAATCATTGTATTGATTAGTATCATCGTTACCTCACTATTACTCTTTTTCTCTATAAAAAAACTGACGAAACCATTAGCAAAATTGAAGGCTGTAATGGAGATGGTGAGTAAGGGGGATTTCAGCCAAACAGTTGCAGTAACAACAACTACTCCTGAAATTGTATCCTTGACGAATGGCTTTAATCAGATGATGGATGTATTGAACAGTCTAATTAAAGAAATGAAAGGGACGACTGAACATTTGACGAATACTGGTTCCCAGCTTCATCGTTCATCACGTGTCGTTAAGGAAAATACAAATGAGCTTTTACATATGGTCCATATCGTTAAAGAAGGAGCTGAACAAACAGCAGCGGGTTCCAGTGGAAGCCTGACACAATTTCATATGATGAAGGAGCATATTCGCCAAGTTGTTGACCAAGTGGAGCACATTGATAAAAGTGCAGAAAATATGAATGAGCAAGCTCAAACGGGGCAACAGGAAATTGGAAAAATGATGATATCGATGAGTGACTTAGATACGGCGTTCGTAAACATTCATGCGACGATATCACAAGTGAAGGATCAGTCCAATGATATCGCAGGAGTGGTTAAAGTCATTCAAGATATTTCTGAACAAACAAGACTGCTTGCATTAAATGCTACGATAGAGGCGGCGAGAGCTGGAGAATCAGGAAAGGGATTTGCTGTTGTTGCAAACGAAGTGAAAAGGCTAGCTGAACAAACATCGAAAGCAACAGATGAAATTTCAATTCCGATTATACAAATGGCGAATATTAGTGAACAAGTGTCTAAAGAATTCACTCCTATATTAGAAAAAATGCAAGATCACATGAATGTTGCAAGTACTTCCAATGAAGCCTTCCAATATTTAGTGAGTAAAATGGGTGATACAACAAAAGAGTTGAAAATTATGGGGCTGTCTTTGCATGACTTACAATCAATGGTACCGAAAATGGAGGAAGTTGTGGAAAGGTTTGTAAGTATTTCCCAAGAAACATTAGCGAGCAGTGAGGAAATGTCCGGATATTTTGAAAACCAATTAAAATTAGTAAACGAAAATCAAGAGATCTCTAACAATTTGAATAAAATCTCGAACGACTTAAATGGTTTAACAAGTCAATTTATGATAGAACGCGAATGAGAGAAAAGGCCGGGACAAAAGTTTTTTAGCAAATCAAAATACGAACGCTAGCAACTGCAAATGACTCGCTCCGGAAATATACTTCGCTTTCCGCGGGCGGTTGTTGAGTCTCCTCGTGCTACGCACTTGCGGGGGTCTCAACGATGCCTTACTTCCCGCAGGAGTCTACGTATATTTCCTACGCTAAGGTATTGCATTGTTCGCCTATGGAATTGATCAATTTAGTTTTGTCCCAGCCTCTTCAAACTGTTGAAAAACGCTCGCATACTGTGTTGCTTCCAACTTCTATTCGTGTCTTTCCTCGGCTGTGAGTCTTGTATGATAAGCGTTTTCAAGGTGGTCTGAGAGATCATTCATCCAATGATTTTTTTGCTTATGCCACATAGTCCTCACGAGGAATATCGTTTGCTTCTTTTTTTAGATAATATTTTCCTTTTGTAAAAATCGCGATAATAATTGTGAGAATAGCCGCAAGGATCGCTGCAAAAAAGGCAGCTGTGCTTTGCAAAAATGTACCCATATATCCCAATGCTGCAATCGTACCAAGACCACTCGCAATTAGTAAGGAGACAACGCCAACGGGATTCCATTTGTGTAAATATTGTTGACGTGCTTCATAATAACCAGGACCGATTTTAAGCATTTTTTTCACGACTAAGGCATCAGTAACTAAAATGGCTGCCCAAGCTAAAAGAAACACACCTTGGAACGTCATTGCCGTGTCCAAATGATCGACAATTCCGCCAAGCATTAATACTATTGCTGATACTCCAGTTATAACAACCCAAAACCGTCTGCTTGGCTTAAAATTGAAAACATTTTCAAAGAAGTTAGCAAGAGATAGCGAGCCACTATATATGTTCGTTACATTAATTCTTAATTGTGTAAGCATCGTAAATAATGCGCCACCTATACCAAGCAGAAGTACGATGTATACACCAGGATTTGGTTCACCAAGACGTACGCCAAACCAAATACCGAGACCGCCCATGACACCAAAGCAGAAGATTTGTGGAATGAATCCGATCGCAACCGAACCGATTTTAATATCTTCAGGCTTTAGAAAGCGTGCATAGTCAGATGCTAATAAAGCTGTCAAACCCATGATTCCGTGATGCATACCAATACAAAGCAATAAAGCTTTTCCGCCTATTTGAACACCTTCAGGCATATAGCTCCAAAAGCTTCCTTCGTATAATGAAGGTGTATAGATGGATACAACAATTGCTGTTATTAAGAAAATAATGAAAATTGGCAATGACCATTTTTGCAATTTATCAAGCTGTTTAATACCGAACCAATTTAAAGGGATGACAATGGTTCCGAAGAATATAATCAGTACCCATTCGGGGATGACAGGGAAGAAAGTGTGAACAGCGGAGACTAAAATCAAGCCTTCGAATGCACAATACATGATGAAATTTGTAGCATAAATGAATGAGGTTAAAGACGCTCCGATATAACCAAATCCGCCGCCTCTAGACATTAAATTGACGTTCATCCCAGATTTTGCTGAAAAATAAGCAATGAATGTCCCAAGTACCCCGGCAACAATGATGGCGTAAATCGCGGAAATAATTGCGTTAATGGCTCCAAACTGAAGGGCCATAACACTTCCCATTTGAAAATAAAAAATGGCAGTTGCAATACCAAAAGTAATATTCGTAATGCTTAGCCAACCCATCGTTCTTTTTGAACGAGGCACACGATCTAATGAATAATCATCTTTCATCTCTTCTTTGTGATCTGTAATTTGAACAGATCCCATACATATCAACTCCTAATTTGTGTTATTCTTCACAAGGTTATTGCAAGTCGTTCGCTACTTGATTCTACCTGTTTAACTATAACAAATACCATAAATAGGAATCAAATGCGATAAATAGTCGTTAGCGGCGATAATCGTAGCTGTCTGCTCTTTACATGTATGAAAATACATACATGCTTTAATATCCTTCTTCTAACGTAGGAATACTTGGCAAAGGGGGCTTTTTATAGAGAAGCGGTAAAAAAGAAAAGCAGCGGAGTAAGAGAGATTTCTACTAAATAATGTAATTCGAAAAGGGATTCATTGTTATGGGAAGCAATTGTAATTTCAAAATGAGAATGTAATATGTTGAAGGGTGGATGTATTTTTTCTTATGAAAAATGCAGTAAATATTGAATGGTTTAATGATAACGGATATATAGGGGATTAATTGGACCTGTAAAAATTATAAATACGTGACTTCTTAATTAATAATCGGTGGTAAAAGAAAAGCAGCTTTTACCACCAATTGTTAGTTACTGCTCACTCAAATGTACAAGTTGTACTTCAAATTCGTTACCAGGGTCATCTAGATGATATACTCGGGCAGTATCGTTTGTAGGATCGACGTTTTGAATGTAGACACGCTCTCCTTTATATATGACTGTCCGCAATTCTGGTGATGCTGCGATTTCTTCTGCTCGTAATCTGTTCATATAAATGACCCCCTAGTTTAGTATGGACCCTCTTCATATAGACCCTCTAATTCCACTTCCTGACTATTTTTCATTTCATCGAGAGGAAAAACGGTTGCGGTTTTTTTTTCGTCGTGTACTTTTTCTATAAATACAGGAATTCCATGATAAGCAACATTGATTTTCACAGGTGAATTCAAGATTTCCTGCGCGCGCTCACTGTCCATTCCATTCTCCTTTACACTTTTTATTTTATTTTCCGTATCAGCATACAGAAATATACTAGGAAAGATTGTCATGAAAGTAAGATCAAAAAGAGGCAACAATATAATTGAAAACGTAAGAGGGGAGTGTTCAAGATGACTCAATCAAAGCAGCAAGAGGAACGAGAATGGAAAAAAAGAAAGCAATCGCAAAACCCACATGGCAAGGTGAAATCGTTTAAAGAAATTGCTGAAGATGCCGATAAAAGATAGAAGTGAATAAACGATCTTAACTTAGACATAGCCCACGTCTAGTTCAAAAGTGGAAAATAAAAAAACAGCTGGATGAAAAATCGTATCCAGCTGTTTTACTTTATATCGTAAAAACCCTCCTCTTTTCCTAAAGTTCCTTGTTCATTTTTTTCTAATTGAATTATGTTATTATTCTATATATTACTAGTTGGAAGGATGAATAAGATGTCGTTTGAAAGTGTTAAGGCCCATTTTAAACAATGGAACCGTGAAGATGATGTAATGGAATTTACAGCATCAAGTGCAACAGTAGAAGAAGCGGCCGACACAATTGGTGTTATTCCTGCTCGAATTGCGAAAACATTATCCTTTAGAGGAGAGGGAGAAAAGGCGATCTTAATCGTAGCCGCGGGAGATGCAAAAATCGATAATAAGAAATTTCGTCATACATTTGGTTTCAAAGCTCGAATGCTTACTCCTGATGAAGTACTTGATCAAACGGGCCATGCCATAGGTGGAGTTTGTCCATTCGGGTTAAAAAACGAACTAGATGTCTACTTGGATGTTTCAATGAAGCGCTTCGAGACTTTATTTCCGGCTTGTGGAAGCTCGAACTCTGCCATTGAATTAACGATTGACGAATTATTTAAATATTCATCCGCTAAGGAATGGATTGATGTATGTAAAGGCTGGGAAGAAACGGAGATAAAAGAGAAGGTAGCGCTTGGCAAGGATGGCATTTGAGTAGAGGCCAAAAAACAAAAGCGTGAACCATGATGGCTCACGCTTTTACTTCAAATTAATCTTGCTCTTCAGTCGTGTTAATCTCCACAGTAATAACTAAAATAGTCGTAAAAACAATAAGCATGGCGAATACGGCTAAAAACATTCTGATCAACTCCTACCAAGTAATATGTCCTTTTGATCCAGGAGGGGCGTTCTGAATTAAGTCTGTAATCGGCAGAGCATATGCACAAATAATAAGTACGATCGTGATGCCGATCCAAATCCACCAGTTTTCCAACAATTTTGGTGTGTGTGACTTATCGCTTTCGGCCATCGGGAATTCCTCATAATCCCGTTCAGAGGCTTTTGGAGCAACAAACCATAAGTTGACGACGATGTAGATTAAAAGCATAGCGGATAAAAATAAGATTGTTCCCCCAATTGCCATCGTCACATGATTGGATAATATCCCTTCAAACCAATCCAATGCAGATGGATGACCTAAATAACCGGAATAAGCAGTTCTTCTTGGTGCCCCAAGCAGACCTAATAAATGCTGTGCCGTTGACATGAGAGTCATACCTATCGCCCATGAAATCACTTGAATAAATGCGAGCTTTTGTAAAAGCTTTGTAAATTTTCGGCCTGTTAAATAAGGGATAAGGAAGAAGGAAATCCCCATAAAGGTCATTGCAACAGGTGCTCCAACTGTAATATGGAAGTGACCAACAATCCATAACGTATTATGGACAAGCTCATTTAACTGAAAGCTTGCATTAATAATTCCACCGGCACCCCCAGGAATGAAGAATGCCATCGCCACAAAAATAGATGTAAAACGGACATCTTTCCACGGAAGTTTTGTGAACCAGCCAAATAAACCTTTTCCACCCTTTTTTCTGCCGGCAATTTCAAATGTCGCAAACATCGAAAAGGCAGTCATCAATGTTGGCATAATGACCATGAATGTTAAAACAACTTGGAGGAACTTCCAAAAGTTTAGAATCCCGGGCTCCGTTAATTGATGGTGGAAGCCGACAGGGATGGAAAAGAGAATAAATAAGATAAAGGAAAAACGTGCCAATGCATCACTAAACACTTTCGTTCCTAGCAGCTTTGGTACAACAACATACCAAGCCATATAAGCAGGAAGCAGCCAAAAATAGACGAGCGGATGGCCAAAATACCAAAATAAGGCGCGGCTTAGTTCTACATTGATGGTATCAACCCAGCCGAATGCCCACGGGATATATTGAAAAACAACTGTTGCAACAACACCAACGCAGGCGATGATCCACATGATTAGCGTAGCGATCGTCATAAAGGCAAACAATGGACTGAGCTGACCTTTATTTGCTTTTTTCCAAACGATATAATGTGCGATTAGGGAAAAGCTACTAAAAAGCGTACCGACAATGACAAGAGCGAGCCCAACGTAGTACCAGCCGCTTGCTTTTAAAGGCGCGTAAAACGTATATAATACCGATGCTTTTCCAGAAATAATCATTACCGTTGCAATGGTCGTTCCGATCAAAGTCAAGATGAAGCCAATCCAAGCAAAGAGGCGAACTTTTGGTCCAAATTGACCTAGAGATTTACTCATCCCGGCGATTAAAAAAGCAAAAATGAAAAAAGTTGTATAAATAAGTGCTAGTAAGACGCCGTGTGCGGTTAAAATTTGATAATAATCAAGCCATTTAGGCAACTCCAATGCATCGTTCCGAATAAACACTTGTAGCAATCCGCAAAATGTTCCAATTAAGAACGCGATATAGGCTACGCCAATATTTGATAAGACGAGTTTGCGATCTATCATGGTTCATACACCTCAATTTCTGCTTGCATAAAATGATGACCTGCTCCGCAATATTCATTGCAAAGAACTAAATAACTTCCCGGCTCTTTAAATGTGTAGCTTTTATGTGTGATTCTGCCAGGAACAGCCATCATATTTACTTTCGTGTCATCGATCGTGAAGCTATGAACAACATCCGTACTTGTTAATGTAAAAATAATTTCCTTTCCAGCTGGAACTTCAATTTTTGAGGGAGTGTAACCAAATGCCATGCTAATAATGGCTACTTCATACGTATCCTCATCAATTTGTCTCACACCTGGATTGTCAAACGGTGCGATCTCATGTACTTTTTCTGGATCAATGGTATCCATTCCGCCGGCAGGTGTATGTCCGTGGGAAAACGCTGTCACCCCAACGATGCTTAAAAATAAAACCAATGACACCGCCCCAAATATTAACCAAATCTTCTCATATTTATGCCAATGCATATCCTCACCTACTTTTTCTGTTATCTCGAAACGTAAAGGCCATAAACCGCAAACCACATGACTATAATAATGATCCCAACAGCAAGAACACTGATTAGCGTTCCTTTCAAATTCGGTTCTTTCATTTCGCCCTCACCCTCCAAACGTTTCTTTTATAATTAAAGCGTACTGCGTTCAAAGTGCGTGCTCAGTGACAAAAGTCACACCGAGACCTGTTTTTCTCTTGAATTCGAAATTTAGACATAAAAAAAGCGATCTGCAATGATGCAGATCACATTTTGAATTTAAAATAGCGAAATACGCAATTAGCGTCCAAATTCACGCAATTATGCCTAAAGATACGCAATTATCTCAAAAAGTGGCGCAATTACTTCGAAAACTTGCGCAATTATCTATTTAAAAGTCACATCAATCAATATTACATATCTCCACAGGGCAGTTTTCACAATGAATTTCTGATTTTAGAAACGCTAAATCATGAATAAGGATTTTTCCATCTAGTAAAGAGATTTTTTCATCTCTTTTTAATGATCCCAACATGCGATTAACGACTTCCCGGCTCATTCCGCAAAAATTGGCAAGCTCTTGATTCGTAAAGGCTTGATTGATCAAAACACCATCGTCGACTTCTACACCGTAGCTGTTCGACATGCGGATAAGCGTCGAGTAAAGAGCGCCTTTTTTTCCATGCAAAATAAGATCCCGGAACTTCGACTGTGTTTTTTGATGATGAATACACATCATCTTTGTCAGTTCGATATTCAGATTTGGATAAAGCAGGAGCTTCTCTTCAAGCTCATATTTACTCACCTTTGAATAGCTGCCTTCTTCAATGACCTTCGCGTGTACGGTATATTTGGAAGGTGCACAAAAAAGCGTGATTTCACTAATGAAATCATCGGCACTGCAAATTCGAAATGTGATCTCCCGTCCATCTGGAGTTAATTTACCTATTCGGACTTTCCCGGAATGAATGTAAAAGATATCGTTGGCATGATCGCCTTCTTGAAATAAAAACGCATCCTTCTTCATTTCCTTTTTCGTTTGGGCGGTAGTAAAAAGATCCTTCAAATCCTTCATATGAATCCCACCTTCGTATTCCTTCCTAATATTATATCACGATGATCATTGTTCTTAATGATAAAAAATTAACGGAATTGTCTACACGATCCATAGTAGAATTAAATCAAAAGGGAGGGATTGTATGTCTATATTAGATGTCATTCGTACAAGGCGTGAGATCACTGGTTTTCAAGATAAGGCGATTCCAGAGGAAATAGTGGAACAAATAGTGGATGCAGCTTACTATGCTCCGTCAGGAAACAATTTACTATCGCGGGAGTTTATTGTCGTTGAAGAGCGAGCAATGCTCGATCATTTAGAAAAAACAACGCCATTTATGAAATAGATGTCGGGCGCTCAAGCGGCGATCGTCATTACAGGACGACCAGATGTGAGTAAATACGCATCAATTGCATCGGCTTTTATTTGGCTAACTGCGGAGGAGCTTGGCATAGGCGTCGGATTTGGGGCTGTTTACCATTCGGAAGATCAGGAAGAATCGGAAAGACGTGAAACATATGCAAGGCAAGCACTTAACATCCCATTAGACAGGCGAATCGTCGCCATCCTAGGTCTTGGTTACCCAGAAGTAAAGCCGAAAGCGAAAAAAATGTTAAGCAGAGATGAAACGGTATTTTATGAAAAATATGAATAGATGGGCTCCGTAAATAGACATTATTTGGTCTAAATCTCACGATGATTTTATATTTTATACGAAGGAGATAATTTGAGTATCTCATTCCATATGAAATAGGTGAGGAAAAATGCGTATTGTTCATTTTAAAGAGAATAAAAATACGTTATTAGTGCAGCTCCGTAAAGATGTTCCTTCCGTTGGTGAGGAAATAAAAGTTAAAGGTCGTAAAGGAAAAGTGATAGGTGTGCAAAATTTCGATGAAAAGAATTTTTATGTTCAAGTCATATTTGAAAGTAAAAATAAAAATAAGCTTCCTTTCGATCCAAAGAAGAAAAGAAGGTAACTTTTTGCAAGTTACTACCGATCTTTCAAGGTTTACTACCGATTGTCAGTACTTTATTACCGATTATTGAGCTGTTACTACCGTTTATCCGTACTTTACTACCGATTGTAAAAAAATGTAACCCATTCATACAAAAAATGATGGAATGGGTTCGATCAGAATAGCTACTTTTCTATTTACCTAACTTATGATCAATGTAGAGGTAGGGGCAATGAGCCCCTTACCTCTACAACTCATTTAACCGATTATCCCCAAACTTCCTTCGCAATCTCAACGATGAACTTCAGCTTTTCCCATTGCTGTTCTTCTGTCAGTTTATTCCCATGGTGTGTCGAGGCAAATCCGCATTGCGGGCTTAAGCAAAGCTGCTCTAGTGGGACATATTTTGCCGCTTCATGGATCCGCGCCTTAATGACTTCCTTATCTTCCAACTCACCATTTTTCGAAGTGACAACCCCAAGGACAACATGCGCACCGCCGTTAGGAATATGATCTAATGGAGTAAAATCACCTGAACGCTCATCATCGTATTCTAAGAAGAAGCCATTCACTTTTTCCTTTGCGAATAATGTTGGCGCGATTAATCCGTAACTGCCTTGGAATGCCCAATTAGAGCGATAGTTTCCGCGACATAAATGAGTTGTAACGACTAGATCCTCTGGTTTTCCTTCCAATACACCGTTTGCTACTCTAAGAGCTAAGTCAATTAAGTATTCTCTTGAATATTGCCCGTCATTAAAAGGAATATCTGGGGAAGACAGCCCGGCAATATACACATCATCTAATTGTAAATAGCGAACACCAGCATTATAAAAAGCTTGAATCGCATCACGATACGCTTGAATAACATCTTTGGCATACTCTTCAATGTCTGGATAAATGCTTTCATCTCGGATTCCAACATTAAATAATTGATTCGGGCTTGGAATTGTTTGTTTGGCAACCGCACGCCCCGCAACAATTTCATTGAATTCAATAAAATCTTTCACATGCGGGTGGTCTGGATTAAATGAAATCTTCCCAACATTGCGGACGTTATATCTTTCCGTTTCTTCGTCCCCATTAAAAATATATCCTACTTCTGGAACATAGCCTTCAATTCCATTTAAATGTTCTAAGAAATCGGTATGCCAAAAGCGGCGTCTAAATTCTCCATCTGTGACAAGCTCTAAGCCCACTTCAATTTGTTTATCAACGATCCGCTTAATTTCCTTTGTTTCGATTTCACGTAATTGCTCCGCCGTAATGATGCCTTCTTGAAATTCCTTTCTTGCTTTATGGATGCTTTCTGGCCGCAATAAACTCCCAACGTGATCCGCTCTGAATGGTGCTTTCGTCAATGTAATACTCATTGTTCATTCCCACTTTCCCTATGTATTTTTATAAAAACAAAACCCTCTTCTTAAAAAATAAGAAGAGGGTGCAATGAATAAGCTTTTCTCTTCTTATCTTCAAGCATTACGCTTCTGGAATTAGCACAGTACTTAGAAAAGTCTGTTGCTGAGGTATCACAGGGCCAGTCCCTCCACCTCTCTGGATAAGAAAATTGCATATAAAATTTGGAATTAACAATTACTTTACAGTGGGTTTATCTGAATGTCAAGCATTAAAAAAATTATTTACGAAATGGGTCGTCACTAAGACCTGCCTCAATGACTAATTTTGCGTATTCTTGGGCACTAAAAAGCGAATGATCGCGGTAATTTCCACATTCAAGGGCAGAGACGGCTGGAACATGTTCTGTCTCGATTACTTTCTTTAGCACGTTTGTTAAAGCAGCAGCAACATCCTTCGGATCATGTTCATCCCAAATGATCATATAAAAGCCTGTACGGCATCCCATTGGTGAAATATCAACAATCCCATCTAATTCATCACGCATATACGTGGCAAGCAAATGCTCCAATGTATGAACCGCAGCCGTTGGCATTGCATCTTCATTTGGCTGTAAAAATCGTAAATCGTATTTTTGTAGTTTACTACCTTGCGTATGTTGCTCCGTACCAGCAAGTCGAACGTATGGAGCCTTTACAATTGTATGATCAAGCAGAAAACTTTCTACCTTTGCCATTTTAATCATCCCTTCTATTTTTTATGACTAACCTATCACACCATCCTCATGAAAGTAAATCCCTTTTTAATTTATTTATGAAAATATGAAAGGGTGTTGACAGTATGTAATAAGCAGTATACCATTTATTTTAATTAATCGCATGAAAATACTTGGTATTATTTTTTACAAAATTCAATATGCTGAGGAGAGTAAGGAATGAAAAAGAAATGGATGTTTCCGATTTTAGTCATTGCCATTTTATCTATCGTTATGGTTGGGTGCGGGAATAGTGCATCATCAGGGAAAACGGATGAAGAAAAGAAAACGATTCGTATCAGCTTTAACCCCGGCCCATATAATGATCAATTTAAAAACGGTGTAGCGCCTTATCTTGAGAAGGAAGGATACACGATTGAATATAAAGATTTTACAGACGGAATTCAGCCGAATGTAGCCGTTGCAAAGGGCGATCTTGATGCGAATGTACATCAGCATACGCTTTATCTTGATTCAATCAATGAAAGGGAAAAGATCGAAGTAGCGGGAGCCATTCAAGTGCCAACTCCGCCGATGGGGCTTTATTCTAAAAAACATAGCAGCCTTGATGAAGTGAGTGACGGAGCCCAAGTGAATCTTCCGAATGAACCAGTGAATTTACTTCGTGCTTTAAAAGTATTAGAGGAAGTTGGCTGGATTCAAATCAAAGAAAATATTGATCCTTTGCAAGCGTCTATTCATGACATTGAAGCAAATCCACATAATCTAAAATTTTTAGAGACAGATCCTGCACAAGGACCACGAGCATTAGAGGATGTTGACTTTGCATTGATTCAAGGGAATTTTGCGGTAGCGAACAATATTAAATTGACTTCAGCACTTCAACTTGAAACATTAACAGATCCATTTATGGTCATTGTCGGTGTAGATAAACAAAATCTTGATCAACCATTCGTGAAAGATATAATAAAAGGGTATCATTCGCAAGAGTTCAAAGATTATATTACGTCTAATCCAGATTATGATGGCTACCAATTGCCAGAATATTTTAATGAGTAAGACTGTGTCGTGATTTATTCCTCCATTTTTTTGGAGGAATAGATCATGTGTTTTTTTATTTATGGAAAGGAATGAATTTGATGGAGTTTAAAGCAGCTCGTATCGTTAACCAGTTACCAGATCATTATTTCGCCGGCATATATGAAAAAGTCGCTTTATATAAAAGCAAAGGAATTGATGTCATCAATTTAGCTAGTGGGAACCCGGATTTACCAACACCACACTCTGTTGTTCAAGCATTAAAGAATGCGGTCGACGTAAAGGAAAATCACGGCTATTCACCCTTTTTCGGCAAAAAGCAAACATTGGAAGCCATTGCATTGTTTTATAAGCGAGAGTATGGAGTTAAGCTCGATCCTGATACAGAAATTGCTATTTTCCAAGGATCAGGCATTGGCGTTACCGGAATTCCGCAAGTTCTCCTTAATCCTGGGGACTATTTACTAACAACAGATCCCGCTTATCCTGCTTATGAGACGGCTGCTACATTAGCAAAGGCAAACTTTTATCAAATTCCGGTTTATGAACAAGATGGATTTTTACCGAATTATGAAACGGTTCCCGAAGAGATTGTGGAAAAAGTAAAATTACTCATTCTTAATTACCCGAATAATCCGACGGGTGCTCTAGCGACCGAAGACTTTTTTGAGAAAAGCATTGCTTTTGCTGCTAAAAATCAATTTCCGGTCCTAAATGACTTTGCTTATGGTGCTTTTGGATTTGATGGTCATAAGCCAATCAGCTTAATGCAAATCCCTGGAGGGAAAGAATACGGAATCGAGACATATTCAGCTTCTAAAACATATAACATGGCTGGGTGGCGCTTTGGCTTCGTTGTCGGAAATGCCTCGATTATTAAAAGTTTTAAACATTTCCATTCGCACGCATACAGTACGATTTTTGGAGCGGTCCAAGATGCGGCTGTTAAGGCCTTGCTTGGTCCCCAAGACCCAGTGCGAGAACTGTGCCAGCGATATGAAAAACGGCGTGATTTTCTCGTCCAACAGTTTCGGAAAATGGGCTGGAACGTTCCATATACACCTGGAACATTTTTTGCGTGGTTCCGTGTTCCCGAAGGATTTACATCGAAAACATTTGCTGATTTTCTGTTTGATGAAGCTCATGTTGCCGTTGCACCTGGAGAAGGTTTTGGTGAAAATGGTTCTTCCTACGTACGGGTCAATTTACTGAATGATGAAGAACGAATGCTTGAAGCAGTTAATCGAATGGCGAAAACAGGCATTTTTAACAAAGCGACGGAGGGGTCATCTTGATTGAACTCAAAGACGTTTATAAAACGTATATGCGCAATGGAATATCCAATGAGGCGCTTAGGGGCGTATCACTGCAAGTGGAGAAGGGTGATATATTTGGGGTCATTGGTTATAGCGGAGCCGGAAAAAGTACATTAATTCGCATGGTCAATTGCTTGGAACAGCCAACTAGCGGGCAAGTATTTGTAAACGGTGAGCCACTTGATCGTTATAGCGTCAAAGAACTACGACAAGTGAAAAAGAAGATTGGTATGATCTTTCAACATTTTAATCTACTGGAAACGAAAACCGTTTTTGATAATATTGCGATTCCCCTTGTTCTTTTAAAGCGAAATAAGGCGGAAATTCGTGAACGAGTGATGGAATTATTACAGTTTGTCGGACTTAGTGATAAGGAAAAAAGTTATCCGAAGGAATTATCTGGCGGGCAAAAGCAACGTGTAGGAATTGCCCGCGCGCTTGCAAGCAATCCATCGATTTTGCTCTGTGATGAGGCGACATCTGCGTTAGACCCACAAACGACACAGTCGATATTAGAGCTTTTAAAGAAAATCAATGAAGAATATAACATTACAATCATGATGATTACCCACGAAATGGGCGTTATTCAAAAGGTTTGCAATAAAGTAGCTGTCATGGAGAAAGGAAAAATTGTTGAGCAAGGAAAGGTTTTAGATGTATTTGGTAATCCTCAGCATTCGACAACACAAAGTTTTGTCCAAACGGTAATGCAAAATGAGATTCCTAATAGTGTGTTGAAGACGTTGACCTTTCGTCCAAATCGGCGGTTGTTCAGGCTTAAATTTGTAGGTGGCTCTGCTTCTCAGCCAATATTAAGCAGTCTGATCCGCCAATATGATCTGGAAGTGAATACGCTTTTTGCTAATATGACAGAAATTCAAGGCACGACGATTGGTACCATGATCATCGAATTACATGGTGATGACTCTGTGATCGATAAAGCGGCGCTGTTTTTAGAAGATTTAGGTGTACATGTTGAGGAGGAAGCGTTGGTATGAAAACGATCATAACATTGGACCAATTATTAGAAGCTTTATATGAGACTGTGCTGATGGTTGGAATTTCGTTGCTCATCGGATCGTTATTAGGTATTACGATTGGAATTATCCTCGTGATTACTCGTCCAGGTGGTTTATTGCAAAATAAATTTATTTATGCGGTTCTCAATCCGATTATTAATATTTTTCGTTCATTGCCGTTTATCATTTTATTAGTCGCGATCATTCCATTTACACGATTAATCGTGCAAACATCTGTGGGGACGAGCGCTGCGATTGTGCCTCTAATTATTTATATTGCTCCCTATATTGGCAGGCTTGTTGAGAATTCGTTGCTTGAGGTAAACCCGGGCATATTGGAAGCAGCAGAGGCGATGGGAGCGACGCCCTTTCAAGTGATTTGGTATTTTATGTTGCCGGAAGCGTTTGGCTCGCTTATTTTGACGATGACAACAGCCACGATCGGACTAATTGGTGCGACGGCAATGGCTGGAACAGTAGGAGGAGGTGGCATCGGTGACCTTGCGATCTCTTATGGTTATCAGCGATTCGATACAGTCGCAATCGTCGTTACCGTTGCGATCTTAATTATTGTTGTTCAGGGAATTCAATCTGCGGGCAATTTCTTTGCGAGTAAAGCACGCCGCGAATAGAAAAGGGGAATAAAGATGTATTGCATGGACTTAACAGGTAAAGTCGCGATCGTTACAGGCGGGGCACAAGGAATCGGAAAGGCGATTGTCGAAGCGTTCATAGATTGCGGAGCATCGGTAGCTGTCATCGATCGAACAGAGCAAGAAAGCCCTAATGAACGTTTACTATATGTCAAAGCGGATGTCGCTAACAGTGATCAAGTAGAAGAAACGGTCCAAATGATTAGAAATCATTTTGGCAGATTAGATATTTTGGTGAATAATGCAGGAATATCCTCGATGGACTATGCCGTAAATATTCAAGAAAAAGATTGGGATCGGGTCATGGATGTGAATGCGAAAGGGGTATATCTATGCAGTCAGTCGGTGGCAAAGGTGTTAATCGAACAAGGCGAAGGTGGAAAGATTATTAATATTTCCTCACAAGCCGGGAAAAATGGCTATCGTTTAATGGGGAGCTATGTCGCTTCCAAACACGCGGTGTTAGGACTTACGAAAGTGATGGCATTGGAACTTGCCAAAGATCAAATCAATGTAAATGCTGTATGTCCAGGGATCGTTGAGACGGATATGAAAAGAACTGAAAGAGTAATTGGTGGTGAACTAAGGGGACTAGATGCAGAGGCAATTAAGGATGAGGACTATTCGCAAGTTCCCTTAGGAAGAACAGCGACACCACAAGATATTGCCAATGTCGTTATCTTTTTAGCATCAACCTACTCTGATTATATGACAGGGCAAGGGATTAATGTGACAGGCGGAATGACAATGAATTAACATAAACAAGGGGCTATTCAAACTTTTATTGACGTTTGAATAGCCCCTTATGCTTAAGTAATTATCTATTTCCCATTAATAGCATACTTTTATCATTAAGGTAACTCGACGGCTGTTCGAATGCCCCTAAATTAAGGAATGATATTTCCAGCGGCTTTATATATTCGGGACCATTCTTCTCTCGTCAGACGAAGCTCAGAGCCTTTACACGCGTCTTTTAAGCGTTGCACGTTTGTTGTTCCAAGCACGACTTGAATATTGGCCGGGTGGCGTGTAATCCATGCTGTCGCGATGGCTGTGTTCGTTACTTCATATTTTTCCGCAATTTCATCAATGACTTCATTTAATTCAGGGAAGTTTTCCAAGTCACCAAGAAACGGTCCTTTAAAGAATCCATTCTGAAATGGAGACCAAGCTTGGATCGTCATATCTTGCAAACGGCAATAGTCAAGCACGCTGCTATCGCGATTAATCGATTGGTCGACATCCATATTTAACGTAATGCCCGAGTCGATGATCGGTGTATGTGCAACGCTAAACTGAAGCTGATTGACGACTAATTTTTGGGAGATGTATTTTTGCAATAATTCAATCTGAGCAGGATTATGATTGGACACGCCAAAATATTTAACTTTCCCACTATTATGTAACTGATCGAATGCCTCCGCAACTTCTTCAGGCTCCATTAATGGATCAGGGCGGTGAAGAAGTAAAATATCTAAGTAATCTGTGTTTAGGCGTTTTAAAATTCCGTCGACGGAATTGAGAATATGCTCTTTCGAAAAATCAAAATATCCAGAGCGGATGCCACATTTGCTTTGAATGATCATTTTCTCGCGGATGTCATCGTTCATTTGAATTGCTTCAGCAAATAATTCTTCGCAACGACCCTTTCCATAAATATCCGCATGGTCAAAGAAATTAATTCCTTCATCCATTGCTGTTCGAATGAGATGCTCAATTTCAACAAGTGAAAGCTGGGGCAGGCGCATACAGCCCATAATCATATTCGAAGCATGTAGGTCTGTATTTTTAATGACATTGTATTTCATGTAAAACTCCTCCTCGGTCATATTTACAAGCATGTCGATCGCAGCTGCCATTCCCCATGAAGAAGAGCTTTATAGACAGATGCTCACCTTCATAGTTTATCATCTTCTCTATGAAGTTGCCTTTGAAAAATTTCGACAAGAGCACCATTGGATCTTCTAATCAATTATACTCTTGCCCTCATTGCATCCAGATTTTTCGAGTTAAACTATACATATAAAAAATCATTTAAAAAATACGGAACATCGCTTGAGTAATGTTGCTTTCGATTCTCCACATACTCTTTAATCGCATCAAAAAATTCCGCTGCTAAAATCGGATATTTTACCGTGCGTACTTGATCAAGTGGAGAGTTGTGCTTGATCACAGAGTTAATGCTATCTAGTAAATTATCAATCAATTGGTTTGTCGGTGTAATTCCAATCACATCTTCAAAAATAGATTTATGTTCTACGATATCAAGTATATGGTAGGGCAATTTCATATCGATGTGGAATCCATCAACAAGACCGAGTGCGTACAATTTCTTTATTTTTACATTGTAAATACCAGATGTAGCAATAATGATTTTACCCGGAAAAATTTTGCGTACTTTCATACATAACTTAATGATTTCATCGATTGGATTGATTAAAAATTCCCCGCCACTAAACATAACAGCATCAAAGAGAAATCCGCTTCTCTTTAAAAATACATAAAAATCCTTTTCAGTTTTATAATGTTCGGGTGTATGGGCAATAATTTCGTCATAATTATGGCAGCCAAAACAGCGTAAAGGACATCCAGATAAGGAATGCACTAATAAAGTCGTATGATTAGGCACATCTGTGAATGTTCGAATAAATGAATGATAAAATTTCATTGTAAGCAAGAGCCTTCCTTCTTGACCTTTAAATCATCCGCTTTTAACCGATGCCGCACATTCCAGTCATGTCTTCGAGCCTTTGACCAAAAATTAAATTCCCCTTGATAATAGCCTTGTTCATCCACATTAATATTTTTACGGGCTATCATTTTTAAATAGCCAATAACCCTGCTGAATGTAGCAATATCAGTTGATTTACATAACGGGCAATCCTTTATATGTTTCGCATCTTCGGCAATTATTTTCTGTCCGCATTCCATACATGAGGTGATCGTTGGCGTCAACGTAATATAATTGATTGGCTTTTGAAAAATATGATCTAAATAGTGAGCTAAACGTTTAGGTGCAATTTTTTCCTCTAAAAAGTGATGCAAAACGCTTCCGGATGTTGCATAACCTTGAAACTCTGTACTATTTTCGAGTTGAGCCGAGAAATCATCTTCAGAAAATGGCGTCATGCATCCGCTCGTTAAATATGGATTTTCTCCTTCCCCTTGTACGAAAATGTCTCGATTATTTTTCTTCGCCCATTTTAAATCATGTCTCGCTAGTTTAATCGCTGCATTTTCAGCTGGTGCGTACTCAATTCCACAAGCGACTTGATCACGCACGATCATTTCATTCACGATTTCTGTCATATATTGCATTAATGTATGGGCTAATTGCTTCCCATTCACATCTTTGATCCCAAGTGGATAACCACAATTGATTAAACCTTCATTCATTCCTGTGATAGCGAAAACATTGAAGTAATTTTTTAAATTCTCGTTAAAGGAGAAGAAGGTAGGGTAAAGCTCTTTATTATTTTCAATCCAGTTACGCTTTGCCATATGTGCTTCCTGCATGACTTCCATATATTCACGAAGCTTGCTTTTTAATAGTGTGAGATCGTGACCGAATTCGAGTAAAAGCCGATTCATATTCAGATTTAATACTTGAACGGCACCAGTGGAGCCGGTCGAGGAGCCAAAAACACCGCCACCCGCCTTAGACAATGTTTCGAGATTAATTTGTAGTCGGCAGCAAAGGCTCCGGCTTACTTCCGGATCTTTTGCTACTAAGTATGGGTTTAACTGTGTGTAATAAGGATCTTCGAATGGTTTTCTCTTAAAGTTTTCAAAATATACGCCGCCCCATTGGTACATTTTATCTAGTAACTCCCAAAATAATGGATTGTTAAAATTGAAATGATCATCGATCTGTACCGTTAAAAGGGGAAAGGTGAACGGGATTCCCTCTTTGCCCGTGCCTTCACTCATCACGTCAATAATCGCCTGATTGATACGATCGAAATATTCACTTGGTATTTCCTTATATTGAATAAATCTTGCGTCTCCTCCTATGATGATGTATTCATCTTTTATTTCTTCCGATGGCTTACCAAACTCCAAAGTAATATTAGAAAAACTGCTTTGAGCTCCGGAACGAAGGGGCATATTCAACTCCCAAATAAAACTTTGAAATAACTGTTTTAAATCGTCATCTGTGTAGTTTCTGCCATTGAGTTCTTCATCATATAAATAAGAGGCGGCAATGGTAGATAGCTGGGCAAGCATGACTGCCCCAGATACTTGCTGTGAAATTAATGTTACGACATTACTAAAATGCCGGAGTAAAATTTGCAGTCGTTTTGTTGGCTTTGAAGAGATCATATTTTTTGCTAAAGAAGGAATTCCCTTCGTTGCAATATCAAGACAACTAATTGAGACACAATATGGCGCAAGCTGTTTATCATGAACATAAACGATGCCTTCGTCATACAACTCTTTTATTTTTGTGGGAAGAACGTGAGTAAATAAATATTCTTCCTCTGCTAAATTATTTAGATTATGGCGTAATAATGGCAAAGAATAAACATAATTACTATTTTCCCTTTTTAAATAATCGGATTTTTTATCTTCTCTATTTGCAGTGAATGTTTGAATCATTTCTTCCGAACTTGTAAACATCGTTAATACACTCCTTGAATGGTTTGGATTATTTTCATTAATTCCGGGGGGTTTACTCCTATGCTTCGATGTATCTCAACTTGTCGATCATCAAGTAAAATTGTAGTCGGAACGGATTGAATATGAAATTGGCTAACGAGATCAGTACGAATCTCAGTATCAAATAGTTGAAAATCCACAGCGTGCTGCTCTAAAAAACGAACGACAGTAGGACATTTAGAGCAAAAAGCTGACTTAAATATGAGTAGTTGCACCCGAATCCCTCCTTTCAATCATTAGTTTGGATAATATCACAACATAATGTGTTTGTTTGTGATATTTATCACTGTATATTGTGTTTTTAAATTGTATTTGTTTTAGATGTTAAACATACTATTCCGTGATTTGACTTCCCGGAGGTAAATTAAGACTTTTGCTTGATCCTCGAAAAAGATTCAATTTCCCGTCGTGTTTTATACATTTCTGTGATGGTTCGGCGTACAGT
Organism: Bacillus sp. FJAT-50079; assembly: GCF_018343515.1. Classification (GTDB taxonomy): domain Bacteria; phylum Bacillota; class Bacilli; order Bacillales; family Bacillaceae_C; genus Lederbergia. The sequence continues at coordinate 631,559 of NZ_JAGYPD010000001.1, read as the reverse complement.
TCATCACCAAGATCGTCTAAAAAACAAACAATTTGCTAGCGCTTTAAATAACGGGATTTTTGTGTACTTAACTGGCAGGTAAAATCTTGCGTCATTGGAAATATACGTAAAAAGAGCTATGAGGAGCTCCACCGCACTTTGTTACCCCGCGACACCTATCGAAGGAAAAATTATCAATAAAAATCAATGATTCTAGGTTAATATGTAAAACTAAAGAAAATATTGACACTTTCAATGATAATGATTATCATTATCATTGTTAGGGTTATTGTCTTAATATTACAAGATTTATGACGATTCCGATCGGAATGTTCGATAGAAGTTAAGGAGGAATGCCTACAATTAAAATGTCATATTAAATCAAATTTAAGGAGTGAATAAGGGATCAGTTGGTGTGAGCATTTGTGCTGATTGATTATTTCTGTTGTTGCAAATAGGCGGGTAAGAAGGAGTATCATAGTGGGCATCAAATTTTTTATGCAGGTAGTTATGATTCTCATCTAACACAATGATCATGACTTTGTTTGGAGAGTACTCTATTAATATTGATGTTGTTTCGATCTACGAAGAGCATTAGCTTGTTAACAAGGTTGTGACGAAGTATTTTCATTTGTTAGACATATAATATTGAGTTTGATGCAGACAAAAATAAATTTAATATAAAAGGAGTTTATGTATTTTGAAGCGATTTAATAAAATAATAGTTTTGTTATCGATTGCATTATTGTTAGTTGGCATCGCAGCACCCAATTCTATGGCTACTTTAGTTGAAGTTGGGTCAGTTATTCCTGATGGAGAATATGAAGTTTCCTATCGATATGTTAAAGATGGTACTACAGAAACATCAGCAGCAAACTCCTTTATGGTACAAGATAGTGGAAAACTAATCATCTCAAGTGGAAAAGCAGTTTTTGAGCATGAAGTATCGAAAGTAAATTACGTTACATTTGCATATTTAGCATCTCGTAATGCGGATGCAACTAAAGCAGTAATTACGAAAGTCGATAATGTAGAAACTGCGACTGGAAAAGAAGGATACACAGAGCATACTGTTCGAGATGCTGAAAATCCAGATAATGTTGTTGTTCAATTAGAAATTGAAGATATATGGAAAAAGCAAGATGTTTTAATGCATATCAACGATATAGAAAACTATTTTGGGCTTCCTGAACCTTACAATCATTGGTATAATGCTCAGCTTGAAATAAATGTAACTGATATCACACTTCCAGACAACTCTGATGATGATGAAGAACCAATAGCTTCCGATATAACAGAAGAGCTGTTTGCGCACCGTATCGCTGAAGGCTACACGTTGCTTGAATCAGCGGTGGAAGGAGACTATGACGGAACATATCCAATAGGGGCAAAAGCGACGCTACAAAGCAAGTTAGAACTTGCGGAAAGCTTAGCAGGGGATACTTTGGAAGCTGCTTATATAATTGCCAACCAAGCAATCAAAACATTCCAATCAACCCGTATTTCTGTAGATAAATCGAGATTAATTCAATGGATTGAAACAGCTACTACATGGATCGAGGGCAAGGCAGATGCTGGCGAGCGTGAGGCGGGAAAACCAGCTGACATTACTCTCACGCCAGTATCTGATGGAGAGTACTTGCCTCAAAAATATTATGGTTCGAGTGTTGGTTATAAAGGTCCGATTACAGATATAAAAGAACAAATTGTCAAAGCTCAGGCTGTGATAGATAATGAACGGGCAACCCAAGCAGAAGTAATGGCAATGTTTAATGAATCAAATACTAAAGGGGATTGGGAACTATTTGATAAGCAGCGCTTGGTAGCCCGTGATTTTGAAATCATAGTGCTGGATTCTTTAGAAAAGGATGCTAAAATATCCCCACATGCTGGAGATATTAGTCCTCATGCAGTTATGCTGCAGCAGGCCGGTCCTGACTATTATCAAGCATTTGCTCATTTCGCTTTTTATGATACGGACGATATATTAACTGATGCTTCAATAAGACAAGTTTCAGCAAAGGCAACAGACGGATTTTTTGGAAACTGGACAAGTAGTCTAGCGCCCGCTGTCAAAAATCCTAATTTGACGAATACACCTATTTTCCAATCCGAATTGACTGGAGAACATGCAGATACAATTAAGGTATACCAATCGACTACCGTTAGAAGTCAAAATCGTACCTATTTGCAAACAGATGAATTATGGCAAGGTTTATGGAAACTACAATATCCAATGGAACTTCCGGAAGATGAACGTAAAACGGTATTTATCAGCTTTAATAAAGCATACTTGGATAAGCTAAAGGAACTAATCACTGATGCACAAATGCTTGTCGAGGGAGCGGAAGCAGGTACCGAGGTAGGCCAGCATTCCGTTTATTATATTGATCAGTTGGAGGCTGTAATTGCAACAGCACAAGAAACGGCGGATCAACTGTCAGCACCACGGCCAGAAATTTTGAATGCTACTACCACATTGCAGAATGCGATCGATACGTTTAAAGCTGCTGAAACAAAGCAAGTCCACTTTTCAGTTGCTCATAGCAGTAATGCCGAGTTTTCTATAATGGAACAGTATTTTGAAAAACCTGCACTCGTTGCTACTGACGATGAAGGTGGCTTACATGTATCCTTCACAATAACTAGTAGTAGCAATGTGTCAGAGTTTAAAGTGAAAATAGACGAGGAATTCGTTGAAGCTGCAACAGTTAGTGAAGACAAAGGCAATGATACACGAGTAGTTACGTTTGAAATTGACAGTTTGTCTAAATTACTAGATGCTCAAGTGCGTACTGTTGTACCTGAAAAAAATGATGATCGTACACATGATGTTCGGTTGAATTTTAACGAAGTGAACAATCAAGAGCTATACGAATTGATTCAAACTGCGACATCCGCATACAAAAATGCGGTTGATAGTGGACAAGCAGGTCAGTATTATGAGCTTGCTCTCGCATCGCTAGCCAATGCAATTACACTTGCGAATGCGGAAGCAGTTCGGATTCCATCTGAGCAGGCAACGACAGATGAAGCGCGTACACGTTTGAACAATGCGCTGGAAACATTTAAGAAAACATATGGCGACACGGAAGATCCGGATGAAACGGAAGACCCAGATGAACAGACTCCTTATGAAAGAGCAAAAGAATTGTTTGCGATATCTGAAGGCTTTACCGTGAATGAGAAAGAAGGAAAAGTTTCGATAGATTTAGCTTCAGAATCATTGAAGCTTTCTAAAGAGCAAGTTGAAATAATGAAAGAGCTTGGACTAACATTACAAATTTCAAATGCCGATGTCCAACTGTCAATTCCTGCAACAGTATTTAGTGATGTGTCTGGAGAAATAACAATTGATATAACAAAAATTCAACAGGCGGATAAGAGTTTAAGTAAAACATATGATTTTTCAATTAATAATGGACAAATTCGCACATTTAAAGATGGCATCACACTTACTTTCAAAATCGACCCTAAAAAGGCTTCAAACGCAAATAACCTAAACATATTCTACTTAAATGAAGAAACAAGTGAATGGGAAAGCATTGGAGGTACTTACGATGCAGAAAATGAGACAGTTTCTGCTATTACAACTCACTTTAGTACATTCTCTGTTTTTGAATTGAGCGAAGAACCGAAAGATGATGATAACGAGGAACCTAAAAATAATAATGATGGTGAAAATCCGAAAGGCAATAATACCGAGGAACCTAAGGATAACAATGTTGGTGAAGAACCAAAAGATAAGAACAACGTTGAAGAATCTAAAGAAAATGATGACAATCTTAATCCAAGAGAAAACGTCAAAGATAATAAATTGCCTAATACTGCCTCAAATTACTATAATGCACTGTTCATAGGCGCATTGTTTATGCTATGTGGAATTGGATTCATTTTGATTCAGAGAAAAAAGAGAGCTTGATAAAATATAATATTTTAAGTTAATTTATTAGCTAAAATTGATTAATTCGTCATCATTCTAACAATCAGTGGAAATGTTTGGTCATTTCCACTGATTGTTTATTGAATGAAGCTAGATAAAAACAGCGTGCAAGAAGTTCAATTTTTTACTCTAATTCCTGTCGAAGTAGTCGGCTTGTTTTGGGAACGTATTACGAATATAGCGGATTTTTCCGCATTTGTTCTAATATCATTGTTATCTTTATCATTTACGGTGAATTCACGGGATTAATCGTTATTGTGATATCTGACATTACTTGATGCTTCAAAATGGAAATTGAGTGAAAATATTTCTTTAAGTGTCATAAATGATCTCCTAATGAAGGTGCCCCAGTTAATATTAGGTAATCTGTTCATTACTCGTAAAGAAAGTGAGCAAAAGCCCCCTTATTACAATCAAGAGGGTTTGCCTATTTAACGTTGTCAAAAAATACTGAGAATAAGTAGATGTTCGTGATTCGCCAATAATATTTGTGAGTAAATCGATAAAAGTGATTTATCTTTTTTGAAAGACGAATATTCCCCTTGATAAATTCTTAGATGCTCTGTATAATTACATCGAACAAATCGTTTTGGCAGGTGATTCGTATCCATCCGATAAACTCAAGTGATATAAAAAAGCTCCTTTCTCATATGTATAACGATGTGTCGAAGGAATTGTTCGGTTCTGGTACAACGCTGCTTAAAGTGGGAATAGATAAAAACATCGTTACGATTCAAGCGAAACATCGGCGTGCATCAAGATCGGCTGCCTTAGAGGAAGAGGTTCCTCATCTAAAGGTAGAAGTAGATTTCCATATGTCGCTTCTGTACAAAAGAAAATTAAAGCAAAAGCTTGAGACAGAATTAAACTGGGAAATTGAAGCGATTTTAAGAGATTATGACTCTATGACACAACTCGCTTTTACGAATATCGTTTTAAAAGAAAGCTCTGTTAAACGTGAATGTTGATTCATAATAGATTCCGATAATTGTAGCGGAAGGCATTTTCCTAGAGTGGAAATCAACAGTATTTATAATAGAGATTAAAAAATAATAAATGATGGATTTCCTGTTTGGATTTATCTAAGCGGAACGCCATGTAAAAAGCTAATGATTTATCTGAACTTTGTTTACAAAGAAAAGACAATCTTAGGTAGAAGTTAATTCTATTTAAGATTGTCTTTTTTTGGGTAGTATATAAACAATTACATCAAAATGGAGGGCTTATGATGAAAAAATTCATGAGTGGGATTTTATTATTAATGATTAGTTCATTGGTTTTTGCTGCATGTTCAAATGGAAACGATGCTGGGGAAAAGCCGAAAAAGTTAGTTATATCCACATGGGGATTTGCTGAAGATTTCTTCAGAGAAGAAGTGTACAAGCCGTTTGAACAAGAGCATAATGTGGAAATTGTTTTAGATATTGGAAACAATGCTGATCGTCTAAATAAAGTGCGTCAAGGGAATTCAGATATCGATATTATTTATTTATCAGATTATTATGCGCAGCAAGGAATTGATGATGGGTTATTTGAAACGATTGATCGCAGTAAAATTTCTAACATTAACGATATTTACGATAGTGCAAAGGCGCCACTTGGTGAAGAGTATGGACCTGCATATACGATCGCTCAATTCGGTATTGCTTATAATCCCGATGAAGTGAAAACGCCGATTACATCATGGAAAGACCTTTGGAGCGAAGAATTTAAAAGCTCGATTACGATCCCGGGAATCACGACAACAACAGGTCCAATGTTTTTAGATGCAGCATCGAAAGTAAGTGGCAGTGCGGAGTTTAACGAGGATAAGGCATTTGAGAAAATGAAAGAAATTATGCCAAATGTTGTGAAAGAATATGCCCAAACATCTGAATTTGTCAATATGTTTGGACAAGGAGAAATAGTTGCAGGACCATTTATGGAAATGTATCTTGGCAGTTTAAAAGAAGCTGTTCCAAACGTTCAGTTTGTCAGCCCTGAAGAAGGCGGATATGCGGTCATGAACGTTGTGAACATTGTAAAAGATAGCAAACAGAAAGAACTTGCAGAAGAGTTTATTAACTATGTTTTAAGTAAAGAGGTTCAAGAGAAATCAGCAAAGGCAAAAATCGACTCGCCGGTCAATACAAAGGTTGAACTGACGGAGGAAGAAGCGGAAGGCTTAACATATGGCGAGGATGTCGTCGGTAAGCTGAATACGTTAAATATGAAATTTGTGAATGAGCAATCGAAATCATGGATTGATCGCTGGAATCGTGAGCTTTCACAATAAAATACGTGTTCAAAAAGGAGGATAAAAAGGACCGAGAAGTTCAAGGCGGCGCAGCTTTGAACAGCGGAAAAGCAAGCCAACGAAGAAATTCGATGTGTCATTTTTACCGGACTTTTTGAACATCCCTTTAAGGAGTCATAAATGAAGAGAAAACTAATACTTGATGTTGATACAGGAATCGATGATGCGCTTGCCATCATTTTAGCGGTAAAAAGTCGTCAGTTTGATATTCTAGGGATTACAACGGTCAATGGCAATGTGTCCCTAGAGTCAGCTACACGGAATACGTGCAAGATCTTAGATTTATTAAATGAGCAACAGATCGATGTGATCAAGGGGGCGCATGCTCCCCTGTTTAGAACTCCCTTTTTTGAACATCGGGTACATGGTGAGGATGGCCTTGGCGGTGCACTTGCCGACATTCAAGCGAAAAAGCAGCCTGATGAGGGTTACGCCCCTGATTTTATCATCCATTCCGTTCTTAATTTCCCTGGTGAAGTCACATTAGTCATGACAGGTCCGCTTACAAACCTAGCATTGGCGATAAAAAAATGTCCGGAAATTGTTCATAAAGTAAAAGAAGTAATCTTCATGGGGGGCGTTGTCCGTGGCAGTGGGAATGTAACGCCGAATGCAGAATATAACATCTTTGTTGATCCCGAAGCAGCGAAAATTGTTATCCAAGCTGGTTTCCCATCTATAACCCAAGTAGGGCTGGACGTAACAAGAAAGGTGCTTTTAACCGAAGAGCATATCCAAATGATCGAAAATAAGAAACTCGCAAAATATATTAACGATAGTACGTTAGACTACCGAAAAAGGTATTTTGAACGCAATGGTGTGTCGGGCTGTGCGATGCATGACCCATTAGCTGTCGCGGTTGCGTTGCAAAAAGAGCTTGTGGTGACAGAAGACCATTATGTAGATGTTGAAACGAGAAGCGATCTTTGTGACGGGCAACTTGTTTGTGACTTTCAAAATCGCTTAAACAAAAGAAAGAATGTTGCCGTTTGTTTAGAAGTTCATTCAGAGGAATTTTTTAACCTGTTTATAAGCATTATCAATTCATCATATGACAGGGGTTAATGAGATGAAAAAACGTTTTATTTACCTGTTACTTTTACCAGGTGTATTATTTTTGACCATTTTCATGTTTGCTCCGATTGTGTTTACGATTGGAACGACTTTTTTTACAGAGCAAGGCTTTAGCCTTCAAGGATATATTCAGTTTTTTCAAGACCGATATTTTATGGGAATATTACTGACGACGCTGCGGGTAAGCTTGGTCACAACGATTATCTGTATCATTCTTGGCTTTCCAGTCGCGTATTATATTTCTAAAGTAGGAATGCGAACAAAGGTCATTTTATTATTATTAACGATTTTCCCACTCTTAACGAGCCCGGTTGTTCGCTCTTTTAGCTGGATGATTATTATTGGGAAAAATGGCGTCGTCAATAAAACACTTTTGGCGATCGGGTTAATCGATCAGCCGCTCGATATTTTGTATACACCGACCGCCATTATTATCGGATTGGTTCATTTATTCATGCCACTTATTATTATTACGTTAGTCGGCGTGATGGAAAATATTGAGGTAGATCTGTTACAGGCGGCTGAAAGCTTAGGTGCTTCTAGAGTGGCTGTCTTTGCAAAGGTCGTCATCCCGCTTTGTATTCCGGGCTTAGTGATCGGGAGCATTCTCGTATTTGTCGGCAGTTTTACCGCTTATACAACACCGGCATTACTAGGTGGAAAGCAACGAGTTGTTTCCACATTCTTATATCAAAATGCGATTACGTTGAACCAGTGGGAATTGGCTTCCATTGTTGCAACGATCATGATTGTCGTGACGATTCTAATCATTACTGGCATGAATATCATTGCCAAAAAAATTAATCCAGAAGGGTAGAGGGTGTATGCAGGAAAAAAGTCGAGGATTGGCCCTGTTTACATTCCTAGTATTTGTATTTTTGCTGGGGCCTTTAGTCATTATTTCTATTACTTCATTTGAGGGCGGCAATATTTTAAAGTTCCCGCCCGAACAGTTCTCCTTTAGATGGTATGAAAATATTTTCCAAGTAAAAATGTTTATAAGCACGTTTAAGACGTCGATTCTTGTTTCTTTTGCCGGCAATATTTTAGCGTTGCTTCTTGGCGTACCGGCGGCTTATGCGTTAAGCAGATTTGATTTTAAAGGGAAAACCATTTTAAATACGTTCTTTATTTCTCCAATTTTAATCCCGGGGATTGTGCTCGGCTTTACGTTCTTACGCTATATTGTCGTTGCCTATCATTTGCCGATTTATACGGCCTTATTCATTGGTCACACGATCATTATGCTTCCGTTCATTATTAGAGTCATTTCCTCTAGCTTGGCGAATTTTGACTTTTCGATTGAGGAAGCAGCAGAAAGCCTAGGAGCAAGTAAGCTTGGAACATTTTTCACGATTGTTTTACCAAATATTAAATCAGGAATTATCGCAGCGGTCATGATTGCTTTCCTAGAATCATTTAACAATGTTGATATTTCCGTATTTATGACAGGTCCAGGGGTTAGTACACTTCCGATTCAAATGCTAACCTATGTAGAAAATTACTTTGACCCGACGATTGCAGCAATATCTGTATTATTAATGATTCTTACGGCTTTATTTATGTTTATCGTTGAGCGGCTTATGGGATTATCTTATTTTACAAAACGTTAATGGGGGCAATGATCGATGGCTTTATTTACTTTACAAGACATATCAGTCGCTTACAACAAACAAAATATATTAAAAGACTTTCATCTTGAAATTGAAAAAGGACAGCTCGTTTCCTTATTAGGACCGAGCGGTTGTGGAAAAACGACGACATTACGCTTGATCGCTGGTTTTTTGCAAGCGAATAGCGGTAAGTTTTTATTTAAAGATAAAGACTATACAAAAGTACCTGTCAATAGGCGCAACTTTGGATTCGTCTTTCAAAACTATGCGTTATTTCCGCATTTATCAATTTTTGATAATGTTGCCTTCGGTCTTCGCCTAAGAAAAGTTTCGAAGGATGAGATTGAAAAGCGGGTAATGAATGTATTGGAAATTGTAAATTTACACGGATTTGAAAAGAGATTTCCGAAGCAGCTCTCCGGTGGTCAAAAGCAGCGTGTAGCGATTGCAAGAGCGCTTGTGATCGAACCAGATTTACTTTTATTCGATGAGCCATTAAGTAATTTGGACGCGAATTTACGTGTAAATATGCGTGAAGAAATTCGGCGCATTCAGCAGGAACTAGGAATTACAACTGTGTATGTATCACATGACCAAGAGGAATGCTTTGCGATTTCTGATCAAGTAGCGATTATGAATAAAGGGATTATTGAACAATTAAGCAATCCTGCTTCGATATATAAGTATCCGGAAACAAAATTTGTCGCTGAATTTATCGGCTTTAAGAACTTTATTGTTTTTGACAAACGGAAAGATGCTGGAAATGAGATTACACTAAAGAAAGCAGATTTCGAATTTGTTATTCACAAGAATGAACGAATGACGAATGAAACAGGTAAAATTGGCGCTATCCGCCCTGATGATTTACTCATTCACGGGAAAGAGGAGAGCGATCATTTTCCGGGAAATACGTTCCCTGGCAAAGTGAAAGTAAGCACATATCTCGGTAGAGGCTATCAGTATGTTGTCGACACATCGATCGGAGAACTCACCGTGAATAAGGAAATGGATACTCCTTATCAAATTGGTCAAGAAGTGGTGCTTGAAATTCCGAGAGAGCCAATGGTGCTTGTTGACTAACAGGGAGGGAAAGAAATGAATGTTGATATCCTTGTTAAGGATGTGCACGTTTATAATAGTTATTTTAAAAAATTTATAAAAGGCAATGTCGCGATTGTTGATGAATCGTTTTTGTATATCGGAAAACGTGGACAAGAGACGTTCATTGCAAAACAAGTGATTGATGGAAATGGAAAGTATATGGTCCCTGGACTCATCGATATCCATCTGCATATTGAAAGCACGATGGTTACTCCTGCCACTTTTTCCTATGGAATCATTAAAAACGGGACGACGACGATTGTTCCTGAACCTCATGAAATCGCCAATGTATTTGGAATTGCTGGAATGAAGGAAATGATTCGTGCAAGCAAGGATTGTATCGCAGATATGTTTTTTGCGATCCCAAGCTCGGTTCCTGCTACATCGATGGAAACGACAGGCGGATCGATTGAAATAAACGATATTGATGAGTTAATGGAAACGGAGAACATCGCTTGTTTAGGGGAGATTATGAATTTTGCAGATGTCATATCTGATCCGGATTGTAAAACAAACCAAATATTAGCACATGTTCGCAAACGATATCCGAACCTCATTATCGAAGGTCATGTTCCGCGCCTACTTGATTTAGATTTGCAAAAAATTGTGTATGCTGGAATTGATTCAGACCATACACATCAAACGGTAGAGGGAATGGAAGAGCGCATTGCTGCAGGAATGTTTATTGAAATTCAAGAGAAGTCAATGACAAAAGAGGTTATGGAGTATTTAATGACCCAGCAGGTGGACGAGCATTTTTGCTTTGTCACTGATGATGTAATGACCGATTATTTTGTCGAAAATGGTCATCTTAATCATATTTTGAAAAAGGCAATCGAGATGGGGATGGCGCCGGAAAAGGCGATCTATGCTTGCACGTATACACCAGCAAAGCGCATGCAATTATCAGATCGTGGCGCAATTGCTCCAGGAAAATTAGCTGATTTCCTACTCGTTTCTCATTTAGAGACATTCGATATTGAGCAAGTATATAAAAATGGGCGATTGGTGTATGATGCAGAGGAGCCATATATTCAAGCTAAAAAGGACAAACAGTTTCCAACAGCTTACTATGAAAGTGTGAAGCTGGATCCACTTGGGAAGGAAGATTTCCTTGTCCCGATCGAGTATGAGAATGGCCTTTATTCATGTCGTATTATTAATGTAAAAGATGGTTCGACATTTACGCGAGAAACGCATGAACAGCTTCGTGTCGAAAATGGACAGCTCTGTTGGCAGGAAAGTCCGTACGGTTTAATAGCTACTTTTGAACGATACGGAAAAAACGGAAATCGTGCATATGGATTGATCAATGGAGATATTCTAAAACGCGGAGCCGTTGCGACGACATATTCGCATGATAATCATAATCTTTTAGTCGTTGGAAGAAATGAAGAGGATATGTTGATCGCCGCTAATGAAGTGATCAAAAACCAAGGTGGGATTTGCTGTGTAGAGAACGGTCAAATCCTAAGTATGCTTCCGTTGGCCGTTGGTGGCATCCTATCAGAGGAACCATTGGCAGATGTTGCAAAACAAGTAGAGCACACAACAAATACGCTCAAGTCATTAGGATACAAACATTATAATATTATCATGTCATTAAGTACTTTATCTCTTCCAGTTAGTCCGGCACTAAAACTAACGGATCATGGCTTAATTGATGTAAATGAAGGGAAGGTACGATCGTTAATCGTCCATGAATAAATAAAAAACTTCTTGCTAAGTAAAGGCAAGAAGTTTTTATTTGCGATTATTCCATTAAGTCCGCGATAATTTCGTAAGAGCGCAAGCGGTCTTCTTGATAATATGCGGTGGAGCGGATAATCAGCTCATCTGCTTGCGTTCTTGCGATGAACTCTTCAAGCCCGCGCTTGACTGTTTCTGGACTACCGATAATGGTTGAGCGAGAATCAAGTGTTCGATTGACCGCTTCACGCTCGAACGAGGACCAAAGTTCGTCCATATTATCAACAGGTGGCTGCACTTTCATTGGTGTTCCCCGGTTTAAGCTTAAAAATTGCTGTTGAAGCGTCGTTGCAATCCGCTGTGCCTTTTCATCGGTGTCAGCGGCAATCACATTAAGTCCCACCATTGCATACGGCTTTTGAAGGCTATCAGACGGTTTAAAATTGTCACGATAGAGCTGCAATGCTGGCAGTGTATAATCAGGTGCAAAATGGCTAGCAAAGGAGAACGGCAGTCCTTTAAAAGCGGCGAGCTGGGCGCTAAAGCCGCTTGATCCAAGCAACCAAATTGGAATTTGCAATCCTTCGCCAGGATACGCATGAACAGCCGCTCGATCATTGCCTTCAAAGTAAGCTTGGAGCTCTTCTAACTGTTCGGGAAAATCATCCCCGCCGCTTACTAATGAACGGCGCAATGCATAAGCCGTTGCCCGATCGCTTCCAGGCGCCCGCCCGAGGCCGAGATCGATTCTTCCGGGGTAGATGGACTCCAATGTACCAAATTGTTCAGCGATGACGAGCGGGGCATGGTTGGGCAGCATGATGCCGCCAGAGCCGACGCGGATTTTCTTTGTCGCACCTGCAATATGGCCAATAATGACGGAAGTAGCAGAGCTGGCAATCCCCGGCATATTATGATGCTCTGCAAGCCAATAGCGGTTATATCCCCACTCCTCAGCATGTTGTGCCACCTCAACACTATTTTTAAATGATTCAGTAGCATTGCCGCCTTCCGTAATTGGGACAAGATCAAGAATTGATAACAGGGTATTTTGAAAAGATTTCACAGCCAAAAAATCCACTCCCTTAGCGATGCTTTTAAAAAAAGAATACGTTGTTTATTGGGTAACGTCCAATGATCCGCTTTATTCAGGAGTAAATAAGCGTTGGAGCAGGTAACTACTTAAAAATAAAAAAGACGAAAGAGCGAACTCCTTCGTCAAGCATTAGCGTATACCTTTCATATACCGTTGAATAATCGGTGTTACGAGGAAGAGAAGAATACTTAAAATAATCGCCATTCCACCAATAACGCCAAAATACAACATTTCCGTTTCAGGCGTGTAAAATTTAACAATTTGTGCGTTCAATGCTTGCGCAGCGGCGTTTGATAAAAACCATAAGCTCATCGTTTGCGCTGAGAAAGCAGCTGGCGCCAGTTTTGTTGCGGCAGAGAGACCAACAGGGGACAAGCAAAGTTCCCCGAGTACAACGATGAAATAGCTTAGAACAAGCCATAATGGATTTACAAGTGAATGTTCTCCGCCAAAATAAGCTGGTAATAGAATAACGAGAAAAGAGAGACCAGCGAGTAATAAGCCTAATGAAAACTTTTGTGGGATTGATGGCTGACGATTCCCCAATTTAACCCATAGCCAAGCAAATACAGGCGCAAAAATAATGATGAAAAGCGGGTTTAATGACTGGAACCATGCGGGTGAAATCGTTAGACCGGCAAATTCTAATTGTGTGCGTTTATCGGCAAAGTTGGCGAGAATCGTAGAGCCTTGCTCTTGAATCGACCAGAACATAACAGCAGCAAGAAATAAAGGTATAAACGCAATAATTCTTGAGCGTTCTGTTGCTGTCGTTTTTGGGCTTCGATACATAACAATAAAATAAACAGTTGGGATAAGGAATCCTAAAATACCTACTAGCTTAATAAATGTATCAATTGTTAGCACTCCAGCTGGAATGGTAATGGCTAGCAAGATTACGATGAGGAGCGTTCCTAAACCAATCATCGTGTAGACTTTTTTCTTTTCAGTCGGCGCTAGTGGATTAGCAACGTACGTACCTGCTAGACCTAGGTTTTTCTTCTTCGTAAAAATGAATACGACTAATCCGAAGAACATTCCGACAGCAGCGATTCCAAAGCCGAGGTGGAAACTATACTTCATCACCTCTCCGAGAATGAGGGGAGAAAGAAATCCTCCAAGATTAATCCCCATATAAAATATGCTAAAGCCGGCATCGCGACGGTTATCAGATTCACTATAAATATCGCCTACCATACTTGAAACATTCGGCTTTAACAATCCTGTTCCAAGCACGATCAATACCATCGACACGAAAAACATTGTAATGCTACCGGGGATAGCTAATGCGATGTGTCCAAGCATAATCAAAACTCCACCGTAAAATACGGCATTCGATGTTCCGAATATACGGTCAGCTAACCAGCCGCCAATAATTCCGGACATGTAAACAAGTGACCCATAAATAGACATAATCGCAAGGGAAGTATGTTCATCGAGCCCTAATCCACCTTTTGATACTTCGTAGTACATATAGAAAACAAGGATCGCTCGCATTCCGTAATAGGAGAAACGCTCCCAAAATTCAGTGAAAAACAGGGTAAGCAATCCCCTAGGGTGTCCGAAAAATCCCTTTTGTGGGACACTATCAACAATCTTTTGCTTATTTATATCCGACATAGATTTTCCTCCGTTTACTTTCTTAGAATAGCAATATTGTTCATGTTTAAAAATAATGAACCTTTAAATTGTAACATTATTTTTAGTTGAAGCTTAATATTAAATAAATTTTTGTATTTTAGAATAATAACTGTATTCTGTCAATCCTTCTATTTTTCTGTACTCATGGTGACTATGTAGTTAGAATATCCTTTTCCATAAAAAATACCCACAAATTTACAATGATAAACATAAACAGAGAGTGAGGAAGTAGGGAAATTAATTATTAAAAACAGGTGGAAAATATCCAATTAGTGGATGTTTACAATTTAGTAAACTTGTTTACTTTTTAGGTGGTGATGTATACGGATGGTGTACACAAGTTTACAAAACTGTGTACTTGTTGATTCTAAAGCTTGTTTATACATTTGTATACATGTTTACGAAAATGTATATAAGTTTACAAATATGTAATAGTTGGGTATATAGGATTGACCTGCCAAGGAAATTTCGATACTCTTTTATTATAGTAATCTATTAACCGAAAGGATGATTTTATTGACACAGTCACGAATTGCAGCAATTGATGTAGGAAATGATTCGTTAAAAGCGATTTTTGGAAAGTTAGAGACAGAACTAAATATACCGAATGTAATTGCCCATGATATTGCGGATCGCCCGATCATTGGGATTGAAGAGTTGGATAATCAAGAACCGACAGATGGGATACATATACGTCTCCATTCTCCTACTTTAAAAGATAATAATGCAATTTATCGGGTAGGGAATTTGGCGACAAAAAGCGGAAATTCTACTGAACTAGATCCAGGAAGCAATAAATCTGAAGAAGATCAAACACTTGTCATGATGTTTGCTGCGTTAGCATTAGATGCAGCCAGAGACGAAAATAAAAAGATTTTTAAACGTTCAAATAATGTGATCGAAGCGACGTATACATTAGGAACTGGCCTCCCATTAAGAGAAGTGAAAGAAGGCAAGGACGTCGGGTATCGCTCACAATTGCTCGGCTCTGTTCACCAAGTAGAGTTTTTAGTTACTCCGAAGTACCAAGGTTTAAAGGTAAATATTAAATTTGACGAAGTAAAAGTGTATCCAGAAGGGTTTGCCGCATTTATTAATCTTGTGATGGACAATGATTTAAATATTATTAATAAAGAATTGATTGATAAACGAATCCTTATACAAGATATCGGTGGTCTTTCAACAGATGTTGCGGTGATTAAAAATCGCAAAGTCGATGATGATAAAGCCCAAGGCTTTAATTTAGGTGTATCTGAGTCACTAGATGCAATTCGGGAGGAAATTTTTTCTCGACATGGTGTGGAATTAGATAGCCGTCGCGACGTTGTCGAGATCATTACAAAGAAAAATGACCGCAATCATATTATGGTAAAAGGAAGCCGGACAAGTGTTCACGATATTGTCGATCGAATTTTACTTGAATTAGCCAAAAAGCAATATCGCCACCTACGAAACATATGGCAAAGAAACTCGCAAACGGAAATTTGTTATTTCATCGGTGGAGGATCGATTGTCCTAAAAGATTATTTGAAGGCGTTAAATAATAGTTTGGACGGTTATAACATCGACTTCTTTGAGGATGAAAAAGAAAGTGTTTGGATGATGGCTAACGCTTATTATAAGTTAATTTCCGATTTTGCAAGAAAAAACCAAAAACAAGAAGAAAAGCTGGTCAAATCAAAATAGGGTGATATTTCATGACAGAAAAGGGATTGAAGAGGGGGCAGCCCATTACATTCCGAATTCCTTCTGATACATCTGACCATATTTTAAAACAATTGCAAAGACTAAAGGAAGTTGAAAGAAGAAACTTCTCAAGTAAAGTTGCAGAGTTTGTGTTGGAAGGGGTGAGTGATTCTCTTATTAAACAAAGAGAGGCAATCACCATCCCCCTTCCTAAAGGGTTAAGTAAAGCTCAGCGTGATTGGCTCAAGCATGAGCATTCAGAGGCGTTATTAGGAAGCATTGTATACCAGTTATTATCTGATCCAATTCGGACGGCTGCGCTCTTTACATCGCTAAATAGCAATGCATTAGATGTGGATGAGGCGTTGTATTTACAAGAGGAAGTGAGCACTGGCATCGAGGCTGAAGCGGATTTGCAGACAGTGGATATTGAACAAGAGAGTAACCATCCTCCGATTGAAATGAATGATCTTGATGACGATTTAGATCAGTTTGATTGGGAAGCACTAAAGGGAGCTCAAAGTTCCGTTATGATTGAGGAAGAGGAAGAGATGGAGGAAGACCCACTTGGAGACTTTCTTGCACAAATGAATAAATAAAAGATCCCGTTACTTTATTTGAACGGGATTTTTTTCGGTTTCAATTTCCAGAGTCTTCAAGACATTATTGTACTATAATTAAAGATGATCTAATTATTAAACTGCATAGGAGTTTATAATACGAATGATAAGGCAATTATTCAATAGAATATCTCGGAAAAAGCAAGACAATAATATCGACACGAATCAAGAAGAAGTAAATGTAGAGAGGCAGACGGCAAATTATGATGAAATTGTCGGGCGTATGTCTGCTTTTTTTGCGCATGAAATTCGTAACCCATTAACATCAATCATTGGCTTTACACAGTTTCTTGAGCAAGATGAGGTTGTCCAAGCAAATCCGAAGATTCAACATTATTTATCAATTATTAAAGACGAAGCATTAAGGATGGAAGCGTTAATTCAAGAGCTGCTTAGTTTGGCAACAACGGATTTTCAACGAGATAACGTGTCCATTGTTGACGTAAAATACATTATTGAAAAAACAGTTATTATTTTCCAAATGCAGCCCGAGTATCAAAATATTTATTTTAATACAAGTCTTTTGGAGGAAGTTTATATAAAAGGCAATGCAGACCGACTAGAGCAATTACTTATTAATTTAATTAATAATGCGATTGAGGCATGTGGTAAAGATTGTTCAATTGATATTTTCCTTGAGAAAGATAGTGAGAATGTATCGATTTTGATTGCGGATAATGGAATTGGAATTCCCGTTGATCAAATCGATCAAATTTTTTACCCGCTTTTTACAACAAAGGATACGGGATCAGGTATTGGGTTACCAGTTTGTAAGGCGATCGTAGAAACGTTAGGTGGTACCATTACGCTTCAAAATCGTCTGCCAAAAGGGACAGAAGTGAGGGTGGAAATACCATTGATCAAGCATAGTTCGTGAATGCAAAAATAGATAAAAAATATAGGAGCTATAATTTATGAATGAAGCAATTACCTTTTTTATGTCAATATTTGAATGGATCGCTCTATTAATCTTACCAATTGTTTTACTAGGCTACCCGTTTCGCAAATACGTGAAATCGATCATAATCATGGCTCTAATGATGAGTGTACTATCGATCGGATTAAGAATGACAACAATGCCGATCATACTTATCATTTCTATTCAAATGGTCGTTATATATTTGCTTGTTATGTTATTTTTTCGAGCTAAAAGACTTGAAGCGCTTGTGATCACAAGCATGGGGTATGGAATTTATGTATTTACACAAATGGTATTCATCGAGTTGCTCGTTCGGTTTATAAAATTAGATTATTTTGAGATTATTTTTAAGATCAATGGAATGACACTTATTCAAATTGTAAATTTCCTGTTTGTTTTCGCGTTATGTTTTATTATTCATTTTTCAAAGTCACATTTAGATGAGCTGCGCTTTTACATAAAAGCTCCCTCTATTCATCGAAAATATAAGATCACGATCGCAGTGATTTCGATTATGACGTATGTGTTTACGTGGTTGATTATGTTTGTGTTGATGACTGAAGATTCGGGGCATAAACAAATGGCGATCGTATTGATTATGGTCACGATTTTTATCATCTTATCATTCTTTTTGTTTCTACATATCCAGTTCCAAAAGAAACGAATCATCGAAGCGAAGCAATTCTTTTTAAATCAAGAACAGCAGATGACAGCGCTCGTAGAGAAGCTAATGGCTGATGACATCAAGCATTTTAAAGTGATTGAGAAGTTATCAGAACGACAAATGCCACAACTTATTACGGATTATATTAAGACGAATCAGCTTGATAAAAGTCCTGAACAATTAAATTTACATTCGGATTTGTCTCTCGTACAAGACGAGTTACTCTACGCCTTCTTAATTAATAAGAGAAAGTTAGCAAGCGTATTTTCCGTTTTCATACAAGTATCAGGAGAAATGAATGCACCGACAACCGTTCAGCAAATACGCTATCTAAGCGTTGTCATTGATGATTTGATTTATTTGTTACATGAATCGCCGCAGACAGCGGATAAGACGATTTCTTTCCATGTAGAGACGGAAGAAAGTGGGACAATCAATTTTACCATCTCTAGTTCTCTTCATATTGATGAGAAGATGCATACGAGCTTGAAATTATTCGATGCAATTTTGCAATTTAAGCGGCTTGGTGCGGTCATCCAATCGGAATTGCGACCAGTAAAAGTATCGATTCAAGCGCCATTATTATAAGGAGCATGGAATGTATTTTGCTTATAAAGGGATATCCAAGCTTTTTGTTGAATATATACGTATACAATCTCAATCAATAAGGGAGGGACTATGTGGAGCGTCTAACCGATCGTCTAATTATTATCTCATTTGATTGTCTTTCATCATTAGATTTTTCGATGTTGCAAGAGCTTCCTCATTTCAAGTCGTTTTTGCAAACGGCGTCTTATTGTAAAAATGTCGAGACGATTTACCCATCGGTAACCTATCCTTGCCATACAACAATTGTAACAGGGAAATTTCCAAAGCATCATGGAATTATTAATAATACATTGCTCCAGCCTGGAAGACTTTCTCCTGATTGGTATTGGCACCGTCATTACGTAAAGGGAACAACTCTTTATGATGAAGCAAAGAAATCCGGCATGACAACAGCTGCCTTACTTTGGCCCGTCACTGCAAAAGCGAACATTGATTATAATATGCCAGAAATTTTCGCCAATCGACCATGGCATCACCAAATTCCAGTATCATTGATGAATGGAAGTGTTCGTTTTCAATTAGAAATGAATAAACAATTCGGTCATATTCGAAAAGGATTAAGTCAGCCAGAGCTTGACGATTTTGTACTAGAATCTACTGTTCATACGATTAAAGCGTATAAACCGAATTTACTGCTCGTACATTTCACAGATCTTGATACACAACGTCACTTTCATGGCTTTTCTTCAGAACAAGCGCATGAGGCTCTTCGCCGTCATGATATCCGACTTGGCCGGATGATTCAAGCATTAAAGGATAGTGGCCAATATGAAGATTCCACGATCATAGTGCTTGGTGATCATAGTGCTCTAGATGAAGCGAAAGCGATTAAGCCCAATGTATTGTTGAAGGATCAAGGTCTTATTCAAATAAATAAACAAGGGCATGTAGCAGCCTGGGATGCTTATTGCAAAAGCTGTGACGGATCTGCCTATATTTATGTGAAGGATGAGCAAACGCAATCAAAGGTAGCGGGACTCTTACAGAAGCTAATGGAAGATGAAAGCACCGGCATTGAAATGGTCTTAACTAGTAAGGAAGCTGGTGCTAGGGGGGCTGATGAGCATGCAGCATTTATGATTGAGGCCCGTCAAGGATATTATTTCACTGAATATTTGGATGGAAATTTGATCGATGACATTACAGAGCAAGATGTAGAAGCTGGGAAATATACGGTCGTTTCACACGGCTATTCTCCAGATAAGCCAGATTATACGACCGTTTTTATGGCATCAGGAAAGGGGATAGAAACAGGGATCGTTCTACCAACCATGCATCTTGTTGATGAGGGCCCAACCTTTGCCCGCCTGCTAGGAGTTGATCTCGGTAACACAGACGGTAGGATCTTAGAAGAAATCATTGTAAAAAATAAATGAGATGGGGGCGAAGGGATGGGGAGGTACACAAAAGGAGAAAATAGTTGGATGCTATATGATTGGGCAAATTCAGCTTATTCTATTATTATTACTTCAGCAGTCTTTCCCATTTTTTATAAGGCATCAGCGACAAATGCGGGAATTAGTGCAGCAAATTCTACTGCATATTTGGGCTATACGATTGCGATCGCGACATTTATCTTAGCGATGCTAGGTCCAATTTTAGGGACGATTGCCGATTATCAAGGATATAAGAAGAAGTTTTTTACGTTCTTTTTTATTGTAGGTGTGATTGGTACCGCGATGCTTGCTTTTATCCCAAGTGAACAATGGCTGCTCTTATTAATTTTCTATACGATCTCCGCCTTAGGTTTTTGGGGAGCGAACGTATTTTACGACGCGTTTATCGTGGATGTGACGAGTGAGGAACGAATGAATCGGGTCTCCGCTCGTGGCTATGGGATAGGTTATATTGGAAGTACCATCCCGTTTATTATTAGCATTGCTATCATTATTTCAGCTCAAAATGAGTGGATTCCTTTATCTGACATACGTGCGAGCCAACTCGCATTTTTTATTACAGCAGTTTGGTGGGGCTTGTTCACCATTCCTATGTTTAAACATGTTCATCAGCGCTATTATATTGAGAGAGAACCGAACCCAATTGTAAATAGCTTTAAGCGCCTCGGGCAAACCTTTAAGGATATTCGCCAATATCGTGCGTTATTTTTATTCATGCTCGCTTACTTTTTTTATATTGATGGAGTGGGAACAATTATCTCGATGTCAACCGCATACGGGACAGATTTAGGTATTAGTACAGTGAGTTTATTACTTATTTTGTTTGCAACACAAGTCGTTGCCGCCCCATTTGCCATTTTATATGGTAAGCTGTCAGAGAAGTTTTCTGGGAAAAAAATGCTCTATGTTGGAATTATTATATATATTATCGTTTGTATTTACGCATATTTTTTAAAAACAGCTCTAGACTTCTGGATATTGGCGATGCTTGTAGCAACCTCACAAGGTGGAATTCAAGCGTTAAGTCGCTCGTATTTTGCTAAACTCGTTCCAAAAGAACGTGCAAATGAATTCTTCGGTTTTTATAACATCTTTGGAAAGTTTGCCGCAATCATGGGACCGCTCTTATTAGGCGTAACCGCTCAAATAACAGGAAACTCTGCTAATGGAGTATTTAGCTTAGTCATCTTATTTATCATTGGAATCATCATTCTTGCGCGAGTGCCGGAGCCAAAGGTGGATGTGTCTATTTCTACTAGTACAAATACCTAAATGCAAGCGAATATATAATTGAGTAGGGGTTAGATAAACAAGGGGTGTATGATGAAGAAGCTACAAAATTTTACCAAAGAGTACCATCAAGAGCTTAATTATCAAATAAAAAATGGATCATATGAGCAAAGTAAAATGTCATTATTAATGAATCACATGTTGCTTTCCACGGAAGTAGCTGAAATCGCCGAGTTATTAAGAGAGCTTTTTGTTAGTACTGAGAAAATGATTCAAGAGGGATGGGAAGAAGGAGAAGCATTTAAAGTTGCTCAAAAGCACGTATCAAAGGAGTTAGGGAAAGAAATATCAGACTGTATTGCCTATTTAAGCAAGTTGGGTAACTTCTTTGAACGAGATATGGAAAGTGACTTTTATAATAAAATGGAAGAGGTAAGGAAAAGAGTGGAAAAACATTAAGTGGATAGTAATAAAATAAAAGCTATAAAGATTCAGCGTGACAAATGAAGCTTCCTCCGGTCTCATCATCATGGTACTGGAGGAAGCTTTTTTGAATCCAATGCATGTAAAATCTACATATCGTGACTGCTGTTTTTCTTTTGCCTCGAGTGATTTTGATTCTTCACTTTGTGAGATCCACTCAATGGTTTAGGTTGGTTGGACTGATTTTTTTTTGATTTTTTATCGTTATTGCTCAATGATGTGTATCCTCCTTGGAATATTTGCTTTCTCACTCAGATTCCGTGAGTTATTGTTATCTTGTCTCAAAGTAAGAATGATATGAGAAAAATAAATTGGGAGCGGGGATGTTACTAAGGTTGAGAAATTGGGCACTGCTTAGAACCGAAATGTAAAACGGAAATTTTTAAGCATGACCGTTTTCGTCCAGAAATTCAAAAGACTAATGTATTTGAGCGCCCTTGAACAAGCAGTTTTATTTTGCAATGAAACTGTACAAACGCCTTGATATTCATAGCTTTTTTGCGTTAAATAACTTTCCGGATTGAGCACAAAGAGAATGAGAGGTATTTATGAATAAGATCACCTCTTTACCGAGGTAAATAACGGATTTATGTTTGTTTGGCATAAACATCATAGCTACAAAGAGTGAAATAATGGAGCCCCTCCTTAGTTTATAGGGAGCTCCATTATTTATTAGGTTTTATTGATCGAATTTGTTCAAACCTGATTAAATCTGCTCGTTATCCTTGTTAGTATTCAACTTTTCCGCCAATCATTGTAAGGAAGAAAAACACGCCATATAATACAGCTAGAAAGTATGTATGAAAGGGGAAAAATGTATGAATGATCATTTTATTCATCCGGCAGATCAGCTTGTTATGATGATGGACCGAATTTACCAATATGGAATGACAACGATTTCTGGAGGGAATCTGTCAATACTAGACGATCATGGTGATCTTTGGATTACTCCTTCAGGGATCGACAAAGGTGAGTTAAAAAGAACGGATATTATGTGTGTGAAAAAGGACGGAACGATTGAAGGAATCCATAGGCCGTCTGTTGAATTACCCTTTCATCAAGGTATTTATGAAGCTCGTCCAGATATCAAAGCCGTTGTTCATGCTCATCCACCAGCTTTAGTATCTTTCAGTATGGCTCGAAAAGCACCTAATGATAAATTAATTCCAAATGCGTATGCAAATGTAGGAGGAAAAATAGGGATAGCCGCTTATGCTATTCCGGGTAGCGAAAAATTAAAAAAGAATATTGCTGAGGAATTTGAAAAAGGTAGCGATGCAGTAATTCTTGAAAATCACGGTATTGTCATTGGTAAAAGCAATATTTTTGAAGCCTTTTCACTGTTTGAAACATTAGAGGATGTAGCTTATCTTGAAATTAATGCGAGAATATTAGGTATTCCCCATGAATTGTCTAAGCAAAGCTTGCAAAAGATTGATATGTATAGACCTAGTGAGTTAAAGGAATTTACTTTTATGAATCATACAAATGAAGAGGTAACTGCAAGGAAGGAAATGTGCAAGTTAATTCAACGATTGTATTCCCGTCAACTATTTATTAGCACTGCAGGAAGCTTCTCAACACGATTAAGTGATGGATCCGTCTTGATTACACCATATAAAAAAGATCGTAATTACATGGAAGTTGATGATTTAGTGTTGATTAAAGGTAACTTACGTGAACAAGGGAAGATTCCATGTGATTTATATGAATTACATACAACCATTTATGAAAAGCATCCAGATGTGAATTCGGTCATCATAGCAAATCCACGTTATTTAATGGCATTTGCAATTACAGATACGGAATATAATACTCATATTATTCCTGAAGCTTATATTGTTCTTCGTGATATTCATAAAGTTCCATTCGGAATTGGTGAGGAGCATGATAAAATGATCGCCGATAAAATTGCGAAGGATAACCCTGTTTTATTAGTTGAAAATGGGTATGCAGTCGTCACTGCCGATAGTTTATTAAGTTCATTTGATATGTTAGAAGTAGCGGAATATAGCGCTAAGGCGTTGGTTTATTCAAAAAATATCGGCGAAGTGATCAATATTAGTGAGGAAGAAATAGAAGAAATTACAGTTGGATTTAATTTAGTTACACAATAAAGGAATCATCAGGGGAACATAGTTCCCCTTAATAATTATGTCTGGCATTTTTATAATGCTTTAGCATTAACTTAGCTAGAGATAATTTTAATATTATTTTGTTTTGCTACATTATAAAAATCTTGTGATACTTCTCTATCTGTCACAATAACAGATATTTTATTCATGGGGATGCTAGTATAAAAATATTGTTTATTGAATTTGGAGCTGTCGCATAAAAGGACAACGATTTTTGCATGCAAAGAGAATTGTCTTTTAACAATCGCTTCATCTTCAGTCGAAACAGTTGCGCCAATTGTTGGGTCTAAGCCACGACAAGATAAAAATGCGATATCCGCATTATGGCGAGCGATATACTCACAGGTTTGCGCACCTACTAGAGAGGCGGAATTTTCCCGTACTCTGCCACCTGTACAATAGACTTCAGCACTTGTTCTTTCTCCTAAATCTTTAGAAGTTTCATTTCCATTTGTTAAAATAGTTAAACCTTTAAAACGATCTAGTTTTCGGGCAAGCCTTAGCACAGAGCTGCTGGAATCTAAAAAAATTTTTTGATCATCTTTAATTAGTTGGACTGCGAGAGAAGCCATTTTTTCCTTTTTATCGGTTTGATCTTTTTCGCGTAATGTGAATGGAACTTCATGTGAATGTTCACTGAGTAATAGAGCGCCGCCACGTATTCGCCGAATCATACCTTCTCTCTCAAGTGCAGCTAAATCACGGCGAATCGTGGCGGGACTAGCGTATAATGAAGTACAAAACTCGTCCACCGAAACACTTTTTTTATTTTTTAGTAGGTTAATTATACCTTCTCTTCTGTCATATGGAAGCATGCTAATCCTCCTTGATTACGAATGATTAAAGTTGATTGGAGCGTATCAAGAGAAACATCAACTGTCAAATTTGTGATGGGGATAATCAAGGTAGGGTAAATACAGTCTCTTACACTGTATCATTTGAAAATCTAGGAGTGTTGTGAGTGAATAATTATATTGCTGTAGATATTGGCGCATCGAGTGGGCGGCTTGTATTGGGGCGCATAGTTGATGGAAAAATTCGGCTTACAGAAGTGTATAGATTTAAAAATGAAATTATAAAAAAGGATAAAGGCTACTTTTGGAATATCGAAGGACTTTTTCTTGAAATCATTGAAGGGTTAAAGATTGCTAAAAAAAGGGGAATTACTCAAACGATGTTGGGAATTGATACGTGGGGTGTTGACTATGTACTTTTGAACGAATCAGGTGACCGTGTTCAGGAAGTATATTGTTACCGTGATCCACGGACAAATCAGGCCCTGGAGGCAATCGAGGAATATATGCCGCTGGAAGTCATTTATCAAAAAACAGGGATTTCTTATTATTCATACAATACGCTGGCGCAGCTATTCATGCATGATTCAAACGAACTTGAAAAGACTTCAAACATCCTATTCATTCCAGATTATTTATATTATCGATTAACAGGGCGTTATACGAATGCTTCGAGCACTGCTTCAACATCGCAAATATTGAATGTAAGTACAAAAGATTATGATAGCGATATAGTCGATCTCCTTGGTCTGCAAAGAGATCAATTTCCAGATTTGATTAACCCAGGAGTGAATTTAGGGGGAATTAAAGATGAACTGACTATAAAATATGATTTGCCAGCTTGTCAGTTGGTTTCGGTTCCATCGCATGATACAGCTTCTGCTGTTGTTGGTGTACCGGCATTTCAAGAAGAAATCTCCTGGGCGTTTTTAAGCAGTGGAACGTGGTCAATTCTGGGTGTGGAAAATAGTGAACCTATTAATTCTGAAAGGGCATTTCAAGAAAGCTATACGAATGAGTTGGGCGCATTTAATACGTATCGTGTGTCCACAAATATGACAGGCATGTGGATCATCCAAGAAATTCATCGAATGTACGGTGAGCAATATAGTTTTGCAGAGCTAGTTGAGGAAGCCCAAAAAGTAAAACCATTTAGATTTATCATTAATTGTAGCGATACGAGATTTTTAAAACCAGAAAATATGGTGGAGGAAATTAGATTGTATTGCCGAGCCACTGGACAAGAAAGGCCGGAAACAGTAGGTGAGGTTGTTCGCTGTGCAATTGATAGTCTCGCTTTAACCTACAAGAAAGCGCTAGCAAAGTTAGAAGGAGTAATTGAAAGGAAGATAGATGTATTACATATCGTCGGAGGTGGAGTAAATAATAAACTATTATGTCGTTTAACTGCCAATGTTTGCGGTGTTAATGTAATTGCTGGTCCGACTGAATCATCCGCCTTAGGGAATATTGTCTCACAAATGATTACTTCGGGTGAAATATTAAATTTAAAAGAAGGCCGGCAACTAATTAGCCGGTCTATGAATATAACGGAATATGAACCAGAGGAAATTGATAGGATCGATGAAATTTATATGAAATTTAATAGCATTGTAAATGCTGCCCCTTCCGCTGTTCAATTTAATTTTTGATTCATACCGCATGGCAGATGGTTAATGCTATGGTAAACCTTGTTAAAATGTGAGCTCACATTTTAACAAGGTTTTTTTTGTAATGTGGAACAAGAAAAAAAGTATCTAATCAATCCATAAATCAGCAATCGTTTTCTTCGGTTCCTAAAATTGTAATTAGCATCTTTCAACTAGTCGTTATATACTATAATAACAATATCTAACACTTTATGTAAACGCTATCTTAGTGGTTTATCTGTTCCATCTTTAAATGATGGTATATGATGGGGGCAACAAGATGAAAATGAAATATCTTATTATCCTAATCGTTTTATTATCCTTATGTGGCTGTGGATTATTGGGGAAACAATCGCCCAAATATGAAGTTGTTTATAATGGAGAAGAAAATAAACCTAAGGAAGAAAAGAAGGAGCGGGGGAAAGACCAACCATACACGATCGCTCTTGTTCCAAAAATTGATGGAATTCCTTACTTTAATGCTGTGAAAGAAGGGGCTTTGGAGGCTGGGCAAGATATAGGAGTAAACATTATATATAAAGGACCATCGTCAGCTAGTTGGGAAGGGCAGATGCAAGTAATAGAAGAGCTGATCGAAAAAAATGTCGATTGCATTGCGGTCTCCGCTAACGATCCCTTGAAATTGGGAGAAGTATTGCAAAAGGCAAGAAATAGAGGAATAAAGGTAATTACGTGGGACTCGGATACGAGTCCTGAATTTCGAAGTCTATTTATAAATATGGTGAATCCTGAAATGTTAGGAAGACGTATCATGGATGCACTTGCAACAGCCATGGGTGAACAGGGACAATATGTGATTATGACAGGTTCGTCAACGGCAGCTAATTTAAATGAATGGATCAAATGGATTGGTATTCATAAAATGGAATATTATTCGAAAATGGAATTGCTTGAAGTCGTACCGACGAATGAAGATATACACTTAGCATATCTGACTGCACAAAATCTATTAGAAAAATACCCTGATTTAAAAGGAATCATCGGCTTATCCACCCCAAATCCGCCAGCAGCTGCACAGGCTATCGTAGACGCAGGGAAGATAGGTGAAGTAAAAGTGGTAGGTGTATCAACGCCAAGCTTAATGAGATCCCTTTTGAAGGAAGGCGCTGCACAATCTATTACGCTGTGGAGCCCGCAGAAATTAGGATATTTAACTGTTAGCATTGCTAATAATTTACTTAATGATGAAAGGCCATATAATGGGCAGCAAATTCAAAACATTGGCGTAATTGAATTCGATGGTGATACGGTCATCATGGGACAACCCATTGATTTTACAAAGGAAAATGTTGATCAATATGATTTTTAAAAATATGAAACGAATAAAAGTGAATAATAACCGATTGTCAACTAAGTTAATTATAACATACGTGTTATTGACTGTTATCCCGATGGCTCTTTTAGGGTATATCGTGTATACCCAATATTCTAAGTCTATCGAGGCTCAGATAGGAGAATATATTCCGCAATTATTAAGTCAGGCAAATGACAACTTAGAAAACGAGATAAAGAAGCTGGAGAACTTGCCTGATCTCATTTATAGCTCTGGAGAAGTAATGGAAGTGCTAAGGGACCATGATGATCATAATAAGACTCTACTTCTTCAAAGGAAATCTACCGTTCAAAACTATTTATCGAATATTTACCTTACTTCAAATAATACTGATATATTGGGAGCATTTTTAATTTCAAAAAATCGCTTATTTAGCAGCACTCGTGTCCCTTATCAAGGATTCGGTTTTAAAGACGGCTCTCTTCCGTATCAAAAAGATGTTGTTCAAGTCGGAAATATGGAGCTACTGTTGTCAGATCAAATTAAATTAACTTTTAAAAATAACCCGTCCTATGTATTGTTAGTTAAACAAATAAAAGACTTCGATAATAGGAGAAGCTTGGGCACCTTGTATCTAGCTGTAAATGTTAGCATTTTTGAAAGAGTCCTTGAAGATTTGGGGCGTAAAGAAAATACGACGATGTGGCTCATGGATAAGCAGGGAAAAATCATTTATCACACAAATAAAGAGGAAACAGGAAAAATAATTGAAGAGATCAATGAATATCCATTACTAAATGGGAGCTTCAGTACAAATATTAGTGGTCAGAAAACACTTATTAGTTTAGATGAAGCAAAAGATTTCCCCTGGATTTTGGGTCACAGCATACCGCTAAAAGATTTAACGGAGCAAACAGATGTTGTACGCAACGTAACCATTTTAATATTTATTATTGTAGCTTGTATCACGACACTCATCTCTGTTTTTTTTGCATGGACAGTGACGCGGCCCATTAAACAATTAAGCAATATCATGAAAGATGTAGAGACGGGAGATTTCAATGTAGAAGTACCTATTCATTCAGGTGATGAAGTAGGCATGCTTGCGCATAGCTTTCGTTCGATGCTCTCGAGAATTCGAGCTTTGATTCAAAAAAATTATCTCATAGAAATTCGCCAAAAAAATGCGGAGTTATATGCGCTGCAATCTCAAATTAATCCCCACTTTATGTACAATACATTAGAAACAATTGGAATGGCTGTTGAGGATGATGAACGTGAACAGGCTGTTCATATGATTACCCTTCTAGGGAGAATGATGAGGTTTTCGATTAGCAATAAAGATAGTCTTGTTTCAATTTCTACTGAAGTTCAGCATATTCGAGATTACTTGGATATCCAAAAGTTCAGATTTGAAGATCGGTTAACTTTTAATATTCGAGAAGATGTTGATAGCAACAAGTATTTTACACCAAAATTTGTCTTGCAGCCGATCATAGAAAATGCGATTAAATATGGTCTAGAGAAAAGAAAGGAAATCATAATCGAAATAGAGGTTGTGGAAGAATTGACGCCTGAGGGAAGGGAAGCGATTCTTTATATTATTCGAGATAACGGACCTGGAATTGAAGAGAATAAAATGATCAAAATAAAAGAATTGTTATCATCTGATCCGATGAAAAGCAGAGATTCTGGATTTGGTATTATTAATGTTTTTGCCAGAATTGTCATGATGTTTGGCGATGGATATGGATTGCAAATCAAAAGTGAAGAAGAGAAAGGGACAGAGGTTGTTATCCGAATTCCTAAAACGATTGAATCCGAAATAAATGGAAAGGGGGAGCGGAAGTGGGAACTATAAAAACAGTTATTGTTGACGACGAACCTAGAATTAGAAGAGGAATCGAAAGACTTGTTCAAGCAAATGGTGAAGAGTGGGAAGTTGTCGGAGTATTTTCAGATGGTCAGGAAGCTTATGAAGCGATTGTGAATACGTTCGAATCGATTGATTTATTAATTACAGACGTTCAAATGCCGATAATGGATGGGCTAACACTCATTAAAAAATTAAACAGTCAATCGATTAACTTTTTTACGATGATTATTAGCGGATTCGATGATTTTAAGTATGTACAAGAGGCAATCCGCGAAGGAGCAATCGATTATATTTTAAAGCCGATTGACAGGGAGAAATTTCAATTACAATTAGGCGAAGTGAAAGAGAAAATTAATCATAAACAAAAAGAAGAAAACAAATTGAAAGACGTTCAAGAAAGAGCGTTCCAACTAACTTATGCTAAACAAATTCAATTTTTAAGCGAATTGACATGGAATGATGAAACGGATATTTCAATGATAGAATGGGCTTACCAGTTTCCACAAGGTCGATATAAACTTGTTCATATCGATATTGATCAAGTTTTTACAAAAGCAAAAGAGGTTTCAGCATCAGAATTACGATCTTGGCATTTTGCTGTTGAAAATATTATTAAAGAACTGATAGCGGAAGAGCTAAGTAACCAAGAAATAAAATATTGGCTCTGGAAAAACCGAAATCTAAGTTTTTGGTTACTACTATTTGATAATAAACAAGAGAAGGCAAGCTCGTCCTTCAACCTTTTAATTGAACAATATTTATTAAAGTTAAAAAAGGCGATTCAACAATATATGAAATTTACCACGTCCATCGCATTCGGAAATGAATTCGAAGACCTATCTCTTTTACCGACGATGAGAGATCAATTATTATCATTACTGCAATTTCGAATCATTGAAGGTGGTAATAAAATTTTTCAATTAAGTACAGTAAATGATCTTTCAAATGAAAAAACATCAACCATGCCATCTTCGGTGTATAAATATACAGAGCAGACTGTAAATGCGCTTGGAGAAAAAGATGAAGCGGAAGTGGTACATGCGTTATCTCGCTTTTTTCATGAAATGGAGAAATTAACATCCCCCTTAGTCATTCAAGAATCTATACAATATTTATGTATTCGTATTATCAAACGCTGGATGGAAAATGACGGATTCGGTGAAGATATAAACATCCTCATTGAAGCCCTTCAAATAACAAAAAAGGCCGCCAATTTAAATCAATTAAAGGAAGGGATTAAGGACTGGATCTTAAGCTTAGTTAACAAAATGAAAAAAATAGACCATAGTCATTCGGATCCGATTCATCAGGCAAAAGCATGGATTAATAATAATTTGAGTGAAAATATTACGATAAAAAAACTGGCGGATCACGTATATTTAAATCCCACTTACTTTTGTGAATACTTTAAAGCACAAACGGGCGATACCGTATTGAATTATGTGACAAAGAAAAGATTACATGAGGCAAAGGAATTATTGGAAAAGACGGACTTAAAAATTTACGATGTGGCTACACGTGTAGGGTACCAAGATACGAAATATTTTAGCCGCTTATTTAAACAATGGACGAATCAGTCACCATCACAATATCGAGAGAAACATGCCAATGCTTCAAAAATAATTGAAAAAATATGATTGTATTGAGACGCCTAGGAGGGGTCTTTTTTTTCTTGTTAAGGAAATTATGAAATATTCGTTTGTGGATAAATTTTTAATAAAGCGCTTTACGGCTAGCTCCAGGTGCCCAGCAACTAGCAAACTTCACTCTTCTTCCTACGTACGATAAGTCAACATCGGTTCGCCTTTCAGGCTTCACCGTGTTTCCTTTAAAGGATCGTCGACTAAGATCGCCACGTCCTGTGGCCACGTCAACGCACCAACATCTTGTTGGCGCAGTTTGTACGTCGGCCTTGCGCTTTTGTCCCTTGAACCAACTAATGATCCGAATAATGCCCCCCAAATCTGAATATTATCTCCTAGTAACAAAGCATTATTCCGTATATAGTTGGGATTAACAAGAGAAATCGAGCGAAAATATTAAGGTTTAAATGAAAGCGATAACATTGAATGAGCAATGAAAGGATGTGTTTGTATGGCGGAGATCGGTCCTTCACTTATGTGTGCCGACATGGGCAATCTTCAAGATTCAGTTATAAAGCTTGATCAAGCAGGGGTGGACTTTTTCCATATAGATATAATGGACGGAAAGTTTGTACCGAATTTTACATTAGGTCCTGATTTAATTAAGAGATTAAGAGAGTTTACAGATAAACCATTTGATGTACATCTGATGGTGGAAAAACCAGAAGATTTCTTAGATCTGTTTATTGAATCAGGAGCCGATATGATCTCAGTGCATGCAGAGGCTACGAATCACTTGCAAAGAACTTTGCAAACAATAAAAGATAAGGGCTTAAAGGCAGGTGTAGCGTTAAATCCAGCTACTTCAATTTATGATATTGAGTATGTATTGGATGTTGTTGATTATGTCACCGTGATGACTGTAAATCCAGGCTTTGCCGGACAAAAATTTGTTCCTCTTATGAATAAGAAGCTACGGGATTTAACAAATCTGATTAATCAACGCGGATACAAAGTTGATATTCAAGTAGATGGAAATATTGGTTATGAAACGATACCCGATGTATTGAATAATGGAGCAAATATGCTAGTATGCGGCACTTCAAGTTTATTTAAACCGGATATTTTATTAGAAGAAGCAGTAGTTAAACTACGAGAATTTATTGATCAAAATATTAACGTGTGAGGGAGAAAAAATGGCTGAAATAACTGTTGTAGGAAGCATCAACATGGATATAGTCGCTCTCACAAGTCGATACCCGAGACATGGCGAAACCATTTTTGGAGACAGCGTAAAAACATTATGTGGCGGTAAAGGAGCAAATCAAGCGATCGCGTGTGCTCGACTAGGCAAATCAGTAAATATAATAGGTTCAATTGGTATCGATTCAAATGGACAAGAAATAGAGAAGAATTTTAAAGAAAATCAAATAGATACAACCTTCTTAAAGCGGGTAGATAATGTTTCAACAGGGTGTGCCATTATCACTGTAGATGCTACTGCTGAAAATACAATGCTGGTTGTGAAAGGCGCAAATGATCTTTTGACTGAGCAAGATGTTAGAAATGCCTTTTCGCAAATAAAAAATAACAAAATTCTGCTTGTTCAAATGGAAATTCCAGAAGAAGCAGTCATCTGTGCAATGACTGAAGCTAAAAATAAGGGAATGTTCATTATATTAGATCCAGCGCCTGCAGAAGGGGTAACAAAGAAAGCGCTATTATATGCAGATGTAATTACACCTAATCTGCAAGAAACAAAACAGTTAACAGGAATTGATGTAACTTCGATTGAAACGGCGATCAAAGCAGCTAAATACTTGGAACAACATTTCGGTGTGAAAAATAGTGTCATAAAAATGGCTGAAAAAGGGGCATTGGTTTACGAAAATGGCAATGGAAATTTCATTGAGTCAATTAGGGTAAAAGCGATAGATACAGTTGGTGCTGGTGATTCATATGCAGGGGCATTAGCGTGTGCACTAGCAGATGGGGAAAGCCTTGAATCAGCTGCAAGATTTGCAGCAATTGTTGCGGCTCTTAAAGTATCAAAACTAGGAGCACAAAAGGGATTACCTACAATTGAAGAAATTAATGTATTTTGTGCGGAGAATAATCTGAATTATTATGGACTCCAGACAAACTAATCATAAGTTGCGTGGAGCTAGAGTGGAGGGGAATTGGAATGTCTAAATATTTACTAGAGATGACCCATATTAGTAAAACATTTCCCGGGGTAAAAGCATTGGATGATGTCAAGCTTCAAATCAAAAAAGGAGAGGTCCATGCATTAATAGGAGAGAATGGCGCAGGTAAATCAACATTAATAAAAATATTAGCGGGAATATATGAAGCTGATCAAGGTGCTAAATTTCTCTTTGAGGGGAAAGAAGCGGAAATTAATAAGCCGATTGATGCGACTTTGAAGGGAATCTCCATTATTTATCAAGATTTGAGTTTGTTTTCTAATTTATCGGTGGCAGAAAACATTTATATTGGGCGTGATAGCGATAAAAAGCCGTGGAAAAAAATAAATTGGGGTGAAATGGAAGCGATTGCTAAGAAGGCGCTTAAAGAACTAGACTTCGATGTTGATGTTCATACCTCAGTTGAAAAATTAAGTATTGCTCAACAGCAATTAATTGAGATCGCACGTGCACTAGCATTTGATTCAAAACTAATCGTTATGGATGAACCAACATCCTCGCTTTCAGCAGGAGAGGTTGAAAAACTATACAAAGTGATTGATAAGTTAAAAGAAAGAGGAATTTCAATTATTTTCGTCAGCCATAAGCTGAAAGAATTATTTACTGTTTCAGATCGATTTACCGTTTTACGCGATGGAAAATATATAGGTACCTATCAGGCTGATGAATTAGATGAAGATAAACTAATTACCTTAATGGTAGGCAGAAAGGTACTTTACGAAAAAAATCTTAAAAAAGAAACGGGTGGCCAGACGTTATTAGAATTAAATGGCGTATCGAAAGAAGGGAATTTCAAAGATATTTCGTTCGAATTAAAAGCCGGTGAAGTTTTAGGTATTACTGGTCTAGTAGGCTCAGGACGTACTGAACTTGCTCAAGCAATTTTTGGAGTAAATAAACCTGATCATGGTGAAATCAAGTTAAACGGAGAGAATGTTCAGATAAAATCATCTGAGGATGCCGTGAAGAAAGGGATTGCTTATATACCTGAGAGTAGAAAAACCCAAGGTCTTATTTTAAGGCAACCGATTATTGATAATATATCCCTTCCAATTTTGCAGCAGTTGCGGGATCGATTTGGCCTAATTAAACGAAAAAGGGAAATTGATTTGGCTAAACATTATATAGAAACGCTTGATGTTAGACCTGCATTGCCACATAGAGCAGCGGGAGATCTTTCTGGTGGAAACCAGCAAAAAGTGGTGATTGGAAAATGGCTGTCCACAAAGCCACAAATTTTGATCATTGATGAGCCGACAAATGGGATTGATATCGGTGCGAAAACAGAAATCCATAAATTGCTCAGACAGCTTGCATCGGATGGAATGGGAATTATCGTTATTTCATCGGAATTACCTGAGGTACTAGCTGTAAGTGATCGTATTTTAGTTATGCGACATGGGAGAATAGCGGGAGAACTAGAGATTGAAAAAGCAACACAAGAAAATATTATGAATTATGCTTTGTTTGGCTCCTCCGCCTCAACTTTGGAAGCGAATGCGGCTACAAGTAAGGAGGTTACTGTATGAAAACAATTTTAAAATCAAAAGAAATGAGTATTGCGGCCATTGTGCTATTACTTTGTATTACATTAGCGTTTGTCAGTCCGGTTTTTCTTACTGCTGATAACCTTTTAGACGTGTTAAAGGCAAACTCAGTAATCGGAATCTTGGCGGTAGGCATGACGTTAATCATTATTACTGGGGGAATAGATGTATCCGTTGCAGCGGTGACAAGTGCAGTTTGTGTAATTATTGGGAAACTGGTCCAAGTTATGCCTGATCATTTTATTTCCTTAATACTGTTATTCTTAATTGCACCTTTATTGGGTGTCCTGCTTGGAGCCATCAATGGAGTGCTGGTTTCTAAAATTCAAATTCCAGCGATCGTTGTGACACTAGGGATGATGAGCATTATTAATGGATTGGTCCTTTATATAACGAATGGTGTGTATTTAAACAGTTCGAACTTCCCACAAGTATTTATTAGCTTTGCCAATGTGAAAGTATTTGGAGTATCAATTATCATTCTAATTTTTATAGCTGTGGCTCTTGTAACATGGTACATCCTAAAATATACATTAATTGGTCGAGAAGTGTTAGCCATTGGCGGAAATAAAGAGTCAGCAGTACGAGTGGGAATAAACTTTGATAAAGTTCAAATTTTTGTATTCTCATACATGGGGCTTTTAGCTGGGATTGCTGCCATTGCGCAAACTGCGTACACAAAATCGGTAGATCCTAATGGCATGCTTGGTCTAGAACTAATGGTGATAGCAGCTGTTGTGCTAGGTGGGGCCAACATAATGGGTGGTCGTGGAACGATTATGGGAACAGTTCTAGGGGTCTTATTGTTGGGGATTGTTCAAAACGGACTGATCTTAGCAAAAATAGATACGTTTTGGCAAAAGGTATTTACAGGATTAATTATTCTATTGGCTGTTTCTTATGACCATATTCAATATAGACGCTCACAAGAAAAGCTTGCGAAGATCGAAGTAGAGGCTTAAAAAGGGGTGAGGAAATGAAGGCGATTTCATTGTCGAAAGAGAGTATTTTGGGATTGATTGCTTTAAGTGTGTTTGTTCTTATGAGTCTATTTATACCTGGCTTTTTTGGCCAAAATAATTTAAACAATATGATGTTTCAGTTGCCTGAATTTGGCTTGCTTGCTCTTGCTATGATGATCGTTATAGTGACTGGTGGTATTGATTTATCTATCACATATATTGCTGCATTATCAGGTGTAGCCATAGCGCTAATGCAAAGCCATGGATATCCGATCTATATTGCTATTATCGTCGGTATTTTAGTAGGTGTGACGTGTGGACTATTGAATGGTGTGATTGTATCAAAGATTGGTGTTTCACCCATTCTTGTTACTTTAGGAACAATGGTTTTGTTTGAAGGGATAATTCTCAGTATTACAAAAGGTAGTTCAATATCGGGCTTTAGCGAATCTTATAGCTTAATTGGAAATGGTTTTTATATGGGGATTGTTCCACTTTCTATTATTATATTTATTTTCTTCGCGATACTAACAGGCGTGCTTTTAACGCGAACAAAATGGGGAAGAAGTGTATATATGATTGGCAGTAACCCGGTAGCGTCTCTATTTTCCGGGGTAAATAATAGTAGAGTATTGATGAGAGTTTATTTATATGCCGCAATGCTTGCGGCCATTGCTTCTATCATTATGACTTCGCGTTATAATTCAGCGAAAGTAGATTTAGGTTCTTCCTATTTATTGCAAAGTGTATCTGCAGCTGTATTAGGTGGTACGGAGATCCAAGGTGGGTATGGGAAAGTCATAGGTACAATATACGCGGTAGTTATTTTCCAGATGCTTTCAAGTGGATTGAACTTAATGGGTGTTCCACGTCCGATCGTTAACGTAATGATGGGCGCTATACTCATCCTTGTTTTAGTATTAAATTTCGTTAAACATAAAATTGACGAAAAAAATCAAAAAACAGCAGTAGCATAATGAACATGTATATTATCTGATTTTCAGATGAATATAAAAATTATAGTAAGAGGGGGAAAATTAATGAAGAAAATGCTTGGGTTTCTTACATCAGTGTTACTCGTTGGAATATTGTTAGTTGGTTGTGTGTCGCAGGGAGGTTCGAGCGGAGGTAGTAAAGAGAAGTCAGAAGGAGAGGGAAGCGGAAAAGACAATATAAAAATTGCCGTTGTTCCAAAATTAATTGGTATCCCTTATTTTAATGCATCTGAACAAGGCGTCAAACAAGCTGGAGAAGATTTAGGGGTAGAAGTGATTTATACAGGTCCAACGGAAGCGGACGCAGCGCAACAAGTAAAAGTAATTGAAGACTTGATTAGTCAGAACGTGGATGTAATTGCTGTAGCACCGAATGATGCTGCTTCATTAACGCCTGTACTTAAAAAAGCGAAGGATCAAGGAATTATTGTAATGGACTGGGACACTCCTGCTGACCAATCGCTAGTAGAGCTATCAATACACCAAATTGATGATGAGGCCTACGGCCGTCATATTGCGCAAAGCCTTATTGAAAAAATGGGGACTGAAGAAGGGGAAATTGCAATTATCACAGGCGGACTTTCTGCTGCTAATTTAAATACTTGGATTGATGCAGCTAAGAAAGAACTGGAAGAAAATTACCCAGGTATTAAATTAGTAACTGATAAAATTGCAACGGATGAAAAACAACAGGTTGCGTATCAAAAAACGCTAGACTTGGTAAAATCTTATCCGGATTTGAAAGGTATTATGGCTTTTTCAACACCAGCGCCACTTGGAGCAGCTCAAGCGATCCAAGAAAAAGGATTGCAGGATAAAATTGCGGTTGTAGGAACGGCCTTGCCGACAGATTCAGCTCCATATTTAGAAGATGGTTCTTTGGATGTAGCGATCTTATGGGAGCCAGATAAACTAGGATATTTAACAGTTGCTCTTGCAAAAGATTTAGTTGAAGGAAAGAAACCAGAAAATGGGCAAAATGTTGAGAATGTAGGAGAAATTGAGCTTTGGGAAGACGGAAAAACAATTATCATGGGGCCTCCGACAGATTTTACAAAAGAAAATGCGGGAGACTATGATTTCTAATAAACGATAAAACAAGAATCCCCCTTTATTGAATGAAATTCATTTAAGGGGGATTTTTCATATTATGGAGCAATTGGGGATTTAGACTTGAAACGTAGAGGCCCCTGTCAAAGACAATGGAATCAACTATATCGAACTTCACGGAAATCATTATGAATTGTGTCGAAATATTCCCCAGGAAATAGCGGGAATAAGCTCGAAATATGGAGAAGCAGGAAATAAAAAAGAACTTTATTTGTACGGGAAAATCTGTGGAGTTCTCATTTACAGTTTTGCAATCAATAATTTCGTATGAACGTAGATAAATCTTCGCAGAATAAGCTTTTTTTTAAAATAGTCTTTCATAAATAGGTTAGACTTGTTCTAATTCCGACGATCTGTTACTTTTTACTTAAGAGCGATAAGAGAAGGGGCGTAAAATGAGGCTAAATAAATTTATTAGTTCAACCGGTTATTGTTCAAGAAGAAAAGCGGATGAGCTCATTATACAGGGAAAAGTAAAAGTTAACGGGAAGATAGCAGAATTAGGATTAGCTGTTGGGCCAGATGATGTTGTTGAAGTAGAAGGGCAGAAACTGAAGCAAAAAAAGAATGATGTGTATATTGCTTTAAATAAGCCAGCAGGGATTACTTGTACAACAGAACGTCATGTTGAGGGGAATATTATCGATTATATTCAACATCCAGAACGGATTTTCCCGATTGGCAGATTGGATAAAGAGTCCGAAGGGTTGATCCTTTTAACGAGTGATGGGGACATTGTGAATGAAATTTTACGTGAAGAAAATAATTATGAAAAAGATTATATTGTCATGGTGAATAAACCGATTACGCCTGCCTTTATTCAAGGGATGTCAAATGGAGTAGAAATTTATAATCCCGTGAAAAATGAATATACAATAACGAAAAAATGCAAGGTTGTGAAGTTAGGGGAGCGCACCTTTAAGATTACTCTTTCCCAAGGATTGAACAGGCAAATTCGCCGGATGTGTTCGGCGTTCAATTATCAGGTGTATAAACTTCAACGTATTAGAGTTGCACATATTACGCTTGAAGGTATTGAACGAGGGGGATGGAGAGATTTAACCGAAGAAGAAGTAAGGAAGTTTAAAGAAGCAACCGGAAATTGACGCCAGCAAAGGGGCCGCCCATTTAATTGTTCACTAGATATCAACATCTAGCCAAACTGTCCATCATATTGAGGGCAGTTTT
Organism: Bacillus sp. FJAT-50079; assembly: GCF_018343515.1. Lineage (GTDB taxonomy): Bacteria > Bacillota > Bacilli > Bacillales > Bacillaceae_C > Lederbergia. The sequence goes on along the minus strand of NZ_JAGYPD010000001.1, from coordinate 592,179 downwards.
TTTTAATCTTCTTCCGATTTTCCTTTCCTAATTTACCAATTGTTTTCCTTCTAAACGCCGTAATCTAGTGCTTTTGCCCTTTTTCGAAGATAAATCTGAAAATTTCTAAAAAAGTAGTCCGTTTCCATAGGACTTATGATACAATGAATATAAAGGAAGCGCTTACAAAGAGAGGGGAGATCTTTCATTCTATTACTTTTGTATACTAATAAACCGTTAAGGCTATGACGTCTTGGTAAAGCAAAGGAGAATGAGGTTGAAAACATCTAGAGCAGTACCACCATTTATTAGCGTATTCATGATTATTGGAATGTTAATTGCTTTATTCGGATTTATGCATAAACCTAATAAGCATATGGAGCTTCAAGGAGTCATAAATGTTGCCCACCGGGGTTCATCTGCGTATGCACCTGAAAACACATTGGCCGCATTTCGCTATGGTGTCGAACATGGTGTAGATTTTATCGAATGTGATGTTCATTTATCAAAAGATGGAAAACTGATTATTATTCATGATGAAAAGGTGAATCGAACAACGGATGGAACTGGTTATGTAAGAGATTTTACGCTGGAAGAATTAAAGCAGCTTGATGCAGGAAGTAAATTTAACTCTGCCTTTGCGGGAGAAAAAATTATTACACTACAAGAACTGATGGACGAGTTTCATCATCAAATTGGTATTATTATCGAGATAAAAAGCCCTCACCTATATCCCGGAATTGAAGATAAAATTGCGGATGTAGTAAACGAGTACGTTTCCTCAAATATAATTATCCAGTCATTTGACTTTGATTCTCTTAAAAAAATTCATACCCTACTACCGGATGTTCCGATAGCAGCGTTAGTATCAGGCTCTAAACACCCATTAACAAGAAAGCAATTGGATGATATCGCAATGTACGCTACATATATTAATTATAATGTAAAATATTTAAACTCACGGACTGTATCTGAAATTCATAAAAGGGATAAACGAATTATGGCATGGACAATCAAGGACAAGAGGATGATGCAAAAGGCATTGAATTTAGGAGTAGATGGTATTATTACCGATTACCCAGACTGGTTAAATGATGATATTATATATGTTGCTAAATAAGTGATGTCTTCTTTTTTTCTTAACTTATTCCCTACTTACTAGGTTATGAGTGCCGATAAATATTTATTTTTTATCAGGTATTCATAAACATAAGTAGGGTTATTTAGATTTTACTGAATAATGATTAAAGGAAATACAATCATAATGCATGTGCGACTGGCGATGTCCGGTCGCTTTTTATTTTAGAGAATACTGGTATAGTAGTATGTAAATATCTGAAAAGAATCGTTCGGAAGGGCTGTTTATGATGCTACCACGTTTCAATCAATACATTACACTACGCAACCAAATCTTTTTCGTTTTTTTGTTAGCGATGACAATTGTATTATTTATTGTTGGTTTTGTTACTTTCAATCTCGTTGGAACGTTACTAAAAAACAATGCAGATAAGCAAATCCAACAAACGGCGATTCAAGCAAGTGGAAGAATTGATAATTTATATGAGCAATTGGAGCGTCTATCAAGTCAAGTTGTGACGAATGCGGGAGTGCAGCAATTTTTACTTGGGGAGGTTCTAGGAGAAAATGCAAGCTTTCAAGAAAGACAAGCATTAATGCAAACGATCAATTCTTTTCAAGCTTATTCGAATGGAATCAGTTCATTTGAACTCTATTTACCGAATCTTCAGCTTCTCTATCCTGTTGGCGGGGAAAATTTATCACAAAGAATAGGTGCTAGGTGGATCGAGAAGGCTGACGAAGCAAAAGGGAAAATGGTATGGATTGGAAGGACACCTACACGACCTGATCAGTTCCTGGCGATTCGGCGGGTCAGTTTGGTTGATCGATGGTTTTCACGGGGCGGTTATTTACTAATCTACGTTCATGAAGACTATTTTAATTACCATAATGAGAATCCTGAAGAATTTACAATTATTTTTGACGACAAAATGGAAACGGTTTCGTCGAGCTTAGATGCCGAGATTTCAGACATTTCCCCGATGGATTATCGCTCAATAGCGATTAAAGGGGTTGAATATATGCATGTGCAGCACCAATCCAAGGAAACAAGCTGGACATTGGTTATCTTAACACCGTTAAAACATTTAACAGAGGGGTTACCTTTATTACGGATTGCCGTTCTTGGCTCTGGAGTACTAGGGTTTCTAATTTTTTTCATCTCTTCTTTAGGATTATCAACGTTGATTACTCGACCGATTTTTCGTTTGATCGAGTCAATGAGAAAGGCACGTCAAGGTGAGCTCGTGTCAAATACAAGAACATCAAGGATTGTTGAGATTGATGAATTAAATATAACGTATAACGAGTTGGTAAGAGATACGAATCACTTAATTCAAGTTGTTTACGAAAAGGAGTTACTTAGAAGTCGAACGGAATTAAAAGCACTGCAAGCTCAAATTAACCCTCATTTTTTATTTAATACGTTAAATGCTCTGTATTGGTCGCTTGATGAGAGAGGGGAAGATGAGCTAGCGAACCAAGTGATTGCTATGTCCCAATTATTTCGCTATACGATTACCCGTCCTAATGCAGATGAGTGGGTGATGATTGGGGAGGAGCTCGAGCATATTGAAAGGTATATGCTCATTATGCAAATGAGAATGGGTGATCAACTTGCTTGGAAAATCAACTGTCCTGCCCAATTTGAACAGGTGAAAATTCCTAAACTACTTATTCAGCCACTTGTAGAAAACGCGATCATCCATGGAATTGGGAATAAAATTGGCAAAGGAAATATAGATATTCATATTCGGGAAATTCGCCCAGGCTATTTGAAAGTAATTGTAAAAGACGATGGTCCGGGAATGACTGAAGCTCGGAAAATGGAAATTCTCAGCTCGATAAATGGTGGAAGAATTCACTCAATGTCGGGGACCGGCGTTGGGCTAACAAATGTAGACAAGAGGCTGCAATTATATTTTGAAGGTGTTATGAGAGCAAAGCTAGTGATTCATAGTGCGGTAGGTGAAGGAACGAAAATTGCATTCGAAATTCCAATGAATGGCGGGATGAGATGATGAATTCAAAAAACGTATTAATAGTCGATGATGAGCAAAATACAAGGCGTGGAATAAAAAGAACACTAGAAGGATGGGCGGAAGAGGACGTTCAAATTCTTAGTGCCGCAAATGGCAAAGAGGCGCTTTCTATTTTAGAACAGGAAAAAGTCCATCTATTAATTACAGATATTCGCATGCCGGAAATGTCAGGCTTGGAATTGCTTAGGATGTTAAAAAATAAGGGGATGCAGGCAGTTGTTATTATTATTTCAAGTTATTCGGAATTTGCTTATGCACAAGAAGCGATTCGACTTGGAGTTGTTAATTACTTAGTAAAACCAATTAGTAAGCAAAAGCTTATTGAAGCGGTCCAAGAAGCATTTATTAAAGGAGCAGATTTGGAAAGGGCGGTTGTTTTTGAAAAAGTGATTGATAACCAGCTCGTAAAAATTGATCAGGCTTTAGAAGAGATGAGAGATCCAATTAAAGAAGCACTGACCTATATTAACGAACATATTAAACAGCAGCTTAATTTGAGTGATGTTGCTAATTACGTCCATTTAAATACAAGTTATTTTAGCGTTTTATTTAAAGAACAAATGAACATGACTTTTAGTGAGTACATTACCCGAAGGAGGCTTCAAAATGCAAAAAGTCTATTAATTAATACGAATCTTTCGATTGAGGAAATCTCATTAAGGGTTGGTTATCAAACATCAAAATATTTTAATAAACTTTTTAAGGAATATGAGGGAACTACGCCAAGCAAATATCGTAAGGGTGACTAACCTAATAAAAGTGGAATTATCCCCAACTCCCGTACCCTTATTCTACAATCTAAACCATGCTACACTTTTATTAGATTTACTACTTAAGGGGGGAATGAATGATGTTTAGGAAAGCGTATTCAATTATCGTTTTGACGATCTTTATCATGATATTAGCAGCCTGTTCGAGTGCAGGCAAGGATGCAAGTAATGATGCTAGTGGTCAAAAGACCATTAAATTTATGCATCTCTGGCCGGCTGGAAGCTCCAAACAGCAAAATATGATTGTGACGGATATTATTAAGCAGTTTGAAGCAGAAAATGAAGGTGTAAAGATTGAGGTTGAAGTACTTGAGAACGAACAGTATAAAAATAAAATCAAAGTACTCTCCTCATCGAATGAATTGCCAGACGTCGGATTTACTTGGGCAGCGGGTTATTTGCAGCCTTTTGTCAAAGGTGAATTATTTGCTTCACTTGATGATGTGTTAGCTGATGGTTTAGGCGATTCCTTTGTTGCAGGCACAACAGAAGCATATGCCATTGATGGAAAAACGTATGGATTGCCATTGGAATTAAATATCGCCCCAATTTACTATAATAAGAAGATTTTTAATCAGTTTAACTTAGAAGTTCCGAAAACATATGAAGACTTTCAAAAAGTTGTAGCTACCTTACGTGAGAATGGAATTGCTCCGATTGCACTTGGGAATAAGGACCGTTGGACAGGATCTTTATGGTATATGTATTTTGCTGATCGCATTGGCGGACCAAGCGTGTTGACAGAAGCGATTGATCGCACTGCCTCATTCGAAGATCCGCGTTTAATCCAAGCAGCTGCTGAAGTGCAAAATTTAGTGAAAGCGGATGCTTTTAATAAAGGCTTTAATGGCTTATCCAATGATGAAGGAAAATCAGAGTTCATGAATGAAAACGCAGCTATGTATTTGATGGGAACATGGGAACTGCCGAATTTAACGACGAATGAAGATATTCCGCAAGAATTCAGAGACAATGCTGGCTTCTTTAAGTTTCCAGTAGTAGAAGGCGGGCAGGGAGACATTGATAGTTGGGTAGGAGGTCCAGGTGTAGGTTTATTTGTTTCTGAAAACTCAGATGTGAAGGAAGAAGCAAAAAAATTTGTTAAGTTTTTTGTTGAAAAATGGGGCGAACAGGCAGTGACAAATGCCGGTGTGATTCCGGCGACGAAGGTTGATACAGATAAGGTTGATTTACCTGATTTATATATTGATGTATTGAAAGAATTAAATAATGCCAGCAATCTAACATTGTTTGCGGATGTTCAAATGAATGCGTCAGTAGCTGAAACACATCTTAATTTAATTCAATCACTATTTGGTAATGAGGTAACGCCAGAGGAGTTTGCTAAGCAGCATGAACAGGCTTTAAGCGAAGAAAAGTAGCCTGTAAAAAGGACATACCTAGACAATTTAGTATGTCCTTTCTCATTTATCAACTCAAATCAGCAGTATAAGTGACGCTTCGCTTTCGGTATAAAAAGATTTGCTAATTCAGTTAATCATCCGGCGAATGTCTCAGGATTCTTCGGTTTGTAAAATCTGGACGCAATTGCACCGAAACGTAATTGATTTAAGGAGTGATTGGATTGGATAAAGTCATGTCCAATAAAAAAGTCATCGCATTATACACACTCCCCGCGCTATTGTTAATCATTGGCTTAATCTATGTACCGATCGTATTAACAGGCTATTATGGTTTGATGAAGTGGGATGGAATCGGTGCGATGGAATTTATCGGTATCGACAATTATAAAAAGCTTATCGCAGATTCAATGTTTTGGAAAAGTGCATATCACTCGTTTTTATTAGCGATTTTCTCAACAGCGAGTCTCGTACTCTATTTACTCGTTTCAATCGTGCTTTCTGGGAAAATTAAAGGGGCGGATTTTTTAAGAAAGGTATACCTTATCCCAATGCTCTTAGCATCGGTGGCGATTGCGCAGCTTTGGTTAAAGGTGTACCACCCTACAAATGGCATATTAAATACGCTGCTCGTGTCGCTTGGGGTTGATGATCCGCCAGCATGGCTAGCAGATTCAAACATCGTTCTTTATGCGATTTTCATTCCGATTTTATGGCAATATGCAGGATTTTATATTCTTATTTATTATGCAGCTTTAAAAAATATCCCCGAGGAGTTACTGGAAGCAGCAAGGATCGATGGGGCGAATCCGTGGCAAATTGCGTTAAAAATAAAAGTACCTTTAATTATGAACGTCATTATGGTGACGATTGTGCTCGCGGTTGTTGGCTCTTTGAAATATTTCGATTTAATTTATGTTATGACGGACGGGGGCCCGAATGGTGCGAGTGAAGTCATGGCTTCGTATATGTATCATAAAGCATTTAGAGGCTTTGATTTTGGTTACGGAAGCGCGGTCGGGTTCTTTTTACTTATTATATGTTTAGTCGTTACCTGGATCATTAGAAAGGTGACAACACCAAAAGAGGAAATTCAATTTTAGGAGGGGACAACATGGATAACAAATTGAGCATCGCCTCCACAAAAGATTCAGGCTCCCATTTGATTCAACGCCTAGCGTACGGAATGATGTATATTTTATTAGCGATCGTTGCTGTTTTTCAAATTTTCCCGATTATATGGCTCTTCCTCTTTTCATTAAAAAACAATCAGGAAGTATTTGATATGTCGCCGTTTGCGATTCCGTTAGATCCGAAATGGGAAAACTATACAAAAGTATGGACGGAGGGGAATATAAGTCAATACTTTATGAATAGTGTGATCTATACAGTCGTTGCTGTTGTTTTAACAGTCTTACTCGCAAGCATGGTTACTTTTGCTATTACACGAATGCATTGGAAGTGGAGTAAGCTTGCTCTTGGTTTATTTATGATTGGTTTAATGATCCCTGTTCATTCGACACTCATCCCATTGTTTAGTACTTTTTCAACGATTGGGTTAATTGACCATCCATTATCGGTCATCCTTTCTTATACTGCATTTAATTTGCCAATTACAATTATGATCTTACTCGGATTTTACCAGACTCTCCCACGGGAAGTGGAGGAAGCAGCGATCATGGACGGAGCCTCAATTCATCGGCTCTTTTTCCGAATTATTTTGCCGATGACGACGCCTGTAATGGCCACCGCGGGGATCATTAATATGATTTACAACTGGAATGAATTCGTCTTTGTAAATACATTTATTAGTTCTGAACAATTTAAAACGCTTACGGTTGGTATTCAAAACTTTATTGGTCAGTATACAACCGATTGGGGAGCAATTGGAGCGACATTAGTGATTAGTATTTTGCCGATTTTATTGGCATTTTTATTGCTCAGCAATCGAATCGTTGAAGGAATTGCCGCTGGCTCGGTAAAAGGATAAACAAGAATAAAATGGAGGATTTGCAGATGTCGAAAATTATTAATCCAATTTTAACAGGCTTTCACCCAGATCCAAGCATTTGCCGGGTAGAGGAAGATTATTATATTGCTGTTTCCACATTTGAATGGTTTCCGGGTGTTGGTATTTTTCATTCAAAGGACTTAAAAAACTGGCGTTTAATCAGCCGACCATTAAATCGAATAAGTCAGTTAAATATGATGGGCAATCCAGATTCAGGCGGAATTTGGGCTCCACAGCTTTCTTATCATGACGGTAAGTTTTGGCTCATTTATACAGATGTAAAAGTGACAGAAGGGCAATGGAAGGACTGTCATAATTACCTTGTAACATGTGAAAAAATCGATGGGGAATGGACTGAGCCAATTTATTTAAATAGTTCCGGATTTGATCCTTCTTTATTCCATGATGAAGATGGAAAGAAATATTTAGCAAATATGTACTGGGATCACCGCGTCAATCAGCATAATTTTTACGGAATTATTTTACAAGAATACGATCCAGAAGCGGGAAAACTTGTCGGGAAATCAGAAATTATTTTTAAAGGAACCGATTTAATGCTGACTGAAGCTCCGCATATTTATAAAATCGATGAATATTATTATTTATTGACGGCAGAAGGTGGGACAAAATACGATCATGCCGCAACGATTGCTCGCTCCAAGGAACTATGGGGACCATATGAGGTTCATCCAGAAAACCCGCTCATTACCGGCTGGGCGACTCCAAGAAACCCATTACAAAAAGCGGGGCATGCCTCGATCGTTCATACTCATACGGATGAATGGTTTTTAGTCCATTTAACAGGACGACCTCTGCCAAAAGAAGGGCAGCCACTTCTTGATCATCGTGGCTATTGCCCTCTTGGAAGAGAAACAGCAATCCAAAGATTGGAATGGAAGGATGGGTGGCCGTACGTCGTTGGCGGGAATTACCCAGCGCTTGAAATTGAAGGACCGAAGATTGATGAAGTAAAATGGGAACCTGATTATCCGGAAAAAGATGAATTTAATAGTGATCGTTTGAATCCGCATTTTCAAACATTGCGCATCCCACTAGATGAGGCTATTGTTTCATTAACCGATCGTCCGGGGCATTTGCGATTGTATGGGAGAGAATCATTGACATCAAAATTTACTCAAGCGTTCGTAGCAAGGCGCTGGCAGCACTTTCATTTTACTGCTGAAACGAAGGTAGCTTTTAGACCAGATACATTTCAACAATCAGCAGGCCTTGTAAACTACTACAATACGCAAAACTGGACTTCTCTGCAAATAAGTTGGAATGAAGAGAAAGGAAGAATTCTGGAGCTCATGACCTGTGATAACTTCACCTTTGATCAGCCATTGCTTGGCAAGGAAATCATCATTCCGGATGAAGTGGAATATGTTTATTTGCGCGTAGAGGTGAAAACAAATCACTATCAATATTTGTATTCCTTTGATGGAGATAATTGGACAGAAATTCCGGTAACTTTCCATTCGTATAAGCTTTCAGACGACTATATTAAAGGTGGTGGCTTTTTCACCGGTGCATTCGTTGGAATGCAATGTCAAGACACATCAGGCCAAAATAAATACGCAGACTTTGATTATTTTACGTATAAAGCATAATGAAAGGCAGCCCATTTATGGGCTGCCTTAAAAGTTTATCGAGTATTTTTAAGATTGGAATGATACAATAAAATTAATTTTCATGAGGAGATGAATGGATTTGTTTCAAAGTGGAGAAAAGATCGTATTCATTGGTGACAGCATTACAGATACGGGCCGAAGAGAAGACCCGGAAGGAATCGGTCATGGATATGTCCGGCTTATTCGCGATTATTATGCAGTAACATTGCCTTATCTACGTCTTGAAGTGATAAACAAAGGGATAAGTGGGAATCGGGTCGATGATTTGGCTGCTCGTTGGCAAGAGGATATTATTGAGCTTCAACCGGATTGGGTATCGATTTCAATTGGTATTAATGATGTATGGAGGCAACTGAAGCGACCAGAAGAGGAGCAAATTTATCCGGAGCAGTTTGAGCAAATATATGCGAATTTGCTGAATCAACTCGTATCAAAAACAGAGGCAAACATCATTTTAATGGAGCCAACGGTTATTGAAGAAAACGGTGATGCCATTGGAAATCGCATGCTCATTCCATATATAGATGCTGTTCATCGTTTGGCGAAGGAACATGGAGCAATCATTGTTCCGACACATCAAGCTTTTCTTGCATTTTTAGCTCATCAATCTGGTTTTCCATTAACAACAGATGGGGTACATATGAATACAGCCGGTAATTTGCTAATGGCGAAAACATGGATTAAAGCGCTTCAACATCGGAGCAGGTAAAAGTGAGACAAAATTAGATGAGTGTCCTTTCTCATACACTTGTTTGGAGGCATATATAAAAGAGTTATATTTCGTAGTGTTAGAGGAGAGTTTATATGTTTCGCTTATCAATCTTTTTCTTTTTACTATTTTCAGCCTTTTCGATCACGGGTGGGCTTATGCCCTTGTATTTGAAAGAACTAGGATTAAGCACAGAGCAAATTGGTTTGCAGCTTGCAATGGGAGCGGTCATTTCGATCGTTGGCCAGCCCTTTTTTGGCTTCGTGAGCGATAAGATTCAGTCGACAAAGCGCGTGTTAATCGTCATTATGTTTGCTGCCTTGGCTGTTAGCTTTTTCTATTTTTCTGTTCAATCAAGCTTTCTATTACTCATTTTGTTTATGACATTAAACTTATTTGCAAGCTCAACGGGACCGCTCACGGAAAACTTATCAATTACTTATTCACAAAGAAATAATAAAAATTACGGGGCGATCAGGTTATGGGGAGACGTCGGTGTTGGAACGGGATCGGTCGTCTTCGGCTTTCTCATCGGAGTGATTGGTCTTCAGCATTTAGGAAAAATGTATGCGATCATTCTTATATTAACGATTATCGTTAGTTTCTTTTTACAGGATGGAAGGAAGACAAATGCGAAGGCGATTACACTTGGATCGATTCATCAATTGTTTAAAAATCGTGAATACATGCTGTTTTTATCTATATGCTTACTTATTTTTATGACACATCGGATGAATGATAGTTTGTTAACGGTTTATATATCTGATCTTGGTGCGACGGAATTACAAGTTGGTGTTTCATGGATGGTTGCGACGTTTTCAACCGTTCCTTTATTTATTATAGTGGGGAAGCTACTTACTCAATATAAGGAATTAACATTGATTTTTGTAGCTGCTGTTTTATATTGTGTGCGCTGGTTTTTATATAGTCTTTTTAATGAACCAATTGCATTCATTCTTTTGCAAGCAATGCACGGAATTACCTTCCCTATTTTTATCGTTGCCGCCATGTTTTTCGTAACGAGAATTGTCCCAGAGGAAATTGCCGCTACTGGTCAAACGATATTTATTGCAGTCATTGTAGGCCTCGGTGGGTTAATTGGCAGTGGTGGGGGCGGGTATTTTATGTCACATTTTGGTGCAAGTGCGACGTATTTATTAGGGGCTTCGATCACCGCGGTTGGAAGTGTCCTTTGCTTGTTGACGGTACTTTCCCGGCGCTCTAGGCAAATGAACTATTGAAACTTGAAAAGCATCCGTTTGATTGAATATATCACAACACAGTCGGATATAAAGACCGTCCTTTGGAGGGATCGATCATAAAAACGTTGAGATTGCTTTCTTTTCTTAGTGTTGCCGCATTGATCATATGGATATTTAACTCAGAATGGTTCACTCTTATAAAGAGCGGGAATATGGACGAAGTTGAAAAATATATTAGCGAGGAACAATTAACGACGCTTTTTCTCACATTTTCATTAATGACCATTCAAAATTTATTTACATTGATTCCGTTAATTTTGCTTGTCACAATCAATCTATTTATTTATGAATTTACTTTAGGCTTTTTTTGGAGTTGGGGGACGAGTGTTGCTGGCAGCATTATATCCTTTGTATTATACCGATATTGGCTTCAGTCATTGTTTCGTAAGCGAATGGATTTAGAAATGAAGGAGAAGATTGAAAGCCATGGCTTTTTATTTATCCTTTACTTAAGGTTGATCCCGTTTGTCCCTTCCAGCTTGGTCAACATTGCGGCTGGAGCAAGCACGATTTCCTTTTCTCGTTATGTGTCGGCAACACTCATCGGAAATTTTATCTATATTTTCATGATGTGTTTCTTTGTACACGAGATGATCTCGGCAAATATAGAAATACTTCCGATATTAAGTGGCTTACTAGGATTGCTCCTGATCGCTTATTTGATTAGAAAAAGAAAAACATCGAAGGAAAAAGAAAAGGATATGGAGATAAAATAAAGGCTGGGACATAACTAAAGTGATCATCTTTATAGACGAACAATGCAATATCTTGGCGTAGGGAATATACGTAGACTCCTGCGGGGGGAAGGCATCGGTGAGATCCCGCAGTGCGTATTTAAGGAACGAAGCCTAAATTCGCCACATCGTGTGGCGAATTTAGGCTTCGTGACCAACATCCTGTTGGCCCGAGGCTCAACAGCCGCTCGCGGAAAGCGAAGTATATTTCCGGGGCGAGTTATTTCAGTCGCTATCGTTCGTATTTTGATTTGTTAAAAAACCTTTGTCCCAGCCTCTTGTTTTAAATAACGAGAATAAGGCTGACAGCCATGACGAGCATTCCACTAATTAGACCATAAATAGAAGTATGTTCTTCATCGTATTTCTTCGCTGCCGGCAAGAGGCCGTCGAGTGAGATAAATACCATAATCCCCGCTACTCCGGAAAAAATAATCCCAAATAGAACATCGTTTAAAAAAGGCATAAGGACGAGAAACGCAATGATTGCTCCGACTGGTTCCGACAGCCCCGATAAAAAGGATAAACGAAATGCTTTTTTTTTGCTTCCGGTAGCAAAGTAAATCGGAACGGCGACGGCGATCCCTTCAGGAATATTGTGGATCGCAATGGCAATAGCAATCGCAACTCCGAGCCCTGGGTCTTGTAAGGCAGCAGTAAACGTAGCAATCCCTTCAGGGAAGTTATGGATCGCAATCGCAAGTGCGGTAAATGTCCCCATCTTTAGCAGCTCAGCATGGTTTGTTCCATTGCCTTTTATATCCTCTACCTTTTTTAATTCATGGGGATTTCCTTGCTTAGGCACAAGCTTATCAATTAAAGCGATGAGAATCATTCCACCGAAAAATCCTCCGGCGGTTGCCCAATTACCTAGACTGACTCCAAGTGCCAATGTTAAAGCATCCTTTGCTTTTACAAAAATTTCAATCATCGATACATAGATCATGACCCCAGCAGAAAAGCCTAAAGACCAGGATAAAAACTTTGTATTTGTCGTTGATGTAAACATAGCAAAAAAGCTACCAATTCCAGTAGCGAGACCTGCCATTAACGTAAGGCTGAAAGCGAATAACATATTTTCCGGCATGTGCATTCTCCTGCAGTTCGAATTTTTAATAGTTATCATATGCGGCGCAAAAGAGAAAGTTTCATATGGGAAGATTTTCACATATGAAAAAAGGAAAGTCAATACGAGGAAATTTCCGATCTTTAAAGAAAATCATTGAATTTTGAAAACACTCGTCATACAAGGTGCGCAACCGAGCGAGGCAAGCAACCAAGTATGCGAGCGTTTGTTAACAGTCTAAAAGGTTTTCATTCATTCGTACTTTCAGAAATGGCCTTTTCAATGGCTGCTTCTGTAATATTGCGATGAGAGGTAGTCCAAACAGATTTTCCGGATTGAACAATAAAAATTTGTGGTGATTGATGTGTAATACCTAAATCGGCTTCAATCATGTTTGAAACAGGTCTACTTTCTCTCACTTTTAAAAAATACTTTGGAAGATCTGTTTGAAGAGATGTAAATTCATCATAAGCAGCAGCACTAATCGGGCATGTCGTACTATGTTTAAACATAAGCACTGGTTTCTGCTTTGACTCCTCTAATATATGTTTCCATTGTTGCTCTGTTGTTACCTCTTGCAAGTGTGTCATCGTTATCATCCTCTCATCTTTTCCGTTATTATCCCAGATTGTTTTGATTCTTTCACGCGTTTGATTAATTTTATGAAAAATGAAGGAAATTCATCCCTTTTAGCGAATGATTCATTATAAGGATTGTTCGAAGCGTTCGAATTTTTCCGATAGGAAAAGAAAGGGCTTACGTTACAATTTAGGTACTAGCCTCGAACTTCCTAATCCTTCTGATTAAGTATAACAAAAAATTGGAGCTGACATAATTGAAAAGACATACGTTTATATTAATTGGGCATGGGGTTATTAGTAAAGCTTATTTAAAAGCAATTGCTGCGACGAAAAACGCTAAAATCGTTGGTGTGGTAGGACGTAATCAGGAAAGGGTAGCGGCATTTGCAAAAGAGCACCATATTCCTGCATACGGTACAAGCCTGGAGGCTGTTGCCAAAATTAGCGGGGCAACAGCCGTCGCCGTCTGTACGCCTAATGCTCTTCATTATGATGGTGTCATGGAGGCGGCCAGATTAGGGCTTCATTGCCTTTGTGAAAAGCCACTTCATATTTCGCCGGCTATGCAGGAGGAAATGATCGCAGCTTGCGAACAAAATGGGGTAAAACTTGGCGTTTCATATATGCGTCGCTACATTGATCATATTATGTATTTAAAAGAGCTTATCGATTCTGGGAAGCTTGGTAGAATCATGGTTGCAGATGTAATTATCAAGCATTTCCGTGATGAAAAATATTACGCCACATGGCATGGAACAAATGAATTCGATGGTGGTGGACCCTTTCTTCAGCAAGGCAGTCATATCGTTGACATGATTCAATGGCTATGCGGCGGATATAAAGAAGTATTGGCAGCAAAACGATTCCAAGTACTTCATGACATTGAAACAGAAGATCATGGATATGCGGTCATTCAATATAATAACGGTGCGGTTGGCATGATCGAAGCATCAACGGCAAGCATTGGTATGAAAGAAGAGCGTGTTGAAATTTCCGGTACAAAAGGAACGATTGTCGCTAACTATTCGGAAATTACGACATTTGATGTTCCAGGTGTGGAAAAGCCAATATTTAATCCAGCTAATTCTGTGAATGAACGTTTGTTTGAAAAACTAGTTTTTGACTTTGTAGAAGCGATCGATACGGATCGCGATCCTTTTATTTCTGGAAAAGTAGGCAAAGAGGCAACAGAACTTGTTATTGATATTTATGAAAAAGCAGGCGAGCCGATTCGAACGTTTGCAAATGAAGGAGACAATTAGGTGGCATTGAAGATTTTAGCAATTGTAGGCGATTATTATCATGATGAAAACATGTGTCGCCATGTTCTTGATGCTACTATTACAAATATAGAAAATGTGTCCTTAACATATGTTCATGAAAGTTCCCTCGTTCACCAATTGTCTGAAAAACCGGATCTTGTCATCTTGTTTAAAGGAAATAAGCTTCATCCTAAAGATCCTCATTCACCCGTCTGGATGGATGAGGAAACGGCTATTATTATTTCTAAATATGTAAAGGAAGGGGGAGCTTGGTTTGCTTGGCATTCCGGGCTTGCCTCCTATGAAGTAAAGACATATGTCGACATGTTACAAGGGTATTTTGAATACCATCCCAAGCTTTCCCGTATTACATATACCGCTGATAAAAATAACGATATAATTAATCCCGAACTGGAATATGAAATCATAGATGAACATTATTTTATTGATTGTGATAAAGAAAACACCGATGTGTTTTTATATTCACGTTCAAAAGAGGGGCAATCTATTGCAGGGTGGAAACATTTATATGGGGATGGACGTGTTCTTTGTTTCACACCAGCCCATTTAACAGAAGGTCTTATGAATTCGCAAACTGTGGAAATATTGATTGAATCGATCAAATGGTGTTTACGAAAAAATTAGTGGTTTCCATCTTTGCTAGAAGATGGTATATTCTGAATAGAAACGTTTCGATTGAAAAAAGGAGATAAGAAAATATGAGAGTAACTGTTTGGAATGAAAATCGCCATGAGCAGCAAAATCCACTTGTAAAGGAAGTATACCCAGAAGGTATCCACGGCGCCATTGCTTCATTCTTAAAAGAAGCAGAAATAGAAGTGAAAGCGGCTACATTGGATGAGCCAGAACACGGATTGACGGATGAAATATTACAAAACACGGATGTCCTTATTTGGTGGGGTCATATCGCGCACGAAGAAGTAAGTGATCAAGTTGTAGAAAAAGTCCAGCAACGGGTGCTTGATGGGATGGGATTAATCGTTCTTCACTCGGGACATTTTTCGAAAATTTTTAAGCGACTCATGGGCACATCCTGTGATTTGAAGTGGCGTGAAGCAGATGAGAAGGAGCGGATTTGGGTAATCGACCCGAGCCATCCAATTGCGGAAGGAATAGGAGAATACATAGAGCTGGAAAAGGAAGAGATGTATGGTGAGCATTTTGATATCCCTGCACCAGATGAGCTCGTGTTTACGAGCTGGTTTGAAGGCGGTGAAGTGTTCCGAAGCGGCTGTACATATCGTCGCGGAAACGGAAAAGTTTTCTATTTTCGGCCTGGTCATGAAACATATCCGACCTATTACAATCGGGATATCCAGCAAGTAATTATTAATGCTGTAAACTGGGCAAGACCCGTTGAACGGAAACGTCCTCAATACGGCAATGCACAGCCATTAGAAGAAATAAAAAGGTGATTGAATGAAGGAATGGTCTAAAGAAATTATAATCGAAGCTCCAATTGAAGCAATATGGGATTTATTCGATGGCTCACTTGAGAAAATGCAATTGATGATGCCTCAAGTAATCGAAAATAAGCCTGTGAAAATAACGGAAGAGGTCGTTGGAAGTATTTATCGCCAACGATATAAAGAAGGAAAAAGAATCGAAGAATATGACGTTGAGACTTTGCTTTATCTCGATGAACCAAACGAAAAGAAATTAAAGGTAGGATTTATCCTCGCAAACTTTTTTGACATTACAGCACTATATGAATTGAAGAAAATTGACGAAACAAAGACACAATTTCGCTATACGGCAACGAATAAAGTGTTGAAGTGGTATTTTAAACCGTTCTTATTATTTGCTGGTGATAAAGTTGTTGTCTCTTTCGTAAACCGAGTCAAGGAAGTAGCCGAGTCTGCAAAATAAGATGTGCACAAGGAGGAATTGATGATGAACAAACTAAAGGTAGCAGTAATTGGCTGTGGTAGTATTGCGAAGTTTCGCCATTTGCCTGAATATGCCGCAAATGAACATATAGAGATTGTTGCAGCTTGTGATATTGTTGAGGATCGAGCAAAAGAAGCTGCAAATAAATATGGCGCAAAAGCTTTTACTGATTATGAAAAAATGCTCGCATCTGTTGAGATTGATGCTGTTTCCGTCTGTACTCCAAACCATTTGCATGCGGCAATATCAGTTGCCGCCTTAAATGCGGGTAAACATGTATTATGTGAGAAGCCAATGGCGACCTCCAAAGAAGAGGCTTTATCGATGATTGAAGCTGCCGAGATAAATGGGAAAAAACTAATGATTGGCCATAATCAGCGCTTTGTTGCTTCGCATCAAAAAGCACGTCAGTTAATTGCTGATGGCGAGATTGGCAAAATTTATGGCTTCCGCACAGCATTTGGTCATCCTGGTCCAGAGGGATGGAGTGCGGATGGGAAAGATAGTTGGTTTTTCAGGAAAGAGGAAGCGTTTATTGGTGCAATGGGAGATTTAGGTGTGCATAAAACCGACTTGCTCCGTTATTTGCTTGGAGAGGAGTTTGTCGAGGCTGCTGCATTCGTTGAGACTGGAGCGAAGGAAAATAGTACGGTAGATGATAATGCGGTCTGTGTATTGAAAACTGAAAGCGGCGTCATTGGAACGCTTGCAGCAAGTTGGGTCTATAAAAAGGAAGACAATTCGACAATTATTTATGGGGAAAAAGGCGTCATTCGTCTCGAAGATGACCCAGAATACTCCTTAATCATTCAATATAGCAATGGTGACGTTGGGAATTTTAAATTAGGAAAAATCCAGTCAAATGAGGAAGGTGGACAAACGAGTTCACATACGATTGATCAATTTATTAATTGCATCATCAACGATACAGAGCCCGCTGTTAGCGGCGAAGAAGGAATGAAATCATTAAATGTTGTACTTGCTGCACTTGAATCGAATGAAACGAAACGGATCGTTGCGATTGATTCGGAAGTAAGTACTCATGCTTGAATAGAGGATGATCGATCATGGATGTATTAGAAATAGGAATCGTCGGTGTTGGAGGGATTGCGCGTGGAAGACATATCCCCGCTTTTCAAAAATTAACCGGCGAAGTGTTGATTAAAGGCGTTACTGATGTTCAGCTTGAACGAGCACAGGCAGTTGCAAAGGAATTCGATATTCCAAATGTATATAAAACATATGAGGAAATGTTACAACATGTTGATGCTGTGATCATTTGTACACCGAATAAGTTTCATGCTGAGTTAACGATTGCTGCATTTCAGGCGGGTGTCCATGTTTTTTGTGAGAAGCCGATGGCATTGAGCGTTGCTGAATGTGAGGAGATGGTTGCGGCAGCCAAAACAGCTGGAAAGGTGTTAGCAATCGGCTATCATTACCGCTCGATGAAACAGGTGCAAGCAGCTAAAGCGATTATGGAATCGGATGAGATCGGCAATCCGCTCGTTATTCGTGTCCAGGCATTACGGCGCCGCCAAGTTCCTGGGTGGGGAGTTTTTACAAATAGGGAACTTCAAGGTGGAGGAAGTTTAATAGATTATGGTTGTCATATGCTTGATTTGGCATTATGGCTTGTCGGCGATGCAGAGCCAACCGAAGTGATGGCCTCTACTTATAACACATTAAGTAAAACCCCTGGGCAAGTGAATCAGTGGGGCGAATTTGATCCCGATACATTTGATGTTGATGATCATGTTACCGCTTATATTACCTTTAGCAATGGTGCATCGATGCTTCTGGAAACATCATGGTCCAACAATATTAAAGAGGAATCACTTGAAAATGTAAGTATTTCTGGCGATAAAGGCGGATTGGAAGTTTTTCCATTAACAGTGAATTATCCGAAACATGGGATGCTTTTTAATAGTCAAGTAGCGTGGGCACCTGGAGAAGAAGATGAAGGGCTTGTGCAAGCGAAGAACTTTGTCGATGCTTGTCGAGGGAAAAGAGAGTTTATCGTTAAACCGGAAGAAGCGCTAAATGTTTCGAAAGTAATCGAGGCCATATATGCAAGCAGCGAAGCAAAGACAAGCGTAAAAATCTAAAGAAATGGGTGTGGAACGATATGAAACTAGGAGTATTTACTGTTTTATTTGCAGATAAATCTTTTGAAGAAATGCTTGATTACGTTCAGGCATCTGGGCTTGATGCCGTAGAAATTGGCACAGGTAATTATCCAGGCAACGCTCATTGTGATCTTGATGGTTTGTTAGAAAGTGAAGCGAAGCGCAAAGAGTATATGAAGCAAATAGAATCTCGCGGTTTAACGATTAGTGCGTTTAGCTGTCATGGCAATCCGCTTACGCCAGATAAAGAGTTTGCTAAAATATCCCATGATACATTTGTTAAAACGGTTAAACTAGCAGAGATGATGAATGTTCCAGTCGTAAACACATTCTCAGGTACACCTGGAGACCATGAAGGGGCAAAATATCCGAATTGGCCAGTCGCACCATGGCCCAATGATTACAGTGATATATTGAAATGGCAATGGGAAGAAAAGCTTGTTCCTTATTGGAGAGAGTGGGGACAATTTGCCCAAGATCACCGAGTAAAAGTAGGGATTGAATTGCACGGGGGCTTTTTAGTTCATACACCGCACACGATGCTGAAACTAAGAGAATTAACATGCGAAGCAGTTGGTGCAAACTTTGATCCAAGTCATATGTGGTGGCAAGGCATCGATCCGGTAGCTGCCATCAAAATCCTTGGCAAAGAGAATGCAATCCATCATTTTCATGCGAAAGATACGTTTATTGATCAAGAAAATGTTAATATGTATGGATTGACGGATATGCAGCCGTACGGTGAAGTAAAGACGCGCGCATGGAACTTCCGCTCGGTCGGTTGTGGCCATGATTTAAAAGAATGGTCAGATATGATGAGCGCTCTCCGAACATTCGGCTACGATTTTGTCGTCAGCATCGAGCATGAAGATCCGATCATGTCGATCGAAGAAGGCTTCCAACGTGCAGTTAGCAATTTACAGACAGTGCTTATTAAAGAACAGCCTGCCGATATGTGGTGGGCGTAAGGGAAATGAATAACAAACATTTTGTTGTCCTTCGTACTTTGTGTGAGGGACAATTTTTTCATTTAGTTGGGTTTAGTAAGTACTTATGACCCGTAAAATTAGGGGAGTGGCTCGTAAATTAGGGGGAGTGGCTTGTAAATTAGCGGGAGTGGCTTGTAAATTAGGGGAGTGGCTCGTAAGTTAGGGGAGTGGCTCGTAAATTAGGGGAAGTGGCTTGTAAATTAGCGGGAGTGGCTCGTAAATTAGGGGAAGTGGCTTGTAAATTAGGGGAGTGGCTTGTAAATTAGCGGGAGTGGCTTGTAAATCCTAGTGAGTGCTTAAAAGCAAGCACCAACATGCTTTCGTAAAGATGGATATTCCTATTACCCTCCCAAATTACATTCTGTCCATTATTAATGGGGAATCCCATATGTTTATCTTCATTATGTATCTCTTAATGATGCAATTTCTAAGTTTGAAAAGAGGATTGCAATGATTCCGATATACTTGTAATTAAACTGTAAAGAGCTTGGATAAGTTCAGTATTCACAATGCTTCGCCATCATGTGGTTTATTTTTCCAAAAAATCCTCCGCTTTTATATGTTACGATGAATGCGAAAATACATACTAGATTTCGGAGGTAAACGATGAAAAGACCTTTTTTAACGACAACATTAGCGATTACAATCGGATTAAGTTCCTTTACTGTTCCACTACCAATAGCAAATGAGGTGTTAGCGGCGGGACAAACAGATCAACAAATCGTTGAGGCTAAAGCTGATCAATTAATCCAAACGGCGAAAAGCTTAATTGGCAAAGCGACATATAGCAATACGGAATACAAACCAACAGCTCCATATAAATTTTCATGTGCAACATTTATAATGTATATATTTGAAAAAAATGGTGTGGATCTTGCGACGTATAACGAAGATTATATGATGCAGCAAGGTACGCCAGTTGCTAGAAACCAATTGCAAAAAGGTGATCTATTATTCTTTGATAGCAGAGGTGGAAAGGTTCCGAACCATGTTGCTATGTATATTGGTGATAATAAGGTAATTCATATGGCTGACCCGCAACAAAATATTGTCATTACTGACTTAGATAGTAAGCCTTATTATAAAGACAATTACATTACAGCCCGGAGAGTATTGCCTAGCTTACTTCCATCAAATCCAGCAACAAAGGGAGATAACATTGTCGGACTTTCTTATGATGTAATGAATAAGGTGACGATGGGCAATGTAAATGATGAAAAGGCAATGAAATTTACAGGAGCAGGCTTCGTTAATTATATTTATAAACAAAATGGCGTAAATTTAGGAACGACGAATTTAAGCGAGCAAATGAAAAAAGGTACGACTGTATCACGAGCGAATTTAAAGAAAGGTGATTTGGTTTTCTTTAGTACTTCGGTGGGCTCAAAAACGCCTGGTTTGGTCGGGATTTACGCAGGTGAACACAGAATCATTATTCCGACATCGAGCGGGGTTCAGACGAGAGTGTTATTTGTCGATTATTATGATCAACGCTATTTAACGGCAAAGCGAGTGTTTACAGAAAACGCAGCGCCAACAATCACTCCGCCTACAACAAATGAACAATCTAATTCAGGTACCGCTGTGTCTGATGGACTTGTTACATTTGCTTCTAGCTTAATCGGAAAAGCGAAATTCGGTTACACATACGATGAAAAATCACTCACATTCACAGGGGCGGGATTTACATATTATGTGTATAAGAAGCAAGGGATCGATCTAAAGGATAAGCTTGCAAGTAGACAAGCACAGGTCGGCAAAGTAGTTCAAAAGGCGAGTTTGCAAAAGGGCGATCTGCTCTTCTTCTCAACAGATAATAAAGGTGTAAATATTACGCAAACAGGGATTTACATCGGTGCCAATCAATTTATTTCCTTATCTACTACGGGGGAAGTTGTGAAACAGAGTTTAGACTCCGCTTGGGCTAAAAGCAATTATGTGACAGCTCGTCGTGTCCTTTAACACGAATTAGCAAAAGCACTATGGGGAATGCCTCATTGTCTTTCAAACTCCCTCCTAAATCAATTGGGTGTCACAGTCTAGGAAGGCAACCTAAGTGCAGCGCCTCAAGCGGGCACAAGCAAGAAAAATCTGGGCGCAATGAAACTGAGGCGTAATCAATAATTAAAAGAAGCATTCAATAGCGAATGCTTCTTTTATTATTTTACTTTCAAATTACTGGCAAATTCGATCATCGATCGGCTAGACATCGGTCCTTTAATTAAAACAATACTCTGATTGTCTAAAATCGGGTCTAAAAGCTCTTTAATACCAGAAACATCCTGAAACATATGGATATTTGCCTTTGCTCCATCTTGTATCGCTTGCTTCGCGATTTCTTCAGCCTTTTTACCAATTGTGATCAGTGTGTGGATTTGTCTTTCAGCAACCATGCTTCCGATATCGCGATGATATTTTTTTTCAAAGTTACCTAATCGATTAATATCTCCTAAAATAACGATGACCTTTTTATCTTTCCCAATCGAATCAAGTACGTTTAACGCGGCCTCAACAGAAGTAGGATTGTTCGTCCATGTGTCATCGATGATCGTACTTCCAGCGATCCCCTCGGAAAATTCTAGATGTCGCTCCATATTTTTGAAGGTGCGGAGACGAAGAATGGCCTTTCCGATATCCATTCCCATTTCGTGTACAGCAGCTAGGGCAGCGAGTGCATTATATACTTGATGCTCACCATAGCCAGGTACGAAAGCATGATAGATTCGACTGGAAAAATGGAGTCGGAAACGCATGCCGCCGTTTGCAAATGCAATATGTGAAGCCCTTATATCTGAATTCTTATTTGTCCCAAAGTGAATGATTTTTCCTTTGAAAAGATGTAAAGGAATCTTTTTCGTATTTTCATCATCCATGTTAATAATTAATGTCCCATCTTGTTTGATTCCATCAATAATTTCAGCTTTTGCTTTAATGTATCCTTCAAGACTTTTACATCCATCTAAATGGTGAACACCAATATTGGTAATGATTCCGATTGTTGGCTGGTAGATCATACATTGATGCTTAATGTTACCTGTATTCCCTAATCCAAGTTCAAAAACAGCCGCATCCGTCTTTTCATCAATCCCAGTTAAGTATGGCAATGACTGGCGCGGTTCATTTTTACTGCTTACAGAGGCTTGCACGTTTCGATCTTGTTCCATCATATGTTTGATCATATCTTTTGTCGTTGTTTTTCCGCATGTTCCTGTAATTGCTGCAATTGGAATATGAAAAAGTTCACGATAATATTGAATAAATGTCCAATAAGCTTGAATAAGGCTCGTCACTTTCACGACGGTTGTATTTGCTTTTGCCTTTTGTAATTCGGAGGTAGCCATATTCGTAATCACAAGGGAGGGTCCGAGCCGGTCAATTTCATGCCAATTCACCGTATCGGCTTTGCTCACAAATATAAGGGTGTTATGCTTTGTTAAGTCATGGCGTTTATAATAAATGGCGTGATTTACGTACCATTGCTCTGAACCAGAAATTAATTTACCTTCAAGTAATTTGCGAATGTCTTTTACAAGCAAGGATTGCAATCAAATTCCTCCTTTCTTCATAAACTATCGTATGAAAAACGCGTAGTAAATGTATGGGTTATCCTAAAAGGGAGAAGAGCTTCTTTTTTTAAAGTTTAAAATATCTCGATACATCGTTTTATCGTCCAATAAATTAAACATAGAAAGTTCAGGAGTATAATTTCCTTCAATAATAAATACGTGCGTTGCACTTGTCATGCCAATATCGAAGCCGACGAGTGAAATGTTTGGATTTTCTTTTTCAAGAGTATGTGAAGCTGCGATACACATTTGATTTATTTTGTTTTCAAGTCGATCGATGTTCATATATGGAAGTTTTGCTTGATGAAATGCATCTTCAAACGTTAACAGTTTTTGAGCGACATTCGTAATCATATAATCTTGACTTGCGACTTTCACGATTTTCCCTGTTACATACCAGATTGAATCGAGCTTTTGGGTAACAACCCTGACATCAATCGGACAATCATCGATTGTTATGAGTGGAATCCATTTCTGAATAAGGTAGTATTTTTTAGATAGGTAGTTTTTTTCAATAAATTGATACGCTTCATCAAGTGTCGACATCGTTAATGTTTTTCTCCCAGAATGCAGTTCATACCCATGAGAAGTTAGGGAGATAGTAGCAACTCCTTTTCCCTCTTGCCCTAAACAAGGCTTAATAATCACTCGTTTATATTTTTCAAGAAAGTCATGAAGCGATATTTTTGTCAGTAGGGCAGTGTGAGGTACGTATGAGCGCAGTGAGGCTTGCGTAACGAGCGTCTGATATTGGCTCCATTTACTAATGGGAGGATGTAGGATTGTGTCTTGGATCCAAATATCTCCTTGCAAATTGTAAATCATTTCAACCACGACTGTATTGCAATTTGGGAATGTGTTGCCAAGTGATTGAGCTGTTAAGATCGCTAGCTTTTTCAATTTCCGTATAAAATTTTCAAAAATGAATTTTCCTAATGAGGGATGGTTCTTTTTCGGTTCAGGGATGAAGACCCACTCCGCGGAGGGGGAGTCGCGATGGACAGTTGCAATATATGGAAAGTGGTTAGGAAAAAGCTCCGCATGTAGTAGCGATGGTTGAACAATGGCGTATTTCCAATGAATTTCATTTTCGACTATATATTCATATGCTTCATCTAAACTGTCAGTAGTCATTGCGTTTTGGTAGGAGCGGATTGCATATATTCCATTTATTAAGGAAATACAAATTTGTCCGGAGCCGAATGCAGGCTTAATCAATACGGATTTATATTTTTCAATCGATGAAAGTAGGACCTCCTTCGAGAACAGCGCCGTTTCTACTAAATGTTTTTGTAGGAGCTCCTCACTCCATAATTGTTTATATAGACTAACTCGCCCCCAGTTTGCTTTCAATGATCTCATCTCCTTTCAATTGTCAGCTAGAAGATAAAACTCCCGGTCATATCCCGAGAGTCCTATCAGATTTATGCTTCTTGGCAACCTTCTGCCTTAATAGAGCCCTGAGGAACAGCGAGAGCCCCGTTTTGATCAAAAAAGCCGCCGATAACAAACTTTTGAATGATGTCCTTTCCGAATTGTTGTGCAACATCGATAAAAATAGCTTCAAAAGCAAATCTTCGTCCATTCACGATTCCGATTCCTCTGACCGTTACTTCACAGTTTTGTCCTACTTTCCTACACTTGATCAAGCTAAATGTCTTTGCAACGAATGTAAAGTTATTTTCATTAGGAGTTTCGGTATCAGTGAATGTCATTGTAAATGTCGATGTTTCAGGTGAAGTGATGCAAATGTCTGCTGAATATGCTAGATTTCCTGTGATGCGTTCTGGCAAGCAAATAAATTTCACTTTATGATTCTCAACGAATGCCTCAACGAATACTCCGCAAGGGCAGATCACACCCATATACGTTCCTCCTTTCTTCTCAATTACTAGTAATATATGAGTGGTGGCAAGTTCTGCTCGTGCATTCATCCTAGTAGTAGCAAAATTCTCTTAAGTAGGCTTGTACAAAAAATCCAGCCCCTCTAACCCTTTTACGCCAAAGGGGAGGGTTATTGTTTTTTACGGATGTTCCTTGCTAATTCGATAATTGGTGTACTGTACATATCACCTTTAATAAGGATAATCGTATGTTCATCTGTTAATCTCTCTAAAAGATTATAAACGAGGGTACTATTTTGAAACGTATAAACCTCTGCTTGTAGGCCAAGCTTTACTGCTTGATCCGCCATGATTTTTGCATGCATACCGATGGTAATGAGTACGTCTACACCAATGCGGTGAATAATTTCCCCGGCCTTTTCATGAATGACATAGCCCCAAGAACCTAAGTCAGTTAACGTACCTAATATCGCGATCTTCTTTTTATCTTTTCCAATCTCATTTATCACCTTTAAAGCAGCTTCCAATGAAGTCGTTGTAATGCTCCATGTATCATCTAAGATCGTAGATTGATTGATCCCTTCATGCATTTGAAGATGTTTATTCAGATTTTGAAACGATGCTAATCGTTTTGCTGCTTCAGGAATATTCATTCCAACCTCGTAGACAGCCGCGAGTGTGGAAAGTGCGTTATACACTTGGTGCCCTCCAAAGCCTGGAACAAATAATGGATATTGTTGCTTTTTATGCACGAGAGTAAATTTCATTCCGTTTTGCCAGTAATGGATGTTTTCTGCTTTAAAATCACATCCCTGACTAGTCCCTACCTTAATAATTCGCCCACGATAATTGGTCAAATCTAATTTTTTACTATTCACATCATCCGCATTTATGATCAATACGCCTTCATGGTGAAGCGCCTCAATCATTTCTCCCTTCGCTGCAATATATGCCTCGGGAGTTTTGCAGTAATTTAAATGATGTGCCCCGATATTGGTGATAATTCCGATTGTTGGTTTGAAATATTCCCCTGCTCGTAATACATCGCCTGGTGCACCAACAGCCGCTTCAATCACGGCCGCCTCCGTATCATGATCAATGGAAAGAAGATATTGTAAATGAGCAGTTCGCGAATTATTTGTATTGTTTGTAGCCGTGATCGTTTTATCAAAGGATAAAATATGGCGAATCATTTCTTTTGTCGTTGTTTTACCAGAAGTACCTGTAATGGCAATAATCGGAAGATCGAATAGACTACGATAATAATGAACAAATTGCCAATAGGCCTTTTCGACATCCTCGACTTTAATTACTGTTAGATCTCGTAATTGATTATCAACTGAGAAATCACGACTTGTGACAAGAACGAGAGGAAAAAAATTTTTTAGCTGTTCCCAATTTACAATATTGGCCCGAGCGAAAAAGATCGTATGTGGATGTTTAATTTGTTTAAGGCGATAGGCACCATGATGGATCATCACGTCATCAGATCCTTGGATTAATTTCCCGGAGAGAATGGTTCGTACTTGTTTAACGGAGAGGGAGTTCATCGCAATCGTTAACCTCCTTTCAATAGATAGTATATGTGTGCAATAATTCTTTGCTTGTACGATCAAATCATCTATTTCCTCAAAATTGCATCACTCTATAACTTTTATCCATGATAGGTGACCATACAGGAAAGAGGTTTACATCATACACATATAACGAGTTCTTTTTTAGCGACATATACGTAGGGGTGGGCCGTTTGAAAACTATTATCTTTATTGGTACAAATAAATCTGGTTCAAGTAGGGAAGCAATTAAAGCAGCCGAACGTTTAGGATATTTTACAGTTGTTTTTACAAATAATGAAAAGCAACTACAACAAAGGGAAGAGTACATCGAGGTTCATGAAATGATTTTTATTAAAAATCATCATCTTTCCGATATGAAAAAGGAAGTTCAGAAATTGCAGCTGCAAGGTAAGGACATTAAGACGATCGTTAGTTTCATTGATTCACAGGTTCATATTGCAACCGCCCTTTGTGAAGAATTTTGCCCGAATAATATTTCGTCAGAGTCCATCTATATCATGGAGAATAAAGATGAAACAAGAGTATTTTTAAGTGATCAGCCATATACACCGAAATTCATAATTGTAACTCCGGATGTGCCAATTCATTATAGGATGATTAAAACGATGCTTACCTACCCAGTTATGGTCAAAGCGCCAAAGTCAACGGGGTCGAAAGATGTGCTTTTTGCCGAGGATGAGAAGCAGTTAAAAAGGCATATCCAAGTTTTGCGTGAGAAAAACCCGGATGACACGATTATTATTGAGGAATATGTTGAAGGTGAGCAATATTTAGTTGAGGCACTTATCTATAATAACAAGCTGCTTATTGCTGGGATAATTAAACAGGAAATTACCCATGGCCGAAGGTTCATCGTTACAGGCTATGGTGTACTTGCGCATGTCCCGCCAACAATTCAAAGAGATATTGAAGAGATATTGCAGTCGATTATTGAAAAGTTTGGATTGGAAAAAGCCGCTCTCCATCTTGAATTGCGTTGGACACGTCATGGCTGGAGGTTAATCGAGATCAATCCGCGAATTTCTGGCGGCGCAATGAATAATATGTTGCAAGCCGCATTCGGCTTCAATTTAGTCGAGGAAACTTTGAAGTTATTTTTAGGAGAGCAACCACAATTGCAGGTGACGAGCAATCATTATGTCTTTACAAAATATATCATTCTCGCGAAAAAGGGAATTTTAGAAAAAGTGACGGGAAGAGGGAGGGCGAGAAAGTCCCCTGGTGTCGTGGAGGTGTATGTAAAGCCTAAAAAGGGAACAAAGCTAACCCCGCCACTGTCGATGGGACATCGCTATGCCTATGTAATGGCTGCAGGCTCGACAATGAACGAAGCGAGGGAATTTGCAAATGCAGCGGCAAAAGAAATTACCTTCCATTTACAGGAGGAATGAAAGGCTTGGCATTACTTTGAAAGATAAGGTACCACAGTCGTTTGGGGCTGTGGTATTTTGATTTGTGTAATGATATCGATAAGAGGGATTTGTTCAGCTAGAATTGGTGAGCCAGTCACAATGTTTATATCCATCGTTTTCTATTGTATAACATTGTACATCTGGCTTTGTGTTTGCGAGTGAAATGATCATCATCCCAATTTGCGGGTCGATGTGATGTTTCACATCTTCATAGGAGGGGACGGCAGGGGCGGAAGGATGGGAATGAAAAACGAAGAGGATCGTTTCGTTTAATTGTTTGATCGCATGGAACGTCTTCTCCACCTCCTGCTCACTTACATAAAATCTTGAAGTTGAAGAAAGTTCATTTCTTAATTTCCACATCCTTTTAACAATATAATGATTCCTATCGAATGTTCCTGAGAGGATTCCACAGGCTTCGAAAGGATATTGATGCTGACAATAAGTAATCACTTCCTGTAAATGTTGTTGGGATACAAAAAACTTCATTTTCAATCCCCTTTTCTTTTAAAGAAAGGAAATGGGGAGCCTTTTCTTTTTTCACTTTTTCCTGTTTCGGGGGGTTTTTCTCGTTGGGTTGATTCTTTGCTTTGATCTATGCTTGATGTCCCTGGGAAAGCGAAGCTCTGCTTATTCAAATTTGATTTTGTTAATGGGATTTCTTGTGTATTGTTGGCTATGTTTCTCATGGGAATTGAACGTGCGGCAGAGGATTTTTGTAAATCCCTAAACGTAAACGATGAATTCGTTTCCGCTTGGGGTCGGTAGGCTTGATGCTGTGATTGTTGATTCATCTCTGCTTGAATGTTCTTCGTCAAATTATACATATCCTCTAACTTTCGCTTCAATTCATTAAAATCGTTATTTTCTTCAAAGTTTTCCTCCTTTTGAGGAGCGAGGGTGGCAAGCTCTGCAAATCGTTCATGAAGGTCACGCATCTCGTTTTGCATATTAGTCACAAGTTTTTGCATTTCCTTCATTTGCTTTGTGAGCCGTCCGATTTCCTTTTGTGTTTCCTTATATTCCTCCATCGTTACACCATCTTTATCCTGATGTTTCAATAATTGCTCCTGCTCATCAAATGCTTTTTTTAAATTCCTATGTTTATCGATGAGCTGGATATACTTACTATTATTTTCATTGCAACGGGCGATCGTCTGTTTATTCTTTTTTATTTGTTCTTCCAGTTTTTTTATATAATCGTCCTTGCTTCCATCCATCTTACTCACGTTCAATTCCTCCACTCTTTCCAGTGATGGTGACAAAATAGTATATGAAAACTTGCATGCTTATGTGTGCCGCTTCACTTTTTACTAGGCATATCCAACTAGTTATTCGACTATGGGTGATTCTATCAATTTTCCCAATGTATGCGTTTGTCCATTACCAATGATACATGCACTACATACATTGAAGTGAAGAAAATAATTGAAAGGAGTAATCATATGCAAGCAAAACCTTTACAAGGCGCACAAGAGCTTCTATGTATTAATACAGAAAAAGTATACGACTGGATATTGGAGGAATCTACGTATAGCGCAGCAGTTGGAGCAACAACGATTGC
Organism: Bacillus sp. FJAT-50079; assembly: GCF_018343515.1. Taxonomy (GTDB): domain Bacteria; phylum Bacillota; class Bacilli; order Bacillales; family Bacillaceae_C; genus Lederbergia. The sequence continues at coordinate 562,702 of NZ_JAGYPD010000001.1, read as the reverse complement.
CTTACCAGCACCAATCGGCGCCGTTATCTGTGCAATTGCCGATAGTGTAAACATTCGACCAGTTTTAACAGATTCTTTAGGTACACCTCTACCACTTAATTCGGAAATAGCGGTTGTTGAGCAAGTACCGAGAATCGACCGTCAATTTGAAATCAATGGTGCATTGGTTACGTTACAGCGTGTCACATTTGTAAAAACCATTTATGTTGTCTTGGAAATTAGCGGTGTTATTCCTGCTACTGGAATTCCGTTCACATTTACAACATTACCGATTCCAATTACGTTTACAGAAAGTGCCTTCTTATGTGCACCACCAGGTACAACACTTGTCGTGCGCGTTTCTGATTTCGAAGGTCAAGGGGTCGTTAACTGTGATGAGACAGGAGCGTTCCTTGGTATCGGAATTAGCATCGTCGTATGTCAAAGCATCCAAGTCGTTACCCCAGTAACACTTGAGTTAGTCGCCGACTTCTGTGCACCACGTGAATCATTGATTGAAACTTGCCCAGCTCCAATCATCCCGCCACAATGCCCAGTCGTTTTCCCAGGAGCATAATGGTGACATTTTAAGAATAAGTTTTGAATGAGGGGGGTTCTCCCTCATTCTTTCTATTTTATTCATAAGGAAGGTGATTGGAATGAGCAAGATCGATCAAGTGAAAAGCTTACTCACACAAATTAAAAATATACAGACGGAAAAAATACATATGATCGAAAAAGCATTATTGGAAATGAATACGTCTAGCCAGCACGGCATTGCATATATGACAGAATCGATTTCTTTGTCGGCCAATCCAGAAGACGAACATATAATCATCGGTACATTCCAATTAATGAATATTGGAACGAAACCGATTCATCAACCGATTATTCTTTTAAAAGTAAAAAGTGAGCCTGAAATTAGACTGTCAGGGAAATTTACAATGGAAGGGAAAGCAAGCTTGAGCATCCATCAATGGGAAAGAATCAAAGCAAAGGATGAATCGCCAAATGAATATTGGCTAAAGCCTTTGAAAATTAGTGAAATCCCGCCTGGGGAACGGCTCGTGTTCAATGATTTTCAACTTCGTTTTCCGATGCAAGAAAAACTTTCATTAACTGTCGAAGGCTTTGCATATTATAAGGAAAATCCGGAAGGAATCCGAGCATTCAATTCGATTAATATTATGATTTGAGAGGGGTGGCGGAATGGCTGAAAAGTGGGAAGAGGCTTTATTGACAAAAATGGATGAGTTTTTATATGAAATGATTATGGATGAAGAAGGCTGGTATGCACAAAACCCGCGCTATTGTTACATGTTATTGTATTTAACGATGCGTTTAAAATACGAGGAGAAGCAGTCCGATGCTAACAACGAGTATGAAATCGAAAAGCTACTAGAAGAGATCAAGGAGTTTCAAATAGAAACGGAGAAAGCACTCGATGATCTTCTATGTAAAATTCTATGATACACTCTTGCCCTTTTCATCCCTTCCACCTATACCATCTTACTTGTTGATAAATATGATATAGAAACGGGGGAAGGAGGCGTGTGCATATGGCACAGTTTCATACGGTACGAAGTGTAAAGAAAGGAAGACAGGGCAAAGGTAAGCTAACAGTCGTTCAAGCAGGTGGCTGTATGTGTAAAAAAATTAAAAGAATGTAATTGGATACTTACATTTCATTACGAATAAAATACACTCAATTATGAGTGTATTTTATTTTGTCACTATGATGTTGGGGGTTCATACGTTCCATCTAAAAATTTGACGGTATCAAACATATTCGTTTTACTTGCACCTTTTACTAAGATTGTGTCTCCTTTTCGGATGACCTTTTTCAGCAAGTCATGCAATTTTTCTCGATCTGTGAAGTGATAAATATTTTCTTCAGGGAATCCCTTTCTTTTTGCTTGTAATCCGATTTCCTCTGTACGGAATCCGTATGTTATTAGTAGATCAATCTCTTTCTCATGAGCATAGTCTCCAACTTTACGATATTCCATTTCTCTTAAATCACCAAGCTCCCTCATTTGTCCAATGATTGCGATTTTGCGCTGTTTTCCAATTTGGGTAAGAACATCGATGGCCGCTTTCACTCCTTGCGGATGGGAATGTACCGTGTCATCAATGACGGTTAGATCATCACGGAGATGATAAATCGTCATTCTTCTAGGCGGCTTTTTAAAAATAAGTCCCGCCTTAATTTCGAGTGGTGAAAGCCCTAAGTAATCAGCAACTGCTATCGCATTTAAGGCGTTATACACATGATGTTCCCCAAAAATGGGGATAAATAATGATATCTCTTTTCCTTGCAGTCTCACTTTAAAGTTCATTCCGTTTTCGCCATAGGTCACTCCATAGGCACGATAATCGGCTTTCGATTTGATACCTGTCGTGATGATTTTTCCTTTAAAATTTTCTGTTTCTAAATACTTGGAGTTTGGATCATCCTTATTAATAAATAGTACGCCGTGTTGATCCATTCCATGAATGAGTTCGGATTTTGCCTTGGCGACCCCACGAATATCACCATCAAAATTGCCTACATGGGCGAGTCCGACATTCGTTACAATACTAATATTTGGCTGAATGATGCTGCAATGTTTCGTAATGACACCAGGATAAGCCATACCATATTCAAGTACAACCGCCTCATGGGTCGGCTTGATTTCAGCCGCATGCTTTTCCGTATGCTCGGTTGTATTCCAATAATCCTTTGATTCAAATACATGTAATCTTTTTGACAGGATTGATGCAAGAAAAGCTTTTGAAGTCGTTTTGCCGGCACTTCCTGTGATGGCGATAATCGGGGTATTCTCTTTCTTACCATGTTTTCTTTTTACTTCTGATATTTTTTCTCTAATTGCTTTTTGGTGTGTTGCGAGATAGATCGCATATTGAATTGAATGAATGACAACATCAAGTTCCAAATAAAAAGCAGGTGGGCAGCCCGGTCGCCAGTTTACTTCATAAATCCAAATTTTATGATTTTGATCCAAGCCGATGTCGATTCCAATTTCATCGATCACTTCCTCGTATTGCAGCATTTGCAACTCATCTAAATGTTGAGCAAGCGCTAAAGAAAAATGTTCGAGTGTTCGCTTAATATTAAACGCTTCTCCTTTAAATTCCTGTTGTAAAAAGGGCTCCAAATAATTCGTATAGCCACCGTTATTAATGTTAGCAATAATCGATCCGATCGGGGCGATCCTCGGGTAAATCGTCGTGATCACCCATTTCCCTTCCCCGTTTTTTTGAACATGGAGGCGAAAATCAAACACTTGCCCTGATTTCGTTACGGAACGGATATATGGCTGCACAATGAATGTTTCTGCTGCAAGTTTTTCATTAATCAAGCGGCGCAATTGTTGCTCGGAGTATTTGTTTGTTTCTGTGTTGTGGATCACTTGAAAACCTTGATCGAGCTTCGAAATAAAATAGATTCCTTGCCCTTTTCTTCCATCAATCGGTTTGAAGACGATTTCTTTAAAAGCGGTTATAAAGTGAAAGAAGTGATCACTGTTTTTAACAATTTCAGTTGGAATTAAATAATTGGAAAACTCCTTTGCCTCTTTTAATCGTTCGTTTACATTCCATTTGTTTCCAATCGAGTGGGTTGTAAAGGGGATTTCAGCCCTTAACTTTTGAATAATAATTTTCGATTTTGCTAATTTCTCTGGACTGCCAGCATTGTAGATTACGTCTGGGAAGGGCATGTTTCGCTTTTTCCATTGACCGTTCTCATACACTTGTCCGCGAATGGAACGGTTGGTGAAATTGACTGCTCCAGGTGTGAAATAGAAAAAGCTAGCTCCTTCTGCTTTAGCGACGATGGCATAGGCATATGATTTGATGACCGTATTTGGGTCTTTTCGATGATGCAACATTCCTATCACTGTCATGAATTTATCTCCTTACCTTTTCCGTCATATTTATTATTACATTCAACCAACCATATATATGAAACGGACAAACGTTTAGAGGCGATAAAAAATACCCTAGGAATGACCTGGGGTGAGGGGAGGGTGACTACCATTTTGGTTCGATAATAATTTTCCTTTTTAAATATTCAATGTCAAGAGGCTGAATGGCGCATATGCATGATAAATCCACCTCAATACATGTAGATGTTTTGATTAGTTTCATCACTTCGCAAAACGAATGCGCATCGTTTCCATGTAGATCAACGGGCCGAAGCAGGGAAAAGGTCGCACATTGTCCATCCTTTTCAATGGATTCAATCCGGAAATAGCTTGTTACAAATGGTTCTTTTGTTCTTTCTCCACCCGTTTGTGTAAATTCCCCATTCTCTGTATACAAAATGAAAGGAATCGTATCCGTTCCAACTAATTGTGCAAGCAGTTTTCCGAAGTAGACCGTAGAGGATTCCATTAATAAATCTTGTAATGATTTCAATTCCAATAAGGCTTCGCGAATACATTGTTTATTTTTCATCCCACTAGCTCCCCCCCATCTGTCCTATATCATACTAAGGAAAAAGAGGGTTGGTGCGGAGGAGAGTAAAATATAGACTTGGCCATTTCACCCATTTCTTTAATTAGCCTAAAGCATACAAAGTATCTACGGATCGCCTAATGGCGGGAAGTAGTAGATGGTCTGTTCCGACCCAGTCAATCATCATATTGGCTGTTGCCAAATCTAGTTGTTGAGATCGATACTTGTGACTTGTCATAAAGGGAATATGTCACCTATGTCCCTTGTTGGTATGAACTCACCAATATATTTGAAAACCCCCACTTCAAAAACGGCACGTTTTAAGTGGTGGGAGGTTCATAGGGGTTCTAGGTAAAATTTAATTTCTTTTGCTGCTAATAAAGCAATTTGTTTTGCTTTGTCTGGTGAAATAGCCGTAGCGATAATGCAGGCATAACGATGCCCCATTGAGGAAGGGGGGATCAGTATGTTACCGTTCAATGGCTTAATATAAACGCCGCTCACCCCTTCATGCATTAATGCTTTATCTTGCCCGGTCACCCGCAGCAATGTACCAGGAGAACGGACCGTTATATACTTTGCATATACAGATTGTTTTTCCTTTTTTTCGAGCATGGGCTGTTCACCCAGATGTAAGGTTAGCACTTCCTTAATGAGATTGATTCCTGTTCCTTTTTCAATGATTTCATTCATCATTCCTCCCGACATCCGCGGGTTGATCTCAATCAACTTCCATTTCCCATCTGATAATTTCATTTCCAAATGGCATCCCCCATTTGCAAGCTCTAACTGTTCGATGATTTCTTCAACTGATTGAAGAAGATTCACATAATCATCATCGACCAAAATAGCTGGATACTGATAACCGATCATAATAAAGCTATGATCACTTGCTGTTTCTTGTTCGATAACCCCAACAATCTTTACTTCATGATCGTAGACGATCACTTCTATTAAATACTGCGGACCAGATATAAATTCTTCAACTAATATTGGGAGGTCAGGATATCGCTTCCGTAGGAGCTTTGTTCCCATCTTCCATTTTCTAATTGTATCGATGAATTGTATATGTTTTGATCCATTGGAAATTGGGGGCTTTAAAATGCAAGGAAATAATGGTTGATTGGCTTCGTAGAACGACTCGATCGATGTATTTTTTTCGAGAACAGCATAAAAGGGGGAGGTAGGTAGATCTTTCAACTTTTCTCTAACGCAAATTTTATTTTCCATTCGCTTTAATGACTGGGCTGACATAGATGATAAGCCTAGCTCAATCGCTAGCTCGGCTGCAAAAGATACGAAGGGGTCAATGAAACTTATACATGCACATATTTTTATCCCCTCAATTTGCAAACGACTCAATGGTTTTAAAATCTGTTCTCGATCAAATGGATCGTTTATAAAAATCAAATGATCGACGGTCGGAAAGGAATATTCAGTATGGTGCTTTTTATTTGTGAATAATATGACTGAGTATCCCATTTCTTTTGCGACGGTCAGCGCATCAAAGCTTGTGCCGAATGTATGACTTCCAATAAAAACAATCGCGTTCATAGGCATAAATCATCCTAACCAAATGAAATCTTTATGTACATAACATATGAAGGGAAAAGCGTTTTTGCACATGAAAAACGCATGGATCGCTAAAATGTCTCATATATTTATGAGTAAGGGGGGATTCAAATGGGGGTAAAATTAATTAAGATTGCCGTCGTGTATTTTTTACTCGGGATTGCATTCGGGTTGTACATGTCGATGTCGCATCAGTTTGATTTAGCCACGGTGCACGTGCATTTAAATTTACTTGGTTGGATGTCCCTTTCAATTGCTGGTATTTTATATATTTTATTCCCACAACTTACTGAGACGACGGCTGCAAAAACTCATTTTTGGCTGCATAATCTCGGTTTGCCCGTCATGATGATCAGTATTGCCTTAGCCATTTTAAATGTGAGTGATGTATTCTTTCCGATCGCTACCATTGCCGGAGCGGTTACCGTGATTGGAATCTTTTGCTTTGGCTATAACGTGTTACGAAATTTACGTGCAACTCGATAAGAAAAATAAGCCCCTCTTTGCGGAGGGGCTTTAAAAGTTTCTGCGTTCTTGAACAGAATCGCCTTCTTTAAGGGTAACGGAAATCTTTTGCGGATGGACAGGTTTATTATTCAGTAAGCAAATAAGCTGTTCAGCTGCCTTTGCTCCCCATTCTGCTTTTGAAAATTGAATAGTTGAAAGGCGGGGGTGAATGTATCGTGCTAATTCAATATTGTCGAAGCCGATAATATGGACATGCTCTCCGACGATATAGTCTGTCGTTGCCAAGTAGTCGTACATTCCAATTGCCATAACATCGTTAAAGCAAAATACGGCGACAGGTGTTTTATATTCGTTCACGATTTGGCGTGCGGCTAATTCCCCTGATTTTTTATTAAAATCACCTTGAATCACTTTATACGCCACAACCTTGTTCCTTTCTACTAGTCGCAATGCCGCCTGAAGTCTTTGAACTGAATCATAGGACTCTTCAGGCCCGGTAACGAAATAGAGGGTGTGATGTCCCATTCCAATTAAATATTGAATGGCAAGCTCCGTTCCTGTTTGGTTGTCTAACAAAACGGTATCGATATTCGGGTGATCAATTTCCCGATCGAGAACGATGATTTTATTGCCGCGCTCCGCATGATTTAATAGTTCTTTATTAGAAAATGTTTCGTCAAGGACGATCGCACCATCAATCATCCCTTCAGGTAGCAATCGATGGGAACGCTGGCCGCTGCAAACAATTAAGTCATAGTCCCGTTTATTTAATGCCTCGCGCATTCCATACAGTAATGGGCCATAAAAGGGACCACCGTAATCGGAAAGAAAGGCGCCAATGATTTTTGTCTTCCGCATTTTTAATGTTCTCGCTGCTGCATTCGGTACATAATTTAATTCCTTCGCAATCGCCAAAATTTTTGCGCTCGTTTCTTCGGTTACCTTCGGGCTGCCATTCAGTGCATAGGAGACAGTAGAAATAGAAACTCCCGCTTTTTTTGCAATATCTTTAATGCTCGCCATCCTGATTCGCTCCTATCTACTCATTCCTTCTATTGTAAACGATTGCTTTGGACGTTACGAGTGTGAATATGCTAAAAATCAAGCTTTAGGAACAGCTTTTATAAATAGAGGGAACTTCATAGGATTCTGAAACATTCAAACACCAAATCATTTGCTTAATCAAATAAAAAGCTAGAGAAGAAAAATGTTTTTCTTCTCTAGCTTTATTTTAATAAATATTTATTTATTAAAAGCTTCTTCATACTTCGCTACATAGCGCTTCGCTTCTTGGACGAGTGCTTCATAATCGGCTTCAGAATTAAGTTTCTTTGGATTTACAAGATTACTGCCAATACCAATTCCAGCGGCGCCATTTTGGACATACTCCGCCAAATTATCTAAGTTGATTCCACCCGTGAGCATCAATGGAATTTGCGGCATCGGGCCGTGAATGCTTTTTACGTAGCTAGGACCAACGACGTTTGCTGGAAATACTTTTACCATATCTGCACCATGCTCGTACGCGGTTAGAATCTCAGTTGGTGTGAGAGCACCGGGGATGCTAATGACACCATAGCGCTTCACCATTTTAATTGTTTCTACGTTTAATGTAGGAGAAACGACGAAAACGGCTCCGGCCGAAATAACACTTCTTGCCGTTTCAGGATCGAGGACCGTTCCGGCACCAACTAATATTTTATTACCAACTTCTCTAGCTGCTTTTTCGATGATTGCTGAAACATTTGGTGTTTCTGCTGTAATTTCAAGTGCTTTAATTCCGCCAGCAACTAATGCTTCGCAAATCGGGACGATATTATCAATATTTGACTCTCTTACAACCGCAACTAAGCCACTACTCTTTAACTCTTCTAAAACGTTCATTTTTATCATCAGCTCCACTCTAATTGATTATCTTTCTATAAACTCTTTTTCACCCATTTGAATTAATACATCATCTAAATATGGAAGACCTTCATTGTCGCCAGATACACTTACAACCATTGAGCCGATTGTTGTAGCAAATGTAAGTGTCTTTTCAAGAGACCATCCGTGGAGAATGCCGTAAACAAATCCAGCATCAAAACCATCACCCGCACCGACCGTATCAACAACTTTTTTTGCTTTTACAGGTGGGGCATCGATCAGTTCACCATTGTGATATCCAATCGCACCGTCTTCGCCTTGCTTAATGGCAAGATAGGAAATACCGAGCTCTTTAGATTTTGCGATAATATCTTCCGTTTCAGTCGTTCCAAACATAATGTCCGCTTCTTCTTCACCCGTTAATAAAATATCTACGTAAGGGAGAAGTTCGGCTAATGCTGCTTTTACTTCTTCTTTCGTCCATAGGCGCAAGCGAATATTCGGGTCCATGGAAATTAAAACACCATTTTGCTTTGCGATTTTAACTGCTTTCTTGATTAAGGAAATATTCTTATCTTTATTGACAGCAAGAAAAACACCTGTAATATGAAGGACCTTTGCCTGTTTTAAGAATACCTCATTCAATGTTTCTTCCGTCAGCGTATCCGTAGGGGAATTGGAGCGGTAATAAAAGGATCTGCCGCTGCCATCTTCCAAGACTTCTTTAAAATATAAAGAAGTAGGATAACCGTCAACAAGTTTTACTTCGCTCGTGTCGATGCCTTCACCGCGTACAAAATTAAGGATATGTTTGCCAAATTCATCATTTCCTAGTCTGCTTACCCAGCCCGTCTTTAACCCGAGACGAGCACAGCCGATCGCAAAATTTAGTTCGGCACCGCCAACTTTTCGTTCAAATGTATTCACATATTTCATCGGACCTTTTGTATTTGGATTAAACGTAATGAGCGCATCGCCAATTGTAATCACATCATTCATTGTCAAATCTCCTTTTCATTGATTCCTAAGGGGCCCAAAATGTCGTATTTTAATTATAAACCGATTTACTAAACCGATTTACTAACATTATAAAGGAATTGGAAGCGCTATTCAATAGCTGTTTTAAGTGAAAATGGTAATTTTCAGACCCCTCATTATAATTATTACAATTAAATAATAGTTTTCACTTGAAATTAGTTATCTTATTTGATAAATTATAAATAGATCAAAGATGACATATAAAAGGCGGGATAAAATGGAGAAAAATAATCAGTTTTTAACGACGAGCTGGGGAGCTCCAGTTGGCGATAATCAAAACTCAATGACAGCAGGATCACGTGGACCTGTTTTAATACAAGATGTTCATTTATTAGAGAAGTTGGCGCATTTCAATCGTGAGCGTGTTCCAGAGCGAGTTGTTCATGCTAAAGGTGCAGGGGCACATGGATATTTTGAAGTGACGAATGATATGTCTAAATATACGAAGGCTGACTTTTTATCAGAAGTAGGGAAACGGACACCAATGTTTATTCGCTTTTCCACAGTGGCTGGCGAGCTTGGATCAGCTGATACCGTTCGTGATCCGCGCGGGTTTGCAGTGAAATTTTATACAGAGGAAGGGAACTATGATCTCGTTGGCAATAATACGCCCGTATTTTTCATAAGAGACGCGATTAAATTTCCAGATTTTATTCATACGCAAAAAAGAGACCCAGAAACGAATTTAAAAAATCCAACAGCAGTGTGGGATTTCTGGTCACATTCTCCTGAATCATTGCATCAAGTAACCATTTTAATGTCTGACCGCGGAATTCCGGCGACTTTCCGACATATGCATGGATTTGGCAGCCATACATTTAAATGGGTAAATGCTGAAGGTGAAGCGGTGTGGGTAAAATATCATTTTAAAACAGAGCAAGGTGTGAAAAACCTTGATGTTCGTTTAGCTGAAAAGTTAGCAGGGGAAAATCCAGATTATCATACAGAAGATCTTTTCAATGCAATTAAAAATGGCGATTTTCCGGCATGGAGATTATACGTTCAAATCATGCCGATGGAAGATACAGACACGTATCGATTTGACCCGTTTGATGTAACGAAGGTGTGGTCGCAAAAGGATTACCCATTAATTGAAGTGGGCCGGATGGTGCTGAATCGCAATCCTGAAAACTATTTTGCTGAAGTAGAACAAGCAACGTTCTCACCGGGGACCTTTGTTCCAGGAATCGAAGCATCGCCTGATAAAATGTTGCAAGGACGTTTATTTGCTTACCATGATGCACATCGTTACCGTGTAGGCACAAACCATCAAATGCTTCCGATTAACCGGGCAAAAAATGAAGTAAATAACTATCAGCGTGCAGGTGCAATGCGTTTTGACAATAATGGTGGTGGATCTGTTTATTATGAACCAAACAGCTTTGGAGGACCGAAAGAAGTAGCGGAGCATAAGCAAACGGAATTCCCAGTGTCAGGGATGGCTGGAAGTGTGAGCTATGATGAGCATGATCATTTCACACAAGCGGGAGATCTATATCGACTCATGTCCGAGGAAGAGCGGACACGTCTTGTAGAAAATATTGTGGGAGCGATGAAGCCTGTTCAATTAGAGGAAATTAAGCTCCGCCAGATTGGTCATTTTTATAAAGCAGATCCGGAATACGGTGAGAGAGTTGCAGCTGGACTTGGGTTAAAAGTACCGGTGGTAGAAGTTTAAATTTGTACATGTGAAGCTAACCTATTTTTAGGTTAGCTTTTTCTTATTTTGATTGACGAAAATTAGAAACGATGCTTTAATTTAGATATAGTTTGACTCTAAAACAAACTATGTATTAAAAATTGTGACACTTCTTATTAACGTTGTGTGATTAATCTGTGATAAACTCTACATGGGGATGTTACAAGTTAACGGGATGCATTTTTCTCTCGTTGCTTGAGATAATATTTAATAAATTTTACATATGATGAAGGAGGAAATACAATGTCAAAACAACAAATTGGTGTTGTTGGCCTAGCAGTAATGGGGAAAAACCTCGCACTGAATATTGAAAGCCGTGGCTACTCAGTTTCAGTTTATAATCGCTCTTCCCATAGAACAGAAGAAATGATGGAAAATGAAGCAAAAGGGAAAAATGTGGTAGCTACATATTCTCCTGAGGAATTTGTTAATTCTTTAGAAAAGCCACGTAAAATTTTACTTATGGTTCAAGCAGGTACTGCAACAGATGCAACGATTGAATCTTTAAAACCGTATTTGGAAAAAGGCGATATTTTAATCGACGGAGGAAATACTCATTTCCCTGATACAATGCGTCGTAATAAAGAATTAAGCGAAGCAGGTCTTCATTTTATTGGAGCGGGTGTATCTGGCGGAGAAGAAGGCGCTTTAACAGGACCTTCGATTATGCCTGGCGGACAAAAAGAAGCATATGAGCTTGTTGCTCCTATTTTTGAAGCAATTGCTGCAAAAGTAGAAGGTGATGCTTGTACAACATACATAGGTCCAGATGGAGCAGGTCACTATGTGAAAATGGTTCATAACGGAATCGAATATGGTGATATGCAATTAATTTGTGAAGCATACTTCATGATGAAAAACCTTCTTGGTCTTGAAGCAGATGAACTTCATCAAGTATTTGCAGAGTGGAATAAAGGTGAGCTTGATAGCTACTTAATTGAAATCACTGCGGATATTTTCACAAAAATGGATGAAGAAACAGGCAAGCCATTAGTAGATGTTATTCTTGATACTGCTGGTCAAAAAGGAACAGGAAAATGGACAAGCCAAAACGCACTTGATCTAGGTGTTTCACTTCCATTAGTAACTGAATCTGTATTCGCTCGCTTTATTTCAGCAATGAAAGAAGAGCGTGTAGCAGCGAGCAAGATCTTAAGCGGACCAGAAGCACAAGCTTATGATGGTGATAAAGACGAGTTAATCGAAGCGATCCGCAAAGCTCTTTATATGAGTAAAATTTGTTCTTACGCTCAAGGATTTGCACAAATGCGTGCAGCATCTGAGGAGTACAACTGGGATCTAAGCTACGGGGATATCGCAATGATCTTCCGTGGAGGCTGTATCATCCGTGCACAATTCTTGCAAAAGATTAAAGATGCATACGACAAAGATCCGGCTCTTGCAAACTTATTGCTTGATCCATACTTTAAAGAAATCGTTGAAGGCTACCAAGGAGCATTGAGAAAAGTAGTTGCTCTTGCTGTTGAGCGCGGAATTGCTGTTCCATGTTTCGCGAGTGCTGTTGCTTATTATGACAGCTACCGTACAGAAACATTGCCTGCAAACCTTCTGCAAGCACAACGTGACTACTTCGGTGCACACACATACAACCGCATCGATAAAGAAGGAACATTCCATACTGAGTGGATGGAATAAGTATTTAAGTAAAAAAACCCCCCCTCGGCGAATTTATTCGCTGAGGGGGTTTTTGCTATGGCTTAGAAATCTGTTCTATGGCTTAGAAATCTGTTCTATGGCTTAGAAATCTGTTCTATGGCTTAGAAATCTGTTCTATGGCTTAGAAATCTGTTCTATGGCTTAGAAATCTGTTCTATGGCTTAGAAATCTGTTCTATGGCTTAGAAATCTGTTCTATGGCTTAGAAATCTGTTCTATGGCTTAGAAATCTGTTCTATGGCTTAGAAATCTGTTCTATGGCTTAGAAATCTGTTCTATGGCTTAGAAATCGCACAACTTAATTCTTGTTAATTCACCAATTGCATATTTATATGTTCTAGAGAGACATATTCATCACAAAGATTTAAGCTTAAATTAGAAATGCCGAGGAAGTTTTTAATGGAAAGTACGCAGGCTCCCATTACACAAGCATTTTCTCCAAGGTCTGAAATGAATAGCTCACCATAATGACTAATTCTTGATGTTAATTGTTGTTTAATTACATTCACCGCGTCAGGGTAGATTCGTAGCAATTCACTGTTTAAAACGATTGTTTGTGGGTTATATAAATTGATTAAGTTATTCATACCAATCGCCACATACTTAATAAAGTTATTCATCTTTTGATGCGTCTGCTGGTGGTCTGCTTTTAGTAATGTTTTAACATCTAGAAACGTTAACTTAGGTTCGTCGCTTTCTTTTGCAAGTTCTCTGAAAAAGTTTGCTTCAGATGCATATTGTTCCCAGCATCCATGATTGCCGCAAGCACATTCTTTCCCATCGGGTACGACGATCATATGTCCCATTTCTCCAGCGTAGCCATGAAATCCTCTAAGCAGTTCTCCTTTCATAATCATTCCAAGCCCCATCCCGCTTTGCATCGTAATGCTTAGTAAACTATCACTATGATGATGTTTATACACTCTTTCAGCAAGCGCGGTTAAATTGGCATTATTTTCAATATGGATTGGGAGAGCTATTTGTTTTTCCAAATCTGCTTTTAAATTTTTTTCACGCCAATGAAGCTGTGGAACGAAAGAAATGATCTCATCATTTGATACGGTTCCGTGAATACCGATAACAACCCCAGTTATTCCGTACGTGCTATCTTTACAAATATTTTTGAAATTTGAAATATAATCTGTTAGCAGTTTAACGATCTCTTCGTAATCAATCGTATGCAGTGAGACGACCTTTGATTGAACAGGGGATCCGAGCAGGTCAGACAAGGTAAAGATAACTTGGCTTTTATCAAGATCAATGCCTAAAGCATATCCGGCTTTACGATTCAACCTAAGTATAATCGGCCTTCTTCCTAAGTTTGTATGCTCTTGCTGTTCTTCGACGAGCAGCCCCTCTTGAAGGAGGTCTGCGACTTGAACTGAAATCGTTGCTTTGTTTAATCCTGTCTCTTTTGACAAATTGGCTCTAGAAATCCCGTTATGCTCAACGATTTTACTTAAAATTAAGCCTCTATTTAATTTTTTTATATAAGCCGCATCTCCGGTTACCATTTTTTATAATCTCTCCTTGTTCGTTAGTAACAGATGTAAAGCGCATACATTTAAAAAGGGTATAAATACCTCTGTATGGACTCATCGTATCAATTGACTAAATTGCTTGATAATGCTATTCTATCTTTAATTATTTGTTTGGTCAACAAATGTAATAAATTTGTTGAAAGGGATTACATGGCGTTTGCAATTTTATATCCTAAGAAAAAGATATATAATGTAGAAAAAAGGAGTGACGTATTCCTCATGAGTATTCTCCATGAATTATTAAAAGATATTCCTGTTCCAAAAATGACAAAGGTAAAGCAGCGTTTTGATGATCGGCAAATTGATGACTTGGCAGCTGCATTGAATGAAAAGCTTAACCTTCCACATATTAAAGAAACGATTAAGCCGGGAATGGAAATTGCCGTAGCGGTCGGTAGTAGAGGGATTGATCGTTTACCAGAGCTTACAGCGACGATTATTAAGTTTATTAAAGACTTAGGTGCGACCCCGTTTATTGTCCCTAGTATGGGCAGCCATGGCGGTGCAACGGCCGAAGGTCAAGTAGCTGTACTTAATCATTTAGGTGTTACGGAAGAAACGGCAGGGTGTGAAATTCGCTCCTCGATGGAAGTTGTCAAATTAGGTGAACTGCCGAATGGTTTGCCTGTTTATTTGGACAAGTATGCTTCTGAAGCAGACGGCATTGTTGTACTGAACCGCGTCAAGCCACATACCGCTTTCCGTGGACGTGTCGAAAGTGGCATCATGAAAATGATTAGTATCGGTCTTGGGAAACAAAGAGGAGCCGAAGCATGTCATCAACTAGGGTTTAAATATATGGCTGAAAATGTACCAGATATGGCGAAAATGATTATGGAAAAGAAGCCGATTCTTTTCGGTGTTGCTACCGTTGAAAATGCGTTTGATAAAGTAGCAAGAGTCGAAGTGATGCTCGCTGATGAGGTTGAAGAAAAGGAAACAGAATTGCAAGCACAAGCGAAGCAATTGTTGCCAAAACTTCTTTTCGATCAAATTGACGTTCTCGTTATCGATGAAATTGGGAAAAACATTAGTGGTGACGGAATGGATCCGAATATTACGGGACGTTATCCAACCCCATACGCTCATGGTGGTCCAGAAGTAAATAAAATGATCGTTCTGGATTTGACACCAGAGACAGAAGGGAATGCTAATGGCGTAGGTACGGCTGATTTTACGACGCGCCGTCTTGTCGATAAGATGGATTTTGAAGCAACATACGCAAATGGATTAACTTCAACTGTTGTAGCTCCGACGAAGGTTGCAACGACATTGGATAATGACCGTATGGCGATTCAAGCTGCGGTAAAAACATGTAATATTCTTGATTTTACAAAAGTAAAAATGGTACGCATTAAAAACACGTTAGAAATAAGTGAAATTGAAGTTTCAGAAGCGTTAGTTGATTATGTGAAAAATCATCCTGACATGGAATTAATTTCAGAATTATATGAGTTTGAATACGATCAGGATGGAAATATAAAATAATTTTTTCAATAAAGGAGAACAACATGGGTAACTTATTCGATTTAACAGGAAAAACAGCAGTAGCTATCGGGGGTAACAGTGTTTTAGGTTCATCAATGGCTCTAGGTCTTGCCGAGCACGGTGCGAAAGTAGCGATCGTTGGTCGTAATCTTGAAAAAGCGGAAGAAGTTGTCAAAGAAATTGAAGCAAAAGGCGGCGTTGCTAAAGCATTCCAAGCGGACGTAATCGACCACAAATCATTAGAACAATTAGCATTAGACGTAGAAGCTTGGTCTGGTGGCTGGGATATCGTTCTGAACGCACCTGGTAAAAACAGTCCAACACCTTTCTTCGACTTAGAAATGGATGAGTGGGACGACATTATGGATGTAAACTTAAAAGGAATTGTCGTTACATGCCAAATCTTTGCTAAGAGAATGATTGAGCAAGGAAGAAAAGGAAGCATCATTAATATTTCTTCTGTTTCATCAACAACACCATTATCAAAAGTGTTCACATACTCTGTTTCAAAAGCAGGCGTTAACAGTGTTACACAATTTTTAGCACGTGAATTTGCTCCACATGGCATCCGTGTAAATGCAATCATTCCAGGATTTTTCCCTGCGGAACAAAACCGTAAAATCTTGAGTGAGGAAAGAATTGCATCTATTATGGGTCATACACCAATGAATCGTTTCGGTGAGCCAGGCGAATTACAAGGAGCAACAGTATGGCTTGCATCTGATGCAGCATCAAGCTTTGTGACAGGTACACTTATTCGCGTTGACGGTGGATTTGGAAGCATGACAATCTAGTTTTATTTTAAAAATGAAAAGCTTTGGATATATCCAAAGCTTTTTTCTCCATGAAATAAAAAATGCAAAAAAAGGAAGATGTTTTATGCCGCAAGAATTTGTCATTGGCCTTGATATTGGGACAACGAGCGTCAAGGCAGTTGTGTTTCATATGAATGGAAAAGTGAAGGCGGAAGCTGAGCAGCTAAACGAGACGTATTATCCACAAACTGGTTGGGTTGAGCAAGATCCAGTTGAACTTGAACAATCGGCGGTCAAAGCGGTAAGGATGGTCGTAGAACAGGCAGGTATCCAGAAAGAAGATATTGCTGCGATCGGACTTTCCTGTGCGATGCATTCCATCATCTGCGTAGATGATATGCGTGAGCCTTTATCTCGTGCTCTTATTTGGTCTGATGGTAGAAGCAGTGATATAGCAGACCGTTTGCATCAAAGTGATGGAGCGGATATGTATGCACGTACGGGAGTGCCAATTCATCCAATGTCGCCACTTTTGAAATTAATGTGGATGAAGGAAACGAATTATGTGCCATATGAAAAAGCTCGCTATTTCATGTCTGTAAAAGAATATATTTTAATGAAATGGTACGGAGAAATTGTTGCTGATTATTCAATGGCAGCCGCAAGTGGGTTAATGAATGCGGAAACGTTGAAATGGGATGAAAAGGCATTGGAGTTAAGTGGAGTAACGGTTGATCAATTGCCGAAAATTGTTCCGCCAACGGAAACGTTAACAGGTTTAAGAGCCGAATTAGCGACTGAAATGGGCATTGCTCCTGAAACTCCAATCGTATTAGGTGCGGCTGATGGGCAGCTTGCAAATCTTGGCATCGGTGCGATTGCTCCAGGTGAAGTTGCTTTAACAGTTGGTACGAGTGGGGCAATAAGACAATTTACTAAAGGATATCGCGTAAATGAAAAGCGCGAGACATTTTCTTATGCTTTCACAGATGAGTATGCGATTATCGGCGGGCCAACGAATAACGGTGGAATTGCATTGCAATGGTTGAAAGATCTTGTCAATTATGAAGGCGGCTATACTGAATTTATTACGGAGGCAGAGAAAGTTAAGCCTGGTGCAGAGGGAATCATCTTCTTGCCATATATTAATGGTGAAAGGGCGCCTTTATGGAATCAAAATGCAACGGGTACATTCCATGGTGTATCAATTACACATAAACAAGAACATTTCGTAAGAGCCGTGCTCGAAGGAATTACGTTCAATCTTTATCAAATTGATGAGGCGCTTGAGCGTTTGGCGGGGAAATCGGATACGATTTTTGTTAATGGTGGACTTGCTCGCTCGCCGCTATGGTTACAAATGCTTGCGGATGTATTCGGCAAAAAAGTATTTGTTGCTGAGACGCATCATAGCTCCGCTTGGGGTGCAGCGTGGACAGCGTTAGTTGCAATTGGCAAGGCTGAAAGCTTTGAGCAAATTAAAGAAACCGTCGTATTGGGAGAAGCGATCACGCCAAATCAAGAAAGTCACCAAACGTATCAAGAAATTTATAACAACTACAAAAATCTTGTGCAAACAATCGCATAATGAAATTTGGCATTAAACAAGCCTGGCAAAAGAAAGTAAGATTTCTTTTGCCAGGCTTGTTTGTTTTTTATTTGTCTAGTGTTACCACATTAGTCATTTGACAGGTTAAGTACGTCGAGTAGTTTAAAGAACAGACTTAGCAGAATTGCGACGATTGTAGCTAGTCCCATTCCAGCTAATTTCACTGTACCGAGTTGGATAGCTGCACCACTGATTCCAATTGCAAGCACGACGCATGTTAAAATTAAGTTTTTTGACACACTATAATCAATTTTAGCTTCGACGAGCATACGGATTCCGCTCGCTGCAATAATCCCGAATAGAAGCAATGAAATTCCGCCCATAACAGGTGTTGGAATCGATGAGATAAGGGCAGCTAATTTACCGCAGAAGGAAAGTAATACCGCAATAACGGCCGCTCCACCAATTACCCATGTAGAATAAACACGCGTGATTGCCAATACCCCAATATTTTCCCCATATGTCGTATTCGGAGTCGCGCCAATAAGACTTGAAATGATCGTTGAAATCCCGTTCCCAGCCATCGAACGATCAAGACCAGGATCTTTTACAAGATCTTTTTTTACGATGTTTCCAGTTACAATTAAATGGCCGATATGTTCAGGAACTAAAACAAGTGCGGCTGGTAATATCGTTAAAATATCTGATAGATTAAACTTCATTTGATAAAAAGTTGGCATTGAAATCCATGCTGCTTCTCTCACATTTGAAAGATCAACCATTCCGAAGAAGGAAGCGATCACGTATCCTGAAATAATCCCAAGTAGGATTGGAATAATTTTCAAAAAGCCTTTTAATGTTACCCAACAAACAATCGTAATCCCAAGTGTAAGTAATGAAACGATAATCGCGTTTGTGTTGGCTGCTTCGCCTTCTGGTGTGATTAAACCAGCCATGTCAGCTGCAACAGGCACAAGCTCCAGACCGATGACTGCAACGATTGCCCCCATCGCTGCTGGAGGGAAAATCACGTCAATCCATGAAGTACCCACAGCTTTAATAATTAATGAAATAAGGACTAATACAATTCCGACCGCTAAAAATCCACCAAGTACATAGCCATACCCATCGCCGCCTGTGTATTTACTTAAAACGGCAAAAACGGGGGATAGGAAGGCGAAGCTTGATCCAAGATAAGCGGGGATTTGTCCTTTCGTAATGAAAATATAAAGAAGTGTTCCTATCCCGTTCATGAGTAAGATCGTGGCGGGATTGACGCCAAATAAAATAGGAACCAATACGGTTGAGCCAAACATCGCAAATAGATGTTGGAAACTAAGTGGTAAGCTTTGTAATAATGGAAGTTTTTCGTTTACTTGAATTTCTCTTTGTGTCATCTGATATCTCTCCTTATTGCTATTTTCTCCTAGAGTTCAGATTGTAATCCTTGGGAAGCAGCAAAAAGCACCTTACCCAAAGACGGCAAGGTGCATAAAAATCGGATGGTTCATACATCACTATGCTAAAATTACGCACAATACGAGTGCGCATGCAACCTTGTCAGCCTCACGGGACTGTTTTAAAGGCAATCTGATTCTTTTGTCTTATGTATTATTGCAGTTGTTTCTACAAAAGTCAACAATATTTTTTCGGTATAAAAAAATCAGGTGAAAATCTCACCTGATTATTTATCGGCTTTTTTACTCCACCAAGTGGCGAGCAAAGAGCCAGAAATAGCATGCTAAACACTGAAAATCGCGCTTGGTACAGCAGCGAGGGGAGAGAAGTGAGCTGCTGCCAATGCCGCACCTAACCCAGAATTCTGCATACCAACTTCGATAGCAATTGCTTTCTGATCTGAATAATCCATCTTTACTAAACGAGCAAGCCAGTAGCCAAGCAAGTAGCCTAATGAATTATGCAAAATAACAACTAACAAGATAAGTAGTCCTGTTTCGGCAATCTTCTCCTGGCTTCCACTAACAACGGCAGCAACAATTGCAACGATCGCAATAACAGAAACAAGCGGCATCGCTTTGACACTTTGCTCCGCTTGCTTACGGAAAAGCATTTTTACAACAATACCTAGAATGATAGGGAGAAGAACAATTTTTACGACTGACATAAACATACTGCTAGCCGATACATCAATCCATTTACTTGCGAATAATAAAATAAGTGCTGGTGTAATGATTGGTGCTAATAATGTAATGCAAGATGTAACAGCTACGGATAGCGCAACATTTCCTCTTGCTAAGAAAGTCATGACATTGGATGCGGTTCCTCCTGGACAGCAGCCAACTAAAATAACCCCGACTGCTACTTCGGTAGGAAGTCGAAGTCCGACTGCAAGCCCAAAAGCAAGGGCATAATCGTGAACTGTCCGAGTATTCCAACGAATACTTTTCTAGGTTGACGAAATACTTCCTTGAAGTCACTTGTTGAAAGCGTCATTCCCATTCCAAACATAATGATTCCGAGTAATAATGAAATATGAGGGGCAATCCAAGTAAAGCCTCCAGGGATAAAAAATGCTAGAGTTGCAAATAGCAAAACCCAGACAGCAAATGTGTTGCCAGCAAACTGGCTAATTCTTTCTAACGTTCTCATGATGCAATTCCTCTTTATGATATAAGGATCATTATACTGCATTTGTTGAATTTTACAATAATTTCAAAGAGTTAGATCATTGGGAATGATAGACAAAAAGGCTCCTAATGGTAGAAGCCTTTTTGGTGTATTTCCGTTTACTATCAATTTATGCCCGTTCTTCAAATAATTTTGCGATTCCTACGATAACATGTATGGCTTTCTCCATATTATCTACGGAAATAAATTCGTACGGTCCGTGAAAATTTTCTCCGCCTGTAAAAATATTAGGCGTTGGCAATCCCATATAAGACAATTGTGAACCGTCCGTACCGCCACGAATCGGTAAAATAAGCGGTTTAATCCCTAAAGCTTCCATTGCATCAGAGGCGACCTCGACAATTTCAATCACTGGTTCAATTTTCTCTTTCATATTGAAGTATTGATCATTGATTACAAGTTCAATCCGTTCATGACCGTGTTTTTCACGCAGGGAGTTAACAATTTGTTTGATCCGGAATTTTTTTTCTTCAAACTTTTCACGATCAAAGTCACGAATAATGTAGGATAAATTTGTTTTCTCCACATCACCTTGAAACGATAATAGATGGTAAAAGCCTTCATAGCCATCTGTGAACTCTGGTGCTTCCTGATCTGGCAGCTGACTATGGAATTCCATTGCAAGTTTGGTGGCGTTGACCATTGTTCCTTTCGCTGTCCCAGGGTGAATGTTTGTCCCTTTGAATGTGAGCTTTACCCCGGCAGCATTAAAGCTTTCGTATTGAAGTTCTCCGAGCGGTCCGCCATCGATTGTGTACGCATAGTTGGCAGCGAAAGCAGCCACATCAAATTTATGAGGGCCTCTGCCAATTTCTTCATCAGGTGTAAAAGCAACGCGGATTTTTCCGTGCTTTATTTCAGGATGGTCAATTAAATATTTCATCGCTGTCATAATTTCCGCGATGCCTGCTTTGTTGTCGGCGCCAAGCAAGGTTGTTCCATCAGTCGTAATTAATGTATGACCGATATAATTTTGGAGAGATGGAAAAGCTTTTGGTGAAAGTGCGATATCGTCATTTAGTTGAAGAACCTTGCCATCATAATTTTCGACAATTTGTGGGTTTACCCCTGCGCCGGTAAAATCAGTTGCTGTATCAATATGCGCTAAAAAGCCGATCACAGGGACATCTTTGTCTGTATTAGCTGGCAGGGTCGCCATAACATACCCGTTTTCATCGACGGAGACATCTTCCATACCGATTGATCGCAACTCATCAACAAGCATATGAGCGAGCGTCCATTGACCTTCCGTTGATGGACATGAATCGTTGTTTTCATTCGATTGTGTGTTTACTTTTGCATACGTTACAAAACGCTCGATGATCTCTTTTTTCATTCAGCAAAACTCCCTTGTCAATTTTCTACTTACATATTAACCGTAAGTATGTGAAAAATAAAGAAACCGACTGTTCAAGAGAACAGACGGCTGTTAACCATTACTTGTTTCATCTGGGATGGCTTCAAGCCAGCTTTCTCCCCAAGCTTCGATCTCCTTTATTAACGGTCGAAGAGCCAATCCTTTATCTGTCAAAGAATATTCGATTCGGACGGGTGTTTCGGGATAAACTTGTCGAATGACAATCCCTTCCTTCTCTAAATCCTTAAGTCTCTCTGATAATACCCTTGCACTGATCGGCATTGAGGCTTCAATCGTGCAAAAACGTTGAGGACCATTTAGCAATTGATGGATAATTAATCCAGTCCAACGCTGACCTAATATACTCATTGCCTTCTCGAACCTCGGGCATATAAATTTATTCATTTTGTTCACCTCATTATGTTTATTATATCATTTGCCCTATCTTTTACCTACCTTTTAATTTGCATCTTCCTTACTTGACATTATACCATAATTACAATATAGTTACTTACATAAAGTAAGTGTTTGAAGGAGGAAATTACGTATGTATTCGCATCCGATCATTAACCAAGTAGCATTAACTGTTAAAGATTTAGAGCGGGTCATGACCTTTTATCAAGAGCAGCTTGGGTTTCAGGTGATTGATCAAACGACAAATCGGGCTGTATTGTCCGCGGACGGAAAAAATGGCTTACTCATTCTTGAAGAAAATAAAAATGCTAAGCTTCGAGCTCCATACTCAACAGGCTTATATCATATTGCTTTTTTATTACCACATCGTTCAGATTTAGCGAACCTTGTTCACCATTTTATTCAAAAGCAAATACCTGTTCAAGGGGCGTCTGACCATGATGTAAGTGAAGCACTTTATTTAGCTGACCCTGAAGGAAATGGAATTGAAATCTACATTGATCGCTCACCTGACACGTGGACTTGGAATGGGGATCAAGTGTATATGACAACGAAGGCATTGGACATAGAAGACTTATTGAAGGAAGGTTCACCAAATGGTTGGCAAGGGATGCCAGCTGGAACGTTCATTGGTCATGTCCATTTACAAGTGTCTGAATTGACAAAAGTGAAACAATTTTATTGTGATACAATTGGATTTGAACCAGTTCTTAATTATGGTGGCCAAGCTTTATTTATTTCTAAACATAGATATCATCACAATATTGGTCTTAACAAATGGAATAGTGCAGGCGCCGAACCGGCAGCGGAAAATAGTACTGGCTTAAATTGGTACTCAATTGCTTTAAAGAATGAAAAGGAAATGAAGAAAATCGTCGAGCAATTAGAACTACAACAAATATCTTATAATTTTAACGATGGGAAACTAATTACGAAAGACCCTTCCGGAAATTATATTCATTTTATTATAAAGGGGTAATTACACATGATTAAAACTGAACAAAACTTTTATACAGCAGTGGAAAATAGACGTTCTGTTTACGGAATTAGTAATGAGGTAGTCGTATCGGAAGAACGGGTTGAAGAAGTGGTTGCACATGCATTGAAGTACGCACCGTCTGCATTCAATTCACAAAGTGGCAGAGTTGTAATTTTGTTTGGAGAAAATCACGATAAGCTATGGAATATTACAGAAGCAGCTTTGAAAGAAATCGTCCCTGCTGAAAACTTCCAGCCGACAGCAGAAAAAATGGAAAGCTTCCGCAATGGTTTCGGGACGGTCTTGTTTTTCGAAGATCAATCGATTGTAAAAGGATTGCAAGAGCAATTCCCGTCATATGCAGATAAATTTCCAGAATATGCGTTGCAATCGTCTGGAATGCTACAATACATTATTTGGACTTCGTTGGAAGTAGAAGGATTTGGAGCTTCACTCCAACATTATCAGCCGATCATTGATGAAGCAGTGGAAAAGATTTGGAACATCCCTTCTGATTGGAAATTAATTGCCCAAATGCCATTCGGTAAGCCGATGGCTATACCAGCAGAAAAGCAAAAACAACCATTGGAAGAACGAATGAAAGTATTTAAGTAAATTGAAAAGCAACTGTCCAGATTTGGGCAGTTGTTTTTTACTGCCACCTTTAGAACATGAATGCTATACTAAAAGTAGAAGTTTTGAAAGGGGATGAGGTTTTATGGAAAAAAAATATATTGGTTATGCCGGTACATATACGCGTCAAAGCAGTGAAGGAATTTATTCATTCGTTCTTGATGCTGAAAATGGAAAGCTTGAAGATGTGAAAGTCGCCGCAAAAATCGGTAACCCTACATATGTAACGATTAGTGAAGATCGTGATTTTCTTTATTCAGTTGCCCAAGATGAGAAGTTAGGAGGAGTGGCCGCTTATCAGCTTAACGAAGCAACAGGTGAATTAACGTTCATCAACCAGCGATTACAAGAAGGAGCACCGCCGTGCCATGTGAGTATTCATCAAGGTGAGTTGCTTGCGGGAAATTACCATCTAGGAACGGTTAGCTTATATGCTGTGAATCAAGAGGGGGTTCAACCAGCTTCATCGAGTGTACAACATGAAGGGAATGGCCCGCATGAGCGTCAAGAAAAACCGCATGTTCACTTTACGGGTCATACTCCGGATGGCAACTATGTCGTCGTTGCTGATCTAGGAACGGATGAACTAGTTACGTATAAAGTAGTGGATAAGGGACTTGAGCATGCCAGCAAATTGAAGGTGCAAGCAGGCAGTGGTCCTCGTCACATCACTTTCCATCCAAATGGAAAAATTGCGTATCTTTTAACAGAGCTCAGTTCAGAAGTTGTTGTTCTTGATTATGATGCTTCAAATGGAAGCTTCACGGAAAAACAATACATTCGCGCTATTCCTGAAGATTTTACAGCAACGAATGATGCGAGTGCGATCCATATTTCAGCCGATGGGCGCTTCGTCTACACAGGGAATCGTGGACATAATAGCATTACTGTATTCCAGGTGGATTCTGACTCTGGAGAACTCTCTTTTGTTGAACATACACCATCAGGGGGAGAATGGCCGCGTGATTTCGTCCTAGATCCAACTGGTGCATTTTTAATCGCTTCAAACCAGAACACAGGCAATCTCGTTTTATTTGCAAGAGACCAGGAGACTGGTAAGCTAACGAAACTCGATTCCGAAGTTCAGATTCCTGAAGTTGTTTGTGTGAAGTTTTTATAAATATGATAGGGCTGACTCAAAAGAGTCATTAGAAAAGGATGGAAATAGATTAGAGCGAAAGGCGCGGGCCTTCTCAAAAATACTTCACAATACCTCCGTGCGATGCAAGGGTCAGTGAAGCTTATTCAATGTCCTACGGGAGTAAGGGGCAGGGGAGATCCTCGCAAGCGCCTGAGCGGAAATCAATATTCTAGCTAAAACAAAAAGGGCTATTCTTGAGTCAAACTTTTATTGACTTTTGAATAGCTTCTTCTTTTTTATGTTTCAGGTTATTATTAGTTTCCCCTTGATAACATATTTATGTCATTATGGTAAAACGAGCGTCATCCGATTGCCCTTCTCCCGTGAAAAGTCTTCCATAGGGTAAATCGAACCTCGTTCGATTGCCCCTTCCTGGTAAAAGATCTCCAATAGTGTAAATCGAACCTCGTTCGATTGCCCCTTCCTGGTAAAAGATCTCCAATAGTGTAAATCGAACCTCGTTCGATTGCCCCTTCCTGGTAAAAGATCTCCAATAGTGTAAATCGAACGCCATTCGATAGCCCCTTCCTGGTAAAAGATCTCCAATAGTGTAAATCGAACGCCATTCGATAGCCCTTCACTGGTAAAAGATCTCCAATGGGGTAAATCGAACGCCATTCGATAGCCCTTCACTGGTAAAACATCTCCAATAGGGTAAATCGAACCTCATTCGATAGCCCTTCACTGGTAAAACATCTCCAATGGGGTAAATCGAACCTCATTCGATAGCCCCTCACTGGTAAAAGATCTCCAATAGGGTAAATCGAACCTCATTCGATAGTCCTTTACTGATAAAACATCTCCAATAGGGTAAATCGAACCTCATTCGATAGCCCCTCACTGGTAAAAAATTTTCCATAAGGTCAATCGAACGGATGATGTTTACCAAAAGCCTACTTTACTACCTTTTAGACAGTCACCATCATTTAAAAATCTTCTATTTGCTTAAGTGCAATGTTTGTATTTGGTTCAAAGCCAACCGCATATTTTACATATCCAGGATTATCTTTATCAGCGGCTAGGTCAAACATATTTCCATTCAGGCTTACACGGCTATACGAATAGCCTTCATCATTTAATATTTTCTGAGCCGTTTTTGCTGCTGTCAATACATCTTCCTTCGTCAGTTCAGCTACATCCATTGTCATGTGGATGTAAAGTGGTTTTTCTATCTTTAAATCTTTATGCCAATTTGTCGCCTCATCATATGTTCCTTTTAACACTTCCAACTGGACAGAAAGGTTTGTAAGCTCAGGAATGGGCTCTTGCAGCAAGGTTGTAAGTTCTGCCGCTGCCTGCTCCTGCAATTTTTCAATAAGTGGCATATCAAGATTTGCATAGTAAATTCCATCATAGGTAACGGTTGGTTTGATCAATCCAGTCACTTCGAATTCGTAATTTTCTTCACTTCCGATTTGGACGACTTCATAGCTATATCCACTAATTTTAAAGTTATAAACATCTTTGCGAATATGATATTCGTGTTCAGGATAGTTCTCTGATAAATACCTTTTTACTGCCGACTTCGACATGTATTTTGTTAAAGGATTACCATTAAAGGATTGATATAAAAATATGATTGGAACAATCAAAATGATGAGCAAACCAATATACAACCATTTTTTCTTTTTCATTATAGTTAACCTCTTTCTCGTAATTTTAAAATGAGTAAACCAATGATACTGCCCGCGAATGCAAAGATGACATGGATGGCCGCAAGAAATAGCGATCCAATGATTGAGTTAAAATGAAATGCACTGATATCAATTAAAGACCAAATAAAGTTTGGTAAAAAGGCAATCGTAATGACGATCCAGAAGCTTTTATAAAATAAATACGTGATCGCGCCTAAAATGGCATATGACAAAATAAAGCCGAAGCTTTCGTTCAGAAGTGAGGTCTTGATTGCGAATAGAAAGGAAATACCAACAAAAATAATTTGATAAATAGATAGCCGCAATTTAATTTTTTCCATCATCTGATCATAGTTTACCGTTGATTGAATTTGTTCTGGATCGATTGGTTGTTTTGAAATTTGGGCGATCTCTCGACAGTGGTCGCATTTTTTAAAATGTTCATCCACCCATGAAACAGTTTCATCTTGAAGCAATCCTTCATGATAAAGAGGTAATAAATCTTCAACAATAGAACAATCTTTATTCATCTCTCACCCTCATTTCCTTTTGAAGTTTTAATTTGGCACGATGAAAGGTGACCCTCGTATAGTTTTCACTTTTATTGACAAGTTCACCGATTTCTTTAAATGACAATTCCCCATAAATACGCAAAGTGACAATTTCTTTTGATGCGACATCAAGCTTATAAAGCTGCTGAACGAAATGTGAGTCGGTTTCCTTCGAAAGGTAGATTTCTTCTGGTGAAGGAGGGGCGCTTTTCTCATCCTTCATCAGCGTGTTTTCTAAGTTACGTTTATACTTTTTTGAGCGATAATGCTTTTTTAATAGATTTTGAGCAATTGAAAAAATCCATGTTTGCAGTGATGATTTATGTGAAAAAGAGGGGAGGCTTTTCAAAGCTTCGTAAAATACATCATGAGTTAAATCTTCTGCAGTTGCGGAATCAAGTGTTTTTATATAGAAAAAAGCATATATTTTAGGATGAATTTGTTCATATAACTTTTCCAACTCGCTCATGCTGTCCCCTCCCTTCGTAATATTAGTACCTTGGAATTTCATTTCGTTACAAATGAATATATGTTAACCATATAATTATTTAGGTTGACATATAGTAGCTCCATCGATTATTCTCATATTATACTAAACGATTGAGGTGAAAAAATGAGCACGACAGCAGTGAGAACAAAAAATAGGCTAGGGACGCTCGATATGGTCTATGTGAGCATGTTCGCCACCTTAATGATGATCGGAGCAAATATTACATCATTTGTGCCGTTTATGGTTATTGGGGGAGTGCCAATTACATTACAGCCATTTTTTGCGGTACTCGCAGGGGCATTCTTAGGTAGCCGACTAGGTGCTGCGTCAATGGGACTATATGCATTTATTGGTTTGGTAGGTGCGCCGGTGTTTGCGAGATTTAACGGTGGGATCGGTCAGTTATTAAATCCAACGTTTGGATTCATTCTTTCTTTTATATTAACCGCATATATTACTGGGAAAATCATCGATAAAAATAAAAAGCTTTATGCTTATATCGTTGCTGCATTATTGGGAACGATCGTCAGTTATTTATTTGGGACAAACTGGATGTATGCAGCTTACAAGCTTTGGTTTACTGCTCCAGAGGCATTTTCATATAAGGTAGCATGGCTGTGGATGGCTGTTCCTTTTCCAAAGGATGTCATACTTGCAGTGCTTGCTGGAATTTTTGCCCACAGAATGCAAAAGATTGTAAAAAGGTCTAGGTGAAGAAAATGACATTTAACCAAATGGCTGATCATGTGCTTGCAGGTGGCGAATTGACGACTCAACAAGCTTTATCTGTGCTTGAGTGTCCGGATGAACAATTATTATTGCTTTTGCATGCGGCGTACAAGGTTCGCAAGGAATTTTTCGGAAATAAAGTGAAGCTGAATATGATTATTAATACAAAATCTGGGTTATGTCCTGAGAATTGTGGTTATTGTGCGCAATCGATTGTTTCTAAAGCGCCGATTGAGAAATATGCAATGATGAAAAAGGATGAAATTGTGGCAGGAGCCGCAAGAGCGGCAGAGCTAAATGCCGGGACATATTGCATCGTGGCGAGCGGACGCGGACCCGTTAACAGGGAATTGGATATTGTCGTTGAATCAGTGAAAGAAATTAAAAATAATTATAAAGACATGACGATATGTGCTTGCTTAGGCATTTTAAAGCCTGAGCAGGCAACAAGATTAAAAGATGCAGGTGTTGACCGTTATAATCATAATATCAACACTTCTGAAAATCATCATACGCAAATTACGACTTCGCACACATACGCTGATCGTGTAACGACTGTCGAGTATGTGAAGGAATCAGGCATTTCTCCATGCTCCGGGGTAATCATTGGAATGAGGGAAACAAAAGAAGATGTGATCAACATGGCCAAGAGCTTAAAAGCACTTGACGCTGATTCAATTCCGGTAAACTTTTTACATGCAGTGGATGGTACACCTCTTGAAGGAACGAATGATCTTAATCCTCGTTATTGTTTAAAAGTATTATGTCTTTTCCGATTTATAAACCCGACGAAGGAAATTCGGATTTCGGGAGGACGTGAAGTTAATTTACGCAGCTTACAGCCCCTCGGTTTATATCCGGCAAATTCCATTTTTATCGGTGATTATTTAACAACAGAAGGGCAGGAAAGTTTTTCCGATAGACAGATGTTAGAAGATTTGGGGTTTGTTGTCGACCTGAATCCGTTGAATCGGGAGAAGATAAAGGTATTTCCATAATAATTCCAGTTAATAAAACTGAAAAATGTTGCAATCTCGTTTGGCTCATGGTATAGTTTTTATACACTTAATAAAGTATTGAATCTTATAATTCATATGTTTCCCGGATTATATTTGATGAAAATACGGGAGGCATGTGAATTTTTGTTTTACATCGCTATTAAGTAACACTTTTTTGGAGGTTATTCATAATGAATACAGGTACAGTTAAATGGTTTAATGCAGAAAAAGGCTTTGGCTTCATCGAAGTTGAAGGTGGAGACGATGTATTCGTACATTTCTCAGCAATCGTTGGCGACGGCTTCAAATCACTTGATGAAGGTCAAAAAGTAAGCTTTGACATTACACAAGGCGACCGTGGCGACCAAGCAGCGAACGTTGTTAAATTATAATTAACGTTAAAAGCACTAAGAGGATTTTCCTCCTAGTGCTTTTTTGTATGGGTTAAAATGTTATAATTAATGTAAGTTTTCATGTTTTTAAAGAAAGGGTTTCGGTAAATGATTGACTATCTGCTTTTTGCGATCATTATATTACTTGCATCTATTTTACAAACAAGTACTGGTTTTGGATTTTCGATCATGGCTACTCCGTTCCTGCTTCTTATTTTTACAGCGCCTGATGCTATCCAAATCAATTTAATATTATCCCTCGTTATTTCAGCTGTTTTAATTGCAAAGGTTAAGAAAGACGTAGATTGGGGAATGTTTAAACGATTTACGATAGGCAGCATCATTGGCTTGCCGATTGGGTTGTGGATTTTTCTCACAATCAATTTGAATCATTTAAAAATGGTAGTCAGTATTCTAATCCTTTCATTGACGCTCTTATTGCTTCTTAATTTTCGAATTGGACAAACGCGGGAAAGGGATGTGGCAGTGGGGAGTTTTTCTGGAATACTAACGGCAAGTATCGGTATGCCAGGTCCGCCGTTGCTACTGTACTTTTCAGGAACAGATACGAAAAAGGAGAAGCTAAGAGGAACGACCCTTGCCTTTTATTTATTCATCTATTTTGTCAGCTTACTCATTCAAGTGATTTTTGTTGGAACATCAATTAAGGCATGGACTTTCAGTGCCCTTGCATTGCCGCTTGTTGTTATTGGTCTCTATATTGGACAACGGCTTTTCTTACATTTAAATCAATCTATCTTTCGCATCCTTACATATATTATTCTCATTTTTACAGGTATGTACTTACTATTTGATAAATAAAAAACGATTCTCTCCAACTTGGAAAGAATCGTTTTTTATTTTTCATATTATATAACACCTTGTGTAATCATCGCATCAGCTACTTTTGTAAAGCCTGCAATGTTTGCACCAGCTACTAAATTGCCGGACTGACCGTATTGCTCTGCGGCATTTACACTGTTTTTGTATATATCCTTCATAATTTGTTTTAACTTTTCGTCGACTTCTTCAAATGTCCATGCTACTCGTGAGCTGTTTTGTGCCATTTCAAGAGCTGATACGGCTACACCGCCCGCATTAACAGCCTTACCTGGCCCAAATAGAACGCCGTTTTCAAGGAAAACATCAATAGCTTCAAGAGTTGACGGCATGTTGGCACCTTCACCGATTGCTTTAACACGATTCGCTACTAAAATTTTAGCAGAATCTTCATCAATTTCATTTTGAGTTGCACATGGTAGAGCAATGTCACAAGGAATCGTCCAAATACCTTCGCTACCTTCGAAATACTCTGCATGTGGACGCTCTTTTACATATTGATCGATTCGGCATCTTTCAACTTCTTTTAAATGTTTTAACGTATCAAGGCAAATTCCCTCTTTATCGTAAATATACCCATTCGAGTCACTGCAAGCAACAACTTTGGCGCCAAATTCCTGTGCCTTTTGGATTGCATAAATCGATACATTTCCTGACCCTGACACAACAACTGTACTTCCGTCGAAGCTAAGTCCTTGATCTTTTAACATTTCTTCTACGAAATAAACTGTTCCAAAACCAGTTGCTTCTGTACGTCCTAAGCTACCACCATAGCCAATGCCTTTACCTGTAAATACGCCTGCGTCAAAATTACCGCGGAGGCGTTTATATTGACCAAACATATAGCCAATTTCACGTGCGCCAACACCAATGTCACCTGCTGGAACGTCAACATCCGAACCGATGTATTTGCTTAACTCCATCATGAAGCTTTGGACGAAACGCATGATTTCCATGTCTGATTTGCCCTTTGGATCAAAGTCAGCGCCGCCTTTACCACCGCCGATGGCCTGGCCTGTTAATGCGTTTTTGAAAATTTGTTCAAAGCCTAAAAATTTAATAATGCTCGCGTTGACGGAAGGATGGAATCGAATTCCGCCTTTATAAGGACCGATTGCACTATTATACTGAACACGGAAGCCACGATTTACTTGTACTTTCCCTTTATCGTCTACCCAAGGTACACGGAAAGAAATCAATCTTTCTGGCTCTACAATTCTTTCTAAAATGCTGTTCTGAATATAGTGTGGATTTTGTGCAAAAACCGGAATTAATGAATAGAAAATTTCCTTCACTGCTTGGAGAAATTCATGCTCATTTGCATTTCTCTCTTTTACAATGTTATATACTTCATTCACATAAGCATGTGCATCTTTTAATCTTTTATCTTTCATATCAATCACCATCGCCATATTTAACACTCCTTTTCCATCAAATCCTCAACGCTCTATACAAAAATTACCAACCGGACATAAATAACTTGTTATAAAATATTTTATCTTTTACAATTAATCTAAACAATATGGATGTTAGATAATATTCATGCCGCTATGAGATTGATCCAGAAAAGGGTGATATTTTGGAATTAAGACAAATTCAATATTTTATTGAAGTAGCAAAGCGCGAGCATATGACAGATGCAGCGGATGCATTACATGTAGCGCAATCTGCTGTTAGTCGGCAAATTGTCAATCTTGAAGCTGAGCTCGGTGTAAATTTATTTATTAGGGAAGGAAGAAATATCCGCTTAACCCCTATTGGTCGTATGTTTTTAGAAAAGATGGAACAAGCAATGGATGTAATCGAACAAGCGAGAAGAGAAATTAACCAATACCTCGACCCAGAGAAGGGTGTCGTAAGAATTGGCTTCCCGAGTAGCCTTGCCGCCCATATATTGCCAACGGTTATTTCGGCATTTAGGAAAAAGCATCCCGACGTTACATTTCAGCTTTACCAAGAATCGTATCGCAATTTAATTGATACTGTTATTAAAGGTGACATTGATATTGCTTTATTAGGTCCTGTACCAATGCAGGAACGGCGTGTGAAAAGCGAGATCCTTTTTATGGAAAATCTCTATGCTTTACTGTCTTCTAACCACCCGCTTGCGACAAAAAAATCCCTGCG
This sequence comes from Bacillus sp. FJAT-50079, assembly GCF_018343515.1. Lineage (GTDB taxonomy): Bacteria > Bacillota > Bacilli > Bacillales > Bacillaceae_C > Lederbergia. The sequence continues at coordinate 529,676 of NZ_JAGYPD010000001.1, read as the reverse complement.
ATTGGATGATTTACGTGGTGACCCATTCATTCTTTCGCCAAAAGGATACATTTTACGAGATGTTGTTTGGGATGCATGTCGGCAACACGGATTTGAACCTGTTGTTTCATTTGAAGGGAAAGATATCGATGCGATCAAAGGGCTTGTTTCTGCCGGGCTTGGTGTAACATTGCTTCCTGAAATAACACTTGTCGATAGTTTACCCCGCGCAACTGTAAAAATCCCGATCCATGAACCGAATGTCACTCGCACTGTCGGGATGATCGTTCCAAAAGATCGGGAATTGCTGCCAACTGAACGGCTTTTTTATGAATTTTTAATTACCTTTTTCCGACAATTAACAGGCTATCAATAGGTTAACTGCCGGTAATATATAGCCCGAATTGCGCAATGATCGCACTGCCAATGTAAGTGCCAGCGAAAACAAAGATCGCGACAATGGCAATTTTCCAAGAAATTTTCCTTAGATCTACTAGGCGATCTGCTACGGATATTCCAGCATATGTTAGAATTGGCGTTGTGATTGAAAGGAAATCAACCGCACCAATCGCTTCTACAAATGAATCGGAGAGCAAGCAAAAAATTAAAGAAACGACCGATACCCATCCGAGAATTGGGAAGCTTTGAATGATTTTCACAGGGACTTTCTTCATGAGCTCGGAGATGAAAATCCCAATCATTGAAAAGATCCAAAGCAATGTTAAGCCGTACATCGTCATCCATGTAATCGGAGTAGATTCAGGGTTTTTAAATAATTTAATTTGTTGTGTGAACAAGATAAGTCCAATACTTAGCAATAAGACGAGGCTATATTTTACGTATTTATTTAATCCTTTTTCCATTACTTTTCACCTCGAACCATTAAGTTATACATAAAGCGTTGAAGTGGGACAGCTAAAAAGACCATTGTGAACGTCCCAAGAAAGCTCGTTAACAACTGACTTGCTGATGCATAGGCAAGGATCGTGCTTTCCAATTCAGGCATTCGGGCAACTAATGTTGAAGATGCAGCGGTCATCATGCTTGCCGAACCAACACCTGAAGCCATCGCTAATGCTTCAACGCGGAAGCCAACATCAAGAAGTAACGGTGCAAATACACTAAAGAATATCGCTCCAAACAATGTGCCGATAATATACAAGGAAAGTACGCCTCTTCCTTCGTCGGAATCAAGCGTATATTTTTCGGAAATATACGCCAGTTCACCTTCGCGCCCGATTCCGAGCGTTGCACCGATCGCTTCACGTTTTAATCCGATGATGATCGCCGCTGGAAGCCCAAGCAAGACGGTTCCTAAATTACCAAGTTCTTGGAAAATAAACACCCAACCAATTTCTAAAATTTCCTTAATATGTGGTGCGACGTTTGCTCCGTATCTTGCCATTAACGGCAGCATAATGAATAGTAAATATTTATTGGAAAAATTAATATTCGCTTTGCTAAACACCTTTTTCATTATCCCTTTTCGAAAAATCTGGAAGCTCAGAATCATTGTAATGAGAATGGCGAATACGAGCGGCAATAAACCGATATTCACTGCGCCAATCGTAATGAGCTGGAACCCAATTAATTCAGAAATGGTAATAATAATCAATGAAAAAATAAGTAAATAGAGAAAGTTTGCTTTCATCTTTCCGCTCCTTTTATCGGTGAAATCTATTCCATAATCGATTGAATCAATTGTTCGTATTCCTTATATGTTCGTTTATAAAGTTTCGAACGATCGATCCGCCCGTTCATTTGTTCAAATACTTCTGACAAAAATCGAGGGAATCCTTCATAAATAAAGGAAGGATCAATGTCTTTAAAATCATCCCCATGAATCGTTCCACTAAACCCACTATATCCAATTTGTATACATGGAATCATAAAGCTGAGGTCACCAATATCACCAGCAGCACTAATGGCATGTTCATTGCGGAACTTTGGAATTTCTTCATTTTGTTGAAAAGCTTCGATGACAAATTCATTTAAATAGCGATCTTGTACAAAAGGAAGATACCCCATTTGTGTTTGAGTCGTTACGTCCCCTTGCAGGGCAATCGCACTTCCAGTTGCAGCTGCATCCATCTTTTTCGCTGCTTCCTTCATATAATCAACGGTTTTCGTCCTTAAGTCCGAGCCAACAGTAATTTGATTTGGAATTACATTCGTTGACATGTCTGATTCCATCACAATTGGATTAATACGAACCATCTCATCATCTTTTAATTGCTGGCGTGAAAGTCCTAAGGCAACATTAAATAGTGTCGACATGCTGTAAGCATTCACTGAGGAGAAGGGATCAAAGCCCGCATGTGTGGCTTTTCCATGAAATGTGTATTTTTTATATAAAAACCCAGCTAAATCACAGTTCGTTTCGATTGTTCGTTCAGGAAATTCTCCTCCCATTGCATGGACACATACGCCGATGTCGATGTCATCAAAAATTCCGAGCTTCATTGCCTCGGGCTTACCACCAAAATAGGAAATTTTCTTTTCCTCGATTAATTGTTCGCGATAGGCTAGGTCCAAATATTCCTCAGCGGGAATAAAAATAAACACAAGATTAAAATCGAAATGTTTGTACGTAGCCGTTTTGTAATAATAATTGTAAAGCGCAAGTGCAATTGCTACTTGTGTATAATGCCCGCAATTATGGGCTGCACCTGTGTCCTTATCAGCCCGCCAATGTGTTGGAGCATATACAGCATCGAGCTCAGCGATAAAGGCAATCGTCAAATCTTTTCCGCTACCTAACGTCGTTTTTATCCCTGTCGTACTGAATTCCTCGAATTCGATCGTTGGGTTCACACTTTTCAGAAAATCAATCACTGTTTTTTTCGTCTTTCTCTCTTTATACCCAAGTTCCGGATGATTAAAGATCGATGTCCCGATTTCTTTAATTGCTTCAAATTGTTCTTGAAAAATCAATTTACTTCCTCCTTTCAGTAACATTCACAATTGAGTATAACAGAATTCGACAATTTCCATGAATTTTTAAAATAAAAAAAGAAGGAAAAGTCCTTCCTTAGTTTTTCACTTTTTTATTCCGACTCGCCAATAAAATCATCTCTGTTAAAATATCAATTCCGTGCAAAAGCGCTTCTTTGTCAAAGCTCATATTCGGATGATGAAGCCCTGGCTGCAAGTCACAACCTAATCCGATCATGGACGCTTTTAATGTTGGGTGTTTAATGGTGTAAAAATGAAAGTCGTCACCGCCTGGAGTAATCAGAGGAGGCATTGCATACTCTTTGCCGATCGCATGTTCAATCGCTTGTTTACAAATCATTTCAGCGATCGGATTCACTTCGGCAGCAGGAATGCCATAATCATTTGTAATAACAATCTTTGATTCAAATAGCTGTTCTGTTGATGTGAGTACATCATACACTTTTTCCTTAAGCAAATTCATATGCTTATTCGTTTGTGCACGTAAGTCAATTGCAAGCGAGGCTTGGCCCGGAATAATATTCGTGTTTTTCCCACCTGAATGAAACTTCGTTACTTTTACAGAATGTGGAACAGTTGGGTCTAAATGAATCGTATTTAACGCATTAACGATATGTGTCCCAATATTGATCGCGTTGCTCGTTAAATGAGGTCTTGCCCCATGAGCGTCATCGCCAAGAATTTCACATTCAATCGCATAGGTTGCACCATGGATAATCGCAGGCGTCGCATACCCATTTGGTGTTTCTTCTTTTGGGCGCAAATGTATGCCAAATAAATAATCAAGTTCATCAACAACTCCGTGATCAATTAATTTTAAAGCGCCGGTTCCAACTTCTTCTGCAGGCTGAAAAATAAAACGAACCGCAATTTGATTGTGAAGATCTGGCATTGCCGCAAGTTTCCATAATACACCAAGTACAATCGACATATGGGCATCATGTCCGCAAGAATGATTTGCTTGGAGTTTGCCATCGACCTCTTGCCATAGTGCATCCATATCCGCGCGTATTCCAATGACTGGAACGTCATCAGAAGCTTTTCCAAAATCGCCGATCACTCCGGTACAGTCTGAAAAAGTTTGCACGCGACAGCCACTCGCTTCGAGCTGCTTCTTTATAAACTCCGTTGTTTTTACTTCCTCCCAACTTAATTCGGGATGGGCATGGAGGTGTTCGAAGGTAGAGAACACTTTCTGTCTATGTGAATCTGCATCCATCAATAATCTTCCTTTCTCCCTTTTCAACATCACGTTCTTTTTGTTATTCTATCAGATATAAGCTGATTTATTTGTTATAATTTAATTATATGTTCATATTTCCGCATAGGAGAAGGGAAAACAACTATGAAATTAATTTATCAAGGTAAAACAAAAGATGTTTACTCATTGGCAGATGGAAATATTTTATTAAAGTTTAAAGATGATGTAACAGGCGAAGATGGTGTTTTTGATCCGGGCGCGAACCAAGTTGGTTTACAAATTGAAGGTGCTGGTCAAGCGGGTCTTCGTTTAACAAAGTATTTCTTTGAAATTTTACGGGATAAAGGGATTCCTACCCATTATATTGACGCAAATGTAGAAAATGCTGAAATGATTGTCAAACCCGCGACTATGTTTGGGAATGGACTAGAAGTAATTTGCCGTTATCGAGCAGTTGGAAGTTTCTTGCGCAGATATGGAATGTATGCAAAAGAAGGCCAAAGCTTAGATGGGTTCGTTGAAGTGACGCTTAAAGATGATGAGCGCAATGATCCGCCAATTAGCGCGGATGGTTTGGACATGCTTGGGATTTTAACGCTTAAAGAATATGAAGAAATGAAACAATTAACATTAACAGTTAGTGAAGTGGTCAAGATAGAGCTTGCGAAAAAAGGAATCGAACTTTACGATATTAAGCTTGAGTTTGGCCGAATCGGAGAAAAGGGCGAAGTGATGCTCATCGATGAAATTTCTGGCGGAAATATGAGAGCGTATAAAGACGGGGTTTATATTGAACCGCTTGAATTAGAGAAGCTCATCGTTTCTTAAATTATTTCAGGAGGGGTTTGTATGGATGTTTTTATGAAAAGAGCCGTTGAATTGGCTGTCAACAATGTCAAAGAAGGTGGACAGCCATTTGGCGCTGTACTTGTCAAAAATGGCGAGATTGTTGCTGAAGGTGTGAACGAGCTCCATCTGAAACATGATGTAAGTGGACATGCTGAGCTACTAGCCATTCGCAGGGCTCAGGAAAAACATGAGATAGATAACCTGCAAGGCTACACATTGTATGCAAGTGGAGAGCCATGTCCAATGTGTATGACGGCGATCTATTTTTCAGGAATTGAAAAAGTATATTATTGTGCAGCGGTTGAAGAGGCAAAAGCAGTCGGTCTTGGAAAATCTGCAATGATTTATGAAGAACTTGCATTGCCAAAAGAACAACGGAATGTAGAAATGATCCAAATGCCACTCGAAGATCCGATGGAAAATCCGATGGATATGTGGAAAGAATAGAATGTAAAGGTCAATGGTTGTTTCTATACGGACAATCATTGGCTTTTTTATTTTAAAAATATTTTGCGAAAATGTAGACAAAATAATGGTAAAATACGTCTATAATCATGAGCGACAAGAAAGGATCACAAAATGAACTCAGGTTCCTCCAAACAGATACGAAAAAAAATATTAAGTGGATTGCTCGTCATTTGTATTATTGCTTTCTTTATTCCAACTCCTTACTATCTTTTTCAGCCTGGATCCGTAGAGGAGCTACAATCAAAAGTAACCGTGGAAGACGGTGAAAAAACGGCGGCTGGTCATTTATATTTAACAACGGTTATGTCACTTAAGGCGAGTAATATTTATTATTTAACTTATGGACTCGTTGCACCCCATACAGACTTGCGTAAAGTAAAAGAAGTACGGGGTGATTTAACAGACGAGGAATACAGTAAAATGCTCGAGCATATGATGATTTCATCTCAGCAGAATGCACTTGCTGCGGGGCTTCAAGCGGCTGGCGAAGATGTAGAAATTATTCCAGCTGGGATTTTCGTTAGTAGTATACACGAATCGTCCGATGCGAAGGGGAGAATGAAAGTTGGAGATATCATTTGGCAGGTGGATGGGACACCTGTTAAAAAATCGGATGATTTTCTACACTATTTAGCAAATAAAGAGATAGGGGATACGGTGGAGCTTACGTTCACTAGGGATGGGATTGAACAGACTGAGAAAATCGAACTTATTTCATTAAAAAATGGAGTGAATAAAGCAGGAGTCGGCATCGTTCCAGAAGATCAAGTGAAACTTCATGCTTCAAGAAACGTAGAAATTAATGCAAAGGATATTGGCGGGCCTTCTGCTGGATTGATGTTTTCATTAGAAATTTATAATCAAGCAACGACAGGTGATTTAACAAAAGGGTATGAAATAGCGGGTACGGGTACGATTGATATGGATGGAAATGTTGGTCAAATTGGCGGGATCCGTGAGAAGATTACCGCTGTCCACAAGGCGGGGATCGATATTTTCTTCTGCCCAAAGGATATACACGCAAATGATTCTAACGAAAAAGATGTGCTTGATGAGGCACAAAAGCAAGGATACTCAGTAACGATCGTCCCAGTAAAAACATTGCAGGAAGCGATTGATTACTTACGTGACTTGCCGCCAAAAGAAACAACATAGAGGGGGAAATAAAAGATGAGACGAATGGGGAAAAAGCTTTTGCTTATTGTTTTCATGTTTGGGTTTCTATTTCAAGCAGTTGGACAAGCGGCAGCGGAAGATAGTATTGATGAAAAATTTGGCTTGCCAATTGTTGTGTATGGGGAAACATTGACGGATGAACAAAAAGATGAGGTGAGGAAATCCCTCAAAATAACAGATCCTGCAAATGTGGAGGAAATCATCGTTACAGCTCAAGATTTAGCACGATTAATTGATGGAAATCCGAATTCGCGAATGTTTTCTTCTGCGAAAATTACATTGAAGGAAAAGGGAAATGGTCTTGTCGTTAAAAGGGTTACTCCAGATAATATTACGGATGTAACGGAAGAAATGTATGCGAATGCTTTATTAACCGCAGGAATCGAAAATGCGAATGTGGAAGTGGCATCACCGGTAAAAGTAAGTGGTCATTCTGCGCTTGTCGGTATTTACAAAGCGTTTGAAAGCAAAGGGGAAACGCTCGATAAGGATCGAATGGAAGTAGCGAATGAAGAGCTCGACCTCGCTACAAAACTCGCCGAAAAAGAAGGGCTTGATAGTGAGAAGGTCGGAGAGCTATTAACCGAAATTAAAAAGATGATTGCCGAGCAAAATCCAGCAACAAGGGAAGATGTCGAACAAATTGTAAAAGAGCAATTGAGTAAGCTAAATATCGAATTAAGTGAAGCAGACCGCCAGCTGCTCATCGACCTATTTGACAAAATGCGTTCCCTTAATATTAATTTCGATAATGTGAAGCAGCAGCTTGAGGATATAACGAAGGATATTTCCAAGAAGTTAGAAAATGTCATCGGGAATGAAGGATTTTGGGATAAAGTAAAAAGTTTTTTTCAAAATTTAATTGATTCGATAGCCAATTTATTTAAGTAGTAAAAACAAGAAGCTAACTCGGGATATGGAGTTAGCTTCTTTTTACTTAACCGAAAATTAAAATAATAATGAAATAAACAACCATAGCAATTAAACCAACAGGAACACCGAAACGTGCCCATTCACGGCTTGTAATATTCAGCTTACCTGCTGCAATGATGTTCGGAATATTTCCTGGGATAAGCATACCACCACTAATTAGAAGACCGAGTAGGATCGCCTTAATTGTTGGTGCATCCATCCTTGGACTAATTTCGGCTGCGGCAAGTGTCGCGTTATCAAGTACCGCTGAAATCATATTAATCCAGTAAAGGATAAGCGGGCTAAGACCGAGTAAATATTGTTCAATGAAAGGCTCAAACCCTGCACCTAGAAGGGTTAGTGCCATTACAAAGAGATATACTTTAAGGGAACGAATAAGGATTTCCCCATAACTTTCTCCGTTCAGACTTGCGGACAATCCATCTGTATCTTGTTTTGGTTTAACCAAAATCGCAGCAAGTATACCGAAGGCCAAGACAGCAGGAATGACGTCAGGACCGATCAATCGCAATAAATAGAAAAAGTCCGCATTCAGCTTACTAACCGCAATCGTTGATAATGGTTCTCCAATCGGTGTAAGGGCAGCGCCGAGACCAATCGAAAAACATGCTAAAATAACAAGACGAATTTCCGATTGACGATCAAGTCGTAAAACACTAACAACAACAACGAGGACAATCGCAGCGATGATTGCTGTAATCACACTTGAAATCAGCCCTAAAATAATGACAACGAGTGCTAAAAATAACCGGAACGGCATTGCTTTGCTCATTCCGAGAATACCTTTTTCCAAAGGGACTTGAAGCCATTTAAATAACAAACCAGCGATAAGCACAGCTAAAGTAATATGTATAGGGTCAAGCAAGGATTTCATAAATAAAGGGCCATCCAGCACTTGGCTAATGATTGCAGCGGCGATTCCCATTATGAATAAAAATACTTCTAAATTGTGCTCTACAATCTTTACTGTAAATGGTAAGAATAAAACAAGTATTAAGATAATTGTTAATCCTAGTATCATATAGTGGTCTTCCCTTTTCTTTTTTTCTCAGTATAACATAAAATAGCTAACATTCAGCTAAAAAAGCACATAAGCCGTGTTAAGGATTTTGAATTATTTGCTTGACCCTGCCAACTTGTCCATCTTCGAGCCTCACCTTTATCCCATGCGGGTGAAATGCCGATTTCGTTAAAATGTCTTTTACTACACCTCTTGTTGTTTTTCCGGTTCTTTGGTCTTGTTTCAATACAATATCTACCGTCAATCCAGCGGTGATTTTTTCTCTATTTTGTCCATTCATTCTGTGAATCAGTCCGATCTTTTTTTCTTCAGTATAAAGCAACCTCATATTAAATGGAATCCATTGCATATACTTTAAAAGCTTTTTAAAAAAGGAGAGAGCATTGTTGTATGCGATTAAAGACATTTCAGATCATCCGAAGGAGATTCATAGGAAACTCAATCAATTATCGAATACAAACAAATTTGTTATTGTAGCCACTTTGAGTGGTCTATCCGCTATTTTTCAAGCAGCAGGGGGATTATTGCCGGGAGTTGGCTTCTTTATTAGTCCGCTGGCAACTGCTCCAATCATTTTGTGTTCGATTGTATCTTTCCGATATGGTTTTATTTCATATCTGCTTTCGATTTTGTTGTTGCTTATTTTGCAGCCTGCTGAATTAATTATTTTCCCGTTTACAACTGGATTATTAGGAATTGGGCTCGGTGCAGCTTTTTTAAAGTATAAGAAAAGATTAAGTATCGTTATAAGTGGATGCTTAGTCTTAGTGATGGGCATCAGTACTGTTCTTTATGTGTTTAAATTTCCTCTTCTCGGTCCTGCTGCATCTACATCTTTCACTACTCTAACTGCATTGGGAATCATTCTATTCTCTACCTTATATAGTTGGATATGGGTAGAGATTAGTTCCGCCTGTTTTAAAAGGATAAAAGTGATTATATTCCAATAACCTTCCAAATGACACCAGAATGCTGGTACACAGGACTAGTACCACGTCTGTCACACTCAAACCACAATCGGCAATATTACATATCCTGTGTTTGGCCAAATACGACATTAAGCGGACAATCTAAGCCACCACATTGCTGATGCCGCAATCTTTGTTTTATTAATCGGTGTCATTCATTCTTAACGGCAGTTCAATTAAAACTAATTCTTTTTGAGATTGTAACTCGGCATACATTATTTCTTCGAATTTATCGAGCGTTTCTGCCCTTACTCCTTTGATCCCGAAGCTTTCTGCTAAACGAACGAAATCTGGATTTCCAAATGTGACCCCATCGCTATGACCGAATTTCTTGTTCATCATTTGCTCCTCAAGTTTCAATACATCGTCACGGATAACGATCATGATAAAAGAGAGACCGAGACGTTTTGCTGTTTCTAGCTCCGCGATGTTCATCAAAGCTCCGCCATCCCCGGTGATTCCAATAATTGGATCATTTCGGTTTGCCATTCTTGCCCCCATTGCCCAAGGGACTGCAACACCCATGGATGCAAAGCCATTGGAGATAAGAACATTACCCGGGAGTTTCGGTTGATATGTGCGAGCGATCGCAAGTTTATGGGCGCCTACATCGGAAATAAGAATAGTTTCGTCCGAAGATATCTTTTCAACAATGTGCAAAATATGCTCAGTGTTTAACGGTAAATGGCTGACTTCTTTATCTTCAGGGAAAATATGATATGTCTGCATAATTTTCGTTTTCAAATTTCCAGAAGGAAGCCACTCTTTTGAGAGAATTCCTTGTTTATTTAACAATTCTAGGCTATTGCCTACATGACCGATTAACTCTCCTTGGATAGGATAGTATTCATCAACTTCTGCTACTAATGAACTAATATGTAAAACAGGAATTTTCCCTTTGTTCCAATTCTTTGGAAGTGATTCAACAAAATCAAGCCCAATCACGATGAGAAGATCTGCTTCCCCCATTCCTGATACGACCATGTCATTTTCTTCGAATCCAAACGTATAAAAGTTGTATGGATCATCTTTTTCAACTATTCCCTTTGCCATAAAAGAATGAACAACAGGGGCTTGTAAACGTTGGATGAAATCTAACAATGGTAGAACAGCGTTTTGTCTAACCACTTCATTTCCAATGACGATGAATGGTTTTATTGATTGATGTATTAAGGAAATGGCTGCTTGAATCGATCGTTGACACGGATCACTTTTTGCCTGAGAAGTAACGGGTATCACTTTGGCTGTGGTCGTTTTCATCGCTATATTTTCAGGTAGCTCAATTAATACAGGACCTGGCTTTTCCTGTATAGCAATCTGAAAACTTTTTCGAACGATCTCAGGGATCGTTGTGGCATCTTTTATTTGTACCGACCACTTTGTCACTGGCTCACTCATTTTTATTAAATTAAGAAGCTGATGTGAGCGTTTATACTGGCGGTCGAGTCCAGCCTGTCCAGTAATGGCGATTACTGGGGATAGGTCGAGCAAAGCACTACCTAAGCCAGTTAAAAGATTAGTCGTACCAGGCCCAAGTGTGGCGGTGCATACGCCAGGTTTCCCAGTTAATTTCCCATACGTACCGGCCATAAAAGCAGCAGCTTGTTCATGTCTTACAGGAACAAATTGAATTTGGGCGGAACGGGAAATCGATTCAACGAAATCTAAGGTTTCTTTCCCGACAATCCCAAAAATGTATTCCACACCTTCATTTTCTAAACATTGAACGAGCACATCTGTCGCTTTCATATAAACCTCCGATGAACATTTTAGGCTAGTGTATGGTAATAAGCAGTTTTTATTCAATTGGACATGAACAAAAATATTTGTCGTATTTCCTAGGAAATAATCGATTAATGGAGGCGTTGTTATGAATCAGGTAAAACCACTCAGGAGTGGAAATAAAATTGGCATTACCGCACCAGCTGGGCCAGTAAGTAAAGAAAGGCTTGATCAAGCTGTTCATGCTGTTAAAAAACTTGGGTTTGAAGTGGAGCTAGGCTTGACTTGCTTTGAAAATATTGGTGGCTATTTAGCTGGAACAGCGAGGATGAGAGCTCAAGAAATCAATTCAATGTTTGCAAATCCAAGTATTTCAGCGATCTTTTGCTTGCGTGGCGGTTATGGGACGTTACAATTATTGCCGCTACTTAACTATAATTTAATTCGTAAAAACCCAAAATGGTTTGTCGGATATAGCGATATTACGACTCTTCATATTGTTCTTCAGCAAATTTGTCATCTCATAACGATTCACGGGCCGATGCCTGCATCTGATCTTATAACGGCAGATGATTTCACAATTAAATCGCTTATGACTCTGTTGCAAAATGATCCTGCCTACACTATGGCCAATCCTTCTGATGAAGAAATAAAGTGTTTAGTTCCTGGTTATGTAGAAGGGAAGTTAACGGGAGGAAACTTAAGTGTCATAACAAGTACACTTGGTACCCCATTTGAAATTGATACAAAAGAGAAAATTTTATTTCTGGAGGAAGTTTCAGAACCGCTGTATAAAATCGATCGTATGCTAACACAGCTTGCATTGGCTGGAAAATTTTCAGATGCTGCTGGAATTGTACTTGGTACGTGGAACCATTGTCAGGCTGGGGATGATTCCCTTGGGCTTACGGTCGAGCAACTAATTGAACAAATGATTGTTCCGTTTGGCAAGCCGACGATCTTAAATATAAGAGCAGGGCATTGTATGCCGATGATTTCCCTTCCATTTGGAGCAACGGTCTATATTGATGCCAGTGAGAGAAAGTGTAGACTTAATCAACGACTATGACACGCTTTCCTCATTTTTTTATCACATTCGTAACCTACTATAATTAAATTTGACGCTTGGGACAATTGAACTAAAGAAAACGTTTTTTTTGCCGATAATAGACATAGATACCAATTTTAGAGAATTGTTGCTTGTGGATGAAGAGGAAGGGGAGTAAAGATGAAGAGTCTTAAGGCTAAAATTTTACGTGGCTTTTTGATTTTAAACGCATTAGTACTCGTTATGGGAGCCGTTTCTTTTGTTTCTAACAAATTGTCGAATAATCAAACGGAAAAAGTGATCGAAGAAGAATTGCCATTATTAATGATTTATCAAGAAATTCATTTGAATATTTCGGAAATGACTTCATTAGCCCGCGGATATATATTATATGGGCAAAATGGTTATTTAAATTCATTTAATTTTTATGCGGAGGAAAGTCGGAGGCTGGAATCCGAGTTACTAAGTCTCTCAAATACAGAACAAACAGAGGAAGCAATTAGTAAAATACACGCATGGGAAGATATGATTAAGGAACAAGTTTTTGATACATATAATGAAGGAAACCGTGATCTAGCGCGAATGAACTTTCGGACAAATGTCGAAATAGTTGGACAACAGCTTATGACCACATTTAAGCAATTATCTGATGATCATGCAAAAAATATTAAAGATAACGGCGAAAAGGTGATAGAAGCTGGCATACAAGCGACGACCTTAAATTTAATTCTGACAAGCGCAACCATTTTACTTGGGTTGATCATTGCTTTTTATATGGCAAACTCATTATCACGTCCAATTGTTAGAGTAGCAAATCGGATGAAACTGATTGCGGATGGAGATTTGACCCATGAAGATTTAAAAACACGTTCGAAAGACGAGGTTGGAGTACTCATTCATTCGGTAAATGAAATGAATCGGCAAATTCGTGCAATGGCGGTTGACATCGGTACTGTTTCTGAAACGGTTAAAAGTCGCAGTGCGGAATTAAGTCAATCTGCGTTCGAAGTAAACTCCGGAAGTCAGCAAGTGGCGATAACGATGGAAGAACTAGCAAATGCTTCGGAAACCCAGGCACAATCTGCTTCCGATTTAGTTGAGTCCATGGGAAGATTAGCCGCAAACATTCATGATGCGAATGAGCAAGGGCACTTAGCCAATGCAGTAACAGATGAAGTACTTAATCTGACAACTAAAGGCAATGAAGCGATGGTAGAATCGATTTCTGTTATGAAGGTTATCGATGAAAATGTGAAAGATGCCGTTAGAAAAGTAAGCAGTCTTGATGAACATTCAAAACAGATCTCGCATTTAATTAAAGTCATTTCAGAAATCGCGGAACAAACTAATTTGCTTGCGTTAAATGCGGCAATTGAAGCGGCGCGGGCAGGAGAGCATGGAAAAGGATTTGCGGTTGTCGCAGGAGAAGTGAAAAAACTAGCTGAACAAGTGGCGAATTCTATTTCGGATATTACAGGGATTGTATCGACGATTCAAAGGGAAACGAAGGACGTTGTTGGCTCCTTGCAGGATAGTTTTCAGCAAGTTGAAATAGGAACGAAACAAATTGAATCGACAGGTCATGCCTTTGAATCGATTAGTCATTCGGTTCAAGAAGTAGTCCAACAAATTCAAAAGATTACAGCTGACCTACGAGAAATTGATGGTAGTGCTGATACGATGAATGCTGCCATTTCAAATATTGCGGCAATCACGGAAGAAGCTTCAGCAGGGATTGAAGAAACAGCTGCATCTACCGAACAATCGACAAGCTCAATGCAAGAAATTGCAGCAAACGCCGAATCGCTTTCAGCAGTTGCCCTTAATTTAAATCAATTAATTCAAAAATTTAAAGTAAACTAAAAGGTGCCGACTCGGCACCTTTTAGTTTTTGGGAATTTGTTTCACATATTTTTTTGCCCTCTGATTATTCATTATTTTCTTGGCAATGGGTAAAATAATAGGAGCTGCTTTTATAGCAAAGCGAATGATTTTTGATGCTCTTCGCATTTATATCATCCTTTCTTTGGGTAGTATATAATAGGGTACCCTTTCTTTCAGAAAGAAAAACAATACATGTTAATTCCCATTTGACTAGTTGGATTTATTAGCTTATAGTATACAAGTTGAGATCAGCAACTTAATAGAAAGGGGAATGGTTTTGAATACAATTTTTATTATCATCAACATTGCTGTCCTACTTTTACTCATTTATGGTTTATTTTATATGCAAAAAAAGTTTGTTTCCTTTTCAAAACGAGTGTTTACGGCACTTGGACTAGGGATTTTGCTTGGTCTCGCCATGCACTTTATATATGGAAACGATTCGGAGATTACGACCGGGTCGATCGAATGGTTTAACATTGTCGGAAATGGCTATGTATCATTATTAAGAATGATTGTCATGCCACTTGTGTTTATCTCTATCGTTTCTGCTTTTACGAAATTGAAACTGACCAATAACCTTGGCAAAATAAGCGGCCTTGTCATTGGCATATTAATTGGTACTACCGCGATATCAGCTGGCATCGGGATCGCCACTGCCATCGGTTTTCAGCTTGAGGGAATTGAATTGGTAGAAGGAGAAGCCGAAGTAGCTCGTACAGCAATCGTTGAACAAAGAGCGGCAGATGTAGAAAGTTTAACGATTCCACAGCAAATCGTTAGTTTATTTCCGCAAAATCCATTTATGGAATTAACCGGAGCACGTCCAACATCTACAATTGCTGTTGTCATTTTTGCTGCGATTATTGGTATTGCTTATCTAGGTGTAAGAAGAAAAGAGCCGGATCATGCTGAGTTTTTCGCAAAGATAATTGAGACGATATATACAATTGTGATGCGCATTGTGACGTTGATTTTACGACTAACGCCATATGGTGTACTTGCATTAATGGCGAAAGTAACAGCAACGAGTGACTATTCGGCGATTGCCAAGTTAGGAAAGTTTGTTGTTGCATCTTACGTAGCATTAATCGCTATGTTTATCGTACACCTTCTATTACTCGCTTTAGCAAAACAAAACCCAATTACGTATATAAAAAAGGCACTTCCAACTCTTACATTTGCCTTTACTTCAAGATCAAGTGCTGGGGCATTGCCATTGAATATTAATACACAACATAAAGATCTTGGGGTTTCGGAAGGGATTGCGAACTTCGCGGGTTCATTCGGTCTGTCAATCGGTCAAAATGGCTGTGCGGGCATTTATCCGGCAATGTTGGCGGTAATGGTTGCCCCGACGGTTGGTATTAATCCACTTGATCCAGGATTTATTGCGACTTTAATTATTATCGTTGCCATTAGTTCATTTGGTGTAGCTGGCGTTGGTGGTGGAGCAACATTTGCCGCATTGCTAGTTTTATCAGCGATGAACTTACCAATTGCGATCGTTGCCTTATTAATTTCAGTTGAGCCATTGATTGATATGGGAAGAACGGCATTAAACGTAAGCGGCAGTATGACAGCAGGAGTTTTAACTGGAAAGATGACAGGGGAACTTGACGAATCCGTTTATAACAAACAAGTAGAAAGTCCAAGCGGTCCTTAATAAAGGACCGCTTTTTTGAGGCTAAATTAAAGTACATGAAGGAGTTTCTAATTAATTAGATGCTTTTTTTTCAATCCAAGCGGCATTTATAAGTCCGCCAGTAAGCAGCACGGCAGCCGAGAGATAAAACCAGATCATAAGCACAATGATACTCCCAAGCTGTCCATATAATAGAGAGTAATCTGCTAAGGAAACATAATAAGAAAATCCAACGGAAACGAATTGCCAGCACGTTACAGAAAATAAAGCACCAGGAAGAACAGAACGAAATTTTAATTTTGTGCTTGGAACGTATTTGTACATTAAAATAAATAACAGCAGTAAATAGGCAGAGCCAATCGTCCATTTAACGATTACGAGTGATTGATAGAACTGGTTCGAAATAGATAGCTGTTCTGCAAGAAGAACTTGACTTATTTTTTCGCCGATTGGGAAAAGTAGAGAGATCGCTAATGTGATCATAAGAATTGCGGTCAATAGTAGGTCCTTTAAAAACGCCTTTAAAAATGTTTCTTTTCTAATAATGTTATAAGCATCATTCATCGCCCGCACAAATGCCTGTACAGCCATAGAAGCGATCCAGAAAGTCGCAAGCAAGCTAAAGGATGCTAGCTTCGTTCGTTGCTGATCAAGGATGCTAATTAAATTGTTTTCTATGAGTCGGTAGCTTCCTTTAGGCACAAATGGCTCAATGACAGCTAAAACATCGATCGAATAGATTGGGAAGTAGCTTAAAAGCGAAACGACAAAAATGAGGAAAGGAAAAATGGCCAGCATAAAAAAATAAGCCATTTGGGCAGATTGATCATGAAATCGGTCAATAAAAAATCGTTTCAATACAGATGAAAAGATGCCCATTTAAATCCTCCCTCTTCATTTAAAATAAATCATACTTATTTTGTACAAAAAAGGATCGTTTCATTAGGTTTTTCTGATTCTTAAATAAGAAAATTGCAAGTGAAGAATTATTTCACTTGCAACACAATTTTTCCTGCATTTTTATTTTGTTCCATATGCTCATGTGCCTCATTTGCTTGATCCCAATTCCAAATTGAATCGATGATGGGTTTGATCGCTCCTAATGTCAGTTTGGTTAGAGCAAATTCGGTGAATTCCTTCGTTAAAGCGACTTTCTTATCCACGGGCTGAGAACGCAACGTCGTGCCGATGACTTGAATTCTTTTCATTAGCAGGGGGCTTAAATTCACCTGATCAATTTTTGAACCGCCCATCATCCCAATGAGGATGAGCCTGCCATCAACCGCTAGCGAGTCGATGTTTTGTTGCCAATAGGGGGCGCCGATAAAATCAAGAATTAGATCGACTCCTTTGCCTGCAGTTATTTCTTTCACAGCATTTGCAAATGGACCAGCTTTATAATCGATCGCATGATGTGCCCCTAAAGAAAGACATAGTTTTCTTTTTTCATGTGAGCCAGCTGTTACAATGATTTTTGCCCCAGCCTCTCTTGCTAGCTGGATCGCGGCAGTACCAACACCACTTGCCCCCGCATGGATGAGTACGGTTTGCCCTTTTTGCAAACGGCCAAACCAAAATAAATTCATATAAGCAGTTAGGAAAACTTCAGGAATTGCGGCAGCTTCGACAAAAGAAAAGTGATTTGGAATAGGGATTGCCATGGCAGCCGGGATGGCAACATATTCTGCATATCCGCCCCCTGGCAGCAATGCGCAAACACGATCTCCTATTTTCACACCTTGTACATGTTCACCTATTTCCTCGATTACTCCGCTCATTTCCAAGCCTAAAATCGGAGATGCTCCTTCAGGTGGGGGATATAATCCACGTTTTTGCATAAGATCTGCGCGATTTAATGCAGTTGCCTTTACTTTAACAAGTATTTCTTCCTCACTAATGCTCGGCTTGAGCGCTTCACCTATATATAATTGCCGGGAATCATTATTGACTAAAACAGCCTTCAAATCAATCACTCCTTTTTTTCACCATTTTCTGTTATCTTATAAGAGGAAAGAGTTTTATACAATGATGAACATTAAAATGAGGGCTATGAATGAATGAAAATATGAATGTACAGACAAAAGAATTAGCCACAAAACAAGTCGGATTAATCATTGGGATTATGTTTGTCGCCTTTAATTTACGGCCAGCAATTACCGCTGTCGGCCCGTTAGTTGGCTTCATTCGTACAGATTTGCATCTTTCAAATGGAGTGGCGGGGCTTTTTACAACACTTCCATTGCTCGCTTTTGCGGCAATGTCTTTTTTGGCACCGAAAATTGGACGAAAGTTCGGAAATGAACAGGCGATCTTTCTCGGTCTTATTTTATTAACAATTGGGATTTTTCTACGCTCAGCTACTTATGTATCCTTGCTCCTGTTTGTCGGTACAGCGATTGCTGGCATCGGTATTGCGATATGCAATGTTCTTCTCCCGGCGATTGTAAAACAGCGCTTCCCGAATCAAGTCGGTTTAATGACAGGAGTTTATACTGCTTCATTAGGTGCCTTCGCTGCCATTGCATCTGGAATTAGTATACCGATTGCAGTCGGCTTCGACTTTGGTTGGAAAAATACGCTGCTTACATGGGCCGTTTTGGCGATTGTTGCTTTATTCGTTTGGCTGCCTCAACTTCGGACGGGGAAACAAGTTGTGAATGAAACGGGAGCGCACTCAGAAACATCCTTACTAACCTCAAAGCTTGCTTGGTTTGTAACATTTTTCCTTGGATTTCAGTCTTTTCTATTTTATTGTGTGATTACATGGCTTCCGCAAATTTTATCGGAACATGGAATGAATAATGCAACAAGTGGATGGATGCTCTTCTTACTTCAACTGGTCGGTCTGCCTGTTTCGTTTTTAACACCAGTCATAGCTGCCAAAATAAAAACACAAAGAAGTCTTGTCATTATAATTGGAATCTTGTATCTCATTGCTTTTGTTGGGCTTCTCAGCACGAAAATGTTTAGCTTAGCGATTCTTTGGGTTATTTTCATAGGGTTAGCCCAAGGGGCGGGCTTCAGTCTTGCCTTAACGTTTTTTGTCCTGCGAACAAGTAACAGCAATCAAGCATCTGGACTCTCAGGAATGGCGCAATCATTAGGCTATTTTCTAGCAGCACTTGGACCGATCTTACTAGGAATTTTATTTGATCAAACAGGTTCGGCAACTGCCCCAGTAATCACATTTGTAATCATTGCGATTTGTATGTTACTTGTTGGACTCCGTGCAAGTTCTGGTATGATTAAAGATAATCATTCATAAGAGGTGAGTTTATTGAATAAAAAAGACATTGAATATAAAATTCTTGATTTAAAAACAGATTATGTTCGCTTGCAACATGATTTAGAAAAGCTTGAATACGTGAAAGGCAATCTACATCCATTGGAAAAGCAATTGGCGGAAATGGAAAAGGAACTGCAAAAGTTAAATAAAATGCTAGATGAAATCGAAGAATAAGTATAAACTTCAATGATATTGTTTATTTTTAAAATATTGGCGGTGTTCGAGCTTATTTGACTGGTCAGGTTGTTAATAATTCCCTCTTTAACTCGAATCAACAGAAATCCCTTACATCTATAAGTGAATCAGAGGGAGCCAAACACCTGTTGATCTGAGTTAGCCTTCGGTGATGGCACAGATTTTTTCGAGCACGCTCGAAAAAATCTGGACGCTATTACGCAGAGGTGCAATTGATTTATCATTTTACCAAAAGGACTGTACTAAAAAAACTGGAACGAATAAGTAATGATATTCCGCTTCTCCTATTAAAGAGAACTCCTCCAAATCCTATATTGTGAAACATTTAACAATATGGTGGTGAACGTAGCAGACTCTTCCCTCACAAAGATCTTACTGTTTAAGCTAGTCTAGTTGATATTGATGGACTCGTAGCTCCCTTCTGAATCGTTAGTGAATCCTTCCTTTACAACTTCATTTATCCAAAAAATCTTTTTACAAGCTTCTTGATTCGTGAACTAATACCCATTGCAAATGATACAAGAGAAAAGGTCGTTCTTTTTATAGAATTTTTTTGTTGAAATGGAACTTCATGAATATCAATTGAAACATCGACGTATAATTTCATGAGGTGTAATAAAGATAAAAAGGATGAGACGATGCTCGAAAAATTATCTACGGAAACCCGGAATTGTAACACGATGAGTTTAGATGGAATGAAGATTAAGGATATTTTATTAGTAATGAATAAGGAGGATCGTAATGTTCCAACTGCAATTATGAATGAGATTACTCAGATTGAGCATGTTGTTCATGCTGTAATCCGGTCCTTTCGTGCAGGTGGCCGATTGTTTTATATAGGCGCAGGGACGAGTGGGCGACTTGGAATTTTAGATGCAGTTGAATGTGTTCCAACCTTTGGTGTGTCACCTGAAATAGTACAGGGGGTTATTGCAGGTGGAATGGAGGCATTTACAATGGCTGTCGAAGGTGCCGAGGATCGTGCAGACCTTGGGGTTGAAGACTTGAAATCAGTTTCAATAACTGAAAAGGATACAATTATTGGAATTGCTGCTAGTGGAAGAACACCGTATGTGATTGGGGCTTTACAATATGCAAATGAAAGGGGGGCAACGACGGCAGCGATCTCATGCAATAAAAATGCGGACATGAGTAAATATGCAAAATTTGCTATTGAGATTGAAACAGGTCCAGAAGTTTTAACAGGCTCAACTCGATTGAAAGCGGGTACAGCGCAAAAGTTAGTATTGAACATGATTTCAACTGCATCTATGATTGGCATCGGCAAGGTTTATGAAAATTTAATGGTCGATGTTCAGGCAACAAATAAAAAATTAGTTGAGCGTTCCAAAAGAATCATTATGGAGGCTACTCAGGTTGATTATGAAACAGCTCAGAAGTATTACGAAGAATCCCAGCATCATGTGAAAACGGCAATTGTAATGATCTTACTTCAATGTTCAGCGAAAGAGGCTAGAGAAAAATTGCAAACGGTAGGTGGATTTGTCCGAAAAGCGTTATAAATTGATTGCAAATGGGGGATCAAAATGAAAAAAGAGCAAAGGATGGCTGCTGACATTCTGAGCTATGTAGGTGGGAAAGAAAATATCCAACGCCTTGCCCACTGTATGACGCGATTACGATTAACATTAAAGGATGAAAGTAAAACAAATACCGATGCTTTAAGAAAAATAGATGGAGTTATGGGCATCATTAATGATGATACGCTGCAAATTGTTGTTGGTCCTGGAATTGTAAATAAAATTGCAGCTGAAATGAGCAAAGAAACAGGGTTAGCGATAGGTGAAGAAGCACAACCAAGCGACGATGATTTAACTTTTAGCGAAAGGGCAGCTTTAAACCGAGAAAATATGAAACAGAAAAATAAAACACCTTTTAAACTTTTGCTCCGGAGAATTGGAAATATCTTTATACCGCTTATCCCAGGGCTTGTCGCATCAGGGATCATTAACGGAGCAGCAAACTTTGCTAAAAACGCCGGTGTGGATGCGTCGGTCACTTGGATGCAGATCCTCCTTTTACTTGGAAGTGGAGTATTTACGTATCTTGCTATTTTAGTAGGGTGGAATACTGCTAGGGAATTTGGAGGTACGCCTGTACTTGGTGCTATTGCAGGAGCAATTTTATTTAATCCTTTACTTGCAGATATTACAATTTACGGCGAGCCACTTGTCGTTGGACGTGGCGGTCTTTTTGGGGTTATGTTCGCGGGGTGGCTCATGACATTCGTTGAAAAAAGAGTTCGTTCCGTAATGCCTAGCTCGATTGATATTATTTTTACTCCTCTTATTACATTATTAGTTGTCGGGTTTTTCTCGCTTTATGCAGTCGTTCCAGTGGCTGGAGTGTTATCGGACGGGATCACTTCAGGGATTAATTGGGTGCTTGATATTGGTGGGGTCATTGCTGGCGCCCTTCTCGCTGGATTCTTCCTCCCGCTCGTCATGGTCGGTCTCCATCACGGCTTAACACCGATTCATTTGGAACTGATTGATAAATTCAGCATGACGGCTTTATTGCCAATCCTTGCGATGGCTGGAGCTGGTCAAGTCGGTGCGGCGATTGCAATTTTTGTAAAAACGAAAAATCAACGCTTGCGCAACATTATTAAAGGGGGACTTCCCGTTGGCTTCCTCGGAATTGGCGAACCACTCCTTTACGGGGTCACGCTTCCGCTCGGCCGTCCATTCATTACCGCTTGTCTTGGAGCCGCCTTCGGTGGGGCATTCCAGGCAGTAATGAAAACCGCTGCATTAGGAATTGGTGTATCAGGAATATCATTGACACCACTTATTGCAGATAATAAGTATTTAATCTATATTCTAGGTCTAATTATTTCGTATTCATTTGGTTTCTTGTTCACTTACTTGTTTGGCTTTAAAGAAGAGATGGCAGATAATATTTAAAATGAAGAAAGGGGGGCTTCCTCCTTTCTTCATTTTTGGGGAGGCGATGATCCATGCTTGGCATTTCAGTTTATTTAGGGAATGATACAATTAGGGAGATAGATCGATACATTCAAAAAGTGAGTGAAATGGGGTTTACATCGATTTTTACCTCCCTTCATATTCCAGAGGATGACCCGGCCCTATACAAAGAGAGACTTCAACAATTAGGTGCATTAGCGAAAAAAAGTCAGATGGAGCTTATGGCTGATATATCCCCTAAATCATTGGCGCATCTCGGGTTTAATTGGGATAACGCGGAGGGACTGCTCAAGTGGGGAGTAACTGGACTTAGAGTCGATTATGGGGTCGACGAAAAAACAATCATTAAGTTGTCCAAGAAAATGAAGATTGCATTGAATGCAAGCACATTGACAAAGGGTGGCTTTGAAAAATTAAAACAAGCAGGGCTATCCGCACAATCAGTTGAGGCATGGCATAATTTTTATCCGCGCCCAGAAACAGGCTTGGGTGCGCTTGAATTTAATCATATGAATCAATGGCTGAGAAGTGAAGGGTTAACCGTGATGGCATTTATTCCAGGTGATAAAAAGCGCCGAGGTCCTTTATTTCAAGGATTACCAACATTAGAGGATCATAGAAACATGGCGCCGTTTGCCAGTTATATCGAATTATTAGAAATGGTCGATAAAATTTTAATTGGCGATGTTGAGCTTAGTGACGAGACATTGGAGCAATTTTCATCATTTCAGGAAGATGTTTTTCTTTTAAGGGCGGAAGCCGCAATAGACGATGAAGCTTTGCTAAAGGATGTGGGCGTTCTACAAACGAACCGCCCCGATTCTGCCAGAGATTGCGTACGATCAATGGAATCAAGGCAATATGCATTAATTGGAACAAGACCGGTACAGCCATTGAATACGAGTGAGAGATTGAAAGGAAGTATTACGATTGATAACGAAAGATATGGACGTTACCAAGGGGAAGTTCAAATCGCGAAACGAGACTTGCCAGCCGATGAAAAAGTAAATGTCATTGGAAGAGTCATTGAACAAGATCGGCCATTGCTGAAATATATCGATGGGGGAAGGAAGTTTAAAATCACTTGGATTTCTTCAATCGAGCGTTAAAGTTTAAATTGTAATATTTAGGTGTTTCAATCTATTAATCAAACGTTTGATTAAGAAAAAGGGAGCGATTTGGCTCCCTTTTTCTTATGCGAATATTTTATTAAGTTTCCCGCATTTCTATCCTACTTTCAAACATATTCAAAAAAAATATTGAATATGTAGAAAGTAATTTATATCATTCAGTTAAAACAATCATGCTATAATAAAAAAGAATTCGAGAAAGTTAGAAGGTGTTCATCGTAACTATTATTTATTTTCTCATCGGTTTATTAGCTTCTACGATTGGTGCTATTGCAGGACTTGGCGGAGGAATCATTATTAAGCCTGTCTTGGATGGCATAGGAACGTACGATGTTGCTACGATTGGTATATTATCAGCAGCAACGGTATTTTCCATGGCAAGTGTGTCTTTATTAAAGGCAGCGCGTTCAGGAATGAAAATACAAGGGAAAAGTAGCTTTTTACTCGCTATCGGCTCCATATCTGGCGGAATCATTGGGAAATACTTATTCGCTTTTCTCATTAGTTCAATGGATAATCAAAAAATGATTACTGTTATTCAAGCAAGTATTCTAGCAATATTAATGTTTATCATTTTTCTATTTGTTAGACATAGAGAACGAATACGCACTTATGAACTAAAAAATGAGTTGGTCATTTTTCTCGTTGGATTTATTTTGGGAACGGTTGCATCCTTTCTAGGAATTGGTGGGGGGCCTTTAAATATGGCGATCCTCGCATTTGCCTTTTCGATGAATGTTAGAGAATCGGCAATCAATTCGATTTTTATTATTTTTTTCTCACAGCTTTCCTCGTTGGCGATGACCGCCTTTACAACTGGGTTTGCAATCTATGATTTGTCGATGTTAGGGTATATGGTTGCTGGTGGAGTCATCGGTGGTTTTATCGGTTCATCCTTCATCTCTAAAATTAGCAATCGTCAAATTGACAGAATTTTTATTTTCTCGTTAATGGGAATCATTTTATTAAACGTATATAATATTATTCGCAATCTTATGTAGTTGAGAGGTGATTAAGGTGAATTTAAAACATAAACAATCATGCTGCTCGGTTAATCGTTCTCTCGTTGATCATCAACTAGTGACAGAAACAGAAGCTGAACAAATAAAGGCAGGCACAGTATCGATCGAGGACATGGTAATGATCGAAGGCGGAGAATTTTTAATGGGGACAAATGATGCGGACCGTAATCCAGCAGATGGTGAGGGACCGATTAGAAAAGTTAAAGTACGTCCGTTTTTGATGGATCGCTATACTGTAACGAATGAAAAATTTTCACGTTTCGTTGATGAGACTGGATATAAAACGGACGCGGAAAAATATGGTTGGTCATTTGTATTTTACAAGTTGCTCTCTGAGAAAATGGCCAATTCGGTTAGTCAGGTTGTGCAGGGCACACCATGGTGGAGTGTTGTTGAAGGGGCGTACTGGTTCCAGCCTGAAGGGCCAGACTCAACGATTCAATCACGAATGGATCATCCAGTTGTACATATTTCATGGAATGATGCAAAAGCTTATTGTGGTTGGGCAGGAAAAAGACTGCCGACTGAAGCTGAGTGGGAGTTCGCAGCCCGGGGAGGGTTAATACAAAAACGTTATCCATGGGGAGACGAGTTAACTCCTAATGAAGAACATCTCTGTAATATTTGGCAAGGGAAATTTCCTGTACATAATACGTTAGAGGACGGTTATTTAGGAACTGCGCCTGTTCACTCATTCCAACCCAATGGGTACGGCCTTTATCAAATGTCTGGAAACGTATGGGAATGGTGTGAAGATTGGTTTAGCCCAACCTTTCATCAAAAAGAGGGTAGCGATAATCCGAAAGGTCCCGCGGTAGGTGAGACTAAATCAATGCGGGGGGGCTCCTATTTATGCCACGATTCCTATTGTAATCGCTATCGTGTCGCCGCTAGAACATCAAACACGCCAGACAGCTCCACAGGCAATTTAGGCTTTAGATGTGTGAAGGATGTGGAGAGCGGTGAATAAATAAACCGCATTCTCCTTTCTCTTTGCAATTTGTAAGAGGGATGTTATAATAAAATCAACTGGTAATGACAACACTACAAAAAGGGCGTGGTCAACCGTTCTTAATAAGGAGTAGATTGATGGATGTTTCAGAAAGATAACCGGCTCCCCCTTTATTATCAACTAATGGATATAATTGTTAGTAAAATTGAAGCGGGGGATTTAAAGGAACATGATAAGCTGCCATCTGAGCGGGAATTATGTGAGACGTATAACGTGAGCCGTACGACGGTTCGACAGACGATGCAAGAGCTTGAGAAAGAAAAGCTTATTTATAAAGAGCATGGAAAAGGTACGTTTGTTTCACCAAAAGTGATCGATCAAAGCCTTGTTAAATTTTATAGCTTTACGGATGAAATGAAAAAAATAAATAAAATACCATCATCAAATGTTCTTGCTTTCGAAACGATGAGCGCTGATAGTCATTTAGCGAAGAAAATGAGCATTATAGAGAATGATCCCATCTATAAAATCACTAGGCTGCGCTATGCGGACGAAGAACCGATGATGTATGAGATATCATATCTTCCAATTCGTAGATTTCCACATTTGCAAGTGGAGGATTTAGAAAAAGTGCCAATGTATGATTTATTTCGTGAACGATACAATGTGATGATCACAAAGGCAAACGAGCGCTTTAAAGCAGTTTCTACGGATAAAATCGCAGCCGAGATGTTAAACATCGGTGAGGGAGAACCAAGTCTTTTTATCGAAAGAATGACGTATGAAAATGAAGAGATCATTGAGTATACAGCAACGTTTGCAAGGGGCGATAAATTCACCTATTCCGTAGAATTAAATAGCACGAAAGAATGAATCGTTCGTGCTTGTTAAACTGGTAATGACAACATAACATGAAAAGGATGATAAAAAATGGCAAACAGTCAAGCGGAAAAATCACATACGATTCGAGAGATTGAACAACAGCCGGCCTTGTGGGTAAAGGCGGTAAAACAGTTTGCAACGGAAAAGGCAAAAATGGAAGCGTTTTTGGGCAATCTGGAAAAAAAGCATGAAAACATTCGGGTCATTTTTACCGGGGCTGGGACGAGTGCTTTTATCGGTGAAACAATCTACCCTTCGGTTCGTCAATCTATTAGAAATAGAGGTTGGGAAGCAGAGTGTATTTCAACAACAAACCTAACGGCGGCCCCATATCTTTATTTAGATGCTCAAATTCCTACAATCATGGTTTCGTTTGCCCGCTCAGGCAATAGTCCAGAAAGTGTAGCAGCAGTTGAACTAGCTGAGCAGATCGTGAAAGATTTCTATGAGATTACGATTACATGTAACCATGACGGAGCTTTAGCAAAAAGGGAAAGA
This sequence comes from Bacillus sp. FJAT-50079, assembly GCF_018343515.1. GTDB lineage: Bacteria > Bacillota > Bacilli > Bacillales > Bacillaceae_C > Lederbergia. The sequence continues at coordinate 502,914 of NZ_JAGYPD010000001.1, read as the reverse complement.
ACAGAAGAAGAACAGCTTGTCTTATTGCTCCCAGATGAGGCAAACGATAAAGGCTTGGCGATGACGAGCAGTTATTCAACGATGATGCTTACTGCCCTTTATTTGTTCAGTGAGAAGAAAGAGCAATTTGAGCAATTAGTAGAGCGTATTGCTGATGCTGGTGAGAAGATGTTAAAGGCTAGCAAGGAGATCATCCCGAGCCTTGTAAAGGAATCCATTTCCCGATTAGTCTATCTAGGGTCAGGTGTTTTCGAAGGGTTATCACGTGAATCATCCTTAAAATGTTTAGAGCTGACAGGTGGATCGATTTCGACGATGTACGACACCCCACTAGGGTTCCGCCACGGGCCAAAGTCTATTTTAAACAAAGAAGCAATGGTCGTCGTATTTCTATCAAATGACTCGTACACGAGAAAATACGATCTTGATATATTGAAAGAATTATATGAAGAAAAAAATCGCGGCCCTTTAGTCGCTATTTCTGAATACGTTGATTCGGATGTTTCCGAATATTGCGATACGACTTTGACAATCTCCGCAAATCAAAGCTTAGATGATATGTCACTCGCATTTTCATATGTCATCTTTGCTCAATTATTTGCGTATGAAAAATCATTGCATGGCGGTATTTCACCGGATAATCCATCTCCAGACGGAGTGATTAATCGCGTTGTTCAAGGTGTACAAATCTACCCATATCATGAAGAAAAAAAATAGATGGTGATTGGAATGACGTATAGCGCTTGTTTCGATATTGGGGGTACATTTATTAAATATGGGGTTGTATCTGAGCTGGGAGATATTTATCTTCAAGGGAAAACAAAAACCCCACAAAAAAAGGCTCAAGAGGAGATTCCAGAAATTATCATAGAAAAGCTGCAAATGTTCAAAGAGAAATACCCGATTGAAAACATCGGGATTTCCTCTTGCGGGTTAATTGATCATAACGAAGGAAGGGTTATTTTCTCATCGAATATTAACGGTTATTCAGGACTTGAATTAGCTAATGTGATTATGCAAAAGACAGGGCTTGCTGTTTCGGTAGAAAATGACGTCAGAAGTGCGTGCCTTGGGGAGATGTGGCGTGGTGCAGCGCAAGGGAAAAAAGAAGTCGTTCTTCTTACATTAGGTACTGGAATTGGCGGAGCCGTAGTCATCGACGGAAGGCTAATGAGAGGAAAAGGTAATTTAGCTGGCGAACTTGGGCATATGTCGATCGTTCATAATGGTGAAAACTGTCCATGTGGCAATGTAGGCTGTCTAGAAAGATACGCATCAACTTCCGCTCTTGTCCGCTTTTATAAAAATCGATCGAATCGCGATGCAGAGGGAATTGAAATTATGAATCTTGTCCATCGCAATGATTCTCAGGCTTTGGAAGCGTATCATCTTTTCCTTGATTATTTAGCTGCGGGGCTCGTGAATATTGCCCATCTATATAATCCCGAAATCATTATTATCGGTGGAGGGATTGCCGCTCAAGGTGAGAAGTTTTTACATGCTATTGAAGAAAAATTCAATGAAAAAGTGATGGATGTGTATAAGGATTCAACAAAGCTTGTATTGGCACAATTGCATAATGATGCTGCTCTATGTGGGGCTTATGCCGCTGTCAATCAGTTGATAAAATAAGTTGTTCACATCGAATATAGAGGTGTACGTAAAATGATTTTAACCGTTACATTAAATCCTTCGGTGGATATGAGTTATAAGCTAGATCAATTTTCACTCGATGCAGTAAATCGAGCAAGTGATGTTTCAAAAACAGCAGGCGGTAAAGGATTAAATGTTTCTAGAGTGTTAAGGCAGTTGAATGAGGATGTTGCAGCCACAGGGTTTTTAGGCGGAAACTTAGGTGACTTTATTCGCAAGGAAATTACTAAACTTGGAATCAATGATTTGTTTGAAGAAATTTCTGGCGCTACCCGAAACTGCATTGCTGTCATTCATGAGGGAAAGCAGACGGAAATTTTAGAAGGCGGCCCCGAAATTAGCAATGAAGAAGCCACTGCCTTTTTGGGGAAATTTAAGGTTCATGCCCATCAGGCTGAATTAATTACAATTTCCGGAAGTTTACCAAAAGGGTTACCAGCTGCTTTTTATGAAAAAATTCTCGACATAGCCGCCCAAAAGGGCACACCAGCATTGCTAGACACAAGTGGCAAATCTCTTGAATGTGCATTAAAAGGAAAAAACAAACCGTTTTTAATTAAGCCAAATAAAGAAGAATTAGTTGATTTAGTTGGGGGAGGTCATGAATTACTTGATGCGATCAATGCCCCGATCTTTCATGGAATCCCATGGGTAGTTGTGACGCTAGGAGCAGAAGGAGCAATCGTGAAGAACGATGACAAAATGTATCGTGTCCGAATCCCTAAAGTGAAAGCGATTAATCCAGTTGGTTCAGGAGATTCCGTCATTGCAGGCTTTGCTGCTGGCTTATCCCGCAAGCTTTCGGGGGAAGAGTTGATAAAGTTTGGGTTATCGATGGGTGTACTTAATGCGCTTGAAGAAAAAACGGGTCATATTAACCCGGAAAAACTGAATTGGTGTATTGAGCAAATGCAGGTAGATGAGATTAATACAATTAAATTAACTTAAATTGGGGGAGCAACAAATGGCACTTATTTCAACCACACCTATGCTTGAAAAGGCAAAACAAGATCAGCACGGTATTGTCGCATTCAACGTTCACTCGTTTGATAGTATTTTTTGGGTCCTGGAAGCGGCGGCAGAATTAAAATCACCAGTGATTTTACAAACAACGGTAGGTACTGTCCAATCACTCGGTGCTAAAAATATTGTTGCAGTCGCGAAAGCCGCGTCAGAGCACTATAATATCCCAACTGGTTTGCATCTTGATCATTGCACAAATTTTGAAGTGATTAAGGAAGCGATTCAAGCTGGCTACACATCTGTCATGATTGATGCATCTATGCATTCGTTCCAAGAGAACGTCGTTAAAACGAATGAAGTGATGAATCTTGCGAGATCGCTTGGAGTGAATGTCGAGGCGGAGCTCGGCAAAGTAGGCGGGGTAGAAGACGATATTGTCGTAGCAGAAGAAGATGCCCAAAAGGCAATCCCTGAAGAATGTCAGCTATTTGTTGAATTAACGGGTGTCCCAACACTTGCTCCAGCGATCGGTACAGCACATGGCATTTACAAAGGGAAGCCAGAAATTGATTTTGGCAGAATCGCCGAAATTGCTAAGCTTATAGACGTTCCACTTGTATTGCATGGGGGCTCGGCCATTCCTGATGAAGATGTACGTCGCTGTGTATCTTTAGGTATGGCAAAAGTTAATGTCTCAACAGAATTGAAGAATGCTTACTCAGAAGCAATCCGAAAACATTTTGAGGACGAACCAGAAAATCTTGATCCGCGCTCTTACTTGCAAAAGGCAAAAGAAGCAGCGAAAGAGATGGCAAAATCAAAAATCAAGATGGTCGGCAGTGAGGGCAAGGTTGTTCCTGCGTTTGTTTAGGCGAGCCATGAATGAAAGGGGTGGGTGAGAATGAAAAAACCAAACGTTTTATTAATCACAAGTGACCAGCAGCATTTCAACACGATTGGCGCTTTTAACCCTGAAATTCAAACGCCAAATTTAGATCGGTTAGTTCGTGAAGGGACAATGTTTGAACGCGCGTATTGCCCGAACCCTACATGCACACCAACGAGAGCTTCAATTATCACCGGCACATATCCAAGTCAGCATGGTGCGTGGACACTTGGAACGAAGCTACTGGAAGACCGTTTAACGGTTGGAGAAGTATTTCAGCAACATAATTATCGGACAGCATTGATCGGGAAAGCACATTTTCAACAGACGAAGGATCATGAAGATTATCCATCGATTGAATCGTATCCATTATTAAGTGATCTGGAATATTGGAAGACGTTTAATAAACCTTTTTACGGGTTTGAAACCGTCGAGCTGGCTAGAAACCATACGAATGAACATCTAGTCGGCCAGCACTATGCATTATGGATGGAGGAAAAAGGTTGCACAAATTGGCGTGATTATTTCCTAGCGCCAACAGGAAATATGGATCCTGAGGAAAAATATACGTGGGCAATTCCAGAGAAATATCATTACAACACTTGGATTGCGGAGCGAACAAATGCCTTACTAGAGCAATACGTAGAAAATGATGAGAATTTCTTTTTATGGTCGAGCTTTTTTGATCCGCATCCCCCATATCTTGTTCCGGAGCCATGGGATAAAATGTATGATCCAGATCAGTTAACGATCCCTAAGGGAAAAGATGGAGAACATAATCAAAATCCTCCTCATTTTCAATTAACACAGGAGGAAAATCCGGATTTTTCATCTTATCAGGAAACAGGCTTCGGCATCCACGGCTATCATACACATAAAGTAAATGAGGAAGATCATAAAAAGTTGACCGCAACCTACTACGGCATGATCAGCATGATGGATAAATACATTGGGGAAATTCTTAATAAGCTCGATGCACTTGGCATTGCCGATAATACAATTATTGTTTTTACAAGCGATCACGGACATTTCTTTGGTCAGCATGGACTTCAGTATAAAGGTGGATTCCACTATGAGGACTTAATTAAAGTTCCATTTATCGTCCGCTATCCGCAGCAAGTTCCAGCAGGAAATGTATCCGAAGCAATGCAAAGTTTAGTCGATCTTGCACCGACATTTTTAAGTATGACAGGAATTTCTATTCCATATCAAATGACGGGAGTGGATCAGACAGACGTATGGAAAGGCGAAGTGCGACAAGTGAGGGACCACATTATTTGTGAATTTAGGCATGAGCCGACAACCATCCACCAAAAAACATACGTAAATGATCGATATAAACTAACCGTTTACTATAATCAAACATATGGAGAATTGTTCGATTTGAAGGCGGATTCAAAAGAGTGCCATAATCTGTGGAATCACCCTGAATATCAATCTATAAAAATGGAACTTTTATTAAAATATGCGTGGGCCGAACTTGGGAAAGAACCAATGCCAATGCCAAGAATTGCCCATGCATAGGAAGAAAAGGACTTGCTCAATGTAGCCTGTCCTTTTTTATCAATGTAGGGAAGCTAGACAATGATGAAGTTAACGAAATCTAATATCTTCATCCAACTGGTGATTAGGAATATTGAGCACTTGGCTGTGCAGGAAATAAATAGAATCCATACCCCTCATTTGGATCAATTGGCAACAGGAAATGCTGTACCTTCCATTCGCCTCAAGGTCTTTTATCACGCTTTACAGGATTTGCGAGCATTGCAATGGCTTTCCAAACTAAAAAGAAAGGAATGCATGTTGAAGATTATAGAAAAGGAAAGGGAAATTAACTTTTCAGAGTATCCGAAAGAAAACAGTTATATATTCCAGTTACGAATAGAGTGAATCAGGCCTTTAAGGAAGCATTAAAAACGGTCAATCAGAATGGGCATTAAGAGTCCATTCTGATTGATCGTTTTATTCATGATATGTCTCTAATCATATCGAATAATTTTAACTCATTCACTACTTCTACAATTTCCTTTGTATTCCGTCGATCAAATTTCTTCAGTAAACTACTAATTTGTTTTTTGACCGTCTCCATTTCGACGCTGCGTTCTTCTGCAATTTCTTTTCGTTTTAACCCTTTGCATAGGAGCTTTAATACTTCAAGTTCAGATGGTGTAAGGGTAGCTATAACTTTAAAAAATCCCGTTAAATGATCTTCCGACTTTTTAATACGAGCAAATTCTTCCCTTATTTTTTCGGCGATGATGGGCCGGATAGGAGATTGATTATTAGCGGCAGAATAAATCGCTTCGAGAATTTCCTCTTTAGGGGCTGATTTAATTAAGTAATCAACAATGCCAGTTTGGAAAGCGGCGAAAACAACATTATTATCTTGATGAATTGTTAGCATGATGATTTTTGTATCAGGCAAAATTTTATGGATTTCTGCTGCTGCTTTAATACCAGCCATTTGGCTTTCCATTTCGATATCTAATAATACGATGTTTGGCTTTTTGACAGCAGCTAGAGCGACTGCTTCATACCCACTTTTGGCTGACGCGGTTAATACTAAATCTTTTTCACTAGCAATAATTCTTTCGAGTCGTCTGCGATGTGCTTCCATATCATCGGCAATTAATATATGAATCGTTTCCAATAGATTCCCTCCAACAAAGCATATGAATTGAATGTATTTACAGGGATACCTAAAAATATAGAATAGACTGAAAGTTCTAGGTCTATTTATAGGTGGTATAATCTTTTCCACTTAAGAGACTTTATGAAACCACTTACAATTATTATACACCAATGTTCATCTTTGAAAAAGGGAGGTTTTAATTAGTAGATAGTTGTAAGCGTTAACAAAGAAGAGGGTACCTTTCCAAAGGCGAATTAATATTACGAAAAGGAGAGAAAGAATGATTACAAGGCAGCTAGTGAAAAAGAGTCTATCTATTTTTATTAGTCTATCGTTATTATTAACGATGGTCCTAAATGTATCAATTGTTCAAGCAGATGAATCAAAGCGGCTATTACTTAATCCTAGCTTGGAAGAGACTGAAAGTGCAAGCGCAGGATGGGACCAATTAGGGGCAGCGAACTGGAGTGTTTGGAAGCCGACGGGAAATCCAGTTGTATCCATATCTGAAGATGCAGCTCATACAGGTAATTATGGATTAAAAATATCCAGTGAAGAAAATGGCAGAGCAGCCGTGTCACAAGACGTATCGGTAATAGGAGGGAAAACATATCAGCTAAGCACTTGGCTGAAAACAGAAGATATCGTTAGCGGCCAAGGTGCCCGCATCAGAGTCGTTTTATATGAGGGCAGTCAACAACTCGACCTATTATATTCTAATCGATTGACAGGGACGCATGATTGGACACAAATCAAAATGGATGTAAAGGTTCCCGTACATGCAGACAGTATTCGAGTACAGCTTTTCTTCGAAACAGGGACGGGTGTAGCAATGTTTGACGATGTTTCGCTTGAATTAATCAATCCTGCACAATCGATCTCCATTGAACAGAGTGAGATTGTCTTGAAAGAGCAAGAAACAGCATTATTGAATGCAATAGTCGATCCTGCTGATACTAGTTCCAGCATCTCTTGGTCTTCCACGAATGAAACAGTTGCGACAGTGGAGAATGGCATAGTGACTGGCATTTCAGTAGGTGAAGCGATGATCACTGTTTCTACCGATAATGGGTTATCTGCTAGCAGTCATGTAAAAGTGACCAAAAACGATAATGAAGAAGCACCAGCTATCGAAGGGCTTGACCTGAACCCTAAGGAACTTAACTTGGAATCAGGAGAAATTCGTTTGCTTAAAGCAAATATGACTCCTAAAAATGCGGATGCTGAAACATTGGTTTGGCGTTCTTCAAATGAAGAGGTGGCTTTAATTCAAAATGGGTTTGTTGAAGCCGTTTCTGCGGGAACAGCTACAATTACTGTTGAGACCGAAGATGGAAGAGTAAAAAGTGAAAGCCAGATCACTGTTCAAGCTGTTGCGTTAGATGAATATGATCAGCTACGAAAAAGATGGGAAAACCAGATTACAAGCCTAGACTATTTTGATGGATCGAATGAGCGAATGGCAGAGGTGATTAAAAATAAAACAAAGACGGCAGAGGCAATTTGGAAAAGTATGGTGAAAAATGAAAACCGTACATATTTATGGACTGAGTTTGCCAGCAAAGATAATTCAGCAGATATAAGAGCGAACTACCGTAATATTACTGCAATGGCCCATGTTTTTACAAATGAACATTCGTCTCTATATCGTAACCCTGCCTTGTTGGAGGATATGTTATCGGCGCTTGAGTGGTTATATCAAAACCAGTATAACGAAAATATCATTCAGTATAGCAATTGGTGGAATTGGGAGATTGGAGTGCCAAATGAATTAAATAATATTATGGTTCTTTTATACGATTATATGGATAAAGAAACCGTACATCGTTATTTGAGTGTAGTCGATCATTTTCAGCCCGATCCAACGAAATCGGGTGCAACGACGCCTGAAAGATATCGAGAAGCATTTGGAGCGAATCGAATTGATGTAAGTAAAGTAGTCGGTGTGCGTGGAGTGATAGTGAAGGATACCGATAAAATCGCCGCCGCGCGTGATGCACTTAGTCAAACATTTGAAAATGTAACAGAAGGAAACGGATTTTATAAAGATGGGTCGTTTGTACAACATGAAAATATTGCTTACAACGGATCTTACGGAATCGTATTAATCGAAGGTTTGACAGAGCTACTTGAACTACTGAGTGAGTCTACTTGGGATGTGAAGGATCCAAAGGTCAATAATGTGTATGAATGGATTGAAAATGCCTATGAACCATTTATGTATAAAGGTGCTTTAATGGATATGGTAAGAGGAAGAGCCATTTCTCGCAGCTTCCTTCAAGATCATGTGGCAGGACATACAATTATTAAAAGTGTGATTCGTATGGCCCAATTTGCGCCTGAGCCATTTGCAGAAAAATATGAGAAAATGGCAAAATATTGGCTGCAAGAAGACACCTTCTTAGATTATTTGGAGAATGCAGGGAATTTCCGTGATATGACTTTGGCTAAACAACTTTTGGATAATCCCAATGTAACGGCAAGGGGAGATCTTGACTTCCATAAGACGTTTGCGGCTATGGACCGTGTAGTCCATAGAAAACCTGGCTATGCGTTTGGAATTAGCATGTATTCGAGTCGTATTCAAAACTATGAAGATATGAACGATGAAAACCGTAAAGGCTGGTATACAGGTGATGGAATGACGTATTTATACAACGCTGATCTTGGCCAATATAGCGATGATTTTTGGCCGACCGTAGATCCTTACCGGATGCCTGGAACGACAGTCGATACGACGATAAGAGCAGATGGAAGCGGTGAGCATACATCATCAGAGACGTGGGTAGGCGGCTCAACATTAAACGATCGCTTCGGCTCAACAGGTATGTCTTATATAGGCTGGAACAGTTCTCTTACCGCAAAAAAATCATGGTTCATGTTTAATGACGAAATTGTTGCACTTGGAACTGGCATTACAAGTGGTGAAGAGCGAAACATCGAAACGATTGTGGAAAATCGCAAGATCCGCGATGACGCCTCTAATAAACTTGTCATTAATGGGGAAGCCCCTGATTTAAACAATGGAACTGATCAAAAATTAGCTGCCGAGTGGGCTCATCTTGAAGGGAATGTCCAAGGTGCGGACATTGGATACTATTTTCCGGAAGGAAAAACATTAACAGTAAAAAAAGAAGAGCGAACAGGTGCATGGAAGGACATTAATTACACGGAACCAGCAGACCCAATCAAGAGAGCTTACGCGACGATGTGGTTTGACCATGGCGTAAAACCTGAAAATGATACGTATTCATACGTTCTTCTTCCAGGTCGAAGCCAAGAGCAAACGGAAGAGTACGCAAAACAACCGGATATTCAAATTTTAAGAAACGATTCTGCTGTTCAAGCTGTTCAGGAAGTGAAAGAAAATATGATCGGTGCAAACTTCTGGAATGATGAAAAGCAAACGGTTGGACCTTTAACAGTGTACCAAAAAGCTTCTGTTACGATGCAGGAGACAGATGGGATACTCGACATTGCTGTTTCAGATCCGACGATGGAAAATGAAGGACGTGTCATTATCGAAGTTGCTGGGGAAATGTCAAAAGTATTAGAAGCAGATGAAAATGTGAAAGTAAAACAAGTAGATGGAAAAATAAAATTGGAGATCAATGTAGACCAGGCGCAAGGGGAAACATTTACTACTAAACTTCAAATGAAAGATCAATCTTCTGAACCTATTAAATCTGGAATTAAGATTCAAGCTAATGGCCATATCGATTTGCCAAAGAATTTAGAGCTTGGCAAGAAATTGCATATTCAGAGTAAATGGACATCAGGAAAGAATAATAGCCTCATTGGAGATGCAAGCATTCATATTACACCAAGCGGATTACAATTAGATTTAAAAGAAGCAAGCTTAGTTCAACTGGATGAAGCAACCGCCGAAATTAAGGCGAAAGCTCGTGATAAAAACGGGAAGGTGTTTGAAGTAATATTGTTCATGAATATATCATCCGCCCAACTTTCCACTCTTATTTTAGATGATGATGGACAAGTGGTACTCGACATCAAAGATCAAGCCTTTCGGGGAAGTATGAAAATTAAATAAAATGTTGAATGGGACTCCTGTATAAGTAGGGAGTCCCTTTTTGTAGCCAGCAATTATAGTTTATTAACAATCGGCAATAAAATATCAAATTGAGTCTTTTTCCCCTTTTCACTTGTCACTTCAATTTTTCCACCGTGAGCAGTAATGACTTTATGGCAAAAGGAAAGGCCAATCCCCCAGTTCGTAATCGAAGGCTTCGTTGAGAAAAATGGGGTGAAAATTTCATCTATATTTTCAGCATCAATCCCCGGGCCATTATCAGTAATAATAATCGTCCCCCATTGACCAACCTCCTCCATTTTGATCCATACATCCCCATGTTTGTTAGAAACAGCTTCGACCGAGTTTTTAAGGATATTATAAATGGCTTCTTGAACATATTCCTCATCTATATATACAATTGTATCTCGATCTGAATGAGGAAAGTGTAGGTTGACATTTAATGTTTTCGCATGGAATCTTTCAAGAGCTTTCTTAATTGGGACAGATAAAGGCACAGGTTTCATGTTTAATGTAATCGATCTTAACTTTTCATTTGCTTCGTTAATGCTTTGAAATGAATTCTCACAAGCGTCAATCATGAGCTTTAAGCTATATAATGCATCTTCATCATCAGCGAGCTTTTCTTGTAAATATTCAGCTTCAGAGCGGATGGCGAGCAGATGATTTTTGATTGCGTGTGTAAATGCCCGAACTCCTAATGAGGCGGTATCCAGTTTTTTCTTTGTAATTACATTAATACTTGAATAGCGCGATTCGATTGCTTTGTACTTAAATACGTTATAGATCATTAAACCAACTGCGAACAGGGCAAGCAAAGGAAAAAAGCGATATTCAAATAAAGCGTTATGGAGAGGCGGCTGCAAATAATTAATATAACTTTCGCTAAATGTTATTTTTACAAAATTATTTGGAGCCCAATAGAAAATTAATAAATGCAATAGTGTTAAAGGTAAAAGACTTACTACATTATAAAGTGTGTAATGGCGAATATATCTTAATTTGTAATAGAGGATGAAGTGGTAAGCAAATAAGAATAGCCCACCAATAATATGTAAAAGGTTAATCGTTTGAAAGATAGTATCCCCAACATTGCTGTAAAGATGATATAGGCGTAATTTACCCATAGTTACAGCGTAATCTTGCAGCAAAAGATGAACACTAGGATCATAATAAATAAATTGAATTAAACCAAAAATGCCTAGAATGCTATATACATAGATTTGTTTTCTTTTATTTTTAATGAACTCAACAAAGGAGACAGCGAAGCACAAAAAAGAAAAATAAAATAAGATGATTCCGAAATTAAATAGGCGAATTAACGTAATCCCGTCGAAATTTCTCAAGACGAGATTATTCCACGTTCCTGGACTGAAATCGATAAATTGGTTGACGATATTAAAATAATAATTGAATTTTGATAAATAAAGGGTGAATGAAATATAAGCCAAAATCCAACTAATCGTTAAAGTAGATAAAAAAAAGATGGATGAGCTTCTCATATTTTTGTAAATGAAAAAGATTAATACGACGATGCATAGTAAGGATAAGAAGATCATTCTGTTCACTCCTGATGGTTGGTAAGAGGGGTATAAAACTTTCTACTTATTCAACGGGTTGAAAACCCTTACACTGAGTATACAATAAAACATTTCAAAACATAAGGGGGACAACGAAGTGAAAAAGACAATGGGATTAATAGCGATGATCATTCTTTGTATCGGAATCATCGTTGGATGTTCGAGCGGAAATTCAAATGAAAGTAATGCGAATGCTAAGGAAAATAATGGCGAAGCAAAAAACAACGAGAATTCAAATGAAAGTGTAAGTTTGAAAATGGCGGTTTTCCCTGATGACAAGGAAACCTTTGAAAGTGTTTATGAGGATTTTAAAAAGGATCACCCAAATATAGATATTACATTTGAATCATTTCCACAACAGCAATACTATGAAAAAATTCGTATGCAGCTTTCAAGCGGTGATGGCTATGATTTATTTACAGGACAAATGGATCAAATGATTGATACAGGATTATTGGCTTCACTAGACGATTTAATAAAAGAAAGCGGGTTAGATGTATCGGGATTTGGAACGATGTATGACACGTACAAACATGAGGATGAAGTCAAAAGTCTTCCTTATCGTAAATCAAATACACTGCTTTACTACAACAAAACATTATTCGATGAAAAAGGCGTTGAACACCCAACGGACGATATGACATGGGATGAATTCCGTGAATTGGCGAAGAAGATGACGAGCGGAAGCGGCGAAAATAAAGTATACGGAGCATATATCCAACAATGGCCGCAACTATGGTATATGAGTGCAGTGCAAGAAGGTGCAACCATTATTGATAAAGATTTAACCCCATTTAAAGATGCATTACAATTCCGTTTAGACCTAGAAAAAGATGGCTCCATTATGGGCTGGTCTGAGCAAGTAACAACAGGTGCACACTATAATGCAGCATTCCAAAAAGGGAATGTAGCGATGAGTATCATTGGTGACTGGCATGTAGCGCAACTTCGTGAGGCTGAAACAGCAGGTGATATCGACTTTGATTGGGATGTCGTACCTGTTCCACATCCAGAAGGCATAGCGAAAAATACAACAACTGCACTTCCGGTAACGGTTATGATGAATAACAACACGAAGCATCCAAAAGAAGCGTTTGAGTTCTTAAAATATGCAACAGGTAAAGAAGGGGCAGTACAATTTGCTTCTAACGGTTATTTAACAGGCTATATGGATGAAGACGTTGAAAAGGCTTATCTTGGTGATGGCTCACAAAAACCAGAAAATCTCCATTACTTCTTAGAAGCAAAAGAATATCCGGAATACCCAATGCTTCAAGGTGTAAAGAACGTTGTTGTCGGGCAAATCTTTACCCAAGAGGGTGAACTTGCCTTAATTGGTGAACAAACGGTTGATGAAGCGATTGACAAAATTTCAGAACGAGTTCAAAAGGAATGGGCAAGTAAGTACGAAGGTAAGTAATCATTAAAAAGCACGGCACTGCCGCAATCGACAGTGCCGGTTCTTTAATAGAAAGGACTGAACATCATGAAGCAAGTGAGTGCGCCAAAATCGAAAGTGGTAAGAAGAAATCGTTTAATTGCTTACACATTTCTACTTCCGAATATATTGGGCTTCCTCGTATTTATTTTCATTCCCGTTATCGCCTCTTTTGCGATGAGTTTTACCTCATGGAACGGCTTTGGGAAGATTGAGTTTATTGGGTTACAGAACTATAAAAATTTACTGTCCGATGCTAATTTTCGAATTTCATTTATTAATAGTATTCTATTTACATTAATTTCTGTTCCAATCACATTGTTTTTATCCGTTTTAATTGCGGTTGCCTTGAATAAAGGGATTCGCTTTGTAAAAGTGTTTAGAACAGCTGTATTTTTGCCATATGTAACAGCAACGATTGCAGTTGCTGCAGTTTGGCAACTGATTTTTAATCCATCAATGGGACCGATTAATGGATTTCTTACGACAATCGGTATCGATAATCCCCCAGGCTGGCTTTCATCCCCGAGTTGGGCGCTTGTTTCCGTTTCTATTGTGTATATATGGCATTCGATCGGATATTATATGGTTTTGTTTTTAGCTGGATTGCAAGGGATACCGAATTATTTATATGAAGCGGCTGAGCTTGATGGCGCAGGCCCAGTTTCAAAGTTTTTCAATGTAACCGTACCGATGTTGGCTCCTGTATTATTTTTCACAACGATTATCGGAGTCATTAACTCCTTTAAAGTATTTGATTTAATTTATATTTTAACAGGTGGTGGACCAGGAAGATCAACACATGTCCTTGTTTACGACATTTATAACACGGCATTTAAACAATTTGAATACGGATATGCGTCATCAATGGCTTATGTGTTGTTTATGCTCATTCTATTATTCGCCTTTATTCAGTTTAAGGTGCAAAAAAGTGGGTTTGACCAATAATCAATCTTAGTACACAGAAAGGAGCTGACGTTTCCAATGGAAATGGCAACTAAAGCTTCAAGTTATACACCTATACAAAAATCAAAAAAAATATCGATGAAACAAATCATTAAATATGTGGTCATTATTTTAGTTTCACTCATGATGGTCCTTCCATTTGTATGGATGTTATCTGCTTCATTAAAGGCAGAGTCGGAAATTTTTGGATTTCCGATTAAATGGATTCCAGAAACATTTCGCTGGAGCAACTATCAAGCAGTTTGGACGAAGGTTCCGTTCCATCTCTATTATTTAAATACGCTAAAAATTGCTGTCGTAACAACTATTTTATTGGTGATCAATAGCTCACTTGCTGGATATGCATTTGCAAAAATTAAGTTTCCCGAAAGCAATCGCTTATTCTTCATATATATTGCGACGATGATGATACCTTATCAAGTCATGATGATTCCACAATTCATGCTTATGAAAGAATTAGGGCTCGTTAACTCACATTGGGCATTAATTTTACTAGGCTGTTTTAATCCATTTGGAGTATTTTTATTTAGACAGTTCTTCTTATCTATCCCAGATGAATTAATGGAAGCAGCAAGAATTGACGGATTAAACGAATTCGGGATTTACTGGAGAATCATTATGCCGCTTTCAAAACCAGCGATTGCAACACTCGTTATTTTTTCATTTATGCACTCATGGAATGATTTCCTAGGGCCGTTAATTTACTTAACATCTGATCATTTATATACATTACAGCTCGGAATCCAGCACTTTATCACAGAATATAACACAGAATACGCCTTGCTCATGGCAGCAGCCGTCTCAGCCATTGTACCAACGATCATCGTCTACTTCTTAGCACAAGATCACTTTATCGAAGGTGTGGCAAATACGGGAATAAAATAGTTGGCTATGTGCGTACACAAGTTGATTGGAGTGGAAGGTGGCGACTCCTGTGGGATCTACGGTCTACGTGAGATCCCGGGCAGGAGCTAAGCGACGAGGAAGCTCACGGACCGCCCGCGGAAAGCGTCCACCTGGAACGCAAATCAACAACTAAGTTTGCAACTAATACGTATTTTCTGCTTTAAATATCATATTGAGGTGAAGGAAATGACGACTTTTGTAGAAGAAGTTAAAGAGGAGAAAATAAAAAATATTGAGCGATTTTTGCAGGCTCCTCCAGTAGACCGAGCATTTGTCGAAAAAGCAATCGAGCATGTGCTGGCAAAAATTGATCAAAGTCTAGATGAGTTCACAGATGTTTTCCCAGATTCAAATAGTAGAAATCTTGTATACCCGCCAATCGACAATATTGAATGGACAACTAGCTTTTGGACGGGAATGCTTTGGCTCGCATACGAATGGACAGGCGATGAAAAATATCGCAAAGTTGCGGAAAAACATGTAGAAAGTTTTAAGGAACGTCTAGAAAAGCGAATTGAAGTTGACCATCATGATCTTGGCTTCTTGTACTCTTTATCATGTGTAAGTGCATATAAGCTAACCGGAAACGAAGTCGCAAAAGAAACAGCGCTACAAGCGGCTGACCTACTAATTACAAGATATTATGACAAAGCAGGCATCATTCAAGCATGGGGGAATTTAAATGATCCTAAAGAGCGCGGCCGAATGATCATTGACTGCAATCTTAATCTGCCTTTGCTTTACTGGGCATCAGAAGTAACAGGGAAAAACATTTATCGCGATATTGCAGAGACGCATGTAAAACAAGCGGCAAAATATATTGTCAGGGAAGACGCTTCTACCTTCCATACTTATTATATGGATCCGGAAACAGGGAAACCTATGTATGGAAATACGCGACAAGGCTATTCAGATGACTCGTGTTGGGCACGCGGGCAGGCATGGGGAATATACGGATTTCCTTTAAGCCATCATTATATTAATGACTGGAGCCTGATTGAGTTATCGAAAAAGCTGACGAATTATTATTTAAATCGATTGCCGGAAGACCAAATTTGCTATTGGGACTTAATTTTCACAGAAGGTGATGAAGAGCGTGATAGTTCCGCTGCTGCGATTACGGTATGTGGATTATTAGAAATCGCAAAGCATTTGCCATTAACGGATCCGGATAAGAGGGTATATGAGAATGCAGCTCTAGTAATGATCCAATCACTTTATGAAAATTATACGACTGAAATCGATAGTGAAGCAAATGGGATTTTAAAGCATGCTGTTTATTATAAAGGTGGCGGTCGTGGAATTGATGAAAGCTGTATTTGGGGCGACTACTATTATTTCGAGGCATTAATACGACTAGTGAAAGATTGGGAGATGTATTGGTAGAAAATGACGAGAAATTGAATATACACCTTGGATTTCCAGGGTGTGTTTTTTAATAATCATAAACAGGAGCGGATAATATGGCTAAGCAGCCACCAAATTTAATCTATATTTTTGCGGATCAATGGCGACGGCAGGCCGTTGGCTATGAGGATGAGGATCCGGTTATTACGCCGAATATTGATGCGTTTGCGCAGGAAAGTACAGTTTTAACTGACGCTGTTACTGTTTCTCCGCTTTGCTCACCGCATCGCTCATCATTACTAACAGGGAAGTATCCGATTAATACAGGAGTATATACGAACTGTAAGGTTGGCGCGGATGTGATGTTAGAGCCAGATGAAGTTTGTATAAGTGATGTTTTATCTGTGGCAGGATATGAAACGGGATATATCGGAAAATGGCATCTTGATTTACCTGAGCTGAATGTTACGGATGAACCTGAGTCAGGGGCGCAAGGATGGGATGCGTACACTCCGCCTGGCCCGAAGAGGCATGGGTTTCAATATTGGTATTCATATGGCGCTTGGGACGACCATTTTTCTCCGCATTACTGGCATAATAGTTCAGAGAAAATAAAAGTTAATCAATGGTCAGTAGAGCATGAAACAGATCGAGCATTGGAGTTTATCCAAAATAGGGAGCAAGATCGACCATTTGCTCTTTTTGTTTCTTGGAATCCACCACATAGTCCGTTCGAACAAGTTCCGGAAAAATATCGAGAACTTTACAAAAAAATGGATTTACCATTGCGCAAAAATGTTCATAAATCTAACTATCATGTTCATACGGGTGAAGAGGTGGCTGGCGGTTTAGCGGAGTTAAAGGAAAATCAATTGAATTATTTTGCGGCGATTACTGGCATCGATGATCAGTTTGGTAGGATTCTTCAATTGCTGAAAGAGGAAGAGTTGGAAAATGAGACGATTGTCGTTTTAACATCTGATCATGGAGAAATGATGGGCTCCCATGGGCTAATGGCGAAGCATGTATGGTATGAGGAATCGATTGGGGTACCCTTCGCTATTCGTTGGCCAGAAGTAATCCCAGAAGCGAAGTCGAGCCTACTATTGAATACGGTTGATATTATGCCGACATTGCTTGGGTTGCTTAACTTGCATATCCCTGATTCCGTAGAAGGGACGGATTTATCTCAATTGATTATAAGCAGAAAAAGTGATGGGCCTACTGAAGCATATCTTTGCGCATACCCTGGCAGAAAAGAAGCAATAGAAGAATTTCAAAAAGCTGGATTGGATAATCGCGCATTTGGATGGAGAGCGATTCGTACGCATGATTATACGTATGTAATCCATAATGGTTATGCACCTGGTGATCAGCCAGTCCGTCATTTATATGATTTAAAGAAAGACCCATTTCAGCTTCAACCAGAAAAAATTAACGATCCTGGAAGCCAACCAATTGCATCCGAATTGGACAGAAAATTACGTGCTTGGTTAAAGGGTGTCAACGATCCTTTTTGTTTATCAACGAATGTTACGATTAATAAATGACTTAATGCGCACACATATTAACCTAGTGCCAAGGAGGGGAACGTATGGGAATTGTAGACAGCAAGATATATAGATCCTTGGAATTTATTATGAATTTTTTCGTGTTAAATCTTTTATGGCTGCTCGCGTGCTTGCCAATTATCACTATTTTTCCCGCAACAACGGCAATGTTCGGCGTTATACGCGATTGGAAATCGCATTATGACACGCCGATATTCACAACTTATTTTCGTATGTTTAAAGAAAATTTTAAACTAAGCTTTTTAATTGGTTGTTTATGGATTGTGTTCGCCATTTTATTAGTCGCTGACTTTATGTTTACAAATCAACTTGATTCTATTGCCAAGTATCCTCTGTTTGCCTTTTTCTTTTTACTGGGGATTTTATATGTGTTTGTAACGATCTATATTTTTCCTGTTATCGTTCATTATAATGTAACGTTTAACAATGCAATCAAAGCGGCTCTATTATTATCGATAAGTCATTTGCCATTTACACTTTTATCAATGCTTATCTTTGGAGCGGCGATCGCTATAAATTTTTATTTTCCAGCAGCTATGTTTATTAGTTTTAGTGTTGCTGTATACCTGGTTTATAGTCTGATTGAGCGAGCGTTTAGAAAAGTTGAACAAAAAGGAACCATTGAGGTCAATAATGGGTAAAAACACAGAGGTTGGAACCCAATGACTTTGATTTGCAAAGAAAGACCCTAAATCACGTTTTAGGGTCTTTTTTTGGTTACTTCCATAGGAGTTTTTTAAAAACTCGTATTATTTTCATCGATCTAGTTTTTTTGTCAATTTTATTGAAAAGGGCAAAAAAGCACAACTTTTAGAAAAAATACACATGTTATTCACTTTTCCTGAAATATATAATGAGGATGCATCAGGAAGAAAGGGGGATAAAAGGTTTGATGAATTCAAATGAACTTACTGTTAAAGATGTTTCAACTGAAATGAAAGCGGTTAAAAAGAAAAACTATTTTTTAAAACATTGGCCAATCTACTCGATGATTATGCCGGGAGTGCTCTACTTTTTGATATTTAAATACATTCCATTGGCTGGGAGTATTATCGCTTTTCAAGATTACAATGTTTTCAAAGGGATATCTGGAAGCACGTTTGTTGGTTTTAAGCACTTTGTTAATTTGTTTACATATCCAGAATTTACTCAGGTTTTTAACAACACATTGTTAATAAGCTTATATAAACTTCTTTTCGGTTTTCCTGCACCTATATTGTTAGCGCTTTTATTAAATGAAGTGAGGAAAATGGCGTTTAAAAGAACAGTGCAAACCGTACTTTATTTACCACATTTTCTATCTTGGGTTATTGTCGGAGGATTAGTGATTAATCTATTATCCCCAAGCACAGGAATCGTCAATGAAATCATTAGAGCTTTTGGCGGAAAAGAAATATTTTTTATGCAAGAGCCTGGTTATTTCCGTTCGATTGTCGTCGGGTCAGGTGTTTGGAAAGATGTAGGCTGGAATACGATCATCTACATGGCGGCTTTGGCGGGAATTAACCCACAATTATATGAAGCAGCAGAGGTAGATGGTGCTGGTAAACTGCGTCAAGTATGGAACATAACATTGCCATCTTTACTCCCTACAATTATGATTCTTCTATTATTGCAAATCGGTAACATCCTAGATTTAGGATTTGAACAAATTTACATGCTTCTAAATCCATTAGTAAGAGAAACAGGAGAAGTATTGGATACGTATATTTATCGCGTTGGTTTAGTTGGCGGCCAATTTAGTTATACAACAGCGATTGGCATATTTAAATCAGTCATTGGACTAATTTTAATCGTTGGTGCGAACCAATTAAGTAAAAAGACGACTGGAAATTCTATTTATTAATCATTCGGAAAAGTCAGCGAGAGGAGGCCGTAATGAATGAAGGAATCAATGTCACGTCAGATATTTGTTAGATTTAACTATGTATTTTTGACGCTCCTAGGTTTGGTCATGTTATTGCCATTCCTGCATGTGTTTGCTGGATCGTTCAGTAGTGGCAATGCAATTATGCAAGGAAAGGTCACTATTTTTCCCGTCGATTTTACATTATTAAACTTTAAGGCAGTATTGAATGATGCGGCAATTTGGAGAGCTTTTGGTATTAGTGTTTTTGTCACAGTAGTTGGTACCGTTATCAATTTATTATTAACATCATTGATGGCATATGGACTTGCAAAAACAGATTTGAAAGGGCGTTCATTCCTAATTCTGCTAGTGTTATTTACAATGATTTTCCAAGCGCCGATGATCCCAACCTACTTGGTTGTAAAGGAACTAGGCATGCTGAACACACTTTGGTCAATTATGATTCCAAATGCGATTAGTGCATTTAATCTCATTATTATGATGTCATTCTTCCAAAGAATTCCTAAAGATTTATTAGAAGCAGCAAGGATAGATGGTTGTGGAGAATATCGAACATGGTGGAAAATTGCTTTACCAATGTCGTTGCCAGCAATGACAACTGTTGGACTATTTTATGCAGTCGGACATTGGAATGGCTATTTCAATTCATTAATGTTTATTCGTGACTCAAGTCTTTTCCCGCTACAAGTAAAATTACGGAAACTATTAGTAGAGAGTGATGCGGAAGCAATGATGCAAAGTGTGGAATTGACGTTATCATCGATCGAAGGAATTAAAATGGCAGCAATTATGATTGCTACCATTCCAATATTAATGATTTATCCGTTTATTCAAAAGTATTTTACGCAAGGAGCTATGCTTGGTTCAATTAAAGAATAAATATTACGAAATGGGTGATGACATGTTAAAGAAAAAAGGTAAGGGTCTATGGCTAATATTAGGTGTATTAGCAATAATGATGATCGCTTTAGTTGGTTGTGGGAAAGATGATAAACAATCTTCGTCTGGAGCAGATGATGAGGGAACAAAAAAACTTAGTATTCTACTAGCTGATAAAGGAATCCAAGCAGTTGAAGGGTCACCGAATATTAATAATGACAAATACGTAAAAAAATTAGGCGAACTAACAAATACGAAAATCGAAATGGAACTTCTTTCATGGGCAGAATATGAGCAGTCTTTAACTCTGGCATTTGCTGGTGGAGAATACCCAGATTTAATGGAGGTGAATGGAATTAACTCACCGCAAGTTGCTCCGGCAATCGATTCAGGTGTGTTTATTCCGCTAAATGACCTCATTGAAGAGCATGCACCAAATATTAAGAAATACATTACACAAGAGCAATGGGATAGCCCGAATGTAAGTAAGGATGGACAAATTTATGCGATTCCATCTACACGTGCGGTCATAAATGACGCGGTCGTTATGGTGCGGAAGGATTGGATGGACAAACTGAACATTGAAACCCCAAAAACATTAGATGAGTATATTGAGATGTTTAGACGCTTTAAAGAGGGAGATCCAACAGGCAATGGTGACGCAATTCCTTGGTCAGCTCGCGAAAACTTTACTTGGGGTGAGGCGATTTTTGGGTCGTATGATGTCTTGCCAAATGATTGGAAATATTTAGAGGGCGAGCTAGTACCAAACTTTATTCGCCCAGAAATGAAAGAGGCGCTCGCTGTTTATAAACAGTTATATGAAGAAAAATTACTCGATAACGAGTTTCTTGTTCAACAAGGAAAAGATTGGGATGCGAAAATTAAAGGTAAAGGAAATGTTGGGATGTTCATTCACCAGCCAACATACCCTGATAAATGGTTAACGGAAATTCAAAAGAATACGCCAGATGCAGAGCTGCAAATTATTCCCGCTCCAACAGGACCGGATGGTAAAGGTGGACATTCTATCTTATCTCCAGTAGCACAAATGGTCTGGGCAATCCCAGCCTCAAACGAAGATCCAGTTGCTGCAATTAAATTCTTAGACCAATTTTTCACAGAAGAAGTTCAAACATTATTAACGTATGGACTTGAAGATGATAACTATACGATTGAAGATGGAAAAATTAATTATCAATACCCAACAGATCAAGAGGGGATTCAAAATGAAACATTGTATCAAATCTTTTTACGATTTATTGGGCCTTCACATTTAGAGGATGAAGACTATTTAGCAAATCGACCACATGGGGATTTAATTAAACAAGCAATCGATGTTGCCGATAGTGAAGGGCGCGAAAATGATGGTCTTGATATGCCAAATCCACCGACAATTTTAGAAAGACCAGAATTGCAAAAGAACGGATTATGGGTTGAGTTTGCTGCAAAAGTATTAACAGGGAAAGAAGACTTAGAGAATTTCGATGCTTTCGTTGCTGATTGGAAAAAACGCGGCGGAGATCAAGTCATTAAAGAAGCAACTGATTGGTATGAAGCCAATAGGAAATAATGATGAATCCCCCGAGTTATGACGGGGGATTTATTTGAAACTGGGAGGATGAGCGGTATGGTACAAACAGTTGAAATGAATATAAAAGAGATCAAAGATAAGACTGGCCAAGTAACAGCAGTATTGATGGGAGCTGGAAATAGAACGAATGTTTATTCTACATACGCGCTGGAGCATCCAGCCGATCTACAAGTTGTTGGCGTCGTTGAACCCGACCAAGTGAGAAGAAATAACGCAGCTAAGAAGTTTAATATACCCACGGAAAGATGCTTCGAGTCAATTGAAGCATTTATAAATACACCCCAATTTGCAGACGCTGTTATTAATGGAACGATGGATGAAATTCATGTAGAGACAACGATTCCTGTTCTAAAGGCTGGGTATGATGTTTTGCTAGAAAAGCCAATTGGTGTAGCAGAAAAAGAGATTTTAGAGTTAAATAAAATC
The DNA here is from genome assembly GCF_018343515.1 of Bacillus sp. FJAT-50079. Lineage (GTDB taxonomy): Bacteria > Bacillota > Bacilli > Bacillales > Bacillaceae_C > Lederbergia. The sequence goes on along the minus strand of NZ_JAGYPD010000001.1, from coordinate 480,152 downwards.
GCTGCTCAATACAATCGAAAAGTGATGATCTGCCACGTTCTACGTTATGCTCCATTTTATAAGGAAATAAAAAGAAGAGTATTAGATGGAGAAATTGGTGAAATCATTAATATTCAAACGGCTGAAAATGTTGGATACAGCCATATGGCGGTTTCCTTTGTAAGAGGGAAATGGAATAACAAAGAAAATTGTAAGTCCTCTATGCTATTAGCAAAATGCTGTCATGACCTAGATATTATTACATGGATGATGAGTGGCACGAAACCAAAAAGAGTTTCAAGCTTCGGAAGTCTAATGCATTTCCGTCCGGAGAAAGCTCCAGCGGGTGCAGGAAAACGTTGTTTAGTTGACTGTAAAATTGAACATGAATGTCCATTCTCGGCTAAAAAGAATTATATCGAGCAAGGTCACTGGGGCTGGTATGCATGGAGAAGCATTCAGCATTTAGGTCCGGATCCAACGAAGGAGCAAAAAATAGAATCATTGAAAACAGATAACCCATATGGTCGCTGTGTGTGGCATAGTGATAATAATGTTGTTGATCATCAATCAGTCGTCATTGAATTCGAAAACGGTACGACAGCTACACATAATTTAATGGGTGGAAGTGCAAAGCCTTGTCGAAATATCCATATTATTGGAACGAAGGGTGAAATTCAAGGATGTATGGAGGATGGATACTTTATTGTTCGTCATCCTGACGCTCGTAAAGATCATTTATATACAGAAGAGAGAGTAGATGTAAATGTTTCGAATGATATGCATGGTGGCGGAGATTTACTTTTAGTAGAAGATTTTGTGAATGTGTTAAAAGGAAATGAACCATCTATTTCTACTACTACATTAGATGATTCGATTAATGGACATTTAATTGTATTTGCAGCTGACCGCGCAAACGAAGAAAACAGGGTCGTTAACTTAAACGTATAATATAGTTAAAATTCAACGATGCCTCATCAGGGGCATCATTGAATTTTACTTAATCTTTTATCAACATTCTTATCCACAATATTTCTCCTCTCAACTTTTCCATTATAATAAAGTGAACGTTGTTTACTTAATCATAAATAATACGCAGAGGAGAATTATTCAATGGGCTCCTTATCAATAAGAACAAAACTTATTTGGTTAATCATTCTGACTTTATGTGTACCGTTTGCTCTTTCGGGGCTGTATTGGTACCAAAAGTCAACGGTTGCCATTGAAAATAATGCAACACAATCCAGTATTCGATATGTCCAACAATTAAATCACCATCTCGATTATTATTTTTCCAATTTAGAGCGTACAACACTGCCGATTTTTACCGATCCTTTGATTCAACAATTATTAAAGGTAGACGCCAATGATCGCTATGAACATTTTTTCTTGCGCAGACAGATTGCCAATGAAGTGCTCCCTAATATTCGCTTAAGTAGACCTGATATTTCCGGCATGTCGATTGTGAGAAGTGATGGAAGTAAGGTAACAAGCTATGGAGCAACGAGTGATCAAACATATAGTGAAGAGGATCTTCAAGGTAAGAATTATTCAATTATGGGGATTGGCGATCAAGAGGAGCCTTTGTTAACGATTGCGCGGAGATTAATAGATACAAGAACATATCATTCTACGGGAATATTACTAATTTATTTAAACTTAAATCAATTAACAAAAATCATTAGTGAGGTACATTTAGGTGAGTCTGGAAATATCTCAATCGTAAACGCAAATGGACTCATTCTTTATCATCAAGATAATGAAAAAATCGGATCGTTTATTTCCAATGATGAATTACAGCAATTTCTCAAAGAACCGAATGGCTCCTTTATAAAAGAGAATAGGGGAGATAAAAACATTGTTACGCATCACCAATCTCCATTAACAAATCTGATTACGATTGCAGAAGTACCTAAGAGGGAGTTAATGACTGATCTAATCAAATTGCGGAATGTTGCGGCTGCTTCTATTGCTTTAATCACGATCATCGCATTAATTCTCATTGGCGGCTATTCTTTAAAAATGATCAAATCTTTGATGGCATTACAAAAGAAAATAAAACAGGCAGAAATGGGTGATCTTACAGTAAGAGTTCATGAAGGGAAACAGGATGAAATCGGTAAGTTAAACCGCAGTTTCAATAACATGGTTAGCGAAATGCAAAGACTTATTGTCGTTGTACATAAATCTGAACTTCGCGAAAAGGAAATGGCTATCAAGCAGAGAGAAGCAATGCTTCAAGCGATGCAGTTTCAAGTCAACCCCCATTTTTTATATAACACGCTTGAAATTATTAATTCACAGGCCATTATTAATGGCGAATGGACGATCAGTCGAATGACGACTGCGCTTGCAGACATGTTTAGATATTCGATTGAAAGCAATAATGACCAAATAACATTAGACAATGAGATGAACAATATAAAAAGCTTTATTGAAATTCAACAAGAAAGATTTCGTGATCTTTATGTAGAATTCGATTTTGATGAAACGCCACTTATGAATATACATGCCATTCGGCTTGTTTTACAACCGATTGTTGAAAATGCCTTTGAACATGGCTATGAAGCGAATCAGTTAAAGCCAGACTACTTAAAAATCACGGGGAAGCGTGATAATGGCTATTACCTTTTAGAAATCATTGACAAAGGAAATGGAATGGATAAAGAGGTCATGGACCATTACAATCAGGCTTTCCATATCTCTGACATCGATCAGATTAACCGTGTGAACGATGCAATGCAATCATATGGAATTGGATTGTGGAATGTACATGTTCGAATCCGCCTAGAGTTTGGAGCGCCTTATGGGATTCATATTAAGCAGTCCGATCGATCTGGTGCAATCGTACAAATGAAACTTCCCTTAATCGTTGATGAATCGAGGCAAGCATAGGTTTCCTCGGAAAGGGTGACTTACATGTTCAAAGTAGTAATTGCAGACGACGAATATATGATTAAAAAAAGCTTAACCGTTATGATTGAACGTTCTCCTTTCAATTTTAAAGTGGTTGGAGAAGCAGATAATGGAAAAAAGGCATTGGAACTAGTGAAGGAGCTTAAACCTGACTTATTAGTGACAGATATTCGCATGCCGACGATGGACGGGTTAGAACTCATACAAGAAACTCAGAAATTTGATAAACGAACAGAAGTTATTGTCGTATCAGGCTTCGGTGAATTTGAATATGCTCAAAAAGCGTTAAGATTAGGAGCCATTGATTATTTATTAAAACCAATAAAGATCGATTTAGTTCAGGAAGCGTTAAAAAGAGTAAATGACATTTTAAAGTTAAATGAAGGAGAAACGAGTGAAGAATTAATTAAGCAGAACTCACTGCTCTCTCCTAAAATTACTCAGGCAGTGAAATTTATTGAGGAAAATTTTAATGATGAAACCCTCTCATTGCAAAAGGTAACGACATTTGTTGAACTTTCTTCAGCTTATTTTAGCCGAACATTTAAAGAGGAAACAGGATTAAGCTTTATCCAATTTGTTACAAAAGTTCGCATGGAAAAGGCAAAGAACTTATTAGGGAACCCATATTTAAAATCTTATGAAGTAGCTGAATTTATCGGTTACCCCGATTACGCCCATTTTTCCAAGGTATTTAAGAAATATAGTGGAACATCCCCAAATGAATATAGAAGAAACTTAATTAGTCATTAATAAAACCTACGTTTCATATGATTATGAATCATCATTTCTCTAAATGGTGGTAAGATGGAGATAATCATGTTAGAAAGAATGCAGCGAATGGCATTCTTCAATTATTCTTTGATCAACCGTAATCTCCTTCTAAGATTCCTTGATAGATTTCCCGAAGGATGAACATCCTAAGAACGTACACATCCAAGCATCATCGCATAGGCTAAATGGAATCATTGATAACAGGAGTGGCGATATGGAAATTCTACGATACTTTGCCGGAGGGAATACGGCGAAAGGATTTTACAGTTTGTATGACTCGAATCTTACCGATCTTGAACGTGTATTTATTTTGTCAGGAAAGTCAGTTGCTGAAAAGTCATATATAATAGAAAAAATCGTTCAAAAATGGAGCGAAGAAGGTTATTCGATCGAAGCTTTTCATCGTGCAAATGATCCTAGTCGCTTAGAGGGAGCTATCATTCGAGCATTGAGTGTTGCGGTTGTTGATGGTGATCATCCCAGAACAATTGGAAAAGAATATGTTGGCTCTTACTGGGAAACAATCGATATGGATCAAGCTTGCCGGACAGCTAATCTTGATGAAAAAGAAAATGAGATTAATGCGTTAAACGATCAAAAGGAAATTGCGTTAACCAATGCGTATAAGTCGTATGCGGCAGGCCTTCGTGTTCATGATGATTGGGAAAAGATCTACATTGATCAAATGGACTTTCAAAAGGCAGATCAAGTTGCAAACTCACTCATTATTAAGTTATTTGCTCAAGCACAAGAAACGAAAAATGAATCATGTGTGCTTCGTCGATTTCTAGGGGCTGCTACTCCGAATGGCGCTGTTGATTTTGTTGATCATATTACGCAAGATTTACAGGCAAGATATTTCCTCAAAGGGAGAGCAGGTACAGGAAAATCAACCTTTTTAAAGAAAATTGCGGGGGAAGCAGAAAGACGTGGCTATGACTTGGAAATATACCACTGTGGATTTGATCCAAATAGTCTGGATATGGTCCTCGTCCGTGAACTTGGCTGGGCTGTCTTTGATAGTACAAAGCCGCATGAATATTTTCCAAGTCGCGTAGGGGACGAAGTGGTTGATATGTATGAACTAACAGTGGCCCCCGGAACAGATGAAACATTCGCTGATGAAATTGCGAAAATCGAGGCGGCATATCGTAAAAACATGGATGATGGGAAAAGGTATTTAGCCGAGGCGAAAGGTTATCAGGATAAAATGGAGAAAATTTATGCCGAGGTGACTAATAATACCCATATTGATCATATATTGATGGAATTGAATGGGGAGATTCAAGAGCTTGTAAATAATAATCGATTATCATGACCCTCTTGCTGATGTAAGAAGGTTTTTTTATGTTTTGCAATATATTATCAAACAAAGTAACCCCATTTTTAGATATGGCGAAACACGCTTTGTAAATATGCAAAGCACCCTTTTCATGCTTCTCTGCAATTTTTGTCAATCCAGAAATGGACATAATTCGCGTGAGAAATATCCCGTCATTCTAGCGTAATCATTGAATGTTTGATCTATTATTAAAAACTGTCATATCCTTATATGACAAAGTTGTGACAACTTTGACTATTGTATGTAAATATCCCCTGTTATACTTTGAATTGTTAGAAAAAACAAAAAGTCAAGGGGGATAAGAATGAGAAAGAAGTTAAATTTAGTAGCGGTACTAACACTAGTAATGTCACTATTGTTAGCAGCTTGTGGAGGCGGAACAGCTTCAAACAGTAATAATGAAAATGGAGAAAAGAAGCCTGAACAAAATGAAACCGCTTCAAAAAGTAAGGATACATTAACGATTGCAACAGTTAATAATCCAGATATGCAAATTATGCAAAAGATGACAAAGGATTTTGAAGCTGAAACAGGAATAGAAGTTAAATTCGTCGTTTTACCAGAAAATGAATTGCGTAAAAAAGTAACGGAAGATGTAGCGTTAGGGGCAGGTCAGTTCGATATTGTCACAATTGGAACTTATGATACACCGATCTGGGCAGAGAATGGATGGATCGAATCACTACATCCATTTTTTGAAAGTTTAACTGATGAGGAAAAAAATGAGTATGACATTGAAGATATTTTTACAGCGGTAAAAAATGCACTTTCTTATGATGAAGAACTGTATGCGCTGCCATTTTATGCCGAAAGCAGCATGCTTTATTACAATATCGAAATGTTTGAAAAAGCTGGTTTAGAAATGCCAGAAAGACCAACATGGGATGAAGTCGCAGATTTAGCAGTTAAGGTTCAAGAAGCAAACGATGTACCGGGAATTATTATTCGTGGACTTCCTGGTTGGGGAGAAATGATGGCTCCATTAGGAACAATCATTAATGCGTTTGGCGGTTCATGGTATGACATGGATTGGAACGCTCAATTATCTAGTCCTGAAACAAAAGAAGCCATTCAATTTTATGTGGATCTACTTGGTAAAGCAGGTCAATCAGGTGCAACAACTACTGGGTTTACAGAAGCCCTAACATTGATGTCAACGGAAAAAGCAGCCATGTGGTACGACGCAACGGTGGCAGCAGGATTTTTAAATTCAAGTAATACGCAGGTTGCGGGTAAAATCGGTTATGCATTTGCTCCATCTCAGAAAAAGGATAATAATGGCTGGCTTTGGGCTTGGTCATTAGCAATTGAGTCTGCAAGTAAAAATAAAGAGTCGGCATTTGAATTTATTAAATGGGCGACAAGCAAAGAATATATTGAAAAAGTTGGAGAAAGTGAAGGTTGGGTAGTAGCGCCATCTGGAACTCGTGCATCAACATATGACAATCCTAAATATCAAGAAGCAGCGCCATTCTCAGATATGGTTTTACGCTCATTGGAAAATGCTGATTATGAAAATCCAACATTAAACCCAGTTCCATATAAAGGTGTTCAATATGTTGCAATACCTGAATTCCAGCAATTAGGGACAGAAGTAAGTCAGGAAATTGCCGCTGCTCTAGCCGGGCAAAAAACAGTCGATGAAGCAATGGATGCTTCACAAAAATTAGCTGAAAAGGTCGCTGAAGAGGGCGGATATAAGTAAACAATTAAGTTTGGAGGGTGGGGGCTAGCCCCCACTAACATAACCATTACTTTAGACACGGCCGGCATTACAATCAAGGGGGGAAGAGTGATGGAAATGGCTCTTAAGAAAAAGGCTAGTAAAACCATTGAACATACGAATAAAAGTAGGAGGCGATATCCAACAAAGAGGCTGCTTTTACCGAGCATTATATTTGTCGGTGTAGTTACCCAAATACCATTTATTTTAACGATTTTTTATAGTTTGCATAATTGGAATCTGATGAGACCAGATCGTGGACTTACATTCATAGGATTTTCAAATTACACTGCGATTTTATCGGAACCTGTTTTTTGGACAGTTTTAAAAAACTCCTTTTTACTGACAGTTGGTGCTCTAATCATTTGTTTAATTACAGGATTAGCATTTGCATTACTTATGAATAGAGATTTTATTGGAAAAGGAATTGTTCGGACGATGTTGGTATCTCCGTTCTTTGTGATGCCTACCGTTTCTGCGATTATATGGAAAACAATTTTAATGAATCCGAACTTTGGATTTGCTGGATATTTTGCAAAGATTCTTGGACTCCCAGCTATTGATTTTCTTGCTCATTATCCACTACAATCTATCGTTCTTGTTGTTTCTTGGATGTGGATTCCATTTTTTATGCTTATTTTACTTGCAGGGTTGCAATCCCTTCCTGAAGAATTACTCGAAGCAGCACAATTAGATGGTGCAAATAAAGTACAACAATTTTTTCATGTTATCATTCCTCATTTATTAAGATATTTTGAGGTTGTTATTTTACTAGGATTAATGTTCATTTTACAAGTATTTGGAGAGATATTCGTTACAACTTCTGGAGGTCCGGGGTATGCTTCAACAAATCTACCTTTCTATACGTACCGAATTGGATTCCAAAGTTGGGATGTCGGCTCAGCAGCGGCAGTGGGTGTAATCACAGCAGTATTAACGATCATCATTATGACAATATTGTTTTTCATTATACGTCGAACATTTAGGGAGGAAGCAGCATGAAAAAAATAATTGGGATCTCCCTTACTATACTTACGTATTTGATCGCTTTCATTTACTTTTTTCCAATCTTATGGATTTTAATTACAGGGTTTAAAAATGAAGCGGATGCAGTCATCGTTCCGCCATCCCTTTTCTTTGAACCTACGTTAGAAAATTACAAGCTCATATGGGATCTCGGTGTAAAAGAATTCTTTGTGAATTCCGTCATTGTTACGATCATAACTACATTTCTTTCGTTGTTACTAGGAGTTCCGGCTGCTTATGCGCTAGCTATGTTTAAAGTGAAAAAAGGAAATGATCTATTGTTTTGGTATATTTCTACCAAGTTTTTACCGATCGCCGGAGTTATTATTCCTATCTATTTGATCTTTAAAAATATAAATTTACTCGATTCTTTATTATCTTTAATCATTCTATATTCAGCTATGAATATACCGATCATTATCTGGATGATGCGAACGTTTTTCTTGGACATTTCTAATGAAATTATTGAGTCGGCTGAAATTGATGGGGCAACAGGGTTGGAATGTTTCTTTAAAATTGTGCTTCCTCTCGTCAGACCAGGCTTAATTTCAACGGCACTTTTATGTATGGTATTTGCTTGGAATGAGTTTTTCTTTGGAATTACATTAACATACACAACTGCTGGAACTTTACCTGTTTATATGGCTAGCTTTATGACTCAAGAAGGGTTGTTCTGGGCTAAAATGTCGGCGGCAGCCACGATTTCAATTTTGCCGGTATTAGTCTTGGGATGGTTTACTCAAAAACAATTAGTTCAAGGGTTAACAGCAGGTGCTGTGAAAGGATAAGGATGATTCTAATCAAATTGAAGGTGGGACAAGTATGATGACTGATCAATTAATGAAGGCAGCAGTATTGGATCGCCCTCATTCGATTCATATTAAACAGGTTCATATCCCAACAATTAAGAATGATGAGGTTTTAGTAAAAGTTCATTGCATAGGTGTTTGTGGATCGGATATTCATTATTATAATCATGGGAAAATTGGACGTTATGTGGTGAAGGAACCGATTATTTTAGGGCATGAATTGGCCGGCGAGATTGTTGAAGTTGGTCCTCTTGTTTCAAATGTTGCGGTCGGTGATCGAGTGGCAATTGAGCCAGGTGTAGCTTGCGGCCGATGCAGCTTTTGTAAGAATGGCCGTTACAACTTATGTCCGGATGTCGTATTTATGGCGACTCCACCAGTAAACGGAGCATGGGCGGAATATATCGCAATACGCAGTGACTTCGCCTTTAAGATTCCTGATGAAATGAGCTTTGAAGAAGGGGCGTTGCTTGAGCCTCTATCTGTTGGAATCCATGCTATGAGGAGGGGAAAGGTAGGGCCGGAAGATAGCATTTTTATATCTGGCCTAGGTCCTATCGGTCTACTGACCATTGAAGCAGCAAAAATTTTCGGGGTAACAAAAATTTATACAAGTGATCCGATTCAATATCGACGTGAAAAAGCATTAGAAATGGGAGCAACTGCAGCATTTGACCCTTTGGAAACCGATATTATTGAGGAAATTAAAATGAGAAACGGTAAGGCGGCAGATGTTGTCATTGAAACATCAGGAAATCAGCATGCGATTTCATCTGCAATCAAGATCGCAGATCGAGGCGGCAGGGTGGTTCTCGTAGGTCTTCCGATTGTAAACGATATCGTATTTGATGTTCCATATATTGTTGATTCAGAAATTGATATATCGGGAGTGTTCCGCTATGCGAATACTTACCCCATTGCGATTCAACACCTGCAATCATCTAAAAGTAAAATTGAAAAGATTATTACGCAAAAATTTAAGTTAACAGAGATTAAAGAAGCAGTGGAGTTTGCAAGAAGTGAAAAAGGCATTAAAGTCATGATTTATACTAACTAATGAGGTGAAGAAAATGATGAAGGCGTTAGTAATTGAACAACCGAATGTAGCGGTAGTAAAAGAAGTTCCATATCCACATCCAGGTTCGAATGATGTAACTATTAAGGTAGAGAACGTTGGAATATGTGGGACAGATGTACATATTTTTAAGGGGGAATTCATTTCACCATACCCGATTGTTCCAGGACATGAATTCTCAGGTGTCATACACGAAATAGGTGAAAATGTTACAAACTTTCAAGTAGGTGACCGAGTAACTGCGGATCCTTCCTTATTTTGTGGTGAATGCCAATATTGCCTTACAAATCGTGGCAATCAATGCGAAAATTGGGGTGCTTTAGGAAACACATTAAACGGAAGTATGGCTGAGTATGTAAGTGTACCAAGTAAAAACGTTGTGAAAATCCCAGACTCACTTAGCTTTGAAGCAGCTGCCTTTATTGAGCCGATGGCATGTGTTGTCCATGGGATGAATCGTCTTCAACTTCAAGTGGGCGATCGCGTTGTGTTATTCGGAGCGGGAGCAATGGGACAACAGCTCGTTCAATCTTTAAAAATGGCAGGAGCATCAGAGCTAATCGTTGTAGATATTTCAGAAAAGAAATTGGAAATGGCTATTAGTAGAGGAGCGTCAAGAGGCGTTCTAAGTCAAGATCTTGCAAGCTTAAAAGAAGAGTATCCGAATGGTTTTGACGTCGTTGTCGATGCGACAGGGATACCTGCCGTCATTGAACAAGCATTAGAATTTATGGGACCAACAGCGAAATACCTTCAATTTGGTGTGACTGCGGAAGATGCTCAAATAAGTTTAAGTCCTTTTAAACTTTATAATAAAGATTGGACTATTATCGGTTCAATGGCAATCAATCATACGTTTCTCCCTGCATATCAATGGCTGAAGGAAGAAAGAATTGAAGTTGAATCATTAGTTTCCAAAACACTTACTTTAGAGGAGACAGTAGAGTTTTTCAATTCAAATAGGGATCCCGATTTATTGAAGGTCCAAATTAAATTATAATTTGATCCGGGTTTACGAATGGCTGTAGGGCTGTCCACTAACTCCTTAAAATGAAGCAGGTGGAGAAAAGCAAACTGAAAAACAATGATTCAAAACTACAATCAATGATTTTCAGTCCCTATATGCCGATTGATGATTTAGTTGTTCGAAGAGATCATCTATTACGTAAAATGAACGATTTGGTCGACTTCTTTTCTATTTTCACTGATTGAAGATTCCAGCATTCTAGCTGCTTGCTGGTTGTTGCTTGCAGTGCAGGCGCCGACTCCTGCGGGAATGACATGAGCCTTGAGACTCCGCAAGGCGCGCAACGACAGAGGAGGCTCAAGCCATGCCCGAGGAAAGTGTGCGCCGGAACGGAAAGCAACAGATCGGTGACATCGTTCGAATTTTTCGTTGATGTAATCTTTCTTATATCTCCATACATAAAAAAGGGGCTATCACAGTAAGTCAGTTTTCACCTACTTTCTGGACAGCCTCTATATTCATTTTTAGTGTATGATGAAAAAAATTGTGGGGGAAAGAGTTTGAAAAGTCTAAAGGGAAAAATTTTAACTGGGTTTCTAGTTGTACTTGCTTTGGTTTTGGCTATGGTAATCATTATTTATACAGCCATTTATATCATGAATAAGCAAACAACCAATGTAATTGATGAAGAACTCCCATTACTTTTGGTTGCGAATGAGATTGAAATGAATATTACTGAACGTACATCGCTAGCGCGTGCATATCTTTTATATGGTCATAAAAACTATGAACAATCCTTTGTCTCACTTTCTGAAGCAAATGACGTATCTATAAAAATTTTATTAAAGCTCTTACCATCAAAGGAAACCAATGAGGCTGTTGATCGAATCATAGAATGGGAGGAAATGATCGAAACGGAAGTATTCGAATTATTTGCTAATGGTGATGAGGAGTTGGCATGGTTTAATTTGAGAAATAAGATTGAACCCGTTGGAGAAGAGCTAATATCAACATTCAAAATATTATCTACTACAAGAGCGAACAACATTAAAAGCGATGGACGCGGGGTGATTGAAAGCGGTATAATGACTGCTAGGATTAGTATAGGTATAGGTTTGACGACGATAGTAATCGGGTTAATTGTTGCTATATTTATGGCCAATTCACTTTCAAAACCGATCGTTGCAGTTGCAAACTATATGAGAGTAATCGCTTCAGGTGACTTAACGCAAAAAGAGATGAAAACGCATTCTACTGATGAGGTTGGTGTCTTATATTCCTCTGTCAATTATATGAAACAAAAAATTAGGGACATGGTAATGGAGATGGGGCGTGTTTCTAAAATTGTCACAAACCAAAGTGTAGATTTGAGCCGAGCTGCACTTGAAGTAAGTGTTGGCAGTGAGCAAGTGGCAAAAACAATGGAAGAGCTCTCCATATTCTCAGAAACACAAGTGACATCAGCGTCTGAATTGCAAGAAACGATGAGTTCATTATCTGAATTTGTTCATGACGCGAATGAGCATGGGATAATTGCTTCAGAAGAATCGGGTGTTGTACTAGATTTAACGCAAAAAGGGAGCTTATCCATCCATGAATCAATCTCTAAGATGGAGCTAATTAATGTTCAGGTACGTGAAGCAGTAGGAAAGGTTAATAAATTAGAAAAGCATTCAAAGGAAATTGATCAATTAGTAAATGTCATATCTGATATTGCTGGACAGACAAACTTACTTGCTTTAAATGCTTCAATTGAAGCAGCCCGCGTAGGGGAACAGGGCAAGGGATTTGCAGTCGTTGCAAACGAAGTGAGAAAGCTTGCAGAACAAGTGGAGAGTTCCGTTAACTTAATCACAAGCATTGTTTCGATGGTACAAACCGAAACGGAAGCAGCTGTTGAATCGCTTCATTTATGTTTCGACCAAGTTGAATCAGGAACTAAGCAAATAAATTCAACAGGGCATGCATTTGATGACATATCAAAATCAATTCAATCTGTTGTAAAAGGAATTCATGTTATTTCGGAAGATCTTTCTAGAATAACGAATGGTACTCATGTAATGAATAGTGCTATATTTCAGATTGCTTCTATATCCGAAGAGGCCTCTGCTGGAATCGAGGAAACAGCAGCGTCGTCAGAACAAACGACCAGTTCCATGCAAGAAATTACTGCAAATTCTGTATCACTCTCTGCAGCTTCCACGAATTTGGATCAATTAATTAGACAGTTTAAAATTTAATACGAAAAGGTGCTCCAATATTTGAAATATCTTATTGATCCTTATTAATCTTTCAATCGATAGGACTTTTAATTATGTGCTAATAAAGTAGGAAGTAAATTAATAGAGGGATTATGAGGGATGGACATTGAGTATAGATCTTAATATTAATTCAAGGCAGGAAAAGTTAATAAGATTTCTCTTATCAAAAAAATATCCAATCACAGTAAAAGAACTTGCAGATAAGCTCGATGTTAGTACAAGAACCGTTCAACGTGAATTTAAACAGATCAACTCCCTTTTATTGCCATTTGATTTAAAACTAATGAGAAAGCTAGGGGTAGGAATAAAAATAGAGGGCAGTGAAGAAGGGAGAAATAGACTTCTTGATCTATTAGCTGAAACGGGAGCAGATGTTATTTATACGCCGAAAGAACGTCAACAAGGAATTATATGTGAATTACTATTAAATAGTGAGCCAACAAAATTATTTACCTTTAGTAATAAGTATAAAGTAACTGAAGCAACGATTAGCAATGACCTTGATCATATCGAAGAGTGGCTAATTTCATTGAATGTAAAGCTAGTTAGAAAGCCTGGTCTAGGTGTATATGTAACTGGTACAGAAAAAAATATTCGAATGGCAGCGGCACAAATTTTTCATATGGGTATCTCAATCGATAAATGGTTGGAAATTATCTATTCTTCGAATCAGGATGATTCTATTTATAATCATAAATTGCCATTAACTCAAAATAACCCTTTGCTAAATAATGAACATATTCATATTCCAGATGTAATTTATGTGGAAAGAGTTTTAAAGGAAGTAATCGAGACTCAGACTGAGATTAAGCCTTCTGACCGTGATTATATCAATATGATCATCCATCTTGCCTTAAGCATTGATCGAATACGTCACGGGGAGTTTGTCATTGACGAAGATATTATGAAATTTGTAAAAGATGATTATTATCCGCTTGCACTAGAAATCGCAACTAAGATAGAAGCATATATTAATATCAAAATTCCGGAAGTTGAAGTGGCTTATATAGCTATGCATCTGTATGGAATTACGTTGATTTCTGAAAATAATATAGATGATGAATACTTTTATTGGTTAGATATTGCCAAAAGCTTTGTAAAGGTAATAGAGGGAAAGTTATTCATTGATCTATCTAAGGATCAATCATTAATTGACGGTTTAGTCACGCATCTAATACCGACCATCTCACGTCTAAGATTAGGATTGCAGATTCATAATCCAATGCTTGAATATGTTCAGGAACACTACTCTCAAGTTTTCGATGCCTGTAAAGAAGGATGTAAACAGATCACAATCAAAACAGGACTAATAATACCGGACTCTGAAGTTGGATATTTAGCAACACATATCGGAGCAACGATGCTAAAAGTGGGAGAAAATAAAATTCAGCAATCTAAAGTGGTGATCGTTTGTGCCAGTGGATTTGGAACGTCTCGATTTTTAGCATCCAAGCTTCAGCTAGAATTTCCAAATATACATATTGAAAACATTATCTCTGTCTCAATGCTACCAGAGTGGCTAGAAGTGAATAATCAGCGGCATGAAATTGACTTTGTTATTACAACTGTTGCGCTACCAAGCCCACCCAATATAAAGATGATTTTTGTTAATCCTTTTTTACTAGAAAGAGATCTTCAATTAATTAAGGATACTTTAGCTGAAGTGAGGGAAGCCCATCCTCGAAATGATCGTATGGTGATAAAAAAAGAAGATATGAAAGTATTTGCTGCATACGGTGAAGCGATGCTGCAAATATTAAGAAATTTGACACTAATTGAGGAATTTGAAGCAAGCTCTGAGTTAATTCCTTCTATTGTTAAAGAATTATCCGTTAACCCTATTGTGAAAAATAGTCAATATTTGCGAAAGGATCTTGAAAAACGTGAAGAATTGGGGGGATTTATTTTAGGGAAATTACTTATGCTTCATGCGAAAACAGAGGGGGTAAGTGAACTCCTTACAGTGGTTATTCGATTAAAACGACCATTTCGTTCAGTTAACGAAAATGGAATAGACATAGAGGTATCCCTGATCTTATTATTAGCTGTTCCGGCGGGCGCGGGGATGGAGCATATAGCTATGGTTAGTGAAATTAGTGCCTCACTTGTCGACGATTCATTTATTCATAGCCTAGCAGTTCACAATAGTGAAGAAGTAAAAAATTCTTTAGAAAGAATTTTATCGAATGTATTAGATGAAAAGATAAAACAGCGCCAAAATTAGGAGAGTTATTAAGAATGAACAAGCTAGGTCGATTATTCAGTACAATTGTATTTCAAAATATAGCCGCAATTATTGCCGTAGGGATCATTAAAAACTTATTTGGTGAATATGGATGGTTTCCGAATGAAGAAATATATCAAATAGTTGATCCAATGTATAATTTGCTATTGCCGCTTTTAATAGGGTATACAGGCGGGAAGGTGATAGGTGGAGGGAAATCTGGGGTAATCGCCGCGATCGCTATACTTGGATTAATCATTTCAAGTCCTGTTTCAATGATAATGGGAGCGATGATTATTGGTCCTCTTGTGGGGTGGATCAATAAAAAAGTAGAAGAGATTGTTCTTGATTATTTACCCATTGGATTAGAACTTCTAATTGGAAACCTAATCGGCGCAATCATTGCCACAACCTTTATGATGATTAATTATTATATCATTGGTCCTTTCTTTACAAATATCCTTTATTTAATCAGTCAGTTTATTCAACAGGTCGGTTCTTCAGGCTTATTACCATTACTTGCGTTAGTAATTGAACCAGGAAAAGTATTCTTTTTAAATAACATTATGAATCATGGGATCCTTTCGCCAATAGCGATGCAACAGGCGAAAGAAGCAGGGAAGTCTATTTTCTTTTTAGTAGAGTCCAATTTGGGTCCTGGGCTTGGAGTTTTGTTGGCGTATCTTATTAAATCCCCAACGAACAAGGATAAGAACTCGATAAAAGCAGCAATAGGAATCCATGCGATTGGCGGAGTTCATGAAGTCTATTTTCCATATATATTAATGAAGCCTATTTTGTTATTGCCAGTTATGGCTGGGGGAATAACTGGCATTGCCTTCTTTCAATTTTCAAAAGTTGGTTTGGTTACAACACCTTCGCCGGGAAGTATACTGTTTTTAGTAGGATTAGCTCCTAAAACAGATATGTTATTCGTGTTTCTTGGAATTTTACTTTCAACAATTGTTTCTTTTGTGATCGCATTTTTTCTTCTAAAAAAAGAGGAACTTTCCTTATCGGTAATAAGTGCAAACGGGGATATTTCTGAAGGAAGGGAAATTGAGCATAAAATAAAACCGAAGCTACATAAGCCATTGGCAAAAAAGATAGAGACCATTGTATTTGCTTGTGATGGAGGAATGGCTTCTAGTGCAACAGGAGCCGCCTTTTTGAGAAAGAGAGTAAAAGCGGCAAATTTACATCTAAATATTTCACATTCGGCTGTGGATGCAATTCCAGCTGATGCGGATATGGTAGTTACTCATAAAACCTTGAAACAAAGAGCTGAAAAATCTGCGCCTCAAGCTACAATATATGTTTTCGATACTTTTACAGATCTGAGTGTCTACGATAATTTGTTAGAAATCTTGCGGGAGCAAGTGAATAATAATGGTGAAGTACATAAAAAAGTAGAAGTAAAATCCGATTCCGAAATGGCTATATTAATCGAGGAAAACCAAATAATGCTAGATTGCAAAGCAGATTCAAAAGAGGAAGCTATTACATTAATTGGCGAACGAATGGTAGAATTAGGTTATGTAACAAATGGATATATTGAAGAAATGCTTGATAGAGAAAAGATGATGTCAACATATATCGGAAATGGCGTCGCTCTTCCGCATGGATTTAATCTAAAAAGTACTTCGATTATCAAGCCTGGTTTCGTGATAGCTCAATTTCGATATGGTATTAAATTTAATAATGAAATCGCCTATCTATTAATTGGAATTTCTGGGGTGGGAGATCAGCAGGTAAGAATCATTTCATCAATTGCTGGGTTAATTGAAGAGAAGGATGAGGTGAAATTACTAATTAATACTAGAAAAAAGGAAGAATTTCTTTCTTTTCTAAGGAAAATTGAAATGTATAAGTAGGAGAAGTAAATGATTATTCAAGATATTTGGGTAAATAGTGAGTATGGCATTCATTTAAGATCAGCTTCTGAATTAGTGGAAATTGTAAAACATGGAAGTTCTAAAGTTTGCTTAATATATAAAGGAAAGAAGACGTGTATTACCAATATCATTAGTGTATTAAAATTAGGCGTAACAAAAGGTAGCATTGTGACACTCATTGTGGACGGTGTGGATGCGGAAATTATTATGAATAAAATAAAGAAATGTATAACTGATTAGTATCAGGAATCAGGATGATTGAAGGGAGAAAAGTCCGCCATGTTGAAGGCGGACTTTTTGGTCGTTAACTTCATGTAAACCCGCTAGTTAATCATGTACTATGGATGTTCACCTTACTAAATGCGATCATAACTCGATAGTATACAAATACAAAGTTTGGATGGTTGCCAAGGGAGAAAACAAACGAGTGACTGAATAAAAGAAGAACCGGCCTCCTTAACTGGAGATCGGTTCTTCTTCCGTATTAATGGGTTATAATTTATCATTTTAGGAACTACATAGGAGCAATTTTGTCCTTTCGACTGAACTCTATCTTATTGCCTAGTATGCGGGTAGAACTAAAGAGCTTGATTCGACAAACTGATAGGGAGTATTTACCTGTTTAGCGAAAATTATGTCGAATTACCTTAATAGAATCACTGTTTTTTCAAGAAACATAACTGTTTTTTAAATTTTTTTATCGGAATTGTCAATCTATAATTGTGAGGAAGTTTTAATGAAAAGGCTTACAAGGGAGGGGGAAACTAGAAAACGGTTGTCTAAAAAATAAAGGACGGTGAATAGAAGTATGTTCAAAAGGTCTGGTTTTGGTAGACAAGCATTGACTGTCGCTTTAGCGATACCATTATTATTTACGGGGATATCTGGGGCCGCGGGGGCAGAGAAAACTGACAACATAGATGAGAAGATTAGTATGCAAATGGAGTATTTAGACAGGGGACTCGTTGCAGCCTCGACCTCTGAAGGTGTGTTTATTAGTTGGAGATTATCGGCAAATGAAGTGACTGACTTTGGAGAGAATGGATTGATAGGAGCAAATTTCAATCTGTATCGCGATGGAAAGAAAATTGCCTATATAAGTGACAGTACAAATTATTTGGACCGAGAAGGTGAGGAAAATTCCGAATATCATGTAAGAGCAGTTGTTGATGGGAAGGAAGTAGATGAAAGTAATACAGTCACACCGTGGGAAAATCAATATTATGATTTGCCATTGAATAAACCGGCAGATGGAAGTACACCTGCTGGTGAGCTATATACGTATTCAGCAAATGATATGAGTGTAGGGGATGTTGACGGAGATGGACAATACGAATTTTTTGTAAAATGGGATCCATCAAACTCTAAAGATGTATCGCAAGTAGGCTATACGGGAAATGTGTATATCGACTGCTATACATTCGAAGGAACGCTTCTTTATCGCATTGATCTAGGGCCAAACGTTAGGGCCGGGGCTCACTACACACAATTTTTAGTATATGATTTTGATGGAGATGGCAAAGCAGAAATGATGTTTAAAACGGCTCCGGGTACAAAGATTATTAAATACGATAAAGAAGGAAATATTACTTCTGAAAAATATATAAGGATGCTTCAAGAAGATATTGACGCTGGGTATAGCAATGAAGATGACTATCGCATGAGTAATGAGGATTATTATAACCATCTGGTCAAAATGTTTATGGGCTGGCATGAACATGAGGAAGTCGTACAAGGTCATTGGCCGAAAACCCTAGAAGCGGCTTTGGGAACTGAAAATAAATATAGTTATCCGTTATCGCGGGCTGATGCTGAGTCATTGGCAGATTATTTTATTGATGTGTATGCTCCTAGTAGAAGTGGAAATAATCGACTGAGAAATTTTGAAGGTTTTATTCTAGAAGGTCCCGAATATTTAACGGTCTTTGAAGGTGCAACAGGGGATGAATTAGAAACGATTCATTATAAACCAGGACGACATGATGACGGCTTGATGTGGGGCGACTATGCGATGGCAAGAATTGAGCCAGGAAATCGGGTAGACCGTTTTCTAGCAGGTGTTGCCTATCTTGATGGCGAGAAACCCGCGGCTGTTTTTGCAAGAGGATATTATACGAGAACGACACTCGTTTCGTATAATTGGAACGGAAAAAATTTAGAAGAAATTTGGTATGTTGATAGTGGTTGGACGCCGATGACGAATCCATTTAATGACGGTCCGCATGGTCGCGATGGGACTGATCCGGAGTTTGGAACGCTTACCACTCAAGGAGCCCACTCACTAAGTACTGCTGATGTGGATGGAGATGGAAAGCAGGAAATCATATATGGCGGAGCTACGATTGACCATGACGGAACATTATTATACAGTTCGATGGATATTATGCCTCCTCAAAGTGCAGACCCCGGAGCAATAGCAAGAGTTGGGCATGGTGATGCACTGCATGTTGCTGATATTGATCCTGACAGGCCCGGACTTGAAATTTTCATGGTTCATGAAGGAGGCGCTTCGGCACCTTATGGATATGCATTGCGCGATGCGAAAACAGGTAAAGTGATTTACGGCGGATATACCGGAAGAGATACAGGTCGTGGAATGGTGGGAGACGTCGATCCTGACAAGCGTGGTTTAGAAACATGGGCGGTGGGATTATGGACGGCTGATGGTGAGCAGATTAATACTTCAGCTCCGGGAACAAACATGAATATTAAATGGTCGGCAAATATGACGACCCAAATTGTCGGAGGTTCTGGTGATGCCACTACAACAATCGATGATTGGAAAAAAGGTAGATTGCTAACCGCAACTGATACGAGAACGAACAATGGTACGAAGGGAAATCCTTCATTAGTAGCTGATATTTTCGGTGACTGGAGGGAAGAGCTACTTGTCAGAACCGCAGATAGCTCAGCAATTCGAATTTTTGTGACTACAGAAGTAACAGATCGAAAATTGTATACATTAATGCATGATGCTCAATATAGAACGGGAATTGCTTGGCAAAATGTGACGTATAATCAGCCAGCATATCCGAGCTTCTATTTTGCATCTGACATTGATTGGAGCAAGGTGCCGATTCCTTCATTGGAGACGCCAGCATTGTTCACGGCATTGGAAGGCTTAATGTCCCAATATGAAAACAATGGTGAATTAACAGGTCCGCTAGCATCTCAATTAAATAATAGTTATAAACAAGCGATTCACCATGCTGAAAAAGGATCAACAAAGCAAGCAATTAAGTTTATGGAAAAACATTTATCGCAGATCGACCATAAAACAAAACAGGCAAATATTTCAGAGAAAGCGAAGCGAAACTTAAGTTATCTTGCTGAGCAGATTATTGATATGTGGAATAAGTAAGTGATAGATGATCCTGACATTCGAAAAATGAATGTTAGGATCTTTTTAATTGTTTTCGACCAAATTGGTATTAAAGGAACGAAGCTCGGGGTCTGAAAAAGCTCACGGACCGCCCCGCGGAAATCACCAGTTTTAATATCATGAAAAAAACATCCATATTTTTGCTATACTATTATGTATCTACTAGTATGGAGGTTTTATCTATTGCTCACTAAAGCAAATCACCTGCTGCACACACATTTCGGATATGATCATTTCCGAGATGGGCAGGAAGCGATTATTCAAAAAGTAATGGATGGTAAGGATACGCTCGGTATCATGCCGACGGGCGGGGGGAAATCAGTTTGTTACCAAATACCAGCGATGCTTTTTCGCGGTGTGACGATTGTCATTTCTCCTCTTATTTCATTAATGAAAGATCAAGTGGATGCGTTAGATAAAGCAGGCATTCCCTCTACATATATTAATAGTGCGATTTCTGGAGAAGAGATGCAGCAACGGCTTGCTGGTGTTTATAATGGAGAGTATAAGCTTGTTTATGTAGCTCCAGAACGGCTTGAAGCTCCGTCATTTCTTCGATTGCTTGATGGAATTCACATTTCTCTCATTGCAATTGATGAGGCGCATTGTATTTCGCAATGGGGTCATGATTTTAGACCGAGCTATTTAAATATAAAACAATTGATTAGTCGAATTAAGCCAAAGCCGGTCGTTTTGGCTCTAACCGCAACGGCTACTCCTCATGTGCGCGAAGATATTTGTGAACTTCTCCATATTGACGATCAAAACACAGTGATTACTGGTTTTGGTCGGGAAAATTTGCATTTCCAAGTTGTAAAAGGACAAGATCGTGATCGTTTTCTTATAGACTATATTGGAAAAAATAAGGAGCAGGCTGGAATTATTTATGCAGCAACTCGGAAAGAAGTCGATCGACTTCATCATTTTTTACAGACAAAAGGGATAGCGGTAGGAAAATATCATGCGGGGATGTCAGAGCATGAGCGGAATCGAATGCAAGAACGTTTTCTTTACGATGACGTGACGGTTATGATTGCAACGAATGCTTTTGGAATGGGGATTAATAAGTCTAACGTAAGATTTGTTATCCACTTTCATATCCCTCGCAATATGGAGGCTTACTATCAAGAGGCGGGAAGAGCGGGCCGTGATGGTGAAGAAAGTGCTTGTATTCTACTGTTTTCTCCACAGGATATCCACATCCAATCGTTTTTAATAGAGCAATCTGATATGGATGAAGGTCGCAAAGAAAACGAATATGCAAAGCTAAGGCAGATGGTTGCCTATGGTCATACAGAGTCATGTTTACAGCAATATATTCTTCATTATTTTGGTGAAGAGAATGCTTCTGAGTGTGAAAAATGCGGAAATTGTACAGATGATCGCGAACAGGTCGATGTAACGGTTGAGGCGCAAATGGTATTGTCTTGTATTCGACGGATGAATGAGCGCTTCGGCAAGACGATGATTGCGAAGGTACTTACAGGTTCAGGGGATAAAAAAATAAAAAGCTTTCAGTTTGATCAGTTGTCGACGTACGGAATTATGAAGGAAAAGACGCAGAAGGAAGTAAGTGAATTCATCGACTTTCTGACGGCCGAGGGATATTTACGACCAACGGATGGCGCATATCCGACCTTATTGCTAACAAATCAGGCTGGAGAAGTTCTTCGTGGAAAAGAACATGTGATGCAGAAGGAAAAAGTACAGATTACACAAATTATTGAAGACAATGACTTATTTGAAAAGCTACGTGCGTTACGAAGAGAGATTGCTGAAGCGGAAAAAGTACCTCCATATATCATCTTCTCGGATGCGACATTGCGAGAAATGAGTGGATTGTTGCCGCGTAACGAGCAAGAGCTCCTGCACATAAAAGGCATCGGAGAACGAAAATTAGAAGCGTATGGAGCACCATTTCTTGAAGTGATTCAATTGTATTGTGAGGAAAATGACGTTGAAAAAACTTCAAGCTTTGTTCCGAATATAGAAAAAAGGCCGGCCGTAAAAAGCGATAAAGAAGTGAGTCATCATACAACTTACAAGATGTTACAAGAGGGTCATAGTGTTGCTCAGATTGCAAATGAACGCGAGATTTCTGAGAGAACGATTGAAGGACATTTGATCAAGTGTTTTGACGAAGGAATGGAAATCGATTGGAACCAATTTATCCCGGAGCAATATGAAGACCTTATTGCGAAGGCTGTTAAAGAAGCTGATTCAACGAGACTGACACCAATCAAAGAGCTGCTACCGGATGAAATTAGCTTTTTCATGATTAGAGCGTATTTGCAAAAAAATGCATGATGCAATAAATGCCTAGCATCCGACCAAAATGGTTAGAGGCTAGGCATTTTTAAAATTAAAAAATGATATGAGCAACTAAGGTAATGATTGGCAATGTGATTAAAGTCCGCAATAGGAATAAAATAATTAAATCTTTCATGCCAACTGGTATTTTTGAACCGAGCAACAATCCACCTACTTCAGACATATAAATGAGCTGAGTAACGGAGACAGCAGCAATAATAAATCGTGTCATTTCTGACTCAATTCCTGCTGCTAAGATGGAAGGCAGGAACATATCCGCAAAACCAACAATCAATGTTTGTGATGCTGCTTGTGCTTCAGGAATTCTCAGTAATTCAAGGAGCGGGATGAATGGCAGACCAAGCCATTGAAAGATCGGCGTATATTCCGCGATGATTAATGCAACCGTACCGATGGCCATAACGATCGGTGCGACACCTATCCACATATCAAGAATATTTTTGACTCCATCTTGAAGAAATTTACTAACGCTGCGGCTTCTTCTTGCTTGTAACTGGGCTTGTTCCATTCCGTATTCGAAGCGCGAATAGCCATCAGGAATTAATTCCATTGTATTGTCGTCGACTTTCTCATTAATGAACGTGTTCGGCTTGTTAGCAAGCGGCCATATGCGTGGCAAGACAATCGCGGCAATCATACCTGAGAGGGTAACCGTCAAATAATAAGGGACGAAATAGCTTTCTAAGCCAACTTGCTTAATGATAACGATGCTAAATGTGATCGATACGACCGAGAAAGTTGTGCCGATAATTGCCGCTTCTCGTTTCGTATAGTACCCATCTTCATATTGTTTGCTAGTAAGCAAAACCCCAATTGTCCCATCACCAAGCCATGAGGCGAGCGCATCAATGGCAGATCTTCCAGGCAATTTAAAAACGGGACGCATAAATTTTGTTAAAAGTGCCCCGAAAAGCTCGAGCAATCCAAAGTTTAGGAGCAGTGGAAGCAATAACCCTGCAAAAAAGAAAACACAAAAAAGTACAGGCAATAAATCGAACATTAAAATGGCCCCAGTATTTTCAGACCAAATCGCTTCTGGACCAAGCTTAAAGAAAACCATGATTGAAAAAATGACTGCCAAAACTCGAGCAATTACCCAAATAACCGGAACATCAAACAATGCTGTTAGAAATGAGGATCGGCTCATAAAAAGAGGTCTTACTGTTTTTACTAGTAAGGTTCCAATAAAAGCAATAAAAATAATCGCTACCATGATTGTTGGAATCATTGCACTTAACCAATTTTGTAATGAGTTAGATAAAATAGCAATTGGAATGGTGATCCCACTCTTTGAGGGATTGGAATCATGAATAAAAAAACGCCGATAATGGACGGGATTAAAAATAGAAGTAAATCATTTATTGTAAATGCCCTAGTGTTTTTCACTGTTTACGTTCCTTTCATCTAATACATAAAAATTCAAACCTTCCTTATCTTAATGCATTGAGGTAAGGAAATCCAGAGCTTTATTTTGCCAAAAAAGAGAGTGTTCGTGAAAACAGTGATTTAGATAATGATCATAGCAGATAGGCTCCCTTTTTTGCAAAGTGTCGCTTATTCAGTTACAATATGAAGCAATAAGAGAGGGGAGAACCTCTTCGAGAAGGAGCTTTTCAATGATTAAATGTATTGCATCAGATATGGATGGAACATTATTAAACGCGAAACAAGAAGTCAGTGAGGCGACCGTTCAAGCAATTAAAGCAGCACAGGAACAAGGAATTGATTTTATCGTTGCGACGGGCAGGGCATATAGTGAGGTCCGCTACGTATTAGATAGAGCTGGAATTGATTGTCCTGCTATTTGTGTAAATGGCGGGGAAATTCGTGATAAAGATGGAAATGTATCTTTTTCGGTGGGGCTTGATGGCGAAACTTCAACAAAAATCACGTCCGTTTTTTCCGATTTAGATATTTATTTTGAATTGTATACACGAGGTGGCACGTATACGACAAGCTATGAAAATGGAATTCAAGTCGTTGTCGATATTTTCCATACGGCAAATCCATCGATGAACATTGAAGAAATCCGTAAATCAGCAGATGACCGTTTTAATCAGCGCTTAATCAAAGTCATTGACGATTATGGTCCAATTTTTGCAGAGGAAGATTGTCATGTATATAAATTTCTTGCCTTTTCACGAGACGAAGAAACATTGGAAAAAGCAAGAACACTTCTGAAAGAAATTGCTGGAATTGAAGTGACATCATCAGGCCGTAATAACCTTGAGGTGATGCATTATCAAGCTCAAAAAGGAGCCGCTTTGCAAAGATATACAGAAGCTCAAGGCATTTCATTAGCAGACACAATGGCATTGGGAGACAACTATAACGACATCTCTATGCTAGAAATTGCTGGTCATTCGGTTGCAATGGGCAATGGGGAAAAGCCAGTGAAAGAAATCGCTAAGCATGTGACTGATACAAACGATAATGATGGAGTTGCCAAGGCAATTGTACAGGCGCTTGAAGGGTTGAAAATATCAAAATAACAATGAACCGCTGAAATGAATTCAGCGGTATTTTTATGTTTAAAATTCACGAATTGAGATAAATAAGTAGTAAAAAAGCAGGTGAATGGGTATGCGTACTCCGGAGCTTTTTGCGTTAATCATGTTTATTGTTTTCATTGTATTGATTTTAGTCCCAATCGTTATTTTTCTTTGGATTTACATACTTGACGCGCGTCAAAAGGAACATTCGGTATTAAGGAATTACCCGTTGCTCGGAAATATTCGTTATTTAATGGAAAATATCGGACCGGAATTTAGACAGTATCTATTTACTAATAATCGTGAGGGTAAACCATTTTCAAGACACCAATATGAAAGTGTCGTGAAATCAGGAAAGTATAAAGAGCGTATCCATGCATTTGGATCTGAGCGAGATTTTGATCAACCGGGATTTTACATAAGGAATGCAATGTTTCCGCTTTTACACGAGGAGCTACGCATTGACCAAAAGCCTAAAGTACAAACGAAGTTATATACAATTGATCGAGAAGGACTGTTTAATCGCAAAGAGCATTGTGAAGATCGACTCGTAGATCCTCAGCTATTAGCTAATGAAGATGCGGTCGTTATCGGTGAACACCATTGTAGACAGGCATTTAAAGTGAAAGGGCTCGTCGGCCAATCGGCGATGAGTTATGGGGCTTTAGGGAAAAATGCGATTATTGCCTTATCGAAAGGTCTTGGGATTGCAGGCGGAACATGGATGAATACAGGAGAAGGTGGCCTTTCCTTGCATCATTTACGAGGAGACGTCGATATTATTATGCAAATTGGTCCTGGACTATTTGGTGTCCGAACAGAGGAAGGGGAGTTTTCTTGGGAGCTGTTTAAGAAAAAAAGTGAAATGAACCAAGTAAAGGCATTTGAAATAAAGCTAGCACAGGGGGCAAAAACACGAGGTGGTCATATTCTAGGTGAAAAAGTCACACCTGAAATTGCCGAAATTCGTAATGTACCCCCTTGGCAAACGGTTGATAGCCCGAACAGATTCCGGCAATTTCGCGATACGGAAGGGTTATTACATTTCGTAGAGGAGTTAAGGGAAGTAGGAGGGAAGCCAGTTGGGGTAAAAATCGTCGCGGGATCAATAGCAGAAGTGGAGAGCTTTGTAAGTGAAATGGCTAAGCTTGGAAGAACCCCTGATTTTTTAACGATTGATGGCGGCGAGGGCGGGACAGGAGCCACTTTTCAAGAGTTATCTGATGCAGCAGGGCTTCCATTATTTTCAGCCTTGCCTTTACTTGATGATATGCTAAAAAAATATGGCATTCGTGATCAGCTGAAAATCATTGCTTCGGGAAAATTAGTTACACCTGATCAGATCGCCTATGCATTATGCCTTGGCGCCGACCTTGTTAATACCGCCCGCGGCATGATGATTTCAGTGGGCTGTATTATGGCGCAAGTATGCCATAACAATACATGTCCGGTCGGTGTCGCAACAACGGACCCAAACCGTGAAAAAGCGCTTGTCATTGAGGAGAAAATGTACCGGGTCGCCAATTACGTTATTTCACTTAGAGAAGGATTATTTAATCTTGCTGCCGCGGCGGGTGTCGCTTCACCGACCGAATTGTCTGAGGAACATCTTATGTATCGCTCACCATCGGGGCAACTGATGACCGGTACGG
Source organism: Bacillus sp. FJAT-50079 (assembly GCF_018343515.1). Taxonomy (GTDB): domain Bacteria; phylum Bacillota; class Bacilli; order Bacillales; family Bacillaceae_C; genus Lederbergia. Next base: position 453,304 of record NZ_JAGYPD010000001.1, on the reverse strand, counting down.
AATTTAAAAGAAGCATACTCGATTTTGCGCCAGTAAAAAACTGAAATATACCTAAATGCAAAAAGCCCCTTCGTTGGCCTGAAGGGGCTATTTTTTATAAAACCTTATCTTTTTCCCAGTCATACGTCCAGAAGCGTTCTTTTTGCCAGCGTTCGATTAAATCCGGGTTTTGCGCTGCTTGTTCGTCTTCCATGTCCTCAAACATACCAGCTGTTTGGGAAATATGAGCTTTTAACGTTTCAATTTTTCTTTTCCAATATGGGCTAACATCATGAACGATATCGGCTTGCCCAATTTCGGCTTCATGATTATTCGAAAAGGCGACGCAATGTAATTTGGGGCGTGATTCTTTTGGCAATCTGCGAACAGCACGAACGACAGCCCTTCCAGTCGCTTCATGATCAGGGTGAACCGAATAACCAGGATAAAAGGTAATGACAAGTGAAGGGTTAAGCTCCTCAATTAAACCAAAAACCATGTTTGCAAGCTGCTCATCATTTTCGAATTCCAACGTTTTATCACGATAGCCCATCAATCGTAAATCGGCTAAACCCATTGCTTTAGCAGCGGCTTTTAGTTCCTCTTTACGAATGTGTGGGAGTGATTCCCGGGTTGCAAACGGTGGATTTCCAAGGCTCCTCCCCATTTCACCTAAAGTTAAACAAGCGTACGTAACGGGAGTTCCTTGGTCGATATATGCAGAAATTGTCCCCGAAATTCCAAACGCTTCATCATCGGGATGGGGAAGCACAATTAAAACGTGACGTTCTTTTTCCAACGGAATTCGTCTCCTTTTTATTAAAAAATTATTCGAAAGGTGTTTCACTTAATTCAAGTGCAACCGCCAATTTACCATCGAAGTCTAAACCTGCAAGCAAAAGCCTGCCAAGATGATCAATTTCAAAATGGGTAAGTCCTTCAGCATATACCCAGCCGTATGGGAGCTTCAATCCTACTCGGTACGGACCATCCCCAACGATTTTTCCATGTTCATAACATATTTCTCCGTTGCGAATATACGCTCCGGCTGAAAAAAAAGTTTCGTCTTTATGTGAAGCATAGGCCCCATTCGTCGTTTCTAAATGTATGAAGACCTTCTTTCCAGCAAATTGATTAATCACTTGCTGTACTTGCATTGTATTCATTTCTTCCATTCAAATAAACCTCCCTTAATATGGGGTAATGGTTCTATTTTACTAAAAAAAAGGAGTGATTACGAGGGAGTAGTCCTTATTTGGGTGCGATAAAAGTGGATTAAACAGATTAGAGTCTTTAATATAGTATGTAAAAGTGATCGAAAGAGGAAGATGTTATGTCAAGGGTAACGATGGCCGATGTCGCCAAAAAAGCAGGGGTTTCCAAAAGCACTGTTTCTCAATTTATTAATAAACGATTTGAATATATGGGAGAAGAGACAAAGAAAAAAATCGATCAAGCGATCAAAGAACTAGGTTATCAACCTAATTATTTGGCCCGGAGCCTTAAGCAAAAACGTACATCAATGATCGGCGTAATTGTCGCAAATATTATGCACCGCTTTTCCACAGAAGTCAGCCGTTCCATCGAGGATTATTGCCAGCAACATGGATTGCACGCCATCCTTTGTAATGCAGATGATGATCCGGAAAAGGAAAGGGAATACATAGAAGTATTGCGGGCAAAGCAAGTGGATGGTCTGATTATTTTTCCAACGGGAAAAAATATCGAATTGTATGAAAAAATGATGAATGAAAATTACCCCGTTGTTTTCATGGATAGGAAAGTCGAAGGTTTACATGCTAATTTCGTCTTGGCGAGCAATAGCGAGGCTAGTTACGAGGCAATTCGTCATTTTATAGGAAACGGACATAAGCGGATTGCGATTGCCACCCAGCCATTAAGCATAAGTCCGCGAATTGACAGGCTGCAAGGATATAAAGATGCAATGAAGGAAGAGAATATCCCGCTAAGAGAAGACTATATGTTACATGCAGAAATTCATAAAATGAAAGCTGAATTAAAGAAGCTCTTTTCGCTACCAGAGCCACCAACCGCTTTATTTGCTGGAAATGATCTAGTTTTCCTTGAAACACTTGAGGCATTTAAAGAAAATCAAGTGAAAATTGGTGAAGACATTGCACTCATAGTTTTTGATAATATTCCATTTGCACATTTAGTCGAGACGCCAGTAACGACGATTGCTCAGCCCGGATTTGAGATGGGGCAAAAGGCAGCAGAATTACTTATTAATAATATTGAAAATAAGGTGTCGCAAGTTGCTCGACAATATGTGTTTCCTTGTGAATTAATGGTTAGAGAATCTTCACAGTCAAAAGTAGAATAGAGTTTGCTTGAACTAAATCGATTTATGATCAACAAACCCGCTGAGACGAAAAATGTCCCACCGGGTTTTTGAAATTAGTTTTTCACATTGCCAACATATTGACTATAAGCGCCATGCATAACAGGGCCGACATATTCATTTAATTTCCAGCCATGTTCAATCGCTGCTGTTACAAATTGTTTAGCGGCTTCAACAGCATCTCTTACTGATTTGCCTTTTGCAAGGTTAGCAGTAATCGCTGCCGCAAATGTGCATCCAGCACCGTGATTATACGTTGTTTCAAGTTTAGGTTCTTTAAACAGTGTAAAATCCGTACCATCATAGAAAAGATCAACGGCCTTATCATGCTCAATGCCTACGCCACCTTTAATCACAACGTTTTTAGCACCGAGCTCGTGAATTTTTGCTGCCGCTTCTTTCATATCATCGATCGTTTTGATCGGTCCAGTTTTGGCCAGTTGCCATGCTTCGAATAAGTTTGGAGTTACAATTGTTGCACGCGGAACTAAAAGCTCGCGCATCGCTTCAGTATTTTCAGGTTGAAGTACCTCATCTTCCCCTTTACAAACCATGACAGGATCGATGACGATATTCGCCATTTGATGTTCGTCCATTTTTCTTGCGCCAAGTTCAATAATGTCTACTGAACCGAGCATTCCTGTTTTCATTGCATCAATTCCAACAGAAAGAATCGTATTTAATTGTTTTTCAACGGTAGCAACATCAATCGGAAAAACTTCATGATTCCATCCGTTGTTTGGATCCATCGTTACGATAGATGTTAACGCCGTCATTCCATACACACCATTTTCTTGAAAAGTTTTCAAGTCTGCTTGTATGCCTGCTCCACCGCTCGAATCGGATCCAGCGAGTGTCAATGTTTTTTTCATTGTCATAAAAATTTCCTCCCAGATAGCGCTTGTTGTTTATTTTAGAATATACCAATAGCTTGATAAAAGAAAGCAAGGAAATTTAACAATTTTAGGGAGACGTTTTCATTAATCAAACGTTTGATTAAACAACGGATCTTTACAATTAATGTTCGCTCATAGTACAATCATTGTAGTAAATACATCAGATTTTCCAAGGGAGGAATGCATTATGGCTATTGTAATAAGTGATATAACAAATTTCATTATTCTGCCCATGGAAATCGGTGTCGACTGTTCGTAACGTATTTTACTTCTGTCATCATTCCAATTTCCATGGGCAATATGTAAGCTCATGGTTTTATCGTGGACGGGTTTTGTATGCCTGTTATATGAACATAATTAACCGCAGCTTGCGGTTATTTTTTATGAGAAAATTGAATTGGAGGATGGACATGAATTTGAACAAATTAGGTTGGGGTCGTTTTTTTGAAGCTGAATTTGAATCATATACACATAAAGGATTCACAGTAGGAAGAGTAGCCCTTGAACATAAACGGATGTATCGAGTAATTACGGAACATGGGGAAGTGCTTGCTGAAGTGTCGGGAAAATTCCGTTTCAATGCTGCTGGGCCCAGTGAATATCCGGCTGTCGGTGATTGGGTAGTTCTTACAGTGAGGGAAGATGAAGGCCGAGCGACGATACATCATATTATAAATCGAAAAAGTAAATTTTCCCGAAATGTTGCGGGCAATCGAACAGAAGAGCAAATTGTTGCCGCAAACGTGGATACGGTCTTTATTGTTGTTGCATTGAACGCTGATTTTAACGTACGGAGAATGGAACGATATATACTTACCGCTTGGGAAAGTGGGGCAAATCCGGTAATAGTATTAAGTAAAGCCGATCTTTGTCATGAAATCGAGGAGAGAGTGAAGGAAACAGAATCCGTGGCAATGGGGGTTCCAATCCATGTTGTCAGTGTCGAACAGAATTTTGGGCTTGAATCACTATCGGCATATATAGAGCAAGGGAAAACCGTTGCACTGCTTGGTTCGTCAGGAGTCGGGAAATCGACACTGGTCAATGCCTTTATTGGAACGGAAAAATTGAAAACGGGACATATTCGTAAGGATGACGATAAAGGCCGACACACAACGACTCATCGAGAGCTGATCGTGCTTGAGCAAGGTGGAATTTTAATCGATACGCCGGGAATGAGAGAATTGCAGCTTTGGGAAGCAGATACCGGCTTGAGCCAAGGGTTTGCAGATATTGAAGAGCTCGCATCACAGTGTAAATTCAGAGATTGTCTGCATCATGGTGAACCAGGCTGTGCGATACAACAGGCGATTGAAGAAGGAACGATCGGTGTTGAACGTTATCAAAGCTATGTAAAACTGCAAAAAGAACTTTCATACATTGAGCGCAAAGAAGATAAACAGCTTGCCCTTGCTGAAAAAGAGAAATGGAAAAAGATTACGGTTTGGCAGAAGAAACGGAAGAAATAGGGGGGAGGGGCTGTTCTAGAAGTCAAACTTTTATTGACTTTTGAATAACCCCTTCTTTTTTATGCTCAGATTATTATCAATTTCCCCTTGATAGCAAATTAAACCATTATGGTAAGTCGAACCCCGCCCAATTGCCCCTCCTCGTCCAAAAATCCTCAATAAGGTAAATCGAGCCTCTTCCGATAGCCCCTCCCGGTCAAAAGATCCTCAGTAAGGTAAATCGAGCCTCGTCCGATAGCCCCTCCCCGTCAAAAGATCCTTAGTAAGGTAAATCGAACCCCGCCCGATAGCCCCTCCCGGTCAAAAGATCTTTAGTAAGGTAAATCGAACCCCGTCCGATAGCCCCTCCCGGTCAAAAGATCCTCAGTAAGGTAAATCGAACCCCACCCGATAGCCCCTCCCGGTCAAAAGATCCTCAGTAAGGTAAATCGAACCTCGTCCGATTGCCCTTCATCGTCCAAAAATCCTCAATAAGGTAAATCGAACCCCGTCCGATAGCCCCTCATGGTCAAAAGATCCTCAGTAAGGTAAATCGAACCCCACCCGATAGCCCCTCACGGTCAAAAAATCCTCAATAAGGTAAATCGAACCTCGTCCGATTACCCCTCCCCGTCAAAAAATCCTCAGTAAGGTAAATCGAACCTCGTCCGATAGCCCCTCCCGGTCAAAAGATCCTCAGTAAGGTAAATCGAACCTCGTCCGATTTACCTTCACTGGTAAAAAGTCTTTAATACAGCCAATCGAACGTACGATGTTTAGTAAAATCCCACTTCTTTTATATGGTTCTTATTTATCAAACTGCCTTTTCCTATAAATAACAAAAGTGATGACTAATGAAGCAATTGCCCAAATAAGTAGAACGAAAACATGATGACCAATATCGCTTTGTCCATTGCTAAGTATAAGCCAAGCAGCAGTAAAATGTTCACTCGGCAAGAAATTGATGAGCTTTACGATCGCTTTATTTTCGATTAAGGAAATGAACATTGGGGCTAATCCGAAAATAACCATGGCAGGCATTCCGATGATCGTTGTCTCCATAACCGTCCTTGAAAGCAGGCCAAGGATCGTCCCCATGGAAATATAAAAAATAAGATTAATTAAAATAAGTAAGGAAAACATTGCCATATTTTCAACGTGAAAATCGCTTAGCGTGATTGAGCCAATGATCACAAGTACAGTCATGATGAAGGTTAGTGCACTTTTTCCAATTAATATTTCAATTGTTGTTGCAGGTGAAAGCAGCAGTCCGCGTAATGTATTCTTCTCTTTTTCTTCAGCAATCATGGCAGCTTGAATAAAGACACCGGCAATGAGCAATGCGAGCGTAATCGGCATTGATTGCATATGGGCGGCTTCATCCCCGATTCTGCCTAATAATGCCGCGAAAGCTAAAGGCATCGCTAATGTGAATAAAATATATGAATTTTTATATAATTCCTTCCAATCCTTTTGGAAAATGGCATTTATTCGTTTAAATGAAAATGTCATACTAAATCCCTCCCAGTCAACGTAACGAAAATATCTCCTAATGTTGGTTCATTCGAATGGATGGAAAGCAGTTCATCCTTTTTCATCCATTGATATATTTGATCTGCTCCAGCGGCGTTTTTTTCAATGGAGATCTTGCGCTTATCTTTCAAAAGGACAGTAATTGTTAAATCTGCATATTGTAAACGTAGATTTTGCGGCGTATCGAGTGCTTGAATTTCTCCATTATGAAGAAAGGCGACTCGATCACATAAGTGTTCGGCTTCATCCATATCATGTGTCGTTAAGAAGATCGTCGTACCTTCTTTATTTAATTGGCGTAAGCCTTCGTGAATCTGCTTTGTATTAACTGGGTCAAGTGCTGAAGTTGGCTCGTCTAAAAACAGTAAAGCTGGTTTATGGATAATTGCACGAGCAAGTGTGACGCGTTGCTTCATTCCTTTGGAAAGTTCTTTAACGATTGTTCTCTGCTCGTTTGCTAAGTTAACCTGTTCTAATACTTCGCTAATCCTGTTTTCTTTTACTCCATACAACTTGCAATAAAGTAAAAGATTGTCATAAATCGATAATCGATCATACAACCCGCTATTATCTGTTAGAATTCCGATCTTTTCCATAATGGAAGGGTGTTTCTTTTTCGATACCGATTTACCGAGTACATTCACATTCCCGGCAGTATGTAATAATTGTGAAGTTAAAATTTTTATCGTCGTTGTTTTCCCAGATCCACTTGGTCCGAGAAAACCAAAAGTTTCTCCTTTTTTTACATGAAAAGAAACGTTTTTTAAAGCTGTTTTATTACCAAACGTTTTCATTAATTGGTTCACTTCAATGATATGTTCCATTCTATCTGCTCCTTTTTCATTTGCTGACTTCATCATATGGAGAAAATGAAGAAACCGCATTAGATCAACGTTCAAAGGAGCATATAAGAGGGCGAATGGCGCAAAATAGAGCCTGAATGGAGCAGAAAAAAGGGCGGAAATTCGCCTTTACATCCCGATAATTTGCTTCAATTCATCCATTTTACCTTTCGATAAAGGGATCGAGCTTTTTTTCTGATCGTCGAGAATTAAACTGTAACTATTTCTCGTCCATGTAATTACTTCTTTTACTTTTTGTAGATTAACGATATAAGAACGGTGACAGCGAAAAAATCCAAATGGCTGCAAACGATCATGTAACGCTTGAAGGGTAAGCGAGCTAGGAAATGTTTCGCCATTGACATTTAAATTTGAAACACCGCTATTGCTTTCAATAAAATCAATTTCGGTCGGATCAAATAAAATAATCTTATCGTCTACCTTTGCTGGAATTTTATCAATGCGAATAGGGATACTCGATTCTGGCTCTGTTTGTTCTTGAACGATGCTTTCATGTTTTTCTTCAATCATCGGTTCTTCACGATCATCTACTACATCTAATTTATTAAGACCAGTATGATCTAAACGATATACAAGATTGGTCAGTGAAATCGCGTTTTCTAAATTATCAGTTGTGATCAATATCGACTTACCTTGCTTTTCCAAATTGGAAATGAATCGATGTAAAATCATCGTACTCTCTAAATCGAGATTTTGGGTAGGATTTTCCATCATAATAAAACTTGGATTATGTAAGATCGATCTTCCGAAATGGAGTCGCTTTTTCTCGGAAGAAGATAGCTTCTCAGAACGAATATGTTTTTTATCAATAAGTCGAACTTCTTCAAGTATAATGTCGATGTTTACTTCGACATCATATAGTTTTTTGAAAAAATGCAAGTATTCTTTTGCGTTCAATCGTTCATATAATTCGTCTGATTGCAAAGAAAGGCCGAACTGCTTAAAAAATTCTTGCCTATTCTTCGCCTGTTTTTGAAAATGAATGTTTCCGCCAGTTGGAGGCAGTTCACCACAAATAATGCGAAGTAAAGTATTTCCAATTACACTATTGCAATAAATAGCAATGGTCTCACCTTTATTAATGGTCAAATCAAATGCAGGAAAGTCTAATGTGTTTCCTGTTCTTTTCTCTAGTTGAACAATCGATAATAATGTCACTCCAGCTGCACTCCTATCAATATTTAAGCGTTTTTTATATCAACTAATGTAAATCGTTCACATACTAATATCATATCATCCGAAAATGTAAGGCCGTGACGACTTAATTCATCAGTAAAGAATTTTTCGTGGGCTTCTTTCCAATATTGATACGTCCGATCCCCTTCACCTTCTGCAAACGCAAACTCCTCAGGAACTTCATTCATCGGCATGATTTTAACATCGACCGTTTTAATCATTGCTAAAGGTTCGTCTTTACTATTTAAGATGATGCTATAATCTTCAATCGAAGGAAGTGGCACGTTTTCAATTTCGTAAAAAATCAGTCCAGAGCAAGTGGCTGATTTTATCCCATCTATGACTAATTGAGCTAAATTGTCTGGATTAACTCCAAATTGCCATGCGCTTACTGATTTGGGTTTTTCTTGGCCTTGAGCTTGCCAAAATTCCTCCCAATAAATTTGTGATGCATCGTTCATTGTTCTCTCTCCTTCAAACAATCGGAAAATCATTATTTTAAGTGAAACGGGTCATCCAAGAAATGAGGCGCTTTCTGTTATAATAAATGGACAAGCTTATTTTCCAACCATCATCGTTTTCAGCAATGCAAGCCGTTCGCGAGCAAACAATTTATGCCGAACGATTTTCGGTGTTTTAGCAGGGATGACATTAACTTGCAGTCCGAGTGATGCGGCTAGTTTTTTTGCCCTCGCTAAATGGTAATCGCTTGAGATGATGGTGATCCCTTTGACTTGAGGTGGCAGTAGCCCTTTGGAAAAAAGAAGATTTTCATACGTGGACGTAGATTGCTTTTCAAGGAGCATACGCTCTTCATTTATTCCATGTTCCATTAAATATATTTTCATCGCTTCGGCTTCAGTGATAAACTCACCGGGACCTTGACCGCCTGATAAAATGAAGGTGACGTGAGGGTGCTTTTCGGCATATTGCAATGCTGCATCTAATCGATATTGTAAAGAAAGTGAGGGAGTTTCTCCGTTCACTTTTGCACCTAGAATAATTGCATAGGGGTGCTCGCCGTTAGCAATCGGGCGCTTGCCAGTTTGGATCCAATTGCCGGTCATTAGCCACAAAATTGCCCCTGAGGCGATGATACCCACAACTGAAATAATGATTTTCTTAATAATCATGTGATCACTCAATTCAGAATAATGAATAGTTTAAGAATAGCGGACTTTACTTAATTAGTAAATCTTGATGATGGGGGAGACTTGCCGTTGAAAACGATTATTTTAGCAGGTGGAAAATCAAGTCGAATGGGCGAAAATAAGGCTTTGATGAAAATTAGCGGAATGCGGGTCATTGATCGACTCATTGCCGAGTTTACCCCAATCTCAGAAGAAATCATCTTAATCACAAATGATCCGTCATTATACGAAGGACTTCCAGTTACAATCGTAGAAGATTGCCCTGCTTATAAAGGGCATGGTCCATTAGCTGGCATATATACCGGGCTATCGGCTGTAAAGAATGATCTATGTCTTATCGTCGCCTGTGATCTGCCATTTGCTTCTGCCCAATTCGGGCGAGCATTAGTAAATAAACTGCGGGAAAAAAATAGCGATGCGGTCGTGCCTCAGGACAAAGAGCAAATGCATCCACTGTTTGCAGCGTATGACCCACGGATCGTTGAGAAGGCGGAACAAACGTTAAAAGATGGAAAAAGATCTGTAAAGGCATTACTTGATCAAATACATACAGAATGGTTTCATATAGAGAGGGACGAAAAAATTGTCTGGAATATGAATACCCAGGATGATTATATAGAGGCTGTGAAACTTGCCAAAGGTGGTAGAAATAAATGAATTGTGAAATTACGAGAGAACCGATTAAGATTGACGACGTTTTTCAAAAAGTAGTGCGGCGTGAAGCCGGTGCGGTCACTACTTTCATAGGAACAGTAAGGGAATTAACGTACGGAAAAAGGACGTTATATCTTGAGTACGAAGCATATGAATCGATGGCATTGAAAAAAATGGAGCAAGTCGTTATGGAAATGAAAGAACGTTGGCCAGGTGTCGAAGCTGCTATGGTCCACAGAATTGGCCGTTTGGAAATTAGTGACATAGCGATTGCGATTGCTGTTTCCGCACCGCATCGACCAGAAGCATATGAGGCAAATCGCTATGCGCTAGAGCGGGTGAAGGAAATCGTGCCAATTTGGAAGAAAGAGCATTGGGAAAACGGCGAAATGTGGGTTGGAAATCAGCAGGGAACAAAGCAATATACCGATGGCGAGCCGAAGGAGGCAGATTTGAATGAATAAATTATTATTATTTGCTCATCTCAAAGATGAGGCTGGCAGTGCGGAGCTAGCGATTAACGCTGCAGGAAAAAGCGTTCAGCAATTGCGGGTGGATTTAGAAGCTGAATATTCATTTGGCAGCCTGGCTGGCATTATGATCGCGATCAATGAGGAGTTTGTAACTGACGATGTGATCATTGAAGCTGGCGATGAAATTGCGCTAATCCCACCAGTGAGTGGAGGATAATTCCTGATGGATGAACGCTATTCACGGCAAATATTGTTTAAGCCAATCGGGGAAAAAGGACAAGCAGAAATTGGGAAAAAGCATGCATTGATTGTTGGAGTCGGTGCGCTTGGCACCCATACGTCAGAGCTGCTTACAAGGGCAGGAATTCGTAAGTTAACACTGATCGACCGCGATTATGTAGAAATGAGCAATTTGCAGAGACAAAATTTATTTACGGAAGAGGATGCATTGCAAAAATGGCCGAAAGCGGCGGCCGCAAAAAAAAGATTGGCGCAAATCAATCCTGCCGTTGAAATTGAAGCAATTGTTGCTCAAGCTGATTCTGTTCTTTTGGAAAATCTCATTGACGATGTCGACTTACTTATCGATGGAACCGATAATTTTGAAACGCGCTTTTTACTAAATGATGTAGCGCAAAAGTATACGATTCCTTATTTATTCGGTTCATGTGTAGGCAGCTTTGGGATGGCGTTTACGATTATTCCAGGGGTGACCCCATGCTTGCAATGCCTATTGAAAAAATTACCATTACAAGGGCAAACATGTGATACAGTTGGCATCATTGCTCCGACTGTGCAAATGGTTACGGCCCATCAAGGGGCAGAGGCATTAAAGATTTTATCGGGGAATATGGATGCGGTAAGGGCTGCCTATGTTTCTTTTGATCTATGGGAAAATCATTATTTATCATTGAAGGCAGGGGCATTAAAAGATGTTGGCTGCCTATCATGCGGGGATGAGCGGACATACCCGTATTTGCAAGCCGATTCAGGAATGAAAGTTGCCGTTTTATGTGGGAGAGATACCGTACAAATTCGTCCAGCCCTTCGCGATGGGTTAGCATTAGAAAAGCTTGCTAATCAATGGCGCGCGGCAGGATATGAAGTTGGCGGTAATCCATTCCTCGTTTCTGTTTTGAAGGAAGGGACCCGGGCTGTGTTTTTTAAAGACGGACGTGCGCTTATCCATGGTACGAAAGATTCCAAAGAGGCGAGAAAAATATATGATTCTTTAATCGGGTAAAAAGGGAAAGGAGAGTAAACCAATGGTAACAACCGCAACAATGATCGCAATTATCGTTTCTTTTCTCATTGCAGTAGGAACACCAATTGCTTTGCTAATTATTTTTAAAAAGAAATTTGGTATATCGCTGAAAGTTCTTTTATTCGGTATGTTGACGTTTTTCTTATTTGCCCAAGTGTTAGAAGGGCTTGCCCATAGCTTTTTCCTCGTTGGAAATGAAACGACAAAGCAATGGTTTGAAAACCCGTGGTTATTTATGCTTTATGGTGGACTGATGGCTGGTATTTTTGAAGAAACGGGCAGATTTTTAATGATGAAATTCGCCTTGAAGAAGTTCCGTAGATGGAAGGATGGACTTTCTTTTGGAATCGGGCATGGTGGAATTGAAGCGATTCTTCTGATCGGTATTAATAGCGTGATGCTGTTTGTCTTCGCGTTGATGATTAATAATGGTACATTCGAATCGCTAATTGTAAATGAACAAGCAAGTGTAGCACTTGCACCGGTTCAAGAGCAATTAACAACTGGGTCACCACTTTTAATTTTACTCAGTGGAATTGAGCGATTAGGTGCAATGTCGCTTCATATTGGATTATCCATTCTCGTTCTTTATGCGATTAAAAGTAAAAGACCGCTCTACTTTATTTATGCGATTTTGATTCATGCACTCTTTGATTTCCCTGCTGCGCTTTATCAAGCAGGTGTAATTAAAAATATTTTTATGATTGAAGCATTTATTGCGATTGTTGCAATTGGTGCGGTCGTTTGGACGGTAAAGTCGAAACGATTATTTGCAGAATAATAGAAGGCTGTCCCGATTTTGAGACAGCCTTACATCCGACGTATATTAATGGGTTGCTACAATGACTACTTGTCCGCCATCAAGCACTTCTTCATATTTTTCAGCTTCTTGCTCGGATAATCCGACGGCTTCAAATTTGGAACGAAGCTCGTCACCTCTTTTTTGGAATACATTGCTAATTGTGTTAAATAACCCTTGTTCGCCAACGCCTACTGCTGCTGTATCCGTTGCATCCGTTAGATCTTTAGACCGCTCAATCCCATGAGCAAATATATAAATATCATCGTGGGTAAACCCTTGAGCCGTCAAGTCTTCAACGATATCTAATGCTTGTACACCATTCTCACAAACTTTTACTACATGCATGGAAAAATATCCTCCCTTTAAAAAAAGCTATTGGTCTTGCATATTTGTTATTTATCCTTTCTCAACTCGTTTAAACATAAGAATGGAAAATTGGGTATAGAGAAATAGGAATTAGAAAGGATGGTTCACTTGAAAAAAATATTAAAAAATGACTGGTCACCTCTTCTTGAAGAGGAGTTTCATAAGCCGTATTACTTGCAGCTGCGTTCCTTTTTAAAAGACGAATATGCACATAAAGTGATTTATCCTGAAATGGAAGACATTTTCAACGCATTGCATTATACATCATTTAATCAGGTAAAGGCGGTCATCCTAGGACAAGACCCATATCATGGACAAGGACAAGCACATGGTTTAAGTTTTTCTGTAAAGCCAGATGTAAATATCCCGCCATCATTAAGAAATATTTACAAAGAATTAAATGATGATCTTGGCTGTTACATTCCGAATCATGGGCATTTAGTTAAATGGGCAGAACAAGGGGTATTAATGCTTAATACAGTTTTAACAGTGAGGGCTGGTGCAGCTCATTCACATCGTGGAAAAGGCTGGGAAATATTCACCGATAAAGTCATTTCTCTTTTGAACGAACGAGAAAAGCCAATTGTCTTCATTTTATGGGGACGGCCTGCTCAGGAGAAAATAAAGCTAATCAATACGCAGAAACATTTGATTATCCAATCGCCGCATCCAAGCCCATTTGCAGCTCATAAAGGCTTTTTCGGGAGCAAGCCCTTTTCGAAAACGAATAAAATGTTGCTAGAAATGGATGAAGAACCAATTGATTGGCAAATTCCAAATCTTTGATTTTTCCATGGAAAATGCCTATGCTTGTACATAGAAAAATGGGTTACGGGAGTTGGCGAACATGAATGTTTCGTATGAAAAGCTTTTTGAAAAAATGGAGCTTGAATTGAGAAAGGCAAAAGCAACGAGAAATAAACAGCAGCTTCAAGGGCATATGCATGTAATCAAAGCCTTAGCAGAGGTCATGTTAGAAGAAGATAAAAGTGAAAAAGTTGCGCTAGAACAACAGCCATTCGTTCCTCAGGTCGTACCTTCACCGATTCCGACCGTTACGGGAATAGGTGAAAAAACGCTAGAAACAGATGACGGAGCAAATGGAGATTCACTCTTTGATTTTTAAAACGGATAGAAAAGAGGAGCATAGATGAAGGTATTTATTATTATAGGGGCAATTAATGCCTTTTTGTCAGTTGCGTTAGGAGCCTTCGGTGCACATGCACTTGAAGGGAAAATCGAACCTCGATACTTGGAAGTATGGAAAACAGGAGTAACCTATCAAATGTTTCATGCGCTCGGTTTAATCGCAATCGGTATAATTGGAAGAAATGTTTCTCCGTCTGTACTCCTTTCATCATCGGGCTGGTTCATGTTGGCAGGAATCATTCTTTTTTCAGGAAGCCTATACGTGCTCAGTACATCCGGTATAAAAGTGCTGGGCGCAATTACACCACTAGGCGGAGTTGCTTTTCTTATCTCATGGGTGTTACTCATTATTTTTACTGTAAAACATCTTTAAAAACAGCAAATTGAAGCTTTTTTGCAAGCAAAAGGATTATAACGGCTTAGAAAACGGCGTAATGGCTTATAAATTCGTTTATTGGCTTAGAAATTACCACAATGGCTTATAAATTTAACAATCCGTTTGCAAATTTTTGCAATATGGCCTCTAAACTCAACATAGCATACAAAATGGGCAGTGAAAAAAATCACTGCCCATTTCCTTTAGCCTTTGATCTTTATCTTGGCGGATAATTAGCGAGTGGTCCTGCGCCGCTACCAAATGGATATTCATATTCAATCGGCTCATCGAACGTAATAAAATCTACATATATCATTGGGATTAAATAACGTTTACCTGTTTGTGGATCGCTTAAAATTACATGGTCTCGACCGGCAGCTTCAATGATGCCGTGGAAAATTTTTGCATTCCATTCTTTATTATGTTCGTATGTGCTATTAATCTGGACGAGCTTTCCTTTGTTTAAACGGAGAATATTTTCAATATACGACTCTTCGACTGGCAGCATTCCCGGAACATTGATTCCGCCGCTTGGAGTAGCAGCAGTTGGCGTCGGAAATGGAACCTGCATCTGTTGTGGCATTGGGGCGAAAGGTTGACCGTAAGGCATTTGTGAAAACTGACCTTGTGGAAAAAAGCCAGCTGGATTTGGTTGTTGTGCCAAAGTATTCCCTCCTAATAAAAGTTTCAAGATATTGGTAGAAAACGAACTTCACTCTCTTTCATTTCTATGCAGGAGGGACTGGCGATATGCAAAAAAGAAGAGATCCTACATGAGTGTTTCATGTGGATCTCTTTATTGTTATTTTGCTATGCTTGGCACAGATAGGAAGCGCTCAAGATCATTGTCTTCAAGTAAATTACCGACGTAGAATGACCCGAATTCTCCATAGCGTGCACTTACTTCATCAAAGCGCATTTCGTAGACGATTTTTTTGAACTGAAGTACGTCATCAGAGAAAAGGGTGACACCCCACTCCCAGTCATCGAAACCGACAGACCCACAAATAAGCTGTCTCACTTTCCCTGCATATTGGCGGCCAATCATCCCATGACTGTACATTAAATCTTTCCGCTCTTGCATGGAAAGCATGTACCAGTTATCGTTTCCTTCGCGGCGCTTATCCATCGGATAGAAGCACACATGCTTCATTTTCGGCAAAATTGGATATAATCGTCCACGTACGTATGGATTTTCATATGGATCTTCATCCGAATCTTTTGCTAAATAGTTACTTAGTTCAACGACTGATACGTATGAATATGTAGGGATTGTATATTCGGCAATCGTTAATTTATTAAATTCATTTTCGAGCTCATTCAATTCTTCCATCGTTGGACGTAAGATCATCAACATGAAATCTGCCTTTTGGCCGACGATTGTGTAAAGGGCATGACTGCCTTCTTTATTCTCTTGAACAACATTTAGTTTTTCAAGGTATTGGGTGAATTCATGGATCGCTGCTTGGCGTTCTTCATTTGATAATTTCTTCCATGCAGCCCAGTCGATTGATCGAAAATCATGCAATGTATACCAACCATCTAACGTTTGTGCTGGTTCACTCATGTAGATCAACTCCTATTCATCATATTCTGATCTTAATATAGCATAGTTTGTCCAAGATCGCGTTTTCAAGGCTTAAATGTAAGAAAAAAGTCAATAATACACCCATATCATTATGAGTTATGGAGCAAAAGGGTATATGATGGTAGTGGATAGCTATTTATGTATAAGACATCTTAGACTAAGATTTACGAAAATAAGGAGGACGAAGTAAATGGCTGATTTGTTTGTAGGAATTAAAGAAAAGATTGCCGGACAGGATCGGAAAATTGTTTTTCCAGAAGCGTTAGATGAGCGTGTGCTTGCTGCGGCAGGAAGACTTGCAGAAGATGGGCTGGTTAAGCCTATTCTCATTGGAAATATAGAAGCGATTCAAGCGAAAGCAAAAGAGCATAACGTAAAATTAGATCAAATGGAATTGTATGATCCGGAAAACTATGCAGAGTTCGATGAAATGGTTGCGGCTTTTGTTGAGCGTCGAAAAGGGAAAGCAACTGATGCAGATGCGAGAAAGCTATTGTTAGATGAAAATTATTTTGGAACAATGCTTGTATATATGAATAAAGCCCATGGCTTAGTAAGTGGAGCGGTTCATTCAACAGCGGATACCGTTCGCCCAGCATTGCAAATTGTGAAAATGAAACCAGGACTTGGAAAAACGTCTGGTGTCTTTATTATGGTAAAAGATGATGAAAAATTTGTTTTTGCTGATTGTGCGATTAATATTGCGCCAAATAGCCAAGACCTAGCGGAAATTGCAGTGGAAAGTGCAAAAACAGCAGCAATGTTTGACATTGATCCACGCGTAGCAATGCTTAGCTTTTCAACGAAAGGTTCTGCTGTTTCAGATGAAACGAAAAAGGTTTCAGACGCATTGGAATTAGCGAAGGAAATCGATCCACAACTACTCATCGATGGAGAATTCCAATTTGATGCTGCGATTGTTCCGTCCGTTGCTGCGAAAAAGGCGCCAGATTCACCGATTCAAGGGGATGCAAATGTCTTTGTTTTCCCTAGCTTAGAGGCAGGAAATATCGGATATAAAATCGCTCAGCGTTTAGGTGGATTTGAAGCAGTTGGTCCGATTTTACAAGGTCTAAATGCACCGGTAAATGATCTATCACGCGGATGTAGTGAAGAGGATGTGTACAAGCTCGCTCTCATTACAGCACTGCAATCACTAGGCGCTTAAGCTTAAGTATAGAAGGAGTTCAGCTCATGTCAGAGGGGATATTATTATTGCAGCAAGAAAAGTGGAGATTAATTGATCAATCCTCATTCAATCCTCATTTTCATGCGTTACAGTCGTTTGCAATCGATGATACACTTTGCATGTCGGTAGGAAGGGGCTACTCCCCTCCTACGGCAAGAGCTTGGGTTCATCCACGGACGATTGTTCTTGGGATTCAAGATACGAAACTCCCAGAGTTACAAGCAGGATTAGCTTTTCTTGCAGAGGAAAATTATGATTATATCGTTCGTAATTCCGGCGGATTAGCAGTTGTGCTTGACGATGGGGTACTCAATCTCTCGCTTATTCTACCTGAAAAAGAGAAGGGGATTGATATTAATCGCGGGTATGACTCGATGTGGGAACTGATCCGTTTCATGTTTCAAGACTTTCCAGTCGAGATCGAAGCACGGGAAATTGTTGGTTCCTATTGTCCGGGAAGCTATGATTTGAGTATCGGCGGAAAGAAATTTGCTGGCATTTCTCAGCGGAGAATCCGTAAAGGAGTTGCTGTGCAAATTTATTTATGCGTGACAGGGAGCGGAAGGCAACGTGCGGAGCTGATTAGACAGTTTTACAAACGTGCGAAAAACGATCAACCAACGAAATTTATTTTCCCAGAAGTGCGCCCAGAAGTGATGGCATCTTTGTCAGAACTGCTCGGTGTACAATTGACAATCCAAGATGTCATGCTCAGATTTATGAATGTTTTACAAAAGATGAGCACGGAGCTATTCGCCGACCAACTACAAGGGGACGAATTAGAATGGTTCCAAGCGTATTACGAGCGAATGGTAGAAAGAAATAGAAAAATATAAAAAGATGCCTGCCCCCAAAGTGTTAGCTGAGGGGAGGCACCATTTATTCTGCTAGCTTTTCCAAGTTTCCATTGCGATCCATTTTAAATGTTGTTGGCCGTTCTTCATCTTCAAATAAAACATGTTTGCGAGCGCGATTTAAGATTTTCATCATCGTTTCATAATCGTCTTGCATCGTGACCGATTTGTCTTCTAGTTTGTTCACCTGTTGCTGTAAACGCTGATTCTCACTCTTCAAACCAGCCATTTCCCTTTTTAATCTTGCATTCTCATTTTTTAATATATCTAACTGAAACTCAGAAGTTTGTAATTGTTGCAAATAAGCAATAATAGAGCGAATATTGATTCCTTCCGCATTTCCTTCCGGTTTAGGCGCAGGTAAAAGATGCGTTGAAACAGGAACAGTTTCCTCTGAGAATTCTACAGTTGTCATTTCTGTTAGCTCAGGTTCTAACATAGGCTCAAGGATTTCTTCAACGGTTGGAACAGGTGGCTGATAAAGCAGTTTCTTTTTGCCCCCTTGATCTTTACCAAGCATTCGTTGTCGCTGCTTTCGTTGTTTTTTCGCTAAATCAAGCGCTTTTTCATATTGATGGCGAACGACTGCATTCCATCTGAAGCCACATGCTGCCGATGTTCGATTCAGTTTATCACCAACTTCCTCAAACGCGTTCAATTGCGTACTTCC
Source organism: Bacillus sp. FJAT-50079 (assembly GCF_018343515.1). Classification (GTDB taxonomy): domain Bacteria; phylum Bacillota; class Bacilli; order Bacillales; family Bacillaceae_C; genus Lederbergia. Next base: position 434,511 of record NZ_JAGYPD010000001.1, on the reverse strand, counting down.
TTCACGTACATGGCGAAGCACCGTTTCCGCTAAAAGCAAGTCGTTTTCTTCTGTCCATGCATCTTGTCGTGTTTTCATTTCTCTTCAACTCCCTATCATTCATCTTTTGATTTTTTGATTCAGTAATCATAGGATGGACAAGGAAATGCATCTTTATACCAATATCGCAAAAAAAATGATAGAAACTTCTGTACTTTTAATAAAAGGGTAAAGCCGATATAATGGAATCATGATAGATAGGAAGAGGGGCGTTTATGCATCATTCCAATTTAAAATTAAGTGAGGAAAAAGTTTTTAAAGACCCTGTTCATCGCTATGCACATGTGAGAGACCAAACGATCTGGGATTTAATCGGCACGAAGGAATTTCAGCGCCTGCGCCGAATAAAGCAGCTCGGTACGACATATTTAACGTTCCACGGTGCGGAACATAGCCGCTTTAATCATTCTTTGGGTGTATATGAAATCGTGAGACGAATCGTTGATGATGTTTTTCAAGGACGACCAGAATGGGATGACGATCAACGATTGCTGTCTTTATGTGCCGCACTTTTACATGATCTTGGACATGGACCATTTTCTCATTCATTTGAAAAAGTGTACGGATTAGATCATGAACAGTTCACGAAGAAAATCATTCTTGGCGATACAGAAGTGAATGCGGTTCTGCAACGTGTCAGCCCAGATTTTCCGCAAAATGTGGCGGAAGTAATAGGGAAAACGTATAAAGATAAGCTCGTTGTCAGTTTGATTTCCAGTCAAATCGATGCTGATCGAATGGATTACTTGCAACGTGACGCATATTTTACTGGAGTCAGCTATGGGCATTTTGATATGGAACGGGTTTTACGTGTCATGCGCCCGCGGGAAGATCAGGTCGTTTTTAAATCGACAGGGATGCATGCGGTTGAAGATTATATAATGAGTCGCTATCAAATGTATTGGCAAGTGTATTTTCATCCTGTCACGAGAAGTGCAGAGGTAATTTTGACGAAAATCTTAAAGCGTGCCAAAGCGCTATATGAAGACTCTTACTCTTTTAAGTATGAACCTACGCATTTTGTCTCGCTTTTTGCTGAAAAAGTCACATTGGAAGATTATTTAAAATTAGATGAGTCCGTCATTTTATATTATTTTCAAATGTGGGAAGATGAAGATGACTTTATTTTACGAGATTTATGCCAGCGGTTTATGAATCGGAATCTATTCAAATACATTGAATTTGATCCAGCTCGACAGTATAAATTATCAGTTCGTCTGCATGAGCTCTTTAGAGAAGCGGGAATTGATCCAGATTATTATTTGGCGGTCGACTCTTCATCAGATTTGCCATATGATTTTTACCGTGGGGGAGAAGAAGAAGAGCGGATGCCGATTCAATTATTAATGCCGAATGGCGATATACGTGAGCTTTCAAGGGAATCAACGATCGTTGAGGCGATTTCAGGGAAGAAACGAACAGATCATAAATTGTATTTTCCAGAGGATTTCCTTTTAGATGATTCAAAGCATGCAAACATTAAGCAACAAATTTTATCGATTTTGAAAAAACATTAGAAGGAGCCCATTGCTGGACTCCTTCGTTGTTTTCTTATTGATCGCTAAGACGTTTGCCGCCAACGGCATAATGGTTTTTACTCATTTCTTCGATGAAGACAACAATTTTATCTTCGGTTGCACCAGTTGTTTCACTGACAGCAGCTGTTACTTTCTCCACAAGCGCTTTCTTTTGTTCTTCACTACGACCTTCAATCATTTTTACTGTTACGTATGGCATATTGGAACCCCTCCTAGAAAATATGTATCATCAAAAGTGTATGCTTTTTCGGTTGTTGAGGCAAGATGGAGAATTCAATGCTTTTTTTGTATAATAGAGATTATGTTAGAAAAAAGGGAGTTGGATGTATGGAGCGTTTCCTCGCATTTCGCTTAGAACAAATTCCGCTCGTTGCAGCGGCATTATTAATTGCTTTTACCGTTCATGAATTTGCTCATGCGTATACTGCATATAAATTAGGGGATCCAACTGCGAAAGATCAAGGTAGATTAACGCTAAATCCGATGCAACATCTTGACCCAATCGGGACATTGCTTATTTTTATCGTAGGATTTGGCTGGGCACGCCCTGTTCCCGTCAATCGTTTTCTCTTAAAGAACAAACGAATTGGGGGCATTCTCGTTTCTCTCATGGGTCCGATAAGTAATTTGCTTCTGGCGATCATTGGGACTGCGATTATTTTTGTTCTAATTACAACGGGTATGGCAGCGTCAATGCCTTCGATGGTTATGCAGTTTTTCAATTTATTCGTGTACTTAAATGTTCTTTTATTCGTTTTTAATCTACTGCCGTTACCACCATTGGATGGCTATCGAATTGTCGAGGATCTTGTATCACCATCTGTTAGGGCAAAGATGACTCAATATGAACAATATGGTGCACTCGTTTTTTTAATTCTCGTCATCACTCCATTGGGAGGATATACGATTTATCCAATCATTCATAATGCCGTTCCGTTTTTTATTCAAAGTATCAATCAATTATTTTCGGTCTTTTTATGAAATGAGTAGAGGGGGAGCTTATTAATGAGTCAAGGCAATCGGAAAATAGAATTTAATATTATTAAAAACGCTCCGACGGATGGCCATAAAGGCTTTGGAATCGGGTCTCTTAATCTTGAGAATATAACGCCTTTATTAATTGATCCAGAAAAGAATGAAGTATGGATTGAGCCGCAAGCAATGCATGCGCGCAGCAAAACAGAGCGGGGAGTTAAATATTTAAAGGATCGCTCGGAGTTACCAGAAGAAGGAACGAAGCTTTATTGGGTCATATGGGTTGCCATCGATCGTAAGCCGGAAGGACCTTATTATGCTGGAGTCACAGCGTGTGAATTACTTATCAATCGTTCGATCCGCCGTGGATATAAATCAATGCCGGAGCACGTAAACCATCTTGATCGGGCAATGAAAGGGAAGATTATCGTCGAGCAAATGGACGAAAAATCACGTAAGTTACTTGGAGAATTTTTGCGCGGACATGATGAACAGATATGGGAACGATCCAGCGAGGAATTAAAGCAAAGCTTAATGTGAACAATCTATGACAGTTTAATAAAACAAACAAAGCTAGCTTGCTGAATAACTGAAAAAAAAGTAAACTGAAAGTAGATTGCACATAAGCAACTAGGACATAAAAAACCCGAGGCCGCACACCTCGGGTTTTTTTATATGAAGAAAATCAGGAATTGCGCCACTTTCGATTGTAATTGCGTGTCTTTTGGATTAATTGCGTCAATTTTAGTGTTAATTGCGCCTTTTTCATAGATAATTGCGTATTTGACCTAGTTTGGTGCAATTGGAAGATGATCCGTACAAACTTCAGTTGGCTCGGTCCCTTTTTTAAAATAAGTAAGGCGAAAGACTGGGCAAAATTCGGTTGCAATTTTCCCTGTTTCCGGATCAATCGGTAACACCTCAACACCGGATGGAGGTTTGAACTCGTGAAGCTGTTCCATTTGTCCTTCAATCGCTTGTTCCATAAAACGAATCCACACATTTTTGGCAACGACTTTATCCTCGGTCAAAGTTAAGTCTTCTCCTTGGTCATAGCCTGTCCAAACGGCAGCTGCTAGTCCAGGAGTAAATCCCGCCATCCAGCTATCTGACTGGGTTGAACCGGATTTCCCTGCATACAAACGCCTCATTTGTGAAGAAATGGATGCGCCTGTCACCGTCGCATAGCCATTTAATTTCGTATCAAACATCCCCGTCATCATTTGACTCATTACAAAAGCATGTTGAGGATTTAAGATTTGTTCATCGTTTGAATTTGCTTCATAAATGATCTTTCCGTCCTGATCTTCCACTCGCTGAATCAGTGTCGGTTCTACTTTTCTTCCGCCATTGGCAAGAATGCTATAAGCATTGACGAGCTCAGTTACCTTTATACCCGAAGTGCCTAGTGCGAGCGATGGAACTTGATTGATATTAGTTGAAATTCCAAATCGTTTCATCGTATCAACGAGCACATCCTGCCCTAAAAACAAATGAGTTTTCACTGCATAAATATTATCGGAAACCGCTAACGCTTGCGCCATCGTTATTTCTCTATTTGCATACTCATTATTAAAATTATGCGGTGTATACTCTGCATTCCCATCAAGCTTAAATGTTGTCGGCTCGCTCGCTAACAGGGTAGAAGGAGTAAAGCCGTGTTCAAGCGCCGCGTAATAAAGCAAAGGCTTGACAGTAGAGCCTGGCTGGCGAACAGCCTGGGTGGCTCGGTTAAATGGGCTTTCATCATAATCACGTCCACCGACCATAGCGGTAATAAACCCAGTTTTTGGATCCATCGCTGTAAAACCAATTTGTAATTCTGATTGGTCAGAAATGGTTTCCTTAACGATTTCCTCCGCTATTTTTTGCTGCCGTTCATCGAGGGTAGTAAACACCTTTAACCCTCCGAGAGAGACCATTCGTTCATCAAGACCAACCGTTGTCACAAGCTCCTTTTGCACCGCATCAAAAAAATACGGAGCTGATTCTGCTCGGTGATGCGGATGTTCACCTGTAAAGTTAAGTTCTTCCTTCCCAGCAATGTCCGCTTGGCGTTGTGAAATAGCACCCGTATCGACCATTGCATCTAAAATAAGCAATTGTCTATTTTTCGCCTTTTCATAGGAATGAAGAGGTGAAAAGCTACTCGGACCTTTCGGAATCCCCGATAGCATTGCGCCTTCTGCTAAAGAAAGATCTTTGGCACTTTTGCCAAAATAAAACTGGCTTGCTGCTTCGATTCCGTAAGCGCCGTGTCCAAAATTAATCGTATTCAAATAGCCCTCTAATATTTCATCTTTATCATAATTCACTTCTAAACGAAGCGCATAAAATGCTTCGGACAATTTACGCTTCCACGTTTTATCCATCGTTAAAAATAAATTTCGTGCATATTGTTGGGTGATCGTACTCGCCCCTTGCACTTTGTCCATTTGCTTGGCATTTGCTAAGATCGCTCCACCGATTCTTTTTATATCGAAACCAAAATGGCTGTAAAACGTTCGGTCTTCGATCGCAACGACCGCATCTTTTACGTTTGGGGAAATTTCATCTAAATGAACCCAATAACGTTTTTGTCCACTATTGCTTTCGCCGATAATGGCACCATCATTAGCATAATATAATGTCGACTGCGGAATGGCGAGCGCCGGCGGACCTAGAATTTTAATATACAAATAAACAGAAAAAAGCAAGCATGCGGCCACAACGCTCAAAATAAGTGCAGCATAGCTATATAATCGGATCGTTCTCCATTTTCTCCGCGATCTCCGTGTCACCTTTTTTGGCTCCAACGTTTTCACCCCATACTCCAAATCTTTTTTTCAACAGTATGAGGTCAATAAACAAGTTTTATTCAAAAATTTCCGAAATTATTTTCTGTTCGTCTTATTTCGTGGTCAAAGCACAATTATGCTATATTGAAAGATAGGACATGTCGGTTTATAATGAGGAGATTATTGTAACGATTGAAAGAGGGCGAAGTTTATGAACGCAGTAGAAAATAAAAGCCCAGCGAAAATTAAGCTTATTACGACGATCCGTCATCCAGACCAAGAAAAAGAGACATTTGAATTGTGGGTAGAAGGGTTTTTCATTCGAAAGCAAGGTCAAATGTATTTATCATACACAGAAATCCAAGAAGGTGGAAATGTAAGGACGACGGTGAGAATGGGTGATCACGAAGCGCTTATATTAAGAGGCGGGGCGATTCGAATGCGCTTGCCGTTCCGATTGAATGAACAACAACCAGGTAGTTATGATGGTGGGTTTGGTTCACTGGCTATAACTGTTCACACCCATCGTTTAACATTTGATCCTGATCAACGTCAATTTTTTGTAGAATATGACTTACTTGCTGACGATCAGCATGTAGGGGCTTATCGATTAGAATTTTCATATACGGAGGAGTCACAATGAATGTAGTTGAAAAAATGCAGAGCGATTTAAAAACGGCCATTCAAGATGCGGTCGTACAGGCTGGCTTAGCAACGAAGGAAGAAATGCCAGAAGTAATTTTAGAAACGCCAAAAGATAAATCTCATGGCGACTATTCGACGAATATGGCAATGCAACTTGCTCGAATTGCGAAAAAGGCGCCACGAATGATTGCGGAACAAATTCAAGCGAATCTTGATCGCTCCAAAGCATCGATCGAAAAAATCGATATTGCTGGACCAGGATTTATTAACTTCTATTTAAATAATCGTTATTTAACGGAGCTCGTTCCTGCTATTTTAGAAGCAGGAGATGAATATGGCCGTTCCAATGCAGGAAATCAGCTAAAAGTACAAGTTGAATTTGTTTCAGCTAATCCGACTGGCGACCTTCATCTTGGTCATGCACGTGGCGCAGCGGTTGGCGATTCATTATGCAATGTACTCGACAAAGCGGGCTATAGTGTATCCCGTGAATATTATATTAATGATGCTGGAAATCAGATTCATAATTTAGCGTTATCTGTGGAAGCCCGCTATTTTCAAGCGCTTGGATTAGAAAAAGAAATGCCAGAAGATGGCTATCATGGAAAAGATATCGTGGAAATTGGTAAAAAGCTCGCGAAAGAATTCGGCGAACAATATGTCCATATGGATGAAAAGGAACGCTTTGAATTTTTCCGCCGCTACGGACTTGACTATGAAATGGAAAAATTGAAAGCGGATCTGGAACAATTCCGCGTGTTATTTGATGTTTGGTATTCAGAAACCTCTTTATACGAAAATGGAAAAATTGATAATGCATTAAATGTGCTTCGAAATCAAGGTCATATTTACGAAGAGGATGGAGCAACATGGTTCCGCTCAACGACGTTTGGCGATGATAAAGATCGCGTTCTTATTAAAAATGATGGAACGTACACATATTTAACTCCTGACATTGCCTACCATCAAGATAAATATGAACGGGGTTTTGAGAAGCTTATTAATATTTGGGGAGCGGATCATCACGGATACATTCCAAGAATGAAAGCAGCGGTTGAGGCGCTCGGCCATGAAAAAGATAGCTTGGAAGTTGAGATCATTCAACTCGTCAATCTTTATAAAGACGGAGAAAGAATGAAGATGAGCAAAAGAACAGGTAAAGCTGTTACAATGCGTGAATTAATTGAAGAAGTGGGCCTTGATGCTGTTCGCTACTTCTTCGCAATGAGAAGCGGTGACACGCATATGGATTTTGATTTGGATCTCGCTGTTTCCGAATCAAATGAAAACCCGGTCTATTATTCGCAATATGCACATGCACGAATTTGCAGCATCATGCGCTCTGCTGAAGAGAAAGGCTTCACTGTTGATCAAAATGCAGATCTTACTTCTCTAAGTAGCGAAAAGACAGTAGAACTATTGAAAAAGCTCGGGGAATTTCCTCAAGTAGTTGCGGATGCGGCTGAAAAGCGAATCCCGCATCGGATTACGAATTATATTTTTGAGCTTGCTTCTACCTTCCATAGCTTCTACAATGCGGAGAAAGTATTGAACGAAGACAATCCGGAAGAAACGAAAGCTCGACTCGCTCTCGTAAAAGCTGTACAAATTACACTGAAAAACGCACTCGCCCTAGTCGGCGTGTCTGCACCAGAAAAAATGTAATAAAAAAGGCCGCTATGTTCAATAGCGGCCTTTTTGAATGGATACTAATATGAAGAAGTACTTCTAATTTGTAGGGGAATTTCTCGAAGTTCGGTAGGTAAGCTCCAGTTCTAATGGATGTAGAAAGTAGGGACCCCCTAAATTCTAGTAGATGAGCCGCTATCCAATAACAAGCAAACGTCAGATCTCATAAAATCACTTCAATAATTCCAGGCCAAAACGATAGTATTTGCTTCAATAAGAAATTCGAACGGTTTCATATTACAATAATCCCTTTATAATATAGCTAATTCCTTCTTTCCAGCGAGCGCCGAGTGGAAGTGAATATAAGTTTTCCAGTTTGAGGCGGGTCGAATGACGAATGTCTTCAGCGAGCGCCGCCTCGACTTCGGCAATGAATGCTCGTTCATAAATAAAACAATTGATTTCATGGTTTAAGAGGATGCTTCTGTAATCAAAATTAGCTGTGCCAATGTCACAGATTTTCCCATCAATGACAATCACTTTCGCGTGAAAAAATCCATTCTCAAATTGATAAACGATCCCATCTTTAGCGAGGATTCGTCGTAAATAGCGAAAAGAAGCTTCTTTTACAAGCGGGTGATCGGATTTATTTGGAACGAGTACAGTGACGTTTACTCCTCTATCCATTGCCGCTTCGATTGCTGAAAATAATCTTCTTGGTGGAATAAAGTAAGGGGTGCCAATCACAAGCGACGTTTTTGCTTTTTCAATGAGTTGAATGAGCATGTTTTCTACATCGACTCCTTCAGATGGATAAAGCCGATGCTCCATATCAAATCGGGAGGGGGATGGTTGTATAATTTGAAAAGCGTCCCCTGTTGCTCGCTCCCAATCCATTAAAAATTCCTGTTCAAGATCGGCAACGGCCTCACCGATTAAGCGAACGTGATAATCGCGCCATGGAGACAGTTCAGGATCGAGATCAATGTATTCCTTCCCAATATTGTATCCGCCTAGATAGCCAACCTGACCATCGATGATCGTAATTTTCCGATGGTTTCGCTGTTGGAGGGAAAACATGAGAAATGGCAAGCGCGGTTTGTGGCAATAAGCGATATGGATACCGACGGCACGGGCCTCTTTTATCCATTGTTTTGGTACGCTGCGACCACCGAACCAGTCTAGTAGTAGCCGGACTTTTACACCTTTTATAGCTTGCTTCTTCAAGGCTTCAAAAAAAGCTTGGCTAAAACGGTCATTTTTGACGATATAAAAAAGAATGTGGATCGTTGATGTGGCTGCTTGCAAATCAGAGAAATAAGCTTGATATAAATCTGATCCATTCGTAATCAATTCGAGTTTGCCGTCCCGGATCGGATATTCACGCGTTTTCCAACGTTTTCGATGGATGTACTTTCCGATATGAAAGTCGATATACCCCCATAGCACGATGATCAAAATGATGACGCAAACTGTTGCAAACGATCCCATTAGTTATCCTCCAAATACGTTCTCATCGAATTCTTTCACTTTAATCTTTAGTAAGTATTCCCTTAATAGTACCAAAAAAGATGTGAGAAAAGAAAAAAACATGTATAATAATGGATGTTCATTCAACTACATAGCTTGGACGTCGGTGCTTCTTTTCAAAAAGGAGCTGAAAAGGGAAGTTGGTGCAATTCCAACGCGGTCCCGCCACTGTAAATGGGAGTGAGCTGTTAAAAACCACTGTGCGATGCATGGGAAGGTGCAGCAAGCAATGACCATGAGCCAGGAGACCTGCCGATGCCACTGCACCAGCGTACCTACGAGGATAGGGAGGTGAAGAAGCGGCATTCGTCGCTTTATGTTCTAATGTACATCTTCCTTCTGTGAGGGTGTTTTTTATTTTGTAAAAAAAGAGGAGGAGTAGGCAGAATGAAAAAATTACACCTATTGTTAGCAGCTTTGCTACTCGCATTATTAACTGCTTGTGGAGCTACTGCGGATCCAAAGCCGGCTGAAAAAGAACCAGTAACAGAGCAAGCAAATGAAAAAGAAGCGGCATTTCCGGTAACTATTAAAGATGGTGTCGGAAAAGATGTTAATCTTGAACAAAAGCCAGAGAAAATTGTTTCGCTAATTCCGAGCAACACGGAAATTGTATATGCACTAGGTGAAGGTGAAACAATCGTCGGTGTGACAGATGTAGATAACTATCCGGAAGAAGTGGCAGATAAAGAAATCGTCTCAACATTTATGGAGCTGAATATCGAAAAGATCATTTCATTAGAACCTGACGTTGTGCTCGCACACGCTTCAACTGCTTCGTATTGGGAAGCAGGATTGCAACAGTTAGAGGATAGCGGAGTAACTGTACTTGTTGTTAATGATGCCCAAAGCTTTGATGGAGTGTATGAATCAATTGAAATGATTGGAAAAGCAACGGGTAAAATAGAAGAAGCGGATACATTGATCGAAGATATGAAAGGGAAATTGGCAGAATTGAAAAAACAAGCAGAGTCGATTTCAGATGAAGATCAAAAATCAGTATTTGTTGAAATATCTCCCGCACCAGAAATTTATGCAACAGGGAAAAATACATTTATAAACGAGATGCTTGAATTGATTCATGCGAAAAATGCGGTGGAAGAGGAAGGTTGGCCGCAAATGAATGAAGAAGCAATCATCGCCCTTAACCCGGACGTCATCGTGCTTACATATGGATATGTTGAAAATGCAGTTGATCAAGTATTAGAGCGTGCAGGTTGGGAAGATGTAACAGCTGTGAAAGAAAAGCAAGTGTATGAAGTGAACGAAGACCTTGTGAGCCGTTCGGGTCCAAGAGTTGTTGAAGGAGTAGAGGAGCTTGCAAAAGCCATTTACCCGGATGTTTTCGGGAAGTAAAACGGTAATTTCATACAGTGTAGCAACGGGTTGCTTATTTTTCGCTATGTTGCTTGCGATTTCCCTTGGAACAGTACATGTACCTTTCAAGGAAATCATGGCGATCATTGGTAGCGAGGTATTTCATTTACCGCTCAATCATTCGCTTGATCCAATGAATACAAACATCGTTATGAAAATTCGCTTACCACGTGTGATTTTAGCTGGACTTGTTGGGGCTTCTCTCGCTTTAGCGGGAGCGGCCTTCCAAGGCCTACTTCGTAATCCGCTCGCAGATCCATACACACTTGGCGTGTCATCAGGCGCATCGATTGGTGCAGTTTGTGTGTTATTTTTTCAACTAAGTTTACCGATGACGGGAATCTTCACATTGCCATTTATAAGCATTATTGCTGCCTTCATTACTTTATTCCTCGTATTACTATTTGCTAAAACAGTTGAACCTTCGATGAAGGTGGAGACGATTATTTTAACGGGAATTATTTTTAGCTCATTTCTTGGTGCCCTTCTATCATTAATGATTGCCTTATCGGGGGAAGAATTACGGCAAATTATCGGTTGGCTACTTGGTAGTGTTTCGATGCGGGGCTGGAGTTATATCCGGATTATTCTACCGTTCTTCATTATCGGCAGTATAATATTACTTTTCAATTCTAGGGAGCTCAATGCGATGTCATTTGGAGAAGAGCGTGCGCAGCATCTAGGAGTAAACGTTGAATTGCGTAAGCTTGTTATTCTTGTAGCTGGCTCAATGCTTACAGGTGCGGCTGTTGCCGTTTCGGGAACGATCGGATTTGTTGGACTCGTTATTCCTCATTTTGTTCGTATTCTCTCAGGGCCTGATCATCGCAGGCTTTTACCATTAACGCTGCTCGTTGGCGCTGCCTTCCTTATACTCGCTGATTTAACGGCCCGAACCATCATTCAGCCGGCTGAGCTGCCAATCGGCGTTATAACTGCACTTATCGGAGCGCCGGCATTTGCAGCAATATTAGTGAAACGACGAATGGAAAGTAGAGGATAGCAATGCTGAACATACATCAGTTATCAGGAGGTTACCCTGGTCAAACAGTTTTAAAAAACGTAAATTTTTCAGTGAGACAAGGGGAGCTATTCGGAATACTAGGACCAAATGGAAGTGGGAAGACAACATTATTAAAAATGATGAGTAAGCTGCTTGTCCCTGAGCAGGGAGAGATTTTATTAAAAGGTCGCTCACTCCATAAGTACTCAGCTAAAGAGCTCGCGAAAAAAGTGGCTGTCTTGCCACAAGTATCATCAGCTTTTTTTTCCTACACAGTGAAAGAAACGGTTGCGCTTGGACGCTATCCACATCAAAAAGGCTTATTTCATTCTAAGCAGCCTTATGATGAAGAAGTCATTCAAACAGTGATGAATATGACAGGGGTCGAAAAGCTGCAATCGAAAATGCTTCATGAATTATCAGGTGGGGAAAGACAGCGTGTGTTTCTTGCCCAAGCACTTGCCCAAGAACCGGAAATTTTACTATTGGATGAGCCAACGAATCATTTGGATCTCTCTTTTCAAAAAGATCTTTTAGATCAACTTAAAAAATGGACAAGAGAGCAAGGGATGACGGTCATTTCTATTTTTCACGATGTCAATCTTGCCGGGCTTTATTGTGACCGGCTTTTATTATTACATCAAGGAGAAGTGAATGCCCTTGGTGCACCAGAAGAAATTTTGCAAGAAGAGAAAATTCGCGATATATATAATACGACAGTTGTCAATCAACCGCATCCCCATGTACCACAGCCGCAAATGCTTCTATTACCTGAATTGATGCAAAGGGAAGCAGAGACCAGCGTTGGAGAACGATTTTTAAATAAAACCGATAGTGTGCTGGAGTATTGCTCACCACTCCCATTACGAACGATTGCTACGGGTGTTGCTTCCGGTGGTGGGATCGGTTGGCATCAATCTTTCATCCGGACATCGAAAAAAGAGGAGGCGCGACCGAATACGATTCTATCCACTCATGCATTTCCAGCACAGAAAGTAACAACAAAACACATAAGAGAAAAAGAGTTTTCCGTCTTCCTTGTGACGTCGGCAAATGAAATCTGGATTTTTATCGAAGCGTTCCTATCCGATGAACAATTGGTTACGCTCGTTGTCGACATCGCTGCGGCAAAAGCTCGAGATGAGCGCTCATCTTCTAGTAGTATCATTGTTGGTGCAACGCAAACAGGGAATCATCTCCAAGCAAGAAGGGTAACTGAAAAAATCGCTGCGTGGATCAAGGGATCATAGACTTAGAGGGAAGGCTTTTGCTCATTCACATAGCAAAAGTCTTTCATTATCCATACGACCAGCTACTGTCATAATATTATGTTCTCTATTCTCCCATGAAAGCAGAAAAACTCGTCCCCCGGTCGAATAGGTTAGTTTTAATCTCCCATGAAAGCGGAAAAACTCGTCCCCCGGTCGAATAGGCTAGTTTTAATCTCCCATGAAAGCAGAAAAACTCGTCCCCCGGTCGAATAGGTCAGTTTTAATCTCCCATGGAAGCGGAAAAACTCGTCACTCGGTCGAATAGGTCAGTTTTAATCTCCCATGAAAGCGGAAAAACTCGTCCCTCGGTCGAATAGGCTAGTTTTAATCTCCCGTGAAAGCAGAAAAACTCGTCCCCCGGTGGAATAGGTCAGTTTTAATCTCCCACGAAAGCAGAAAAGCTCATTTCTCGGTCGAATAAGCCCTCTTCTAATCTTCCTCGAAAAAAACTCCGTCCCTTATCCGCTCATTTCTTCTTCAAAGTCAATGATCTTCCCCGATTAAAAGCTTTCACATTCCCGAATAGAACAAAAATCCTGTCTTGACTGAATGCTCATTCATTATATAATAAAATTAACAACATTAAGAATATAAAGAAGGGAGTGCTATCAGTGAATATATTGTTATGGGTGAACTGGATCGCGTTCATCATTGTAACCGCTTACGCTATTTCTTTATTTATCTATGTCGTGAAGACGCGCATTGCGTTCATTAAACTTGGCAAAAAGGCGGAATTCGATCACAACTTAAAAGCGCGTCTTAATAAAATTTGGATCAACGTGTTTGGGCAAAAGAAGCTTTTGAAAGATAAAAAAAGTGGCGCCATTCACGTTGTATTTTTTTATGGATTCATTCTCGTGCAGTTCGGTGCAATTGATTATATTTGGAAAGGACTTGCGCCTGGATCACATCTCCCGCTTGGTCCGCTTTATCCAGGTTTTAAATTTTTCCAAGAGCTCGTTACCCTCGCGATTTTAGTTGCGGTCGTTTGGGCATTTTACCGCCGCTATATTGAAAAACTTGTCAGACTGAAGCGTGGTTTTTATGCAGGGCTCGTTCTTTTGTTCATCGGGGGCTTAATGCTAACAGTGCTGCTTGGAAATGGCATGGCACTCATATGGAATGGAAATGAGTTTACTTGGTCTGAGCCAGTTGCTTCTGGCATTGCCGCTATCTTTGGCTGGATGAGTTCGACTGCTGCTGCGGTCGTCTTCTATATCGCATGGTGGCTACATTTATTATTATTGCTTTCTTTCCTCGTCTATGTCCCGCAATCAAAGCATGCCCATTTAATCGCGGGCCCGGCTAATGCTTACCTTGAGCCATTAGATGGCGGAAAAAAGCTTGAGCCGATTGATTTTGAGGACGAATCTCAAGAAACATTCGGAGTTGGAAAAATTGATGAATTTACCGATCTTCAGCTTGTTGATTTATATGCATGTGTAGAATGTGGGCGTTGTACGAATATGTGTCCGGCTACGGGAACAGGTAAAATGCTTTCCCCGATGGATATTATGGTCAAACTGCGCGATCATCTGACGAATTACGGTGCGGCTGTTACGCATAAACAGCCGTGGGTACCGACGTATGCCTTTTCGGGGACAATCGGAAATCAGCTTGCCAAGGCAGGTAACAGTAAAGGAACGATTGAGGCTGCTTCGGCGGTTGACTACGCACCAAATATGATCGGGGACATTATTACTGAGGAAGAACTGTGGGCTTGTACGACATGCCGCAATTGTGAAGATCAATGCCCAGTAATGAATAAGCATGTGAGCCATATTATCGATATGCGCCGTTATCTCGTTTTAACCGAAGGAAAAATGAATCCGGATGCTCAACGTGCAATGCAAAACATTGAGCGTCAAGGCAATCCATGGGGATTAAACCGCAAGGAGAAAGAAAATTGGCGCGATGGGCGTGAGGATGTATATGTGCCGACGGTGAAGGAATTGAAAAAAGCAGGCGAGGATTTTGAGTATTTGTTCTGGGTTGGTTCCATGGGAGCGTTTGATAACCGCAGCCAAAAAATCGCCCTTGCTTTTGTAAAACTGTTAAACGCAGCCGGCGTCTCGTTTGCGATCCTCGGCAATAAGGAAAAAAACTCAGGAGATACCCCCAGAAGATTAGGAAATGAATTTTTATTCCAAGAGCTTGCAACAGCAAATATTGCTGAGTTCGAGAAAAATAATGTAGAAAAAATTGTGACGATTGATCCACATGCATACAATATTTTCAAAAATGAATATCCTGATTTTGGATTAAAAGCAGAAGTGTATCATCATACCGAATTGCTTTATGAACTAGTAAAAGAAGGACGTTTACAACCACAATACGCCGTGGAAGAAACGATCACTTTCCACGATTCATGCTATTTGGGACGTTATAACGACGTGTACGATCCGCCGCGTGAGCTATTGAAAAAAATTCCGGGTGTGAAGCTCGTCGAAATGGAACGCAACCGTGAAAACGGAATGTGCTGTGGGGCTGGCGGCGGAATGATGTGGATGGAAGAGGATACGGGCCAGCGTGTGAACGTTGCTAGAACGGAGCAGGCATTAGCGGTCGACCCGACGGTAATCAGTTCGGGCTGTCCATATTGTTTAACGATGCTGTCAGACGGAACAAAAGCAAAAGAAGTCGAAGACCAGGTGAAAACATATGATATCGCTGAGTTGCTAGAAAGATCGATCGTAGCAAGTACGGCTTAAATGAGGAGGGATGGGTGATGGCACGAACGGTTATTTTGTCGGGAGCACGGACACCTTTTGGAAAATTAGGTGGCGGATTACATTCGTTGACTGCTTCCCAGCTTGGAGGGATGGCGCTAAAAGAAGCGTTACAACGGGCGGATGTTAATCCGGAATTGGTTCAGGAAGTGATCCTTGGAAACGTTTTGCAAGGTGGGCAAGGTCAATTGCCATCACGGCAAGCAGCTCGTAAAGCCGGCTTGCCTTGGGATGTAAAAACAGAAACGATCAATAAAGTGTGTGCGTCAGGAATGCGGGCGATCACATTAGCTGATCAAATTATCCGGGCAGGAGATGAAGAACTGATCGTTGCGGGCGGGATGGAGTCGATGTCCAATGCCCCATATGCACTGAAAAATGCGCGTTGGGGCTATAAAATGGGCGATGCAAAGATGATCGATTTGCTCAAGTATGATGGCTTAACTTGTTCATTTACTGGAGTTCATATGGGAACGTATGGCAATGCGACCGCAAAAGAATACGAGATTACGAGAGAAGAGCAAGATGAATGGGCGCTGCGAAGCCATAAACGGGCGATGAAGGCGATCGAAGCGGGATATTTTGCAGAAGAAATCGTTAAAGTGGAAATCCCACAACGAAAGGGGGAGCCACTCCTCATTGACAAAGATGAAGCACCGCGCAGCGATACAACGCTCGAAAAGTTAACGAAACTAACATCCGTGTTTGATCAAGATGGAACGATCACCGCCGGCAATGCTCCGGGAGTGAATGACGGCGCAGCCGCACTCGTATTAATGAGCGAAGAACGCGCCATAAAAGAGGGAAGACGACCGCTCGCCTATATATTAGGTCACGCTGAAATTGCTGTGGAGGCAAAGGATTTTCCAAAAACTCCGGGATTGGTCATTGAACAATTATTAAAGAAAACAGGAAAAACGCTTGATGAGATTGATCTTTTTGAAATCAATGAGGCTTTTGCAGCAGTAGTGCTTACGAGCAGTAAAATTGCCGGGCTAGATTCAGAAAAGGTGAATGTAAATGGCGGGGCGGTTGCATTAGGGCATCCGATTGGTGCGAGTGGGGCACGGATCATCCTAACGCTTATGTATGAATTGAAAAGGTGTGGTGGTGGACTTGGTATTGCCTCGATCTGTTCCGGGGGCGGTCAAGGCGATGCGGTATTAATTGAAGTACCAAAGGAGGCTTAAGATGGACATCAAATCGGTCATGGTGATTGGAGCAGGACAAATGGGGTCTGGAATTGCTCAAGTATGTGCTCTTGCTGGGTATCATGTCTACCTGCATGATTTGCATGAGGAAATCGTGAACAATGGAATTGCGCTAATTAAAAAGAATTTGAACCGTCAAGTGGAAAAAGAGAGAATGACAGAAATAGAGAAAAAGTCAGCATTAGAAAATATCATCGCTTCAACAAAGATAAACGATGCGGAAAAGGTTGATATTGTCATTGAGGCAGCGACAGAAAATATGCAAATAAAAACAAAGATTTTCGCAGAGCTTGATCAATATGCCCCTAACCACGCCATCCTGGCATCGAATACATCGTCTTTGCCGATTACCGAGATTGCGGCGGCGACAAAGCGACCAGAGCAAGTCATTGGTATGCATTTTATGAATCCTGTTCCGGTGATGAAGCTTGTTGAGATTATTCGTGGGTTGGCAACGACTGATGAAGTATATAAAGCAGTCGAGCAAATGGCGAAAAAATTAAACAAAATTCCGGTTGAAGTAAATGATTTTCCTGGATTCGTGTCCAACCGTGTGCTTATGCCGATGATTAATGAAGCAGTATATACATTGTACGAGGGGGTGGCGACAAAGGAAGCGATTGATGAAGTGATGAAGCTTGGGATGAATCATCCGATGGGACCATTGACATTAGCAGATTTCATTGGACTTGATACGTGTTTGTACATTATGGAAACCTTGCATGCCGGCTTTGGGGATGATAAATATCGACCATGCCCGCTTTTAAGAAAATATGTGAAGGCCGGTTGGCTTGGAAGAAAGGTCGGTCGTGGATTTTACACTTATGAGTAAATTGGAGGCGAATTAATGATGCATCTACAATTTACAGAAGAACAGCTGATGATAAGGAAAATGGTTCGTGACTTTGCCAAAGCAGAAATTGAACCGTTCATTGAAAAAATGGAGGGGGGGACATTTCCACGAGCGATCATAAAGAAAATGGGTGAGCTTGGTTTAATGGGCATTCCAATTGAGGAGCAATACGGTGGGGCGAGTATGGACTTTATCTCCTATATTATTGCGATTCATGAATTATCAAAAGTAAGTGCAACGGTTGGCGTCATTTTATCTGTGCACACATCTGTTGGCACGAATCCGATCGTGTCTTTTGGATCGGAAGAACAAAAGCAACGATACGTGCCGAAGCTTGCAAGTGGAGAATATTTAGCAGCATTTAGCCTGACAGAGCCGAATGCAGGCTCGGACGCCGCGAGCATCCAAACAAGAGCTGTACGCAAAGCCGATCATTATATCTTAAATGGAACGAAGCTGTTTGTCACAAATGGCGGCGAAGCCGATCTTTATATTACGTTTGCGAGAACCGATCAAGGCATTACTGCTTTTATCGTTGAAAAAGGAACAGAAGGCCTAGTGATTGGCAAGGACGAAGCAAAAATGGGGCTGCACGGATCCAGAACGGTTCAGTTAACATTTGAAAATATGAAAGTACCCGTTGAAAATTTGCTTGGAAGAGAAGGGGACGGCTTTCGTGTTGCATTAGCGAATTTAAACACCGGAAGAATTGGGATTGCAGCCCAAGCATTAGGAATCGCCGAAGCGGCTTTTGAGGCAGCAGCCAATTATGCTCAAGAACGAAAACAATTTGGCAAACCGATTGCCGAGCAACAAGGTATTGCATTTAAACTCGCTGATATGGCGACAGCGGTGGAAGCTGCTCGCCTCCTCGTTTACCGGGCAGCTGATTTATGTGAACGCGGCCTACGCTGTGGGAAGGAAGTGTCGATGGCAAAGCTATTTGCTACTAAAACGGCTGTCGAAGTAACAACTGAAGCGATCCAAGTATTTGGTGGATATGGATATACGAAGGATTACCCGGTTGAGCGCTATTTCCGTGACGCGAAAGTCACCGAGATTTATGAAGGGACGAGTGAAATTCAGCGAATCGTCATCGGCAAACAACTACTTTGATGAAGGTGAAAGGTGGCGGGGAAATTGAACTTCCAATTAAGTGAAGAGCATGAAATGATTCGCAAGCTAGTCCGTGATTTTGCGAAAAAAGAAGTCGAGCCAAGCGCGGCAGAACGCGATGAGGAAGAGCGTTTTGATCGTGGGATTTTTACAAAAATGGCTGAAATCGGGCTAACAGGTATTCCGTGGCCAGAAAAATATGGAGGGATTGGCAGCGATTATTTAGCTTATTGTATCGCAGTTGAGGAATTATCACGTGTTTGTGCATCGACAGGGGTGACGCTTTCAGCCCATACATCGCTCGCTTGCTGGCCTTTATTTGCATTTGGAACGGAGGAACAGAAACAAACCTATTTAAAGCCGCTAGCGGAAGGGAAGAAAATCGGTGCGTATGGTTTGACTGAGCCTGCTTCTGGTTCGGATGCCGGCGCTATGAAAACAACCGCTCGTCTTGATGGAAAACATTATGTCCTAAACGGATCAAAAATTTTCACGACGAACGGGGGAGTTGCTGACACCTACATCGTCTTTGCCTTAACCGATCCAAACGATAAAAGAAGTTCGACGGCTTTTATTATCGAAAAGGATTTCCCGGGCTTTTCAATTGGAAAAAAGGAGAAGAAACTCGGCATTCGCTCATCGCCGACAACAGAAATTATTTTTGAAGATTGTCAAGTACCTGTCGCCAATGTTCTCGGTCAAGTGGGCCAAGGCTTTAAGATTGCGATGATGACGCTTGATGGCGGGAGGAATGGAATTGCGGCACAAGCGGTTGGCATTGCCCAAGGAGCATTGGATGCGGCAATTGCGTACGCAAAAGAACGGAAGCAATTTGGCAAACCGATCGCCGACAATCAAGGAATCTCTTTTAAACTAGCGGATATGGCAACGAATATTGAAGCGGCGCGCTTGCTGACATATCAAGCTGCTTGGCTAGAGTCTGAAGGGCTTCCGTATGGCAAGGCGTCGGCGATGTCGAAGCTAATGGCTGGTGATACAGCGATGAAGGTGACAACCGACGCCGTCCAAGTATTTGGTGGATATGGATATACAAAGGATTACCCTGTCGAACGCTATATGCGTGATGCAAAAATTACGCAAATTTACGAAGGAACACAAGAAATTCAGCGTCTCGTCATTTCTCGGATGTTGCTGAAATAATGATAAAAGTAGGTGAAGAAAGGTGGGGCAAAAGCGGGAAATTTACGCATCTGTCAAAGATGAAGCACTTATAAAAAAACGACGCAGCCAAATGATTAAGGGAGCGGTGTTGCTTTTTAAGCAAAAAGGATTTCATCGAACGACAACAAGGGAAATCGCAGAAGCATCTGGCTTTAGTATCGGGACGTTATATGAATATATCCGCACGAAGGAAGATGTGCTTTATCTCGTTTGCGACAGCATTTACGATGAAGTAAGTATGAGGTTAAGCAGCATTGATCAAGAACAAGGCACGCTCGCAAGTTTGAAGCTTGGCATTCGTCATTATTTTAAAGTGATCGACGACATGCAGGATGAAGTGCTCGTCATGTATCAGGAAGCGAAGGCATTGTCACAAGACGCACTCCCATATGTATTGCAAAAAGAAATGGAAATGGTGGAAATGTTTGAACGCCTTATCGAGCGCTGTGTTGATAATGGAGAACTGGCAATTGGGAAGGCGCATCAACATTTACTTGCCCATAATATTTTTGTCCAAGGGCAAATGTGGGGGTTTCGGCGCTGGGCATTAAAGAAAATATATTCACTTGATGAATACATTGAATTGCAAACGGATTTGCTTATCTCTGGGGTCAATTTAGAGCATGTGTGAAAGGAGAAAAAAAGATGATGAGCGCTGGACACGTGTATAAGCCGAAAAATCATGTCAGGTTCGTAACGGCTTCAAGCTTGTTTGATGGGCATGATGCATCGATTAATATTATGCGGAGAATTTTACAGTCAAGCGGTGCGGAAGTCATCCATCTCGGTCACAATCGTTCTGTGGAGGAAGTTGTCAATGCGGCGATCCAGGAAGATGTGCAAGGGATCGCTATCTCCTCCTATCAAGGTGGGCATGTTGAATATTTTAAGTATATGTATGATTTACTTGCACAGCGAGGGGCCTCCCATATTCGCATTTATGGGGGCGGCGGCGGTGTCATTATCCCGCGTGAGAGAAAAGAGCTGCATGAATACGGGATCGCAAAAATATTTTCTCCAAATGACGGGCGCAACTATGGGCTCCAAGGGATGATCAATTTAATGATTGAGGAATGTGATTTCCCGCCTATGCCATTAACGAATGAAGTAGAGCGCTTGGCTAAAGGGGACCCGCAAGCGATTGCTAGATTAATTACTGCCGCTGAACAAAAAGATGACGCAGATCTCTTCTTGCGGATAAAAGAACAAGAAGCTGAGGTTCCGGTGTTGGGGATGACTGGGACGGGTGGCGCAGGAAAAAGTTCATTAACGGATGAACTTATTCGCCGTTTTTTAAATGAAATTCCAGACAAAAAACTCGCCATTTTATCGGTTGACCCGACAAAACAAAAAACAGGCGGTGCTTTATTAGGCGATCGAATTCGGATGAATGCAATTTTTTCTCCTCGTGTCTATATGCGGAGCTTGGCAACGAGACGCTCGGGAAGCGAATTATCGCTCGCCATCCGCGATGCGATTTCGGTCGTAAAAGCGGCTGGATTCGATCTTGTTATTGTCGAGACGAGTGGAATTGGTCAGGGAGATGCAGAAATCACGGAAATTAGTGATGTGTCGATGTATGTGATGACGAGTGAGTTTGGCGCACCTTCGCAATTAGAAAAAATCGATATGATCGATTATGCTGATTTCATCGTCATTAATAAATATGAGCGCAAAGGGTCGGAAGACGCACGAAATCAAGTGCGTAAACAATACCAACGCAGCCACTTGCTTTTTGATGTTCCTCTTGAACAAATGCCGGTGTACGGTACGATTGCCAGTCAATTTAATGATCCAGGCACAAATGCGTTATTCGCCGCTCTTGTGGAAAAGTTAGACCGCAATTGGCATACGTCTTTATCAAAAGATGAAATTGTTGAAAAGCGCAACGTCATTATTCCAAATAGCAGACAGCATTATTTACGAGAAATTGCTCAGACGGTTCGACAGTATCACGAACATGCAAAAGCCGAGGTAAAGCTCGCACGTAAAATATTTCAATTAGAAGGAGCGATTGCCTCTGCGGAAGAAGCGAGCAGCGATGAGCATGTTATCACAGCATTGAAGCAATTACATGCTGATATCGAACAAAGATTAACATATGCATCCCGCGAAATGCTTGTGGACTGGCAAAAAACGCAAAAAGCATACAAACAAGAGCACTACATTACAAATATTCGCGGTCGACAAATTTCGACGGAATTAACGACAAAAAGCTTATCCGGATTGGCGATCCCAAAAGTCGCTTTACCAAAATATGAAGATTACGGAGAAATTTTAAGTTGGGTATATAAAGAAAATGTCCCGGGATCTTTTCCGTTTACAGCTGGTGTTTTTCCATTTAAACGAAAAGGGGAAGACCCGAAACGGCAATTTGCCGGGGAAGGGACACCAGAACGGACGAACCGCCGTTTTCATTACTTATCAAAGGATGATGATGCGAAACGGTTAAGCACCGCTTTTGATTCGGTTACTCTTTATGGGGAAAATCCGGATGAGCGCCCTGATATTTATGGGAAAGTCGGTGAGAGCGGCGTAAATGTTTGTACGCTTGATGACATGAAAAAGCTCTATGCAGGATTTGATTTATGTGCTCCATCCACTTCTGTTTCGATGACGATTAACGGGCCAGCGCCAATTATTTTGGCGATGTTTATGAACACGGCAATCGCTCAACAAGTAGACGCCAAAGTGGAAGAGCGAGGCAGAGAATTAACGGAACAAGAACTGGAAGAAGTGAAAACATACACATTGAAAACGGTCCGTGGCACAGTTCAGGCAGATATATTAAAAGAAGATCAAGGGCAAAATACATGCATTTTTTCGACAGAGTTTGCGCTGCGGATGATGGGGGACATTCAGCAATATTTTATCGATCACCACGTGCGCAATTATTATTCTGTCTCGATTTCTGGGTATCATATTGCTGAAGCGGGGGCAAATCCACTCTCCCAGCTCGCCTTTACATTGGCAAATGGATTTACGTATGTCGAGTATTATTTAAGCCGGGGAATGGACATTAATGATTTTGCACCGAATTTATCGTTCTTTTTCTCCAATGGGCTCGATCCGGAGTATACGGTCATTGGCCGGGTGGCACGGAGAATTTGGGCAACGGTTATGCGCGATAAATATGGAGCGAATGAGCGAAGTCAAAAATTGAAATATCATATCCAAACATCTGGACGCTCACTGCATGCGCAAGAAATTGATTTTAACGATATAAGAACGACACTGCAAGCGTTAATGGCGCTGCAGGACCATTGTAACTCACTCCATACGAATGCATATGATGAGGCGATTACAACACCGACAGAGGAATCGGTTCGCCGTGCGATGGCGATCCAAATGATTATAACGAAGGAGCATGGTCTCTCGAAAAATGAAAATCCATTACAAGGCTCATTCATTATCGAAGAGCTGACTGATTTGGTTGAAGAAGCGGTTTTACAAGAATTCGAGCGCTTAAATGACCGTGGCGGAGTGCTCGGATCAATGGAGTCGCAATACCAACGCGGAAAAATTCAAGAAGAATCGATGTATTATGAAATGCTCAAGCATTCAGGGCAATTGCCAATTATCGGGGTAAACACGTACGTAAATCCGAATCCACCTACGGAGGAAGAAATCGATAGCATGGAATTAGCGCGGGCATCAAAGGAGGAAAAGGAACTACAAATTCAACATTTACGGGAATTTCAAGCGCGACATAAAGACGTAGCAGCTGAAGCGTTGCATCAATTAAAAGAAACTGCGATCACCGGCGGCAATATTTTTGCGGAGTTAATGGAAACGACCAAAGTAGCAAGCCTTGGAGAAATTACTCAAGCGCTTTATGAAGTGGGCGGACAGTATCGAAGAAATATGTAATCAAACCGTAACAGGCTTTTAGCTTCCATATGGTATAATAAGGGTATAAACTACTTAGAATTGCTTAATGAATAGGGAGTGGACAGATGAAAGTCGTACTAATGATCGTGGGGTGCTGTGTCGTTGGAGCGTTCTTTTTTTTCTTATACCGGATTCAGCTTGGAGCAATCCCTTTTTTACTTGGCTCCATCCTCCTATTTTACATTAGTTATCGATTTGTGATCCATTCAACCGTTCAGCAAGAAAATGATGAAGAAGATCCAGATGCAATCAAAATTCAAGAAAAACCATAATTCCCGCAAGCTAGAGCTTGCGGGAATTTTTTTATTAATATAGAAAATAATGGAGGATGGGACAAAAAATTAAATATTAGCTAAAAACAGTAGCATAAATGAAAACAATTTGTTTATAATGTTGAGGACAGAATGAGGTCAAGCAGGTTTTGCTTACCTTTTAAATTATGGTGAGTGCAAAAAGGATGATGAAAAGGACTGGAAATGAATAAAGATATTCGGTATGTTATTTTTACTGGACTTTTTGAACATCCTCTTACTTAATAGAAGAAATGAAGGGACGTGCGATCGTTGAGTTTACTTGAACTATCGTTAGAGGAACGCCGGGAAATGTCATTTATTGAAATCGCGGAGCATATTTTTTATGAAAGAAGAGAAGCAATTGTATTTGAGGATTTGGTGAAGGAAATTGCAAGCATTTTGGAATTAAGTAAAGAAGAGCTTCGCCCACGTATGCTTCAATTTTATACAGACTTGAATGTTGAAGGTCGTTTTATCACATTGGGTGAAAATCGCTGGGGCTTACGTGAATGGTATTTATTTGACCAAGTAGACGAAGAAATTATTACTCCGGTAAAACCTAAGAAGAAAAAGAAGAAAAAAGTGGTCGAACTTGATGATGTTTTAGAGGAAGAGCTGGAAGATGAAGATCTTGATTATGAAGAAGACGATGAAGATCTTGAAGATGAAGAGGAAGAAGATCTTGATGAAAGTTTAGAAGCTCTTATTGAGGAAGAAGAGGAAGAATACGACGAAGAAGATCTCCTCGATAGTGAATTTGAGCTTGATGAAGATGACGAATTAGAGATTGATGAAGAAGAAGAAGAAGAGGAAGAAGAAGAGGAATAAGTTCTTGACTTTCATTTCGTGAATATGTAATATTTTATTTGGGCTCCTCGAATGAGGACAAAAATAATAGGTACGCTCCCATACGTTTGTGCGGGAGCTTTTTTTATTTTAATATAGATTATTTGCTCTTAAAATGTGAAAACATATGAATGTCGAGAAGGAGGAAGAAATTGTGTCAAAATATATATTCGTAACGGGTGGGGTTGTCTCATCATTAGGAAAAGGGATTACGGCGGCATCGCTTGGCCGTTTGTTAAAAAATCGTGGGTTAAGAGTAACGATTCAAAAATTTGACCCATACATTAATGTCGATCCTGGAACGATGAGCCCTTACCAGCATGGGGAAGTATTCGTAACAGATGATGGTGCTGAAACAGACCTTGATCTTGGGCATTATGAGCGCTTTATCGATATTAACTTGAATAAATATAGCAACGTAACAACAGGTAAAGTGTATTCAGAAGTATTAAAAAAGGAACGTCGTGGCGATTATAATGGTGCGACAGTACAAGTGATTCCCCATATTACCAATGAAATTAAAGATCGAATTTATCGAGCAGCTAAAAAAACAGAAGCTGACGTAGTCATTACAGAAATTGGTGGAACGGTTGGTGATATTGAATCACTTCCATTCCTTGAAGCAATTCGCCAAATGAAAAATGATGTTGGTCGTGACAATGTCATGTACATTCACTGTACGCTTGTTCCGTATTTAAAAGCGGCAGGTGAGATGAAAACAAAGCCAACACAGCATAGTGTGAAAGAGCTGCGCAGTCTTGGTATCCAGCCAAATGTGATCGTCGTTCGTACGGAAATGCCAATTTCTCAAGATATGAAGGATAAAATTGCGTTATTCTGTGATATCGATAAGGAGGCCGTCATTGAAGCGGGTGATGCGAACACATTGTATTCCATTCCTCTTTCATTGCAAGAACAGAAGCTTGATTCAATCGTATGTAATCATTTAAAACTTGTGTGCGGCGAAGCGGATATGACGGAATGGACACAACTAGTGGAAAAGGTGCTAGGACTTTCGAAAGTAGTGAAAATCGCCCTCGTTGGAAAATATGTTGAGCTGCAAGATGCGTATATTTCTGTTGTCGAGGCATTGAGACATGCCGGTTATTCATTTGATGCAGATATTGAAATTGAATGGGTAAATGCAGAAGAAATTTCCGATGAAAATGCGGCAGAAACACTTGCGCATGTAGATGGCATCCTTGTCCCGGGCGGATTTGGTGATCGTGGAGTCGAAGGGAAAATCGCAGCTATTCGTTACGCACGCGAACAAAAGATTCCATTCTTTGGTATTTGTTTAGGTATGCAGCTTGCTTCAATTGAATATGCCCGCAATGTTGTAGGATTAGACAATGCCCATTCTTCTGAACTTGACTCATCGACGGAATACCCGATCATCGATTTGTTACCAGAGCAAGAAGATGTAGAAGACCTTGGTGGAACACTTCGTCTCGGTTTATATCCATGTAAGCTACAACCAGGTACAAAAGCGTATCAATTGTATAACGAGGACCTCGTTCAAGAGCGTCACCGTCACCGCTACGAATTTAATAATGCATATCGTGAACAAATGGAAGAAGCTGGATTTGTCTTCTCTGGAACAAGCCCAGACGGACGACTCGTTGAAGTGGTTGAGCTTGCCGATCATCCTTGGTTTATTGCTTGCCAATTCCACCCGGAATTCACTTCTAGACCGACACGTCCACAACCATTGTTCTACGGCTTTGTAGAGGCGGCATTAAAGCATAAAGAATAAAATCAGTATGGTGTTAATAAAGCGAGCGTACAAGCGGTAGAAGAGCGGTCAGACCATTGTTGCAAATGGTTAAAGTGCTGCTATCGAATCTGTAGGGTAAAAAGCTAGCTTCGTTAGAAAAGGGTGTCCTTCAAACTGCAAATGACAGACTGTTTTACGTAAAAAATAGAAATCGGCATTACATGTCATTTGTATGTATGTTATTTATTTCAACTTATATAATTCAGCGAAAATACAAAAGCAGGTAAAGAAAAATTGAAGTTTTTCTCTACCTGCTTCTTTTTTACTCGTATTCAGCCACCATTTCTTCGATCATGAATTTCAATCCAAAATAAATATACAATGCCGCGATCGATGAAGGGAAGCCAACCCGCGTTCCATCTTCAGTAGGCAGAAGTGGACGGGTGACATTCGTATGGATGAAAACATCCGCTAATTGCTCAAGTGTAGGTTGACCGCTTTCTGTTCTCTTTCCGGCAACCGCAACGAAAGGAACTCCTTCAGCTTCGAGCTTATTTCCAAGTGCAACAGCTTCTTCATCGTCCGCAAATCTCGTAAAAATAATGACACGATCCGCTGATGAAAGAGAAGAGGACGATTCCAGTGTTCGAGCACTTTTTAAAGGTTCTGCTCCTTCGATTGCCTCTTTTATGACCGCACCCATCTCTTGAAATCCTTTTATATAAATGAGTCCCTCCCCAACGGGTGCCTGCGCAAGCAATCTAGCACCATCTTCAAACTGAAACGACTCTTTTTCCATAATTCGCTGAAACAACCCTGTAAGCTGGGTTGAAAACATTTTGAGCATAGTTTTCTCTCCTTTTTGTATCATTAATCCTATTATACGCCTCTAATAAAAAAATCGTATAAATTTTAGAGGGAAACGTCGAGCCAATGTTGAAGTTAACTACATGACAAGGCAAAGTAGATTTAAAAATGCATCTTTACATTCAAGGATATTTTTTTAGAGAATGATAGAGGGGGGAATAGAAATGTCCGAGAAAATTTTGATCGTCGATGACCAGTTCGGGATTCGGGTGTTATTAAATGAAATTTTGCAAAAAGAGGGATATGAAATTTATCAAGCATCTAATGGACAACAAGCATTGGAAATTACAAAAGCACATACCCCGGATCTTGTATTACTCGATATGAAAATTCCGGGAATGGATGGGCTGGAAATATTTAGAGAGATGAAAAAAATCGAACCAAATATTCGGGTCATTATTATGACAGCATACGGAGAATTGGAAATGATTGAGGCATCCAATAAGCTCGGAGCACTTGCTCATTTCGCTAAGCCTTTTGATATTAATGAAATTCGAGATGCGGTAAAAAAATATATTGGCATAACACCATCTTATTAAGTGTTTTTTTAATATAGCTTCTTAAGAAATTACATAATTTGATGCAAGCGTTAACATGCAGTTGGATTCAGAACAATGAGGAGTCAGCGGAAGAATAATCATAATTTTCTAAGATAGAAACTTTTTTACACAAAATTAAAAATCCATATTTTTCTTCTGAAAATAGCTTTTCAGCATTGGTAAACCGAAGGCGAATTTGATATGATAACAATGAAAAAAGATTATGGTAATTTTGCACAGCTTTTGTGCGTCTATCTAAGGAGGAAAAATAATGCCTTTAGTTTCCATGACTGAAATGCTGAATAAAGCAAAAGAAGAAAAGTATGCAGTTGGTCAGTTCAACTTGAACAACCTTGAGTTTACTCAAGCGATCCTGCAAGCAGCGGAGGAAGAAAAGTCCCCTGTTATCCTTGGTGTATCAGAAGGTGCAGCACGTTATATGGGTGGCTTCAAGTTTGTTGTTAAAATGGTTGAAACGTTAATGGAAGAGTATGGAACAACGGTTCCTGTTGCTATCCATCTTGACCATGGTTCAAGCTATGAAACTTGTGCGAAAGCAATCCATGCTGGCTTCACATCTGTAATGATTGACGGATCACACTTCCCACTTGATGAGAACATTGAACTAACGAAAAAAGTTGTTGAGCTTGCACATTTCCACGGTGTATCTGTTGAAGCAGAGCTCGGCCGCATCGGTGGTCAAGAAGATGATCTATCAGTAGATGAAGCAGATGCATCATACGCAATTCCTGAAGAATGTGATCGTTTAGTACGTGAAACGGGCGTTGACTGCTTTGCACCAGCTCTTGGTTCTGTTCATGGACCATACAAAGGCGAACCAAATCTTGGCTTCGATCGCATGGAAGAAATTATGAACTTAACGGGTATTCCACTTGTTTTACATGGTGGGACAGGCATTCCGCTTAAAGATATCCAAAGAGCAATCTCTCTTGGGACTGCAAAAATCAACGTAAATACAGAAAACCAAATTGCTTCTGCAAAACGTGTTCGTGAAGTATTGGCAGATCTTCCAAATGAGTATGATCCGCGTAAATACTTAGGGCCAGCTCGTGATGCAATTAAAGAAACAGTTATTGGCAAGATGCGTGAATTTGGTTCATCTGGTAGAGCATAAGAATCATTAAGCAAATTTCATCTCAGACTTGCAACTAGACAATTGCGGTAAATAGTAAAGATAAAAGGAAACCGCCCAAAAATGGAGCGGTTTCCGACTTTAAAAGGAGATGGAGAAAAATGAAATTTTTTGTTGATACAGCTAACCTTGAAGATATTAAGAAAGCACACGCACTTGGGATTGTAGCCGGAGTAACGACAAACCCATCACTCGTAGCAAAAGAAGGGGTTTCTTTCCACGATCGCTTAAGAGAAATCACATCATTTATCACTGGTTCCGTTAGTGCGGAAGTAATTGCACTTGATGCTGAAGGAATGATTTCTGAAGGACGCGAACTTGCTGCGATTGCTCCAAACATTACTGTGAAGGTGCCAATGACGCCGGAAGGAATGAAAGCGGTAAGCACGTTCGCGAAAGAAGGAATTAAAACAAATGTAACACTTGTGTTTAGCTCTAACCAAGCATTGCTTGCAGCTCGTGCAGGTGCTACATATGTATCGCCATTTCTTGGTCGTTTGGATGATATCGGTCATAACGGAGTTGAATTAATTTCTGAAATTTCGGATCTTTTCAACATCCACGGCATTGATACTGAAATTATTGCAGCATCAATTCGTCATCCACAGCACGTAACACAAGCAGCTTTAGCAGGTGCTCATATTGGAACAATGCCATATGGTGTCATTGAGCAATTATTTAAACATCCATTAACGGATAAAGGAATTGAAGCTTTCTTGAAAGATTGGGAAGGTATGAAAAATAACGCTTAACTCGATTTAGTATAAATGAGGCTGGGATAAAAACTTTTTATCAAATCAAAATACGAACGCTAGCAACTGCATATAACTCACTCCGGAAATATACTGCGCTTTCAGGGGGCACTGTTGAGCCGCTGATTAGCAGGATGGTGGTCACGAAGCGGTTGCCAAATTTAGGTTTCGTTCCTTAAACGCTACGGAATCTCAAATGATGCCGCAAGAGTCTAGGTATATTACCTACGCTAAGGTATTGCATTGTTCGTCTGTGGATTTGATTACTTTAGTTATGTCCTAGCCTCGATAAATGCTGTATTGTTTTAAATCAGTTCAAACTCCCTGTACCTGACGCTTCGTTTTCGATAAAAAAGATTTGCCGATTTAAGTTAAGCTGCGGCGGATGTCATAGATTTTTTTATCGAGCCCGATAAAATCTGGACGCAATGACGCTGACGTGTCATTGATTGGAAAATACTTGGTAAATTCTACATGTTTCGAGCAAATTCGTATATAATAAAAGGTAAAATGCCGATCAATTCGATGACTAGCTCTAGGTGTCAGTCTCATGGACTACATATTTACTTTTAGCTACGTATTCAAAGCAGGCAGAAAGGAAGTCGAAAATGGAAAAGCTTAAAATTGCAGGCGGATATCCGTTAAAAGGGACGATTAAAGTGAGTGGCGCGAAGAATAGTGCCGTTGCTTTAATTCCCGCTACGATCTTGGCCGAATCGCCTGTTTCGATTGAGGGCCTTCCTGATATTTCAGATGTTCATACATTGCAATCTCTATTGGAAGAAATCGGTGGAGATGTTACTTTTCAAGACGGTCAAATGACCGTTGATCCAAGTCAAATGATTTCAATGCCGCTTCCAAATGGAAAGGTCAAGAAGCTGCGTGCCTCTTATTATTTAATGGGTGCAATGCTTGGAAGATTTAAAAAGGCAGTCATTGGACTGCCAGGTGGCTGTTATCTTGGACCGCGCCCGATTGATCAACATATCAAAGGATTTGAAGCATTAGGCGCGAAAGTAACGAATGAACAAGGGGCAATTTATTTGCGCGCAGATGAATTGCGCGGTGCTCGAATCTACTTAGATGTTGTCAGTGTTGGGGCAACGATTAATATTATGTTAGCTGCTGTGCGAGCAAAAGGGCGAACAATCATTGAAAACGCCGCAAAAGAGCCTGAAATTATCGATGTTTCTACACTGCTCACAAATATGGGAGCGAAAATTAAAGGGGCTGGCACAGATGTCATTAGAATTGATGGGGTGGAGACATTAACAGGCTGTCGACATACCATTATTCCTGATCGGATTGAAGCTGGAACATATATGATTTTGGGGGCGGCTGTCGGAGAAGGTGTGCTCATTGATAATGTGATCCCGTTCCACTTAGAATCACTGATTGCCAAGCTAAGGGAAATGGGTGTACCGATTGAAACTGGCGATGAACAAGTGTTTATTGGCAAAGGCAATCAATTAAATGCGGTTGATATAAAAACGCTCGTCTACCCGGGCTTTCCAACCGATTTACAGCAACCATTCACCGCGCTTTTATCACAGGCAAAAGGAACCTCGCTTGTTACCGATACGATCTATTCCGCCCGCTTTAAGCATATCGATGAACTGCGGAGAATGAATGCAGATATAAAAGTTGAAGGAAGCTCAGCTATTATTAATGGCCCTGCAAAGCTTCAAGGGGCGAAGGTAAAAGCTTCTGACTTGAGAGCAGGTGCTGCTCTCGTCATCGCTGGATTAATGGCTGAAGGAATCACGGAAGTATCCGGATTAGAACATATCGACCGCGGGTATAGCGGATTAGTTGAAAAATTAAACGGTCTTGGGGCAACGATTTGGCGTGAAAAAATGAGTGAAGAAGAAATGGAACAGCTAAAAAGTTCGTAATTTCGATACACATCTACGAAAATCACATCCATTGAATAGAATTAGACTTTCCTGTATTTTTTATAGAAACACAATCAGGGGGAAAGTCCAATGGAAAGAAGTTTATCAATGGAACTTGTCAGGGGACTGAGGCAGCCGCATTATCGTCTGCACGCTGGATGGGGCGTGGAAAAAAAGGAAGAGGCGGATGATGCGGCTACTTCTGCCATGCGCGCCGTATTTGATACGATTCCGATGAAAGGAACGGTCGTTATTGGTGAAGGTGAAATGGATGAAGCACCGATTTTGTACATCGGGGAGAAGCTTGGAACCGGCTATGGTCCGCGTGTTGATGTTGCTGTCAATCCACTAGAAGGAACGAATATTGTGGCATCAGGAGGCTGGAATGCGTTAACGGTTTTAGCAATTGCTGATCATGGAAACCTTTTGCATGCGTCTGATATGTATATGGATTAAAAGGTGTCCAATTTATTGGGACATACGCAACAACTCATTCGCTCGTTATGGGAGCAAAATCTGGAACGGTTCGATTTATTGAAGGAACACATAGCCTTCATAAAAAGCCCAATTTAGTAATCAAATAATGTTTGAGAGGACTACTTGATAAAATAAACCTTTAATCAGCTAGGGCTCTTAGATGTCTGTGTCGTATAGATGTGAACGGGCTGTTGGTTCTTTATCAAATTAATTGAGGTGGAGGATCAACGCCCCTCTTTACAAGTATCACCTTTTACATATAAACTAATATGGGGATGAAGCCCCTCAAAGATCTTCAACCGCTTCTTACTCTCCAAGTGAACGAATCCTCCTTTTAGAAAAAATAAATCAAAATAATGAAGTGTGGTGTCGTAATGGCTGATTTAACAATATCATTGCTGGAAGATATGAAACTAAAAGAACTGTATGAGCTTGCACGCGAATATAAAGTTTCCTATTACAGCAAACTAACAAAAAAAGAACTTATTTTTGCCATTTTAAAGGCAAGAGCTGAAAGAGAAGGCTTTTTCTTTATGGAAGGCGTTCTCGAAATCATCCAATCGGAAGGTTTCGGTTTTTTAAGACCGATCAATTATACGGCTAGCTCTGAAGATATATATATTTCAGCTTCACAAATTCGCCGCTTTGATTTGCGAAATGGCGATAAAGTATCTGGAAAGGTTCGTCCGCCAAAAGAAAACGAACGTTATTTTGGTCTTCTTCACGTAGAGGCTGTAAATGGCGATGATCCAGAAACAGCGAAAGAACGCGTTCATTTCCCAGCATTGACGCCGCTATATCCTGATCGTCAAATTACGCTTGAAACGACGACAACAAATGTTTCAACGAGAATTATTGACTTAGTATCCCCAGTCGGATTTGGTCAACGTGGACTCATTGTTGCTCCTCCAAAGGCGGGGAAAACGATGCTGCTAAAAGCAATTGCGAATTCCATCACGACGAATCACCCAGAGGCTGAACTGATTGTGCTGTTAATCGATGAACGCCCAGAAGAAGTGACGGATATTGAACGTTCTGTTAACGCCGAAGTCGTCAGCTCAACTTTCGATGAAGTACCTGAAAATCATATTAAAGTAGCGGAGCTTGTGTTGGAGCGTGCGATGCGTCTTGTTGAACATAAACGTGACGTTGTCATTTTAATGGACAGCATCACTCGTCTTGCGCGTGCATACAATTTAGTTATTCCGCCAAGTGGTCGAACACTCTCTGGAGGGATTGACCCGGCAGCCTTCCACCGTCCAAAACGCTTTTTCGGTGCAGCCCGAAATATTGAAGAAGGCGGTAGTTTAACGATTTTAGCAACGGCCCTCGTTGACACGGGTTCACGGATGGATGATGTCATTTATGAGGAATTTAAAGGAACTGGAAACTTGGAGCTTCACTTAGATCGTGCCCTCGCTGAAAGAAGAATATTCCCTGCCATTGATATTCGCCGCTCAGGAACACGTAAAGAAGAACTTCTCGTACCGAAAAAACAGCTTGAGAAATTGTGGAAAATTAGGAAAGTCATGTCTGACAACCCTGATTTTGCAGAAAAATTCATGCGTAAACTAAAGCAGACGAAGACAAATGAGGAATTTATTAATTCGCTCGAAACAGAAGCGACGAGAAAAAATTAATCGACAAGCATTGCATTTCCAACATGTACTTGCTATAATAAAAACTGTGTTTTTTGAAATGAATGCGCCTGTCGCATCGTTATATATAACTCTGTTTCAGCAAATGATTCAGGGCATAAGGAGATGAAAAGGAATGAAAGCAGGAATTCATCCAGAATATAAAAAAGTTACAGTGAAATGTGCATGCGGTAACGAATTTGAAACTGGTTCTGTAAAAGAAAACGTGCGCGTTGAGATTTGCTCAGAATGCCACCCGTTCTACACAGGTCGCCAAAAATTCGCAACTGCCGATGGTCGTGTGGACCGCTTTAATAAGAAATACGGTCTTAAGTAATCAAGTTAAAAAACAGGCAAACTCGCTTGCCTGTTTTTTTATTGCCAAAAAGCATAAAATCTGGGAATGCTAATGTCAATACCTCGATTTTTGAACTTGATTTTGAATTATTTGGGTAATTTTTATGATAATTGGGTAATGAATCAAATGGGAAGGGAGCGGGCCATCGTGATGGACATCGTGAAACATACAGGTTGGATTGAAGTGATTTGCGGGAGTATGTTCTCGGGAAAATCGGAGGAATTGATTCGTCGGGTAAGACGTACACAGTTTGCTAAACAAAGCATTATGGTTTTTAAACCTAAAATAGATGATCGTTATAGTGTAACGGAGGTTGTATCACATAATGGTACTTCCGTTCTTGCCCATCCGCTTGCTACTTCTGCGGAAATTTTACAAAACGTTCATGCAAACATTGATGTTGTTGCAATTGACGAAGCTCAATTTTTCGATGAAGGGATCATCGATGTCGCTCAACAATTGGCGGATAGTGGTCATCGGGTCATCATTGCTGGACTTGACCAAGACTTCAAAGGTGAGCCATTTGGTCCAATGCCAAATTTAATGTCAGTGGCAGAACAAGTAACGAAGCTTCATGCTGTTTGTGCTGTTTGTGGATCGCCAGCAAGCCGGACACAACGACTCATTAATGGAAAACCTGCATGCTATGATGATCCAATCATTTTAGTTGGAGCTGCAGAAGCTTATGAAGCGAGATGCCGTCATCATCATGAAGTGCCGGCAGGAGTGAATATTGAGCTATATCAGACAATAAAAAATTAGTTACATATCCCATCAGCCTCATTTATAAGTTGAGAGCTGATTTTTTTTATGATTTTTCTTTGCATTGATTTACGTGAACGTTATACTATATAAATATGCAAATAAGTAGAGGTGAATGGGCATGTTCGATAAATTACAATCAGTGGAGGAACGTTACGAAAAGCTAAATGAGCTTTTGAGCGATCCTGAAATTGTAAATGATCCAGCGAAACTGCGAGATTATTCAAAGGAACAATCTCAAATTGCGGAAACGGTAGAAGTATATCGAGAATATAAAGAAGTTCAATCTCAATATAATGATGCGAAAGAAATGCTTGACGATAAACTAGATGCAGATATGCGGGAAATGGTGAAGGAAGAAATCGGAGAGCTTGAAGAGCAAATTGAAAATCTAGAAGCGCGCTTGAAGATTTTGCTCGTGCCAAAAGATCCGAATGATGAGAAAAACGTCATTATGGAAATTCGCGGTGCAGCTGGCGGCGACGAAGCGGCGTTGTTTGCCGGCGAT
This sequence comes from Bacillus sp. FJAT-50079, assembly GCF_018343515.1. GTDB lineage: Bacteria > Bacillota > Bacilli > Bacillales > Bacillaceae_C > Lederbergia. The sequence goes on along the minus strand of NZ_JAGYPD010000001.1, from coordinate 398,941 downwards.
TTATACCGGATGTATAGTCGCTATGCCGAGACGCAAGGATGGAAAATAGACGTCATTGAAGCTCATTCAACAGGCATTGGCGGATATAAAGAAATTATTTTTATGATTAACGGAAATGGCGCGTTTTCTAAATTAAAATATGAAAATGGAGCCCATCGTGTTCAGCGCGTTCCAGAAACAGAATCTGGCGGGCGAATTCATACATCAACAGCAACGGTAGCAGTTCTTCCAGAAGCAGAGGAAGTCGAAATTGAATTACATGATAATGATATTCGTGTGGACACTTTCGCATCAAGTGGCCCAGGTGGTCAAAGTGTGAATACGACGATGTCAGCTGTTCGTCTTACCCATATTCCAACAGGTGTCGTTGTATCATGTCAGGATGAAAAATCGCAAATTAAAAATAAAGAAAAAGCGATGAAAGTATTGCGTGCCCGTGTATACGATAAATTTCAGCAAGAAGCACAAGCTGAATATGATGCGAACCGAAAGTCTGCCGTTGGTACAGGCGACCGTTCTGAACGTATTCGCACGTATAACTTTCCACAAAATCGGGTGACAGATCATCGAATCGGTCTAACGATCCAAAAGCTCGATCAAATTTTAGAAGGTAAGCTTGACGAATTTATTGATGCGTTAATTATTGAAGACCAATCAAGCAAGCTTGAGAGTGTGGAAGAATAACATGGTCGAACAAAAAATATTCGAGGCCCTGCGTTGGGCTTCTTCTTTTTTACAAGAGCGTGGACGGGAAGCGCATAGTGCAGAGTTGTTATTACGAGCGATCTTACAAATGAGTCGAGCACAGTTTTTTGCTGAGCAAAGAATGGTATTATCGAATGAACAGTGGATAGCTTTCCAACGATCAGTTAAAGAACATGCGGCAGGGAAACCGGTTCAGCATATTATCGGTTATGAAGAGTTTTTTGGGAGACGCTTTCTTGTTAATGAACATGTACTTATTCCGCGTCCGGAGACAGAGGAATTAATCGTTGCGATTGTCGAAAGAATAAACGAGCATTTTGGAACGGCTGTTGGTCTGAAGGCAGCAGATATTGGCACGGGCAGCGGGGCGATTGCTGTTACTTTAAAGCTGGAATGTCCGACGCTTGAAGTAGCTGCGTCCGATCTGTCGGAAAAGGCACTTAAAGTAGCAAAAGAAAATGCGAAGGCTTTGCAAGCTGATGTTGAATTTCGTTACGGTGATTTACTTGCACCTTTTCAAGGGGAGAGGCTCGATGTGATCATCTCAAATCCACCTTATATTCCTGATAATGAAGCGGAGCTATTATCAGATGTTGTCGTTGAGCATGAGCCGCATTCTGCTCTATTTGGTGGCGATGATGGGCTTGATTTTTATCGCCGTTTTGCAAATGAGCTTCCGCAGATGATTGCCAAAAAGGCGCTAATTGGATTTGAAATTGGAGCTGGGCAAGGAGACGCAGTTGCCGATTTAATGCGTGAAGCTTTTCCGGATGGGAAGACGGAAATTTTATATGATATAAATGGAAAAGATCGGGTCGTTATTACCCAAATATAACATTTGAATGTATAAGTTTTAAATATTCTGACCATAATGCCTCGTATAAGGGAGGCGTATGGAAATGGATTATATGAATAAACGATTCTATCAAAAAAATATCGCTTTGTTATATATTATCGTCTTAACGCTTGGAACGATTGTTAGCTTCGTCATTCCAAGGCAAGAAACGGTTGCAGCTGATGCAATCGTTACAATCCCTGAGGAAGCAATCCGCTTGCGAATTCTTGCGAATAGTGACAATGAAAAAGACCAGGCGGTAAAAAGAAAGATTCGTGACGCAGTCAATGAAGAAATTACGAATTGGGTGCAAAGTTTAACATCGCTCGATGATGCTCGGACGGTGATTACTTCTCATTTAGATGAAATTGAACAGATTACTCAACGTGAGCTAGAAGCAATGGGGTTGGACTATTCGTTTAAAGTGGAATTTGGTGATGTTCAATTTCCTACAAAATTGTACGGTGAATTTTTATACCCAGCTGGAACATATGAGGCAGTGTTAATTACACTTGGCGAAGGCGGCGGGGCAAACTGGTGGTGTGTCTTATTTCCGCCTCTTTGTTTTCTCGACTTTTCGAACGGTCTTGCGGTCGGTCCGGGATTTGAGGAAGACCTTGAGCAAGATGCCGAAAATGAAGAGATCGATCAATCCCAGTCTGACTCTTATTCATCAATGGATTCTGAACAAGTTGTTGAGAATGAAGAGATGGATGATGTTGTGAATAAATTGGGGAAAAGTGAACAAGTAGCAATACCTCATGAGCCTGAAATTGAAGGAAAAGACGAGCCGATTGCTTTTATTGCTGAAGAAGAGGATAAAGTAGAAGTAAAATGGTTCATAAGTGAAGTATTTAATTTTATGCGCTAACAATATTCACATTATCCACCGATGTTGTCCACAATATCAGATTACTTATCCACAAACTGTGCATAAGTGAGTGAATAATTCACATGCTTTGTGAAAAAGTAGAATGCGAAATTTGTAGAAATTAAGTGATAATCGGATTTTTATTTTGAAATAAGAAAGAGGCATGATCATGGAAACAATCTATTGGACTGTGGATAAGGGTGAGGATAACTTATCCACTTATCCACAGATTATCGAAGCAGCCGAACGATTACGAGAAAATGAAGTGGTTGCTTTTCCGACAGAAACCGTGTATGGATTGGGGGCGAACGCCCGATCGGATGAAGCGATTAAGAAAATTTATACCGCAAAGGGGAGGCCATCGGATAATCCATTAATTGTCCACATATCAACAACGGCTCAGTTGGAAGAATTAACTGAAAGCATTCCGCCAACTGCTAAACAATTAATGAAGGCGTTTTGGCCAGGACCACTTACAATTATTTTTCAAAAGAAAAAAGATTCGGTTTCAGAGCTCGTTACTGCGGGACTTGATACAGTAGCTGTACGTATGCCGGATCATCCAGTGGCACTTGCGTTGTTAACAGCGTGTGGACTGCCGATCGCTGCACCTTCCGCAAATGTATCGGGAAAGCCTAGTCCTACAATCGCAGAACATGTGAAGCATGATTTAGATGGAAAGATTGCTGGGATTGTCGATGGAGGGGCAACTGGGGTTGGTGTCGAATCGACGGTGATTGATTGTACACAACATATCCCCGTTATCCTCAGACCGGGAGGAGTTTCGATCGAGGAAATGGAAGCAGTTGTGGATAAAGTGACGATCGATCGCGCGCTTGTGGACAAAGAAGAAAAGCCGAAATCACCAGGGATGAAATATACGCATTATGCACCTGCTGCTCCACTTTATTTAGTGGATGGTGAACGGAAATGGATCCAACAACTCATCGATCAGAAACGAAAGGAAGGATTGAAGGTAGCGATTCTTGCGACAGAAGAATCAGCATCAACCTATACAGCTGACTTTATTGCAACGTGTGGGAGTCGCAAGGAGATCGAAACGATTGCACAGCAACTGTTCCAAACACTTCGAACATTTGATGAAAAGCATCCCGATCTTATATTTGCTGAAGTTTTTCCTAGAATAGGGATCGGTGCAGCTGTAATGAATCGTCTTGAAAAGGCGGCAGGCTATAAATGGTTAAAACAAGATCGTAAATAGGTACGTCTATCAACGGATCTTCTTGCATATATTTCCTAAAGGCATGTCCGAAGGGAAAGGGGGAAGATCCATTTTGCATCCAGAAATTATTACGTTGTTAATCATGGCCTTTGCAGTCGGAATGGACGCATTTTCGATTTCGCTTGGGATGGGTATTTATCAATTAAGGCTCCGGCAAATTTTCTACATAGGACTCATCGTTGGCTTTTTTCATGTGGTCATGCCTTTGTTAGGCATATTTGCTGGATACTTATTATCAGGTACATTCGGAAGAATTACCGACTATATTGGCGGTTGTTTGCTCATTATAATTGGTGTGCAGATGATCATTTCTGTTTTTCAGGCAAAGAAGGAAAGGGCATCTTTCACAGTCCCTGTCGGTAAAGGGTTAATCATCTTTTCATTTATCGTAAGCCTCGATAGTTTTTCAGCGGGGTTGAGCCTAGGGATTTTTGGAGTACGGGCTGCTGCTGCGGTCATCTGTTTTGGTCTCGTTGCCTCTATTTTAACGTGGGGGGCATTGATTATTGGGCGAAGAGTAGAAAACCTACTCGGGGCATATGGTGAATTGCTTGGCGGTATTATATTATTCTTGTTTGGGATAAAATTATTACTTCCACTATAAGAAAGGGGCGGGTGCTCGTACTTAGAACAGCTGCTGGAACCGAATGAAGGGCAAAACTAATTTTCTCACATTCTGTGGCAACGCAAATATCAACTGATTGGAAGGTGCCGCATGAAAATAGTCCTACTAAAAATCATTTTAAATACTTATTCGTGTAAAAAAAGGCAGCATTCCTTTGAAAGCTGTCTTTTTTTGTTGCTGAAGAAGTGATAGAATAAGCGCATGTGGATAACTTTAACAATAAAAAATCGAAATGCCCCCTTCGGACTTTTGACCTAGAGAGGGATGTATTATAATGAGTGAAAGGAGGGAATCCAACATTGAATATTCTTTTTATATGTACGGGTAATACATGTCGCAGCCCAATGGCTGAAGCGATATACAATCATCTTACATCCGACAGTGCGCAAGCAAAATCGGCTGGCGTATTTGCGATGGAAGGAGCCGATGCTGCAAGCCATTCGATTGCCGTATTAGAGGAAAATGGAATAGTGATCAATCATACATCAAAAAACGTAAATGAAACGGACTTAACGTGGGCAGATCTTATTTTAACGATGACAAATGCTCATAAAGATATGTTGATCGGTCAATTTCCGATAGCGGCTCATAAAGTGTTTACATTAAAAGAATATGCCAATCATACAAACGATGGAGATGTTGATGTTTTTGACCCTTATGGGGGCGACATTAATGTGTATAGGGAAACATTTCATGAGCTATATCAATTAATTAAGCGAATCGCAGAGGAGAAGGTTGGTTGACGATGAAAAAACGAAAATATAAATTCGGATTACAAAAAAAGCTCGTTTTATTTACTGTATTACTCGCTTTTATTACATACTCTACAAGTGCGTTTTTTCTATATTTCCTTTATCCATATGTTGAAGAGTTTATGAGTCAGCAAGTGTTTATGCTTGTAACACTTTTATTAGGCATTATGTGGTCGGGGATTTTGGCTTATTTTGCAGCGATCGTCATTACGAGACCGTTGCAGCGATTGGAAATGGCGGCAATAAGAGCAAGTGAAGGCGATATTGGGCAAGACGTAGACATCAAAAATGTGGATGATGAAATGAATTCACTTGGACGGGCGTTTAACCAAATGCTTGCCAATTTACGTGAAATGATCAGTCATATTGATGATAACTTTGATCAAACGAATGAAAAGGTTATTGCTATTTCTGAAAAGTCTAAGCGTGCAACGGAAGAATCGGAAAGCGCTTCATACACAATGGGCGAAATTTCTGCGGGCGCCGAAAGTTCGGCTGCGGCGATTCAAGCAACAGCGGAATCGGTAGAAGATATTAGTAAGATTGCAATGGATGTTCAAGAAAAAGCGAAAGTATCTGAAGATATTTCGGTTGCGATGGTCGATGAACTGGTGGAAAGCAAGAAAGTCGTTGAGTCACTCGTCGTTGGAATTGAACGATTGGCGGAGGAAAATCGTACATCATTAAAAACCGTACGAAAGCTAGAAGATCATGCACGAGAAGTGGAGAAGATTATTCAGCTTGTTGGAGATATTGCCAATCAAACCAATTTACTCGCATTAAATGCCTCAATTGAAGCGGCACGAGCGGGCGAACATGGGAAAGGGTTTGCTGTTGTTGCTGAAGAAGTAAGGAAGCTTGCGGATGAGAGTGCATCGGCTGTACAAGGTATTTCGGATTTGCTTCAAAACATTCAATCTGGTGTGACAAATGTAGTTGAACAAATTACTGAACAAGTTCATTCAGCGAATGAGGAAGCGTTAAAAGGGACAAAAACAAATGAGGTCATTGAAGAAATGACAACAACGATACATCAAGTTGCGGCATCTGTAAAAGACATATCGGCATTGGTTGATCGCCAAATGGAAAGTGTACATCACACTTCTATTCAATCACAAGAAGTAGCTGCGATTGCTGAAGAAACATCGGCAGGAGCAGAAGAAGTGGCGACGAAGGCAAAAGAGCAATCCGTCGATATGATGGAAATTGATGCACTTTGTGAACAATTACGAAAACAAGCCAGCATATTAAAAGACACAATCTCACGATTCCATATATAATGAACATAGATAATTAAGCAAGTTGATTTCGACTTGCTTCTTAAATTTATTGAGGAGGTAATAATGATGAGAGTAGCATTAGCTTCAGACCATGGAGGCATTCATATACGAGAGGAAATTAGAGCGTTGTTGGACGAGCTGAAAATTGAATACGTTGATTTTGGCTGTGATTGTGAAACATCTGTTGATTACCCTGACTACGCTCTTCCAGTAGCGGAAAAAGTGGCAAAAGGTGAATTTGATCGCGGGATTTTAATTTGTGGAACAGGAATTGGGATGAGTATTGCTGCGAATAAAGTAAAGGGAATTCGCTGTGCGCTTGTTCATGACACATTTAGTGCAAGAATGACGAGAATGCATAATGATACCAACGTCATTGCAATGGGAGAACGTGTTATCGGGGCAGGACTGGCACGTGACATTGTCCAATTATGGTTGGAAACAGAATTTGAAGGCGGCAGACATGCGACGAGAATTGGCAAAGTAGGTCAATATGAAGAGGCACAATCAGAATAATTTGCTGTAATTCATAAAAGGATGTGTAAATCCGGTGCAAATGGAGAAATGGCGTGAACAAATGCTGGAAATTGTTCATGGGTGTAAACAACAATTGCAACTGAAAGAGGGAAGTGTCCTTGTAGTCGGCTGTTCCACTTCAGAGGTAGCTGGGGAAAAAATAGGTACAGCAGGGACAGTTGAAATTGCAGAGATGATTTTTTCTGAGTTAAAAAAATATGCAGATGAATCTGCCATTCATCTTGCTTTTCAGGGCTGTGAACATATTAATCGGGCTCTTGTCGTTGAAAGATCCGTAGCTGAGCGCCGGAATTGGGAGGAAGTTTCGGTTATTCCCGCAAGAAATGCTGGTGGAGCAATGGCAACGTTCGCTTTTAGCCAATTTCAAGATCCGGTTGTTGTTGAATTTATTCAAGCGAATGCAGGCATTGATATTGGCGACACATTTATTGGGATGCATATTAAGCATGTCGCAGTTCCAGTGCGCATTGGCCAAAAACAGCTTGGTGGCGCACATGTAACGATTGCTGCTTCTCGTCCAAAGTTAATCGGAGGAGAAAGAGCGAGATACGCATAGTTAAAAGCAGAAACTGAACAATTTTATTGTATTTTAATGTTAATGTTCGATTTTTGACCAAATTTATGCCGAAAAGCGTTGGCAAAGGCGAATGAAAGTGGTAGAATGAAAAGGAAATTTTGATTCATATTAAAATCGAACGAACATAAATGAGGGGGAGCGCAATGAGTAAAATTGCACAACAAGATTCACAAGTGTATGAAGCGATTCAAAATGAATTGAAGCGTCAACGTACGAAAATTGAATTGATTGCATCTGAGAACTTTGTCAGCGAGGCTGTAATGGAAGCACAAGGCTCAGTATTGACAAATAAATATGCAGAGGGATATCCGGGAAGACGCTATTATGGTGGTTGTGAATATGTGGACGTTGCTGAAGATTTAGCACGTGACCGGGCGAAGGAAATTTTCGGTGCGGACCATGCAAATGTGCAGCCTCATTCCGGTGCCCAAGCAAATATGGCCGTTTACTTCACTGTTCTTGAACAAGGGGATACGGTATTAGGTATGAATTTATCACACGGTGGACATTTAACGCACGGAAGTCCTGTGAACTTTAGTGGAGTTCAATACAATTTTGTTGAATACGGTGTAGACAAGGAAACACATCGAATTAATTACGAAGATGTACGTGCAAAAGCAATTGAGCATAAGCCGAAATTAATCGTTGCTGGTGCAAGCGCGTATCCACGTGAAATTGATTTTAAAAAGTTCCGTGAAATCGCTGATGAAGTTGGCGCGTATTTAATGGTGGATATGGCTCATATTGCAGGTCTTGTTGCAGTTGGACTTCATCCAAATCCAGTTCCATACTCAGATTTCGTTACAACGACAACACATAAAACCTTACGCGGTCCACGTGGCGGAATGGTTTTATGTAAAGAAGAATTTGCGAAGAAAATTGATAGCGCCGTTTTCCCTGGATTACAAGGCGGTCCACTTATGCATGTAATCGCTGGAAAAGCTGTTGCATTTAAAGAAGCTTTAACAGATGAGTACAAAACATATATCGAAAACGTGATCAGCAATGCAAGACGTCTAGGTGAATCATTGAAAAAAGAAGGCCTTGACATCGTTTCTGATGGAACGGACAATCACTTATTACTACTAGATTTACGTCCGCTCGGTTTAACTGGAAAAGTAGCAGAAAAAGTTCTTGATGATGTTGGCGTAACGGTGAATAAAAATACGATCCCATACGATCCAGAAGGTCCTTTTACAACAAGCGGAATTCGTATCGGTACACCAGCTGTTACATCAAGAGGCTTCGGTCTAGAAGAAATGGATGAAATTGCATCGATTATTGGTTTTGTACTAAAAAATCACGAAGACGAAGCGAAATTGGAAGAAGCACGCAATCGCGTTGAATCATTAACAGCGAAATTCCCACTTTATGAATAATCGACATGATAAAAACCGTTCGCTCTTTATTAAGAGTTGGACGGTTTTCCTTTTGAAAGAATGGAAGTTGTGCAATTACGCAAAAAGATACGCAATTCATGACCAAACTTACGCAATTCACGCTCAAACTGACGCAATTGCGGAAAAAAACTCAAGCAATCCACTCCCGAAGTCGTGAATTATACAAAAAGCTCATACAACTTCAATCCAAAGTCGGTAATTACGAAATAAAATCATGTATCACACACTTGAAGTCGTGCAATTCATGTTCCTATCGAAGATCGTTGGATTTTCCTTGCTGAACGATTTACTTTTATGTAGAATAATCAAGACAAGCCGATGAGTCAGAAGTCGGCATGACCCATATAAAAGGAGCGATATCACATGGCTAAAGTATATGTGTTCGACCATCCTCTCATACAACATAAAATCACGTATATTCGGGATAAAAACACAGGAACAAAAGAATTCCGCGAACTTGTCGATGAAGTTGCCGCTTTAATGATGTTCGAAATTACACGGGAGATGCCACTGCAAGAAATTGAGGTGGAAACCCCTGTAAGTACGGCCAAGTCTAAAGTATTAGCAGGTAAAAAATTAGGAATTATTCCTATTCTGCGAGCGGGCATTGGCATGGTTGATGGGATTTTAAATTTGATTCCGGCCGCAAAAGTTGGTCATATCGGTTTATATCGAGACCCAGAAACATTACAGCCGGTGGAATATTACACAAAATTACCACCTGGAGTGGAAGAGAGGGAATTAATTGTCGTAGACCCGATGCTAGCAACAGGCGGATCAGCAGTTGCTGCGATCGATGCATTGAAAAAGCGCGGAGCTACACATATTAAATTCATGTGCCTGATCGCTGCTCCAGAAGGTGTGGAAGCAATGAAAGAAGCTCACCCTGATGTAGACATTTATATTGCTGGTCTTGATGAAAAACTAAATGAGCATGGCTACATCGTACCAGGACTTGGAGATGCGGGTGACCGTTTATTCGGAACGAAGTAATTTTTTAGAAAAAAGACGAGGGACAAACTTCGTCTTTTTTTTGTTGCGAAAAATCGACAGATACACCCGCGTTCGTTGTCTTCTGAATTTAAAATTTGATGATTTTGTGAACAAAGCGGTGAACCGTTAAAACCTTTACATTATTTAGTCCCGAAAGCAATTGACTTTAAATATGTGCTATTGTATGCTAACAAAGGGTATGGGTAACAAAAATTCTACTATATATTATTAGATGATCAGCTTGAGCGCTCACAGGCTTTTTATATACAAAATAGCTAGAAAACGTCTTTTATACCCATCATACTAACGAACTTCTTTCCGCAATACCACAAAGTTCGACATTTCTTTTCAGGAGATAAAGGACATGCCGGAGCTCCAACAACTATTCTACAAACATTGCAAATACATACTGTATTTATTATCGATTTATTTTTTAGGTTGGGGATTTACTGACCATAAAACGATTTTTATGGGATTAATCCTCGGTACATCTGTTAGTCTTTACAATCATTGGCTATTGATGAGAAAGACGCTTCGTTTTAGTGAAGCGGTTGCTACGGGGAAAAAGGTGTATTCCCTCGGCACATTGATGAGGATGGCCGCTGTAATCATAGCACTGTATGTGGCGATGAAATTTCCGGATGTTTTTCACCTGATAAGCGTAATTATTGGAGTAGTGACTGCGTACGTAGTCATTATGATAGATTTTGCAATACAATCAATATTCAAAAGCCGTAAATAGTCTGGAAGAGAGAGGTGAACTTACTTGGAACATGGAGCACCAATAGCGAAATTTGCAGGGCTATATTTCAACTTATCGAATGTCTTGATGATTACCGTTGCGGCGATTGTCGTATTCATCATAGCAGTCATTTCTACACGCAAATTGGCAATGAAACCTACCGGGATGCAAAACTTTATGGAGTGGGTTATGGACTTCGTCAAAGGCATCATTAAGAGTAATATGGACTGGAAAACTGGCGGTAATTTCCATTTGCTAGGAATCACGTTAATTATGTTTATTTTCGTATCCAATTTGCTCGGATTACCATTTGCACTCATTGTCCGCGATGAATTATGGTGGAAATCGCCAACAGCCGATCCGGTTGTTACATTGACTCTTTCAGTCATGGTTATCGTCTTATCCCACTACTATGGGGTGAAAATGAAAGGTGCAAAAGAATATACACGCGATTACGTGAGACCAGTAGCATTTATGCTCCCGTTTACCATTATTGGAGAACTTGCTAACGGACTTAGCCTTGGGCTACGTCTTTATGGAAACATTTATGCCGGTGAAGTTTTAATAGCACTATTGGCATCACTAGCAGCAACTGGCGCAATAGGCGCAATCGGTGGATTTATTCCGCTTATTGTATGGCAAGGATTTAGTATATTTATAGGTGCCCTTCAGGCATTTGTATTTACAATGTTAACGATGGTTTATATCTCCAATAAAGTGAGTACGGACCATTAATATATAACCGTTCGCGTTTGAGCGGAAATCATATCATTTATTTTAAAAACCAAGGAGGAAATTTATCATGTACGCACTCGCAGCAGCAATCGCTATCGGATTATCCGCTCTAGGAGCAGGTATTGGTAACGGAATGATCGTTTCAAAAACAGTTGAAGGTATGGCACGTCAGCCAGAAGCACGTGGTATGCTTCAAACAACAATGTTCATCGGTGTAGGTATCGTTGAGGCGATTCCTATCATGGGTGCGGTTATCGCGTTCATGCTTCAAGGTAGATAATAAGAATAGCGCAAGGAGCCCATTTAGCGACATACTTCCTTTCGGCATCTGACTTATCATAAGAAAGATATCTGAAGCGTGCAAGTCGTTGGGTGCCTAGAGCTAGACAATAATAAGATATTCGTACAGTTAAAGCCACTGACGAGAAAATGGCGAAGCTCACTTAGCTGAGAAACTTCGCCATTCCTTTATGTAATACAGGTTGTTGAATAAAGTTCGATGAAGGAAGTATAACAAACTCTTCTTCTTATTATCCATCTTTTTGATCTGATTAATACAGGTTAAGGAGCAACAGCTAACTTCGCCACACATGTGGTCATGCTGTTGTGAACCGCAAGCGCGCGGACCTGATTTTTGAAAGGAGTGAAGCAAACGTGCTTACAAAGGTATTTGTACTTGGAGCAACTGAGTCTGCCCCATTGTTTAACGGTGGCGATATTTTATACACAATTGCAGCATTTCTTGTGCTCATGTATTTATTGAAAAAAGTTGCATGGGGACCATTAATGGGAATCATGATTAAACGTGAAGAGCATATTGCAAATGAAATTGAAGCTGCGGAAAAAAGCCGCATTGAATCCAATAAATTGCTAGAAGAACAAAGAGCATTATTAAAAGAAGCACGTCAAGAAGCTCAAGCAATGATTGAAAGCTCGAAAGAACATGGTGAAGCACAGCGCGAGGAAATCATTCAAACAGCGCGTCAAGAAGCTGAGCGTATCAAGGAATCAGCACTACTTGAAATCAACCAACAAAAAGAGCAAGCAATTGGTGCATTACGTGAGCAGGTTGCTTCCTTATCTGTCTTGATTGCTTCCAAAGTAATTGAAAAAGAATTGAATGAGGAAGATCAACAACAATTGATCAATGAATACATTCAAAGGGCGGGAGAATAGCGATGAGCCAAAGTATAGTCGCAGAACGCTACGCTTTAGCCCTTTTTGAATTGGCTAAAGAGCAAAACACGATTTCAAACTTGGAAGATGAGCTGCGCGTTGTTAAAAAAGTCATTGTTGAAAATCCGTCTTTTATTACATTGCTAGCTTCTCCAAAGTTGTCAATCAACGAAAAAAAGAACGTGTTAAAAACGGTCTTTTCGAATGTTTCAACATCTGTTCTTCATACATTAGAGCTTCTGCTTGATCGTCATCGTCAAGATGAGATAGAAGCTGTTGCAGATGCATTTATGAACCTAGCCAATAAAGAGAGCGGGATCGCACTTGCGAAAGTATATTCAGCCCGTCCTTTAACAGCAGACGAAACGAATGAGATTTCCGCGTCTTTTGCGGCTAAAGTCGGTAGACGTTCTTTAAATATTGAAAACATCGTCGATTCAAACTTGCTTGGCGGATTAAAAATCCGTATTGGAAATCGAATTTTTGACGGTAGCTTGCGTGGCAAACTTGACCGTCTTGAACGTACATTAACTAACTAAGGAAGACTTGAAAAATGAGGGGTGAAATTCATGAGCATTAAAGCTGAAGAAATCAGTGCGCTGATAAAAAAGCAAATTGAAAATTACCAAGCTGAAATGGAAGTTAATGATGTTGGTACAGTTATTCAAGTTGGGGACGGAATTGCACGTGCCTATGGGCTGGACAATGTCATGGCTGGAGAGCTTCTCGAATTCTCCAACGGTGTAATGGGAATGGCGCAAAACCTTGAAGAAAGTAACGTAGGTATCGTTATTCTTGGACCGTATACTGATATTAAAGAAGGCGATGAAGTACGCCGTACTGGACGAATCATGGAAGTTCCAGTTGGTGAAGAATTGATTGGCCGTGTCGTGAATCCACTTGGGCAACCAGTTGATGGATTAGGTCCAATTAATACGACAAAATCACGTCCAATCGAAAGTCCAGCACCAGGTGTTATGGACCGTAAATCTGTTCATGAACCATTACAAACGGGAATGAAAGCGATCGACGCATTGATTCCGATTGGTCGTGGACAACGTGAATTAGTGATCGGTGACCGTCAAACAGGTAAAACGACTGTTGCTATTGATGCGATTTTGAACCAACGTGATCAAGACATGATTTGTGTGTATGTTGCGATTGGACAAAAAGAATCAACAGTTCGTGGTGTTGTTGAAACATTACGTAAACACGGTGCACTTGACTACACAATCGTTGTTACAGCATCTGCATCACAACCGGCACCACTCTTGTTCCTTGCACCATATACAGGTGTAACAATGGGTGAGGAGTTTATGTATAACGGCAAGCACGTACTCGTTGTTTATGATGACTTGTCAAAACAAGCAGCAGCATACCGTGAACTTTCCTTGCTACTTCGCCGTCCGCCAGGTCGTGAAGCATATCCAGGGGATGTTTTCTACTTACACTCACGTCTGTTAGAGCGTGCAGCCAAGCTAAGTGACGCAAAAGGTGGCGGATCACTAACTGCACTTCCATTCGTTGAAACACAAGCGGGAGATATTTCTGCTTACATTCCAACGAACGTTATCTCGATTACAGATGGACAAATTTTCTTGCAATCTGATCTATTCTTCTCTGGTGTGCGTCCGGCAATCAACGCGGGTCTTTCTGTATCACGTGTTGGTGGGTCTGCACAAATTAGTGCAATGAAGAAAGTTGCGGGTACATTGCGTCTAGACCTTGCTTCATATCGTGAGCTTGAGTCATTCGCTCAGTTCGGATCAGATCTTGATGAAGCTACACAAGCGAAATTAAATCGTGGTGCACGTACAGTTGAAGTGTTGAAACAAGATTTGAACAAACCGATTAAAGTCGAAAAACAAGTCATGATTTTATATGCATTAACGAGAGGATTCCTAGATGATATTCCAGTAAGTGACATCCTTCGTTTTGAAGAATCATTATACTCTTGGCTTGACCATAATCGTGCGGAGTTGCTTGAAGAAATTCGTTCAACAGGAAAACTACCAGCTGACGAAAAAATGGCTGACGCACTAAACACATTCAAACGTACTTTTGCGAAGTCTGAATAAACATAAATGGCGGAAACGGTAAGCGCCGTTTCCCGTTATATTCACTAATAGGAATGACGGGTAACACCGTTAAGGTGCAGCAGCTAAATCGATTGAAGGAGCAAAGGCTAAATTCGCCGCGTCATGGAGCAACGCCTTTGTGACTTGCATCGTGCAAACCTTCTGTTGCAATGCTGTTGTGACCTAAATCCTGTGGGCCTCAAAATAAAAGGTGGTGAAATAAGTGGCATCCTTACGTGAAATAGAAACGCGAATTAACTCGACAAAGAAAACGAGCCAAATTACAAAAGCAATGCAAATGGTTGCAGCAGCCAAATTGAACCGTGCTGAAACAAATGCAAAATCATTTGTTCCATATATGGAGAAAATTCATGAAGTCGCTGCAAGTATCGCTGCTGGCAGTACGGATGTACAGCATCCGATGCTCGTTTCACGACCAATAAAAAGAACGGGATATTTAGTCATTACTGGTGATCGAGGTTTATGTGGACCATATAACGCGAACGTCTTGCGTATGGTTTATAATAAAATTCGTGAAAGTCATCAGTCTAATGACGAATATGCAATCATTGCAATCGGAAAGATGGGACGTAACTTCTTCATTAAACGCAACATGAACGTCGTCCTTGAAATCAATGGATTGCCTGATCAGCCGTCATTTACGGATATTAAGGAAATTACGAGCAAGGCAGTCAGTATGTTCTCAGACGGAACGTTTGATCAATTGTATATGTATTATAATCACTTTGTCAGCGCAATGACTCAAGAGGTGACAGAGAAAAAGGTTCTACCACTATCAAATATTGAAAGCACGACGAAATTAATGTCGTATGAGTATGAGCCATCTGCACAAGAAATTCTTGAAGTGTTACTGCCGCAATACGCGGAAAGTTTAATTTATGGCGCTTTACTCGATGCAAAAGCAAGTGAGCATGCAGCGACAATGACTGCAATGAAGAGTGCCACAGATAATGCCAATGATTTGATTGATGGTTTAACATTATCATTTAACCGTGCGCGCCAGGCGATGATCACTCAGGAGATTACTGAGATTATCGGTGGAGTTGCTGCATTAGAATAGGAAAAGCAGAAACGCCTTGATCGGCCTCAACAAGCACAGTTGATAGGATCGTAAGTTAAGATCGCCACATCCTGTGGATTGAAGCAGTTCTTCAGCAACCATTGGGAATGGGCTAGTGAATTTGAGTGGCTAGGCGTTAAAGCTAGACAATAAACGAACGAACATAACCCAGCTAGGAGGGGAAATCATGAACAAAGGACAGGTTCTACAAGTAATGGGTCCGGTTGTTGACGTGAAATTTTCGAACGGCCAGCTCCCTGAAATTTATAACGCACTTAAAGTAACATCTGCTAATGGGCAGATCGACTTGACACTAGAAGTAGCTTTACACCTCGGTGACGATACTGTCCGTACAATCGCGATGGCGTCTACGGATGGCGTACAGCGTGGACTGGATGTTCTTGATACAGGTGCGCCAATTTCTGTACCTGTTGGTGACATCACACTTGGACGTGTATTTAACGTATTAGGTGAAAATATCGACCTTGATGAAAAGCTTGACGATAATGTACGCCGTGATTCAATTCACCGTGAGGCGCCAAAATTTGATCAGCTTTCCACAGAGGTTGAAATTTTGGAAACAGGAATTAAAGTTGTTGACTTACTAGCTCCTTATATTAAGGGTGGTAAGATCGGTCTCTTCGGTGGTGCCGGTGTTGGTAAAACGGTACTTATCCAAGAATTGATCAACAACATCGCTCAAGAGCACGGTGGTATCTCCGTTTTCGCCGGTGTTGGAGAGCGTACACGTGAAGGAAATGACCTTTACTATGAGATGAAAGATTCCGGAGTTATTAGCAAAACAGCGATGGTATTCGGACAAATGAACGAGCCGCCAGGTGCACGTATGCGTGTTGCTTTGACGGGATTAACAATGGCTGAATATTTCCGTGATGAGCAAGGACAGGACGTTCTGTTCTTTATCGATAATATTTTCCGCTTTACACAAGCAGGTTCTGAAGTATCTGCCCTACTTGGCCGTATGCCATCTGCGGTTGGTTATCAGCCAACACTCGCAACAGAAATGGGTCAGCTTCAAGAGCGAATTACATCAACAAACGTTGGTTCAGTAACATCAATCCAAGCGATTTATGTTCCTGCCGATGACTATACAGACCCGGCTCCAGCGACAACATTTGCTCACTTAGATGCAACGACAAACCTTGAGCGTAAGCTTTCAGAAATGGGAATTTACCCTGCGGTTGACCCACTTGCATCTACATCAAGAGCACTTTCACCAGAAATCGTTGGTCAAGAGCATTATGATGTAGCTCGTCGAGTGCAACAAACATTGCAACGTTACCGTGAATTACAAGATATCATTGCAATCCTAGGTATGGATGAGCTTTCTGATGAAGATAAACTTACGGTTCAACGTGCTCGTCGTATTCAGTTCTTCCTGTCACAAAACTTCCACGTTGCGGAACAGTTTACAGGTCAAGCTGGATCATACGTACCAGTACAAGAAACGGTTAAAGGCTTCAAAGAATTACTTGAAGGTAAATACGATCATTTACCTGAGGATGCTTTCCGTCTTGTTGGAACAATTGAAGATGCAATCAAAAAAGCACAAGACATGGGAGTAGAAGTATAATTAGGGACCAGGAGGGGTTAAGATGAAGACTTTGCATGTAAGTATTGTCACTCCCGATGGCCCGGTATTTGACTCTCATGTAGAGATGCTAAGCACAAAAGCTGAATCAGGCGAACTTGGCATACTGCCGGGCCACGTCCCGATGGTCGCACCATTGCAAATTGGTGCAGTCCGTCTTACTAAAGGCAGTGAAGTCGAATACGTTGCTGTCAGTGGTGGATTTTTAGAAGTCCAACCGGAAAAAGTAACCATTCTTGCCCAATCTGCTGAACGTGCTGAAAGCATTGATTTAGCTCGTGCTCAAGAAGCGAAAAAGCGAGCGGAAGCACATTTGCAGGGAAAACAGGATGACAGTGACTTTAAGCGAGCTGAACTTGCACTTAAACGTGCAATGAACCGTATTAACGTAGCTGAACATAGATAATGATTGACAGGAAGGCTGACTCACCATATTGTGCCTCGCTTCCTTTTATTGAAACAAGGCACAGGAGGTCAGCCTTTATCTTTGCAGAAAAATCGGAGGTCTGTTGCATGGCGGAAGAGCTAGGACAGCAAGCATTACTTAGCATCATCTCGCATTTGTTTTTTATTGCAATTTCCTTTTATGGATTGCAAGCTTTGCATTTTGACAAATTGCTTAGAAAAAACCGTGTTTTTCAAGCAAGACTCCTCTATATCCTTCTCACAATTGCACTAGGGACAACAATTAGTAATTTTTTTCTTGATTATTTAAACTGGGCACGTCAACTTACATTATTATTTTGACGAAAAATGACGAAAAATATAAAAATGTGACTTTCGTCCTGTTTTCAAGAAATTATCTTTTGTTTATGATGAAAGTTGCAGTGTGAAAAAATCGGCATACGAATAACGTCTAAAACTGACGAATTTCCTTTTGTATTACTTCCCTCAGGAGTGGAAACACTTTGAATAGGGGGAGAGAATATGATGAAAAAATACCGATTTACATGGGTACAGCTTCTACTTATCAGCAGTTTTGTTGTTATTTTTCTAGGGAATAGCAGTAGTAATGCTAAACATGAAAAGGATATAGATACATTAATTTCTCATATAGAACAGCAAAATGGTACGAAGATTGAATGGTCTCTATATGCAAGAGAACCTGTCTATCTCCGAACAACGCGAGAATGGTTGAGAAAAAAGGAGTGGCTGGAAAAGCAATTTCCACATATGAATTGGTTCATGTCGAATGATGCCGGAATAGATGTCTTCGTGGGGCAACAAAACCACGGACTTTTCAGCGAGACGATCAAATTCATTTCAACCGATCAAAATAGACAGAATTCCTCATACGTCGTGTATGAGGTCGGTGGAACGAGCTGGGATCAGACTGTGTCCAACCATACCGAAGATAAAGTGGGAAGACTTTTTGATAAAGAGCCCGTTATTTTCTCTTGTATTAAAGGCGAATTCAATGAGGATTTCGAGACATTTATCCATCATTCTCTTGATGGATTGCTTCAGGCCTTCCAAGCGGAGGAAATTGAAGCGTTGAAAGAGAGCGATTTTTACTCGATTTCTGCAAAATCCTCACAATTGAACGAACCGATATCTTTTACTGAAAATGGAATGAATATGCAAATTGGCTTACGAAAAACTGGATCGGGGTCGAGAACATCCTTTGTAATCGGCACACCCATCTTAACGATTGAATATTAATATTAAGAAAATGGACGCGGAGGGGAATACTTTTGGAAAAAATCATCGTCCGCGGCGGAAAAAGGCTTAGCGGCACTGTCAAGGTTGAAGGGGCAAAAAATGCCGTACTGCCTGTGATCGCTGCATCATTGTTGGCAAGTGAGGGAAAAAGCATCATTCGAGACGTACCAACGCTCTCAGATGTTTATACAATCGGTGAAGTGCTACGCCATTTAAACGCCGGCGTACAGTTTAATCATAAATCAATTACGATTGATGCATCAAATGAGTTAAATATTGAAGCGCCATTTGAATATGTGCGCAAAATGAGGGCCTCTGTTCTAGTGATGGGACCTTTACTTGCACGTCAAGGAAAAGCCCGTGTAGCATTGCCAGGAGGCTGTGCAATCGGCTCACGTCCGATTGATTTACACTTAAAAGGCTTTGAAGCAATGGGTGCAAAAGTAAAAGTAGAAAATGGATTTATTGAAGCAACAGCATCTCACTTAACGGGAGCAAAAATCTACTTGGATTTCCCAAGTGTTGGTGCTACACAAAATATTATGATGGCCGCTGTATTAGCGGACGGGTTAACCGTGATCGAAAACTGTGCGAAAGAACCTGAAATCGTCGACCTTGCTAATTATTTAAATGCGATGGGGGCAAAGGTAAAGGGTGCTGGTACGGGAACGATTCGCATTGAAGGTGTCAATAAATTATACGGAGCAGACCATACGATTATTCCAGATCGAATTGAAGCTGGAACATTTATGATTGCTGCGGCAATTACGCAAGGAAATGTTCTCGTTCAAGGAGCAGTTCCAGAGCATTTATCATCAGTCATTGCAAAATTAGAAGAAATGAACGTAACGATCATTGAAGAAGAGGACGGATTACGTGTTATTGGCCCGGAAAAACTAAAAGCGGCTGATATTAAAACGATGCCGCACCCGGGTTTCCCAACAGACATGCAGTCACAAATGATGGCTTTATTAGTCAACGCTGAAGGCACAAGTGTTATCACGGAAACGGTCTTTGAAAATCGCTACATGCATGCTGAAGAATTTCGTCGGATGAACTCAGATATTAAAATTGAAGGTCGCTCAGTCATCATTACAGGCCCATGTGATCTGCAAGGCGCTGAAGTCGCTGCAACGGATCTAAGGGCTGGAGCAGCATTAATCATCGCTGGCTTAAGAGCAGAAGGATATACACGTGTAACTGAATTAAAACATCTTGACCGTGGCTATCTTGACTTCCACCTAAAGCTGCAAGCATTGGGCGCAGATATCGAACGTGTAACAGAAGAAACAGAAGAAATCGCTATGGAAAAACTTGAATCGCAATAATATATACTTAAAAAGACCCGCATTTTTTTGCGGGTTTTTTTGATAAGGAAAAAAGAAATGAAGTGCATATTGTAGAATACTGTCGAAGTAGATACGACTTTATGATTTTAAAACGATACTTAATGTAGCTTTTTTTAATGAAATGAACTTTGAATAAATGCTTGTCCCAAACCATATAGTTGTATAAAGGCATTTGCCTTAAATTTAAAATGGAGGCATCAGGCATGAATCAACTGAAAACAATCGCAATTATATTCGCAGTTCTAATAATCCTCACTTTTACACTCCCATCCTTGGTCGTAATGCCTAATTCCGGTGAAAAGACGACGGGTAAACTAAAGGAACAAAAAGAGTCGATTCCTCAAACCGTTCAATTGGAGGATTCGGGAACGGAAGTAGCTGTTTTTAGAACAGCAACAAACGAGGTTGAAACTCTACCGTTAGAAGAATATGTCGTTGGCGTAGTCGCTTCTGAAATGCCGTCAAGCTTTGAACCGGAGGCATTGAAAGCACAAGCATTAACGGCAAGAACATTTATAATGAATCATCTCGTGAATGGAGATAAAACAAATATTCCTGAAGGTGCTGACGTAACCGATACACAAAATTATCAAGTTTATCGAAGTAAGGAAGACGCATTAAAGGAATGGGGAGCGGACTATAACTGGGATAAAATTGTTGAAGCGGTTAAAGCGACGGAAGGAGAAATTTTAACCTATAACGGAAAGCCGATCGCAGCCCAATTTTTTTCTACAAGCAATGGTTACACGGAGAATGCCGAAGATTATTGGCAAAATCAAATACCTTACTTAAAGAGTGTCGCTAGCCCTTGGGATAATCAGGCACCAAATTTCGAAGTGGAAAAAACGATAAGCACGAAGCAATTTGAAGAAAAATTAGGTGTGAAACTAGATGCTGATGGAGATATCGGAACAGTGATTGCCCGCACACCAGGAAAAAAAGTAGCCGAAGTAAAAATCGGTGATAAAACCTTCACAGGCAGAGAAATAAGAGAAAAATTAGAACTACGATCAACCGACTTTAGCTGGGTCCATAAAGGTGATAGTATTATCATCACAACGAAAGGATTTGGTCATGGCGTCGGAATGAGTCAATACGGAGCAAATGGGATGGCGAAAGAAGGAAAAGACTATCAAGAAATTGTAAGCCATTATTATCAAGATGTAGCAATCTCAAATGTAACTGACTTTATTGACAAAAAACTGGCTTCCAAATAAAAAAGATAAGCGCCGGATCTATGAATACATAGAATTTGGCGCTTTTTGTATTAATAACGCTGAATAGACACTGTTTAGTTTTCTGATTATCTAGCTATGCTAATCTTACGACCCATACGCCGGGATATACAAGCCGGTTGCCGAGATATACAAGCCAGTTGCTGAGATATAAACGCCGGTTGCCGAGATATACAAGCCGGTCGCCGGGATATACACGCCGGTTGCCAAGATATACAATCCAGACGCTGGGACGAGCCAGATGCAAAGTCCAATCCACCTACTTTGCTTGAAGAATCAAGATTTCTCTATTATTTATGAATAAAAAAGTTGGGTTTGTCGAAAACTAACAAGTAATTTTTTTATTACCGAGTATATTATTCTGGAAATCTGTTCAGAATGATGACAGAGGTGATGAAAATGAGAGAGGAAGAAAAGAATCAGTCTTCTCAAATCAACAAGTTTTTCAAAAAACGGTGGGTATTTCCGGCAATTTATTTAGTTAGTGCTGCGTTGCTTATCTCGCTGATTATGTGGTTTCAATCAAGCGGCAACGACACTGCTAAGCCAGATGCAGTAGATAAAGATCAAACAGCTGGTATCAATAAGGAAGAGCCTGTCATTGAGGTGAACAAAGCGTTTGAGAATTTTGAGATGCCGGTTCAAAACGCGGATGATGTTCGAATTGTCACATACTTTTTTGACCCAACAGCCTCAATGGAAGAGCAAGAACAAGCACTTATCGTCAATGACAATCAATACCGCCCAAGCTTGGGACTCGATATTGCTGACAAAGATGGTAAGGAATTCAAAGTAGTTGCTGCACTTAGTGGTAAGGTTGCTACGGTAAGACAAGATGCATTGCTTGGCAATGTCATTGAAATTGAACATGAAAAAGGCATTATGACTGTTTATCAATCTGTTAAGGACATGAAGGTAAAAGTTGGAGACACGGTGAAACAAGGGGATGAGCTTGCCACTTCAAGTACAAGCGAGTTTAACCAAGCGGCGGAAAATCATGTTCACTTTGAAATTCGTAAAGATCATGAAGCGGTCAATCCATTAGCATATTTTGGAGAGCCAGTTGCTGCATTATTTGAAGCCGACGAAAAGGCTGACGCAGATAGTCATGATCATGATGCGGAAGATGTATCCGAAAGCGAAACAAATGAGGAAATCCTACCAAACTAATTGGAAAATTTTGTGCTGACAGGACCGAAATGGCCTGTCTTTTTTCATGTAAATAATGAAAATCTCGACATATTTCTCGGGAAATAAATCCTTTATTGATCTTAATCAATCATTTCCCAATAACATAGAAAGAAAGTACGCATATATTGGGCTTTGTACAAATAAGTATATACAAACTGTATTAAAAAGAGAGTGTTTGAGGTGAGGAATCGTTTATCAAGACTCTATAATCAGTTGTGTATTTGTTCATACTTAAAATAGGTTAATATATGGTGCTTCACGTATCGATGCTAAGGACGTTGCCGATGAACAATGGGACCAACCATACAATGTTTATAAAAAAGACGAGTCTCATTTCACACTCCTCACATCCAATTTGAGGAGGGCGAGCGGTGTGCACGATTACATCAAAGAGCGAACAATCAAGATTGGTAGGTATATCGTGGAGACGAGGAAAACAGTTCGCGTCATAGCGAAGGAGTTTGGCGTATCCAAAAGTACGGTTCATAAAGATTTAACGGAGAGATTGCCGGAAATTAATCCAGATTTGGCGAACGAAGTGAAGAGCATTTTAGATTACCATAAATCAATCAGGCATTTGCGAGGAGGAGAGGCGACGAAACAAAAGTATAAACGAGAAGAAATGAAAAGCGGAATAGGGAAATAATCGATTAGAAGGGGAGCCAGATGGCTTTTCTTCTTTTTCGTATTCCATTTTATAACTCATATATGGTAAAATAAACAATTAGGGAAATTAAACAAACTAGAACTTTTTACATAGATAAATGAATAAGCTAAAGGAAGGGATTTTGTCATGTTTGCGAAAGATATAGGGATCGATTTAGGAACGGCGAATGTGTTAATTCATGTGAAAGGACAAGGGATTGTATTAAATGAGCCATCTGTTGTAGCGATTGATAAAAATACGAATCGAGTGCTTGCTGTTGGTGAAGAAGCTAGAAAAATGGTTGGGAGAACGCCGGGAAATATTGTTGCGATTCGGCCGTTAAAAGATGGCGTCATTGCCGATTTTGATGTGACAGAAGCGATGTTAAAGCATTTTATAAATAAATTGAACGTAAAAGGGTTTTTATCGAAACCACGCATTTTAATTTGCTGTCCAACGAACATTACAAGCGTTGAACAAAAAGCGATTCGAGAAGCAGCAGAAAAAAGTGGCGGGAAGAAAATTTACCTCGAAGAAGAACCGAAGGTCGCGGCAATTGGTGCAGGGATGGATATTTTCGAACCGAGCGGCAACATGGTCGTTGATATCGGTGGCGGAACAACAGATGTTGCTGTGTTATCAATGGGAGATATTGTAACATCGGCTTCCATTAAGATGGCTGGAGACAATTTTGATAATGAAATATTAAGCTATGTCAAAAAACAATATAAATTGTTAATTGGTGAAAGAACATCGGAAGATATTAAAATCAACATCGGAACAGTCTTCCCTAATGGCCGCAATGAAGAAATGGACATTCGTGGACGCGATATGGTATCTGGCTTGCCGCGGACGATTACGGTCAATTCGAAGGAAATTGAAGAGGCCCTACGTGAGTCGATTCATGTAATTGTACAAGCCGCGAAAAATGTTCTAGAAAAAACACCACCAGAGCTTTCGGCGGATATTATTGATCGTGGCGTCATTTTAACAGGCGGAGGAGCTCTTCTACATGGAATTGACCAACTACTAGCTGATGAGTTAAAAGTACCTGTCTTAGTAGCGGAGCATCCAATGGATGCCGTAGCAACTGGAACAGGAATTATGCTTGAAAATATGGATCGAATTGCAAGAAGGAATTTTGTCTAAACGGATCATAACAGTGGGGGAGCGATAGTATATGTTACGAGGCTTTTATACAGCTGCATCTGGAATGTACGCTCAACAGCGGAAAACGGATATGCTGACCAATAATTTAGCGAATGTAAATACTCCGGGATTTAAGGAAGATCAAGCAGCGATTCGAGCTTTTCCAGAAATGTTGCTGCAGAGAGTCGAAAAAGATCAACAAGGCAATCCTTCCTCAGAACAAATTGGAACGATTCATACTGGGGTGTATATGCAGGAAAGCATCCCTCGCTTTATTCAAGGAGATATGAGACAGACGGAAAAACAAACCGATCTGGCTTTAACTGATCTAGCTGGTGGCACTGTCTTTTTTGCAGTAGAAAATGGCGATCAAGTAAGATATACAAGAAATGGGAGCTTTACGATTGATGCGAATGGCTTACTAACAACCGATGCGGGTTGGCCAGTGCTTGATGTAAATGGCAATCGGATTACGTTAGCGAGTGAGCAGTTTACCGTTGATCATTATGGTAATATCGAAGAAAACGGAGCATTCGTTGCACAGTTGGGCATAGCGGCAACAGAAAATCCTCAAGCACTTATTCGCGAAGAAGATGGGCTATTTAGAACGGAGGATGGTGCTCCGTTGCCAAACGCTGATCAAGCGACTGATTTTCGCATCACGCAAGGATTTATTGAGGCATCAACGGTGGATGCAAGTAAAGCGATGACGGAACTGATGACCGCTTATCGAGCCTTTGAAGCGAATCAGAAAATTTTACAAGCATACGATCGAAGCATGGAAAAGGCCGTTAACGAAGTCGGAAGAGTGAACGGCTAATGATCAAAGTAAGGAGCTAAATCAATGACCAGAGCGATGACAACTGCGATGAATACGATGGGGCAGCTGCAAAAACAACTGGATATCATTAGCAATAATATTGCTAATGTGGACACGAATGGGTTTAAAAAAAGAGATGTGTCCTTTTCTGAGCTCGTTTATCAACATGTGAACAATCAGCCCGATCCAGAAAAAGAAACTGGCCGGCTTTCACCGCTTGGCATCCGTCAAGGGGTTGGAGCAAAAATAGCGAAGTCAGCAATGATTTTACAGCAAGGACCAATCAAAAGTACCGATCGACCGCTTGATATTGCTTTCACAGAAGAAAATCAATTTTTGAAAGTGCAAGTTCAGGAAAATAACGAAATAAAGCTTCGTTTTACACGTAATGGTTCCTTATACGTTACGCCGAGCGGAAACAATGAAGTGACGCTCGTGACAAGTGAAGGGTATCCTGTTCTTGATGAAAATGACGATCCGATTGTCTTTTCAAATGAGTATAACGAGTTTATCATTTCCAACCAAGGCACGCTTCAAGTACAAGGAGAAGGGATTCAGCCTGTCAGTTTTCAACTTGGAGTCGTTACCGTCCATAAGCCGCAATTTCTAGAGCAAAAAGGGGAAACATTGCTCGGTTTGCCAGAAAATATTGATGCGAACCCAGCGCTTATTTATACGAATATTGTTGGAACGAATCGAAATCAAATTGCGATGCAGCAAGGGGCATTAGAAGGTTCAAATGTGGATTTATCGAAAGAAATGAGCGATATGCTTGTTGTGCAGCGATCCATTCAATTTCAATCTAGGGCCATTTCTTTATCAGATCAGATGATGGGGCTTATTAACGGCATCCGGTAAATATGTTATGATAAGGTCATAGTTTTTACATCCTATTTTTAGGATCAAAGGAGTATATCGTATGATGGCTAAACAGATCAGCCAAGAACAAGTTCAAACGAGAAAAGAAATGAAGAAAAAGAAGCGTGAGAAGACAAGTCGTGAATCCAAAGCCCAAACAACGAAAAGGATTCGAATTCGTTTAATCCCGATTTGGCTTCGTGTGCTCATCGTTGGAATTCTCATTGCATTAAGCCTTGCTACTGGATTAATGGTCGGTTATGGTGTGATTGGCGATGGTAATCCAACAGATGTTTTTCAAAAATCGACATGGACACATATTATTGATTTAGTGATCAAAAACTAACAAGGGGTCATTGTACTCCTTATATACATATTATGGAAGGGTGTTATAATGCTAGATATACAACAAATTAAAGAAATTATCCCGCATCGCTATCCATTTTTACTTGTTGATAAAATCATCGAAGTTGAAGACGGTCAAAGAGCGGTCGGACTTAAAAATGTAACTGCGAATGAAGAATTTTTCAACGGACATTTTCCCGATTATCCTGTCATGCCAGGTGTTTTGATTGTAGAAGCTTTGGCGCAGGTTGGCGCTGTTGCTATGCTAAAACAAGAAGAAAACCGTGGTCGTTTAGCTTTTTT
Organism: Bacillus sp. FJAT-50079; assembly: GCF_018343515.1. Taxonomy (GTDB): domain Bacteria; phylum Bacillota; class Bacilli; order Bacillales; family Bacillaceae_C; genus Lederbergia. Next base: position 372,141 of record NZ_JAGYPD010000001.1, on the reverse strand, counting down.
TGCAGGCATTGATAATTGCCGCTTTAAACGGCAAGTGAAGCCAGGAGATCAATTGAAACTCGAAGTGGAAATCATTCGGGTGAAAGGACCGATCGGTAAAGGAAAAGCTGTTGCAACCGTTGATGGAGAGCTTGTTTGTGAAACAGAAATTACATTCGCACTTAAATGAGGTACTGGATAAAAAAGTCCAGTATCTTTTTTTGCCTTCCTTTGGGACAAACTACTACTAATTGCGCGAGTTCTCGATGTAATTGCGCCAAATTTCCAATTAATTGCGCGAGTTTCCGCCGGAATTGCGTGCCTTCCTTAATAATTGCATAACTTTCCAAAATGCCGATACAAATGTAAATCCAAATAGTTCTGTTCTTGAAGTATTTTTTTCAAATTATGGGAAAGCTAACAGCAGACCGAGCAAGGTCCAGAAAAAGGAACATGAAAAAATTTGAAAGGAGCTAACAAAATGAACGGAAAACTTACGAAATTAATTGGAGCCGGTGCTCTAGCGTCCTTATTACTTGTTGGATGTGCAACGAATAAACAGGAGCCGCCTCCGCCAGCACCAACAACGCCAGCACCACCTGCAACAGAGAACAATGAGGTAATTGAAAAAGATGTCGATGTAAATGATCATAAAATAGAAGAAAAAACAGAAGTAAATGATCAAAACGGCGTTACACATGAAGAAACCGATGTTGATATGAATAAAAACCGCAATAAATAACTTTAGCAGATCAAGAACCCGTCAAAGATTAGACGGGTTTTTTCATACGCTTTTTAAATTCAATCATAAGTGCTTCGCCAGTAAATCCTTCGCTAATAAGTCCCTCGAGGATGTGCTCGGAATATTCATTTCGTAATTTGCTAAGCTTACCATCAAATAGCACACTAATCCGTTCACCGACTGGACGAATCTTATGTATTTTTGCGGTAAATGGTGCAGGATCATTCGCTGCGTGAGTAATCACGACGCGAATTTCAAAAGGACGATCTTCTTCCCACTTTTTTTGAAACAAAGGTGCGAGGGACTGGTCAATAAACGCTTCGATGATCCAGTCTCCATGATCATTTTCTTTATTAATGATTAATCCATCCGTTAGAGGAATATTGATCGGCTTCATATCTTCAAACGTTTGTAAGGCAACAATTTTAAATGTTTTCAAATCCTCACTCCTCCCACTCTCCCTAAAGTATAACATTTTTAAAAAAGAGTTGAAATTTAATTTCTCGAGGGCAAAAACGTCAGAAATTGAAAAAATGTTATAAAAAATGACGAAACCGCTCGAAGTTTCCTTAGTGAAAACGTATTTTGTCGATTTTACGCTTAAAACAACTTCCTATATGATGGGCATACACCTTTGAAAAGGAGTTGAAAAGATGATTAACCAGGTGACATTGGTCGGCAGAATGACGAAAAATCCTGAATTACGTTACACGATGGAAGGGAAAGCGGTATTAAATATTACGCTTGCCTTAAATCGCCACTATCGAAATGCAAAGGGGGAGATTGAAGCTGATTTTGTATTATGCACATTGTGGAATAAAATAGCTGAAAATACAGCGAAATATTGTAACAAAGGCTCCATTGTCGGTGTCACGGGGAAAATTCAAACGCGGAATTACGAGGATCAGGCTGGAAAAAAAGTATATATTACGGAAGTGATTGCTGACTCTGTCAAATTTATGGGTGGCCGGCCTGTGGATGGAACCTCAATACCCGTAACAACTGAAAGGAGGTGAAGGTTCATCGGTGATTCGATTGAAATTTTAATTGGCGACCTCATTTTCAAGCTTGGCAAGGCGAATCAACAAATCTTCGCATTGAGCCAACGAATCACAAAGCTTGAAGAACAGCTGCAAAATCAGCCTAACCATTCAATTTCTCAAACATACAGAAAAAAAAGAATCGCGCAGTAAACAACATTCCTCACACACTGCGCGTCCAAATACCATCCTCGCTTCACCCACCCCATAGGAAAAAGAGGCTTGTTAAACAACATAGCCTCTCTTTTTTACTTATTCAAACTCACTTTATTTACTTGCGAACTTCGTTTAATTGGCCAATGAAGGTTTTGACGGCAGGTAAATCAAAATGGTAATCGGTCACACCTGTAAAAAAGGAAATGCCTTCTGCTACAAGCTCCCCCAAACGTTCCTCATCTGCCTGACAAAGTGACTCCCAGCGTAAATGGCTAGGGAGCCAGCTGTTCGGGTAAAGCAATGCATCCTCAAGCAAGCCATCGACTTCCTTTTCACAAATGCCTCTAACGAGAAAATCGATCCGTATTTCGGCTTGCTCTTGAATGAATCGTTCATTCCTTTCTTTCCATAACCGAAGGAAATCAAAAACTTGCTCCACTATTACCAGCTCCGATCATCCGAGTGCGATCAAATCGCGTAAGTCTTGATTGGAAAGCTCCGTTACCCACTGGTCACTGCGAATAATTTCCTCATTAAGTGCTTGTTTTTTCTCAAGCATTAAATCAATTTTTTCTTCAAGGGTTCCCGTTGTAATCAGCTTATGGACATGGACAAATCGCTCTTGACCGATGCGATATGCACGGTCTGTCGCCTGATTTTCAACAGCAGGATTCCACCAGCGATCATAATGAATGACATGGTTGGCAGCAGTCAAATTTAGCCCTGTTCCCCCTGCTTTTAAGGAAAGGAGGAAAAACGGGAATTCTCCTGCCTGAAACCTTTCTACGTATTCATCACGCTGTTTTTTGGGCATGCTTCCGTTTAAAAAAGGAACAGAAACATCGTAGCGATTTTGCAGAACGGTACGGATCATTTCCCCCATCCCAATATATTGGGTAAAAATAATGCACCCTTCGCGATTGTCCATAATCGTATCAGCAAGCTCAACTAATGTCGCCATTTTATTTGAACGCTGCTCAACTTCCGAAGGGATTTCCTCCTTTAAATAGAGAGAGGGATGATTGCACAGCTGCTTTAATTTATTCAGCATTTGTAAAATTAATCCTTTGCGTTCAAAAAATGATAATGTTTCAATCTTGCTGAATGTATCTTGGACGAGATCTTCATATAAAGCTGCTTGCTCTGCTGTTAAAGAACAATATTCTTTTTGCTCAAGCTTATCAGGCAAGTTCAATTCTACATCCGGATCTTTTTTCGTTCTTCTTAATAAGAAAGGTTTAATCATTTGTTGGAGCTCACGAATTTTTCTTTCATCGCCATCTTTTTCAATCGGGGCGACAAAGCGTTTCTGGAACTGTCCGAACGCACCTAAGTAGCCATGATTGATAAAATCAAAAATCGACCATAATTCAGCAAGCCGATTTTCCATCGGGGTTCCGGTTAAGGCAATATGATGGCCGCCTTTTAATTTTCGGATCGCCCGTGATTGTTTCGTCTCTGCATTTTTAATATTTTGTGCTTCATCAAGGGCGATCGTACTCCATTCGATCGAGGAAAATTCATCGAAATCAAGATGTGAGAGTCCATAGCTCGTTAAAACGACATCCACATCCTTCATTTCCGTACTGAATGCCTCGCCTTTCACTCTCGTTGCTCCGTAATGAAGGGCGACTTGTAAATCAGGGGCAAAACGCTCCAATTCCCGCTGCCAGTTTCCTAATACAGATGTTGGACAAATGATGAGAGCAGGTGCCTTGTCAAGCTTAGCGTGCTTTACATGAAGTAAATAGGCAATTAATTGGATTGTTTTTCCCAATCCCATATCATCGGCCAAACAAGCCCCAAATCCGTATTGGCGTAAAAACGTTAACCAGTTAAGTCCGAGCTGCTGATAAGGACGTAAATCACCAAGTAATTGCTTCGGCGCTTTGGTTGCTGGGATTTCCGTAATGCCACGGAGTTGACGCATCATCTTTTTCAGTGACTGGTTCAATTCAATTTTCACCTGGGCAAATGCACGTGGGTCAAAGAGCTCTTGATCATTTGGAATCGGCTCTTCATCCGCTTCAAGCGAAAAAAGATCTTGAACACGCAAGCCTTCTTTTTTCGCTTGCTTCATTAATGCTTGAATATGGGCAATCATTTTTGGATCAAGCTTCACCCAACGCCCTTGGATTTTAACGAGGCGACGTTGTTCGTTGACGAGCGTCTGAAATTCTTCTTCCGATAATTCGGCTCCGTTCATCGATAAACGCCAGTCGAAATCTAACATCGCATTTAATCCAACGAAAGATGGGCGATAATTCGTCCCTGTTTGCTTCACTCTTGCCTTCATCACTAAATTCGCTTCTCGCATTGCTTCCCACCAGGAAGGAAGCAGGATCTCTATACCGAGTGCAATTAGCTTGCTGCTTGCATCCGTTAAAAACTCCCATGCCGATGCTTCGTCGAGTTCAGTTGATAACCATGGAAAGAGACGCTGCCAACGCTCCTGCTCCAGTTCAATCATTGAGAAATACGAAGACCAGCGTTTAGGCAAACGATCGAGTGAATAGATTTTCTCTTGCTTTTTGCGATCACGTAAAATGGTTTCCAATGTCCAATGCTCATCATCATCGTCTGGTTCAGTTAAACGTAGACCAATGGTGAATGGAAGGGGAGAATCAACCGTTTCCGTCCATTCACTCCACCGAGTTTCATCAAAATATTGTTCAAGCTCTGCCGCTGTAAGAGGGCTCTCCTTTAGTTGTTCTAGCTTGGTTGCAAGTGTTTCGCCTTCCATGCCTTGTTGCAAATGTTTCAATACAGCATGATGATAAAATTGGGCAACAAATTCATTCATCGGTGTTTGGAAAAAGCTTTGCTCCCAAAATGGTGGCGGAAACTCATCCCATACCATTTGTGGAACTTTCCAATAAAAAGCATCTTCAGAGTCATCTGTAAACTGCGGGAGCCATTTCCCCTCTTGAATCGCTTCAAGCATGATCGGCGCAACAGCTAGAATCGCATCACCAGGCTCACACCAATGCCAATCGATAAGTGAACTAAAGCGTTCATGCCCAAGTAGCGTTAATAATGAATAACTATCGATTTCAATCCCATCATCACCATTCACCTGTTTTGTTTCGATAAAAGAACCGTAAAAGCTTTCCTCATGCCAAACAAACAGCTGTTGTTTCCAATGAGCTGGGGAAATCGGATGTGACTCATCATCAAGAACAGAGATGAAAAACGCACCATGTTCTAAAGGTGCGATATGGATATGGACCGATTTAAGATTCATCATGAATTAACTTTCCTTTCTTGCATTCTTCCTGAAAGGCTCGCAAACGTTTTGTTCTTCTACATAGTTCAGAAAAATATCGCTCCCAATGTGGAAGCATTTTTTCCTTTTTATAGAGTTTTTGCAACCTTTTTAAATAACGTACCGCACGTTTATATGAATCGCGGCTTCGATTATTAATAAGGGAAGTAATCGTTTCATGATAGAGCGGGTGTAATGCACCGGGATCATGCTTAGCAACGATACTAACCGTATGGGAATCAATGTATTCAAGCGTATTTTCCGTGTACAGTTGAAGTTCTGCCCATTTTCGATAATCTTGCTTATCGAGCAAGTAGGCAATGTATTGAAAGCGACTATGCGGCAGCAGCTGGATATAAGCTTTTTCCAGCAAGTTCGAGTCTAGTTTCAAAGCCGTTTCATTGTCTAACACTTGAAAAAGTGCGCGCGTAAATTGTGCTTGCTCATAATTACGAGTTAACGTTGATATATACGTCGTAATCATCGTAAGAAAAACAGGCAAAAATCGAGCGAGCCGCTTTGTTTGTCGTTCAGCTTGCAATAATTTCAACCAATTTAATGCATAGGGAGCAGCATCAAAGTCTAATTCCTTTATCTTTTCAATCGCCCAATCATCTTCTTCAAGTAAAATAGCGATATGAATCGCAGCTGTCATACAGTTTTCATATTCAGCTCCGAATGATTGGAGCTTTTTTAATTCAGCGCTGCGATCTCGTTTTGTTTTAAAAAGAATCGTCCATATATTCATATACATTTCCATAAATTCAAATGGAAACAGCGTGTCGATTAATAATAAGTTCGTGCTTTCATTACGTAAATAATGAAAATATTTATCAAATGCAAAAGGAGAAGCGATTGTCGTTAATTTTGCCAATGCTTCATCTGCCTCTTCAATCATATATTGCATAAATGAAATGAGGTGACGGCGTTTATTTGGTTCATCACATACTTCATTCATTATTTGTAAAGATTCATACGCAGCAAATAATTGGAATAGAGGTTTCCATTCGCGTTCGACTGGGGCGAACCCAAGCAGACGCATATAACGGTTCCGAGCCCATTCATCAAGCTGATAGTAATTTTTCGCAGAAACATTCTGATACGCATCCCGGATTCTTTGCAACCATTGCTCAGGGCTAGATGGCGATTCCTGTACCGATGGCTGGATCAAATCTGATCCACGCTTTAATGTGGAAAGGACATCTGTTACTTGCCAGCGATTTTTCCATTCCTGCATCCAAGCAAACGTGCTTTTCATTTTGTTGAATACTGTGAAAAACAAAGCAATTTTATGCTTGCAAATTCCCTCAATCGGGCATGAACAGTTTCCCTCCGCAATATTCTCAAAATAAAGCTCGACCACAACAGGACTCACATCACGTACTCTTGCTTCAACTTTTCCAGTGGAAAAGGTCACATTGTACACGAGCTGCTGGCGAAAAAGAATCATCCCTTTTTGCACAAGTTTCTGATGCGCATCCGTCCGTGGATCAAGAATGCTCTGGAGTTCTTCGCTATATAATTGGATATGCTGCTGCAATTGTTTGTTATACATGTAAAAAACCTCCAAAACATTATTATACCCTTTTTTCCGAATGATTGTCACTATAACGAAAAAATGATGATATTAGGCGAATGGTGAATGAAGTGAAAGGGGAAATGACGAAATAATTGGGGAACGCAAGAGGGGCTGTTTAAAAGGTAATATAAGGGTTGGTAAACATCGTATGCTCGATTGACCGTATTAAAGATTTTTTGCAGACAGGGGCTAATCGTGTGAGTTCCAATTTTCCATGTTGAGGAAGTTTTGCTGGTAAGGGTCACTCGGACGAGTTTCGAATTCCCATGTTGGGGGGATCTTTTGCGGGGAAGGGTCATTCGAATGGGTTTCGATTCCCCTAGCTGGGGACCTTTTGCTGGTAAGGGACAATCGATCGTGTTTCGATTGTCCTTATTGAAGACTTTCCGCAGGAGAAGGTCAATCGAATGAAGTTCGATTGACCATAATGACATAATTATGCTAACAAGGGGAAATGGATAACAACATGAGCATAAAAAGAAGGGACCATATAAAAGTTTGACTTTTACATAGTCCCATTCTTCAAATCTATTAATCAATCATTTGATTAATAGAATTTTTTATATCCATCAAATTTGCTCTTCCAATAGGAATTGCTTAAGCTTGCGATTTCAACGCCATCTGATCCGGCATGGATGAATTGGCCATCGCCGACATAAATGCCCATATGAGAAATTCCGCTTTTATATGTATTAGCAAAGAATACGAGATCGCCAATTTCTGGCTTATTTACATAGTAAGAGCGACTATAATATCCTTCTGAGCTTAAGCGGCTAACTTTTTGTCCAGCTGTATTGAAGACATAATAAATAAATCCGCTGCAATCAAAGCCTGATAGAGTTGAACCACCCCAAGCATATGGTGTCCCAACTGCATTTTTAGCAATTTGGATGACTGAAGCCACATCTTGTGAAATAACTGGTGCTTCTGGTTTGGCTGCTTCCGGTTTCGGTGCGGTTACTGTTGGCGCCGTAACATTCGTATTTCCGTTCACTTTTAATGTTTGTCCAATTAAAATTAAATCAGAAGAAAGATTGTTCCAGCTCTTTAAGTTTGCTACGGTCGTGCCATACTTTTGGGCAATTCGACTTAATGTATCACCAGCCACGACTTTGTATGTACTTGTCGCTTCGTTATTTTGAGTTGGAGCAGTCGGAGCAGCTGGCGCATTTGCAACGGGTGGATTCGGTGCTGCAGTCGCGTTACCCGCAGAAACTTTTAATACGAGACCTGGGTGAATCAAATCGGATTTCAATCCATTCCACTCATAAAGCTGTGCAACGGTCACCTTATGTTTAGATGCAATTTTACTTAGGTTATCGCCAGATACTACGGTATATGTATTTGCAGCTGGAGTTGCTGATTGCTGAGAATTTTGCACCGGTGCTGGATCCGGTTTATTTTCAGTAGTCGATTGATTAACAAATAAAACTTGTTTTGGATAAATTAAATCGCTAGAAAGATTGTTTAATGATTTTAACTGAGCAACGCTCGTTTGATACTTTGTCGCAATTTTCCATAGGGAATCTCCGCTTTGGACTTCGTGTGTAGAAGCAGACGCTACCCCCGCAAAAGACGTGGCAATAATGACGGCCGATGCTGCTCCAACCAATTTTTTACGCATAAAAAAATACCCCCCTAAAAATTCCGCTCTTTTTAGCAAATTTTATCATAAACAATCAAGCTTGCATGAAAAATTTACAAAATGTAACACGAGTTTAATAATTAACCCTTATTTTACCAATTATTTGCAGAAAACTGCGAAAGAGGGAATGCGCTTTCTTTCCGAAGAGAAATCACCTAAAATAAAGATAACAAAGAGAAGGGGAGTGCGCGTGATGGGCAAATCTAAAAAACGTTTTGAAACCGAAGTGATTCATTCAGGGTATGAATCGATGAATCATCTGGGAAGCCTTGTTCCACCACTCTATCAAACCGCAACATATACCTTTCCATCCGCAGAGGAAGGTGAGCGGCGATTTTCCGGAGAAGCGGACGGATATATTTATTCAAGGCTTGGAAATCCAACGGTTGCCGTATTAGAGGAGAGGATGGCAAAGCTTGAAGATGGGGAAGCTGCGATCGCCTTCGGCTCAGGGATGGCGGCGGTTAATGCAACGCTTGTTCATTTGACGGAAGCAGGGGATCATCTTCTATGCTCGGAAGGAATTTACGGCTGCACATTTGGCTTACTGCAGCTGTTGGAAAAGAAATATGGAATTACTCATAGCCTGATTCAAATGGATGATGAAGAAGCGATTAGAAAAGCCATCCGTAAAAATACGAGTGCCATTTATGTGGAGACGCCAATTAATCCAACGATGAAGCTTGTTGATCTGGAAATGATTGTAACGGTCGCACGCGAATTCAATCTACCTGTCGTTGTTGATAATACTTTTTGTTCCCCTTATTTACAGCGCCCCCTTGCATTAGGTTGTGATTATGTCATTCATAGTGCAACGAAATACATTAGCGGCCACGGCGATGTCATTGCGGGGATGGTCATTGGCCGCGAAAATGAGCTAAATGAAATGAGAATGACGACGTTAAAAGACATCGGTGGCATTATTTCTCCGTTTGATGCATGGTTGCTTCTGCGCGGATTAAAAACATTGGCAGTGAGGCTTGATCGCCATTGCGATAATGCAGAAAAAATCGCTGAGAAATTAAAAGGTCATTCAAATGTCAGCAAAATATATTATCCCGGTGATCCAGGCTTTCCTCAATATGAGTTAGCAAGTCGACAAATGAAGCGGCCAGGTGGGATGATTAGTTTTGAAGTGAAAGGAACGAAAGAAACGGCGCAACAGCTATTAAATCGCTGCCGGTTTGTAAAAATAGCCGTAAGTTTAGGCGATTGTGAAACGCTTATACAGCATCCGGCGACAATGACCCACGCGGTTGTCCCGGAGGAAGAGCGGCAGAAAATGGGCATAACTGATACATTGATTCGTTTATCAATTGGTTTAGAAGCATGGGAAGATATTTGGGAGGATTTAGAACAGGCACTTGGTTGAAAAATATTTGTCATGAGCGGAACAGACAATTATAATAAAAAGGGAAATTCCTTAAGTTGGAAGAGGTGGCGCTTTGCAAAATAAAGTACTGATTCACGCGACAATTTATACAGGAGAGTCGGAAGAACCAATCCAAGATGGGTTTATCCGTTTTTCCGAACAGATTTCTGAAATTGGTGAAATGAAGAATTACAAAGCAGAAGCGAATGAAAAGATAATCGATGCAAAGGGGCAGATCGTAATTCCCGGAATGATCGATGTTCACATTCATGGGGGCTTCAGTGTTGACGCTATGGATGCCGATCCAGAGAAGCTCCTTTTCTTAAGTGAAAATCTATTAAGCGAAGGTGTTACTTCCTTTTTTGCGACAACGATGACACAGGAGCATCGGAAAATTGAGTCGGCACTTGCCGCTGCAAAAGTGGCAAAGGAGAGAGGGGCATCGATTGAGGGCGTGCATTTGGAAGGGCCGTTTATTTCAGAAAAGCGCGCAGGTGCACAGCCGCATGAGTACATTGTTGACCCGGATATCGATCAGTTTTTAAATTGGTATGAAGCTTCAGGCGAAATGATTAAGCTTGTTACATACGCGCCGGAGCGTCCCGGAGCAGAAGAGTTTGAACAAATCATGCTTGAACGTGGGATCGTTCCATCCGTCGGCCATTCGGATGCTGTGAGGGAAGAGCTTTTACGAAGTAAAGCATCGCATGCAACCCATTTATACAATGGCATGCGCGGACTTCATCATCGAGAAGCCGGTGTAGCTGGACATGTATTATTAACGGATGGCATTCAAGTAGAAATCATTGCAGATGGGATCCACATTGTACCGGATATGATTGATTTGGCCTATCGTTTAAAAGGAGCGCAAGGAATTACGCTCATTTCAGACGCAATGCGTGCAAAGGGCATGCCAGATGGGGAGTATGAACTTGGTGGGCAAAAGGTGTGGATGAAAGACAATCAAGCACGTCTTGAAAACGGCTCGCTCGCTGGCAGTGTGCTGAAAATGGATGAGGCATTCCGCAATATGATTGACTTTACAGGCTGCTCAATTAGTGAAGCCGTACAAATGACATCCGGCAACCAAGCGCGGGAATTCGGCCTTACTCATAAGGGGGCACTTGCTCCTGGAAAAGATGCCGATTTTGTTATTATGAATAAAAAATTAGAAGTAGAAGGAACATATCGACTAGGTGTCGATCATGTGAAAGGGGAGAAATAAAATGAAAGTAATCGTAGTGAAAAATAAGGAAGAAGCTGCGGAAAAGGCATTTGAAATCATACAAGTAGGTCTAGAAAACGGGAATATTAAAACACTAGGTCTTGCAACAGGAAGTACACCAGAAAAATTATACGAAAAAATGCGAGAAGAACGTTTATCTGCTCCAGAAGTAACGACGGTCAACTTAGATGAATATGTTGGACTTGAAGCTAGCGATCCACAAAGCTACGATTACTTCATGAAGAAACACCTTTTCAATGAAGTAAAGTTCAAGCAATCTTACTTACCGAACGGAATGGCAGAGGATTTGGATGCAGAATGTGAACGATACGAAGCGATTCTAACGAAACATCCGGTAGATTTACAAGTGTTAGGAATCGGCGTGAACGGTCATATTGGCTTCAATGAGCCTGGTACATCTTTTGATTCAACTACGTCTATTGTAAAACTAGCTGAATCGACGATTGAATCGAATAAAAGGTTCTTTGAAAAAGCCGAGGATGTACCGACACATGCCGTTTCAATGGGAATCGCGACGATCATGAAAGCGAAAGAAATCATTTTAATGGCATTTGGTGAAGAGAAAGCCGATGCGATGAAACAAATGATCGAGGGGCCTATTACAGAAGACTGCCCGGCATCTGTTTTACAAAACCATGCAAATACAACAATCATTATTGACGAAGCTGCTGCAAGTAAGCTCGCTTAATCAAAAACAACGCCTAGTCGAGATCGGTTAGGCGTTGTTTTTATTTGGTTAAAACGAAAAGGAAATCAATCCACGAAATATTCTTCTATGGATCTTCCGCGATAAAAACATTCCACTTACTATATTTAAGGACGATAAGAGATAGTGAACCTAAGCGAATGTTGTCGTTTAAAAAGCAGTTTGGAGATGTCCTTTAATCTGAATCGGCAAAAGCCTGCCACTTCTGCACGTGGAAGGATACATGCCATAATGTCTCCAGCGAATATTACAGTTTTTTGAGTGAGCTCGAATGAATCATCCCTCAATACTCTTCTACTTCCAAAACTTATTTATTTTGTATAAACTTTTTCAAGTGAGGGAGCAATTCTGCGAGATTTTCTTGCGTTTTTTCATCCGAATATGTAAGTGAAGAAAGAAATTTAAATAAGGACTCATGCCGGTTCAACATATCGATAATTCGTTGCATTTCCGTGTTATGCGAATGCTCGCGCAGCATCATCGGGGTATAATCCTCTCCATAGTCCGAGCCTAAGAGCATGTTCAGAAAGTAATCGGGTGGAATGGAATATGCCTTTTGAAAATGCGGCAACGCCTCTGTCGGAATTTGCCGTTTCCCGGATTCATATTGGGAAAGCGCGGGTTGGGTAATATGTAGTCGTTGACTTGCCTCTTCCTGACTTAAATGTAATACGTCACTACGGTACTCTCGAAGCTTCTTATAAAATGACATTGTACTTCCCTCGCACTCTTTTTCGTATAAGATAGCGGCAAATATCGAGGAAAGCTGTTAATTATAACATATTGTTATTACTAGTTCCATTAAAGTTAAAACGGGCTGGATTATTCATAAACAAACATTTACAAATTTAGGTATATTTAACTATAATAGCTTCATAGTTAGGAGGGGGAAAATGAGTGTTTCTATCGAAATAGAAAGAATAATGTCGTATGGTCGCTTAGGTAGTAAAGAATACTCCCTAATTTGTCACGGTATTTTACAAAAGGATCGGACGATTGCTCTACATCCTATTTTTAATTTTCATGACGCATTGAGGAAAAACCTTCCCTTTAGCCGTCTAACATCCGAAGTTTTATCAGCTCCATTGAGTGAAACGATGGAAATTATTATAAAGGTCAGATTTATGAATGTTACGTGGAGGCAATGCGTACGGGTAGATTTAATAAACTGGGAGTTTGTTGTTATTCCATATTCGGAAAACTCGTTACCCTTGCCAATCGAAATAATTATGATGCTGCTTGCATCATTTGCCATTAAAAAAGGAAGACGATCAAAGAATCTCGTCCTCCTTACATTAGAGAGTGGACAAACATCCTTTCCTTAATGATGTCTGTTCATCGCTGCAAGACGCCAATAAGGATGTAAGATGCAATTTTTTTAGGGTTTGTTTTTTTCCAAGAGTGCTTTGAAAATTCCTCTAACTTAAAAGGGGTAATAAAGGGAGCACCATCATCCATCTTATATGGATCACGCACGTAAAATTCGCCTGGCTCAGCACCAGCTTGCACCTCTTGCTGATTTCCGACCTCTAAGCCAGGAGTAATTTCTCGCTTGGCAACCTGCCCCTCTTGCAATACAAATAGAAATGCATCCTCACCATTTTTGAAAAGACTTTTGCGCTTAACGATCGGGACGTCAATCGCTTCATCCGTAATAATATTCGTATCAACATGGTAGCCAATGTATAGATCCTCTTCATGATCATCCAGCTCGGCGTAAAAACGATACTCGCTTGCTACGTCAACGGCCGGGGCAGCGATCGGTAGGTCATCCCGTTTGCTAATGACACCCGTAATCTGTTCAGTAAATAAATCTGAAGTGACATCAACGCGCATGCCTGTCTCAACATTTTTCATCTGTGACTCCGTTAATCTACCTTCTACGGCTGTTTGCTCCGAAGCAATCGTTATAAGAGGATTGCTTAACTCATGAGAGATCGTCTCGACGATTCCTTCATATGGGCTTAATATCGCTAAACCGCTCTGACCGTCTTCAATCACCTGTCGCTGTTCTGAATAGGAAGCAATTTCTAGCTCGACTCGATCCTTTTCAAGTTCCATTTCAGCACTCCGTTGCTCTAGTGAAAGGGTAAGCTCCCTCATCGATACAGTATCAAGCTGGTCCAAATAATCTTGTGCAAATGATTCGAGCTCTGTTTCGGCAAATGAGTTGCCCGTGTTTAACGTCGGTAAAGAATATTGTAATTCCTCGAGCTCTTCAATAAACTCTTCAATTCTTTGTACCTCATCTTCTAACCGGATGATTTCGGTATCAAGTAATACAAGCTGCTTATCCAGCTGTCCACCTGCATACTCAAATAAAGGAGTGCCTACTTCAACAAATGTGCCTTGCTCTACTAAAAAATGACTGAATTCCATATTCTTATCAATAAAAACAGCATTGGTTTCTGTCGAGACGATCACTCCCTCCGCAGCTAAAGACTCCACGACATCCCCATGAACGATGCGCTCCCATTTCGTAATATAATTAAGCCGATCAGCTTTACTATCTTTCTTTTCCAGTAAAAAGATATTGAGTGCGACCAAACTTATGATCATTACCCATCCAAGTCGTCGCATCCATTTTTTCGTCAAGAACATCCACCTCATTTTCTATCGTAGCAGGATATGAAATTGAATCGATGCAAGCGCAGTGATAAGCAACGATGAAATAATATGAAGCGATACAACCATCGCAATAACGACTGCACGCGGTTTTAAGGTCAAGACCCGCAATCCACGATATTGAATCAAGACGACCCAACCTTTTAAAAAAGACAAACATCCAAAAAAATAAATGATAAATGACTTGTCCGTCATAAATTGCGCAATGACTCCAAGTGATAATGGCGAAGAATACCAAGGAAGATGCATGATCGCCAGCGGCAAAAACGTCAATTGTTCCACAAATAAAATGGGCACAACAAACGCTTGCATAACAACGAGCTTCTTATAAGCCACATCAGACATCGTCCAAAACCAAAGTGCGGAAAAGAAAACAGCGAATCCCGTATAAACGAGTCCTAACAATAATCGTCCAACAATAAAATAAGCTTTTATCCCTGCGAATTCTGCCTCAGTAAGCTTTGTCAATTGCGGCGACAGCCCATGCGAGCCGATCCCGACCCAGCCATTCAAGCTAAAAACGAATCCGCCAAAAAGAAAAAGCCAACAAAGCCGCCAACGTAACCCGTAAATTTCTTCCGCTTTCGCTAATTGAAAAAAACTCCGCTCAGTATGTACTAACCCTTTTAAAATACTAGTTATGTAGATCAATATGTACTCACCTACTTTTTTGTTCGCAACTTTATTCTAACGTAACACCTCGTTAAATGTTACTTGATTACTCTACATATCGTTCGACACAATTCATTTAAATTCTACAAATCTAAGCCTATTAGACTAAAACTTTCGGAACTGGCTCGTCGTTAATGGACAATTTATGATGGAAATGTCAGACAATTAAGTATTCTTTTGCCGAGGAGGAAAATCATGTTGAAAAGAACCGCATTATTGTTATTGGTCTTTCTTTTGGCGTTTGGAAATTTAACGTTTGCTATGGGAGAAACAATGCCTAAAGAAGTCCAGAAAAAGAAACGATCCGTATCTGAACAAATGAAGGAAACGGAAGATCAAAACAAGGAGCAGCGGGTAATTGTCGAATTAAAAGAAGAGGCACCAATTGAATTTGCGACAAAGAAACGTGTAGCATTCAAAAAGCTCGCAAAAGAACAAAAAAAGCAATTGGAAAAGCAAGCGAAAGCACAGCAAAAGTCCGTTAAAGATAAAATTAATGGAAAGAAAATTAAAGCAAAATATCTAGAGGAATTTACGACCGTCATTAACGGATTCAGTCTTGAATTGAAACAAGCTGATATTGAATTGATTAAAAATATGCCTGAGGTTAAATCGGTACATATTGTCAATGAGTATGAACGACCAAAGGTTGAGCCGGAAATGAAATATAGCCATGAGCTTGTTCAAGCGCAAGAAGCATGGCGTGATTATGGATATAAAGGGGAAGGGATGGTTGTTGGCATAATCGATTCAGGCATCGATTATACCCATCGCGACATGATTTTAACAGATTCGTCCACCGCTACATTAACAGAAAATAGTGTGAATGAATCCATTCGGGACCATGGTTTACCAGGAAAGTTTTATACAGAAAAAGTTCCGTATGGCTATAACTATATGGATGAAAATGGGGAAGTACGAGACCTATTTGCGGGGGCTTCGATGCATGGCATGCATGTTGGGGGAACGGTCGGAGCCAATGGTGATGTTAATAATGGAGGGATTCAAGGAATCGCACCAGAAACCCAGCTTTTAGCATTAAAAGTATTCGGAAATGACCCGGAAATGCAATCGACGTTTGGAGATGTATATGTAAAGGCGATCGATGATGCGATCAAGCTTGGTGCCGATGTATTAAACTTGAGTCTCGGCTCACCAGCAAGTTTTGTTGATGCAAGTGCACCAGAGCAAGAGGCGGTAAAGCGTGCAGTTGATAACGGGGTACTCGTTTCAATTTCATCTGGAAATGCCGCAATGTTTGCTGATGGATATTATTATCCGTTAGCTTCGAATCCCGATTACGGAGTGAATGGGGCCCCTGGGGTTGCATACGATTCTTTACAAGTCGCTTCATTTGAAAATACGTATATGGAAGTGGACGCACTCCAATATACAATCGATGAGGTTATCGGGAGTGCACCATTTTTATCCGCTGGAAAAACGCATCCAAACGACTATGTGAAACAGACATTTGAAGTCGTTGATGCAGGATTAGGAAATCCCGCAGACTTTTCTGGGAAAGATGTGAAAGGAAAATATGCGCTCGTTCAGCGCGGGGAAATCGGCTTTGTTGATAAAGCATTAAATGCTCAAGCAGCTGGCGCTGATGGCGTCATTATTTACAATAATACGGACGGGATTGTTAATATGGCATCGGAAGAAGAAATTGAAATCCCACAATTATTTATGATGAAGAGTGATGGGGATCAGCTTGCTCAAGCGTTACAAAACGGACAAGCAGTTTCCCTTACATTCTCGGGAGAAAAAGCGACAATTGATAATCCAGATGCGGGAAAAATGAGTGCCTTCTCCTCTTGGGGATTGACACCAAATTTAGATTTTAAACCGGAAATTACTGCCCCAGGCGGACAAATTCTTTCTACTTTGAATAATAATGAATACGGCTTAATGAGCGGAACATCAATGGCCGCTCCACATGTATCTGGAGGCGGTGCACTCGTATTACAACGTGTTGATGAAGCGTTTAGTTTTGAACATGCAGATCGTGTGTTACAAGCGAAGAACATGATGATGAATACAGCGAAACGGATCGATTTTGATGGTGAAAACGTGTCACCAAGACGACAAGGTGCGGGGATCATGCAACTTCATGCGGCATTATCAACGCCGGTAATTGTGACGGAGGAAAAAACGAAGGAAGCGAAAGTGGCATTAAAGCAAATAATGGGTAATCAAGTTACATTTAAACTGATCGCAGAAAATATGTCAGATCAACCTGTTAACTATAATGTTGAAGTAAATGTACAAACAGATACATTCGTCCAAAACGGCTCAGATCTATTAGTTGCCCCAAATCTATTTGGTGCACTTGATTTAGCTGGCATGGCGGTTGCTAAAGTAAATGGCAAAGAAGTAAATACTGTGGAAGTTCCGGCAAACGGTAAGGCCACAATTGATGTAACGATTGATGTAAGCTCCATCGATGCAACACTATTGAACTATTTCACAAACGGATATTGGCTTGAAGGATTCGTAACATTGACGGATCCAATGGACACAAATCCGCCGCTATCGATTCCATATGTTGGCTTCAAAGGAGACTGGGACAAAGCGCCTATTTTTGATAAGCCGATGTGGGAGGCAGATTCATACTATGGATTAACTGGTGTTGTAACTAGTGCTGGAAATGATGATTACAGCTTCCTAGGTGAAGATCTAGCAACAGGTGCAATTGACCCTGAGAAAATTGCCTTTTCACCGAATGGAGATGGTGTACAGGATGACGCATTGATGATCTTATCCTTTTTACGAAATGCAAAGGAAGTAAAATTCAATGTGCTTGATGCCAATAAAAAACCAGTTCGCACATTAATCACCGAATCAGAGGTTAAAAAGAATTACTATGATAGCGGTCGTGCACCAATGTATTCTCTAAGCTCAACACGGGTATGGGATGGTAAAATCAATGGGAAAATCGCTCCACAAGG
The DNA here is from genome assembly GCF_018343515.1 of Bacillus sp. FJAT-50079. Classification (GTDB taxonomy): domain Bacteria; phylum Bacillota; class Bacilli; order Bacillales; family Bacillaceae_C; genus Lederbergia. Next base: position 354,166 of record NZ_JAGYPD010000001.1, on the reverse strand, counting down.
GCAATATTATTTGCAAGTAGAAGCAATCATTGACTATGCAGGGGCAAAATGGCAGTCGCTCTCCATTCCTGTGTTGTTGGATACGACGGCACCGGAAATAGAAGCAAGTTTTAATGCTGAGACACAAAAAGTAACGGTTCAAGCGGCAGACGAAGCGAACGGAAGCGGTCTTGCCTATTGGGACGTGCATATTGATGGCAAATCGATCTTAGACCAACCATATGCAGCTGGAGAAACAGAACACCAGCTTACAAAACGTTTAAGCCCAGAACAAACATTAACGGTGATTGCCGTTGACTACGCAGGAAACGTAGCAGAAGCGGAAGCAAATGAAGGGAAAGATACAACCGCCCCAGACCTTCACGTGCTCACACCTGAATTCCTTAGTGTGTCAGCAACGAAAAAGGTTACTTTCTCAGGCTATGTAAAGGATAAATCGGGTGTTAAGTCTGTTACTGTCGATGGGAAAAAAGCGAAGCTCAGCTATAATCCTGAAAAAGACCAATATGATTTTTCGATAACGATCAATCATAAAAAAGACGGCTATTACTTTTATCATATTAAAGCAACAGACAATGCCGGAAACGAAACAGAAATTGGGCGCCGATTCTTTATTGATACAGAAAAACCAAAGCTAAAAGTAAAAGCAAAAAATAATGTAGAAACCGATACGATCACCGTCTCCTCCGAAATTCGAGACAACTTTGATCAGATCCGTTTATATGTGAATGATAGCGAGGTATTTAAAAACGAACTATCCGAACCGTACGACATGAAGGGCTTTAAACAAACAGTAGAAGATATCGAACTACAATTGGAAGACGGCGACAACACTTTTATTTTTAAAGCGATTGACCTTGGTGGCAATGTGACTGAGGAGAAGGTGAAGATTAAGAAAAAGGGGAAAAAGAAGTAATAATAATTTTCGCACCATTCAGGTGCGAAAATTTTTTTGCTTTGTTATATATCATATTCATACAAACCCTTATAATTTGATTATGCTAATTGTAATAAATTACGATTATACAACTAATTAAGGATGAGAGAAAATGCCCTCATAATTATCTACATATGAATAGAATTCTTAGTTATTTATTTCTTCAATAAATTTTCCGCAGTAAAGAGAAACTAATTCATTTATTTTTCGTCTAACATTAAAAGATGCGACCATAGAGATAGTCCTACATTAATATCAAATCAACTAATAAAAAATATTTTTATCCACTAATAGGAAAAGAAGGGGTGTAATGGAATTTTATTTTTGCAGTTTCTACAAATACTATCATTAAGTATTTTTCCCGAATTCGACAATATTCATAAAAAAACCGTATATTTTATGACCGGAGTGCTGTGGATATGTTATAATATTTTCTGTACAAATTACAACAGTTACGCTCAACTGTCATTGTTGAGTTAGGAGGGGTAATATGAATTATAGGACAAGGATGTTTTCGCTTGTCTGTGTCGATTCAGCCATTGTTTTGGTATCGATATATATGTCCCATTTTTTATTAAATCCTTTTTCTTCATATATAGTAAATGATTTAATAATTACTACTTCAATCACGTTATTATTAACCCATCATCTCTTTTCTTATATTTTCGGGCTTTACCGGAGAGTATGGAGATATGCAAGCATGGAGGAGCTGGTTGGGGTTTTTTGTGTGGTAACATCGGCGATTATTATTACGGCGATTGTTCAAAAAATTGCTTTTGGTGAAATATATGCCCGTGGATTGGCATTGACCTTTATGCTTCATATTTTAATTTTAGGAAGTGTCCGGTTTTGGTGGCGTTTTTTACAAAGTGTCTTGATCGAAATTAAAAACATTAAAGTTCAACCAAAAGCCAAAAGGACATTAATTGTTGGTGCTGGTTCGACTGGTCGAATGCTTTTACGACAACTTAAAGAGCACCCGCTATCTGGATTGCGCCCAGTTGCATTTTTGGACGATAATTCTAGTGTTCAACAACTACAAATTGGAGGCTTGCCAGTTGCGGGGACAATTAAGGATATTTCAAAAGTAATAAAGCGATACAATGTCGAACATGTTGTAATAGCGATACCTTCCTTAAATAAGCAAAGATTGAATGAAATTATTACCGAGACAAAGAAAAAAGTGGACGATCTGCAAATTTTGCCAACGATTGGTGATTTGGCAAGTGGTAAAGTTTCAATTAGCGAAATCCGAGATGTATCTATCGAAGATTTATTAGGAAGAGAACCCGTTGAATTAGATGTTGAAGGTATTGCAACTAAAATTAAGGGGCAAACGATACTAGTTACTGGTGCAGGTGGATCAATAGGATCCGAATTGTGTAGGCAATTATGTCAATTTAATCCTAGACAAGTGATATTGCTTGGGCATGGAGAAAACAGTGTTTACAACATTGAGATGGAGCTAAAATCAAAATATAAAAATGAAATTGATTTCTTCACTGAAATTGCAGACGTACAAGACCGTGATAAAATGTTTAGCATCATGTTTCAATATAAACCAGCATTTGTTTTTCACGCTGCCGCACATAAACATGTTCCACTTATGGAAAGAAATCCTGAAGAGGCAGTTAAAAATAATATTTATGGCACGAAGAATGTTGCCGAGGCAGCAGATGCAGCACATGTAAATACATTTGTACTCGTTTCAACAGATAAAGCCGTGAACCCAACTAGCGTAATGGGAGCTACAAAACGGGTGGCCGAAATAATTGTACAGAACTTGGATAAAATTAGTAACACTAGGTTTGTCGCAGTTAGATTTGGAAATGTGCTAGGTAGTAGAGGAAGTGTTGTCCCATTATTTAGAAAACAAATTGCAAACGGCGGTCCGGTAACAGTAACAGATCCGGAGATGACGCGCTATTTTATGACGATCCCGGAAGCAGCTCGTTTGGTCATACAGGCGGGTGCTTTAGCAAGAGGTGGAGAAATCTTCGTCCTTGATATGGGAGAACCAGTGAAAATTGTCGATTTGGCGAAAAACTTAATCAAGCTGTCTGGATTTACTGAGGACGAAATAAAAATTGAATATACCGGGATGCGGCCAGGCGAAAAGATGTATGAAGAAATACTAAATGAAGATGAAGTAAATCCTGTTCAAGTATTTCCAAAAATATATATAGGGAAAGCGACTGAGGAAAAAACAGAAGATGTACTTCTTAGAATTGGTAACAGTATTCATAATCAAGAAGCACTCAGGGATACCCTGTTAAAATTAACGAATAAAAAAAACTCTACCGAGCCTAATTATCAAGAAATAAAAAAAATATTGACAGCTGCTCATTGATACGAAAGAACGTAAGGCTGGTTTTCCATCAGGGGTCAGCATTACGTTCTTTTCTTAATAAAGGAGCAATATTGTTTAGGAGTGATCAACAATGAAGAAAATCAACTTTGCAATCGTAGGTTGTGGGCATATAGCAAAAAAACATGCTGAAGGAATTAAACAAACATCAGGTGCGACATTATTAGCGGTATGTGACACAATTAAAGAAAATATGGAATACTATGTTGAAGAGTATGGTGCTACGCCTTATGAAAACTATGAAGAAATGTTAAAAAATCCCGAAATTGATGTAATAAATATTTGTACACCAAGCGGTTCACATGCCCCTTTAACTATCAAGGCTGCTAAAGCACGTAAACACGTGATCGTTGAAAAGCCAATAGCATTAACATTAAAGGACGCTAATGCAATGATCGATACATGCAAGGAAAATAATGTGAAACTATCTGTATTACATCCAAATAGATTCCGTCCTGCAATGATTGAGCTGAAGAAAGCAATGTCTGAGGAAAGGTTTGGCAAGTTAAGTCATGCAAATGCAACTGTTCGTTGGAATCGAAATCAAGCATATTTTGATCAAGCGCCATGGCGAGGAACGAAATCTTTAGATGGTGGAGTATTAATGAATCAAGCTATACATAATCTTGATTTACTAGTATGGTTAATGGGTGATATTGAAGAAATTTACAGTATGTCAGCTACAAGACTACGCAATATTGAAGCAGAGGATGTCTCGACAGGGCTAGTAAGATTTAAAAGTGGCGCATTAGGTGTGATCGAAGCTGCGACAACAATCTATCCTAAAAATTTCGAGGAATCGTTAAGTATATTTGGTGAGGAAGCCTCCGTGAAAATTGGGGGAGCAACTGCCAATTTTATCGAACATTGGGTTATGGAATCAATGTCTGAAGAAGACGTGAAGTCTTTGAAAGAATCAATTAAGGATAATCCCTACGGTAAGCCAGGACATCAATGTATAATTGAGGATATGATTCAAGCAATTATTAATGATCGCGATCCCGTTGTTACAGGTGAAGAAGGCATCAAAGCCCTTCAATTAGTTACGGGTCTGTATCAATCCGCTGAAAAAGGCACCCCTTTAAAAGTAGAGGAAATAGAATAAAAATGATTAAAGGATGAATAACAATGGATAAAATTGCGACTGGAAATAATGTGGTAATTGGAAGTGACGTAGTGTTTGGTGAAAATGTAAGCATTGGTCACAATGTAATTATTTATGATGGTGTTAATATTGGCAGCAACGTAATGATCCAAGATAATGTTGTCATCGGCAAACAACCAGCAAGAGCAAAAAATTCCATTTTACCAGAGGTGAAAAAATTACCACCTACTATTATTGGTAGTGGAGTAACAGTAGGAACAAATTCAATCATTTATGCTAATGCAGAAATTAGCGATGATGTGTTCGTTGCTGATTTAGCGACAATTAGAGAACGAGTTTCAATTGGCGAGAAAACAATTGTCGGACGGGGAGTAGCCGTTGAAAATGATTGTAAAGTCGGCAGTTATTGTAAGTTAGAAACAAACTGTTATATTACAGCGTATTCGATACTCGAGGACAATGTGTTTATTGCTCCTTATGTAGTAACGACAAATGATAATTATATGGCAAGATCCAAAGAACGTTTAAAACATTTTAAAGGTGTTACAGTTAAAAAAGGTGGTCGAATTGGTGCGAATGCTACAATTCTTCCTGGAAAGACAATTTACGAGGATGGAGCGGTAGCGGCGGCTAGTGTAGTCAGTAAAGATGTTCAAGCTGGTGAATTAGTAGTCGGTTCTCCTGCTCGGAAGCTGAGGGAAGTACCTGAAGAGCAATTGTTAAAAAATCAATAAATGGTGGTAAAAATGAATATATTATTAATTAATCACTATGCAGGGTCGAATATTCATGGAATGGAATATAGACCATATTATTTAGCGAAAGAATGGGTTAAGCAGGGGCATCAAGTGACAATTATAGGGGCATCACACTCACATATTAGAACTGTTCAACCGACTTTGAAGGAAAAGTGGACGGAAGAAATGTTGGATGGTATCCGTTACATCTGGATAAAGACTCCTAAATATGAAGGAAATGGTGTCAAAAGAGTTATTAATATGGTTTCTTTTGTTAAGGAATTACAGTTTAACTCCAATAAAATTGTAAAGAATATATCACCGGATATTGTTATTGCATCATCAACGTATCCATTAGATATATATCCAGCTGCTTCAATTGCTAAGAAGGCGAAAGCGAAGCTTATATTTGAAGTACATGATCTGTGGCCGTTATCCCCTATGTTACTTGGAAATATGTCACGTTACCATCCATTTATTATGTTAATGCAAAAAGGAGAAAATGATTCCTATCGTAAGGCAGATACAGTTATATCGTTTCTTCCAAAAGCATTGGATCATATGGTTGAACATGGTATGAAACCTGAGAAGTTTAATTATTTACCCAATGGCATTGATGTGTCACAGTGGGAGCGATCGAAGGAAAAAATTCCTGAGGCACACCAAAGTGTAATCGACAAATTAAAATCTGAGAATAAATTTCTTATCGGTTATGCGGGAACTCATGGTATTGCTAACGCCCTAGAGTATGTAATCGAAGCCTGTGAACTTTTAAGAGATGAGCCCATCACATTTGTATTCGTTGGGAAGGGTCCTGAGAAAGACAAATTAATTGAACAGGCAAAAGAAAAAAATATTACCAATCTAGAGTTCTTGCCCGTAATTAATAAAGAGGCAATACCTGATTTTTTAAGCAAAATGGATTGTCTTTATATAGGATGGAGAAGAAGTCCACTTTACCAATATGGAGTTAGTCCAAATAAATTACTTGATTACATGATGTCAGCTAAACCAATTCTTCACGGTATCGAAGCGGGGAATGATTTAGTTGCCGAAGCGAATTGTGGGATTTCTTTTCCCCCTCAAGATCCACAGGAACTTGCATTAGCAATTAAAAAAATGAGAAATACAACAAAAGAAGAAAGAGAACAGTTTGGTATTAACGGAAGAGATTTTGTAAAAGCTAACCACGATTATGAAGTACTCGCAAAAAAGTTTTTGAATATAATGAGTGAATAAACATTTACAACCTTTAGTGGATTACTTTTTCGAGGTGAACAAGGTGGAAAATATTCCATATGCAGTACCATATATTGATGATGAAGAAATAAAGGAATTAATTGATACAGTTCGTTCAGGTTGGCTTAGTAAAGGCCCTAAAACAGTAGAATTTGAAAATAAATTTAAAAAATATGTAGATGCAGAACATGCAATTGGATTAAATTCATGTACGGCAGGTCTTCATATTTCCTTGATTGCTGCTGGAATTGGGGAAGGAGATGAAGTAATTACAACTCCGTATACTTTTGTGGCAAGTTCAAACACAATTATTCATGCTGGTGCAACACCAGTATTCGTTGACATTGATCCTATTACTATGAATATCGATGTTAATAAAATAGAAGAAAAAATCACACAAAAAACGAAAGCGATCTTGCCTGTCCATTTTGCTGGATACCCTTGTGATATGGATCCGATTATGGAAATAGCGCAAAAATACAATCTAACTGTAATTGAGGATGCGGCACATGCCGTCTATACACAATATAAAGGAAAAATGATTGGAAGCATCGGTGATTATACATGCTTTAGTTTCTATGCCACTAAAAACTTAGTTACGGGTGAAGGTGGTATGGTTACAACTGGTAACGAAGAATCAGCAGATAAATTGAGGGTTATGAGTCTTCACGGTATGAGTAAAAATGCGTGGAATCGCTATGCCGAAAAAGGCTCCTGGTACTATGAAGTTGAGTACCCTGGGTTTAAATATAATATGACTGATATTCAAGCTTCAATGGGACTTGTACAGTTAGAGAAAATGCAAAAAATGCAACAAATTAGGGAAGATTACGCTGAAATGTATAATAAAGCATTTAGCGGGATCAAAGGTTTAACGATCCCTTTTAGCGATGAAGTTAATCGACATGCTTGGCATTTATATGTGTTAAGAGTGGATTCAAAGAAATTTTCCATTGATCGAAGTGAATTTATAGAGAAATTAACGGAAAAAGGAATAGGCACAAGTGTTCATTTCATTCCAGTTCCTATGCATCCTTATTATAAAAGACAAGGATATAATATCGAAGATTATCCCAATGCCTTAGCTGCATATGAGGGAGCAATTTCGCTACCTTTATATCCAAAAATGGATAAAGGGCAAGTAAACCGTGTAATACAAGCGGTTTGTGAAATAGCCGAAACTTATAAAAGATAGGTAAGGCGGGTGGGGAAGATGGAAGCACAAAAGATGGAAGGTAAAAAAGGTGTTTTATTAAACGATATCGTTAAAAGGGCGATGGATCTTTTGTTTACAACAATAGGGTTAATTATCATCGCCCCCATTTTACTCTTAATTAGTATTCTAATTAAAATTGATTCAAGAGGACCTGTTTTTTTTAAGCAAGTCAGGGTGGGAAAAAACGAAAGACCATTCAAAATATTAAAATTCAGAACAATGGTCGTTGATGCAGAAAAATTGGGAAAGCAAATCACAGTGGGAAAAGATCAGCGTATAACAAAAATAGGGCACTTTTTAAGAAAGTCTAAACTTGATGAACTTCCACAACTTATCAATGTATTCAAAGGGGATATGAGTTTAGTTGGACCCCGTCCAGAGGTGCCAAAATATACAGCTTTCTATACTAAAGAACAGAAAAAAATCTTCAACATACGACCGGGAATTACAGATTACGCTTCGATAAAGTATCGAAATGAAAATGAAATTTTAGCACTAAGTAATGATCCAGAGAGGACGTATATTGAAGAAATCATGAATGATAAATTAAAGTATAATATGGAATACATGGAAAAAAGGTCAATATTAACAGATATTAAAATTATTTTATTGACGATAAAAGCAATAATAAAGTAGAGATTATTATGCTCATTTTATCACAACAAGGTTCAATAAATTGGAAATCGTCGTTTATAAAGGGCTGACTAATAATGAAAAAAATAATTGTATATTATCCATTTCCTTTAAAAGATGGGTCAAGCGGTTCTGGAGTGAGACCAATTAAGTTACTTGAAGCATTTAGTGAATTTGCACGTAGAAGTAATTTAGAGTGCATTGAGATTTTTGGTACTTCTAAGGAAAGAAAAGAAAAATTAAAAAGATTATATCAAATGGTAAATCCAAAAGATATTCTTTTTTGCTATATGGAAAATCAAACAATACCGATATGGTTATCAGACCCTAGCCATATTCCCATGCGTCCCTTACTTGATTATCAGTTTATGAGGTATCTAAAGAAAAATCACATCCCTTTGGGGATATTTTATCGGGACATATATTGGAAGTTTACAGATATGTATAAAGTTAAAAATAAACTAGTAACCAAAATAATGATTTCTTTATTCCACTATGAGTTTAAAATGTTTGAACACTTTGCTAAGAAAATCTTTTTACCTAGTATTGAAATGAATAAATATCTGAAGTTATCTCAAGATAAAGTGGATATATCTCCTCCAGGTGGAGTAGATAAGGTTAATATGTTAAAACTTAATCATGATCAAAATGTAACTGCGATTTATGTCGGGGGTATTCATCCGAGGTACGGAATTTATGAAGTGCTTGAAGCATTATCAAATTTGAATGAGAGTAAAACTCTGATAGAGCTAATCCTTGTTTGTAGAAAAAATGAGTTGCAAGAAAATCTTTATTTAATGACTCCGTTTCTTAAAAGGCCATGGTTAAAAATACACCACGAGCATGGAGAAAAATTAGATGCACTTTATGGTAAGGCTGATTTTGGAATTGTAACTTTACAAAAAAATGTATATAATGACTTTGCAGTACCAGTAAAATTGTTTGAATATATGTCATATGGTCTTCCGGTTGTCTCTTCTAATTGCACTGCGTTACAATCAATTGTAAAAAAGGATAAAATTGGCTATGTAACGGAAGATAATGTGACTTCTATTGAACAAGGTCTTATGGAAATTATGAATGATAAAATGAGAGAACTCTATCGAGAAAATGTCATTCATGTACTTCATAGTAAGCATTTGTGGTTGAAAAGGGTAGAAAGTATATATCATTCTCTTGTCGAACCGGCAGATGACTATAATAGAAATAAGGAGAAATAATAATATGAATGTACCTATGCTTGATTTATCGGAGCAATACAAATCAATGAAGGATGAAATCCTTACAGCACTTGATGAAGTTATGTCTTCCTCAAGATTTATTCTTGGAGATCATGTGAAAAAGATTGAAAATGATATTGCTGCTTCAGTTAATGCACAATTTGGAATTGGGGTAGGCAATGGTAGCGATGCACTACATATATCATTGCAGGCCTGTGGTGTAAAGGAAGGAGATGAGGTTATTACAACTCCCTTTACCTTTTTCGCAACGGGTGGCTCTATTTCGAGATTAGGTGCAAAGCCTGTATTTGTAGATATTGATCCTGTAACTTTTAATATCGACCCATTTAAAATTGAGCAGGCAATTACGAGTAAAACTAAAGCAATTATGCCAGTGCATTTATACGGACAAGCCACCGATATGGACCCAATTATTAAGATCGCAAAAAATCACAATTTATATATTGTGGAAGATGCTGCCCAAGCGATCGGTGCTAAGTATAAAGGGAAGCATGTTGGGGAAATCGGAGACGCTACAACATTTAGCTTTTTTCCTACAAAAAATCTAGGTGCCTACGGAGATGGCGGGATGATAGTTACAAACAACGAAGAATTAGCTGAAAAAATGCGAATCATCCGAGTTCATGGAAGTAAGCCAAAATATTATCATCATGTTCTAGGTTATAATAGCAGACTTGATGAAATACAAGCGGCTATTTTGAATGTAAAACTACCCCATCTTAATAAATGGAGCGAGCGAAGACGTGAAATAGCAAATAGATACACAGAACTATTAAATGAAAAGATAGGCGAACATGCCGTTACACCAGTAGAAGTAACCGACAGATATCATGTATATCATCAATACACTCTTAGAGTGGAAAAAAGGGATGAGTTGCAACAGTTCTTGAAAGAGAGTGGAGTTGCTACAATGGTTTATTATCCCGTTCCACTTCACCTACAACCAGTGTTTAAGGATTTAGGTTATCAGGAAGGTGACATGCCAGAAGCTGAAAAGGCCTGTAAAGAAGCTTTATCTTTACCAATTTTCCCCGAATTTTCGATTGAACAGCAAGATTATGTAATAGAAAAAATCGTGCAGTTCTTTAAAAATAATTAGAAGGGCAATACTATATGGCATCGGAAAAATACATTTTATACGATTATTTAACTTTTATATGGAAGAAAAAATGGTTTGTATTATTATTTACCATTATTTGTGGAGGAGCTGGTATCTTTTTCAGCCTGAGTCAAACTCATATATATGAGTCAGAAGCGGTTATTTTTGTCGGAAATGCGGGAAATGATGAACTTACAAAACCAGAGAATATAATCTTTTATAAAGAAGAACTTGAAGGACCATACGAGGATCAATTTTCTGTTACGATTCCACGTGATTTTCAAGTTATTCTAAAACTTAAGGGAATTGACGAACAAAAGGTGTTTTCACAATTAAATAAAGTTGCTGAAAGCTATGTGAGTGATCTAAATGATACCTTTAATAAAAAAAGGTCTAGGTTGGAAGATTATTATATGACATTAGAAGCAAAGGTAGAAAGCTTACAAAAGGTGATTGATCATTATAATGATCAATTATTGAATTCAAAAGTCCCTGATAGTCAGATAGCGGATTACACAGGATTAGTAATTGAGTATGAGTCTCAACGTGAAAGTTACCAAGAACGAATTAATAATTTAGGGCAACAATTGGATGATATGGAAGGGCCGAAATTATCGGGAATCAACACAACTTCCTCTGGTAGCAAGTTGTTTAGAAATCTTTTTCTAGCAATGGCCTTTGGTTTTCAATGTGGTTTAGTGATCCTCGTCTTTTGGAAATATATGCTTAATGCTCGAAAAGCTAGCGAATAATGCGTTAACAAAGAGAGGTATAAATAATGAGTGTTTTTAATGATTTATTGAAGAAAATTGAAACGAAAACAGCGAAAATTGGTGTGGTTGGTTTAGGATATGTTGGATTGCCTTTGGCGGTTGAAAAGGCTAAGGCTGGATACCATGTTATTGGCTTTGATATTCAAGAAGCTAGAGTTGACCTTGTAAACGCCGGTCAAAATTATATTGGTGATATATTAGACGAAGATTTAAATGAAATGATTAGTTGTGGTCGACTAGAAGCAACATCTGATTACGCAAAAATAAGTGAAGTGGATGCTGTTGCAATTTGTGTACCGACACCATTGGATAAATATATGCAGCCGGATACCTCTTATGTTAAAAGCTCTGCAAAAGAGATTGCAAAATATGCTCATGAAGGAATGCTTGTTGTTTTAGAATCAACAACCTATCCAGGAACAACCGAGGAAATTATTAGGCCAGTATTGGAAAATCATGGCCTAGTGGTTGGCGAAAATGTATTTGTAGCTTATTCTCCGGAACGAGTTGACCCGGGCAATAAATTCTTTAATACAAAAAACACGCCAAAAGTTGTTGGGGGGATTACTCAAAATTGTACAAAGGTTGCATCTGCTTTATATAGAGAAGTTTTAGATGGAGAGGTGCACGAAGTTTCAAGTCCAGCTGTTGCCGAAATGGAAAAAATATTTGAAAACACATTTCGACATATTAATATTGCACTTGCAAATGAAATGGCTATACTATGCGATAAAATGAATATTGATGTATGGGAAGTCATAGATGCTGCAAAGACAAAGCCTTATGGTTTTATGGCCTTCTATCCGGGCCCGGGACTCGGTGGACATTGTATACCAATTGATCCTTTTTATTTGACATGGAAAGCAAGGGAATATAATTATCATACCCGGTTAATAGAATTGGCTGGTGAAATCAATAATTCAATGCCCGAATTTGTTGTGCATAGATCCCTTGAAATCTTAAATGAATTTGCAAAATCGTTGAAAGGGTCGAAAGTAGCTGTACTTGGGGTTGCTTATAAAAAAGATATTGATGATGTTCGGGAGTCACCATCACTTTCAATTATCAGCATGCTTAGGGAAAGAGGAGCAGATGTTGTAGCTATTGACCCACATGTAAAAAGCTTCAAATTAGACAATGAAATTATTGAGACAATATCCCTCAGTGAAGCAGCTATTATTGATGCAGATTTAACCCTTATTCTAACTGATCACAGTGCTTTTGATTATGAATTAATTGCAAGATCAAGCAAAGCGATCTTTGATACAAGAAATGTAATGAGAGATATAAAACAAACGGGTTTATATTATAAACTATAAATAAAAACTATGCACATCTAATAACTATAAATATAGGCATTTGTCCTTATATTTATAGTTCTCTTTATTTATGAACGTCGGTTTACAGGAGAAAAATATATGAGCGATTCCAAGTTTACAAAAGATACGATATTAACGTTAAGTAGACAAGTAACTGGGATTTTACTAGGGCTTTTATTAACGGTAATCATTGCTAGAGAACTCGGTACGGAAGGTAATGGAATGTATGCCTTGATCGTATTATTGCCAACAATGCTAATGGCATTCCTTAATATGGGTGTTGGATCTGCAACGGTCTATTATATCGGTAGGAATAAATATCGGGTGGAAACAATTATAAAAACAAATACAATTACCGCATTAATTTTAAGTTTAGTTTCTATTGTTTGCGGGCTTATTTTCCTACTCCTTTTTTATCAAAATTCCTCATTTAATGAGATACCCATAGCGTATTTGTATGGTATACTTTTTACTGTACCAGTGTTAATCATCAATGAATTTTATATTGTTGTTTTTCAAGGGAAGAATGACTTTAAAGCTTTTAATAGTTTGGCATTGTCAAGACAAATTGTATCCTTGGTATCCTTGGTAATTTTTATTTACCTTTTTCAAATTGGTTTAATTGGGGCTGTATTTTCATTTATCATTGGATCTATTACCCAATTAATGATAACTGTATATTACTTTAGATCTAGAATGCAGATTAATTTTTCAGTGGGGAAATTTTCAAAAGAATATTTTATAGATTCCTTAAAGTTTGGAATAAAGGCTCATTTCAGCAACATGCTTTCATTTATTAATTATCGTGCTGATACAATTGTGATTTCTTACTTTTCTACAAATGCTGCCGTAGGACTATATAATATTGCAGTTAATGTCGCGGAAAGGCTTTGGATTGTATCGCAGTCTATTTCCTCTGTTTTATTCCCAAGAGTGGCTGCATTAAATGAAGAAGATGAAAAAAATCAATTAACATCCCTTGTCACTAGAACAGTCCTATGGTTTTCTATCATAAGTGGAGTTGTATTCTATTTAATAGCGGAGTTGTTTATTGGGCTGCTCTTCGGTCAGGATTATCAAGAAAGCGCAGTTGTATTGAAAGTGCTACTTCCGGGGATCATACTATTCTCGATGGACAGAATTATGTCAAATGATCTTGCTGGCAGAGGTAAACCGGAGTTAAATATGTATACATCAATATTCACAGTAGTGGGTAATCTAGTATTAAATATCATTTTAGTGCCTCGTTACGGTATTTATGGAGCTGCATTTTCAACTTCACTCACTTATTCACTAAGTACGATCATTAAAATGTTTATTTTCAAATCGCTCACTGGTATATCGTTGTATAAATTAATTCTAGTTCAAAGAGAAGATTATCAAATTTATAAAAAATTATTGAACGCTTTTAGACGAGGAAGATGAATCATGAAAATAATGATTATTCCATCATGGTATCCAACTGAAGACAATCCACTTAACGGAATCTTTTTTAAAGAGCAGGCGCAAGCACTGTTAAGCGATGGAATTGACGTGACAATCACATATCCTGAAATCCATACTTTACGTTCCACTTCTATGTTAAAGCTGAAAAAGGGAATAAGCGTTGATAAGGAAGATGGATTAATCACATATAGATATAGAGCTGTGAATTATTTTCCTGGTAGAATACCTTTTGTAACTGCTTGTAAATATTACTTACTTTTAAAATCTCTTGTTAAGAAGGCAATTAAAGAACATGGAATACCCGATATAATACACGCACATTCTACCCATTGGGGTGGATGGGCAGCTGCAAAAATTTCACGGAAATATGGCATTCCACTAATCATTACAGAGCATTCCAGCAAGTTCGTGAGAGATTTATTAAAGCCTTATGAAAAAAAAGAAGCGAAAAAAACTTTTGAAATAGCTAAGAAGGTTATAGCAGTTGGACCAAGTCTCGAAAAGGAACTTTTACAATATACTCCATCTAGTAAGTTAATTAGAATACCTAATATTGTTGATTTAAGCGGGTTTCAAATTGATAGAAGCAATGAAAAGAAGGAGAGAAAGTTCCGTTTTTTATCTATAGCCTTTTTAAATAAAAACAAAGGAATAGATTTGTTGATAAGGGCTTTTGAAAAAGTATTTAAACATCAAGAGGTTGAATTAATAATTGGTGGCGAAGGTCCCGAAATGGATAAGTTAACAAAGCTTACAGATGATTTAGGGCTTTCGGAACAAATTCACTTCTTGGGTCTATTAGATAGGGATGAAGTAAAAAAACAAATGGGAATGTGTGACTCTTTTGTTTCGGCCAGTGAATATGAAACTTTTGGAGTTGTTTTAATAGAAGCTCTTGCTTGCGGTAAACCTATAATATCAACTAAAAGCGGAGGACCAGACGAAATTGTTACTGATGAAAATGGAATACTTGTTCCGACAGGCGATATAACAGCATTATCAGTAGCAATGCAAAAAATGATAAATAGCTATTCCACTTATAGTGCCGAGAGGATTCGGGAACAATGTAAAGAACGTTTTGGTGAAGAAGCTATTATTCGTAAAATAAGAAGTATTTACGAACAAGAATTAAGAGGTAATGAAAAATGATAAACAAGGCTTTCATTTATGTCATTCTGTTTTTATTGATATTTATGGACCCATTTATTTTCAATTTTGCAGTGGGACCTATTCATTTAACTTTATTAAGATTGATTATATTTTTAATTTCTATTCCGATTCTTTACCAATATATTGTAAAACGCAATTTTAATAATTTAGCTGCAATTAAGTCTCCGATTATTTTTTTTGCTATTTGGTTTATATATGGATTTGCCTCACTTGCATGGGCGACAGATAAAATAGTTGCAGTGAAGGAGCTTTATTACTTTTTTATTTTCCTTTTATTAATTCTAATACTGATTAATCTTTTAGATGATGAAAAAATGATAAAAGTAATGGATAGAAGCTTTTGGGGAATTGGCGTTATAACAATATTTATTTGTCTTATGGAGATTTTTACCGGATTTCACTTGGGGACATCTAGATATGTTATTGAAGTAATGCGCACGGAGGAAATACACTATATTGCAACAGCATTTTTTTATAATGAGAATGATCTATCCTTATTTCTTGTAATGATAGCACCATTTTACTATCTTAAAATTTTTGGCGAACGAAAGCTTTATTTAAAAATAATAAATGCTTTCGTTATGTCGTTATTATTTTATGTTATTATTATTAATGGTTCAAGGGTTGCAATACTAGCTATATTTATTCAAACAGCAGCATTATTATATATTAAATTTAAGCCGACCTTTTATAGGATAATAAGGTCAAGTATATTATTTTTACCTGTATTTATTGTTTTTATTTTCTTAAATATCGATAAGATTACGCCTTTAATAGCTATTTATAATGGATATGGTTCGAATTTTGTTCGATTAAATCTATATTTAAACGGACTATATTCTGTCTATCAATCGTTTATGCTTGGAGTGGGGCCAGGAAACTTTGAAAAAAATATTTTTCCAATGTTCATTACAAATGGCATTGTCAACCCACATAATTGGTGGATTGAATTGTTGACAAATTATGGTTTTTTAGTTTTCAGTGGGTATCTACTTTTTTTCATTTATCATCTAAAAAAGTTGTTTAAAATTTATAAAGAAAAAAATATTTATTCTAATGTTGCAATTATTTTGTTTATCAGCCAAATTGGTTTCATATTTGCAAGTATAGGTCCAAGTAGATTATTTTATTATTGGCCAATGTGGGTAAATTACGCAATTATTTTGGCCATTATCAATCTGAATGAGCGCAAAAATAACGAACTTTTCGATGCTATTTATGAGGGGGATTTAAATCATCTGAAGAAGGAGAGTGTTGAATTATGAAAATTTGTTATTTAGCCCCCGCAAATTCTATTCATACTATCAAATGGCTAAATGCTTTTATAGAAAAAAACTATGAAGTTCATTTGTTGACAATGCACCCTCCTGATCACGATAAGCTACATCCTAATATACACTTGCATAAGCTTAGATATAATGCTCCTTTTGGGTATTATTTAAATGCACTTCAAGCAAAATTTTTATTAAAGAAAATAAATCCGGATATATTTCATGTACATTATGCCAGTGGTTATGGGACTTTGGGCAGGTTTATTAATTTTCGTCCAATGCTTTTGTCTGTGTGGGGAAGTGATGTCTTTGAATTTCCCTTTCAAAGTAAATCTAAAAGAAACGTTCTAAAAAAGAATTTAGAAAGTGCGGATCAGGTTCTTTCAACTAGTTATTCTATGAAAGATCAAACGAAATCTTTTTTTATTCCTAAAAGGGAAATTCAGGTTACTCCATTTGGAGTAGATACCGAGAAGTTTAAACCTGCCGAAATAGTAAAGGTAGAACAAACTATTACTATCGGTATTATTAAGCTATTGGAGCCTGTATATGGAATAAAATATTTAATTGATGCATTTGCCTTAATAATCGATGAACTATTACAGGGTCAATCAGACACAACCCCTAAATTAAAATTACTAATTGTCGGTCATGGAAGCCAACGGGCAGAACTGGAATCTAGGGCAAGGTATAAGGGGATTCATGAATATGTCGATTTTTATGGAGCAGTTCCTAATGACAATGTTCCATCTATATTGAATAAAATAGATATTTTTTGTGTTCCAAGTCTTAGTGAAAGCTTTGGAGTTGCAGTTATTGAGGCATCGGCCTGTGGTGTTCCTGTGGTAGTTTCGGATGTTGGGGGATTGCCAGAAGTTGTTGAGAATAATATTACAGGATTCATTGTTGAGCCGAAAAATGTTAATCAATTGGCAGAAAAACTCCTTAAATTAATTCAGAATCCATCAATGAGGGAAATTATGGGTAAATCAGGTAGAGAATTTGTATTAGAGAAGTACAATTGGCAAGATAATGTTAATAGTATGGAGAAAATATATACTGAAATGGTAGCAAATCAATCTTATCTTTAGTAATCTACGTACGGGCCACTAAGATGGTCCTTTTTTGGAGTGGGAATTTGAGATGAATTTATTAAAAAAACTATGATTCTCCATAATTAGCCTAAATTCTCCTAAATTCTCCTATTTTCTTATTGATAAGGAGCTAATAAGAAGTATAATAGTGTATGGAAGGAGGAGGTAAATGTATACGCACTTAAAAACTGCTAAAATAAAATTATGGATAATTTTAGCGGTAGCTTTTGCTTTTTTGTTTTATAATATACCTCAAACATTTGCACAAACTACGGATGCTACAAAGGCATACTTGTTGGATGAAGACATTATTTTATATAATGAAAATTCACAACCAGTAGCCACATTAAAAAAGAATAATATCTTTTTTATGACGGAAACTGAACAGGGTAAGCATTATTTGATCCAGTATGGTGACCGCTTATTGCACACCTCGGATTCGATTCAGGTTACAAATGTGGATGATAGCAGTATAGAAAACAATATTAATACTGGTATAAGTTATTCGGATCCAGTAACTTTTGAAAAAGCAACGTCTGTTTTTAGTGTCAATAATCCTGATTTGGAAGTTGCTATAATTGAACCTGGGCAAATACTTTCAATCTATCAAGAACAAAAGGATGCTTATCAATTTTTCCTTGGTAACAGATTGGTGCAAATTCCAAAAGATGCTGCAATAGTGAAGGAAGATTATGATTTGTCGGAAGAACAGATAGACTCTGAAGAGAAAAATGAATTGGACGAAAATGAGGCAGAGGATCCTATTCATCAAGAGAATAAGGTAGAGGAACTTCAGGAAGAAGATGAGAACGGAGTTGTGACTGAAGAAAGCCCCGATCCTGACAATAACGTTGTCAATGGTCAAGTAGTTGAAGAAGATACAAAGGTATCAAATAGCGAACCAATTTCAATTACTGCTAACTCGACTTTAAATAAGAGTGCTATCCTTTCTGAACCTAAATTTAATCATTTTTTTAAAGCTATTGGTATCAATACTCCTGTTTATATAAATAGGGGGGGAGAGACTGTACAGGTAGGGAATCTCGTAAGTGGTCAGGAATATGTAATTATTAGTCAAATAGATGGTTTCCTTCGAATTAATTATGGAAATGGATTTGGCTATGTTCGAACATCAGCGAATATTGTACCTAGCGATGGATCTTCCATTAAAAACAAGAATAACGGACTTGTAAATAAAGGTAGAACGATTCAAGCAAAACAAAATGTTGTTATTTATGACAATACTTCTGGATCATTAGTTCCTTTTGGTGAACTAGCTTTAGAAGAAACTTATCCAACCGTTATGCAAACATCCAAAGATTGGTTTCAAGTCCTTTTTGGAGGGCGTATTGGATATGTATATAAACCGCATTTAATTGTTCAAGTTGATAACTCAGATGCCTTTTTCCAACCATATTATTCTAATACCCCTATTTACATTAATCAAGCAGGGAAAACAGTAAAGGTTGGAGATTTAAAACAAAATCAAGAGTTTTCGATTGTCGGTCAAGATTCTAGCTTCGTTAAAATCCAATACGGCAACGGAATTGCCTACGTTAGAAAATCACACATATCGGCAAGTGATGGAAAGTCTATTAAAAATCATAGTACAGCTCCATATGTAAATAATGGAAGAGTCGTAAGAGCAAAAATAGACATGCCAGTATATGATAACACCTCAGGAAGCCTGGTTGAATTTGGAAGAATCGATAAGGATCAAGAGTATATAACTGTGATGGAAACCTCTACTTATTGGATTCAAGTAAACTTGGGTGGTCGTATTGGATACATATATAAACCACACGCAAAAATTGAGTTTTCTAGCGCAGATAAATATTTTAGACCCTTAGGCGAAAATGTCGATATTATTCTCAATGAGCAAGGTAAAAATATAGTTGTGGGAAAACTTTCAAATGAACAAGAATTTCCGATATTGAGTCAAATTGATGGATTCGTAAGAATTCAATATGGAAATGGGTTTGCATATGTACGTACAGATTCTATTTATCCAAGCAATGGGGGAACGATTAAAAATATCAACCCTGGGAGGAAAAATTCTAAAGATCAATTTCGAACTGCGCGAATTGTTCCAATTTATGACAATACTTCGGGCTCTTTAGTAGAATTTGCAGCCTTAGAACCAGGACAGTCGTATCACATAATTCGTCAAACTTCTGCAGACTGGTATGAAGTATCCGTAGGAAATCGAATTGGTTATGTATATAGACCCTGGGTTGAAATGGGACCTATTATTAAAGAAACGTTGTATGGATTAACATTCCAGGAAATGTTAAATATACAACTTAACCAAAGCCCACAAACGGATGCCAAATACAGAGCATTTGTGAGCGCGAATTATATTGATAGTAATAATATCGTAATTGCAAACTCATTAAATGTAAGGGGCGGTGCGTCAGCTACTTATTGGGCACTTGGAAAACTTTCGTATGGCCAAAAGGTAGAAATTATTGGAACCGTTAATTCAAGTGACAGAAACGACCCTGTTTGGTATGAAATTCGATATACTCCAACATGGAAGAATGCAAGTCCTGATGATGTTGCCTATTATTTAAATCCGAATAATTTCGATCAGGATAATTTCCAATTTCTTGTTCTTTCTGAAACTGCAAAATTAGATGCTACGGAAGTAAACAATAAAATTTTAGCAGATAAAGGTATTTTAAAAGGTAAAGCTTCAGTATTTATTGAAGCGGCTATGATGTATGGCGTTAACGAAATCTATTTAATGTCACATGCATTTTTAGAAACGGGAAATGGTAAATCCGAATTAGCAAATGGTGTTATATATAATGGACAAGTAGTTTACAACATGTATGGTGTGGGAGCATACGATAACTGTGCCAAAGATTGCGGCGCTAAATTTGCGTATGATAATCAATGGTTTACTCCTGAAGCGGCGATCTTTGGAGCCGCAAAGTTCGTTTCAACTAACTATCTTTCTAATACTGTATTCAAACAAGATACATTATATAAAATGCGTTGGAATCCAGTACAGCCTTGGCATCAATATGCCACAGACATTGGCTGGGCTAGTAAACAAGTTAAAAACATTCAAAGAATTTACGATCTATTGGATACTTATACTTTGACGTTTGATATACCAGTGTACAAGTAAGAAAATAAGGCTATGCCAAAATGATATTTAAAAACATTTTTGGCAATAGCCTTTTTTTTGTTAAATAAATTTTCCTGGAAATAACAATTGTTTTTACAAAAAATAAAGAGTATCCATTAATAGGATATTGATTATCTATAAAAAGGAGTGATACCGTTTGAAAACTTCAACCAGAAACACAGGGATTGATATTGTAATGTTATTTGTAATGATTTTTGTACTGTCAATGCCTTATTTTCTTAACACGCAATTTTATTCTACTTCGCTAATAGGGGAAAATGTATTTACAAACTTTTATTAGATTGTTGTTTATTATATGTGTCCCAACAGCTATTGCTTTGACATAGGTCCTAAACCATGGCTTCAGAACGTTAATCAAAAGGAACTTGTCTTTGATAACTTTTAATAAGTTTCGAATGTATTATCCCCTTATGCTACAATAATAAAATAATACAGGGGAGGGCGTGCCATATTTGGGAAGGAAATTATGGTTAGATATTGCAAAGGGAATAGGGATCATTTCAGTAGTTATAGGTCACGCTGGGATTGAATCGTTATCAAGGTATCTTTTTTGGTTTCATATGCCTTTATTCTTTTTAATCAGTGGATATCTATATAAAAAGACAGACAAATTTGTTCTACGAAAAACAAGATCATTATTGATACCTTACATCTCTTTTTTTGTGTTATTGTCATTTCTTCAATATTTTATTTTTGGTATACCAGATTTTGAGATTCACTTTGATTATTTTCTTAAAGGGGGGAAATACCTAAAAGGGGTATATGGTGTATTTTGGTTTATTACAAGTTTGTATGTATTAACAGTTTTGTTTCATACCTTTTATTCATTGAGCAATAAAATCGTGTTATTTTTTGTCGCAATTATTTTTTATTTTCTATCGTATTTTGATTCAACATATATTAAAGATTCAGCAGTAATATGGAATATCAATACAATACTTTTTACTTTTATCTTTTATTTTCTAGGCCACTGCTATAAGCTATACGAAGATAAAGTGAATCTTTTAATGAAGAAGGTTGTGATATATACGACTATTCTCTTAATAGTGTTTGTTACATTAAATGTTTATGGTCGATTTGAATATAGTTTAGACATAAAAAATCAATTATACAACCACTTATTTTTAGATATAGTGATACCTGTAATGTTCATTTTATGTGTATTTTGGGTATCGAAAAAATTAGAACAAGTAAAAGTTATTAATAGAGTGGTAGCGAAAATAGGAGAATCCTCATTAACAATAATGTATTTACACATTTTGTTTTTAACGGTGTTTAAAGAATATACACACCTAAATGTTTGGTTAGCAGTGCTATTTACTATCATTTTATCCTATATGTCCCATCAATTATTTAAAGCTTCTGGATTAACATCAAAAACACTTCTAGGGATATACGAAAGGAAAATAGAATCAAAAATGGAGATATCCCCTTGAGGTCCCATTTTTTAAAGCTGATATTAGCTCTTAGGACACTAATATAAAGATTTTGAACCCTTCTTATTTTGAGAAGGGCTTATTTATTAAAAAATTGGAATCAACTTAAAAAAACAAATCATTTGATGCCAATATTAATTATATTTGATTAAATTCTTCAATAATTTTTTTGAAAAATATCAAAATGAAAAAGAAACAAATGTAATATAAATGAAATATTTTTCAGAAAAATGGAATCTTTACCAGTTATTTCCCGTCTAATTAGATATAAGCAAAAAAGGGGAGAGGTAATAATGAAAAAGAAGTGGTATTTAATCATTTTTATGGCACTTTTTTTATTAGCGGTAGGGGCATTTCATTATGACGGAACTCAAAGTAAAAAAACAGCTACGCAAGAATCGAGCGACACTTTAGTTGGGGATCAGCACGAAGAGTTAATTTCTGAAGCTGGAGTTCCTATATTAGATGATTCTGAACTAGAAGATGAAGAAGAAAATTCCAGGGAAGTAACACTAGAAATTGAGACAGGTGAAAAGACGAAAGAAGAGACAAATACTAAAAGTGACAATGTACTGAAACAAGAAAAAGTAATTGTAGAGGAATATACTAATCAGAATGAAGAAGAGATAATTATTAATGGTAAGATATATACTCTTACTATGGATGAAGAAAAGTATTCAAATCTGCTCCATTTAATAATCCCTGCAAAAAATAATGGTGCAAAACTATACGGAATTTATAAAGAAGACTTTATTATTGTAAAAGACGGAAAGCCTATCGCATATATTTTTCTAGGTGAAAAACGGGTTTTAGTCAATCATGCTGACATGGTAAAAGAAATGTTTACACAAGAAAATTATAATATAGGTATTAAAGATAATATTGATTTTGTGATAAAAACAGGTGCAACTGTTAGCGTGGAGTGGGAGCATTATATTGGTTACCATATAAGTATAAAAGGCGATTGGTTAACTGTACATCACGATTGATTGAGGTATTATAAAAGCCCGGCGTTGACCGGGCTTGATTCGATTTTGAATTTATGTACTAACTGACTAATAGAATTGAAAACATAAGTCCTAAGTAACACCATTTATTACATTTGTTACAGTTAGAATCCAAATAATAGGTATGACCGCTTTCATTAAGTCATACAGTATTGAGGTAATACCATGTCCCAGCATCTTGTATCCATCCAGTTCGCATTGCACCTTCTGGGTATTTATCAGTTTTATCCGTAGTCAAATAATACCATTTACCTCCATTGTATCTCCAACCAATTTTCATGGCCCACAGGGGATGCTCAACAGTAAAAATATCATTAAAAAAATACCAAGTACCATTATTTTTTAGCCAACTTTTATGTAATTGGTTATCTAATTTGTAAACCCATTTATTACTTGTATTAATCCAACTTCCTGTTAAATAAAAGGGTTTAAACCTATTTTTCCAACAGGTAATAGCCTGAACGGTCTTCATAGTGAATATGTTGACCTGAAGAATCTCCAGTACTCCCCATCTTCGGCTTAATAATGAAGAAAAGCAGCCTATACATATTCGCTTTCACATAAAGTTTTATTAGTTGTGAGTTGTGTATTCCAACGTTTGAGAAGGATAACTTAATCACTCAGTGCACCACAAAAGTGGTTGAGTAGCAACGATAAGTTATCAAAGCTTACTTCTACGATAAACTTCAATTTAACCTGATAATATCCTAAATTTTGTGCCAGATAAATAGGGGAGTGAGTATTTAATAGTGAATAAATACTTGGATATGAAATGGTACAATAGAAATAAATGGTTCATCCTACTAGCAAAAACGGATAAATATCCCTAAAAAAGTGTGTGATATTGATGGTAATAAAAGTTGGAAATACTCTTTATTCTATTAACACTCGTCATTATAGTTGCTATAATGTGCTTTTGAGTTGTTATATTAACAATTTAGTCACAAACTAAGGAGAGAGTGCATATCAGTATGTATTAAAACACGTTATTATTCCCCAACAACTAACAATAGTGGCTTTTCTTTTATCAAATAGTTGCCAATTGTTATTAATAATACATTGAATTTTTTTAAGGGCAAGGTATTATTAAAAATAGAAATACTTTACTCTGATTATGTAAAAAAATGGCGGAAATTCACGACATTTTAATAATATCCAAATTGGACTATGTTATAATAAATATATAACATGAAGGGTGATAAATTCTTTATAGATACTTGATTCTTCCAGTGACATTGTAGTCATTTTTATTGTATTATAAAAAGATAGTATGTTTAATATCTTTTTCGATAATGAAAATTGGGTTAGATTTCTTAAATATTATAATTTAGAAAGAGGAAGCTATATGGAACAATCCAGAATTTCCAAAAGAAAAAAAAGAAAAGGTCTTAAAAAACTTATTTTCTTTTTGTTAATTGTAGTAGTATTAGTGCCTTTATGCTATGTTGGCTATTTATTCACGACAATTAAAACTGCCGCGGATAAGTCATATGTTGAATTGGAACGAAAAAAATCAGAGTATAGGGTTGAAGATGTTAAATTAGGTAAAGATCCAGTGTCCATTTTATTAGTTGGTGTTGAAGATTATTTAGGTGACAACGGTCGTGCGGACGCATTGATGCTAATAACCCTTAATCCTGAAACCAAGGAAATCGCCTTGCTAAGTATTCCAAGAGATACAAGAACTTATATTGAGGTAAAAAATAAAAAAGATAAAATTAATCACGCATATGCATTTGGTGGATTAGATTCTACTATTCAAGCTGTTGAGGATCTATTAGAAATACCGGTAGATTATTATGTCGAAACCAATATCAGTGGGTTTCAAGACGTGGTAAACGAACTTGGTGGAATTTCAGTAGATGTTCCATTCGATTTTAAACAGGTCGGAATGGACGGAAAGATGATTTATTTTACAGAGGGAAAAATGAATCTAAATGGACGCGAGGCAATGGCATTTGTTCAAATGAGAAAAGAAGATCCACGGGGTGACTTTGGGCGTCAGGATAGACAACAAGAGGCTCTTAAAGCGATTGCTGACAAAGCACTTTCTATTAATTCTATAACCAAAGCTGATAATCTTGTAAATGCGGTTAGTGATAATACAAAAACAAATATACCGTTAACCGAGTTATTTGGATTAAGGAACTTTTATAGTGAAATTAAAAATCAAGAAATAAATAGACTTGAGTTAAAGGGTGAAGACAGCAAAATTGATGGTATTTATTATTATCAACCATATGAAGACTCAATTAACGAAGTGAGCCTTGCTTTGAAAGATGTATTAGAAATTAGCAACATAGCTTCTGATACTATAACTGGAAATTAATAAAATGTACGATTCCCGCACATTATTTTATCTAAAAGCAAGTATGTCTGGATAAAATAATGTGTTTTTTTACGATTAGATTTACCAGTTTTCTATGAATATAAACACTTATGTTCACATGAGAAAGAATTATAGCACTAAATATAAAAAAGTGAGGTTGGCTAAGAATGATTGATACTTTTACAAGAAATATACCTTTTTCACCCCCAGATATCAAAGACGCGGAGATTGAAGAAGTAGTAAAGGCATTAAGATCCGGTTGGATCACAACGGGTCCTAGAACAAAAGAGTTTGAAAGAAAGATATCCGAATATGTTGGCACTAATAAAGCAGCTTGTCTTAATTCTGCAACTGCCGCTATGGAGCTTACCCTTCGTATTTTAGGTGTAGGACCTGGAGATGAGGTTATTACTTCAGCCTATACATATACAGCATCTGCCTCAATCATAGATCATGTAGGTGCGAAAATTATCCTTGTTGATACTGCTCCTGATTCTTTTGAGATGGATTATTCAAAACTGGCTGATGCAATTACAGAAAAAACGAAGGTTATTATTCCTGTTGATATAGCAGGGAAAATATGTGATTATGATTCAATATATAAAGTCGTAGAAAGCAAGAAACACCTATTTAAAGCCAGTAATGAACTTCAGGAGTTATTTAATAGAGTGATTGTTATGACAGACGCAGCTCATGCTTTTGGAGCTAAAAGAAAAGGGTTCAAATGTGGACAAATTGCAGATTTTACATGTTTCTCTTTTCATGCGGTAAAGAATTTGACAACAGCTGAAGGTGGTGCAGTTGTTTGGCGTGATGATCTTGGATTAGATGATGAATGGCTTTATAATCAATTCATGTTATACAGTTTACACGGCCAATCTAAGGATGCATTGGCTAAAACACAAGTTGGTGCATGGGAATATGACATTGTTTATCCAGCCTATAAGTGCAATATGACCGATATTACTGCTGGACTTGGATTAATACAGTTAGAACGATATGAAAGTCTGATGAAAAGACGAAAAGAAATTATTGAAATGTATGATAAAGCACTTTTGCCATTAGGTATAAAGAGCATCCAACATTATGGTGATGACTTTGCTTCTTCAGGGCATCTTTATTTAGCTAGGATACCTGAGATTGAAGAAATGGAGAGAAATGAAATAATTATAAAGATGGCAGAGCTTGGGGTTGCATGTAATGTTCATTATAAGCCATTGCCTATGTTTACGGCCTATCGGAATTTGGGGTTTGATATTGAAGATTACCCTAATGCTTTTGATGTGTATAAAAATGAAATTACATTACCACTTCATACCCTGTTAAAGGATGAAGATGTGGAGTACGTAATAAACTGTCTAGAAAATATACTTAGGTAGTAAGGAAATTAAGTTCGAATTAAAAGATTCTCAAGAGAGAAACAAAATGAACTAATAGATATTAATATGGCAATTCAACAAAAAAGTCAATTGCGATTAAAAGAGGATTTGATTTTTTATAACTCTGATAGATTTGATTCCTTACCAATTAGTTATATTGTTAACGCGAAGATTATTGGATAATACAAGAAGCTGTCCGTAAAGTCATTGTGAATTGACTTTACGGACAGCCTTTTTGTTTTAAAAATGTGGCAAAAAAGCATTCAGTCATATCAAGATTTTTAAAAATCAATAGTCTTCTCACCCCCTTAATAAATATAAAATTTTCTGTCGATGCATAGAGTTGTCACTTTTTCGGTAATTATATTCTGGGAAATTTAACTTTACATGTTGATAAATAATAGTATAATAGCCTTTATTAGTAGAAATGCGGATATTTTGTCACTTTTCTAAAAGGTCATATGGCGATTGGTTAAAATTTTTTTAAAAAAATACCTTTACTCAGAGTATTCGGATACACAGTTATATGGGAGTGAGCATTATGGAAGATCAAAAGGAAAAGGAACTTTTAGCAAGAGCTTTGAAGGATCTGTATCATAAAGGGCATGACGAAAACATCACTCTCCAGCAGTTGATTAAGGATGCGAGAGTTATGCTGAGGCCATTATTAACTAAAGAAAATTAAACGATTCAATTATTTGATAGGTAGCGTCGAAAATAATTTTTTTTGTATAGTAAACGATCATTTTATTTAGGGACCTCCATAAAAAATGGAGATTACCTAAATAAATGGTCGTTTTTTGAATAACGCTCCTGATTATCCTCATAATCATCTCTTCAGATTATTGGGAAAAATCAGTTGATTAAACGCTTACAATGGCGAAATGATTATGTCTGTTATGTGAACAATGTACTATGATGGGCGGGACGGATTGTAAGAGACTACATAACTGAATACACCTTTCCGTTGCTTTTGTTTTGAATGGCAAATGCTCAAGGAGGTGGACTGATTTCCTAAGTCGCTGGATCATATTTAAAAGCTAATGTGGTCGGGGGAAGAACGAAAAAAGGAGGAAAATGATTGAAAAAACAAGCATTAAGTTTTAGTTGGAAAATCCTATTGTCAGTATTGTTAATAATGCAAACGTTGTTACCAGGAATCGCGATGGCGAATGAGCTAGTGGGAAGCGATGTTACGTATTTAGTCAATGATGATTTTGAAAGCGGTGACATTTCGGGATATATGATCTCACCGGATCCCGCAACGGAAAGTTTGGCGGTTCGGGTAGCAGATGCTCCACGCGATGGACAAGCAAATAAGGCGTTAGAATTATTTGATGAGGATAAAAGTAATAGCAATGCGTATGCGCAGGTAAAACGCTCATTTCCAGAACAAACAGGAACGGTTACTGTTGAAATGGATTTTATGCAGCCAGAAAAGGGGAATTCTGCAAAAGTTATGCGTTTGCGCAATGGTTCTGATAAAAACACGGCGGTATTAATTGAGACAATTAACAATAATATAGTTTACCGTCCGGCAAGTGGTGAAGACAGTGTTCTGGGCAATCACGAGGCTGGTGTTTGGTACCATATCAAAGTTGTTGCCAACTCGGAAACGCAAACAGCAAGTGTATATTTCAACGGAGAATTAAAAGTGGAAAACGCACCGTTTAATTCTTCGAGTGCGAAAAATATCGGCCTTTTCGAATCATATACACCCGGGGGCAATGATCGTACACAATGGATTGACAACTTGAAAATTTACACAGGCGGAGTTGCTACTGAACCTGGAGATCAGGAAGGAACAGATCCAGGTGACAATGAAACAGAAGAGCCAGGAGAAGGAACAGAACCAGGCGAACCGGGGGATACGGAAAATCCGGGTGACAAGGAAGAACCAGGGGATACTGATGAGCCCGGAGATACCGAAAATCCAATTGGTACAACTGGCTTAGATGGAACCGCAGGTATGATCGGATTTGCAACATTAAATGGGGGAACAACCGGCGGTGAAGGGGATAACGCGGTCGTATTTACGGTAAGAACAGGTACAGAGCTTCAAGAATTACTTAATAAAAAGAAAAAAGAGTACGCAAATGTACCGATGAAAATTTACGTCAATGGAAAAATTACTCCGGAAAACTCTCCGGGATTAAGTAAAATTGATGTAAAGGAAATAAAGGATGTTTCGATTCTTGGAATCGGAAAAAATGCTGAGTTCCACGGGATCGGAATTAAAGTGTGGAAATCAAGCAATATTATTATTCGAAATCTAATCATTCACGAAGTAAGAACTGGCGATAAAGATGCGATTTCGATTGAAGGGCCATCAAACAATATTTGGGTTGATCATAATGAACTGTACAATGAT
This sequence comes from Bacillus sp. FJAT-50079, assembly GCF_018343515.1. Lineage (GTDB taxonomy): Bacteria > Bacillota > Bacilli > Bacillales > Bacillaceae_C > Lederbergia. Next base: position 324,839 of record NZ_JAGYPD010000001.1, on the reverse strand, counting down.
CTAAATGTAGGAAAGGATTATTATGATGGGCTTTTTGATGCAAAGGCAGACTCCGAGTTTATTACATTCTCATATAACTATGTCCATGATGCATGGAAAACGGGTCTAGTTGGATCGTCGGATAATGATAATTTTGATCGGAAAATTACGTATCATGGTAACTATTTTGAGAAAGTAAACTCACGTGTTCCAGCTTATCGTTATGGAACAGCCCATATTTTTAATAACTATTATAAGGATGTTTTGGAGACGGCGATCAACTCACGCATGGGCGCAGTCATCAAAATTGAAAATAATGTGTTTGAAAATGTCTCAGATCCAATTTCAAGCCAATACAGCTCACAAATTGGCTATTGGGATGTGTCCGATAACTTGTTTATCAATAGCACTGGCAGCATGCCGACAGAGTCGACGGGTACTTTTAATCCGCCATATGATTACACCACGATTCCAGTTGAAAATGTGAAAGACCATGTATTGGCGAACGCAGGTGTAGGCATTTTAACAGGTGACGGCAGCAATATTGGAACGCCAGATGGAGAAGAAAATGAAACTCCAACCCAACCGGAAAAACCACTAATACCAGAAAACGAAATTACGACGATTTCCAGTGATTGGTATGGGACGGTTTTTGGTGATGTAGGCGGACAAGATAAAATTACGAAGGACAATTTTGAAATTACCGAACATGGTGATGGTACGGTTACAGTCAAAAGCGCCGGCAACCGTGGGAAGATTTCAAGTTCTTCAGACGGAATTGCCTATTATTTCAAGCAAGTTGCGGCTGATGCCAACTTTGAATTCTCAGCAAAAGCAAAAGTCGAAAAATTTGATGCCAATAACCAAGTTTCCTTTGGAATTATGCTGAGGGACGATGTACATGCATATGTGCATGGTGCCGATTATGGCACGGGAGACTATGTGGCAGTTGGTGCACTAGATCAAAAAATGAAGGCGTTCACAAGATTAGATGGTAAACAGAATAAAGATTTGGAATTTGATGGGGCAATCAATGCACCAGCAAGCGGAGAAGTGTACGATCTTAAAGTGAAGAAATCTGGCAATCTTGTAACTGTGCAAATCGGTGATGAGATTCAAACAATCGAAAATTTCACAGGAAAAATCAATTATGCGGGTCTTTTCACAGCTCGAAATGCCGAGATTACGTATAGCGATATTATGCTTAATATTGAAGGAGAAGTGGAAATAGGAGATTGGGAGTTTAGCGCGTTTGGAGGCAACACATCTGATGCGAGAAACCCAGAACCAACAGTTAACGAAGATGGTTCAATTAGAATGAGTGCAACAGGTGGAAAAGTTGCCGGCGGCGATGAAGGAATTTCCTTCTATTCAAAAGAAGTCCCTGCTGATGCAAATTTTGAAATTACAGCAAAGGCAAAAGTAAATAGTTTCAACCAAACAGCGAGTATTAGTACACCAAACCAAAAATCTTTTGGTCTGATGTTAAGAGATCAAGTTGCAGCACATGGTGCATCTGCAACATTTACATCTGATTATGTAGCGGTTGGTGCGCTTGACACGGTTATGAGAGGATTTTACAAGCAAGATGAACAAACGAAGCTCGATCCAATTGCTGGAATCAATGCTCCAACAGCTGGTGAAGAGTATGATTTATCGATTAAAAAATCTGGTGACACGTATGTGTTAACAGTCAACGGTGTGGAAGAAATTGTTACATTGGATAGTCTGTTCAGTGACACAATCTACGCAGGCTTGTATGTAGCACGAGATGCGGACATTACGTTTAGCGAGTTTGATATTAAAGTAGATTCGCGAGTTGTAAAAGCGCTCGAAATTGATACAAGCGGGATGAAAACCGATTATTTAGTTAACCAAGAGCTTGATCTGGCTGGCTTAGACGTGACGGCTGTTTATTCTGATGACACGAAAGCAACACTTGGACAAACCGATTATATTGTTACTGGTTTTGATAGCAGTGTGGCGGGAGTAAACTCGATTACGATCAACTATAACGGAGCTACGGCAACAATCGACTTAACGATCAATCCGTTAACAGTAGAAGATTTAACGATTAAATATTACCCGGCAAAAACAACCTATTATATCGGGGACAAATTTGATCCGGAAGGGTTTGTTATTGAAGCGACGTATGATAATGGTGAAACTGTTGAATTGAGCGAAGATCTGTATGAATTTACAGTAGATGAACGATTTACAACAGCTGGTACGAAAGAAATCATCGTTACATCAACGGAAACACCGAGTCAAAAAGCTTCGTTCAATGTGACTGTAAGCGAAGCACAATTAACTGAGCTGGAAATTAGAAAACAACCGGCGAAAACATTGTACTATTTGGATGATGAATTAGACCTGGATGGCATGGTCATCTATGCGAAGTATGATGATGGTGCGCAAGTAAGATTGATGAAGGATGAGTATACTGTTTCTGAACTGGACACAACAACCCCTGGTGAGAAAACAGTCACACTCACACATAAAAATAAGACAGCAACTCTACATCTTACAGTAAAAATCAAAGAATTAACCGGAATCACTGTATTAAGTTATCCAAAGACAACATATACAGTCGGGGATGTTTTCCAAAAAACAGGGCTTGTCGTTGCTAAAAAATACGATAATGGTGATACGGACAAGTTGGTGGAAAATGATTACTCATTGAATGTGCCTAGTTTCAAAAAGGCGGGAACATATGATGTAGCAATCATTCCAGCGGATACGTCAATTGAGCCAATTGTATTAAAAGTAACTGTGACGGAAGCAGTTCAATATGAGTGGAAATCGATTCGTTTCGGTCAATCTTCTTCGAATGCGAATAATACGATTACGGTGAAGGACAATGGAACCGTTGAAATCGTCGCGCTTGAAGGCGGCGGAAAAGTTACAGGGGATCATGACGGAATTTCGTTCTATTACACGGAAATCGATGCAACGGAAGATAATTTTGAGCTTTCGGCTACAATCGATGTGAAGGCATATGCGAAAAATCCGCATGATGGCCAAGAATCATTTGGAATTATGGCGCGTGATGCGATTGGAACTGCTGGTGATTCAAGTGTGTTTGCTTCAAATATTGCAGCAATCGGCGGATTCAGCGGCGGGACTCGTGAAGAAAATGGGACACAGCTTTTCGTAAGAACAGGGGTTGAATCGCCTGATGGAGCGGGAAGCAAAGGAATTCAAAAAATCATGCTTGAAAATAAGAAGCCATCTGGTAGCTACAAGTTAACGCTTAAGAAAACAAACAGCGGTTTCGTTGGAAGTGTAAACGATGGCAAAGAAGAAATTTTATTCGAGCCAGATATTTTGAATGTACAAGATGATAAGATTTACGTCGGCTTTTATACGGCGAGACTTGCGACAATTGAAGTGAGTGATATTGAATTTACGGTGACGAAAGCTGCAACGGATGCGCCGAAAGTGGATCCGCCGCAAATAGCTATTGAGCCGGCAGTTGAATTCGTTTCACTTGATAAAGCGTCATTAGAAGAATACGGCTTGAGAATTCAGGCGAATGTAAATGGAACAGTAACTGTGAAGCAGGGCGATCAAGTCATTGCGACGGACTTGGCTGTTGAAGTTGGAAAAGCGGCGTATATTTCAACGACCATTAAGTCGGGGTTGACGAATTTCAGCGCGACATTCCTGCCTGATGATACACAATATTTAACGTCTTACGATAAAATTGTCCGCAATTTTACGGTGGAAATGAGATCGTATGAAGGCGATATTTATGTAGCGCCGGAAGGAACGAATGGTGGAACTGGTACAGTTGCAAGTCCACTTGATCTTGACACTGCGATTGAATTTGTGAAGCCAGGACAAAAAATCATCGTCCAAGATGGTGTATACAAGCGTAATTCCATGATTGATATTAAAAAATACAATGATGGAACAGCAGATGCAAAGAAATACCTCGTTGCAGCAGATGGTGCGCAACCTGTCATTGATTTTGATAAGAAGTCAGAAGGGGTTGTCTTGAGCGGCTATCACTGGCATATAAAAGGATTGGACTTCGCGCGTTCGGCCGGAAATACGAAGGGCTTTACGATCGGCGGAAGCTTCAATACGGTCGAGAATTCAAGATTTTACGAAAATGGCGACACAGGCTTACAAATTAGCCGTACAGATGTTGATGAGGAAGATAAGACAAAATGGCCTTCGTATAACTTGATATTGAACAGTACGTCATTCGATAACCGCGACCCATCCGATAATAATGCTGACGGTTTTGCGGCAAAATTAACGTCTGGATATGGAAATGTGTTCAGAGGAACAATTGCGCATAATAATATTGATGATGGCTGGGATTTATATACAAAAGCAGGTACTGGTGCGATTGGGGCAGTTGTGATCGAAGACAGTATCGCTTATAATAACGGATTTTTAACCGATGGAACGGTTGGATCTGGTGATAAAAATGGCTTTAAGCTTGGTGGCGAAGGAATCCATGTTCCACATGTAATCCGCAATAGCATTGCTTTTGGCAACGGAGCATATGGATTTACGAGCAATAGTAATCCAGGTGTTATTGCTGAAAATAATATTGGATTTAATAATACAGGCGGAAACTTGAGCTTTACAACGTATGGACAAATTCAGACTGATTTTAAAATCGATGGATTTGTTTCGTATCAGAAGGATTATAAAGCGAAGGATTCGTATCCAGCAGGGCTTGCATCTGATCGCAACTTCATGTTCGATGGCACGAAATCAGTGAATCTGTCGGGCGTTGTGTTGACGGATGCGAACTTCGAAAGCTTGGATCCAGTTGTTCCGTATGAGCGTGACGCGGATGGAAATATCATTTGGGGTTCGTTTTTGAAGTTAATTGGGTTCGAGGCTGAGATTGATCTTTCTGAGCTTGAACAATTAATTGATGCGACTAAAGCGATTGAAAATAATGGAAAGTATACAGAGAGTTCTTTTGCTGAATTGCAACAAGCAATTGTGGCAGCGGAGAAAGCTTTGGAGACAATTGAAACGGAAGCTGCGTTGAATGAGGCGCTTGAGGATTTACAGGCTGCGATCGATGGATTAGTAGAAGTTGATCTAGATCCAGATACGGCGGTAATTGATTCACTTGACGATTTTACATTAAATGAAAACGGTGTGTATGGATACAAAACAGCAGCCAAATCGATTTCAATTTCGAAAGAAGTACTGAATGAAATGGTGAGCGGCGGGTCCATTCAATTGGAAAATGAAAGCGTGAAGGTGATGATTCCAGTATCGCTACTCCAAATTGGAAAAGATATTACCTTTACATTTGGGGAAGTTCTAGAAACATATGCTGGTGCTGTGAGTGAACTATTTGACTTCACGTTAATGGCCGATGGGGAACCTATCACTGATTTTGCTGAACCAATCACACTTATTTTCACTGTTGATGCTGACAAGGTAAATGAGTGGGAACAGCTGCGTGTCGTTTACATCGATGAAAATGGTAAATGGAAAGAACTAATCGAACCAGAATCCATTTCAAAAGAGAGCAATGAAGTGGTTGCAAAAGTTACACATTTCAGTATTTACGGTGTGTTCGAAATTGATCCGGAACAGGCACTGGATATTTCCGAATTAGAAGCATTAATTGCTGCTGCAAAGGCGATTCAAAATAATGGAAAATACACAGATAGTTCTTATCAGGCATTGCAAGATGCTATTTCAGCTGCTGAATCTGCGCTTGAAAAGATCGATTCAGAATCAGCGTTGAATGCGGAAATTGCGAACTTGCAAGCCGCGATTGATGGTCTTGAAGAAGTAAAGCCGACTCCTCCAATTGGGGATGAAGATGATGACGATCAAGGAAAAGTAGACGATAAGGACAAGGATGACACCGGGAAAAATAAAGATCAAAACGGAGATAAGAGCGGAGAACAAAATAAGAATAGAGATCAAACAATAGAAAAGAACAAAGGTACAACTGATGGATCAAAATTACCTAACACAGCGACAACAACGTACAACATGCTATTAGTAGGAGCGATCCTATTATTGTTAGGTGCAACATCGTTGTTTATAGTTAAAAAGAGAAGAAGCTGATGATTAGCAAAACAAAAGCCATGATTTCTTGAAATCATGGCTTTTGGCTTAGAAATCTGTTGTATGGCTTAGAAATCTGTTGTATGGCTTAGAAATCTGTTGTATGGCTTAGAAATCTGTTGTATGGCTTAGAAATCTGTTGTATGGCTTAGAAATCTGTTGTATGGCTTAGAAATCCATTCTTATGGCTTAGAATCTAGCCTCTGGCTTACGATTCCCTAAGTAAGCAGCAGTTTTCGCACGTTCGATTCCTTATTTCGTCAATTAAGTACAAAAATCTAGAATATAGAGGATTTCCATTATTCATATCGAATGTGTAACTCAAGAGGTGATAAATTTGAAATATAAAACAAGAGAAAAGTCGAAAGAACTTGAAAAGCTCGAAATTTTATTGCAACGGGATCCGGTGAATGACCCGAGCAGACCAAGGATTGAGCAACAATTTGCAAAATTGTCAGCGGGATTCCGAGGAGAACAATCCCTTGATTACTACATCGACCAACTTCCCCTCCCGGCAAAAGAATATGTAATTTTTCCAGGTCTGCGCTTACCACATTCAGAGAACTCCTATTTTCAAATCGACTTACTTATTTTAACATTACGATATTACCTTATGTTTGAAGCAAAAAATATTAGTGGAACGATTTTCATTGAACCGAATCAGATGACCCAAACACTTCCCGATAAAGTAAAGTCTTACCAAAACCCAATTCAACAAGTGGAAAATCAACAATTTCATCTGGAAAATCTAATGGAAAAACACTCCCTATTCTTACCCGGCGCCTCATTTGTTGTCATGACTAATACATCCTCAATTATCAAATCCAATCCTAGTTATCCCGCCGCTGCTAAAAAAGTCATCCGCCCTGATACGATTAGAACAAAAACCGAGGCTATTTCAAAATATTATCAGCAAAATATGATTGATAGGAAAGAGCTTCTTAAATTTGCTCGTATTTTATCAAAGCTTGATACACCAGATGACCCCGATGTTTTAAGCAAATACGATGTGGATGAAGCTTCGCTATTAAAAGGGATTCAATGCATTTGTTGTCAATCTTTTACGGTAAGAAAACATCGGAGGTATTGGATATGTGTGAAGTGTGGGGCGCCGAATGAAGATGCCCATAAGAATGCATTGATCGATTATTATCATCTTTATGGTCCAGCCATTACTAAAAAGAAGTGTAAGGAATTCCTTCAGCTCGAGTCAGACTCTATCACTTCAAAATTACTCCGATCATTTGACTTTCCAACTACTGGTGAAAGAAAAAATCGAGTTTACCACCTTTCCTTAGAAAAATTACAATTACTTTAATAATCTAGATGCATAGCCAAAAGCCATGATTTCTTGAAATCTTCACAACGGCTTAGAAATCTCCCCCGCAACATACAAATCCCCCTCTCCAATCCCCGCATCTAACTAATAATTCATAAAGTCTGTCTACTTAGAGTTAAGAACATTAATATTCATTCAACGCCGTGTAAAGATTCAGTTAATTTAGACCTCCACTTAAAAATATGTGTTTTAATGTGGGTAGACATCCAAAGGAGGTTAAGTATGGGGAAGATTGATTTGATTGATATTTCAAAATCATATGATAAGCAGAGTCATGTGTTAGATGGGATTGATTTATCGATTAATGAAGGGGAGTTTTTTGTTCTCGTGGGACCTTCTGGGTCAGGAAAAAGTACTTTATTAAGAATGATCGCTGGGTTAGAGGAGATTAGCGGCGGGACGTTGCAGATGGATAGCCGCGTCGTAAATCATCTTCCGCCCAAGGATCGGAATTTATCGATGGTTTTTCAAAATTATGCATTATATCCACATCTAACTGTGGAGCAGAATATACTTTTTGGTTTGCATGCCAAGAAGGTTGATAAGAAGGAGCAGCAAAAGCGTTTAATGGAAGCAGCGGCCATGATGGGATTAAGTGAATTATTAAAACGTAAGCCAAAGGAGCTTTCGGGAGGACAGAGGCAGCGGGTTGCGTTGGCAAGAGCGGTTGTGAGCGAAGCACCCCTTTGCTTGATGGATGAGCCGCTTTCCAATTTAGACGCGAAGCTGCGAGCGAATATGAGAATGGAGATCCGGCGCCTGCAAAAACGGCTTGGGCTGACGATGGTGTATGTGACCCATGACCAAGTTGAGGCGATGACGATGGGCGATCGCATTATGGTTTTAAATGATGGGAAAGTTCAACAAGTTGGTGCGCCGATCACCTTGTACAATGAACCGGCTAATCTGTTTGTCGCCTCTTTTATTGGATCACCAAAGATGAATATGGGGAAAGCATTCATCTCAAATGGGCAAATGGTCATTGAAAATACACTTACTCTACCAATAGATCCGGCTACTCTTCCACAAATACCGAAGAATAAACCGTTTATCGTTGGCATCAGAGCTGAACATATCACGTATGGAACGGGTGAAAATCAAACGCATGAAGTAGAGATCATCAATGTCGAGCAGTTAGGGAATGAAACATTGGTCACTTTTGAAGTGGGCAAAGAACTGTGGACAGCGAAATGGCTTGGTCAGTGGATGGTTCGTGTGTGGGAAAAAGTTCCCGTGCAAATTACGGCGGAATCGTTTAACTTTTTTGATGCGGAGTCGGGTTTATTAATGAAGGCAAAACGTGTTGAAGAGGTAATTGCTATATGAGTATGGATCAAGCAGCCATCCAAACGAATGTCCATGCAGTGGACATTTACCAAGTAAAGAAAAATCAGCGGATCAAATCCTTAGTAAAAGGATTATTGTTTCTAATGCCTTCGATTGTTTTATTTAGTGTGTTTATGTTCTATCCGATGATCCGAACAATCTATTTAAGCTTTTTCTTAACAAAAGCAAATGGCGACACGACTGTGTTCGTCGGATTGGATAACTATATTAATATTTTCACCTCACCTATTTTTTTGCAAAGTATTAAATCAACCTTTTTATTCGTTCTATATACCGTTCCACTTACAATTGTCGTTAGTCTGTTTTTAGCGGTTATTGCTAATGAAAATTTAAAAGGAATCGGATTTTTTCGAACGATCTATGCATCAACGATGGGAATATCGGTCGCGGCTGCATCCGTATTTTGGTTATATTTATTCCATCCAACGATCGGATTCCTTAATCAAATTTTAAAAACATTTGGTTTGGAAAATATAGGCTGGTTAACCGATCCGAAATGGGCATTATTCGCGGTTGCCGTTACGACGATTTGGATGAATATTGGTTTTACGTTTTTGATTTTATTAGGTGGACTTCAGTCGATTGATACGTCTCTTTATAATAGTGCTGACATTGATGGAGCGGGATATTTTTATAAACTAAGACGAATTACAATTCCGATGCTGTCCCCAACATTATTTTTTGTCATTACGGTCACGATCATTAACGCCTTTCAAACCTTTGGGCAAATTGATATTTTGACACAGGGCGGCCCTCAAAATACAACAAACTTAATTGTTTATTCGATTTATCGGGAAGCTTTTACAAATTATAAATTTGGCTTAGCAAGTGCCCAGGCCATTATTTTGTTTATCATCATTTTAGTTGTGACGGTATTGCAATTTAAGGTTGGGGAAAAGAAGGTGCATTATCAATGACGATGCCAATTGGGAAAAAAATCACCTTGTATACGTTGCTTATCGTGACAAGCTTGATGGTCTTTGCACCCACGATTATTGCTTTTATGATGAGCTTCATGTCAAACCAAGACATTATGACTGGGAGTCTGCCAAAAGTATTGTCATTCGATAATTACGTTAAGGCGTTTAGTCAATCCAATTTATTTCACTACTTATTTAATAGCTTGATAGTTTCAATTGTCATTATGCTAGGGCAACTAACCCTTTCTAGTTTAGCGGCTTATGCCTTCGTATTTTTAGAGTTTAAAGGCAGAGATTTCTTGTTTTATATTTTTATCGCAACGATGATGGTTCCTTTCGAGGCATCTGTTATTCCAAACTTTCACACGATCCGCGATCTAGGCTGGATTGATACATACCCAGGATTAACGGTTCCATTTTTTGCGATCGCATTTGGCACATTTTTATTAAGGCAAACGTTCAAACAAATACCGAATGAATTGAAGGAAGCAAGCGAAATTGCTGGAGTCGGGGATTTTAAATTTTATTTAACCGTTGTATTGCCAGTAGCGAAGACAAGCTTAGTGACATTAGGGGTATACGGGTTTTTAACCTCTTGGAATATGTATCTATGGCCGCTGCTATCAACAACAAATGATAAAGTGCGCACCGTTCAAATTGGCTTAAAGCAATTACAGACACAAGAGCAATTAAACGATTGGGGCGTCATCATGGCGGGCGCGATTATCGTTGTTATCCCAACACTTTTATTATTATTTTTCGGCCAAAACAAATTACAAAAAGGCTTAACTGAAGGTGCTTTAAAATAAGATTGAAAAGGGGAAAAATCAACATGAAAAAGATCTATGGTTTACCGTTACTCATGCTTGTGTTCGTATTGTTAATGGCGGCATGCAGTTCAGGAGAAGCTTCACCACAGGTAGCAAGCGGGGAAGAACCTCAATCAAATGAGAAAAAGGAAGAAAGTGAAGAAAAACAAGTTGTCACATTCTGGCATGCAATGGGTGGAACAGGACAGGAAGCATTAAATGCAATTGTTGATAGCTATAACAAATCGCAAGATAAGGTTCAAGTAAATGCAGAATATCAAGGTACATACGATGAAGCCTTGACGAAGTTTCACAGTGTCGCTGGGACAGATAGTGCGCCAACGATGATTCAAGTTTTTGAAATCGGCACAATGTCTATGATTAATAGCGGATATATTACGCCGATCCAAGAATTTATTGATGCAGAAGGATATGATATGGGGCATCTCGAAGAAAACATCGTGAATTACTATAAAATTGATGACCAATTTTATTCAATGCCATTTAACTCATCTACACCAGTCATGTATTACAATAAAGATGCATTCAAAGCGGCGGGCATAGATCCAGAGGCACCACCACAAACATTTGAAGAAATTGAAGCAACGGGTAAAGCAATTATGAAAGCTAACCCTGACATGAAAGGTTTTGCTTTACAAGCGTATGGATGGTTATTCGAACAGCTATTAGCGAACCAAGGCGCATTATTAATGAACAATGACAATGGTCGTACAGATATGCCGACAGAAATTGGCTTCACAGATGAACAAGGGAAATCGATTTTTAATTGGGTAAAACGAATGATTGATGATGGTACATTTGCTAATTATGGTACAAATGGAGATAACATGGTTGCGGGCTTTTTAGCTGGAGATGTATCGATGTTCTTGCAATCATCTGCAAGTTCAAGAGGTGTCATTGATAATGCGCCATTTGAAGTAGGAGTTGCATACTTGCCACATCCTGAAAGTGTAGAACGACAAGGGGTAGTCATTGGTGGTGCGAGCTTATGGATGGTCGATGGAAAATCAGCCGAAGAGCAACAAGCGGCATGGGATTTCATGAAATATGTTCAATCACCTGATGTACAAGCAAATTGGCATGTAGGAACAGGATATTTTGCGATCAATCCAGCAGCTTACGAAGAACAAGCTGTTAAAGATGCACATGCAAAAATGCCGCAATTACAAGTAACGGTCGATCAACTGCAAGCAACGAAATCCTCTTATGCAACACAAGGTGCGGTTATGGATATGATTCCAGAAGAACGGAAAATTATTGAAACGGCACTGGAAACTATTTATAACGGTGGAGATGTAGATGAAGCGTATGAGACAGCCGTCAAACAACTAAATAGCGCAATCGAACAAGCGAATGCGGCAAGAGGAAAATAAACAAGTTCATTGCTAACTAGGTATCACCACTTGATTGAGCGGGCAAGTTCATCTTAGAGATTCACCCCCAACTCTTTAGGACTTGCCTCGCCTATACATTCTGAAATGAAAAATAAATGTGAGGAAGTGATGAGATGATGGAAACGAAAATTTATGGACACCGAGGCTGCATGGGTGTTTATCCCGAAAACACATTACTTGGCTTCATGCATGCGATTGATCAAGGGGTTGATGGTCTTGAAATCGATGTTCATATGACAGGAGATGGGGAAATCGTCGTTATACATGATGTGAATCTTGATCGAACGACAGATGGAACGGGATATATTAAAGACTTAACCTTAGCAGAGATCAAGCAGTTTAGCGCAGGTGGTAATTTTTCGCATCTTCCTCACTATGAATCGAGTTGGAACGTGGAGCGCGTACCGACATTGCAAGAAGTACTGGAATTACTCGCACCATATGACATTGAACTAAACATTGAGTTGAAGACGTATATCGTCAATTATGAAGGCATTGAAGAAAAAGTATTAGAAGTAGTAAAACAATATGGAAACAATCGAAAAGTCATCTATTCGTCTTTTCATTTACCAACCTTGCTGCGTATTAAAAGCATTGATCGTTCTGCCCATATTGCGATGTTATTAAATGATCAAATTACTCATCCAAATGATTATATACAAACATTGGAGATGGAAGGTCTACATCTTGCAAAACGTCTCGCTCTAATAGGGAATCACCATTTGAAAGAAGTAAAGGGAAACATTCGGGTTTGGACTGTGAACGATCATGATGAAATAAATCAGCTTCTAGACTTAGGTGTAGATGCGATTATTTCTGACTATCCCGAAAGAGCACTGTTTATTAGAGACGCCCGAGGAACATACGTATGAAAACTATTCGCTGGTAAAAGCGAATGAATAGCCAAAAGCCATGATTTCTTGAATCATGGCTTTTGGCTTAGAAATCCTATCTATGGCTTAGAAATCCTATCTATGGCTTAGAAATCCTATCTATGGCTTAGAAATCCTATCTATGGCTTAGAAATCCTATCTATGGCTTAGAAATCCACATGACGGCCTACAAATCACCACCAAGGCGCACAATTTTCATTCTCCCAGAGCTAGAGTGAACGAATAATGCGTGATCGGTGCCTCAAAATGTTTTACTTCTTTCTTTTTAACGATTAATATTTAAACATTAATATTATTTCGACTTGATCAAGTTTAAAAGAAAGGTGTTTAAAAAAATGTTAGACAAAAATTCACCACTGCCGATCTATCTTCAACTGGAACAAGGTATAAAAGCGTTAATCGAAAATCAACAACTTAAGCCTGGAGATTTGATTCCATCTGAGCGAGAGTACGCTGAGAAATATCAAATTAGTAGAATGACCGTAAGACAGGCCATTAATAAACTTACAGCGGATGGCTACCTTCAACGTAAACGTGGGAAAGGAACTTTCGTTGCTTTAAAGAAGGTTGAGCAACATTTAGATTTTTTAACAAGTTTCTCGGAAGATATGCGTTTAAGAGGGATGGAGCCGGGTACTAAAGTAGTAGAATTTAAAGTAAAGAAAGCAGATGCTGTCATAGCTAAGAAGTTAGCATTAGAAATAGGCTCACCTGTTTATCAGATCAAACGTCTACGATTTGCTGACCAATTACCAATCGCATACCAAATATTTTATACATCTGTGGACCTTATTCCCGGATTAACGGAGGAAATTGCTGAACAATCGATTTATCAGTATGTAGAAAATACGCTTGGATTGAGGTTTGCATCAGCTGAACAAGAAGTGGAATCGACGATCGCTCGTAAAAGTGAAGCAAAAGCGCTTGATATAAAAGTTGGTGATCCAATCCTTCTAATTCAGCGAACAAGTTTTATGGAAAATGAAAAACCGCTGGAGTATGCGACTTCGTATTATCGCGGGGATCGCTATAAATTTAAAGTGAAAATTAATCGATCCTAAAAAATAATTTTTATAGAGTGGTATAGACAACTAGACCTAACATATGATAATATTTTTTTAAAGTTTAAAAATGAAGTCTGATTGGGTGTACTAACAAAACGGAGGCAAATTTCATAAAAGCGTATATTTATTGCTTGTACAGTTAAGCTAACATTGTTAATTGCTTCCTTTTCGTTACTACACTTAAAAGGGCTTACATATGGGAGGAATAGTAAAATGATGAAATACCTTCAAAGTATTGGTCGCTCATTGATGTTACCGGTTGCAGTATTGCCGGCCGCAGCAATTTTAATGGGGATTGGTTATTGGATGGACCCATCAGGTTGGGGAGAAAACAGCGCCGCGGCTGCATTTATCATTAAAGCCGGCGAGTCGATTATTAATAATATACCTATTTTATTTGCGGTCGGGATTGCGTTAGGGCTGTCAAAAAATCGGGATGGGGCTGCTGCATTAAGTGGTCTAGTCGCTTACCTAGTCATAACAACTCTACTTTCAACTGACACGGTTGCACTTTTACAAGGGATTGACCCTGAACAAGTAGATGCAGCATTTGGTAAAATTGAGAATGCTTTCATTGGAATCATATCTGGGATTATCGCATCAGTTATGTTTAATCGCTTTAGCCATATACAGCTGCCAGCGGCTTTAGCCTTTTTTAGCGGAAAACGAATGGTGCCGATCGTAACATCTGCTGTCATGATTGTTGTTTCTGCGATCTTCTATTTTGTATGGCCTTTCGTTTATACAGGTCTCGTTGCTTTCGGTGAAACGATTAGTACGCTTGGTGCAGTCGGGGCTGGTATATACGGATTCTTAAATAAACTTTTAATTCCAATTGGATTACACCACGCACTTAACTCAGTATTTTGGTTTGATGTTGCTGGAATAAATGATATCGGTAATTATTGGGCTGGAACAGGGGTAAAAGGAATTACAGGAATGTATCAAGCAGGATATTTCCCGATTATGATGTTCGGGCTACCAGCTGCGGGACTTGCGATGTATCACACAGCTAAAACAGCAAGAAAAAAACAAGTTGCGTCATTAATGCTAGCTGGTGGGTTCGCTTCCTTTTTCACGGGAGTGACAGAGCCAATTGAATTTGCCTTCATGTTCGCAGCGCCACTTTTATATGTCGTCCATGCTGTCTTAACAGGAATTTCAATGGCGATTGCGTCTATTTTCCATTGGACTGCCGGTTTTGGTTTTAGCGCGGGGCTAATTGACTTTATCTTAAGTTCCAGACTGCCGATGGCGAACAAGCCATTTATGTTATTAGCTCAAGGACTTGTATTTTTCGTTATTTACTATATTATCTTCAGATTTTTAATTACGAAACTTAATATTAAAACACCTGGTCGTGAAGATGAAGTTGACGAAGCAATAACATCGGAGGAAAGTACGAGCGAGAATAAATTTGCTAGTATGGCTGCAAAAATATATGACGGGCTTGGCGGCGATGACAATGTCGTTTCGATCGACAATTGTATTACTCGCTTACGTCTAGAAGTAAAAGATTCATCAGCGATTAATCAAGATCAAATTAAAGCGACGGGTGTTCCGGGAGTTGTTGTCACGGGGAAAAACAATGTCCAAGTCGTTGTCGGAACACAAGTTCAATTTGTCGCGGATGAGATGAAAAAAATACACAAATAAAAGGGGAGGATATTTTTGGTGAAAAGACTATTAGATTGTACGGCTTCAGAATTTCAAAAAATGAACGGTCAAGATTTAAAGCAATCAATTCGCGCTTGTGAAGGAAGGGTAATGCTTTCGGAGACGATGACTTCCGTCTCCCCCTTATATCCTAGTGTGACAAACGCGGAGCTGGCTGCTTCATTCGGTGCCGATCTGCTTTTATTCAATCTATTTGATGTGTTCAATCCAATGGTTGAAGGATATGAATGCGAAGAAAAAGAATTGGTCATTCAAAAGATTAAAGAGTTAACAGGGCGTCCCGTTGGAATAAATCTAGAACCTGTTGATTTAAATGCCGAGCAAATTGAAAAGCTTGATAGTGTCTCAAAAGGTAGAGTGGCAACAGAAGAATCATTAAAAGAAGCAAAAAAATTAGGCTTTGATTTTATTTGTTTAACAGGGAACCCGAAGACTGGTGTAACCAATGATGAAACGGTCGTTGCGATTAAAAAAGCGCGTGAAGTTTTAGGTGAAGAAGGATTAATTATTGCTGGAAAAATGCATGGTGCAGGCGTTGCGAATGAAACAGGGAGCGGTATTATTTCAGAGGCTGATTTAACCCGTTTTATTGAAGCAGGTGCCGATATTATATTAATGCCGGCTCCTGGGACAATCCCTGGAATGACGCTGGATATGATTGAAAAATATGTCCGCTTCGTTCATTCAAAAGGGGCATTGGCGATGCTCACTATCGGTACAAGTCAAGAAGGAGCCGATGAAGCAACTATACGGCAAATCGCCCTTAATAGTAAAATGGCTGGTGCAGATATATATCATATCGGCGATACCGGATTTTATGGGATTGCCGTTCCAGAAAATATTATGACGTATTCGATCGCGATTAGAGGAAGACGCCATACGTATGTAAGAATGGCAGCATCTGTAAATCGATAAAAAATGCGGGAGGATCCTTCCTCCCGTTCATTATTTAGGAGGATGGGGAAAAGTGAAAATCGAAATCATTGCTACGACTGTACAGGAAGCGAAAGTAGCTGAAGCAAATGGTGCAGACCGCATTGAATTAATAACTGGAATCGCAGAAGGCGGGCTTACACCAAGTTACGGATTAATTAAGGAAGTCGTAAATGCGGTTAAGCTCCCGGTGAACGTGATGATTCGCCCTCATAGTTATTCCTTTTCTTATAGTGAAGAAGATATCAACACGATGATCGAAGATATCCAGATCGTACGGGAACTGGGCGCGAATGGAGTTGTTCTCGGTACATTAAAGGAAGATCGCACAATCGATGTTAACTCTTTAGAAAAACTATTACCAGTTGCCGGCAATTTAGACGTCACTTTTCACCGAGCATTTGATGAAGTGGATGATCAGGAAGAAGCGTTGGAAATTATATTACGTTATCCACAAATCAACAGAATTTTAACATCTGGTGGAAAAGCAAATGTAACAGAAGCTGTGGATAGGATTAAAAATCTGGTCGCATTAACTGTTGATAAGCCATTACATATCCTTGCTGGCAGTGGATTAACTGTGGACAATGTGGATGATTTTGTTAGTGAAACCGGAGTTGTGGAAATCCACTTTGGTTCAGGGGTCAGGATGGAAGGAAAATCATTACGCCCTGTGGATCCGGAAAAAGTGCGAGAAATCGTTAGAAGGTTTCAATAGATAAGTGAACTAGAGCTTCAGCAAGTAATTTTAAGCGGAACTTCAATCTAGAAGGGCTCCGATCAGTCAAGTGTTCGACTGATCGGAGCTTTTTTTTCGTATTAAAATCATCTATTCGACAAAATTCGAGTCATATCTCGTACATATATGACATGAATGACATAGGTTTATCTTTTATTAAGGCAAGTTAACAATTCGTTTAAGGGGAGGTTAATAATCGCTTTATTCACATCTTTTTCAAATGAACTATCTTATACTGACCTTTGTATGGGTTGGAAAAAAATACTTATCATTAAAAATTACGAGGAGGAATGAAAATGTTATTTAATCGTTTGGGGCAATTATCGAATCGTGTGCCTACGACGGCCAGCGCTGGCTAAAACGATCTTCAAGAGAAAGCCTGTGAATGATGAAATAAATATGGAGGAACAGAATCCTGCAATAAGCATGAGGAGATAACCCGCGGAATAAAAGAAAAGGACAAGCACACGTCAAATTTTGATCAATGCAACAATCATTTATAAGCGCATTTATATTCGCACAGATCTCTTAATCATGAAACAACAATTAGTGCATCAATGGATAGAATCAATCCTCGATTAGAACAAATCCTTTTCACTGCAAGGAAAAATTGAGACAAAGTTCAAAATTAGTTGAGGAGGAATATTAATGGAAACATTACTCTATCTAATTACATATCCCACGGTAGCTATTGCAATTACATATCTGATTAAGATTACTTTCGACCTTTTCATTAAATAAGCATCAGGATAGCTAATATTTGTTTGCGTAAAACTGACAAACAACTTGGCAACTAAAGGAGGAATAAAATGACGGTATTAAGTGTTGTATTAATTAGCTTTCTTCTTATTTTCGCTTATGGAGTCTGGGAGCAGAGAAAGCATCAGAAAAATATTGATTCGATTCCTATTAGAGTGAATGTCAATGGAATTCGTGGAAAATCAACAGTTACAAGATTAATAACAGGTGTCATCAAGGAAGCTGGATATAAGACTGTTGGCAAAACGACTGGAACTTCTGCCCGGTTAATCTATTGGCATACAAGGGACGAGGAACCAATTATAAGACGCCGTGAAGGACCAAATATCGGAGAGCAAAGACGGGTTGTTGATAAAGCTGCAAAGCTTGGGACTGAAGCACTGGTTAGCGAATGTATGGCAGTAAACCCTGATTATCAAATTACATTTCAGAAAAAGATGGTTCAAGCCAATATAGGTGTGATTGTAAATGTTCTAGAAGATCACATGGATGTAATGGGACCGACATTAGATGAAGTGGCCGAAGCCTTTTTAGCGACGATTCCTTATAACGGTCATTTAATTACGATTGATGGACCTTATTTGGATTACTTTCAGTCAGTAGCACAAAAACGAAACACAAAAGTTATTGTGGCTGATAACTCAAAGATTACCGATGAATATTTAAGAAAATTTGATTATATGGTATTTCCGGACAATGCTTCGCTTGCTCTGGCAGTGGCTGAGGCGTTAAATATTCCGGAAGAAGTAGCATTTCAAGGGATGTTAAATGCCCATCCAGATCCTGGTGCAATGAGGATAACCAAAATCGGTGATATGAAGGCACCTTCCTTCTTAGTAAACGGTTTTGCTGCAAATGATGCTTCTTCTACGTTACGGATTTGGGAGAGGGTAGAGGAAATCGGCTATCCTACGGACTCACCGATTGTCATTATGAATTGCCGCCAAGATCGTGTAGATCGGACGGAACAATTCGCAAGGGATGTCCTGCCATATATTGAAACAGATATTTTAGTTGTTATCGGAGAAACAACGAGCCCTATTATTGATGCTTATCATGAAGGACTTATACGAGCGAATCACATATGGGATCTGGAAGGATCCAGCACGGAAGACATAATACATAAGTTAACACCTGAATTACATCATCGCGTCGTTTATGGGGTTGGAAATATCCATGGTGCTGCCGAACCATTAATCGAAGCGTTAATGAATTATAAACAAGTTGAGAAGGTCAGCTAGGAGGAAAGGGAATGTTTGGTTCGGATTTATATGTGGCACTCGTTTTAGGAGTGATTCTAAGCTTGATTTTTGCAGAAAAGACGGGAATTGTACCGGCGGGACTAGTGGTACCGGGGTATTTAGGGCTCATCTTTGATCAGCCAGTTTTTTTAATGATGGTGTTATTGATCAGTTTATTAACCTACGTCATTGTAAGGTTCGGAATATCACGGTTTGTGATTCTTTACGGGCGTCGAAAGTTTGCGACGATGCTTGTCGTAGGTATTTCATTAAAACTGGTCTTTGATTATTTTTATCCAATTATGCCCTTTGATATTTATGAGTTTCGGGGAATTGGAGTGATCGTTCCGGGGTTAATAGCGAATACGGTTGAAAGACAAGGGTTGGCGGTCACATTTAGTAGTACCCTTATGATCAGTGCAGCTACATTCGGATTACTGTTTTTATATAATTTTTTATTCTAGGGTGATTTTATGGGGAAGCAATTAGATTTTAAGGAGAAGTTATTGCGATTTGCTAAAAAGACAAAGAAAAAGACAGATAAGCATGTATGGTTAGCCATTTTAGTCCTTACTGTTTTCATCTACGGATCGGGATGGGTAAATAAACCAAGCGAAGCTAAGATGATTGAACAAACGGATGATATTTTAGTAACGGCAACGATGGTTGGTGATATGATGTTTGGCCGCCATGTTGAAGAAGTTAAGAATCGGTATAGTCAAGAGCATTTATTTCGTTATGTAAAACCTTACTTCGAAAATGCCGATTATTCTACCGGAAACTTTGAGCATCCAGTGGTACATAGTGACGAGTATGAAAAGCAAGAAAAATTTATACACTTACAAACAGATGCGAAATCCGTAGAAACGTTGAAGAAAATGAACTTTTCCGTATTAAATTTAGCTAATAACCATGCAATGGATTATTTGGAAAATGGATTAAATGATTCGATTACGACGTTTAATCAATATGATTTAAGTTTTGTAGGGGCGGGAAAAAATCTTGAGGAAGCTAGCAACATTATATACAAACAGGTGAATGGTATTAACATTGCCACCCTCGGTTTTACCGATGCCTATGTGCCGAAATCAGGAGCAACTGAAAAAAAACCTGGCGTTCTAAAAGTAAAGCCTGAAATTTTTATTCCACTTATAGAAGAGGCAAAGGAAAAAGCAGATTTAGTCGTTGTCCACGTCCATTGGGGACAGGAATATGATACGGAGGCTTCACCACGGCAAAAAGGATTGGCTAAAGCGATTGCTGATTCGGGAGCGGATATCATTATCGGTCATCATCCCCATGTTTTACAACCAGTTGAGATTTACAATGATACCATTATTTTTTATAGTTTAGGTAATTTTATTTTTGATCAAGGTTGGTCTACTGCGAGGGAAACGGCTCTTGTTCAGTATCATTTAAATAAAAATGGTGTGGCCCAGTTTGAAATTACGCCTTTACTTATTAAAGAGGCGACGCCAACTCCGTTAGGGAGCTTGGATGGGTATTATAAACGAAAAATCTTTAATCGATTAACAAAAGACTCATCGATCTTATTTAGTGAAGAAGACAACAAGCTTACCTTTAGCGTAAATCACTCACATGTACTAAATAAGGAACCCGCTAAATGAAACGAAACTGGATTTACATGTTTCTGGCTCTTATTGTGACACTCGCGATTGGCTATTATTTTGTACAACCATTTGATACTCAAGAAAATAGCCCGATTTATAAGAAGTTAAATGTATTTGAATCAAGTAAAGGTGGCAACGAAGGTTATGGGGTAAGTGCCTCAAACTCTTTAGCTGTAAAAATAGGGATGGACATTCTTGCTCATAATGGTAATGCGGTAGATGCGGCGATTGCTATTTCTTACGTGCTCGGAGTTGTTGAGCCATATGGATCGGGGTTGGGCGGTGGTGGAGGGATGCTTATCCTCCCCGGTGATAAGGATAAAAGCCCAACCTTTATCGATTATCGGGAAATGAGTCCAACTTCTAGCTCACGTAAGAAAGGTGCGATTGGCATTCCTGGGTTTGTGAAGGGAATGGAATTCGCCCATGAAAAATATGGGGTAAAGAACTTGGCTGAGCTTATTGATCCTTCGATTGAATTAGCAGAAAAGGGATTTCGGATCCAAAAATCATTAACAGATCGATTAGCAGGTGCACAAAGCCGGCTGTCGGTTAATAAACTTCCCCAATTCTTTCCAGAAGGAAGCCCAATCCAGCCAGACGAATGGCTAAAACAGCCTGAGCTAGCAGAGACGTTAAAGCTAATTAAAGCAAAAGGTTCGGACGTCTTTTATCGCGGTGAGATCGCAGAAGCTCTCGCCCATGAAGTTTCGGGAATTACTGTATCAGACCTAAAAAATTATTCGGTATTTGAAAAAGAGCCGGTTTATGGTGAATTTTCCGGATTTGAAGTGATCTCTGCCCCACCTCCATTTTCTGGAATCACTTTGATTCAATCTTTGCAAATGGCTGAGATGTTAAGTGTCAAAGGGACCAAGGGAAACACTTCTGATTATATACATTTAACTGGGGAGATATCTAAACGTGCGTATAAGGATCGAATACAGCATATAGGTGATCCTGAATTTGTCAAAATACCAATAAAAAAGTTAACGAAAAAGGAATATTCAGAAGGCCTTTCTAAAGATATATCTTTAGATGAATTGTCCAATCATTACGAGATGGATGATCATAATGAAGAACATACAAGTACGACTCACTTTGTCGTAACTGATAAAGAGGGGACTGTCGTTTCAGTTACAAACACATTAAGTAACTTTTTTGGAACAGGAAAAAATGTAGGAGGATTCTTCCTTAATAATAATCTTGAAAATTTTAATGAGACAAGCGGTTCCCCTAATAAATACGAACCAGGGAAACGGTCAAGAACTTTTACCACCCCTACAATCCTACGGAATGATGAGCAAATTATCGGAGTCGGGACACCGGGTGGCAGAAGAATCCCGATGATGTTGACTGAAGTTCTCGTGCGTCATCTTCTCTTTGATGAACCATTGCAGGAAGCCATTGATGCCCCTAGATTTTATGTAGAGGATAATCATATTCAAACGGAAATTCGATATCCAAAGGGCGTTCAAAATGAATTGAAAAAAATGGGATATAAAATGGGCATGAATAGTTATCCAATATATTATGGGGGAATTCAAGCGCTTGTTATCGACAAAAAGGAAAATGTAATCTACGGGGGAACAGATTCTCGAAGGGAAGGAACATGGAAGGTTAAATAATATATAAGAGGAGAGTAACATTGAAATGATAAGAAATTTTATTAAAATTATATCGCCATTCGTTATTATTGCTGGCTTCTTTTTTATCATGTCTAATCTTAAACATGTAGAGATTTTAACTTTTGCGGAAGAGAAGAGCATTGAAGAATATCAAAATATGATGAAACAAGCAGAAGTATTAGGGGAAGACGTAGAGGAAAAACAGACGGTGAGCGAGCAGGATATTACTCCATTAGTACAGGCAGTCAGTCAGACGGGAGCGGTAGCAAAGGGAGCAAGTGGTGAGTACGTTAAAATTATTCAACGGACACTAGGTATAGAGGAAGATGGAATATTTGATGAGCAAACGGAGCAGGCGGTAAAAGACTTCCAATTGCGCATTGGGCAAGAAGTGGACGGTATGGTAGGAATTCAAACTATGGAAGGATTAATAGAACAACTAAATATTCGATAGAAACATGAAACGTATCTAATAGCCTATGGGCGTAGATACGTTTTTTTTATATAATGTAACGAAACTGTAATCAAAAAGTAAACTTTTTGTTAAAATAAACTAGATTTTTATAGGGAATGGGTAATTATAGGAGGGCGAATCATGTCTGATACGTATAAAAATTTTAAGGAGCTTAGTGCTGTTGAAAACAATGAATCAGATTATTTACTATCCTATAAAGTAAGAACGTCAAATATATTATTTTTTACTCCTCATGGTGGAGGGATTGAACCAGGCTGTTCAGAGTTAACAATTGGTAGTGCTGGTGAAAACTTCTCATACTATGTTTTTGAAGGACACAAATTATCGGGGAATCATGTACTACATATTACTTCAACCCGCTTTGATGAGCCGAATTTATTAAAAATATTACCGTTGCATGATTATGTCGTTTCTTATCATGGTTACAGTGATTCGAATAAAGCAAATACTAAAATCGGAGGATTAGATGATGAACGAAAAGAGGGGTGTTTAAAAGCGTTAATTGAAGCTAATTTTAGCGCTGAGATTGTACCACCTGGTGAACCGTTGAATGGTTTGCATCCAAATAACGTGACAAACAAAGGGATAAGCGGAAAAGGTTTGCAACTAGAAATAAGTACTTTGCAGCGATCTCTCATGTTCGGAATAAATACAGCAACTCGAAGAAAATCAACCCAAAATGAGATCTTTAGACGTTATGTAAAGGCAATTCTAAGTTGTTTACCATCCGACTAACAAAGATAAGAGATTCATAGAGAAAGGAGTGGGACATAAATGAAAAAGACATGTTTTCTTTTCCTAACAATCATTGTTATATTAGGAATATTTAATGGGGAAAAGGAAGTAAAGGCAAACTCAGTGGAGCATCCTATATTAATAGAAGCGAATAAATATGTAGGTGTTCCGTATGTATACGGGGGAGAAGATCCAAAAGGATTTGATAGTTCTGGGTTTGTCCAATATGTATTAAAGCAATCATATAATATTACAATGCCAAGGACGGTAAAGAAGCAATATGAAGTAGAAATAGGAACTTCCGTGGATAGAGACTCGTTAGAGCCGGGGGATTTGGTCTTTTTCGGTAACGGCGCTGACGATGTATCCCATGTATCAATTTATAATGGAAATGACGAGCTTATACATGCTACCGTTTCCCAAGGAGTCAGTATTACTAGTTTAGAAAAAAGTACTTATTGGAGTTCGAGATATGTTGGTGCTAAACGAATATCAAATGAGATAGATAATATCATCGTAAAAGAAGCGTTAAAATATGAAGGCTCCCCATATTTATACGGAGGAGTGACCCCAGAAGGATTTGATAGCTCAGGGTTTGTCCAATATGTAATCAACCAAACGTTAGATTTTATGCTTCCGCGAACAGCAAGGAGCCAATATGTTATGGGGGAAGAGGTATCGAGGGATTCCTTGCAGCCAGGCGATTTGATCTTTTTCGGAAGTGACGCAGACATAACCCATGTAGCGATCTATAAAGGAAATGACCAACTTATCCATGCAACAGTCTCGCAAGGTGTGAGCATTACTAGTTTTGAAGGAAGTGCGTACTGGAGTAATAAATTCGTGGGAGCAAAACGTATCAATGGTTCTCCTATTATTGACGCCAATCATCCAATTATAAAAGAAGCACTAAAATATATAGGGACACCTTATTTATTTGGCGGTGAGAATCCGGAAGAAGGATTTGATTGTTCAGCCTTCGTCCGTTATGTATATTTACACTCGCTAAAAATTTATTTACCAAGGTCTACTGATCAACAATGGCAAGTGGGAGAAATAGTGAGTAAGGAAAATATTCAACCTGGTGATGTGATCTTTTTCAGCGACACTTATAGAGAAGGAATCTCCCATAATGGAATCTACATTGGTGACAACCAGTTTATCCATGCTACAAGAGGTGACCAAGTTACTATTTCTTATATAAATAGTGAATATTGGGAGGAGAAATTTACTGGCATCCGAAGGTTTACAGGATTAACATTGCCAAAAGAAAACCCAATTGTTGCTGAAGCGACCAAATTTATAGGAGAAATCCCGTATGTTAAAGGTGGAACGACTCCAGAAGAAGGATTTGATGTATCTGGTTTTGTTCAATATGTATTTAAAGAGGCGGCTAATGTTGATATTCCGAGATATGGAGAACAGCAATGGCAAATTGGAGAGAATGTAGCTAGAAATGATATTCAGCCTGGAGATCTAGTATTTTTCAAATTATCAACGATAAACTCAGCAATATATATTGGGAATGATCAAGTTGTTCATGTAACGCTATCAGATGGAGTAAGAGTGACAAATATTAGAACAAATTCCTATTGGAGCAATGCGTATATAGGAGCTAAGAGAGTGGAAGGTCTGCCAGCCCAATAAAATGGTGAAATAAACTAGCATCTAGAGCCACAATCATTACTTCAGACTAAATATTTGAAGAGAGAGCAAAAAAACGCTGAAATTCATCTTTCGAAGATGAACTTCGGCGTTTTCTTTTATCATCAGAGAAAGTATTTAATATGACCAGGTCGCCTTACGATCGGTCAACGTTGGCTCGCCTTGCATGCCTAGCTTTAAGAGCTAGATCTATTATTAATACTGTTTTCTCCATAATCTCCCTATTTTCCCTTAATACAGTTGAAAAACGAATGCACTCGACAAAATTCGGACAACATTTGGAGAATCTGTCGAACGAAAAGTTAACTTTCGTTAATATTCAGTAAAGAAAATGTATAGTACAGTATGTTTAAATAAATTTGTGGAAAAAATAAAATGGTGGTAATTAAGACCTGGTAAATAGACTTTTACATTAATAAACATGATGGTAAAAAGGAGCTAAGGCTGTCGGGAAAAGTACGTAAAATAAACTTCTTGTGTTTCTGGAGCAAAAGCTCTAAATGAACTTTTTGTAGGTATTTCAATCGGAATGGTTGGCTAAAATAGACAATTTTATAGATCTAAAGGTACGGTTGTTGAAAGCGTTCTAGGTATATTGTATTATTAAATCCCCTAATTAAGGAATGGGGTGCTGTAAGGCAAGAGAGGTTAGCGAGCATTTGATTTGTTAAATAAGAAGTTCGGAGCGGATTACGTGTATCCCCTCTAGGAAATTCAGAATTGATTGTCTCTGATAAAAGTATTCAAAGCGAAGTTCCCGAAAAGAATAAAGAGAAGAAAAACACTTAGGTTGTTTTAACATGAGTTAAATAAGGATGTTGATTTTTAATGTTCGAAAATATCGAAGAAGAAAAAACGCATGGGCTGAAAGGAAGAAGGTTAACAGAAGAACATAAACGTAAATTATCAGAAGCGAAATTAGGTAAGAAGCGACCGGATTATACGAGAGCAAAGATTAAACGGACGATGCTAGGAAATGTAAAGGAATTTAGGAAAAAGGAACATCAGCTTGTAGATAAAACTGGAAGAAGTCGTTCCCACTTAACGGGAGCGGACGTGAAAGAGATTCGTGATCGTTATAGCAACGAGCAAGCAACATCGATCCGACAACTAGCGGCCGAATATGGAGTAAGCAGGCATACGATTCATACGATTGTTACGTATAAGTATTGGAAATGACGAAAAAATAATTGTTGCGGTTTAGAAACCAAGAAGAAGTCTTTTAAGCGAGACTTCTTCTTGGTTTTTTTGTTTTAGAGATCTTTATTCTTAATTTTAAATGAAAGAAATAAATCAATAAATATTTTATTTTTCTCGCTTATACTAGACTTTTGGCATGGTTCTTTTTGATTATAAACTAACTTTGGTTGGGTTGATTCCCGCAATTTTGAATATTACGATTAAGGGGAAGTGATATACAGCCTATGAAAATAATGGAATGAAAAATAAAAAAAGAGATAGTATGTCGCGAAAAGTCGATATGTATATATTGTCAAGTTGACTAGAGTGTGATTGTTAAAAGCTGTATCAACTATTACTGAATTAACTTTTTGTTACGAGCTACCTAAATATCTGGGCTTGAACGTTATTGTAACAAAAAGGAGAAAATAATCAAGATAATGAGGGAATTGATGTTATGGGGAAACCGCTGAATAACCTAAAGATAAGTCATCACGAATCATCATATCCTGGATGCCTATCACCACGGGAGATCCAAGTACTTAAGGGGATTTATGAAGGACTGAGCAATCAAGAAATTGCTGACCAGTTATTTCTAGCCGTAGGGACGGTTAAGGGGTATACCCATCAAATTTACACAAAGATTGGTGTGAAAAATCGAGTGCAAGCTGCAAAGAAGGCAAAAAAAGTAATTGATAATAGAAACAAAGGCTAAGAACACGTTACATGTACTTATATTTATCCATATTAGTACTTTTTAATGTGTGACCTCGAATTCGTAAACTAACTTTGGTCAGGGTGATTATTAATTTAAATTATTTGATTGGTATGAAATGGATCAATCAATAAACTAATTTATACCTCTACTAGAAATGACTCCTTTCCAACGGTTTACTTACTTGTAATCAAAAATCTCGGATCCGAAAAAAAACTTCAAGTATATAAATACGAGGAGGGAAAATAGTGACTAACAATAAAAAAAGTAATGGTCACCCAAGAGAATTGTTCAGTGAAGATTTTTACTGGGAGCCTTCCGGAGAATGGAGAGAACTTCTTAAAGAAATAATGGATTCTAATATATCTAAAGATGAATTTAGAGAATTTCTAGCAATAAGTCAAAATGTTGAGTCCTTAAGAAAGGGGCATTGAGCATCTGCTTATATTCAAGGCAAAGACCTTTCGGCAAATTGCGGTGTTTGTTTTGTTGATAGAGCAGGAAGAACGGCCCCTGAGAGATTGACGAATAGTGAAAGAATAAGTAAGCCGGTTGCCGTTCCTCTTATTAATCATTCCACTGCGAATTTAGAAAGGGGTTTTTTTGGTGGCTATAAAAAATATAAATAATATCAAAGCCAATGAAATTTTAGGCGAGGATATTATTATTAATGATGTATTAGTTGCAACAAAAGGGACACCCATATCAGAGCAATTAATTATGTTTTTAAAAAATCGCGATATTAACGATATTAATATTTTATCAGAAAAGGTGAGTTCCATTCAAAATAACGTGAAGACGAGTGTACAAGGGCCAAAATTGCCGTTTTCGTCACGAGAAATAGAGACTACTTTTTGGCAAACTCTATCCCTACTAAATAATGTTCAACGTTATGGGGGGATTTTGAAACGAGAAGAAGATATCGAATATTTAATTAAGATATTCGATAATATGCACACAAAAAATAATTTTATAAATATCATTTATGCACTTAAATATTGGAGTCTTGATGTTTTTGTTCATTCCTTTGATACTTTTATTTTAGGAACAATGCTGGCAAAGAAACATGAAATACCGAACATTGAATCCGTCGCATTAGGATATCTATTTCATGATATTGGAAAATTGAAAGTTTACCGAGAGCTTTTAGATAAAAAAACAAAACTAACTTATATAGAATTTGAAATGATAAAACAACATACAATCGAAGGGGAAACGATATTACAATCTTTTAATCAAGGACATATTGCTCATTTCGCCAGATCTCACCATGAGCGAATAAATGGTTCAGGATATCCAGATCGCTTAACAAAAGAAGAGTTATCAACGGATTTAAGAATCTTGCACATTGTTGATGTATATTCAGCATTAACACTAAAACGCCCATATCGCGACGCAATTTCTTCTCGAGAAGCTTTACAAATAATGCTTAGAGATCAACATCTGTACGATAGAGATTTATTATTTAGTTTCATAGAAAGTTTAAAACCTTAACTTGAAACAGAAAAAGCCGACCACATCTAGTAGTAGTGGGATGAAAACCGAATTGCATTTCAAATCAGAGGGAGTTTAAACGCCTTGTACCTGACTCAATGTTTTCGATAAAAAGGATTTGCTAATTCAAGTTAAACTTCTGTAATAAAGGAGAGATTTGGAGATTCAACCTAATTATTAGAAGGAAACTGACTAAGTGGAGATACATATGATCGGGGATCATTTTCATGATCATAGTACTGTTCCTTATAATATAAGGAAAGAATCAATCATTTATTCAGGCGGCAACGATGTTGCCGCTTGAATAAGTACGCTTAATCATAGATAAAATAGTCTTTCAAATAGGTAAACCATAGCTCATGACCTTTTTCATTTGGAGCACTTTGCTTCGGCTCAACTATATAGTCTTTGATCTCTTCAGTCATGTA
Organism: Bacillus sp. FJAT-50079; assembly: GCF_018343515.1. Lineage (GTDB taxonomy): Bacteria > Bacillota > Bacilli > Bacillales > Bacillaceae_C > Lederbergia. The sequence continues at coordinate 295,711 of NZ_JAGYPD010000001.1, read as the reverse complement.
ATCGGGCCAAACTTCCCAATGGTCGATGTATGGCAGATTTTGCTCATTAGCAAAAAGATGTAAATCATTGACTTGTCCCGGATAAATTTGGGCGTTAAAAATGGGGTGTGGTGGCTGTAAAATGACAACTGATTCTTTCACAGTTTCAAGAAAGGTCATAATGTTCTCATGATTCTTCTCGACGGAAACATTCCCGTTATCATTTAACGTGAAAGGCTCAAAAAGAACGAGATCGGGAGAACTTTCAGCAACCAACTGATCGCCTCCATCCATAATAAACTGGTCAGATGTTTGATCAGCAAATTCAAATATTGAAACATTAATCAGATCTTTACTAAATGTTTCTTCAAACTCATTTTTTAACCTCGTTGCCCATCCATCTTCACCACCTAAAGCTTGGGAACCGACGATGGCAATATGATAAGGTGTCCCAGCTTCGAGCGATGCTGATAATGATTGGCGGGCTGATTCTGGCCAATTTTCCGTCTTTTCTAAAAGTGATGGGTCAATCTGCTTCGCGCTTGTTTCGGCCTTTGGCGATTGATTGCTAGTAGAATCTTTTTCAGAAAATGAAGAGACAGTTGTTTGATCTTTCCAATATGTATAACTAAAAACGAGAAAAATCGCACAGACGATAGCTGCAATTGTCGCGATAAAAGCTTTCAATTGTTATCCTCCTAAGACATAGTTCTAAAATCCTGATTTTTACAAAAAAGTTAATAATCTATACACTATCTATACAACGATCTATGAAAATGGTACAATCATACCTGAAAAACCCCAACATACTATGCTATAATAATACAAAATGTTCAGAAAGTCGACAGGCGGCTAGGGAGGATAAAATGGAAGAAACGATTAGCTTGAAAGAGCTTATGCAAACATTACGAAAGCGGATGAATTTAATTGTGTTGATCACATTGGCAGCGGTCGTTATTAGTGGAGCTGTCAGTTTTTTTGTTATAACCCCGATCTACCAATCTTCAACCCAATTGCTCGTGAACCAATCAAAAAATGAGCAGCAAGTCTACAATCCAGCAGAAATTCAAACGAATTTGCAATTGATTAATACGTATAATGTCATTATGAAAAGCTCATTCATTTTAGAGAAGGTCATTGAAGATCTTGATCTAGATATGTCCGTAGATAGTCTGGATAGTAAAATTGCGGTGCAAAGTGCCAAGGATTCCCAAGTGGTAAACGTCACGGTTCAAGACCCGAATCCGCATCAAGCAGCAGACATTGCTAATAAAGTAGCAGAAGTGTTCCAAACCGAAATTGTTCATTTAATGAATATCGATAATGTGAACATTTTGGCAAAAGCTGAGGTTGGAGAAAATGTTTCACCAGTTAAGCCGCAGCCATTATTAAACATCGCAATTGCTTTTGTTGTGGGGGCGATGGCTGGCGTCGGTTTAGCATTCCTTCTTGAGTATCTTGATAATACGATAAAAACAGAGCAGGATGTAGAGAAAATATTAGAGTTACCTGTTTTAGGCGCAATTGCTACATTTGATGAGCAAAAAGATCACCGTTCAAGTAGAGAAAATAGAAAAACGAGAGTACGAGGTGAGACCGTTGGCTCTTAAAAAACGAGGAAACGCATTACAAAGTACAAAACGAAAATTGATCGCGATGTTAAACCCAAAATCACCGGTTTCCGAGCAGTATCGGACGATTAGAACAAATATCCAATTTTCAGCAGTCGATCAAGAAATCAGTTCGATTATGGTTACATCTTCAGGTCCAGGAGAAGGAAAATCAACGACAACAGCTAACTTAGCAATCGTCTTCGCCCAACAAGGAAAGAAGGTGTTGCTCGTCGATGCTGATTTAAGAAAGCCAACCGTTCATTATACATTTAGTATGAATAATGCATACGGATTAACGAACGTATTAACGAGACAACGTAATATACAAGAGTCAGTGAAAGTGTCGAATGTGGAAGGACTAGACATACTCACTTCAGGACCAATACCGCCGAATCCGGCTGAGCTATTAAGCTCGCGAGCGATGAAGCAATTTTTTAATGACGTGAAAGACTTCTACGATTTCGTTATTTTTGATACACCACCAGTATTAGCTGTCACAGATGCGCAAGTGTTGGCGAATCAATGTGATGGAACCATTCTCGTTATTTCAAGTGGGAAAACAGAAGTAGAAGCGGCTCAAAAGACGAAGGAATTATTGAACGCGGCACAAGCGAAAGTATTAGGTGTAGTGTTAAACCGTAAAAAGATGGAAAGCAATGATTATTACTATTATTACGGAACAAACTAGTCTATACAATTTCTATAAAATATGTTATAGTCCGATAGCACTATTTAATTGTTAAAAAAAGGGAGGGTCACCAATGATAGATATTCACTGTCATATTTTGCCTGATGTAGATGATGGTTCTAGTAGTTTTACGGAAAGTTTACAAATGGCCCGTCTTGCGGAAAAAGAAGGAATTCGGACAATCATTGCGACCCCCCATCATCAGAATGGTCGTTACACTAACAAAAAAGATGTGATTTTGCAAAAGACAGCAGAATTAAATGACTTTTTACAATCGGAAAACGTACAAGTTGAAATTTTACCTGGTCAAGAAACACGAATTTACGGCGAATTCATCGAGGACTATGAGGCTGGTGAAATCGTCACACTTGGTAATCAATCGACGTACATATTCATCGAACTTCCATCCAATCATGTCCCACGTTATACTGATCAGCTGTGCTATGACATACAAGTACAAGGGTTAACGCCTGTTATTGTTCACCCTGAGCGAAATGCAGAGTTGATTGAACAACCTCATAAATTATACAAACTAGTAAAAAACGGTGTGGCAACGCAAATTACTGCAGCGAGCTTCACTGGCTATTTTGGAAAGAAGATTCAAAAATTTGCTTTTGATCTGATCGAAGCGAATCTCACGCACTTTATGGCTTCGGATGCGCATAATACAACAAAGCGCAGTTTTAAAATGGAAGAGGCTTTTGATCTATTAGAAAAAAAATATGGGACAGATACTCTCTATTATTTTATGGATAATGCGGAATTGATCTTAGAAGGTAAAGACATTGATCGAGACGTTCCAAGGGAAATTAAAAGGAAGAAATTTTTAGGCATATTTTAACGAAATATCCATAACGAAGTGATGTTTGACGGGGATGTCTCCTATCCGTTACGATCGGAGGCACTCGGCCGTGCTGTGGGCAAAATTGCTTTGCCTTAGATACGATTGTTATCAATGGTACAGCGTGAGGGCGGGTTAAATGCCCAATATTTTTAAAGTGTGAAACTAGATGTCTAATGAAAATGCATTATTCAGGTGCATTTTCATTAGGCATTTAATTATCACTATTAATAAGATAAAAGTATAAAATGCAACATTATGAAAGGATGGGGATTTTCATTGAAAAAAGTCCGTAAGGCGATAATACCCGCAGCAGGGTTGGGAACAAGATTCCTTCCGGCAACAAAGGCTATGCCGAAAGAAATGTTACCGATTGTAGATAAGCCAACGATTCAATACATAGTGGAAGAAGCGGTAGCATCAGGTATAGAAGATATTATCATTGTTACCGGAAAAGGAAAGCGGGCGATCGAAGACCATTTTGATCATGCTTTTGAGCTTGAACAAAACTTAATCGAAAAAGAAAAATATGATCTTTTGGAAGAGGTTCGCTATCCTTCAAATTTAGCAAACATTCATTATATTAGACAGAAGGAACCTAAAGGGTTAGGGCATGCTGTCTGGTGTGCGCGTAATTTTATCGGAAATGAACCATTTGCGGTTCTTTTAGGTGATGATATTGTTCAGAGTGATACACCTTGTTTACGCCAATTAATTAATCAATTTGATGAGACATTTTCTTCTATTATAGGGGTCCAACAAGTTGCAGATAATGAAACGCATCGTTATGGAATTGTTGAACCTACTACTCAGGAAGGTCACTTACATCAAGTGAGAAACTTTATTGAAAAGCCTGAGCCAGGGACAGCACCATCTAATCTAGCAATTATGGGTCGATACATATTAACTCCGGAGATTTTTATGTTCCTTGAAAAGCAAGAAACCGGAGCAGGCGGGGAGATTCAACTAACAGATGCGATTCAGCAATTAAATAAAATCCAAAGAGTATTTGCATATGATTTTGAAGGAAAACGGTATGATGTAGGCGAAAAACTAGGATTTGTGCAAACAACATTAGAGATGGCATTGCAAAATGAAGAAATTAGATCAGATCTTTTAAATATCATGGAGCGATTATTATTAGATAAAAAAGTATTGAATTAAAGGTGGGAATGTTTTGGCGAAAATGAGTCCAATTGTAGAAACAAGATCAAGACCTTATCGATCTATAAAGGTGCAAGATAAACCATACTATGTATTTACCAAAAGATTTATAGATATTCTAGGTGCATTAACAGGAATCATACTTTTATTTTGGCTTTTTTTATTAGTTGCGTATTTAATAAAAAGAGAAGATCCTAGAGGACCAATTTTTTTTAAACAAGTACGAATTGGAAAAGATGGGAAGGAATTTTATATGTATAAATTCCGATCAATGGTTTCTAACGCGGAAGATCTATTAGACTCCCTACTCCAACATAACGAAGTATCGGGTGCAATGTTTAAAATGAAAGATGACCCACGAATTACAAAAATAGGAAAGTTTATTCGTAAAACAAGTATTGATGAGTTACCTCAGTTATGGAATGTGTTAAAGGGAGAAATGAGCTTGGTTGGCCCGAGACCACCTCTGCCAAGGGAAGTAATGGAATATACAAACTACGATAAACAGCGATTATTGGTTACTCCGGGGTGTACAGGGCTTTGGCAGGTCAGTGGGAGAAATAGTGTTGGTTTTGAAGAAATGGTAGAAATGGATTTGGAATATATACGCAATCGAAATATGATCTTTGATGTTAAAATTATTTTACAAACAGTGTTAGTGTTATTTGGTTCAAAGAATGCTTATTAATATTAATCATCCTTTATGTAGAACAAATTAAAATAAACTTTTTATAAAAAAGTAGGTTAAATAATGTCTGATCAGAAGAGATTAATTGGGAATTTTTCAGCAATGGGCTTTTTGCAAATTATGAATAATGCTTTACCTTTTGTTACTTTGCCATATCTTGTTCGGGTTCTTAATCCGGAAGGCTATGGTGTATTTTTATTTTCACAAGCGTTTATCGCATATTTTATTATGTTTACAGATTTTGGCTTTGAACTTTCAGCAACTCGTGAAGTATCTTTAAATAGAAATGATAAAATGAAACTATCTGAGATAGTCAGTTCAGTATTAATAATTAAATTCACTTTAGCGGTGGTCTCATTTGTAATATTAATGAGCGCACTTCTTTTTGTTCCAAGTTTAAGAGAATATTGGCAGATACATATATTAACCTTTTTAATGGTGTTTGGAAACATTTTGCTGTCATTCTTTTTTTATCAAGGAATAGAAAAAATGAAATTCATTGCGTTTATTAATGCGGGAGTAAAACTTTTTTTTACCATATTAATATTTATTATGGTGAAAAATAACGATGATCTTTATTTAGTTCCCACTATTAATTCTATTGGATATATCATTGCTGGTATGATATCAATTTATCTAATTAAACGTATGGGAATAGAGTTACAAATTCCAAAAAGGGAAACACTTATTCAGCATTTTAGAAACAGCCTTCAGTTCTTTTGGTCGAGAGTTTCCGTATCTTTATATACTACAAGCAACACGTTTGTAATTGGATTAATATTAGGACCTACTGCTGCTGGGATATTTGGCGCTGCTGAAAAACTATTAAATGGGCTTAGTTCTTTATATGGTCCACTTAGTAGCGTTCTGTATCCGTATCTTACGTACAGTAAAAATATTCAGTTATATAAAAAGTTTTTATATTCTATTGTAGTTTTGAATACATTAATGAGCATCATCCTATTTTGGCAAAGCGAACTTATCATTAAAATCATTTTTGGTCCAAACTATATAGATAGCGTTTATATTCTTAAAATTATGTCCTTAGCGGTTATTTTTGTGGTACCAGGTATTATGATGGGATATCCCTTATTTAGTGCTTTTAATAAAACGAGTTTTGTTAATAAAACAGTAATATATCCGTCTATCATGCATATTTTGATTTTGCTAATAATAATACCAGTAATAACTATTGACAAAATTGCGTGGCTATTAGTCTTTACACATGTTACAGTGTTTTTGGGTAGGGCTATAGGTGCTTACAGATATAAGTTGTTGAAATAGATATATAATATAGGTTGTAATCTATATTTATATAGGAGGATGTAATAAATGAAAAGAATAATTACATATGGAACTTTTGATCTTCTTCATTACGGTCATATTAATTTATTAAAACGTGCCAAAGAAAATGGCGATTATTTGATCGTTGCACTGTCAACGGATGAATTTAATGAAGTAAAAGGTAAAAAGAGCTACTTTAACTATGAGGAAAGAAAAAAACTATTAAATGCTATAAGATATGTTGATCTTGTAATACCTGAGCAAAGTTGGGAACAAAAAATAGAAGATATTCGGGAATATCATATAGACTGTTTTGTTATAGGAAACGATTGGGAAGGAAAGTTTGACTTTTTGAAGTCGTGTTGTGAAGTTATTTACCTGGACAGAACTCCAGAGATATCTACCACTAAAATTAAAAATGATTTGGGGATTTTTTAAATAAGGGTGGCAATAATATGAAACGAATAAAGTTATCAAAAGGAAGATACGGCTTACTATTGGGAATAATGATGTATCCTTTATATTTAATAACATGTATTATTCCCAAAAAACAAAATTTACTTGTATTAGGCTCTACCCGCGGGCATGAAATTAGTGATAATGCCAAATATTTATTTTTATATTTAAAAGAAAAAGAGAGGGGAAGTATTGATTATTTTTTTCTAACTAAAAATAGGGATATTTACAAAAAGGCATTATTAAAAAATGAACAACGCATTCTATATATATATACTGTCAAAGGAATCTATACTCTAATTAGGGCTAAGCATATACTATTAACTCATGCTCTAGAAGATTTAATACCATTTTTATTAGGCGGAAAGTATATACACCAATTATGGCATGGCTCTCCATTGAAAAAAATAGGGTTCGATGCAGACAACTGGGAGAAGTCTAAGTTAAAGGATACCGTAAAGAAAACTATTTACACAATTTTCCCTTATACAAACTATATGTATTGCAATAAATTATATGTGTCCAGTGATAGTCTTAAAAATGTAATGTCTTCCGCTTTTAATTTAAATAAAAGTGACATTATAAGTTTAGGGCAACCTAGAAATGACTTTTTACTTAACAAAAAAATATTACCCAATAGTGCACTCGAATTAATATCAGGAAAATATGATAAAGTAATAAGTTGGTTACCAACACATAGAGGGTTTTCTGGCAAGACGGCTGAACACTTGCTACATGAATATAAGTTTAATAAAAGCTTGTTTAATGAATTTCTAGTGAGAAACAACTATTTATTTATTATTAAGCCCCATTTTGTAGAAAGAGCTGATTTGGAAAACTATCTTTCGGACTGCAGTAATATTTTAATTTACGAAGAAATCGATCCCTATCCACTTTTATTGGAAACAGATGTATTAATTACAGATTATTCAAGTGTTTTGTTTGATTATCTCCATTTAAATAAACAGGCTATTTTCACTCCTTTTGACTTTGAATTTTATACAAATGAAATAGCTGAACTATATTTTGAATACGAAGATATCGCTTATGGTCCTATATGTCATGATTGGATTGAAGTTTTGGAGGTAATGAAAATCAATGACCAATTAAATTATAAGGATAAAATAGAGGTATTAAAACAAAAATATGGAAAAGAAGATATTAATAGTTGTTCCAAGATTATTGATTATGTATCAAACTTATAAAAAAGGCCAATTAAAGTAGCATCTAGTTAAGATACGAACAGACCAATAGTTTAGTGATAAGGGGAAGTACAATAATGAAAAAAATCTTGTTTTTAACAAATTTAATACCTTATCCGCTCGATAACGGGGGGAAAATAAAATCACACAATATTATTAAGGCTTTATCTCAAAAATACGATATTGATCTGATGTGTTTTTCTAATAATGAATCGGATAAAAAATATGCTCAAAAAATGTTGGGGATTGTTAAAAACATCCACGTAATCCCTAAAACACTAATCAGAAGTACCTCTTTTAAAAACTTTATTAAAGATTATTCTAAAAGTTTATTTAGTCTTTACCCTTATAGCATTAACAAATATTATGATAATAGATTTAAAGAAGAATTAGTTAGAAAATTGACTAAAGATGACTATGAATTTGTTTATGTAGATCATCTACCAATGATGGTTTATTTTAAATATATTAAAAATCATAAGGTTATATTAGACCAGCATAATGTTGAAAGTTTAATTTTTAAAAGAATGATCATAAATGACAACAATATTTTTAAAAAAATACTTGGATCAATTGAATATATCAAATTATTGAATTTTGAAAAAAAGTCCATATTACAAAGTAATCATGTAATTTGCTTAAGTGAAGATGATAAAAAAGTGTTATCAAGTTTTGGCCTTTCTAATGAAAAGGTATCTGTTCTGCCTATTCATATTGACCTTGAAAAGAATTACAATTACAAAGTATCAAAGGATGGGAAAATTAATCTTTTGTTTTTGGGTTCAATGTCGTGGTACCCAAACCAACATGGAATTAAGTGGTTTATGGAAAATGTATGGCCGAAATTAAAAGATAAAAATTTTAATATATACATTGTAGGAAGTAATCCCCCAGAAGTTATTAAAAAGTATCAAAATGATAAAAATGTGTTTGTAACTGGATATGTAGATGATGTGGATATGTATATTGAAAAATGTGATGTAAGTATAGTTCCGTTATTTGTTGGTAGTGGACAAAGGGTGAAAATTATAGAATCATTTGGTAAGAAAATACCTGTAATCTCAACAGCTATAGGTGCAGAAGGAATTAAATATTCTGATCGCGAGGATATAATGATAGCTGATAATAAAGAGGAATTTATTGCCGAAATTATCAACATATTGAAAAAGCCATTTAAACTACAAATAATATCAGAAAAAGCTTATGAAAATTTTAAAGAAAATTATTCGGCACAAATTTTGCCAAGCAAGTTAGAGGCCATTATTAACGATCTAAAAAAGGATTGATGTTGCGTTGGAATTAGTCAATTTATTTGGTGTGAACTTTAATAATCTTAACATGTCAGAATCAATCAAATTAATTGATGAGCATGTGCAATTTAATAAAAAAAATAACACTTCATCTGTTTTGGTAACACCTAACGTCGACCATATAGTAAATATTCATAAAAACCCAGAATTTAAAGATGCATATCAAAAGTCATCCATTATTCTAGTTGATGGTGCTCCACTTTATTTTTCTTCAAAGTTGTTGAAGAAACCATTGAAGGAAAAAGTCTCAGGGGCGGATCTTGTTCCCGAAGTATTAAAGTTGGCGGAAAAAAGAAACTATAAGGTTTTTATATTTGGCTCTCGAGAGGGTGTTCCAAAATTAGCTATTGATAAAATGAAAAGTGAGAAAAACTATAGCTTTACAATAGATTATTATTCACCACCTTTTGGGTTTGAATCTAACCCTAAAGAATTATCCGAGGGAATAGAAAGAATAAAAAGATTTAGACCGGACATTTTATTGGTTTCATTAGGTTCACCCAAAGGGGAGTTGTTTATTTTTGATAATCTAAACAAATTTAAGGTTCCAATTTCAATGCAGATTGGAGCATCGATTGATTTTATTGCAGGAACAGTAAAAAGAGCACCACTGTGGATGCAGAAGTCAGGTTTAGAGTGGTTCTACAGATTTATACAGGAACCCAGAAGAATGTTTAAAAGGTATTTTATTAATGATTCCTTTTTTCTAATTTTATTAATAAGAGAATACTTAAAAAAAGATAGTAAAAATGATAGATTATGATGTTAGTTTTATTTTTGATGAATTGCCCGGAGGTTTTAGAGATATATGGAAAATATAATGATTTAAAATACTATTGTTTTGATTAAATCAAAAATGAGAAAGATTCGTAGTAAATTGAGTCTGTTCAATTTACTTTATGACCTTATATGTTCATCATAATACCGTCGATCGCTTAAGTAACTTCATAAGGTGTAAGGGCATGCTGATTTGCAGTCCGAATTAAAAAGTATCCCAAATTGGATTGGAGCCAAATGCCCTACCATAAACCTTGTTTGGGACAACAAAACCAACTAGGAGTATTTTAAATGCATAATATTTCAATAAAGAATAATTATTTTGTATTGGCCATACTTGGAATAATTATTTGTTTAATGTTATTTAATCCCACCATTATTATATTTATACTATTTTCCACGATTCTCATTATATTTCTAATCATTACAGGTATTGCAATTGTATCTAAGCCACATAGATTTCTAATTCTATTAATAATTTACGTTGTATTTCAAAATCTTATTGCTATAATTCTGGCGAAAAATTTAGGTGGTTCAACGAGCCAAGCATTTATACTGGGGAAAGATTTGCTTGTATATATTGGTCTCGTTGTTGCTTATGTTATCAACTTTAAAAAGTACAAAATAACACTACCTGATTTATTTGCGTTTTTATATTTGATTATACTGAGTATATATCTACTTGTTCCAAGTGATGCACCTATTTTTGCTAAACTAGTTCAATATAGACAGCTGTCGACACCTGTAATTCTATTTCTACTAGGTAGGTTAATGTTTATATCAAAAGAAAGAACTATAACAATTTTAAAGTTTTTAGTTTATATCTCAGTGATCTCTGTCCTTTTTGGATACTTAGAAAGGTTCATCTTAGGAGATCAATTTTGGATTACTATAGGTATTACTGATTTTTTAGTAAGTAAAGGAATGGAAAGTTGGGCCTATGGCGTTGGCGGCCTACCTGGTAATTTTTATACATTTGACTATTATGCAATATTAGGTACATCATTTAGAAGACTCGTATCCTTCGTTGCAGATCCCACATTGTATGGGCAGTTTCTAGTTTTTCCAATTGGGATTTTGTTATTCACCAAATTGTTTACAGGTAAAAAAAGGAATGTGTTTGCTGTGATTTTACTAATTGGTCTAGTATTAACTTTATCGAAAGGAGGAATTTTTGCGCTAGGTATTGCTATAATTTTTAAGATTTTTAGAAGTAAATATAGACCAATTGGTTATTTAGCATTATTTTTCTTTACTATTATTACTTTCTTTATAATAAATAATGCAAGTTTGTTTTCATCACTACCACACCATATTAACGGACTATTCCATAATATCGAATTAACTATTGCTAATCCTTTTGGTCTAGGTCTTGGAGAAGCTGGTAACTTCGCAAAACTTTACTCTGACGGAAGTTCAGAAGTTATTGGTGCTGGTGAAAGTTATATTGGAATGCTTTTAGGTCAGATTGGAATATTTTCTGTTCCATTTCTATTATTTTTCCTTACACTTATAAATTTTTTCCGTAGAAGCCATGTTAAGACTCCATACATGAGGGAATTATTTGTGTTATTCGCTGCTTTAAATATTGGAGTTTTATGCTCCTCAATGATTAGCGAATCAGCAATTAGTTTTATTTCCTCGGGTATTTTATATCTAATGAGTGGAGTTGTTATAACCAATAAAACTATTCAGAAGGAAAACTAATTGCGTGTCCTTTAATTAAAATCTAAATATTGCTCATTTTAAATTAAGTCCCGTAATACTCATTAAACAATTCGAGGTATATTTCGAAGTAATTCATTATCAAAATATTGATTAGAGAGGTGTAGTAAGTGAAGTTAGTTTTATTGTCAGGTGGTTCGGGAAAAAGGCTATGGCCTTTATCAAACGATGCTCGTTCAAAACAATTTTTGAAAGTACTTGAAGGCAAGAACAATGATTTAGAATCAATGGTCCAGCGTGTATGGCGACAACTTGATAGAGTGCATCTTCAAAATTCTGCTGTAATCGCTACTAGTAAGTCTCAGGTGGACATGATCCATAACCAATTGGGATATCAAGTGCCTTTAGTTATTGAACCAAGCCGCCGTGATACATTTCCTGCGATCGCTTTAGCGGCTTCTTTTTTATATAGTGTGGAAGAGGTCGATTTGGAAGAGGTCGTTGCTGTTCTCCCGGTTGATCCTTATGTCGAAGATAGATTTTTCGACAGAATAAAAGATTTGGAATCTGTGGTTTTAGAAAGTGCTTCTGATTTAGCATTGATAGGGGTTGAGCCAACTTACCCATCTTCAAAATATGGATACATTGTTTCTAAAAAAGGAGAATTAGTATTAGACTATCAGCATGTTAGACGTTTTACAGAAAAACCAGATGAACTTCAAGCTAAAGAATTAATTGGGCAAGGTGCTTTATGGAATTGTGGTGTATTTGCTTTTAGACTAGGTTATCTTATTTCGATATTAGAAGCTAACAACTTTCCTGTTACGTATGATCAATTGAAATTGCGGTATGAAGAACTTCCAAAAATAAGCTTTGATTATGAAGTTGTTGAAAAGGCAAAAAACATAACTGTAATCTCATATGATGGTTACTGGAAAGACCTTGGAACCTGGAATACTCTGACAGAAGAAATGGCTTCTGAACAAATTGGTAATGGAATCTTAAGTAATGATTCCGTGAATACCCACTTGATTAATGAATTAGATATTCCAGTTACGGTTCTAGGTATTTCTAATGCCGTTGTTGCTGTAAGTCCTGATGGAATTTTAGTTGCGGATAAAGAGAAAAGCCCGGCGATTAAAGAGCTCATCGAGTCCTTTGACGATCGTCCTATGTATGAAGAACGTAGGTGGGGATGGTACCGTGTTCTCGATCATGTTAAGTATAAAGGTGATCAAGAAGTGTTGACGAAACGAATCGGTGTAAAAGCCGGTAGAAATTTAAGTTATCAAAAGCATTTTTACAGAAGTGAAGTATGGACAATTATTAAAGGTGAAGGGGAATTTGCCTTTAACGATGAGATATGTAAAGTAAAACCTGGAGATGTATTGAAAATCGATCCGGGGGACAGACATGCTATTAAAGCGATAACTGACCTCGAATTTATTGAAGTACAAAAGGGTACCGAACTAGTTGAAGAGGACATCGTTCGTATATTTATGACTTGGGAAGAAATTGAGCAAAATTGTAAGTTTGCGAAAATATAAATCTTGGCCGGGATTACTTAGGTAACCTGGCTATATTTATTCTAGTTAAGATATATCCGATTTCAATAAAAATCGAAGATATATAAGGTGGTATAAATTTTATTCTTCTTTATAGATTGAAAAAAACTAATAAATTTAAGTGCAAATTTCTTTTTGCAAGGAGGCAAACATTTTTAATGTGGAATAGTGTAGTGAATAAATGGTTTGAATTTTCAAATTTAGATGCAAAGTTAAGACAGCAATTAATCGAAATACAATCTAATAAAAAATTATTAGAAGATAGCTTTTATAAAGATTTAGAGTTTGGAACAGGTGGAATGCGTGGTGTGCTGGGACCTGGAACAAACAGAATGAATATTTATACGGTTCGAAAGGCAACGGAAGGTCTCGCTCGGTACATTGCTTGGCAAGGGGATGAAGCTAAGGCTCGCGGATTAGTGATTGCTTATGATTCCCGGCACATGTCACCTGAATTTGCACTAGAAGTAGCAAAAACAGCAGGAAAACATGGGATTAAGGTCTATCTATTTGATGGTTTACGCCCTACCCCGGTATTATCATTTGCTGTGAGGTACTTACATGCTTTTGCAGGAGTTGTAATTACGGCAAGTCATAATCCACCAGAATATAATGGGTTTAAGGTGTACGGTGAAGATGGTGGGCAAATTCCACTGGCAGCTGCAGATACAATTACTCGATTCGTCCGTGGGGTCGGCGACGAGTTAACAATTGAGTTTACTCACGAAGATGATCTTTTGGATAGGGGTCTTCTATTATATATTGGTAAAGAAGTAGACGATGCTTATACTGAAAAATTGAAATTAATTCAATTAAATCGAGAAGTAGTTAAGCAAGTAGGAAAAGAACTCTCTATCGTATTTACTCCACTTCACGGAACTGCAAATCAATCTGTTCGAGATGGATTGGCAGCGTTTGGCTTCGAAAACTTGACAATTGTAAAAGAGCAGGAATTACCAGATCCGAATTTTACAACAGTAGCATCACCAAATCCCGAAGAACATGCTGCATTTGAACTTGCCATACGTTATGGAGAGGAAATAAATGCAGATATTTTAATAGGAACTGACCCAGATGCGGATCGACTTGGTGTTGCGGTCAAAAATAATATGGGGAAATACGTTGTTTTAACTGGAAATCAGGTCGGAGCTTTAATGCTTCAGTATTTGCTCGATCAGAAAAAGAAAAATGGCACGTTACTCCCTAGTGGAGTCGTCATTAAAACAATTGTCACTTCCGAAATTGGTCGAATGATTGCATCACACTATGGCATAAAAACAATGGATACATTAACTGGCTTTAAATTTATAGGGGAAAAGATTAAAGAGTTCGAGCAAAGTTGTGAACATCACTTTTTATTTGGATATGAGGAAAGTTACGGTTATTTAATTGGTGATTTTGTTCGGGATAAGGATGCTGTTCAGTCAGCTGTTTTTGTTGCTGAAGTAGCAGCTTATTACAAAATGCAAGGTAAATCTCTATATGATGCATTGATGGAAATCTTCGAAAAGTATGGATATTATCAAGAGTCACTTCGCTCATTGACGCTGAAGGGTAAATGTGGTGTGAACCAGATTACAGAGATATTGGAATCATTCCGTAATCAACCACCGAAATTGGTCAATGGTATTATGGTGATTGAAATGGAGGACTATGCAACGGGCCAATGTATAGATATAAATACTGGTTTCACAACATTGCTTCAATTACCAAAATCAAATGTTTTGAAATTTAACTTAGAAGACGGATCATGGTTCTGTGTACGCCCATCAGGAACCGAACCCAAATGTAAATTTTATTTTGCTGTAAAAGGTAATTCATTGGTGGATAGTCAAGGGAAATTGAAGTCTCTTGAGAATGAAGTTATGGAATTGTTGAAAGGGGTAGTAAAGGTATAGGCACATTTAAAGTTGAGAGGAAGTAGCAATGGAAAGATCTAAGTCCCAAAAAAGATGAGTATTAAAATTTACTATCATTGCGTTCTTTCTTCTTACTGTTGGGGGTGGTAAGATGCTTATTCTATTTACGATAAACTTATAAAATAGCACTTACTACCCACTCTCCGAGTGAACTTCTTCCTGAAGTAAAGGAACCAGTAGAATTAGAAAGCAGTACCTTTTTCTGTCTTAATTTTAGGGGGGACAAACTACCAGGGGATAGAGGGCGCTCAGACACGTTGCTTGTAATGACAGTAAAATCGGTAAATAAGTTGAGCATTCCTCGTGATACACGATTGGAAACTGTTAGAAAAGAAATTAATGATAAAATTAATCATGCTTACGTTTTCGGTGGTATCGGAATGGCAATGAATACAGTAAACGAGTCCTTGATATTATAATTGATTTATTACATTAAAGTGAATATGGAAGGATTTAAAGATATCGTAGATCAGTTGGGGGAGAGGTCGATAATTCCCTCGACTTTAAATGTGAAGGTAATCGCTAACAAAAGAGCATTCTTACCTTAAAAGGTGACCTAGCTCTTAAATATTCAAGTATGAGATATGATGATCCTCATGGGAGGGTCGATAGGGAAATTCGTAATAATCTTAAAGTTATAAACAACAGCATTCAAACAAATCTCACCTTTGAAGAAATGATAATATACAAAAATTATGTTAATGCTCTTCACAAAATAGAACAGATTCAAATAATCAGAAGTGGTACAAAATTGGCGGGATAGGGGCACTATCTTGTTCCACAAAATGAGCGAACCGAGATTTAGGTACATTTAAAGGGAATTATAAGGGATTAAAAACAAAGCTTCCAGAAATTTAATTCCTTTTGTATTTTTTGTTTGGAGAACCTATTTTATAGGCTTAAACAAACTGAGAGTTCATCTATGGCTATGAAATGTACACTATCAATAATTTATTATACAAAAACATACAGGATACTTTATCTTCAAAATACCAATCCATACTGTATGAAGTATTGTATTCATACCTGTAATATTGATTTTATCTGACTAAAGTGGCAAATTAAATATTGCAACAATCATGATTTAAATCCACTGTTCACCAATATTTAGCAGGTGATTATATGAATAGTAATATTCTTTCATTGTTCTTTTGGTATGTTTATTATCAGCATGATCTCACAAGAACGAAAAAATACATTAGATTATATTTTAGACGCTAATGGACAAAAACTAATCCACTTTTGCCCCCCACATCTTGCGCGGGGGGGGGAGTTAATCCAACCGCTAATCCCTATTAATAAGGTTTAGTGATGATCGAAATTTTTCATTCTCAACAGCCTCATAAAACGTATTTCACATTATTGCATAATTGTTATTTATTACTACTTTTTATGCGCTATAATAGCCTAGAGGTGAAAAAAATGGGAGTTTTATTTAAACTTGGACGTGTAATAAAAAGTATATACTTTTCGTATAAGTACTCAAAAAATACAGCTAGAAGTGTGCCAATCAGAGCAAACTGGAATTCTATTATAAAAGCTAAGAAAAATTCCAAATTTGATGTCCGAAGATTGTACATGGGGCAGTATGAAACTCGTGTGGGGGAAATAGGTCAAAAGAAATTGGATAGGACTGTTTTGCAACTTGAGGATTTTAGTACAATTAATGTAAAAGGCGAAGCATCGCTAGGACCAGGTGTTAGGGTCATCATTGGACCGAAAGCAGATGTGAAAATAGGAAATGGTAGTTTCATATCTTCGAACAGCACTATAATTTGCCAAAAATCTATTGAAATTGGAGAAAACTGTGCCATTTCATGGGACGTTCAAATCATGGATACGGATTTCCATGCATTTCAACTCGCAAAAGGACAATCGGAAGCAACCAGTCCGATTAAAATAGGTGATAATGTTTGGATAGGGAGTAGGGTTACGATATTAAAAGGAGTGACTATCGGTAGTGGTTCGGTTATTGCAGCTGGAACAGTAGTTACAAAAGATATTCCGTCTAACTCGGTGGTTGGTGGAGTTCCTGCGAAGCTTATTAAAAAGGATGTTAAATGGATTCTTTAAATTTTACATATTGAACAAACTGTTGATCAAAAAATATTTGAGATGGCAAGTGGAAAGGGACAACGCATTTAGAGCTATTTTTTTTCTATCCATTTCTTAAAGCACCAAATCATAAAGGTAAAATTCAATTATTTATTAAATTGATAATGATGCCTGAAATTAATAGGTCTAAAGTATCGGTTGTTAAGCTACTATACATTACTTTCAATAATTAAGGAGTTCAGAAATTCTTTTGCAAATAGAAAATGTAGGTAATGCATTTAATTTATGTGACTCGGGACTCTTACATGAGGGTAAGAAAAAATTGTAGTTATATAGATAATGTAACCAATAATCCCCACCTATTCCCAGATGGGGATTTCTTAGATAACTTACTAAAATTAATGCATATGGTAGTAATGTTGGTGACCAAGGAAGTAATTGTTCTAAGGTACTTACATCTCTAAAATTCATATAGGGAAGCATCTCTAAAAGACAGCGAAGAAATAGTACTGATCTAGTACATTTCCCTCTTTGCTATCTCAACAATGATATATATAATAATCAGCTCGCTTTTGTTGTGGATAGCTAATTTCTTCTACCCACCATATGCTGTCCTTATTAAACACTCACTATGCTCAATCTGCATCCTCTAATAAAAAACACAAACTTATCCCATAAATTTCAATCGCATCCTCAATATTTATAATCCGATAATCGCTGTTCTAAATCGCTAATAGATTCAAATGAATTATCGAAGTTGATCTTCGATAATAGGAGGAATAACGTGTCAATCACTGAAATCGCCGGGACTCTTGAGAAACTAAATTCTTTAAAAAACAGTTTTTCATTTGTAATGCTCGTTAGCTGAATATCTGACATACGAGAAAGGGGAGACTTAAAATGATTCGTGATGCTAATCGTTGAAGCTTTTCTTTTCTTAGCAATTTCAAATATTTGAAGTAAGAGTTTCGAGTTTCCCGAATTTGATATTCCGATCACCACATCATTTTCTGTTAACGTTTGGGCAAGGTTTACTTGCATTTCAGGAGTTGTATTTACAATCGAGCGAATTCCGATTTGATTAAATTTATAGGCTCCATCTAAAGCGGCTGGAATAGAATTACCGGCAGCAACAAAGTGAACAATACTGCTCTTTTCTATAAGGTCGAGGCATTTTTGCACAGCTTGTGGGTCAAGAAAAGAAGCGGTTTGTTTCAGTTCATCAATCTTATACGCATAAATATTTTGGATGGATTCTTCAATATTATCTAAATTTACAGTTGGTGAATGTGTAGTCTTTTCTGGATTATTGATTTCCCTAGCTAATGTTATTTTAAAATGATGGAAGCCTTTCAGTCCGATTTTTTTGCAGAATCTGACAATGGTTGCTTCACTAACATCACATTGCTCTGAGAGCTCGGCCACGCTCATATCGATCACGTTATAATATTCTGTTATTACATAGTTGGCCACTTTTCGTTCTGCCTCATGTAGTGTTGGATAAATGCTATTGACAATATTTAATAAATTATTTTCTCTTACGGTCGACATAAAATCCTCCTTCCGTATCCAATTCGTATTGTTTTTGTAAATTTCCCTAATCCCCATTTAATGATCATGTCATTTTTACCAATTCAATAAATTTATTTGGGGCTTCAACGAGCAAGCCAGCAGTGAAGGTATCTCCCAATCCGGTAGTACTCGTAATTTTTCCGATATAACCTGGACAAATGGTAATATCTTTGCGTTCATTCGTGATATCTCTTAATTTTTCTCCTCTTGGATTTAGTGGTGATTGTTCAGCTAATGACTTAATTTCATTTTTGCTACATATTTTCCCAGTTGAGGCTCTAGCAAAGGCAAATTGGTTTCCATTTCGTAATGAAGTCTCCCATAGATTAGTATCATATTGAGTAGACTTAGCTAGGGAAAATTGCTTTGTATGAAGGATAAAGTGAGAAACACCTAAATGCTCATACGCTTCATCAATTGAGTTTATTAACTGTTCATCCTCATATTCTAGTAATGGTTTTTTTAGTTCAAATAAATCGTGAAATTCATCTTCATTCATTCCTATACTATCAATACACCCTTTCATATTTTTTATGATTTTCCTTTGTTCATTCAACGACCATATTGAGGCGAGTTCTAAATGAACCTTTGGTTTTCTTTTCCCCATTAACTTTAATACATCCACTGTTTCTTGTAAAAAATGCGAAATTTCATCACTACTATCAAACGAATTATATCCTGAAATTAGCAACCAATGAACATTATTTTCTACGTTTAAAAATTCGTTTACAAAAGCGTCTCCAATCATATTTGAAGAAAACTCGTTGTCTTTTCGAAAGATAATTCTATTTGAAGTTATACCGTTATCATATTCCAAAATATAATGTTTTGGGACTTCGCCTGTCCGTTTCGGTATTAGTTTTAAATTCTCGTAATCTGAAACTAAAGAGGCTAACTCTTCGGATATGACAGGTATATTTACAATGGAAGTGTATCCTGCACGACTAGCTGCACACCCAGCTTGTATGCCGGTTCCACCAATTGCTTTTTTCCATTTCAATGCCTTTTCCAAGCGAGATAGGATTGATGGCTCAGTTACAATATACTCGGCGCCACTTCCTTTCTTTATATTCGATGCTACCGCCATGCAAAACTTCTCCCACGTATCAATGACTGTGTCAATTTCGCCAGTAGCATTCGCCTTAATTTCTTCATAAAACTGTTCGGTAACATTGGCCAACAAATCAATATTAGCCGTGAAACCAAATGAGATACTTTTCATACTTTGATTGCTCCCTTCATCATATATTGAGCAATTATGTATTGCTCTTAATATTCCAAGTCTTGTAGCGGCTTAATTATTTATTTTTCTAGCAAAAGAAGAAGAAAACCGCGAGGAGATTTTATAGAACTAAATAAGCCCCAATTAACTAGAGGCTAGGAAAAAGCTTTTATAAAAATCCAAATGCGAACGATAGCAACTGCAAATAACTCGCTTGGAAATATACTTCGCTTTCCGCGGGCGGCTGGTGAGTCTCCCCGTGCTGTGCACTGCGGGGTCTCACCGATGCCTTTCCCCCGCAGGAGTCTACGTATATTTCCTACGCTAATGCAATACATTGTTCGCCTATGGACTTGATTACTTTAGATATGTCCCAGCCTCTTTAAGATGAGACTTAGTATGTTATTTTTACCTAGTTTTTAATAGCTCCAGATGTCATCCCTGCAATGAAGTACCTTTGGAAAAATAAGAATAAGAGTAATACTGGTAACGATCCAAGTATGCTCATTGCCATCATTTGGTTCCATTCGTAAGCATGCTGCCCCATTAACAAACTAATTCCTACTGGGACAGTCCGAAAATCATTTGTCTTCGTTAAAGCTAAGGCAAAGAGATATTCATTCCACGACAGCATAAAGGTATACATTCCAACAGAAACCATTCCAGGAATTGCTACGGGAACTAAAACAGATCTAAGTGCTCTAAATTTCGATCCACCATCAATCATAACTGCTTCATCTAAGTCTTTTGGCAATGTATTAAAATAGCCAGTCATCATTAAAATTGCATAAGGTAATGTAAATAGCAGGTAAGTTAAAATCAATGCACCATATGTGTTATACAAATTAAGTGTTACGATCAAGCTCAAATATGGGATTAATAAAGCGATAGGTGGTACCGCTTGCACACTTATAATGACCGTATTGATTATTTTTTTGCCTGGAAAGTCAAACCTGCTGAAACTATACGCAGCGAGAATGCTTATAATTAAAGTCAAAATTACTACAGTAAAGGCGATAAAGTAACTATTAACGAAAAATCTAATCTTTTCAGGATTTTTGAAAATCTGTAAGTAAGCTTCGAATGTGAAATTTTCAGAAATCCACAATGGTGGCCATGCAAAAATTTCGGAGTTAGGTTTAAAGGAATTTAAAAGCATCCACAAGATTGGAAAACCTGCAAAGATTGCGCCCATAACTAATAGGATGATAACGATAAACTTAATATACCATTTTCTTTGTCCTACCATATTATTCCTGTCCTCTCTGTTGTCGCACATAGAAGATCGCGACGATTGTACATACGACTAACAAAATTACTGAGCTAGTAGAAGCCATAGAATACTGATATTTACTAAAGCCTAGTTTATAAATAAACGTACTGAGCATCTCTGTCGCATTAATTGGTCCTCCACCAGTGGTCATCCAAATAAGGGCAAATTGCTGTATGGTCCATACAAAATCTAACAATACTAAACTAATTAAAATTGGCTTTAACTGGGGAATGGTAATACGGAAAAAACGCTGTACGCTGTTTGCTCCATCAATTGCTGAAGACTCATAAAGGTCTGATTGTATACCTTGAAGTCCAGCTAATATACTGATCATAAAGAAGGGGTATCCCGCCCAAATATTAATCGTTGTAACTGAAAATAATGCAAAATCTCTCGAGGCTAACCATTCAATTTGAGTACTCGTTAAATTTAATTCTACTAATAAATAGTTAATTACACCGTTTGGGTTTAATAACATTTTCCAAAGAACGGCTATAACAGCCGCAGTAAACATCCATGGTAAAGCAAATATTACTCTGAACAAAGCTTTGGTTTTTGTACTAAGATAATGTGTATTTAATAACATGGCAAAGGTCATACCAAGAATCATATGTGCAATGACACTTCCACCAACAAAAATGAATGTATTCTTTGCAGCCACTAAAAATGATTTATCCGTTAATAGATTTTTAAAGTTTTCAATCCCTACAAATACAGGATTGTTATTTACAATTACATTGTCATAAAACGAATAGCGAATAACCATAAAAATAGGTATAACTAATAATATAGCCATTAATATAATGGTCGGTAAAAGGTATAAATATGGCTCGGATTTCTTTTTAAAATATTGTGCTTTTCTGTTATCGCGCAACCTTCTATTATACCGTAATTTTTTTATCGCTTCAGTTATCACCTGCCATTACCACCTTTCTAACACAGGGATGTATGCAAAACATACATCCCGTTGATTGATCGAGTATTTATTAATTAAATGCTTGTTCCCAAATTTGTTGGGTTTCCTCTAACATATCATTTGCTGAACTTGTATCTCCATCTAGGTAAAGTTGTAGTTGTTCATCAAACGTTCTCATTAATTCTTCTGAAATTGGAAGTCCAGTAAATTCATTAACGGCATAGCTGTCTTGATATAGTTTATAAGCTTTTAAGAACAACTCATCCGCTGAAGAATAATCAGGATCAGCTTTTGTGTTTCCAGGGAAGGCATTTGCATGAACAGCAATTTCTGCATTTACTTCAGGACTCATTAGGTATTCAATAAACTTCATCGCTTCTGCTTTATGTTTGCTATTTTCAGCAATTCCGATTCCCCAGTTTGCTACGTCCATACCACTTTCTCCGCTATAACCATCTTTAACTGGAATAGGAACGAAATCGAAGTTTAAATCAGGTGCTCCTTTTTTAATCAGTGATAAGTGAGCTAACGAATCAGTCATAAATGCGATACGTCCATTTGTAAACTCTTCGACCATATCCGATTCCTTCATCGCATATGCGCCTGGAGCTACTACCTCAGCATCAAATAGATCTTTTACAAACTCAACCGTAGCAGTTAAGTCTTCATTGTTCGTCAATGCAGGCTTTCCGTCATTTAACATAGACCCTCCAGAAGCCCATAGCCAACTCATAAAATTATTTTGAATACCACTTGGAGATTCAGTAGACAATGGAATCGCCCATCCTGCTTTCCCCGTTGAGGTACTGATTTTACTAGTTACTTCACTAAATTCAGACCATGTTTTAGGTATTTCTTCAATGCCAGCCTCTTCTAAAATATCTAAGTTTACATACATCGGATAGGCAAAATTCGCAACAGGAATCATATACGTATTCCCATCAACCCTAATTTGATCGGATAATTGACTATCATCATATCCATCGGCTTCCATTAAGGCAGTTAAATTTGCAATCGATCCTTGTTTGGCAAAATCATATACCCAAGAACCATCAAGTCCAACGACATCTGCCATCGTTCCTGACGCTGCACCAGCTGCAATTTGTGTTTTTGTATCAGCATAAGGATTACTTAATAGTTTGATCTTAATTCCTGTTTCAGCAGTGAATCCGTCAACGATTTCCTGAAGAACACCATCTGGTAATTCTACTCCCCACCATTGTTGAAACTCTAAAGTAATTTCATCGCCGCCATCTTTACCATTACTATTAGAATCATTTGGCTTGCTACCTGTTTTATTTTCAGAAGAACAACCTACTAGAATCATCAACATACCAATTACCAATAAAATTGAAAACAGACCCCTTTTTAGTGTTTTCAAATTAAACCCTCCCTGATTTATCATTTTATGAGCCTTTACCGTCGGACGTGGTTGCGCTTACATAAAAACTAGTTAATTTATGAGAATCTAGCGATAGAAAAGAAGAAACCTTTTTTCTTCTTTTCTATCTCGTGCTAAGTCATTCTGGAATACGAGTAATTCTAGGATCTGTAAAGATATCTGAAGCATCATCGCTATTTGATGAAAATTCTGAAATAATGGCACCTTCAGACCCCGCTTGGAACCAATGCTTCGTATTTTCAGGAATGGTATATTGCTCTCCTTCATGAAGCACTACTTCATGAAAAACAGTGTAGTACTCCTTATCCTTTTCGGGAGGGAGAACTGAAGGCTGCTCCTTTTTCGATCCTTCGACATAAAGATAAACAGTTCCTTTTCGGCAACGGAAAGTTTCTAATTTACCGGGATTGCCATCCTCGCGGGGAGGGTGGCGATGCTCCGGACAGGTTTGATTAGGAAACAGCACCAAATCTTTTGCGCAATAACGTTCGTTGTTCACATAAGTGATTAATTGTAATCCAGATGCTTCAAGATGATTTAATCCAAAATCGGCAATTTCAATTTTTTCCTTTTCAGCTTTTGTTAAAATAATCCCGGCATCAGCTAACATATTAGCAACCATTTCCTGATAATCTTTTGTATGAAATTTGGTCATTTAACATCTCTCTTTCTATTGCTTGAAATAGATATTATGTTAAAAGTAATGATGATTCGTCTAGGGTGTGTTAAGGTGAAAGGCATTTTTAGTTTGAAAAATTGTTAGTATCGTTTTTCCGCAACTGCAGTTTTTTCTGTTTTCTGAGGAGTTGAAAGATCTGTGTAAAGACTTGCTTTACCTGCTGAGTTGAATAAATGCATCTTATGATTAATCACTTTTCGGGCTTCCAAAATACATTCAGGATAAATGATGTTTGGATCCCAGTATTCAGTCGTATTTAAGATTTCTCGAGCCTTTTTGAAGTACGCATATTTCATATCACTCGAAATATTGATTTTACCTACGCCAAGTTTAATAGATTGTGCGATTTCACTATCAGGATTTGATGAACCTCCGTGTAATACTAATGGAATATCTACTAACGCATTAATTTCCTCTAAGATATCCAATTGTAATTCCGGCTTGATATCTTTAGGATAGATTCCATGTGCTGTACCAATCGCAACCGCTAATGAATCAACCCCCGTTCTATTAACAAAATCTCTCGCCTCGGCCGGTTCTGTGTATATGATTTTTGAAACACCGCCCTCAATAGAGTTACCTGTATTTCCAATTGTTCCAAGTTCTCCTTCTACTGATACTCCAAGAGCGTGAGCAAGATCTACTACTTTTTTCGTTATTGCAATATTTTCTTCATACGGTAAAAGGGAACCATCAATCATGACAGATGTAAAACCGCAACGAATTGCTCTAAGCACCTCTTCAATGGAACCGCCATGGTCTAAATGAAGAACAAAAGGGACTCTACTTTCATATACACGATGTCTAACATATGAGAAAAACTCATCTGTTAAAAACTCTAGCTCCGATGGATGGATTGCAATAATAGCAGGTGAATTTATATTTTCCGCCTCTTCAACAACAGCTCTAAAAAAAGAACTATCGGCCACATTAAAAGCACCTACCGCAAATTTATGTTCGTTCGCAACTGTTAGCAACTCTTTCATTGTAATTAGCATTATGTTCTCTCCTTGTCATCTTTGGGATTTACAATACACAACCATAATCAAAGCGTTTACATTTAAGGGTCTTTACGATCACCTCTTTGTGTAAGTATGTATAACTACTAAATTTTACGAAATTTTATTTCGTGTAGTTTATAGAAAATTAAATTTCATTCAATGTGATTACATGAAATTTAATTTCTTGATACAAATATAAAGCATACTATTTTGAATTTCAAGTCATTTCGAACAAATTAAATAATTTTTTTTACTTAAAATATAAAATTACAGGCAAAGCCTGAATCATTAAGGGGAAAAATAAGCTAATACAACTTGTCTATTAACGGTTAGAGATGAGTAGGGGAAACTTTAATTGAACGATCACAGCTTCATTCTTTATTAAAATTGGTGCTCGTCACTATTGGTTAATTTTTTTAGCAAAAAGGGATGTTTGAATGGGATTTATTTTTTTGACTGATAAGGAAGATGGAGGGGAGATTAAGAAGAAGTGAATTCGGAAAATGTTAAAAATCTTGTGAAACAGGAAACTTTTTGATGCTTATATTTAGATTAGCAAAAGTACGCTATATGTAGTTCCTAGTTTTCCCTAATGATGGGTTCAAAAATAGGTAGTCTGTGGATAATAGTGATAGACACCATTCCGGAACGCGGGCAATTATCCATATCAAATAAACCCCATTGATGCATTAAAGTAATGCGTCAATGGGGTTTGTTTGCTTTTGAGTCACAATATCATGTAAATGCCTGCGTTATCCTTAAGTCATTATCTATTCTGGTTTTAGTAGGGGTGTCTTACTTTTCCCTCACCAAACTTAAAAATTCATTTAATTTAATCCGTGCTTCGGGACTTAGTGTTTTCACTGTATTAATAAGTTGTATTAGGTCAGCTGGAGTATCGTTAAAATCAGAGGCAAAGAAAGACGATAAATTAGAATCGAGAGCATGAAGAATTCGGTCTAACATGTCTACATCTGGTATTGCTTTATTATTTTCAAAACGGCTTATATAGGATTGGGAAACATTTACTTTATCTGCAAGTTCTTGTGTAGTTAAATTTTTGGCCTTCCGGAGTTCTCTTAATAGATTTCCAACTTTTTGTTCTCTCATCTTATGCTCCTTTCAATCCCTTTTAATTATATTTTAGCTTTCTTAGAATTGATTGGCATGAATAACCAAGTAATAGAACAAATAGATATAAAAGTGTTGACTAATAGAACCATATGTAATAATATGTTGGATAATAATTATTATATGTACTTAAAGGAGGGCAGTGAATGCTAGCTAGATTTTGTTGTCACGATAGGGTGCGCTTTATCAAAGTTTAATGAGAGTGCTATTTAATTGTGGTGAATGATGTACTTGTATATATCCTGTTGGGTGTTAGAACCAATTGCTAGGAAATGTTGAAGACTCAGGTTTCAAATTTTAAAACGATAAAAGGCTAGTAAGATAAGTAATCTATCCGTATTTCACCTAATTTAAGTTCGATTAATGCAAATAACATTATTTGCATGCAAAAAAAAGAAAACGTTTTACTAATCAACGAAATAGGAACAAGGAGCAGAAAATGCCAGTAACCATCAAGGATATAGCTAGAATTGCCAACGTCTCCATCACAACCGTATCAAGGGTGTTAAATAATAAATCGGAAGGGATTGGAGATGATACCCGAAAAAAGGTATTGAGCATTATTCAAGAACTAGATTATCGCCCCAATTCCATTGCGAGAAGTATGATTACTAAAAAAACGAATACGATTGGTTTGATTATTCCTGATATTAGAAACCCATTCTTTCCTGAGTTAGTGAGGGGTGCTGAGGATGTGGCGAAGCAATCGAACTATAATATTTTCCTATGTAATACGGATGGAGATAAAGCAAGTGAAACGGAGTATATACAGTTAATGCAAGAAAAAAGCGTTGATGGAATTATATTTACTCACTCCTATGCAACATTGAGTAAGCAAATAGAAGCATTGGCCAATCAGCACAATACACCCATTGTATTATTAGACCGTGGTTTGGATGACGACCAATTTAGTGGCGTTTATATCGATAATGAGAAAGCGGGATATTTAGCTACGAAATTTTTGCTGGAACTTAACCACGTAAAGATTGGCTGTATAACTGGCCCCTCACATATTCCAAATTCGAACAAACGCCTAAAGGGATATGCCAAAGCGTTGGATGAATGGGGGATAGTTGTTAATCAAAACGTTATTATTCAAGGCGATTATCAATGGGAAGGAGGATACGTGGCAGCAAAGCAATTGCTACAAAAAGAAAAGGTAAGTGCCATTTTTGCCTTTAATGATTTGATGGCATTTGGTGTGTATCAAGCAGCAGGGGAGCTAGGAATGAGGATCCCTGACGATCTATCAGTGATTGGATTTGACAACCTGAAGTATAACGAATTTATGAATCCAAGACTGACAACGATTGATCAATCCACCTATAAAATGGGCGAAGCTGCAATCCAGCTCCTTCTTAAACAAATAGAGGCAGAGGAAGCGTTTGAACATCAAACAATTTATCTTGAGCCCAACTTGATTGTAAGAGAGAGTTGTATGCGTTATGAAACGTAAAAATGGTAGAGCCATAGGATTCAAGGATATTAGAAATGGAGGAAATAAGGTGCATAGGATCATTTTGGATACAGATATTGGAACAGATTCAGACGATGCGGTGGCACTTGCGTTAGCGATTAAGTCACCTGAAATTCAGGTCGAAGGGGTGACGACGGTTTATGGTGATGTAAGCATGCGATCCAACATTGCAAACCGAATGATTCGTCTAAGTGACGGAGGGGATATCAAGGTGTATAGGGGAATTGAAAAGCCTTTATTATGGAACAGAGAAGTGACATGGCCGGTGATTGCTAATGAGCAGCTTAACCAAAAGGAAAACGTTTCCTCTAAGCATGCGGTTGATTTCATTATTGAAACGATTATGAATCATCCTGGTGAGATAACGCTTGTTACAATTGGTGCATTGACGAATATTGCCGCGGCTATCATCCGTGAGCCAGGAATCATCAATCGGGTTAAAAAAATTGTCATGATGGGTGGTGTTACTCGACTTGGAAGGAACGGCATTGATCTGCCCATTATTGAACATAACATTAAATGTGATCCAGAAGCGGCGAGTCTTGTCTTTTCAAGTGGAGCTCCTATTCTAATGGTCGGCCTAGATGTGACGAGACAAGTGATGATTACAAGGGATGAAATAGATTTACTGGCTTCATCTGGTACACCACTTGCCAAAGCTTTGACGAAACAAATGGAGGACTATATGGATTATAGAAATAGGAATTTTACTTTTATGCATGATCCATTAGCAGTTGCAGCATGGATAGATCCGACCATAGTGAAGAGTAAAAGGATGAATGTGCATGTTGCCTACGATCATTGTAATCCAACAGGCCAAACGATTGCAGAATTAAATGACGAAGGGAATGTAGATGTATGTTTAGAGGTGGATAGGGATAGATTTTTCAGAATGTTAAAACTAAGGGTTTTCTCATACTAGACAATAAGGGGGATATACAAAATGGGGAGAGGTATAAAAGCATTTATTATTATGGTGTTATTATTCCTATTGTTAGTAGGGTGTTCTACGCAAAATAAAAAAACGACTAGCAAAGAGAATGAAGAAGTTACTACCATTTCTTATCTGGCCCATTCTAGTTGGGAGGAGCCAATCAAAAAAGTCGTTGCAGCATTTGAAGAGGAGCATCCAAATATTAAAGTGGATCTTCAATTAAATCCATATGCTAAGTTAACGGAAACCATCGAAATTAAATTAGCATCTAAGGCAAATGATTTAGATATTATTTCGGTTGATGCGCCTCTAACTCCTTCATATGCTTTGAAAGGTTATCTTGAGCCATTGGAACCTTTACTGGGTGACGGAATAACCGGGGAATTTATTCAGCAATCAGTAGATGCTGGTTCCTATGATGGTAAGCTACTGGCTGCGCCTATGAATACATCGAGTGTCGTTTTGTATTATAACAAGGATTTATTCGAAGAAAAGGGAATCCCATTTCCTTCTGAAGATATAAACGATAGGATGACATGGGAACAGGTTGTGGATTTAGCGAAACAACTGACTGAAGACACAAGTGGGAACGGACAAACAGATGTCTTTGGTTTTGTATTTGATCAAATAGGGAGAGCGTATCAACTATTAGCTTTAGCTGAAGGAAAAGGAGCACAAGTCATAAGTGATGATGGATTAGTCTCTGAAGGGTTTACTAATTCGGAGAAAGCGATTGAAGCTTATCAATTTTACTATGATCTTTTTAATACTTGGAAAGTCAGTCCCAAGATTAAAAGAGAAGAAACATTGGACTACTTTATTTCGGGGAAAGTGGCTATGTTTTTAGGAGTTACAACGGCTACGGTTAGTTTGGAAAAGGCGAGTATGAATTTTGGCGTAGCACCCCATCCATATTTTTTAGATGAAAAAGTAGCTACACCTACTGGAAGTTGGCATATGGGAATTTCTAAATATTCAACTAAAAAAGAAGCGGCAGCAGAATTTATAAAATATGTGACCGTTGGAAATGGCGCAAAAATTTGGTTCGAAGAATACGGGGCGCTTCCTGCGAAACAGTCTTTTATAGATGAAATTCAAAAAGATGAAAAGTATAAACATTTCCCTGATAGCATCATGGGTATTGCTGCTTATGAAGCGAGTGAAACTGCAGTCAATCGTCCGAAAACACCTGGTTATCTAGAATGGGAGTCGAACTTTAATAAAGCGTTAGAAGATATTAAAAACGGTACAGAACCTGAGAAGGCGCTTAATGATGCAGTAAAGATTGTAGACAGACACTTGCAAAAATATCAATCGGTTGAAAAGTAATGATGAAACTAGGGGATCAATCAAGATCCCCATGAAAAATAATTCTAATGAATGTAGGTGAGACAAATGAAGACGGCGAATCGTTTAACGCCCTACTTATTTTTGTTTCCGGCTATTATCGGGCTACTTCTATTTAAATTGTATCCAATATTCTCCGGGCTGGTTCAGAGTTTATATGCGCCAACATTTTTAACGGACGTAAAAGAGTTCATTGGAGTGCAAAACTATCAATCTCTTTTTAAAGATCCAGTGTTTTGGGATTCTTTAAAAACGACGTTATTGTTTAATGTCTTCATCAATCCATTGCAAGTCGTACTAGCATTTGGTTTGGCTCTACTCCTTAACATTAAATTAAGAGGGATCTCAATCTTTAGAGGGATTAATTTTGTTCCTGTTGCTGTATCTATTCCAACAGCCTGTATTTTATGGAATATCATGCTTAGTCCAGAACAGGGAGTTGTAAATTCAATTTTAATTGGCTTGGGCATGGCACCACAGCCGTTTTTAACGAGTAGTGACCAATCACTCGCATCTATTATTGCAATCTCATCTTGGAGAGGGATTGGCTATTGGGCAATCTTTTTACTGGCAGGATTGCAGGAGGTTCCAAAATCACTTTATGAAGCATCATCAATTGATGGAGCGTCCATCTGGGAGCAGTTTCGCTCCATTACCTACCCCATGATGATGCGTCCATTGACATTTGTTGTTGTTTCCGTAACAATAGCCAATTTACTTTTATTTTCTCCGATGTATATTTTGACAGGTGGTGGCCCAGAAAATAGTACGAATGTTCTCATGCTAGAAAGTTTTAATAATGCTTTTTTGTATTCTGATATGGGGAGAGCTTCGGCGATTGTTATTATTTTATTGATTCTTACATTACTTGTTGTATCCCTTCAGTTCAGGCTGTTTAGGGCTAGACATTAAAATGGGGGGATTCGAGTTGAGACGTAAAAAAAGAATAACCTTGCTTATTTATATCGCACAAATATTACTTGCGTTAATTATCCTATTGCCTTTGGCTTTTGCATTAGTTTCCTCATTACGACCGCTAGATGATATTTTTCGATATATGTCTCCAGTTACCTGGAGAACCTTTGTCCCTAGTGAAGTAACTTTTACGGCTTATACCTCATTATTTACGGAACGAGGATTTGGTAGAATCTTTTTTAATACTTTTTATGTATCAGTAGCCAATGTTATCTTCGGGCTTTTTATTGGCTCGCTAGCCGCATTTGCTTTCGCGGTTTTTACATTCAAAGGGAAGAACTTCTTATTTTTATTAGTACTTCTGACATTTATGATCCCATTTGAAGTGATCGCCATTCCTTTGTATAGCTTGGTTGATGCTTTAGGGTGGATAGATACTTATTCGGGACTAATTGTTCCTGGGATTGCGAATGGATTAGTCATATTTTTATATAGACAGTTTTTTCTTGATCTTCCTAAGCCGTTGATTGAATCAGCGAAGATGGATGGTGCTTCATGGTTTAGAGTCTACTGGAATATTATCATGCCATTATCTAAACCAGTGACAGTTAGTGCAGGACTACTAATATTTATCTATCAATGGGAATCTTTTATGTGGCCTCTAATTGCAACAAGATCGAAGGAATATAAAGTTATTCAAATTGCTTTAAGTGACTTTGTTACTGAATTCACTACTTTTTGGAATGAGATGTTTGCGGCAGCAATACTTTCCGTTATTATCCCTGTAATCATTATTTTACCGTTACAGAAATATTTTGTTCAGGGAATCGCTAGTAGTGGGACGAAAGAATAAACATTATTGTTATTAGTAGGTGAATGTCTTGGGAAAAATATTAATTATAGGAAGTTTGAACATGGATTTAGTATCCCATGTGTCTCACCTTCCACAAGCTGGAGAAACGATCTCCAGCTTTAAGTTTCAAGAAGTACTTGGAGGAAAAGGGGCAAATCAAGCAGTTGCAGCCGCCAAACTTGGCGCAAATGTATCCATGATTGGCAAAGTGGGTGCGGATGATTATGGCAAGGCCCTACGGAACGGTTTAGAGCAATCTGGTGTTAATACAAAAGGCATACGAATAGAAGGTTCAACTGGTATGGCTTTTATTACTGTAAGTAAAAATGGAGAGAATACGATTGTTCTCGTTCCAGGTGCCAATAGCAAAATGAAACGATCGGATATTAATCAATTGAAGTATATGATAGAACAAAGTGACATAATCATCATGCAACTGGAGATTCCATTTGAGACAGTGGAATATACGATACAACTAGCGGAAAAGCAAAAAAAAGACATCATTTTAAATCCAGCTCCAGCTCAGCAACTTCCCTATCCATTATTAAAATCTATTCATACGCTAATACCGAACGAAACTGAATTACATCTCCTAACAGGGATGCCAACATCGACAATAAATGAAGTGCAAGTAGCGGCTCATTATTTAAAATCACTCGGT
The DNA here is from genome assembly GCF_018343515.1 of Bacillus sp. FJAT-50079. Classification (GTDB taxonomy): domain Bacteria; phylum Bacillota; class Bacilli; order Bacillales; family Bacillaceae_C; genus Lederbergia. The sequence goes on along the minus strand of NZ_JAGYPD010000001.1, from coordinate 263,122 downwards.
CTAAATAGGATTATTGTAACAATGGGAGAAAAGGGATCTTATTTGATTAACGGTGAGCAGCAAATTCATATTCCAGCTTATCGTGTAAAATCAATTGATACGACTGCAGCTGGTGATGCATTTATCGGAGCTTTTGCTGTAGGAGTCACAAAAGGTATGGATGATCAAAAAGCTGCGGAATTTGCAACCAAGGTATCGGCGATTGTTGTCACAAAGGAAGGGGCGCAGCCATCCTTACCAACATTAGAGGAAGTGGATCGATTTTATAGTTGATTCACTATTAAGTAGGAGAATTAATTACCTCAACCACCGCCCCGCCTATATAATAGGTAGGGTACTCAACTTAACTAAAACCAATAATTATATCGGTCATTTGTTACTGTCAAATAACATCTAAACAATCACCGTTGACTTGATGTTTTATCGCTGATAAAGCTAATTTGTACTACATGATTCCTTTAAATCGTAAAAAATAAATGATATTAAATAGAAATCATTATGAATGAAAAAGAGAAGCCGATATGAGAGCTTCTCTTTTTCAATTTAGTTAGTTGCTAAGTAAATACTGTTCAATGCTTGGTCTAAGTCATTAATCAGATCTTCTGGTTCTTCTAAGCCCACAGATAATCTTAGTAAACCATCCGTAATGCCAAATTTACTCCGATCCTGTACTGGGATTGAATTATGAGTCATGCTTGCTGGATGTTGAACCAATGTCTCTGGATCGCCTAAGCTAAATGAAATCATTGCTATTTTAAGTGAATTGATGAACCTTTTTCCTTCTTCAATTCCCCCCTTCACTTCAAATGAAATAATCCCACCCATTGCTTTCATTTGCTTCTTGGCTAAATTGAATTGTGGATGCGAATACAGGCCAGGATAGAAAACTCGTTCAATTGCCGGATGATGCTCCAGGAATTCTGCAATTTTTTGAGCACTGCTACAATGACGCTGCATTCGGAGCGCCATCGTCTTTAATCCACGCAAAATTAAAAATGATTCCCAAGCATTTAAATTTTGTCCAAGGTCACCCATAATTTTTTTGCGCATAAATGAAATTAGATCACTTTTTCCAACAACAAATCCGGCAATAACGTCGCCGTGTCCATTAATATATTTTGTAGCACTGTGGACAATAACATCTGCTCCAAGCTCAAGTGGCTTTTGCAAATAAGGTGTCATAAATGTATTATCAACAATCATTGGTAAATCGTACTGCTTACAGACTTTTGATAGTCCTTGAATATCTAAAATTGTAAGTAATGGATTTGAAGGTGTTTCAATATAAAGGGCTTTTGTATTTGATTTAATTGACTGCTTCACTTTGTCCAAAATGGTGCAATCTACGAAATCAAATTCAATCCCAAAACGCGGTGCAAGTGATGTTAAGAAACTATAAGTTCCTCCGTATACATCCTTTGTTACGAGAATATGATCCCCTTGCTTACAGAATGCGAGAATGGCAATTGAGATTGCAGCCATCCCGCTACTTACTCCTAAAGCCGCTTCTCCACCTTCAAGCTCAGCTATTTTTGTTTCCAAGGTTCTCAATGTTGGATTTCCATATCTACCATAATAATCTCCGGGTCTTTCACCAGCCACAACGTCGGCAGCCGATTCCGCATCTGGAAAAGAATAGGCAACCGCAGGTACGATTGGCTGTGAAATGGCTCGTGTATGTGGGTCAGGTGAAAGGTGTGAATGAATAATTTGTGTGTCTACACTCCAATTTGATCGCATAAAAATTACATCCTTTCATAGAAAAAAACTAATTGACAACCTGATCATACTACTGGTATGATCAGGTTGTCAATATCAATAATATATTGTTGGGGTGAACAACATGGGTAAATTTGAAAGCGTTTTAAATGCTGTTAGAGGTGAGAAACTCGATTATGTGCCTGCTGGTTTTTGGCTGCATTTCCCGAGTACTCAACATCATGGAAAAGAAGCAGTTGAGGCACATATTAATTTTTTCCGTAAAACGAATACGGACATTATGAAAATCATGAATGAGAACTTGGTTCCTTATTCAACACCAATTACAAAGGCAGATGATTGGAGAAATATTCGTCCAATCAGCCTAAAAGATCCTTTTGTTGTAGATCAATTGGATATTATTAAAAGAATCGTAGATAGAGTTGGTGATGAAGCTGTTATTTTAACAACAATTCATGGAACGATTGCATCGGCTTTCCACGCTCGTGGTGGTGGGGAGAATTATGATACTCTCCGTACAATATTATCGGCTCATTTAAGAGAAAAACCTGAAGTGGTTGCAAATGCATTCCGTATTTTATCAGAAGGAATGGCTGAATTCACACAATCTTGTCTTGAGGCAGGGGCACAAGGAATCTATTATTCTGCACTTGGTGGTGAAAAGGAATTATTCACTGATGAAGAGTTTGAACAATATATTAAGCCAAATGATTTGCTCATTTTAAATGCGGCAAAAAGTGCGAGCGCATTCAATGTTTTACATATTTGTAAGGACAACGTGAACTTTGAGAGATACAAGGATTACGATCCTGAAGTCGTGAATTGGGCTGTACATGAGAATCGCTTAACTCTTAAGGAAGGTCGTAAGTTATTTCCAAACAGTACGATTTTAGGTGGTTTGGATGATCGAAGTGGTGTACTTGTAAGTGGAACAGAAGAAGAGATAGAGAAAGCTGTATTCTCCATTCTAGATGAAGTAGGAACTAAGAAGTTTATTTTAGGGGCTGATTGTACGTTACCGACAGAAATGTCATATGAAAAAATAAGAATGGCCGTTGAGTCAACGAAAAAATATTATCAAAAATAATTTTTTCAATAAACGAAGGGGTGAGATGTATGAACAGAAATATCAAAAAAGTATTTAGTTTGATTGCTCTATCTCTACTTGTTCTTATGGCTGGATGTTCTGGAGGAAAGGAAACGACACAAAATGAGGGGAATGGTAGCAAATCAAGTGACTCGAACACTTTTCCCAAAGGAAAAATGGTTATTTACGGTTACGGACAGCCTCAATATACGATGGAATATTATAATAATTGGTTAGAAAGAAATAGAGATATTGCACCTGAAGTAGAATTTGAAATGGTTCAAACAGAGGGTGAGGCAGATGCAAGGCAAAAAGTAGTTACATCCTTTGCTTCAGGAACTTATGATGATATGGCTGATGTGATTCAAACTGCTCCAGTCAGTATGATCGATATGGCTGAAGGTGGAGTTTTGATGGATCTCACTGAATTTGTAAAACCGTTTGAAGATAAGCTAGTTGATGGCGCATTGGAACAGTTAACTTATAAAGGGAAAGTTTACGGTTTACCTGATGCAGTTAGACCACAGGTACTTTTTTACAATCAAGAAATTTTTGATAAATACAATATTGATCCTAAAGAGATGGATACTGTCGAAGGCTATATTGAAGTGGGACGTAAATTGAAAGAGGCAAGTAATGGAGAAGTATACCTTTCTTACATTGATCCCGGCAATCTTACTTGGAGATATTATGGACGTAGGGGGTTCATGCCGCAAGCTAATGCGAAAATCTGGGATGATGAGGGGAATATTGTAATTGATAAAGATCCAGGTGCTCGACTTGCATTTGAAACGATTGAAACGTTAGTAAAAGAGGAGCTTGTTTTAAAAAGTCAAATTATGCAAGCGCCACTATATGATGCAACTCGTAATGGGGAGGTTGCAACCTATTATATAGGTGCATTTTGGGATGAATTTATTAGAAAAAATTTATCTGATATGGAAGGAAAATGGCGGGTAATGCCAGCACCAATGTATCAGGATATTGGAAAGCGTGGAGCACCTGTGACAAGCATGTTTGCGATCGTGAATAAACCGGAAGCAAAATATGCTGATTTGTTCAAAGAATTATGGGAAGATTTCCAATTTGATGCAAAGGAAAGACAAGTATGGACAGAATCAATGGTTCAACAAGATGCTCCATATGCCAATCCGATCGCGAAGGAATTACTAGAAGATGAGTTTTGGAAAGAGTCTTCCGATTTTTATGGTGGACAATCATTTAGAGAAATGGAAGGGATTTCGCTTGAAAATGGCGCTGAAAACCTTCGAATTACTACGGATGATGCAGAAGCAGACCAAATTATTTCAGTAGAACTTGAAAAATTCATTGCAGGTACACAAACAATGGATGAGGCGATTAAAAATATGGGAAAAAATCTAAGAGATAAAATTGGGAAAACAACTCCTGCAAATGAATAATTAAGTACAAGAATCAGTTTAGGGCTTTGTATAGACTACAACCTATATAAAGCTCTATCTATTCTTACAAACTGCTAAGAAGGTGAGATATTTGGAAATCAATAATCGATGGATGAAAGCATTTAAAAAATATCGTAATCCTTATTTGTTCATTTCACCATTTTTTATATTGTTTTTCATCTTTCAACTATTTCCGATGATTTGGACGCTAAAAATTAGTTTTACTGAGTGGAATGGTCTAGGTGACCCAAAAAGTGTTGGTTTAGATAATTATAAGCTTTTAATGAAGGATTACATGTTTTGGGATGCAGTGAAAAATACATTTATTTATTGGATGAGTGCTTTAATACTTATTATTCCGTTAGCACTTCTCATTTCTGTTTTGCTTAACTATAAAAAACTTCGAGCAAAAAGCTTTTTTAAAAGTATGACGTTTTTTCCTTACGTTTGCGCAACCGTCGCAATGGGCTTAATTTTTAATATTATGTTTGACTCAAATTCTGGTGTCATTAATGAATTTTTAGGTCTCTTTGGTATACAACACGCACAGTGGTTAACAAATATGTCTTTGTCAAAAATTCCAGTTATTATTCTTAATGTTTGGCGACACACACCATGGTTTACGTTGATCATTTTGTCGGGATTAATGACCATTCCGTACGAGTATTATGAAGCTGCAAGAATAGACGGTGCAAATATATTTCAGCAATTTTTCAAAATAACACTTCCGTCACTTGGTGGCATCCTATTATTCTGTTTTATTACGATTACGGTTGATTCATGGAATATCTTTACAGAACCTTTTATTTTAAAAGGTCCGGGTACATCGAATATTTCTTTGTTCCAGTATATGTATGAAAATAGCTTTGTTCTTTTTAAATTTGGATATGCTGCCGCCATTGGCTATATTTTAATGATGATCCTATTAATATTATCTGTTATTCAATTAGTACTTATGCGTAAACAAGGTGGAGTATAAGGGAAAGGAGTAATTAAAATACGATGCAAAGTGTAACGTCTGTTTCAACTAACAAAGTGAATCGAAAAATAATTGATATTGTAGTATATTCTTTGTTAATTTTGACCACAATCGTGTGCTTGTTTCCTGTTGTATGGATGATAGCAATTTCACTGAAGCCTGTATCAGAAAGTGTTGGTGGCTTCAAAGCAATCGCTCTCCAAAATCCCACATTGGATAACTTTGTGGCAGTTTACGAACTTATTCCAATCCTTAAACACACGTATAATAGTTTATTTACAACATTAATAGGTACAGCATTTACATTGTTTTTCTGCGCTCTAGCTGGATATGCATTTGCGAAATTTAAATTTCCCGCTAGGAATGTACTATTTTATATAGTGATTGCTACAATGCTTGTTCCACTTGAAGTTGGGGTTATTCCACTATTTGTCATTATGAAAAAGTTCGCACTCGTAAATAGTCTTTGGGCATTGATCATTCCGAAAGCAGCTACTGCGATTGGTATATTTTATATGAGACAATACATCGCGGCAGTTCCTGATGAAATTCTAGAAGCTGCAAAAATTGATGGGTGTACTGATTTTCAAACATTTTGGAGAGTTGTTTTGCCTATTATTAAACCAGGGCTTGCTGCTTGGGCGACGTTGACATTAATTGCAAGATGGAATGACTTTTTCTGGCCATTGATATTCTTGCGTACTCAAGAAAAGTTCACGCTTATGGTTTCAATATCATTATTACCAGTGAGTGAAGGATTATCTACCCCGTGGCCGGTAATTATGGCGGGAACTACATTTGCTGTTGTTCCGATCATCATTTTATATTTCATTTTCCAAAAATACCAAGTGGAAGGAATATCTGCGGGGGCGGTGAAAGGTTAGAATATATAATTTATGGTATCCTTATATTGGTAGAAAATCATTTTGGGTTAAAGGGAGTTATCTCAATGAAACAAAATCATTCTTTGAAGGATGATGTCCGTAATAAAATCATTACGGAGATATTAATCGGGACTTTCCCCGTTAATAGTATCGTTACAGAAAAACAATTAATAGAGATGTTTACTGTAAGTAAAACAACCCTTCGAGAGGCATTGGTTGAATTAAGAAATGAGAATGTTTTGGAAAGCATGCCTCGTTACGGTTATCGCATTGTAGAATTGAATAGAAATGACATTGAAGATGCGATGGAAGTTCGAATGCTTTTAGAATTGGCCGGTTTGGAAAAATCTATACATCAACTAGATGAAAATAAGATTAATATGCTGAAAAATTATAATGATGAGTGTGAACGTACACGCATATCAGCAGACTTATGGACACATTGGAATAATAATATTAAATTTCATTTGCTCCTAAACAGTTTGGCTGGAAATACATGGATGCAAACAATGCTGGATAAAACGATGAGCATTATTAGCAGGGCTTATGCACAGTCATACTGGGAACAGTGGGGAAACAGCGCTGCAAGTCTTGATATTGATACACATCGAGAAATTGTCTCAAGCCTTGAAAACAAAGAGTTTGATAAAGCTAAACAAAAACTAGTCGAGGATATACTATCCTTGAAGATATAGTTGTAATTATTTGGTACTAGAAAAGGCGATCCTTTATTCGCCTTTTTATTTTTGAGAATTTAATTATATTATGGTGTTTTATGTGAATTGTTGAACAAGGTTGTCGTGTTAATTTATAAATCTTTTTGACCTTTGATTGGTAAGATGCTTCGTATCAAAATTTAATACAATGTTCCTACTGCACTTTAAGGAGGTGGAAAAACATACCACTACTAAATATCGTACAACCATCACTTGGTGATGATGCAGGAATCGTAGGTGCTTTCATGCTTGCAGAACAGGCATTAAATAATAAGATCTATTTGAATAATGCATATTAAACTTGTAGCACTTCCCCGTATCACTTTAATCAGATACTCTGGTTCTTCTAAGCTAACAGATAATCTTAATAAATCATGAGGCAGAACTTACTACGATCCTGCTCTGAGCTTGAATGATGAGCCATGCTGCTGCCTGTTAAACCAACGCCACTGGATCGTCTAAGCTAAATGAAGCCATTGCTATATTAAGTAAAATAATGAACTTTTATCCTCCCAAATTCCACCCTTCAGTTTGGACAAATCCATAGTTTTATATGTTTATTTCCTCCTCAGAAAAAAGCTTTGCATAAAATAAAATCATGGTTTATAATTAAGAAAATAATTTCATTAATATTATTACTGATGAAATTATTTTCATAGAGAGGAGATGATGGGATTCGATGTTAGATAAAATAAAAGGTGGTATTGTCGTATCATGTCAAGCGCTAGAAGATGAACCGCTTCACGGATCAAAAATCATGGGAAGAGTTGCTTTAGCGGCTCAGCTAGGTGGAGCTAATGGAATACGTGCCAATTCCAAAGAAGATATTATCGAAATTAGAAAAAATGTTAATTTACCTATTGTTGGGATCGTGAAACGGGATTATCCAGACTCGGAAATTTATATAACACCAACTATGAAAGAAATTGATGAATTACTTTCGACAGGTTGTGAAATGATCGCTTTAGATGCAACGGACCGTAAACGTCCTAATCATGAGTCTTTAAAAACATTTATCGAAAATATAAAAGCGAAAAATTCAAATGTATTATTAATGGCCGACATCTCTACTGTTTCAGAGGCGATCGAAGCAGAAAAGTTAGGGTTTGATTGTGTTTCTACCACTTTAATGGGGTATACAGATGCATCTAAAGAGTATAATGTGTCAACCAATGACTTTTACTATTTGACTGAGATTTTGAAAAACGTAAATATTCCTGTAATTGCAGAGGGGCATATCAGTACTCCTAACATGGCAAAGAAAGCCCTTGAAAAAGGAGCTTATTCGGTAGTAGTAGGAAGTGCGATTACCCGGCCTAAGCTTATTACAGAAACGTTTGTAAGCGCTATAAGATATTGACGAAGTATTATTCTTTCCAAACTTGTAAAACCTTTTTGTAATTCTCGTTGTACGTATTATTTTTTAATAAATGATACGTAATCAGATCAATGAAGAATAGGAACGAAAGTTGTTCATTGTAAAATTTATCATCTTTTAGAATTTCATTACCGCTTGTATAAAAAATCGTATCTGTCGTTTCGCTAATAGATGAATTTGATCTTTTTGTGATTGCTGCTATTTTTACACGGTTCTTTTTTGCCACTCTGCATGTTTTTATAATTTCGGGTGTCTCTCCAGAATTTGTAATCGCAATGATTAAATCATCCGAATTTAATAAAACAGCTTGGGCGAACATCGTGTAACTGTCAGTAAGTGCGACCGAATTGATTCCCATTCTATTTAATCGTAATGCGAATTCTGTTGCGGTTAGACCGGAACTGCCGATACCTAGGATCACGATTTTATTGGAATGTTTAATATCGTTAACTAATACTTCTGGTGATACTTTTTGAAAAATACTTTTTGAATAATTTAACGTTAATTGATAGTAACCAATCACTTTTTCAGCAATATCATCGTAATCTGTGGTCTTGATTGCTTCCGTTTTCAAAAGGGTTTGGAATTCAACATAGCTATTATATTCTAATTTTCTACAAAATCTAGTAATGGTAGAAGGAGAGGTACCAATTTTATTAGATAGGTCGCTAATTGATTCAAAAGGCACAGAATCAATGTTGTTAAGAACATAATTTGCTATCTTTTTTTCACTTGTTGAAAGAGCATATTCCCAAATATGTAGTCTATTTTTAAAAGTTGTATGGTTCATGTGTATTCTCCCGCATGCATTTTATTTTTGGGTTCATCTTAGTATATTTCTTTGTGAAAAGCAATGATCGTTGCGCATTTGGTTCGATAGACAAATTAGGTACTTTATTTATGAAAGGAATTGAGAAAAATGGAAAATAAGTTAAGAGTAGGTGTTATTGGTGTTGGTCAAATGGGAACCTATCACGCGGAGATCTATCAAAAACTTCCACAAGTAGAATTAGTTGCTTTGTGTGAATATAATGACGCCAGAAGAGAGGAAGTTCAGGAGCAGTTCGGGTGTACGGTCTATAAAGATTATAAAGACCTATTAGAAGATCAGGATATTGATGCAATAAGTATTGTATTGCCAGATAATATTCATAGAGAAGCTGTAGAAATTGCCGTGAAGAACAATAAGCATATTTTATTGGAAAAACCTCTTGCGAAAGAATTAGAAGATGGAAAGGCGATTTATGAGATTACCAAAGATTATGATAAGGTCTTTACAGTCGGCTTTTTGCTAAGATACGATCCAAGATTTAATATGGTTAAGCAGCGGTTAGATAATGGGGAATTAGGAGATATTATTCACTTATACTGCAGAAGAAATAGCCCGATCACTGGACCAAAAAGATATATCGGCGCCTCTGATTTGAGTATGCACGTTATGATTCATGATATTGACTACATCAACTGGTATATGGGCTGTGAACCAGTGAGTGTTTTTGCAAAAAGTAGAAGTGTTTTACTAAAAGAACAAGGAATGAATGATGTCATCTATGCAATTGTTACGTACGAAAATGGGGCGATTGCATGTCTTGAAGCTTGTTGGGTTCTTCCAGAAAATTCCCCTACAATTATTGATGATAAATTAGAATTAGTCGGTACAAAAGGGGTTGCATACGTTGATTCTTGCGACTACGGCGTTCGGTTTGTTTCCAATTCTGGTATCACCTATCCAGATACTCGCCACTGGTATTATACAAACGGAGAGGTGAGCGGCGCTTTGGCGGAGGAAATTATGGCTTTCGTTAATGATGCAATGAATAATAGAAAATCGATTATCACCCCTAAGGAAGCCTATGATTCCTTAAGAGTAGTTGATGCGATTGAACGTTCCATCAAAGAAGGTAGAGAAGTTAGTCTATAAAATCATAAATAATGAAAAATGCAGTTGCTTGGCCTTAAGGCTGCAACTGCATTGAGCGAGGAGGCTTATTATGTCATTTCGAGTGAGAGCGCAACAATTTGGAAGTAAATTAAGTGGAATGGTTATTCCTAACTTGGGTGCATTTATGGCATGGGGTATTATAACAGCGGTTGCAATTGCAATTGATAGTGATACTTTAAGGGAATTTATCGGTCCGATGCTAAATTATTTACTGCCTTTGCTTATCGCCTTTGCTGGAGGTAGAGCCGTACATGGCTACCGCGGTGGGGTAATCGCTACAGTGGCCACGATGGGAGCCATTCTTGGAGCAGACGTTACGATGTTTATTGGTGCTATGATCTTAGGGCCATTATCAGCATGGATTTTAAAACAATTTGACAAAGTAATCGACGGAAAGATTCCGACAGGCTTTGAATTGTTAGTGAATAATTTTTCAGTAGGTATTTTTGGGGCAATTTTGACTTGGCTAGGCTATATTGGGATAGCTCCATTTGTATCAATATTGACAACCATTTTATCAGCAGGCGTAGATATATTAGTAAAATATAGTTTGCTTCCTTTAACAGCCATTTTTATTGAACCGGCTAAAATACTTTTCTTGAACAATGCGATCGGTCAAGGCATCTTGAGTCCGCTTGGAAGCACGCAGTTAACTGAATACGGAAAGTCTATTTTATATCTTTTAGAATCAAATCCGGGACCAGGTTTAGGTATCTTGTTGGCTTATATGATTGCAGGTAAAGGGAACACTAAAGGTACAGCATATGGGGCGGGGGTTATCCACTTCTTTGGTGGAATTCATGAAATTTATTTCCCATATGTGTTAATGAATCCTTTACTTGTTCTGCCATTAATCCTTGGCGGTATTACAGGCACATTTTTATTTTCACTGTTTAATGTAGGTTTAATCGGTGTTGCTTCACCAGGCAGTATTTTGGCGATTTTAATGATGTCTGCCGGCGGAGATCATCTACAAATTTTAATTTCGGTTTTAGCTTCAGCAACAGTTACATGTCTAGTGGCTATTCCGATTGTAAAACGAGCTAAAAATAATGATTCTGAATTACAAGATGCAGCTGCTAAAATGGAGCAGCTTAAAGGGAAGAAAAGTAGTATCTCATCCGTTTTTAATTCTACGGATGTTGAAGCATTAGACTATGCCACTATCTCTAAAATTGCTTACGCTTGTGATGCTGGATTGGGTTCTAGTGCGATGGGGGCAAATGTCTTACAGAAGAAAATTAAAAAAGCAGGCATCGATGATGTTTCGGTCTTCCATATTTCAATTAGTAATTTGCCGACAGAGGCCGATGTTATTGTTACACATCAATCGTTAGTTGAACGTGTCGCAGAAAAACAACCAAATACGCATTGTATCGCTATAAATGATTATTTGAATGATCCAGAATATGTTGCATTAGTAAATAAATTGGTTGAATCAAGAAAAAAAACGGGTTAATAAAGGAGTCTCATATGCTTAAAGCAGTAATAATGGATTTTGATGGAGTTATAGTGGATACAGAAGTAATCTGGTTTAATATATTTCAAGAATGGTTTCAAAAAAATTGGAATTATGACCTAACCATTGAAGAGTTTTTAATTTGTGTGGGATCACATCCTGAAGATCTATTTAAAAGGTTAGAAAAAGAATATAGTATTGTTATTAATAGGAATACGTTTACAGAAGAAACAAGTCAAAAGTTTTTAGATGAAAGTATGGATTTACCTCTTAAAGAGGGGGTGCTAGAATTTATACAAGCTTTAAAAAGTGAAAATATCTTATTAGCACTTGCTACTTCCGCTACAAGGAAAAAACCAATGTATCACTTAACAAGACTAAATATACTACAGTATTTCGATGTGATTGTTACTGCAGAAGACGTGGATAACATTAAGCCTCACCCAGATTTATTTAACAAAGCGGTTGAAAAATTAGGCATCGATAAAGAAGAAGTCGTTATTATAGAAGATTCGGTCAACGGACTTATTGCTGGAAATAGAGCAGATATTAATACGATTGTTTGCGTAAATGATGTGACTAAACATTCAAAGTTCGAGAACTATTTTATTAAAGTTGATTCATTAAAAGAATTAGATGTGAACAATTTAATAAAAAAATTAAATGAAAGTAGTGATAGACATGCTATTAGATGAAATTAATGTGAGCGATATACAAATAAAAAAAGAGGCACAGGACTGGAAAGAGGCCATTCGTGAAGCGTCATTGCCACTATTAGAATCAAATAAAATAACGACATCTTATATAGATGCGATGATTAATGTTGTTGAGGAAAAAGGTCCGTATTTTGTTATTACAAAGCACATTGCATTAGCTCATGCAAGGCCTGAACACGGTGTCTTAGAAAAGGGACTTTCTTTTACAACGTTAAATCATCCAGTCCCTTTCGGTTCACAACAGTTTGATCCAGTAAAACTTATTATTACTTTGGCAGCAACAGATTCAGAAAGTCACCTTGATATATTATCCGACTTAGCCGATGTTTTATCAGATGAAGAGATAACAATGAAGTTGTTTGAAGCTAAAAGTGAACAAGACTTTTTAGAAATATTAAAATCTGCTTAAAAGGAGTAGGCTCATCATGTATCTTTCAATTGATATTGGGGGAACCAATATCAAATCAGGAATTATCAGGGAAGCAGACATAACAGAAATCTTAGATAAAAAAGAATTCCCGACGAATGCTAAAAAAATATACGGGATTGGAATTGAAAAAAAAATCGTTGAGATTATCGAATCGTATAGAAAAAAATACAGTATTGATGGGGTGGCAATCTCAACAGCAGGTGTTGTAAATCCGAAAACGTATGAAATTGAATATGCCAATGAAAATATACCTTATTATATAGGGATCAATTTATCGGAGACCGTTCAAAAAACCTTTAATATCCCCTGTATTGTTGAAAACGATGTGAATTGTGCGGCAATTGGCGAAATACATTATGGTTCCGGCAAAGGGTATTCTAATCTCTTTTGTTTAACAGTTGGAACTGGAATCGGCGGGTCCATTATTATAGATGGAAATCTTTATCATGGGTCTTCCTTTACCGCTGGTGAAATTGGATATATGAAAATTGACGGGGCAGATTTCCAAGATGTTGCCTCCACATCTTTTTTAGTGAATCGTGTAAAAGAACTAACTGGCTTTGATTTGAACGGTAAAGAAATTTTTGAAAAGGCGCTAGCTGGAAATGCATCAATACAACAGATTATTGATGAGTTTTGTGAGAATTTAGTAAAGGGAATCGTTACGATTTATTATGTATTAAATCCCGAAAAGATTATTATTGGCGGTGGGATTATGGAACAAACAGAATATCTCTCACCCATTATTAATAATAAAATTCAGATGGCTATGGAAAGGTTTAATCATAAGAGAATCGATATAACTTTTGCCAATTTAGGAAATGACGCAGGAATGGTTGGTGCATATCATCTTCTGAAAAGCTATTTAGGCGAAGAAAAGAGAATCAATATTTAGGCATCTAAAATTATAAATATCGCGGTTTTGAATTGTATGCGGTCAGATTGCCGATAGAATGAGCCAGCTGCTCAGCTATATGCGGATAATTGATCCAGTAAGTATGAGAAGATGAGAGTTAGTTAAAATAATAGCCATTGGAACGAGGTTTGTTCCAATGGCTATTTACCGTTCTATAAAAATTGAATTAATATTACCCTACAATAAGTCACTTTCTATCATTCTATTGCAACTCGAAACATTGTTATGATCAAAGTATTAAGTACTGATCCAAATATTGCTTGTTATCTTATAGAGCTCCCTGCTAATGATTGCGGCTGCAATAATAGGATAAAATGACCATTGGATAACGTGTTTTTGCCGGAATAAACAAGCGTACTTGATTCCGTTGATAAGCATCAAATACTCCTCCTTCTAATATGCAAAAGAACTAAGCATGTTAGAGGGGGGAGTATATAATTCTTCTACGATAATGAGTATTTACAATCATCAACAACCGTGTTAAATTAATTCTGTATAGATTCTCCTCATGTCAATTCTATTTTGACATGCATAGAGTTTCCGACGACCAATCATCAACCCTATGCACATCAAGTAGAAGATATTGATTTGGGAGGATAAGCACTTTACCCTATTTGGATCGCTTCGGAGGATTGTAGCTTTTCTATAATTCTTGAAGTCGATCCTTTTAGGTTATAAGATTCAACATAGTCTCGAATCGGACGCTTAATATGGTCTATTACAAACCTTTGTCCATCAATGTTTACTTTGCTTAAGTTATCGTAAAGTTTATCAATTTCTACTTTTACAGCTTCATCATTAAAAGTATAATGACCTGCGATATCAAGAATTTCGGCAGAGATGTCATTGTCTTTCATAATTTCCTCAACGGTTAACTGCGTTTGATCTCCTACCATCCATTTTCTCCAACGTTCACTCTTAATGGCGTGAACGAGAAGAGTATCTCTAACGTTAGAAGGATCAGTCACTAAACCATATTCTTTCAATCTTTGTTCTACTTCTGCTAGTTTTAAATATGCTCTTGTTTCCTCTGTTCCATACTGTGGTGCTACATTCGTTGCGACGATGTTAGAGGGGATATGCTCTAATAATGTCACATCATCCAAGTAGTCACCATTATGTTCTTTTAATCCAACGCCGTACTTTTTAGCCATTTGCGCCAATTCATAGGCATTATGAAAATTAAACGTACCAACTTGCTCTGTTGTTCTTACTAATGTTCCTGTTTGGCCTACAATAAATGTCGGCATTGGAAGCCCTTTGTTACTAAGTTCTTCTTTAAGTCTAATAATAAAAGTTTCATAAACTTCAGTGGAAGTTAGTCCTCCATTTGTTTCTTCTGTCCCAACTTCATAGCCGATTTCTGGTAAATTTCTTGCTTTTCTTTCTTTTTCACAGTACTCGATGAGTTCTACTGTTCGACTAATGACGTCCTCTAATGGAACAACTTTTCCAACTTCAAAAGGATCTTTTGTAGGGTCAATCATTAATAAATCAAATCCAGCTTCAATATCTGCAAGGTAGGATTTTTTCCCGAGCTCCATCGCTTGTTCCGCAGGTAAATGATCGTTTCTTTCTTTATCTCTTTGCCATGGACCACCATGGTCGCGGCAAACATAATATAGACCATCAAAATCGGTTTTCTTTGCAGTATTACGAATTGCTTCCACAAAAGAATGCTGATTCCAGCCGTTTACGTAACCGCCGCCCAATTCATCCATATCTACTTGATTACGACTTGCTATGAACATTAATGGAAAGTCTTCATCTCTAGCTAACTCAAAACTCGCTTGTAATAGATTCGCTGACATCGGCCCAATCCCTAGTAATGTAGCGCCTTTTCCATCTTCCTGCAATTCCAATATCGCTTTAACTGTTGAATTAATTGATGCTTTTACCACAATATCTTCCTCCTAATTATGGATTGTTTTTTCACTAGCCTACCTTTTTTTCTTTGCTATCCTCTGAAGTGGCATTTTCTTCGATATTTGGTTTTAATAAATGTAAAATGCCTGCTGTTACAACTGTTCCGATTAACATTGAAAGGAAAAACCATAGCTTCCCATCAACCGCGCCGATAACAATTAATCCGCCGTGAGGAATGAACGTACTGACATTATGCAACATCCCTAATCCACCACCAACAGCACTTCCAATCATAATGGCCGGTACGACGCGCTTCATATCTTTTATAGCAAAAGGAATCGCACCTTCGGTAATACCAATTAGCCCCATAAAACCAGCACTTACACCTAGGCCACGTTCTTCTTTTGTATATTTCCTTCTTGAAATAAATGTTGATAGAGCCATGCCTAATGGCGGAATCGCAACTGCAATTCGATGCGCACCATTAGGCTCAAAAATGCCTTCAGCCATTAATGCTAATGTAAATGCAGTCATTGACTTATTAATCGGACCACCCATATCAATAGCCGTAAAGGCTCCGATTGCCGCACCTAGAATTAGAGCACTTCCACCTTGCAATGAAGACATTAATTTAATGAGCCCGTCAACCATGCTAGCAAGGGGTTGGGCTAAAATATAAATGTATCCCATACATGTAATAAATGTTGTAATCATCGGAATGATTAATATCGGCATAATCGTTCTAAGCGTATTCGGGACCTTCCACTTTCTAACGTAATTCGCGATGTACCCAGAAATGATCCCTAAAATCATTGCCCCAATGAACCCGGTTTGAATACCACCATCGCCAACAGGATTGTTGGCGATAAAGCCTGCAATCATACCAGGAACTAGTCCTGGTTTTCCTGCAATGGAATAGGCTATATACCCTGCTAAAATCGGGATCATCATGGCAAAACCGGCAGCACCAATCGTATTCAAGTTTTGAAGGAATGGATTGGTGACCAGCATTCCATCGTCTGACGGTTTTCCAGAGGCCAATGCAATAGCCAAAAATATCCCGCCAACAACTACTGAAGGCAGCATGTAGGACACACCGGTACTAAATGCTTTTTTAAGCTCTTCTCCTATCTTTTTTCCATTGAACGCCATCCTTTTCAGCCTCCTACAAGTTTACTAATTGATCAATAACATCTTCGACATTCCTTATGACAGTTGAAGGATCTAAAGTTAACACTTTGCCTTGATCTTGTTTTTCCTCAAAGCGTTCTTCACCTTCGATTCCAACGGCGATCGCTAGAATAACAGCATCTGCCTCTGCGATTTCTTCTTCAGTAAGTTCATTATCGATGCCCATTCCTCCTTGGGTTTCAATTTTGATTTCAAAGCCTCGCTTGGCACATTCCTTTTCTAACGCCTCTTGTGCCATATAAGTATGTGCAATTCCTGTTGTACAAGCTGTAACTCCTACGATTTTCATTTCTACCACTCTCCCTATTTATTTATATTGCTACCGCGTTTAGAATTGTTGATACTTCATCAATGCTTTCGGCAGTAAGTAATTTATTGCGAAATTCATCATCCATCAGATTTCTACTAATGTTTGCTAGGACACGTAAATGGACATCGCCACTATTCACTTCAGGTATCCCTAGCAGAAAAACCATTCGAACGCTTTGCTGCCCATTTTCATCCCAGTCGACATTTTCAGCTGTTCTTCCAAATGCAACAAAGGGTGTACGAACAGTATTTGATTTTCCATGGGGAATAGCGATCAAATCACCAAAAGCGGTCGAAAATTCATTTTCACGTTTTAATACAGCTTCAATATAATTTTTTTTCGACTCAATTTTACCTAATGAATAGGCTAGTTCACCCAATTCGTTGATAATCCCTACTTTATCTTTTGCCTCTAACTCGAGATTTACTAATTCCTTGCTGATCACCAAGATTATCACTCCTTAATAAATTGATAAGTTCTCCGGATGTTTTACAATTTGTGATTTTTTCTAACATAAAATTAGAATCTACCAATTTATAAAGATCCGATAAAATATGTTTCACATTGATATTTTCATTAAATTTCATTGCAATTAAGAAGACCGTTTTTACGGGTTCTTTTCCCCAATCAACCGGATCCTTTAATGTTGCAATTGAAATTTTGGGGACGTTCACTTCCTCATTACTACCATGGGGGATGGCCACAAATTTCCCAAGTGATGTTGGAGAAATAGCTTCCCTTTTAAGTAATGTTTCTTTATAACCGCTCTTCACATAATCTCTATTTTCAAGTTCCTGACAGAGAAATTCGATCACATCATCCTTATTAGACAAAGGTAGATTTGTAAATATTAGATCCTCATCAACTACCTGTAATAAGTGAGGGCATGTTATTTTTTGATTTTTTGTTCGGAATAGAAAGTCAGTGAAGAAGTTATTAATATTTCGAACATCCATTTCATTCACTACTGAAGAAATAACGATCACAGGTTTTTCTTCTATATTCAGTGGCACAGTAGATATAATAAAATCTATTGCACGTAAATCGATTGTTGCGAGTCGATTGATAGAGACAATGTCTTTAATATCCAACTGCGGAATATAACGTTTAATCCGATTCGCCACTAAATGGGATGTACCAATTCCTCCAGGACAAACGACAATGACTTTCTTTAATCCAAGCTGTCGTTCAATTGCTGCCTGGAAATGGAGTGTAATATAACCGATTTCATCCTCATTTACCTTCAAGTTGTATTTTTTCTCTAAACTAGAACAAGCCAACCATGTTAAGGCAAACGTTGCTGCATATTCATTTTTGATGTCTTCCAGTAAATCGTTCGTTACTCTTATTGAAAACCTAAGTCTATTTAATAAAGGTTTAAAGTGAGTAACTAACCCTAAATAAAGTTCCTTATCATTGCTTAAATCAATATTTGCTGATTTTGATGTAATCGAAATGAGTTCTGTAACAAGTTCCACGATCTCTTCATCAAGATTGTTAAGGAAATGCTGTGTATTATCATTACTCAAAAATTCCCTATCAGCCCCAGAGCTCATTAAATATTGATTAATATAGATGATTTCATTTTGGTCGATTTCTATGAAAAATCGATCTTTAATTTGGGCAGCGATACCCTCAGCAATTTTATATGTGACCGTATATAAAACATCGTTTACTGCGATTGACGTATCCATCTTCAAAAGTTGGTTCCCATTTTTTACCCGTTCAATTAAAATTAAAATATGGGTCAAAATGTTTGTATAGTAAGGCTCACTAATGGTGTAACCAAGTTCCTTTTCTGCATGTTCCACAATCTCTTCTACGATCAAAATTTTCTCTTGTTCAAACATTTTTGCCAATCCATTATAAGTTGACGTATTTAGTCTACTTTTCGTATTCGAATCAGTTTCATTCATAGCTCCAATTGAAAGATGGTCATTTACAATCCCGCTAATTGCTCTCCTAATATTTTCCTCATCACCTGAAATACTTGTTCCATCTCTATTTCTAACGAGTTTAATATTATAATGACGAATCCACTCTTCAATTTTGTCCAAATCTTTCACAATGGAAGTTGTGCTAACCATGTATTCTTCAGATAATTTTTGAAGTGAAGTTGTTTGTTTCGCATACAATAATTTGGAAAATATACTCAATCTTCTTGTCTCAACTGAAAGCGGGTCAAAATCAATATGATTTAAATTTAACAGCTGTAGAAGGACTAGTTTTTCTTCATAAGAAGCCTTTATTTTTATTCCAGAACCAGGCTTTTTCTGCAAAGATATTTCTTGTTCATCTAAAAATACTTCAATGTTTTTTAAATCATTGTGTACGGTTCTTATCGACACTCCTATCTGCCCAGAATAAAATTCAGTTGTTTTGTAATCTTGTTCACTGATCAGTAAATAAACTATTTTTTTCTGGCGTTTTGTTAATGAAATCATTTTATAAACTCCCTTTCAGACACTTCCTTATGAAGACACTTCGTTTGTTTTAACTAAGGTAAGTACCCTTGATTAGAAGATATCATTCGTGTAAGTGTTTTCATATAACATGTTGTTGCAAGTATGATCATGAAATGATGTTCCAATGGTTGTAATAATCTAAATTGTCAGGATGTAACAACTTGTTTTTCCCCTATATATATTTTACTATGGGACCTAAGAAAGGAGTTTTTATTTTGTATTTTGTAGATTATCATAACCATACGAATAACTCTTTTGACTCACCGGCACCCATGCATCAAATGTGTGAAGCGGCAATAGCAAGAGGGATACATGAAATATGTTTCACAGAACATTTTTCATTAAATCCAGAAGCGCCAACATATGGACATATGAACTTTGAAAAGTACCTTAATGAATTGGATGATTGTCAGGGGAAATATAAAGGGAAGCTGGTAATTAAAAGAGGGATTGAAATTTGCGAACCACATCTTCTCAAAGATTTGTATTCTCAAACATTAGATCCACTAGACTTAGATTTCATTTTAGGGTCCGTTCATAACATTAATAACAGAAAGTTACGCAAGGTTTTGGAGATGGGGCAAGAAGAAGCATATCAAGCGTATTTCGAAGAGGTTTTTCAAATGGTTTCAGTTGCCAATATCGATGTGCTTGCACATGTAGATTTACTCAAAAGATATGCACACCCTACTTATGGTGTCTATAAGTTGAACGATTATATAGAGATAATAGAAGCAATTCTAAAAAAGGCAATTGAAAGAAACATAGGAATTGAGATAAATACTTCTGGTTTAAGGGGGAGTCTAAAAGAAGCATTCCCGTCTTTTGATGTAGTAGCTCTTTATAAAGAATTAGGTGGAGAAATACTCACTGTTGGATCTGACGCTCATACACCTGATGCAATCGGGTCACATATAAGAGAAGCGATACAAATAGCAGAAGCATGCGGTTTCAAATATATTTACAAATTTGAGAAAAGGAAACCTATGCGGATACGAATAGAATAAGATCTTACAAAGAACAAATAGAGGGGATCAACTTTTTCCGACTATTTGTTCTTTGTTTTTTTGTTGAGATTTTGAAAACAAAGTGCTGTTCTACTATTTAAAGTGAAGATATAAATAAGATTCGATTGAAGAAAGATAAACTCAAATGTATGTAATACCGATGTACAGTTGGAGAATAAGGAAGGAATAGTATAGTGATCTTTCCATCTATCAAACTTTTTGAAAAACCATTATTGACAGAATACAAGTGTGTGCAATAGGTCGTTCTTGCCAGTGATGGTTACCAAAAGCTTTTCCCTACATTAAAAGAGTCCTCAAATTATAAAAGATAAATCAACAAAAGGTGTAAGAAAAGGTTACACGTCTTTTGATGACTAGGTTTATGTGAGGGTTAGGATGGATGGATCCCCCACTAAAAGTTTATTGTTAGTGTTGAGGCTACAAATGTAAACTCCCCAAACGGGGATTCCGCTTACATATTTTTACAATCGGTAGTATTTTGTCTATTATCGGTAGTAACTTGGTGAGAATCGGTAGTAAATGCGTCCTAATCGGTAGTAAGCGGTCCATAATCGGTAGTAAAATGAAAATCATAAGGGATTTTAAATACCGCCCACCCGTTTATCGTTGGGTGGGTGTGAGAGAGGAATCTTGCCAGAAGATAAATGCGTGATCTGTAATAAGAACTTGTTAAGCGTCAATAAGGAAAATGGGTATTGAAGCTTTAAGAATGATTGGTCAATCTAGAGGATGCACCTTTCTTGTAAAATAAGGATAGCGGTTAGAAACAAGAAGGGTGATCTTCATGAGAAATATGACAATGACTAAAAGGGTATATGAAGTCGCATCCTAGGATCACAGTTGAAAAGGCTAGTATGCTCAGTTCTATAAATAAATTCTCAACGCAATTCTATTATATTTGTAATATGGCTTTTTCGCCCTAAAAGATAACATTCGAACATGTTGGTTCAAGAATGCCGACTGTAAGGATGCGTCTAAATTTTGAACTAACGCCTGTAAGATTCATCATTTAGTTTCACAATATGTAATAATAAAATTTTTAATACATTTTATTACGTAAAGAGAAATTGTAAATACAAAAACTCCAAATAACAATTGAGTTTCAGAATTATTAAATTTATATTCCTCAATCGCAATACTAATCATTGAACTAATGATAGATATGATAAACAATGCGCTTGCGATAATTTCAACACCGTCACGGTTCCATTTCAGTTCTTCAAGTAGTACGAGGCCACCATATATTTTTTGGAAAATCCTCCATAAAATTAATGAAAGAATTATATAAAATACTACCATTATGCCTAATCCTTTAACAATGGGCCAAAATAGATGTTCCATTGCGGCTACCCCATCTCCTGCTTTATTAGGCAATGAATTAGAAAAAGCAATCATAAATATAATGCAGTAGATTATTACCTCCAGTATAACGATATATATATTTCCCATATAATAAGTGAATCTACTAGTCCACTTTTTCCAACCTTTTATATGATCTATATCAAAATACGATGCTCGCATTATATAAAATGATAAAATCAAAAGTACAAACATTAAAAAGCATAAAAAACTTAAATATAAGGAATTTAAATCTGTTACACTCTCAGCTTTTTTTAAAATCAATCCACCGATTGCTTTAACATACTTAATTAATTGTTTTCCATTGGAAAAAACATAAATAATACTTAATAAAACTATAAAAAAGGAAGCTAACCGCGTTATTTTGTTAGCGAAAAATTTATTTGGTTGTTTAAATGTTCCCTTTTGGGCGTTATTAGTTGTACTATTTGTTATCTTTTTGGTTTTCTTGCGCATTTTTTTAATTCCTCCAACTATATTGCTTCATGAAATAACAACATTTGCTAGATCCATATCAAACAAGAATTATCAACTTTAAAGTAGCCCAGATCCTTGTGATTCGGGCTATTTTGTTTGAGTTAAAAATGATTAATCAAGGAAAGATACTTTCATGATTAATGCCTTTATATGACTAATGTGATGAGTTTCAATAATTTCGCGCTTGATCCTACTTATTCCAACTTAGGCAAAACATCTTATATAGGATTGAGAGACATTTACTTTATCCGCAAGTTCTTGTGTGGTTAAATTTTTTGCCTTCCGTAGTTCTCTAAGAAGGTTCCTAATTTTTTGTTCTTTCCTCTTATGCTCCTTCCAATTCTCTTTTTTATATTTTATCTTTCTTAGAAGTGATTAGCATGAATATTCAGTTTGTAGAACTAATAGATATAAAATCCTTGACTTTAATTACTAATTGTACTAACATCTTTGTTAATAATTATTATATGTACTAATAAGTTTGCCGATTACTAGCATCTATCGGTTGAATGTTGAGGTGATGAATTTATATAAAGATAACTAAGAATTCTATTTGTACGATGCTTAGGATTTTCTAAAAACGATAGTGAATTGAAAGGGGGGATGTGTTTAGTTTACAGGAGCCAGGGCATTTTAGAGGAATAGTAGCGGTTATATTCAAAGGGATTATTAAAAGATTTTTGCAACACTTCCTGTTGGATAAAAAAATTTTGGTGAAAAAAGATGTACGTACATTATCTAAATGAGATGCATGTAAAAGAGTAAGATGTTTAGCAGTTTAGCCTTAAAATTCGGATGATTTGTTGTAAAAAATAAGTAGCAACGTTTCGTGGCAAGTAATACAAAAAAGTGGTTAAGTTTATGTTTGGTAGTAAGATTGTTGAACTTTATCTAAACCAAATAGAAATAGGGGAAGGAAATTAAATAGAATAAAATAAATAAAGCGGGAGGTACTCACGTGAAAAAAGTTAGTTATTATTATGATCGTCACTACGAAGTAGGTCATATTGATCCAAAAATGTTTGGTTCCTTCATTGAACATTTAGGTAGAGCCGTATATACAGGTATTTATGAACCTGGGCATCAACACGCAGATGAAGATGGATTCAGAGAAGATGTGATTGAAGCGATAAAGGAATTGAATGTACCTATTATTCGATATCCCGGTGGAAATTTCGTTTCGAATTATGAATGGAAGGACGGCATTGGTCCAAAAGAGGATCGACCCAAAAGATTAGAGTTTGCTTGGGCAAGTGTTGAAACTAACCAGTTTGGTATTGATGAATTTTGCAGATGGGCAAAAAAAGCAGGAATTGAACCGATGATCGCAGTTAACTTAGGAACTGGTACTGTTAAAGAAGCAGCAGAGTTAGTCGAATATTGTAATCATCCGGGTGGAACGTACTGGAGTGATCTAAGGATTAAAAACGGTAGTAAAGAACCATACAATATTAAGTTTTGGTGTTTAGGAAATGAAATGGAAGGATCATGGCAAGCAGGTCACCTTTCCGCAGAAGATTATGCAAAGAAAGCTCGAGAAGCAGCAAAAATGATGAGATGGGTTGATCCAGATATTAAATTAGTTGCATGCGGGAGTAGCTACGAGATGCTTCCTTCATACTTAGAATGGGACCGGATCGTCCTTCAAGAACTCTACCCATACGTGGATTATTTATCTACTCATAACTACAACATGAATTCTGGACAGGGACTAACGAACTTCTTAGCCTCCTATAAGCAACTTGATAATCATATAAAGAATACAGTTCGTGTTCTTGATTTTGTAAAGTCAAAAATGAAGGAAGAGAAAGAAATTCAGATTTGCTTGGATGAGTGGAATGTTTGGAATTTCCAAGATATTAAACTTGATAGTCTTGATGATTTAAATGGCTTAACTACCTTTGAAATGACTTCTGCAAGTAAGTGGGAAGAAGCCCCGGCTATACTTGAAGAAAAATATAATTTATTAGATGCATTAACCGTAGGCGGTCTTGCTATAACATTGTTAAAAAATGCTGATCGGGTAAAAATTGGTTGTCTTGCACAATTGATCAATGTCATTGCTCCTATTACTACGCAAAAAGATGGTGGTCTTTTAAAGCAAACTACCTACTATCCGTTTCAAATGGTAAGTAATTTTGCAAGAGGAATTGTCTTAAATGGCATTGTAGGAGGGGCAACTTACGAAAGCGAATTTGGAGAAAGCCCACTTGTTGAAGCGGCAGCAGTTTTTAATAAGGAGACAAATGAAATTATTGTTTTTGCTCTAAATTGTAATCAAGAGGAAGAGACAGAATTGACTATTCAATTAAATGGTTTCGGAGAACGTAAAATTTCAAAACATCTTATATTGAACGGCGATAACCTTGAAGCCAGAAATACGTTTGAAAATCCTAATCTTATCACAATGATTGAGAAGGATGTCTCGGAGTATGTGGATACAAATGTGTTGTTACCTAAACTCTCCTGGAATGTTTTATTTTATAGGTAGAGAGAATTAGGATATTCATACAGTGGCTAATGGTAAGGAATTAATCGAATGTAAACGTGTACAAGAAAAGGGGGAAATAAAATAATGATTGAGGCAAGAAAAGAAACCGCTGAACACCCTCCTATAAGTCATAGTGTTGGAACAATGGAAAGGGTTGGATTTGGTTTTGGCGATTTGGCTATTAACTTTGCTTGGGCTTCAATGGGAATGTTTATTGTATACTTCTATACAGACGTTGTCGGTATCGGGGCAGCACTAGTTGGTACAATATTGTTGGTTTCCAGGTTCCTAGATGGTATCTCAGATGTAGCAATGGGCGCAATCGTTGATAAAACAAAGTCAAAACATGGAAAAGCTCGCCCGTGGATATTATGGCTATGTGTTCCCTTTGGAATTTTCACAGCACTCTTATTCGCAGTACCAGATATCAGTTATACTGGGAAAGTAATATATGTGATTGTTTCATACAATTTACTCGTATTAATATTTACAGGGGTGGTTATCCCATATGGAACCTTAAATACATTAATTACGCCAGACCAGCACCAACGTTCTGTATTAAATATTTATAGGATGTTTTTTGCTAATATCGGAATAATTATTGTGAGCAACCTTACAATGCCACTTGTTAATGCATTTGGAGGTAATCAAACTGGCTGGATCATCACTTATTCTATTTTTGGAGCTATTGCGGTATTCTTGTTTTTAATCACTTTTAAAACTACCAAAGAAAGGGTACAACCCGCAGTAGGTTCTAAGAAAAATGTCCCTATTAAAGAGAGTCTGAAGACCCTTACACAAAATAAATATTGGGTAATGGTATTTCTATACTTTATTATTTACAGTATTGGATATGCAATTAATCAAGGAAGCACGATTTATTATGCTGAGTATATACTCGGTAGTCCAGGTTTAGTTGGGATTTTGACGTTAGTTTTTTTAATTCCATTACTCATTGGATTCTTAGTATTAGCTCCGATTTTCAAAAAGTATGGAAAAAGAAATGCAATGATCGGAGGTTCTATTATAAGTATAATTGGCTCAGTATTAATATTAATAGAACCTTCAAGTCTATCCCTTGTAATTGTCGGCCAAATTATAAGAGGAATTGGGCAGGTACCTTTATTAGGCGCATTATGGGCATTGCTTCCAGATACCATTGAATATGGTGAATGGAAAACAGGTATAAGGAATGAAGGTGTCTTATATAGTGGAGGTAGTATGGGGCAAAAGCTTGGTGTAGGGTTAGGTGTTGCATTAATGGGATGGATTTTAAGTTTAAATGGCTACGTAGGTGGGCAGACAACACAATCTGAGAGTGCTTTATTCGCAATTGAAGCAATCTTTATTTATATCCCAATCGTTGTATTTGTGGCCCAAATCATCTTACTATTTTTCTATAAGCTTGATAAGGAATATCCGCGTATTATAAAAGATTTGCAAAATCGTAATATAACTGAAAACTAATGTAACGGACTCACTCACAATTAAAAAGGCCTGAATCTGAACTCAGGCCTTTCTTAAGATAAAATTTCCCCTTTAGAGCTCTCGATTCTAAAAAATGTTTAATATTTCCGAATTCCCCTAGCCTCTTCTTCAATCTTTAACCTTTCCATTTTCCAAGATGAGCTTTTTCTTTCCCAATAGTTTGTTGTTCATTAATGGTTTATACCGATATATTTGATTGAAGTCGAGCCAAAAGTACAACAAATTGAGTAATTACCACGATAGGGGAAAAATAGGTACTATTCTCTCTTCCCACATTCTCCGATAAGGATAAAAATTCTATTCCCTTCGTTTAAATTCCACAGTAAGCGATTACCTTTAAAAGTAAACGCTGTATATAAAATGGCAAATCCGTGCACTTTACCATAAATGCCACCCCCAACTACCGAGAATTTTAGATGTTTTTGTAGATTTGTAGGATACTCGATAAAATTGTAAGCGTTACAATGTGTATTGTAAGCACTTTATATTGTATTGAAAAAAGGGGAGAAAATTATGATGAAGAAATTAGGTTTAGTCCTAATGGGGTTACTGATGGTGCTAGCATTAGCTGCATGTGGCGGTAACGATGATAAAGAGGGGCAGTCTACAAAAGATGGGGCAATTGAGCTTACACTTTGGACTGACTGGACAGAGGATCGTCCGGAGAATACCCTTTATAAAGAGGTTATTGCAAAATTTAATGAAGAACATGAAGATATTCAGGTTAAAGTAGAGGCTATTCCGCACGACCAGTATGAAACAAAATTAAGAACACAAGCTGCCGGAAATCAATTACCTGATATGATGCGTGTTTGGCCTGGAGCGAGAACAGCACCTCTTGCTGAAGGTGGAGCAATTCTTCCATTAAATCCAATCATTGAGAACTGGGATGGAGTCATTCCGGATTCAATCCTACAAGACTATGCGGTTGATGGAAATTATTACGCAATCCCTGCGAACGTTAGTATTACAGGTGTAATTTACTATCATAAAGACATGCTTCAAGCTGTTGGTTATGATGAGTTCCCAAAAACATATGCAGAATTAATAGAACTTGTAAAAGCGCTTAATGAAAATGGAACTACTCCCATTTCTTTAGGTAACAAATCTATCTGGCCATTACAATCGGTTTATATTTCTACAATTGCTGACCGCTTTACTGGTAGCGATTTCTTGAAAAATACATTAAACGGAGATGGCACTTTTGAAGACCCACAATTTATTGGTGCATTATCTGTTATCGACGAATTAACAAAATTGGAAGCATTTAATGAAGATTTGAATACCCTTGATGAAGCTCAATCACGAAATGAATTCATTAAAGGAAATTCAGCGATCCACTTTGCTGGTTCATGGGCAATTGGTCCAATTTTAGACAGTGTAGAAGATATTGAAAACATTGGTGTAGCTCCATTCCCTGCATTTGAAGGTGGTAACGGAGATCCTGCAAGAATTGCTGGTGTTGCTGGTGGTGGTATTGCAGTTAGCAGCAAGTTAAGCGAAGAAAAGCAAGAAGCTGCTTTCACATTCCTAAAATACTACTATGGTGAAGATTTATACCAAGGTTTGATCAAAGCAAACATTATCGTTCCAGCCGATGTCGAAATGGATGATAGCATTCCGCAAATTTTCCAAGTTGCAAATAGCTTTGTTCAAGGTGGACTAGCACCAGTATATGATGCAACATTAACACCTGAACTAACAGATATTATTAACAATGGCTTACAAGCTATTACCTTAAGTGGAAAAACACCTGAAGAATTAGCAAAAGAGATGCAAAAAGAAAACGAAAGTAAATAATCGTTTATAGATTCTTTCACAGGTTACTTGCATTTAAGTAACCTGTGAATGTTTAGGGGGGGAGAACATGAAATTAACCAAGAAGACTAAAGCCGCGATTATACTAGGTATACTACCTGCTTTCATCCTATATGTTGTTTTTGCCATTTATCCGATTCTCCAATCCTTTTATTATTCAGTCATGGATTGGAATGGATTCAATAAAATGACCTTTGTAGGATTAGATAATTTTAAAAAGTTATTTGCGGATCCCCTATTTTGGAACTCTGTAAAAAATAATATATATGTAGTATTAGCCTCTGTATTAGGTCAAGTCCCAATCGC
Source organism: Bacillus sp. FJAT-50079 (assembly GCF_018343515.1). Taxonomy (GTDB): domain Bacteria; phylum Bacillota; class Bacilli; order Bacillales; family Bacillaceae_C; genus Lederbergia. The sequence continues at coordinate 234,676 of NZ_JAGYPD010000001.1, read as the reverse complement.
TTTATTCTTTGCACTTTTATTGAACCGTAAACTGAAGGGTGCTAAATTATTTAGAACCATTGGTTTTTTACCAGTTGTTTTATCAACAGTTGTTATCTCCTTAACATGGAGCTTGATTTACAATTCTCGTAATGGATTAATCAATGAAGTTTTGCGCTCCATTGGGTTAGATTCTCTCGCACAAAATTGGCTAGGAGATCCAAAGTGGACAATGGCAGCTGTGTTAGTAGTTGTCGTTTGGCAGTTCATTGGTCTATACTTAATTATTTTTCTTGCCGCATTACAAAATGTACCTACTGAAGTATTGGAAGCTGCTAAAATGGACGGTGCTTCAGAATGGGCAACAACCTGGAAAATTACTGTTCCAATGATTTGGGATACAATTCTAGTTGCAATCATCCTTTGTATTGCAGGTAGTTTGAAAACATTTGATTTAATCTACGTAATGACACATGGTGGTCCAGCACATTCAACAGATGTTATGGCACTTTACATGTTTAATGAAACATTTACAAAATTGCAGTATGGTTATGGTAGTGCTGTGTCAGTATTTATTTTCTTCTTTAGTCTTATCTTAATTGCGATAGTAAACAAAGTATTAGGAAAGAAAATGATTTAGGAGGTGGACACAGTGGCGAAGACAAACAAAATACCAAAGAAAAGAAGTATTAAAAAATTAAGTATCTATATTGCGTTAATTTTATTTGTAATTATTAATGCTTATCCAATCATTTGGATGGCAATCAACTCCTTTAAATCGGAAAAGGAGTTTGCAACAAACCAATTTGGCTTTCCTAAGAAATTTTTATTAGAAAACTATACGGCTGCTTGGGACATTGCAAACCTAGGCGTTCTGTTTAAAAATAGTATTTTTATTACATTGACCGCAACATTATTAACTGTTTTTATCGGGGCTTTAGCTTCTTATTTCTTATCCCGATTTGAATTCAAATTGAGTAAGTGGATATATGGATTTTTCATTTTTGGACTATTAATTCCAATCCATGCAACATTAGTACCGATGTTTATTTTAATGAAAAATTTAGGATTATTGAATAGTCCTATTACCTTACTGTTTCCATATATTGCTTTTCACTTGCCAATTACGATTTTTATTTTAACAAGCTTTATGAAAGGCTTTCCTAAGGACATTGAAGAATCAGCAATTATGGACGGTTGCGGGATTTTTAAAATATTTTGGTCCATTATTCTACCAATGTCACGCCCGGCAATAGCTACAACTGTGATTCTTAATTTCATTTATAACTGGAATGAATTCTCGTTTGCGCTAGTTCTAATTAATGACCCAGAACTTCAAACATTGCCATTAGGTTTAGCGAATTTCGCAGGTCAATTTACAACGAACTACGGTGCACAAATGGCAGGATTAACGATGTCATTGATTCCAATTGTAATTTTCTACATCCTATTTGAGAAGAATATTGTTAAAGGTATGACAGCTGGGGCGGTAAAAGGATAATATTTAAAAGGTTGAATGCTAATGATGCGAAATTGGGGCTTAAAAAGGAAGTTTATTATCATATTCCTTCTTTTCATAACACTTCCAACAGTATTGTACGGAATACTCATTTATACTCAAACAACGGAAGTAGTTAAAAATCAAGTGGAAGAGGACATCATAGAAATGCTTGATAAAGATGAACAAAACCTATTGTCCATCATTCGGGATGTTGAAAGTATGTCCTCTTATATGATTTACAATAAGGATTTCCGGACGTTTTTTAAAACATCAGAAGAAACTAGCTTGTCCTATAAAAGCAGTATCGAAGGGATAAAGGGCTATTTTACCTTTCAGTTGATGTCGAATGAGTATATATCCTCCATCCTGTTAACAAGTGCCACTGGAAACGAGTTGACATTTGGTGAACCGGTTTTCGGGGATGAGAGTGAATTAAATCAGGCTGCCTTGGAAGGGAAAGGGTCTCCAGTTTGGAGTGATACTTATGAGGTCACGAGTGAATGGAACGGAGAGAAATATGTGATCAGTCTCTCTAGAGTAATTAATGACCTCAATCAAATCACTCAACCGATTGGGATCGTAAGAATCCGTCTTGATCAGGAAAAAATCACCAAAAATTTAGAAGTGAAACAAGGAAATTACCTTGTCATGTCTAAGTCAGGTGAAATTATTCTTCACTCAAAACAAGAGCTTCTAGGGAAAAAATACAATGATCCCGCATTTCTTAATTGGGTCAATCATAGTGAGGATTTAACTTACGATTTTACGAACAATAACGATGATTATAAAGCGGTTAAGAAAAAGCTAAGTGGGACAAATTGGACATCTATTGTAATTGTAAATGAGGAGGATTTGGTTAAGGAACTTTTTACCGTGCAAAATTCGATTCGTAATATGATTCTCCTTCTTTTAATATTTGGAGCCATCGCTTTTTATGGATTTTATCGCTCCAATATAAAAAGAGTCATTGAATTGACGGACAAAACACAACAGCTTGAGAAAGGGAATTTCTCTGCGAATGTAGACGTCTCATCAAATGATGAAATCGGTCAGCTAGGTATGCAATTTAATAAGATGGTAAAAACCATTCAAAGACATATTGATACAGAATACAAGCTGACGATTAGACAAAAGGAATCTGAATTAAAGGCACTTCAAAATCAAATTGATCCACATTTTCTTTATAATACGCTCGACATGATTCGATGGACCGCACGGCTCGAAAATGCGATGGAAACAGGCCAACAAATCGAACAACTTTCAAAAGTTTTCCGAATGAATCTAAATAACGGAAAAACGTGGGTCACGATTGAAGAAGAAATGGTCTATATTAACTCTTATTTAGAATTACAGAAAAGCCGACTAGGAGAACGTCTTGCTATCTCCACTTTTATCGATGAACAAATCAAGCATGCTTTTATTATGAAACAATTCATACAGCCATTAGTTGAAAATAGCATTCAGCATGGCTTTAAAGAATTACCGAGGCAAGGAATCATTACCATTCGCTGTTATCAAGTGAAAGACCAAGTATGGATCGATGTGATTGATAATGGTTGGGGCTTCGAAAAAGACAAGCAAGATACCGGCTATGCAATAAAAAACCTAAAAGAACGTTTAGCGATTGCGTTAGGAGAACCTTTTGGGTTGCTAGTGTTAGAACCTGAAGAAGGAGCATTGGTAAGGCTTATTCTGCCACTATTGTGGGACCCAAACAACATAGAGAAATTAGGTGAACACTCGTGACCTTTAAAATGTTAATAGTGGATGATGAACCTATTATTTCGCGTGGGTTACGTTTAACAATCCCATGGGAGACCATCAATGTAGAAGTGGTAGACACAGCATATGACGGAGAAGATGCCATCGAGAAGGTTAAACAATATGGAAATATTGATATTGTAATTACAGACGTTAGGATGCCAAAGGCTGATGGGTTGCAGCTAGCAAGTTTTCTATACGGCAACTACCCTCATATTCGGACGATTATTCTTAGTGGATATGATGAGTTTGCATATGCCCAGAAAGCCATTAAATTGGGTGTGGAAGATTATTTACTTAAACCAGTCAATATTGACGAGCTCGTAGAAATAGTTAAAAACATAACAAACAAAATTAAGCAAAAACAGCAGGAACAAATGGATCAGAACGAAACGGGATTGCAAAATGCGATTCTCCAGCAAATATCAGATTTGCAGGGATCCCACACTACTAAATCGGACGAATACAATCACATCATGGTTTATACGTTTATTAGTATGCATCAACATTATATGCGAAAAATAAACAGTCTTTCTGATGTGGAATATGAGGAATTTTTAGGCGGTTGGGAGAAAACGATTGAGAGCGAACTACAAAAATATGGACTTACTTCTTATTCGTTTTTTACTGAGGAAAATATCTTACTCACCTGTGTTTATAGTGAGGATAGACAGCATCTGATTCCAGATATGCTGCAAAATTCAATTCAGAGTGATGGAATTACACTTCAATTTGTTTGGAACGATGAGTGGATTCCGATTAAAAATCTCAGGACCGCTTTTACAGAACTAATAAATAAAGGAAGATTTTTACCTTTCATAGACCGCCCTAGCATTGTAGTTTCAGATCAAGTGACTCGAGCAACAGATCAGCTCTATCCAACTAAACTTGAAAAACAATTAATAGACACTGTCATTCAAGTGGAAGGTTTGGACCTACATTTTATTACTAATGAATTGTTCCGATACTTTTCAGAAAATCAATTTTTCTTAAAAGAAGTTGTTCAGGTTTGTAGGGGGATGCTCAATAAAATATTGAATCATTACGAATCTCTAGGTGGGACAAAGGTAAATCAATCGGTTTTTCATTACAAGCAGATTGTAAATGTTCATGTAAACAACTCCTATGAACTATTGGAAGAGCTTTTCTATCAGGACCTTTCTATTATTCGCAAGGAACAAGCTGAGTTAAAAAATGTAGACAAACAAGATTTGTTAATCAATCATGCGAAGGAATATATACATGAGTATTACAAAATGAACATTAAAGTTCATGAGGTGGCGGATGTTATTAATATAACGCCAAATTACCTTAGCTCTCTATTCAAGCAGAAAACAGGCGTTAATTTTAATGAATATGTCAACCAATTAAGAGTTGATGAAGCAAAAATATTACTTGTGGAGACTCCATTTAAAGTCAGTGAAATATCGGAACAAGTAGGGTTTCAAGAATATAAGTATTTCGTTGGAGTGTTTAAAAAACTTACGGGAATGACTCCGACAGACTATCGAAAATTTAGAAAGCTACAAGACTAGAAAAACTGGGGAGAGATGAGAAATGGAAAAAGTAACAATGAAGCTACCTGAGGATTTTATCGTTGGAGCGGCGTCTTCAGCTTGGCAAACTGAAGGCTGGTCTGGTAAAAAAGAGTTCCAAGATTCTTATTTAGACCTATGGTATAAAGAGAATAAAAATGTTTGGCATAACGGATATGGTCCGGCTTGCGCAACTGATTTTTACAATCGCTATAAAGAAGATATTGGCTATATGAAGGAAATTGGTCTCACTCATTTTAGAACATCTATTAACTGGTCGCGTTTTTTAGTGGATTATGAGAATGCTGTTGTTGATGAAGAATACGCAACATATATCGGAAATGTGATTGATGAATTAATTAAAAATGGTGTAGAGCCAATGATCTGTCTTGAGCACTATGAACAGCCTGCTTATTTATTTGAAAAATACGGTGGTTGGGGCTCAAAACACGTAGTTGAATTATTTGTAAAATATGCGGAAAAAGTATTCGAACGTTATGGGGATCGTGTAAAGCACTGGTTTGTATTTAATGAGCCAGTCGTTGTCCAAACACGCATATACTTAGATGCCATCCGTTGGCCATATGAACAAAATACAAAAAAATGGATGCAATGGAATTATAACAAAGGACTTGCTACTGCTAAAGTCGTGAAGTTATTTAAGGAAATGGGATTAAAAGAAAAGACAGGAGCGAAAATTGGGTCAATCCTAAACCCAGAAGTTACCTATGCTCGTTCATCTTCTGAACACGATCAAAAAGCGGCTAGAATGTATGATCTTTTCTTCAATCGAGTATTTTTAGATCCAGCGATTAAAGGTGAGTATCCACAGGAATTATTTGAGGTAATGGAAAAACACGATATTACTTTTGAGCATACAGCTGAAGAGCTTCAACTCATTAAGGAAAATACGATTGATTATGCGGGCATTAATCTGTATTTCCCGCATCGCGTAAAAGCTCGTACAACTGCATGGAATGATGAAACACCTTTCCATCCTGAATATTATTATGAAAAACACGAACTAGTAGGTAAGAAAATGAACCCATATCGTGGTTGGGAAATCTACCCACAAATTATGTTTGATATGGCGATCAGAATAAAAGAGAAGTACGGAAACATCGAATGGTTTATTACAGAAAATGGAATGGGCGTAGAAAACGAAGGCCGATTCAAGAATGAAGAACAAATCATTCAAGATGATTACCGAATTGAGTTTATAAGTGAGCATTTGAAATGGCTTCTAAAGGCAATTGATGAAGGAGCCAATTGTAAAGGCTATATGTTATGGGCATTCACGGATAACGTCTCACCAATGAATGCATTCAAAAACCGTTATGGCCTAGTTGAAATAAATCTAGAAGACAATCGAAATCGAGCGCTTAAGAAATCTGCTTACTGGTATAAACAAGTAATTGAAACAAGAGAATTCGAAGCGGAGAACGATGATTTTTATAAATAAGTTGAGATGAATAATCTACCTCCAAGCCCTTGAAATCAATAGATTCCAAGGGTTTGGTCCTATTAAGACAACAAACGAGGGAACTAACATGCAAAAATACATTGCCTTTGATATTGGTGGAACTTTTGTTAAATGTGGCGTTGTCAATGAGAATGCACATATCCTCATATCCAATAAAGAAAAAACTCCAAAGACACTTGACGGTTTATTGAATCTCATTGAAACATATCGCCAATCTTGTCCAGATGCTAAAGGAATTGCGATTAGTATTCCAGGTGCTGTTTCTGAAGAAGGGATCATATACGGCTCAAGTGCGATTCCTTATATACATGGGCCGAATATAAAAGCGTTAGTGTCAGAACGAACAAAACTACCCGTATATATCGCGAATGATGCAAATTGTGCAGGGTACGCAGAAGTATGGAATGGCGCTGCCAAAGGAAAAAACGATGTAATGGTGATGGTGATTGGAACGGGTATTGGTGGATCAATCTTTAAAAATGGACTTTTGCATAAAGGTGCAAACCTGCATGGTGGTGAATTCGGCTATATTCTTCTAAACACAAACATTACAGATAGCAATGACGTGTGGAGCAGAGTAGCCTCTACGAAAGCACTTGTGCGAAAAGTGGCAAAAGCAAAGCAGATCGACCCAGACGAGCTATCAGGAGAAGAAATTTTTTCAATGGCAGAGGCAGGGGACGAAATTTGCATGACGGCCATTGATGAATTTTATCATTTATTAGCTGTTGGGATTTATAATTTACAATATATCTATGACCCAGAAATTATCTTAATCGGCGGCGGCATCAGCGCAAGAGAAGATCTGATTATCAATATAAATAAGAAACTTGATGAGATTATTTCAGCCGTTGACCTAGCGAAAATTAAACCTATCATCGCATCTTGCAAATTACGGCAAGACGCAAATTTATTAGGAGCTGTATATGGATTTATGAAGGAAGAATAGGTGGAGAACATGGGGATGGGACGGATTGCTTATATGTGCAACCGTCCCACAACTATATCCCTGCATTCTTCTTTTTATTTCGATTTATTGTTGCTTTTATATTTTCCCCATTCCTCTAAGAAGTCTTTATGGTAGTGGGCTGTTCTTCTCGATCTTTAATAGTTATTAATAGAGTTGAATTACACGCTTCTGACCCTTCCTTTCGGTGGGATGAATCAATCACATATGGTGATTATGAAAGATACTTAAATGCTTTATGTCTTGTTTACCTGAATCATTTGCTGTGATGGATTACATCTGATACCTAATAGTTAAAAAGAAAAAAGAAGTAGTTTTGATGTTAATGGGAAAATGAGATAGTAAACAACAACGCTTATATTAAATTTTTATAAAACACCAGCTACTTTATATCGACTGTACGCCGTAATCTCTCCGATCATTAATATAACTGACTCCTAAAAAGCAGGCTTACTGAATAAAAAAATTTTTATCTAACCCCCAAAATCTTTTCCATTCATTTTTTATACTTTTAACAGATTGATGAGTCCGTCTATAAACTCCAAATTTTCGCTTCATACTTATTCTTAATTATATTATTTCTTTCTTTTGATCTGTAAGCTAATAAACTGGGATCAACATACTTTTATGAGGGATTTCTTTATAAAAATATTTTGACAAAATAAATAAATCTTTGACCTTGTTTACAACTTCCAATCGAGATCCATGTCAAAGGGAAATTAAAAAGCATCATCTAAGTTTTCGTTTGGTGTACGCTTCCATGTTTAACGCGGGAATATATTGTTAAGGGTGACATTCAATAACAGGATGTCATCCTATTTTATTGATTAATACACAAATCTTTTTAAACATGATCAACTAAAACTAGAAAAAAATATTGACAGACTAATCAAACAGGTATACACTCGTACATAGACGTATATATACGTATATAAAGGAGGAAGAAAAATGACAACAAAAGTTTATACAGTTCAAGAAATTGCAAGTAAAATCCAGCATACGAATGTAAATCCCGATGTATCTAGAGAAGATATTTTAAAACTGTGTGAAGATTGTATGGAATATAAATTTGATGGAGTAATGCTGCAGCCTTGCTGGATTGACGAAGCGAAGGCAATTTTAGCAGGATCAGATGTTAAAGTATGCACAGCGCTTGGTTTTCCAATGGGTGGATTAACTACGACAAGTAAAGCTCGTGAAATGGCTGAGGTAGTAGCACTCGGTGCAGAACAAGTTGATTTTATGCCAAACTTTGGTTTCTTTAAAAGTGGAATGTACGCTGAATTTGAAAGCGAAATCAAGGAGATTGTCAAAGCGGCGGACGGTCGTGTTACAAAAGTTATGCTTGAATTCGGAATGCTAACACAAGACGAAAAGGTGCGAGCTGCTGAAATTGCTTTAAATGCGGGTGTGACTTATTTGAAAAATTCAAGCGGTTGGGGAAAAGGTGGCCATGCAACGGTTGAAGATGTTCAATTGTTAAAGAAAATTGCAGGAGACAAAGCATTAGTCAAAGCATCTGGTGGTATTCGTGACTTCGAAAGTGCCTCCACCATTTTAAATGCGGGTGCAGTATTACTTGGTACAAGTGCAGGTGTGAAAATCGTAACAGGTGCTGGTGAGGCTTTAAGCGATTACTAATAAACCAAATCCCGAGTTTATTATTGTTGGTGGAGCCATCTATTATATAATTTAAACAAAGGTATAATGGTATGGGGAATAAATTCGGGAGGGTATTTTTAATGAACGAACTAATAAATGTAATAAATAAAAATGATCCAAGACCTTTATATAGTCAAATAGCCGATTGGATTCGTGAAAAAGTCTCTACAAAAGAATGGGAGAAAAATCATCAATTACTTGCAGAAGAAGAGTTAGCAAAGCAACTTGATGTTAGTAGGGGGACACTTCGGAAAGCAATTTCTTCATTAATAAAAGAAGGGATTCTAATTCAAATTCAAGGGAAAGGGACGTTTGTTGCGGAACCTAAAATATCACATCCTTTTGGACAAGAATTAATTTCTTTTGCAGAATCAATGGAAAGAGAAGGCATTAAGTTTGAGACGAAAGTAATTGAAAAAAGTATCATACAGCCAAAAGCATCAATTCGGCAAAAGTTTTCATTAAAAGATGGACAAACCGTGCTTTACTTAAAACGTGTCCGATACATCGGAGATGATCCGGTCATTGTACTTGAAAACTATATTGATATGGAACTTTGTCGAGGAATTGAACAAGTTGACTTTGAAAAGACACATTTGTTTGCAGCAATTGAAAAAAACAGCGGTCGAAAAATTAAGTATGGTTTCCGTCAGTTTGAAGCAAGAGCATTAGAAGAGGAACAAGCATTATTTTTATCGTTACCGATAGGTACTCCTGTTCTATATTTGGATCAAATTACGTATTTAGATGAATCAAAACCAGTCGAAATTTCATATGTATGGTTACGTTCTGATAAATATTCAGTGGCTTCTTTTTTACAGCGTGATTAAGATTTACAAGGGGTGAAGAGGTATGGAGACAGAAGCAAAAAAGATTCTAGTAATCGGCAGCTATAATGTCGGTTTAACATGCCAAACTGATCGTGTGCCTGTTTGGGGTGAAACGTTAATCGGGCATAATTTCTCCGAAAGTAATGGTGGAAAAGGAGCTAATCAAGCAGTTGCAGCAGCTAGACTTGGCGGTGATGTAGCGTTTGTTGGCTGTCTGGGAAATGATCGTTATGGAGATGAGGGACTTCGTATGCTCGAAGCTGAAAACATTGATGTTTCGGGCGTACGACGTTCAAACAATAAAAGTACGGGGGTTGGCTTCATTTTTTTAAACGCAGAAGGCGAAAATTGCATTCTGGTTGATCCAGGGGCCAATCATGATCTTTTACCAAATGATGAAAGCGTTTTAAGTAAGGTTGATGAAGCTGATATTATTGTTTGTCAGTTAGAAAATCGTATTGACACCGTAAGATCGGCTTTGCGTTATGCTTGGCAATCAGGAAAAACGGTGATTTTAAATCCTGCTCCTGCCAATATTGAAGCGTTAGAGTTGTTACAATATACAACAATTATTAATCCGAATGAATCGGAGCTGCTTATCCTAAATGGTGAAAATCCAAATGAAGCATTATCTATACAAAAATGCGAAGAACTTGCTTTTAACCTATTAGACAAGGGACCAGAAGCTGTGATTGTAACGCGAGGAGAAAATGGGGCATTAATTGTAACTCAACAAGCTGTGGTACAAGTACCTGCCTATAAAGTGGAAGCTGTTGATACGACGGGAGCGGGTGATTCCTTTACAGGAGCGCTAGCTGTTTATCTTGCGGAGGGACTACCATTGAAGGAAGCCGTGGAGAAGTCAAGTATTGTCGGCTCCTATTGTGTAACGAAGAGAGACGTTATTCCAGGCCTCCCAACAAGGGAGAAGCTTGAAGAATTTGAAAAACAAATTGTAGAGATATAATGAAAAGGATGAAAATAGAGATGACGAAAAAGCATGTTTATTTTAATCACGACGGTGGAGTCGATGATCTTGTTTCATTATTTTTATTATTGAAAATGGATAATGTCGAATTGACAGGAGTATCGGTTATTCCGGCTGATTGTTATTTGGAGCCAGCAGTTTTTGCAAGTCGAAAAATTATTGATCGCTTTGGAAATAGGGAGCTCGATGTAGCAGAATCAAATTCTCGAGGGAAAAATCCATTCCCAAAAGATTGGCGTATGCATGCCTTTTATGTAGATGCACTACCGATTTTAAATGAAGCCGGAAAAATTATCACACCGGTAGCAAAAAAGCCGGCACACCTTCATATGATAGATGCTATTCGTAATACCACTGAAAAAACTACTTTATTATTCACGGGTCCTCTCACTGACCTTGCACGTGCGTTAGATGATGCTCCGGATATTGAAGGGAAAATTGAAAGACTCGTTTGGATGGGTGGCACTTTTCGTGAAGCTGGAAATGTTCACGAACCTGAACATGATGGGACCGCAGAATGGAATGTATTTTGGGACCCAGAAGCCGCGGCTCGGGTATGGGAAAGCAGTATAGAAATTGATTTAGTAGCGCTTGAAAGCACAAATCAAGTACCTTTGACTTTGGATGTGCGTGAACGGTGGGCTAGAGAGCGTAAATATATTGGGGCTGATTTTCTAGGTCAATGTTACGCTATGGTTCCGCCTCTCGTTCATTTTTCAACCAATTCTACGTACTATTTATGGGATGTGTTGACAACTGCGTTTATTGGCAATAGTGATCTGGTTAAAGTGAAAACGGTTAATAGTATTGTCATTACAGATGGACCAAGTCAGGGACGTACGGTTGAAACGGCTGATGGCCGCCGGGTGAATGTAGTTTATGATGTGAATCGCGATGCATTTTTCGATTATATGACGGAATTAGCCAAGTTAAGAACGGAGGGGAATCTAAATGATAGAGAGAAAAAAGGTAATTATTGATACGGATACAGCTGGTGATGATACGATTGCGATATTAACAGCCCTTCATCATTTTCAAGTAGAAGGGATCATGATAACTGGTGGAAATGTCCAATTTGATCAGCAGGTTGAAAATGCGCTCTACACAATTCAGGTCGCTGGAAAAAGTGGACAAGTACCAGTATATAAAGGTTGTGAGCGTCCGTTAATGGGGCTGGGCGAAAGAGAACATCGAACTGTTGAAGATGTCCATGGTAAAGATGGAATGGGTGATTCATTTTTTGAAAAAGCAGTCCAGTCTCCAGCTGAAGGCCATGCTGTTGATTTTCTAATAGAATCTGTTCATAAATATCCTGGAGATATTCATTTATTAGCGATTGCGCCATTGACGAATATAGCAATGGCAATTAAAAAAGATCCTACAATCGTTCCGAAAATTCCTCATCTCTATATCATGGGTGGAACAAACAATGCTTTAGGAAATATTACCCCAAGTGCTGAATATAATTTCTGGGTTGATCCGGAAGCTGCAAAAATTGTCCTTCATTCGGGTATTCCAATCACTATGGTTGGCTGGGAAATGTGTACAAACTATTCAATTATGGATGACAGTGACCACGAGGAAATTGAGAAATTGGCAACAAAAGGGGCAAAGTTTTTCACCGATGTAAATCGGGTTGTTATGAAATTTAATAAAAGTGTCCATCAATTAAACGGCACTACGCATCCGGACACACTTTTAGCTGCGGTTGCAGCAAATGAAGATATAATGACTAAATCTAATCTTTATCATGTAGATATTGAATTAGTTGGCGAACTTACAAGAGGATATAGTCTTGTGGATATTAATAACCGTTTGGAACGAACAAAGAATGTTCGTGTTTGTGAAGCGATTGACCGTCATGCATTCAAAGAAATGCTTTTTGATGTATTGCGTGCGATACAATAGAAAACTTGTGAACATTGTCTACGAGCAAGCTAAAAACAGGCAAATATATAGAAACGGTGTTGCTCAAATTTGTTAAGCATAAGAGGCGGGTAGCCGCCTCTGTATGCTATCTCGTCTGTACATTTTATAATTCGACGATGATGGGGGAGGAAATATGCAATACATCTGGGGAGTCGGAGGAATAATCGGAATTTTGGCATTAGCAGCAGCCCTTTCGAGAAAACGCAATGCCATCAATCTAAGAACAGTCATTGGCGCGTTAGCCATTCAGCTTATTTTTGCATTTGCAGTATTGAAGTGGCAATTGGGAAGAAAGATTCTCCAATATTTTTCAGCGATTGTCCAAAACGTAATCGACTCGTCCAATGCTGGAATTCAGTTCCTGTTTGGAGGAATATTGAACGCAGATAACGCAGGGTTTACCTTTGCATTACAAGTGTTACCAATTATTATTTTCTTTGCATCATTAATATCAGTTCTCTATTATTTAGGAGTCATGCAGTTTGCAACAAAGCTAATAGGTGGCTTTTTGGCAAAAATGCTGAAAACAAGTGAGCCAGAGTCGATGTCAGCGGCAGCGAATATCTTTCTCGGTCCAACAGAAGCCCCATTGGTCATTAAGCCCTATATTGAGAAAATGACAAAATCGGAGTTATTTGCCGTCATGGTAGGAGGTATGGCGTGTGTTTCTGGTTCTGTTTTGGGGGGATATGCAATGCTTGGGGTTCCTTTAGAGTATTTATTAGCGGCTGCTTTTATGGGAGCTCCAGCAGGATTGTTATTAGCAAAGATCATCATGCCACAAACAGAGCAACTAAACACGGATGTGCGCATCCAAATGATCAAAGATGAGGAATCAAGAAATGTAGTAGATGCAGCTGCGCGTGGAGCAGCGGATGGATTAAAAATAGCAGCAGGTGTAGGTGCATTATTACTTGCTTTCATTTCTTTAATCTTTTTGATTAATACAATTATCGGATCAATTGGCGGGATCTTTGGATTTGGAACGTTAACATTAGAACAAATCTTGGGGTACATTTTCTTTCCGCTTGCCGTCCTCATCGGAGTTCCGTGGGATGAAGCGTTACAGGCTGCTTCTTTTATTGGACAGAAGTTTGTGCTAAACGAATTTGTTGCCTACACTGCTTTTGCACCTGAGATTGCTAATCTGTCTGCTAAAAGTGTAGCGATGATTAGCTTCGCGCTTTGCGGTTTTGCCAATCTAGCTGCAATTGCATTAATGATTGGTGGATTAGGAGGAATTGCACCATCAAGAAGACAAGATATTGCAGAGATGGGTTTACTAGCGGTAATAGCGGCGACATTAGCCAACCTGTTAAGCGCAGCAATTGCAGGAATGCTGATTTAAGAGAAGAAGTTTTCTATAATTAGAGGATCGCTTAAAGGGAGAGCTAACAGCGCAATAAATAACTTGAATCATAAAAGAAGCATCTTTAAAAAATAGATGCTTCTTTTTGATGGTAGGATATTAGATAATTGTTTTCGTGAAAAAATACTGGGATGGAATGTAATAATGACTTAATAATAAAAATATCCCGTAGACTACGGAGAGAATTTTATCATCGAATCGATAGGCAGATTCCCCTTACTTCTAGTTCAATGTTTCTACATACATTTCTTTCCGTTTTGTTAAAATGCGGTATATTCTTGAATCCCCATTAGCTATTTATTTCAGCCCACCATCGAATTCTTACTTTGACTCATCCGGATAGCTGTCTCAGTTCATCGTATAAATAATATCACCAACGAGGTCTTTAAAATCGCTCGCTACATTCGTTTGTTTTACGAGAGTAGCATTCGATTCATCCTTTTTATTTTCAAAAATAATAACTTGAACCATCGATCTTAATTTGATAATACCCAACATTATTATGAAAGCCTGCACCCGTTTGATTAAGCTCATGTTCATCTTCGTTACCACCCTCATCAGAGATGGTCATTGTTTTTTCTTTTGAAAAGTGGATCATTGCTTTTTCTCCATCCTCTGAAACAGCAAACCAATCACCGGCATATTTATCCGATGGTTTTCAACCTGCCAATGAAACGAGAGTCAACATGATTACTATTGCTGAACTTATATTTTAAAGCATATTGTCATCCTCCTCTAAATTTTGTTTGAAACTTTAATTCCCCATTTAATCTACGGACACAGAAGAGTTATTTTATGAAAAAATCATAAACGTTACTTGCCTTACATGGATTTATAGATTGAATTAATCGAGGAGTTTTTGTGGGGTTTATAGAAGTGATCGTTAAGGAAGTAGATAAGGGGAAAAGGTCAAAGCGGATTATTCATCCACTACTCATTTTGGAATAAGAGAACAGAGGGGGGGAATGCTTAATGTTCTCCGGGGTTCAAAGGAGTTCGTTATTATACTCCCAAATACAGTTATTTCACCTATGCAAAATAAAAATTATTAGATTTATTAGAAAGTTCTTGACGATTAAAAAGAGGGAGTTTATAATCCTAATTAGTAACACCGGTGGAGTTATTAATTCAAAAAAACGTCATTTTATAAACGAAACATAATAAAAACTACTAAAAATTCAGGAGATACTAATATGATGTTAGAAACTAAACATGATCAAAGTATGGTTAGAAAGCACCACATGTTGTTGTTATTTAAATTAATTAAGAGATTTGGTCCTATTTCAAGGGCAGAGTTGGCGAAAATGACAGAGATGAGTGCAACTAGTACAAGCAGGATCGTCAAAGAGCTGATTGACCAGCATTTTATCGTTGAGGTCGGACAAACAGAGGGAGGGGTTGGCAGAAGAGCAATCCTTTTAGAAGTAAATCCAAAAGGGGGGCTGTTATTAGGAGTAACAATTGAATTAGATTCGATAGAAGTAGGAATTGTTGATTTAAATGGAAGCGTCCTCATTAAACAAAAACAGGAAATAGATGCATCCGATTCACCTTTTGACATTCTTGATATGATTGCAGATTTATTAAACAAAATGAAAAATGAATACATCGATTTTAAAGATAGATTTATGGGGTGTGGTGTTAGTATTCCTGGAATTGTTGATTGGCCGAGTGGGAAAGTTGTGATGATCCCGCAATTTCATTGGAGCAATATTGAGCTAAGGGACTATTTGGAGAAGAAGATAGGAATGTCTGTATTTGTAGATAACCAAGTTAAGGCGATTCTTTTAGGAGAAATATTATACGGAAGTGCAGTGGGAATGGAGAGCGCGGCTTGTATTTATGTAGGGAGTGGACTTGGTGGAGCATTTATGGACAAAGGTGATGTCGTAAGGGGTATTAATAACATCGCTGGAGAAATTGGTCATACAACGATCGATCCGAATGGAATTTTATGCGATTGTGGACGAATTGGATGCTTGCAAACTTATATTTGCAGCTCAGCATTAGAAAAGGAAAGTGGCAAATCGATCAATGAAATTTTTGCTGCTAAACATAATAACGAAAGATGGGCTATAAATCTATTAGATCGAGCATCTGAATATTTAGCTATGACTATATCGAATGTCGCCTGTACATATAATCCGGAAGTGATTGTTTTAGCAGGACCAATGATCGAAAGAGACTCTGACTGGGTAGGCTCTATTAAAAAGAAGCTATCGCTGTTTTTATGGAGTGAAGTAGTTCAAGAGGTTAATATTCATTACCAATCAGAAGGATCAGCAGGAATAATTGGAGCAAGTTGTTTAGTATTAAAGGAATTTTTAGAATCCCCAATAGGGTTGGTTCAACAATAATGATATTTCTATTGAAGGGAGTGATTCATTCCTAAATTACTGATTGTCCTGTATTGCTTCGTTATATATTATCTGAAAAGTGGGGGTATGTAAGATGAACCTAGAATGGAGACAAATAACACTGCCTGAATTTGAAGTTCCACAAGATATTCCGGAGATTCCAAAAGAAGTTTATGAAGAGAGATGCAAAAAGTTATATAAGGAAGCCGAATCTAAATGGGTAATTGTGTATGGTGATCGCGAACATTTTGCCAACTTGCATTATTTAACAGCGTTTGACCCGAGATTTGAGGAAGCAATTTTAGTGCTTGGTCCAAATAATAAAAAGCATCTAATTGTGGGGAATGAGGGGCTTATGTATGTAAGTGTCGCTAAACCGTCATTAGAGGTCATTTTATATCAATCTTTTAGTTTAATGGGACAAGACCGCAGTGAAGCGCCTCGTTTAGATGCAATTTTGAGGAATATTGGAATATCAAAGGGTGACGATTTAGGGGTTTGTGGATGGAAATATTTAGAGGAAGAAGAGAGATCAAATTACTTTGGGATGTATGTACCATCTGTCTTGGTTGATGTTCTTTCCAAGGTTGTAGGAGGGCGTGAAGGCTTAAAGGATGTTACTCACATTTTAATGGATCCAGTTAAAGGTCTGCGGGCAAATAACGAAGTGGAGCAAATCGCTGCATTAGAATGGGGAGCGGCAAGAGCGTCAGCTGCAATTAGAAATATAGTACATGGAACAAAACCCGGTATTAGTGAGTTGGAGGCAGTGTCTCATATGGGATATGCTGGTGAACCGCTATCAGCCCATGTGATGTATGCGTCAGGAAATAGGGATATTGTCGCCCTGCGTAGTCCAAGTGGTAAAACAATCCAACATGGTGAGGGAATTTTCACAGCAGTCGGTTATTGGGGCGGATTATGCTGTCGAGCTGGTTTAGTAGAAGAACATAATGAGGAGTTTATAAAGAAATGGGCGATTCCATATTACAGAGGAATTGCTGCGTGGTATGAAGCGGTATCCGCCGGTTCTATTGGAGGAGAGGTGTATGAGAAAATATCGAACAAATTAGAAATAGGTGGTCTCCGTCCTTTGCTGAACCCAGGGCATTTATCAAGTACAGATGAATGGGTTCATACGATGTTCCAGCCTAATAGCAAGGAGAAAGTGGCCTCAGGAATGGCGATTCAATGTGATATCATTCCTACGCCTATGGATGATGGGATCGTGTTAAATTGTGAGGACACAGTAGTAATTGCGGATCAAGACTTAAGAAACCAATTAGCAGGTAAGTATCCAGATTTATGGAAGCGCATTCAGAATAGAAGGAATTTTATGCGTGAAGAGCTTGGGTTAACGATTAATGAAGATCTATTGCCATTATCAACAATTCCAGGCTATTATACTCCATTGTTCTTATCGTCGGATTATGCTTTGGCAGTGAAGTAATTTACAGAATATTGGTAATTTAAAAACTTAGGGGGTATATCATGAAAGGTCTTGGTAAACGGTTAGTCATCTTAGTGCTGTGTACAGTATTACTTCTTTTAACAGCGTGCCAATCTGAAAATACAGCCACTGGAAAATCTGGAGACAAAAAGATAAAAATTGGATTGGCAATGAAGACAGAAGTTCAGCCTCGCTGGAAATTTGAACTGAAGTTTATGGAGGAAAAAGCAAAAGAATTGGGAGCAGAGATTATTGTTCAATGGGCAAATGATGATGTTACAAAGCAGGGAAATCAAATTGAAAATCTCCTTTCACAAGGAATTGATGCTCTAATCGTTGTACCAGTAACAGATAAAATAGGACCTTATGTTGAAAAGGCCAAAATGGAAGGTGTGCCTGTCGTATCATACGATGCATTGCCTAAAGAAGTAGAGGTAGATCTGTTTGTAACTAGAGATAATTACAAGGTTGGAGAACTTCAAACGATGGCCGCGCTTGACTATGTTGGAGAAGGTGAAAGCAATATTGTTGTTTTGAAAGGAGACCCAGCAAGTACAGTGGCACAAGGGATTGCGGAAGCCTATGATGAAATTTTAAAGGATAAACAAAATATTAAAATTGTTGCAGAACAGTGGCATCAAAACTGGTCTACTGAAGAAGCGTTGAAAACAGCGGAAAATGCATTATCAGCCCAAAATGATAATATTAAGGCATTTTTGTCTTCGAGTGATGGTTTAGCAATGGGTGTTGCCCAAGCAGTGAAAGGAAGGGGCATGCAAGGACAAACATTTATTTCAGGCCTCGATGTAGAACTAGGGAGTGCCCGTATGATCGCTGAAGGTACACAAACGATGTCGATTTGGACAAAAATAGATGATCAAGCAAGAAAAGCTATTATTGGAGCAGTTCAACTTGCGAAAAAAGAAGAGTTAACTTCTGAAAGCACTACCAATAATGGAAAGTACGATGTTCCAACAGTTTTTGCGGATGTGATGCCTGTCGATCAAAACAATTTATGCTCATTTATTAAAGATGACGCCCCTGAAGGTTGGATGAAGATTGAAGATGTCTACAAAGATGTTGAAGCGCCAGAGGGATGTAAATAGGGTTAGAGAATAGGAAAGGGAGAGTTGCGAATAGAAGGCAATTCTCCCCTTTAGGAGGTCATAATATGGTCTTAGAAATGGACTCAATTAGCATTCGTTTTCCAGGTGTGCTTGCTGTCGATAATGCAAACTTGAGTGTGAAGGCTGGAGAAGTAAGATCATTAGTTGGTGAGAATGGAGCTGGGAAGTCAACATTGATGAAGGCACTTTCCGGCGTGCATCCTAGTGGTAATTATGATGGAGAAATTAGACTGGAAGGCAAAACGATGGGTTTTCAGGGAGTGGCCGATGCTGAGAAAAATGGAATTATTATGGTTCCGCAAGAGCTAAACTTAGTCGATGATCTTTCTATCGCTGAAAATTTATTTATGAATCAATTACCAGAAAATAAAGGGTTTATTGATTACTTCAATCTCTATTCAGAAGCAGAAAGAATTATGAAAGAGGTAGGGTTACACGTATCTCCCATAACAAAGGTTAAGGAGCTTGGGGTGGCTCAAAAGCAAATGGTAGTAATCGGAAGAGCCCTCTGGAATAAGGTTAAAGTTCTAATTTTAGATGAGCCGACATCAACCTTATCAAACTTAGAAAGTGAAATTTTATTTGCAAAGATCAAAGAATTTCAACAAAGAGGGATAGCGGTTATTTATATTTCTCATAGATTGGAAGAGGTTCTTGCCATTTCCGATAGCATAACGGTGATGAGGGATGGGAGAATTATCGATACAAAAGATGTTGAAGAGATGAATGAACAAAAAATCGTTTCTCTTATGATAGGAAGGGACTTAGATCAGTTCTTTCCGCCTATCGTTCGTAAATCCGGTAAAGAAATCTTAAATGTTCAAAATTTTACTGTGTATGATCCTAAATTACCAGGCCGTAAATTAGTTGATGATGTGTCATTTGCTCTTAAAGAAGGAGAAATACTAGGTTTGTTTGGCCTTGTCGGGGCAGGCAGAACAGAACTGGCGATGGGACTTATCGGAGCTTGGGATGCAGCGGCGGAAGGAAAAGTTTTTATGGAAGAAAATCTAGTGAAAATTGAGAGTCCTTGGGATGCTATCCAATCTGGGATTGGCTATCTTCCAGAGGATAGAAAAAGTCTTGCTATCATACCTGAACTATCAGTAAGTAAAAATATTTCTGTGTCCACACTTGAAAAGCTCGGTAATTACGGGATGATTGATTCCAAAATAGAATTAATTAAGAATCATAAATTTGTTGAAGATTTAAATATCAAGACGGCAAGTTTGGATACTACGATAAAATCTTTAAGTGGTGGTAATCAACAAAAATGTATTCTCGCGCGGTTAATTGCGGTCAATTCCAAGGTGATGATTTTAGATGAACCGACTCAAGGAGTTGATGTAGGAGCAAAGAGCGAAATATATAATATTCTAGATCAGTTGGCTAAGGAAGGGAAAGCTATTTTAATGATATCCTCCGATTTGCCAGAAGTGCTTGGGGTATCGGATCGTGTGATGATCATGCGCCAAGGGAAATTAGTTTCTACTTTAATCCCGGAAGAAACAGACCGTCAAGTAGCTCTTGAATATGCAACTTTAGGAAAAATCTCATAAGAGAGGAGAAGTAATAATGTCCAATGCAATGATCGTAAATAAAGAAAAACCAAAGGAATTTAAGCTGTTTGGAAAATTGAGTTGGAAACATATAGCTATAATCATCGCGATTGCTCTTATTATGGGGGTATTCAATCATTTAACGAATGGGGTATTTTTGTCACAACGAAATGTCTCTCTCTTATTAAGACAGTCAGCTATTTTGGGAATCGTTTCTTCAGGCATGGTGTTATTAATCATTGCTAGACAGATTGACTTGAGTGCAGGTGCAGCAGTTTACCTAGTGAGTGTCGTTGCAGGGCAATTGTCGGTTACATACCAACTAGGTTTAGTACCTACTATTATTTGTGCCGTTTTAGCAGGGCTCTTAATGGGAGCATTTCAAGGGATGATGGTCGCGAAGTTTAATATTCCTGCTTTTATTGTTACGCTTGCTGGAATGCTTATTTTTAGAGGGATTGGTTATGTGTGGACCAATGCTGCCACTGTCGGTCCCGTCTCTTCTCAATTTATATATCTAAGTGAAGGATATATTTCAATCATTGCTTCTTTTATCATTATCTTTCTAATTGCGTCTATTGCTTTATTTCTTACATTTAGAAATGCGATGAAGTTAAAGCAATGGATTTCATTTAAACAAGGCTTTTGGCTTAAAGCACTACCTATCTTCTTCCTTACAATTCTAGCTTTTTGGATCTTTCTAGGGTACCAAGGTATCCCAATGGCCGTTGTAATTGTTGGCGTTGGGGTTATTATAATGAATTTGGTCATGGCAAAATCTAAATTTGGACGGAATATATACGTTATAGGAGGAAATCCTGATGCAGCGAAATTGTCAGGAGTTAAAGTAACAAAACACTTATTTACCGCATTTTTGGTGATGGGGTTAATATATGGGATTGCTGGAGTGCTCATGACTGCAAGACTTGGGAGTGCGGCTCCGACAGCTGGCCAGTTATTAGAACTCGATGCCATTGCAGCGGCCGTTATCGGTGGGACGAGTCTTTCTGGAGGAATCGGTGTTATTCCGGGCGCATTAATAGGGGCATTATTGCTTTCTGCGATTGATAATTGTATGAGTTTGTTGAACGTATCTTCGTTTCTTCAAATGGTAGTTAAAGGTGTAATATTACTTGCTGCTGTTTGGTTTGATATCTCTATTAGAAAGAAAAAATAATAGACGAAAGCAGTTACTTACTTTTAAAAGAGGTGGTAATTCTATGAAAATCGTTGTTGGATGCCTTTATCATGAATCGAACACATTTAACCCATTTTATACACATTCATCGGACTTTGTATTAATTGAAGGAGAAGAAGTGCTAGATCGATTAGCTAGTACACAAGTGTTTAAAGAAGCAGGGATGGAAGTCATTCCGTCTATATATGCAGTTGGTCTTTCATCAGGAATTGTCACTGAAGAAGCATATAGATATTTCGCAAATAAAATTTTAGAAG
Organism: Bacillus sp. FJAT-50079; assembly: GCF_018343515.1. Taxonomy (GTDB): domain Bacteria; phylum Bacillota; class Bacilli; order Bacillales; family Bacillaceae_C; genus Lederbergia. Next base: position 212,724 of record NZ_JAGYPD010000001.1, on the reverse strand, counting down.
TAATAAAGAATGAAGGGGATATTGATGGAATTTGGCTTCATTTACACGGGTCAATGACTGTTGAAAATATAGGTTCTGGAGAATGGCAATTAATTAAGGAAATTAGACAAATAGTAGGTGATGAGGTTCCTATTTCTTTAGCACTTGATATCCATGGAAATCTCCCTTCTGATTTGGTCGATAATGTTAATATTATACGTTCTTATCGTACGGTTCCTCATGTTGATCAACCTGAAACAGAGGTTATTACAGCAAAATTGCTTCAACAGCAAATCATTAACAATGCAAATGTTAGACCTGTTTATTTACGGCTTCCAATCATTATTGGAGGAGATACGGCGATAGGCGCAGAAGATCCATTGAGGACAATTTTTCAAAAAATAGAGGAATTAGAGTTGATGGAAGGAATTGCATCTGCTTCCTTTTTTATCGGCTTTTCTTGGGCGGATACGGAAAATACAGCGTCAACTATTGTAATTGTTCCGGAATCAAATGATGATAGAGAGTATGCACTGGAACAAGCGGTTGAGTTAGGCAACTATATATTTTCAAAGAGAGGTGAATTTACATTTAACTCCATTGCATTAGAACCTGATGATGCTATTAAATATGCGATTGAATCGAATGAGAGTCCGATATTTATTTCAGATACGGGTGACAATACAACAGGTGGAGCGCCTGGAATTAATACAATGATGTTAAAATTATTTGCTAATCAAGAAAATTTAAATGGAAAGAAAGTTTGCATCGCCTCTATATTTGATGAAAAGGCATATGAGCAGGTTGTTGGGAGTTCAGTGGGGGAATTAGTAGAAGTAAATGTGGGGAAAAACTATGACGAAAATAGTCAAAGCATATTTATAAAAGGAAGATTAATAGCGAAAGGTGATTTATTAGGCTACCTTGGAAGTACAAGTGATAAAGTTGGGAAAGTCTGTACTATTTCGATGGGAAATATGGATGTGGTGATCGCAGATAAGGCTGGATCATTTATTACAAATGGACATTTTATTGCTGCTGGTCTTGATCTACACGAATATGATATTGTTATAGTGAAACAAGGATATTTGTTTGCTCAGTTGAGTGAAATTTCGAAAATGAGTATTTTCTCTATTTCTCCAGGAGCAACGTATCAATATTTTAATAAACTAGAGTTTAAAAATATTGCTAGACCGCTTTACCCCTTTGATCATGAAGTAAGTCTAGTACAAGCTAAAACTACAATTCGGTAGATCATACAAAAAACTTCATGTATTAAACCTAAAATCGTTTGCTGAAAAGAGTGGGACGAACGCTTTTATAGAAAGATTCTAGCATAAAGAAGATGGGGAAATTAACCTCCATCTTCTTTATGTTGGGCCTAATGGCTTCAGCTAATCCCAACTAAATTGACAATCGTTGGTAAAGTTATATAATATGTAAACTTAGTTTAATAAATGTTTATATGAGAGGGGCGAGTGTATGTCCACGTTTAATTTGAAATATGATCAAGGACGAGTAAGGAAATATCATTATTTTATGTTATTAAGCTTAATACAAAAACATAAACAAATTTCAAGAACTCAATTAGCAAACTTAACAAAGATGAGTCATACAAGTATTGGAAAAATTATTAAAGAACTGATAAATGATGGGTTAGTAATCGAGGTAGGGCAAATAGAAGGGGAGGTTGGAAGACGGGCGACGCTATTGGAGATAAATCCTAATGGTTCCTACATTGTTGGGGTAGAAGTGGATTGGAACGCAATTAAAATTGGGATCGTCGCTTTAAACGGAAAAGTATTAGATAAACAGTATTTGGAATTTGATGCTAAACAAGGTGCAGAAACCGTGCTAGATAGAATTGCGGAAGGCATTTCCGCATTAATAGAACAGGTTGATCATGAGTTTGCTGAAAAGATTATTGCGGTTGGGATCAGTATACCCGGCCTTATTACGTGGCCAGACGGTGAGGCGCTCATTGTTCCTCAGTTTCACTGGGAAAAAGTTCAAATAAAAGCGTACTTGGAAAAAAAGATCGATTATATTGTATATGTCGATAACCATGTGCGCACTGTACTTTTAGCAGAAAGTTTATTTGGAAATATGACTGAATTTCACGACTCTGTTTGCATTTATATAGGGAGCGGAGTAGGTGGCGCTGTTATGATGAACGGTGAAATTTTACGCGGCCATCTTAATACGCTTGGAGAAATTGGCCATATAACAATGGAACCAAACGGAGCGATGTGTGATTGTGGAAGATTAGGATGTTTGCAGACGTATGTATGTTCCTCCGAAATTGAAAAGCAATCACAAAGACCGATTAAGGAGATTTTTGCTGCTTATGAAAGAGAGGAAAGTTGGGCGGTAACCCTGATTGATCGGGCTCGTCATTATCTTTGCTTAGCGATTGCCAATGTGATTTGTATGTATAACCCTAAAGGAGTTTTGCTGGCCGGTCCAATGATTCAAGAATATCCACTATTAGTGAAGGACATTGAAGCAATAGCGAATAAATATGTTTGGTCACCACTTAATCATTCTTTTCACCTCATCCATCCAAGCATTGGTAAAGATAGTGGAGTAATTGGAGCGAGTGCCCTCGTGTTAAATGAATTTTTGCGATTTTCAAATGATGATATATAGACCTTAAAGAAAACATCCAATTATTTAATTTTCAAATTGCGGTTGTATATTAAATAATTGGATGTTACAATACATTTATTAAACTTAGTTTAACAAATGAGGGGAATTCAATATAACTAAGCTCCTTGTTAACGTATTTATGGATTTTATATCTATTATATTTAAACTTAGTTTAATATGTATTTCAGAAAATATCTTTTTAAAGGAGAAATATCATGAAAATTATTCAAGTAAGAGATTATAAAGAATTATCAAAAGCAGCATTTGACGTAATTGCTGAAACATTAAAGCAAAACGAAAACGCAAGCATTAATACAACAACAGGCGCAAGTTATGACGGCACTTTTGAATTATTGGTTGAAGCAATCAATAATGGCGAGCTTAATATTGCGAATTCAATTTTTACAAATCTTGATGAATACGTTTCCGAGAGAGAGGCAGCTTTTTCAGTTTACACGTACATGCATAAAAACTTCTATGGCTTGATTAAAGAACACCCGAAATACATTGGTCTTTTAGATGGAAGTGTTGAGGATGTAGAAGCAGAACTCAATCGTTATAGAGAAATTCTAGAAAAATATCCACGTGATTTGCAAATTGTTGGACTTGGAACGAACGCACACCTAGCTGCAAATGAACCTGGTACACCATTTAACTCTCGTTTATTTTTAGCGGACAGTGATCAATCTACGATTGATAGTACAATGGGATACCATAATTTGACAGCTGAAGAAGCGCCTACGCAAATGTTGACAATGGGATTAGCCGATATCATGGAGGCAAAACATATTCTTGTCGCTTCATCTGGAGAGAGAAAAGCTGCAGCGGTAAAAGCTACGCTTGAAGGACCAATTAATGAGGATTTCCCTGCATCTATTTTAAGAGCACATCCAAATGTAACATTTATTATGGACGACACGGCAGCTTCTTTGTTAGAAAAAAAATATTAATATTCTATTCTAATCTAGCAAATAAGTAAACATGAAAAACGGTTAGTGCCTAAAAGATGTTTTCTCGTTTTAGGCACTGATCAATTAAATACAGCTAGAGTAAGGGTGACTTCAATGAGTGAAACAATCATTGGAATAGATATCGGAGGAACAACGGTCAAAATCGGTTTCCTGAATATGCAAGGTGATATCATTCATAAATGGGAAATAGAGACAAATAAGGAAAGACAGGGATTTTATATTATTGACGAAATTTGGAATTCAGTTTCTAGTAAGATTACGGAATTTCAAATAACCAATATTTTAGGAATAGGTGTTGGTGCACCAGGATTTGTTGATAAAACAACTGGTATCGTTTACGAGGCGGTAAACATTGGCTGGAAAGACTTTGAACTCGGAAAAGAATTAGAAAAACGGTCTGGTCTACCAGTATATGTCGAAAATGATGTGAATCTAGTTGCCTTGGCTGAGAATTGGATGGGTTCTGGAAATAAAGCGAAAGATCTTATTGCAATTACACTTGGGACAGGCGTAGGCAGTGGCGTGATCGCAAATGGTGAGATTTTAAATGGAATGAATGGTACAGCGGGGGAAATTGGGCATATTATTGCAGATCCAGAAGGATATGCTTGTAATTGCGGCCGTGTGGGGTGCTTAGACACGATTGCATCTGCTACTGGGATTGTGAATCAAGCGATGGATAAAATTGCTGAAAATCCTGAAAGCGGATTAGCGGCTCTGTATCACAAGCAAGGAATATTAGACGCTAAGGATGTTTTTGATCTAGCCAAAAAAGGCGACACGATTAGTGAGAGTGTTATTAACCGAACGGCTGATATTTTGGGATTTTTAATTGCCAATGCGGCTACGATGATTAATCCTTCAAAAATCATTATCGGCGGAGGGGTATCGAAAGCTGGGGAACAGCTGCTTCAACCAGTGACACGGGCTTTTCAAAAGTATTCCCTACCAAGAATTAGCGATAAATGTACAATTGAAATTGCCAAACTAGGTAATGATGCCGGAATGATTGGGGCAGCTTACTTAGTTGAACAAGAAACAGAAGAAGCTTTACATGTATAGAAGATTGATATTTTCTCGATTTGAAGAAAGCGCTTAAAGATGGAGTGGCAGCGAGTATTGAGTAAGAAGTTCTGGGGAAATTTTAACTAACCTGATTTTATTACAACAGAGGGAGTGTGAAGACCTATGGCTATGGAGCGGGCTATACAAAATAATGGAAATGAATTTCCTACTAAAAAGCTAAGTCTGAAAGAAAAAATTAGTTACGGTTACGGAGATATTGCTTCGAATTTTGTGTGGGGAATGGTCAATAGTTATCTATTATACTTTTATACGGATGTTTTCGGAATTACAGCCGCGGCTGTCGGAACACTATTCCTTATTACACGTATTTTCGATGCGCTAAACGACCCAATAATGGGAGTTCTTGTTGATAAAACAAATAGTAGGCATGGGAAGGCACGCCCATATTTACTGTATGTAGCTATTCCTTTTGGGATTTTAAGTGTGATTACCTTTATTACCCCAGATTTATCTTATGCAGGTAAGCTTGTCTATGCTTACATTACGTATACGGTTCTGGGCATTGTTTATACAGCAATTAATATTCCTTACGGGGCCCTGATGCCAATGATGTCAAGGGATTCAAAGGAAAAAGGTGAATTAAATAGTTACCGGGCGATTGGTCGGTCAATTGGAGCTATTATAGTAGCCTCCCTAACACTTCCTTTAGTAAATCTGCTTGGCGGCGGAAATCAGCAATTGGGCTTTCCGATTGTAATGGCTATTTATTCGGTTATTGGAATCATTTTATTCTGGCTTACTTTTAAGTATTGTAAAGAGCGAGTACAACCGCTTAAAGAAGTGAAGAAGAATACGAATGTAAAGCGCTCTATTCGTCAAATGTTTAAAAATAAATATTGGGTGCTTACTTCAATAAACTCATTTTTATGGTTTGTTAGATTAGGGATTATGAACGGTGTTCTTATCTATTATGTGAATTACGTACTGGAACAACCTAGTATGGTTCCTTATTATCTTACTCTATTAAACGCTGCTAATTTAGCAGGTGGTTTCTTTGCCCTATCTATTTTAAGAAAGTTCAGCAGTCGTAATTCAAGTATGCTTTTCTATGCGATTGCAGCAGTATTACTTGCTTCCCTTTATTTTGTGGATGGTCAATCCATCGTATTATTCTCTGTTATTTTCTTTATTGCCAATATTCTAATTGGTTACGGAGACCCTGCGAACCTTACGATGCTTGGTGATACGATTGATTATCAGGAATATAAGTTTGGCGAACGACCAGAAGGCTTACTCGTATCAAGTTACAGCTTTTCTACAAAGTTTGGTGTAGCACTTGGTTCGGCATTGCTTGCTTACGCTTTGGGGTGGGCTGGTTATAATCCAGCGGCAATTACAGATCAGGTGAAAAATATGATCTTGATACTAATGTTAGCGTTGCCTATTATCATCACCGTTCTTCAAGTCGTCGTATTATTCTTCTATAAATTGGATAAAGAACATGGAGACATTGTTAATGCTTTGAAACAAAAATAAGGAGGACATTAAAATGAAAGTAGTTGTGGGCTGCCTATATCACGAAACAAACACATTTAATCCGATCCTAACAGATATACATGATTTTGTATTAGCGGAGGGCGAAGATGCTGCTAGCCGTCTTGCTGGAACAGAAGTATTTAGAGAAAATGGCATTGAAGTTATCCCAAGTATTTATGCAACCGCATTATCATCAGGCATTGTCAAAAAAGAAGCCTATCGCTACTTTGCAGATAAATTTATTTCCACGTTAAAGCAAAATCCAGATATCGATGGGATTTGGTTACATCTGCACGGAGCGATGGTTGTTGAGGAAATTGGTTCAGGTGAACTGGCACTCGTGAAAGAAATACGTGAATGTGTTAGCCTGGAAATTCCGATCTCTTTAACAATGGATATTCATGGTAATATTGCATTAGACTATTATAAGTACATCAATATTGTGAAAGCATACCGCACAGTTCCGCATGTTGATCAGCTTGAGGTCGAGAAAGAGACCGCCCAACTATTAGTAGATTGTTTAAAAAATAATACAAAGATCAAACCAGCGTTTACTAGATTGCCAATGATTATTCCGGGTGAAAAGGCACTTGGGAAAAGTGAACCGCTCCGTTCGATTTTTGAAAAATTATATGAGATTGAAAAAATTAAAGGAATTTCAACGGCATCATTTTTCATTTGTCACGCATGGAGTGACTCAGAAAACACAGCTTCTTCCATTTTCGTTATTCCTGAATCAGAAGAATACGAAGAGTTAGCTGAGAAAGTAAAGGGAGAATTAGCTGACTATGTGTTTAGCAAACGCCATGAATTTGATTTTGATGCGGTTGTACTTGACCCAGAAGAATCAGTAGAAAGGGCGCTGAATGAACAGCTTAAACCAGTCTTCATTTCTGATTCTGGAGATAATACAACTGCTGGCGCAATTGGGATGAGCACCTTGCTGTTGGATTTATTTAAGAATAAGGATTTAGGCGACAAGAAGGTATTAATTTCCGCCATTTCCGATCCTGCCGCTTATGAAAAACTGAACTCTTACGAAGTTGGAGAAGCTGTCACGGTTGAAGTCGGAACAAAAATCGATGAAAATAGTCAACCTATTTTGTTAGAAGGAACACTTAAAGCAAAGGGTGATCTTCTAGGCTATTTAAACGCAACAAGCGACAAAGTAGGAGATGTATGCACAGTTTCTAATGGTAACTTAGATTTGGTTGTTGCGAATCGCGGTGAGTCGTTTATTACATTAAACCACTTTACCCGTGCCGGATTAAATTGGAAGGATTACGACATTATTGTAGTCAAACAAGGTTACTTGTTTAATGAGTTAAGTGCTGTTTCCAAGTTGGACATTCTCTCCATGACACTTGGAGCGACATATCAACGAATTGAGAAAATCAACTATCAGCATGTCCCAAGACCGTTATTTCCGTTGGATTAACATTCATATCTCAACGTGCAGCAATTAAATTCATTGCTGCACGTTTTTGCGTTTAGTAAAATGATTATATAAGTAAATCAAAGGGTTAACTCAATCGGCTTTAAGCAATAATAATAATAAATGCCCTACTACTTGATTTTTGGGGGTCAGTTAGAAAGTATGAGGGGTATGTAGGAGGTCATCCTGATGAATCTGGAAGCATTAATTAATAAATATTATAACGATTTAAACGAAAATGACTTACATGTCGTTAGTTATATTAGTCAAAATATAGAGCTGTGTAAGGATAAGACGGTTACAGAGATTGCAAAGTATTGTAATGTTTCACCTTCTACAATTATTCGTACGACAAAAAAGTTAGGTTTTAATGGTTATAGTGAATTTCGCTATTTTCTAAAAGAAGAAGCGGAAAGAATAAAAGAAATCAAAGTGCCTGACAACCAATATTTTAACAGTTCCGTTTTATTAAAAGATGTGGAAGAAACGATTAAGCTTTTTGAAGAAGATAAAAGCTTGGAGAAAATTTATAAATTATTTTTAGAGTCAAATCGTATTTTTGCTTATGGAACCGGACATGGGCAAAATTTAATGCTTAAAGAGTTTTCGAGATGCTTATTGAATAATAATATTTATTTAAATATCATACCTAGCAAAACGGAGCTTGAATTAATTTCCCATACAATCACTCCGAATGATATGTTGATCGTTGCATCTCTTTCTGGAAATATGAAATCGATTGATTCGATGATAAAAAATATTGCCGTTAAGCAAGTGCCAATGGTTTCTGTTACTGTTTTTTCAAGAAACGATCTTGCCTATTTAGCAGACTATAATCTCTATTATCAGGTTTCAAATTTAAACAAAGTTAATCAATTAAATAACACGTCATTTTGTACATTAAATCTCGTAATGAGCTTATTATACGAAGGATTTACAAACTATGTGAAAGGAAATGAGTAACTGGAGGGGAATGGACTGTCTAACGATCGATTGAGTGAAATGATAAAATGAGCAGTTAAAAAAGATAAAGGAGAGGCTATTTCAAAGGTATTTAAACAGCCCCTCCGATCGCAAATTCGTATTCAATTTAAAGAACAGATAGCCTAGGATTCACTAGCTGACGGATTTCTTAAAGGCTAAATATGTGAGGTAATGAGCATTGCATTACCTTCTAGCTCGAATTCACCTGCTTGTGCTGGAATGATAAAATGCTCGCCCTTTGTAATAGGATACTTGCACTCGTTCAATGTTAAAATAGCTTCGCCTTCTAGGACGGTTGCAAGTAAAAAGGGGGTAAATTTAAAACGAGCTTTTCCGGAAATGTCCCATTTATATACTGTAAAATAAGGTAATTCCACAAACTTTGTAATCTCGGCCCCTTGAATTATCGTTGTTTCAGGTGTTGATTTCGCATTTTTGTGAGGAATCATCGTTACATCGATTGATTTATCAATATGTAATTCTCGTAGATTTCCATTTTGATCTACACGGTCGTAATCATACAAACGATATGTTGTATCTGAGCTTTGTTGCGTTTCTAAGACGATTGTTCCCTTACCCAAAGCATGGATCGTTCCACTCGGAATATAGAAAAAATCCCCCGGTTTAATTTTCACTCGCTTAAGAAGGTGATTCCATTCGCTTTTTTCAATGCTTTCAATAAATTCTTCTTTTGTTTCAGCTGTGTGGCCAAAAATAATCTCAGCATCTTGCTCACAATCAACAATGTACCAACACTCGGTTTTACCTAATTCCCCATTTTCATGTACGTTTGCGTATTCATCGTCTGGATGGACTTGAACAGATAAATCTGTATTTGCGTCTAAAATTTTTGTAAGTAATGGAAATACATCTGATTGATGATGACCAAATAAGTGTGGCTGTTTCTTCCATAAATCAGTTAATGATTGCCTGGCATACTTCCCATTTTTCACGATTGATTGTCCGTTCGGATGTGCGGAAATACCCCAACATTCCCCCGTATAATCTGAAGGTATATCGTAACCAAACTTATCCTTTAGCGCAGTGCCTCCCCAAATTCTCTCTTGAAAAACGGGCTGTAAAAATAATGGCTCTGCCATTCTTATCATCCTTTCTATTTATCCTTTGAATAAATACAACGGTGTAAACATTGATATATTATAAGCACTCATCCTTCACATCTAGGCGGGGGATGAGTGCTAATTAGCCGTCCAACTATTTTATATTTATTGTTAAAACGGTTGTGTCTTTTGTTGTAGCGCCATAGTTATATTCAATATCAGAGACTTTGTCCATATTTGTGAAAATTAGAGGTGTGATGACAGATTTAGCTTTTTCCTTAATAAGGTCGATATCAAAAGTGATTAATTTTTGGCCGGCAGTGACCTTATCACCCGCATTCACAAAGCTCTCGAAACCTTCGCCGGATAAGTTTACCGTATCAATTCCGATATGTAATAATATTTCTACACCATTATCTGCTTTGATTCCTACTGCGTGCAAAGTCGGGAATACTTGAACGATCTCACCATCAATCGGTGCATATAAACCATTTTCAGTAGGTTCAAAAGCCATTCCATCTCCCATCATTTTTGAAGCAAATACTTCATCAGGAACTTCAGAAAGAGGAACCGCTGTTCCAACAATTGGAGCTTTTATTTCCATCTTTTTATTCTTTTTTAAAAAACTTAGCATTTGTTTTCCCTCCGTAAATGTAAAAATATGAGCGGGAATTGAAGAACTACATGATCCCGCCCAATGATAAACTGCAAGCGATTTTTAAAATAACCTATTATTTACAAAGCTTCAATACTAAATGCATCATTACATCAATGCCTTTTTTAATATCTTCATAGTCAGTCCATTCATCTGGATCATGTGAAATGCCATCTTTGCTTGGCACGTATATAAAGTTAGTAGGAGCGAAATCTGTCATGATCATTGCATCATGGCCGGTTCCGTTATTGATGATCGTATATTTATAGCCTAACTCCTTACATATGTTTTCCAGGATGTCTACATTTTCTTTGACCATCACGCTAGGTGGAGTAGGGTTGCTATAGCCAATTCGAGCCAATTCGATTAATTCGATCTCTACATTTGTCTCTTCTTGAATCTTGTTTATTTCTGCAATTAATAGATCTTTTAAATTAACATTTTTAAGAGTTTCTACGTCAAACGTTCTAATTTCTACTTTAGCTTGAACATATTCCGGAACAAATTGGTGTGAATTAGGCGAGATTTCCATTTCTCCTACCATTCCGGCAATTCCAGGTCCTAAAGATTTGACGATTTGATTCACAGCTAATGTAAATTGTGATGCTGCAAGCAGTGCATCCTTCCTGCTATCCATTGGTGCTGTCGAGTCAGCTAATTTGCCATGAAATTTCACTTTATATCTTCCGATTCCTGGGAGATACTCGACTAAACCAATGTCGATGTTATTATTATCAAGAACAGGTCCTTGTTCTATATGAAGTTCGATAAAGTTTTTAATCGAACCTTTTTCTCTTTTAGCAGCTTCCAAATCAGGAATAAGGCCGTATTCTTTCATTGCTTCTCTTTTCGTTAAACCATGTCTATTTTTAACGGTGTCGAGTTCTTTCTCTGTTAACGTTCCAACCATGGCGCGAGAATTGGAAACCCCAGTACTTGGTCCAAATGTTTCTCCCTCTTCGGCATTCATCGCGATGATTTCGATTGGATACTCATTTTTAATATTATTTTCATGGAAAACGCGAAGAATTTCCAACGCTGCGACAGTGCCAGCAACTCCGTCAAAAGCGCCTCCATTTACAACAGAATCATAATGGGATCCAATCATAATCACTGGTGCTTCTGGATTTTTCCCTTCTCTGCGTCCAAATAAAGTTGAGAATCCATCTTCCCATACTTGAAGGCCGATTTTTTCCATTTCTTTTCTCAAATATTCTTTTGCTAATGTATCTTCATGTGAATAGGATGATCGAGTTACTCCGTTGCCGGGGGTTGCAGTAAAAGTAGCTAATGTCTCGATGTCTCTAATGACCCTATCTAGATTAACGTTCATACTAATCTTCCCTTTCGAGTATATAAATTATATAGCTTTTCGAAACAATCGTAGCACTACATAATTAGAGGAACAACGGATGGCGGGCAATCAGATTTTTTATTCTGATTCTGAATAAAATTTCATCTTCGTAAAAAATAATATAGGTGAAAGAAAACTTCAGAAAAGAAGCCAGTGATGCGTTAAATATGATATGACTGTCTTTTTTTTAGTTGTGAATTAGATTTTATGGGGAGGAGAATCTGAATGTGTACTTATGTGGATGAAAATACATTTTTGTATATTCAAATATTGTTCCATTTTGGAAGATAGAAATGATATTCAACGATAAAATCGGATCATTGTTGTCTGGTTTTAGTGATTTTATCCAGTTAGATAAAGAAAAATGTTAATGATGAATCTCATGTGATTAATGGAAGAGAAAATGCAATTAAAGAAATGTGCGAAAAATCATTGCTCAGCAATTATTGGATAACGTTACATTAGAAGCTGGTTTGCGATGGTATCCATCTGGTAAAAACAGCAGCTTCTATTTTCTTTAATTTAAACAATATCTTTATCGAAATCGTGGAGAATAATGGAATAATTTCTAACATACCTAATGATGAGTACCGGCAATATTTACAGCCGGCAGGCCTAAACCATTTCAGTAGGTGAGATTCCCCCCTTCTATAAAGGATTGATCGAGAATCAATTTGCCTATGAAAAATTGGTCATGGAAGCTTATTTTGAGAATAGTTATCTTAAAGCATTTCGAGCACTTACCCTAAATAGAAGAACTATTCATGCGCCGAAAGCTAAAGCAATTTTGAATGATTTAAATAGAAGTAAATAAAAATTATTGGCCTTTATTGAAGTAAAGCCAAGGTTTTATCAAAAAATGGCAAACATCCTTTTTTTGATCGTAAAAGAAAGGGATGTTTTTTTATGGGGAAAAGTAGTTGAATATAAGCGCTGGGCCGCTGAATAATTTTTCACGATATGGATTAATATTCAGAATGAGATTAAGAAGTTTTAATGATGAAAATATATTGTTTGTACATTTTTTAAGTGTTAGTATGACCTCAGAAAGTCAATATGAAAAGGCTTCCCTAAATTGGTGGCAATCTCTAGAGATAAAAAGAGTATGTTTCCGGAAACATACTCATATTCAAGGGGGAATTCAACATTCTTAAGGTAAAGTAAATGAATGGATTTTTAATTAAGAATATATTACTTTTCTACATCAAAATTAGTGGGTGAGGATTATATGAGAACAAGTATCCAAAAATTTGGAAAAACACTAATGGGACCGTTATCTATCATAGTAGCATCAGGATTGCTTTTAGGTATTGTCTCGATCTTACAAAATCCATCTCTTGTCGGTGAGACGATTTCTAATGCTGTTATTATTCAAAATTTCATAGGCGGCGTACGGGCAATAGTTGGGATGATGTTTAGTTTGTTGCCGATTTTGTTTGCTATATCAGTTGCAACGGGAATGGCAAGAGAGGATAAAGAAATCGCCGGCTTTGCTGTAGTTATTGCTTTTATTATCTTCCATGTTGTAATCGGTTATTTATTAAAACTAAAAGGTATTACGCTCGACACTACGTCAGTCGAATATCTCGTAAAACAGGGATTAACTCAAATTCAAGCGTTTGAGATTTCAAATGCTTATGAAACGATGTTAGGTGTATTTACGTACCGAATGGGAGTATTTGGCGGTATCCTAGTTGGATTATGGACTGCTTTTATCCATAACAGATATCATACAAAACAACTTCCGACTGCTTTAAGTTTCTTTAGTGGAAACCGTTTTGTGCCAATCATGATCATTGTTACAATTCCGTTCATTTCCATTATTACTTACTTTATATGGCCATATTTTAGTACGGCTATCAATGGACTCGGAGGTTTGATTGGTAAAGCTGGGGCATTCGGCACGTTTATGTATGGATTTTCCGAACGTTTGCTCATCCCAACTGGATTGCATCACGTACTCAACCAGTTGATTCGTTTTACGCCAATCGGCGGTACTGCGGTTGTTGACGGTGAAACAGTATCTGGGGCATTAACGATCTTTAATGCTGTATTGGCATCACCACAACCAGATATTGATACATTAAGAATGTCAACTCGCTTTTTAACCCAAGGTTACCATCCATTCATGTTATTTGGATTACCAGCAGCATGTTATGCGATGTATAAAACAGCTTATTTTGAACAAAGACCAAAAATCAAAGGAATGCTTCTTGCAGCAGCATTAACGTCTTTTGTAACCGGTATTACTGAGCCAATCGAATTTGCCTTTATCTTTATCTCTCCAGTTCTCTGGGTATTCCATGCATTCATGGCTGGATTGTCATTCTTCCTAATGACGATAATGAATACTGCTGTTGGGAATGCTGGAGGGGGGATGATTGACTTAACGATTTTTGGAATTTTACAAGGTACTTACACTAGATGGTACCTGGTCGTGTTAGTCGGTCTTGCTTATGCAGTGATTTATTACTACGTCTTTAAATTTGTCATTCTGAAATTTAACGTTAAAACTCCTGGTAGAAGTGATGACACTGATTTAGACGAAGGAGAGTCAGCTGTAGAATCGGATGGCGACAGTTTGGGAGCTAATATCCTACAAGCCTTGGGCGGTAAAGAAAATATCGTCGAAATTGATAATTGTTTTTCAAGATTAAGATTAGTATTAAATGACACTTCAGTCATCGATGAATCAAAGCTCAAAGCAACTGGATCGATGGGAATGGTTAAAATTGATAGTAAAAATCTTCAAGTCGTTTATGGTCCAAAGGTTGAACAAGCAGCGCGTTCTTTAAAAAATGAAGTAAGAAAATAATTAGTGAAAAAGGGCTCGTCTTCATGACGTGACCTTTCATATATTAACATCCATAAGGAGGGAAGCTCATTAAAGCGATGATGCTTTGATGAAACAACATATGAAAACAATTTTTGTAAAAGATTATGATGAAATGTCTAAAAAAGGCTATGAACTAATTAAAAAAGTGATAGAAACAAACGAGGCACCGGTCGTATCTATGACTACGGGTGGAACACCAAGAGGTTTATTTAAGCTACTTGTTGAAGGGATTAATAATGGCTTAGATTTTAGCAATACGACGATGATGAACTTAGATGAATACATGGGTCCTAAAGATGCTGTGTATACGGTAAGAACATTTATGTATAAAAATTTATATAATATAATTGATACAAAACCTAAAAATATTTTCCTAATCGATGGGGAAGCTCAAGACACAGATAAAGAAATTGCTAGATATAAAGAAATCCTTGACCAATATCCTCGCGATATTCAAATTTTAGGACTAGGAACAAATGGTCATGTTGGTGCAAATGAGCCAGGAACTCCTTTTGATTCAACAATGTTCTTAGCAGAGCATGATGAGTCTACTATTCAAAGTACGATGAAAGAATATGGCATCTCAAAAGAAGAGTCTCCAACGGAAATGCTAACTCTTGGATTTACTGAAATATTAGCAGCGAAAAAAGTCGTACTGCTTGTATCTGGAAAACATAAAGCAGAGGCAGTAAAAGCTTTACTTGAAGGAGAAATCACTACCGACTGTCCTGCCACAGCATTAAGAAATAGTGATAATGCAATTGTAATCATTGATGAAGACGCTGCTTCACTTTTAGAAAAGGATTACAAATAAACCGTAGTAGATTTGTATGAAAAGACATAATATGTATCAGGCAATCTCCCAAAGCTCTAAGTAGGCTTTGGGAGATTTATTATTTACTTTTTGTATTGAATCTGTGGGGCTCCAATACTCGGAAACCGCATCCTGTTTTTAGGTTTGAAGCAATCATCCTCTTATCAAATACAGCCGTTTTGTATTGTTAATTTTTTTGATTTCTCTAGTTGATTGAATGAAGTGATAGGTGTAGGGGGTGTATTCTCTTATCATAAAACTCCCATCTGGAGCTTTGTTTGAAACATATGTAATTTCCTTTTTTCTATTTTGTAAAGTTGTTTGTAGTTCCCGGGCTAGATGAATTTTCTTTCTAAAGCGCTTTGTACTGCTAACAACTGTGATGGAGTGCCCAAATTTTAAGAGCACTTTCGTTTCGGTCTTAGCTTGAAACATAATATCTCGGATTTGAGTGAGCGCAAACCAAATGCAATGTTCTTTAGAGGGAGAATGGCTTGGAAACCAATACATGTCTAAGTCGCCACAAATCTGAACGGGAGCCATGTCGACTCCTCCAAGTATTAATTTAGAAGCTTTCTTAGCTCCGGCGTAGTCATTTCCATAATAGATGATGCTATGTTTAATGACTTCAAGAGGAGTCATCTTAACAAGAAAAGACTTTGTTTCTTCAATCACTTGAGTTATTGGGTTTCCCAACGTATCGAACTTCGGTATTAAAGCAGCAGTCCTCGGCTTAATAATATAATCCTCATACATTTTCATATCGATCGCTCCTTCATAGTAATTAAAATAAAATAATTGGTCTGAAGATCTCGATGGTGGATGATGAGTAACATTCACTTATGCAACAAATGGACATTTTTCCGGATTTATCCTCTATTCAATGTAGACAGAAAGTGCTTTCAAGGATGTTGAAGTTTTCACAATCCTTTTCCATTGCTATAAGAGGATGAACACTGTGCGATGGAGGGATAAGTCACGGTATTATATTTTTTAATTTTCACCTCCAAGCTAAACGATATAGAACGTTAGTTCTTGTTTAGTGTACAATAAAATAGGTCAAATGTCACGTGTAAAAAGGATGTGTTTTCATAAAAGGGAATAGTTGATAGATGAAATCAGCTTAATATTACAGTATATAGCAACAAATTAATATAAACGGAACACGCATCTAGTATAAAAGGTACTGCGTCAAGAAAATGTACCGATAAATTCCTTTTTCGCTAAATATTAATTACTCAAATCCTTCGTTTTTTCCCAAAAAAAGTATTTTTTGCTTAATAAATTTCTATTTTTGCTATTCGCTTGAAACGGCCATTTTTTCTATTGTATGGGTACCCGGGAATATAATAGAAAGCGCGCTTTCCAGGAAGGATTCTGAATGGAAAAGTTCGAAGATGTCGTGGAGCAGTTTACACCGATGATTTACCATGTGATTCACTCGCTAAATATTTATAAGAATATCGATGAGTTTTTTCAAACGGGGATGATTGCTCTTTGGGAGGCGAAGCAACGCTTTGACCCAGATAAAGGAAAGTTTAGCACATATGCTTATTCATATATTAAAGGGAGAATCATGACAGAACTGAGTAAACATAGGAAGGCGGAGGAGGTGAGTGTCTATCCTGATGAGGAATTTTGGGAAATGGCGGGTGATGCGGACGTAGATGTACCGTTTGAGCTAGCGACGTTGCTTTCGTATTGTGTGAATCTGACGGAGAGACAAAGAATGTGGGTCGTTTATTCGTTTTATTTTGGTATGACGACGAGGGAGATTGCAGAGCATGAGGGAGTGACAGTATCAGCGGTGAAGAAGTGGAGAGTGGGAGCGATGGAAAGGATTAGGGGGATATGGAAATAGCTTTAACCTATGCGGCGGAGGGGGGAACTTTGAAGGAGGTCTGGATTCGTGAAGTGCTTGATACTCCTCAGACTTTAATAAAATATTGTATCTTTGTATTTACTCAAAGTATAAGAGCTTAGCGTCCTGTTATTTGAATTGCTTTAACAAAATACTTCAAGTCCCAGCCTTACCAAAGGCGGGACTATTTAAGATTTATGCATATATTCAACAAAAATGATCCCCCTATGTAACCAACTATTTACAGAAGGATAAAAGAAAATTGACGTATATTGACTAATTATGCAGAAAATATTAAAAATACAAAATATTATTGACACCCTAAAAAATATGTGTTTATATAAATGTATGCTGTCGACAGTATGGTGTTATACAGTCTACTTAAAATAAAAGGAAGGAACATATTATGATTGAACTTAAACGAGAGATACCTTTATATGAACAGATTTACCAAAATATTTCGAAATTGATTTTAGAAAGAGAAATGGATCCTGGTGAACGGTTGATTGACACAAATATTGCGAAAAAGTTTAATGTAAGCAGGGCTCCAGTAAGAGAAGCTTTTCGGAAATTGGAACAAGATGGACTTGTTATAAATAATAAAGGGGTTATTACTATTTTAACACCGTCCTTAGAAGATGCATTGGAGTTATATCAGGTTCGCATCGGATTGGAATCAATTGCTGCATATTTAGCTGCGGAATTAGTTACTGAGGATGAGATTAATGAAATTGAGCAAACACTTATTGAAACAGAAAAAGCATTGAGAAAAAATGACCGCTCTAAAGTAATTTCATTGAATACCATTTTTCACGAACAAATTTTTGATATAAGCAAAAATGAACGACTCATTATGATGTTGGATAATATTAGATCCTTGAATTTTTATTGCCGCAATACGATCATCAAACATTATAACCGTGAAGAGTCTTTCCTAAAAGAACATTATGAAGTATTTGAAGCAATCAAATCTAAAAATCCTGAAGAAGCAGAAAGAGTAATAAAAAAACATATCAGAAATGAAATGGATTTTTTTAAACAAAAATATATGGAAACAACGTCGAAAGAAAATAACAATTGGTCGTAATAAAGACCAATTGTTTGTAAGTTATGTAAGCGTTAACAATTTGTTGAACTCAGAAGGGTTTGGGGTTTTCCCCTTATTTATAAAATACATGGAGGTAAATGATTATGGGAACCAACCAAGGGAAAGTTAGCAAATTTAAGGAAATAATGGGTTGCTATCCGACCGGTGTAACCGTAATAACTACATTTGACAATGAGAATAAGCCAGTAGGAATGACGGTTAATTCCTTTTCATCTGTATCGATTGATCCATTGCTCATATTATGGTCAATCAGAAAGAATGCAACAGAATTTGATACCTATATAAAAGCTAAGAAATTTGCTGTTAATATTCTGGACGGAAGTAATACAAAAGCTTGTAAAGTGTTCGCCAGTAAAGATAAAGATGAGCGCTTTGAACAGATAGATTGGCGTGTATCGAATTATGGATTGCCGCTGCTCAATGAAGTATATGGGATCATGGAATGTAAGACAATTCAACAAATAGATGCCGGAGATCATATCATAATCGTTGGACAGGTGACAGAATTGGAAAAACTAAGCGATACACCGATGTTATATTACAAGCGAGAAATGGGGCACATACCTTCTAATTGGGTAAAAAATGCTTAATAATTAGTGGACGAAAATATAATTAATAGAAGGTGAGCTTATGGAAAGTAAAGAAACTCCACTAAAAAATGTAAAAGTGCTTGAATTGGGAACATTAATTGCGGGTCCTTTTGCTTCAAAAATATTGGCAGAATTTGGAGCTGAAGTAATTAAAGTCGAATCACCTGAAAAAGGGGATCCACTTAGAAATTGGCGAATTTTGCATCAAGACACGTCCTTATGGTGGTATGTGCAATCGAGAAATAAGAAATCATTAACTTTAAATTTAAAATCCAAAGAAGGACAAGAAATTATAAAAAAGCTAGTTAGGGATATTGATATATTAATAGAAAACTTTCGTCCTGGAACATTGGAAAAATGGGGAATTGGTTGGGAGGATCTAAAGAAAATAAATCCCCATCTAATAATGGTAAGAGTTTCAGGGTATGGACAGTCGGGACCTTATAAGGATAAGCCTGGATTTGGTTCGATTGGTGAATCCATGGGAGGTTTGCGGTATTTAACCGGTTATCCTGATCGTGCACCGGTTCGAGTAGGTATAAGTTTAGGAGATTCATTGGCTGCTTTATACGGTGCGATTGGGGCACTAATGGCAATATATTATCGCGATGTAAATAACGGGACTGGTCAATTTATTGATGTAGCACTTTATGAATCCGTTTTCAGTGTGATGGAAGGTCTATTACCGGAATATAACTTTTCTAATTTTATTAGGGAAAGAACAGGAAGTTCCCTTGCAGGAATTGCGCCATCAAATACATACAAATGCTCAGATGGCAAATATGTCATTATTGCAGGAAATGGCGACAGTATTTTTAATCGATTAATGAAGGCAATTAACGAAGAAGCGGCAGCTAATGATGTTAGGTACGCTGACAACCAAGGTCGTGTAAAGCATTCCAAAGAGATAGACAAATTAATCGAGAATTGGACAATACAGCATACGCTAGATCAAGTTTTGGAAGTTTTAGATGAGGCTAATGTACCGTGCGGGAAAATTTACAGTGTGGAAGATATCGTTGATGATCCACATTATATAGAACGTGACATGATCATCGAAAAAGAGATGAAGGATGGCAACAACATTAAAGTACCAGGGATTGTACCAAAGTTAAGTGAAACACCGGGGATAATAAACTCTCTTGGACCTGAATTAGGTGAACATAATGCAGAAATACTAGAAAAACTTGGATTTGATGAGACTGAACAAATGGTTTTAAAGGAAAACGGCATTGTGTAAAAAAGAGGAGGGATTATTATATCTAAAACATTATTTGATAAAGTATGGGATCTACACATCGTCGACTCTTCACAAGATCAAGATTTGCTTTATATAGATCTACACCTCATTCATGAAGTTACTTCACCACAAGCATTTTCCTTATTAAGGGAGCAAAACAGAAAAGTTAGACGTCCTGATTTAACGTTTGCCACCGCAGATCATAATGTACCCACAAAAGATCGAGATGAACCGATTAAAGATTATTTATCTAGAAAACAGGTTGAGTTTTTGCAACGGAATTGCGAAGAGTTCAACATTCCCATATTTGATTTAAATCATCAAGATAACGGAATTGTCCATGTCATTGGACCGGAACTTGGTTTAACTTTACCGGGAAAAACGATTGTATGTGGTGATAGTCATACATCCACACATGGTGCTTTTGGTGCACTTGCATTTGGGATTGGCTCAAGTGAGATTACCCATGTCCTTGCAACACAAACATTGCCACAAACGAAACCAAAGACTATGCATATCCAATTAAAGGGAGATTTAAAAGACAATATTACGAGTAAAGATATTATTTTATACATTATTAGAACAATAGGTACAAATGGTGGATCAGGTTTTGTATTGGAATTTACGGGAGAGGCCATTGAAAAAATGTCAATGGAAGCCCGGATGACACTTTGTAATATGGCGATAGAAGCAGGTGCACGATCGGCTATGATTGCACCTGATGAAGTAACCTTTAAATATTTAAAGGATAGAAAGTTTACACCAAAAGGTGATCAATGGGAAGAAGCGCTCTCTTTTTGGAAGCAACTTAAAAGCGATGACGATGCCCAGTATGACCAATCTATAAGTATAAATGTTTCTGATATTAAACCGCAGATTACTTGGGGGACGAACCCTGGGCAAGTTATTTCAATAGGGGAAAAGATCCCTTCCTATAAGGAGGTTTCTCAAAATTTAACCCACAGTGAATATACGAAAATATTAGATTACATGGGAGTTAGTGAAAATCAATCTATCAATAGCTTATGTATCGATAAAGTATTCATAGGTTCCTGTACAAATTCACGTATCGAAGATTTACGGTTAGCATCCAAGATTGTTAAGGGATATAAGGTGCATGAAGGGATACATGCAATTGTTGTACCTGGCTCCTATCATGTAAAAAGAAAAGCAGAAGAAGAAGGCTTGGATGTCATTTTTAAAGAAGCCGGATTTGAATGGCGGGAACCTGGGTGCAGTATGTGTCTGGGAATGAATCCGGACTATTTAAAAGAGGGTGAACGGTGCGCATCCACTTCAAATCGAAATTTTGAAGGAAGACAAGGAAAAGGCGGTCGAAGTCATCTTGTTAGTCCTTTAATGGCCGCAGCTGCTGCAATAAAGGGGCGCTTTATAGATGTTCGCGAGTGGCAAGTAAATTAAAAATGAGGTGATTATCATCGAACCTTTCACAATTACGACGGGATTAGTTGCCCCACTTCCAAGATCCAATATTGATACAGACATTATTATTCCTAAGGAGTTTTTGAAGCGGATTGAGAGAAATGGATTTGATCAATTTCTCATGTATGACTGGCGCTTTGATAATAAGGGAAATAAAAAGGAAGATTTTGTATTAAATAGAGAAGAATATGCAAATTCAAGTATTTTATTAACAAAAAAGAACTTTGGAATTGGTTCTTCGCATGAAAATGCAGTGTGGGCGTTAAAAGATTTTGGCTTTAAAGTCATTATTGCAGAATCCTTTGCAGACATTTTTAAAATAAATTGCAGCAAAAACGGCATACTGCTAGTTGAACTGAATGAGCGGGTCGTTGATTATTTATTTGATGCAGAGTCAAAAGTGGATGGTGGATTATATTTAAAGATTGATTTGGAAAAGGAAATAATTACAAATGAAAATAGCGGAAGTACAATTGTGTTTAATATAAACCCACATTTAAAAACTAAGTTCTTAAATGGTTGGAATGATATTGATATGACGATACAGTCTCTTCATCAAATTGAACGGTATGAAAGAGAACGTCCAAGTTATTTAAGCCCTTCTATTTAAGTTAAGCAAAAGAATGGCCGTAAAAGGAGGCGTAACATGGGATTCCCAATTGAAGTAAATATTGTAGAAGTAGGGCCTCGTGACGGATTACAGAACATAGAGAAAAACTTGGAAACAAGTAAAAAAATAGATTTAATTAAAGGGTTAGTTGAGGCAGGAGTAACTGAAATAGAAGCAACATCTTTTGTTCATCCTAAATGGATTCCAAACTTAGCGGATGCGGAGGAAGTAATTAAAAAAGTACGAGA
Source organism: Bacillus sp. FJAT-50079 (assembly GCF_018343515.1). Classification (GTDB taxonomy): domain Bacteria; phylum Bacillota; class Bacilli; order Bacillales; family Bacillaceae_C; genus Lederbergia. Next base: position 190,324 of record NZ_JAGYPD010000001.1, on the reverse strand, counting down.
TTTACCTGCAACGATGTTCGCGTTAGTACCGAATGAAGTTGGTTACAACAGAGCAAAAGAGGTTGGTGTCGACGGGGTAACGCTTGTTATGTCAGCAACAGACGGTCATAATCTCAAAAATTTAAATAGAGATACAGAGGCCTCTATACAGGAAACCATTCGCCTGCTTAACATAACAGAACGAGATCAAATGAAGGCACGAGTATCAATTTCGGTCGCTTTTGGATGTCCATTTCAAGAGAAGGTTGAGTTGGACGAAATTGTTAATATAGTAGAGAGACTTGCCGAAAATGGCGCAAAGCGTATAGGTTTTTGCGACACGATAGGGGTAGCAAATCCTAGACAGGTTAGCGAATGGATGAAAGTAATTACAAAACTATATCCACATATTTTATTTGAACTCCACTTTCATAATACTTATGGTCGCGGGTTGGCAAATATTGTTGCTGGTTTGGAGGGGGGAATAACCCACTTTGATGCTAGCATTGGAGGGTTGGGGGGGTGTCCCTATGCACCGAATGCTTCCGGAAATATTGCCACGGAAGATGTATTGAATATGATGGCGGAAATGAACATTAAAACAAACATAAATGAGGAAAAAATATTAGAGGTAACACAAAAGTTATTTCAATCATTGCATTGTGAAGTTGATAGTCAAGTATATAAAGTGAAACAAAAGACGATTAATATTTAATTTAAAAAGGGGAAATTTTTATGAATATGTTAACCGAAAGAACAGTTATTCATTATCCCGATCTTTATTTTGCGCAGTATTGTATCAACAATTTTGATATTAATCGTGGAATTTATAATGTTATTGACAGATGGTTTTTTGAAAAGAACTTTTTTAATGTAATAGAAAGAAGAAAAGTGATTATTGAATTTCTCATTTATATAAACGAGGAAAATACAACTAATCAAAGGATTAAATTTGGAAAGGGTGGTGTTTCTGATAGTCTAACAAATTTTTGGGAATGCATACATTATTCAGGACAATATTCATTAAAAAGAGAATGCTTCTAAGGTAATTTGAAAGTTTTACAATAATTTAATCTTAATTAAGGAGTGGTTAAATTGGCAACAGAAACCAAAACAAAAACAATCTATGAATCACCTTATAAGGGCATTAAAGAATATAAAATGTTTATTAATAATGAGTGGGTCGATAGTACCTCGGGTAAAATGTTTGATTCGGTAAATCCGTTCACTGGAAAGGTTTGGGCAAGAGCACCGGAAGGTACCAGTGAAGACATTGACCGCGCAGTACAAGCTGCAAAAACAGCATTTGAAAAGGGTGAATGGTCGAAGTTTACTGGTCTCCAAAGGGCTGAGTTGCTAAGAAGACTGGGTGATTTGATGAAGGAAAATGCGGAAAAACTCGCAATCTCAGAAGTAATGGATAACGGAAAGTTAATTAGGGAAATGCTTGGGCAAACGAAATCGTTGCCTAACTGGCTTTACTATTATGCGGGCTTGGCAGATAAAATTCAAGGTGAGACTATACCGATAGATGTACCGAACATGATTAACTATACCGTTAGAGAACCACTTGGTGTAGTTGGAGCAATTATTCCATGGAACTCGCCATTATTATTAACCTTGTTTAAATTAGGACCAGCAATTGCTGCCGGAAATACAATGGTGATTAAACCTTCCGAAGTAACACCAGCATCTTTACTTGAATTTGCTGAATTAGTGGAAGAAGCAGGTTTCCCGCCTGGAGTTATAAATATTGTGACAGGATTTGGTCTACCAGCAGGAGAAGCATTGGCACAACATCCTGATGTTAGGAAGCTTGCCTTCACTGGTTCAACAGCGACAGGGAAATCAATTGTAAGAAATTCTGCCGACAACTTCAAACAAGTGTCATTGGAGTTGGGCGGGAAATCACCAAACATTATCTTTGCGGATGCGGATTTATCCAACGCAGTAAATGGTGTGCTTGCTGGTGTATTTGCTGCATCTGGTCAAACATGTATGGCAGGATCTCGTGTATTAATCCAAGAATCGATCTATGAGGAATTTGTTGATAGATTAAAAGAAAGAACGAGCAAAATTAAACTCGGAAATCCACTAGATATGGATTCGGAAATGGGAACGGTAGCTTTTGAGGGACAATATAACAAGGTATTAAGCTACATTAAAATTGGACAGGAAGAAGGCGCTACACTTGTTTATGGCGGCAAAAAACCTAGCGATGAAGAACTGAAAAATGGTTTCTTTATTGAACCAACTATTTTTGGTGATGTCAGTAATGATATGCGGATTGCTCAAGAGGAGGTATTTGGACCAGTCGTATGTTTAATCAAATTTAAAGATGAGCAGGAGGCGCTTCAAATCGCAAACGATACACAATATGGTTTAGCGTCAGCTGTGTGGACAAAGGATGTACAGCGTGCTCATAGAATGGCAGGCAAGATAAATGCCGGTACTGTTTGGATAAATAACTACCGAAAAATTAGTTATCAGTCACCATTCGGCGGTTATAAAGCAAGTGGGCTTGGAAGAGAAAATGGTATACAAGCGGTTGAGGCGTATACCCAAATTAAAAGTGTATGGGTAGATACAGGTAATGTCATTACAGATCCATTTAAAGTTCTATAATCATATCCATTAAGGGGGAAGTACAAATGATAGAGATTGCAAATTCCGAAATGACCACATTTGAAAAGTTTAAAAAAGCTGGAAACCCGATGTTTAATGACAATAAGTTAAAGCTAGGCATTTTTGGTCCTAACGTAAATCAGTCCTGCTCCATGTCATTGGCAGAAACATCATTTGCACCCGATTTTAATACAAATGTTCAAATCGCAAAGATGATGGAGGATGCAGGGTACGAGTGCATCGTTCCCGTTGCGAGATGGCGTGGGTTTGGAGGGCCAAGTAACTTTAATGGAGTTTGTATGGAAACGCTATCATGGTCAGCGGCAATGGCAGCGGTAACGAAGGATATTTATCTTTTCTGTACTGCCCATTTACCAGCGATACATCCAATTGTAGCATCGAAAATGATTTCAACCATCGATAATATTTCTGGCGGTCGAATTGGTCTAAATACGGTAATGGGTTGGTTTGAAAGAGAAATGACAATGTTTGGTGAAGAAAAAAGAACCGAGGACCGATATGAATTTGCTACAGAATGGTTGGAAGTTGCAATCAAGATGTGGACTGAACAATTTTTCGATTATAAAGGAAAATTCTTTAATATTAAAGATGGGTGGCAGGCACCAAAGCCAATACAAGACCCGCGTCCGGTTTTAATCAACGCTGGTTCTTCTAAAAAAGGAAGAGAATTTGCCGCGAAGTATACCGATTTTCATTTTTCATTTATCGAATCAATGGAGCAGGCTAAAGATTGGACTGATTCCATGAAAAAGTTAGCTTGGGAAGAGTACAGAAAAGAAATCAATACATTTACTACTTGTTTTGTAGTTTGCCGCCCTACTGAAAAAGAGGCTCAAGAGTATTATAACTACTTTGTAAGGGAAAAAGGCGATGATGAAGTTACAGATATGATCACAAGATTATTTAACCTTGAATCAGCAACTCAATCAGCCGAATATAACCAGAAATTCAGAGAAAACTTTATTGCTGGATGGGGCGGCTATGCATTGGTTGGTACACCAGAACAAATCGCAGATAAGCTTATTAACATTTCAAAAGCTGGTGTTTCTGGAACCCTTGTTACCTTCCACGATTATATGAAAGAGATGCCATATTTTAATGAAACCGTTTTACCTCTATTGGAACAAGCAGGAGTTAGAAATCCTGTCATTAAAAAAGATTGAATAAAAGCAGTTTAATGATCGAAAAGTAATTATAATGGAGGTTTTATTTATGAGTCAGTGGAGATTTTATAGCAAGTCAGGGAATCCGCAATCAGATTTAATTGAGTCATGGCTAAGAAATAATGCAATACCAGTTGATCAAAAAAGTATATTTATGATAGATAAGGAGGAAGTACAAGAATTAATTATTCGAAATGGTGGAGATATTAGAAGTCTAGTATACCCAGATGAATTTTCGTACAAGCTCATTTTTCCGCAAAAGAAAAAAGAATTGCCATACCTTGAGAAAATACGAAATGGGGAAATAAATAAAGAAGAGGCTATTGATGTACTTACTCTGTATCCATCCATGTTGATGACGCCTATTTTGATGAGTGAAGATGAATTTATTGTAGGCTATGATTTGGAAAGTCTAGATACCCTCGTAAGGGAAGTAAAAGTTAAATAAAAACATTCATTAAGTAGACTCCATTTGGATTTTATCACTAAGTTTACAGGTGATATGCAGCGTATCGTTTGCAAAAAAAGAAGTTATCCTATTATATCAAAGAGGTTTGACTTCTTTTTTTGCTGTTGAAATTAATTATAGTAATTAGCCAAGCTATGTAAAAAATGATAAATGTGATGAGTCTATTAAGAAGCCAAAGTAAATACCCTCTATTCCAAATGATTAAAAAAGATTATTTATTTCCATTAAGAAGGTGCTTAATTTGAAAATTATTGGTGTGAGTGGAAGTGCGGCAACAAGTCGGCGAACCCGCGCTTTGATTAATGAGGTATTAAGGTCTGTTCGTGGACATGGTATTGAAACCGAGGTTATTGATCTAGCTGATACACAACTCGAATTTTGTGATGGCCGACCTTTTGATCATTATAATAGCAGTACAAAAGATGTTCTAGAAAAAATTCGCGATGCGGATGCTTATATATTCGGTTCACCAATGTATCGAGGAACGATGACAGGAGCTTTGAAAAATCTGATTGATTTGCTTCCAACTGAATTTATGAAAGGAAAGGCCGCTGGTTTAATTGCAACGGGAGGAAGTGACCATCATTATTTAGGATTGGAATTAGGCTTTAGAACGGCTTTATCGTTTTTTCAGGTTCACACAATACCCGGGATTTTATATTGTTCTAAGGTCGAAGTGATAAATGGTGAAATTGCTGATGAACATATTAAAAAAAAGGCCTATGAGTTAGGTGAGGATATCGTGAATTTGGCCAAATCAACGCGTGGTAAGGCCCTTGGCCCCAGTCTATATTAAAAGAATTATTATCCTAAATTGCGATAAATCTTTATAAATAAATTAATTGGAGGTAGTAAATTGAACCGATTTGAAAGATTTAAAGAAGCTGGAAATCCAATGTTTAATGATAATAAATTTAAATTGGGTATATTTGGTCCAAATGTAAATAACTCTTGCGCGATGACATTAGCTGATACTACATTTACACCTAATTTTGAGACAAATGTTAGAATTGCTAAAATGATGGAAAATGCGGGATATGAGTGTATTGTGCCTGTTGCTAGGTGGAGAGGGTTTGGTGGGGCAAGTAATTTTAATGGAACTTGTATGGAGACATTTACGTGGGCGGCAGCCATGGCTGCTGTAACTGAAAAAATTTATTTATTTACCACATCACATGTTCCAACCGTACATCCCATTGCAGCAGCGAAAATGATTTCAACTATTGATGATATATCAAAAGGTAGAATTGGGCTTAATACAGTTGTTGGCTGGTTCCCCCCAGAAATGAAGATGTTCAATGGAACAAAAATGGATCATGCAACAGGATATCGTTACGTTAATGAATGGATGGAGATTGTTCTAAAATTATGGTCAGAGCAATATTTCGACTATGAGGGAGAATTCTTTACCATTAAAGATGGCTGGCAATCACCAAAACCAAGTCAAAGCCCTAGACCAGTTTTAATAAGTGCGGGCACTTCGCCAGCTGGCAGGGATTATGCGGCTAGATTCACTGATTTTAACTTTGGTTTTACGGAATCAATTGATTATGCAAAAGAGTGGACTAAAAGTATTAAGAAGTACGCTTGGGAAGAGTATAAGCGCCAGATTAATACGTTCACAACTAGTTTCGTAGTTTGTCGGCCTACGGAAAAAGAAGCTTGGGATTTTTATGATTACTACGTCAGAGAACAAGGTGACTGGGAAGCTGGAAATATAATTGCTGATATGTTCGGTATTGAATCAGGATCTAACTCTAAGGAGTTTTTAGTCCAAGCAAGAGAGAACTTTATGGCTGGATGGGCAGGTTGGCCACTAGTTGGTACACCTGAACAAGTAACAGAAAAAATAATTGAGTTGTCCGATACTGGGTTGTCAGGTTCACTAATTTCATTCCTTGATTACGAAGAAGAAATGCCCTATTTTAATGAAACCGTTTTACCAATGTTAGAACAAGCGGGATATAGGAAACTAGTAGAAGAGGCCTTAGTCACTAGTAAATAAAAAACTAATCATCTTTGGGGGTAATTTTATGAGTTGGACAATGTATGGAAGCCGTGGGAATCCGTCATCTGAGATTACAAGAAAATGGTTGAAAAATAATGATTTGCCGTTTGAAGAGAAAAGTATCTATCGAATAACGAAAGAGGAAATTGAGAGAATTGATAAGTTATTAGAAGGTGGCATTCAATCGGCCGTTTATCCGGATGTTTTTTCTTATTTATTAGTTAACCCAAATAGAGGTAAAGAAAAGGAAGGAATCAACCAAATCCAAAACAATAAGATTTCAAAAGATGAAATGATTGATTTATTGGAAGTGCATCCATTTTTACTAATGACCCCTATATTAATTAAAGGTGAAGGTGAACAGGTAATTGTGGGTTATGATTATGATTTATTAAGTAAAGTATTCAAAAATACGGTGACAAATGAACACATCCACAATGGTTTAAGAAAGTTAATAACTCAATAGCAATTAATAAAAATTACCATAAATGAGCACATTAATTCAGATATTTCTCCACATTATTTAAATGGAGAAGCTGGAATGATGTGCTTTTTCACTTTATTTCAGAGTATGCAAAATTCGCGAACGACTTGATGCAGGTTGAATATAAAAGGAGTAAATGCGCTGTGCTTATTCCTATATAATATATCTTGCCCTCTCCCTAGTTGAATTGGAAAACGTGGCCGTGTTGACATTCAAGTAGGATAAAAATTGAGCTATACTGATTATCCTTTTCCTTAGTCATTAAAATTTAGATCCTTTATTAAGGAGTCGATTGGCTTATATTTTATGTGCTGGAAGTTAAAAAAACTCGAACATTAGATTTAATTTACCTAATTATAACATTCCGGAAATTTCAGCAATTGTAGTTAGTTTTGTTCTTTTAGGAGTGTGTTTATACTCCTTGCATGCATACTTGATTTAAGTATCATTGCGTGAATACTATCTTAAAACATTTCATTTTTATCCTACTATAAATCACCTCATAGGAATCTCCGCTATTTTAATTTCATTTAAGAGGTTACTCCAAAAATAGCAGGCGTTGCAGCCGATTAATTTATTTAAGTAATAAAAATGTCAACATGAACTCTGAAAATTATGACACTATGAATGATTGATGTTTAAATTATGTCATTCTATCATTATTAGTAAGCGCTTACTGATGAAAGAGGAGGACGAATAAGTGAAAACTTAATAATGTTTGTTCACGTTGATTTTTTTCTTTATAAAGATCGTAATTCACTTTTATACGAAAATTTGAGGGGGTTGTTGGGATGGAACTTGAAATGAATGGTGCAATGGCGGCGACAGCTAAGGAGCCAAAACTTTCATTTAGAGCCAGAGTTCAAAAAATGGGTGGGTTTTTAAGTGCGATGGTCATGCCCAATATAGGAGCATTTATTGCTTGGGGATTATTGGCTGCATTATTTATACCGACAGGATGGTTACCAAATGAACATTTGAATCAATTGGTTGGCCCGACGCTTACATATCTGTTGCCCGTTTTAATCGGTTTTACAGGTGGTTATAACGTTTATGGAAGAAGAGGCGGTGTCATTGGCGCAATTGCGACGATGGGTGTTGTTATCGGTGCTGACATTACAATGCTTATTGGTGGCATGATTATGGGGCCATTGGGAGCTATAATCATGAAAAAGATTGATGGAATTTTCAAAGGTAAAATAAAACCAGGGATGGAAATGTTAGTTGATAATTTTTCTTTAGGAATTTTCGGAGCAATGATCATGCTCATTGGTTTCGTTGCCGTTGAACCAATTTTCTCTATTATTCTAAACGTATTATCTACTGGAGTAGATTGGGCGACTACTCGGAATCTTATTCCGTTGACAAGTATATTTGTTCAACCGGCACAGGTGTTGTTTTTAAATAACGCAGTGAATCATGGGATTATGATTCCGTTAGGGATTGAGCAAGCAGCAAGTACGGGAAGATCGATTTTATTTTTAGTTGAAGCGAACGGTGGAACTTGGCTTGGATTATTATTGGCATTTTGTTTTTTTGGTAAAGGAGTGGCAAAAAAATCTGCACCGGCTGCGTCTGGAATTTTATTTCTCGGAGGGATTGGTGAAGTAGCTTTTCCTTATGCTTTAATGAAACCAGTCGTTATTTTAGGTCCTATTATTGGAAATGCCCTCGCCTTGCTAATTTTACAACTATTTCATGGAGGAACTGTTGCGGCTGTGTCACCAGGTAGTTTTCTTGCTTTATTAATGATGACTCCTAAAGGGGCCTTTATTATTAATATTACTGCTTATTTCGTTGCAGTCTTAGCCTCATTTCTCGTCGTTACATTTTTCTTAAAGCTTGATAAATCAAAAGTGATTGAGGATGAGGATAATGCTATCGCGACCTCATCAATCAATCAGTTTTCAAATGTAACGGCTCATCAACAGAAAGAAGAGACTAATCAAGATTCCCTTCTTAAAGGAAAAGCGATTCATCAAGTTATTATTGCGTGCGATGCTGGGATGGGTTCTAGTGTTATGGGAGCGTCCATTTTAAAAACAAAAGCTAGGAAAGCGATGCTTAATATAGACATTAAAAATGTCTCTGTTGATCATATTCCAAACGATGTAGATGTCATTATTACAAATGCAATATTAGAAGATCGTGTCCGTTCTATTATAAAAAATAAGGATATTCCGCTCTTTACGATTGAAAATTTTTTAGATAACAGTGAATATGATCGGATTGTTGAAAAGCTAAAAAAATATCAGTAAGTAGGTGGTTTCTATGGTTGTTTCATCTCGTACTCGGGCGGTGATTCATTTATTAATAAGATCCAACGGGTATATGACGGTTAAAGATATTGCGAATAAATTACAATTGACGGAGCGAACAATTTACAGAGAGATCCCTGATATTACAACCTTTTTAAATCGTCATCATATTAGATTAGAAACCGTTCCGGGGAAAGGGATGAAATTGCTTGGAAAGAGGGAATGGATTGATTCGATGAATACTTCCCTCAATGAATCAACGATTGGCTATGAATATAGCCCGCAAGAAAGACGTGATTTACTGTTAATCGAGTTATTACATCAAAACGATTATATAAAGGCCCAAGCAATGGCGATTAATTTAGAAGTTTCTATACAAACAATTAGAAATGATTTACGTGAAGTAGAGCAGATGGTTAAAGATCTAAACGTGACTTTTAGAAGGAAACGGGGAGAAGGCTTTTTTATAGACGGAAATCCTATTTTAAAAAACCACTATATAACAGGATTAATTTTGAGGAATGTTGAGTTTGATATATTTTTTGATTGGATTTTAAATGATGCCAGTTATCCCAATCAAATGTTTCTTTCGCTTTTAGAAAAGTATCAGTATAAGAAGCCATTAAAAGAGGTTTATCTATTTACCCGTGAACTAATTAAAGATGTTCAAATTAAAAGTACAGACCCACACTTTAAGGAATTTGTGTTTTTGTTAACTAGAATGATTTTATCGAAAGCTAAAGAAAGTGACTACATGCATTTCAATACGTCTATTCCTAAAGACTCTTATTATCATGATATGGTAAATAGATTGGAAAATTTTCTTAAGAAATGCTTTGAAATCAATCTTAATACAAGTGAAAAGAAATATTTAACATGGATGATTGGTATTACATTAGATAAAGACTCACGCCATTATTTTAATGGTTTAGCCGAAGATAATCTTACACAAAAAGTTAGAGAGCTCATTTATGAGGTTGAAAATAAACTAGGTTTTCATTTTAGTGGTGATCATAATTTATTTGAAAGCATTCGAAAACATTTAGATAAGACACTTTTAAGAATTGAACAAGGAATTATTTTATCGAATCCAATGCAGGAGGAAATCGAAACAACATATAAGAGCCTCTATGAAGCTGTTAAAGCGAGTATTGAACAAGTCTTCTCAAGAGAACGATTTCCTTCTTCAGAGATAGGATATCTAACTCTATATTTTATTGTTTCGAAGGATAAAGGCACGGAAAAAATTTTGAACATTTTGGTAGTTTGTTCGAGTGGGATGGGCTCTTCGAAAATGTTAGCTAGTAGGTTAGAAAGAGAGAGCCCGGAAATTTTTATTAAGAAGATCATTCCACTCATTCATCTGCACGAGGAAAATCTAGAGGAATATGATTTAGTTGTTTCCACGATCCCGTTATTTTTACCTGAAAACCAATATATCATGGTATCTCCCTTACTCAATTCAAAAGAAGTGAGTCAAATAAAGGAGAGGATTTTAAAACTGAAAAATGAGAAAAGGCGAAACCAAAGCCAAATGAATATTCGTCAAATAAAACAACGACGAGAAATCACGTTATCTTTAAAAGAAATAAGGGAGATGACGAATTGGGGTATCCATTTACTAGACAACTTTGAAGTGATTTCAGTTTTAAAGAGAGAAGCAAATGTGTTGGAGCTTATTCAGGATGATTTGTTTAAGAGAAAGGTTATTCTTACTGCAAATGAAATTACAGAGGCTATAAAAGATAAGAATCATTATTTTGTCATACCTAATACTAGTCTCGCTTATTTTGAATTTTTTTCAAAGAAACTAAAAAATCCATATTTATCCGTTTTAAGACTGGAGAAAGATGGGGATTACACGTTTGGCTCGAAAAATATTTCCAACATTCGATCGATCATTGCGATGGTATATCCGGCTGATAGTCATGTACTTTTAATTAACCTTTTAAGTGATGTAACGATGATGATGATTGATGATCCAGCTATTGTTCATTCTTTTGAGACAGATAAAAAGGAGAAATTAAAACTTATCATCGAACAAAGAATCAAGGAGCATCTAATTGAAAAAGTATAGAAGGGACTTTATATAATGAAAAGTATTTTTGATGAAAAAAATATCCAAATGAATGCATCTTTTAATAATAAGACAGAGGCGATTAAAGCAGCTGGGGAGATCTTAGTCAACAATGACTATGTTACTGAAGATTATATTTTGGATATGCTGCAACGGGAGGAGATTATGTCTACTTACATGGGCAACCATGTGTCAATTCCCCATGGAGTAAATGAATCACAGAGTAAAATAAAGCGCTCCGGTATTTCTTTTGTGCAAGTTCCCGAAGGTGTGAGTTTTGGAGAGGATAAATTGGCTTATATTATTATCGGAATTGCGGGAAAAGAGAATGAGCATTTAGAAATATTAAGTAATATTGCCCTAGTCTGTTCAGAGTTGGATAATATCGAAATATTAAAAAATGCTGAAACGAAAGAAGAAATTATCGAGTTACTTAAGGGGGCGTTATAGTGGGAAAAGCAATTCATTTTGGGGCTGGAGCAATAGGCAGAGGTTTTATAGGGGATCTACTTTTTGATTCCGGCTATGAAATCATCTTTGTAGATGTTTCTGCGGAACTAATAACTCAAATTAATGAGACACAAACGTACGACCTTTATTATCTAGAGGAAGGATATCGTAAAAAGGTCATTTCAAATGTAAGTGCTTTATCTCCAAGAACGGATGAAAGTAAGGTGATTGAGGCGATTGTTGAAGCTGAAACTTTAACGACTTCAGTATGGGCAGATAATTTAGTTAAAGTCGCACCGTTAATTGCAAAGGGGTTAAAAATCCGTCTGGAAAAAAATAAGAAAAAATTGAATGTGCTCGCTTGTGAGAATGCATTATTTGCCTCAGATATATTAAAAAAGGCCATTTTAGACAGCCAAGTCCCGATTACCTTAGATGAACTGAAGCAAATCGCTTGTTTTCCTAATACTGCCGTAGATCGAATGGTTTTTGAAGTAGAAATAAATGGTGGTAAAGCAGTTGAAATTGGCAATGATTATGAATTGGTCATTGAAAAAAGTAAACTGACAAATCCTTTAAAGGAACCGATCAAAGGGGCCATTTATACGACAAATCTTCAAAAGTACTTAGAAAGAAAATTGTATATTACGAATTGTGCCCATGCAATTGCCGCCTATTTAGGGTATTTGGAAGGATACGAGTTTGTGCAAGAAGCATTTGCAGATAAGAAAATTTACGAGAATGTAGTAGCAGCGGTAAACGAATCTGCTGAAATGCTTTCTGTTAAATATGGATTTTCTTGGGAGGACTTGCAAGCGTACATTACATTCGTTCTCGGTAGGTTTATGACTGATGGTGTTCAAGATCCGATTTCACGTGTAGCACGGTCACCAATTCGGAAGCTTCATCCAAATGATCGGTTAGTTGGACCAGCCTTGGCATGCGAAGAATTTAATATAAATAATCAAGCTTTGTGTAAAGGAATTGCTGCTGCCTTTCTTTTTGATTATCCAAATGATAAACAAGCAATAGAATTACAACATTATATAGCAACGGAAGGAATGGAGCAGGCTCTTGTTTATTATACGAATATAGATCCAAGCTCTAATCTCTTCACTTCTATTCTAGCGATGTGTGATGAACTGCAATCAATCAAAAATAAGTAAAATGGAGATGATGTTATGAAACTACAATTAGCTTTAGATGAGTTAACATTAGTCGATTCTCTTTTATTAGTCGAGAAGGTGAAAGACTACATAGATATTATTGAAATAGGGACCCCACTTGTTATGAGAGAAGGAATGAGAGCCGTTCGGGAAATGAAAAGGTATTTTCCGAATAAGGAAATATTGGCTGATCTGAAAATTATGGATGGAGGATACTTCGAGGCGAAAATGGCTTTTGAAGCTGGAGCCGATTATGCAACGGTACTAGGTGTAACGGATATTTTAACAGCAAAAGCGAGTATTGAAGCAGCTTATAAGCACGGAAAGCAAATCGTGGTCGATATGATTTGTATCCAAGATTTACCTAGTAAAATACGAGAAATGGAGGAAATAAAAGCTCATTATGTAGCAGTCCATACAGGTGCCGATCAGCAAGCGGCAGGAAGACAACCGCTTGACGATTTGAAATTGATGAAAAAGCATGTAAAAGAGGCGAAGATTGCTGTTGCTGGCGGAATAAACCGACATACGGTCGATTTATATGTCGCCCACCAACCAGATGTGATTATCGTTGGATCAGGCATCACAAATGCAGAAGATCCCGTAGCTGAGGCAATGGCAATAAAAAATGCAATGGTAAAGGGAGGTAAAAATGGTGAGCCAAAGAAATCACTTATTAACGATTATTCAAGAGCTTGAAGAAGATGCAAAAGAAGTAAATCAGGATCAGCTCGATGCTTTAGTAGAAGCAATTATTAAAGCAAAGAGAATATTCGTAGCAGGTGCTGGCCGTTCTGGTTTTGTTGCTCGAGCATTTTCAAATCGATTAATGCATCTAGGTTTTATCGTTTTCTTTGTTGGAGAGCCAACGACCCCGTCAATCCAAAAGGGAGATTTGTTAATAATTGGATCCGGTTCAGGTGAAACAAAGAGCTTAGTAACGATGGCTGAAACAGCTTTTACAAAGGGAGTTGACCTAGCAACAGTCACTATTTTTCCAGAGCATACGATTGGACGTTTAGCTTCGACGATCATTAAACTTCCGGGTGTTACAGCAAAATCGGACAATAAAACGGATAAAATCGCTTCTGTTCAACCACTAGGCTCTTCTTTTGAACAACTAACCTGGCTCGTATATGACAGTATTATTCTAGAGCTTCAGATCAGAACTGGACAAACAAATGAGCAAATGTTTGCAAGACATGCAAATTTAGAATAGGTGTCTTTAAAAGGAGGTGGATCGCCGCCTCCTTTTTGGAGCATGAAGTTAAGAAGGGAGTTTTTCTATGATAAAATCTGTCATTTTTGACTTCGATGGATTAATTTTAGATACGGAAACTGCTATTATTAAAGCATACGAAGAATTCTATAATGAGCATCAATTAATTTTTCCAATAAAGGAATGGGGAAAGAATATTGGCGGCGCGATGGTATTTGACCCTTATGAAACATTGTTAACTCACTATCCAACTGAAAATAAAAAGAATCTTGAAAGTCAATTTAATAAAAGATATCAACTGTTATTGGAGGGGACAGTGCCGCGAGAAGGAGTGATCGATTATTTAAAACGGGCGAGAGAAATAGGCCTGCGCACAGCAGTCGCATCTAGCTCTTCTAAAGACTGGATTGAAACTCATATGAAACGATTGGGAATAAGAGATTATTTTGACTTTATTTGCACGGCAGACGATGTAAGTAAAATTAAACCAGATCCGGAGCTTTATCAGACGGTCCTCGATTATTTTAACATTCATCCAAACGAGGCAGTTGTTTTCGAGGATTCTCCAAACGGCTCTTTAGCAGCGATTAAAGCGGGAATTCCATGTGTAATCGTACCAAACGAAGCTACCAAAATTTTAACCTTTGATGAGAGAGTACTCTTTAAAATGAAGTCAAAAAATGATATGACATTAGATGAAGTGATTAAAAGAGTAGTGAATTTTTATAATAAGTAATACATTATACCATTGGGGAAAAAGGGGGAAACGATTTGGAGAATTTTACGTACAGTCAACCAACAAATATTATTTTTGGAAAGAATACGCATGTAAATATTGGAGAGGAAGTAAAAAAGTATAGTAATAATATTTTGCTTCATTATGGAGGAGGGAGTATTAAAAATAATGGAGTTTATGATGCGATTATTTCATCGCTGAAAAAAGAAGGTATTAAATATCAGGAGTTATCGGATGTAAAGCCTAATCCTAGACTAACACTTGTCCGGCAGGGAATAGAAATATGTAAAACGCACGATATTGATTTTATTCTTGCTGTTGGCGGTGGTAGCGTAATTGATTCCGCAAAGGCCATTGGTGTAGGAATGCGATATAAAGGTGACGTATGGGATTTTTATACAAAAAAGGCCCTGCCTAAAGAAACATTGCCGATAGGTGTTGTATTAACTATTGCGGCGGCAGGCAGTGAGGCGAGTGGAAGCTCAGTCATAACGAATGAAGATGGTTGGTATAAGCGTCCTTTGGATACTGACGTCATTAAACCAGCTTTTGCTATTTTAAATCCAGAACTTACGTATACGTTGCCTAAATTCCAAACAATGTGTGGGGTGGCAGATATTATGTCACATGTAATGGAACGCTACTTTACGAATGTGGAACATACCGATTTAACTGATCGTTTGTGTGAAGCGACCTTAAAGACAGTTATTGATCAAGCGCGTATCGTACTAGAAGAACCAGAGAATTATGATGCAAGAGCAGAAATTATGTGGGCCGGAACACTTGCTCATAATGGGCTGTTAGATACGGGCCGAGTAGGCGATTGGGGAACACATATGATTGAGCACGAAGTAAGCGGCATATATGATGTAGCACATGGAGCAGGCTTGGCTGCCATCTTTCCAGGCTGGATGAGATATGTATACAAAGAAAATCCTGAGCGGTTTGTTCAATTTTCCACTAGAGTATGGGATGTTGAACACTCATTCGGAGACGAAGAATCGATCATATTAGAAGGAATTAGCCGATATGAAAATTTTCTAAAAGAAATTGCTTTACCGACCAAGCTAAGCGAACTAAACATTTCAAATGAAAAATTTGAAGAAATGGCAGAAAAATGTGTGAAGTACGGACCGATAGGAAACTTTAAGAAGCTTAATCAGGATGATGTATTCCGGATATTGGAGTTGTGTTTGTAAAGGAGTGTATGTCACTCCTTTATTTTTTTGTGATAAATAAAAAACAAGATTGGAATGAGGAGAGTGCTGCTATTTTTCCCTGAGATAAATTTTGTAGAAAAAGTAGAATATGGATTGGTTTCCTTAAATTATGAATTTTTGCAATTTTCCCTATTGAAAAACGAAAGTTAGTGTAGTATATTTTAATTAATTACGAATGAAACGTTTCACTCTATTAAAAACTGATTATTTTTAATAATTAACAACATATCTCGAGATATGTTGTGTAAGGGGGAAGGTTTTGAAATAATGAAACGTTTCATTATGAGGTGATTTGTTATTAATTCAACAATGAAAGATGTTGCAAAAGCGGCTGGAGTTTCATTAGGAACTGTATCAAAAGTTGTGAATAGGTCGGGATACGTTAGTCCGGAAATTAAAGAAAGAGTATTACTAGCCATTTCTTTATTGAATTATAAGCCGAATGGGATAGCTAGAAGTCTAAAGAACGCAAAAACTAATCTTATTGGGGTGGTATTGCCTAATCTAGAAGATATTTACCTTTTGAGAATTTTAAAATCAATTGAAAGTATTACAGCAAGAATGGGTTATAAAATCATTTACTGTTCCACTAATAATGAGATTAGTAGAGAGATAAAGCTACTCCAATGGCTTATTGAGAAACGGGTGGATGGTATTTTACTATATCCTTCTAGTGAGGAGCTTACTGATGTAGAAATACCATCTTCGATCCCTATTGTTTTATTGGAAAGGAGTCTGAAGCAATATCAAATTACAACGGTTATGCATGAAAATGTAGATATTTGTAGAAAGCTTATTGAACCGCTGGTTTTTAAGGGAAACCAAAACTTTATATTTTTACACGGTCCTCAAAGTGATTCGATTGAATTATCACGTATTAAAGGGTTTAAAAAGACAATTGAACATTTTGGACTTAATAAAGCCAATCAAATATTCGTAGAAATAGATATTAGAAACGGATGTAATGACTTAGCTAGTTATATTAAGGAGCAATTACATAGAGCAGAAATGGCAGAATGTATCATTGCTTCGAATCCTGTTTTATTAGCGGAAGCTGTTAAAATTTTAAGTAAATGGGACAAGAATATGGAGGTATCTGGCTTTGGGGAAGTAGATCCCTATGGTTTATTATCACCTAAACTACGGACAGCAATAGAGCAACCAGATGAATTAGTAAGTGTAGCGTTAGATGTGTTATTTGACAAAATTATCGATCAAACAAAAATAACAAGTAAATACTTTTACATAACATTAAAAATTAATGAGTAAAGTGTTTCTTTTTAAAGGAGGTGAAGGATGAAAGATTAAAAGGTAACTTTCTAATAAAATTGAAAATGAGGGGATTAAAATGAGGAAAAGCTTAATATTAATGGTAGTTTTGGCTGTTCTATTTTTAGTGGCATGTAATTCTGAAGAGGGAGCAACTGGGGAAACCAAAACAGATAATGGAAATGATAAAGATAAGGTGAAAATTGGTTTATCTAATTCAACACAAGATATAGATTTTTTTGTAGCGTTAAAGCAAGGAGTGGAACAAGGTGCTGAGCAGCAAGGTTTTGAACTGATTAGTGTAAACGCTAACAATGATAGTGCTAAACAAATTTCGGATATTGAAGATCTTGTACAACAGGGAGTCGATGCTATATTAGTGAATCCACAAGATGCTGAAGCAATTGTTCCAGCAATTGAGGTAGCTAATGCTGCTGATATACCAGTAGTTGCGATCGACCGCGGTGCAACTGCCGGAGAACTGCTAGCATTTTTAGAAACAGATAATGTGGAGATGGGAATGAAAGCAGCTGACTATATAGCGGAGCAGTTAAAAGAACGCTACGGTGATTATACAGGGAATGTTGTTGAACTTCAAGGTTTACAAGGTTCTACAGCCGCAAGAGACCGGGGAGAAGGCTTTAATAAACAAATGGAAGAAAAGTATCCGAATATAAAAATAATAGCAAGACAGCCAGCTGATTTTAATCAAGAAAAAGCGCTTAATGTAATGACAAATATTTTACAGGCAAATAGTGATATTGATGCGGTTTTTGGACACAACGATGACAATGCAGTCGGTGCAGCTAATGCAATAGAACAAGCAGGTAGATTTAAACCGCTTGATGATGATAAGCATATTTTTGTTATCGGTATTGATGGAAACCGCCAAGCGATTCAAGGTATTGAGAATGGGTCCATTGATGCAACAATTTCACAAGTACCAATTAAGATGGGCGAGATGGCAGTAGAGTATGTAAAAGAATATTTGGCGGGAAATAGTGTGGAAGAACATACATTTACACGAAATTTCTTAGTTACAAAGGACAACGTTGAAACAGAAGATTTATGGGCTAAGGAGTTAAAATAATTGAATGAAAGAGAGGGGATTTACTCCCCTTTTTATATAAATAAGGGGGATGGAATGTTTGAAAAAAACTTTACTGTCTATGAAAAATATTTCTAAAGGCTTCCCCGGAGTACAGGCGTTAGAATCGGTAAATTTTACTATAAATACTGGCGAGGTACTTGGGTTATTAGGTGAGAATGGGGCAGGAAAGTCTACATTAATGAAAATTCTCAGCGGGGTGTACACCCCTGACCAAGGAGAAATTTATCTAGAAGGAAATAAAGTTCTGTTAATTAATACGAAGGAAGCGCAAAAATTTGGTATCAGCATTATTCATCAAGAATTGAATCTATTACCTTTCTTATCTGTCGCTGAAAATATTTATATTCATTCTTTGCCTAGAAATGGGATCAACTTAAATAGAAAAAAGCTATATAGAGATACAAAGGAATTACTCGATGAATTAGGATTTCATATTGATCCTAACGCAATTGTAGGAGAAATGACAGTAGCGAGCCAACAATTAGTAGAAATAGCAAAAGCATTATCTTTTAATTCGAAGATCCTCGTAATGGACGAACCTACGTCAGCGATTACTGAACAAGAAGCGAAAAAATTATTTGATATTATTAGAGCCTTAAAGAAAAAGGGAATTGCCATAGTTTATATTTCCCATCGTATGGAAGAAATTTATGAAATTTGTGATCGTGTACTTGTTTTACGCGACGGAAAAAATGCTGGAGAAGGACTGACAAGTGAATTAACAACGGATGAAATTGTAAAGATGCTAGTTGGAAGAGCAATGACTAGTATTTATCCGGAAAGAAACTACATAAATAAACAAAAGGAAGTAGCATTAGAAGTTAAAAAATTAACGATAAAGGGAGTGATCGATAACGCCTCCTTTAAACTGTATAAAGGAGAAATACTTGGCTTCTCTGGTCTTATGGGTGCCGGAAGAACAGAATTAATGGAGGGGTTATTTGGCTTTAGAAAAAAGGACTGGGGCGAAACTTATATTAATGGAAAGAAAGTTTCTATAAAATCTACTAGGGATTCGATTCGATTAAAAATAGGATTTGTTCCAGAAGATCGCAGACAACAAGGAATGATAGGGGATTTTTCTGTTGCTGAAAATATAAGTATAGTAGTTTTAAAAAATATTCTAGGATCTTTTAAGAATATTAAATTTGTAAAAGAAAAGATGATTGCTGATCGCTACATTTCTAAACTAGAGATAAAAACCCCTTCTTCGAAGGCTAAGCTATCAAACTTGAGTGGTGGCAATCAACAAAAAGCTATCATTGCCAAATGGTTGGAGACTAAGCCCGAAATTTTAATTCTTGATGAACCTACGAGAGGAATTGACATAAGAGCTAAGCAAGAAATATATAAAATTATGAATGAAATTACACGAATGGGTACATCAATTATCATGATTTCTTCAGAGTTACCCGAGGTTCTAGGGATTAGTGATCGTGTTGTAGTAATGGCAAGAGGGAAAATAACTGGTGAATATAAGAAAGAGGAAGTTACTGCTGAGAAAATAATGAAATTGGCAACGAAAGGGGTGTAAGGAATTGGAAGTCAGGAAATCAATAACCCATGACTTAGATAATACGAATCCTCAATCAGGAATCAATAATGAAAATAAACAAAACATTGCCTTAGAATTATTATTTAAAAATAAAGTATTATTAGCTCTTCTTTTAATTTGTTGTATTTTATCAGTTACATCGGGACAATTTTTATCACTAAATAACTTTACTAATATTCTACTCCAGAGTGCAATCATGGGAGTCGTGGCAATAGGTATGACATTTGTCATCATTACCTCGGGGATTGATCTAGGAGTGGGTGCTGTTTTAGGACTAACCAGTGTTATTGCTGCAGGTATGGTTAGCGGTGGGGTACCCATATTTGTTGTATTAATAGCTACCATATTTATTGGTGCGGTTTGTGGCTTAATTAATGGCTTTTTCATCACACGATTTAATATGGCACCATTTATTGTAACACTCGCTATGATGGCTGCTGCCAGATCCGTCGCGATGGTATATACCGATGCAAAGACCATTTCTATTTATGATAACGCCTTTTTTAAATATTTAAGATCCGGAGAAATTATAGGGATACCAATAATGATATTGATACCAGTTACAATATTTCTCATTTCTCATTATATCCTGCGGTATACCATTTTTGGAAGACATGTTTACGCAATTGGAAATAATAAAAAGTCAGCAGAGCTTTCTGGAATTAATGTTAAACGAATTGAATTATCGGTTTATATCATTGCAGGTTTTCTATCTGGGATCGCTGGCATACTTATGACTGCTCGTTTAGGTTCTGGGACCCCATTAGCGGGATCAAATCTTGAGTTAATGGCTATTGCTGCCGTTGTTATTGGCGGGTCTAGTTTGATGGGAGGACGAGGAACAGTTTACGGAACGATGGTGGGAGTACTCTTAATCAATGTGATCAATACTGGTATGAATTTAATGAATATTTCTTCACATTATCAAGGTCTTATGATGGGACTTGTAATTCTGTTAGCGGCTTTAATTGATTCATATGGTAATAAAAAATAAAAATTATTTATAGGGGGATTTGTAATGCCGGAAATTAAACATGCAATGAAGAAGATTATTAATGATCCAGAAAGAGTCGTTGATGAAATGTTAGAAGGTCTGCTGTTAGCTCATCCTGATAAATTAAAAAGTATTAGAACTGATAATCGTTCACTAGTTCGTGTGGATTCACCGGTTCAAAATAAGGTCGGTATTGTCACGGGTGGTGGTTCTGGGCATCTTCCATTGTTTTTAGGATATGTCGGTAGTGGAATGTTAGATGGAGTTGCTGTTGGAGATATTTTCCAATCACCGAGTTCACAACAAATGCTTGATGTAATTCGTGCGGTTAACAGTGGAGCAGGGGTACTAGCACTTTATGGAAACTATGGTGGAGACGTTATGAACTTTGATATGGCTACTGAACTAGCAGACATGGAGAATATTAGGGTGGAAAGCGTTGTTGCAACCGACGATATAGCCTCCATGCCAAAAGGCGGTGAAGATAAACGGCGTGGAGTAGCAGGTATGTTCTTTATGTATAAATTAGCCGCCGCTATGTCAGAAACGGGCGCTGGTTTAGATGAGGTAAAGCGAATCGCCGAGAAAGCGAATGCCTCTGTTAGAACAATGGGGGTGGCATTATCTCCATGTACACTTCCGGAGGTAGGAAGACCGACATTTAACATTAATGAAGGTGAAATGGAAATTGGTATGGGGATTCATGGGGAACCAGGAGTTAAAAAGGGGAAATTAGAATCAGCTGATAGCATTGCAGAGACATTAGTGAATTCTATTCTTGAAGATATGCCAATATCGAAAGGAAGTAAAGTTTCGGTATTAATTAATGGATTGGGGGCTACACCTCTTGAAGAATTATATATTGTTTATAGAAAGGTTCATAATATTCTAGAAGCAGAAGGGATTCATATACATAAACGTTACATTGGAGAGTATGCAACTTCGTTAGAGATGGTAGGCCTATCCGTTTCAATTTTAAAGTTAGATGATGAGCTTGAGGAATTGATAGATGCACCGTTTAGTACACCATTTTTTCAACAGATATAATAGGAGGATTACTTGTGATAAATACACTTACAGCCAATGAAATAAATGATATATTTACTAGAATCAGTGAAATTATGGATCAGAATAGAGATTATCTGTGCCAACTTGATGGCGCCTTAGGAGATGGCGATCTTGGGTTAACGATGTCTAAAGGATTTAAGGGAATCAAAAAACATTTAGATACTACAAATGAGAAGGATATTGGCGTTCTTTTAATGCAAAGTGGATTAGAAATGGCCAATAATGCTGCCTCTACTATGGGAACGTTAATAGCTACTGCATTGATGCGTGCGGGAAAAATTTCACAAGGAAAAACAGAATTTAATTTGGAATCTCTCGCCAGTGCTTTTAATGCTATGGTGGATGGCATTAAAGATCGAGGGAAAGCGCAAATAGGGGATAAAACGATTTTAGATTCTATCGGACCTGCTGCGGTAGCTATGCAAGAAGCTGTTAATAATGGTGATTCATTGAAAGATGCAATTATCAATGCTTCAAAAGCTGCTTCAAAAGGTATGACTGACACAATTTATATGCAATCTAAACATGGCAGGGCAGGACGCTATTTAGAAAAATCAATTGGTCATCAAGACCCGGGAGCGACAGTAGGCGCCCTTTTTCTTCGGGGATTTGAGGAATATATTAATAGCAGGGTAAATAAATGATCGTGAATGACTAAGAGATCATTTGTAATATGACAAGTGTTTTTTCTCTTTAACGTTGAACAAGTGAGAAACTTTCAGGTTGGAAATGTATGAAATACTTTTAGAAATTAAATAAAGTTTAAGTGATAAGAGTATTATAAAAGTTAGTGAACACCGACTTTTATGATACTCATTTTTTTATTGGACCAACGTAGTTGCAAATTTTTCTAATACTATTGGAGACATTAACAGATAACTATGGTGCGGATCTCGTCTTATCAACGAAAGAACAGAAAATTATTGTCCAAGCGAAACGTTATAAGCGAAAAGTGGGAATAAAAGCAGTGCAAGAAGTAGCTTCAGCTAAAAATCATTACAAAGCAGATGAGTGTTGGGTGATAACGAATAATTATTTTACTGAACCAGCCAGAAAATTGGCTCACTCCAACGAGGTTAAATTGATTGATCGAAAGCAGTTGATGAATTGGATGCTGGAGATGAGTAGGGGAGCGTAGCTAAAAGGATTGGATGTTGATGTATGGCCATATAGCAATAGGATACTTTTTTATACATACATTACTCCTTACTTGGTGAACCAAAAATTCACAAAGTAATTCGTAACTATGTTATAAGGATTTGCCAATTGTTTTTATAAATTCTTGGGTCTTCTCTAATTGGAGAAGACCTTGTTTGTTTTATTCTCTAGTCTTTTGACACTGTAAGTTTTAAAAAAGGTAAACTTCTAGGACTTAACGTAACCCTACCTAGAATCAATCCTTTTTATATAAAGTAACTTTCACATATTTTAGGGAAGATCTTATCAGGGAATTTAACAGAGTCGCACGTTTTTTTCGCCAACTATTCTGTTTCTACCGCAAGGGGATATATGTATCGCAATTTCAACTAAGCAAAATATTAATGGCCACATTCATTAATATTTTGATATTGAATTGTTATTTAATAAAAAGTCGATAACTTCTTGGGCTGTCCCCAATTCAAATGATGAGCGTTTGCGTAATAAAGTTAAATTTCGAGGTACCCGAAAAGTGGAGCAATTAGCAATTGCCAAGAGCCCATGTTCTAATTCTAGTTGAATGGTAGAATACGGTAACATTGAAACGCCTAATCCATGGATGATTGCTGCTTTTATTGCTTCGAGATTGGATAACTCTAATACAACATTTACTGTGTTTCCAGACAGTATATTTTCCATAATGGATCGGATAAATAATTCCTTAGAATGAAATATAAATGGCAATGTTAATATTTCCTCAAAAGAGATGATTTGACCGTTGGCCCAAGGATGTTTTCCTGGTAAAACTAGCACTAGTTCA
Source organism: Bacillus sp. FJAT-50079 (assembly GCF_018343515.1). Classification (GTDB taxonomy): domain Bacteria; phylum Bacillota; class Bacilli; order Bacillales; family Bacillaceae_C; genus Lederbergia. Next base: position 166,495 of record NZ_JAGYPD010000001.1, on the reverse strand, counting down.
TCTTGAGTAATACGAGATATTTGTATTTCATCTCTTAAAATTACGCTTTCGTAATTTATCGCTAAATCAATTTGATTATTAATGAGTTTCTCAATCAAATCTGCATTGCTTTCTTCTAGGGTAACATTAAATCTAACATATGGATTTGTCTCCATAAAATTAGATATAAAGCCTGGAAGAAAGTATGTCCCTGGAATTGTAGAGGTCCCAATAAAGAGCTTTTCTTTATGCTTACCACTCCTAACTAATGCATTTTCGGCTTCTTCTACCATATTAAAAATTCTACGTCCATATTCTAAAAGGACCTCACCGTGATTTGTTAATTTGAACAATCTACCTCGCCTTTCAATTAACTTTTTACCTAAAGTAAATTCTAAATTATTAATATGTTGCGAGATGGCAGGTTGGCTTATGTTAATTTTTTTTGATGCTTTGGTAAAACTTTTCATTTCAGATACAGCACAGAAAATATATAGATGGTGCAGATTCATCAAGTACACTCCTTTTGTATAAGTAAAACTTATGAAAAGGTAAGTTTTATATATTTTACACTATGATAACGCTATCATACAATGAAAGTGTGAAAGATTTGAATATTTTATATTTACGGAAACCTAGGGGGTAAAGGAATGTTCAGAATGAATAAGGTCGGAATAACATCATTACTAATAGCTTTAGTCCTGTTTACAGTAGGTTGTAGCTCTGGCAATACAAAAGAGGTTCAAAGCGAATCTACTAATTTATCTGAAGGAAAACAAGGTTCTGGCGAATTTGATTGGAAACAATTTTCGGGACAAGAAATATCATTACTTGCTAATAAACAACCATGGATTACGACATTAGAGCCACATCTTAAGGAATTTGAACAGCTCACTGGAATTAAGGTTAATATGATGATTTTTCCCGAGGATCAAGTACGACAAAAGGCATTGATTTCATTGCAAGCAAAAAGTGATGAGTTTGATATTTTAATGTCCCTTAAATCAAGAGAAGGACTGCAATACTATAATGCAGGTTTTTATGAAAATTTGGATGAATATGTATCAAATAAACAAATTACCTCTCCAGACTTTGATATGGAGGATTTCTTTGAAGGACCTTTAAACGGTGAGAAAATCGATGGAAATCTTATTGGTCTTCCTATCAATGTTGAGGGACCAGTACTTTATTACAACAAAGAGTTGTTTGAAGAATATGGGGCTGAAGTACCTAGCAAACTTGAAGATATTGAAAGTGCAGCAAGTAAAATAGTTAAGGGTTCAAAAGGGAAAATTCATGGAGTTACTTTAAGGGGGGTTCCAGGGGCTTTACCGTATACATTCGGTAATTTTATATATAACAATGGAAAGACATGGTTGGATGAGGGGAAATCGAATTTTCAAGATCCCGATAGGATAAGGGCTATTCAGCAGTATGCCGATTTGGCCAAAAATTATGGTCCTCCGGGGGTAATACAGTACACTTTTTATCAATCTTCCGCATTGTTTGCTCAAGGCAAAGTAGCTATGGAAATAGAGTCTACGAACGAACTTAATACTATTATCGATCCAAAAAGTTCTACAGTAATCGATAAAATTGGGGTTATACCAGTGCCACCAGGACCTGGAGGTAGTAAATTGACGCAATTGCAATGGGGAATCTCCATCAATAAATTTGCAAAAAATAAAGAAGCTGCCTGGTTATTTTTACAATGGGCTACATCGAAGGAAATGCAGCTTGAAATGGCACTTAATGGAATAGCGAGTCCAAGGCAATCCACTTGGGAAGATGAGAAGTTCATTTCTTCGATGGATACACCTTTAAAGAAAGAATGGGTAGAGGCGCTGAAGTTCATTATGAATAATGCTAATCCAGATGTTGGTCCACCAGCAGAAGATCAAGCTCAAGTAAGACAAATTATTGGAGAAATGGTTGGTAAAGTTATTTTAGGTGATAAGAGTGCTGAGGATGCAGCTAAAGAAGCAGATGCCAAATTAACGGAGGTTCTAAACCACAAATGAATCTAAGTTATTTAAAATCAATAGACCGTTGGTTACCTAAGAAAAAGGAGCACAAAAACTCACCTAGATCCCTAGATAGATTTGCTCCAATGATTATGGTACTACCTTCAGTAGTATTTACTTTATTGCTAATAGGCTTCCCCTTAATTTATGTGATTTATTTAATGTTTACTAAATGGTCCCCAGGTGTGTCATTCTGGGGTCTCCCATTTGTAGGTTTTGATAATATTTTACTAACTTTTAAAGATGCGCTTTTTTGGAAGGCGACATGGATTACATTGAAGATTTCTGGGATCTCTTTATTTTTTGAATTAGTTTTAGGGGTATACTTAGGTATTTTATTAAGCAAAGCCGTTCGGGGAATAAAAGTATTACGGATATTATTTTTCTTTCCAGCCATTATACCTTCCGTGGCAGCAGGTATGGTATGGGTTCAGTTATTTGAACCATCTCTTGGTTTTGTAAACTATGTCTTGCAAACTTTCAATTTACCAGCTGGAAAATGGCTAAACGATCCGGGTTCGGTAATTTATGCACTTTCAATCGTCGATATTTGGCAATGGACTCCATTTATTGCGTTAATTGTTTTAGGTGGTGTACAAGCCCTGCCAGAAGAACCATTTGAGGCAGCGTATATAGATGGAGCGAACAAAGCTCAAACTTTATTTTACATTATTTTACCAATGTTAAAACAAACGATTCTTATAGCCTTGATGTTAAGGTCGGTAGATATGTTGCGAATATTTGACACTATTTATGTTATGACCCAGGGAGGGCCGATTAACTCATCTACATCATTGAATATCTATGCTTACCAACAAGGTTTCCTTTATACGAATATGGGACAAGCGAGTACGATGATGTTGGTGTTATTGTTTATCGTTATGGGATTTAGCTATTTGTTAACTAGCTGGAGAAAGAGGTATGTATAATGAAAAACTCAACTTGGAAATCCAAACTAGCTATTTATATTCAATTAGCAATCTGTTTTGTAATTTTTATATTTCCAATACTTTGGATGTTATTATCCGCGTTTAAGCAAAATGTTGATATTACTTCATATCCGCCAAAGTTTTTATTTACGCCGACATTAGATCATTTTAGGGGATTGTTTAGCGCCTATCCATTTGGACAATATATATTAAATAGCATAATAATTACAGCTGGATCAACACTTTTGGGACTGATTTTAGGGGTTCCGGCAGCCTATGCAGCTGCTCGTTACAATTTGCAATGGACTGCATTTTTAAGTCTGATTGCTCGAATGGCTCCTGGAATTTTGTTTTTAATTCCTTGGTATGTGATCGCATCTCAATTAGGGTTAACTGATAATTATTTAACCTTAATCGTAACTCATACGGTAATTACAATGCCATTAATTGTTTGGTTAATGCTTTCTTATTTTCAAGGTATTTCAAAAGAAATAGAAGAATCAGCCATGATAGATGGTTGCGGGCCATTTAGGGTGCTTTGGCAGATTACTCTTCCTCTTGCACTTCCTGGCTTGTCCGTAGCAACAGCATTAGCATTTATTTTTTCTTGGAACTACTTTTTATTTTCATTAGTGCTTTCCGGATCTAAAACAACCCCTTTAACAGTAGCAGCATTTAACTTTATTGGAGTAGCAGCGGTTGATTGGGGAGGTTTAATGGCGGCAGCTACCTTAATTACAGTTCCAGTACTTATTATCGTTTCTTTTGTACAACGTTGGCTTGTCAGTGGATTAACAAGTGGTGCTGTAAAATAGCAAACTTTCTTGAAAGATTCATTATAGATTGCAAATAAGAGGGTGGGAAATTATGAGGAGTGCAAGATTTGTAGGTGAAAATAAAATTGAGATCAAAGATATAGAACTTCCTACATTATTTAATGAGGATGATGTAATTGTTAAGGTAACATGTTGTGGATTATGTGGTTCGGATAAAAGACTATTTAAAGAAGGTTCCCCTTATACTCCAGGGCATGAAATAGCCGGAATCGTTCACAAGGTTGGTCCCAAAGCACAAATAAAACCAGGTACTAGAGTCATTATATATATACCAATTTTTTGTGGAAATTGTAAGTTTTGTTTGGCTGGAGAAACAAATCGATGCCAACATATAGATGGCTTGATTGGATGGCAACGGGATGGTGGGTATGCGGAATACGTCTTAGTACCGTCCAAAAATCTTATACCGATTCCCGACGATATAACGGATAGTGATGGGGTATTACTACTAGATACCGTAGGAACGGCAGCCCATGCAATACGAATGGCAACTCGCTTAAATGTCAGCCCAACATCTGATAGTAAGGTTCTAGTTGTAGGATGCGGGCCACTAGGGTTAGGCACAATTTTGACATTTCAGGCGATGGGATATTCTGAAATATACGCTGTGGATCCCGTAGAAGATCGATTAACAATTGCAGAGGAATTTGGGGCAACTAGATATACTTCGGATATTGATCTTAAAGGAGAGTTTTCTATTGTTATTGAAGCTAGTGGAAGTGCCCCTGGTCGGAAAACAGCTATTTATGCAGTTGAACCGGGGGGAGCGGTAGTTATATTGGGGGAGAGCAATGATCCATTTGTCATTCATCCTACTCCACAATTAAGAAGAAAAGACTTTTATCTTATTCGTTCCTTCTATTTTAACTTGAATGAAGTGAAGGATAACATCGAATTATATAGAAAAAATCAAAACTCATTTCAAAAATTAGTTAGTAAAATAGTAACTTTTGATCAGTTGCAAGATACATTTATCGAATTTAGCCAGGGTAAAACAATTAAACCGTTCGTAAAGTTAAATTCATAGAAGCGCAAGTAATGGAAGGTGATTAAGATGAAGTACCTTGCAGCACAATATCAAGGGAATCAAAAATTACAGTTGGTGGAAAAAGAAATTCCAATCTTAGGGGAACAAGATGTACTTATTCGCATTGCAGCAGCCACTATATGCGGAACAGATTTTAAAATAATTGAAGGGAATTTTCCAGCTGAGCCTCCAGTAGTAATTGGACATGAATTCTCTGGATATGTAGAGGAAGTGGGCAGTGGGGTGAAATCGGTGCGCCCTAATGACCTTGTAACGATAGAGCCACATATTTTTTGTGGACTCTGTAAATATTGCCGAATTGGAAAAGAGCATCTATGCGCAAACAAAAAAGGGTTTGGGGTGCGCTTAGATGGTGGATTTGCTGAATACTGTGTAATCCCAGAAAAAACGGTTTATAAAATTCCAGATTATATGTCATCATCAGTAGCGGCACTAACTGAAAATGTAGGCTGCTGTATTCACGGAATCGAAAGGGCAAAGATTGATATTGGTGATCATGTGGCAATATTGGGCGGTGGCTTTGCAGGCATTGTATTAGCAGAACTGGCACGTATGAATGGTGCAGGGCAAGTTTATATAATAGAACCTAATTCATATCGCTTAGCGGAAGCGAAAAAGAGAGGATTCTTAACCATAGATCCAACGATAGAAAATGTCGCCGATAATCTTTTGAGGGCAACACACGGATTAGGCGCGGATGTGGTAATCGAAGCAGCTGGTAGGATAGAAACAGCAAGACAAGCTATGCAACTTATTTGCAAAGGGGGAACCATTTTGTTTTTTGGTGTAGTTCCTCCAAACGAATTCATGGAGTTTTCTCCTAATGATATTTTTTTAAAAGAGTTGACTGTACTGGGATCACACATTAACCCTTATAGTCATTATAAAGCTCTCGAGATTATTGAGAATCTTAATTTAGAAAGTTTAATTACGGCCCGATTTAACTTAGAACAGATTGAAGATGCATTTATATATGCTAAAAGTGGAAGAGGATTTAAGGTGGCTGTGTATCCGCACGGGGTACCTATATAAAATTAATAGCTTCATATTGGAGGAACATATGAGAATAAAAGAATCAGTGTTTATTGGATTAGATATAGGCTCAACCCATATAAAAGCCGCCGCATATAATAGGATGGGAGATATAAAAGCGATAGCACGAACATCTACACCAGCACATGTTACGAAAGATGGTGGAATCTATCATCTTGCAGAGGAGCTATGGGAAAATACAGTTAATGCTATTCAAACATGCATAGAACAAATAAGCACAAATGGATACAAAATTAAAGCAATTGGAATTGCAAGTGTTGCAGAAGCGGGTGTATTACTAGACGAAGAAGGGGAACCATTGGGTCCAATATTAGCGTGGTATGATCAACGCCCTAATCAATATTTAAATATGGTTAAAAGTCGTGTTAATCCTTTAGATTTTTATAGGAAAACGGGTTTATATCCCCAAGCAAAGTACTCTTTAATGAAGTTTATATGGATGAAGGAGTATATGTCGGAAAAGTGGAAAAAAGGAAGAGCTTGGTTACATATAGCGGAATACATAGCTTATTGCCTAACTGGTAAAATGCGAACTGAGGTATCTCTTGCAAGTCGTACAATGCTGTTTAATGTTAATCATCGTAAATGGGACGATGAATTGCTTATGGAATTTGATATTAACAAAGACTTGCTTCAGAAAACTATAAATGCAGGGGAAATTGTCGGTTCTGTACAGAAGAAAGTAAGTCAATATGTGAAAGTACCTGAAGGTATCCCGGTAACAATAGCTGGCCATGACCATATTGTAGGTGCATTTGGTATTGGTAGTACACTTGACGGAGATGTAACGAATTCATGTGGAACCGCTGAAACTCTTGTAATTAATATGCCTCACGTTGATATGGATCAATTTACTGGAGTACCGAACTTTACAATCGGTTGTCATGTAATTCCTGGTCGATACTACGCTTTACTCCCAGTTGGTACGACAGGAGGAATTGTTGAATGGTTTTTATCAATCACTGGTTGGAATTATGACCAATTTACAACTGTACTATCCCAAGAAAAAGGAAATCAAGATAGCATTGGATTTTACCCATCACCATTAGGCGATAGTGACTCCGAAAAACATGTACAAATGGCGTGGTTTGGCGGTGCACTTACTAATAGTTATTCTGCACAAATGGCAACATCTATTATTCAAGGATTAAGCTGTTTGTTCAGAAATAGAATTGAGGTACTGCAAGCTTTAAAAATCAGAATGGAAAGATTATTAGTAACTGGTGGGGCTACACAGAATCCATATTGGATGCAAACTAAAGCAAATATTTTAAATCGTTCGTTACAAATTGTTCGAGACTCTGAAGGTGTTGCAAGAGGCGCTGCTATACTAGCTGCAAAAGCAAGTGAAGAACTTGATGAGATCCCAGTTCCATCATCACTTACACTAACGCCTGATGTAATTCAAGCAAAAAAGATTGATCATTACTATATCAATGATTATTCAAAAAAAATTGAGATTGCTAAAGAGTTAATGGCTCTTTAAAAATTTGTTTTGATACAAATACAGAAGGGGAGATAAACATGACTTTAGTTTCTGGTTTAAGTTTACTTAATCACGCTCATAAACATCAATATGCGATTGGAGCTTTTAGCGTGGACCATATTGACAGTATAGATGCAGTAATACGCACGGCGGAAGAATTGGATTCTCCGGTAATCATTCAAACCGGACAAGCTACATTAAAACATACTCCTATGAATGTTTTAGCTGCCGCTGCCATAGAAAAAGCAACCCATGCAAAGATTCCGGTGATACTTCACCTCGATCATGGTAATGGATTTTCTCAGGCGATTCAAGCTATTCGTTATGGATACACGTCCCTAATGTTCGATGGTTCCCAGTTGCCAATTGAAGATAATATCTATATTACAAAGCAAATTAAGGAGGCGGCCAATGCAATCGGAATACCGCTAGAAGCGGAACTTGGCAGGGTTGGTACCCGTGGAAAAGATGAGATAAGACAGCTGACAGATCCTGATGAAGCAGTTCAGTTTGTCCGTGAAACATCTGTTGATAGCTTAGCAATTGCTTTAGGTAATATTCATGCTGCTTATGGAGAAAGCGTGCCAATCGATTTGGGCCACCTAAAAAAAGTTCACGATCTAGTTGGAGTACCTATTGTCTTACATGGGGGAACAGGAATCCCAGCCAATGATGTGAAAACAGCAATATCATATGGAGTTAGTAAAGTTAATATTGCTACTGAGTGGAGGAGAGCAACAATCGATTATTTACGAGAGAACCTATCCAATGCAGATAATAACGATTTTTTTGCTTTGATAGAAGGAGTCCGTCAAACAATAAGCGACATTGTAAGGGAAAAAATACAATTACTTGGCAGTGCGGGAAGAGCATGGGAGGGAAATGAAAATGACAGGGTATATGTACTATGATGGTCAGTGGCAGAAAAGTATTAGTGGAAGCACCTATGTTGTAAATGATCCAGCTTCCGGAAAAAAAATTAATGATGTCTTTTTAGGAGAAAGGGAAGATGTAGCTCTAGCAATAAATTCCGCAGAGCGGGGATTTAAAGCATGGTCTAAAATGACCGCGATGGAACGTTCAATTCCCTTATACAATGCATATAAACTACTAATTGAGCGAAAGGATCATATCGCTCGAATATTAACAAAAGAGCAGGGGAAACCATTAGCAGAAGCGCAAGGAGAAATCATCCAAGCTGCTGAGTTTCTACGTTGGTACAGTGAAGAAGCGAAACGAATTTATGGAGAAATCATACCGGCATCGACAGCCAATAAACGTGCGCATGTAATTAGACAACCGATCGGAGTTGTTGCTGCAATTACACCGTGGAATTTTCCCGCGTCTATGATTACCCGTAAAATAGCACCTGCACTGGCAGCTGGTTGTTCAGTCGTGGTCAAGCCTGCTGAAGCAACGCCACTTACGGCAATTGCTTTATTCGAGGTATTTCATGAATCAGGATTTCCAAAAGGTGTGCTAAATTTGGTTATTGGCGACGGTTCAACGATGGGAACAGAATTTCTTGAAAATAGAAAGGTGAAAAAGATCGCATTTACAGGTTCGACGAGAGTTGGAAAACAGTTAATAAGTGGTTCAGCAGAACAAGTAAAGAAGGTTTCTTTGGAATTAGGAGGGCATGCACCGTTTATTGTTTTTTCTGATGCCGATATAGATCATGCTGTGGAGGCATGTATTATTAGTAAATATAGAAATGCTGGGCAAACATGTATATGCACAAATCGAATTTATGTTCAAGAAGACATAGAGGAAATCTTTTCTAGTAAATTAGCCAAACGTGTTCAATCTTTACAATTAGGACATGGATTAGAGGATAATATTGAAATTGGACCATTAATAAATGAATCGGCTTATAGGAAGGTGCAAGAGCATGTAGAAGATGCTTTAGCGAAGGGAGGAAAGTTATTAACAGGGGGGGGAAGAAAGTTAATTGATGGAATGGCAGGTTTCTTTTATGAACCTACATTAATTTCAAATGCAAACGATCAGATGAAAATTTGTAATGAGGAAACGTTTGGACCAGTTGCACCCATTATAAAATTTAAGTCAGAAGAAGAAGTGATTGAGGCAGCTAATAATAGTGTTTATGGTCTTGCTGCTTATGTATTTACACATGATTTAGGACGGACCTATCGTGTTGGAGAAGCCCTAGAATACGGAATCATTGGTATTAATGATGCATTACCAGGTGCTCCTCAAGTTCCATTTGGGGGATGGAAAGAGAGTGGAATTGGGAGAGAAGGTGGGCATTACGGGCTAGATGCATTTTTAGAAATAAAATATATATCAATAGAGTTAAATGAAAGTGAAAAATGAAGGAGTAGTCATAATCTATGAAAGTAGTCTCGTTTAAACATCGAGTTGTTTCTATTCCAGTTCGTTACCCGGTAGTCTCTTGTGTTCGAAAATCGAAAAATATCGTTTTTGTCTTACTAGATGTTTTTACTGATGAAGGTTTTACTGGGATATCATATGCTCAAGCTTTTCATAAAGATGCTGCACAGGCTATATGTTCATGTTTAGATTATTTGGAACCAATTATTAAAGAGGAAGATCCGCGGAATATTGAAAAGATATGGTATAAAATGCTTGATGCGATAAAATTATTAGGTCATCAAGGCTTGCCAATGTTTGCATTATCAATGATCGATATTGCATTGTGGGATATATTGGGGAAAATTGCAAACCTTCCAGTATGTCGTTTATTAGGGGGGGAGCCACAAAACTTTGAGGCATATCAAAGTGATGGCTTGTGGCTTGTGTCCCCTAACGAGGCCGCTATTCAAGCTGATGAGTTTGTATCACAAGGATATAAAGCGATTAAAATGCGTTTAGGTAGACCAGATTTAGAAGATGATTTAAAGGCAATTCGAGAAATAAGAAATGTAATTGGTGAAAATATAGAGTTGATTGCTGATGTGAATCAAGGATGGACAATGGAAACTGCAACTGCAATGATCGAGAAAATGCGAAGCTATAACCTAAGGTGGGTTGAGGAACCTATTGAAGCTAACAACACGGACGGCTATTATAAATTGGTAAATAAGATGACGACATCTATTCCTATTGCTACGGGTGAAAATTTGTATGGGGTTGCTTCGTTTCATCATTTCTTAAAAAAAGACGCAGCGAGTGTTTATACTCCTGATTTACAACGAACTGGAGGAATTACCGGATGGAAGCGCATTAATACATTGCTTGAACAATATAATAAGCCCTCAAGTATACATTTATTTCCTGAATACGCGGTACATTTATTTCCGGTGATTCGAAATCATCTTAAAGTTGAATGGATGAGTTGGGCAAGCCCGTTGTTTAAAGAGCGAATTGAATGTAAAGACGGAATGTTAAGGACTCCTGAGCGGGCAGGTTTCGGTCTTGAGTGGGATGAAGTTGCTGTGTCAAAATATAAGATCGAAATGTAATTTAATAGATAGTTATAGGTGAAAACATAATATTACTTAAGGTGAAATTTGGATTTGTGAAAGATATTTATATAGATACTTACTCGAATTTTAGGGTAACATTATTATTTATTCCTACAAGGGAGATGCAATCAATAAGAAGTTGCTAATGGTGATCTGTTGTGATATTTTTTAAAATTTTAATACCCATATTTATAATATTTTTAGTTGGGTTTATTGGACAAAAGAGAATTGGCTTTGATGTACGCAACCTTTCCATAATGGCACTTTATCTTATGTCACCGTTTTTAGCTTTTAGGACATTCTACCAAACATCTCTGGATACCCAATATTTATTTATGCTCATTTATTCTATTATACTATGCTTTCTTTTAATTATTTTGGTTAAATTCATTGGCAAGTGTATGAGGTATACATATTCAGAAAAATGCGGAACAATTCTAGCAGCTGCTTTTATGAACAATGGGAATTATGGAACCCCTGTTGCATTATTTGTTTTTGGAGCAGCAGGTTTGGACTATGCAGTAGTCTTAATGGTTCTTCAAACTTTTTTGATGAGTACAGTCGGTCTGTACTTTGCTGCAAAAGGTGGAAGTCAAGGTGATGGAATAAAGGAAGCGCTTAAATCTGTTGTAAAAATGCCAATTATTTATGGTGCCTTAGGTGGTTTGTTTTTACAAGTAAGTAAAATATCAATTCCTGATTATGTCTTTACTGCTGTTGATTTTATAGCGGATGCGACTGTACCTACTATTATGATTATTTTAGGAATGCAACTGGCATTAATTTCACTTAAATGTATCCCTTTTAAAAAGGTTTCAATTGCTTTATTAATTAGATTAGTAATTTCGCCTTTTATTGCCTATATAATTACATTAGCTTTACCCGTAGATGATACTTTGGCAAAACTTATGATTCTAATGGCAGGAATGCCGACGGCAGCTAATACCACAATCTACTCACTTCAGTTTAATACTGAGCCAGATCTTGTTTCTAGCAGTACTTTAATTAGTACTCTATTTAGTCTTATTACTCTGCCTGTCTGGTTGTGGATTTTATTGTAGATGACTAGTTATAATGATATCTCATTTTTCAGGTTTTCCAACTGTGTGGGGATTGTGGCTTAAACGTAATTTATATAAACACACGGCATATTACGGATGTGACTTTGCCAAGGAACAACATTGTAGTTATAGTGGGATGTATCATTGAGATGCCATAATTTCGCCATTTTGTATTGTACAATGTAGCTTGATTAATAATGATAATGATTTTTCCCAATGGGATGTCTAAAAAGTTAGTTTCAATAACTTTCTAGACATCCTTTTTAGTTTATTTTTCATTATACATAAAATTAAAGAACTGGCCCTGACATTCTTTGAATAATCATGAAAGATAGACAAACTCATTTTTCCAGACTATTAATTTGCTAATAATAAATGAAGAATTGGAGTTTTTATTGGAAAGGGGAATGTGGTAAATGAGTAGGAGCATTGTTACAGCTAATCGCATTACTGAGCTACCCGATGAAAACTACTTCAAAAGCTTAGATCTAGTTCTAACATTCACGGCTAATTGTTTCGAATCAGGGATAGTTGAGATTTTAAAAGAAGTAGCAGAAAAGGAGTTGGAAAGCATCCGTATATTGAACAATCGGAATATGCTAAAAGGATCACTAAAAAAGTAGAGAAGGATTAAAATGATCTAAAAAAAGAATTAACTCCTGAGTTAGAAGACCTTTTAGAGATTTATGCTGAATCTTTTCATCATTTAATAGCAATTGAAAGTGAGGATCGTTTTATTGACAAATAATTTTTCAGTACTTTTGAGTTTAGGATGGATCGGTTCAATATATCATCCGATTTAATACGTGAATAGGAGATGTCGCGGAATTGTTAGGGAACAAGGCTTTTCTTTAGATTCAGGAGGGCTGAAGGGAAGCATGGACATTGTATGATTTTCCTCTTGTTAGCAATACCTGGGTGGTGATAAGTATTTGGAAGAACCTAAAAAATAAGGGGAAGCAAGAGCGCTTTTGGTAAGTCAGGCATTGTATGAACTATGTTAAAGAAACGAGAGAGGGAATAATGAGGTTTTAAAAGAAAGAATGGTGGCTGATGCCGCCCTTTTATGAGATCGTCCGCGTTCTTCTATTACCTAATTGAATATCCTTTACAAGGTGATGGAAAAAGGGCCCTCGTCAACATTTTCCTTTACAATCTCGTAAACTTCCGATATGATGGTGCCGACTAAGAAAACTGCATAGATCTGTTGCACTAGGGGTGCCGTAAAGGCTGAGATGGAATGAGGAGGAGCATTCTGGTCCCTTATTACCCGATCTGGATAATACCAGCGTGGGGAAGTGCAGCCGTTTTACGGATGACTTTACCGTATACAGCTGCATCTTCCAAAAGATGCAGTTTTTTTGTTGTCAATAATATATTTGCGGGAATCCGCAAGTCATGAGGAGGAATTTTATTATGTCAGAGTTTGTATGTGGAACGAGTAGAATTGTCGGGTTTAGGTTTTCACTTTATCCGATGAGTGATCGATTCGTCGACATTATTAAATCAACTTTGCAGGAAGTGGATACGAGTAAAGTTTGGTTGCAGACGGATGATATTAGTACTTGTATTCGCGGGAAGGTGGAACATGTCTTTGATGTAGCAAAGGCTGTTTACTTAATTGCTGCGAAAACGGGGGAGCATGTTGTTTTAAACGGAACGTTCTCTATCGGTTGTCCTGGTGATACGGAAGGAGATTCATATATGTCGGTAGACGATGTGCGAAATAATGACCTGAAGGTTGCTAATATTCAAATTGAAGCACCAACACAATTTGCTTTGTATCCAATGAACGATACGCGATATATGGAAATTATCGCGGATGTATGCAAAATCGCTCAGGAAAAAGGCACCTTCACTGGCGGAGTTCATTATGCAAGCCGCTTGGATGGGGATGCACATGATGTATTTTCAACATTGGAGGAAGCATTTGTTTTTACGCAAGAACAAGTGAGTCACACGACGATGACAGTGAATATTTCTGCGAATAGTCCATCGAGAAAATAAGAGTATATAAAGGAGGAAATCCATATGTTTAAATGGAATTTACGTGAAATCGTCGTTATGTCTGCTCTTGCCGTCGTTTTTGCTATTGTTTATTTACTTTTTTTTCAGGTTGGCAATGTCATGGTTGGAATAATGGGACCGATCGGGTATGAGCCAATATTTGGAATATGGTTTATCGTTTCTATTATTGCCGCCTATATTATTCGGAAGCCTGGTGCCGCGTTTATAGCCGAGACAATCGCGGCTTTCGTGGAGGTGTTAATTGGCAATGTCAACGGGCCAAGGTTAATTGTCTCAGGAATGATTCAAGGGTTAGGTGCCGAAATTGTATTCGCGGCAACGGGATGGAAACGTTATTCAGTCTGGGTGCTCATGGCTGCAGGTATGGGCTCTTCCGTTTTTAGTTTTGCTTGGGGCTATTATTTATCAGGTTTTGCAGCTCTATCTCCGACCTATGTGTTTTGGATGTTTACAATCCGGCTGATTTCAGGGGCAGTGCTTGCTGGACTATTGGGGAAATATATTAGCGACACATTGGCAAAAACAGGTGTCTTACATGGAATGGCATTGGGCAAAGAGTTGAAAAGGAAGCAAGCCGCATGACCACACCACTGTTGAATATTGAGGATTTCTCTTTCTCCTATGAAGAAACAATAATTTTAGAAGAGATTTCTTTCACGGTTCAAAAAGGGGAAACCTTAATGGTGCTAGGTCCAAGCGGTTCAGGAAAAAGTTCGCTTGCTTTATGTCTAAACGGTCTCTATCCGAATGCAGTGGACGGCCATAAGGAAGGGATGATATACCTTTCTGGGAAAAAAATCGAGGATTATTCGCCGGGGGAAGTTAGTCAACAAATTGGAGTTGTGTTTCAAGACCCGGAAGCGCAATTTTGTATGTTAACCGTAGAAGATGAAGTTGCATTTGGTTTGGAAAATATGAACATTCCCCAAGTGGAAATTCGCGATCGAATCGACTGGGCTCTTTCTCTCGTTGATTTGGAGGATTATTATTCTGCGAAAATAGCGACACTTTCAGGTGGAATGAAGCAAAAGTTAGCGTTAGCTTGTGTTCTCGCAATGAAGCCAAGCGTCATTATATTAGACGAGCCGACAGCGATGCTTGATCCATTGACAACGAGAGAATTTGCACAAATGATGAAAAAATTGCAGGTCGAACTACAATTTTCTCTTATCGTCATTGAACATAAGCTTGATCACTGGATTTCATTTATGGATCGATGCGTTGTGATCACGCAAAATGGACGCATCACCTTTGATGGCACACCACAAGATTGCTTTCAATTTTTTTTCGATGAACTGCATCAACAAGGAATTTGGCTCCCTAAATCACTTTTATTGAGTAATCAAATGGGCTTAGATGGAAATGTTCCGCTGACGGAAGAAGATTTGCTGAAAATAATGCATCTTAAAGGCTATTCACCAGATGATCTTCCCTTTTTCCCTTGCAAAGGGGAAATGGGGGAAGCGATTATGAAGGTTAAGCAGCTTACTTATAAACATATTTTACAAGGAATTGACCTTTCTATTCCAAAAGGGAAATTAACTGCCATAGTAGGTCCGAACGGTGCGGGGAAAACAACATTATCTTACGCTCTAGCTGGTCTTATAAAGCCTTCTTCCGGGGAAGTGTTTTTCAAAGAATCCTTACTGACAGATGTTGAAGCAAACCGAGCAGTCGGTTATGTTTTTCAAAATCCAGAGCATCAATTTATTGCAAATACGGTCTATGATGAGATTGCTTTTTCTTTGCATATGCAACAAAAGAGTATAGAAGAAATCAAACCTATCGTGGAACGAATATTAATAGCCTGCCATTTGGAGAAGCTTGCGAATCAACATCCATTTCAACTAAGTCAAGGACAGAAGCGTCGATTAAGTGTTGCAACGATGCTGGTCGACGAACAACCGATGCTTATCTTAGATGAACCAACCTACGGGCAAGATGCACGGACCGCAGAGGAACTCATGAAAATGATAAACGCTCAGATTGATGAAGGTTTTTCCGCTTTAATGATTACACATGATATGGAGCTGGTTGCTTCATATGCCGATCACGTAATTGTCATTGTTAATGGGACTGTTTTATATGCAGGAACGGCTCATGCATTATTTTTACAACATACGGAACTGCTTAAAAAGGCACATCTAGAACTGCCGCTTGTCTATTCTCTGCATGAAAAATTAATACGGGGTGAAAAACTTGCATCTGCACACGCTTAATCCAAGCATCAAAGCATTGACAGTCATCGTACTTGTCACTTTCATTTCTATTGTTTTCGATCCCGTTACTACGTTTTTATATTGGTTGTTTATTTTGGCCGTCACTTTTATTTTCGGTAAAGTTGAATTTCGCAAATGGCTGCTTATTTTCATTCCTTTTTTATTTGTTGCACTTGGTTATGTTTGGACAGCCATTGCATTTTCAAAACCTCCGCAAGGGACGGAATTGATTAGTTATTTAACAATTGGACCTATTAATGTAACGAATTATGGCATTTCTAGTGGCCTAGGTCTCGGAATGAGGGTGCTTTGCTTTGCTGGCTTGTCCATGCTATTTATCCTAACGACAGATCCAGTGAAATTTATATTAAGCCTTGTTCAGCAATGTAAATTGCCGCCAAAACTGGCTTACGGAATACTCGCTGGTTATCGCTTTTTACCATTATTGACGGAGGAAATCCGCATCATCCGCCATGCTCACAAAGTACGGGGAGCGAATCGAGAAACTGGAATGAAAGCAAAGCTGTTAACGGTAAAAAGATATGCGATCCCATTACTTGCAAGCGCCATCCGTAAAGCAGAGCGGGCCGCGATAGCAATGGAGTCAAAAGGATTTACCGGATCACGTAACCGAACCTATTACAAACGTTTGTATGTTAAATGGCAAGATTGGCTGTTCCTTAGCATAATGGTTTTTTTGTTCCTTGTTTGCGTGTTCGTTTCTATGAAACTGGGAACCTTTCGATCAGTTGGAGAATTTTTATAAGTTGTTGAGGTTAAGTCAATGATCACTGGCTTTCGCGAAAAAAAGAAAGAATATAATTTTGATTTTACCACGGCTTTGCTGTGGTAGTTTTTTATGGATAAAAAAATATAATTCGACATATCTTTTTGATCACCATCAACATTGGAAATCGTTTAAAAACAAACATGGAGTTAAAGTCCGTCCTCTTGTTATAGCCACTACGAATATTGCACAAGGAATTGCCTATATTTATAGCGGGGGTCAGTCTGTAAGGATTATAAATGATGCATTTACTTTAATTGGAACAGGAAAAATATTGGGCTTTCTTCCTTTGCCTGTGCTCTATATGATTATCTTGATTTTTATTTTTACTATGTTGCTAAATAAAACAAAATTTGGCCTATATGTGTAACAATTGAATACTCCAGATTTGCGAGATTCCCATGTTAGAGTGGCCTAGTGAAAAGAGATTTTTCACCAGGCTGTTTTTGATTTCACTAAAAATTATTGCTAAACAATTGGGAATTTGCAATCTATTGAATATTACAGAGAGTTAGTCGAGCAACGCTTTAACCAAAGAAAAAGATACGTAAAAATGATATATTACAACTGGATTACTTTGTATATATGAGAACTTTTTCTTGTTATCCTGCTGTTCAAAATGGAGGTCCTACTCGGAGAATACCAGATTATGTGCCAACAATTGCTTCTATGATGTTTATTCTATGTTTAGTATAAAGGGAATTATAAAGATGTTTCTCCTTAAGAGAGATATTTCAATAGATTCGTCATTACAAATTTAGATTTCTTACACTCTGTAAAGTTCAGATTTTTGGGATAATCCCAAAATATTGAACATTTGAAGAAGATATTAGACTTACATAATATATTTTAATCCTTAAAATTAAAGGTAGATGTAAGCGCTGTACATCCTTGCTGTCAAATACAGATATAGGGGGGAAAAGATGAAAAAGATAGTTGTCTTTTTAGCAATATTAATTGCTTTATTAATGTTGGCTATAGGATGTAGTAATGAAGTGGGTAACAAGAGTTCAAATGGTGGCACAGGTGAGTTGAACGATTCGCCAAAGAAGGTTCTGCGATTTATGACTAACGGAAATGACAATAGCGATAGTTTTAGGGCAATTACATCTATAGCTAAAAAATATCAGGAAGAAGTAAATCCTAATTTTTCTATGGAAATTGAATCTATACCTAATCAAAGTCAGTACTTTCAAAAGTTGCAAACGTATATTGCTAGTAATCAGATGCCAGATTTTTTTAAACTTCCCAACGGGCCAATAGCAGAGACTCTGGTAAAAGAAAACAAATTAGTAGATATTAAAGCAACACTCCGGGAGTTTGGGCAATTCGAAAATTATCATGAATCAGTTATTGATTTTCTTTCTTTTAAGGATGGAAGTTTATATCTTTTGCCAGAAGGAAGATACGGTGAGGCATTTTGGTATTATACTGAGCCCTTTAAAGAACTTGGTATTGAGGAACCGACTACATTTGAAGAATTCTTGGATATAAGTCAAAAATTAAAGGATGCCGGTTATACTCCGATTAATGTGGCGGGAAAGGAAAGATGGCAGTTAATCAGGTATTTATCTCATATCCCCCTCAGATTAACACACTATGATTTTATTGATGAACTTAAAACAGGAGAAATATCTCTCACCTCAGAAATTGGGATGAAATCTCTCAACTTTTTATATGATTTAGGACAAATGAAAGCTTTTCAAACCGGTTTTAGCAATACAGATTATACCGACTCAATCAACCAATTCTTAGGTGGTAAAGCCGTAATGCATTATAACGGTAGCTGGGAAATATCACAATTTGCGGAGAAATATGCAGATGGAGAAATAGATTACTTTTTTATACCTGACGTTGAAAGTGATGATAATAAAGGTCCAAATACATCCATAACTGCTGGCCTTGCATATGCCTTTAATGCAGAGACATTTGACGAACCTACAAAAGATTTCTTTAAGTATGTTGTTGAAAATTATCACCAAAGTGCTTTAGTTGAAGGATTTATGTCCCCGCTGAAGGGTGAATTACCTGAAGATGCAACTAAATTGTTGGAAGACTTTTCAAATGATCTAGATAAAGTTTTGCTTGGTGGTCTTTCATGGGATGACAAGCTAGATCCTGCAAGCACCGAAGCAATGGGGGTAGCAGCAAATGAATTAGCACTTGGAATGATCACTCCAGAAGAGTTTGCTAAGAGACTAGATAAAACCATTGCTGAAAATGCTCCTGCCTTCTTTAATATTGATTAAGCTACAAAAATTCAACTGCTGTAAAAGGCGGTTGAGAAAAACTAAAATTAAAATTAAGGATAGGATTCTATGTATAAGCATTTAAGCAACAAAACAGCGATATCAATATTTTTGTTACCAGCTATTTTAATATATGTAGCTACGGTATTTATACCCTTAATTTGGTCGCTAGGATACAGTTTTTTCAACTGGAATGGGTTAACGCCAATGAAGTTCAATGGTCTTGCTAACTATCAAAAGTTATTTTTCCATGATAGTACATTTTGGAAAACGATTTGGAATACAGGGAAATTCACTATATTAAACACTTTTATTCAGGTATTCTTTGGCCTATTCATGGCAATTTTACTAACTGCAATTCGAAGAGGGAGGGAATTTTTTCAAACAATATATTTTACACCTGTTATTATTTCAAGCGTGGCAATAGTGGAGATTTTTAATAATATTTATTCAGTTGAGCCACTGGGGTTGCTTAACTCTTTATTAGGAATGATAAATAGTGAGTTCCACAACATTGAATGGTTAACAAATCCAAATCTGTCCCTTTTATCAGGAACAATTGCGGAAGGATTTAGATACGCTGGAGTTTATATGGTTATCTTTTATGCTGCACTTGTTGCAATACCTGAAGAGATTATAGAGGCAGCAAAGATTGATGGAGCTTCTGGATGGAGTTTATTTAGAAAAATTAAATTACCATTGATAAAACCGGTCTTTATAACCTGTGTTGTGCTAGTTCTCAACGGCTCTCTTAAAGCATTCGATGTACCGTACCTGCTAACCCAAGGTGGACCCGGCACTTCAAGTGAATTAACCATTACGTATATGTATAAAGAGGCATTTAGTTCTTTATCATATGGATATGGCAGTGCAATAGCTGTATTTATAGCTGTTATGAGCTTCTTAGTTGTTATATTGGTAATGACACTTTCGACAAATAGAGGTGAGAAGCTATGATGACACCTAAAACCGCCATGACAACACCTACTAAGACAAATGAAGTATCAATAAAGATAAAGTTTTCAAAAGCTATATTTAAGAAAGCGCCGTTAAGCATTGCTGTCCTTTTCGTGCTCATTATTACCGTTTATCCGATCGTTTGGGTAATTTTGTCCAGCTTTAAAAATCTCGAAGAATTTCAAATCAACAATCCGTTTTCATTGCCGAAATCTTTTAATCTAAGTAACTATTTAAATGTATTTCAAAACAGCAATATTATGGTTTACTTTCTTAATAGTTTTATAGTTTTAATAGGAGTCGTAATAGGAATTTTATTCTTAAGTTCAACGGCTGCCTTCGCTATAGAAAAATTAAGATTTAAACATAATAATAAGGTATTACTATTCTTTTTATTAGGAATTATGGTACCTCTGCAAATTGCTTTGATCCCATTGTTTCAGATATACAGCAAACTTGGTTTTCTAAATTCATATCTGAGTATCATACTTCCTCAAATTGGGTTTGGACTTCCTATTGCTTTATATTTATTCGTAGCCTTTTTCAAAAACATTCCTGATGAAATTATTGAGTCGGCTACTATTGATGGATGTTCAGTTTATAGAATGTACTTCAGCATAATTTTACCCATGTCAAAAAGCATAATAGTTACCGTAGCAACATTGTTTGGCGTGTTTACATGGAATGAATTTATTTTCGCCTTTACATTTATTAGTGATCCAAGTATGTATACCGTAACCATAGGATTACGTGACTTTGTAGGTAATTATGGTCTTACGGATTGGGGACAAACATATTCGGCGATAACCCTAACGGTACTACCAACTTATTTTATTTACTTTTTTCTAAGCAAACATGTGATGAAGGGTATGACTGCTGGAGCTGTAAAATAAGGGGTCAATAAAATAATTGATGATAAATAAAAATAGATTATTAATTTTATCTGAAAGGATGATTGTTTATGCACAAACTATATTATCAGCCGGAAGGTTATTGGTTTGGAGATTGTATGCCCTTCTATTATGAGGGGAAATTCTACTTATTTCATCAAAGAGATGCAAGAAATCCTGGTCCATTGCCGCTTTGCGCACCATTTGGTTGGGATTTGGTCTTGACTTCTGATTTCGTACATTACGAAGATAAAGGTGAAGCCCTGAAAAAAGGTAAAGATGACGCTCAAGACCAATTTATTTATGCCGGGAGTGTCTATGAAGCAAATGGTACCTTCCATGCCATGTACACCGGTTTTAACAGAGACTATCCGAAGTACGGAAAAGATTCACAGGTATTGATGAAAGCCACTAGTACCGACCTCTTGAACTGGGAGAAAACTAATGAAATTCTAGTATCACCCCAAGAAGGATACGACCCAGATGATTGGAGAGATCCCTTTGTTTTTTGGGATGATGACTCTCAGGAATATATTATGATTCTTGGTGCTAGAAAGCTCCAAGGGAATAAAGTTCTTACAGGTTGCACGGTCTATTTTACCTCAAAGGATTTTGATAATTGGGATTTTAAAGGTGACCTGTGGGCTCCAAACTTATATTCAATGCATGAAATGCCAGATATGTTCAAAATGGGTGAATACTGGTATCAACTAATTACCGAATATAGTAATGAAAGCAAAACAATATATAGAATGAGTAAATCACTTGACGGACCATGGGTTGCTCCAGTTGATGACGCCTTTGATGGAAGGGCTTATTACGCTGCAAGGTCTTTCTCCGATGGGGATAAAAGGTATCTTTTTGGATGGGTCGCAACTAAAGAGAATGAAGACGATTTAGGAAATTGGCAATGGGGAGGCACACTTGTTGTTCATGAAGTATATCAGCGTGAAGATGGATCGCTAGGAGTCAAAATACCAGACAGTGTTTATGACGCCTTTGATAATAAGGAAAAATTGAATGATGAGCCCATTAGATTATCTACCGTTGATTCTAGTGAAGAAGTCCATTTAGCAAAAGATATAGGAGATTTCTTTAAATTTGAAGCTACAATAAAATTTTCTCCCGGAACCAGATCTATTGGCATTCGATTATTTGAAGACATCGATACGGGCGATGCGTATGAGTACATGTTAAATATAGGGGAAAATAAGTTGAATTTTGACAGAACACCTAATCAGCCATGGAACAGATACTTTGATAAGGGATTGGAAAGACTCATTCAGTTAAAGGGAAATAAAGAATATAATATTCAAATTATAGTTGATGGCACTATCGCTACCCTTTATGTCGATGGGGTTGCTCTAAATGTTCGGATGTATTCAAAGCCGGGATCATCCCTAGGCATACATGTGGTGGATGGGGATTTAGAAATCAAAAATACATCTATCGAAAAAAGCTTGAAATAACGAATTCTTATAAATGAAATTTAAGTAATGACTTTATGAAGCATCCTATTCCTCTGTTAAAATCGTGGAAAAAGGATGCTTTATTTAAAGAGAGACCTATACAAAAAAACAATGTATAGGTGCTCAGTATGTGATATCTTAAACTTCGAGAAGGGTGAAGGAAAGCTTCCATATTTTTTAAAAAAACAATAAATTAACCTTTGCAAATGCAGCTGCACTATTGCGACAACAAAAAAGGTAAGCAGAACTTTTAAATCAATCGAAGGTTGTTGTTTATGAAATTTTTAAAATTCTATTATAAATCAAAGTCGATAAACGTTAAAATCTTTTTGCTAGCTACCTTGTCATCGTTGATACCTCTATCAATTTTAACTATTTTTAGCTTCTTTTATTTTAGTCATGTAGCAGAAAAACAGGTTTCAACTACGACTACTAATTTTTTGGAAATTGCGGATTGGAATACAAATACATTTATCGTGGATATTGAAAGCATTGGTAATATGCTTCTGGGTGCCGGTTATGTCCAGGACTTTTTAAAACAGAAAACTCAAGAATCTTACAATTTACAAATAGCAACAAGGGATCTATTAATAAATGTGATTAACAATAAGGAATATATAAACGGAATATACTTAGGAAATGAAAATATTGAATATATTATTAAAAATAATGGGCATATCAAATATACAGATGAAATTTATGGTGAATTAAAAAATACACATACATTTCAGAAGATAAGATGGAATAAGGGGAGAGGCTCTTTATATATAGAAGATGATATTAATTTAATCAGGGATATGAACTCCATAAGTTATGGTAAAACAATTAACGACATAAATACATTTCGAAGTATTGGAATTCTACTCATAAGTTTTGATGATAGGGTTTTTAAAAAAATGTTCGGAGATATAATAACAGATGGAAATATTGTTGTTGCTGGGCAAGATATGCAAGTTTATTATAACAAAGACAGTGGAATGTTCACAAAAGGGCAACTGGATAATATACTCTCGGGTTTAAACAAAGAAGGTTTAATAAAAAAGGAGATTGATGGAAAGCAATATATCATTAATTATAAAACTAATTCCAAGACTAATTGGAAAATAGTAAGTATTATGCCCTATAAAAGTTTAATAAGCAGTACAATTAATCATCGCAATATTACCATAATTTTAATTGCCTTTTCTTTTATTCTAGCATTAATTAGTTCATCTTTTATTACAAATAGAATAACACACCAGTTGAATATTTTAAAAAGAGTAACTAAAAAAATGGAATCGGGTAATGGGAAAATTGACCGGTTATCTTTTGATATTGAAGATGAGATAGGAAGAATAGGCAATAAATTAATTACTTTATATAACAGGAATAACAAGCTGATAATTAAATTATATGAATCAAGGTTGAAAACCAAGGAAGTTCAATTATTAAATTTACAAAACAATATTAATCCACATTTCTTGTATAATACATTAAATTCAATGTATTTAATGTCAGAAAAATATAATGCAAAACCCGTAGCAAAAATGGCACTAAGTATGTCCGAATATTTTAGGTTAGTATTAAATAATGGTGATTTCATTACTACCATCCATAACGAAATTGAGCAGATAAAAAGATATCTAGAAATAATGAATGTAAGATACGGCGGTAAAATAAACATATCTATTGATATTGACCCACATATTGTAAATGAAAAAATAATTAAACTGCTTATTCAGCCGTTAGTCGAGAATGCTATCATACATGGTTTAGCGATGAAAGAGGGGAGGAAGGATCTGAAGATTGTTGGAAAGAAGTCAAAAAGTATAATAACTTTAGAAGTAATTGACAATGGTGTGGGGTTCGACTACAAACAAATCATAAGTATTGATAAAGGGTATGCACTTAAAAATATTGATAATAGAATAAAACTTTACTATGGGAATGATTTTGGGTTAACGATAGAAAGTAATATCGATAAGGGAACTATTGCAAGAATAACGGTTAATACAGAAGTCTGAGATCATAGAGGGTGTTATGATGTATACCATGATTATTATTGATGATGAAGATCTTGTCATTGAATCACTCATGTCGATTGTAGAATGGGATAAACATATGATTAATGTTGTAGGTACAGCAACTAATGGTCAAACAGGGATGAATATGATTCTTAATAAAAATCCCGATATAGTATTGACTGATATTAGAATGCCTGGTTTAAATGGTCTTGAATTAATAGCTGAATCCAAAAAACATCTACCCGATACAATATTTATAATTATTAGTGGGCATGCAGAGTTTAATTATGCTAAAAGTGCAATTGAGCTAGAAGTAATAGACTATTTAATTAAACCCATAGAAATAGACAGTATAATAAACGTAATTAAAAAGGCTATTCATCAGCGAGAACAGAAAAATAATGTACTTTTAAGAGGTGAGCAAATAAAAAAGTATAGAATTGCCTTGGTAGAAAAATACTTTTTAGACTTATTGTTAGGTATAAAAGTAAATAACGTAGAATTAAAACAAGAATACTCCAGCTTTGCGGTGTTTTGTATAGGACACAAGGATAAAAATTGGGCAAGTAAGTTTAATTTAAATGCCGCAAAAGAAAGAATGAGACATATATTAGACGATAGTAACTTTCAAGCTTTCCCTTATTTAATCGATGAGAAGGTTATTATAATAATAGCCCATATAAATCAAAGTTTTGATAATATAAAACTTGCTGAAAAAATAAATATACTAATTCAAAAAGAGATGTCTATACTCCCGACAATAGGGATAGGAAATATATACAGCGAGGAATTAGATATATATAACTCTTATAAAGAATCACAAAAAGCATTTCAGACAGGATTATATTTAGATAAAGATATCGTCCATTTCTCCGAATTTCTTAATATGAATAAAAATCTTCCATCAAATTACATAAAAGAAACTGAGGTTTTTTTCAGAACTAAAAAAGTGAATTACCAACTAAGTTGTCAACTTATTGATATCCTAATTGATGATGCTATTAAAGAAAGGCTCTCTTCTTCCACCTTAAGGAAAATTGGTTATGAATTTCTAAATCAATTAGAAGGCTTTTTTAAGGAGGAATATGGAATTGATATAAAATACTTTTTTAAAGAGAAATACTCCCTTTATGAACAATTAGACAACTTAATTTGTATAAATGAAACTAGGGAATTTCTTAAGAGAATAGTAAAATTATTTTTTGATCATGTAGAAAAAAATAGAGTATCACCGAAGGAAAAATTAATACTAGATGTAAAAAAGTATTTAGAGGATAACTATGAGAACGCAATTAACCTCGATGAAATTGCTAAAAATTTTTATATTAGCTCTTCCTATCTTAGTAGTTTGTTTTCAGAGTTTGTTGGACTTACAATTTCAGATTATCTATTGAAACTTCGAATGAATAGGGCAAAAGAATTATTGAGAACAACCAATCTTAAGGTTGATAAAATATCTAAATTAGTTGGATATGAAAATTATAGATATTTTAGTCAAGTATTTAAAAAAAATGTTAAAACAACACCCAGTCTTTATCGTTTACAACGATTAATTAAAAGATGAAACACTCCGGACCTAGTGCGGAGTGTTTGTGATTACGGACAGCGATTATTACTTCCTCTGCCATCTTTTTCCCTAGTGTTTCCCAACCATTACCACAAAAAGATTAACTTGCTTTATGGCCAAAGCAGTACAAACGGTTAATTCGCCACTATTGACCTAACTCTTGTCAGTGTTGTGGAACGATCGCCGGTACGGAAAATAATGCTTAATTGGTACCGTCTGCTAAAATAGGATAATATGGACAAGGCGATTCTAAGTAATTCGCTGGCTGAGCCATCTCTGTGCTTTATTTCAACCTACGTTTATATTTCATAGGTGTAACCCCCACGGCCTTCTTAAACACCTTACTGAAATATCTTCCATCTTGATATCCGACTGCATATGCCACATCTGAAATGTTTAACTCACTATTCATAAGGAGAACTTTTGCATTTTCAATACGAATGTTCTCAATGTAGTTAGAAGCATTTAGACCGAATTCTTGTTTGAACTTACGAGATATGTATTCCCTGCTAACAAAAAACTGGTCTGCAATGGATTGAAGTAATAAATGTTCATCAAAATGGTTATCTATATATCTTTTGATATCGAATATAATATTATGATTTTTCCTAAGTTCTTCTGCTAGGTCTCTAGCAAACAGTTTGCAATTTTGTACTAACTCTTTTTCAAGTAGGTCGATAGAAAGTCTTCCTTCTTTATTTAATGGGAAATAGAGCTGTTGGTCAACGGCTTCGGACTTTTCTTCGAAGAAAATCTCCTTAAAAAGATATGACTTCATTAGCAAAAACTCATGTCTCCAATATTCGAACTGATCAAGTGTGATAAAGTCTAATTTTTTAATCGCTTGAATAAATTTCCCAATCGCCTTTTCAATTTTTTCATTATCATTACTTTTAATAGCTATTACAATGGCCTCGCTATAATCTGAAAAAAATAGGTCATTCCGTTTGTCAGAATCTATATCTTTGAACGAATGAATCAATTGAGTGCCACATACATAGTTGCTTTGTCTTAAGGCAATCTTTGCTTCCCTATAACCTGTTTGTAAATCCTCAGGTAATTGATGGATTGTACTTATGCCAAAGTGAAAGGGGGTATGAAGAATCTCAACAAACGCTTTATTCATCTTCTGAAGGTTTTGTTGAAAGTGACTGAAATTTTCCCAAGTTATAATCAATATTTCGTTTTCTTTATTTAAGTGTTTAAATGCGTATCCCTCATGATATATAATCTCGTTACAAATATTTAGTATAATGGAATCAAGGCTATCAATCTGATTCGTAAATTTTTGAATGACCGTTTCTTGGAGCATATCAGTTCTAATGATAGCCAATTGAAATTTATTATATTTAGTAAGATTAAATTCTTTGTCTAGTTCATGAAAAGCTTCTTGATTCGGCTGTGATTGTAAAAGTAGATTAGAGAACATTTTGTCCAAAAATACCGGCTTTGTCTGGGAGATTACTAGTCCGCGCTGAATGTCATTACTCCTTTTGGCTTCATCTTTCTTCCAGTTGGTTATCGCATTTTCAAAGGATTTAATGATTTCGTTACGGTCTATTGGCTTTAATATATAGTCCAATCCACCGCTTTTAAGTGTATGTTGTACATATTGGAAGTCATCATGACCGCTTATCACAATCGTTTTACTATGCTGGTGATACTCTTGAATCCAACTAAGTAATTCCATCCCATTTTTACTAGGCATGATGATGTCTGTAAAAATAATTTCTGGCCTTTCGCTCTTGATTAACTCAATCGCATTGTTGCCATCATGAGCCTCTAATATTGTGTTGACTCCAGATTTATCCCAAGGAATAAGTAAGCGTATGGATGCCCTTACATCCTCTTCATCATCAACAATAAGTACTTTCATGCTATTACTCCTTCCTTAATGGAACCGATAATACAATTTTAAAACCATTTGGATTACGATTCGATATTTCGATTTGAGCTTGTTCATGAAAATATAGTTGTATTCTAGAAAGTACATTGTGTAAACCTATACTTTCGCTTTTCCCAATTGTTTGAGGGTCTTTTAACATTTGTTGAACAGATTGAAGTTTTCTTGAATCCATTCCGATTCCGTTATCTTCGACCGTTATAATTAATAGCTTTGCGTTTTGGTTTTCTATATTAATCCAGATTTCTCCTGGATATACATCCTGTTTAAATCCATGTTTAAAATAGTTCTCAACCAGAGGTTGAAGAATCATCTTTGGGATGAGCAAGTCTTTCAATTCATTTTCTAAATTGATATGATAGATTAAATTTTGTTTAAATCTTTGCTTTTGAAGTTCTAAATAGTCTTTAATATGATCAATTTCCTTTGCCAATGGCACAATGGGTTCACTAGTATTCATATTATATCGCATCATTTTACCAAAAGAGGTTGTTAGATCATATATTCTTGGGACATCATTTTGTAAAGCTATTGTTCCAATTGATTGCAAAGTATTATAGATGAAATGGGGATTGATTTGTGCCTGTAGTGCCTTTAACTGGTTGTCTTTGTTAGCAATCTCTAGGCGATATTCTTTCATGAATAAAGTATCAATTGTTCCAACCATGTTCTTTATTGTTTGGGCTAGTATACCAACTTCATCTGTACTATTCGTATTAATATCTAGTTTCATATCTTTTTGCTTAATCTCTTTAATTGATTTAATTAATTCTTTGATAGGAGATGTCAATCTTAATGAGATAAAAATTGTAGCAATAATGACTATAATTAATGAGACGGAAATTACCAAAGCATTAATTAAGACAAGTTGATTGGCGTTTTTATACAGTACTTGGTTTGGCATACGCTTAGCAAGCATCCAACTTTGGTTACCGTGCTTGACAGTCTCGTAAATGGTTATCCCACTAAACTCTCTGCTTTCTGATTCAAAATAACCCGAAGGTTTTTGTGTATTATGCAATGTTTGTGCCCATTCATCAGTGAGTTTCGTACCAATCAGATCTTCTTTAGAAGAATAAATCACTTTATTTTTATTATCAATCAAATAAATATCCTCTGAATTCTTCGAGTAAAGCAAGTCGCTCATCGATTTTATTGAATCCAATTTAAAGTCAATTGAAATGTAGCCGAGATATTCCCTTAAAGGTACTTCATAAATAGGTTTGTGGATCGTGATAACCTGATCTTTAGGTGCATATGGGAAGTCATTCATTTCGTAATTATGTGCCATATGAGTTGATTCGATATATGGATCTATTTTATTATCTGAAAAATCATCTGACTGTAATTTCGGATATATCTCATTTGTTCGTTTGAAAAAACCGTCAATCATGAGATAGCTTAATTGATTGCTATTAATATGCAGGTAAACTTGTACAATATCCTTGCTTTTTTTAGAAATGGAATTAAGGTTTTGGTATATTTCCTTTTCCATAATATAGTTTTTGTTTTTTGCAATGATATTTTGGTATAGGCTACTAGGGGCGTCGATATTATTATAGACATTCTGTGAAATATGATTAATAAGTTCAAGATATTCTTGAATACTGCTCGTTCCTTGGAAAACAGTATTTGCATTTTCTCTAATAAAGTCCCTCTTAAGAGATTCTTTCGTGTACATATAGGATACAAAGATGGACATTAACATGGGTACTATAATAGCTGTAAGTAAAAAGACAATCAGTTTATTCCGAATACTCCTGCGAACAAAATTCACTTTCAGCACTACCTCTCTTAACATTTTTCAATATAATAAGTATGAGATTAAAATATCTTTTTTTGTATCTAGCTTCAATTTCATAAGCGTTCAAAGAGCAACTTCCTCGTCTAGGGCTATGATGAAGGCACTTACGCTATTTTCGATTATATCATCTCATCCAAAACAAAAATCGGCATGTCAATATATTACACTAATCATGTCAGTACACGGTATAGAGAGATAATCGATCAAAAATAGTAAGGGAAAGGGTCTAATGAGATAAATCTTACTCTAACATAAGGTAGGCCTTTGAATTTAGCGTAATCACAAAATTCCACATTTTTGTTCACGAAAATATGTATTTATAATTTTTATTACTAGTTATAATTTATGCATAAGCTGAATTCTTACAGAGGTGCTTATAAATGAAACAGTTTACATGGGGGCTATTCTTTGCAGTGTTGATTTTGCTGCTTATTGGCTGTAGTAATACTAACCGTGATAAAAGAACAGCTCCTACTAAAAACGAGCTTGATCAAGAACAAGTAACCTTAAAAATATTTAATTTTAAAGTAGAGATGGCTGAACAATTAGATATGTTGGTACAAGAGTACGAAGTAGAACATCCTGAAGTTAATATTTTGATGGAAACGTGTGGGGGCGGTTGTGATTATAGTTCTGTCTTGAAAACTAAATTTAGTTCTGGAGATAAACCCGATATTTTTTTTGTTGCAGGATATAATGATTTGGATTTGTGGATAGAACAACTTGAAGATCTCAGTGATCAGCCTTGGGCAGAGGATGTGTTCGACTTCGCAAAAGACCCTATGACAAAAGATGGTAAGCTATATGGAATGCCACTGAATATAGAAGGCTGGGGTTATATTTACAATAAAGATTTATTTGAACAAGCGGGTATCACACAATTGCCAAAAACATTATCTGAGTTAACTGCCGCCGTGGAAAGTCTCGAAAAGGCTAATATTACCCCATTTATGAATGGTTATGGAGAATGGTGGATTCTAGGTAATCACTTTCTAAACATCGGATTCGCTCAGCAAGAGAATCCGATCGAATATGTTGAAGCGGTAAAGCAAGGAACCGAGAAGTTCAAATTTAATAAGACGTTTAATGATTGGGTAAATTTGCTAGATGTAACGATTAAATATGGGAACAGCAATCCTTTGCAAACGGATTACAATACACAGGTGACATCATTTGCGAGTGGTCAAGCTGCTATGATTCAGCAAGGGAATTGGATTGAAATACAATTACTAAAACTAAATCCTGATTTTGAATACGGTTATCTACCAATGCCGATCAATGATGATGCAGAGACGATGGATCGATTACCAGTCGGCGTAGCAAACAGCTGGGTAGTCCATAAGAACTCAACAGTAAAAGAAGAGGCAAAGGAATTTATAAATTGGATAGCTACTTCGGATATTGGTAAACGTTACATTATTGAAGAATTTAAATTTATACCAGCACTTGAAACAATCGAAGTTGATAGGAGTAAGTTAGGACCGCTAGCGTCTGACATTGTTGATTACATGGATAACAATAAAACAATTCCGTGGTTGTGGCAACGATATCCTGGATATGAAGCTAATAGTGCCCAAATGGCAAGTGCCATTCAGGCATATATTGGTGGGGGGGTAACAAAGGAAGAAATGTTTGAACAGTTTCAAAAAATTTGGGATGGATATTCTGAACAGGAAGAGTAATCTGGATGGTTTATCCCTTGTTAAAAGAGTACAAGCAGTTTTTTCTAGTGATGAAACAATCATGTGATGATGAAGGAAGTTGGCTTGTACTCTTTTTTATAAATTGTGATTTTCCTAATAATCAAATCAAAAGTAGAAAAGGGTAATATGATAATTTTATAATTCTGAATATTAGGAATTGTTTTATGCCTGGGCGTAATTCTTTTAAATTGATGGAGGTGGTGTAAAAAAATATAAATCGCATCATTAAATTAGATTTTAAACAAATAAAGGGGGATTAAAATGCAAAAGAAGTCATTGTCTATTATTGCGATCATTACAACACTTATCGTTTTCATTGCAGCTTGCTCAAGTTCTAATACAGGATCGAACACAGAAAAAGGAAATTCTAAATCTGGGGCTAAAGATGAAATTACGCTTTATACTATTCAATCAACTACTCCAGGTTTTGATGAATGGTTGAAGGAAGCTGAAGAAAAAAGTGGAGTGAAAATCAAGTGGGTTGCGGCTCCGACAGACTCTGATACTCGTCAACAAAAAATCTCGACTATTCTTTCATCGGGTGATGCCACTGTGGATGTTCTCGAAATTAATGATGAAATGGCTACTTCTTTTAAAAATACTGGTTGGCTTGATTCGTTGCAAGGTTCTGTTTTAACGGATGATATCATGGATCAGTTTCCTCAAGGGTATATGAAAGATATGTTAACCACTACTAATGAAGATGTGATTGGAATACCGGGTTATTCGGGATATCTTGCTCTTTGGGTTGATCAACAGAAATTAGATGAGGCTGGCATGACCTCTATCGAAAACAAAGACGATTTCGTGAAGTTTATGAAGGCGACGACAAAGGATGGTCAATATGGATATGGCGGTTCATGGGAAAAAACATATGTATTTAATGAGATTGCAACCTTTGTAAACCTTTTCGGTGGCGATTATTATGATTGGACAAATGAAGGAAGCCGTGAAGCAGTTAAATTTATGTATGACATGGCTAATACTTGGAAGGTAACTCCTGTTGATCAACTTGCTGATAAATATGAGCAAATGAACCAAAAGTTCATTGATGGCAAGTATGGAATGGTCCTTATGTGGGGAACAGGCAATGATTACCGTGAAGCAGGCCGCTATGGCCTAGACCAAATCCACATGATTAATATGCCGGAGTTTGAAAGGCGTGCGATTTTCACTGACTCTTGGAGCTATGTATTAAATTCCGCATCTAAAAATAAAGAAGCGGCCGAAAAATTCCTTAAATATGTAGCAAGTGAAGAAGGCGGATTAAATGGTTGGAACAACTTTAGTCGTTACCCAGCTAGAGCTGATGTGGCAAGTAACGAAGAAGTAACAAGTGATGTTAAAGAAGTATATACACAAATTCAACAAACAGCCGAAATTAATGGTCGTCCAATGCTTCCTCAGACGATGGAATTTATCAATGAAATAGGAACACTTTTCCATAACTATATTCAAGATAAAATTACGCTAGATGACTTTTGTGCTAAAGCTCAAGAGGCTGTTGAAAAGTATAAATAAACTGAATGTGTATAGATAATACGTAAGCATTGCCTTTTATCTATGCAAGAAAGGTGAGTTAGCATGTATGCAAGCAAAAGATATCTGTTAATCGCGTGGATATTTGTTCTTCCAGCACTGTTAATCAGATTTTTCACGACAGTATATCCTGTAATTGAAACCTTTCGAGTCAGTTTTTATAACGTAAATTTATTAAGAGGGATTAATGAATTTATAGGGTTTCAAAATTATTTTAGTATTTTTCAGGATGAAAAAATGATTACTTCCATTTACTTCACAGCAATCTTTGTCGTTGGCTCGATGATTGGGCATATCGTATTTGGAATTGGATTGGCATTAATATTAAATATGAAAATGGCTGGACAAAAGGTGTTACGAACAATCGTGTTACTGCCGTGGGCAATGCCCATGGTAGTAATCGCGATAGCGTCAAAGTGGGCCTTTAATAATGAATATGGCTTAGTAAATGACTTTATACGTTGGTTTAATCCTAATTTTAGTCTAGATTGGCTTATTCACACTGATACGGCGCGTGCAGCAGTAATTGCTGTAGATTTGTGGAAGGACGTTCCGTTTTTTGCAATTCTTGTTCTTGCTGGTCTTCAGTTTATTCCCCGGGATATGTATGAGGCGGCCAAAATTGATGGTGCTGGGGTACTTCAATCATTCTTTAGGATTACTCTTCCACTTATTTCAAGAAACATTTTGCTTTTAAGTATCTTTTTTACAATGTGGAGAATTACATCGTTTGATATTGTCTATGCAATGACAAGCGGAGGGCCGGGAGAAGATACAGCTTTGGTGGCTTATCGAATCACAACGGAAGCTTTTACGAATCTAAATACTGGTTATGCAGCATCCATAGCCATCGTGTTATTCATAGTAATGGCAATTTTAAGTGGTCTTAGTATGTATGGAGCAAAGAAAGTAAATTACTAGTCTAATCATTACCCTTTACTACTAGGGAGTAAGAAGTTAATAAGATATAGAAAATCTGAATTTTTAGTAGGTGAATAAAGTATGTTTGCCAAAATAGCACGGGAGAGAAAATCTAAAATTACAGTAAGTGAGTCACGGGTATATCCTAAAAGTGTAAAAAATATGATGTTTGAACTGTTTAAGTGGGCATTGGCAATTATTGTAGGGTTTCTTATCCTTTTTCCATTATGGTGGATTTTTGTTTCATCAATTACTCCATCGGGAGAGTTATTTTCAAATCCAATTAAATATTGGCCAGAAAACCCAACCCTTGAAAGCTATCGCTATTTAATTGAAAATGCAGGTTTATTCCGGAAAATTTGGGATACGGCTGTAATCGTAGGATTATCAATTTCCATTGGTATGATTGTCTCGGTAATGGCAGCTTTCAGCTTTGCTAGATTTAAAAGTAGAGGGTTATCACTTGCTGTAATCTTTTTATTAGGTTCTATGCTTATTCCTGATGTTGTAACAGCTCGTCCTTTATACGACTTTTTAAGATACGTGCAGTTGTACGACACATACACAGGTTTAATTATTCTCTATATCAGCAGTATCATCCCTTTTTCAATTCTAATTCTTCAAAGCTTTCTTAGTGATATACCAGCTTCTATTGAAGAAGCAGCATTAATCGATGGATGTAGTTTTTTTCAGTCATTATTTTATGTGACATTGCCAATCTTAAAACCCGCAATCGCAACCGTTTGTATTGTGAATTTTATTCTCTGTTTAAACAACTTTTTCACACCTTTATTTTATTCAAACGGCATCTCGGTTTTATCAACGGCAATTACCCAATTACCATTGAGAGATAATATGTATGCTGTACCTTGGGATCTTGTAAGTGCGATGGGCTTTATTATTATCTTGCCAATTACTATTTTTGTCGGTGTATTTCAAAGACAAATCATGGAAGGTATTATGGCAGGTGGCGTAAAAGGATAAGAAAAACACCTGATTATTAATATCAAAGGAGATATGTAAAATGAATATTAATGCATTTATGAATGGTTTATCGACCCTTCCTTTAATGAATAATGGGAGAACAAGAACAATTACCGCTGAAAATCCGCATGGTGAAAAAGGAAAAGGTGGTATTGCTGCTAGTAATCTAGGACCTTCTAGAAAAGGATCACCATGTCTTCGTGATGTAAAATCTGGCGAAACCGCTGTTTTGTGTGATGTAGCGGGTCCCGGTGTGATCCAACATATTTGGATCACAGTGACAGATCAAACAGAGAAAGATGTCTTTGTTTTAAGAGACCTTGTCTTACGCATGTATTGGGATGATGAGACTGTTCCTTCAGTTGAAAGCCCATTAGGTGATTTCTTTTGTAACGGATTTGCGAGAGGATGTACGGTTAATTCTTTACCAATCGTCGTGAATCCAACACGTGGGTTTAATTGCTATTTTCCAATGCCATTTCATAAAAAGGCAAAAATCACAATCGAGAATCAACATGAAGCAAGTATCCCGGCACTATTTTTCCAAATTGATTATTGTTTATATGATGAACTCCCAGAAAATACAGCATACTTCCATGCTCAATGGAACCGCCAAAAAATCACAAATATTGGAGAAGATTATGTTATTGTTGACAATATCAAAGGAAAAGGTCAATACGTTGGAACATACCTTGGGCTTGCAACACTAGAAAGATATTGGTGGGGTGAAGGTGAAGTAAAAATGTTCATTGACGGCGATGAAGAGTATCCGACGATTTGTGGTACAGGAACTGAAGATTATTTCGGAGGAGCATGGAGCTTTGCCACACAAAAAGATGGAAAAACGGTCGAAAATACATACAGTACACCTTATATGGGATATCCATATTATTCAAAAAGCGATGATGCAGTTCATAACTTTTACCATAATGACGATGTACCTCCAATGAGAGGATTTTACCGGTGGCACATTCTAGACCCAATCCGCTTCGAAAAAGATCTAAAAGTTACCATCCAACAAATCGGTGTATGTAAAAAGGGATTATTCGAGCGCCAAGATGATGTATCAACGGTTGCTTATTGGTATCAAACAGAACCTCATGAAGCATTTAAACCACTTGTTAAGAAAGAAGATAGATGGCCAAGATAACTTTTGTAAAAACAGTAGTTTTATAAGAAAGTAAACGCCCTCAGATTTGAGGGCGTTTCATTGATATAAATTGTTGGCTAACCATTTTTGTTCAAAGGAATAGTTTCACAAATATAATGGATTTTTGAATCAAGAAGATAGAATTAATGATAAAGCAAGTCAGGAGTGGGAAAATGTTCGATATTGTCGCTTTGGGAGAGTTATTAATCGATTTTACTCCTTCTGGAGAAACCGGAAATGGCAATCCATTATTTGAACAAAATGCCGGAGGAGCACCGGCAAATGTTTTGGCAGCCTTATCTAAACTAGGAAAAAAGACGGCGTTTATTGGTAAAGTCGGAGATGATGCATTCGGGAAGTTTTTAGAGGAATCATTAAAAAAGGCTCATATAGATCCGAAAGGGCTCGTTTTTTCAAAAGAGATTCCTACAACATTGGCATTCGTACACTTAGATAAGGATGGGGACCGTAGCTTTAGTTTTTATAGGCAACCTGGAGCTGATATGATGTTAGCTCAAGAAGATATTCCAATTGAAGTTATCGAAAAATCTAAGATGTTTCATTTCGGCTCCATCTCATTGACGCATGAAATATCAGCCGAAGCAACGCTTTACGCAGTTCAAAAAGCAAAGGAAGAAAACAAACGTATTTCATTTGATCCTAATTTAAGGGCTAGCCTTTGGGATGATCTGTCCCATGCTAAGCATATGATTAACCTAGGTTTACAATTTGCAGATATTTTAAAAGTGTCGGAAGAAGAACTCACTTTTTTAACCGGTGAATCTGACATGGATAAAGCAACGAATATGATTTATTGTCAATATGATATCCCTCTAATCTTTGTGACACTAGGTGAGAAGGGGTGTTATTATCGGCATGGCAGTTTAACTGGGCATGTACCGGGTTTTTCTGTGAAGGTCGTTGACACGACGGGGGCAGGCGACGCTTTTTTAGGTGGAGTGTTGTATAAACTTCTATATGTAGAAAACATATCGGCGTTATTGGATTCTGATGTAAGGGAGATCGTCACGTTCGCAAATGCGGTTGGTGCACTGGCGACTACGCAAAAAGGTGCTATTTCAAGCATGCCAACACTCGCTCAGGTGCATTCACTGTTAAATAATGAACGTATTTGATTTGAAGTGGAGGGCTTATCCCCATTATTAAGATCACTCTGTTGGTAAGTAAATAACTTTCATTCATAAAATGCTCTAAGATTAGGAGGTTTCTCCGATTGTGCTCTAGGTTTGACAATCGAATAATACAAATTTTGGTAGAGGCTTTACATTATTTTACTATCGGTAGTATTTAGACATAATCGGTAGTAACCGGAGCATAATCGGTAGTAATGCTTTGTTAATCGGTAGTAATATTGAAATTGTTTGCAAAATGTCGAAGGAGCGCGTGAAAGCGCAGCAATAAACTTCATCGTTCAAAAGAAAACCACCTCCACCGTCGCAAGGTAATAGGGTAGTTCTCGAAAAGGGGTTTCAAGTAGAAGTGTTAACAACACTTCTCTTTTTTTATAGTAAGCAATCAGTTAGCAAGGATAAATAATAATAGTTGTGCATTTAAATTCCTCATCTTTATACTTCTAAATTTTCTTACATCATATTAAAACTTCCCCAACTTTCAAATTTTTCCAAGAAAATAATTAACCACTTCCCGTTGTCTAAAGTAGACAATTGTGTTTAATTGTGACATTGTAACCGCTTACCACCAGGCGTATACTATGAATAAATCAAAAAGGGGGAGATTTATTCATGAAAAAATGGTTTAGTATTTTAAGTGTTTTGTGTCTTTGTCTATTCATAGCTGCATGTAGCAATGGTGGCGATAAAAAAGCCGACAGTGATAAATTGGTTATTTATTCTCCGAATAGTGAAGACATCATTAATACGCTTATACCGATGTTTGAAAAAGAATCGGGTGTTAAGGTGGAACTCATATCTGCGGGGACTGGGGAATTAATTAAACGAATTCAGTCTGAAAAAGATAATCCGTATGCGGATATTATGTTTGGTGGAAGTAAGGCGCAGGCATTAGGTTATCCCGAGCTGTTTGAAGAATATGTCTCAAAAAATAATGATGATATGTTACCTGATCATCGCAATGTCGATGGTTTTCTAACTCCTTATATTGCTGATGGAAGTGTGATTCTTGTGAATACGGATTTGATTGGCGATATAAAAATCGAAGGGTATGAGGATTTATTAAATCCAGAATTAAAAGGCAAGATTGCCGCAGCAGACCCAGCTAGCTCCAGTTCAGCCTTTGCTCAATTAACGAATATGTTAAAAGCGATGGGCGGAGATTACACATCAGATAAGGGCTGGGATTACGTTGGAAAACTGATTGAAAATCTTGATGGGAAAGTGGCCAGTGGTTCGGGAGCTGTTCATAAAGGAGTGGCAGATGGAGAATATGTCGTTGGTTTAACATATGAAGATCCTTCTGCAAGCTATGTCCGTGACGGAGCACCGGTGAAAATCGTTTATCCGAAAGAGGGAGCTGTTTTCCTAGATGCGGGCGTTGAAATTATTAAAGGGTCAAAAAATCTAGATAACGCGAAAAAGTTTATTGACTTTATTACATCAAAAGAGGCTCAAGATGCTTTTGGTACACAATTAACGAACCGTCCATTAAGAACGGATGTTGAACTTGGTGATCATATGACGCCGCTTGCGGACATTAACATCATTGAAGAAGACGAAGACTATGTGAAAGAACACCGTGACGATATTGTGAAAAAATACATTGATGTTTTCACTGAGGCACAACAATAAATCGCTTTTGCATGAGGAGGATTAACAGTGAGTATATCAATTCATTTTAATGACGTAGTGAAAAAATATAATGATACGACTGTTATCCCTGGAATCTCATTTGAAATCAAGAAGGGTGAGTTTTTCACTCTTCTTGGTCCTTCTGGTTGTGGAAAAACAACATTATTAAGGATGGTTGCGGGGTTTAACAGTATTGAGGGCGGAGAAATCGCATTTGATGATAAAGTGATGAATCATATAGCGCCACAGCATCGAAATATTGGGATGGTATTCCAAAATTATGCGATCTTTCCGCATTTAAATGTGAAGCAAAATGTTGCTTTTGGTCTTGGAAATCGTAAACTGCCTAAAGCTGAAATTGAAGAAAGAGTATCAGAGATGTTGGATATCGTTCAAATTAAGCAATATGAAAATCGTTTGCCAGAAAATTTATCTGGTGGACAACAGCAGCGTATTGCACTTGCGAGAGCGATTGTGATTGAACCTAGCGTATTATTGATGGATGAACCGCTTTCCAACTTAGATGCAAAATTACGAATTGAGATGCGCGAAGCGATTAAGGAGATACAAAGGAAAGTGGGAATCACAACAGTTTATGTAACGCATGACCAAGAAGAGGCAATGGCCGTATCAGATCGGATTGCCGTTATGAATTCGGGTGTGATCCAGCAGCTAGCCACACCACAGGAAATTTATCTTCGGCCTGCGAATGTATTTGTTGCTAGTTTTATAGGAAGGACAAATATTCTTGAACGAAAAGTGATGAAGCATAATGGAGAATATCATTTGATTTTTGATGATCAATATCGGGTTAGAGCAACCAATTTAAATTCCGATACGAAGGCAAATGAGTTCAAAGTGAAAGTATCTGTTCGTCCTGAAGAATTTATTATTAGCGAAGATCATGATGGGATGGAAGGTGTTGTAGTAGATAACGTCTTCTTGGGCATGAATATCCAATATTTTGTTGAGCTGAAGAGCGGTGAGAAAGTTCAAATTACGCAGGAATCGACGATTAAGGGAACGCTCAAACCGGGAACGAAGGTGAAATTGCGAGTAAAAGAAGAGAAGATTAATATTTTTGATTTTGCTAGTGAAAATAATATTTTAGAGGGTGTTACAAAT
This sequence comes from Bacillus sp. FJAT-50079, assembly GCF_018343515.1. Taxonomy (GTDB): domain Bacteria; phylum Bacillota; class Bacilli; order Bacillales; family Bacillaceae_C; genus Lederbergia. The sequence goes on along the minus strand of NZ_JAGYPD010000001.1, from coordinate 126,546 downwards.
GGCATCAACTAAAAGAAGAGATATGTGGACGTTCATTACGTTAGGAATTTTTATCCTTTATTTATTGGTGCTTGTGTTCCCTCTGTTTACTTTATTAAAAGAAAGTTTTAATAAAGGCGGAGCTTTTACTCTGGACTATTTCTATCAATTTTTCGGGAAAAAATATTATTATAGTGCTTTGTTCAATAGTTTAAAAGTGACGATTGCGGTGACGATATGTGCAGTTATTTTAGCTACACCACTTGCTTATATTATGACTACCTTTAAAATTAAAGGAAAGTTGTTTTTACAAATATTGATTTTAATTTCCTCGATGGCGCCTCCTTTTATCGGTGCGTATTCATGGATTTTATTATTAGGCAGAAATGGTGTCGTCACAAATTTTATGAAAGATTATTTGAATATCCATACGCCCGATATTTATGGATTCACGGGAATTCTAATTGTACTAACCTTGCAATTGACCCCATTGATCTATATGTATTTGATGGGAGCGTTAAAAAGCATTGACAATTCCTTGCTAGAAGCGGCAGAAAGTATGGGATATACAGGATTGAAAAAAATGGTGAAGGTGGTCATTCCACTCATCGTTCCAACCCTTTTAGCAGGTGCCTTACTCGTATTTATGAGAGCCTTGGCTGATTTTGGAACACCAATGCTTATCGGTGAAGGCTATAAAACAATGCCTGTACTTATCTTCAATGAGTTTATTAGTGAAATGGGTGGAGATGATGGTTTTGCGGCTGCCATCAGTGTGATTGTCATCATTTTAGCATTGGCTGTTTTTCTTGTTCAAAAATTCATCTCCAATCGAAAGGCATTTTCAATGAGCGCTTTGCACCCGATTAAAGAGAAACAAGAAAAAGGTTTGAAAAACATTTTAGGCCATCTATATGTTTACGGATTTCTTGCATTTGCAATTCTTCCGCAAATGTATGTCATTTATACCGCTTTTTTAAAGACATCAGGGCGCGTGTTTGTTAAAGGTTACTCTCTGGAAAGTTTTAAATTAGCTTTTGAACGTGGCGGAGATTCCATCTTTAATACGTTTCTGCTTGGGTTTATCGCTTTATTTTTTGTTGTGTTAATTGCGATATTAATCGCTTATGTAACAGTGAGAAGAAGGAATACAATGACGAATGGACTGGATGTTATCTCTATGGTCCCGTATATTGTTCCAGGATCTGTTCTAGGGATAGCTCTATTGCTTGCCTTTAATAGTAAGCCCCTTCTATTAAGCGGTACCGCCGCCATTCTTATCATTTCTTTTGTGATTAGAAGGCTGCCTTATACGATTCGATCGAGTGCAGCGATCGTTCATCAAATTAGTCCAAGTGTAGAAGAAGCAGCAGCAAGTTTAGGTACTTCTAATATGAAAACCTTCTTTAGAATTACATTGCCGATGATGCTGCCAGGGGTTATATCTGGCGCGATATTAAGCTGGGTTACCATTATTAGTGAATTAAGTACATCGATTATTCTTTATACAGCTCATACGAAAACAATGACGATTGCCATTTATACAGAAGTCATTCGCGGTAATTATGGAACAGCCGCGGCGCTTTCAACCATTTTAATGTTCATTACGATTGTTTCATTATTACTTTTCTTTAAACTAACGGGTAAAAAAGAAGTCGCGATTTAAAAAATACGATAGGGGTGACAATATGTGGATATGAAAAAGGGGAATTTTAAGGAAACAACAAAATCTCTTTTTCTTAAATATACGGTCATCCCTATTTTATTTGTTATTATCATTTTTAGCGTTTTTACTGCTTTTATTTTTAAAATAAAAATCATTCATGACTCTAATCAAGCGGCAACCGTAATCGAGGATGCAATTAGTCATGTATATCAAACATATATAGATGAAGCAATGAGGATGTCGGAGTCAGAAGTTTTAAAGAACTATTTGGATACTCGCAGGCATAGTCATTTAGTATATGAGGATTTTTATCAATTTAACAACAAGCAAGAAGTGAAAAGTGCATTTTATTTGATTGATCAAAACTATATTTTTTTAGCTTCTACAACGGAGTCGGATAGTGAACGTAATAAAGCGATTCTTAATGGGATTGTCCCTCAAATAAATAAAAATCCTGAAGAAATGTATATGGAAGTAGGTAAAATAGAACTTTCGCACAGCAAAACAGCGGTGATTACAATCGGGAAAGCCGTCATTGAAGAGAATGAAATAAAAGGCTATTTGATTTACATGCTTTATGAAGAAGATTTGCAAAACCTCGTCTTTGGCGAGAAGGTAGATATTGTTGTAGTAACCGATTATTATGATAATATTCTTATCACTTCCCATGAAATTGTAAGGGGTTTGATGAATAAGTTTCGTCCAACCTACGAAGCGAAGTCGACAGTAAAAATAAAGGATGCTCATTACTATATGAAAGAAATAAATAATGCTTATCACTCCTTTAAAGTTTACACATTGAAAAATGAAAACAACGATCGCTTATTTTGGTTCATTTATTTCGGCTTTTTACTTATTATCGGCGGATCGCTATACTTCCTTATAAGAAATTTAGCGGAGAAAATGTCTAGTAAAAATGTCGAATCGATTGAAAAGTTAATGGCGGCTGTTTCACGTTTAGAAAAAGGAGATTTGAAGTCTTATGTCGATATTCATACAGGCGATGAGTTTGAAATTTTAGCCAATCAATACAATGTCATGTTGGATAATTTAAATCGGTTAATGATGAAAAATAAGGAGCTATCTGATATTCGCAGGATTAACGAGATCAAGCTTCTTCAAGGTCAATTTAATCCTCATTTCTTATTTAATGTTTTAGAAACGATTCGTTATACGATGCTTCATAACATTGATAAAGCGCAGGAAATTATTTTTTCCTTGTCTAGATTATTAAGATATAGCTTAAAAGAGCAATCACAGATGGTTGCGCTTGAAAAAGATATGGAATACATTATTGACTATTTAACACTTCATAAATATCGTTTTAATGACCGATTAGAATATGAAATCGATATTCCCGACAAACTAAGGGAGGTATTCGTCCCAAAATTACTCATTCAGCCGCTCATAGAAAACTCCATAAAATATGGCTATAAAAGTAAAATGAATCTTAAAATTACGATTCAAGCGGAAATGTATGAAGGTCATATTTTAATTGCCGTGATGGATGATGGTCCAGGCATTGAAAAAAATCAGTTAGAGAGCATCAAAAAAAGACTGTATGAACATAAAGATGATCAAGTCGGTATTGGTCTGATTAATACGCATCGCAGACTTGTTTTACAATATGGTCCAGGCTTTGGCCTATCGATTCAAAGTGTGATTAACAAAGGAACAAAGGTAGAATTGATCATTCCATTTCATAAAGGAGTGGAGTAAAGTGTATAAAATTCTCATTGTTGAAGATGAAGATGTCATTCGTAAAGGTCTAATTTATTCGATTGACTGGGTAAGCATTAATTGCGTCATTGTCGGTGAAGCGGTAAATGGAGCGGAGGGCTGTGAGAAAATCATTCAATTACAGCCGGATATCGTCTTGTTGGATGTGAATATGCCGATAAAAAATGGCATAGACATGCTGAAGGAAAGCGTTGATAAACATATATTCAGCTCAATTATCCTTTCTGGATATGATGATTTTCAATATGCAAAAAGTGCTTTGAAATATGAGGTATGCGATTATTTACTTAAGCCCATCGTTCACGATGAATTGCTTCTTGCGATCGAAAAAGCAAAAGAAACGATTAATCATCGTAAGAAATATAGAGCGATCCAAAATAAAGCAGAAAATCTTGATGATCATTCTGTTTTAAACTTGCTCGTATGGAATTCAAATCGAGACAAATCAAAGCATGTAAATGCAATCATTGATTATATTCAAGAAAACTATCAAGAAAAAATCAGCATTGAAGACCTTGTTGAAGAGCTGGGAGTTAGTACAACGTATTTAAACAAAAAATTTAAAGAGAGTACGAACTACACGTTCAATGAATTTTTAAACCGCTACCGTATCCAAAAAGCAATTGAGTTGATTGAAAGGGGCGAGGATAAAATTTCGATGATTGCCCTTGATGTAGGTTATAGCAATTATCGGTATTTTATTAAGGTTTTTAAGAAATATACGAATTTCCTGCCAAGTGATTTCGGGCGCTAATGTAAACAGGTTAGGTCGGTGGCTAACTAATTGCCACTGACCTATTTGTTTTTGATATGAAAAGGTTGTTCTAGGTGTTACTAATTTTTTCTAACCATTGAAGTTTTTCTGTGAAGGTCGTTGATACGACCGGTGCGGGTGATGCCTTTTTAGGAGGTGCAAAAATGGATGTAGAAAATATATCTTCGTTAGTGAATTCTGCTATAAGGGAGATCGTCACGTTCGCAAATGCGGTTGGTGCACTGGCGACTACGAAAAAAGGTGCTATTTTTTCATTCACTGTTAAATAATGAAGCTGTTTGACTCGATGTGGAAACCTTTAGGATCACTCTGCTGGATGATTTTCATTGTGATCTGAGATTAGGGGATTTACCCACTTGTGTCCTGGATTTAGCAATCAAATCCCGGTGGTGAATTTACGTTATTTTACAATCGGTAGTATTTAGACAATAATCGATAGTAATCGAGGCATAATCGGTAGTAACACCGTGTTAATCGGTAGTAAAACCGAAATTGTGTGCGAAATGTTGAAGGAGCGCGACACATCTCTTTCAAAAAGGTTGGTTGGCACACTAAACTCATCTAGCTCTAGGAAAGAATTAGAAAAGTAGAGTGTAGGTTCAATAATTGATGAACCCTAAATTGTAAATTCCCCGTGAAAAGCCTAAATAGGTCAGTGGCTAACATATTTGCCACTGACCTATTTGTTCTGAAATAATCGCTCATGTTACGTCTTTTTAACGTTAGTCAACTCCATGTTTCCCTTTTCAAATATCGTGCTAAGTCAAAATCTAAATAGGAGTCGATCATCCTGGTATTTTGGTGGAAGGTAAGATTTTTCGTCATGTCATTAGGAATAATCAGGCAGTTGATGCCCGCTTTAATCGCTGCGAGCGATCCGTTTGCTGAATCTTCCACTGCAATTGCTTCATTTGGTTCAACCCCAAGCGCTTCTAACGTTTTAATGTAAAGAGCGGGATTTGGTTTTACTTCTTCAACATCTTCGGCTGTAAAGATGATTGGAAAATCATCAATGAGCCTATGCTTGTCAAGAAATCCAACAACCCATTCACGATTAGAACTACTCGCTAGAGCGAGCTTTGTGCCGCTATTTTTAATCCCGTTTAATATGTCTAGAAATCCGTTTCTAAGGGGGAGATCGTCTTTTATTTTTAAATAATGTGAGCGAGCTTTTTCCTTGAATTGTTGGCGATCAATCGGATGTGTAAGTGATTGGTCGATCAAATCGAATAATGAGCCATTCGTTGTTCCGATCACCCTTGCAAATGCCTCTAATGGCAAATCAAAATCATAATCCATCTTCAATAATTCTCGATATATTTCAAACCATGGTGTTTCAGTATCGATAATCGTTCCATCGAAATCAAATATGACTGCTTTTATCACTGTATTTCCCCCTCTAAATATCATTGCTCTATCTAATCACGCTTTTCTCTATCATATCAAAGTCACTACCTTGTATAAATATATGTAATATTGCACTAATATTGGTGCAATATTGCGTATGGATAGAATCGGATAATGATAATATCATTTAGTTATTACAAGAAGAGGTGATTGTATGGATATGATAAACACCATAGAACGGATTCCAGTACAATTAAACAAAATATTAAATAATAAGGTGGTCATTGAAAAAAATTTACTGGATTACTTGAAAGCGGATTCTAAGGTAAAGAAAATAGTTTTTATCGCTTCTGGAACTTCGTATAATGCTGCGTTTACAACGAAGACATTCGCTGAAGAATTTACCGGAATCCCAGTTGAAATTATATATCCTAATATATTTGTAAACTATTATAACCATTCTTTATTAAATGATGAGACTCTTTATATCTTCATATCTCAAGGTGGAAAAACAAAACTTGTATATGACGCATTAGAAATAGTGAAAGCTAAAGGATTCCTGAATATTTCTATTACGGAAAGTCTAGATAGTCCAATTGCCAAACTTTCCGATTTGCCCTTAGAGATGGGGTCCGAAAATGAAGAATATATTTTTAGAACGTTAGGATATTCTGCAACATGTGCGACGTTATATTGGATTTTTATCTCAATAGGTAAAATATATGACGGGATTACTGAGTCGATGGAACAATTTTTAATTGAAGATTACTTGAATATGGTGAATAATCTACCAGGGATAAGAAACACTACGCTTAAATGGTATGAGCAAAATAAATTCCAACTAATGCAAAAGAACAAATTCATCTTTTCAGGTACGAATGATCTATGGGCAGTATCTCAAGAAGCAGATATAAAATTTATGGAAATGTTGCCTGTATTTACGAATAGTTTTGAGCTAGAAGAATTAATTCATGGGCCGCAAAATGCGTTTGATAGCATGACGGGTTATTTCCTACTAAGCAGGAAAGATGAAGATTCAGATAAAATAGAACGGATTTCAGATTTCATCAATACTGAAATTTCACAGTGTATGGTGGTCGGAGAAGGCACTTCGAGAGAAGTAGATCTAAGCTTTTCTCCTAGAAGTAAGTATTTTAGTAGTTTAGAATATATTACAGTTTTCCAAGTATTGGCCTATCAATTGTCTACGGACAAAGGGCGTGATTTAACGAAAGGGGTTTACCCTCAAATTACAAAATATATTAATAAATTTGTTTAACATTTACCAATAAGGTCAAGGTGGTTTTGAGTTATGAAAAAAGTATTAATTGCTACACACGGGAAGTTGGCAGAAGGCATTGTTTCATCAGCGGAAATCATATTAGGAAAGCAAGAGAATGTATATTTTATCAATGCTTATGTTGACGAAATTCCTTTTAATGAAAAAATCGAGGATTTTCTAGAAAAAAATATAAGCGATGACGACCATTTAATCATTCTTACGGATGTGTTTGGTGGGAGTGTGAATCAAACGTCGTTACGTTATATTTCCAATGAACAAGTTAATATTATTACCGGGTTCAACTTGCCATTATTATTAGAAATATTAATGTTAAGTGAGGCTGATATCACTACGGAAAAGATCAAAGAAATTATTACTAATTCGAAAGAGCAAATTATCTATGTTAATGAAGAACTATTAAAAATAAATGAAACGGATGAATTTGATCTATAATATTTTTTCTAAAAGGGGAGTTAAAAGATGATTGTAAAAGTGAGAATTGATGATCGATTGTTACATGGCCAAGTAGCGTATAGTTGGAAATCAGCATTAGCATATAATGCAATTGTGATTGCCAGTAATGAAGCGGCAAATGATGATATTAGAAAAATGGCCCTTAAATTAAGCTGTCCTGATGGAGTAAAACTTGCCACAAGAACAATAGAGGATGCAGCAAAATTACTGAAGAACCCACAATTAGAATCGATGAAAGTATTTGTTATTTGTTCAAAGCCAAAAGATGCTTATGAATTATTAGAGCTTATTGAAGATAAGCCGGTTTTAAATGTCGGTGGTATGCAAATGAATGATGGAAAAGTATTGTTATCACCAGCGGTTTATGTATCAGAAGAGGATTTGCTTTATTTAGACAAAATTCAAGATAAGGGAATTGAAATTGAAGTTAGACAAGTTCCATCAGAAAATCCAAAAGACTATTCTTCATTAAAAAGAAAAATATCATTTTAATGATTAATTAAAAAGAAGGGGGACAACTATGCAAACCGCATTGTTAGTAGGTTCAATACTAGGAGTACTTTGGTTTTTTGAAAAAATGCTAGGAACACCGATGCTCATTAGACCAATTGTTGTATCTTCCATTATAGGTTTATGTTTGGGAGATTTAAAAACGGGGTTATTGGTAGGAGCAACGCTCGAATTAGTTTTTATGGGAGCGATCCAAGTTGGAGGCGCAGTGCCGCCAGATGTATTAGTAGGTGCAGGTTTAGGAACGTCATTTGCCATATTAAGTGGTAATGGTGCGGAGGTTGCTTTAGCATTGGCCTTGCCGATTGCCATTTTGGCTCAGTCATTAAAAGTAGTTGTTTTCATCGTTAGAAGTTGGTTTATGAATTTTGCCATGAAACTAGCGAAGGAAGCAAATATTAAAGGACTTATTACCTTAAATATGGCAGGGTTAATTCTCCAGTGTCTCATGTATTTCGCAGTAGGATTTGTAGCGATATTATTTGGTTCAGCGGCAGTTGAAACATTTGTAAATAATATTCCTGAAAAAATTATGAATGGATTAACGGTTGCCGGCGGATTATTACCAGCAGTTGGTTTCGGTCTACTATTACTACCAATGATGAACAAGTTTAATATTTTATATTTTATTTTCGGATTTGTTTTAGTAGCGTATTTAGAATTGCCTATCTTAGCAATTACACTGTTTGGAATTGTCGTGGCATTTGTTGTGACCTATGAAATGAAAGGGAAAACAGTTACAGCTGCCACTTCAAATGGTATAGAGGAGGATCTGTTTGATGACTGAGAAAAAGAAACTATCAAAAGATGAAAAAAAATTAATGCGTGAAATTTTTTGGAATTCCTTTATGCTAGAAGCTTCATATAACTATGAAAGGCAACAAGCTCTAGGATTTGCTATCGGAATGTGGCCAGCGATTAAGAGATATCATAAAACAAAAGAAGCGCAAGCCGAGGCGCTAACTCGACATATGAGTATCTTTAATACGACTCCCCATGTCGTTACAACGATTACTGGTGTTGCTACCGCATTAGAAAAAGAAGCAAGTGAAAAGCCTTCTTTCGATAAAAGCATTATTAATAATGTGAAAGTAGGATTAATGGGCCCATTTGCTGGAATCGGGGATTCTCTTTTCTGGGGAACGATACGTATTATTGCAGTAGGAATTGGGTTGTCTCTCGCTCAACAAGGTAGTATTTTAGGGCCGATCTTATTTTTATTACTTTTTAATATTCCGCATATGCTAGTTAGGTATTATGGTGGAGTGTTCGGATACAAATTCGGCACAAGTATTATGCAGACAGCTGATAATTCTGGAATCATGGCAATGATTTCAAAAGGAGCAACGATCGTCGGCTTAATGGTTATCGGGGGAATGACCGCCTCGATGGTCAAACTCAAATCGACATTGGTGTTCTCTGTCGGAGAAACGGAATTTCCAATGCAGGATTATTTAGATCAAATATTCCCGATGTTATTGCCACTTCTTTACACATTATTCATGTTCCGTTTATTAAAAAAGGGATACAAATCAACGACGATTTTATTGATTACAATCATTTTTGGTATCGTTGGATCTCTAATCGGTATTATATAATTTCTAGTTCATTATTGTGATATCATTACTGTAATCTGAGAAAACTTAGATTACAGTAATTTTTTTAGGAGATAGAATTTATGCCATATTTTACTCGCAGACAGCTGCTGATTCTAAATGAATTATTCCTTAAAGATACTTTGACATCAAATGAATTGGCCCTTTTAGTCGACTCGTCCGTTAGAACGATAAAGACGGAAATTTCTTATATTAGAACGGAATTGAAGCAATACGGGATCATGATTGAGTCAAAAACGAATAAGGGGTACACGCTTATTTTTACTGAAAAATCCAGTATGAATTTTTTAACGAATCTGCTCAAGTCAAGTAAGGTGAAAAGACTTAATAAGTTTAAGAAAAACAATTATGCACGTATTTTTTTTGTGATTCGACGTTTACTATTAGAGGATTCGTACATTAAATTGGATGAACTAGCCAATGAAATGTTCATTAGTCGATCATCGTTAAATACAGATATGATCGAAACGAAAAAAATCTTAAAAAAGTATCAACTGACTGTTAAATCAAAAGTAAACTATGGCATCAAAATACAGGGAACTGAGATGAATAAGCGGTTATGTATAGCTGAATATTTTTATCATAAAGATATTGGATTCGACTATAAAAACGATCATGGCATCCCGTATTTACAAGAAAATAATGATAAATATGTCCAATCCATTGAAAGCCAACTTAGAAAAATTTGCGAAGAGTTTAACATCATACTATCTGATTTTTCTTTAAAAAACATAGCTATTCATGTGCTGATTTCCATTCATAGAAACCGTATGGGGAATAAAATAACTGTACCAAGATCCTTTATTGAAAAAAACTATACTAAAAAAGCTTTTCAGGCAAGTCAAATCCTTTGTGAAAGACTAAATGCGATGTTTGGCTGTCATTTTCAAGAGGTGGATTGTGCATACATTTTTATGCATTTTGATAGTAAGCAATTAATAAATGACGTTACGAGCATTAAAGAAAAAGAGCAAATGGAAGTTAATCATGTCTTAGAGAAAATATTTGTGGAAATCAAAAATAACTTTGATATTGATATTTCAAAGGACGAAACACTGCGGACATTTTTAGCTCTACACATCCCTCAAATGATTAAGCGTATTCGAATTAATATGGTGATAAGAAATCCTGTTGTTCATGAAAACCTTCAAAGGTATTTATATGCAACTAAAGTTACGATATCAGCAACGGAGATCATTCAAAAACATTACAATGTAGAAATTAGCTTGGATGAATTTGGCTATTTGGTCCTTTATTTTAATGTAGCATTAAGGAACCTTCAAAAGAAACGCAAAATAACAATTGGTTTAATGAGTGGGCGAGGCAGAGCCGAAACCATCATGTATGTAGATGAACTTAATGAAAACTTTTCGAAGGAAAAATATGAATTAATTAATTTTCTTTCGAAAGAGGATATGATGAAAAATATAGAAGATATCGATATATTACTTTCTTCATATCCGATAGAATTATCTAGATCTATATTGCAAGTGGCTATTGAAAACGGAAATTATGTTGAGAAAATAAGGGAGTACTCGAATAAAATAGATCTTTATAAATTAGATATTGATACGTATTTCCAACCTCAATATTCGGATTTTTATCTGGAAGGAAAAGATAAAGAAAGTGTTTTGCATAACTTAATGAAAAAACTTCAATCCTTGGATATTATCGATCCCGATGTACAGATGGATGTGCCATTTGTTGCTCATGAAATCGGAAATAATATTTTGCATCTTCAAGACCTCTATAAAATATGTCATAAACCATTTTGTTTTATTGTCGTACTAAAGAACCCGATCATTTGGGATAAGGATATTATTAGGGTTTTGTTTATGATTAAAACGAAACGGGATGGAGATCATAAATTAAATATTTTATGTGATATGTTCTCTTATTGGACGAGAAACAAGGAGAAAGTAAATAGACTTATTCATAACAAAAGCTATGATTTATTTTTAAAAGATATTCAAAAATATTGAATAGATGTAACTAATCATTAAGGACGAGATCGCTATGAAAAAGACGAGTCAGAATGTATTGCTCATCGCAATTGGGTCACTTATTTTTTCAATTGGTGTAAATTTTTATATCATCCCTAATCAACTTTCAGAAGGTGGGATTCTTGGACTAACCATTATCGCGCATTATTTGTTCCAATGGTCACCTGGGTTCATCAATTTTATCTTAAACATATTATTATTTTTAATTGGATATAAGTTTTTTGATAAAAGGACGATTTTATATACAATCCTTTCAATCATTTTTAGCTCCGTGTTTCTATATGTTACGGAGGGGGCAAGAGAGCCGTTAACAAACGATACATTACTAGCTGCCATTTTTGCGGGATTGTTTGTAGGGATGGGTTTAGGAATCATATTTCGCGCGGGTGGAACGACCGGTGGAACAACCGTATTAGCGAGGTTGGCTAATCAATTATGGGGATGGAGCCTTGGAAAGGCGATGCTTATCATTGATATTGTTGTCGTTGCTGGCTCCATTTTAATTATTGGATTAGATAAATCGATGTACACGTTAATTACAGTATACATTGGTGCGAAGGCGATTGATTTTATTGTTGAAGGGTTAGATGAAAGAGTCGCGGTGCTAATCATTTCAAATTCTCCAGATCAAGTGTTAAATGAAGTGACGAATACGATGTCGAGAGGAATTACCGTTTTAGAAGGTAGAGGCGGTTATACTGGAGCCAATAAAGAAGTGTTATACATCGTTATTAATCGACAGGAAATTGTTGCCCTAAAAAACATTATTAAAGAAATTGATGAAAACGCATATGTTACGGTGCATAACGTCCATGAAGTAATGGGGAAAGGGTATAAGGCTAGTAAAGTTAGCTGAACTATATATAAGGAGGCTATCTTTTTAATTCGAGAAAATATCTGATTCTGGATTTGACGTAGCGTTTGATGGATGATACTTCATGTGAAAATAAAATATTAATTTATCTGATTTACGAATGCGAAGGTTTTACAGTGGAATAATGTAAATTCTTACGATGGATTTACACTATTTTACAATCGCTAGTATTTAGATAATAATCGGAAGTAATCCCGTGTTAATCGGTAGTAACTAGGGCATAATCGGAAGTAAAGCTGGAAATGTCGAAGGAGCGCGGCATATCTCTTTCGAAAAAACGTAATCGATCAAAAGAAAACCACCCATTAAGCTATGAACTGCTCCTCCCAATGTTAGATTTGTGTCTAACAATTGGCGGTGCAGTTCATTATCACGGGTGGTTTTTATTTTATAAATAATTAAGAATTTAAAACGGCTTATTTACATCGCTACCAGATAAAACATAGTAAATCTCTTCGTCATCGTTCTCCGGATTAAATAAGGCGAAATGATATTTATTATTGAATACATGATGAGCATGGATTGTATTTGCGTTCGTTTCTAATTCGATTTTTTCATAGATTTCGCCTGTATGAATGTCTAATGAAACGACATAGAATATCTCGCTTTCATCCTCGGTATTTTCGCTGACGATCGCATAAATGCGGTCGTCCGTTGCCGTCATATAACGCACAGCGCATTCGCCAAGCTCCACCCGATGTTGTACAGCTGATAAGTCAGTTTCATACCAAACGATCCCTTCGTTATCTGCATAAATTAATGATTCAGATGTGGCTGCTGGCTGAATCAATTGATAATACTCGAAACTAATTTGTGGATTTACTTCCTTAAGCAATGTTCCGTTAAAGTCATACAATTTAATGACGTTTTCGCGAAAATCCAAAAAGTAGATGCCATGTTCATTGGCGACTGGTTTATCGTTAAGCGTGTCAGCGGTAATTTGATATATTTCATTGCCAGTATTTTTATCGTATACGTGGGACGTTTGATCTGTGGCAATGGCAATTCCTCCTGATTCAAAGTAATTAACGAGAAGAAATCCATCATCAAGCTCAACAATCGGACGATGGTTAGATACAGCCGCGGTAGGGGTGGTCCATAAAAGTTCCTCCGTCTGCAAGTCGACAACTAATAAGTCTTCATTATGTTCGTCGGGTTCATTTGTTCTATCTATTAATTTAGATATGAATAACATATAGTTATCCGAAAGTGTTAGGTGATTTGCCATCTCATGGTCATTAAAATCATAGTTATGAAGGATCTTGCCATCTTCAATCGAAATTGCGGACACCATCGCATAAGCATTTGATTCTTCTGTCTGTGTAACATAAAAAACTCCATTATGCATTCCAGAATCAACGCTTCGATATGGCAATTCCCAGACGACTTTATCCTCCCTAAGATCATAGCGATAAATGCCGTCATCTTTAGCGGCCGTAATAAGTTCTTGATCGCCGTAATACATATAAAAGCGTAATTGCTCGGCATCATATGGATCTGCCCAATCTTTAGGGAATAATTTAACTGCCGTTTTTCCGTCAATATTTTCAAACGGGGTGACTGGCGCTTCGCTGATCGTCATCTCTTTTTCGATTTCTACAGGATCGTTACTCTTTTTTTCATCAGCTTCTATATTGTTATCCGCTTGTTCCGCTTTTTCTTTTCCGCATCCTCCAAGCACTAACAAGAGTGCTAAGAAAAGTAAACCGATATATTTTTTTATTTTCACCAATCCCTTTCAACAGTTAATTTATTTAAGTATGGCATATTTTAAAAAGGTGCAAAACTGCACTTTCGTCATAGTTAGGAGTACCTAAAAAAGGAAGGAGCAAATTTATAAAGTGCTTAAAAGATTCCTGGAAGAAGATCGTATGTAGAATGTTAAGAGTGAAGGATACGATTAAAGAAGTTGCGTTGGCTGCATTCATGGGATATACGGGAGCGTGGGAGGATTCACGCTCATTACATTAGGATAGAAGCAGCACTATATAACAATAATAATGCCATAATTAGGTTAAATTGCTTCTGATATTTTGCTATAAATGATTGAAAAAACGAACCAAACACACTCCATGTTGATGTTGAAAGAAAGCCGACAAATGCTAAAAGCAATGAAAAAATAAACAAGCTAACATGCGAATGATAATAGGGAAGGATAAATGTAGCAACAACTGTAATCCCATATAAAATCCCTTTCGGATTTATAAATTGTAAAATCATCCCCGAAAAAAAGTTATTGTACTTTTCTCCGCTATCATCTTCATTCGCAGAACTGCTTTTCAGTATAATAATTGCCAAATACACCATATATCCCGCGCCCAGAATCATCATGGGAAGTTCGATTTTAGGGATAAAGTTGCTTAGAAGCAAGTTAAAATAACTAGAGAAAATCATAATGACAAAGAAGCCTGCGCATACGCCGAAGCAAAATTTAAGCGTCTTTTTAAATCCAAATTTATTCGCGAATACCATCGCCATAATATTATTTGGCCCCGGCGTGAAGCTTGTAACAAATACATAGATAAGAAATGATAATAAAGGCATGTTCGACCCCTTTTTAAAAATTAATTTTTAATTTCATCTTATATTAGAGAATAAATGTTGTAAATTGGCATAGAGGGCAAGATGGGGATTCAAGTAACTAACGGCAATAATTTTCGCCAATCAAACCATACTATTTTTGAGGTGAAAAAATGTATAAATTATTGTCTCATAATGATTTGGATGGAGTTGGATGCGGCATTTTAGCAAAGCTTGCATTCGGCAAAGAAGTGAAAGTGCGCTATCAATCCGTATCTTCTATTAATCGTGAAGTGGAATGGTTTTTTGAACACGAAGGCAAGGATGTTTTTTTGTTTATAACGGATTTAGGTGTAAATGAAGAAAATGAAAAAAAGCTAGAGCAATTTTATCAAGCGGGTGGAAAGGTTCAGTTGCTTGATCACCATAAAACATCTTTGCATTTCAGCGATTATGAGTGGGGGCATGTCGCAGTTGAGGATAGTAGCGGAAATTTAACCTCAGCGACATCGTTGTTTTATGAATACCTTGTTCACCAACATTTAATGGAATCATCCCATGCAATTGATGAGTTTGTAGAGCTTGTTAGGCAATATGATACGTGGGAATGGGAGAAAAATAACAATGACCAAGCCCATCGTCTCAATGCCCTCTTTTATTTAATGTCAATTGAGGAATTTGAGGAAAAAATGATTCGTCGTCTTCAAGGGAAGGATCATTTTAGCTTCGATGAATTCGAACAGAAAATTTTAGATATGGAAGAAACGAAAATCGAGCGCTATATTCAGCGGAAAAAACGAGAGATTGTTCAAACTGAAGTAAATGGACATTTCGCAGGAGTCGTTTATGCGGAATCATATCATTCAGAGCTCGGAAATGAATTAGGAAAAGAGTACCCGCATCTCGATTACATTGCAATTCTAAATATGGGTGGGAAGCGAGTCGGCTTTCGAACGATTCATGATCATATCGATGTAGCTGAAGTGGCTGGCCAATTTGGCGGAGGCGGTCATGCAAAAGCATCCGGCTGCACATTAACAGAAGAAGCGTACAAGCAATTCGTTATCGATGCATTTCATTTAGAGTCATTGCGGGAGGATGCGAAACGAAATCGTTATAATGTGAAACGCTCGCCATTTGGATCTCTTTATAAAAACCGTAAAGAGGAAGTCTTTCTTCTATATTCTATAAACGAATGTGATTGGGCGATCGATCATTATCACACTAAATTAGATGAAGTGTTTCCAAGCTTTGAGAAAGCTGAAACATTTTTGAAGCGAAATTTTGCCGCATGGCTTGTAAGAGATGAGATTTTTGTTCAGTATTTGATGGACGAAGTCAAAAGTATGAAAAAGGAATAAGGAAGAGCGGACATAGAATCAAGCGGTTGAGGAATGATAATAGAAAGAACGAATAAAGTGAGGATATTGTATGAAAAAGTTTGCGATGTTTTTTCTTTGTCTCATTATCTTCCTTCTCCCATCACAAGCTTCGGCGGCCCGGAAAATACCTATTTTGATTTATCATTCGATCGACGAATTTAAGGGGCACGGATCTAAGGATCTTTACGTCCGTCCAGACAATTTTGAAAAGCAGATGATCTATTTGCGCGATCACGGCTATACATTATTAACGTTTGAGCAATGGGAAGACAGAAATAAGGTAGACAAACCTATCTTTATTACCTTTGATGATGGGTACAAAAATAATTTAAATGCATTTGCGATCTTTAAAAAATTAAAAAGTAATACATTTAAACCGAGAGGAACTATTTTCGTTATTTCAGACTTTATCGGCCGCTCCAACCGATTATCCAAATCGGATTTAAAAATGATGGTCGATTCAGGTCTGATCTCTATTCAATCTCATACCGCTACACATCCCGAATTAACAAAATCTAAAAACGTTAAATATGAACTTGAAAATTCGAAAGATAAAATTGAAAGAATAACTAGAAAACCTGTCATTGCGCTCGCATATCCATACGGGCTTTATAATAACAAAATAATAGAAGAAACGAAAAAGTATTATCAGTTTGGTCTTACAACTATTCCACAGCTATTTATCGAAAAGCGGAAGCCGAATGAGCTATATCTATTGCCGCGCATATATGTGAAGTACTCAACGACGTTAGAAGAATTTGCGCAGATTGTTGATGAAGGAGAAAAGTATTAAGAATTTAGTGCTTTTCTTTTTCCCTATACTTCTCGGCAGTCAGTCTCAATCTGAAAATATGTGATATACTTTTTTGGAATGATGTTTAAAGGACCAAATAGCAGGGTAGACAAATGATGCACAAGCTCTTTAAACACTGCTTTTATTTATATATATCTTTTTTGAAAAAAGGTGTTGACTTCTATTTGATAGAGTAGTATTATTTATAACTGTCGCTGCTATTCAAAGGAATTAGCGACAACGAAAAAAATTGAAAAATGTTTTTTAAAAAGTGGTTGACGCCACTGTGATAAGATGTTAATATAAATCTTGTCGCAAAAAACAACATAGTTCTTTGAAAACTAAACAAAACAGAAACGTCAATAATTTTTAAACAATGGTTTTAACCATTGCCAGCAAGAGTAAGGATCAACGACTAAGAACGTCACATCCTGTGACAATGTCGTTGTGACTCGCATTGTGCGAGCCTAAACTTCTTTTATGAGAGTTTGATCCTGGCTCAGGACGAACGCTGGCGGCGTGCCTAATACATGCAAGTCGAGCGAATGGATGGGAGCTTGCTCCCTGAAGTTAGCGGCGGACGGGTGAGTAACACGTGGGCAACCTGCCTGTAAGACTGGGATAACTTCGGGAAACCGGAGCTAATACCGGATAATTTCTTTCCTCGCATGGGGAAAGGTTGAAAGGCGGCTTCGGCTGTCACTTACAGATGGGCCCGCGGCGCATTAGCTAGTTGGTGAGGTAACGGCTCACCAAGGCAACGATGCGTAGCCGACCTGAGAGGGTGATCGGCCACACTGGGACTGAGACACGGCCCAGACTCCTACGGGAGGCAGCAGTAGGGAATCTTCCGCAATGGACGAAAGTCTGACGGAGCAACGCCGCGTGAGTGATGAAGGTCTTCGGATCGTAAAACTCTGTTATCAGGGAAGAACAAGTATCGGAGTAACTGCCGGTACCTTGACGGTACCTGACCAGAAAGCCACGGCTAACTACGTGCCAGCAGCCGCGGTAATACGTAGGTGGCAAGCGTTGTCCGGAATTATTGGGCGTAAAGCGCGCGCAGGCGGTCTCTTAAGTCTGATGTGAAAGCCCACGGCTCAACCGTGGAGGGTCATTGGAAACTGGGAGACTTGAGTGCAGAAGAGAAGAGCGGAATTCCACGTGTAGCGGTGAAATGCGTAGAGATGTGGAGGAACACCAGTGGCGAAGGCGGCTCTTTGGTCTGTAACTGACGCTGAGGCGCGAAAGCGTGGGGAGCGAACAGGATTAGATACCCTGGTAGTCCACGCCGTAAACGATGAGTGCTAAGTGTTAGAGGGTTTCCGCCCTTTAGTGCTGCAGCAAACGCATTAAGCACTCCGCCTGGGGAGTACGGCCGCAAGGCTGAAACTCAAAGGAATTGACGGGGACCCGCACAAGCGGTGGAGCATGTGGTTTAATTCGAAGCAACGCGAAGAACCTTACCAGGTCTTGACATCCTCTGACAACCTTAGAGATAAGGCGTTCCCCTTCGGGGGACAGAGTGACAGGTGGTGCATGGTTGTCGTCAGCTCGTGTCGTGAGATGTTGGGTTAAGTCCCGCAACGAGCGCAACCCTTGATCTTAGTTGCCAGCATTTAGTTGGGCACTCTAAGGTGACTGCCGGTGACAAACCGGAGGAAGGTGGGGATGACGTCAAATCATCATGCCCCTTATGACCTGGGCTACACACGTGCTACAATGGATGGTACAAAGGGCTGCAAGACCGCGAGGTTTAGCCAATCCCATAAAACCATTCTCAGTTCGGATTGCAGGCTGCAACTCGCCTGCATGAAGCCGGAATCGCTAGTAATCGTGGATCAGCATGCCACGGTGAATACGTTCCCGGGTCTTGTACACACCGCCCGTCACACCACGAGAGTTTGTAACACCCGAAGTCGGTGGGGTAACCCTTTTGGGAGCCAGCCGCCGAAGGTGGGACAGATGATTGGGGTGAAGTCGTAACAAGGTAGCCGTATCGGAAGGTGCGGCTGGATCACCTCCTTTCTAAGGAATATTGTTGGCAGCTAGGCCAACAAAAAAGACGTTTCTGTTTTTGTTTAGTTTTGAGAGAATTAACTCTCAAAATTTGTTCTTTGAAAACTAGATAACAATTGACAAGACATCATAAAAACAAGTAAGTTCTTTTTAATTTTTTTTGAAAATGGTCAGATAAAAGGCAGTTGACGAAGATAAGGTCGCTGAATTTTAACTGAATGATTAAGTTAATAAGGGCGCACGGCGGATGCCTTGGCACTAGGAGCCGATGAAGGACGGGACTAACACCGATATGCTTCGGGGAGCTGTAAGCAAGCGTTGATCCGGAGATTTCCGAATGGGGAAACCCACTGCTCGTAATGGAGTAGTATCCATTTCTGAATACATAGGAAATGGAAGGCAGACCCGGGGAACTGAAACATCTAAGTACCCGGAGGAAGAGAAAGAAACATCGATTCCCTAAGTAGCGGCGAGCGAAACGGGAAGAGCCCAAACCAAGAGGCTTGCCTCTTGGGGTTGTAGGACACTCTACACGGAGTTACAAAGGAACGAAGTAGATGAAGCGGTCTGGAAAGACCCGCCAGAGAAGGTAACAGCCCTGTATTCGAAACTTCGTTCCCTCCAGAGTGGATCCTGAGTACGGCGGGACACGTGAAATCCCGTCGGAAGCAGGGAGGACCATCTCCCAAGGCTAAATACTCCCTAGTGACCGATAGTGAACCAGTACCGTGAGGGAAAGGTGAAAAGCACCCCGGAAGGGGAGTGAAAAAGATCCTGAAACCGTGTGCCTACAAGTAGTCAGAGCACATTCATGTGTGATGGCGTGCCTTTTGTAGAATGAACCGGCGAGTTGCGATTTCATGCAAGGTTAAGTTGAAGAGACGGAGCCGCAGCGAAAGCGAGTCTGAATAGGGCGAATAAGTATGAGGTCGCAGACCCGAAACCAGGTGATCTACCCATGTCCAGGGTGAAGGTAAGGTAACACTTACTGGAGGCCCGAACCCACGTACGTTGAAAAGTGCGGGGATGAGGTGTGGGTAGCGGTGAAATTCCAATCGAACCTGGAGATAGCTGGTTCTCTCCGAAATAGCTTTAGGGCTAGCCTCAAGGTAAGAGTGTTGGAGGTAGAGCACTGTTTGGACTAGGGGCCCTCATCGGGTTACCGAATTCAGACAAACTCCGAATGCCAATTACTTGTCCTTGGGAGTCAGACTGCGAGTGATAAGATCCGTAGTCGAGAGGGAAACAACCCAGACCGCCAGCTAAGGTCCCAAAGTATACGTTAAGTGGAAAAGGATGTGGAGTTGCTTAGACAACCAGGATGTTGGCTTAGAAGCAGCCACCATTTAAAGAGTGCGTAATAGCTCACTGGTCGAGTGACTCTGCGCCGAAAATGTACCGGGGCTAAACGTATCACCGAAGCTGCGGATTGACACCTTCTGGTGTCAATGGTAGGAGAGCGTTCTAAGGGCTGTGAAGCCAGATCGTAAGGACTGGTGGAGCGCTTAGAAGTGAGAATGCCGGTATGAGTAGCGAAAGAAGGGTGAGAATCCCTTCCACCGAATGCCTAAGGTTTCCTGAGGAAGGCTCGTCCGCTCAGGGTTAGTCGGGGCCTAAGCCGAGGCCGAAAGGCGTAGGCGATGGACAACAGGTTGATATTCCTGTACCACCTAATTTCCGTTTGAGTAATGGGGGGACGCAGGAGGATAGGGTAAGCGCGCTGCTGGATTAGCGCGTCCAAGCAGGTAGGCTGGGAGTGAGGCAAATCCTTACTCCTAAGGCTGAACTGTGATGGCGAGGGAAATATAGTACCGAAGTTCCTGATTCCACACTGCCAAGAAAAGCCTCTAGCGAGGAAATGGGTGCCCGTACCGCAAACCGACACAGGTAGGCGAGGAGAGAATCCTAAGGTGATCGAGAGAACTCTCGTTAAGGAACTCGGCAAAATGACCCCGTAACTTCGGGAGAAGGGGTGCTCCCGCGAGTGAAAGCTTGCGGAAGCCGCAGTGAATAGGCCCAGGCGACTGTTTAGCAAAAACACAGGTCTCTGCGAAGCCGTAAGGCGAAGTATAGGGGCTGACGCCTGCCCGGTGCTGGAAGGTTAAGAGGAGCGCTTAGACTTCGGTCGAAGGTGCGAATTGAAGCCCCAGTAAACGGCGGCCGTAACTATAACGGTCCTAAGGTAGCGAAATTCCTTGTCGGGTAAGTTCCGACCCGCACGAAAGGCGCAACGATCTGGGCACTGTCTCAACGAGAGACTCGGTGAAATTATAGTACCTGTGAAGATGCAGGTTACCCGCGACAGGACGGAAAGACCCCGTGGAGCTTTACTGCAGCCTGATATTGAATGTTGGTGCAGCTTGTACAGGATAGGTAGGAGCCTTGGAAACCGGAGCGCCAGCTTCGGTGGAGGCATTGGTGGGATACTACCCTTGCTGTATTGACATTCTAACCCGCAGCCGTGATCCGGCTGGGAGACAGTGTCTGGCAGGCAGTTTGACTGGGGCGGTCGCCTCCTAAAATGTAACGGAGGCGCCCAAAGGTTCCCTCAGAATGGTTGGAAATCATTCGCAGAGTGTAAAGGCACAAGGGAGCTTGACTGCGAGACCTACAAGTCGAGCAGGGACGAAAGTCGGGCTTAGTGATCCGGTGGTTCCGCATGGAAGGGCCATCGCTCAACGGATAAAAGCTACCCCGGGGATAACAGGCTTATCTCCCCCAAGAGTTCACATCGACGGGGAGGTTTGGCACCTCGATGTCGGCTCATCGCATCCTGGGGCTGTAGTCGGTCCCAAGGGTTGGGCTGTTCGCCCATTAAAGCGGTACGCGAGCTGGGTTCAGAACGTCGTGAGACAGTTCGGTCCCTATCCGTCGTGGGCGCAGGAAATTTGAGAGGAGCTGTCCTTAGTACGAGAGGACCGGGATGGACGCACCGCTGGTGTACCAGTTGTTCCGCCAGGAGCATCGCTGGGTAGCTATGTGCGGACGGGATAAGTGCTGAAAGCATCTAAGCATGAAGCCCCCCTCAAGATGAGATTTCCCATAGCGCAAGCTAGTAAGATCCCTGAAAGATGATCAGGTTGATAGGTCCGGTGTGGAAGTGTGGTGACACATGGAGCTGACGGATACTAATCGATCGAGGACTTAATCTATACAATCAATGATGTTTGTCATGTTATCTAGTTTTGAGAGAATAAATATATTCTCTGAAGATGGATGAGCAACGTAACAGTTAGCGATTCCTGTGCATGTCTGGTGGCGATAGCGAAGAGGTCACACCCGTTCCCATCTCGAACACGGCAGTTAAGCTCTTCAGCGCCGATGGTAGTTGGGGGATTCCCCCTGCAAGAGTAGGACGTTGCCAGGCAAAGCCCCATCAGGGGCTATTGTTTTGCTTTTAAGTTTTTAAATCAAATTACATAAGGGCCCCTTGGTCAAGCGGTTAAGACACCGCCCTTTCACGGCGGTAACACGGGTTCGAATCCCGTAGGGGTCACCAATTTTTATTAAGGCATGTTAAATGCGCGACGTCCTGTCGTAACATATGTACTTGCATATTTTTGCATTGGAGGATTAGCTCAGCTGGGAGAGCATCTGCCTTACAAGCAGAGGGTCGGCGGTTCGATCCCGTCATCCTCCACCATATTAAATATGCCGGCCTAGCTCAATTGGTAGAGCAACTGACTTGTAATCAGTAGGTTGGGGGTTCAAGTCCTCTGGCCGGCACCATTTTCTTGAGTGGGTTGAAGTTCTTCTTAATAAAACGGGAAGTAGCTCAGCTTGGTAGAGCACTTGGTTTGGGACCAAGGGGTCGCAGGTTCGAATCCTGTCTTCCCGACCATTACGGGGCCTTAGCTCAGCTGGGAGAGCGCCTGCCTTGCACGCAGGAGGTCAGCGGTTCGATCCCGCTAGGCTCCACCATAAAGAAAATTAATCCTATATTGGCGGCGTAGCTCAGCTGGCTAGAGCGTACGGTTCATACCCGTAAGGTCGTGGGTTCGATCCCCTCCGCCGCTACCATATTTATAATTGGAGGTATACCCAAGTCTGGCTGAAGGGATCGGTCTTGAAAACCGACAGGCGGGTCAAACCGCGCGGGGGTTCGAATCCCTCTACCTCCTCCATATTTCATATCGTTTATTATTATCGCGGGGTGGAGCAACGAGCGTTACTTCACTGAATAAACTGCGAGTTGTACCGATCGAAATACTGCTTGAATGAGCTTCCTGAGATCGGGACAGTCAATATGTGTTGTGCATGCAGACATTAGTATAATTATTATTATCGCGGGGTGGAGCAGTCTGGCAGCTCGTCGGGCTCATAACCCGAAGGTCGCAGGTTCAAATCCTGCCCCCGCAACCAAGGTCCCGTGGTGTAGCGGTTAACATGCCTGCCTGTCACGCAGGAGATCGCGGGTTCGATTCCCGTCGGGACCGCCATTTTATATTTTTTACATAGATGTGGCTCAGTAGCTTAGTCGGTAGAGCAGCGAAGCAAAGCTTCCCTGAAATGGCTTCGAGCCGTACCCATCGAGCGACTTCTTGGTTGATCCTTCCGAGATGGGGACGAAGGACAACTAGTATCAAGGTAAGCGTGTTATTACATATTTGGCTCAGTAGCTCAGTCGGTAGAGCAAAGGACTGAAAATCCTTGTGTCGGCGGTTCGATTCCGTCCTGAGCCACCATTTTAAATAAAAGAATACAATGGCGACTGTGGCGAAGTGGTTAACGCATCGGATTGTGGCTCCGACACTCGTGGGTTCGATTCCCATCAGTCGCCCCATTTTTATGCGGGTGTAGTTTAGTGGTAAAACCTCAGCCTTCCAAGCTGATGATGAGGGTTCGATTCCCTTCACCCGCTCCATATTTTTATATGGGCCTGTAGCTCAGCTGGTTAGAGCACACGCCTGATAAGCGTGAGGTCGGTGGTTCGAGTCCACTCAGGCCCACCATTCCGCAGTAGCTCAGTGGTAGAGCTATCGGCTGTTAACCGATCGGTCGTAGGTTCGAATCCTACCTGCGGAGTTATTTTTATTTATATGCGCCTTTAGCTCAGCAGGATAGAGCAACAGCCTTCTAAGCTGTGGGTCAGAGGTTCGAATCCTCTAAGGCGCGTCCTATCATAAAAGAGCTGTCCAGAAAGTTAGTGATACTAGCATTCTGGACAGCTCTTTTGTTTGTGAATCCATCCCTTTTCTTTGGTGCAGAAGGGAAGAGTGTATTGGGGCTATTTTGAAAAATAGGGTTGAAGAAGAACGTATATATCATTCTTTTTTTGTATCGTTACTTGGTTTTTCTACAATATTAAAATGTTTACGGATGAATGCTTTTTCTTCCTCCGGAGACAATATGCCATACGCTTTTCCTATTGTTCCACCTTGTAATTCCCATATTGCATTATGATCTTTATCTACTGATGAGAAATCACTTTTTTCCCAACGTCTAAGAATGTCCAAATAAATATTAGAATGATTGTACTCTTTTTCATTTTTTTCAACAACTTCAATTAACCTTTTGACTCGATCTTGAGTTAAAGGAAGGAATCCCCATTTTTCATCTGCTTTGACCTTTTGGTGTGACATCGCATGGATTGCGTCTTGTACAGCATACTCAGTCATAAGTTCAGGCATTTCTTCTTCCAATGCTACAACCTTTTTTTCATCAATCTCAATGATTGTTTCCTCGATATTTGCTCCATCCTCATTTTTTGTAACAGCTACTTTTTCTTCAACGGTAACCCTTCCTTGATTTAGCTCGATGAAAAGAGTGTATGCGGTCAAACCTAGAACAATAATCCCAAATACAATTAGAAACGTTTTTTTGTTTTTCAAGAATATTCACTCCTAAATTAATAGTAATACACTAAATTTTGGAAGGCAATCGGAATTTGGGGAATCATTGAATGGGCTGCCCTTTTTCATTTGGCTGCATACGATAATATCATGCAGAAGCTAAGGGAGTGGACGCAAAAATGGGGTTATTTATGAATAAAAATGAGCATCCGGACATGTTTGAAAATGAGGATGGAATTCGAGCAACAAATCAAGCTTTTCATAAAATCGATTATTTTTCTGAATTTGTGGAAGAGCAAAAAAAGGCAAATGATTTATTGCAACGCGAATTTGATCAATTAAAAGATAAACATGAACAAGGGGAAGTTGGAATTCGCAATCAATTAAATGAGCTGAAAGCAAATAACCAAGAACAGAAGCAGTTTGAACGTGATGTTATGACGTTATTAAGGAAATTTGAAGGGAAAGTAGAAACTGAGCTCATTGAGCAATTGGAAAGTTTAAAGAAAACAAATCAAGAAATTGTAGAACGATTGGAAAAGTTTGAAGCGGAAAATGAACAGTTGACGAATAAAATGAACGAGTACTTACAGATTCAATCAAAAGTTGTAGATCAAATGTCCAAGCAGGAAGAAAGTCAAAAAGAAGTAATAAATCGTATGGAAAACCAAGAAGCATTAACAGAGAAGCTTATAAGACAAATGGATCATTTCCGTTCCATTTTCTTCGAACGTACACATTATATCGTAGATAAAGTTGAAAATGGATTTGAGCTGACAACTGCTTACATTCATAAATTAATGACTGGTTCTGATCAACCGATTACCCTGATGATCAAGAAAAAGCAAAACAGCTCTGAGTAATGGCGGCAAGATTCATTCGTGGACAATGTAATTTTTTTCATGTGAATATAGGAGTTGCATCGCATAATCCTTCGTAGATTGCCAACAATAATTTTTGAGGAGATAAAGCGTAAGTAATCCTCTGGCAAATGAACAAGGCTAGGAGGAAAAATGTGTGAAACAATTCGTATTCATTATTGGAATGGGCCTGG
This sequence comes from Bacillus sp. FJAT-50079, assembly GCF_018343515.1. Lineage (GTDB taxonomy): Bacteria > Bacillota > Bacilli > Bacillales > Bacillaceae_C > Lederbergia. The sequence continues at coordinate 100,720 of NZ_JAGYPD010000001.1, read as the reverse complement.
TATTCCTGGCCTCAGTTGTCCAGCATTCTTTTGCGGAGGAAAAGGGAAGAGCTTATTATGAGAAAACAGGAGATGTGATTTGGGACGTTAAAACAGATGAAAAAGTGATTGCTCTTACATTTGATGATGGCCCTCATTCCAAGTTTACACCGCAAATTTTAGATTTACTTGCCAAATACAATGCAAAGGCTACCTTTTTTGTCATTGGTGAACATGCAGAAGAATATCCCGACCTTATTCTTAGAGAAAAAAAGGAAGGACATGAAATTGCTAATCATACGTACACTCATCCTCATTCAGGTACAGTGGCTGAGTTAGAGAAGGAATTAATAAAAACAGACCAAGCAATTTTTAAAATTACTGGCACATATCCCATTTTTTATCGACCGGTAGGAGGAAATTATAACGAACGCATTATAAATACAGCTGTGCAAAATGGGCTTAGGGTCGTAATGTGGTCTTGGCATCAGGATACGGAGGATTGGAAAAGACCTGGAGTAAACCAAATCGTTTCCAAAGTATTGTCCGGTGCTAAAGCTGGTGATGTCGTCCTATTTCACGATGCTGGCGGTGATCGTTCTCAAACCGTACGAGCATTGGAAGAAATATTACCTGCTCTAAAGGAAAAAGGATATGAATTTGTTACTGTTTCAGAATTGATTAATAAAACAGGTATAGAGGTTTTACAATAGCGGAAAAAGTACATCACAATAGGAGTGGTGTACTTTTTCTGTTATTGCTACCCTCTTATAACTTACATACAATAGAGTGAAGGAGAAGAGGTGAGTAGTTTTGAAAGAGCTAGAAAAAAGGCTTGTGTATTTATTTACGGGAGAGTTTTTTTCAGTAATCGTTTTTGTCTTTCTTTATATGTATTCACTTCATCCAAATCAACATTATTCAATTCAATATGTATTCTTGATTTTAATTTTTATATTGCTGCAAGGGAGTTTTTATTGGTTTATTAAATGGAGACGATTAAAAACTAAAGCAAACGTATTACCTAACTTGAACAAAATTTATAGTAACCTAAAAAAGATGAATCTTATCCTTATATATATTGCACCTGTAATATTTCTAATTCATATGATTCAGGGTGTGTATGGTTCATTTATTCAGTGGTCCCTGACCGTATTCATTTATGTTTTTGCCATCATCGAATATGTTAACTATTATCATATCCAATTGACTAAATATAAAAAGGGGAGAGGAAAAAAATCTTCCATTGCTAAAGAGTTAACAATTAGAAAATAATCTGCAAATGAGGTGGTGATTTTTTGAAAGGCTGGATTATTCGCTTGGTAGTATTCGCCACAATTTGGATATGTTTTTTAGTGGAAAATATCGAGGATGATTTGACTTTTTCCTTATTATTAATCGGATGTGCGATTTCCTTTGCAATGTATTTTTTTCTTCCTGTCATGAAAAATCCGGTTTGGCTATATGTTTTTTTACATAGTCTACATTTTAGTCTTTTATTTTTGAAAGTTGATTTTGCGTGGATCTGGCTGTTTGTATTGTACATTACAATGGAGGCTGTCTTTCAATTACGAGCGAGAGCCTATCGATTTTTCGTAGCATATAGTTTTATTTTAATTGTTTTACTATGTATTTTAAAACAGGAATGGCAATTAACGTTTCTTTTTATTACATGTTTCTTCTTATTTTTGGCGCTTCGGCTTCATCAATATGTAGGGGAACGAGAGGAACAAAGGGAGATGTACGAACACTTACTTACAGAATATCGAAATGTAAAAAGATTGAATCTTGAAAATGAACGAGTGGCTCGTCTAGAAGAGCGGACACGGATTGCTCGAGATATGCATGATTCTGTTGGTCATAAGTTAACGGCCCTTCTTATGCAAGTAGAAATGCTCTCGATCCAAAACCGATCGACTGATTATGCCGATTTGAAGCAATTGGCTTTGCAAAGCTTAGAAGAAACGAGAATGGCTGTAAAAACGTTAAAACATGAAGAAGTGGCAGGCATTGCTTCGGTATTACAATTAATTCGCAAGCTTGAGGCAGAGAATCATTTGCTTGTCCGTTTTACAACAAAGCAAGGGGTGCTGATGACGGAATTAACAAATGTGCAAAGTGTTGTATTGTATCGATCAATTCAGGAAGGGCTAACGAATGTAATGAAACATAGCCCATCGAAAAAAGTGGAAGTAACCTTAGGACGCTCAGCAATTGGTGATATTGAATGGGTGATTGCCAATCCGATTTCTCATCCGAATTCATTTGAGATTGGCTTCGGATTAACGGCGATGCGAGAACGGGTAGAGGAGCAAGGTGGCAGGCTGCGAATTTATCAAACAGATCAGGAATTTATTATTGAAGGATCAATGCCAGTGAAGGAGAAAGCGTCATGAAGGTGAAAATTTTACTTGTGGAAGATCAGTTGATTGTGAGAAAGGGATTGCGAATGATTGTCGAGCAAGAGGAGCTGTTTATCGTCGTTGCCGAGGCAGGGACGGGTGAAGAAGCAATGGAAATGATGGAAAAACATGAAGTGGATGTCGTTTTAATGGATATTCGCATGCCGCAAATGAATGGAATTGAGGCAACAAAATGGATTAAACAGCGCTGGCCACATGTAAAAATCCTTGTTTTGACAACTTTTAACGATGATGAAGCAGCGATGGAAACATTAAAGGACGGAGCAAGTGGCTTTTTATTAAAGACAGCAGAGCCGGAAAAGCTTATTCAAGCGGTTCATAGCTGTTTGAAAGGTGGACTTGTATTAAATGAAGAGGTGGCAGCAAGAATGGTTCCTCGTCTTCTAGATAAAAGAAAAGTCGAGCCAGTTCAGGTTCCATTTTTAACAACGCGAGAACTTGAGATTGCTAAACTTGTCGGAGAAGGAAAAACAAATAAAGAAATTGCAAGCCACCTATATCTATCAGTTGGTACAGTGAAAAATCATATCACACAAATATTACAGCAATTAAATTTGCGCGATCGAACCCAACTTGCCATTTATGCAGTGAAAAATAACCTCGTATAATACTGTCCCATTTAATGGGGCAGTTTTTTTGTAGCGTGATTGTGATCAATTCTTTTTCTGTGAAAAGATTAATGAGAGTGATGTTTATGGAGCGAGGATAATGTTTTTTAAACTAGAAGGTAGAAAAAGATGGTTCAAATCGCCCTTCCAACTCGTTTTAATTGGAAGAAGGTAGAAAAGGATGATTCTAATCGCCCTTCTAAGGCGTTTTAATGAGAAGAAGGTAGATAAGGTCATTTCTAATCGCCCTTCCAAGTCGTTTTAATAGGAAGAAGGTAGAAAAAGATGGTTCAAATCGCCCTTCCAACTCGTTTTAATGAGAAGAAGGTAGATAAGGTCATTTCTAATCTCCCTTCCAACTCGTTTTAATGAGAAGAAGGTAGAAAAGGATGATTCTAATCGCCCTTCCAAGTCATTTTAGTAAGAAGAAGGTAGAAAAAGATGGTTCAAATCGCCCTTCCAACTCGTTTTAATGAGAAGAAAGTAGATAAGGTCATTTCTAATCGCCCTTCCAAGTCGTTTTAATGAGAAGAAGGTAGAAAAGGATGGTTCTAATCTCCCTTCCAAGTCGTTTTAATTGGAAGAAGGTAGAAAAGGATGGTTCTAATCGCCCCTCCAAGTCGTTTTAGTGAGAAGAAGGTAGAAAAGGATGGTTCAAATCGCCCTTCCAAGTCGTTTTAATTGGAAGAAGGTAGAAAAAGATGGTTCTAATCTCCCTTCCAACTCGATTTAATGAGAAGAAGGTAGATAAGGTCATTTCTAATCGCCCTTCCAAGTCGTTTTAATAGGAAGAAGGTAGAAAAGGATGGTTCTAATCGCCCTTCTAAGTCGTTTTAATGAGAAGCAGGTAGATAAGGCTCGCTTAATGATCTGAGAAATACCGTATTTATGAAAATAAGGTCAACCACGCTCATGATTGATTTTACTACCGTGCAACTAGCGGGCATCTCTGATCATTCATGATCAGAAAATGACTAAGGTCACCTCGATTTCATGACGAGCGGCAGTAGGAATGTCATTGGTATCACCGTAGAATGAAGTTAACGAGAAAGGGGAGGATAGAATGCTTGAAGTGGTCGAATTGACGAAGCATTTTAAACAACATAAGGCTGTTCAAGGGATAAACCTCTATTTAGAGCGGGGAGAAATTGTCGGGCTGCTTGGCCCAAACGGTGCAGGAAAATCGACAGCGATCGCTATGATGTCATCACTTATTTCACCGACGGCTGGAGAGGTTCGCTTTCAGCAAGTCGATGTGTTGAAAAATCCGCAACTGTTACGGGCGAAGTTAGGAGTCGTTCCGCAAGAGCTTGCTTTATATGAAGATCTTACAGCTAGGGAAAATTTGGAGTTTTTCGGGCGCATTCAAAAAATGAAGAATCCGGAGTTGAAAAGAAAAATAGATGAGGTGCTCACACTGATCGGGCTTGATGATCAAGGTAAAAAGCTTGTGAAGCATTTTTCGGGTGGAATGAAGCGGCGATTGAATATTGGTGCGGCACTTTTGCATGAGCCAGAAATATTAATTATGGATGAGCCGACGGTAGGCATTGATCCTCAATCACGAAATTATATTTTGGATTCGGTCAAACGATTAAACAAGGAATTAAATATGACGATTTTGTACACGAGCCATTATATGGAGGAAGTTGAGTTTCTTTGTGACCGTATTTATATTATGGATCGCGGCACGATTATTGCTGCTGGGACAAAAGATGAGATTAAACATATTTTAGCGGCTGAACAAACAATACAAGTGCGGATTGAGCGGCATAATCAGGCCTTTATTCACATGTTAAAGGCAGAGCCCGTTATTTCAAGTGTCGATGAGCGTGACCAGTTGATGACAATTGTTGCTTCGAAAGATGTTCCGTTATTTTCAACCATCTTTTCACTTGCGGAGGAAACGGGGGCAGTCATCCTCGGCATTGAGATTCAAACACCTACACTTGAAGATGTGTTTCTTCACTTAACGGGAAGGGCGTTGAGGAATTGACGATGTTATTATCTTTTATAAAAAAAGAATTATTGCTGCTTATTCGAAATCCGCAAGAATTGCTCGTCCTCGTTGCCATGCCTTTTATATTGATCATCATTCTTGGTTTTGCCTTAGGAAGTGTACTTAATGGGGAAGGGCAAGTGATCGAGGGAAAAGTCGGATTGGTGATGCATTCGAATGATGAAGAGGAGCTAACGAAGTTCAAAGAAGATCTTGAAAAGCTTCCAATTCCTGTTGAGATGAAAGAACAGCTCTTGCAGCAGGCTGAGCATGTATTACCGATTCCGATGCTCGCAGATACTATATTTGGCAGTGATGAGCTACGTTCAGTGATGACGTTGGAGGAACTGCCAATCGATCAGTTCCAAGCGGCAAAAAAGGAAGGGGAATATTCAGCGATCATTGAAGTGCCCGAACAGTTTACGAGTCAGTTGCTTTACTCTGCTTTTATTGAACAAACGGACGTGCCAGCATTAATGATCTATTCGAATGAAGGAAAGGAACTGTCTGCCTCGATCGTTGAGGATGTTATAACGGTTTTCCAAGAACAGTATACGCTTAGTGCGATGCTCGGCAAAGAATTGCAATCAGAAGAAGTCATATCTGTACCAAATGTAAAGGGATCAATTGAGACGGTTGCTAATCGCGAGCCAATTAGTGCTTTTAATTATTACGCAGTTGGAATGGGTGTCATGTTTGTATTATTTATTGCGTCAACAATTAGTGCGCGGACGTTTATAGAGAAGAAGGAACATCTATTTGATCGCATTTTACTTGCCAACGTACCTAGCTGGACATATTTAGGAAGTGTGTTTTTCTCGGCGATCGTGATTGCATTGTTGCAGCTTGGCATTTTATTCGGTGGTGCGGCCCTCTTTTTCAAGGTGTATTGGCCGAATTTCCTTTCCTTCCTATGTGTCACGATATCACTATGCGTGGCGGTTGCTGGCATTACCGTTTTACTCACGGCGCTTAATCATTATTTCAATACAGATGTGGCATCCAAATTATTTATGACCTCTTTTGTTGCCGTACTTTCCTTTGTTGGTGGGAGCTTTGTACCGGTTATGACGATGTCGGAAGTGTTGGAGCAAGTTGGACAATATACACCAAATGGGGCAGCGATGTCCGCATATTTAAATATCTTTCAAGGGGCTGGAGTGACTGAAGTGATCGATCATATTACTGTGTTGCTTCTATTTACAACAATCGTATCGGCGATCGCTTGGTTTGTTTTTTCAAGGAAGGGGGTGGCCGTATGAAGGGAATCATCCTAACGAAATTTCGTTTATTTAAGCGGAAGCCATGGTTGTTTTTGCTGATGACAGCCGTTTGCATGATGTTTGCTTTCTTTGTTGGAAAAAATGATGATGGCAAGGTGAAAATTCCTGTGTATAGTGAGCTGACGCAGGGGGAGTTTCATCAATTAAAGGAATCAGAGCTGTTTTTCTTTCAATCGATGAACGAAAGTGATTTGCGGAAGGCTGTGAAAGAGGGGAAGGTTGAAGCGGGGTTACTCGCCTATGATGATCACTATACCATTCTTATTACAACTCAATCAGCTAATATCCCTTTGCTTGATCAATATGTTAAAGCGGTATATTCTGAGAAAATACAAAAGGCTGAGCTGATTGCTTCCTTCGATAAGAAAAAAGTTGATCAAATTTGGGAGACGGCTGCGGCCAATCCACTCTTTGATATTAAGATCGGTAACTTTCAAAATAACGAGTTAAAGATGATTGATGCCTCTCTTCAAGGGATATTCGGCTTTTCCTTATTTTTTGTTATTTATACGATTGCTTATAATGTCATTCATATTTTAGATGAAAAGCGTGAACGGATATGGGATCGGATGATTGTGACGCCGACGAAAAAATGGGAAATGTATGTCGGAAATCTTTTGTACAGCTTTATGATGGGATACGCTCAAGTCGTTCTCGTTTTTGTTAGCTTTCGTTATTTTGCTGGAGTCGACTTCCACGGTGGCTTTGCTAAAACGCTCATTATTCTTATTCCATATGTCTTAACAATCGTTTCGCTCTGTATGTTGGTCGCGGCTTTATCAAAATCGACGCGCCATTTTAATGCGCTCATTCCGCTCCTATCTGTTAGCCTTGCGATGCTTGGAGGCGCCTATTGGCCGATTGAAATTGTTTCATCAGAAATCATGCTTTTATTGGGAAAATTCTCCCCGCTCCTTTATGGAATGGAGCTTTTAAAGGGGGCGACCATCCATGGATATGGCTATATTGAATTACTTAAACCGGCGAGTATTTTGCTGTTAATGTCTGTCGTCATGATGGGTGTTGGGATTAATGTGATGGAAAAAAGAAATGGATAGAAAGCAAAAAATCCCTGGAATTTTCTTCAGGGATTTTTTAAACCATACGTACTACTTATTCTTTTCATTGTTATGACCAAATTGTTTGCTTTTATTACGTTGCAAAAACTCTTCAAAATCAGCAAATGGATCTTCTTTAATCGGCTCTTCCAATTCAGGAGTTTTTTCTAACTCATCCGGATAAAACAGATAATCAATCTGAGTTGAAGTCTCTTCTTCTTCCGCGTTGATAGCTGGTCGATCCAATTCTTCAACAGCGGAAGGAATCAATTCTTCCATTTCAGGCTCCTTCTCTAACTCATCTGGATAAAACAGATAATCAAACGTAGTTGAATTCTCCTCCTCCATACGCGAGGAAACTTCTTCTTCTACCACAGCGTTAGATGGATGAGCCAACACTCCAGCAACGGATGGAATCGTCTTTTTTCTTTCAGCAGAATGATATCCATCTTTATCTGCGTCCTTCATTGCATTATTCATGATCACAAACCATTGCCTCATTTCATTGATGTGCTGGCGATATTTCAATTCGGAGTTAAATTTATGTAGGACTCCAGTCGTTTGATTACCAAAAAAGCGAATCATATGAATCGGTTTAGCCGGATCGTTGACAAGTATTTTGAGCACCATCGTTTCAATCCGTTCGGGAATGAACTGACTTGTCGCACGTTTTCCAAAATTCTCCTCATATTCTTTTCTTAAATCTATCTCCAATAAAAATCGCGCAGCTGATGAACGCCTTGTTGCTGTGGCGATTGGAAAGCCATTCTCAGAAATTTCAACAGCTAGTAAATCGGAATAGTCATATAAAAATACGTCATATGGCATTTTTTTATATGTTTGTGTCGTTAGTTTTACATGTTTCTCTATTGGTGCCAAAATACCAATTCGTTTCCCACTCTCATCATACGCGATTCTCGTTAAGGCATCGGAGGAAATGAATGATTGTGTTTCTTTAAAATCCTTATCAAGAGGAAGAAATGTCAACAAATATTTCTCATGCTCTTTTAAGATATGATCTTTTACTGCCAAAGAGCTAAATAAAAAGATGGATAATAATATCGATATGAAAATAATGAGAATTCCAGTTAGCACGTTTCCATTCGTTAAAAAAAAGATCATCAAAGCAAGCCCAATGCTGGGAACGAGGCAGCCGAACCCGACCGATTGATTCGCTGTCATGGAACATCCTCCTTTCTCTAAAAAGGCTCATATGAATACTACGATTGAATAATAAGAAGGTTCCAAAAGAAAATGACAGATGTCATCTCGATTTCATTACATAATCAACTAATCAACTTTTCTATCCTTGTTTAAAATGGCAGTAAGAGGTGATTGTTAATGGAGACGGTAGTAAAAATAAAAGAATTAACGAAAATGTTTAAAGATAAGAAGGCCGTAAATCATGTTTCATTTTCAATTAAGCAAGGTGAAGTTGTAGCGATTCTTGGACCGAATGGAGCTGGAAAATCGACGACAATGCTTATGATGCTTGGACTGTTGCATCCAACGAATGGTGAAGTAAAATTATTTCATCAAGAAGCAACGAGTAAGACAGTTCGTGAAAAAATTGGTGTTATGCTGCAGGAAGTAAGTTTAATGGATGGATTAAAAGTGAAAGAATTAATTAAGTTATGTAGGAGCTACTATCCAAACCCATTATCAATGGAGCTGTTGATCAAGCTGACTGGGCTGAATCAGGAAGAATTAAATAAAAGAACAGAGAAATTATCGGGCGGACAAAAGCGAAGAGTGGGATTTGCACTCGCATTAGCAGGTAATCCGGATTTAATGTTTTTTGATGAGCCGACAGTAGGGATGGATATTTCAGCACGAAAGGTTTTTTGGGACACAGTAAGGGGACTCGCAAATCAAGGAAAGACGATCCTTTTTTCTACTCATTATTTACAGGAAGCAGACGATATTGCTGACCGGATTATTTTATTCGATAAAGGGGTAGTCATCGCTGATGGTGATCCTAAAGATATAAAAGGGAAGTTATTAAAGCAGTCCGTTTCCTTTATCGCTAGATGTACAATTTCAAAGGAAGATTGGATCAAACTGCCTTTTATCGCTGAGGTGTTTGAGCAAGAAGGCCGAACCTTTATGATTACGGATGACACGGATGCGGTGCTTACAAAAATTTTTGAAGAAAGACTAAATATAGAGGACATCCAGATTGAAAAAGGCCGGCTTGAAGAAGCATTCGAACAATTGACCGAAGAAAGGGAGGCGATGTAAATGGCTATTTTCATTCATCAATGCAAAATAGAGATCATCCGTATCCTTCGTAATCCATACTATATTTTTTGGTCTCTTTTCATGCCGATTGTCTTTTACATTATTTTCACAAAGGTGATGAATCTTGATGTTCCAGATAAATCATTGTGGGATGCCCATTTTTTAATGTCGATAACGACATTCAGCGTGATGGGCAGTGCGATCATGACATTAGGAATCCGAATGGTAGAAGAAAATAAGGAGGGGTGGACAAGGTTCATCAAGGTGACGCCATTGTCAGGAAGCGTATATTTCTGTGCCAAAATGATCGGCCAGACGATGATCCATGTCTTATCGATTTTGATCATTTTTTTAACAGGTGTGTTAGTGAATGGAGTCTCTTTATCCGCTTTACAGTGGATCATGAGTGGGATCTGGATTTTACTTGCCTCGCTCCCTTTCTTAGCGATGGGTGTATTATTCGGCATGATGAAACGAGTGGATACAGCTGCGGGGGTAAGCAATGTTGTATATATGGTGCTCGCGATTACCGGCGGAATGTGGATGCCAATGGAGGTTTTACCAAAAACGATTCAGTCCATTAGTGCTTGGCTCCCAGCTTTTCATTTCGCGAATGGTGCATGGGAAATTATCCGCGGTCACGGCCCTCAATTCAGGAATTTTGCTGTTTTAGCGGCATACCTTCTATTATTCATGTTACTATCAACATATATAAGAAGGAAACAGGAAGCGGTGTAGGATTTGAAGAATTTTCGAATGTTCCCGGAAGCATTAGGCGTTTTCCCATATGTTTTTTTAATCTATTTAGTGATGCCGTTATTTTATATTTCACAATTAACAGGGACAAAAATGGTACTTGGCTATGCCCTTATCTTGCTATTTTTAGTGACATACAGGCAGCTTTACAGTCCAATATCAATCAAAGCCTATTCATATTGGCTCACTGTGCAGATTGGCATCATCGTTATCCTTAGTTTAGCGTATCATCCGAATAACTTATTTATGGGCTTCTTCCCGGCTAATTTTATCGGCTGGTTCGGAACGAAAAAGTATTTTGATCGCGCCTTGATTTTTTTTATCGTCGTATTATCTTTGACTACATTGATACTCTCGATCCAAGGGCTTATGGGGGAAATGCTTTATTTTTACCCCTTTTTACTTGTCATGTTTCTTTCTCCTTTTGGCATTCGATCAATAAATAAACGAATGGAATTGGAGAAGGAGCTTAAGGAAGCGAATGAACAAATTAGAAACTTAATTAAGCGAGAGGAACGGGTGCGAATTGCTCGGGATTTACACGACACATTGGGACATACGCTGTCACTCATTACTTTGCAAAGCCAGCTCGTACAACGATTAGCAGAAAAAGATCCGGAGAAGGTAAAGTCAGAAGCAAAGGAAATTGAAATGACATCTCGTTCAGCTTTACGGCAAGTGCGTGAGCTTGTCTCTGACATGAGAACGATGACAGTCGCCGATGAACTAGCTGATATGCAGCAAATATTTTCAGCTGCTCGTATTTCCGTTTATATTGAAGGTGAGTCAAACGTATCTGATATGCCGTTGTTGCAGCAAAATATTATCGGGATGTGCCTTCGTGAAGCAGCAACGAATATTGTGAAGCATAGTAAAGCAGCACATTGCTTTATTGAGTTTCGAAAAACTAGAGGGAGCTACACGATTATAGTGAAGGATGACGGAGTTGGATTTACCGGGCAAGAAATGAACAAAGGCAATGGGCTAAAAGGGATGAAAGAGAGGCTGGCGCTAATTGATGCGGAGCTCGATGTCAACCCAAGCCAGGGCACAAGCATTACAATGAACATACCAGTGGTGATGAAGGAAAAGAAAGCAGAGGTTGCCTTATGATACGGATCGTTATAGCCGAAGATCAGAGATTGTTAAGAGGAGCGCTTGGTGCATTGCTTGATTTTGAAGAGGACATAGAAGTGGTTGGTCAAGCAGAAAATGGTGAAGAAGCGTTAAAGCTCGTGCTGGACTTGCAGCCGGATATTTGTGTAATGGACATTGAAATGCCGTTAATGAGTGGGCTGGAAGTCGCTACTGAATTAAAGCAGAGGGCCTCTAATTGCAAAGTAATCATATTAACGACCTTTGCGCGCCCAGGTTATTTTGAACGGGCAGTGAAGGCTGGTGTCCATGGATATTTATTAAAAGATGGTTCGATTGAGGAATTGGCGGAAAGCATTCGGAGAGTGATTCAAGGGAAACGCGAATTTGCACATGAGTTAATTATGAATTCCTATCATGAGGATAATCCATTAACAGAGCGTGAGATTGATATTTTGCGATTAGCGGCAGCGGGGAAGACATCAAAGGAAATATCTAAAGAACGATTCCTATCGGCGGGCACTGTGAGAAATTATATGTCAGAGATTATCCAAAAGCTAGACTGTAAAAATAAAATCGAAGCAATAACGGTTGCCCGGGATAAAGGGTGGATTTAGCTTATTTTTATACCACATTCGTTGCAAATGGATATAAAATGAACTCTTGATGTGGATAACTTTACATGAACGCTTGTGGATAATATCAGGTAATATTGCGATTTATCTGTTTATAATGTGTATAAGCCTGTGGATAAGGGATGGAAAAAGGAGAAAACAATGAATTTTCTCCTTTTTCTATCTTCTATTCGGTTGTGCGCATATTTTTAATTGGTGAAATGACAAATTTACTTATTCCAATGATTTGCTTTTCCTCGATATATCCTAAACCATTTCGGCTATCCATGCTTCTATGGCGATTATCCCCCATGACAAAATAATGTTCTTTAGGAACGGTAATGGGACCGAAGTCTTCTGTTAATTTCATGTATTTTTCATTAGCAATTAATTTGTATTCATGAAGATAGCTTTCTTGCACCTGTTTATTGTTCACATACAGCTGATCATTCCTCATTTCAAGCGTATCTCCAGGTAAGCCGATGACTCTTTTCACATAATTATCACTGGAGCCTTTGATAATGACAATATCGCTTCTTTTCACATCGCCAATCCAGTTGCTTGTTTTACTTACAACGATACGTTCCCTATCATGAAGCGTTGGCTCCATAGAGGCGCCTTTTACTGTATATGGAGAAAATAAAAAGGTACGAACAACGATTACGATAATAACCGCTAATAAAATGGGCTTTAACCAGCCTGAATCTTTCGTTTGAGTAGTTAACATTTTTATCTCCTTTCACTAATTCTTTACTTTTTATTTTCCTTGAAAATAGGAGAGGTTTCAAGGAGGAAAAATGAAGGAAATACAATTGGCTAAAAGAAATTCTTCTTTAAAGTGAATAAAGTCCCTTGAAAATTTTGCTGAGTTTTGTAGAATAGTGGTACATTTTATAGGAGGAATGTATCATGTGGGAAGAGTTTAAGAAATTTGCGGTTCAAGGAAATGTATTAGATTTAGCTGTTGCTGTTGTGATCGGAGCGGCTTTTGGCAAAATTGTTTCATCATTAGTAGATGATATCATTATGCCACTCGTTGGATTATTGCTCGGCGGTCGAAGTTTTGAAAAAATGGCATATACGCATAATGAGACGGTCATTGGATACGGGATGTTCATTCAAAGCATTGTCGATTTCTTCCTCATCGCTCTATCTATCTTTATTTTTATTAAGCTAATTGGAAAATTGAAACGGAAGAAAGAAGAGGAAGTGATTGAAGAAGAAGTGGAAGTCGCCCCAGAAATCGAGCTATTGACGGAAATTCGTGATCTGTTAAAAAACCAAAAATAAATCGAAAAAATCCGGAGCAAATAGGTGAATGCTCCGGATTTTTTTGTTTATGGAATTAAATCATTATGTTTAAAAACTACTTAATTAGGGGAATCCCTTATTAAGCTTCTTTCGCTGCTTGAATTTCAAGATTGATTTTTACGTCATCACTAACAAGCACGCCGCCTGTTTCAAGTGCTGCGTTCCAATTTAATCCATATTCGCTGCGTTTAATCGTACCTTCTACGCTAAATCCTGCTTTTTCAGCGCCGCTCATTGGATCTTTTGCAACACCTTCGAATGTAACGGTAAATGTTTCGGGCTTTGTTACGCCATGTAAAGAAACATCGCCAGTAACAGCATATGTGTCGTCGCTTTTTCTTTCAATAGCAGTTGAAGTGAATGTTAAATTTGGGTGATTTTCTACATCAAAAAAGTCAGCAGAACGCAGGTGGTTGTCACGATCTTCATTTTTTGTATCGATGCTTGCTACATCAATAGTGAAGCTAATATTAGCTGTTGTTAAGTCAGCTGGATCTGCTTCAATATTCGCAGTGAAGTCTTTGAATGATCCTCTTACTCTAGAAACCATCATATGTCTTACTGAAAAATCAACGTTAGAATGCACATTATCAAGATTCCATTTTGAAACTGCCATTATAAATCCCTCCAATTAATGTTGTTACAAAAAGTAAGTTACTAATGTAATTATAGATGCTATTATTTGAAATGTAAAGGATAAGTTTTCAGACTTTGACATTGTATACGATTCACTTAATAATCAAAGATAAGAAAGTACATACTTTTTATTTACCTTTATTGAGAAGAGGATAAACTATTAGTAAAGGTCATTAGTTAAAAAGGAGTGATAAACAATGCGAATGGTTGATATTTTAGTGAAAAAAAGAGATGGTTTCGAGCTTGGCTCCGAGGAAATTCGATTTGTTGTGAATGGCTATACGAACGAAACGATTCCTGATTATCAAATGTCCGCTTTTTTAATGGCGGTTTATTTCCGCGGGATGACCGCAAAGGAAACAGCGGATTTGACGATGGCGATGGTGGAGTCAGGCGATCAAATCGATCTATCGGCGATTGATGGTGTGAAAGTGGATAAACATTCAACCGGAGGGGTCGGTGATACGACAACACTCGTGCTCGCTCCGCTCGTTGCGGCTGTCGGTGTTCCTGTTGCGAAAATGTCGGGACGCGGACTCGGGCATACAGGGGGAACGATTGATAAATTAGAAGCGGTGCCTGGCTTCCACGTTGAAATAAGTGAGCAGGAATTTATTGATCTCGTTAATCGTAATAAAATTGCGGTCGTTGGTCAGTCAGGAAATTTAACCCCTGCCGATAAAAAGATTTACGGGCTGCGTGACGTAACGGCGACGGTGAACTCGATCCCGTTGATTGCGAGTTCAATTATGAGCAAGAAAATTGCGGCGGGTGCTGATGCGATTGTTTTAGATGTCAAAGTCGGTGCCGGCGCGTTTATGAAAAATATCGATGATGCAAAAAAATTGGCTGAGGCTATGGTCGAGATTGGAAATAATGTCGGGCGTAAGACGATGGCGATTATTTCGAATATGAACGAGCCGCTCGGTTTTGCGGTTGGAAATGCGTTGGAAGTGAAGGAAGCGGTTGATACATTACAAGGAAAAGGGCCTGCCGACTTATTGGAATTATGCCTTATTCTTGGAAGCAAGATGGTTCTTTTAGCAGGAAAAGCTCAAACTGAAGATGAAGCGAGAAAGAAATTAGAAGAAGTAATCGCCAATGGCAAGGCGTTGGAGCAATTTAAAACATTCCTTGCAGCACAAGGCGGGGATGTTTCGGTCATTGATGATGTTGAGAAGCTTGCACAAGCATCATATAAACTGGAAGTAAAGGCAGCAGAAAATGGCTTCGTCTCGGCGATTGTTGCGGATGAAATTGGGGTAGCGGCAAGCATGCTTGGGGCCGGAAGAGCGACGAAGGAATCGGCGATTGATTTAAGCGTTGGGATTATCTTACATAAAAAGATCGCTGACCAAGTTGTTGTGGGAGATGTAATTGCAACGATCCATAGCAACAAGGAAGATGTCGAAGTTGTGAAAAAGCGCATCATTCAGGCGTATCAAATTTCACAGGAACAACCAGAACGTCCTGTTTTAATTTATCAATAATTCCATTGCTACCCAAATGTGAAAATATATGATAGGATAAATGAAAATGATTCTCAATGTTTGAGGGACAAATAGGAGGACTTTATTGAATGGCTGTTGAAACAAAAACGATTACGGATGTTATTAAAGAAAGAACATCGGTAAAAACGGGTTATATTGATAAAGAAATAAGTCAAGAATTGGTCTTATCATTATTGGATGATGCCGTCTGGGCACCAACACATGGGTTACGCGAACCATGGCGTTTTATTTTTGTAGCAGGTGATCGAAAGGAAGCGTTTATTGAAGCGGTTTTGCAATGCCATGATAAGGCTAGACATGAAGCCGTTCGCAGTAAGTTTGCAGATGTACCAGCCTTTTTAGTCGTTGTAATGAATGAAGATCCGCGCCAAAAAGTGCGTGAGGAAGATTTTGCTGCAACAAGCTGTATGTTACAAAACTTCCAGCTTCTTGCATGGGAACAAGATCTAGGTGTCGTATGGAAAACGCCGAACCATATTTATGATCCAAAATTCCGTGAGTCACTTGGAGTTCAAGCAGGAGAGAAAATCGTTGGTGTATTGAACATCGGTTATTTTGATAAAGAGATTGTCGCGAAGAAAGTTCGCAAGAGAACGAACCCAGCTGAAAAAATGAGTGCGTTTTAACGATCTGCCAGCGTTGTTACTTATGTTGAATCGCCTACTTGTGTTTGTAGATACAGAGCCTATTTTTCAGCGGTGTCCAGTGACAACGAACGGAAAAAATATCTGTTTTAAATGTTCTTTTTAAAAATAGGTTGACTATTTTTAAAGTACTGATTATACTCATAGCAGGTCGAGAAAGTATTTTCACTAATTAAAAATTAATAGCAAACTCTTATCAAGAGAGGCGGAGGGACTGACCCGATGATACCTCAGCAACCAGCAATTATTATTGCACGGTGCTAATTTCAGAAGAATACGATTGTATTCTAAAGATGAGAATGTGTAAGGATGTATATATGAATACAGCCCTTCTCTCATCTTCATGAGGGGAGGGCTTTTGACTTTATAGGATCATTTTTTTGATTAAAGTTAACTAAACAGATAGGAATAATAGAAAGGCGGATATGAAAGTATCGGCGTCTTTTTAAAAGATAACAGTATAAACTAGTGCCTACTAGACAACTAGCGGCCCTCAATTTAAAGATTTCTTTATTCGTTTAAGAAATTCTTTAAAATGAGGGCCCTTTTAATTCAAAAATCATTGGAGGAATGGAAAATGGCGAAAAAACGAATTTATTTAAACGCATTTGAAATGAATTGTGCAGGTCATCAATCACCGGGATTATGGACACATCCGGAAGACGAGTCTCATCGTTATAAGGATTTGCAATATTGGGTTGAACTCGCAAAAACATTAGAAAAGGGGCAATTTGATGCCATTTTTTTAGCTGATGTATTAGGAACATATGATGTTTATAAGGATTCAAGGGATCCTGCAATTAGGCAAGCAGCCCAAACACCGGTCAATGATCCACTTTTACTCGTACCAGCAATGGCTTCAGTAACGAAACATCTCGGTTTTGGGGTGACTGCATCCGTCACGCATGAGCATCCATATACTTTTGCCCGCCGCATCTCTACATTAGATCATTTAACTAATGGACGGGTGGGATGGAATATTGTCACCTCATATTTAAAAAGCGCTGCTTTGAATATGGGATTAGACGGACAAATTAAACATGATGAACGTTATAACATCGCGGAAGAATATTTAGAGGTTTGCTTCAAATTATGGGAAGGTAGCTGGGAAGATGATGCAGTAGTCAGAGACATTGAGAAGAAAGTTTTTACAGATCCTGATAAAGTTCATGACATTGAACATGAAGGAAAATATTTTACTGTCCCTGGGGCTCATCTTTGTGAACCATCACCACAAAGAACGCCTGTCATTTTTCAAGCAGGATCATCGTCGAGAGGAAGAGAATTCGCAGCTAAAAATGCAGAATGTGTATTCATTTCTACGCCGACGATTCCAATTGCGAAAAATTATGTACAAAAACTGCGTGATGAAGCAAAGGAAATTGGCAGAAAGCCAGAGGGAATTAAGATTCTTAGTTTATTTACCCCAATTGTCGGTAGAACGCAGGAAGAAGCAGAAGCAAAGTACCAAGATTACAAGCAGCATATTAGCTATGAGGGGGCATTAAGTTTATTTGGCGGATGGACTGGAATTGATTTATCTAATTATGAACCGCATGAAACGTTGCGTCATGAAACGAATGATGCGATTCATTCCGCGGTAGAGACGTTTACGAAAATCGACCCTAATAAGCAATGGACGGTTCAGGAAATTGCTGAATTTGTAGGAATTGGTGGCATTGGTCCCGTTGTCGTTGGGACTCCTGAAACGATTGTAGATGAAATGGAAAAATGGGTTGATGAAGCAGGAGTAGATGGATTTAATATCGCTTATGCTGTTACGCCGGGTACATTTACGGATTTTGCGGAGTTAGTAACGCCAGTCTTGCAGGAAAGAGGGTTAATTAGGTCGGAATATGATGGCAACACATTAAGAGGTAATTTATTTGGATATAATCAGTTGCCACATACGCATCCGGCAAAACAATTTACTAAACAACTATCAGTAACAAAATAAAAGGAGGGTGACTATGTCAGTAGCGATTGAAAAAGAGATAACCGCCGATAATATTCGCGTGAAAATACGAAAACTTGTTGAAGAAGTGATCCGCCCAAATGCAGAAATCATTGACAGAGAAAAGAAGTTTCCTAGAGAAAATCTTCAAGCATTAGCAAAGGACGGATGGAATAGCTTGCTTTTACCAAAAGAGCTTGGCGGACTTAATCTTGACTATACAGCGCTTGGAATTGCCGTCCAGGAAATTGCCAAAGCATGCCCATCAACTGCTCTTATTTATACGATGAATGTGGAAGCGACGTTGATTATTTATAAATTTGGTAATGAGGAACAATGGCATCGTTGGCTCAAACCTGTCCGTGAAGGGAAAATTGGCACAACTGCGACTAGTGAAAAAGCATCAGGAGGGCAGTATTGGATTAATCTTAGTCGAGCAGAGCACGCTGAAAACGGCTATACTTTCAACTTTGAAAAATCATTTGCTACGAGTAGTGGCCAAGCCGATTTTTATATTATTCAAACTGGGTCACCGAATGCCATTAGGTCGGATGATTTAAGTTATTTCATTGTTGATGCAAAGCGATCGGGGATTGAAACAGGTGAATGGGATGCTTTAGGTGTAAGAGGAAACTATAGTTCCTCCATTACATTTAATAATTTCTTTGTTCCTGAACAAGACCGGATTGGAGAAGAAGGGATCGGCAGAGAAGTCATTGGCAGCGGGGTTGGATATTTGCTCGGGATTGGGGCTACTTGGACAGGGACAGCAATTGGAATTTACGAAGAAGTAGTTGCTTATGCTAAACATACAATTCACCGAAACGCTCATAAAAATCTTGCGGATTATCAAGTGATTCGTCATCAGTTAACGAATGCAAAAATAGTAATAGAAAGTTTAAAAGCTTGGCAAAAGGAGCTTTCTTATCAACTAGATGAATGGCAGCGTTCAGGAGAAAAATCTCCGCCAAGTGAACTGGTTTTTACGTTATTAGAATTTAAAGTGCATGCATCGGAAGCAGCCAATACAGTTGCCCAAATTTCAATGGATGTGGCCGGTGGATACGGTTATAAAAAGGGAACGTTAGAGCGGTTATATCGGGATGCAAGAGCGGGAATCGTTATGGGTCCATCGAATAATTTGGCAAAAGAAATTATTAGTAAACATCTTGTTGGACTAGATGCTGATCTGTGGGCATTGTCCAACTGATAATAGACTCTCGGAATTTCGAGTGGTAAATTTGCTGAATTTCCAAAAGTTTACTGGGAATTGAGCTAAATTGAAAATTTGGTATTCATTTTCAAAACTTTTTTCAAAAAAAGACACACCAAAGAAGCGTCACATATTTATTTTTTTAAAAGGATGTTTTGTAAACATTGTACTTACCAAGATAGTGCATGGCTGATTTCCGCTACAGTTGCTCGCTTTCCGCGGGGCGGGCGGTGAGCCTCTTCGGCGTAAACGCCTGTGGGGTCTCACCTGTCCCGCTGATCCCGCAGGAGCTCCAATCAACCTTCATCGGATTTTGTTTTAAAAGCAACAAACCTTTGGATAAAATCCTTTAAAAAGAAGCGGCCATTGAAGAGAAAATATGAGCTTTTAGGAATGATAGTTCATCTTTTTGATGGTCAAACCAGGCGTCTATGTGTTGGCACATCATAATGGCGTAAGTCCGTATGTACCACATTTTTGTAGAGCGATGCCGACCAGATTCCAAGTGATAATCAACTTTTCCCGTTTGTTTGAACGTTCTACCGGTGTTCGTCTTTAATAAACGAGCTTCCACTTTTCAGACGTTCTGGGAGTGAAGTTTTGATCATCTTTATGTGCAATAATGGTAGGCTTCAATTGCAACACCTCAATCGCAGTTAGTAAGGAAATAAACCCCTTCACCTGCGATTATTGAGCCTTTTTAAAAAGTCAAGTGTTTTCGACAAAATCAAGAACAAAATTCACTGTATGACTAACAAACTTAAGCACATGAGCAAAAGAATATCTTAGTTGATTGAAGTGGAAAGCGTCCGCCTGGAACGGAAATTAACGGTGGCTAGCTCTCACGTTGTATGTAGGTTATTAACTCGTTCAATATAGAACAGGTAATTTTACCAATAAAAAGCGAAATATCCCCCTATTAAATAGGAGGGGAAATAAAAAAACGGTACTAGAAAGCCTTGTACCATCTAACTCGGTGAATGCCGAGAGTCTATGATAAATAATGGAGGAAAACAAAGTGAAAATATTAAAAAAAACTAGAAATATCATCGGTGCTTTTGGCATTATTTTTGGCCTCATCCTTTTATCGGCTTGTACGATTGAAACAGGAAAGGCAAATGTAACGGAAAATGGTGGCACGCAACAAGAGACAGAAAAAAGCGCATCTAAGACAGTAAGTTCGAATGTGACAGGAGTTGTCGACGACTTACCAGTACCATCGCTTGAAGGGAAGAAAATTGGAGTTGCGGTAATTGGAACAACTCATAACTTTGATCGCCGTGCATATCAAGGGATGCTTGACAGAATTGAAGAACTAGGTGGGACAGCAATTCCAGTTGATGGAGAACGAAACGATCAGAAACATATTGCCGATATAGAAAACTTAATTACACAGAAACCGGATGCAATTATTAAAGAGCTTGGTGATACAGAAGTGTATGAACCCGTATTGAAAAAGGTTCATGATGCTCATATTCCTTTATTGACAGTGGACCATTCTAGCCCATATAGCATTACTAATCATTTATCCGATAACTATTACATTGGAGAAGCGTTAGCGAGACAAGTGTTTGAGGATATCGGTGGTAAGGGGAAAATTGTTGTTTTTAATGGTTTTAGTGGAGTAAGGGTATGTGAGATTCGTTACGATATGTTGAAATACGTTGCAAAGGATTACCCGGAAATTGAGTTTATCGAACCAGAATTACAAGATATTATACCAGGAACAGTTGAAGATGCGCGCAAAAAAATTCAAGATTTACTTGTAAAATATCCGAACAAAGGTGATATTGCCGCAATTTGGGCTGCATGGGACCTGCCAAGTATTGGTGCAGCACAAGCTGTTGATGCTGCTGGTCGCTCAGAAATTAAAGTATATGGAGTGGACGCAGAACCGGCGGCAATAGAGCTTGTCGCTGACCCTAATAGTTCTTTTGCGGCGGATGTGGCACAGGATCCATATAAGATTGGTCAAGCAGCTGTTGATTCAACCGCACGTCATCTATCAGGGCAAGATCTACCAAAATCAATATATGTAGAGTCTAAAATGATCACTAAGACCAATGCCGAGGCATACCTTGCTGAAATTGAAAATGAAGAATAAGAACTTTTTAATAGAAAGAAGGTGAAGCTCATGTCAGACCAACTGCCAATTGAAATGAAATCTGTAAGTAAAAGTTTCCCGGGAGTAAAGGCATTGCAAGCTGTTGATTTTCAGCTGGCGAGTGGTGAGATTCACGGTTTACTCGGTGAAAATGGGGCGGGGAAATCAACTTTAATGAAAGTTTTAGCCGGTCTTTATGAACATGATCGTGGGGAAATCTTCATTCATGGACAAAAACAGGAAAAATTAACGCCCAAGCTACTTGAAACGCTTGGTGTGCAATTTATTCATCAAGAAAGGCTGATGATACAAACCTTCACAGTCGCCCAAACTTTATTTTTAGGGAATGAACGGACTACTCGATTTTTGAAATTAGCAAGGCGTAAAGCGATGGAAAAAGAAGCAGAAAAAATTATTGAATATACAGTTGGATCGGTGATTCCTGGAAACAAACTAATCTCTGAATTAACGGTCGGAGAACTTCAATTGCTGCAAATTAGCCGTGCATTAATGAAGGAGCCAAAAGTGATTGTGTTTGATGAGCCAACGGCAGTATTAGCAAAAAAAGAGGCGGAAAAGTTATTTTCCATCATCCAACAACTGAAAGAACGAGGCTTATCTATTATTTATATTTCACACTATTTTAAAGAAGTATTGGCGTTATGTGATCGTATTACTGTTTTGCGTGATGGAAAAAAGGTTGCGACTGAGAGTGTTGCTGGACTGACAGTTGAAGATTTAGTATACAAGGTGGCAGGAAAACAAATAGAGCATCAATTTCCAAACAAAGATTGGGAATACGGGAAGACGCTGCTTTCAGTCGAGGATTTACATCATAAGCATGATTTTCGCAATATCAGTTTTGATATTAGACGAGGCGAAATTGTTGGTTTAACAGGTTTAATGGGATCTGGCTATACGAGTGTAGGCAAGGCGCTATTTGATCAGAAAGCAATTACCCATGGGAAGGTCGTATTCAATGGAAAAGAGGTTAATCGTTTGCGCCCTGAAAAGGCAGTGAGCTTAGGGATCGCCTATGTACCGGAAGATCGGCGAAATCTTGGCATTATTAAAAGCATGTCTGTTAAAGAAAATATTACTCTTACGAACTTAAGAGGGGTAAGCGATCGGTTGGGATTGATAAAAAATTCAAAAGAAAAAACAGCAGCTGACGCATTCATCAATGAGTTATCGATTCGGACACCTAATAGCGATGAGGAAATAAATGGATTAAGTGGAGGAAACCAGCAAAAAGCAGTCATCGCTAAATGGCTAAATAGCGAGGCAAAATTATATATTTTAAATCAACCGACTTCGGCCGTAGATGTAGGAGCGAAAGCAGAGATTTATCAGTTAATCGGAAAAATGGCGAAAGAAGGGGCAGCTGTACTACTCATTTCGCAAGACCTACAAGAACTGGAAGGTTTATGTGATCGCACATTCATCATGTACCGCGGTGAAGTAACCGAAGAGTTATCAGGCATTGACATGACAGCTGAAAAAATGATGATTTCACTGATGGGAGGGGATAAACATGCAACAAGCAGCGTTGGCTAAATCATTTCTGCGGGGAAGAGACCTATTCCAGTACAGTGGGTTGATTACATTTATAGGAGTCGCGTTATTCTTTTCATTGAGCTCATCTTTTTTTCTTACTGCAGAAAACGTCTTAAATATTTTAGTGCAATCAAGTGCATTAGGCATCGCTGCCTGTGGATTGACAGCCGTCTTAATGGGAGGCGGCAACGATGTGATCAAGGGCGGGATGGATTTATCGATTGCGAATAACCTTGCTTTCAATACGGCGCTTACTGCCGTATTAATTGGAGCAGGTCATTCATTCTTTATTGCTTTTGGGATTGCATGTTTGTGCAGTATTGCAGTAGGAATCATCAATGCGTTTACCGTTGTTAAATTTGGCATCATTCCCTTACTTGCGACATTAGTTATGATGTATTTACTTCAAGGGATTGAATTATTGCTGACTAAGAATACAACAGTCAGTGTGCCTGATCCGATCTTAAACGCGGTGGCGAATGGAAAATTATTCGGTATCCCGGTTCCGATTATCATTTTTGCAATCACAGTAACCATTTTGCATCTTGTTTTTAGTAAATCACAGTTAGGTCAATGGGTTCATGCAGTTGGTGGAAATACCGAAGCAGCTAGAAGTGCAGGCATTAATATTAAAGCAATCGTTAGTTTTACATATATTATCGCAGGAGTAACAGCGGCGGTTGCCAGCTTGCTCGTCTCCTCAAGAATTGCTGGCAGTGTCCCAGGTATAGGCGATATGATGCTTATGGATATTTTACTTGCCGGATTATTAAGTTCTATTTTTACGCGTCTATCGATTCCGAATATCCCAGGTACGATTGTCAGTGCTATTTTTGTCGGTATGCTCACGAATGGATTTACACTTATTCATGTACCAACGTATTGGATTTATGCGATTAAAGGTGTATTAATTCTTGTAGTCGTATCTGTGACGACAATTAGACAAAGGAGGGCTAGCAGCTATGCATAAGGCGGTATTGGAAGGTAAGTTACAAGCTAAGAATTTTGTGAAAACGAAAAAAGACTGGTCACAATACAGTACGCTATTTGCATTCATTGGTTTGGTTTTTGTTTTTTCTATCATCACTCCATCCTTTGTAGGATGGACTAATATCGCAAATATTCTTAGTCAATCAGCAATTCTTGCCCTCGTTGCGATCGGACTGACATTTGTTATTGCAAGCGGTGGTATCGATCTTTCCGTTGCTGCTTATTATGATGTCGGGGCGCTCGTTTCAATCATTAGTTTGCAAGCGGGGCTTGGTTGGATTCCGGCTCTTCTTTTAGGAATTGTAGCTGGCGCGCTTGTTGGTGCTTTTAACGGTGCATTTGTTGTCATTACTAAAATCAATCCTTTTTTAGTCACACTCGGAACCTTGTTTATTATAGAAAGTGTCGAAAAAATTATAACTACAGGCGGTGAATCAATTTATTTATCGCGAATGGATGATCTGTTCAAGTGGCTTGGTCAAGGCAGTATTTTGCTAATCACAACAGCTAGCGGAGGAAGAATCGATTTTAAATTTTCAATTATTTTGGTCATCGTTATTGGGGTAATTGCTCATATGTTGTTGAAAAAGACGATCTTTGGCAGACGCTTATTTGCACTTGGTTTTCAAAAAGAAGCGGCCGCTTTATCAGGTGTGCCAGTTGGAAGATACACGATTTATGCTTTTATTGTTTGTGCTGTCATATGTTCATTTGCCGGAATGATCGGTGCTTCTGTTCTTTCGTCGTTTACGCCTGGAAGCGGTCGTTATTATTTACTTGATGCGATTGGAGCCGTGTTTATCGGTAGCACTTTACATAAGCGCGGCTCTGCGAATATTTTAGGAACATTGATTGGCGTATTGATTTTTATTACCGTATCGAATGGACTTAATATTGCCGGTGTCAATTATTACTGGCAAAACGTAGCAAGAGGGATATTAATTTTTGGCATCTTATTACTAGATTCGTATTTAGCAAAGAAAAGGAGAAAAATGAAATGACAGTGGCAGTGAAAGATTATTTACAAGTGGTGAAAGAATTAAATGATTGGTTTGCATTAGATGTGATTAAGCGCGATAAAGAGGGAGGAGTTGCGAAGACACAAAAAGATGCAATTAGAGAAGCGGGATTGCTACATTTATTAACACCGAAGGAATACGGTGGTGCAGGTGAAAAGTGGTCAACTGTTCTTCGACTGGTCAGAGAGTTTGCGAAAGTAGATCCGTCAGTAGCCCATTTATATGGATATCATTTTTTGCAATTGGTTGCCCCGCATATGTCATCGTCAAAGGAGCAAAAGGCATTCTATTACAGTGAATCGGTAAAAAATAATTGGTTTTGGGGAAATGCCTTTAATCCATTAGAGAGGAAATTGATTGCTAGCAAAGACGGTGATCGTCTCATATTGAATGGATCAAAAACGTTTAGTACAGGGTCACAGGACGCAGATGTTTTGTTAGTTTCATGGGTGACTGAAGTAGGAGAAGCAAATGTAACGGACACAGTTAGTGGTGCAGCAGTGATTCCGCTCCCGCGAAAAGGCGTGACAGTCCACCATAATTGGGATGGCATTGGCCAGCGGCAAACAGAGAGCGGATCAGTTACATTTGATAATGTTGCTGTGGAGCTTCATGAACAATTGGACTATGTATATGAAAATAAATCACATTTTTCAAAACTATCGGCAGTTCTTTCACAAATTATATTAGCAAATGTATTTGCCGGAATTGCTGAAGGGGCGATCACTTCAGCCCGCGATTATACAAAATATAAAAGTCGCCCATGGATTCAATCCAATGTACAGGAAGCATCAGAGGATCCGTATATATTGCATTCTTATGGAGAGTTTTATATAAAATTGCAAGCAGCTATTAGTTTGGTAGAAAAAGCGAATGAAAAAGTGGATAGCATTTGGCATAAAGATCATCAATTAACGGAAAATGAAAGAGGCAATTGTGCATTACTTACTTCGTCCGCTAATGCTTTTGCAGGAGAATTGGCGTTAGAGGTGAGTAATGGTATTTTTGCAGTAATGGGTGCGAGGTCTGCGACAACGTCAAATGGATTCGATCGATTTTGGAGAAATGCACGCACGCACACACTGCACAATCCAGTCTCTTACAAGAAAAAGAACATAGGGAACTGGTTCCTTAATGGTGCTTATCCAAAACCGGGGGCATATTCCTAAAATCGCAATTGTTAAAAACAAGACAAAAAGCTGCCTCAAAGTGAGATAGCTTCTTTGTCTTTTGTAGAAATATAACGCCAAAAAAATGGTAAAGAAACGGAATTGCGTAACTTGCGGGGAGAATTGCGTATCTTTTTAATTAATTGCGTAAGTTTCGGCTTAATTGCGTAACTTTCTAATTTCGCGCAATTACTTTCCTCTTTTTGTGAAGCGGCGACCACCAATTCAGATCTCCCATCAATTTCATCAGTGAAGGGACAAGGATCATTCGTACAATCGTCGCGTCGATAAATATGGCCAATGCGACCGTGGCACCCATTTGCTGAACTGGGACAATGCCGGTGAAGGCGAAAGCCCCCGTAATCACGATCATAATCGCTGCTGCAGATGTAATAATTTTACTTGTAGAAATCAATCCTTCAAGTGTGGAACGATCATTATCTCCGGTTTCTTGATAAATTTCATACATGCGTGAAATTAAAAATACTTCATAGTCCATGCTCAGTCCAAAGACGATGCTAAAAGCAAAGATTGGAATCATTAATGCGATATCAGATGGGGCGCTGCCGAGATGTCCGCCTTGGAATAGCCAGACGATAATCCCAAATGTACAGCTTAAGCTAATTACATTCATAATGATGGCCTTTAATGGAATTAACACCGATTTGAACGCGAAAAAGAGCACGATGTACGTAGAAATTAAAATGAACGCAAGGCTGTATCCAATTTTATCGTAAATTTCATCAAAGATTTCTTGTTGGAACTTCGAAAAACCACCAACTTTTATATCTAAATCATGTTGTTTGTCATTCCAATCACTTACCCAGTTTTTCGCTTTTTCTGATGAACCATCTGCCTGTAATTGAACTTGCAGAAGTGCTCGTTCTCCGTTCGTAAGCTGGTCAAAAGCTGGTTCTACCTGTGCTCGCATTTCTGGAATTTCAAGGGCGAACACAAGCTCATCGGCTGTCATATTTGTTGCGGATAGAACGGAATCGACCTTAGTAACGAGCGGATCATCCTTTAACGCAGCAATTAGGTCTTCTAATTTTTCAAGTGAAGCAGTTTCGGTCATTTCCTCGGTTGCTTTTGCGATTAAAGGAACCGTCGTCGCTCCCTTATCAGCAAAGGTTTCCTCGTACTTTTCAAATGTTGTCCGCGATTCATAAGAAGTTGGGAGCGCATCTGCTTCTGGGATGGTCAGCTTCATGTTTCCAACCGGAAGTGCGCCGATTATAAGTAAGCCGGTCGCAACGATCGCCATGATGACTGGACGCTTCATGACAAACGCCGCAAATCGATGCCAGCCGCTTATTCGTTTTTCTTTTATTTTTAAAATTGTCCACTTATTAATATGCGGACCTAATACAGACAATAATGCCGGTAAAAAAGTGACCGCGGCAAGTACTGATGTGAACACAACGGCAACACCGCCTAATGCGACCGATTGGAAAATCCCGACTTGAATAAATAGCATCGCAACGAGACCAAGTAGCACACAAAAGCCAGAGAAAACAATCGCCCTTCCAGATGTAAGCACCGTTTTTACCGTCGCATCCTTCACAGCCTGCTGGTCTAATTCTTCTCGAAAACGATTGACGAATAGGAGCGCGAAATCGATTCCTAATGCAAGCCCAATCATCGGTGCCGTATTTAACACAAAAATCGATAAATCTATTTTTTGTCCGGTAAAATAAAGCAGGCCCATTGCGATGACGACACTAACAAAGCCAGTAATGAGCGGGATCAGTGCTGCAACGATTCCTCGAAATGCAAGGAGAAGCACGATAAGGGCAATTGGAATTCCGATTAATTCGGCGCGAACTAAATCATCTTGTGACGCCTTATTCATATCTTCGGCAATAACAGCCCCGCCTGTTAAACCAACGGAAATTGACGCTTCATCAGTGAGATTGGAGCGAATTTCTTTGATCGTTTCCACTCGTTTTTCATCAGGTCCGTCATAAGAAAGAATCGCATACGAGCGATTGTCTTTCATCTCAGATGGCGGACTATACAAATGTACATGTTTGATGTTCACAATATGGTCCAATTTTTCATCTATAAAAAGGGAGAAATTGTCATCTGTTGCATCTTTCTCCTTTTCAAAAAGCAAAATCATCGAAGTAGCAGGAATTTCGAAATCAGATTGCATCATTTCTTCAACTTCCGCATACGTTCCTGCGTATTCAAAACCATCTCCATTCAAAACGGTAGGAAGTTTTAAAGCGAAAAATCCAAAAAATAAGACGAGCACAGCCCAAAGGACAAGGACTAATTTTCGATATTTGTATGTAAATGAAGCAAGACTTTTCATAACAATCCCCATTTCCTAAACGATAATTTCATCATAATGGATTAAAAGAATGGTTGCTAGTAAGATGTGACAAAGGGGAGAATGCAATGGCCGATGTACGAAAGGATGTTTCAATGGAAATGTCCATTGCATGTATTGAGGGAAAATTTGAACGTGGCTGTATTTAATGAACTTTTAAATTTATGGCATACCTGCGAAAACAAATAAGCAGGGGATTCTAATCCCCTGCTGTTTGCTTAAAACTTGTAAGTGATTGAATCGCTTGGTCTTCAGTTAAGAAAAAGGCAGTGCTTCCAAGTGTTTCATATAATCCGCTCTTTTTAAATAAATCGATTCCCCAACTTGGCAATCCGGCAATAAGCACATCCCCGCCGTTTTTCTTTACTCCAGCTATAAAGGAAGCGAGCTTTTCTTCTCCTGTCGCATCAATCATTGATACTTCACTCATATTAAGGATAATCGCATTTGGAGCACGTTGTAATGTCGAATGGAGTGAATGTTCAAGCGCTTGTGCCGTCCCGAAAAATAACGGACCTTTTACCGCGAATGTTCGATAATTAAAATGGGCGGTTAAATCCAATTTACGATCATTGAATTGAAGCGATTCGCTTTTCTTTTTTATAAAAGAAAGAACAGCAAGCAGTAATCCCGCTTGAACCGCGACCGTTAAATTGACGAAAACGGTCAATACAAAAGTGGTCAGTAACACGAGCGAGTCACTCGTTTTTATTTTTAAAATATGGCCGAATGCTCGATATTCACTCATGTTCCAAGCGACAAACATTAGCAGTGGAGCCATTGCAGCGAGTGGGATATGTGAAGCGTATGGTGCCAATAATAGTAAGGTCAATAATACAAATACACTATGAATAATCCCCGATAAAGGGCTGACAGCTCCGGAGCGAATATTTGTAGCCGTTCTCGCGATGGCTCCTGTCGCTGGAATTCCGCCGAAAAGAGGAGTAATGATATTGGCGATCCCCTGTCCGAATAATTCACGGTTTGAATGATGTCTCTTTCCAGTCATGCCATCGGCAACAACCGCTGAAAGCAAGGACTCAATTGCACCAAGTGCAGCAATGACGAGTGCGGCAGACCAAAGCTCTGTTATTTTACCAAAAGTAATTTCAGGAAACTTAAATTTCGGTAACGATTGCGGGATTTCACCAAAAACGGTTCCGATTGTATCCAATTTATTCGGATAAAAATAGACAGCAATCAATGTCGGAATAATTAATGCTACGAGCAAGACTGGTACACGCGGTGCATAGCGCGTCACGACAATAATGACGAGTAGCCCAATTAAAGCGGTGAGAATGCTATATCCGTTCAATTGTGAAAAATGCTTGAAAATTTCCAGCATATTTTGATGAAAATATTCCTTTTTCTCAAGCTCAGAAAGACCGAGAAAATTTCCAAGCTGGCCCGTAAAAATAATGACAGCAATCCCTGTTGTAAAGCCGATCGTTACCGATCTAGGAATATAGTGGATGAGACTGCCGAGCTTGAAGAACCCCATGATGACGAGTATAATCCCCGCCATAAAGCCAGCGATTAATAAATCTTCGTATCCATACTGAAGAACGACAGCTAGTAAAATAGGAATAAACGCTCCCGTTGGACCAGCAATTTGGAAGCGAGAGCCACCGAGCAAAGCAACAATCAAACCTGCGATAATCGTCGTATAAATTCCATATTCAGGCTTTACGCCTGAAGCGATGGCAAAAGCCATCCCAAGAGGAATGGCCACAATACCGACAGTAATCCCAGAAATGAAGTCTTTGCGCAGATTTGCAGGTTCATACCCGCGAAACCGATCATCAGCAAACAAATAGCTTCACCTCGAATAATTTTATGTGAAAAGATGAACAAATGTAAAATGAAATTATGTTAAACTATTATAATTATATCAAAAAATAGGTGTAATTTCAAATAACCGGATGAAAGTGCATTCATTTCAAAACTTTTCTCAGCCTCATCCATCTAAACAGAAATGAAAAAATGAAGGTGGGA
This sequence comes from Bacillus sp. FJAT-50079, assembly GCF_018343515.1. Taxonomy (GTDB): domain Bacteria; phylum Bacillota; class Bacilli; order Bacillales; family Bacillaceae_C; genus Lederbergia. The sequence goes on along the minus strand of NZ_JAGYPD010000001.1, from coordinate 70,226 downwards.
TGAATTCCTTGCCTGATTATGATAAACAAGCAATTTCTCAATAGTAGCGTCTCCTATCAGCTAGTTAATGAATGATGGCCATCAAATCGCTTTCTAAAGGAATGGCTCAATATGAAGTATTATATATTCCGACAGACACCTATATTTGGCATATATATGGGGAAACGTATGAAGAATTAATTAAACTTGCGAATTTATTTAAATTTGATTAATAAAAATCATTTTTCCATTGCTCGTCGCGATGGGGAAATGATTTTTTTCTTATTTGAACGAACTTTTCTATCCAGAAATGCATGGCCAAATAGATTTCCAAACTAAATTATTCCACTTGCTTAAGAAAGAAATGATTACCGATTTATGTCGATCCAATTATAATGGAGAAATCGGTGAATGCGCTTTTCTGTGAAGGAGGGAAGATATGATAGGAAATCTATGTAAAAAAATAACAGAATAAGAAAATAGGAGTGATGGGAAATGATTATTACAACAGAGCTAGCGCAACCAATTGTCAATAAAATGATGAAAGTAGTAGACAATAATATTAATATAATGAATCACGAAGGAATTATTATGGCAAGTGGAGATAAAGGGAGACTTTATAAAAAACATCAAGGGGCTATCGAGGCTATCGAATTAAAACGTGAGAGAATAATATATTTGTCTGAAACAAATAATATGGCTGGAACGCAGCCAGGGGTAAATTTGCCGATTGAGTTTAATCGTGAAATCATCGGGACAGTAGGCATTACTGGTGATCCAACAAAAATATATAAGCTATCCCATATTGTAAAAGTAACGGTAGAATCTTTAATTCATCAGCAATACCTTAGCGATAAGCTTAGGTATAGACAACGGGCAGTTGAAGAATGGGTGCTAGACGTTATCAATCCTAACTATCATCGTTTGGATGAACTTCTTGCTCGAACAACTTATTTAAATCTTAATATTACGACATCATGCCTTGTAATGATGATTGAAGTGAAAAATTTAATGGTTCAAAAGACAACTAATTTAGTCCTTTATGAAGATATTCAACATCTTGAGCAGCGTTTTATACAAACGGTTCAGTTTATTTATCCAGATCTTCATTTTATTGCGAGTATTGGCAAAGGAAATTTTTTGGCCGCTATCCCGGCGAGTAGCTCGGCAGTCAAAATATTTAATCAGCTTGAGAGGGAAAATTGGCAAGTGAAGATTGGTGTTAGTAATCCTCAAAACGGCATTCAAGGTTATCGATTGGGCTACTTTCAATCACAAACAAGCTTAGCTATTATGAAAAAGCTAGAAACGGAAAGAAAGATATCGAACATAGATGAGTGGGGAATCATTCAATATATTTATAAAATACCAGAGGAGGCTAGAAATACATTGGTCGATCACCTTGTTAAGAAGGATGGATATTTAGATTCTGAACTGTCTAATACGCTTGAAAGCTTTTTTAAAAATAATAAAAGTATTGCTGAAACGGCCTCTGAGCTCCATATACATCGAAATACTCTGTTGTATAGGTTAGAAAAAATTAAGCAAATTTTGGGTCTTGATCCGAGAAATTTTCAAGATGCAATTACTTTGCAAATAATAAATTGGTGTATAAAGCTTCGTTAGTTTTGTATATTTGCACAAAAATACCTCGTAAAAACGTGAAAAATTCGGGGAAATCTATAATGTATTTGGATAAATTATTTGATTAAATAATAGTTAACTTCTTACTAGTGTTACTTTTCGGAATATTAGTAATAGGTTTAGAAGTTAGAAAAATCTAATAGTGTGGAGGCGGAACCGTATATGAAAAGGAGATTTTGGCAGCTGCTTGTATTCGCTTTAGCAATTTCCATTGTGCTTGTTGGCTGTGGAGGTGAGCCATCTAGCAAAAACTCAAGCGGAGATGACGTTATTAAGCTAGGGGTGTTAGAGGATAGGTCGGGGGATTTTGCTTTAGTAGGTGTGCAGAAATATCATGCTGTTGAATTGGCCGTAGAGGAAATCAATAATCAAGGCGGTCTTCTTGGAAAGCAGATAGAAATCGTTGCTCCAGATACACAATCAGATGATAAGCGATATCAAGAAATGGCTAGAAAACTTATTCTAGATGATAAGGTTGATGTAATCATGGGTGCCTTTTCGAGCGCATCACGTGAAGCGATACGTCCGATTATGGAGCAAAATAAGATGCTATATTTTTATAATAATCAATATGAGGGCGGAGTTGCAAGTAAGTATACATTTCCAACTGGCGCAGTTCCCGAGCATCAAGTAATGCCTCTAATCGAATATATGATTAAAGAATATGGGCCAAAGGGATATATTATCGCGGCTGATTACAACTTTGGACAAATTACTGCGGATTGGGTTCGGGTTGCATCAGAACAATATGGCGGAGAAATTGTAGGAGAAGAATTTATTCCGTTAGGAGTTTCGCAGTTTAGTAGTAATATTAGCCGAATTCAAAAAGCGAAACCCGACTATTTAGTCGTGCTTTTAACAGGGGCTAAACAATCTTCCTTTTATGAACAGTGGAATACGTCAGGGATAAAAGACTTACCTATGGCTACAACGATTAATATGGCGCAGCAATATGAACATAAACGATTTAACCCTCCAGCTCTTGCCAATATGTATGTAACCGCCCCTTTTATGGAGGAACTGGACACGGATGAAGCTAAAGAGTTTGTCAAAAAATGGCGGGATAAGTTTCCGGATGATGATTATATCGGAATGGAAGCAGAAGCACAGTATACCGGAGTTTATTTATGGGCAAAAGCAGTGGAACAGGCTGGTACAACAGATACAGAAAAGGTTATTGAAGCTTTAGAAAGCGGATTGAGTGTTGAGGGACCTGCCGGCAAGGTAACGATTGATCCAGAGTCACATCATGCAATTAAGGATGTTTATTTAGTACATGCGGACGAGCAACATAACATAACTTTTCCGTATAAGTGGGAGCAAATTAAACCATATTGGCTCTCTCAAGAAAAGAATGTTGATTTAACAAAGGATTCGCCAAATAAGCAGTTTACTCCACTTGATTAACAATTCTAGAATTGGAGAAGGTATATATGGGAATTTTTGAAAGTGCTTTCAATGTGCTTTATATTTTTATTGATCATTTTGCGTTTTTAATCCTAGCAGCGATTGGATTAGCGATTATTTTTGGGATGATGGGAATCATTAATCTGGCGCATGGTGAGTTTATAATGCTAGGTGCCTACATTACGACATTTTGCGTTTTATCTGGTATTCCGTTGCCAATATCAATATTAATCGCTTCTCTTGGCGTTGGTCTATTCGGATTAATCATCGATCGACTTGTGATTAGACATCTTTATGGACGCCCGCTTGATTCAGTTGTAGCCACCTGGGGGATCAGCCTCATAATGAGTCAAGGGATGCTTATATTGATGGGACCGACTTTGCAAGGAACATCAACTCCTTTAGGATCCTTTGCTGTAGGAGAGATCACTTATTCCACGTATAGAGTTGTATTATTTTTTATATCAGTAGCATTGCTTCTATTCATGTATTGGATTTTCATGCATACGAAGTTTGGCCTTCGTTCACGAGCGACGATGCAAAATAGTGAAATAGCACGAAGTTTAGGAACAAATACAACAAAAATGTATGCGGTTACTTTTGTTATTGGGTCAGCATTTGCTGGCCTTGCCGGTGGACTTTATGCACCAACTACAGCAATTAGTCCAAGCTTTGGGACAGGTTTTCTAATGGAAAGCTTTGTCACAGTAATTGTAGGTGGGGCAAATCCATTAATTGGAACAATTATGGCGGGTGGATCATTAGGTGTTGTTAACAGTGCATTATCTTATCTATTTGGAACGTTTATTGGCAGGCTTGGTCTACTCGTCGTGGCAATTATATTTATTAGAGTTTGGCCATTTGGATTTTCTGGGCTAGTTGAGAAAAGAATGATGCAGGTGAAAGCAAAATGAAAAAATTGAATACTGAAAATATCGTTGCATTGTTACTTTTTATAGGATTACTTTTATATCCTATCATCGCATCTGGGTATAGTGTATTAAATATGACCTATTTTCTTACGATGATCTTCCTTTCTCTTAGTTTAGCGTTTATTTGGGGATTTACAGGTATTTTTAGCTTTGGTCAAACGGCGTTTTTTGGAATCGGCGGGTATTCATACGCTTTAATCACTTTAAATATGAATACGACTTCATTTAATATATTTGCATTGATTTTGGCGATACTTATTGCCGGTCTTGTTGCTTGGGTTCTAGGCTGGTTCATGTTTTATGGTGGCGTTAATGATGTTTTTGTAGGTCTAGTTACGTTATGTGTAACGTTAGTTCTTTCAACTTTTTTAGCTCAATCTGCGGGTTCTCAATGGAAAGTATTTAATGTTCCATTAGGTGGGGATAATGGGATCAACAATATCCCGCCTATATCCCTTGGTGTCGAACTAATTGGGAATCCTCTATATTATTTTATTTTAGTGTTGCTAATTATTATTTACTTAACGTTACGGAAATTACTTAACTCTAAGATGGGATATAGCATGTTAGCGATTCGCGAAAATCGTGAACGAAGTAAACTGTTCGGATATAACATCCCGCTTCTACAAACACTCGTATTTTCAATAGGTGGCATTTTAGCCGGACTTAGTGGTGTTCTTTATGCAACGTGGGGAGGATATATGGCGCCATCTACAATGAGTATTTCAGCGGCAGCATTGCCAGTTGTTCTGGTAGCAGCGGCTGGCCGGAAAAACTTAACGGCAGTAATGTTATTTACAATTATTTACTATTTATTTTCTCAATATCTTTCTGTTAGTGGTAGTGAATACGCATTAGTCATTTTAGGGTTTACATTAGTAGTTGTTATCCTATTAGTCCCGCAAGGAGTAATTTTGACTTTATTCAATATCGTTGATCGATTTTTTTTCAAAGATAGAAAGTTAGATCTCTCTTTAAAAAGAAAGGAGAGCGTGCATGGACAAAGTGAAGCAAATAAACTATAAGGCTAGTCAATTAAAAACGGAGCAAATGTTGAAGCTTGAGGGAGTATCAAAAGATTTTGGTGGCATTAAAGCCGTTGATCAAGTGAACCTAACTGTTAATAAAGGGGAATTACGTTGTTTAATTGGTCCAAACGGTGCCGGAAAAAGTACCATTTTTAAATTGATTATGGGAATTTATGAAGTAAGTAGCGGCAGGATTCTGTTCAATGGGCAAGATATTACTAGATTTCCAGTTTGGAAAAGATCTCGATCCGGATTAAGCATTAAAATGCAAATACCTGGAGTGTACGGAGAATTAACGCTTAGGGAAAATATTCGGATTGCAGCTCAAAACTTTGTTTCTAAACAAGAACTTGAAGATGAAATTGATCGATTAATTGATCTTGTTGGGATTACCCATTTAGGGAATCCCTTAGTTCGGAATCTTTCACATGGTCAACAGCAATGGTTGGAAATTGCGATGTCATTGGCATCAAAGCCTGATTTATTATTATTAGACGAACCTGCCGCAGGGATGGGACCGGAAGAAACGGAATTTACCGCTCAAATTATTCGAAGATTGAATAAAAGTGGGTTAACCATTATTTTTATTGACCATGATATGGAATTCGTTCGTGAGATTGCTGAAAAAATAACAGTATTACATTATGGTCGGCTCTTTGCGGAGGGGACATTGGCCGAAATCGAATCAAATGAAGAAGTAGTGAGCATTTATTTAGGTAATGATTAGCATCCGTTCATTGGAGGGAATTCCATGTTAAATGTCGAAGGTGTTACTTCAGGATATGGAAAAGTAACGATCATTAGAGATATTAATATAAAAGTTGAAAAAGGCGAAATTGTTTCGATTATTGGGAGAAATGGTGTAGGGAAGAGTACATTTATAAAAAGTATCATTGGTCTGCTTAAATCAAATGCTGGAAAAATCGTATTTGACAATCAGGACATTACGAAATTAGATTCTTTTGAACGTGCTCGATTAGGCATTGGCTATATACCTCAGGGGCACGGAATCTTCCCGAAGTTGACTGTTGAAGAAAACCTTAAGATGGGTGAACAAATAAATATACGCGCGCAAAATGAAGATTACGATGTTATATACCATTACTTTCCTCGTTTAAAAGAAAGGTTGAAACAAAGGGCAGGTACATTAAGTGGAGGAGAACAAGCTCAGCTGGCGATTGGCAGGGCTTTGATTGGTAAACCGATGTTACTATTACTGGACGAACCATCCGAAGGAATACAGCCAAATATTATTAGTATGATTAGGGATATTATTCATCAAATTAATCGAGAGCTTGGATTGACGGTACTATTTGTAGAACAACATATTGGCTTGATACTAAAAATGTCTGATCGATGCTATGCAATCGATAAAGGGAGCATTATAGGCGAACATAAAGGAAAAGAAATTTCACCTGAAATGATAAAAAAGTATTTATCCGTATAGGAGGTATTTTATAATGGAGAAAATTAAAAATAGGAAAGAAATTAAACAACCAGGTGCTCATAGTTATGTTTTTAGCCGATATTTAGAACCAATTGCCAGTGTAAAGCCAGGAGAAGAAGTAGTCATCTTTACAGAGGATGCATTTGAAAATAGAATTACAAAAGAGTCTGATCTACCATCTAAAGTTTTAGGAGAATATTTGAATCCACAAACTGGTCCAGTGTATATTGAGGGGGCCGAGCCAGGGGATACACTCGTTGTACATATACTAGATATTGAACCTACACGTGATTGGGCTGTTAGTGTATTGAATCCTCACTTTGGTGGTTTAACAGCAACAAATACGACCCGACTTCTCCATGAGCCGCTTCCAGAGAAAGTATGGATTTATCAATTAGAAGACGGGCTGCTTAGTTATAATGAAAGATTAACCTTTCCTTGGAATCCCTTCCTTGGAACAATTGGAACCGCGCCCAATTTAGAGGCACTTTCAGCATTAACACCTCTAGACCATGGTGGAAACATGGATGTACCGGATGTAAAGCCGGGAAATAGTATTTATTTACCTGTAAATGTAGAAGGCGCTCATTTCTTTACTGGAGATTGCCATGCTGCCCAGGGAGAAGGTGAATTATGCGGTGTTGCCCTAGAGATTTCTGCAAAAGTAACGTTAAAATTTGATTTAATCAAGAATAAAAAAATTAATTGGCCAAGAATTGAAAGTCCTACCGAATTTATGACGGTTGGCAGTGCTCGTCCTATGGAAGATGCCGCAAGAATCGCTTATGCTGAATTGATTGAATGGTTAGAAGAATTAGGTTGGGATCGCTTGGAAGCTTATCAAGCTCTTACACAAATCGGAAAGCTTTACGTCGGTAATATGGTAGATACGAATTATTCATTGGTTGCTAAAGTCGAAAAAAAATATGCATTAATATAAAAGTTTTTAAGAGTGATAGAAAAGAGGGCATTGTGATGAAGATTGTGGTAGCTCCTGATTCTTTTAAGGGAAGTCTTCCGTCTGCAAAAGTGGGAGAAATTATTAAAAAGGCTCTCATTCAGGAGATTCCGGATGTAGATGTAGAAGTCATTCCGATGGCTGATGGAGGGGAAGGAACGATTGATTCCTTTCTCTCTACGCTCAATGGTGAAAAAAAGAAAATTGTAGTATCTGGACCAACGGGGAAAAAGATTGAAACATATTTTGGAGTTTTAGACAAAGAGCAAATCGCTGTAATAGAAATTGCGTCAATCGCAGGTTTTTCGATGGTTCCTGAAAACGAACGTGATCCATTTGTATTAACGACATATGGACTTGGAGAATGTATAAAACAAGCTTTAGAGCAAGGGTATAAAAAGCTTATTATTGGTTTGGGAGGTAGCGCTACAAATGACGGTGGTTTAGGAATGTTACAAGCGTTAGGAGTTTCTTTTTATGATAAAGATCATAAGCCATTACCTCCTATTACGTCTTCTTTAAGTAAAGTACAGTATGTTGATTATACTTCTATTCATCCACAAATTAGTGATGTGGAAATCTGTATAGCAAGTGATGTGAACAATCCTTTATGTGGGGAGAACGGAGCCTCCGCTATTTTTGGACCGCAAAAAGGAGCAACAACTGAACAGATTAAGGTGCTAGATCATTCATTAGAAATGTATGCGAATCGCATAGAAAAACATTTAGGGAAGGCATATAAAGATTTACCGGGATCAGGGGCAGCGGGAGGAATCGGTTTCGCATTATTAACTTTAGGTGCGAAAATTATACCAGGGGCTGCTTTACTAACTGAAATGATAGATTTTAAAAGAAAACTAGATGGAGTAGATTGGCTAATCACGGGGGAAGGGAAGACAGATGAACAAACGCTAAGTGGTAAGTTACCGCTCGAATTAGCATCCCAGGCGAAAGAAGAAGGGATTCCAACCATCTTACTTTCAGGGGCAGTGGATATAGAGCTTGAAGCTTTATATCAATATTTTCAAAGCATTCATTCGATCAGTAATGGTCCGTTAACGTTGCAAGAATCTTTAGAGCAGGTCGAACGCTTATTACATCATAAAACACGAAATATAGCTAGATTAATTAAGGTGAATCCCTTGTAATTACCTGATAAGGCAGTAATGTTTTATGAATACGATTGCTCCTGAATAGGGCGTGAATGTTAGATTGTTGCTAAAATTTATTTTAATGCTTTTATCATATACTGTCATTGGATACATAATTGAGTATCAAATACGCCCTTTGTTTGTATAACAAAGGGGATTTTTTTTATGAATGTATATATTTACATTTTTGAAGGGGGAAAAGTATATGCAAACGACACTTTTATATGGTAAAGAAAATATGACCCTAAATGTGCCTGATCATTCTCAAGTAATTGAGCCAAATCATTTACCGGCATTACCTGATGAAATAAAAGGATTAAGACAATCATTAAGAAATCCAATAGGAACAGCTGCTTTGAAGCGCATGGTGAAAGCAACGGATAAAGTTGCGATTGTTATTAGTGACATTACACGGCCCACACCGAATGATAAATTGGTACCGGTAATCATAGAGGAATTAGAGCATGTTCCGCATGAGAATTTTGTGATTATCAATGGTACCGGAACACATCGTGACCAAACACGTGAAGAATTTGTGCAAATGCTCGGAGAGTGGGTAGTTGATAATATAAAAATTATTAATCACCAATGCCATAATTATGCCATGCTTGAGAATGTTGGGAAAAGTACATTTGGATGCGATGTTTATTTGAACAAAGAATATGTAAACGCTGACTTTCGAATCGTTACTGGATTTATTGAGCCACATTTTTTTGCTGGTTTTTCTGGTGGGCCAAAAGGAATTATGCCTGGAATTGCGGGAATTGAAACGATCATGACTTTTCATAATGCAAGAATGATCGGAGACCCGCTTTCAACATGGGGGAACATAGAAAACAATCCACTTCAGGATATGGCTCGCGAAGTAAATGGGATGTGTAAACCTCATTTTATATTGAATGTAACGTTAAATCGCGAGAAGGAAATTACAAATGTGTTCGCAGGTGAATTAATTGAAGCTCATAACCAAGGATGTGAATATGTAAAAAAACATGCAATGACAAAATGCGAGAAGCGATTTGATGTTGTGATTACGTCCAATTCTGGCTACCCGCTTGATCAAAACTTATATCAAGCGGTTAAAGGGATGAGTGCTGCCCATAAAATTGTAAAAAAGGGTGGTACGATTATTATTGCATCTGAATGTTCAGACGGTCTTCCGAATCATGGTCATTACTCTGATATATTGAAACTCGCTCAAACCCCACAAGACATATTAGATCTAATCAGTGATCCAGCATTTAAACAGTTTGATCAGTGGCAGGTTCAAAAGCAAGCATCGATACAAGTTTGGGCAGATGTGTACGTGTATTCATTGTTAACAGAGGAACAGGTAAAACAGGCAATGCTACATCCGACAAAAAGCATTGAAAACACATTGGATGAACTAAAAGAGAAGTATGGAGAAAACATGACCATAGCGGTCCTTCCGCTTGGACCATTAACAATTCCATATATAGAAGCAGAAACAATTGTCAATACAAAATAGCTATCATTTGTGGTATCTTTAAGGAAGGAAAAAGTACAAAAATAGCAAAGAGTCAATAACTTGCCGCCTATGTGCGGTTGTTTAAAGGTGGATAAAATGGAACAATCACTACAAGAGAAAAAACAACGTTTGATTGAAGTTTTACAGAAAATGGACGATGTACTTGTCGCTTTTTCAGGAGGCGTAGACAGTACGTTTTTATTAGCGGTTGCAAAAGAAGCGCTTGGTGATAAGGTGCTTTCTGTGACCGCGGCATCAGATACATTTCCAGATAGAGAATTTCAACTTGCGAGGAGTCTCGCTTCTGAATTACAAGTACAGCACATTGAAACAAGGGTAAGTGAACTTGCCAATCCAGATTTTGTAATTAATGATGCAAATCGTTGTTTCCATTGTAAAAACGGTTTATATAATCATTTATTAGAATTAGTGACGAAATACGGAGATCGTTATACCGTTGTGGATGGTTCGATTATGGATGACCTTGGAGAACACCGACCTGGAATGAATGCAGCCCGGGCGCTCGGAGTGCGCAGTCCGCTTCAAGAAGCGAAATTTTATAAAGAGGAAATTAGGCAGCTTTCAAAGGAGATGGGGCTTAGAACATGGGATAAGCCATCTTTTGCTTGTTTGTCGTCAAGAATTCCGTATGGTACAAAGATTACCCAGGAAAAGATTAACCAGCTTGATCTCGCGGAAGATTTCCTAATTGGGCTCGGCTTATATCAAGTGCGTGTTCGCCATCACGATCAAGTTGCTCGCATAGAAGTTGATCCACAAGATATGTTGAAAGCTGTTGCACAACGCGAGGCGATTACGCGCGCATTGCAATCGTTTGGATTTCCGTATGTGACGCTTGATTTACAAGGATATCGCTCGGGAAGTATGAACGAAGTATTGAAAGAGGATGCGACCGTATGAAGATGGAATTAACAGATGTTTTACGCCAAGTCGAGCAAGGGAATCTATCTGCGGAAAAGGCGGAACAAATGCTTCGCCCGAAAGAAGAACTCGGCTACGCCACACTTGATTTAGATCGAGAAGAACGGACAGGCTTTCCAGAGGTGATTTTTGGCGAAGGAAAAACGCCTGAACAAATATTGGGGATTTTTAGGAAGTTAATGGAACACCATCAAAAAGTGTTAGCAACCCGCGTTGATCAGGAAAAAGCTACTTATGTATTGGAACAATTGCAGCAAGAACATCCACAAGAGACGTTTTATTATCATGATGCGGCAAAAACCCTCCACTGGATTGCTTCTGATTATGAAGAAACGTGGAAAGAGGGTTATATTGCAGTTGTTTGCGCAGGCACATCCGATCTTCCAGTTGCAGAAGAAGCTGCGATTACGGCTGAATTAATGGGCAATCGAGTGAAAAGAATAAACGATATTGGTGTGGCCGGCTTACATCGTTTATTGGATAAAGCAAAAGAAATTCAAGAGGCAAATGCGGTGATCGTTGTCGCTGGAATGGAAGGGGCACTCGCAAGTGTTGTTGGGGGCTTAATATCGAAACCAGTAGTTGCCGTGCCGACCAGTGTAGGCTACGGTGCAAGCATGAACGGTATTGCTGCCTTGCTCGCGATGCTATCAAGCTGTGCGAGCGGTGTATCTGTCGTCAATATTGATAACGGATTCGGTGCTGGATATTTTGCGGGGACGATGACGAATACGATCGATGCAGCTGTACAAGCAGCTTTGACAAAGAAAGGGTTGGAATGAGTGAAGGTTCTATATATTGACTGCTTTTCAGGAATAAGCGGGGACATGATGGTTGGCGCCTTAATCGATGCAGGTGCCTCGCCGGAAAAAATTGAAACAGAACTTAGAAAGTTGAATATATCAGGCTATCAACTAGCATGGAAAAAGATTGTTAAAGCTGGGATTAGCTCAATAAAATTTGATGTGATTTTGAGTGATGATCATAGCCATGGCCATACTCATCATCATGAACATCATCATGGACATCATCATGTGCATGACCACGATCATGAGCACACGCATCATCATGAACATCATCATGTGCATGACCACGACCATGAGCACACGCATGATCATGAACATCACCATGTGCATGACCACGACCATGAGCACACGCATGATCATGAACATCACCATGTGCATGATCACGACCATGAGCATACGCATGATCACGAACATAGTCATGAACACGGGCATCATCATGATCATGGCTGCTATGCAGATATAGTAAAACTAATCGATGATTCTGAGCTCAATCTGCGTGTCAAGGAAAGAAGCAAACAAATTTTCGCGCCGATTGCTAGAGCAGAGGCGAAAATACATAATATGACGATTGACGATGTTCATTTTCATGAGGTGGGAGCGGTCGATTCAATTGTCGATATTGTGGCAACTGCGATTGCTTTAGAAGAATTAGAAATTGAAAAAGTGATCACTTCACATGTGCCGCTCGGATCGGGGAAAATTCGCATCGACCATGGCATTTATCCTGTACCAGCACCAGCAACGCTTGAAATGATGAGAAATGTACCCATTGCCGCGAGCGATTTAACATTTGAGATGACAACTCCGACCGGGGCAGGTATTGTGGTTAGTCAAACCGATTCGTTTGGGACAATGCCGTCAATGACCGTTGAATCGGTTGGATATGGAGCCGGAACAAAGGATATTCCGGGGCGCCCGAATGTGTTGCGGGTTATGGTTGGTGAACTTTTACAAGGGGATGAACCATCTGAAACGATCACGGTCATTGAATGTCAGCTTGATGATATGACAGGGGAAGCGTTTGGGCATGTTATGGATCAGTTATTGGACGCCGGGGCACTTGATGTTTACTATACCCCTATTTTTATGAAAAAAAACCGACCAGGAACGCTAATCACCGTCCTTGCTCCAAATGAGCGGGAGGCCAAGTTAATGGATGTGCTTTTTAAAGAAACAACGACACTCGGTGTCCGGAAAAACACGTGGTCACGCAGCATTTTGCAGCGCAACATTGTCACGGTTGAAACAAAATTTGGACCTATTCGATTAAAGCAGGCGATAAAAAAGGGAGAAGTATTACGAGAAGTTCCCGAATACGAAGATGTGAAAAAGGCAGCGGAGTTGTACGGGGTACCTTTCCAAGAAGTGTACAAAGTAGCATTGCAAATACGATCTGAATGAATACAGCAAAGACCGATCACCCAACAGGTAGTGAATCGGTCTTTTATTTACTATTTAATAAAGGCTAGGCTAGCGTTAATGTCTTATGATCTATCAAAAATTGCAAATTCAGTTTGTAAGGTTGTTCCTAATCGCCGATACTCGGTGAAAACTCGTGAATGTTGTCTAAAAGGCCGTTCCTAATCGCCGGTACTCCGTGGAAACTCGTGAATGTTGTCTAAAAGGCCGTTCCTAATCGCCGATACTCCATGGAAACTCGTGAATGTTGTCTAAAAGGCCGTTCCTAATCGCCGATACTCCGTGGAAACTCGTGAATGTTGTCTAAAAGGCCGTTCCTAATCGCCGGTACTCGGTGAAAACTCGTGAACGTTGTCTAAAAGGCTGCTCCTAATCGCCGATACTCCGTGGAAACTCGTGAATGTTGTCTATAAGGCCGTTTCTAATCGCCGATACTCCGTGGAAACTCGTAAACGTTGTCTAAAAGGCCGTTCCTAATCGCCGGTACTCCGTGGAAACTCGTAAACGCTGTCTATAAGAGCGTTCCTAATCGCCGGTACTCGGTGAAAACTCGTGAATGTTGTCCATAAGGTTATTCCTAATCGCCGATACTCGGTGAAAACTCGTGAATGTTGTCTATAAGGCCGTTTCTAATCGCCGGTACTCCGTGAAAACTCGTGAATGTTGTCTATAAGGATGTTTCTAATCGCCGGTACTCGGTGGAAACTCGTGAATGTTGTCTATAAGGCCGTTTCTAATCGCCGATACTCCGTGGAAACTCGTAAACGCTGTCTATAAGAACGTTCCTAATCGCCGGTACTCGGTGAAAACTCGTAAACGTTGTCCATTAGGCAGCCCATACTTGCCTCCACCCGTCTAAATTCAAAGAAATTCTCCATTAATGTCGTTATTTTTTTGTGGGGAGTCTTTTTCTAAGTCTAGTTGATTTTCTGTGAAATGTAGCACCTACATTAAAAAAAGGGAGATGATCAATATGCACATCTTAATTGCTGGTGGAAGTGGTTTTGTCGGCCAAATTTTGCAAGAAAAATTACTTGCAAATGGAATGAATGTGACGATTTTAACTAGAACCCCAAGTAAAATCAATCAAACTGAGCAATTGCGTGCGGTTGAGTGGCTTACACCTAATAGCAAGCCGGAAGCGAAACTCTCGCATGTTGATGCGATCATTAATTTAGCAGGGGAATCGATTAATGGGCTACGGTGGACGAATGCTAAAAAGCAAAGAATCATGGACAGCAGGATGAAAGCAACCAGGGAAATTATTCGCTTGCTCACCGCCCTTGAAACAAAGCCAGAAGTATTAGTTAATGCATCAGCTGTCGGTTATTATGGAATGTCTAATACAGAAATTTTTACAGAAAAATCGATGACAGATGCTCATGATTTTCTTGCGACTGTTGTTCGGATGTGGGAAAAAGAAGCGGCGGTTGCGCAATCACTTGGGGTTCGTACTGTTTTTGCTCGATTGGGAATCGTTCTTGGTAGAGGAGGGGCGTTGCCGCTAATGGCGCTTCCATATAGGTTTGGGGCTGGTGGGACGGTCGGATCAGGGGAACAGTGGGTATCATGGATTCATGTAGAGGATGTAGCGGGATTAATCCAATTTGCAATAAAGCAAAAAAATCTTTCAGGGCCATTAAATGTGACGGCTCCTGAGCCGGTAAAGATGCGAGAGTTTGGTAAGACAATTGGACGCGTGCTTCATCGTCCGCATTGGCTTCCGGTTCCAAGCTTTGCGATGAAGGCTTTGCTTGGAGAAATGAGTGAAATGCTTCTTCAGGGTCAAAAGGCGTTGCCGGAAAAAGCACTCGAGCATAGGTATGTGTATAAATATCCTAATTTAGAAAAAGCATTGAATAAAAGTCTTAAATAATTGCTAAGTCCAACTAATCTAATATCTTTCGACACTTTTTTGCCCAATTAAAAAAATAGCTTCTTTCTAGGAATCTGATATAATAGATAATGAATTAAATATGGAATGTGGGGGAACCGGTGTGGCCGGTTGAGATAGTGTCCATAAGATGCTGACCCTTTGAACCTGCTCTGGCTCATACCAGCGAAGGGAACGTGAAATTCATTTTGTCTAATGAGTGTTCTTTCGGACGCCCGCGGTTCTAACGCAGGGTGTCCTTTTTTCGTTCAGCGGTTCACTTCCTTTAAAACAACGAGGGGGAAAAACATGAAGAAGTGGTTTGCTAGTTTGATCGTTTTATTGTTTTTAGCAGGATGTAGTGGGAATAATGAAAATGGGATGAAAAAAGTATCCGTAGTGTTGGACTGGACACCTAATACAAATCATACTGGTCTTTATGTGGCTAAAGAAAAAGGCTATTTTGAGGATGAAGGCTTGGATGTAGAAATTATTTTACCGGGTGAGGCGGGTGCGGATCAGCTCGTTGCTTCGGGGAAAGCGGAATTTGGAATTAGTTATCAAGAAAGTATTACAGAAGCTCGCGTACAGGATGTGCCGGTCGTTTCCATTGCGGCGATCATTCAGCATAATACATCGGGATTTGCTTCGCCTGTCGAGAAAAATATTACATCACCGAAGGATTTTGAAGGAAAAACATACGGCGGCTGGGGTGCACCAGTTGAGCAAGCAGTGCTATCGTCTTTGATGGCAACCGAAAATGCCGATATTCATCAACTTGAAACGGTAAATATGGGGGATACAGACTTTTTTACAGCTGTAAAAAGAGACATTGATTTCGCGTGGATTTACTATGCATGGACAGGCATTGAAGCGGAAATTCGCGGCGATGAACTGAACATGATCTATTTAACCGACTACTCGGATAAACTGGATTATTATACACCAGTTATTGCTACAAGTGAAAAAATGATTAAAGACGATCCTGAAACGGTGAAAGCTTTTATGGCAGCCGTATCGAAAGGATATGAATTTGCGATCGACAATCATGAAGAAGCGGCTACTATTTTAATCAAAGAAGTACCTGATCTCGACGAAGAACTTGTAAAAAGAAGTCAGGAATGGCTAGCTTCACGTTATCAAGATGATGCACCAAAATGGGGCGAACAAAAACAGGAAGTATGGGAAAACTATGCGAACTGGATGTTCGATCATGAGTTACTTGATAAAGAGCTAGACGCAGAAAAAGCATTTACAAATGAATTTTTACCAGAATAAGGAGAGATGAAGAATGGCGAATGCATTAATTAGTATTCAAATTATCCCTAAAACAAAAAATGGCGAAGATGTGATCCCGTATGTCGACGAAGCAATTAAAATCATTGATGAATCAGGAGTTAAATATCAAGTGAATCCATTGGAAACAACAATGGAAGGTGAGTTATACGAATTAATGAATATCATTGGTAAGATGAATGAGCGGATGACTGAAATGGGGAGTCCGAGCATCATTTCTCAAGTGAAAATTTTATACAATCCAGCGGGTGCAAGCATGGATCGACTAACGGAGAAATACCGCTAATGTCTTCTTTCATAAAAAAAGGATGGAAGCCGGTAGCGGTTCTCATCCTTTTATTAATTATTTGGGAAAGTGCGGTAAGGCTGATGGATGTGCCGAAATGGTTGTTGCCGGCGCCGAGTGCCATTTGGAAAGAAGCGGTTAGTGGGTTTGAGCAATTTTATCCGCATGTCACTTCCACGATTGGACTGGCGATTCTTGGATTTCTTATCGGATGCTCGATTGGACTGGCGACGGCTACTGTCCTTCATCTATTGCCTGGTGTCCGTGAAGCGGTTTATCCGTTGCTGATTTTATCGCAAAATGTTCCAACCATTGTGCTCGCCCCATTGCTCGTCATTTGGTTTGGCTTTGGCATGCTGCCGAAGATGATCGTCATTACGCTCGTCTGCTTTTTTCCGGTCACGATCGCCGCGCTTGGCGGATTTCGGAATACACCGCCTGAGATGAAACATTATATGCTTATGGCTGGTGCGTCAAAAACACAGCTTTTTGCAAAGTTGGAATGGCCTCACGCGTTGCCGGCTGTTTTTTCTGGTTTAAAAATATCGGCAACATATAGCATGTTAGGTGCTGTTATTTCCGAGTGGCTTGGGGCGAAAAAGGGAATTGGTGTGTATATGACGCTTGCATCCTCTTCCTTCCGTACGGAGCGTGTATTTGTGGCGATTATCGTTATTATGATATTAAGCCTATGCTTTTTTGGCATCATTACAGTCGTGGAGCGCTATTTAGTGAAATGGAACGGGAAGGAGGGGCAATGATGAGTATATTGCAAATCAAGGATGTATCGAAAAGCTTTGATGATCGTGAAGTGTTAAAAAATATTGACCTATCGATGAAAGAAGGCGAGTTTCTGACGATACTTGGTCCTTCTGGCAGTGGAAAAAGCACATTATTTCGTTTAATTGGCGGCTTGTTAGAGCCTGATCATGGCGCGATTTATTTGGATGGGGAGCATATGAGTGGCAAGCGTGGCTTAATTAGCTATATGCCACAGCAGCCGGCGTTGTTTCCGTGGCGAACCGTTTTGCAAAATGTTCTGTTAGGGCAAGAATTACATGGGAAGAGCGATGAAACGAAAGCATTGCAGATGATCAAGCGGGCAGGTCTTTCTGGATATGAGCAAGCACTTCCGGCTGAACTTTCCGGGGGGATGAAACAGCGGGTCGCTTTTATTCGAGCTTTATTAAGTCCACAATCATTGATTTGTTTGGATGAGCCATTTTCCGCTTTGGATGATTTTACTCGATTGGAAATGCATTTATGGTTGCTCTCGATTTGGGAGGAGTATAAAAAAACGATCGTATTCGTAACCCATAATCTTGATGAGGCCCTCTTTTTATCGGACCGAATCATTGTTCTTTCGTCAAATCCAGCGACAGTGCGAGCTGAATTTCAGGTTCCTTTCCCGCGCCCACGTAACGAAGAATTGTTGCTGACAGAAGAATTTCTTAATTGGAAACGGGAAGTTAGTGGAGCAATTTTTCCAAAAGGAGCGAGCCGATGAAAATCATTGATGCCCATATTCATTTAGATCATTATGAGGACGATGAAATTACTGCTTTAATAGGTTCATTACAACAATCTAGCTGTGAAAAAGTGATTTCGGTCTCGTATGATTTACAATCTTGTAAACGGAATAAAGAGCTGGCGAAAAAGTATAAGGCAGTTGAAACGGCCTTCGGCTTTCATCCTGAGCAGGAACTGCCGACTGATGAACAATTAGCAGATTTACTTGCATGGATGGAGGCAAATCGCGACCGAATGTGTGCGATTGGAGAAATCGGATTGCCATATTATACGGGAAAAAGTGATCAAACGGGCTATATCGAGTTGTTAGATGGCTTTTTACAGAAGGCGAAAAAATGGAAAAAACCTGTTGTTCTGCATGCGGTTTATGAAGACGCTCCCGTCGTCTGTCGTCTGCTGGAAAAACATCAAATCATTGATGCCCATTTTCACTGGTTTAAAGGTGATCAAGCAACGATCGAGCGAATGATCGAAAACGGTTATTATATTTCGATCACACCAGATGTGTTGTATGAACAAGAAATCCGCCAGCTCGTCCAAC
The DNA here is from genome assembly GCF_018343515.1 of Bacillus sp. FJAT-50079. Classification (GTDB taxonomy): domain Bacteria; phylum Bacillota; class Bacilli; order Bacillales; family Bacillaceae_C; genus Lederbergia. The sequence continues at coordinate 51,498 of NZ_JAGYPD010000001.1, read as the reverse complement.
GCTATCCACTTGAACAAATGATGGTTGAAACTGATGGACCGTGGCAGTTTGAAGGGGAATTTTCAGAGGAAATGACGCATCCGAAGATGATCCATCATTCGATTGCGGCAATTGCTGAACTGAAAAAGATCGATCGTTCGGCGGTGTATCAGAAGCTTTACCTAAATACAAAATCATTTTATCACATTTAAAACCCCGGCTCAGATCCACTGAACCGGGGTTTATCATATTATTCTACAAATTGTACGTTTTTCAATTGGTAGATACCAGATGTATCAATATCGAATCCAGTAATTTTGTTGCTAACTCCTGTTAAGTATTCTTGGTGGTGAATGAATACCATTGGAGCATCTTCAACTAAATATTCTTGAACTTTATTGTACATTTCAAAACGTTTTTCTGGATCTGCTTCACGGCGACCTTCATCTAGTAATTTATCTACTTCTGGATTTTCGTAGAATGAGCGGTTACCAGGGTTACCTTTTTGTGAAGAGTGGAATAAAGCGTATAATCCGTAATCAGCATCGCCTGTTGGGTTAGACCAACCAAGGATGTACATATCATGTTCACCAGCTGCTGATTTTTCTAAGTATGCACCAAATTCCATTACTTCAACTTCAACATCGATGTTTGCTTCTTTTAGTCTTTGTTGAACTAAAATAGCTGTGTCCATACGTTGTTGGTTATCGTTTGTCCAGATCGATGTTTTAAAGCCATTTTCGTAGCCAGCTTCTTTTAATAATTCTTTTGCTTTTTCAACGTTATGCTCAACAACTGGTACATCTTTATTGAATCCGAAAATGCCAGGTGCAAGTGGGCCTACTGCCGGAATTCCAAAGCCTTCGTAAACACCTTCAATGATTTCGTTTTTGTCGACGAGCATTGCGATTGCTTGACGAACTCTTACGTCATTGAAAGGTTCTTTTTCTGTGTTAAAACCAATATAAGATAAGCTTGAAGATGGTTTTTGATTTACTGTTGCGTTGCCGGAGTCATTGACACGTTTTACTTCGTTTGGCTCAACTGGATCTGCGATATGTGCGTAACCAGTTTCTAAATCTGCAATTCTCGTTGCACTTTCAGGAACAACTTTGAATGTAACAGAATCAACAATTGCTGGTGTGTCCCAGTAGTCTTCGTTTTTAACAAGCTTAATTTGTGAACCTGCATCCCAGCTATCAAATTTAAAGTAACCAGTTCCAGCTGGGTTTTCAGAAATAACTGCGCCTGGCTCTTTATCGTTTTCCATACCTTCATAGTCAGCTGCAATTGTTTTCGGACTCATCATGCCGCCGCCATTATGTGAAAGGTGAGCAAGTAATGGTGCGAATGGGTATTCAGTCTTAATGCGAACTGTATATTCATCAACTACTTCTACATCTGTAATCATTTCAAATAGGAAAAATCTTGGTGAAGCAACTTTTGGATCGCGAATGCGGTCTAAGTTAGCTTTTACTGCTTCAGCATTGAATTTTTCTCCATCGTGGAATGTTACATTTTCACGAAGTTTGAACTCCCATGTTAAATCATCGATTTGCTCCCATGATTCCGCAAGACTAGGTTCAATCTCGTTATTGTCATTACGCTTTACTAATGATTCATAAATATTTGCATGAATATTAGAAGAAACAACATCATTTGAGCCGTGAGCATCTAATGATGATGCATCTGATAATACATCAAGAATCAGGTCGCCGCCTTCTTTTGCTTCTCCTGATTTATTCTCTTGTTCCTTTTCAGCTTCTTTGTCGCTTCCGCCTGCACATGCAGCTAGGAACGCCGAAAGGACAAGGGTTAAGGCTAGTAGCCAAAACTTGTTACGTTTACTCATGTTTTTTTCCTCCTATGTAAAATTAAATAATGAGTAGTCAGAAAAAATATAACACACATTATATTCTGTAACAACTATTTAAGAATAATATTATCGATTACTAATATTCAGATAAAACAGAAGATATATAATCGACTTTAAACTATAAAACGTTGATTTAATTGCGTTATTTTTTTGACTTTTGGGCAAATAGGGATTACTCAATTAACGGTAATTAATTATTCAAAAATAGCACTTTTGTCATTTTCAATGTTTACTTTCAAATGATAAATACGTTAATATAGGATAGATGAAAATTAATATAAATAGGCTGAAAGGAGTGTTACTGTATGACTCAAGAAACGATTCAGCCTGCTGTTCGCAAAAAACGGTCAAATCCACGTTTGGAATACTATAAAACGATTTGGAGCCGACTGAAGAAGAATAAAGCAGCGGTAGTCGGAGGCATATTAATACTATTATTTATAATTACAGCAATTATCGGACCATTTTTGACAACGAAGGATCCATTTGAGTTAGATGTTACGAATAAAATTCAACCACCTTCAGCAGAGCATTGGTTCGGAACAGATAATTTTGGCAGGGACATTTTTACTAGAATCATCCATGGGATGGGGCTTACATTATATGTCGGCTTTTTTTCTGTTTTTATTGGTGGAGTTATTGGTGTTTTCTTCGGTGTCATTTCCGGATATTATGGTGGAAAGCTTGATACCGTCATTATGCGTATCATGGATATTTTACTTGCTTTTCCTGGGATCATCTTAGCTTTAGCGATTGTCAGTGTTCTTGGTGGAAGTTTAACCAATGTGATCATTGCAGTCGGAGTCTTCTCCATCCCAGCATTTGCAAGGATTGTGAGAGGGTCAACCTTAACTGTCCGAAAATTAGAATACATTGATGCAATGAGAGCATTAGGGGCATCTGATGCGCGAATTATTTTTAAACATATTTTACCAAACGTCATGTCGCCTATAATTGTACAAGCGACTCTACGTATTGCAACAGCCGTATTAACAGCGAGTGGCTTGTCCTTCCTTGGCTTGGGAGCAAAACCACCAGCTCCAGAGTGGGGAGCGATGTTAAGTGATGGACGTTCGTATATGGCTGACGCTCCACATATGGTTTTAGTGCCGGGAATTATGATTGTGCTAGTAGTACTAGCTTTTAATATTTTCGGAGATGGGTTGAGGGATGCACTCGATCCTAAAATGAAGAAGTAAGGGAGGGTGCAAGAACTTGACGAAATTTATTATTAGACGTTTATTACAAACGATTCCCGTATTATTTGGGGTAACGATTTTAGTATTTTCATTGATGTATCTTATTCCTGGTGACCCTGCACAGATCATTGCCGGGGAGGGAGCATCGGAAAAGACTGTTGAGCAAATTCGTGAGCGACTTGGATTGAATGAACCAGTCCATGTCCAATATGTTTCATACATTTCCAATGCGCTGCAAGGTGATTTAGGTAATTCAATCCGCAGTGGACGTCCTGTAATGGATGAGATTCAAGCGCGGTTTTGGGTAACGGTAGAGCTAGCCTTTTATGCTACTGTCCTCGCTGTGTTTATCGGGCTGATTGCAGGAATTATTTCAGCGGTACGCCACTATACATTGTCAGATATTTCGATCATGATCGTTGCGTTGTTTGGATTATCAATGCCGAGTTTCTGGATGGGACTTGTGTTAATTCAATGGTTTGCCGTTGGTGTAGATTGGCTGCCACTTCCTGAATTTTTGAAAATGCGACCTTCAGGTTGGGGGGATGATTGGCGACAAGTTATATTACCAGTCATTACGCTCGGTACAGGGGGAGCGGCGATTATTGCACGAATGACACGATCATCTATGTTAGAGGTCATTGGACAAGATTATATTCGGACTGCTCGGGCTAAAGGAGTTTCTGAGCGTTTGGTCATTTATAAACACGCATTAAAAAATGCGATGATTCCAGTTATTACTGTAGTTGGTCTCGAGTTTGGATCATTCCTTGGTGGAGCAGTGTTAACGGAAACGATCTTCGCGATTAATGGAATGGGAAGGTTGACCGTTGATGCGATCAGTCAACGTGATTTTCCAATCGTTCAAGGAACCGTCCTCGTTATTTCCGTTGTTTTTGTACTAGTAAACTTACTCGTCGATATCTCGTATCGAATGTTGAATAAACGAATTGATTTAGATTGAGAATTGAGGTGAATAATCAATGAAACAACATACTGAACAGCCTGTATTAGATGTCCGTGATTTAAGAACTTCTTTTGATACAGACAATGGTGAGGTTCGGGCAGTAGACGGAGTTACTTTTTCCGTGCCGGCAGGAAAAACACTTGGTATTGTTGGTGAATCGGGTTCGGGAAAAAGTATTACATCGCTCTCGCTTATGCAACTGCTTCCGAGCAACGGAAGGATTAAAGGCGGGGAAGTGCTTTTTAAAGGGAAAAATCTACTGGACTTAACAGATAAAGAAATGCGCAAAGTTCGTGGAAATGTCATTTCGATGATTTTCCAAGAACCGATGACTTCATTGAACCCTGCCTTCACGGTTGGTCAACAAATTAGTGAAGCATTAGTCATTCATGAAAGTTTGTCAAAAAAAGAAGCAATGAAAAAGGCAGTTGAATTGCTGACACTTGTAGGTATTCCTTCCCCGCAGCAACGGGTAAAACAATATCCATTCGAATTATCAGGTGGGATGCGTCAACGTGTCATGATCGCGATGGCACTTGCATGTAATCCAGAGATTTTAATTGCGGATGAGCCGACAACTGCGCTCGACGTAACAATTCAGGCGCAAATTTTACGTTTAATTAAAGATTTGCAGCAAAAAATGGGCATGTCCGTCATCTTTATCACTCATGATCTTGGAGTTGTAGCGGAAACATGTGACTTTGTCACCGTTATGTATGCGGGACAAGTTGTAGAATACTCTGATGTAAAATCTTTATTTAAGCAACCTAAACATCCATATACAGTAGGGCTATTAAATTCACTTCCGCGTCATGATATTGATCAGGAAAAGCTCATTCCAATTAAGGGGAATGTACCGAATCCACATGAAATGCCAGTAGGATGTCGATTTGCACCGCGTTGCCCGGCTGCAACCGATCTATGCAGAGCGAAGATGCCAGAGTTAATGACTGATGAAAAAGGCAATCAAATTCGTTGCTGGATTTATTCAGACGAATGGGAAGGCGATCCGGAGGTGAAGCTTTATGGCGAAAAAAGAACTGCTCAAGGTTGAAGGGCTTAAACAATATTTCCCAATCAAAGGTGGATTTCTAGGGAGAACCGTTAACCACGTTAAGGCGGTAGATGATATTAATTTTACCGTATATGAAGGTGAAACAGTTAGTATCGTTGGAGAATCAGGTTGTGGAAAATCAACAACAGGAAGAGCGATTTTACGTTTAGAAGAGCCGACAGATGGAAAAGTAACGTTCCAAGATGTTGATCTTGCATCTCTGTCGAAAAAAGAAATGCGCAAATATCGTAAAGACTTACAAATTATTTTCCAAGATCCGTATGCATCGATTAACCCTCGGCAAACAGTGTCGGAAATTTTAACGGAAGCGATGGAAATCCAAAATTCAGTACCGAGGGCACAGCGCCGTGAGCGTGTCCTCGAATTACTAGAAACGGTTGGGTTAAATGAGTTCCAAGCAGATCGCTATCCTCATGAATTTTCTGGTGGACAGAGACAAAGAATAGGGATTGCACGCGCACTCTCAGTTAATCCAAAACTGATTATTTGTGACGAAGCAGTTTCTGCATTGGACGTATCGATTCAAGCACAAGTATTAAACTTACTTGAAGAATTACAAGAGGAATATAAATTAACGTATTTATTTATCTCACATGACCTCGGTGTCGTCCGACATATTTCAGATCGGGTCATTGTTATGTACTTAGGGAAAATTGTTGAAATTGCTGATAAGGATTCATTATTTGATAGTCCAAAACATCCGTATACGAAAGCCTTGCTTTCAGCGATCCCTGTCCCAGATCCTGAACATGAAAAATCACATATCGTTCTGAAAGGAGATGTTCCATCTCCAATCAATCCGCCGACAGGCTGTCGTTTCCATACACGCTGCCCATTTGCCCAAGAGCGTTGTCGGAATGAAGTGCCACAACTAAAGACTCATGCAACAATGAAAGAAGGCCATGAAGCTGCTTGTCACTTTGTGGAAGAAATCGAAAGCGGAAAAATTAAAGCGAATATCTGATAATAAAGCAATTTCATAAACATGATCGACCAACCTTTTTACAGGTTGGTCTTTTTTTTATAGATAATTGTTTTCATTTCAATGGAGGGATATTTTTGTATAAATCTAGGTGCCATCGCTCGAGGTCACAAGCCCAAGAAAGGCGATTTTAAAGATTATTCGACTCGCTTTGTGTCCACTTCTGTTTCTCGGCTATCACTTGTGCTTTTCTAAAAAGAGAAGAAATGTCGGGTTTTACGAAGGGGAAAATGCAAACTCGTCTATGGGGAGTTCTCTAATAGACGGTTTCTTGTTAAAATCGTGAACTTTGTCCATAAGGAGTGTTCTAATAGACAGTTTCTTAATGAAAATCGTAAACCTTGTCCAAAAGGCGTTCTCTAATAGACAATTTCTTAATAAAATCGTGAACTTTGTCTATAAGGCGTTCTCTAATAGACAGCTTCTTAATGAAAATCGTAAACCTTGTCCATAAGGATTTCTCTAATAGACAGTTTCTCAATGAAAATCGTAAACCTTGTCCATAAGGATTTCTCTAATAGACAATTTCTTAATAAAATCGTGAACTTTGTCTATAAGGCGTTCTCTAATAGACAGTTTCTTAATGAAAATCGTAAATCTTGTCCATAAGGAGTGTTCTAATAGACAGTTTCTTAATGAAAATCGTAAATCTTGTCCATGAGGAGTGTTCTAATAGACAGCTACTTAATGAAAATCGTAAATCTTGTCCATAAGGATTTCTCTAATAGACAGTTTCTTAATGAAAATCATAAACCTTGTCCATAAGGAGTGTTCTAATAGACAGCTTCTCAATGAAAATCGTAAATCTTGTCCATAAGGATTTCTCTAATAGACAGTTTCTTAATGAAAATCATAAACCTTGTCCATAAGGAGTGTTCTAATAGACAGCTTCTCAATGAAAATCGTAAATCTTGTCCATGAGGAGTTCTCTAATAGACAATTTCTTAATAAAATCGTGAACTTTGTCTATAAGGCGTTCTCTAATAGACAGCTTCTCAATGAAAATCGTAAATCTTGTCCATAAGGATTTCTCTAATAGACAGTTTCTTAATGAAAATCATAAACCTTGTCCATAAGGAGTGTTCTAATAGACAGTTTCTTAATGAAAATCGTAAACCTTGTCCATAAGGAGTGTTCTAATAGACAGTTTCTTAATGAAAATCGTAAATCTTGTCCATGAGGAGTTCTCTAATAGACAGCTTCTCAATGAAAATCGTAAATCTTGTCCATAAGGAGTGTTCTAATAGACAGTTTCTTATTGAAAATCGTAAATCTTGTCCATGAGGAGTTCTCTAATAGACAGTTACTTAATGAAAATCGTAAATCTTGTCCATGAGGATTTCTCTAATAGACAGCTTCTCAATGAAAATCGTAAATCTTGTCCATAAGGAGTGTTCTAATAGACAGTTTCTTATTGAAAATCGTAAATCTTGTCCATGAGGATTTCTCTAATAGACAGCTTCTTAATAAAATCGTGAACTTTGTCCATAAGGAGTTCTCTAATAGACAGTTTCCCAATGAAAATCGCAACCAATGTCATAAAGAGTTCAATCGATTTTGTTATTTGGTTCACATGCGTAAAATCGCCTAAATTAACTGGGCTGGAGTGAATCTTATTAAAGTGTTAGATAGAGCTCTAAAAATTGATCTAATTTTTAGTGGGGAAACAGCGAGCGCGTTAAGGAGACAAATGAATCGTTCAGCATAGAAAAATCCGGTCATCTTTTCAGTAGAGATGACCGGATTTTCATTAAGCAGATTGTAATTGTGAATCGATGGCTTTTTTGTGTACTTGTTTGTCCAACCGTCTACGCTGGAATATATTATTAAGCAATAATCCGGCAACGACGAGGAGGATGCCGCTAATTTCGAAAATCGATAATGCGTATCCTTGAATAAAGGTGATGAGCACGGTTGTAATGGGAACGAAGTTAATAAATAGCAGGCCATTTACAGGTTGGATAATACTCACACCGACGTTCCAGCCGAGCAATGCGATAATTCCTGGAAATATTATCATAAAGGCAAGATCCCATTTGACTGCCTTTATTGCTGTTAGATTTGGTGGATCAACAAAATCGAATGCCGTTCCAAATAGAACGATTGCGGTAGATGTTGCTGTTCCATATAAGCAAGTGAGCGCGGAGTACCGCAGGACGGACCAATTAGAAAAGCCGCTGCCGCCTAGTGTATAAATGACCCAACCGATGACGGACGCTAAAAGAGCGATGAGCGGAACAACTTGCTTTCCGATGGATGCGAAAGTTGTCATATCTCCTTTTGTGATAACGAGTAAAACACCGACAAAAGCGATAAGGATGCAAATGATCGTCGTGATGCTTGGACGGGCTCCGCGTAGCATCCACAAAATAAGAACTGAGATGAGTGGCATAAGTGCTTCCATAATCGATGCTAAGAGGACGCCTGAATCACCGAGCGAATGTTGTCCCCAAAAGATGAATAGATTATAGACGGTAAATGCCATTGTCCCAAAAAACCAGAGGGACCACCCTTTCCCTTCTGTCTTAAATGCTTGTTTTCCCTCTTTTACCCAAAGCATGATCACTAAAATCAATGCGACGGGAATGTAGCGGAAAATCGTAAAGTAAAAAGGTTCAATATATTGAAAGGAATGATGCGCGACTGGAAACATGGCACCCCAAGATATACTAGCAATTAAACATAAAAGACTACCGTATAAAAAGCGATTCTTCAATATATTCCCTCCATGTGTAAATCCTTCAGTGTAATAACTTTATTTAACAATAGAATGAATATCATGTAAAATGAATAATGGAGATAACAGGTATCGTTATTTGTGATGACAGTTTGATTGGAGGGGACATCATGGATTTAAAAGATTTAAGTATTTTCATGAAAGTAGTCGAATTTGGAAATATAAGTAAAGCGGCGAAAGAATTAAATTATGTTCAATCCAATGTATCAGCAAGAATTCAAAAATTGGAAGAGGAATTACACACACCGCTCTTTCATCGGCATAATCGTGGAATGGTGATGACGCCTGAAGGAAGGCAATTATTGGAGTATGCCGAGAAAATCGTGTCGCTCGTAACGGATATGAAAAAAGCATTTCATCATTCGGAAACGCCAACGGGGAAGCTTGAAATTGGCTCAGTCGAAACGGTTATAAAATTGCCGTTTATTTTATCCAGTTACAATAAAAGATATGAACATATTGATTTATCCTTAACGACGGGGGTGACTGATCAATTAATTGATGAGGTGTTGAACTATCGTCTGGACGGAGCTTTTGTAACTGGAAGGGGAAGCAGGGTTCATCCGGACCTGATCCAATACGATGTATTTGATGAAGAATTAGTCCTTATTTCCGATACGAATCCGGCCACATTGGAACAGTTAAAAGAGAGGCCGTTTCTCGTTTTTAACAGAGGATGTGGATATCGCTCAAAGCTGGAGGAATGGTTAAGGGATGAGCAAGTTGCCCCTTCAAAATTGATGGAAATGGGGACGCTTGAAACAATTTTAGGAAGTGTGTATTCTGGACTAGGCGTCTCATTTGTACCGCGATCAACCGTTAAGCATCATGAAGAAAGAGGATTGATTCAATGCCATGAAGTACCGGAACAATATAGTAAAATTCAAACCGTCTTTATTCGCAAAAAAGACGCATTTCTTACCGCTTCATTAGAGAAGTTTATCGATACGATTCACGATTGCAAGAGTAAGGAAGGATATAATTTTCCCTTTTTATAAAAGATTTTAAAGGTAGGTATGATCATTATTGTGAAAACAAAAAGTATTTATTTCGATTATGTGCAAGTGATTTTTGGTGCGGCACTTGTCGCGCTATCCTATAATATGTTCTTATTGCCTTCAAGACTTGCGGCTGGAGGAATATCTGGGGTTAGTACGATTTTATATGAGCTTTATGCGTGGAATCCAGCGCTCGTTCAATTTAGTTTTAGTTTCCCGTTATTTTTTGTGGGATTATTTCTGCTTGGAAAAGAATTCAGTGCAAAAACATTAGTTGGGACGCTTTGTGTTCCGTTTGTGATCTGGTTAACACAAGGAATTGACCTCCATATACACGAACCAATGCTTGGTGCCATTTATGGGGGAATTGTGCTTGGGATTGGGTTAGGTATTGTGTATCGTGGTGGCGGCTCAACGGGTGGGACAGCGATTGTCGCCCAGCTGTTGAAGAAATATACCGGATTTTCGAGTGGTTTTTCCCAGTTGCTTGTAGATGGATTCGTTGTTGCTGCGTCAGCGATTGTCTTCAACTTAGAGCTCGCTTTGTTTGCAATGATTGCGATTTATGTAACGAGCAAAGTGATCGATTTCGTGCAGCTGCACACATCGCCTACGAAGCTCGTTATGATCATTACGGAAAAAGAAGAAATGATTCAACGAATTATTAAAGGAGAAATTGATCGCGGACTGACGAAGGTGAAATCGATTGGTGGCTATTCAAATAAAGAAAAGACAATCATCCTTTGTGTTGTCGAACAATCCGAGGCGATTTATTTGAAAAAAATACTCCAAGAACAAGAGCCGAAGTCATTTGTTATTTTCCTGAATGCCTCGGAAATACTGGGCAGCGGCTTCTCTCGTGAAAAAGTTTATATCGATTAAGGTGAAAAGTTCACCTGGAAAAATAGAACATATGTAATACTGTTGATTTACGCTCCAGGCGGACGTGCGGTGAGCTTCGGGCCAACAGGATGTTGGTCACGAAGCCATTGACATACGATGTGGCGACTTTAGGCTTCGTTCCTTAAAATACGCTCCTGCGGGATCTGACCTGTCACGCTAATAATTCCCCAGGAGTCACCGCCTTCCGCTTCAATCAACGGAGCATGCTAACATCATGTTTCAAGCTTTATAAAAGTATAATTTTTGCCTCAAATTCTGAGCGTTTTTACTGAATCCTTTACAACATCTTTATTTGAACTAATCGTCCCTGTTAGTTGAGGAAAGTTAATTCATTGACCTTGCGATATCCAGCATTCTTTCTTTCGACAAACATGAACTATTCATTTCTACATGGGTACCATCTTGCACCCATCTAAGTAAGCCGCCAGTAATAATGTCTCCATGTTTATCGACTTCACCAATTTCATCCCAATTCTGAAAGTAACCATCGTTTCCATTAATATCAACTTTCTCGGAGAAAGGAAAATCTTCATCAGATAATGGAAATCCTCTTCCTAAATGAATACTCACCATCAGTTTGGTATCCTTACTATCCATGTAATGTAGCATTATCCAAGGGGATATTTTGGTATCTAATGTCCAATCATCAGGAATCATTTTTGGCGTTAAAACGTTAAAATCAACATCTTTCTTTATTTCTGAAATAGTTTTGCTGTCGTGATTATACTTAATTTCTTTAGCCATAATTATCAAGGGAGAATAATTTAACAAGAATAAAATAATAAATAAACGAACCAGGAAAAGCAATTTAATGCCTCATTTCTATAATTATGATTTAGGTGTTAGTATATCCAAACAAAATTATTAAGAAGTAAAATTGGTTAGATTATTGATGCAAAAAAAGGCACTGGGAACTGTTTGAGATGTTTTTATATTTGTACCGCGTTGATTGGAGTGGCGGCTGGCGACTCCGGCGGGATGTGAGTGCAGCTTGAGACCCCACAAGAGCGCTTGCGCGACGGGGAGGCTCAAGATACGCCCCGCGGAAAGCGTCCAGCCAGAACGGAAATCAACATCTCGATCTCACCACCGACCTTTTAAGAAATGTACAAAGTTATTAAAAACATCTTGACTTTCTTAAAAAGAGAAGTTAAGATGAAACATAATTCGAACTTAAACAATATTTCTGGCAATGACGAAGAGTAGTAATTATTTTGTCGCATAGAAGAGAGCCGATGGTTGGTGGGAATCGGTATGCAGAAATAATGAATGGACTTCCGAGCTTCCAAACCGAACAATCCTTGGATCAGTAGGCTTTGGCGCATCAGTCTTAGCGTTAAAAAGGCGGGCAATAAGCAAAATATGCTTGTTGCTGTCAAAGTGAGCTGTATTCAGCTAATAAAGGTGGTACCACGGGTTCCTCGTCCTTTGGATGAGGGGCCCTTTTTGTGTTTTTTTAAGCGCTGTTTCTTAGCTTTGCGTGATCCGAGTTAAAATATGTTGCGGCAGAACGTAACGTTTAATCATTTAAATTATTTAAATTATTTAAATCGTTGAGTAAGAGTAGTACGCAAAGCACATTGCTGACAGAGAGCCGGTGTTGGTGGGAATCCGGTGCAGATGGTTTTGCTGAATGGACTTATGAGAGATTGCTTGAACAAAGTAGGGCAATCCGGTTTTCCACCGTTAATGGGAATCGAGATGAAGAGCAATCTTCGAATAGAGGTGGCACCGCGAATGACTCGCCCTCTGTAAACATGTGATCTATGTTTGCAGAGGGCTTTTTTTATTATGTAAATATCCATATCCATTTAAATGAAAAGGAGAGATGATAAAATGAAACCGTACTTACAAAAATTGATGGTTGGAGAAGACTTAACGATGGAAGAAATGACAGAGGCGGCCCGTTTACTATTTACAGGAGAAGCAACAGAAAGTGAAGCTGGAGCTTTGCTCGGTTTACTTGCATTAAAAGGAGAAACAGCTGGGGAAGTGACCGGTTTAGTAAATGCAATCCGCGAGCGTTCAGTTCCGATTGCGACGATGCAAGGAAGCATTATGGATAATTGTGGCACAGGCGGAGATGGATCGAAGAGCTTTAATATTAGTACGACGTCTGCGTTTGTGATCGCTGGAGCGGGAATTACGGTTGCTAAACATGGAAACCGCAGCATCTCAAGTCAAACGGGAAGCGCAGATGTACTCGAGCAATTAGGCGTTTCGATTGACAATCAGCCAGAGGAAACAGCCCAATTGCTTGCTGAAAATGGGATTGCCTTCTTATTTGCTCCGAATGTTCACCCTGCGATGAAGGCAGTCATGAAAGTAAGACGGGATTTGCGCGTGCCAACCATCTTCAATTTGATTGGTCCATTAACGAATCCGCTTCAGCTTGAGACGCAATTGCTCGGCATTTATCGCCGTGATAAATTAAAGCTCATGGGAGAAGTTCTTCATCAGCTTGGAAGAAAACGGGCAGTCATTATTAATGGCGCTAATTATATGGATGAGGCCTCACTAGCAGGTGAAAATCACCTCGTTGTATTGGAAAACGGACAGTTAACGGAAATGACACTTACTCCAAAAGACGTTGGGTTGCCAACGTACACGATTGACGAAATTGCTGGCGGAGATGCGGATCGCAATGCACGGATCATGATGAGCGTTCTTAATGGAGATGAAGGTCCATTTCGCGATACAGTCATTTTGAACGCAGGAATTGGAATTTATGCAAATGGAAAAGCACATTCGATTCAAGAAGGAATAGAGCTTGCAAAAGAGAGTCTTGGCTCGGGAGCAGCTTTGGCGAAGCTAGAATTTTTAATTGAAAAGAGCAAACATTCACAAAAACAAGGAGTGATTTAAACATGACGATACTTGATCGAATTGTAGCGCAAAAGGAAATAGAAGTGAGTGAATTAAAAGTCATTTATGGCTTACAGGAAGTGGAGATGGGAAAGAAGAGGCCTTCATTATATGACAGCTTCCGCAGCAGCGATACGATGAATGTGATTGCAGAAGTAAAACGTGCCTCCCCATCCAAAGGAGATATTAATAGTGAAGTAGACCCGGTTTTACAAGCGCAGCAATATGCGGATGCAGGTGCAGGAGCAATTTCCGTATTAACGGATAAAACATTTTTTAAAGGGTCGATGGCGGATTTATCAGCTGTTTCAAAAGCGGTGGATGTTCCGCTCCTTTGTAAAGACTTCATGATTGATCGCATCCAAATTGATGTAGCAAAAGATCATGGTGCGAGTGTGATTTTGCTTATTGCTGCGGCGCTCCCTGAGGAAAAGCTTCGCGAATTGTATCAATATGCCAAGTCTCTACATTTGGATGTGTTATTCGAAGTTCATGATGAACTTGAAGCAGAGATGGCGCTGCGAATCGGAGCGAACATTATTGGCATTAATAACCGCAATTTAAAAACATTTGAAGTTGATTTAGCTGTGACGGAGCGGGTTGCATCCTTGTTGGCAAAGGAGGATGTACTGCTAGTAAGTGAAAGTGGAATTCGTTATCGGGAAGATGTAACACGGGTAGAAGCGGCGGGAGCTCAAGCCATTTTAGTTGGAGAAACATTGATGAGATCAAGTGATATTGCGAAAACGATGGAGGAAATTCGCATCCCTTTACACAAGGCGGTGAAGTAGGTGCTTGTGAAAATTTGTGGGATTACAACAGATGAAGTAGCGAAAATTGCCTGTGAAGCTGGCGCTGACTTGCTCGGCTTTGTATTTGCGGATAGCTCACGAAAGATTACTCCAGAACGCGCAGCGGCAATTAGTCAAACACTTCCAGCTCACGTCAAAACGGTTGGAGTTTTCGTGAATGAAACACGGGAAAAGATCGACGACATTGCTGAACAAGTAGGGCTTGATTACATTCAATTACATGGAGATGAATCACCTGAGTTTTGCCAGCAATTAAGAAGACCGGTAATTAAAGCTTTTTCGATTAAACAAAAAAGCGATTTAGAGCGTTTAAATGAATATACATGTGCGTATTATTTGGTCGATAGTCCTGGCATCGATTATCGAGGAGGCAGCGGAATTCCGTTTGATTGGGATTTGCTGACAGAAGCGAAGGTACCTCATGAAAAAGTTATTTTAGCAGGTGGACTTCAACGAGAAAATGTCGCTGAAGCGATACGCAAAGTTAGGCCAGCAGCCGTCGATGTATCGAGCGGGGTCGAGACAAATAAACAAAAAGATCCAGAGAAAATAATTGATTTTATAAGAGAAGCGAAAAAAGAGGAGAGTGACTAAGTTGGCAGTATATACAGCACCTGATCAGAAAGGCCGGTACGGGCAGTTTGGTGGCCGTTTTGTACCAGAAACATTAATGACAGCCGTATTAGAATTGGAAGAAGAATATGAAAAGGCGATCACTGATCCGGAATTTCAAGCGCAGATGGATCATTACTTAAAACAATATATTGGAAGAGAAACACCGCTTTATTTTGCGGAAAACTTAACGAAACTCGTAGGTGGACCGAATATTTATTTGAAGCGTGAAGATTTGAACCATACGGGTGCACACAAAATTAACAATACGATTGGTCAGGCATTATTGACGAAAAGAATGGGGAAACAGAAAGTTGTGGCCGAAACAGGAGCAGGTCAGCATGGGGTAGCAACAGCGACGGTTTGTGCATTGTTAGGATTGGAATGTATCGTGTTCATGGGTGAGGAAGATATTCGCAGACAGCAGTTAAACGTCTTTCGAATGGAATTATTAGGAGCAGAAGTAAGAGGAGTATCGCAAGGAAGTGGAACGCTAAAGGACGCTGTTAACGAAGCGTTGCGATACTGGGTTGCCAATGTGGAAGATACGCATTATATTTTAGGATCTGTCGTTGGGCCACATCCATTTCCGCAAATTGTCCGTGATTTCCAAAGTATCATCGGCAAAGAAACGAAACGCCAAATCGTTGAGCATGAAGGGAATTTACCAGATGCAATCGTTGCTTGCATTGGCGGTGGAAGCAATGCGATGGGAATGTTCTATCCATTCGTTGAAGAAACCGATGTGAAAATATACGGAGTGGAAGCGGCTGGTTCAGGAATTGACACAGGGAAGCATTCAGCTGTGTTAACCGCCGGAAAAGCAGGTGTGTTGCATGGGACATTATCATATCTTTTACAAGACGAAAATGGGCAAATTCAAGGGGCTCACTCGATTTCAGCAGGACTTGATTACCCAGGAGTAGGACCAGAGCACGCTCATTTAAAAGATACTGGACGAGTGACATATACGTCTGCAACGGATAAAGAAGCACTGGAGGCATTCCAGCTATTGTCAAAAACGGAAGGAATCATTCCAGCATTGGAAAGCTCACATGCAGTTGCTTTTGCATTAAAATTGGCAAAGCAAATGAATGAAGGAGAAACGATCGTAGTTTGTTTATCAGGGCGTGGCGATAAAGATGTTGATGCTGTAAGAGAATATTTAGGGGGTGTGACGAATGGGTAAAGCACGGATTGATAAGGCATTTAAAGAGGTGCTTGAGCGTGGAGATAAAGCGTTCGTACCGTACATTATGGCTGGAGATGGCGGGCTTGATGCGTTAAAAGAACAAATCTTATTTTTACAAGAAAGTGGAGCAACCGCGGTCGAGCTTGGTATCCCTTTTTCTGATCCCGTCGCGGACGGCCCTATTATTCAAGAGGCCGGACTGCGAGCGCTTGCGAATGGAACGAGCTTAGCGGGTGTTTTAACAAGCTTGGAAGAGTGGAAGGAAACACGGACGATTCCGATCGTACTCATGACATACTTCAATTTAATTTATGCTTACGGTGTCGAGGAATTTGCGCAACGGTGTGAAAATGTGGGTGTTGATGGACTTATTATTCCAGATCTTCCACTTGAAGAGGAAGAGGAAATCTCTCCTATTTTTGAAAAATATGAGATTGCGCTCATTCGTTTGGTGGCGCCGACAAGTCCGAGAAACAGAATTGAGAAGATTGCGGGGCGAACGGAAGGATTTCTTTATGCAGTTACGGTAAAAGGAACAACAGGAGTGAGAACGCAATATGAAGCGGGGCTTGCCGAATACTTGCAACATTTAAAGGAATTTTCATCTGCTCCTGTGCTTGCTGGCTTTGGCGTATCAACACCAGAGCAAGTAGCTGAACTAAGCAGTTATTGTGATGGGGTCATCGTCGGTAGCAAAATTGTTGATCTATTGGCAAAAGGAGAACGTGAAGAAATTAGTGAACTGATTGCAGCAGCGAAAAAGAATGTCATTCAATCGTTATAAATGCCTCTAAATGTCTTCTGATTGTCATCATTTTGTCATCATTTTTACGCTTAAAAAGAGCGAAAAGCGGGTAAAGAAATGGCAAAGGTGAAAAGGAGGCCGATTCATATGGCTAGAGGGTTCAATTCACTGTTTTTATTAGGAGTAGCCGGAATTGTTGGGGCAAAGTATTTTTCAAATCAAGAAAATCGAGATAAAGCGATCGATATGTATGAGTCGATGAAAGGAAAAGTGCGCAACATTTGGGGCGATGATCAACAAAGTGTTCACGAGCAAATGATGGAAAAAGCCGGAAATCCAGACCCTTATGACGTAGAGGATTCAAAAATGGTCGATGAAGGCGCGATGTATAGCGTTGATTATTATAATAAAGAAGCACAACAACCACATCATTAATCATATCCCCTGGGACGATCCAGGGGATTTTTTTTGAAAATAACCGTTATATTCGTATATACCATGTTAAGATGAAAGGACTAAGAATGGTAGGAAGGTATACGATGAAACGAAAAATTATAGTAACGATTATACTCATTATTGCATGTTATCTTTTTTTACATATTAATAATAAATGGCTGCAAACAACCTTTTATACAGTTAAATCGGAACGAATTCCGCAAGCATTTGATGGATTAACTATCGTTCAGCTATCTGACCTTCATGATGCTACATTCGGTGAACAACAATTAACACTCGTTAATAAAGTGAAAAAGTTAAACCCTGATCTTATTTTTATAACAGGAGATTTAATTGATAGCAACCGCTATGATTTGGAAAATAGCTTACAGCTTGTAAAGCAGCTTGTTACGATGACAGATGTTTATTATGTTACGGGCAATCACGAAGTGGCGGTAAACGAAGTTGAGAAAATCAAACATGAATTGACGATGCTTGGTGTTCATGTACTGACAAATGAGACGAATCGTTTGACAAGAAACGGAGAGGAGATCGTTATAGCTGGAATCGATGATCCGTTAATGAAAAATCAATTATCGCCTGATATTGTTGTCGATGAAATGCTTGATCAAGCGTTAACGAAAGCACCACGTGGAGAGTATACGATCTTGCTTTCACATCGGCCTGAAGTGTTTGATGTATACATTGATAAGCAATTAGATCTTGTTTTTACAGGACATGCTCATGGTGGACAGTTGCGCCTGCCCGGCTTTGGTGGATTGATCGCTCCTGGACAAGGGTGGTTTCCATCCTACACTTCAGGCAAACATCAAAGAGGAATAACGGAAATGATTGTAAATAGAGGACTTGGCAATAGTATTTTCCCGTATCGAATTTTTAATCGACCAGAAATTGTCGTTGTGACATTGCGTCATCCTCAATAAAAATGGACTCGAAACTTGTTAGGTGGACTGACAAAAGCTCCTTTCAATCAACAGAATTAGAGAAAGGATACGACAAGGCGGCTGTTGAATATTTAGAGTACATCATTTCAGGAGGGGATTGTCGTGGATCAACTCTTTTCTTCCGAAGCCGCCAAAGTATTAGGGATTGGTGCAAGCACATTACGAAACTATGCTGCTACATTAGAAAGCAAAGGTTACACATTTAAGCGCGGGACAAATAACGGACGGATTTTTCAAAAGGAAGATCTTGAACGGATGGCTGAAATGTCTAATAACATATCGGTAAACGGAATGACTCTTGATGAAGCGGCAACAACGATAGCAAATAATTGTGAGGATCAAAAACCAGATCAAAAGGAAAATATGCAAGTGAATAACGAAGAATTTGAGCGTTTGCTTCAGCATATTACGCAATTGGAAGAACAGCAGGCAAAGTTTGCCGATGTCAACTTAAGTTTGGCGAAGCAGGTTGAACGTCTTACTGAAAAAATGGAGGAAAGAGAAAGGGACCAATTGCTCTTTCAGCGTCTTCAAGAAGCACAAGAAAAAAAGAAAAGAAAAGGGATCGCCTTTTTTCGCCCATCCATGATCGGTGGAAAAAAATGAGTGAACGCAAAAAGTTCACTCATTTTTTATTGCTCTGAATAACTATCTGTTGTATTATAAGTATAACAGATAGTTCGATTAGAAAGGATGTGTCTACGTGCTTTTATCCCTTGATCTCCAATCGGAAACTCCAATTTACATGCAATTACGCAATAAAATTATCGAAGGAATTGCTTCTAAACAATTGCAGCCAGGGGAAGCTTTGCCATCTGTAAGAGTGATGGCGGCAGATCTCGGAGTGAATATGCATACGATTAATAAAGCGTATCAATTATTAAAGCAGGAAGGATTTATTTTAATTCATCGGCAAAAGGGGGTCGTTATCCATCCAGATGGGGTGCCTCTGTTCGACGATCATTTTACTGAACAATTACGTGAACAATTGCGGCCTTTCATTAGCGAAGCGATTTGCAGAGGGATGGATGAGCAACAATTTAATCAAATAGCTAAAGAAATTTTTGAACATATATCATCGAAATGAGGTGTTTTAACATTGGTTTATTTTATCATCTTACTCATGTTTATCCCGACGATTTTCATAAGCGCGATTACTCCGTATATCACGAGAAAGACGGAAAGCTTTGGTGTTTCAATACCCGAAGAGGTTTATGAGCAGGAAGAGTTAGTCGATTTTCGAAGAAAATACGCATGGCAGACAGCTATTTTTGGACTTATTACACTTCTGCTCTCATTAACAAGCGGTCTGCTTGTCAAAGAAGAACAATGGATGTTTCTCTTTATGAGTTTCTTTTTTCTCTTTTTATTTGGCTCCTTCTTTATTTACCTCAATTATCATAAAAAAATGAAACAAATGAAGGCAAATAGCAAATGGGAGCAAGCAAAAACAGCAACAGTTGTCATTGACACGAATTTTAGAAATAGGAAATTAATCCACTCACACGGTTGGTTTGCGATTGCGATCATTATAACAGTTGTCACATTTGCCGTTACCGTCATGTATTATGATCGAATCCCAGCTCAAATTCCGATGCAATATGGCTTTGATGGCGAAGTGACCAATTGGGCAGAAAAATCTTTCGGAAGTGTATTTTCTTTACCACTTATTCAATTGTTTATGGTCGGTTTATTCGTTTTTATTAATTATACAATTGGGCGTAGCCGCCAACAAATCGATGCGGCCAATCCGGAAAAATCAATGATGCAAAATATGATCTTTAGACAAAGATGGTCGGCATTTTTAATTTTTACGGGAACGGCAACGGTTGCTCTCCTCGCGGCCATTCAACTTTCACTTATATTCCCGCTAAACGTTAAGATCATTATGTACGGATCTTTTCTTTTGACAGGCTTGGTCTTGGTTGGTGCTATTGCACTTTCGATTATCACTGGGCAAGGCGGTAGTCGGGTGAAAACGGTTATGGGTAAGCAAGGTGAAATGATCAGCCGAGATGAAGATCAATTTTGGAAGTTAGGTATCTTTTATTTTAATCGTAATGATCCGGCTGTTTGGGTTGAAAAAAGATTTGGAAGCGGATGGACAGTTAATATGGCAAAGCCACAAGCATGGGTCTTTTTTATTATTATTTTAGCAATCCCAATTTGTATTAGTTTGTTCTCTTGAAAAAACCGTGATGCTGTTCAGTTAGCAGCATCACGGTTTAAGGTGGAGTAGTGGTATGGGAGGAAGCGGCTCGTTTGTTGATCATATGTACGCCCATAACCACACAGATCAATTCGGCAGAGGAAAATGAGTCTTTTGAAAGATTAGTAAGCTGAAAAGATGGATTTTGAAAGAACCCATTGATTTTATAAAATTGAGCAATTGGGTCACCGTTTCTTTGAATAATTCGGTATTCTCGCGAAAATGCATCTGATTCAATTTCGACTGCTTCTTCGCTATATGAAGAATAGATAAATTTCTTTGAGAAGAAGCTGAATCTTTGTCTTAGTTCACCTATTTCTCCAATCGGATTGCTAATGACCCATCGATTAGAAAAGGTGCGGAACTTTCCCTCACAAATCATATTTCCATCAAGATCCTGGACAGCTAAGCTGCTAGTAAATGCGGACTTAAGATCTAGACTACCGATCGGTTCTTTGCGGTTATTAAAAATTGTGGTTGTTCCAGCGGAGAAAAAATTATCCGAGAAATAAACAGACTCATCCAATTGATGAACCTCCTTTCTTATAGATTAGTACGTTTTATAACTGGAAAAGGTTTCAAATAAATGGTTACGTTTTATGATTTTTTTTTACAATTTTTGCAAAGATCGGGATTGATCCGAAAAATTTAGGGTATAGTAATTACCAGAAGCATAAAAGTTGACAAATTGATTACGAATCAAAAAAGCGATATACAGTGCAAGGGAATTAAGGTAAAATAGGTACAAGATGTCAAATCTTAAAGAGGTGGTCTTTCTTGGAAAGAGATCATGATCAGTTCAAGAAAGTAATAACCAGTCTGACAGAGATCGGAGTCAAGATTACGAAAACAAAATCCCGGCTTGAACTTATGAAAGTGCTGGAAGATGTTAAACCCATTCATAAGTATTCGGAGCTTCACTCTTAAGGCGGATAAGCTAGGTATGCATGCATTGTGTATGTCTAGCTTGTTTTTTTATTTATATATTATTTCTTGGGAAATAATGTCGAAAACAAGAATGGTAAATTGAAGATTGTATTTGGAGGGTTTTTCTTGAGGAGATATTTAGGCGGACGTGATTTAATTTATATTCATATGAACACTACGGGGAAATACGTATTATCGTACGGAATCGAATTTACTGAATTTATTAGCGGGTTCCCTATTACTCTTCCGAATTTCTTACTGTTGCGCCACGATTTCGAGGATGGCCATTTTAATTTGCATACGAAGCTTGATTATGTTGATAGTGAAATGCTTCCCAATTTATTAACAGAAGATGTGTATAGTTATGGTGACTTTTGTTGGCTTGACTTTGAGGAAGAAGCTGATTTAAATTCGTTAAGCGGACAGGAAATTGCGGAAATTTTATATTTAGGGCATTTTAAAGATCATTTAGCCTCGCCATTTTACGAGAAAATAAGCAATCATGTTGTTTATTTAGCGGGTGATGATGGTTGGTTTAATAAAACATATTATCGTTCATGGGATTATTTTTATGCAATGCTTGGTGCGGTTATTTCAGATAAGTTGAATCATCAGAAAGATCGATCTTTATTTTCCTTTCGGAAAAAGAAAGGTATTCCACCCGTACCTGTTGAAATCCTTCAATCCTTTCAAGGTCAAATGAAAGAAGGGATTGTTTTTTCAATTGAGAAAGCAGGCAGAAACCGTCAGCAAATTGAATTGCCGATTTGGGTGATCGGGGATTATTATGATATGGATTCGATGTACGAAGAGTATGAAATGATGCCGAATCGCACCCCGGATGGAACAATTGTTTTTGACAGAAAAACGGGGGAATGGCAAGCATTCTCTAAACATACGGTCTAACTTGGATCAGTATTCATTCCGCCCTCTATAAGTGGCAGGATAAATGCCAGATTGCCATTTAAAATTAGAGGGCATCGAAATCTTGGCTAATTAAAAAAGGAGAAATTTGCATTCATGCCGATTTCTCCTTTTTTAATGGGCATAAGGTGAGAGAAAAAGGATTAAACAGTTTTTACATTTTCCTTAGAGATAAAAATTGTAACTCTGTCGATAAGGCATTTCCTAATGGACAGCTAATCATTCAAATCGGTGTACAAGGTAGCACAGGCATTCTCTAATGGACAGCTGATCATTCAAATCGGTGCACAAGGTCGCAAAGGCATTCTCTAATGGACAGCTGATCATTCAAATCGGTGTACAAGGTCGCAAAGGCATCCACTAATGAACAGTTGATCATTCAAATCGGTGTACAAGGTCGCAAAGGCATCCTCTAATGGACAGCTGATCATTCAAATTGGTGTACAAGGTCGCAAAGGCATTCTCTAATGGACAGCTAATCATTCAAATCGGTGTACAAGGTCGATATGATGTCCTTTAATGTCTGTCCTATTTTATAGTCATGAGCAATAAGCCTACTGGTTTAGTATCATTCTACCTTCATATGAAGAGGACTTGTGTTTTCCACTATATGTCAATTTCATTCTTCCCTCCATGGTCGAAATGTAAAAGGAATTCCGACCATTTTAGCGGTTAGCTCATCATAGGAAACGAGGTCTTTTTTTGATAGTTCGCTTAAGGAACGCTTCCCCATTGCACGAAGAGCCATTTTCATTTCTTCGGCACTTGCATTCAGAAATTTCTCTGCTGTTTTTGCCCCAGTGTCTGTCTTGAACTGTTTGCTGAATTTACCTTCATTCCAAACGACCTGTGTTGGCGGTTCGAAAGGGAGGGCATCTGTAACTTGGCTATGTGCTACCGCAAATAAAATGGCCGAGCCTAAATAGACAGCATCAGCCCCAAGTGCCAGTACTTTTAAAAAATGTCCCGGAACTAAAAGTCCACCAGAAACGATGAGGCTGACCTGTCCTTTCATTTTTCTTTTGCGCAGATGATTGACTGCTCGTACAACCGCATGCAATGTTGGGATTCCAAAGTCATCAGCTAAAATGGGGGCTCCGGCGTGAGTGGATGCTTGTCCACCATCAATAGCAATGTAATCAATTCCGAGCTCTAATAAGTGATCAATGTCTTCCTCTATTTTCCCACCTGCTCCTATTTTAACGCCAATCGGAACTCCACCAGATAAATTTCGAAGTTGATCAACGAGCTCTTTTAAATCTTGTAATGTTTGATTTTCAAAGAAATGTTCGTAGATGACCGCATCTTCATTTTCTTTTAAGCCCATAATGTCGCGAGCCCGCCCAGTTAAATTTTTAGGAGAAATTTTGGCTCCCATCCCAAGCTTAGCCCCTTGACCGAGCTTTATTTCAATCATATCCGCCCGTTGAAAGAACTCTTCATTTTTTCCCCATTCTGTTTTGGAGAACTGTAATATATATTTCCCAGCAGCCTCCAGTTCTTCTGGTAAAATTCCGCCTTCCCCAGAGTTAATGGCTGTTCCCGCTTTATTGGCGGCTGTCGCTAAAGATAATCTCACTTCTTCACTGAGTCCAACTCCATACGCCATCCCGCTGATCATCAATGGTATTTCGATTTGCATCGGTTTTTTTGCTTTTGGACCGATCGTGACAGTAAGGTCGACCTCATCTTCACTTGAAATGGCAAATGGGGACGTCTGTGCAGGTATAAATGTGATCGGATCTAAATGCGGCCATGTTTTTGAAGAACCGAGCGGTCGATGAAGAACATCGCCTGATTCCGCCCGCAAATTATTTTCGAGCACATTTTGAACGCCCATATGCCGCATGCCAGGTAATAACTCGATCAGGTTCTCTTGATAACTGTCCGATAAAATAATTTTACTTGTGCGCTTGACGATTTTCTGCATGATCCAGCGCCAGCCAAAAACGAGAAAAAGAAAAATAATAAATAAAAAGGCGATCATACCGAAAGTAAGATAGGACAAAATCATCTGCATTCATTTGTTCTCCAATACCGATTCATTTTATTATTTATTTTTTCTAAACAACATAAAATTATGTACCTTTGCTAGAAAAAGTTCGAAGTCACAGAACATAAATACAAAAATCATCGTGTTTATCATATGTAAATTTCAGGAGTAATTGCATAAAACGGCATAAATGTAGAACGCTAGATAAAAGACAAGCTTGCGAATGGGGGACAAGTTTTTGATACGGAATGTGAATAAATTGTTACGTAAAGCTGTTGTAAATAAGAAACAACCTCTTCACGGGAAGCAAGTGCAAGTGAAGCCTAAGGAGGTTTTACATAAAAATTTTCAGCAAAATGAAGAAACATTTCGTTCTATTTACAATAATTGCTCGGATGTTGTGTTCGCCCCTTTTCTCCTTTTTGGAAAGGTGAAAGCAATGATTGTTTATATAGAGGGATTGTCTGATGTGCAGGGGATGGATGAGTTTATATTTGCTTCTTTGAAAAAAGAGATAGCGGATGAAGCGCAACCACTTAGCGTTTTAATTGAAAAGGAGATTTCTATTTCTAAACTTAAAAAAATTCAGTTAATTGCTGATTGTATCGAATCCATCTCACTTGGAGATCCAATCCTCTTTTATGAGGGAGGAGATTCGGCTTATTCCCTTGGTTTAGCTAAATGGGAAAAGCGAGCGATAGAGGAGCCGGAAGCCGAGACCGTTATTAGGGGACCGAGAGGAGGTTTTACTGAAGACTTACAAGTAAACACGTCACAATTACGAAGAATCATTAAAAGTCCTGCTCTTAAAATCCAAACGATGAAAATTGGAAAATATACAAATACAAATGTGTCGATTGTTTATGTTGAAGGACTGGCAGAGCCAACATTGATCGAAGAAGTTAAAAATCGTCTGGAAAGAATTCAAATAGACGGTATTTTAGAGAGTGAATATATCGAAGAGTTGATTGAAGACAATCCGTATTCGCCGTTTCCGCAAATTATGTCTACGGAACGTCCTGATGTCGCTGCGTCCGCTTTAATGGAGGGACGCGTCATCATTTTAACGGATGGAACACCGTTTATTTTAATGGTGCCTGTATCTTTTTTCTCCTTCCTTCAAGCTCCGGATGATTATTATCAGAGAGCTTTAATTGGTTCGTTCACTCGATTCCTTCGAAATGGCTTTCTTGTCATATCATTATTATTTCCATCATTTTATGTAGCGGTCACAACCTTTCATCAGGAAATGATCCCGGATGCGCTCCTTCTAAGTATTTCAGCATCAAGAGAATCCGTCCCTTTTCCTGCGCTAATTGAAGTGCTGCTAATGGAAATCGTATTTGAGGCATTGCGGGAGGCGGGAATTCGGCTACCTAAGCAAATCGGTTCAGCTGTCAGTATCGTTGGAGCACTTGTCATTGGCCAGGCAGCTGTCCAAGCAGGACTCGTCTCGGCACCGATGATTATCGTCGTTGCCAGTACGGGAATTGCCTCTTTTTTAATTCCTCGTTATAACGCTGGGTATTCTGTTCGGATTCTTCGCTTTCCAATTATTTTTTTAGCTGGAACGTTGGGGCTACTTGGCATCATGATGGGGATTCTTGCCATTTTTATTCATCTCTGTACATTGCGGTCATTTGGAGAAGCGTATTTGGCACCATTGGCACCGTTCAAAAAGCATGAGCTAAAGGATACGATTTGGAGATCTCCTTTCTGGATGATGGATACGAGACCGCATTTCACTGGGCAATATAATATGCATCGCCAAGCGCCTGACCAAGAGCCAGGCCCTCAAAAAGGAGGAGAAACGAACAGCTGATGGATGGAGGAGAAGTATAGTGACTCAAATCTTAAGGACGGTAAAATACATTGCACTTTTTACACCAGCTTGTTTGCTCCTGCTTTTGCTAACTGCTTGTTGGGATCGGGTGGAAACGAATGATTTGGCCATTATTACAGCAACTGGGATTGATAAAGCGGATGATGGGCAGATCGAGCTTTCGGTACAAATCTTTATACCGAAAGCCCCAGTTTCCGGATCGGAGGGAATGGGACCGACAAGTAATGGAAGGACAACAATGGTTATGTCGCATAAAGGGGTGAGTCTCGCTGATGCATTGTCAAAGCTACAAGCTGAGCTGTCCCGAAAGGTGTTTTGGGGATTATGTAAAGTGTTTATTTTTGGTGAAGAGATTGCAGTGGACGGCATACAAGATCATTTGGACTTCTTGCTTCGACACCCGGAGCCAAGAGAAAGAGCGTTTATATTCGTTAGTAATGGTAAAGCGAAAAAATACCTTAAATTGAATGCTGACCTAGAACGTTATTCGGCAGAATATGTTCGAGAAATAGCGAGTAAGAGACATGGGATGGGGGTTTCTCTTAAGGATTTAGACGAAATGTTAAGCAATGAGGACAGGTCGGCAGTGCTGCCTTATTTAAAAGAAGTTAATGAGAGCAAGAAATTTATGAAAGTTATCGGGACAGCGATGTTTAAAAAGGATCAGATGATCGGTATCATTTCCGAAGCGACGACTAGAGGCTTACTCTGGCTAAGAAATGAAATTGAGGACTATACGACCATTGTTCAACTTGATAATCAAGGTGAAGTAGCTATCTTTCCGGTGAAGACGGATATTAAGCTAATACCTGAAATCAAAGGTAATGATTGGAAAATGATCGTTAAGATTAATGCGGAAGGATCGATTGTTCAAAATACGACATACTTAAATCTCAGTAACCAAGCTTCATTAGAAAAAATCGAAAAAGCCTTTCAGGAAAAACTACAAAAACGGATTGGAAGTGCGATCGAAGAGTCGAAGAAACTGCAAGTCGATGTTGTTCACTTCGGTAAAGAATTTCACCGTAAATATCCGAAACAATGGAAAAAGGTAGAACCTCGTTGGGAAGAAAAGTTTCCGGAGGTAAAGGTTGAATACATCATTAAAACAAATATTAAGAGAGAAGGATACATTAATCGTCCTGTTAAAGAAAGATAGAGGTGGTATAAGTGGAATGGAAAGTTTTTTTTGCAACAATGCTTATCGTGTTTATTATCATTTTATTTCAGTGGCCCAAAATGAAACAACATCCTAAAAAAGACAAAGGGACTTTTCTGATTCTTCTATTCATTGCATTAATTCTTTCCTCTTTGGATCTTCAAAGACTACCTGGTCCTGTCACATGGGTAAGTACATTATTAAAGCCGCTTGGCACATTTATGCAGCACTGAAATTAAACAAAAAGGGGAAGGTTTGATGGAAACAGGAAAAATTTCATCTGTTCAAATGTCTATATTATTGTATCCGACTATTATCGCCACTGCGATCCTTACCTTTCCAAGTATGTTAGCTGAATATGTTGGACACCAATTATGGATCATTCCAATAGTTGCATCAAGTCTAGGGTTTATTACTATTTTTATCTCCGTCCGATTATACAGGCTTCACCCAGGGAAAACGGTCATCCAAGGTAGTGAAGAAATATTGGGTAAGTTTCCTGGAAAAGTAGTAAGTTTCTTCATTCTTCTTTATTTGCTTCAATCAAGCGGAGAGATATCTAGAGCATATAGTGAATTTATCGTTACATCGTTTTTGTTTAAAACACCGCAAATTGTTGTGATTGGATTGATGGTGTTTCTTTGCGCTTATTGTATATATGGTGGAGTTGAGGTATTGGCGAGAATTAGTCAATTATTAATCCCTTTTTTTATATTGCCGATCTTAATATTACTAATCTTTCTAGGGCCAGATCTAGAATTTCGAAATATCTTACCTTTATTCGATATGGAGATGAAATCTTTCATCAAAGCATTTATTTTGGAAGGTGGATTATTTGCTGAATTTTTCCTTATCCTTTTCCTTTTGCCTTTTTTACAAGATGAGAAAAAAGCAATGAAACATGGAATGTTTTCTGTTATATCTGTCATGATGACATTATTAATTACGAATTTAATCACGTTATTTGTATTAGGCACAACAACAGCTTTTAAAACATATCCATTAATGAATGTCAGTCGATATGTTAGTTTAGGTGGATTTTTTGAAAATATGGAAGCGGTCGTGATGGCAGTTTGGATATCTGGAGCGTTTGTAAAAATATCAGTGTTTTTTTATGCAGCCGTCATCAGCTTGGCGCAATGGTTGAACCTTTCGGATTATCGACCAATCATCTGGCCGACGGGGATTTTGGTCGTGCAGTTAGCCTTTTGGGCTCTTCCTAATACAATGGAGTATAATCGGTTTAATGGTATGATTTTTCCATTTTACTCGATCATTATTCAAATCTTAATTCCGCTCCTCTTATTAATTATTGGCACGGTAAAGCAAAAGAAACGTTCGAAGCAAGTGAGTAAATGAAAAAACGGTGACAGGGTATTTAGTGCTAGATGTGATCGAAAATTAACCAAGCGCTTAACCAGTACGGTGATTGTAGAAAAGAAACATTCGACATGCACCAAATGGGGGAGTGCCTATATACTATTTATAGGAAATGTTTAGATTATACCTTCTCCTCGTGGTAAAATAAAAGACATCTGTACATCATGGAGGATGAGAATGAAAATGAATATTTGTTTATTATACGGGGGAAAATCAGCGGAGCATGACGTATCATTACAGACGGCGATGGCGGTATGCCAAGCGTTAGATATGAATAAATTTGCGGTTTATCCGATTTATATAACAAAAGATGGAAAATGGATGAAAGGTCCTGAGTTGAAAGAGCCAGTTACAGATGTAAAAGAGCTAGTGTTTCAAAATGAAGAAATGGTTCCACATGCATTGAATGCTGCACTAGCACCTGATCAGCAACAAAAATACGATGTAGTTTTCCCATTATTGCACGGGCCAAACGGTGAGGATGGCACAGTTCAAGGAATGCTCGAGCTATTGAACATTCCGTATGTCGGAAACGGAGTGCTTGCATCGTCAGCGGCGATGGACAAAGTAATTATGAAAAACATATTTGCCCAAGCGGGATTGGACCAAGTTAAATATACATGGTTTGTCCGACCAACTTGGGAAGCGGCACCTGAAAAGGCATATGAGCAAGTCGAAGCGGAACTAGGTTATCCATGTTTCGTTAAGCCAGCAAATTTAGGTTCAAGTGTGGGCATTAGTAAATGTGAAAATCGGGAACAATTAGCGGCTGCTTTTACAGAAGCGTTTCAATATGACCGCAGAGTGATTATTGAAGAAGGTGTCGTTGCAAGAGAGATTGAAGTTGGTGTGTTAGGCAATGACTTCCCTGAATGTTCGGTCGCCGGCGAAATTGTTCCAGATAAAGCTTTTTATGATTATGAAGCGAAATATAAGGATGGTAATACATCACTCGTTATTCCGGCAGAAATTTCAACAGAGATAAATGCCAAGATGAAGGATATGGCGATTAAGGCATATAAAGCATTAGATTGCGCAGGCCTTGTCAGAGCGGACTTCTTTGTAACAAATGAAGACAGAATAATCATTAACGAAGTAAACACAATGCCAGGCTTCACTCCATTTAGTATGTTCCCTCTTTTATGGAAGCATACAGGTGTTGATTATCCAGCGCTTATCGAAAAAATGATTGAGCTAGGAATCGAACGTCATCAAGAAAAACAACGAATTATTCACACGTTTTAATTTGAAATAGCCGAAGTTCCTACTTGTCACTCAAAATAGTGGGGCAATCCTGTACCTGACGCTTCGCTTTTCGGTACAAAAAGATTTGTTGATTCAAGTTAAGTCTCCGGTTGATGTCACAGATTTTTTCAGGCGAGCTTTAAACAATCTGGACGTCATTATGCCGAGGTATAAATGTTTTTTAGATGAAAAAAGGTGTCCCATCTACTTAGTTAGGGACACTGTTTTATGTCAGGGGGATGTACCGATGATCAAACGAACAATCGATCAATTAGTAAAAATGATACAAATAGAAAATGATGTCTTTGCATACGCTGATATCGAAATTCACGGAGTGTGCATTGATACGAGAAAGATTCAAAAGGGAAATCTATTCATCCCTTTTAAAGGTGAGAATACGGACGGCCATCGCTTTGTCATGCCAGCAATTGAAGCAGGTGCTTCAGCGGTGCTATGGCAAAAAGACGTCCCGAATCCGCCAAAAAATATTCCAGTTTTAATCGTAGAAGATACATTGCTTGCATTACAGCAACTAGCCCGTTCTTACCGTAACGAGCTTTCAGCGAAAATCATTGGAATTACAGGCAGCAATGGAAAAACGACGACCAAGGATATTGCCGCCGCGATTTTTTCTCAAGCGTATCATGTCCATAAAACAGAAGGGAATTTCAATAATCATATCGGATTACCTCTTACGATTCTTGGGATGGACGAAGCGACAGAAGTAGCTGTGCTTGAAATGGGGATGAGCGGTAAAGGGGAGATTTCCTTATTAACGAAGCTGGCTCGGCCAGATGTAGCGATTATAACGAATATAGGCGAAGCACATATGCAAGATCTTGGCTCCCGAGAGGCGATTGCCGATGCGAAACTAGAAATCGCGGAAGGGTTGAAAGAAGGCGGACTGCTCATTTACCCGGGAAATGAACCATTACTTGTGAAGCGGGTGAGCATGTTAAAGCAGTATCGTACGCGAACCTTTGGTGCATCATCAGAATATGATCTTTATCCAGACCATCTAGACATGAATGATTCAGGGAGTACATTCATTGTTCCAGCTTTATCTGATCAACCATTTTTTCTTCCAATTCCAGGCAAGCATAATATTTTTAACGCATTGGCTGTTTTGCTTGCAGCAGGTGATTTTTTAATTGCGGAAAATGAAATTAGAAACGGCTTAAAGGAAGTTAAATTATCTAATATGAGGATGGAATGGCATGATGGTTTTAAAGAAACGCGAATTTTAAATGATGCGTATAATTCGAGTCCAACGGCCACTCTTGCTGTTATTTCAATGTTTGAGAATATGGGGAATGAACGAGAAAAAATGATTGTGCTAGGCGATATGTTGGAGCTAGGCGAGCAAGCCATTCAATATCATGAAAGGGTCGGAAAAGAAATTGATCCTAAAAAAATTAAATATGTATTTACTTATGGTGAGCTCGGGAAATATATAGCTATGGGGGCAAAAATAAATTTTTCCGAAAACCATGTGTTCCATTTTACCGATCAGGATGAACTTGTATCAGCATTGAAAGAGAAAATAGAGGGTCATGAGGTCATTTTAGTGAAAGCATCGCGTGGGATGAGAATGGAAAAGACGGTCAACGCACTAAGTATAAGCAAAGAGAAATAAAACAATTCGTAAAGATGAATTGTAATCAAAAACAATTAATGGTAGAATTGTCACCATCGTTTACAATTTTTCGCAGCAGCTCTTTGTTTGGAAGTGCATGAAAAAGCACAAATCCGGGAATATTCCTGGTAAATGGCATCAGCCTCGTCTTTTGATGAGGATTTAAAAGGAGATTGAGAAGCATTGACAAAGTTTTCAGATTTAAATATTAGCCCGTCGATACTAAAAGCAGTAAACAGAATGGGCTTTGAGGAAGCAACACCGATACAAGCAAAGACCATTCCTCTAAGTATGGAAGGTAAAGATTTGATTGGACAGGCACAAACAGGTACGGGAAAAACAGCAGCATTCGGGATTCCGTTAATTGAAAAAGTTGACGTGAAATCTGCTCATGTGCAAGGAATTATCATTGCGCCAACAAGAGAACTTGCGATTCAGGTTTCTGAAGAATTGTATAAAATTGGTACGGATGCACGAGTTCGTGTACTTGCGATCTACGGAGGATCAGATATTCAAAGACAAATTCGCTCATTGAAAAGAGGTCCGCATATTATCGTCGGAACTCCGGGAAGAATTCTTGACCATATTAAGCGCCGTACGTTGAAATTAGGAAATGTTCACACGGTCATTCTTGATGAAGCGGACGAAATGCTTAATATGGGCTTCATTGAAGACATTGAAGCGATCTTAGAAACGGTTCCAGAAGAGCGTCAAACATTATTGTTCTCAGCAACAATGCCAGAACCGATTCGTCGAATTGCTACTCGCTTTATGAATGAGCCTGAGATTGTGAAAATTAAAGCGAAAGAAATGACTGTTCCTCTTATTGAACAATATTTCGTTAAAGTGCATGAAAAGGAGAAATTCGACGTTCTTTCGCGCTTGATTGATACACAATCACCTGAGTTAGCGATTGTGTTCGGAAGAACGAAGCGTCGTGTTGACGAATTAGCGAATGCACTAACACTTCGTGGCTATACAGCTGAAGGTATTCACGGAGATTTAACACAAGCAAAACGGATGTCTGTTTTAAAGAAATTTAAAGACGGCAGAGTCGACGTATTAGTCGCTACGGACGTGGCAGCTCGCGGCCTCGACATTTCTGGTGTTACTCATGTGTACAATTATGATATTCCTCAAGATCCAGAAAGCTATGTACACCGCATTGGTAGAACAGGCCGTGCTGGAAAAGAAGGAATGGCGATTACTTTCGTTAGTCCACGGGAAATGGGTTATTTACGCATTGTGGAACAAACAACGAAAAAGCGCATGACACCGATGCAGCCACCAACATGGGATGATGCAATGGAAGGTCAGCAACGAATTACGATGGAAAAGCTTGATGAAGCAATTCGCGAAGGCGATTTAGAAAACTATCAAGCAATTGCAAGTGAGATTTTGAATGAACATGATAATCCATTGCTCGTCGTTGCGGCGGCATTGAAAGTGTTAACGAAAGAGCCAGATAAAACACCAGTTCACATTACCGAAGAGCGTCCATTACCGGCAAAACGCGACCAATACCGCGGTGGCGGTGGTGGGGATAATCGCCATCGTCGTGGAAAATCGGGCCAGCAATCATATAAAGGAAATCGGAAGCCACAGCGTCGAACAGGTGGAAGAAGACCATAAGCGAACGATCCGCTCACGCGAAATGAGCGGAAGCTTGAAAGTGATCAGCCCAATAGCGGGTTGATCACGAAAAAGAGCGCGCTCAAAAAAAGTAAGCGATCAAGCTGTTTTGTAGATTGCAAATTACGAAACAGGCAAAGCAATCGGATATCCACCGATTGCTTTTTTTAGTTACAGGGAAAATATTTGAATTGGCTTGTAAAGTACGTAAAGTGGCTTGTAAAACTAATGAATTGGCTTGTAAAGCCCGTAAGGCGGCTTGTAAATCCATGGAAGCGGCTTGTAAAATCTGTAATAGGGCGTATCATCTAATTCCAATGACTTATTAATTCGCAAAGTGGCATAGAATTCGGGCTCAGCGGCTCATAAATCGCCATCTTTGTTCGGTGAAATCCATCTGAACCTCGAGATAAGGAGGAGATTCGTCGATTCATGACATAATTTTCGCCGCAGCTAAATGCGCAACATAAGAATAATCCTGAAACTAAAGTTTGTCTTTATCCGTATATAAATAAAAAGAACGGAGGGGGAAAAGTGAATATTAATCAGCCGGCAAAAAGAATCTCGAAAAAAGGCTTGAAAGTATGGCGAATTGTTGGAACGATTACGTCAGCGATCATCTGGCTGCTCGTAATCGGTGTGGGGGTCATGTCTTTCTTTTTTGAATGGTCTTTTTTATTTGTAGCGGTCGCGGCTATTGTTGCGGTAATTGGAACAATCTTTTTCGTTAAAATTATCCCTTCTTTACGTTGGAAGTGGTGGCGTTATGAAGTGAGGGAACAGGAAATTGAACTTCAACATGGAATTTTTATTATTACGAGGACACTTGTGCCAATGGTTCGTGTCCAACATGTTGATACGGTTCAAGGACCGCTTTTACGGAAATATCGACTTGCATCGATTGAAATCTCCACAGCGGCATCAAGACATGAAATTCCTGCTGTCGATATAGAGGAAGCAGAGGAATTACGCTATAAGATTTCCAAATTGGCAAGGGTGGCTGAAGAAGATGTTTAATCCGAAGCGGCTACATCCGATTACCATTTTATTGGAATTGTTGGCAGTTATTAGGCAGGTCATTGTTCCGGTCGCTCTTTATTTTATCGTTTTTGCTATGCGTGATGGAAAAGATCAAATGATTCCGATTGAAGGATTGATGGATTGGATCAGACAGTATGGCCCAATGATCGCCATCGGTGTCATCTTATTATTTTCAGTAGGCGCAAGTGTCATTAAGTGGGTTCGGTATACATATCGTGTGGAAGATATGGAATTGCGTATTGAGCATGGACTATTTATAAAAAAGAAACGGTATATCCCATTTGAGCGGATTCAAAGCCTCGATTTTTCGGAAGGGATTTTCCACCGACCATTTGGGCTTGTAAAGGTGAAAGTCGAAACAGCAGGAGGAGCAAAAGAATCGGAAGCAGAAATGAGTGCCATTAAGAAGGAAGATGCGCTTGCGATTCAGCAGCTAATTAATGATGCGAAGGCAAATAAAAACTTCACGGAAGAACTCACGATAGATAAGGAAAATAAAGAGACGATTTTGTATAAAATAACGGGTCGTCAATTATTGTTTTTTGCTTCGACCTCAGGCAGAGCTGGGGTAATCATCTCAGCGGTTGTCGCATTTGGAAGTCAATTTGAAGGGCTTATTCCATTTGAAAAAATATTCAAAGGAATGGGAGAATTGATCCGTACGGGTTATTTACTATTAACATTTATCGTCTTTATTTTGTTCTTATTTGCTTGGATCATTTCTGTCATTATTACCTATTTAAAATACAATGATTTCACTCTAAGAAAGGTGGAGGAAGATCTCGTTATTACTCGGGGCTTGCTTGAAAAACGGACAACGACCATTCCGATCAAAAAAATTCAAGCAGTAAAAATAACGGAAAGTCCGTTTCGACAGCCATTTGGCTATGCAAGTGTAGCGGTGGAATATGCGGGAAGTTCAGTGGAAGAGGAGAAAGCTGACGGGATGCTTATGCCGGTCGTAAAGAAAAAGGCGGTTGCAGCCATGCTCCAAGATGCGCTTCCAGACTACGTGTTTGATCTTGATTTTACACGCGTGCCTAAAAGGGCAAAGCGTCGTTTCTACTTAATTAAAATGGTTCAAGCGTTAATCGTAACCGTCGCTCTTTCTGTGTGGCTTTGGCCGTACGGATTGATTGCTAGTTTATTAATCGCTCTATCATGGGTGATTGGGGTATTACAATATCGCTCGGCGGGGTGGAATATAACGAATAACCAACTTGTCATCAGGTATCGAGATATTCAGCAGCAAACGGTTTATATGAGAAAAAATCGAATTCAATCGATCAAATGCTCAGTAAATTGGTTTCAAAAGCGCGCCGATCTTGCTACGGTAACGACTGCTGTTATGAGCGGCGGGATGTCGAGCTTTTCGATCAAGCATGTAGATGCGAATGAAGCGGCAACGATGTACGAATGGTACCGACCGACGTCTGTCTACCCCGAAAACGAATAATGAGACGAGGCAGACAGCGTCTTAGTAAAAAGTGATTTTACGAAATGATAATAAAAACTTACCGATCAGCAACCCAGCAATTAATCCAAATATATGCCCAGTTACATTCACATTTGCTTGGAAAAAAGTTATGACGACACTAATGACGGCAATTGGAATAATGACTTGTCTTCCATGCGCTGGCATTGCATCTTTTCTAAATAGAAGCACAGCCGCATACACACCAAACAAGCCGAAAATGGCTCCGCTTGCTCCAATATGAACATAATGGGGTGGGTGAATAAAGAACGTGGCAATATTCGCTCCAATTCCACAAGCGAAATAAACAATGACAAACAAAAAAGATCCAAGTGCGCGTTCAAGAGCAGGTCCAAAAAGAATAAGTGAAAATGAGTTGAAAAATAAATGGGCAAAACTAATATGAACGATAATCGGACTAATGAGGCGCCAATATTCGCCATCGGCGATGTAGCCGTTAACTCCTGAAAGTAATTCGAATAGCCAATAATGATTTGCGTTGATCACGAGAAAAACAATCAACTGAATGGTGATAATGATTGAAATCATCGGATACAACTTTAAAAATTGTCCAAAACTTTCTGTTCGAACAAACATATTCATAACTCCTTTCGATATTTAGATTAAAGGAAAAGGCGATTTTGGACAACTAATATTACTATATGTTTAATCATAGATGCTTTAGAAGAGGGGATGTATATGATTCATGGAATCGGATTAGACCTAGTCGAGACAGAAAGGGTAGAAAAGCTAAGAAGGAGGCAGGAACGGTTTCCTTATCGCGTTCTAACAAAAAACGAGCTGTCTACTTATTTTACATTATCAGAAACACGAAAAACGGAATTTCTAGCTGGCAGATTTGCAGCCAAAGAGGCATATGCGAAAGCTGTCGGAACGGGAATAGGAAGCGATTGTTCTTTTCAAGATATTGAGATTATCGCTGATGAAAAAGGAAAACCACATATCGTTGCGTCAACAGATTATAAAATCCATTTATCTATTACACATACGAAAGCATATGCTGCTGCACAAGTGATACTTGAATCAGAAAAGACTTGATCAAATAGCTTGTCAAACCCTTTTCTTTTTTTCAGTGTCTCACTTTAGGCGTCCAGCGACTAACACAATTCACAAACTTTCTATCTAAGTCAACATCGGCTCATTCTTCGCCGTTTTTCCTTTATCTCGATTTTAAGGATCGTCGACTAAGATCGCCACATCCTATGGCAACGTCGATGCACCAACATCCTGTTGGCGCAGTTTTTACGTCGCTAAACGGACACCTTTCGCTTTTCTTGGTATATTGGGGATGGTTGTCTCATATATTTTTAGTGCGTCAGAAGAGACAAAGCTGGTCGAGGGTGTCATTGCCACATTATGCGGGACGTCGCGGTAAAAAATGGTTGGAAAATACCCCGCCGACCCACTTTCTCTCTTCTTTTTGTTCAAATGAGACAATAAAGGGGTTGAAGGAATGAGGAAGGGGTTATGGCTAATTTCGGCTTTAATAGCTTTGAGTGTAGTGCTATCTGCCTGTGGTACAAAATCACAGGAGGACGTGACGAAAGGATTAAAGGAAAAGGTCGGGAATTTAAAAGGGTACAAGGCTACTGCACAAATGACTCTAACGGTTGGAAATGATCCCCAGTCATACGATATTGATGTTTGGCATAATAAACCGGGCGATTACCGAGTTCATTTGAAGAATGAGAAAAAGGATCAAAGTCAAATGATTCTCCGTAATAAAAGCGGTGTGTACGTTGTCACTCCCGCGTTAAACAAAAGCTATCGATTCCAAAGTGAATGGCCGCAAAACAGCAGTCAGGCATATTTGTATGAGTCACTTGTCGCCGATGTTTTAAATGACAAAGAGGCAAAGTTTAAAGCAACAGATGATCATTACGTATTTGAGACGAAAACACGCTATCAAAATAATAAAATGCTGCCATCTCAAGAAATTACGTTCCGGAAAGATACGCTTGAGCCTGTAACCGTCAAAGTGATGGATACGAATCATAATCCGGTAATGACTGTGGAATTCTCCAAAGTGGATTTCAATGCAAAGTTTGATAAAGATGCATTTGAAACAGAGAAAAACATGACAAGCGCGCAAATGGAAGTACCTGTCCTTGCGAATAGTAATAAGGGAGATTTTACCGTCAAATATGTAATGGCTGATATACCGAATGTTTCACTCGCTGATGAAAAAGAGATGGAGACAGATAATGGAAAGCGAATCATCCTTACGTACGGGGGAGATAAGTCCTTTACTTTATTCCAAGAACAAGCACGGGTTGTTCCAGCTACATCGATGAAGATGATTGAGGTCGAAGACGGAGAAATGGTTGATTTAGGAGCTTCAGTTGGAGTGATGACGGAGCAATCGGTTACTTGGAGTGAAAATGGAGTTGACTATATGCTCGTGTCCAATGATCTAACTCCTGATGAAATGGTTATGGCTGCAAAGTCTGTACAAGCGGGAACAGAAAAATAAAAATGACCGAGCAGGCCTCTCCCAATTGGGATCGGGTCTGTTTTTTTGTTTCTGAAATAATGTATTTGTAAAAAATAGATCATCTTCCTCTTGCATATTGTAAGTAACACAGATTCGTCGGGTTTAATTGTCATTTAAAAAATCGATTGTTCATTTATAGTCCCGTCCCATGCACCTTGGAGCCCCTCTGTTCCCCAGCTGTCTTCATTAACCTGCAATCAAACGCATTACATGGAAAAATGATCCAAATAGTGGGACACTATTGTTGTCTGATGGGACTTTGGATATGCCGCTTTTTTTCACTACACATTTCCCTCCGTTTTTCTTATTGACATCTAGCGGTATGAATCAGATAATCAATAAATGGTTATTTTTTGACTCGATGCAATTGAGGAAGTGACAGCATAATGAAAAACTTTTATCGAGATACATGGGCAGAAATTAATCTTGATGGAATATATGAAAATATGACAGCGATTAGAGCAACTGTTCCAAAAGAAACGAGAGTGTTCGCGGCTGTAAAAGCAAATGCGTATGGACATGGAGATATTGAAGTCGCGAAAACCGCCTTAAAAGCAGGAGCGTACGGATTGGTCGTCGCTCTATTAGACGAGGCGCTTGCATTAAGGGAAAGTGGAGTTACTGCACCAATCCTCGTTTTAGGAGCGACAAGATCGGCGGATGCTGGACTTGCTGCTAAAAAAAATATTTCGCTTACTGTTTTTCAAGCGGAATGGTTAGAACAAGCTGAAAATACAATTGAAAAAGGGGAGCGCCTATCTGTTCACATTAAATGTGATACAGGGATGGGGAGAATTGGAATAAGAGAAATAAATGAGCTTCTTAAATTAGAAGAAATGCTCGACCAATCTCCGCGATTTACGTTCGACGGGATTTTTACACATTTTGCGACTGCTGATCAAATAGATGAGCAATATTATAAGTATCAGCTTGAAACATTTAAAGAAATGCTTCGAAGCTTAAGGCACAAGCCACCCTTTATTCATGCAGCAAATAGTGCAGCGGCTCTTTGTCATAATGATTCTATTTTTAACGCAGTGAGAATTGGAATTGCTTTATACGGTTTATCACCTTCGGAAGAAATGAAATCTTTCATACCTCACGCTTTACGTGAAGCTTTCTCATTGCATACAAAAATCGTTCATGTGAAAAAGCTAAAAGCAGGAGATAGCGTCGGCTACGGTTCAAGTTACACTGCTGAAAGCGATGAATGGATTGCAACGATTCCAATCGGATACGCTGATGGGTGGATTCGAAGATTAAGTGGACAAGAAGTACTTGTCGATGGGGAAAGAGTTCCGATTGTCGGGAAAATTTGCATGGATCAAACGATGATCAGACTTTCACGCCATATGCCCCTAGGAACGACGGTAACATTAATCGGAAAACAACAGGATCAGTTCATTTCCGTTGATGAGATTGCAAAAAAGCTCGATACAATCAATTATGAAGTGACATGTACGATCACTGGTCGTGTTCCACGGGTGTATATAAACAAGAAAAAGTAAATTTTCTCGGGAAAGATCAAGTTTTTTGCAAAAAGGGGAAGGACTTTTTCGAAAAAAGTAGAATGTCTTGTAATAGTAATAATTTCATATGACGATAATAGAGAAGAATTGCTAAAGTACCTTTCCAGAGAAAGTGTTTGATGGTATGATTGGAATTGATTTATATTGATGGGCTTGTAGTAATGACGGAGGTGTGGTTGGTGTCAGAATCCAGCGCAACA
The DNA here is from genome assembly GCF_018343515.1 of Bacillus sp. FJAT-50079. Lineage (GTDB taxonomy): Bacteria > Bacillota > Bacilli > Bacillales > Bacillaceae_C > Lederbergia. The sequence goes on along the minus strand of NZ_JAGYPD010000001.1, from coordinate 11,449 downwards.
ACAGAAATTATTATACGATTACCGCAGCAGCTGATCGCGGAACTGGACGGTTACGCCGAACAGGAAAATGTGAATCGGAATGAATTTATTTATCGTGCAACAAAAATGTATCTTCGCGAGCGAAAAAAACGTCATATTGTTGAATCGATGAGACGCGGATACATGGAAATGGCCAAAATTAACTTGGCAATTGCATCTGAAGCTCTGCAAGCGGAGTATGAGGCAGAAAACACAGTCGAAAGGCTCGTAAGCGGAGGTTAAATCTTTGGGCGTAAAGCGTGGTGATGTGTATTTCGCCGATTTATCCCCTGTGGTCGGTTCAGAGCAAGGCGGAGTTAGGCCGGTGCTGGTTATTCAAAATGACATTGGGAATCGCTTTAGCCCCACTGTGATTGTTGCTGCAATTACGGCACAGATACAAAAAGCTAAACTTCCCACACATGTGGAAATTGATTCGAAGCGATATAGCTTTGAGCGAGACTCAGTACTGCTACTTGAGCAAATAAGAACAATCGATAAACAACGATTAACAGACAAGATCACGCATCTTGACGAAGAAATGATGGCAAAAGTAGATGAAGCTTTGCAGATAAGTCTGGGTCTCATCGATTTTTAAGGCGCTCTGTTTTGCAGTGGCGCTTTTTTTATTCTATGATAAAGGCGTTAGAAGGGAGAGGAACTTGTGTATTATAAAATTACTGAATATATAAAAAAACATGAAAAAGAGATTCTCCAAATATGGATGGAGAAAATGAAAGAATTCGGTGAGGAGCGCGGACTAAGCATCGTTTCAAGCGACCTCTATTCCAATACATGCAAGGAATTTATTAGCTTCATTGTTTCCCATCTTCCGTTCAAAGAAGAAAATCATCAAAAAAAGGTTGGTAATTTTGCAGAAAAGCTTGTTCGTCTCGGCTGGGATTTAACATTCGTTACATCGGGTCTGCGTACATTAACGTTGATCGTCCATGAGAAAATGCTCAATGAAGAGCATTTTACGCATGAGGAAAAGAATGAATTAATTGTTGGATTTGACCAATGGACAGCCCCTGTCTTCACAAAAATAATTGAAGCATACTCAAATTCATGGGAGAAAATCCTTTCACTTCAGAAAATTGCATTACAAGAATTATCAGCTCCATTAATCCCAGTATTTGAAAAAATATCAATCATGCCCCTTGTTGGGACGATTGATACAGAGAGAGCGCGGCTCATCATGGAAAATTTACTTACAGGTGTTGTGAAACATCGCTCAGAAGTTGTTCTTATTGATATTACTGGTGTTCCAGTTGTTGATACAATGGTTGCACATCACATTATTCAAGCTGCCGATGCAGTAAGACTAGTAGGTGCAAAATGTATGCTCGTTGGAATACGCCCGGAAATTGCTCAAACGATTGTCAACCTAGGCATTGACTTAAACCAAATCACAACAACAAGTACGTTGCGTAAAGGTATAGAACAGGCATTAGCCTTTACAAATAGAAAGATTGTTATGATGGAGGGGGAGCGATGAGAATACCCATTTTAAAATTAGGTGATTGTCTATTAGTATCGATTCAATGGGAATTAGATGACCAAACGGCACTTGAATTTCAAGAAGATCTCTTGCAAAAAATTCACGCTACAAATGCAAGAGGGGTTGTTATTGATATTACTTCCATCGATTTTATCGATTCGTTTATTGCCAAAGTGCTTGGAGACGTAATGGATATGTCCAAGCTTATGGGGACAAGAGTGGTCATTACAGGAATCCAGCCAGCAGTTGCAATTACATTAATCGAATTAGGCATCCGACTTGAAGATGTCATGACTGCCCTTGATTTAGAAAATGGTTTAGAGAAATTACATCGGGAACTGGGGGATTAGCCAATGGAACTGCAGTCCTGCGTAAAAATATCAAATGAATGGGACATCGTGGCAGTTCGCCAGTTGGGGAGAAATGTGGCAAAGGAACTTGGATTCGGCACGGTTGACCAGGCAAGAATTACAACAGCAATAAGTGAATTGGCACGAAATATTTTTCTATATGCCGGTCAAGGCGAAGTATGCATATTAAAAAATTTTGTAGATGGAAAGCGGGGGCTGACCATCATTGCAAAAGATGATGGCCCTGGAATTGCAGATATAAGAAAAGTGATGGAAGATGGATTTACAACATCTGGAGGCATGGGAGCTGGACTACCGGGTGTAAAAAGATTGATGGATGAGTTTGACATTCAATCAAAAGTGAATGAAGGTACAACAATTACCACAGTTAAATGGCTCCGATAGAAAGGAGTATTGGTATGGATTTTATCAAGCCTAAATATAGAGAAATAGTAAACGGGTATTTAAAAAAACAAAATGAACAAATTCTATACCAAGGTCAAAAATTAACGAGGAAATTAATTGAGCATAATATTTCCCCGGAAGAAATTATTAGTTTACATAAATCGATTATGTTGGAAAATGAAGCTTCGAAAGAAAGTTGGATCGCTTCCTTCGATGTGCTGCTTGAGGTCATGATGGGGTATGGATTAGCGTATCGTGAGCACCAAAGCCTTCGGACGGAACAAATTGCATTAAAAAATGAAATTGAAGTAGCGGCGAATATGCAACAAACATTGCTAGGGACATCGATTCCCGAAATGGATGGACTTGATATTGGGGCGGTAAGTATTCCGGCTAGACAAATGAATGGTGATTATCACCATTTTGTCAGAGATGAAGATAATTGCATTGGGATCGCAATTGCAGATGTAATTGGAAAAGGGATCCCAGCGGCATTATCGATGTCGATGATTAAATACGCGATGGATAGTTTCCCAGACCATCTTCATAATCCTGGCGATGTGCTTGAAAATTTAAATCGGGTCGTTGAACAAAACGTTGATCCAAGCATGTTTATTACGATGTGCTACGGGGTTTACGATCCAAGAGATCATCATTTTTGTTATGCGACAGCTGGTCATGAACCAGGTTTTTTTTACATGGCGAACATAGATGCTTATGAGGATTTAAGCGGGCAAGGCTTATTGCTCGGAATTGACAAACGGGCAAAATATGCGGAGTACACACTTAAATTATCCCCAAAAGATATGATCATCCTTTTTTCCGATGGTGTCAGTGAATGTAGAACAGAGGAAGGATTTATTGAACGGGAAGATTTAATTGGCTTTATTGATAAGTATAAACATCTTCCAGCACAAGAAATCGTGACTAATATTTATAAAGATTTAGAAAGAATCCAGGACTTCGAACTTCGTGATGATTTTACCCTAATTATTTTAAAACGTACAAAATAAATGTTTAACGGTTTACTTTAAAGGGTAAATCCAATCATATCAGGTTTAGAGGGGTGGAGGTTATGAATATATTGATTGATATTACGGAAAAAGAACAAGTAATCCACGTGAAGGTAGCTGGAGAAATCGATGCATATACTGCACCAGAATTAAGGGATTCTTTATTTCCCGCGGCAGAAACAAAAGGTGTGAAAATCGTCGTCGATTTATCGGGTGTTATATATATGGATAGCACGGGTCTAGGTGTGTTTGTAGGCTTGTTCAAAGCTCTGAAGTCTCATGAAGGAGAATTGCTTCTCACTGGAATGTCAGACAGATTAAAACGGTTATTTGACATTACTGGATTAGCCGATGTAATGGATATTAATACCGGGGTAGAGGGTGGAGTGTAATGGCGGAAGCTTTTGACTACATTGAAATGAAAATTCCAGCAAAAGCGGAATACGTAGGAGTCATTCGTTTAACGCTGTCCGGAATCGCTAGCAGAATGGGATTTACATACGAATTAATTGAGGATTTGAAAATCGCTGTCAGTGAAGCAACGACAAATGCGGTTCAGCATGCATATAAGGAAGGTGAGGGAGGGGAAATCGTTGTTGGATTTGCCCTTTATGAAGACCGAATTGAAGTGATGGTTGCTGATTCAGGTCAAAGCTTTAATTTACAACAAATACGTGAAGAAACGGGCCCGTATAAGGAAAATGTACAGATTGAATTTTTGCGTGAAGGAGGCTTAGGGCTTTATTTAATTGAAAGTTTAATGGATGAAGTAATCGTTCATCAAAATGAAGGGGTAATCGTGTTCATGACGAAGTATCTCGAAGGAGAGCAGGTGGAGAGGAATGTCGAAACAATCTCAACCTGATCATACAAAAAGCGAAGTGAATAAATGGATAAAGGCTTATCAGCTTTATCAAGATGAAGAGGCCCAAGATCAGTTAGTCTTTCACTATAAAAATTTAGTTGAATCGATTGCCCGAAAATATTCGAAGGGAAAATCGTATCATGAAGATATTTTCCAAGTAGGAGTAATCGGTTTGCTTGGAGCGATCCGAAGATATGATGAATCGTATGGAAAATCGTTTGAAGCATTTGCAATCCCGACCATTATCGGAGAAATTAAACGTTTTTTACGAGATAAAACATGGAGTGTTCATGTTCCGCGTAGAATTAAAGAATTAGGTCCGAAAATTAAAACGACAGTTGAAACATTAACGACTGAACTTCAACGTTCACCGAAAATTGACGAAATCGCCTCGTATTTGGATGTTTCAGAAGAGGAAATTTTAGAGGCAATGGAGATGGGGAAAAGCTATCAAGCACTGTCGGTAGACCATTCAATTGAAGCGGATGCTGATGGAAGTACGGTTACATTGCTCGATATCGTCGGCAGTATCGATGATGGTTATGAAAAAATAAATCAGCGCCTTGTTTTAGAGAAGGTTCTCCACGTCCTATCAGAGAGAGAGAAGAAAATTATTCAATACACATATTTGGAAAACATGAGTCAGAAAGAGGCGGGAGAAATGCTAAATATTTCACAAATGCACGTATCACGCTTGCAAAGGCGTGCGATTAAAAAGTTGCGCGAGGCAATACATGAAGAATCTATAAATACGGAGCGTTCACCTTTATGATGTATTTGAATACTCCCCATCTTGAAGTACATTCTTTTCAAACGGCTAAAGGCGGCAACACTTATTGTGGTGACAGCATCTATATGGAAGCCAATAATGACTTTTTCGTGTGTATTCTAGCTGATGGTCTTGGAAGTGGTGAATTCGCTTATGAAGCGTCACAAGCTGCTGTTTCGATTGTGGAAGCAAATCCTGAAAAATGTGTCGATGCTCTGATCGATGATTGTAATAAAGCAATGGTCGGAAAAAGAGGGGCGGCCGTGGCGATTTTAAAGGTGGATTTTCAGAAGAAACAATTTGAATATAGTTGTGTTGGAAACATACGATTCTACGTCTATCCACCGGCTGGCAAAATGATTTATCCCATGCCTGTGACAGGATATTTATCCGGCAGGAGACAAAGATTTCGTACGCAAACATATCCTTTCGATCCAAAATCAAGGTTTTTAATTCATTCGGATGGGTTTGTAAATGTGAATACAAGGGCATTGCTTACTAGTGAGCATTCCATTACGATCTTGGCGCAGCAACTGAAGGAGAAACAAATCGATGCGTTTGATGATATGTCGTTTATTGTAGGAAACCTACTCTAATGAGAGTAGGTTTCCTCCTGTTCCGGAGTTCTTACTGCGCCAAGGCTGACAATCTTTTTCAATCAGTTCAAACAAATTTATTCATATGGGTATTCATTTTGTAATCTACTCTTTTGGGGTAGTTTTTTTTATTAAGCTAAAATCATAGTCAGTTTTTAGAAAAGAAATATGTATACTTAAGTTGCAGCGGTTTGCTAAAACCATTACACTTCTCCTATGGTAAGATGTGAAAATGATATTGAGAAACGAGGGAAACTCATGATTCAACTTGAAGAAAAAGAGGACAAGCTCGTTCGTCAGCTTTCCGATGAACTAAAATTATCGAAAAAGCAAATTAATAGCGTCATTCAATTATTAGAAGAAGGCAATACCGTCCCTTTTATTGCACGCTACCGAAAAGAGATGACGGGCGCACTTGATGAAGTACAAATTAAGGACATCATGGATAGTTGGAACTATTTGCAAGGATTAGAGCAACGGAAAATCGATGTTATTCGTTTAATAGAAGAACAAGGAAAACTAACAGATGAATTGAAACGGGACATTTTAAAAGCGAATAAACTTCAAATCGTAGAAGATTTATATCGCCCTTATAAACAGAAACGCCGTACAAGGGCAACGGTTGCAAAAGAAAAAGGGTTAGAGCCCTTCGCCGAGTGGTTGCTTACTTTCCCGAAAATAGGGGAGGTTGAAAAAGAGGCTGAGCAATACATTTCAACTGAAAAAGTGGTCTCTACGACGGAAGATGCAATTAAAGGTGCGCAAGATATCATTGCTGAACAAGTGTCAGATGATGCAAATATTCGCCAATGGGTACGAAATGAGACGATGCGCTCTGGAAAAGTGATTGCCACGGTAAAAAATCCGGAGAAGGACGAGAAAAGCATTTTTGAAATGTATTATGAATATGAAGAAGCGGTAAAAAGAATTGTTCCGCACCGCATCTTGGCATTAAACCGTGGAGAAAAAGAAGATGTATTACGAGTTGCGATTAAAGCAGATGTGGCTAATATTTTAACCTATTTAAATAAACGATTTATAAAAAATGTCCACTCGACTGCGGCACCAGTTGTCATTGAAGCGATAGAAGATAGTTATAAACGGTTGATCGAGCCAGCAATTGAGCGTGAAATCCGTAATGAGTTAACGGAGAAGGCGGAAAATCAATCCATTCATATTTTCTCTGAGAACTTAAGGAATTTATTGCTTCAGCCGCCGTTAAAAGGAAAAATGGTGCTTGGTGTTGATCCCGCATACCGAACAGGCTGTAAAATGGCTGTTGTAGATGAGACGGGAAAAATGCTCCACATTGATGTCATTTATCCACATCCACCGAGAGCAAAGCGTGCGGAAGCGAAGGAAAAAATGATTGAAGTGATAAAAAAATATAAGATTGAACTTATTGCGATTGGAAACGGAACAGCATCGCAGGAAACGGAACAATTCACAACTGAGGTATTAAAAGAGCTCCAGTTAGATGTCGCTTATCTCATTGTCAATGAAGCGGGTGCGAGTGTGTACTCAGCGTCAGAGCTTGCGCGTGAGGAATTCCCAGAATTACAGGTCGAAGAAAGAAGTGCGATTTCGATTGCTCGCAGACTGCAAGACCCTTTGGCAGAATTAGTTAAAATTGATCCGAAATCAGTTGGGGTTGGGCAATACCAACATGATGTTTCTCAAAAGAAATTGCATGAATCCTTATCATTTGTCGTTGAAACGGCGGTGAACCAGGTCGGCGTAAACGTCAATACGGCTTCATCTTCCTTGCTTCAATATGTATCAGGACTAAGTAAAACCGTTGCGAATAATATTGTGAAGCATCGCGAGGAACACGGGAAATTTAAATATCGAAGACAGCTAAAAGACATTCCCCGCCTCGGTGCCAAAACATATGAGCAAGCGATTGGTTTTATGCGAATTTTAGATGGAGAAGATCCACTTGATGTAACGCCGATTCATCCGGAAAACTACGACGAAGTAAAAAAACTATTAACGAAAATCGGCATGGCAGCAAAAGATTTAGGAACTCCTGCATTAAGTGAAAAACTGAAGGAAATAAACATGGATGAAATGTCAGAAGAGCTTGGGTTAGGTATTCTAACATTAAATGATATTGTCGACGCATTAATGAAGCCGGGACGAGATTTAAGGGATGAGCTACCAAAACCATTGCTTAAAAAGGATCTTCTAAAACTGGAAGATTTAAAACCTGGTATGGAGCTTCAAGGTACTGTGCGTAATGTTGTTGATTTTGGTGCATTCGTCGATGTTGGTGTAAGTGAAGACGGCTTAGTTCATATTTCAAAGTTAAGCAATCGCTTTGTAAAGCATCCACTCGATGTGGTGGCACTTGGTGATATTGTCACTGTTTGGGTCGAAAACGTAGATGTACAAAAAGGGCGTCTATCATTAACAATGATTAAAACGCCATAGAAGAATAACGGTTGTAAGGAGAAATACGTTCCTCCTACAACCGTATAAGACACTGCTAATTTGCGCAGTGTTTTTTTCTATAAAAATACCAGCATTGATTTAGCAACCTAATTTGATGGAGGTTCTTATCTAAAAATGCTTTTTGAATTTGATTTTGAAACCAAGTAGGCATGGACTAGACCTCCTAATAAGAGTTCTTTTCATTTAATGTATGGAAAAATAGGTTGTCATGTTCTAAGGGGGAAGCATTTTGACTGATGAACAATTGCAAGTATTAACCGAGAAACTATCCATCGAATACTTTGGAAAACCATTCAAGCATATGGCCTATTTTAACTCGCGCTTACGAACAACAGGTGGGCGATATTTACTTTCAAATCATCATATTGAAGTTAATCGCAAGTACTTCGTAGAACATGGATATGAAGAAATTGTAGGGATCATAAAGCATGAATTATGCCATTACCATCTTCATATTGAAGGGAAGGGATATAAGCATGGTGACGCTGATTTCCGACAATTGCTTAAAAAAGTAGGGGCTCCACGTCATTGTTCTCCATTAATGGAAACGATGGAGAAAGTGAAAGTTAATCTTCGTATGTATATATGCTCGAAATGCAAAACGATATACAAGCGGAAAAGAAGGGTTAATATTAATCGTTATGTTTGTGGAAAATGTGAGGGAAAGCTTAAGGAATATCATGATAAATAATTATTTAAAAAAAGTTTAGGATTTCTCTTGACAGTCTGCTAATAGGTATCTATAATCGTAAGAGTCGATTGATCCGCAGTAGCTCAGTGGTAGAGCTATCGGCTGTTAACCGATCGGTCGTAGGTTCGAATCCTACCTGCGGAGTTTTTATTTAGACAAGCTTATGGGGAAGTACTCAAGAGGCTGAAGAGGTGCCCCTGCTAAGGGCATAGGTCGTGTAAACGGCGCGAGGGTTCAAATCCCTCCTTCTCCGCCATAAAAAATATTTTGGCCCCTTGGTCAAGCGGTTAAGACACCGCCCTTTCACGGCGGTAACACGGGTTCGAATCCCGTAGGGGTCATACATTTATTTTAAGAGTTTTCCAAGTGCTTGAAATATAATAAGAAATTTAAAAGGTCCCGTGGTGTAGCGGTTAACATGCCTGCCTGTCACGCAGGAGATCGCGGGTTCGATTCCCGTCGGGACCGCCATTCTTTTTTTTGAAAAACATTGTTGGGCTATAGCCAAGCGGTAAGGCAACGGACTTTGACTCCGTCATTCGTTGGTTCGAATCCAGCTAGCCCAGCCAATGAGCCATTAGCTCAGTCGGTAGAGCATCTGACTTTTAATCAGAGGGTCGCAGGTTCGAATCCTGCATGGCTCACCATTTTAACTTCGAAAAAAGTTATTGACAAATGGATTGCGGTTTGATATTATATAAAATGTTCTTCAAAAGATGCGGTCGTGGCGGAATGGCAGACGCGCTAGGTTGAGGGCCTAGTGGGGGTTAACCCCGTGGAGGTTCAAGTCCTCTCGACCGCACCAAAAAAATATGCGCCCGTAGCTCAATTGGATAGAGCGTTTGACTACGGATCAAAAGGTTAGGGGTTCGACTCCTCTCGGGCGCGCCATTTTTTAATAAAATAAATGCGGGTGTAGTTTAGTGGTAAAACCTCAGCCTTCCAAGCTGATGATGAGGGTTCGATTCCCTTCACCCGCTCCAAAAAAAGTTGTTGACAAGCGGTTTTATAAATGGTAAGATATAAAAGTTGCTATCAAAAACAAGCAAGTTTGATCTTTGAAAACTGAACGAAACGAACGTTAAATTAATTTTTAAACAATGGTTTTAACCATTGCCAGCAAGAGTAAGGATCAACGACTAAGAACGTCACATCCTGTGACAACGTCGTTGTGACTCGCATCGTGCGAGCCTAAACTTCTTTTATGAGAGTTTGATCCTGGCTCAGGACGAACGCTGGCGGCGTGCCTAATACATGCAAGTCGAGCGAATGGATGGGAGCTTGCTCCCTGAAGTTAGCGGCGGACGGGTGAGTAACACGTGGGCAACCTGCCTGTAAGACTGGGATAACTTCGGGAAACCGGAGCTAATACCGGATAATTTCTTTCCTCGCATGGGGAAAGGTTGAAAGGCGGCTTCGGCTGTCACTTACAGATGGGCCCGCGGCGCATTAGCTAGTTGGTGAGGTAACGGCTCACCAAGGCAACGATGCGTAGCCGACCTGAGAGGGTGATCGGCCACACTGGGACTGAGACACGGCCCAGACTCCTACGGGAGGCAGCAGTAGGGAATCTTCCGCAATGGACGAAAGTCTGACGGAGCAACGCCGCGTGAGTGATGAAGGTCTTCGGATCGTAAAACTCTGTTATCAGGGAAGAACAAGTATCGGAGTAACTGCCGGTACCTTGACGGTACCTGACCAGAAAGCCACGGCTAACTACGTGCCAGCAGCCGCGGTAATACGTAGGTGGCAAGCGTTGTCCGGAATTATTGGGCGTAAAGCGCGCGCAGGCGGTCTCTTAAGTCTGATGTGAAAGCCCACGGCTCAACCGTGGAGGGTCATTGGAAACTGGGAGACTTGAGTGCAGAAGAGAAGAGCGGAATTCCACGTGTAGCGGTGAAATGCGTAGAGATGTGGAGGAACACCAGTGGCGAAGGCGGCTCTTTGGTCTGTAACTGACGCTGAGGCGCGAAAGCGTGGGGAGCGAACAGGATTAGATACCCTGGTAGTCCACGCCGTAAACGATGAGTGCTAAGTGTTAGAGGGTTTCCGCCCTTTAGTGCTGCAGCAAACGCATTAAGCACTCCGCCTGGGGAGTACGGCCGCAAGGCTGAAACTCAAAGGAATTGACGGGGACCCGCACAAGCGGTGGAGCATGTGGTTTAATTCGAAGCAACGCGAAGAACCTTACCAGGTCTTGACATCCTCTGACAACCTTAGAGATAAGGCGTTCCCCTTCGGGGGACAGAGTGACAGGTGGTGCATGGTTGTCGTCAGCTCGTGTCGTGAGATGTTGGGTTAAGTCCCGCAACGAGCGCAACCCTTGATCTTAGTTGCCAGCATTTAGTTGGGCACTCTAAGGTGACTGCCGGTGACAAACCGGAGGAAGGTGGGGATGACGTCAAATCATCATGCCCCTTATGACCTGGGCTACACACGTGCTACAATGGATGGTACAAAGGGCTGCAAGACCGCGAGGTTTAGCCAATCCCATAAAACCATTCTCAGTTCGGATTGCAGGCTGCAACTCGCCTGCATGAAGCCGGAATCGCTAGTAATCGTGGATCAGCATGCCACGGTGAATACGTTCCCGGGTCTTGTACACACCGCCCGTCACACCACGAGAGTTTGTAACACCCGAAGTCGGTGGGGTAACCCTTTTGGGAGCCAGCCGCCGAAGGTGGGACAGATGATTGGGGTGAAGTCGTAACAAGGTAGCCGTATCGGAAGGTGCGGCTGGATCACCTCCTTTCTAAGGAATATTGTTGGCAGCTAGGCCAACAAAAA